>NZ_JAFCKB010000001.1 GCF_018130615.1 Bradyrhizobium manausense
GCCTCGCGACTGCGCGAGGTCAACCGCATCATCGAGGACACCGCGTGGGGTCCGTACCGCACCGAGTTCTATCCGACCTACGATTACAAGCCGGTCGGCATGGCCGAACACGACAAAGCCACAAGCAATTGAGGCGTCCATTTGGGCGAAACGACGCCGCCTGCTAAACGCCCCTTTTGCGTCGCACAAACCTTGGCGGCGCAACCCTTGCTTGTGCACCTCCGCCGCAGCCTATTAGAATAGACCTCTCGGCATTTCTAGGCAGGCCATAGCTCGGGAGACACTAATGCTTGGAATCGCGGATATAGTTTCCCAAGGACGGTTGCCACTTGAAATCACGCCCCTACTCGAATTCCTGACTGAACCATCTGGCCAATATATTACCCAAGAGGGAGCCTCGTGGGACTTTAAACGAGAGTGGCCATTCTCTTATTCCGACAACTACTTTGGCGGAATAGCACGGCTTATCTGCGCGTTTGCCAATTCAAACGGCGGCCTCATAATATTTGGCGTCCACGATGAGCATCGGACTGCTGGTCACAATCGAGTCTCACCGAATATGGACCGGTTAGAACAAGCGCTCAGTCAACTCCTGTCCGACCAAGTATCCCTACAATTGAGACGATATTGCGAGGGCACACCTAGCGCCATCGATGTCCTACTGGTGCTACCTAAGAGCCCAGCCACTATGCCGATTCGATTCCAGAAAGATTGCGCCGAGTACAAGGCTGGAACAATTTGGGCACGCCAAGGCCACGAGGTTATACAAGCGGAGCCTCGCCACATGGCATTGTTATACTGCCGAGATGATCCTGCCAAGAAGCTGGATGAGGAGAACGATTCCTACCTCAGCGGAGGGTTACCACCGAGTCCGTCAACGATCAAAAAGTTCGTTGGCCGTATGCGCACTGTAGATCAGGTATTTCGGTGGCTCCGGTCTGCAGATGAACCGCGCACATTTCTTTACGGTAAGGGAGGGTCCGGCAAAACCACCATTGCTTACGAAGTCGCAAAGACCATCAAGCTTCATAGCAGCTCTTTCCATATCTTCGGCGGCGACGCACTCGATAACATTATTTTCGTTTCAGCGAAGCAGAGGTCTCTGGACGTAATGAGTTTGACGTCGAGCGCATTTGTCGGCCTAGACTTTTCCAATGAGCGAGAATTGTACGAGGCAATCTTAACTCTCGGAAATTGGTCATCGCAAAGCCTAAGCGACCTCTCTCTTGAGCGCATAAAGAATGAGATGAGGGAGTTTCTCGACCTTACCTCAAACTTCATAGTTGTTGACGACGTAGATACCCTTACAGTCAATGGGCTGGAGGCAGGCTTCGACTTCCTATACGGCCTTTTGTGGCGCGCAAAGCGAAGATCGAAACTACTGTATACGCTGCGAAATGCGCCATCTCAATCATTGGCGAATGCGATCGAGGTTCCCGGCCTTGAGGAAGGTGACTACGAAGAGTTCGTCGAAGTTTGTCGATCTCAATTTCGTGTGCAAACACCGCCTGATCGGTCTTTTGTCTCTGGAAGACTATCTATCGTCTCAGAAAGGCGACCGCTCGTCATAGAGAGCATCATAGCGCTGACAAGAACTGCGGGAAGTTACAGTCGAGCGGTCGAGCTATTTGAAGAGGGCGCAGGCGAAGACGTTAGGCGCTACGTGTTTCAGAGAGAGTGGAATTCGCTATCACCAACGAACCACGGCCGGTACGTACTCGCTGTGCTCGCTCTAAATGCCGAGCCGCTAACGTTCTCTGACTTAGTAGCGCTCACCCGGTACGAAGAGAGTCGCGTTAGAGATGCCCTTGCTGATGTTCGAGAAATGTTTCTCATTGTCAACGAAGTTGGAAAGGAAGCGACTTATCAGTTGGGCGAAATGACCCGATCCTTTATATTGGAGCAGTCAAAACGACTCGATCAATACGCCGCCATAAAAGAGAGAGTGGCAAAATATCGAAGTAAGTTCTTTCCGGACAACCCCGTACTCTCTCGACTTAGAGATAGCGTCGAAAGTCTCGCCTATCGCGGCTGGAAATTTGGTGACAAGGACGCTCTCAGAAAAGCTCTTGAACTGATTTCCAGCAGTTCATTACCACCGAAAATAACTGAGGACCCTCGGTTTAATTGCCTGCAGGCATTTGCTTATGCGAGCCAGCGCCCTGCGCAATTGGACGACGCTCGAAGCCATTTCGATCGCGCCTTCGTTATGAAGTACGAACCCGATATTGAGCATCTCAAGCCATGGTACTTCGCAGAGAAGGAATCGGGACAAGGCACAGAACAATGCCTCAAAATCGCGGACTTCATCTGCAACGGCAGAAAATACGACGACGACACGAAACTGACATTTCTGAGTCGAAAAGCATCGGTGCTCTTCAACAGAGGACGAGAGAATATCTATTTTGATCCATCCCGTGGTATCTCAGACATTGAATCGGCCACGCTACTTCACCTTTCTTCCTTCGAGAAGGCCTACGATCTTGGCAGCTCCAGGCTAGACAAATTCGAAGAATACGCTCGCAACTCTGCGTATGTTCTCTTTCAATTCCTAAGTTCAAATCATCGCTTCGATGATCTTCTGGAGACAATACTCCGGATTGTCGAAGCAGCCCCCGGCAAACTGGATCCGATTGAGGATCCCATAGCGCGTGCCGTCGAGTCGTTTTTGCACGTGAATGGCACCAAGCCAGACTTACATAGACTCGTTGGCCGCCTCGAATATCTAGGCAAGCGACTTGCCACGCCGGGAAAGTGGTACGATCGCTTCGCTTACGAGAGGCTACAGGATCACGTTAAAGCAACCGCAGCTAGCCTAAGTGCTGCCATCAAGAAGACTTTCGAGCGAAAGCCAGCGGAGAGATAACCGACAGAGATGACGCTTGCCTCGACGCCTCGCGACTGCGCGAGGTCAACCGCATCATCGAGGACACCGCGTGGGGTCCGTACCGCACCGAGTTCTATCCGACCTACGATTACAAGCCGGTCGGCATGGCCGAACACGACAAAGCCACAAGCAATTGAGGCGTCCATTATTCAATTGGGCGAGGCGGGCAGAGCTTCGTCCAATTACAGGACACGGCCTCGTGCGACGTCGAAATGCGGGTCGGGAAAATCCTGCATGATTGTCGCACGCGCGCGCGCAGCGTGCGGCCAGACGTAAAGATTTCTCGAACCAGATCCGAACAATTTTAGAAATGATGGGGGCTTTAACGTTACCCAGATAATTCAACAATCGGCTGAAGCCCTCCTTATTTGAAACTGCTCCCGTCGCTAACACCGGTCGCGGAACGGGAGTGGCTTGCGATGAAAGATGAGACTGTTGAGTTCGCCGGACGAAGGCTCAAGACCTTCGGACGGCGGAAAATAACGCCGCGCGCATGCGTCGCCGACGGCAAGCGCCATCTGCGCGCGTTCCTTGCCGAGATCCTGGAGGATTTCGGCTTCGTCACCTGCGAATGCGCCAGCGCCGACGAGCTCAAGACCGTGCTCGCGGGCGAACTGCCCGATCTGATCCTGTTCGGCGTCGCCGCCGATGGCATCGAGCCCGGCACGTTTCTGGAGACGCTGGTGCGCGAAGCCTTCGACGGCAAGGTCCTGGCCGTCGGCGCCCGCGAGTCGATCATCGTCAAGGCCGTGCAGCAGGTCGGGGAGGAATATGGCCTCGCGATGCTGCCGCCGCTCACCACGCCTTTTGCCGCGGAGACGCTGCGCGATCGCGTTGCAATGCTGCTGCCGGACGAGCCGGCGCCAAGCCCGGCCGTGCATGTCGGCGAAGCCCTGCATGCCGGCTGGCTCGAGCTCTGGTACCAGCCCAAGATCGACGCGCGCACGCTGATCCGCTGCGGCGCAGAGGCCCTGGTGCGGATGCGCCATCCGACCTGGGGCGTGGTGCCGCCGGCCTATTTCATCCCGGAAGAACACGATCCGCATCTGCGCGATCTCTCGGAATTCGTGATCGAACGCGCCGTACAGGACTGGCACTATCTGCTGGAGCGGCAAAGCCCGGTCGACCTGTCGATCAACCTGCCGGCGTCGTATCTGAAGGAGCCGCAGGCCGTGCGCGATCTCTGCCGCCGTGTCCCCACCCATCCTGCGTTCGGAGGACTGACGATCGAGATCGACAGCGAGGAAGCGATCCGCGACCTCGATCTCCTCGTCGAGGTTGCGCGCGAGGTGCGCCTGCACAACATCGGCCTGTCGATCGACAATCTCGGCGTCAATTGGCCGTCGCTGATGGATCTCGGCCGGATTCCCTTCATCAAGCTGAAGGCCCACCGGCATTTCGTGACCGGCAGCGCGAACGACCGTCTCAAGCGTACGGTCTGCCGCCACATCGTCGAGCTCGCGCAGGGCTACGGTGCACGCGCAGCCGCCGAGGGCATCGAGAGCCGCGCCGACCTCGTCGCGGCAAACGAGCTCGGCTTCGATCTCGTGCAAGGCTTCCTGTTCGGAAAGCCGATGCCGCTGAAGAAATTTGCGCGGAGCGCGCTGACGCGAACGGTGATGGATCAGGCGTGAGGCGCGAAAGCCCTCACGCATACCGCCGCGCGAAGAAGACGCAGACGACCACGAGCGCGGTGGCGGCGATCATGCTCCATGCGACCGGCTCGTGCAGCAGGAAACCGGCCAGGGCGAGGCCGAAGAAGGGCTGCAGCTGCTGCAACTGGCCGACGCGCGCGATCCCGCCGATCGCGAGCCCGCGGTACCAGAAGATGAAGCCGACGAACATGCTGAAGATCGAGACATAAGCGAGCCCGATCCAGGCCGGGGCACTGACGCCGCTCCATGTCGACGGCCAAGTTAGTATCACGACAGGCAGCATCAGCGGCAACGCCAGCAGCAGCGCCCAGGAGATCACCTGCCAGCCGCCGATCCGGCGCGACAGCGCCGCACCCTCGGCATAGCCGAGCCCGCACAACACGATCGCCGCGATCATCAGGAGATCGCCTGCAAGTGAGGCTGAGCCGTCGTTCGAGAGAGCGAAGCCTGCGACGGTGGCGCTGCCGAGGACCGCGAACAGCCAGAACAACGGTTGCGGCCGCTCGCCGCCACGCAACACGGCGAAGATCGCGGTCGACAGCGGCAGCAAGCCGATGAAGACGATGGAATGTGCCGAAGTAATGTGCTGGAGCGCGAGGGCGGTCAGCAGGGGAAAGCCGACCACGACGCCGATGGAGACGATGGTGAGCGAGGCGATATCCCTGCGCTGCGGCAACGTCTGACGCAGCAGAACGAGCACGGCCGCACCGATCAGCGCGGCGATGATCGCGCGCGCCGAGGTCAGGAACAGCGCCGAGAAGCCGCCGACCGCCACGCGCGTCGCCGGCAGTGAACCGCTGAAGATGATGACGCCGAGAAGCCCGTTGCCCCAGCCGCTGCCCGCAGATTGCATGTCCGTCCCAGCTTTCTGAGTTGCCATCCTCGGCGTTTCGCGGTGGCCAGACCAGTCACAATCCAGTACAATTCGGCAGAACTGTATGGGTGTGGAAGGCAATACACCTTGGACATCGAAGCGCAATCCAGGGGACGCGGCGGCGCGCGGACCATTGACGTGATGAGCGCGATCCGCGCCAAGGTCGCCGGCCGCGCGCTCGGCCCCGGCGACCGCCTGCCATCGATCCGCAGCTTTGCCGCGACGATGGGCGTTTCGCCGTCGACGGTCGTTGAGGCCTATGACCGTCTTGCCGCCGAAGGCCTGATCCGCGCACGCCGGGGCTCGGGCTTCTATGTGTCGCCGACCGTCGCACCGCCGCTTGCGTTGACCGAGGTCGAGCCGCGCCGCGACCGGGCGGTCGATCCGTTCTGGGTCTCCCGGCAATCGCTCGACGCCGACGATGCCGTGCCCAAACCCGGCTGCGGCTGGTTGCCGCCGGAGTGGATGCCGGAAGCCGCGTTGCGCCGCGCCATCCGCGGACTTGCCCGCACCGACGCGAGCGTGCTGACCAATTACGGCTCGACATCCGGCTCCCTCGCGCTGCGCAGGCTGCTGCTCGCACGCCTCGCGGAGGACGAGATCGAGGCCTCGCTCGGCCAGCTGATGCTGACGGGTTCGGGCACGCAGGCAACCGATCTCATCTGCCGCTTCCTGCTCCGCCCCGGCGACACCGTGCTGGTCGACGATCCCTGCTACTTCAATTTTCGCGCGCTGCTGCGCGCGCATCAGGTCAGGATCGTCAGCGTGCCCTACACGCCGACGGGTCCTGACGTCGCTCGCTTCGAGCAAATTCTTGCAGCCGAACGTCCGCGCCTCTACATCACCAATTCAGCGCTGCACAACCCGACCGGCGCGACGCCCTCGCTTCAGACCGCGCACCGGCTTTTGACGGCAGCGGCGGCGCACGATCTCACCATCGTCGAGGATGATATCTTTGGCGACTTCGAGCCGGAGCGCTCGCCGCGCCTTGCTGCGCTGGACGGACTGAACCGTGTGATCCGGATCGGCAGCTTCTCCAAGACACTGTCCGCCTCCGTGCGCTGCGGCTACATCGCCGCGCGCGCCGATTGGGTCGAGCATCTCGTCGACCTCCAGGTCGCAACCAGCTTTGGCGGCCCAAGCCCGGTCGCGACCGAGATCATCGCAAAAGTCCTCGCCGGCGGCAGCTATCGCAAGCACATGGACGAGCTCAGGCAAAAACTGACGCGCACGCGCCGCGACGTCGCGCGAAAACTTGGGGCGCTGGGCATCGAGCCGTGGCTGATGCCGCGCGGTGGCTTCTTCCTCTGGTGCCGCCTCGCCGACGGACGAGATGCCACCGCCGTTGCGCGCACCGCGCTCGACGAGGACGTGGTGCTGGCACCCGGCAACGTGTTCAGCGTGTCGCAGACGGCGGAAAACTTCCTGCGCTTCAACGTCGCGCATATGAACGATCCGCGGATGTGGGATGTGCTGCGGCGGGCGTTGAAGGCGGGCGCCTAGTACAGCGGCTCCTCATAGACCGGCTCGCCGTCGAGCAGCAGCCGCTTGATCGCGGCGCGGCCCGAGGGCAGCACGGCGGCGACGACGCGGAGCTTTTGCTGGTTACGGGCCTGCTCGAGCTTCCTGCCCTCGCCTTCGGGCACGAAATAGCTTTCGAGGCCGTATCGGACCGTCAGCTTGTCGCAGAAGATGCGATTGGTCGAACCGCAGGAATAAGCGACGCGGCCGCGGATCAGCACTTCCGCCGCCGTGACCGCGACGGGCTCGGCGTGCACAGAAACGGGCTGATAGAGGCCGCTGGCATCAGGCGCGAGCTTGACGAACACGACGGGATTGCGCCCGGCCATCGGCTGGCCGGCGAGGGCGCCCGCCGGCAGCTGCGTGATGTCGTAGCCGAGCACGACATAGTCGCCGCGCAGGAGATCGCGGGGATCGACCGGCCGGGTCTGCAAGGTCACCTCACGGCCTTCGCGCAGGATCTGCATGCGGTCGGCGACCATCAGCACCAGCAGCGCGCATTGCAGCAGGATGGCTACACCGAACAGCACCGCTTTCGGGATGCGTTGCCAGAAATTCGTGATGGCTTCGATCATCGCTCAGCCCTCGGCAGCAAGCGGTTGAGCGCTGATGCAAACACCACGGCAATGAGTCCGGCTGCCGCGAGAAAGGCCGAGCGGCGCAGCAGCGAGCCCTTCACGGCCCAGGTGATGCCCGCAATGACGCCGGCGATGCCGAGCCAGCCGGCCACGATGCGCGGACGCACATCGTCGAGCACGCCGGAGACGACGAGGCAGAGCATGGCGCAGAGCAGCGCGGCATAAGCGAACCAGGGCTCGCCGGGGGCAAATGCCGGCCAGATCGGCGCCGCAACCAGCACGAGGCCGATCGCGCAGGCGGCGAGGATTTCACCGGCGCGCCTGGTGAGGCCGGCAGAGGCGAGCGCGAGAATCACGCCCGCGACGCCGCACGCAATCGTCCACAGCGGCTGGGCCTCCATCGCGGCCGTCCGAAGACGGAAGAGATCGTCGACTGTCGCCACTTCCAGGAAGGCGACGACGGCCAGTGAAAATGCACCGTAGATCGACAGAACAGATCCAAGCCGGTGCGCTCTTGGCGACGGCGCGGCTGATATCGCGAGCCCGGCGCCGAACAGCAGGGCCGCACCGTTCGCGAGCACGAATGACGGCTGGGCGCCATCGAAGTCGAAGCGAAGCGACGTTGCGACCCACCAGGGAAGTACCGCAACCGCAACGAGATGGGCGGCGACGCGGGAGTTCCATGCGAACGCGATCGCGGCGGCGATGAGCCAAGCCACAATGAACTGGAGATGAAGCGCGTCAGGCGCGTCATAGACGCGCATGCAGGTCCAGATGCAGGCCGCCGCAAGCCCGACCGCCAGCGCGCCGCGCGAGCCGGTCAACAGCGCTGCGGCGAACGCTCCGATCGACCACAGCAGCATGCCGCCGGCAAAATCGTCGCCAAGATGATACATCTGGCCGACCAGCGCGATGCCGGCGCCAAAGATGATCGCGCCGATGCTGGCGCAGAGGTCGGCAAGAACATTGCGGCCGGTCGCGGCGAACCACGCACCGAGACCGCCGGCGACGGCCATCCCGGCGAGCAGGATCGCGAAGCGCAGCAGCCGCGCGATCTCGGTCCAGTGCGCCGCGACGAAGGCAAGGAATGCAGCCGCGATGAGAAGACCGCCGACGATGGCAACGACGACCGCAATGTTGATACCGGGCGACAGCGGCGGCAGCGCATGGCGGATCGAGGTGGCGGCCGCCGGCGCGATCACGCCATCGGCTTCCCATTGCGCAAGATCAGCCTCCAAGCGTTGCCGATAGGCCTTGTCGAACATCGTCGTGAATCACTGGCTCGCTGCCGTCGCGGAAGATTGGTCGGACCGCGCCGGTGACAGGTTCAAGCTATCGCCGGTCTGGGGGCTTCCGTCGCGGGACAAGAAACTCGAAAACAACCCCATGCACAGTAGCCAACCTATGTCAGAACAAGGACTCTTGCCAACAATTGCGGAATTACAGAAATTTCGCTTGTTCCGTCGGGCAAAACAGGTGCATGATGGCATCATGGCAGGAGGTCGGTCGGCAGGGTTTTGGCCCAACTCTCTTGAAGGCGTTTGGTGCGCGTTGTTGTGCACTGTCACCGCAACATCCAGCATCCGCTCAGGCGAATTGAGAATATCGGGACAGCTGGAAGAAGGGTTCTGCTTCGTAGGACGGATCGGTGGCGAGGCGAGCAAGCCTTTGTCCGATGGCGGGCGCGAACTTCGCACCATGGCCTGAACACGCGGAGCAGACGATCAGGCGGGACTCCGGCCAGCGATCGATGATGAATTCCTCGCCCGCATCGGGCAGGCGGTCGGCGGGCGCGGTGTTGGTGTAGAGGCAGACGTCGCGATCGATGATGGGCCCGGCCGCGCCCGGGACGAGGGCGGCCAACGCTTCGCTCACGGAGCGGAGTTCGGCATCGGTGGCGTGCGGACCCCAATCGTCGGGGCCGACCACGGGCCCGTGGTTGTGAGGCGCAGCTTTGACGCCGCGCTGTTCGAAGTCCGGAAAGCCGTAGACCACGTCGTTCGGACCTCGGTCCAGAATGAAGATCGGGAAACGACCTGAAACCACAGTGTCGGGGCTAGCAGGCTCGAACCAGCCGACCGCCTGTCGGGTCACGTTGAGCAGCGCGTTGAGTTGCGGGAGGGCGCGGCCGAGCCATGGGCCCAGCGCCAGTATAGCGCGCTCGGCGAAGAACTCCTCGTTGGCCGTGCGGATCGACACGCCGTCCCGGCGCGGCGTGAAGCTCGCGCGTTCCGGAATCACGCGCTCGCCGGCGCGTGAGCGCATCAGTTTCATGACGACAGCGGTCCGCAGGATCGCGCCGCCGTCCTGGACGACGACGTCCCAATCGTCGGGCAGGTTGAAAGCCGGAAATTCCTTGTTCGCGACAGCAGCGGTCATCTTCGGATCCGGGCGCCCTTTCGCGATCGCGGCCGCGCGCGAGGACGCCACCATGGCGGAGCCGGGGAGGCCGGCCTCCAAAATAGGGGTTTCCGTCAGAACCGTTTGACCGCTTTCGGTTTGCAGCCGGATCCAGCCGGCATGAGCCTCGTCGCTCAGGCTGGTGTAGTTGGGGTTTTCAAAATTGAAGCGACGGAAAATTCGACATGAACCATGTGACGAGCCTCGATCCGAACCTGCTGCGATCGGGTCGAAGCCGAGCGCATCGACGCCGGCATCCAGCAATGCGCCCAGCGCTGCTCCGCCCATGAGCCCCAGACCCAGCACGGCGACTTCGCATTTTCGCATGAAGGCCTCGCGAGCGATGCTATGACGCGTCGATCATCCTGATGAATTCGCGGGTTTACAAGGGCTGCGGGAGGCGATTGCGGCCGGCATCGACAACGCACTATCAGATCAATGGGGCCGCGTCAGCGCCATCAGGACCGTCCCTGTCATCTCGGCCTGCTCGCGGCAACCGAGCTCGCGCACGATCGAGCCCTGGAGTTACTCAAGGGCGACTAAGCGTACACTCATAAAGCCGCCCGCCGAACGACCTACACATTGCTATTATAGCAATCGCGCGAGCCCCCCTGATTTCTGTGCAAAGCGGGTACAGGAGAAAAAGTCCATGGGTAAGTTCGCATATTGTTCTATAACGCGCGGATGGCAAAAACCATAACTCCGAATCAGCTGCTTGGGCAGATTGGCGAGACTGCCGTTCAATTGCGGTTCCTCACCATGGGCTTCCAGTTCGATGTGCGCTCGCGCCTCGAAACTGGGATCGACGGAATCGCCGAGGTAATGATCGAAGGCCAGCCAACCGCCAGAATGATCGCGGTGCAGGTGAAAGCGACGGAGGCTGGCATCTACACGGGCGAGGATGCCAGTGGCTTTACTTATCTGCTGCGCACCGAAGACCTAGCTTACTGGCGCGGCTCGAACCTGCCCATCATCATTGTCCTCTTTCGCAGGAGCGACGACACCTATTTCTGGAAGGAAGTCTCGACTGGGACAGGCCCGGGCGAACGGCGGCTAAGCTTCGACAAGAAGCTAGACGTGCTAGACCCTAAGGCGGTCGATCGGCTCGCCGCTCTTACCATTCCCAAGGCAGGCTTTGGCTACTACGTTCCGCCACTCGGAGGCGGCGAAGAAGCGCTGGTGAACATTCTTCCGGTCAGCCTGCCCGATGAAGTGTTCGTAGCGACAACGCCCCACACTGCAAAGCAGGCGACTGCGATCCTCCTCGACGCCGGGCAGCCTGCGCGCTTCGATTGGGTCATCAAGGGCAGCTCCTTCTGGTCCTTCCATGACCCTCGTACTTCGTCGTGCGAGCAGATCGTCGATCCAGATCAGGTGGAAGCGATCGAGGTCAGACACTTGGCCTTCCATGATGACCTCGACGAGCGGAATAACTTCGCTTTCCTTCTCAATCTTACGCTTCGTCATCAATTGCGAAGCGATTTGGAATGGGACAAAGAAGGACGGCTTCTCTTTTTTAGAGCACGAGTCGAAAACGAATCACGCACATTCCACTATCAATCGGCGAAAAAGAAGGCTGAAGCGGACGTCGTTAACGTTGTGCGCAGCAAGACGGACGCGAACCGCGTTGAGTTCGTGCGGCACCACGCCTTCGTACCTCGATTTGAACTCCTGTACGACCAGTGGTTCTTGGTGATCAATCCGACTTACTACTTCACCACCAACGGGTTCATTCCGCACTCGTATCCTGGTGCGCTGCTGGCTGGAAAGAAGCGGTTGGATAAGAGTGCATCACTGCGCGGACAGGTGATCATGTGGCACCGCTTGCTCACGGAGGAAGAGCGCAAAGCGGACGATTTGTTCGCAGTTGCCGCCGCTGATCCACGCCTCACATTCGGCGAGCCTCCGAGCGTTGAGCTCCCGAAAAAGGTGCCCGAGGATGTGTGGGGCACCCCGAAGAAATCGAGCGAGGACGTGGACCCCGATCAAGAACTGCTGAGGTTCGAATGAAGTTCGAGACCAGAATCTTCGATGAACCGCTTCTCGAGTTTGGCGGCCAGCACTGCCATCCCGATCCACGCCTCGGTTTGTTCGAGGCGGGGCCGCTACAGACGCCGCTTGGTGATGCCATCAAAATCGCCGTCATAGGAAATGCGAAGACCGTCGAGGACGCCCGCGACTTCCTTCAAGCTGCTGGGGCAGGATTCGTCGGAAAATCGGAGAAACATCCAAATTTACATCCGCCGTTTCCGGGGCTTGGAAACCAGAATCCTTTCCGCTGCCGGTTCGAGATTCCGGATGGCGCGGGTGCCGCGATCCCGCAGGCGCGCATCGAACGCATCAGGAAAGAACCTCATCACGGCAAAGCAGTCGAGATGGCAGTCGAAGAAATTATTGAGCAGTTGCAGGCGATCGAGGAGGGCAGTTCAAGGCCAGACGTTGCCATCATTGCATTACCGGTTGAGCTGATTGAGCGCGTCTGGAACGCCAAGGTCGATTCCGACGCGACGATGGAGGAGGAAGATAGCTCGGGTTCGGATGCCCCCAATTTCCGCGGCATGCTCAAAGCTAAGGCGATGCACTTTCGCTTCCCCATTCAGATCGTCTGGGAAGACGTGCTCGACGAACGCGCCGTCATCCCCTTGAAGATCAAGGAGAGCAGCGCCCGACAAATTCAGGACCAAGCCAGTCGTACGTGGAATCTTCTGACCACGCTCTACTACAAGGGATCTGGGCGCGTGCCGTGGCGGCGGGCGCCTCAAGAGGGAGAGTTTTCAGCCTGCTACATCGGGGTAAGCTTCTATCGCGAGGCCGGTGGACAACAACTCTTCACAAGTGCAGCCCAGATGTTCGATGAACGCGGAAGAGGCTTCATCCTTAAGGGTAAGGGCGCGCAGACGGAAAGTCGTGGCAGACATCCCTATTTGACACAGAACGATGCAAAGACTTTGATTGCCGATGCTCTTGCTGCCTACAAGAAGCACCACATGAATTTTCCGGCGCGCGTCATAGTGCTGAAAACATCTCGCTTCCGCGACGAAGAAGCCGACGGGATATTTGAAGCGCTTGATGAGGTCGGCACCGAGCTGCGCGATCTCGTATGGGTGCAGGAATCGTCGTTCGTGAAGGTGTTCAGGGACGGCAATTATCCTGTCATGCGCGGCACGTTCTTGGAGCTTGACGGGAAAGGCTTGCTCTACACCAACGGCAGCATTCCCTACTACGGGACATACCCCGGCATGTATGATCCGAAACCGCTACTGATCTGTCCCTACAAAACCAGCGATAGTACGGTCGCTCAGATTGCCAACGAGATATTCGGTCTCACGAAAATCAATTGGAACTCTACACAGATGAACCAGAAGCTGCCGATCCCCATTCGTGCAGCACGCAAAGTAGGCGAGGTCCTTAAGTACATCACTGATGAGAAAGTGAGCTCTGACTATCGCAGGTACATTTGACTGCAACGTACCAGCGAGGCCGTCCTTTCGCTCTTTAAACATTCTGTGATCGCACGAGATCCCGGTACTCGTCGAACCCCGCGTCTGACAAAGTGGTGCGGTCGGTGCGTACGAGATACTTTGCAATCCGATCCGCTGTCACGTCGGCGGCGCCGTTGGTCAGATCGCGGTTAAATGCGGTTATCGCTGCTTGCGGTGGCGCCAGCTTGCCAGGATTGGGAATAAACCCGGCGGCAACACACCGACAGATTTCACCAAGCTCGACCACCGATCTGAATAATCGGAATGCTAAGCCCTGCCCGGGGATCAGCTAATCTTTCGTGTCCAATATTTCAAAATGCCATTTGGCTCCTTCGGGTCTGCTGACGGGCTGCTCGTCGACTGCGTCTTGGAAGCCGGACGGTCGAATAGCGACTTCGGTTCGTACGTGACTGCGTGCGCATCGCAATGATTGTGCCATGAAGCATTTTTTTCGAGGTCGAACTCCATTTTCTTAGCGACCTGCGCGACCACTTCCTTTCTAAGGACGTTTGCACATTCTAGTGCGAGATCGGCGTCTCCAGGTGTAGCTCTTCCTCCCTCATGAGCGATCGCATTCCGCTTTGGGACGATGACTGCCACGAAGGTCTTCCAAAGTTGAGATCCGTCCGAAAGCTTCAGCTCATCCAGTTTGATATCGTACATGCCCAGGACGCTCGGCAGCAGATCGCGATCGGCCGCCTGCTTACGGCGTTGAAGAATGTGACGAGTTAGGATCTTGGCCCAGCTATCGGAGAGGAAGGCACCCTGCAGCAGCGGCTCAATCAGCATGTATCGCGTGATCAGTTCGATTGCCGTTACCGCGCCCAAGATTGCGAACTGCGGGAACCCGCCTTGTCGGGCGTAACGAGCTTGAGCGATTACGTCATCGAGTCGATTATCGATGGCGTCTCCATAGATGCCCAAGAAGTCTCGAATAGGCTGTTGGGACAAATTCTTGATCGCGTTGTCGATGTCTTCCTGGCGACCGATTTCTTCCCAGTATTCTTCCTCGTACCAATTGTCCGGATCTCTACTCATTTGGGGCCCGTTGAGTGGGGGACACGCGATGGTAACACGCCACGCTAGGTACAGCATGGACGATCGCTGGTTGTCACGGCGTTGTTCAGTTCGACGGCGATCGAGGATCGACCAACGAGCAAGGATCGATTTTGTGGGCATGTGGCTGAAACTGGGCATCGCGACGTGGTTGGATTCTTCCGATTCTCCGCCGCTCCGACTTGGAGGGGCGGGCAAAACACCACGCGCTAGATCGGCACGCTATTATGTGCTCGCGCGCGGAGGATGCCCTGTTCGTTAGATTTGGTGCTCCACAAAGGTGCTACACAGGACCGAAGCATGGCCCTGCGGAAAGCCTCATTTTGCTGGGGTTTGATGACCTTTTCGGTCAAATGGCGGAGAGGGAGGGATTCGAACCCCCGATAGGCTTGCACCTATGCCGCATTTCGAGTGCGGTGCATTCAACCACTCTGCCACCTCTCCTGAAGGCGCCATATAGGAGCAGGGCCCCTGTGGTTGGGGGCGTTAATAGGCGAGGATGGCGGGCCAGACAAGGCGCGAAAGGGGAAAATCCGGTGGTTGTTTTGCCGGGTTTGGGCTGTTCTCGCCGCGTCGAAGACAATCGGCACCTTTTTCTGGGCTACCCCTCTCCCTAACCCTCCCCCACATCCGCCTTCGCCCGGAGGCGGGCTTCGGCGGACAAGAGCGGGGAGGGAACGCACCTCCCTTGTCGCGGCGAAATGAGACCAAATCTCATCATGCTCAAAGCACTTCCCAGCCAAAGGAACTGCCATGGAGCACCTGACGATCCCGGCCAATGGCGCCAAATTCCATGTGGTGCGGGCAGGACAGGCAAAACCGCTGCTTTTGCTGCATGGTTGGCCGGAATATTGGCTGACCTGGGAGCCGGTGATCTCGCGGCTTTCGGACCGGTTCATGCTCATCGCACCCGATCTGCGCGGGTTCGGCGACAGCGACAAGCCGGATGGCCCTTACGGGCCTGATGGCCATGCGGCCGACATGCTGGCCCTGATGGACGCCCTTGGCATCGCGCGATTCGCGGTGGTTGGCCATGACGTTGGCGGCGCGGTGATGCAGCCACTGGCCCGGCGGGCACCCGAGCGGCTGGCGGGATTGTTCTTCTTCGATTTCGTCTATCCCGGGATCGGGCCGCGGATGGCGGCGCCTGATCGGCTCAACCACATCTGGTATCAGTCCTTCCAGCAGATGGAGATGGCGCCGCGGCTTGTGGGCGCGAGCCGTGAGAGCTGCCGGCTCTATATCGCGCACTTCCTGAAGAATTGGGCGCATCGCCAGGACGCGTTCGACGACGTGCTCGACGTTTTCGGCGACACCTACTTCCGGGACTGCAATCTCGCCGGCGGCTTTGCGCATTATCGCGCGTCGCATGCCGGACGGGTTGCGATGATGAAGGGCGAGGCGCCGGTGCTGCCGCCGATCAAGGTGCCGACCTGCGTGCGCTGGGCCGAGCATGATCCGCTGTTTCCCTATGCCTGGACGGATCGGCTGGGCGAGACGTTTGCCGAGCTTGATCTCGCGATGTTTCCCGGCGTCGGACATTTTCCCCACCGCGAGGATTCAGATCGCGCGGCCGCGGAAATCGCGGCGTTCTTTCAGCGGATTGGCTGGAGCTGAATTGGGGAAGATAGAATGGACGGCTTGCTCCGCCTCTCCCGCTCTTGTCCGCCGAAGCCTTGGCGAAGGCGGATGCGGGAGAGGTCGACACGCCCCGGGCGATGCGAAGCATCGTCCCGCGCGTGGCGGGTGAGGGTTCTTTCCTCTTGGGGATTGTCCCGTTGCGGAGAGACCCTCTCCCCAACCCTCTCCCGCAAGCGGGCGAGGGGGCCCAGCGCCGATGCCGCCGCATCGTGCAACCATTATGCGATAGCCCTGCCCGCATCCGCCTTCGCCAAGGCTTCGGCGGACAAGAGCGGGAGAGGCGAAGCAAGAAAACGGGTGGGACCGCCAGACGCGGTAAACACTGGCGGTCCCGTGCCGCTCATCGAAATGCTGGCCAGGAAGGGCGGCTTCGCAGGCCTGCGTGAGGCGACGGTTCGACCCTAGCGTGCAGCCGCTGCGCCGCAACGCAATCCACTCCTTAACCTAACCAGTCAAGGTTACTCCTTGTCGGCCTTGCCGCCATCCTTGTTGTTTTCCTTGTTGTTTTCCTTGGCCTTTTTCTTTCCCTCCGCAGAATCCCGGTCTTTGCCGTTGCTGCCCTCCTTGCGGCGATTGGTGAAGCGCGCATTGCCGAGGCCGGTCCCGATGGTGAGCACGCCCCAACGATCGACATCCTGCATGAACGGCACCTCGGAGAGGCCCTGAACCACGCCGTCATTGTGCATCAGGATCGCGGTGTCGTGCTCGCCGATCTGCGGAATGCCCTCGATCAGGCTCGCCGGGAGGTTGAATTTGCTGCTCTCCCAATTGCCCGGCAGGTTCTGCGCGCCTTTTTCGATCGACCCATCCGCATTGATCACGCCGGGACAGGCGATGCCGATGAAGGGCGCGAGCCTGAAGCCTTCCTTTTCAGCCTCAGCGATCAGCCCCTTCAGCATCTTGGTCAGCCGCTTCACGGCGCCCTCGCGCGTCGGCTCGTCGTCGGCATGACGCCAAAGCTCGGACTTCACGACCTTGGCCTTCGACAGGTCGTTGGCCTTCTTCCAGTTGGTCTCGACCAGGCCGCAGCGGATATTGGTGCCGCCGATGTCGACCGCGAGGATGCTGTCATGGGCCTCGAAAATCCAGGACGGCGCCAGATGCAGCGTGCCGATCAGGCCGGCGTCGTCCGGATGATGCCGGATCGGCACCATGTCGATCTTGAAGTCCTCGGCCTTGAGGATGATGTCGGTGCGCGCGATCGCGAGCTCGCCGAGCCGTGAATCGCGAAAACCACCGCCGACCACGATGCGCTCGGTCTTGGCCCAGGCCTTTGTCTTCAGGAAACGTCGCGTGACGTAAGCGAGCTCCTGGGCAAATTCCTCGATCGCACTGTGGACCACCGCGGAAGCCTCGGTATCGTCGCCGACCAGCATCGCATCCAGCGTCTTCTTGCTGATGCTCTCCGACGGCTCCTTGCCGAACGGATCCTCGCCGGTCTTGCGCAACGGCTTGCGCCAGCGGTCGAGGATTTCGCGGAATGCGCCCTTGCTGGCGCGGTCGCCCAGGAAGCCGTCCTCGTCCTTGATCTCGATGTTGAAACTGTCGACGTTCACCGACGGCAGCCGCTCGGCGCCGTGGTGGGCGATGCCCGTCGTCTTGACCAATTCGTCCGTTGCCATGGAAGCCCTTGCCCGAATGCCAATTCGCGGAGAACAACGGTGCGGGAACCCATTGGTTGCTGGGCGGGCCGAGATTCAGTAGGCGGCGAGGAAATGGCCCAAATCCTTCAAATCCGGGCGCTTTTCGGCAGTTTTCCTTGACTCTTCGGGCCCGGCGGCTATAAGTCCGCACACCCGGCGCGGGGCGTTTCTCGCGCCGCTTGTTTTTGCGTGGATTTTCAAAGGGATAACTCCCACCCGCGCAAAACGCAGTAAACCCATAGCGACTGACCAAAAAGCCGGCCCGGACGATGCTCGTCCCGAGGCCGGGATTGAACACGGAGAAAAAACGATGTTCGCAGTCATCAAAACCGGCGGCAAGCAATACCG
Organism: Bradyrhizobium manausense; assembly: GCF_018130615.1. Lineage (GTDB taxonomy): Bacteria > Pseudomonadota > Alphaproteobacteria > Rhizobiales > Xanthobacteraceae > Bradyrhizobium > Bradyrhizobium manausense_A. The sequence continues at coordinate 18,086 of NZ_JAFCKB010000001.1, forward strand.
CGTCGTGCCGGATGATGTTCTCGAAGTAGGCAAGATCGAAGGCGAAGTTGGCACGATCATCCAGCTGAGCGAAGTTCTGGTGGTCGGCGGCGACACGCCGGTCCTGGGCGTCCCGACGGTGGCCGGCGCCTCCGTTGCGGTCGAGGTGCTCGACCACAAGCGCGGGCCCAAGGTCATCGCGTTCAAGAAGCGCCGCCGCAAGAATTCGCGCCGCAAGCGCGGCTATCGCGACGAGATTACGGTTCTGCGCGTCACCGAGATCCTGACGGACAACGCCAAGCCCACCAAGGGCCCGCGTCCGAAGAAGGAAAAGGTGGCGAAAGAAGCCGCCGAGTAACGAAAGCCGATCACGCCAATTCACGAATTGATGCGTGCGACGTTTTGAAATGATTCCGTCAAGGAATTGACCTAGAACTACGCAGGATTTCGGAGACGAGCCATGGCTCACAAAAAAGCAGGCGGTTCATCGCGCAACGGCCGCGATTCCAAGGGTAAGCGCCTCGGCATCAAGGTGTTCGGCGGGGAGCGCGTGATTCCCGGCAACATCATTGCGCGTCAGCGCGGCACCACCTGGCATCCCGGCCTCAATGTCGGCATGGGCACGGACCACACCCTGTTCGCCAAGATCGAGGGCCGTGTTGAATTCCAGGCCAAAGCCAACGGCCGCACCTTCGTAGCGGTACTCCCGCTCGCAGAGGCTGCTGAATAGACGGTGGATCTAATTTGGAGTCCGCCGGGTCCTTGACCGAACCGGCGGAGTTCCAGAGATCGTAGAGATCGAAGGCTCCAGGGGAGGCAGGGAAACCGGCCTCCCCTTTCGTTTGTCGTGTTCACTTTCACTTAGTGACTTTGACGGAGCCGGACATGTTGCAGGATTTCTCGAGCGCGACCTTGCAGGAGGCGAGACCGAGCGTCGTCGCCACCGAACGGCTGACCTTGCGGCGGCCGACCCTCGCCGACGTCAAGACCATCGCCCGCCTCGCCAACGATCGCCGTGTCGCGGAAAACACCCGTCGCCTCCCCCATCCCTATTCGCAGGACGACGCCGTCGAATTCGTCCGCGCCACCGCCGCGCTCGGCAGCGAGACCGTGTTCCTGATCGAGCACGACAGCGGGCCGGTCGGCATGGTCGGCATCGACTGCTCCGCACCCGGCAATGCCGAGCTCGGCTACTGGCTCGGTGTCGAGCATTGGGGCCGGGGCTTTGCCACCGAGGCCGCACGCGGCGCGATCGACTTCTTCTTCGAGGAGTTCGAGGACGACCATCTCTATGCCGGCGCGCGCGTCACCAACCCGGCCTCGCGCAACGTGCTGGAGAAGTGCGGCTTCCAATGGAGCGGCGTGCAGCTGCATCGTTTCCTGGCGCTGGGCTCGTCGACGCCGGTCGACTGCTTCCGCCTCTCGCGCGGGGTGTGGTCGTCGCTGAAAAGCTGGAGCAGCGCGAGAAGGATGAGGTAGGGCGGAGAGCCTGCTCCATTCACAATGTCGTCCCGGCGAAGGCCGGGACGACCGCTCGGACGCGGCTACACCGGCGGACTCACCTCTTCGCTCGGGCGCCCGAGATCACGTTCCCGCAAGTAGATGTAGAACCCGGCTCCGATGATGATCGCCGCACCGACGATCGTGGCGATGGACGGCACGTCGCCGAACACGACGAAGCCGAAGATCACGGCCCAGACGATCATCGAATACTGATAGGGCACCACGACACTCGCCGGCGCGAGCTTGAGCGAGCGGTTGACGCAGAACAACGCGGTCACTGAAATGAGACCCGCCAGTGCGAAGAACACGAGGCTGCGAGGGGTCGGCGGCACCCAGTGGAATGCCGACAGTACCGCGCCCAGCGAGAACGTGCCGATGAATTGCGAGGACGCCATCACGATGTCGGGCGTCTTGCGCAGGCTGCGAGTGATCAGCATCAGCGTCGCGAAGGACAGGCTGCCGCCGAGCGCGATCAGCGCCGGCAGGCTCACCGTCTGCGCCGACGGCCGCAGCGCGATCAACACACCACAGAAGCCGATCAGAATCGCGGTCCAGCGCCGCCAGCCGACCTTCTCGCCCAGAAAGATCGCCGACATCGCAGTGACGAAGATGGGACCGGCGAGATAATAGGTGATGACATCCGCGAGCGGCAGATAGACGGTGGCGAGGAAGAACGCGGCCACCTCCAGCGTCGACAGCACGACGCGAAACAGCTGCAGGCGCGGCCGCTCCAGATGCAGGAACAGGTCGCGCTGTTTCCAGATCAGCGGCGACAGCAGCAGCAGGGCCGCGCACGCGCGCAGAAACAGGAGCTGCCCCACCGAATATGTCCCGACCAGGAACTTGCCCATGGCGTCGCCGAACGAGAACATGAAGATCGACAGCACCATGAGGGCGATGCCGGCCAGCCGTGCCGAGCGCTCGTCATAGGCGGAGAGATTTTTGAAGAAAGGCATTGAGCGCCGTTTTAATGAAGCAGGCGGCCGCGACAAGCCCGCGCAAGCCGAATTGAACGCATTGTCGCACTCTTCGGGCCCCGGTAGCGATAGGCCGCCTACACACAGAGAGCTTGGACATGACCGACTTCGACCCGGCCCAGCACCGCATGATCACCGCGCAACGCTGGTTTGAGGATTTCGTGGCCGGCGAACGCTTCGTGCTGCCCAGCCGCACCCAGACCACGGCGGTGTTCGCGGCATTCCAGACCGCGAGCGGCGACACCCATCCGGTGCACTACGATGTGGAATATTGCCGCGCCCGCGGCATGCCGCATCTGCTCGCGCATGGTTTCCAGACCCTGATCCACACCGCGCCCGGCGCGGGCCTGTTTCCGTTCATGGTCGAGGAGTCCCTGGTCGGCTTCCTCGAGCAGTCGAGCCGGTTCCTTAAACCCGTGTTCGCCGACGACACGATCTATCCCGCGCTCGAAGTCACCGAGCTCGTGCCCGGACGGACCACCGGCGCGGTCACGCTCAAGAGCACCGTGTTCAACCAGCGCAAGGAGCTGGTGCTTGAAGGCATGCAGAAATTCCTGATTCGGCGGCGGCCGACTGGTTAAGCAAGGGACGAAAATCGCGGAAATTCGGCCGATTTGCGGGTAAGTCCGGGTTGCCGCGGGGGACCGGCTGGCCTACCTATGGCCCATGAAATTCCTCGACGAAGCAAAGGTCTATATCCGCTCCGGTGACGGCGGGAACGGCTGCGTGGCGTTCCGCCGCGAGAAGTTCATTGAGTTCGGCGGCCCGTCCGGCGGCAATGGCGGCCGTGGCGGCAATGTCATCATTGAGGTCGCCGACGGCCTCAACACGCTGATCGACTACCGCTACCAGCAGCATTTCAAGGCCCAGAAGGGTGAGAACGGCGCAGGCTCGGACCGCCACGGCGCCAACGGCAAGAACATCGTGCTGAAGGTGCCGATCGGCACGCAGATCTTCGACGAAGACCGCGAGACGCTGATCCACGACTTCACCAATGTCGGCGAAAAGTTCGTGCTGGCCGAGGGCGGCAATGGCGGCTTCGGCAACGCGCATTTCAAGTCGTCGACCAACCGCGCGCCGCGCAACGCCAATCCCGGCCAGCCCGGCGAGGAGCGCTGGATCTGGCTGCGGCTGAAGCTGATCGCGGATGCCGGTCTCGTCGGCATGCCCAACGCGGGCAAGTCGACTTTCCTTTCCAAGGTGAGCGCGGCCAAGCCGAAGATTGCCGACTATCCCTTCACCACGCTGCACCCGCAGCTTGGCGTCGTGAACGCCGACGGCCGCGAATTCGTGCTCGCCGACATTCCCGGCCTGATCGAAGGCGCGCATGAAGGAACCGGCCTCGGCGACCGCTTCCTCGGCCATGTCGAGCGCTGTCGCGTGCTGCTGCATCTGATCGACGCCACCTGTGAGCACGCCGGCAAGGCGTACAAGACCGTGCGCAAGGAGCTCGACGCCTATGGCGGGCTGCTCACCGACAAGATCGAGATCGTCGCCCTGAACAAGATCGACGCGGTCGAGCCGGACGAACTCAAGAAGCAGAAGGACCGGCTGAAGCGCGCCGCCAAGAAGACGCCGCTGTTGCTCTCCGGCGTTACCGGTCAGGGCGTCAAGGAAGCGCTCCGCGCGCTCGTGGATGTGATCGGCGAGGCTCCGGTCTCGGCCAAGGCCAAGAGCGCAGCTGAAGCGGAGCCGTGGTCGGCTTGATTTGGTCGGCCTGAACTCTCTCCCCCACGTCGTCCCGGCGAAGGCCAGGATCCATAGCCACAGGGCGCGTTTTTGGCGAAGACTCGTCGTTCGGTACTGCGACCGTTCACAACAGATGGGTCACGCGGTATGGGTCTCGGCCTTCGCCGGGACGACAACTGAATGTACGGCCGGGAGCTGGTTGCCATCGCGATCTCGATAGCGCAGCATCCAACAATCAAGACACGACGGGATGATGCATGGCGCGCGCAAAGAACGTTCTCTGGATCATGTGCGACCAGCTTCGCTATGATTATCTCGGCTGCACCGGCCATCCCACGCTGAAGACGCCGAACATCGACGCCATGGCCAAGCGCGGCGTGCTGTTCTCCAAGGCCTATGTGCAGTCGCCAATCTGCGGTCCGTCGCGGATGTCGTTCTACACCGGCCGCTATATGCGCTCGCACGGCTCGCACTGGAATGGCTGGCCACTTCGTGTCGGCGAGCCCACGCTCGGCGATCACCTCAAAAAGATCGGCGTGCGTAACGTGCTGGTCGGCAAGACCCACATGGCACCCGACCTGGAGGGCATGAAGGCGCTCGGCATCCCGCCGGAATCGATGATCGGCGTCCATGTCGCCGAATGCGGCTTCGAGCCCTATGAGCGCGACGACGGCCTGCATCCGACCGGACGGCCGCGTCCGAAGTATGATGAGTATCTCCGCCAGCAAGGTTTCGAGGCGACCAATCCCTGGGAGCACTGGGCGAACTCAGGCGCGGCGGAAGACGGCTCATTGCAGAACGGCTGGCTGCTGGTGCACGCCGATAAGGTCGCGCGCGTGCCGGACGAGCATTCCGAAACGCCCTACATGACGCGCCGCGCGATGGATTTCATCAGCAAGGCCGAGACCGACGGCCGACCCTGGTGCCTGCATCTGTCCTACATCAAGCCGCACTGGCCCTACATCGCGCCGGAGCCCTACGCGAGCATGTATTCGACCGATGACATGATCCCGGCGATCCGCTCGGAGCGCGAGCGGCAGAATCCGCATCCGGTGTTCGGCGCCTACATGGACATGCGCTACTCCCGCAACATGGCGCGCGACGAGGCCCGCGAGAAGGTGATCCCGACCTATATGGGCCTGATCACCCAGATCGACGACCAGATGGGCGTGCTGATGAAGTTCCTGGAGGAGCGCGGCCTTCTGGACACGACCATGATCGTGTTCACCTCCGATCATGGCGATTATCTCGGCGATCACTGGATGGGCGAGAAGGACCTGTTCCACGAGCAGTCGGCGAAGATTCCGCTGATCATCATCGATCCCTCGCAGGAGGCCGACGCCACCCGCGGCACGCGCAGCGATGCGCTGGTGGAAGGCATCGATCTCGCGCCGACCTTCGTCGACTATTTCGGCGGCAAGGTGCCGGGCCACATCCTCGAAGGACGCTCGCTGCTGCCGCTGCTACGCGGCCCCACGCCGGGCGATTGGCGCAAGGTGGCGTTCTCCGAATATGACTACGCCATGCAGGACGTGCGGCTGAAGCTGAACCAGCCGATCGAGCGCTGCCGCCTGTTCATGGTGTTCGACGGCCGCTGGAAATACATCCACGCCTCCGGTTTCCGTCCGATGCTGTACGATCTTGAAACCGACCCCGATGAGTTTCTGGATCGTGGCGACGATCCCGAATGCGCCGGCATCATCGCGCGGCTCCAGGCCGAGCTGTTCGACTGGGCGCTGCATCCGAATGATCACATCACCACGCCACGCGAGAAGATCGCGGCCTATGCCGACAACCAGCTCCAGGTGAAGGGCGGCGTCTTGATCGGCATCTGGGACGAAGCCGAGCTCGCCGCGATCAAGGACGGCATCGCCCAGCGCGCGAAGATGTAGGCTTCATGGTGAGGAGGCGCGACAGCGCCGTCTCGAACCGTGCAGACCCTGCTGGCACAGCCGGGCCTTCCATTCTTCGAGACGCGCGCAGGAGCGCGCTCCTCAGGATAAGGGATAGAGCACCGGCTAGCTAGCAATCAAGCACGCGCCCTTCAAATTCCGGCTTACCCCGCACCAGAAAGAGTCGGTACCACTCGATATCCTTTCGCTCGGCGATCTCGGCGTCCGAGAGTTTCGTCTTCTCGCCGAGACTCAACTGATCGATTCCAAGATTTTGCCCGGCCACATAGATTGCGTAATCGCCCCGCTCGACATCCGCCGTGATTGCCGCATGATTGTCGGTCACCGACATGACGTGGATCCGTCCGCTTCCGGAATGAAAATGCACGCAGGTAATCCGCTGCCATTCGTCCGGCGAAGGCGGCTGATCGCTTGATATCAGCTCAATCCAATGATCGTTGAGGTCCGCTTCCGTGCCGATCATCCGGAACGCGGGAACGCCGGCAAAGCCGCGTTTGGATTTCGCAGCATCCCAGTTCCAGTCATCCTCGCTGCCAAGCGAGCTCAATGGATCGTCGCACACGACGATCTGATAATTGCTGGCAAATAATCGGGCAGCACCGAGCAAGCGCTGAGTCATGTCCAGCACCTCAGTTAAGATCGGGCTCTAATTCTCGATCTTGTATCCCGTCGCCTTCACGATCGGCTGCCAGAAGGCCGTGTTCGCGGCGAGCTCCTTGGCGAGCCCATCCGCGCTGCTCCCGACCGGGATCAGCCCGATCGTCGTGAGCTTCTCCTTCACCTCGGGCTTGGCGAGCGCGGCGCTTGCGGCCGCGCCAAGCTTGCTCGCAAACTCCGGCGGGCTGCCGGCTGGAAGCCACATGCCGTACCAGGCGTCCGCGACCAGATCGATGCCACTCTCCTTCAACGTCGGAACATCGGGCGCGAACGGCGAACGCTCCGCGCTCGACACGGCGATGATCTTCAAACTCTTGGCGCGATGCTGCGGCAGCGCGTCCGCCAACGTCGTGATGCCGAACGAGATGTGGCCGCCGATGATATCGTTGAGGATCGGCGCGCTGCCCCGATAGGGCACGCGGGTCGGCGGGATGCCGAGATCCTTCTCGAGCTTGGAGCCCATGAAGTGCGGAATAGTGCCGTTGCTCGGCACGCCGAACGAGGTCTTGTCGGGATGCGCCTTCAGCCAGGCGACGAATCCCTTGAAGTCCGCAACATCCATGGCCGGGCCAATCACGAGCACGAACTCGAACCGCGCCAGCAGCGACACCGGGACGAAATCCTTGGCCGTGTCGAAGCTCGGCGTCGTCTCCACCATCGGCAGCAGGTACATGGTGGGGCCCGTCGTCACCAGCACCATGCTGCCATCGGGGCTCGCACCCTTCACCGATTTGATGCCGATCAGGCCGTCACCGCCGGTGCGGTTCTCGACCACGATGGTTCGTTGCAGCACCGGGGAGATTTCCTGCGCGATCAGCCGGCACAGCGTGTCGCCGCCGGCCCCCGCCGCGAACGGAAAGATGATCTTGCTCAGCCCGGTCTGCGCTTGCGCTTCACCTGCCTGCGGCAGCAGCGGCAGCCCAAGATATCCCCCAAGACATCCGGCCATGAATTTGCGGCGATCCATTCGCTTCCTCTTTCAGCCCATTGTTGGTTGGCGGCATTAGAGCCGGACCGGCGTTCAAGACAAGGCCGACCTTCGCCGTTTACCGTTCCCGCCGCCTTGCGCCGGCCATCGTCCTGCTGCAAAAGCAGGCCTCGACCGGCGCCGCCTCACGCTCCGCCGTTTCCAGAGCAACTCGCAGCAACACGCCAAAACATACACACATGGCCAGCCCCGAACTCAGTCAATTCCGCCGCATCGTCGTCAAGGTCGGCTCCGCCCTGCTGGTGGATTCCGACAGGGGCGAGGTGCGCGCGTCCTGGCTCGCGGCACTTGCGGACGACATGGCCAAACTGCACAAGGAGGGCCGCGATGTCCTCGTGGTATCCTCCGGCTCGATCGCGCTCGGCCGCAGCCGGCTCAAATTGCCGCGCGGCCCGCTGAAGCTGGAAGAGAGCCAGGCCGCCGCTGCCGTGGGCCAGATCGCGCTGGCGCGGATCTGGTCGGAGGTGCTCGGGGCGCACGACATCGGCGCCGGGCAGATTTTGGTCACGCTGCAGGACACCGAGGAGCGCCGCCGCTATCTCAACGCGCGCTCCACCATCGGCAAGCTTTTGGAGTGGCGCGCCATCCCCGTGATCAACGAGAACGACACGGTCGCCACCACCGAGATCCGCTACGGCGACAATGACCGCCTCGCCGCGCGCGTCGCGACCATGGCGAGCGCCGACCTGCTGGTTCTGCTCTCCGACATCGACGGGCTCTACGACGCGCCACCGAAGAACAACCCGAACGCCAAACTGATTCCGGTGGTCGAGAGCATCTCCTCCGAGATCGAGGCCGTGGCGGGAGACGCCGAGTCCGAGTTGTCGCGCGGCGGCATGCGCACCAAGGTCGAGGCGGCAAAGATCGCAACCACCGGCGGTACGCATATGCTGATTGCGTCCGGCAAGATCGAGCATCCCCTGCAGGCGATCGCCAATGGCGGTCGCTGCACCTGGTTCCTGACCCCGGCCAATCCCATCACGTCGCGCAAGCGTTGGATCGCGGGCACGCTGGAGCCGAAGGGGACGCTGACCATCGACGCCGGCGCCGTGACGGCACTGCGTGCCGGCGCCAGCCTGCTGCCGGCCGGCGTGATCAAGGTCGAGGGCCAGTTCGCCCGCGGTGACGCCGTGATCGTCCGCGGCCCCGACACCAGCGAGGTCGGCCGCGGCCTGATCGCCTATGATGCCGAGGTCGCCGAGCGGATCAAGGGTCGCTCGTCTCCGGAGGTGATGACCATCCTCGGCATCAGCGGCCGCTCCGAGATGATCCATCGCGACGATCTGGTGGTGGGCGGCTAAGGCGAAGCCCGTCATTCCGGGATGGTACGAAGGACTAGGCCCGGAATGACGAGATTCCGGGTTCAGTGCTAAACGCACCGCCCCGGAATGACGTCGGACCTAGGTCCCCGACCTAACGGGCTCGCCGCCGAGGTACCTGCCATACCCTCCCCGCCCTTCGCAGACGCGGGAATTCCGTGCTAGGACACCGCCTTAGCAGAAGGTTTTGACCCCATGGCCACCCCCCTCAAAGCCGTCGACGGCAATGCCGATCTTCAGGCTCTGATGTCCGATCTCGCAGGCAAAGCTCGCGCCGCTGCGCGCGTGCTGGCGCTGGCGCCGCCGGAGCAGAAGAACCGGGCACTGGAAGCCATGGAGCGGGCGATCCGCAGCAATGCGGCAGCGATCCTCGCCGCCAATGCCGAGGATGTCGCCGAGGCGCGCGCCTCCGGCAACATGACGTCCTCCTTCATTGACCGCCTGACGCTGACGCCGGCGCGCGTCGAGAGCATGGCCGAAGGCATCGCCGTCGTGCGCGGCATCGCCGATCCCGTCGGCATCGTCACCGAGAGCTGGCAACGGCCGAACGGCATGACCATCGAGCGCGTCCGCGTGCCGCTCGGCGTCGTCGGCGTGATTTTTGAGAGCCGGCCGAACGTTGCGGCGGACGCCGGCGTGCTGTGCCTGAAATCAGGCAATGCCGTGATCCTGCGCGGCGGCTCGGATAGTTTTCGCTCGTGTCGCGCGATCCATGAATGCCTGGTGCAGGGCCTGCGCGAAGCCGGTCTGCCCGAGGCCGCGATCACGCTGGTGCCGACGCGTGACCGCGCGGCAGTCGGCATGATGCTGTCGGGCCTCAACGGCGCCGTCGACGTGATCGTGCCGCGCGGAGGCAAGAGCCTCGTCGCACGCGTCGAGCAGGAAGCGCGCGTGCCCGTGTTCGCGCATCTCGAAGGCGTCAACCACGTCTACATCGATGCCAGCGCCGACCTCGCCATGGCGAAGTCGATCGTGCTGAACGCCAAGATGCGCCGCACGGGCGTTTGCGGAGCGGCCGAGACGTTGCTGGTCGATCGCGCGGCTGCAGCGAAAAACCTGAAGCCGCTGGTCGAGATGCTGATCGAGGCCGGCTGCGAAGTGCGCGGCGACCACGCGGTGCAGAAGACCGATTCGCGCGTAAAGCCCGCCAGCGAAGACGATTGGGACACGGAATATCTCGACGCGATCATCGCGGCGAAGGTGGTCGACGGCGTCGACGGTGCGATCGCGCACATCCAGGATCACGGCTCGCACCACACCGATGCGATCGTCAGCGCGGACGAGGCTGCTGCGAAGAAATTTCTCAGCGAGGTCGATTCCGCAATCGTGCTGCACAACGCCTCGACGCAGTTCGCCGATGGCGGCGAGTTCGGCTTCGGCGCCGAGATCGGCATCGCAACCGGCCGCTTCCACGCCCGTGGCCCTGTCGGCGCCGAGCAGTTGACGAGCTTCAAATATCGCGTCCATGGCACAGGGCAGACGCGGCCGTAAGGCATGGCGCGAGGCGCGGGGCATTGAGCAACAATTTCGTCGTGCCGCGTTTCGTGGCACAAGCGGTCCCGCCCTACACAGAGGGCATGCGCATCGGCCTGCTCGGCGGCTCATTCAACCCGCCGCATCAGGCCCATCGCGCGATCAGCCGGTTCGCGCTCAAGCGATTGCAACTCGATCGCGTCTGGTGGCTGGTCACCCCGGGCAATCCGCTCAAGGAGAACGGCAATCTGCATAAGCTCGGCGAGCGCATGCAGGCGGCGCGCGACGTCGCTGATGACCCCAGGATCGAGGTCAGCTGTCTCGAATCCGTCATTCGTACCCGCTATACTATCGACACGATCAACACCTTGCGCCGCCGCTTCTCGGGCCTGCGCTTTGTCTGGATTATGGGCGCCGACAATCTCGCTCAATTCCACCGTTGGCAGGACTGGCGGCGTATCGCCGGCCAGGTGCCGATTGCAGTCATCGACCGCCCGCCGCAGAGCTTTCGTGCCCTCGCCTCTCCCGCAGCCAAGGCGCTGGCGCGCTACCGCCTGCCGGAGAACAGGGCAGCGCGGCTTGCAGACCAACCGGCGCCGGCGTGGGTATTCCTGACGGGATTGAAGCTGAACCTGTCGTCAACGGGCCTGCGGAACCCGGACGGGAGCTGGAAAGGTACAATGTGAGGCGAAGTGTGCGGATGTTGTGGGGACTCCGGGCTCTCTGGCATATTGAAACCCTTAACCCCACATGATGTAGTGTAACCGGTGAGCGCTGGATTCGGCGTTCGCGATACAGTGAAAGGAATGGTCCCTGACCACATCTGTATTGTCCAAGTCTGTTTTACCGAAGGCAAAACCGGCGCGTAAAACATCGACCAAAGCTGCGGCCTTGAAGGCGCAACCCGACGCCGACAAGACGCTGAGCCTGATCCTCTCCCGCCTCGACGACATGAAGGCGGAGGAGACGGTCACCATCGACCTTCGCGGCAAATCGGCGTACTCCGACTACATGATCGTCACCACCGGCCGGGTGAACCGGCACGTCGGCGCGATCGCGGAGAACGTCGCCAAGGGCCTCAAGGAAAACGGCATCAAGAACATCCACGTCGAGGGCTTGCCCAATTGCGACTGGGTGCTGATCGATTCCGGCGATGTGATCGTGCACGTGTTCAGACCCGAAGTCCGCGAGTTCTACAATCTCGAGAGATTGTACACGCAGGGCCCAGGGGCGGCGAAGGCGATCTAGGCCTATTTGGCCGATTTCGAATCGGTTGACGCGCATGCTAGCGTCGTGCGCGCGCAATCTGCGCGCGGTCTGGAAAACACGACCCTGAAGATATCATGCGTGTTGCTGTCATTGCGGTGGGCCGGCTGAAGCAGGGCCCCGAACGGGAGCTTGCCGACCGCTATTTCGAGCGGTTCGACGAGGCCGGCCGCAAGCTCGGATTCCGCGAGCTCACGATTCACGAAATCCCCGAGAGCCGTGCGCGCGACACCGCGACGCGCATGTCCGAGGAAGCCGCGGCGATCTCCGCGCACATCCCGGACAAATCGATTCTGGTGGCGCTGGACGAGCGCGGCCAGAATCTGGACTCTACCGTATTCGCACGGCATCTCGGGCGCTGGCGCGACGAGGGTGCCGGTCATACTATCTTCGTGATCGGAGGGGCGGACGGACTTTCGCCCGAATTGCGCCGTAAGGCCAAGCTCGCGATCGCGTTCGGCTCTGCGACCTGGCCGCATCAAATGGTCCGCGTCATGCTTCTGGAACAGCTGTACCGGGCCGCCACCATCCTGGCCGGCCATCCCTATCATCGCGCGTGATTCGCGCCACGACGAGCACCTTGCCCAAGAAACCTTGCCCAAGAACCTTGCCCCAACAGATGCGAGCGCCGATCCTCAATCTGCTGCTGATTGCAAGCTGCGCCGGCGCAAGCCTCTTCGCTGAAGAAAGCCTCGCGCAAGCCCAGACGGCACCACAGGCCGCTGCCGTCTCGCCCGACGCCATCAAGCAGCGCGAGCAGGAGCTGGAAGCCGCGCGCGCCAGGCAGAAGAGTGCGGAGGAGGCTCAGGCCAAGCTCAAAGCCGAGATCTCCTCGCTCGGCCAGGATCGCACCCAGCTCAATCAGCAATTGATCGACACCGCCGCCAATGTCCGTGCCGTCGAGACCAAGATCGACGAGGCCGAGGCACGGCTGCGGACTCTGAACGGCCGCGAGCAGGAAGCGCGCTCTTCGCTCGATTCGCGTCGCGCCGACATCGTCGAGGTGTTGGCGGCCCTGCAACGCGCCGGAAGGCGCACGCCACCGGCGCTGCTGGTACGGCCCGAGGATGCGCTGCAATCGCTGCGCACCGCGATGCTGCTCGGCGCCGTGGTGCCGGAATTGCGCGGCCGCGCCGAGAAGATCGCGAGCGAGCTCGGCGAGCTCGTGGCCTTGCGCAAGAGCATCGCGAGCGAACGCGACCAGCTCGCCTCCGACCGCGACAAGATCCGCAGCGACCAGACCCGGCTCACCGCGCTGGTCGACGAGCGGCAGCGCCAGCAGGCCTCGCGCGAAAAGGATCTCGACGCCGAGAATTCGCGCGCGATCACGCTGTCAAAGCAGGTCGGCGATCTCCAGGGGCTGATCGCCAAGATGGAGCAGGACCTGCAAAGCGCCGCCAAAGCGGCGGAGAAGGCGGCCGAGGCCGCAAAACAGGCCGAGGCAAACGCGGCCGCAGCGGCGGCCAGCGCCAAGCCCGGCCCGGCCGTCTTCAAGGACCGGTCCCGGACCAGCCCGGCGATCCTGTTCGCCTCGGCCAAGGGGCTCCTGCCTTTGCCGGTTAACGGTAACAAGATCAGGGACTTTGGCGGTTCCGATGGGGTCGGCGGGGTCCAGAAGGGCATTTCGCTGGCCACCAAGCCTGGGTCCCAGGTCACCACCCCGTGCGACGGCTGGGTGGTCTATGCCGGCCCGTTCCGCAGCTATGGACAACTCTTGATCCTCAATGCCGGGGGCGGGTATCATGTCCTGATCGCCGGGATGGAGCGCATTTCGGTCAACATCGGTCAGTTTGTGCTCACGGGGGAGCCGGTCGCGACCATGGGATCGACATCTCAAGTCGCCTCCATTCTCGCCACGAACGCGAGTCAACCTGTGCTGTATGTCGAGTTCCGCAAAGACGGCACTCCAATCGATCCAGGCCCATGGTGGGCCGCAAATGAAGGCGAGAAGGTTCGCGGATGATGCGCAAGACTTCAGTTATCCTCCTCAGCGCGGCCACCGGTGCGGCGCTGACGTTGTTCGTGACCCAGCCGCGCGCAGTGTTCATGGGCTCCAGCGCGCGGGCCGCAACCGCTGACACCTATCGCCAGCTCAATCTGTTCGGCGACGTCTTCGAGCGCGTGCGCTCCGACTATGTCGAGAAGCCCGACGACACCAAGCTGATCGAGTCAGCCATCAGCGGCATGCTCACCGGCCTCGATCCGCATTCGAGCTACATGGATGCCAAGAGCTTCCGCGACATGCAGGTGCAGACCCGCGGCGAGTTCGGCGGCCTCGGCATCGAGGTCACGATGGAAGACGGCCTGATCAAGGTGGTCTCGCCGATCGACGATACGCCCGCCTCGCGCGCCGGCGTCATGGCCAACGACATCATCACCAATCTCGACGATGAGGCGGTGCAGGGCCTGACCCTGAACCAGGCGGTCGAGAAGATGCGCGGCCCCGTCAACACCAAGATCAAGCTCAAGATCATCCGCAAGGGCCAGGACAATCCGATCGACGTCACGCTCGTGCGCGACAACATCCGCGTCCGCTCAGTGCGCGCGCGCGTCGAGGCCGACGACATCGCCTATATCCGCATCACCACCTTCAACGAGCAGACCACCGAAGGCCTGAAGAAGGAGGTCGCCAACCTCTCGACCCAGATCGGCGACAAGCTCAAGGGCTACATCATCGACCTCCGCAACAATCCGGGCGGCCTGCTCGAGGAGGCCGTCACCGTCTCCGACTCGTTCCTGGAGAAGGGCGAGATCGTCTCGACCCGCGGCCGTAATGCCGAGGAGACCCAGCGCCGCACCGCGCATGCGGGCGACCTCACCAAGGGCAAGCCGGTCATCGTGCTCGTCAACGGCGGTTCGGCCTCGGCGTCGGAAATCGTCGCCGGCGCGCTGCAGGACCAAAAGCGCGCGACCATCGTCGGCACGCGCTCGTTCGGCAAGGGCTCGGTGCAAACCATCATCCCGCTCGGCTCGGGCAACGGCGCGCTGCGCCTCACCACCGCGCGCTACTACACGCCGTCGGGCAAATCGATTCAGGCCAAGGGCATCGTGCCCGACATCGAAGTGCTTCAGGACGTGCCGGATGAGCTGAAGTCGCGCACCGACACCAAGGGCGAGGCTTCGCTGCGCGGCCACCTCAAGAACGACGGCGACGAGAAGACCGGCTCGCAGTCCTACGTTCCGCCGGACGCCAAGGACGACAAGGCGCTCAAGCTCGCCGACGACCTGCTCCACGGCATCAAGAACAGCGCGTCCGCAGCGCCCACGCCGGGCAGCGACAACAAGGCCGCGCCTGCGGACAAGCCGAAAGCGGCGAACTAGGCGCGCCAACCGATCTGACGAAAAGGGCGGCTCCTGGAGCCGCCCTTTTTGCTTGGAACTCCTGGTGTCCCCGGCCTATCCCGGCCTGCCGCCGCTTGACCTCGGCGTGGTATCGTCGGTGGAGTGATTCGGGATCGCGCATGACTGAAACGGCCGATGATCTGAGCGCCCCGCTCGGACAGGACAAGCCGCGCCGGAAACGGCGGCTGCGGCTGCCGTTCACGGCCATGCAACTGCTGGCGGTCATGCTCGGCCTGTTCCTGGTCGCCTTTGCCGGCTTCGCCATCTTCAACAAGGACCCGCTCGGCGGCGAGCCGATGACACGGATTGCGATCCGCGATCCCAAGACAGCGGACAAGGCGACGGACGCGAAGCCCGCCGCGGGCCACGGCGAAGAGCACGCCCAGGAGAGCAAGGCCGCGGCCAAGGAGGCACCGAAAGAGGCCGCCTCCGGCGAGCACAAGACCGTCACCATGATCGACGGCTCGACCGGCGCACGCCATGACGTGGTGATCGGCGCTGGCGATGCCGCGGACAAGGGCGAATCGGCCTCAGCCCCGCCGCCCGTCATGGCCGGAATCGACCCGAAACTGCTGGAGAAATCCCGCTACGGCATGATCCCCGCGGTCTCCGGCGATCTCAAGCCATTCAACGTCTACGCCGCCGAGGCCGACCGCGCCAAGGCCGCGAAAATGCCGGTCGTGGCGGTCGTGATCGGCGGCCTCGGCGTTGGCGCCGCCAAGACCACCGACGCGATCATGAAGCTGCCGGGCGCAGTGACGCTGGCCTTCACGCCCTATGGCGCCGACCCCGGCAAGCTCGCCGAGCGCGCCCGCGCCCAGCGCCACGAGATCTTCCTGCAGATCCCGATGGAGCCCTACGACTTCCCGGATAACGATCCCGGCCCGCAGACGCTGCTGACCTCGCTCACCGCCGACCAGAATACCGATCGCCTGTACTGGCACCTGAGCCGGATGCAGGGCTATGCCGGCATCACCAATTTCATGGGCGCCCGCTTCGTCGCGACGGAGCCGGCGATGCAGCCGATCATCCGCGAGGCCTCCAAGCGCGGGCTCGGCTTCTTCGACGACGGCTCTTCGCCCCGCAGCATCGCGCCGCAGGCAGCTGCGAGCCTGGCGGTGCCGTTCGGCAAGGGCGACATCGCGCTCGACGCGGTGCCGACCCCGACCGAGATCGACCGCGCCCTGAACAAGCTGGAATCGATGGCCCGCGAGCGGGGCGTCGCCGTCGGCACCGCCTCCGCACTGCCAGTCTCCATCGAGCGGGTCGGCGCCTGGATCAAGACATTGAGCGACCGGGGTATCCTTTTGGTGCCATTGACAACCGCGATGCTGAAATCAAAATCCAGCTAAATCAACGAATTGGTACGCCACGGGCCCGAGCGCCTGTTAGCGTCCCGGCAATACGCGAGAGGGTTTGGCGGAATGGCGCGTTATGAGGATCTGCCCTACCGGACCTGCGTCGGGGTGATGCTGATCAACACGAAGGGGCTGGTGTTCATCGGCCGTCGCGCCGGCGGCATCGAGCATGTCGACGACGGCCATGTCTGGCAGATGCCGCAGGGCGGCGTCGATCCCGGCGAGGACAATTGGGAGGCCGCCAAACGCGAGCTCTATGAAGAGACCAGCGTGCGCTCGATCGAGCGGCTCGGCGAAGTGCCGGACTGGCTGATCTACGACATTCCGCGCACGGTGGCGGGGCGCGCCTGGAAGGGCCGTTACCGCGGCCAGCGCCAAAGGTGGTTCGCGGTGCGCTTCACCGGCAAGGACAGCGAGATCAACGTCGAGAAGCCCGGCGGCGGTGGCCACAAGGCCGAATTCGTCAGCTGGCGCTGGGAGCCGATGAAAAACCTCCCCTCACTGATCATCCCGTTCAAGCGCCCGGTCTACGAGCGCGTGGTGAAGGAATTTTCCGCGCTCGCGGATGAGTAAATCCGTTGTCGTCGTTCCGGGGCGATGCGACAGCATCGAACTATGGTGCGCAATCGCGCACCTGAGAACCTCGAGATTCCGGGTTCGCGCAACGCGCGCCCCGGAATGACGAAAGATGCATCAGTGACGATCGAAAAACCCTACCGTCCCAATGTCGGGATCGCCCTCTTCAATGCCGATGGCCATGTGCTGATCGGGCACCGCTTCAAGGGCGACGGCCCCGAGATCATCTTGCCCGGGCTCGACTGGCAGATGCCGCAGGGCGGCGTCGACGAGGGCGAGGTCTTGCGCGATGCCGCCATGCGCGAGCTCTGGGAGGAGACCAACGTCGTCAGCGCCGACTATCTCGGCGAGACCGACTGGCTCACCTACGAATTCCCACCCTATGACGGACCGCAGACGCATCGGCTGGCAAAATTCCGCGGCCAACGCCAAAAGTGGTTCGCGCTGCGCTTCACCGGCAAGGATGACGAGATCGATCCGCTGACGCCGCGCAACGGCCAGCCGGCAGAGTTCGATGCGTGGCGCTGGGAGCGTCTCGACCGCGTCGCTGATATCGTGGTGCCGTTCCGCCGCGAGGTCTATCGCGCGGTGGCGCGTGAGTTCGCGTCCTTTGCAAGCTGAAAACGCGAAAACAACCCCATGCACAGTAGCTGGAGGTTTTCGGCGCGATGCGCGGCGGAATCGACGAAGCTGCTGAGACAGCAGGTGAAATCAGCGCAAGCACGCAAGCGTTCGTGTCAATTCGTCGGCCCGACCGTGAACGGGCCGATCGCAATCACATGGCACTCGCTGTCGTGCTTGGCGCAGTCGGCGAGCGCGGTGTTGACGGCGGTCTGCTCGTCGGCGGCCTTGAGGCCGAGGCCGGGGCGGCCTGCGGTGCCGACGGCGACCGCATTCCAACCCGTGCCTACGCCGAGCTTGCGCACGACCTCGTCGCGCGCATCGGCCACGATCGAGGAATTGGTCGCGGCGTGGAAGAAGCCGTTGGGCCTCAGCAGGGTCGGAATCGGCACGACGAAGACATCGTCGACCGCCACGATCATGCAGGCCGAGCCTGCAAACGCACCGCAGGATTCCAGCGAACGCCGCGTCGTTTCCTCGGGCGATGATGCCCCCAGCGCCATGAAATATTGCCCGCCCGGACCGAGCGCGACCGAGCGCGATTTTGCCGCCGGCGCGTACATGTTTTCCACGCGCGTCCTGGCCTGATCACGCAGCATCGGAAAATCTTTCGCCACGAACGGGCGCTCGGTCGTGGGGTCGTGCCGCACCCAGGGCTGCGGCGGCATTGGTGGATTGCCACGGCTGTAGACGACCTTGTTGCCGAGCGCATAGAGCTCGCAGCGCCGCGGCGATTGCGCGGCATCGGCGCGCTTCTGGCACTGGTCGAGCGCGGTATTGCGCGCGGCCTCCTCGTTCGGCTGATTGAGCGCGGAGCCGGTAAAGCCGCCGATGTTGAGGGCGAAGGCCTTGTAGTCGCCGGCGGCGGCATATTCGTTGCTGAGAAAGGCACGTTGGCGTTCGCCGATGAACGGCACCGCATCCACGGCAATCTTGCCGGCGGATGCGGCCGGCGGCGGCGGGATCGGCGTCGGCATCGCGGCCGTCGTGGTGGTCTGCGTCGGCGTCGATGTCGGCAGGGGCGCGGGCGCCTTCTCGGCCACCGTCGGCGTCGGGCTGGGTGACGGCGCAACAGCCGGACTTGGCACGGGCGATGCCGCAGTGGATTTGACCTGCGCGGTCTCGAGCTTGGTGAAGTAGAGGAATCCGCCGACGCCGATCGCGACGACCGAGACCACGCCGACCACCAGCGGCCACATCCAGTTCAGCGCGGGCTCCGCCTTGGCGACCTTCTTCAGCTGCGGCGTCGCATAGGATCCGTCCTCGCGCCGCATCGCCACCATGTAGGCGTGCACCGGCGTCGGGATGTTCTTCACTTCCTGCGCGCCGATATCGGCGAACTGTACCGACAGCTTGTTGGCGACCTGCTCGTGCACGGCGCGGGAGACGCAGATGCCGCCGACCTCGGCGAGCCCTTCGAGCCGCGCCGCGATGTTGACGCCGTCGCCGAGCAGATCGCCGTTGCGCTCGACCACGTCGCCGATGGTGATGCCGATCCGGAACGACATCTGCCGGCTCGGCGGATAGGCCATGTTGCGGGTTCGCAAGCTCTCCTGGATGTCGATCGCGCAGCGCACCGCGTCCACCGCGCTCGGGAATTCCGCGAGCACGGCATCGCCGGCGGTGTTGAAGATGCGTCCGCTGGCCTTGGCGATGAAGTCGTCGATGACTTCGCGATAGGATGCCAGACGCCGCAGCGTCTCTTCCTCGTCTTCCGCGACCAGCCTTGAGTAACCGGCAATATCGGCTGCGAAAATCGCTGCGATCTTGCGTTTCATCTGCTACCCGCCCCGGAACAAATTCGCGGTCGCAGAATGCCGCTAGTTCCGGCGCGGTGCAACAAAGTTTCAGCGCCCGCCACTTCCGTGACGAGCGCTGAACTTATTCAGGAATTCTAGACCCGATGCCCCGGAGCAGGTGCGCCGGGGCTTAGTGCATAGCCGTGGTATTGAGCTGCTGCTGGATGCTCTTGAAATGATCGAGCCGTGCGATGGCCTGATCGAGCTCGCCGCCTTCGTGCTCCTTCAGGCCTTCTTCCATCTCCGAGATGGTCTCGGCGAACTGGGCACGATCGAGCTCGGCGAGCGAGGTCGCGACGTCGGCGAGCACGGTCAGGCCCTTTTCGGAGACTTCGGCGAGACCGCCGAGCACGATGATCTTCTCGTGCTTGCCGCCGGTAGTGACGGTGAGGATGCCGGGACGGATCGCAGCCACGACCGGCGCATGACCTGCCAGCACGCCGAAGTCACCCTCGACGCCGGGAATGTCGACCTGGTCGACTTCGCCCGAGAACGCGAGCTTTTCCGGAGAGACGAGATCGAAGTGGAAGGTGGCCATGGGAAACCTTGCGAATAGCGAATGGCGAATAGCGAGTGGCGGGGAGGAGCAGCGAAACTATTCGCTACTCCCCATTCGCCATTCGCGCCTTAGGCAGCTTCCGCTGCCAGCTTCTTGCCCTTCTCGACCGCCTCTTCGATGGTGCCGACCATGTAGAAGGCGGCTTCCGGCAGGTGGTCATACTTGCCTTCCACCAGGCCCTTGAAGCCCTTGATGGTGTCGGCGAGGTCGACGAACTTGCCCGGCGAACCCGTGAAGATTTCGGCGACGTGGAACGGCTGCGACATGAAGCGCTCGACCTTGCGGGCGCGGGCCACGGTCAGCTTGTCCTCTTCCGAAAGCTCGTCCATGCCGAGAATGGCGATGATGTCCTGGAGCGCCTTGTAGCGCTGCAGCACCTGCTGGACCTGGCGGGCGACCGCGTAGTGCTCCTCGCCGACGACCAGCGGGGAGAGCATGCGCGAGGTCGAGTCGAGCGGGTCCACCGCCGGATAGATGCCCTTTTCAGCGATCGAGCGCGACAGCGTGGTGGTCGCGTCCAAGTGCGCGAACGAAGTCGCGGGCGCCGGGTCGGTCAAGTCGTCGGCCGGAACGTAGATGGCCTGCACCGAGGTGATCGAGCCCTTCTGCGTGGTGGTGATGCGCTCCTGCAGCGCGCCCATGTCGGTCGCGAGCGTCGGCTGATAACCCACGGCGCTCGGAATACGACCGAGCAGCGCCGACACTTCCGAGCCTGCCTGGGTGAAGCGGAAGATGTTGTCGACGAAGAACAGCACGTCCTGGCCCTGGTCGCGGAAGTCTTCCGCGATGGTCAGACCCGTGAGCGCGACGCGGGCGCGGGCACCCGGGGGCTCGTTCATCTGGCCGAACACCAGCGCGCACTTCGACTTCACGCTCGGATCCGGATTCTTCGGATCGGCGTTGACCTTGGACTCGATGAACTCGTGATAGAGGTCGTTACCCTCGCGGGTGCGCTCGCCGACGCCGGCGAACACGGAGTAACCACCGTGCGCCTTCGCGACGTTGTTGATCAGCTCCTGAATCAGCACGGTCTTGCCGACGCCGGCGCCGCCGAACAGGCCGATCTTGCCGCCCTTGGCGTAGGGCGCGAGAAGGTCGACGACCTTGATGCCGGTGACGAGAATTTCGGCTTCGGTCGACTGGTCGGTGTAGGTCGGCGCTTCCTGGTGGATCGCGCGCAGGCCTTCGGTCTTGACCGGACCGGCTTCGTCGATCGGCTCGCCGATGACGTTGATGATGCGGCCGAGCGTGCCTTCACCGACGGGAACGCGGATCGGCGAACCGGTGTCGGTCACTTCCTGGCCGCGGACCAGACCTTCGGTGGTGTCCATCGCGATGGCGCGGACGGTGGACTCGCCGAGATGCTGGGCGACTTCGAGCACCAGGCGGTTGCCGCCGTTCTTGGTCTCGAGCGAGTTGAGAATGGCCGGCAGGTGGCCCTCGAACTGCACGTCGACGACGGCGCCGATGACCTGGGTGACGCGACCGAGCTGGGCTGCCATTGAATGTCTCCTTCGATCCGAACTTGTAGGCCACGGTCAATTTGACCGGGATGTTGCGTTTGACGGTTACTGAAGCGTCTTGGTCAGACGGCCTCGGCACCCGAGATGATTTCGATCAGTTCCTTGGTGATCTGCGCCTGACGCGTGCGGTTGTAGACCAGCGTCTGCTTGCGGATCATTTCGCCAGCGTTGCGCGTCGCGTTGTCCATCGCGCTCATCTGAGCGCCGTAGAACGAGGCGTTGTTCTCGAGCAGCGCACGGAAGATCTGGACCGCAAGGTTGCGCGGCAGAAGACGGGTGAGAATTTCGTCCTCTTCCGGCTCGTATTCGTAAGAGGTCGTGGTAGCGGCAGCGCCCTCCTCGACGACCAGCGGAATGATTTGCTGGGCGGTCGGGATCTGCGCGATCACCGAGCGGAAGCGGGAGTAGAACAACGTGCAGACGTCGAACTCGCCGTTGTCGAATCGCGCCAGAACCTTCTTGGCGATGTCCTCGGCATTGACAAAGCCGAGCTGCCGAACGCTGCGCAGGTCGAGATGCTCGACGATCTGCTTGTCGAACAGGCGGCGGAGCTGCTCGTAGCCCTTGCGGCCGACGCAGAAGAATTTCACTTCCTTGCCCTGCGCCATCAGCGCCTGGGCCCGCTCGCGGGCGAGACGCACGATCGACGAGTTGAAGGCGCCGGACAGGCCGCGCTCGCCGGTGCAGACCAGCAGCAAATGAACCTGGTCGCGGCCGGTGCCGGCCAGCAGCACCGGCGCGCCGGGCGAACCCGCGGCGGCGCTGGCGATGTTCGAGATCACCGCGCTCATCTTGTCGGCATAGGGACGTGCAGCTTCGGCAGCGGTCTGCGCGCGGCGCAGCTTCGAGGCCGCGACCATCTGCATGGCCTTGGTGATCTTCTGCGTCGCCTTGGTGGAGGCGATGCGGACGCGCATGTCTTTAAGTGAAGCCATTCTTCGTTCACCCCGGCGGTTCGACGCTTATGATCGAGCCGCTAGCCTATCCCAGTCGTCATGCCCGGGCTCGTCCCGGGCATCCACGTCTTTGTCTCCACGCCGTGAAGCGTGGATGGCCGGGACGTCAATTGCGAAGACGCGCTTCGCGCTTTAGCCCGGCCATGAACGCGCTTAAGCGAAGCTCTTCGCGAAGCCCTCAACCACCGACTTCAGCTTGGCAGCGGTGTCGTCGGAGAGGTCGCGGCTGTCGCGGATCGAGTTGAGGATGTCGGCGTTCTTGCCGCGCAGCAGCGACAGCAGACCGTCCTCGAACGCACGCACCTTGTTGACCGGGAGCGGATCGAGATAGCCGTTGGTGCCGGCCCAGATCACGCAGACCTGCTCTTCCATCTTCAGCGGCGAGAACTGCGGCTGCTTCAGGAGTTCGGTCAGGCGCGAGCCGCGGTTCAGCAGGCGCTGGGTCGAGGCGTCGAGGTCGGAGCCGAACTGCGCGAACGCCGCCATTTCGCGGTACTGCGCGAGCTCGCCCTTGATCTTGCCGGCGACCTTCTTGGTGGCCTTGGTCTGCGCCGACGAACCGACGCGCGACACCGACAGACCGACGTTCACCGCGGGACGGATGCCCTGGAAGAACAGGTCGGTTTCCAGGAAGATCTGGCCGTCGGTGATCGAGATGACGTTGGTCGGAATGTAGGCCGACACGTCGTTGGCCTGGGTTTCGATGACCGGCAGCGCCGTCAGTGAGCCGGAGCCCTGGTCCTTGTTCAGCTTCGCCGCGCGCTCGAGCAGGCGGGAATGCAGATAGAACACGTCGCCGGGATAGGCTTCGCGGCCCGGCGGACGGCGCAGCAGCAGCGACATCTGACGGTAGGCAACGGCCTGCTTGGACAGATCGTCATAGATGATGACCGCGTGCATGCGGTTGTCGCGGAAGTACTCGCCCATGGTGCAGCCGGTGAAGGGCGCGATGTACTGCATCGGCGCCGGATCCGACGCGGTGGCGGCGACGACGATCGAGTATTCGAGCGCGCCCTGCTCTTCCAGCACCTTCACGAACTGGGCAACGGTGGAACGCTTCTGACCGACCGCGACGTAGACGCAGTACAGCTTGATGTTCTCGTCGGGCTGCGCGTTGAGCGGCTTCTGGTTCAGGATGGTGTCGAGCGCGATCGCGGTCTTGCCGGTCTGACGGTCACCGATGATCAGCTCGCGCTGGCCGCGGCCGATCGGGATCAGGGCGTCGATCGCCTTGAGGCCGGTCGCCATCGGCTCGTTCACCGACTTGCGCGGAATGATGCCCGGCGCCTTGACGTCGACGCGCATACGCTTGTCGGCCTGGATGGGGCCCTTGCCGTCGATCGGGTTGCCGAGGCCGTCGACCACGCGGCCGAGCAGACCCTTGCCGACCGGCGCGTCCACGATGGCGCGGGTGCGCTTGACGGTCTGGCCTTCCTTGATCTCGCGGTCGGCACCGAAAATAACGACGCCGACGTTGTCGGTTTCGAGGTTCAGCGCCATGCCGCGGGTGCCGTTCTCGAACTCGACCATTTCACCGGCCTGGACATTGTCCAGACCGTAGACGCGGGCGATACCGTCGCCGACGGACAGCACCTGTCCGACTTCGGAGACTTCAGCTTCCTGGCCGAAATTCTTGATCTGGTCCTTGAGGATCGCGGAAATTTCCGCGGCGCGGATGTCCATCAGCCTGCCTCTTTCATCGCGTGCTTGATCGAATTGAGTTTGGTGCGAAGCGAACTATCGATCATGCGGCTGCCAAGCTTCACGACGAGGCCACCGATGATCGAGGGATCGATCTTCACGTTGAGCGCGACGTCCTTGCCGGTCACCGACTTCAGGGCAACCTTGAGGGCGTCGAGATTCTTGTCAGAGAGCGCTTCCGCGACCGTGACGTCCGCGGTCGCCTCGCCCTTGAACTTGGCGACGAGGGCGCGGTAGGCGCGGATGACGTCAGCCACCGCGAACAAGCGGCGGTTGGCGGTCAGCACCTTGAGGAAATTGGCGGAGATGCCAGCAATGCCCGCCTTGTCCAGAACGGCCGAAAGGGCCTTGGACTGGGCGTCAGCCGCGAAAACCGGACTACGGACGAGACGCTTCAGATCGACGCTCTCGTTCAGCAGACCCTCGAACTTGTCGAGATCGGCCTTGACCTCGTCGACCAACTTCTGGTCGCGGGCCAGTTCAAACAAGGCCGTTGCATAACGGCCCGACACACCTGAAACGGACGTATCTTCTGCAGCCACAGACGCGCTCTTTTTGCTGTCAAATTCGCAAGGGAAAAACCGTCGCCACAACGCGGCGCCTAGCGATCCAAGCCCTTGGAATTCAAGCGGGACTTCGATTTTCGACCGACACGGGAAGTGCCGGGCTCGTTAAAATCGCGGCTTTGCTAACATAGCAGGCGCGCACGTGCAACATGACGCCAAACTAAAGGCACGACGTTCTGTCGCCAGTTCGTCGCAGATTGCGACACCTTCCGGAGCGGCCACGCGGCGGGCTGCCATGTCACGGAATTGCCGTGAGCGTTACGGCGGCCAGGGGCACTTTTGTTCCTGCCCTGAACGCATAGCGGCCATGAACACAGCTCGCTGAGGCGTGACTGCAACCGCGCCCACCTGGGCCGCCGAATACTTACCCAATTCTAAACATGAAGAATAACAACTTCGCTTTACAGTATTCGTAAGTAATAAGTTAGTTAACGAATCGTTAAAGGATAGGAACCCGAAACATCGTTCGAATATCGATTCAGATCACAAGATATTTCAGCGGGGCTCGGAACGGATTTACTGCCCAATTCATGCCTCATTAGGAATCGAAACGCCAACCCGCTCACAAACTGATAGGGGCTCCACTAGCCACATATGTGGCAATACTATCGTAGGGACCATTAAATGCTGTCTTTGAAGACGCTGGGCACCGTGACCCGGCCGCGTACGGCGATTGCATTCGTCGCCGCAACTCTCATCGTCGGTGGAACTGCCACCGAGGCTTCCGCCAAATCCCGGCATCACCACAGGGCCTCTCACCATCACCGGCATCACGCCCAGAACGATTCCAACGCGACCTCCGATTGGCGCAACGCCAATGCGTCGATGACGCCGACGTCGGGCACGGGCCGCAGCTTCTCGGGCATGGCTTCCTATTACGGCAACGAGTCCGGCAGCCGGACCGCGTCGGGCCAGCGCTTCAACCAGAACGCCCTCACCGCGGCGCACCGTTCGCTGCCGTTCGGCACCAAGCTGCGCGTCACCCATGGCGGCCAGAGCGTCATCGTCACCATCAATGACCGTGGCCCGTTCGTGCGCGGCCGCGTGCTCGATCTTTCCACCGGCGCTGCCCGCGCCATCGGCCTCACCGGTGCCGGCGTCGGTCGCGTCACCGCGGAAGTCGTCTCCTAACGGCGCGCTTCGCGCCTGATCTCACACGCGTAGTTTCCTCATCGTCCGCAGCGACATGAGCAGTTTGATGCGCGCGTGAAACAAGCCCGTGGTCTTGGGGGACCGCGGGCTTTTTTATGTTCTGTCATTCCGGGGCACGCGAAGCGTGAACCCGGAATCTCGAGATTCCGGGTTCGATGCTGCGCATCGCCCCGGAATGACGACAAAGGAGGTGGCGACGGCGGAGCCTACAAGAAGCTCTGCGGATCGACGTCGACCTCGAGCTTCTGATTCCCCTTCGGCTTCGGGCACACCGCAAGCCAGTTGCGCAAATAATCCGAGAGATCGAAGCCGCGCGCCGATTTCACCAGGATGCGGAAGCGGTAGCGGCCCTTGATGACGGCGAGCGGGGCTTCGGCCGGGCCGAGCACGACCACGCGCTCGTCGCGCGGCGCCAATGCCACGAGCTTGCGGCCGAGGCCCTCCGCGCTCGGACGGTCGCCTGCGGAAATGATCAGGCTCGCGAGCCGGCCGAACGGCGGATAGAGCGTCTTCTCGCGCAAATCGATCTCGCTGTCGTAGAAGGCCTCGCGGTCGCAGGCGATCAGCGCCTTCATCACGGGATGATCGGGCTGATGCGTTTGCAGGTAGCCGACGCCGCGGCCCTGCTCGCGCCCGGCGCGGCCGATCACCTGGTTGAGCAACTGCCAGGTCCGTTCCGCCGCGCGCGGATCGCCATTGCTGAGGCCAAGATCCGCATCGACCACGCCGACCAGATTGAGCCGCGGGAAATTGTGCCCCTTGGCGACGAGCTGCGTGCCGATGATGATGTCGACGCGGCCCTCCGCGATTTCGGCAAGCTCGCTGCGCATCGTCTCGATCGAGGTGATGAGATCGCTCGACAGCACCATGGTGCGGGCATCGGGGAATAGCGCGGCCGCCTCTTCCTGCAGGCGCTCGACGCCGGGACCGACGGCAACCAGCGATTCCTCCGCTGCGCAATGCGGACAGGTCGGCGGACGCGGCATCGAGAAGCCGCAATGATGACAGACGAGGCGCTGGCGAAAGCGGTGATCGACCAGCCAGGCATCGCAGATGGTGCAGGCGAAGCGATGGCCGCAACCGCGGCACAGCGTCAGCGGCGCATAGCCGCGGCGATTGAGGAACAGCAGCGCCTGCTCGCGCTTTTCGATCGCCTTTCTGATCTCACCGGCGAGCCGCGGCGAGATGTAGCGGCCGCGCGCCGGCGGCTCGCGGCGCATGTCGATGGCCTCGATATGCGGCATGTGCTGGCCGCCGAAGCGCGAGGGCAGCGCGACGCGCTGATAGCGGTTCTTGCGCGCATTGACCTCGGATTCGACCGACGGCGTGGCGGAGGCCAGCACGATCGGGATCTTTGCGATATGCGCGCGCACCACCGCCATGTCGCGGGCGTGATAATGCACACCCTCGTCCTGCTTGTAGGCCTGGTCATGCTCTTCGTCGACGACGATGAGGCCGAGATTGGCGTAGGGCAGAAACAGCGCCGAGCGGGCGCCGACCACGACCGGCGCGGTACCTTCCGAAATCGCGGCCCAATTGCGCGCGCGGGTGCGCGGCGTGAGCTCGGAATGCCATTCGATCGGTCGTACGCCGAAGCGCTGCGCGAAGCGATCGAGGAACTGGCCGGTGAGCGCGATCTCCGGCATCAGGATCAGCGACTGCTTGCCGCGCCGGATGGCTTCCGCCACGGCCTCGAAATAGACCTCGGTCTTGCCCGAACCGGTGACGCCGTCGAGCAGCGCGACGTGGAAGGTGCCGTTGGCCGCGAGCGCGCGCATCGCATCCACGCCGGCACGCTGCAGCGGCGAAAAATCCGGCCGGCCGAATTCCGGATCAGGGGCCGGCGGCGGGGGCGGCGGCGGCATCGGCTCGACCGTGAGCGTGCCTTCGTCGACCAGGCCGTCGATCACGCCGGCGGACACGCCGGCTTCCTTGGCGGCTTCCGACTTGCCGTGCAGCAGCCGGTCCGACAGCACCTCGATCACGCGCGCCCGGGCCGGCGTCAGCCGCCGCGGAGGATCGCCGACCAGGCGCACACCGGCGCGCACGCGCTCGGGGCCGAGGTTCTCGCCCATCCGCAGGCACATGCGCAGCACCATGCCGCGCGGGCTCAGCGTGTAATTGGCGACCCAGTCGACGACGGAGCGCAGCTCGGGTTTCAAGGGCGCAACGTCGAGCTTCTCGCTGACCTCCTTGAGGCGGTTGTGCAGGCGCGGATCGGGATTGGCGTTTTCCGCCCAGACCACGGCGAGCACCTCGCGCGGACCAAGCGGCACACCGACGAGATCGCCCACCTTCAGCTCCATGCCGCGCGGCACCTTGTAGGAATAGGTCTGGTCGAGCGCGACCGGCACCAGCACGTCGACCATGCGGGTCGTGCTGGCGGGAGCAGTCTGGCTGCGCGTCGAATGATCCATGAACAGAGAATCGGAACCTGGGGACCTCAAGGCTAGCGCCGTGGAGCCGCCTTAGCGAACAGTAAACTTGTGTGATGCGATATACTGTGCGGAATCATTCCGTCCAGAGCGCATGAGCAAAGCAGCCGCCCCGCCACTCGAGCTCGCCAGCGCCGATCCCTCGATCGCGCGGGAGATGGCGCGCTGGCTGTCGCATCTCGGCGCCGAGCGGAGGCTGTCGCCGAAGACGCTGGAGGCCTATGGCCGCGACTTGCGGCAATGCCTGGATTTCCTGTGCAGCCATTGGGGCGAGCGCGTGACGCTGGCGCGGTTCGCGAACCTCGAAGCCACTGACGTGCGCGCCTTCATGGCGATGCGCCGCGCCGACGATATTGCCGGCCGCTCCTTGATGCGCGCGCTGGCGGGCCTGCGCTCGTTCGGACGTTTCCTCGAGCGCGAGGGCAAGGGCAAGGTCGGCGCGCTCTCCGCCATCCGTGCGCCCAAGGTCGCGAAAAGCCTGCCGAAGCCATTGCCGATGGCGTCGGCAAAACGCCTCGCTGACGCCGACGAGCGCGCCGGCGAGGATCGCGAGACCTGGATTCTGGTCCGCGATGCCGCGGTGATGGCGCTGCTGTATGGATCAGGCCTGCGCATCTCCGAGGCGCTGGGGCTGAAGCGCCGCGAGGTGCCGAAGGCGGGCGAAGGCGACGTGCTCGTCGTCACCGGCAAAGGCAACAAGACGCGGATGGTGCCGGTGCTGCAGAACGTGCTGGCGCTGATCGACGAATATGTCGCGTTGTGCCCGCATGCGCTGCCGGCGGAGCGGCCGATCTTCGTCGGCGCGCGCGGCGGTCCGCTCAGCCCGCGCATCATCCAGCTCGCGATGGAGCGGCTGCGCGGCGCGCTCGGCCTGCCCGACAGCGCCACGCCGCACGCGCTCCGCCATTCCTTCGCCACACATCTGCTCTCGCGCGGCGGCGATCTGCGCGCGATCCAGGAATTGCTCGGCCACTCCTCGCTCTCGACCACGCAAATCTATACCGGCATCGATTCCGAGCGCCTGCTGGAAGTCTATGCAAGCGCGCATCCAAGGCGCTGACGAGCTCGCTCATTCCCTGACATGAAGCTGTCACAGCGCGCGTGCCTCTTGCGCGGCGCCCGCGGTTCGGTCAATCGTGGGGAACTTCAGACAGGAGGGACTTATGAGCGCACACGAGAGCATGGAGCACGCCGAGCATGCCGAGCACGCATCGGGCGAGAACAAGAAGATCGCCCTTCTGATCGCGGTGCTGGCGCTGTTTCTGGCGATCTCGGAAACGCTCGGCAAGGGCGCCCAGACCGAGTCGATCAGCAAGAACGTCGAAGCCTCCAACCTCTGGGCATTCTTCCAGGCCAAGAGCATCCGCCGCACGGTCGTGCAGACCGCCGCCGAGCAGGGCAAGCTGACGCTGGGCACCGCCTCCGACGACGCCATGAAGGCCACGGTGCAGAAGCAGATCGACGACTGGCAGAAGACCTCGGCGCGCTACCGCTCCGAGCCCGAGACCGGCGAAGGCACCGAGCAGCTCGCCGAGAAGGCCAAGCACGCCGAGCACGAGCGCGACGAGGCGACCGCGAAATATCATCACTTCGAGCTGGCCTCGGCCGCGTTCCAGATCGGCATCGTGCTGGCATCCGCCACCATCATCACCGGCATGCTGCCGCTGGCCTGGATCGCTGGCCTGTTGACGCTCGCCGGCCTCGGCATGACCATGCTCGGCGCATGGGCGCCGCATCTGTTGCATCTGCACGGGTGAAGGGGCGCCACTCGCTCCGCTGTCGTCCCGGCCCACGTTGCGCAATTGCGCACCAGGCCGGGACGACACCCGAGAAGGTTCACCGCGCCTCGTGCACGCTCTTGCGGAAGCGCTGGATCAGACGGAGCGTGCGTGAGGACCAGCCTTCGCCGTTGCCCTTGATCAGCTCGCGGATGCGCTGCTTGACCGGCGCGACCAGCTCGGTCGCCTTGGCGCGCACTTTCAGCACGAGCTCGTAGAGCCGCCCGAACCAGTGCATCTCCAAAAGCTTGTCGCGCGTGACGTCGAACACGAAGGCGGTGACGCCGACGCCGAGCATCTTCGCGAACAGGATCGTGAAGACCGCGCTGGTCCAATATTCATGCGTGAGCAGCCACAGGCCGACCAGCTTGAGCGGAAACAGCGGGATGATCGGGACGGCGAAGACGATCAACGTCATCGCCGGCGACAGTGCGTCGACGCGCTCGGCCAGCCATGCCTTGAACCGGGCGAGCGGGATCAGTGCGACGACCCGCGCGACGATCGGCTCGAGATGGTCCCACAGCCAGGCTTCGATCAGGAAGATGATCGCCAGCAGGACCCAGACCGGTTGAAGAAGGCGGCGCAGCATATGTTTCCCGCCCGATCCAGCGCTGGGCGCGTGCCTACATATGGATGGCCCGCTTGCCGACTGCAAGCGCGGCTTCCTTGACGGCCTCCGAGCGGGTCGGGTGCGCGTGGCAGGTGCGGGCGAGATCTTCCGCACTGCCGCCAAACTCCATGAGAACGCAGGCTTCATGGATCATTTCGCCGGCCTCAATGCCGATAATGTGCACGCCGAGCACGCGATCGGTCTTCGCATCTGCGAGAATCTTCACGAAACCATCGGTCGTTTGGTTGACCTTGGAGCGGCCGTTGGCGGTAAAGGGAAACTTCCCGACGGTATAGGCGACGCCGGCCTGCTTCAGCTCTTCCTCGGTCTTGCCGACGGAAGACACCTCCGGGGTGGTATACACGACGCCCGGGATCACGTCGTAGTTCACGTGGCCGGCCTGACCCGCGATGATCTCCGCAACGGCAACGCCCTCATCCTCGGCCTTGTGCGCGAGCATCGGGCCGGCGACGACGTCGCCGATGGCATAGACGCCCTTCAGGCTGGTGGCGAAATGCGGATCGATCTGCACGCGGCCGCGGGGATCGAGCGCAACGCCGGCTTCCTTCAGCCCGAGACCGTCGGTGTAGGGCACGCGGCCGATGCAGACGAGCACGACGTCGGCTTCCAGTGTCTCGGCGGCGCCGCCGGCGGCCGGCTCGATCGTCGCCTTCAGCGTCTTGCCCGAGGTGTCGACCGCGGTGACCTTGGCGCCGAGCTTGAACGCAAAGCCCTGCTTCTCGAGGATGCGCTGGAATTGTTTTGCAATCTCGCCGTCCATGCCGGGCAGGATGCGATCGAGGAATTCGACGACGACGACTTCGGCACCGAGCCGCTTCCACACCGAGCCGAGCTCGAGGCCGATCACGCCGGCGCCGACGATGAGAAGCTTGCCGGGGACCTTGTCCAGCGACAGCGCGCCGGTCGAGGACACGATACGCTTCTCGTCGATCTCGATGCCCTTGAGCCGCGCGATGTCCGAGCCGGTGGCAATGACGATGTTCCTGGTCTCGATCACCTGCGACTTGCCGTCGGCGAAGACTTCGACCTTGCCGGTGCCGAGGATCTTGCCGGTGCCCTTGAGCACGTCGACCTTGTTCTTCTTCATCAGGAACTCGACGCCCTTGACGTTGCCGTCGATGCCCTGCTGCTTGAAGTTCATCATCGCCGGCAGCTCGAGCTTCGGCGCGGAAACGTTGACGCCCATCTTGGCGAAGGAATGCCCGGCTTCCTCGAACATTTCGGACGCATGCAGCAGCGCCTTCGACGGCATGCAGCCGACATTGAGGCAGGTGCCGCCGAGGGTTGCGTTCTTTTCGACCACGGCGACTTTCATGCCGAGCTGGCTTGCGCGCACCGCGCAGACATAACCGCCGGGTCCGGTGCCGATGACGACGAGATCGTAGGTAGCCATGAGAGAAAGTCCCGTAAGTTTAGCGTGATGAGGATGTGTCAGCGTCCGTCGGCGCGTCAGCGTCCGCCGGACACATCGAGAATGGCTGAGGTGATGTAAGAAGCATCGTCCGACAGCAGCCAGACGATGGCCTTGGCGATTTCGTCCGCCGTGCCGACGCGCTTCATCGGCACCATGTGGGCCAGACGATGGGCGCGGTCGGGCTCGCCGCCGGCGGCGTGGATCTCGGTGTCGATCAGGCCAGGGCGAATGCCCGCAACGCGAATGCCTTCGCCTGCGACCTCATAGCCGAGGCCGATGGTGAAGGAATCGATCGCGCCCTTGGACGCGGCATAGTCGACATAGGTATTGGGCGAGCCGAGCTTGGCGGCGACCGACGACAAATTGACGATGACGCCGCCCTTGCCGCCATGCTTGGTCGACATCCGCTTCACCGCTTCGCGCGCGCAAAGGATGGAGCCGGTGACGTTCACCGCCATCACGCGCTGGATGCGCTCGGCCGACATCTCGTCGACGCGCACGCCGCTCTTGCCGACAATTCCGCCATTGTTGACGAGCGCGCCCAACGTGCCGAACTTGTCGGCTTCCTTGAACAGATCGAGGATGTCGCTTTCCTCGGCGACGTCGCATTTCACCGCGATCGCCTTGCCGTTGCCGGCTTCGATCTCGGCGACGACCTCGTCGGCGGCCTTCTTGTTGCTGGCATAGCCGACCACGACGCGGTAGCCGCGCGCGGCCGCCGCAATCGCGGTCGCCCGCCCGATGCCGCGACTGCCGCCGGTGATGACAACGACCTTATCCGTCACGCCAGCCTCCAATGTCTCACGCGCATTTTCTCGGCCTCAATACTCAGGGATCATGACTTCGGAGAGTCGATCATGGTCCAACTGGTCGTCAGATCGGGATTCACGACCGTCTCGCCCGTCGAGCTTAGCTTGTACTCGCCGGGCTTGGCTGCCTGGAGCGCCCGCAGGTCTGGCGGCAACGTCATCCGCTGGCCGTTCCAGGTCTTTCCTTCGCACATGATCGCGATCCCTTTGGGATCTGCGCTGACGATCCGGCCCCAGCACTGGACCTGCGACGTCACCGTCCTTCCGTCGGCGGCAAGATAAGTAATCCCTGCCAGCAGAAGTTGCCCGATGAGGCCATCGCCTTCGTCCTGGTCCCACAATGGCGGGCCATCGCCGCCGGAAGTCTCCGGCGGCATCCAGGGAGGACGGGCTGTGGCTTCATCCGACGACACGACGCGTCTCGATCAGAGATCGAGCACCAGCCGCGCCGGATCTTCCAGGCTCTCCTTGACGCGAACCAGGAAGGTGACGGCTTCCTTGCCGTCGATCACGCGGTGATCGTAGGACAGCGCCAGATACATCATCGGACGAACCTCGACCTTGCCGCCGACGACCATCGGGCGATCCTGGATCTTGTGCATGCCCAGAATGCCGGACTGCGGCGCGTTCAGGATCGGGGTCGACATCAGCGAACCGTAGATGCCGCCATTGGTGATGGTGAAGGTGCCGCCCTGCATCTCGTCGATCTTGAGCTGGCCGTCACGGGCGCGGCGACCGAAATCGGCGATGCCCTTCTCGATGTCGGCGATCGACTTGTGGTCGCAATCGCGCACCACCGGCACGACGAGACCCTTGTCGGTGCCGACGGCTACGCCGATGTGGTAATAGTTCTTGTAGATCAAATCGGTGCCGTCGATCTCGGCGTTGACGGCCGGAATGTCCTTCAGCGCCTGCACGACGGCCTTGGTGAAGAAGCCCATGAAGCCGAGCTTGCTGCCGTGCTTCTTCTCGAACGCATCCTTGTAGTGGGCGCGCAGCGCCATGACGTTGGTCATGTCGACCTCGTTGAAGGTCGTCAGCATGGCCGCGGTGTTCTGCACGTCCTTGAGGCGGCGCGCGATGGTCTGGCGCAGGCGGGTCATCTTGACGCGCTCTTCGCGGGCGGCGTCATCGGCCGGCGAAGCGCTGCGCACCTGCACGGCGGCGGCGGGCTGGTTGACCGGGGTCGGCGCCGAGGCCGCACGCTCGATCGCGGCAAGCATGTCGCCCTTGGTGACGCGGCCGTCCTTGCCGGAGCCCGGAACGGTCGAGGCGTCGACGCCACTCTCGGCGGAGAGCTTGCGCACGGATGGCGCCAGCGGCGCATCGGCCGGCGGCGCCTTTGCGGCGGGAGCCGGCGCGGCAACAGCCGGAGCCGGGGCCGCCGCAGGCTTTGCGGGAGCAGCGGCGGGCTTTGCACCAGCAGCACCTTCGGTGATCTGGCCAAGCAGCGCGCCGACCGCGACGGTCGTGCCGTCGGCGGCGATGATCTCGCTCAGCGTGCCGGCGGAGGGTGCCGGGACTTCGATGGTGACCTTGTCGGTCTCGAGCTCCACCAAGGGCTCGTCGACGGCGACGGCATCGCCGGCCTTCTTGAACCAGCGGCCGATGGTGGCCTCGGTGACGGATTCGCCGAGCGTCGGCACACGAATTTCAGTCATGGTCTTTTCCTTAAGGGGATCGCCAATGCGGTCATGAATTCCGGATGTCACGGCCGACGAAAAGCAGGCCATCCAGCAAGCCGGGACGCATCGCATTCACGAGGACGTCACGTCTTGCTGGATGCCCCGCCTTGTCGGCGGGGCATGACGCAGTTCGAAAAAGCTCAGCTCAATGCTTCGTCCAGGAACGCCTTCAGCTGCGCCTGATGCTTGGACATCAGACCAGTGGCGGTCGCGGCGGAAGCGGCGCGGCCGACATAACGCGGACGCCTGCTCGCACCGTTCACCTGGTTCAGCACCCATTCCAGATAGGGCTCGATGAAGTGCCACGCACCCATGTTACGGGGCTCCTCCTGGCACCAGATCACTTCGGCCTTCTTGAAGCGGGACAGCTCGGCCACCAGCGCCTTCAGCGGCACCGGATAGAGCTGCTCGACGCGCATCAGATAGATGTCGTCGATGCCGCGCTTCTCGCGCTCTTCGTAGAGGTCGTAATAGACCTTGCCCGAGCACAGCACGATGCGGCGGATCTTCTCGTCCGGAACGAGCTTGATGGCTTCGCTCGGCAGCATCTGGGCGTCATCATAGAGGATGCGGTGGAAGGTCGTGCCCTTCGCGAGCTCCTCGAGACGGGACACCGCCCGCTTGTGACGGAGCAGCGACTTCGGCGTCATCAGGATCAGCGGCTTGCGGATCTCGCGATGAAGCTGACGGCGCAGCACGTGGAAGTAGTTCGCCGGCGTGGTCGGATAGACCACCTGCATGTTGTCTTCCGCGCACATCTGCAGGTAACGCTCGAGGCGCGCCGAGGAGTGCTCCGGTCCCTGGCCCTCATAGCCGTGCGGCAGCAGGCAGACGAGACCGGACATGCGCAGCCATTTGCGCTCGCCCGAGGAGATGAACTGGTCGAACAAGACCTGCGCGCCGTTGGCGAAGTCGCCGAACTGGGCTTCCCACAGCGTCAGCGTGTTCGGCTCGGCGAGCGAATAGCCGTATTCGAAGCCGAGCACGGCTTCTTCCGACAGCAGCGAGTTGATGACCTCGTAATGGCCCTGCTCGTGACCGAGATGGTTGAACGGCGTGTAGCGGCTCTCGTCCTCCTGGTCGATCAGAACCGAGTGGCGCTGCGAGAAGGTGCCGCGCTCGCAGTCCTGACCAGACAGGCGGACATGGTGGTTCTCGTTCAGCAGCGAGCAGAACGCCAGCGCTTCGCCGGTCGCCCAGTCGATGCCGTTGCCACCGTCGATCGCCTTGGAGCGGTTTTCCAGGAAACGCTGGATGGTGCGGTGGACGCGGAAACCGTCCGGCACCTTGGTGATCTTGCGGCCGATGTCCTTCAGGATCGGCAGATCGACGCCGGTGACGCCGCGACGCGCGTCCTCTTCCTGGTCGGCGATCTTGAAGCCCGCCCACTTGCCGTCGAGCCAGTCGGCCTTGTTCGGCTTGTAGGAGGTGCCGGCCTCGAACTCGGCATCGAGCCGGGCGCGCCAGTCGGCCTTCAGCTTGTCGACCTCTCCCTCGGTGACCACACCTTCGGCGATCAGGCGCTTGGAGTAGAGCGTGAGGGTCGAGGGATGAGCGGCGATCCGCTTGTACATCACCGGCTGGGTGAAGGCCGGCTCGTCGCCCTCATTGTGGCCGTAGCGGCGATAGCACCACATGTCGATGACGACGGGCTTGTGGAACTTCTGCCGGAATTCGGTCGCGACCTTGGCCGCGAACACGACGGCTTCCGGATCGTCGCCGTTCACGTGGAAGATCGGCGCGTCGATCATCTTCGCCACATCCGACGGATAGGGCGAGGAGCGCGAGTAACGCGGATAGGTGGTGAAGCCGATCTGGTTGTTGACGATGAAGTGCACGGAGCCGCCGGTGCGGTAGCCCTTCAGGTCCGACAGACCGAAGCACTCCGCGACCACACCCTGGCCGGCGAACGCAGCGTCGCCGTGCATCAAGAGCGGCATGACGGAGATGCGCATGTCCGGCGGATCGCCGTGCTGGTCCTGCTTGGCGCGGACCTTGCCGAGCACGACGGGGTCGACGATCTCGAGATGCGAGGGATTGGCGGTCAGCGACAGATGGATGCGGTTGCCGTCGAACTCGCGATCCGAGGAGGCGCCGAGGTGATACTTGACGTCGCCCGAGCCTTCGACCGCGTCAGGGTTGGCCGAACCGCCCTTGAACTCGTGGAACAGGGCGCGATGGGCCTTGCCCATCACCTGCGTCAACACGTTGAGGCGGCCGCGATGCGGCATGCCCAGCACGATTTCCTTCACGCCGAGATTGCCGCCACGCTTGATGATCTGCTCGAGCGCGGGGATCAGGGATTCGCCGCCATCGAGGCCGAAGCGC
The DNA here is from genome assembly GCF_018130615.1 of Bradyrhizobium manausense. Taxonomy (GTDB): domain Bacteria; phylum Pseudomonadota; class Alphaproteobacteria; order Rhizobiales; family Xanthobacteraceae; genus Bradyrhizobium; species Bradyrhizobium manausense_A. The sequence goes on from NZ_JAFCKB010000001.1 coordinate 55,083, forward strand.
TTGGTGCCGGTGAACTTGGTGTCGCAGAATTTTTCGAAGCCCTCGGCCTCGACCAGCTTCATCAGGATGGCGCGGCGGCCTTCGCGGGTGAAGGAGATTTCCTTATCCGGGCCCTCGATGCGCTCCTGGATCCAGGCCTTCTGCGCCGCATTGCTGATATGCATGAACTCGACGCCGAGCGTCTGGCAGTAGGTGCGCTCGCAGATCGCGGTGATTTCGCGCAAGCTGCCATATTCGAGGCCGAGCACATGGTCGAGGAAGATCTTGCGGTCGAAATCGGCTTCGCTGAAGCCGTAGGTGCGCGGGTCGAGCTCTTCGCGGTTGCGCGGGGCTTCGATACCGAGCGGGTCGAGCTTGGCGTGGAAGTGACCCCGCATGCGGTAGGAGCGGATCAGCATCAACGCACGGACGGAGTCGCGCGTGGCCTGGAGCAGATCGGCGGAGGAGATGTCGGCGCCCTTGGCCTGCGCCTTGGCGGCGATCTTGGCGCCGACCGTCTTCTCGACCTCGGCCCAGTTGCCGTCGAGGGCGGAGGTGAGATCGTCCTTCGGGGTCAGCGGCCAGTTGGCGCGCTCCCAGGACGGGCCCTCGGCGTTCTTCCGGACGTCAGCGGGCTGGTCGTTGAGGCTCTTGAAGAACTCCTGCCACTCAGCGTCGACCGAGGATGGGTCCTTCTCGTAGCGGGCGTAGATTTCGTCGATGTAGCTGGCGTTGGTGCCCTGCAAAAATGATGACAGGGCAAAGGCTGCGTTCGCGTCCTGGCGAGACATACTGGGTTCCTGGCGATTTCGGTTCGCGCATAACAAACGGCGCTGGCGCCGAGCTCCCCGACAGGGCTCGACGCGACAGGCACCCTTTACCCTATTTGCTGCGAAACTTCGCCCGGAAAAGCACGAAGAAGTGAATTAGCCTTTCAACTTTTCGGCAAGCGTATGACCGAGGCGCGCCGGCGACGGTGACACTGTAATCCCTGCGGATTTCATCGCGTCGGTCTTGGAACCGGCATCGCCCTTACCGCCCGAGATGATCGCGCCGGCATGGCCCATGCGGCGGCCGGGAGGTGCCGTGACGCCGGCGATGAAACCGACCATCGGCTTCTTGCGGCCGCGCTTGGCCTCGTCCTTCAGGAACTGGGCGGCGTCTTCCTCGGCGGAACCGCCGATCTCACCGATCATGATGATCGACTCGGTCTTGGGGTCGGCCAGGAGCATTTCCAGCACGTCGATGAACTCGGTACCCTTGACCGGGTCGCCGCCGATGCCGACCGCAGTGGTCTGGCCGAGGCCCTCCTGGGAGGTCTGGAACACGGCCTCATAGGTCAGCGTGCCCGAGCGGGAGACGATGCCGACCGAGCCGGTCTTGAAGATGTTGGCGGGCATGATGCCGATCTTGCACTCGCCGGCGGTCATGACGCCCGGGCAGTTCGGCCCGATCAGGCGCGACTTGGAGCCGATCAGCGAGCGCTTCACGCGCACCATGTCGACGACGGGAATGCCCTCGGTGATGCAGACGATCAGCGGGATCTCGGCGTCAATGGCTTCGCAGATCGCATCCGCGGCGCCCGGCGGCGGCACGTAGATCACCGATGCATCCGCACCGGTCTTCTCACGCGCTTCGCGCACGGTGTCGAACACCGGCAGGTTCAGATGGGTCGAGCCGCCTTTGCCGGGCGAGGTGCCGCCGACCATCTTGGTGCCGTAAGCAATCGCAGCCTCGGAATGGAAGGTGCCGTTCTTGCCGGTGAAGCCCTGGCAGATGACCTTGGTGTTCTTGTCGATCAGGATGGACATGAGGTCTGCTTTCGCGAAACTAACAGAGTGAGAGGTCAGTGGATGCGGCGGTAGACGCCGGTGAGCACGTCAGCCCAGCCTTCCGCATCCGGCGAGAACTGAATCTTCAACGAGTAGGAATTGTCGTCGATGATCTCGTAGACGTGGCGCGCATTGCCGCGGAGCGAGCCGCGCACCAGCGTCAGGGTCTTGCCGACCCACCCGCCGGAAGCGGGCGAGGGCGGCGTGTAGCCGAGTGAATCGTACCAGAACAATTTGTAGGTCCGGTCGTCGCGGTCGAAGGTGAAGATGCCGTGGGTGGCGAAGCTCTGCTTGCCCTCGCGCATCTGGACACTGTCCTGGATCAGGTAGAACCCGTTGAGGTCCATGCGCGCGACGACGTGCGACGTGGCCGGCCCGCCTTCCGTCCAGCGCGACGGAAAGACCACCTCTTCACCATTCCATTCGCCGGCGAACGCCGACAGGCGCATGTGCTCGGTGAGCGGAGATGATGCGGAGAGATGGTCCTGGGCCATGGCCTTAGCCTCCCTTGACGGCCTTCACGATCTTCTGCGCGGCGTCGTCGAGATTGTCCGCGGGCACCACGTTCAGGCCGGATTCACGGATGATCTTCTTGCCGAGCTCGACGTTGGTGCCCTCGAGGCGAACCACCAGCGGCACGCCGAGGCCGACCTCGCGCACGGCTGCGGTGACGCCCTCGGCGATCACGTCGCACTTCATGATACCACCGAAGATGTTGACCAGGATGCCCTTCACGTTGGGATCCGCGGTGATGATCTTGAACGCGGCTGCGACCTTCTCCTTGCTGGCGCTGCCGCCGACGTCGAGGAAGTTCGCCGGCGCCATGCCGTAGAGCTTGATGATGTCCATCGTCGCCATGGCGAGACCGGCGCCGTTGACCATGCAGCCGATGTTGCCGTCAAGGGTGACGTAGTTGAGGTCGTACTTGGACGCCTCGATTTCCTTGGCGTCTTCCTCGGTCTCGTCGCGCAGCGCGAGCACCTCAGGGTGGCGGAACAGCGCGTTGTCGTCGAACGACACCTTGGCGTCGAGCACGCGGAGCTGGCCCTGCTTGGTCACGACCAGCGGGTTGATCTCCAGCATCGACATGTCCTTGGCGACGAAGGCCGCGTAGAGCTGCGCGGTGAGCTTCTCAGCCTGCTTGGCGAGATCGCCGGAAAGCTTCAGCGCGTTGGCGACGGTGCGGCCATGGTGTCCCATGATTCCGGTCGCGGGATCGACCGAGAAAGTGACGATCTTCTCGGGCGTGTTGTGCGCGACGTCCTCGATGTTGACGCCGCCTTCGGTCGAGACGACGAAGGAGACGCGCGAGGTCTCGCGGTCGACCAGGATCGAGAGATAGAACTCCTTGTCGATGTCGGAGCCGTCCTCGATGTAGAGGCGGTTGACCTGCTTGCCGGCCGGGCCGGTCTGCACGGTCACCAGCGTGGCGCCGAGCATCTGCTTAGCGAATTCGGAGACTTGCGCGGCGGACTTGGCGATGCGGACGCCGCCCTTGTCGCCGGCTGAAGCTTCCTTGAACTTGCCCTTGCCGCGGCCGCCAGCGTGGATCTGGCTCTTCACCACGTAAACCGGACCGGGAAGAGCCTTGGCGGCAGCTTCCGCGTCGGTGGCCTTAAGGACCGGCACGCCCTTGGAGATCGGGACGCCGAACTCGTTCAGCAGCGCTTTGGCTTGATATTCATGAATATTCATATGGTCGCTCCCTGAACCCGCGGGCGGTGACCCCATGGGCCCACGTCAGTCTTGTGGCTGGCATACCATATACCACAGGAACTGCAACCCGGATTCTTTGACTTCGAGATCTCTGGACTGCCGAACCCGGAACCCGCCAGCCTTCAGTGAGGAATGCAGCGAGGTCCGGAAATGAAACCGCCGAAGACCCGTTTTTGGCCTTCGGCGGGATTGTTTGCCCTTAGCGGCCGAGAAGATCGGGGGCGATCTTCTTGCAGGCGTCCACGAGGCCCTGCACGGCACCGACTGACTTGTCGAAGGCCTCGCGGTCCTTGCCCGCGAGCTCGATCTCGACGACGCGCTCGACACCCTTGGAGCCGATCACAACGGGCACGCCGACATACATGTCCTTCACGCTGTACTCGCCGTTGAGATAGGCGGCGCAGGGCAGCACGCGCTTCTTGTCGCGCAGATAGCTCTCCGCCATCGCGATTGCCGATGCGGCGGGAGCGTAGAACGCCGAGCCGGTCTTGAGCAAATTGACGATCTCGGCGCCGCCGTTGCGGGTGCGGTCGACGATTTCGTCGAGGCGCGCCTGCGAGGTCCAGCCCATCTTGACGAGGTCGGGCAGCGGAATGCCGGCGACGGTGGAGTACTTCACCAGCGGCACCATGGTGTCGCCATGGCCGCCGAGCACGAAGGCGGTGACGTCTTCAACGGAGACGTTGAACTCGTCGGCCAGGAAATAGCGGAAGCGCGCGGAGTCGAGCACGCCGGCCATGCCGACGACCTTCTTGTGCGGCAGGCCCGAGGCCTTCTGCAGCGCCCAGACCATGGCGTCGAGCGGGTTGGTGATGCAGATGACGAACGCGTCGGGGGCGTACTTCTTGATGCCGGCACCGACCTGCTCCATGACCTTGAGGTTGATGGAGAGGAGATCGTCGCGGCTCATGCCGGGCTTGCGCGGCACACCGGCGGTGACGATGCAGACCTTGGCGTTGTCGAGCGCTTCGTAGGAATTGGCGCCGCTGTAATGCGCGTCGAAGCCGTCGACCGGCGAGGACTGCGCGATGTCGAGCGCCTTGCCCTGCGGCACGCCCTCGGCGATGTCGAACATCACGACGTCGCCCAGTTCTTTCAGGCCGATGAGGTGAGCCAGCGTTCCGCCGATCTGACCGGAGCCAATCAAAGCAATCTTGTCGCGCGCCATGTGAACCTGTCCTTTAGACACGTTAAGGAGGGGAAAACTGAGAGGGTGGTTATCCCTTTCGCCTCCGCCGTTCAAGTCGGTGGATGCCCAATTGTCGGGCGTGCCGAGATAGCAGCCAGCATACCGGTCCATCATTCCGGGATGCGCCGACCGGCGCAGGCCCGGAATCCATAACCACCATCGGGAGTATGGATTCCGGGCTCGCGCTTCGCGCGCCCCGAAATGACAGCGCTATCTGAAACAAGAATAGGACTTAAGTCTCCACCAGGCCCTTGGTCGAGCCGCTGGCGGTGGAATCCTTGCGGCCGTGAGCCAGCGCCAGGTAGGATTCCGAGCTCATTTCGATCAGGCGCGACGAGGTCCGCTTGAACTCCATGGCCTCGTTGCCCTCGGTGGCGAGGTAGAGCGAGATCGGGTTGGCGTCGGCGGACGCCATCAGCTTCACGGCATTGTCATAGAGCGTGTCGATCAGCGTGATGAAGCGCTTGGCCGCATTGCGCTGGGAGAAATCCATCACTGGAATATGGTCGACCAGGATGGTGTGATAGTCGTGCGCCAGCCTGAGGTAGTCGGATGCACCGAGCGGCTTCTCGCAGAGATCGGCGAACGAGAACCGCGCGACGCCATGGGCCGAGCACGGCACGTGCAGGATGCGGCCCTTGATCGAAATGTCGCGCGACTTGCACTTGGCGTTGCCGGTCATCTTTGCCCAGGCGCGATTGAGCGCGGCGTCGGCATCGCCGTCCGCCGGCGTCAGCCACATCGGCACGCCCTGAAGCTTCTCCAGCCGGAAGTCGGTGCGCGCGTCGAGCCGCGAGACGTCCATGTGGTCGTTGATCTGCTTGATGAAGGGCAGGAACAGCGCGCGGTTCAACCCGCCCTTGTAGAGATCGTCGGGCGCGACGTTGGAGGTCGCGACCACGACGGTGCCGAGCTCGAACAGCTTTGCAAAAAGGCGCCCGAGGATCATCGCATCCGCGATGTCGGTGACGTGGAATTCGTCGAAGCAGAGCAGCCAGCTTTCCTCGAAGATCGCGTTCGCGGTCAGCGCGATGACGTCGCCATCCGGGATCTGTCCGCGCGCGATGCCCTGGCGATAATCGTAGATGCGCTCGTGCACGTCGGCCATGAATTCATGGAAATGCGCGCGGCGCTTGTGCTCGACGGTTGCGTGCTGGAAGAACAGATCCATCAGCATGGTCTTGCCGCGACCGACCTCGCCGTGGATGTACAGCCCCCGCGGCGCCTCATCCTTGTCATTGTTGCTGAACAGGCGGGCGAGCAGGCCCTGCTTGCGCTGCGGCTTGTAGTTCGCGAGCCGCAGATCCAGCGCGGCATAGGCCTCGGCGACTTCGGCTTGCGCGGCATCGGGCTCGATCGCGCCGGAGGCGATCTGGGCCTGATACGCGTCGCTGAAGGAGGAATTTTGGGTGGAGAGCATCGCCCTTTACCGCCAGAGACCGGCGGAAATTGCAAGCCGTCAAATGGTGCGGGGCGCTATGCGCTTTCTTCTCCCTCGCGCCGTTCTTACGGGGAGAGGGTTGGGGTGAGGGGCCCCTCTCAACGCTTGAGATCGCGGTGAGACCGGTACCCCCTCACCCGGATCGCAAGAGCGATCCGACCTCTCCCCGCAGGCGGGGCGAGGTGAAGAGGGAGCTACTCACACAATTCGTAGGCATCCTCGACCACATACGGGCCGCCACCGGTCGATGCGCGCGACGAGAACAGCACGAAACGTTCGGCCGTGAACGCCTTGCTCGGGAAGTAACCGCGGATCGAGAGATAGTCGGCGACGTCCCGGTCGGTGGCGTCGTGCAGCCGGGCCAGCGTGACATGCGGTATGAACTTGCGTCCCTCCGGATCGAGGCCGATCCGCTGCATCATGCGTTCGAGCTCGGCCTGCAAATCCATCAGCGGCTTGCTCGGCGCGATGGTGGCAACCACCGCGCGCGGCTTGCGGCCGCCGAAGCTTTGCAAGCCCTGCACCTTCACCTCGAACGGCTTGCGGTCGACGCGAAACAACATCGATGCGATCTCGTTGGCAGAGACGCCGTCGATGTCGCCGATGAAGCGCAGGGTGACGTGATAATTTTCGGGATCGATCCAGCGGGCGCCGGGAAGGCCACCTCGCAAATTGGAAAGCGTCTGGCAGACCTCTGCCGGGATTTCCAGACCAGTGAACAAACGCGGCATCGTTTCGCACTCCCGATGCTTGGGCACGATCCCTGGGAAGGATCATATCCAAATTTTAGAGCCGGCGACGAATCATCTGTACTCTAATTCCTATCGCAGTTGTGTGACTCTGCGAAGTGTTGCCGAGGCTACACCGGGAAAACCCCGGGTGTTAGGGTTAGCGTTGCCTGATTTTCAACGGCGCTGCTCGCCGATCGTGCGCACGAATGCCTCCACCGTGGGCAGCAACTTGTTGACGATGATGTCGACGCCTTCGGCGGTCGGGTGAATGCCGTCGGCCTGGTTGAGCCTGGCGTCGGCCGCGACACCGTCGAGGAAGAACGGATAGAGCGGCACGTCGAACTGCTTCGCCAGATCCGGATAAATCGAATTGAAGCGCGCGCCATAGTCGGCGCCGAAATTCGGCGGCGCCAGCATGCCACACAGCATCACCGCGATCTTGCGCGCCTTCAGACGCTGAACGATGTCGGTCAGCGCCGCCCGCGTCAAGTCGGGATCGATGCCGCGCATCGCATCATTGGCGCCGAGCTCGAGGATCACACCCTCAGTTCCATCCGGCACCGACCAGTCGAGCCGGTCGCGGCCGCCGGACGAGGTGTCACCCGACACGCCGGCATTGGTCATGTCGACGGCTATACCTTTGGCCTGCAAGGCTTTTTGCAGCTTGGCCGGAAACGCATCCTGGGCCGGGAGGCCGAGACCGGCACTCAAGGAATCGCCTAAAACGACAAGCTTGATCGGTTTTGTCGTGTCCGCCCAAGCCGGATGGGCGAGCGTCATCAAAGCGAGCATCAACACGGCTATGTGCATGAACAATCCGTAACGCCTCTCGACCGCGCCAGCGGAGTTGCCATATGACCGGACCATGGACAGTCGCATCGAAACCTCTTCGCTCGCCGGCACCGTGCCGGACACCATCGCCATCTCCAACGTCAATCTGTCATTGGGGTCGGGCGCGGCACGCGTTCACATCCTCAAGGATATCAGCTTGCGCGTCGGCTCGGGGGAGACGATCGGCCTGATCGGCCCGTCAGGCTCGGGCAAATCCACGCTGCTGATGGTGATGGCGGGGCTGGAGCGTCCTGATAGCGGAGAGGTGGTAGTCAACGGCACGCCTTTCAATGCCCTCGACGAGGACGCGCTGGCCCGCTTCCGCGGCCGCCAGGTCGGCATCGTCTTCCAGTCCTTCCATCTGATCCCGACCATGACGGCACTGGAGAATGTCGCCGTGCCGCTCGAGCTCGCCGGCAATCCCGACGCCAGCAAGCGCGCGGCCGAGGAGCTGCAATCGGTCGGGCTCGGCGATCGCCTGCATCATTATCCGACGCAACTCTCCGGCGGCGAGCAGCAGCGCGTCGCGCTCGCGCGCGCGCTGGCGCCCGATCCCGCCATCCTCGTCGCCGATGAACCGACCGGCAATCTCGACGAGGCCACCGGCAAGCAGATCGTCGATCTGCTCTTCACCAAGCATGCCGAGCGCGGCATGACGCTGGTGCTGGTCACGCACGATTCCTCGCTCGCGCATCGCTGCGATCGCGTGATCCGGCTGCGCTCGGGCCGCATCGACACGCAGACGACCAAAGCATGAGCATCGCCGTCGAACCGTTTGCGAAGCCGAACGGCATTGCCTTGTCGCTGCGTTATGCCTTGCGCGAATTGCGCGGGGGCCTGCGCGGCTTCTACGTCTTCATCGCCTGCATCGCGCTCGGCGTGATGGCGATTGCCGGCGTCGGCTCGGTCTCGGCGAGCCTGAGCGACGGCCTCGCACGTGAGGGCCGCACGTTGCTCGGCGGCGACGTGTCGTTCGTGTTGTTCCAGCGCGAGGCGAAACCGGAGGAAGTCGCCTTCCTGCGTTCGCGCGGCACGGTCTCGACAGCGGCCACCCTGCGCGGCATGGCGCGCTCGGCCGACGGCAAGCTGGCGCTGGTCGAGATGAAGGCGGTCGACGACACCTATCCGATGCTGGGCCAATTGACGCTGGCGCCGCCGCTGCCGTTGTCCGATCTGCTCGCGGTGCGTGACGGCGCATTCGGCGCGGCCGCCGATCCGACGCTGCTGGCGCGGCTCTCGCTGAAGGTCGGCGACCGCGTCACCATTGGATCTGCGACCTTCCAGATCCGCTCGAGCGTCGAGGCCGAGCCCGACAAGCTCGCCGGCGGCATCGGTTTTGGTCCGCGCTTCCTGATCAGCGAGGCGGCCTTGCGCGCCACCGGCCTGATCCAGCCCGGCAGCCTGGTGCGCTGGGTCTACCGCGTCAAACTGCCTGACACCGCCAACAGCGACCGCGCCACCGACGCTTTCATCGCGGATGCGCGCAACGCCGCGCCGCAGGCCGGCTGGGAGGTCCGCAGCCGCTCCAATGCCTCGCCGCAGCTCGAGCGCAATATCGGCCGCTTCACGCAATTCCTGACCCTGGTCGGCCTCGCGGCGCTCCTCGTCGGCGGTGTCGGCGTCGCCAACGCGGTGAAGAGCCATATCGACCGCCGGCTCGAGGTCATCGCGGCATTCAAGGCCGTGGGCGCGACGGGCCGCGACGTGTTCGGCATCTATCTCGCGCAGGTCGTCCTGCTCGCCGCGATCGGCTCCGTCATTGGCCTCGCGCTCGGCGCGGTGATGCCGTTTGCCATCGTCGGCCTGTTCGGAAAACTGCTGCCGCTGCCGGTGGTGCCGGCCGTGCATGCCGACGAGCTCGCGCTGTCCTTCGTCTACGGCCTCTTGACCGCGCTCGCCTTCGGGCTGTGGCCGCTCGGACGCGTGCATGACGTCCCGGTCGCCGCGCTGTTCCGCGACACCATCAGCTCGGAATGGCATCGCCCGCGCTGGAGCTATCTCGTGTTGATGGCCGTCGTCGTCGCGCTGCTCGTCGCCGTGGTGATCGGACTGTCCTTCGACAAGCGCATCGCCGCGGTGTTCGTGGTCTCCTCCGTCGTCGTGTTCGCAGTGCTGCGCGGCGTCGCCGCCGTGCTGATGGCGATCGCGCGGCGTCTGCCGCGCACGCGCTTCACCATGCTGCGGCTGGCGATCGCCAACATCCACCGGCCGGGCGCGCTGACGCCGTCGGTCGTGCTGTCGCTTGGCCTTGGCCTCGCCGTGCTCGTCACCATCACCCAGATCGACGGCAATCTGCGCCGGCAGTTTCTCGCCGCGCTGCCCGATCGAGCGCCGTCGTTCTACTTCATCGACATTCCGAGCCCGCAGGCCGCCGAGTTCGACGGCTATCTGCGCCAGATCGCCCCTGGTGCGAAGGTCGAGGACGTGCCGATGCTGCGCGGGCGCATCGTCGCCGCCGGCGGGGTGCGCGCCGAAGACCTCAAGCCCACCACCGATTCCGAATGGGTGCTACAAAGCGATCGCGGCCTGACCTATACCGGCGAGCTTCCGAAGGGCTCCAAGGTGGTCGAAGGCGAGTGGTGGCGTGCGGACTATTCCGGACCGCCGCTGGTCTCGATGGAGAAGAAGATCGCCGACGGGCTCGGCCTCAAGCTCGGCGACGAAATCGTCGTCAACGTGCTCGGCCGCGACATCCCGGCGAAAATCGGCAATCTGCGCACCATCGACTGGCAGGGGCTCGGCATCAATTTCGTGCTGGTGTTCTCGCCCAACGCCTTCAAGGGCGCACCGCATACCCACATCGCGACGCTGACCGAAGCCGGCGGGGATGCGTCCGGCGACGGCAAGATCATCAAGCAGGTGGCCGACGCCTTTCCGATGGTGACGAGCGTGCGCGTGCGCGAGGTGATGGAAACCGTCGGCTCGGTCGTGACCAATCTCGCGCTCGCGATTCGCGGCGCCAGCGCCGTGACCCTGATCTCGGCGATCCTGGTGCTCGGCGGTGCGCTCGCCGCCGGCCATCGCCACCGGGTCTATGATGCGGTGATCCTGAAGACGCTCGGCGCCACGCGGCTGCGGCTGCTCGGCGCCTACGCGCTCGAATATCTCCTGATCGGCTTTGCCACCGCCGTCTTCGGCGTGATCGCCGGCAGCATCGCAGCCTGGATGATCGTGACGCGGCTGATGACGCTGACTTTCGTCTGGCAGGCCGGCAGCGCAGCGGGCGTGGTCGCGGCCGCCCTGGTCGTCACGGTCGGGCTTGGGCTCGCCGGCACGCTCCTGGCGTTGAACAAGAAGCCCGCCACGGTGTTGCGGAATTTGTGACAAAAGGTAGCGGTTGGCGGCACTGGATCGAAATCGCACGATTCCTGCGGTTAACCACGTCTGCTTGTCAGGTTCTCGTCAGGAATGCAGGTGGAGGGCGACATTCGGCCGCGCGTGGACGGTTGCAGCGAATGTGTTAGTTTCCCACATATCGGATGGGTTCGGAGCCCCGATTGTTAGCCAAAATTAATGTCGGCAGACATCGGTGCCCGAGATAGAATTTTGACGAACCGGCGGCATGGCGACCCTCGTGCCGGAACCGGACCAACCAACGGGAATTCGACCATGTCGGACCTAGACCGCAATTACGCTTCTCCTTTCGGCCGGGCCGCCGGGCGTGTTGACGCCGCGACGGTCGACGCCGGTCTGCGCGCCTACATGCTGCGCATCTACAATTACATGAGCATTGGCCTCGCCATCACCGGCCTGGCCGCGCTTGGCGTTTACATGGCTGCCGTGACCGACGTTCCGACTCCGGAAGCCGTGCGCGTCGGCAAGCTGTTCCTGACGCCGTTCGGCTACGCGATGTTCGTGAGCCCGCTGAAATATCTGTTCATGCTGGCGCCGCTCGCCATGGTGTTCGTGATCTCGGCCGGCATCAACCGTCTCGCCCCCTCGACCGCCCAGATCCTGTTCTGGGTGTTCTCGGCGCTGATGGGCATCTCGCTGTCCTCGATCTTCCTGGTGTACACGCACACCTCGATCGTGCGGGTGTTCTTCATCACCGCGGCGACCTTCGGTGCGCTCAGCCTCTACGGCTACACCACCAAGCGTGACATGAGCGGCATGGGCTCGTTCCTGTTCATGGGCCTGATCGGCATCATCATCGCGAGCCTGGTCAACCTGTTCCTGGCCAGCACGGCGCTGCAGTTCATCGTCTCGGTGGTCGGCGTGCTGGTGTTCGCGGGCCTCACCGCCTGGGATACGCAGCGGCTGAAGAACGACTACATCTACGGCTACGCTTCGGCCGGCGGTGACATCGCAGAGCGCGCGGCCATCACCGGTGCACTGTCGCTGTACTTGAACTTCATCAACCTGTTCACGCTGCTGCTGCAGCTCCTCGGCCAGCGCGACTAAGCGCAAGACCGGACAGAACGGACACGAACCCCGGCCGCGAGGCCGGGGTTTTTGTTTGGGGGTCTCTGTCATGGCCGGGCTTGTCCCGGGCATCCACGAATTTTTCAGCCACCATGCAGAAGAACGTGGATGGCCGGACGAGCCCGGCCATGACGCATGCGGAAATGGCGTTGCTCACAATAAGGCCCCTGCTAATCTCCCCCCATGTCCGCACCTGAAATCAGGCCCACCCTTGAGGCCGACCTCCCCGCCGTCACCGCCATCTACCAGCAGGCCGTCCGTGAGGGCACCGCAACGTTCGAGCTGGAGCCGCCCGACCTCGCCGAGATGACGCGCCGCTATCGCGCGCTGGTCGATGGCGGCTATCCCTATTTCGTCGCCATCCTCGACGGCCGCGTCGCCGGCTACGCCTATGCCGGCGCCTACCGACCCCGCCCCGCCTACCGCTTCACGGTCGAGAACTCGATCTATCTCGATCCGAGCTTTCACCGCCGCGGCATCGGCTCAAAGCTGCTGGAGCGGCTGATCACCGAATGCGAGGCACGCGGTTTCCGCCAGATGATCGCGGTGATCGGCGATTCCGCCAATGCCGGCTCGATCGGCGTGCACACCAAAGGCGGCTTCAGGATGATCGGCACGCACCCGAATGTCGGCCTGAAATTCGGCCGCTGGCTCGACACGGTGATGATGCAGCGCGATCTCGGCGAGGGCGCGAAGACGGTGCCGGGGAAGTAAAGCACCCGTCATTCCGGGGCGCGCGAAGCGCGAGCCCGGAATCCAGAGGTTATGTGCGCGTATTGCGGAGCGAGATTCCGGGTTGGCGACTTCGTCGCGCCCCGGAATGACGACCGGAGGTCGTCACACCACCGCCAGTTTGCGGTCGATCACCAGCAGCACGCGGTCGAGCTCGTGGCCGCGGCGCAGGATCAGGCCGGTTGCCGAGATCACGCTGTACATGCCCTGTTTGCGGGCGAGCCGCGGATCCTTCTCGATCCGGTAGATCGGCACTTCGGAGGCGCGGCGATAGACCGAGAACACCGCGCGGTCCTTGAGGAAGTCGATGGCATAGTCACGCCACTCGCCGTCGGCGACCATGCGGCCGTACAGATTGAGAATTCGGTTCAGCTCGAGCCGGTTGAACGTCACACCGCTCGGCTGGGCATTCGCAGTGGCAGGGCGCGCCACTGCGCGCTGCTCGCTCGGGTCGGCATCCTCCGACGTCAAACTCATGGGGCGCCTCCTGTCGCATCAGCATGACCGCCTCCGCGAAGACCGTCCCCGGAACCGCGGATCATGACAATTGCATGATTGCGCCAACTGTTCCCCGCCGCAAGAGGCTCTTGATCGGTCCCTTGAAGACCCTCGCCTCGCCGATCCGGTGCGGAGCATGACACACGCAACGGTGGAACTTCTCAGCGGCAAACCGTCACGGGATCGTTAGCAGGAATCACAGGATCGCCGCTTTTCCGCCCATCGCCTGCCGCCCTGCACTGCGAAAAGACCTGTGTGCGTTGACCCGGTCCTTTCGGTTCCGGATTCCTCAGCCCCCAGCCCCCCGGGGTCGGACAGGATCGGGTCTGTACGCGCGACAAGGAGGGCCAACGCGAGTTGGTCCTTTTTTGTTTGTGTCGGGATGTTTCGCACCACCGTCATTGCGGGGCGCACGAAGCGCCCCGGAATGACGAAGACGAGTTTTGCGGAGGCGATCTGAGCGCTTGCTTCAATGCAGCGACGTGTACGCCGCACCGAGCATCGCACCCGGCTTCTCGCGGCTGCCATCCTGGACGTAAACCACCGCGCCGTCGACGCCGTCGCGCGACGTCAAGTTCTCGAGCGGCACGGTCCAGCTTTCCGGATGTCCGTTCCAGTCGCCAACCTTGAGCAGATTGCGCACGACGTTGTGGTAGGTGATCTGCTGTCCGCGGTTCTCGCCGCGGCCGATCTCGATCGGCACCGATTTCGCGATCGAGCAGATCCAGACCTCGCCATGCGAGACTGCCGGCTCCTTGCTCGCGGCCACCGACACGTTGATCTGCTTGCCCGCCAGCGACATCGTCACGGGCACGCTCATGACGCCCATGCCCATATCGGTCTTGCCGATCGCGGTCTCGATGCCGGCGCGATCGCTGCCGATGACATGCGTCGCGCCGTTGACGACGACTTGCGGCGTATAGACCTCGCGGTCACCGCGCATGCGCGAATAGGCGCGCTGCCGGGCCGAGAAACGTGAATCCGCCAGCGTGTCCTTCCAGCCGAGATAGTCCCAATAATCGATCGGCATGCTCAGCGCGATGATCGAGGGATCCTTGGCGAGGTCGCCGATGACCTTGTCGGCGGGCGGGCAGGAGGAGCAGCCCTGGGAGGTGAAGAGTTCGACCACGGCGCGGGGATCGGCCTCGGCGGGACGGATGATGGCGACGATGGCGCAGATACCGAGGGCTCCCGACCAGAGTGCACCGGACCAGCGCGAAATCAGATTAGGAGCCGTCATTGCTGTCATGTCGAACGTCACACATCGTCATTCGTTGGGGAAAGCTTATCGCCTGATGGTCACCGTAGTCTTACGGGGCGCGGCATATTCAACCGTCTCAGCGGGATTTCCGCCGGGCGAGCCCATCTGAAACATGCCGCAAACGCGCGAAGGCGGCCTTGTGATAGGCCGCCTTCGTTTAACCTTCTACTCACGTCGCAGTGAGCCACCGTTCACAAATTCGCGCTTAGGCCGCGAGCTTGCGCAGCACATAGTGCAGGATGCCGCCGTTCCGGTAGTAATCGAGCTCGTCCAGCGTATCGATGCGGCAGAGCAGCGAAACGCGCTGCAACGAACCGTCGCCGGACACGATCTCCGCGGTGAGCTTCTGGCGCGGCTTCAGGTCGCCGACCAGGCCACGCAGCGTGACCTTCTCGTCGCCCTTCAGGCCGAGCGACGACCACGAGGTACCGTCCTCGAAAGTCAGCGGCAGCACGCCCATGCCGACCAGGTTGGAGCGATGGATGCGCTCGAAGCTCTGGCAAATCACGGCGCGCACGCCGAGCAGACGCGTGCCCTTCGCAGCCCAGTCGCGCGAGGAGCCATTGCCGTATTCGGCACCGGCGAACACGACCAGCGGCACCTGCTCCTGCTGATACTTCATCGCAGCGTCGTAGATCGACATCTGCTCGCCGTCGGGCCAGTGCTTGGTCAGACCGCCTTCCGGAATGTTGCCGTCCGCGCCCTTCAGCATGAAGTTCTTGATGCGGATGTTGGCGAAGGTGCCGCGCATCATCACTTCATGATTGCCGCGGCGCGTGCCGTACTGATTGAAGTCGGCAGGACGCACCTGGTGCTCGCTGAGATATTTGCCCGCGGGCGAGGTGAGCTTGATCGAACCGGCCGGCGAGATGTGGTCGGTGGTGATCTTGTCGCCGAACATCGCGAGGATGCGCGCCTCGACGATGTCGGTGACCGGCTCCGGCTCCTTCTTCATGCCTTCGAAGTAGGGCGGGTTCTGCACGTAGGTCGAAGACATGTTCCAGCGATAGGTCTCGCTCTCGACCGTCTTGATCTTGCGCCAGTTGGTGTCGCCCTTGAACACGTCGGCATACTTCTTCTTGAAGATCGACGCGGTCACGAACTTCTTCATGAAGGCGTTGATCTCCTTGGTCGTCGGCCAGATGTCCTTCAGGTACACCGGCTTGCCGTCCTTGCCTTCACCGAGCGGCTCGACGGCGAGGTTCTTGGTGACGCTGCCGGCGAGCGCGTGGGCGACGACCAGCGGCGGCGAGGCGAGATAGTTCGCCTGCACGTCCGGCGAGACGCGGCCTTCGAAGTTGCGGTTGCCGGACAGCACGGCGGCGGCCACGATGCCGTTGTCGTTGATCGACTTCGAGATCTCCTCCGGCAGCGGGCCGGAATTGCCGATGCAGGTGGTGCAGCCGAAGCCGACCAGGTTGAAGCCGACCTTGTCGAGATCTTTCTGCAGACCGGAATCGGCGAGATAGCCCGCGACCACCTGGCTGCCCGGGGCGAGCGAAGTCTTCACCCACGGCTTGGCCTTGAGGCCCTTCGCGGCGGCGTTACGTGCGAGCAGGCCCGCGCCGATCAGCACGCTCGGATTCGAGGTGTTGGTGCAGGACGTGATCGCGGCGATCACGACATCGCCATGGCCGATCTCGAAGTCCTTGCCCTCGACGGCAAAGCGCTTCGCCGGCTCCTCGGCCTTCTTGTACTCCGTGCCGAGTGCGAGCGAAAAACCTTCGGCGACCGACGGCAGCGCGATGCGGCCTTCGGGACGCTTCGGGCCGGCCATCGACGGCACGACGTCGGCGAGGTCGAGCGTCAGCGTTTCCGTGAACACGGGATCAGCCGACTTGGCGGTGCGGAACAGCCCTTGCGCCTTCGCATAGGCCTGCACCAGCGCAACGCGCGGTGCGGCACGGCCGGAGGTCTTGAGATAGTCGATCGCGGCCGCATCAACCGGGAAGAAGCCGCAGGTCGCGCCATATTCGGGCGCCATGTTGGCGATGGTCGCCTTGTCGGCAACCGAGAGGTTGTCGAGGCCGGGGCCGAAGAACTCGACGAACTTGCCGACCACGCCAAGCTTGCGCAGCATCTGCGTGACGGTCAGCACGAGGTCGGTCGCGGTGACGCCTTCCTTCATCGCGCCCTTCAGCTTGAAGCCAACCACATTGGGCAGCAGCATCGACAGCGGCTGGCCGAGCATGCAGGCTTCCGCCTCGATGCCGCCGACGCCCCAACCGAGCACGGCGAGACCGTTGACCATGGTGGTGTGCGAGTCGGTGCCGACGAGCGAGTCCGGATAGGCGACCTCGAAGGTGCCGGTCTTCTTGCCGACCGTCATCTTCTCCTTCTTGGTCCACACCGTCTGGGAGAGATATTCGAGATTGACCTGATGGCAGATGCCGGTGCCGGGCGGCACGACCGAGAAGTTCGAGAACGCCTTCTGGCCCCACTTCAGGAACTCGTAGCGCTCCTGGTTCTGCTTGTACTCTTCAGCGACGTTCTTGCCGAAGGCCTTGTTGTCGCCGAAGAAGTTCACGATCACGGAGTGGTCGATGACGAGATCGACGGGGACCAGCGGGTTGATCTTCTCGGCATCGCCGCCGAGCTTCTGCATCGCGTTGCGCATCGCGGCGAGATCGACCACGGCCGGCACGCCGGTGAAGTCCTGCATCAGCACGCGCGCCGGACGGAAGGCGATCTCATGCTCCAGCGACTTCTTGCGCAGCCACTTCGACACCGCGACGATGTCTTCCTTCTTGACCGAGCGGCCGTCCTCGTTGCGGAGCAGGTTCTCGAGCAGGACCTTCATCGAATAGGGAAGTTTCGAAATTCCCTTCAGACCATTCTTCTCGGCCGTGGGCAGGCTGTAATAGACATAGGTCTTGGCGCCGACCTTGAGGGTCTTTTTGCATTTGAAGCTGTCGAGCGAGGTCATGTAGGAAATCCCAATTGTTAGTTATACCCGGCAAGGGGTATTTTAACACCGTCAGCGATTCCGGCTGGGTCGCTTGCAGGGGCAGGTTGAGTTGCTGCATCAAGTAGTTCCGGGCTTATAGAAGCTTTCTAACCGCGCCGCCACAGCCACAATCGAACCCAGCAAGTCGCGAGCCACAAATTCTGATGCGCTACCCCAAGTTTTCCTGAGGCCCGGCTTTGAACGGTTTGGTACGAGGCAAGATGCAGCTGTCCGGACGCGGGGTCGCTTGCGTGCGCGGCGGGCGCGAGGTTTTTTCCGGGCTCGATTTCGGGGCCGCGTCCGGCGAAGCCGTGGCGGTCGTGGGCCGCAACGGATCGGGCAAGACCTCGCTGTTGCGGCTGATCGCCGGCCTGCTCGTTCCGGCGGGCGGCACGATCGCGCTCGACGGGGGCGATGCCGAGCTGACGCTACCGGAGCAATGCCACTATCTCGGCCACCGCGATGCCCTGAAGCCGGCGCTCAGCGTGGCTGAAAACCTGGCATTCTGGGCTGATTTTCTCGGCGGCGAGCGGCGTGAGGCGGCGGAGAGTCTCGCCACCGTCGGGCTCGACCACGCCACCCATTTGCCCGCGGGCTTCCTATCCGCCGGCCAGCGCCGCCGGCTCTCGCTGGCCCGCCTCTTGACGGTCCGCCGCCCGGTCTGGCTGCTGGACGAGCCGACCAACGCGCTGGACGTCGCCGGCCAGGACATGTTCGGCGGCCTGATGCGGGAGCACCTCGCCCGTGGCGGGATGATCATCGCGGCCACCCATGCGCCGCTGGGGATCGAATCGCGAGAGTTGCGGATCGGGGGGGCGGCATGAGGATCGCGGACCCTCAGTTTTTCGAGCGGCAGAACTGCGCTCTTGC
This sequence comes from Bradyrhizobium manausense, assembly GCF_018130615.1. Lineage (GTDB taxonomy): Bacteria > Pseudomonadota > Alphaproteobacteria > Rhizobiales > Xanthobacteraceae > Bradyrhizobium > Bradyrhizobium manausense_A. Next base: position 73,532 of record NZ_JAFCKB010000001.1, read on the forward strand.
ACCCGCGACGAGGTCATCGCCGCGGGCTCCCTTGCCTCTCCCGCTCGCGGGAGAGGTCGGCGCACAGCGCCGGGTCAGGGTTCTCTCCTCCGCGGGAGTCTTCGTTGTCGAGACACCCTCTCCCCAACCCTCCCCCGCAAGCGGGGGAGCGAGCGCAGCATGCCTGTGGGACGAGCCGGGCTTTCATGTCTACCCCGCGGAAAGGCCCCCCCAATGACCGCCCTCTCCGCCCTGATCCGCCGGGACATCCGGATCGCGCTCCGCGTCGGCGGTGGGGCGCTGATCGGTGTGCTGTTTTTCCTGACCGTGGTCGTTCTGATGCCGTTCGCGGTCGGACCGGACCTGGCGCTGCTGTCGCGGCTCGGACCTGCGATCCTCTGGCTTGGCGCGCTGCTGGCGAGCCTGCTGACGCTGGATCGCCTGTTCATGGCCGACCACGAAGACGGCTCGCTCGATTTGATCACGATGAGCCGGACGCCGCTGGAGCTGGCCTGCGCCGCCAAGGCGCTGGCGCATTGGCTGGCCGCGGGCCTGCCGCTGATTGTCGCAACCCCCGTGCTCGGCCTGCTGCTCAACCTCGACATGGTCGCAACCGGCGCGGTGGCGCTGACGCTTTTGGCGGGCACGCCTGCGCTGACATTTACCGGGATGATCGGCGCGGCGCTGGCGGTGACGCTGCATCGCGGCGGGCTGTTGATGGCCGTGCTGGTGCTGCCGCTGTCGATTCCCGTGCTGATTTTCGGCGTCGCGGCCTCGCAGGCCGTGATCGTCGGCCCCATGACGTTCGGCGCACCGTTCTCGATCCTCTGCGCGCTGTCGCTGGTCAGCCTCGTGATCGGTCCGTTCGCGGCGGCCGCGAGCCTGAAGCATGGACTGGACTGAAATGGGCCGGTTGCCTTGACCCCGATCAACTTTCGCTGCGCGCTTTCATGCTGATTGCGTGAGCAGCTCCCGGTGATTATCAGGATACCATGTCGCTGATCGACCTCGCCAACCCCACAAGGTTCCTCGCGCTCTCAGCGCGGGTGCTGCCCTGGCTCGCGGCTGCGACCGTCGTCCTGCTCGCGATCGGCCTCTATCAAACTGCGCTTGCGCCCGACGATTATCAGCAGGGCGCGACCGTGAAGATCATGTTCATCCACGTGCCCAATGCGTGGCTGTCGATGTTCGTCTGGGGCGTGATGAGCATGGCCTCGCTCGGCACCCTGGTGTGGCGACATCCGCTCGCCGACGTCGCCGCCAAAGCCGCCGCACCGATCGGCGCAGCCTTCACCTTCCTGGCGCTGCTGACGGGCTCGCTGTGGGGCCGGCCGATGTGGGGCACCTATTGGGAATGGGATGCGCGGCTGACCTCGGTGCTGATCCTGTTCCTGATGTATCTCGGCCTGATGGCGCTTTGGCGCGCGGTCGAAGACCCCTCGCGCGCGGCGCGTGCCGCGGCGGTGCTGACGCTGGTCGGCGCGCTCAATCTTCCCATCATCAAATTCTCGGTCGACTGGTGGAACACGCTGCATCAGCCGGCCTCGGTGATGCGCATGGGCGGCTCGACGCTCGACAAATCGTTCCTGATTCCGCTGCTGGTGATGGCCGTCGCATTCACGCTGCTGTTCGTCACGCTTCATTTGGCCGCCATGCGCAACGAGATTTTGCGCCGGCGCGTGCGCTCCTTGCAGATGATGCAGGCGAGCCGCGTCGCGTTTTCCAGCGAAGTGGGGACCGGTTCGCATCAAGAGAACGCTTCAAAAGGGGCTGCATGATCATGTCGCTCGGTCCCTATGCGTCCTTCATCGTGACGTCCTATGTTGCGGCAGCCATCGTGGTCGTGCTCCTGATCGGCTGGATCGTGCTCGACTATCGCAACCAGACGGAGCGTTTGCGCGAGCTCGAGCGCAGCGGCATCACCCGCCGCTCGGGCCGCAGCGCAACGGACACACCATGAGCGATCAATCGACCTCCGCGACGGCGCCGCGCCGCACCTTTCTGATGGTGCTGCCGCTGCTCGCCTTCCTCGGGCTTGCCGTGCTGTTCTGGTTCAAGCTCGGCAACGGCGATCCCTCGCGGATTCCCTCGGCGCTGATCGGGAGGCCGGCGCCGCAGACCAATTTGCCACCGCTCGAGGGGTTGCAGGCCGAGAGCGCGCAAGTGCCGGGTCTCGACCCTGCTGCCTTCAAGGGCAAGGTCAGCCTCGTCAACGTCTGGGCCTCCTGGTGCGTCCCGTGCCATGACGAGGCGCCGCTGTTGACGGAGCTCGCCAAGGACAAGCGCTTCCAGCTCGTCGGCATCAATTACAAGGACACGCCCGACAACGCGCGGCGCTTCCTCGGGCGCTACGGCAACCCGTTCGGCCGCGTCGGCACCGACGCCAATGGCCGCGCCTCGATCGAATGGGGCGTCTATGGCGTGCCGGAGACGTTCGTCGTCGGCCGCGAAGGCACGATCGTCTACAAGCTCGTCGGCCCGATCACGCCGGACAATCTCAAAGCCGTGCTCATGCCCGAGCTCGACAAGGCGCTCAAAGCAGGAAGCTGACCACGGCGCGGACAAGCTCCTCCGCGGCCTGAGCTCAGCAAAATTATCGCGGCGTTTGATCCGTGTTGCCTGCCAGCAAGCCGGCCACGACATCCCAGCCCTTCTCGAACATGTGGCCGACCTTGTGACCAAAGGAATGGTCCGGACGCAACCGCGGCGATTCCAGAATGTGCGTCAGGTGCCGGTGATCGCCCGGAATGGTGCTGATCTCCGCGTCGACGGCGGCCTGGACGGCGCTCATCAGGTCATCCAGCTGCCGGGCCCAGTCGGATCCTTTGAGCTCGATCTGAGTTCTTAGCGCCTCCTCGATCCGGTAGATCTCACCAACGATCTCCCTGGCCCGTACCGGACGATTGTTCCTGAGCGCGAAGAGCAAGAGGAGGTGCTTCTCCTCGATCTGATCGATCACCATCGAAACCGCAATCGCGAAGGGGGACGCCGCGATTCGCGCCGCAGCCCTGTCGTCGGCCGGAGCGGTCGCGACGGACAGCAGCTCCCAAGGAGCTTCCAGACGCCTTGCGACGATCGTGAGCGCGAACGGCACGGCATCGATGCTCTTGGCCTTGAGCGCGCTCAGGAGGCCGAGGACCTTGGAAAGGCTGGCGCCCTCGAGCCGGGCAATCTTCGGCGCGAGCGCACCGCCAAAATCCTCGAGCTCCCGCTGCATGTCGAGGTAGCGCAGCATCTTCTTCAGATCGTCGAACGTCGCATGCGAGCTGGTATAGGCCATCAACCCATCGCGAATGCTGGCGGCCCCGTCGGCAGAGCCAAGCAGGCCGTTGAGAGAGATCAAGACCTTCTTCTGGAACGCGCGGGCCATCTGCCGCGCCTCGCCCTGCCTGTCGGCAGAGATGACATCCTTCGCATCGGCGATGTAGTCGGCGGCCATGCTGCGCAGCAATTGCTCCGTCACAAGGCTCCAGATCGGAGCCAGTGATCCTCGGGCGATCTGGCCGCGATTGGCCCGCTCCGGCGCCCTGTCCACCAGGACCGGCTCGATCGGCTCGAAGAAGTAGCGTGAGGGATTTCCGACGCGATAATGATTCTGGCCGGTGTTACGGAACTCGGCACGCAGCGCCGCGATCAACGGCTCGGAATGCGGAATATCCTCGCCGAGGAGATGCAGCCGTTCCAGCTCGGCCAGCAGGCGGCATCGGACCTGCGGAGCGAGCTGCCGAAGATACTGAACCAGGTGTTCAGCAGTCTGGTCCTGTTTTGCGCTCACCACCGGGTCCTCCGGCGTGCCCTGCTCGGGTCTACGGGCTCAATCCGCAGATCGGATCGCGATCCACTTCACGACGGAAGGCTATCGCCTGCGGCCTTTCAGGCAAGGTAAAGAGCTGAACAATCTCAGCTTGCGGTTAGGGAGCGATGAAGAATCCGACCGGCAGCGATCAACAGAGCACACGAAGTGCACGTCAGCGTGAATACGCTTTGGTCGCGGCAGCCCGGGCCGGAGCTGGCGTCACCCTTTCCTGACGTCTCCCGCCTCGGCCTCGCTGGTCTCCAGCGACACCGGCTCGACACCATAGCGCTTCGTCAGCGGCATCTGGGCGATGGCGAAGATCATGGTCAGCGGGGTCACGCCGAACACCTTGAAGTTCACCCAGAAGTCCGTGCTCTGGGTGCGCCAGACCACCTCGTTCAACACCGCCATGCCGGCGAAGAACAGCGCCCAGCGCAGCGTGAGGATGCGCCAGCCCTGCGGGGTCAGGTTGAACATCTGGTCGAACATCACGGCGATGAAGGAGCGGCCGAACAGCAGGCCGCCGCCGAGGATCGCGGCGAACAGGCCGTAGATGATGGTCGGCTTGACCTTGATGAAGGTCTCGTCGTGCAGCACCAGGGTCAGCGTGCCGAACACCAGCACGATCACGCCGGTGACGATCGCCATGATCGGAATGTGGCGCGTCACCACATAGGAGGCGATCATCGCCGCCACGATCGCAACCATGAAGGCGCCGGTTGCGGCGAACAGATTGAACTTCGCGTTGACGAAGAAGAACACGAGCAGCGGACCGAGCTCGGTCGCAAGCTTGAACAGCGGATGCGGCTGGGTCTTGTCCATTCTCTAGCTTTCGATTCCGGCGATCGCGCGGGCAAAATCGCGCGCGGTGAACGGCGCGAGATCGTCGACGCCTTCGCCGACGCCGATGAAATGCACCGGCAGTTTGAATTTTTCCGCGAGCGCCACCAGAATGCCGCCGCGCGCGGTGCCGTCGAGCTTGGTCATGACGAGACCGGTCACGCCCGCCGTGCGGTGAAAGGCCTCGACCTGCGAGAGCGCGTTCTGGCCGACGGTGGCATCGAGCACGAGTAGCACTGCATGCGGCGCCGAAGCGTCGACCTTTCGGATGACGCGCACGACCTTCTCGAGCTCGTTCATCAGCTCGGCCTTGTTCTGCAGGCGACCGGCGGTGTCGATCAAGAGCACGTCGATGGCCTGCTCTTTCGCCGCGGTCAGCGCATTGAAAGCAAGGCTTGCCGAGTCCGAGCCCTGCGCGCCTGATATCACGGGCGTCCTGGTGCGCTCGCCCCAGACCTTGAGCTGCTCGATCGCAGCGGCGCGAAACGTGTCGCCGGCGGCCAGCATCACCTTGCGGCCTTCGGAGGCGAATTTTTGCGAGAGCTTGCCGATGGTCGTGGTCTTGCCGGAGCCGTTGACGCCGACCACGAGGATCACGAACGGCCTCTTGGCGGTATCGATCTCGAGCGGCTTGGCCACCGGCGCCAGCACCTTCTCGACCTCGGTCGCGACCACGTCCTTGACCTCGTCGGCCGAGATCGCCTTGTCGTAGCGCCCGGTGCCGACGGCGTCCGCGATCCGCACCGCGACCTGTGTGCCGAGGTCGGCGCGCAGCAGCACGTCCTCGATGTCGTCGAGCATGGCGCGGTCGAGCTTGCGCTTGGTGACGAGATCGGCAACCGCGGTCCCGAGCGAGGACGAGGTCCGCTTCAGTCCGTTGGACAGGCGGCGCCACCAGCTCAGCTTGGGGGGATCTGACGTGGTATCGTTCATGGCGGGGGTGTGTTAGCCGTTCCGGCCCCCAAACGAAAGTCTTGTCCGAAAGTCTTGCAATTGCTCGATGTTCCCGAATTGACCGCTGAGGAGATTTTAGGCCGCGTGCTTCATCGCGACGGCCTGATGCTGGTCATCAACAAGCCGGCCGGCCTGCCGGTGCATCGCGGCCCCAAGGGCGGCGCCAATCTGGAGGATTCCTTCGACGCGCTCCGGTTCGGCCTGCCGCGGCCGCCGGTGCTGGCCCACCGGCTGGACAAGGACACCTCCGGCTGCCTCGTGCTCGGCCGCCATCGCAAGGCCACCGCTTCGCTCGGCCTCCTCTTCAAGCACGGCAAGATCGGCAAGACCTACTGGACCGTGGTCGAGGGCGGCCCGGCCGAAGGCGAAGGCACCATCGACATGCCCCTCGGCCGGCTCAATGCCGAGCGCGGCTGGTGGCAGAAGCCCGATCCCGAGGGGCAGAAGGCCATCACAAACTGGAAGGTGATGGGGCGGGGCGAGGGTTTCACCTGGCTCGCCATGGAACCGGTGACCGGCCGGACTCACCAATTGCGGGTGCATTCGTCCGCGACCGGCTGGCCGATCTTCGGCGATAACATTTACGGCAACGGCCCGCGCTTCGGCGAGCCGAAACTGCATCTGCATTCCCGCGAGATCGTGGTGCCGATCTCCCGGAACAAGGAGCCGGTCCGCGTCGTGGCACCGGCCCCGCCCCACATGCACGAAAAGCTCCGCGCCTGCGGGTGGCATGGGGAATAGTCTTTTAGACCCTCAGGGTGAGGGTCATAGCGCCATGGTTTACGAAACATTCAGGGCTCGTCGCTAATGATCGCGGTTGCTTAGAACAAGCCTCCCATCCGCTCAGGACGAGCAACGCGTCATGTCCACGGCCGAGCTATCGATCATCGACGAGGTCGAGTCCGCAATCCGGACCGGCTCGCCGGAAAAGGGCCTGGAGACCGCCCGACGCGTCACCGACCTCTTCCTGTCCTCCGCCGGAAGCTTCAACGACGAGCAGATCGCGCTGTTTGACGACGTGCTCGAGCGCCTGATCGGAACCATCGAGCTGCGCGCCATCGCCGACATGGGCGCACGCGTTGCGCTCGCCGAGATCAGCGCCCAGCTCGCACCGATCGCACAGGCGCCGCCGTCCGTGATCCGCCGTCTCGCCAACAATGACGAGATCCGCATCGCCGGTCCCGTACTGCAGGAATCCGCGCGCCTCGACGACGGCGAGCTGGTGAAAATCGCCTCCAACAAAAGCGAGCCGCATCTGCTTGCGGTCGCCGGGCGTTGGTGGCTGAAGGAGATCGTCACCGACGCGCTGCTGGCGCGGCGCTATCCCAGCGTCAACCGGCGTCTCGCCGCCAATCCGGGCGCGCGCATGTCGGGAAAGGGATTCACGATCATCGTCGGTCAGGCCGAGAGCGATCCCGAGCTCGCGGTGAGCATCGGCGTCCGCGTCGACCTGCCGTCGGATCTGCGCCGCCGATTGCTGCGCTCCGCAACTGACGCCGTTCGCACCCGCCTGCTGTCGCGTGCGCCGCCCGATCTATTCGAGGAAATCCAGAGCGCGATCGCCGCGGTCACCGTCGGCGTCGAGCGCGAGATGTCGGGCGTCCGTGACTTCGAGGGTGCCAAGCGGGCGATCGCGAATCTCAAAGCGGCCGGCCAGCTCAACGAGGCAACGCTGCTCGGCTTCGCCAGGCAGCGGCGCTATGAAGAGGCCGTGGCCGCACTGGCGGCACTGTCCGGCTCGACCATCGAGGTGATCCGCCCCCTGATGCAGAGCCTGCGCGAAGACGGCCTGCTGGTGCCGTGCAAGGCGGCACAGCTCAGTTGGGAAACCACGGTCGCCGTGCTCGAAAGCCGTTTCGCCAGCGGCGCGATGAAGCCGGCCGATCTTGCGCGAGCGCAAAGCAATTTTGCGCGCATGACGTCGGAGAACGCGCTGCGCACGCTGCGCTTCTGGCAGGTGCGGGCGTCGTAGGACCCTCACGAACTAAAGCACCCCGCGCAACCGATAGATCACGCGGTATGAGTCCCGGCCTTCGCCGGGACGACAGCGGATTACGTCGTTAGCCGCTCGCCATCATTGCCGACGATTGTCAGCGGCACGACACTGCCCACACGCCCGCCCGCAATCGCCACCGGCAGATAATGCTCGGTCCGGCCCTGCCCGTCGCTCTCGATCAGCACCTCGCGCGTTGCGCCAATCTCGGCCCGCAGCCGCAGCCGCAACGCGGCCTCACCCGCTGCACGCAGCCGCTTCGCCCGCACCTTGATCGCGCCCCCCGCAACCTGCGGCATCCGCGCGGCCGGCGTTCCGGGCCGCGGTGAATAGGGAAAGACGTGCAGGAACGTCAGGCCGCACTGCTCGACCAGATCGAGGGAGCGCGAAAACATCTCCTCGGTCTCGGTCGGGAAGCCCGCGATGATGTCGGCGCCGAAGACAATGTCAGGGCGCAGGCGCCGCACCTGATCGCAGAACGCGATCGCATCGCTCCGCGAATGCCGCCGCTTCATGCGCTTCAGGACCATGTCGTCGCCGGATTGCAGCGACAGGTGCAGATGCGGCATCAGCCGCGCATCATCGGCGATGGCATCGAGCAGATCCCCATCTGCCTCGATCGAATCGATCGAGGAGATGCGCAGCCGCTTCAGCTCCGGCACGTGCCGCAAGATCTGCTTGGTCAGCAGGCCGAGCTTCGGCGCACCCGGGAGATCGGCGCCGTAGCTGGTGAGATCGACGCCGGTCAGCACGATCTCGGCATGACCGCGCTCCACCAGCGTGCGGACTTGCTCGACCACCGCGCCCATCGGCACCGAGCGCGAATTGCCGCGGCCATAGGGAATGATGCAGAAGGTGCAGCGATGATCGCAGCCGTTCTGCACCTGCACGAACACGCGGGGCAGGCCGCTCGCATAGCCGTCGATCAGATGCGGCGCCATCTCCTTCACCGTCATGATGTCGCTGACGGCGATCTTCTCGCTGGCGCCGAGATCGAAGGCATCGCGCGCCTCGCGCCACGCATCGCCGCGCATCTTGTCGTCATTGCCGACGACGCGATCGACCTCGGCCATGTCGGCGAACATGCCGCTTTGCGTCTGCGCCGCGCAGCCGGTGACGACGATGCGCGCTTCCGGCCGCTCGCGCTTCAGTTTGCGGATCGACTGCCGCGCCTGCGCCACCGCCTCGTTGGTGACGGCGCAGCTGTTGATGACGATGGTGTCTGACAGCCCCGCGCCTTCCGCTTCGCGGCGGATCACTTCGGCCTCGAAGGCGTTGAGGCGGCAACCGAAGGTGACGATGTCGACGCCCATCAGCCCACCGGCGCGAACAGCGCCGGATCGAACTTGCCTTCATATTCGAAGGTCGCCGTGCCCGTCATCAGCACGTGGTCGTCGCGCTCGCGCCATTCGATGCCGAGCTTGCCGCCGGGCAACGTCATCTCGACCTTGCGCTCGGTGCGCTTCAGGCGCGCAGCCGCAACGGCGGTCGCACAGGCCGCCGAACCGCAGGCCCGGGTGAGACCCGCACCGCGCTCCCAGGTCCGCATGGTGATGTGCTCGCGATCGACGATATGGGCGAGCGTGATGTTGGCGCGCTCGGGGAAGATCGGATGATTTTCCAGGAGCGGACCAAAGCGCTCGAGATCATAGGCATTGACGTTGTCGACCCAGAAGATCGCATGTGGATTGCCCATGCTGACCACGGACGGCGAATGCAGGATAGGATTGTCGATCGGCCCGATCTGCAATTCGATGTAGCGGGTGTCGCGGAACTCTTCCGCGAGCGGAATGTCCTGCCAGCCGAACTTTGGCGCCCCCATGTCCACGGTGTAGAGATCGGGCGCCGGGCCCTGCCAGGCATTGAGCAGGCCGGCCGCGGTCTCGAAGGTCGCGGTGGTCTGCCCGCTCTTCTCGAAGATGCGACGCACCACGCAGCGCATGCCGTTGCCACAGGCGCCGGCCTCCGAGCCGTCATTGTTGTAGATGCTGATGAAGGCTTCAGTGCCGTCGAGCCGCGGCTTCTGCAGCACCATGAGCTGGTCATAGGGCACGCCGCCGTCCGCGGAGGCTACCGAGCGGGCGTCATCCGGCGTGACCCGGCCTGCAGAATCGCGCATGTCGACAACGACGATCTCGTTGCCGATGCCGTTCATCTTGGCAAATGCGTGGTTGGCCAGCGCGCTCATGAAATTTCCTGAATTTCGCCTGTCTTATATGGCGATCGTTGCCGGCTTGGCCAGTGATTTGGCTGCGGCAGCCAAAGGGGATGGCCATGACGCATCTGTCATGGGACGAATTTGGCGCTCGCGTGTTAGAACGGCGCAGTTCGCGCGAACCGGGGTGCGCGACCGGATTTGGGCCTTGGTCGCCAAGGCCTTGGGGAGAATAGAATGATTAGGTTTCGTCGTCTCGCTCTGGCCGCGCTGATCCCGGCAGCGGCCTTGTCGCTTGGCCTCTCGGGCGCCCTGGCTCAGACCCCAAGCCCGGCGCCCGCTGCCTCGGCAAGCCCCTCGCCGGCCCCGTCGGCCGTACCCTCGCCGGCTGCGAGCGCCTCGCCTGCGCCTGCGGCAACCCCGTCACCGGGACCATCGCCTGCGGCCAGCGCCTCACCGACCCCGGCGGCATCGCCGCCCGCCGCGGCCGCCGCTCCCGCGCCGGTGCAGACCGCCGATCCCTTTGGCCTGGAGACCACGCTCGAGGCCAAGAAGGTCGTGATGGTCAAGGGCACCGCCAATTGGGATTCCGCCTTCGACACCCTGGTTGATGCCTTCAAGGCGCTGAACGCGCTGCTGGACAAGCAAGGCATCAAGCACGCCGGCAATTCGATGATCGTCTACACCTCGACCGACGACACCGGCTTCACCTTCCTCGCCGAGATCCCGGTCGACCAGGACCCGCAGAAGCTGCCCAAGGACATGAGCATCGGCAAATCGCCGGAGGGCAAGGCGCTGAAATTCGTCCATCGCGGCTCCTACGACAACATGGACAACACCTATGAGGCGATCACCAATCACCTCGACGACAAGAAGCTGGAAGCCAAGGACACCTTCATCGAGGAGTACCTCACCGATCCCCTGAAGACGGCTGAGGACAAGCTGGTGATCAATGTTTTCGTGCCGCTGAAGTAAGATCGATGAAAAAGCCTGCCGCCCTTGCCGCCATTTTCGTCGCCACGCTGCTCGCAGCGCCCGCGCTTGCCGACGATTTTCCGTCCGCCATCACCGTCAGTGGCGAGGCGACGATCTCGGCGGCGCCCGATCTCGCGCAAATCGATGCCGGCGTTGCCAATGACGCCAAATCGGCGAAGGAAGCGTCCGATGCCAACAACGCCGCGATGGGCAAGGTGCTGCTGGCGTTGAAGGGCACCGGGATTGCCGAGAAGGATTATCAGACCTCGCGCTTGTCACTGCAGCCGCAATATGCGCCGAACCGTTCTAACGGCGCCTCGCCCGTGGTCAGCTTCCGCGCCTCCAATCGTGTCACGGTGAAGATCCGCGACGTGACCAAAGTCGCCGGCATCATCGACACGCTGGTCGGCGCCGGCGCGAATGATATCGGCAACATCTCGTTTGAGGTGACGCAGGCCTCGAAGCTGCTCGACGATGCCCGCGAGAAGGCCGTCGCTGACGCCCGCCGCAAGGCCGAGATCTACGCCAAAGCCACCGGCGTCACGCTCGGCGCGCCGCTCAGCGTCTCCGAAGGCAGCGCTCCGATGCCGCTGTTCAAGGGGCGCATGGCCACAGCCCCGATGGCCGCGCCTGCTACCGTTGCGCCGGGTGAGGAAACGCTGTCGGTGACGGTGAATGTGAGCTGGGCGATCAAGGCGGGGCAGTAGTAAGGCGCGCAAGCTCGCCCAACGTATTCAGTTGTCGTCCCGGACAAGCGTAAGCGCAGATCCGGGACGACGCGCGGAGTTTGGTTCGCGAGCCGAGCTAAATCTCCACCACCTGCCCCGGCTTCATCGCGACGAACCGCTCCTGCGGAATCTTCGCAGCATCGAGCGCTTCGACCAGCGCCTTGGCGGGCGCGTCGATTGCTTCGTCGGTGAGCTGGAACGTTCCGTGGTGATGGCCGAGCGCTTGCTGCGCGCCGCAATCGGCGAGCGCCTTCACCGCATCTTCCGGATTCATGTGCTGATCGCGCATGAACCAGCGCGGCTCGTAGGCGCCGATCGGGAGAATCGCCAGCCGCAATGCGCCGTGCTTCTGGGCGACGCGGCGAAAATGCCTGCCATCGCCATAACCGGAATCGCAGACGACGTAGATTTTCCCAGCCGGCGTCTCCAGCACAAAGCTCGCCCACAGCGCCTTGTTGCGGTCGAATAGGCCGCGCGCGGTCCAGTGCCGTGTCGGCACCAGATGCACGGCAATGCCGCCGCCGAGCTCGACGCACTCATGCCAGTCGAACGGCTCGACCTTGATCGAAGAGTCGGCACTGCGCATCGTCACGTCGTTGCCGAGTGGGGTTACCACGCGCGGGGCAAAATTCTTGGCCAGCCGCGACAGCGTGGCGATGTCGAGATGGTCGTAGTGGCCGTGCGAAACCAGCACGATATCGATCTTCGGCAGCTTGTCGAAGGCGATGCCTGGGTCGTTGCGCCGCTTCGGTCCGGCAAAATTGACCGGCGAGACCCGCGTCGACCACACGGGATCGACCAGGATATTGAGGCCGCCGGTCTGGATCAGCCAGCTGGCGTGCCCGACGAACGAGAGCCGCACCTTGCCGCCGTCGACCCGCTCTGGGGGCGTGTCGGCGTGAGGGCTGGGGGCCCAATCCGGCCATTTCGCCCGTTCCCGCCCGCCGCTGAACTGCCAGCGCAGCACCTCGCGCAGCGATTTCGGCGGCGCTCCGTCCGGATCGAAGAAGTGCAGGCCGTTGAAATGGTCGGAGGCGGGGCCGTCATAGGTCTTCATGCGGGACATCCAGAGGGGAATACCGACCAGCCCGCCGGTCCCGGCAAGCAGTCGAAACAGGCTTCGGCGGGTGATCGGCACAAGCAGGCTTCAGGGAGAGTGGGACGGCAAGACATCACCGGCTATATGGGCGGGACCACCGAAAAAGGAACCCATCGTCGGAAACCTCCTGTTTTCAAGACCTTACCCTAGAAATGGCATCCCGACACCCTAACTTTCCTTGACTTTTCGGCGTGAGCGGCGTTTAACCCCGCCACTTTCTCGGAAAGGCTTTCTTTTCGACCCGCCGCCTGGCCCCGGAGGCCAGAGGTCAACGCCCGACAGCGCTGTGCGCCCTCGGGCGCAAAGGTGTTTGGACTTTCTTCTGCCTCGCCCCGCTCTTGCGGGGAGAGGGTCGGGGTGAGGGGCTCTCTCCGCGCATGGTGCGCGTGGATAGTCCCGTACCCCCTCACCCGCCGCGCAAGGGCGCAGCGACCTCTCCCCGCAGGCGGGGAGAGGTAAAACAGGACAACGGCATTGTTCGACAATCTGTCGGAACGGCTTGGTGGCATTCTTGATCGTCTGACGGGGCGCGGGGCGCTGACCGAAAAGGACGTCGACGCCGCAATGCGCGAGGTGCGCCGTGCGCTGCTCGAGGCCGACGTTGCGCTCGAGGTCGTGCGCAGCTTCACCGAACGCGTCCGCGAGCAGGCGATCGGCGCCACCGTCGTCAAGTCGGTGACCCCCGGCCAGATGGTGGTCAAGATCGTCCATGACGAGCTGATCAACACGCTCGGCGCCGAAAGCCAGACCATCGACGTCAATTCCGTGCCGCCGGTGCCGATCATGATGGTCGGTCTGCAGGGCTCGGGTAAGACGACCACCACCGCCAAGCTCGCACGGCGCCTGGTCCAGCGCGACAAGCGCAAGGTGCTGATGGCCTCGCTCGACGTCTATCGCCCGGCGGCGATGGAGCAGCTGGCCGTGCTCGGCCGCGACCTCGACATTCCGACGTTGCCGATCGTCGCCGGCCAGCAGCCGCCGCAGATTGCGAAGCGCGCGCTCGAAGCCGGCAAGCTCGGCGGCTACGACATCGTGCTGCTCGACACCGCCGGCCGCACCACGCTCGACGAAGAGATGATGGCGGAAGCAGCCGCGATCAAAGCCGCGGCCAATCCGCATGAAGTGCTGCTGGTCGCGGACAGTCTCACCGGCCAGGACGCCGTGAATCTCGCGCGCGCGTTCGATCAGCGCGTCGGCCTCACCGGCATCGTGCTGACTCGCGTGGATGGCGACGGTCGCGGCGGCGCTGCGCTGTCGATGCGCGCGGTCACCGGCAAGCCGATCAAGCTGATCGGTACCGGTGAAAAGACCGACGCGCTGGAGGATTTCCATCCCGATCGTATCGCCGGCCGCATCCTCGGCATGGGCGACGTCGTCTCGCTGGTCGAACGTGCTGCCGCCAATATCGACGCCGAGAAGGCCGCGCGCACCGCCGAGCGCATGCGCAAGGGTCAGTTCGACCTCAACGACATGCGCGAGCAGCTGCTGCAGATGGCGAATATGGGCGGCATCAGCGGCCTGATGGGCATGATGCCCGGCATCGCCAAGATGAAGAACCAGATCGCGGCGGCCGGCATCGACGACAAGATCCTGAAGCGCCAGGTCGCCGTGATCGATTCCATGACGCGCGACGAGCGCCGTCATCCGGACCTGCTCAAGGCCAGCCGCAAGAAGCGCATCGCCGCGGGAAGCGGCCAGAGCGTCGAGCAGGTCAACAAGCTGCTGAAGATGCACCGGAACATGGCCGATATGATGAAGGCCATGGGCTCGGGCAAGCGCGGCCCGCTCGCCGGCATCGCGCAGGCGATGGGCTTTGGCGGCGGCATGAAGATGCCGTCTCCCGAAGAGATGAAGGCACTGCAGGAGAAGATGCAGGCCGGCGGCGGACAAGGTCTGCCTAGCCTGCCGAAGGATCTGCCGCCCGGTCTTCGCACCGGCCTGCCGAACCTGCCTGGGCTGACCGGGCTGAGCGGCAAGCCGACGCTGCCGGGTCTCGGCGGTTTCCCGGGCAAGAAGAAATGAGGAATTCGTCGCACGGGATCGCATCGGTCTCGCGCAACGCGGAATACCAATCAACCGAACAAAACGTACTTTGAAGGAGAACCAGATGTCCGTCGTTATCCGCCTCGCCCGCGCAGGCACCAAGAAGCGTCCCGTCTATCACGTCGTCGTCGCCGATTCGCGCTTCCCCCGCGATGGCCGCTTCATCGAGCGTCTCGGCTATTTCAACCCGCTGCTGCCGAAGGACAACGAGACCCGCCTGAAGCTCGACATGGATAAGGTGAAGGCCTGGCTCGCCAAGGGCGCGCAGCCGTCGGACCGCGTGTCCCGCTTCCTCGATGCCGCCGGCGTCAAGAAGCGCGAAGCGCGCAACAACCCCGAGAAGGCCGTGCCGCGCAAGGAGCGCAAGGCGCAGGCCGAAGCCGCTGCGAAGGGCTAAGGCTCATCCATGTCGGCGCTGATCTGCGTCGCGCGGATCGGCGCCGCGCATGGGGTGCGCGGCGCGGTCAAATTGTGGACCTTCACCGAAGATCCGTTTGCCGTGAAGCGCTACGGTCCGCTGCTCTCCAAGGACGGCAGGCGTCAGTTCGAGCTGGCGCAGGTCCGCGAGGCCAAGGATCATCTGGTCGCGACGTTCAAGGGCGTCACGACCCGCGATGAGGCTGAGCGCCTCAACGGAATCGAACTCTACATCGCGCGCGAAAAGCTGCCCGCGACCGACGAGGGCGAATATTACCACGCCGATCTGATCGGGCTCGCCGCCGTCACCACCAATGGCGATGCGCTCGGCCGCGTGCTCGCGATCCATAATTTCGGTGCCGGCGACATCATCGAGATCGCGCCGCTGAAAGGCGCCACGATGCTGCTGCCGTTCTCCAACGCCGTGGTGCCCGAGGTCGACATCGCCGGGGGCCGCGTGGTGATCGAACTGCCGGGGGAAATTGAAGGCGATGCCCCCTCCGCGAGTCGTCCCGGCGAAGGCCGCGACCCATAACCACAGGACGTGGTTTTGGCTAAGCTGGCAGCTCCAGTCATCGCAAAAACTGGCTGCAGTGGTAATGGGTCCCGGCCTTCGCCGGGACGACAGCAACTGAGATCCAATGACTCCCCCCTCACCCTGGCGCGCGACGGTGCTGACGCTGTTTCCGGAGATGTTTCCGGGGCCGCTCGGCGTGAGCCTGGCCGGGCGGGCGCTGGCCTCCGGCCTCTGGCAGATCGAGGCGCGGGACATCCGGGCCTCCGCTACGGACCGTCACCGCAGCGTCGACGACACTCCGGCCGGCGGCGGCCCGGGCATGGTGCTGCGGGCCGACGTACTTGCGGCGGCGATCGATGCTGCTGCAATCGACCCGGACCGGCCAAAGCTGCTGATGAGCCCCCGCGGTCGGCCGTTGACCCAGGCCCGTGTCACCGAGCTCGCCCAGGGACCCGGTCCCCTGATCGTCTGCGGACGGTTCGAGGGTATCGACCAGCGGGTGATCGATGCCCGCGGCCTGGAGGAGGTCTCGATCGGCGATTACGTGCTCTCGGGGGGCGAAATCGCGGCCCTGGCCCTGATCGACGCCTGCGTCCGGCTGCTGCCGGGCGTGATGGGCAAGGAAGCTTCGGGAACCGAGGAGAGCTTCTCCGACGGCCTGCTCGAATATCCCCAATACACCCGCCCGCAGCTGTTCGAAGGGGTTCCGATCCCGGAGGTCCTGACCTCCGGCGACCACGCCAAAGTTGCGGCCTGGCGGCGGGCGCAATCCGAGGCCCTGACGGCGGCCCGGCGGCCCGATTTATGGGTCCAAATCCCGCCCAAGGCCCCGAATCGGCCCGGACGCCAAAAAGCGCCAAAAAACAAGACAGACGGGTGACAAACGCTCTGGCTTGCCTTATAGGAGCGGCCACATCCGCAATGGCTGGATAGACGAATTTCGCGCAGCCCCCGTTTCCAAGGCTGGGCGCGCCGATGGAGATTTACCCATGAACCTGATCAAGCAGCTCGAGCAAGAGCAATTCGACAAGCTGTCCGCCGGCAAGGACATTCCGGAATTCGGTCCCGGCGACACCGTGATCGTCAACGTGAAGGTCGTCGAAGGCGACCGCACCCGCGTGCAGGCCTATGAAGGCGTTTGCATCGGCCGTTCCGGCGGTGGCCTCAACGAGAGCTTCACCGTCCGCAAGATCTCCTACGGCGAAGGCGTCGAGCGCGTGTTCCCGGTGATGTCGCCGATGATCGACTCGATCAAGGTGGTGCGCCGCGGCAAGGTGCGTCGCGCCAAGCTCTATTACCTCCGCAATCTCCGCGGCAAGTCGGCTCGCATCGTCGAGAAGACTGAGCACGCCAAGGCCGTCAACGAGTAAGCTTTCGCTTACCGACGAGTTTCGAAAAGCGCGGGGCCGATCGCCCCGCGCTTTTTTGTTGCGTCAGCCGTGCGCGTCAAAGCCCTCGCGCTTCCAGATCGGCCTGCTATATATTCTTGGAATGTTTCCAGATCTGACCAGCTTCGGAACTCCCCAGCGCATCGTCATCGACGATCGCTCGCGGCTGCCTGGCCGGTTCTTCGGACGCTTCGCGACCTCGGCAACGTCAGAGCTTAGTCCCGCAGCTTAAAGGCTGCGCTGAAGACGCCTCTATTGCCCCGCGCGTGATCGCGCATATCCGTTACCAACATTGTTCGGAGCTGACGCTCATGTCCAAGCCGACCACATTGTACGACAAGATCTGGAACGACCATCTGGTGCACGAAGCCGAGGACGGCACCTGCCTGCTCTATATCGACCGACATCTGGTGCACGAGGTGACCTCGCCGCAGGCGTTCGAAGGTTTGCGCGCCACCGGCCGCAAGGTCCACGCGCCGGAAAAGACGCTCGCCGTCGTCGACCACAACGTGCCGACCACCGATCGGACCAAGCCGAATCCGGATCCGGAGAGCATCGAGCAGATCAAGGCGCTGGCCGAGAACGCCAAGGAATTCGGCATCGAATATTACAACGAGTTCGACAAGCGCCAGGGCGTCGTTCACGTCATCGGCCCCGAGCAGGGTTTTACGCTGCCCGGCACCACCATCGTCTGCGGTGACAGCCACACCTCGACGCATGGCGCGTTCGGCGCGCTCGCGCACGGCATCGGCACGTCCGAGGTCGAGCACGTGCTGGCGACGCAGACGCTGATCCAGAAGAAGGCGAAGAACATGCGCGTCACCGTCGATGGCAAATTGCCCGACGGCGTGACCGGCAAGGACATCATCCTGGCCATCATCGGCGAGATCGGCACCGCAGGTGGCACCGGCTACGTGCTGGAATACGCCGGCGATGCCATCAGCGCGCTCAGCATGGAAGGCCGCATGACGGTCTGCAACATGTCGATCGAAGGCGGCGCCCGCGCCGGCCTCGTCGCACCCGACCAGAAGGCCTATGACTTCCTGCGCGGCCGTCCGAAGGCGCCGAAGGGCGCGGACTGGGATGCGGCGATGCGTTACTGGGAGCGCTTGCGCTCCCACGACGGTGCGCATTTCGACAACGAGCTGCGCCTCGATGCCGCCAAGTTGCCGCCGATCGTGACCTGGGGCACCAGCCCTGAGGACGTGATCTCGGTGACCGGCATCGTACCCGATCCGGACAAGATCGCGGACGAGGCCAAGCGTCTCTCCAAGCATCGCGCGCTGAAGTATATGGGCCTGACGGCGGGAACGAAGATCACCGACATCAAGCTCGACCGCATCTTCATCGGCTCCTGCACCAACGGCCGCATCGAGGACCTGCGCGCGGCGGCAAAGATTGCTGAGGGCAAGACCGTTTCAGCGCATGTCAACGCCATGGTCGTGCCAGGCTCCGGCCTCGTGAAGGAGCAGGCCGAGGCTGAGGGTCTGGACAAGATCTTCATCAAGGCCGGCTTCGAATGGCGCGAGCCCGGTTGCTCGATGTGTCTCGCGATGAACCCGGACAAGCTGAAGCCGGAAGAGCGCTGCGCCTCGACCTCGAACCGCAACTTCGAGGGACGCCAGGGCTTCAAGGGTCGCACGCATCTGGTGTCGCCGGCGATGGCGGCGGCAGCGGCGATCGCCGGTCACTTCGTCGACGTCAGGGATTGGCGCTGAGCCACTCCCTGCAATTGTAGTGATCGCGGCAAACCGCCGTTAAGCGGCTTCGCCCACATTCTCGTCCTCGCGCCGGTTTCGCGAGGACGAAAGCGATGGCCAACAAGCCTGAATATGTCGATCTGATCAGCGATGCGACCCGCCAGCACCGGCGGCGCGGAACGCCGTTGCGCATCGTCGCCAAGCCCGAGGTCGAGGAGACCTCGAAGCTCAGCCGCTGGCCGCCGGCAATGTTCAGGAAATGGAAGATCGAGACCCTGCTGCGGTGGAAGCCATCGTCGTGGAATGTGAAGGGCTGGCTTTAATAAATCTCCCCATCATGCCCGGGCTTGTCCCGGCCACGACGAATGCAGCGCTAGCAATGACTCACATCACCAATAGCGGTACGGATGGTGCCAGCGATGCCAATGATGCCAGCGGCAGATGCGGCGCGGGCCGTAATAGGTCCAGATGATCCGGCAGCGGCGCGGAGTGTGGTAATAGGGATAGTAGCCGCCGTAGTAGTAGCGCCGATGGAAGTGGCGATAGCCGTAATGCGGACGATAGTAACCGCCGCCCCAGTGACGATGGTAGCCGCCATAATGGATGCCGCCGTAGCGCATGCCGCCGCCATGGAAGGCCGGCGCAGCGTGGAAGCCACCGCCGTGGAAGCCACCGCCGTGGCCTCCACCACCGTGGAAGCCGCCGAAGTGTCCGCCGCCGCCGTGTCCACCACCACCGTGTCCACCACCAAAGCGGACCTGCGTGACCATGTCGTCGTTCGTCGTTTTCGCCACGGGCAATGCGGTCGGATTGATCGGCGTCATCGCTTCAGCGCGAGGTGCAGTCCCGGCCGCCAACATCACCGCGGCCATTGCGGCAAGCCCGAGCAAGCGCAGCGGGCTTGTCGCGGGACGCACGATCCTCAGCATGGAATTTCTCCCTGACGATGGACAGGATCTTTGCGGCGCAAGCGTCGCGCGTCATCTCTGCTCAATTGCGACCGCTCCCGAGATTAAACTTACGGACAGGGACGTGAACACGCCATGAATGAACGTCGTTCCGCACCCGACCACGACATAGGGAATTCGAGATGACCGTCTACGCGATTGCGCAATTGAAGATGACGGACCGCGCAGCCTACGACCGCTATCAGGCGCGGTTCTTCGAGGTGTTCAGGAAGTTCAACGGAAGGCTGCTTGCGGCTGACGAGCATCCACGCGTGCTCGAAGGCGCATGGCCGCACGACAAGCTCGTCATGATGTCGTTTCCCGACGACGCTTCATTCCTCGCCTTCTCGACCTCACCCGATTACGAAGACATCTCGCGCGATCGCAAGGCGGGCGCGCAGGCGACCGTGCTGCTGGTCAGGGGATTTGCGCCGGCGTGAGCCGCGTCACCAGAACGGCCCGTAGCCGAACACGAACGGCGCCGGCACGCGGTAGGAATAGGGACGGTAATAGACGGGACGCGCGTAATAGTGCGGATCAGGACGCGGGGCGTATCGCGCAACATAGTAGCGCGCGTGCCGGCGTCCATCGAACACCGCGCGCCCGGCGGAGGCATCCGGCAGCTTCGTCACTCTCTGCGCCGCGGAAACCTGGGACAGGCCTGCGGTGAGCGCGACAACAACAGGGAGAGCAATCCATTTCGCCATGACGACCGCGGGCCTCGACACTCAACTCAGCCGCGGCGCCAGTAGCAGCTCATATGCGGCACGATCACCGTGCCGCTCGGCCGGAATTCCTGCACATAGGTGGCGTTGCACTCGCGGACCGCGTCGGGCCCCGGGTTGTAGCGCGGATAGACACCGTCCGGGACGTAGTAGGGCGTGACGCGCAGACGGGTCTGGGGCCGGCGGCGCGGCGGCGGGACATCGTCGGGCAAGACGGCCTGGGCCATGCGAACTTCGGTGCCAGACGCCTGGGCAAGAGGCTGGGCTTGGGCGCCGCCAACGCAAGACTGCGAAAACAACCCCATGCACAGTAGCGTCAGCGCTGTTTTTGCTCGCATTTTATCGCCCACCCGAACCGTCCTCGACTTGAGCCCCACGCTCCCCGTTTTGGCGGCGCCCGTCAACCTCGCGCCCTTATAAAGCCGGATGCATCGCCGCGAAACCCACGAGAGCCCACGGGCTCTCCATTCTCGTTTACGCGTTTTCTTGACGCGAACCGGTGTCCACTTCGCTCGAAAACGCGCTAAGACGAGCGCATGTGGACGGACCTGAAAGCGCCCTCGCTGGCCGAGATGGAAGTGACGGCGCACGACATTTTCGAACGCCTGCCGGCGGAATTTCGTGGGCTGTGCGAAGGCGTGATCATCCGCGTCGACGACTTCCCGACCGAGGAGGTCCTCGACGAGATGGAATGCGAGAGCGAGTTCGACCTGCTCGGCCTGTTCCAGGGCGTCGGCCTGCCACAGCAGAGTCTGGGCGACGTGGCGCGGCTGCCGAACATGGTCTGGCTCTATCGCCGGCCGATCCTGGATTACTGGGCCGAGCACGACGAAAGCCTCGGCCACGTCGTCCGCCACGTCCTGATCCACGAGATCGGCCACCATTTCGGCCTCTCTGATGCCGACATGGAGGCGATTGAAGCTCAGGCCGAGTAGGACGCGGGCTGATCGAGGCGCGGTGCAGAGAGAAGCATCGTCAGGCGGTAGTCGGGCCAGCCCGCCAGAGACAGCGACACCTGCTGATAGTGCAGCAGCCCCATGGTCGGATGATTGAAGGCACGTTCGCCGCCCTCGCGCGCCAAAACCCCCTGCGTATCCCAGCAGCGTTCGAAGTCGGGGCTTCCGCTTCTCAGCTCCTCGACCAGCCGGCGAATATCCGGATCGTCGGAATAGGCCGTCACCGCGGCGCGGAACTCCGCGACGACACGACGTGCCCGGGAGGGCCAGTCGAGGATCAGGGCGCGCGCCTCGGGCCGGAGGAAGATGTAGCGCAGCAGATTTTTTTCGCCGTCTGCATCGAGCCATCCTGCGAACAGCAGGGATGCTTTCGCGTTCCACCGACGCGCGCGCCAGGTGCGATCGAGAATGTAGACGGGACCATCGATCGCATCGACGCAGGCCAGGATCTCGTCAGGCGGATCATCCCTGATGCCGGGACGTTCGGGATCGCGCTTGCCGGCGACTTCAAACAGGTAGCTGCGCTCGGCCCGTGACAGGCGCATCCCGTGGGCGAGGCGCGCAAGCGCCGAAGCGGAGACGGAGACATCGCGCCCCTGCTCGATCCAGGTGTACCAGGTGACGCTCAATCCGCAGAGCTGAGCGACCTCCTCGCGCCGCAGCCCGGGCGTGCGCCGTCGTGGTCCAGCGGCAAGGCCGAATTCCGCCGGAGACTGGCGCTCCCGGAGCGCCCGCAAGAAGGCGCTGAGCGAGAGAGCCGGGGCGATTGGGTCCTGTGCTTTCATGGTGGTTTTTATACCAGCATAATGTAGGTACTTAAACCGGTATCGACGACCTGCTAGCTTTCGGTCCGACTTCGTCGCTGCGCAAGGGACGCACGGACATGGGCAAGCAATTCGCGAGGATCGAACCCGAGCACAGGGCCTTCATCGAGCGGCAGAAGATCTTCTTCGTCGCGAGCGCCCCGCCGAAGGGGCGCATCAACGTGTCCCCCAAGGGCCTGTCCTCGTTCCGGGTGCTCGGAGACACCGATGTCGCCTATCTCGACTGCACCGGCAGCGGCAGCGAGACCCGCGCGCACCTGAACGCATCTGACGACAAGCGGTTGACCATCATGTTTTGCGCCTTCGATGGCCCTCCGATGATCCTGCGGCTCTATGGCCAGGGTCGATCGCTCATGCGCGGCACGCCCGACTACGCCGATCTCGCCCCTCGGTTCGAGGACATTGCAGGCGCTCGCCAGATCGTGCGCCTCTCGGTCGACCTCGTGCAGACGTCCTGCGGTATGGGCGTGCCCTTGTTCGACTACAAGCAAGAGCGTGGCAGCCTCATCCGCTACTGGACGGCGCAGGGCGTCAACAATTTGCGAAAATACTGGGGCCTGAAGAACATGAAGAGCATCGATGGCCTGCCGACCGGCTTTGCTCCTGACCGCATGGCCCCGCCGGTCTGACAGACCAAGATTGCCGAATCCGGCCTAGGATTTGCGCGCCAACCGGGCTAAACAGCCCTCCCCTGACGACAAACCGGGAAGCCCTGAGATGGACAAGTTCACCACGCTGGAAGGCGTCGCGGCGCCGCTGAAGATCATCAATGTCGACACCGACATGATCATTCCGAAGCAGTACCTCAAGACCATCAAGCGCACCGGCCTTGGCAAGGGGCTGTTCTCCGAGCAGCGCTACAAGGACGACGGCAGCGAGAACCCGGATTTCATCCTCAACCAGCCCGCCTATCGCAATGCGAAGGTGCTGGTCGCCGGCGACAATTTCGGCTGCGGCTCGAGCCGCGAGCACGCGCCCTGGGCGCTCCTCGATTTCGGCATCCGCTGCGTGATCTCGACCTCGTTCGGCGACATCTTCTACAACAACTGCTTCAAGAACGGCATTCTGCCGATCCGCGTGTCGCAGGAAGACCTCGACAAGCTGTTCGACGACGCCGAGCGCGGCGCTAATGCGACGCTGACGATCGACCTGCCGAACCAGGAGATCCGCGGCCCCGACGGCGGCAAGGTCAAGTTCGAGATCGATCCGTTCCGCAAGCACTGCCTGATCAACGGCCTCGACGACATCGGTCTCACGATGGAGAAGAAGTCTTCGATCGACACCTATGAAGAGAAGCTCAAGCGCGAACGCGCCTGGGCCTGAGCTCAAGTCTCATTCGAAGCCCCGGTGCCACAAGCGCCGGGGCTTTTTCTTTGCCTCGATTATCACTCTTTGTTTGAGCATGATCTTTGCGGAAAACCGCTGCACACTTTTCCGGATCATGCTCTAAGCTGCCGCCCATGCTGCCCGAGATCGTCACCTTCTGGCACGGCCCGATGGATGCGCTGCGCCAGACCTGTCTGCGCTCGCAGCTGGCTGCCGGCCACAAGGTCACGGTCTATAGCTTCGACACCATCCCTGGACTTCCGGCGGGCGTCGGCAATGCCGATGCCGAAGCGATCCTGCCGCATGCATTTTCCGAACGCTTGCGGCCACCGCAGCCGGACGGCAGCTGGCGCGACTGGACCACGCTGCAGTTCAGCGATTTCTTCCGCATGAAGCTGATGGCGAAGGGCCTTGGCCTCTGGCTCGATGCCGACGTGCTGCTGCTGAAACCTGTCGAGATCGATCCGGCAAGACCCTATTTCGCCTGGGAGCGTCCGCGCCAGCTCGGCAATTCCGTGATCTACCTGCCGCCCGAGCATGGCATCGTTGCCGCCTTCGAAGAGCTGATGGAGCAGCAGGAACTGACACCGAACTGGCTGTCGGTTCGCCACCGCATCACCTTCATGATGCGCCGCCTGCGCGGCGGCTCGAGCCGTCTCTCCGATATTCGCGTCGCGATCTTCGGGCCCGCCGCCCTCACCGCACTCGCCCGCCGCACCGGCGAGCTGGGATGCGCGCTGCCGAAGCAGTCGTTCTACACCGTGCATGCCGAGCCAAAGCTGTTCTTCGATCCCTCGAGCTATCTCGGCCTCGTCACCAATCCCGAGATCATCGGCCTGCACATCTCGCCCAAGGGCCGCGGCGGCGAGAAGCCGATTCCCGGCAGCCTGTATGCCTGGGCGACGGAGCGGTTCAGCTGAGCGCTCTCTCCTGTCGTCCGGCGAAGGCTACCGATTGTCGCGGCACTGTCGCACACCTTCGAGAACGCGACCTCAACCCCTTCCCAGTTTGATCCAGCGCAACGCGCCCCTGCATCATTGTGCCTAGTCTTGTTCCAATCGCACGACCCGAATGGAGCTTCGCATGAGCACCGCAAGCAGGCCTTACCCCATCGTCCAGGATCTCATCGAGTCCTTTGCCGATTGGCTGAAGCATCGCCGCGAGCTGAACGAGTTGCGCCAGCTCGATCGTTTCGATTTTGACCGGATCGCCAACGATCTCAGGATCGCACCCGACGATCTCGAAGATCTGGTTCGTCACGGCCACCACTCTGCCGACGAGCTGCCGAAAATGCTGGACCAGCTTGGCATCAGCGCAGAGCGGCTCGGGCAAGTGCAGCCGCTATTGCTGCGCGACATGGAGCGGGTCTGCTCGCTCTGCCAACACAAGGCGCAATGCGATCGCGATCTCGCCGACGGCACCGCCGCGGAGAACTACCACGGCTATTGCGGCAACGCCGCGACGCTGGAGTCGCTCGATCGGGCTGACGTCGCGCCGCGTTGAGACAGCGTGGGGTGCGGGGATCGCAGCCGGCCTAACAGCGTGGTCGCTATGGGCTAGGAGCGGACGCGTTGCCTCCGCAAGCAACGACCCATAGGCGATCGCTGGCCATGTCGATCGCACGTCCCAAGGCAGCCCCCATCGTCAAGGCGCCGCTAGGTTCAACCCTCATATTGCACGTCCTGCGGAGAAGTGCGCTTGCCTCCGTTACCAGCCTGTCGTCAACGGCACACAGCCGAACATCCAGTTTTTCGAGTGCCTCAAACGCGAATGTTCCGATCTGACGAGACTGCAGCGCGTCACATATGGTTTCACCGGAAGCACTTATCCTGACCGGCTTTCGGAGCTCACGAGCTCTGGCATATCTCTGATGGGTTTCAGGCTCGGCGACATAGATCGGCGCGTCAATGGTCCGTGAACGCAAGGCAAGTGCGACCCCCGTCGCCAACCCGCCGCCGCCGCAAGCGACGACGACGGCATCAGAGCCTGAGGAGTTGTTTTGGATGGCCGATGCAATTTCCAAGCCCAGGGTGTAACTGCCCACGATCATCTCCAGGCTTTCGAATGCGTGTAATTGATTCCAGTTGCGCTTTTTGGCCTCAAATAGGGCACTCTCCGCCAACTCCGCTCGGCTGGCGAACCTTATCTCCGCTCCGGTTCTCTGGGCCTGTTCTTTCTTAAAGGCGGGTGCATCATCGGGCATGATCAGGCACGCTCGCTTGTCGAGAACTTGAGCAGCGAGACCGACTGCAATCGGAAAATTACCTGCTCCTGCTGCAACCACGCCTTCGACCGCGTTTCTGACCGCAAGGATCGCTCCCCGAAACTTGAACGATCCACTGTGTTGGACGGTCTCATCCTTGATGCAAATTGTCCGGCCCATCCGAGCATCCAGCTCTGCGGAAGATCGGATAGGCGTCGCCACCACCCGGCGCGTGATGAACTCAAGATCGTCTTCAGATACATTGAACGGGAGATCAACCATCTCTTCTCCGAACCATAGCGCATGAGCACGAACATTATCCGGAGCAAGCAACCACGTGTCCAATCAGCTCTTGTATCGGCTTAGCCAATCTCGTGATCACCATCGTTCTGAATAAGGCCGCTATCGCCTCACCGATCCGGTCGTCTCCGCTGGCGATACGAAATGTCCGCAGAATCGAAGCGAGCGGTGCTCGAGCGCGATGCTGGGCGCGTCACCGGGATCATGTACAGGCGCGCGGCGAAGTCGGGCAGCCATGACAATGCCGGCAGCAAATTGAGCGGCCTGTCGAACGAGGAAGACGGAGCGGGTCGGAGACGCCCTCAGCCCTTCCCCCATCGCCGCGATCGCATCTGCGATCTCGATGGTGCGCCTGGCGATGTCGGCATGCAGGCGCTCCACCATCGCGCCGTCAAGACGGATTGCGCCGCGCGAAACGTTCTCCGGCAACTCGAACCCGCGATGATTTTCGCGCGCGCGACTTCCTCTTCGGGCGGGGTGAAGATCGCGTCGCAGGCCTCGATCTGCGAGAGATGGATCAGCGTCTTGCCGTCAACCCGAGGCCGCGGCCCTCCGCGCATTCGGCCGCGATCTCGCCAGGACTGCCCGTCACCGAGAAAACCTCGACCATCGCTCCCTATTGTGGGCCGCTCGCCGAGCGGCAACGGGCGTCAATAGTATGACTGTTTGCCGGCGGGAATGCTGGAAGGTCTCCGCAATAGTCCGTGCTTGATCTCAACTATTGGCTCTGTTTGGATCATTGCCGTTGGGCAATGGGTATTTCGGATAATCAGGGCAAAATGAGAACTCGTCCGCACGAGGACATCGTGACCGTTCCCCGCACGGCCATTGGAAATCGGCTATTGGCGGCGTTGCCGCCCGCGGATCTCGGTTTGCTCACGCCCCACTTCCAGAAGGTCTCGTTCGAACCCGATGCCGTCCTGGTGCGATCGGGCGATGAACTCGACCCGGTTTATTTTCCCCATAGCGGCGCCATCGCCTTCATGCTCGATATGCCGGACGGGCAAACGGCCGCGACCACCTTGATGGGACGGGAAGGCGCCTTGGCCTCGTTCTCCGTGCTCGGCCCGTCGCTTTCATCCGTGACCGCGGTCGCGCGCATAGCCGGCACCGCATCGCTGATCTCCGCCGCCAAATTTCGCGCTGCCTATGCGCAAAGCGCGGCGATCAGGAATGTCGTGCAGGTCCACGCCCGCGCCGTGCTCTTGCAGCTCCAGCACGTCGCCGCTTGCAACGCGCTGCACCGGGTGGACGGCCGCATGGCGCGATGGCTCCTGCAGCTTCACGACCGCGTTCCCGACGACCTGCTTCCGGTGACGCAAGAGGTGCTAGCGCAATTGGTTGGGGTGCGGCGGACGACGGTGACACTGACGATGAGCAAGCTGCGCGAGGCCGGTGCCATACCGAGCGAGCGGCGCGGATTTGTAGAGATCCATCGGGCGCGGCTCGAGAGGATCGCATGCGATTGCTACAAGCTCATGCAACGCAAGATCGACCGGATGTATTGCCAGGAATTGGCGCCGCCGCAGCCTGCCGATACCCCGTTCCGGGAAAGCACCATCGCCGCCTCGGACGGAGCGGGCGGTGAATCCAAGGCCGTCTCGCGGGCGGGAAGATAGAGAGCGGAGCCTGGAATCCGGGCGCAGAAAAGCGTATCTCGCTTTTTCGAGTGACGCCTCAGCCCTTCCCCATCGCCGCAATCGCATCCGCGATCGCGATCGTGCGCCTGGCCATGTCGGCGTGCAGGCGCTCCACCATCGCGCCGTCGAGACGGATCGCGCCGCGCGAAACGTTCTCCGGCAGCTCGAACGCCGCGATGATCTTTCGCGCACGCGCGACCTCTTCCTCGGGCGGCGTGAAGATCGCGTTGCAGGCATCGATCTGCGACGGATGGATCAGCGTCTTGCCGTCGAAGCCGAGGTCGCGCGCTTGCGCGCATTCGGTGGCGAAACCATCGGAATTGGCGATGTCGCTGTAGGGACCATCGAGGATCTCGAGGCCGGCGGCGCGCGTCGCCAGGATGCAATGCGTGATCATCGGGATCATCGCGGCGCGGCCGGGCAGCATCTTGATGCGCGTCTCGCGCGAGATGTCGTTCGGCCCGAACACGAAACCGGAGAGGCGGCTCGATGGATCGCGGCCGGCCTCGGCCAGCTCCTCGGCATGCAGCACCGCGCGTGCGGTCTCGATCATGGCCCAGACCTTCACGGTTGGCGCGGCGCCGAGCCCGGCGAGGTCGCGGCCGATGGTCTGGAGATCCTCGATGCTTGAAACCTTGGGAACCAGGATGCCGTCAGGCGATGCCTTGGCGGCCATTGCGACGTCATCCGCCCACCATGGCGTGTCGAGGCCGTTGGTCCGGATCAGGATCTCGCGCTTGCCGAAGCCTTTGGCGGCGATCGCGGCGGCGATGCCGTCACGCGCCACCGCCTTGGCATCGGGGGCGACGGAATCCTCGAGATCGAGAATGAGGCCGTCGGCGGCGAGGTTCCTGGCCTTTTCCAATGCGCGGGGGTTGGAGCCGGGCATGAACAAATGGCTGCGGCGCGGGCGGGTCATGCTGACGTTCCTTCCGGTTTCCTCATCTCTATTATGACCGAAGCCGATAGCATTTGGACTGCCTATTCGAAAGGCTTGTTCGCCCCTGCGGTATATGATTAGGCATAGGCCATGATCACATTCCCGAAGCATTTGCTGGAAGGCTACAGCGCCTTCGCCACCCAGCGGCTGCCGGCCGAGCAGCACCGCTACCGCGAGCTGTCAGTCAAGGGACAGTTCCCGGAAGTCATGGTGATCGGCTGTTGCGACAGCCGCGTCGCGCCGGAAACCATTTTCGACGTCGGTCCGGGCGAATTGTTCGTGGTCCGCAACATCGCCAACCTGGTGCCGGTGTATCAGCCCGACGGCAACGCGCACGGCGTCTCGGCCGCGCTGGAATATGCCGTGACGGTGCTGAAGGTGAAGCACATCGTCATCCTCGGCCACGCCCAATGCGGCGGCATCCGCGCTTTCGTCGACAAGATCGAGCCGCTGACGCCCGGCGACTTCATCGGCAAATGGATGCAGATGTTCATCAAGCCGGGCGAGGTGGTCGAGCAGCGCAACCACGAGACCATGGCGCAATTCGTCGAGCGCATCGAGAAGGCCGCGGTGTTCCGCAGCCTGGAGAACCTGATGACGTTCCCGTTCGTGCGCAAGGCGGTCGAGGGCGGCCAGATGCAGCTGCACGGCGCCTATTTCGGCGTCGCGGAGGGAACGCTGTTCGTGCTGGACAAGGCGAGCAAGGAATTCAGGAGCGCGCGGAGCGTGGTGTAAGGGCGAGGTTTCGTAAGCTGCCGCGTCAAGCGAGATCGTCGTCCCGGACAAGCGCAAGCGCAGATCCGGGACGACAGGGGAGAGTTCGTCAGGCCGCCTGCTTCTTCGCGCTGATCAGCTTGCGGTTGATCAGCACTTCCGCGATCTGGATCGCGTTGAGGGCTGCGCCCTTGCGAAGATTGTCGGACACGCACCACAGCACGAGACCGTTCTCCACCGTCGCATCCTCGCGGATGCGGCTGATGTAGGTTGCGTCCTCGCCGGCCGCTTCATAGGGCGTGGCGTAGCCGCCCGGCTCCTGCTTGTCGATGACGAGGCAGCCCGGCGCCGTGCGCAGGATGTTGCGCGCTTCATCCGCGCTGATCGGGTTCTCGAACTCGATGTTGACGGCCTCGGAATGGCCGACGAACACCGGCACGCGCACGCAGGTCGCGGAGAGCTTGATCTTGGGATCAAGAATCTTCTTGGTCTCCGCCATCATCTTCCACTCTTCCTTGGTGTAGCCGTCCTCCATGAAGACGTCGATGTGGGGGATGACGTTGAAGGCGATGCGCTTGGGGAATTTCTTACTGACCAGATCCTGGTTGGTGTAGACGGCCTTGGTCTGCGCGAACAACTCGTCCATGCCGTCCTTGCCGGCACCCGACACCGATTGATAGGTCGAGACCACGACGCGCTTGATGTTGGCCTTGTCGTGCAGCGGCTTCAGCGCGACCACGAGCTGCGCGGTCGAGCAGTTCGGGTTGGCGATGATGTTCTTCTTCTTGAAGCCCGCCGTCGCATCCGCGTTCACTTCCGGCACGATCAGCGGCACGTCCGGATCCATGCGCCAGGCCGAGGAATTGTCGATCACGACCGCGCCGGCGGCACCGATCTTCGGCGACCATTCCTTCGACACTTCGCCGCCCGCCGACATCAGGCAGATATCGACGTCGGAGAAATCATAGTGCTCGAGCGCCTTGCACTTCAGTGTGCGGTCGCCATAGGAGACCTCGACGCCGACGCTGCGGCGCGACGCGAGCGCCACGACCTCGTCCGCGGGGAATTTGCGCTCATCCAGGATGTTGAGCATTTCCCGTCCGACATTGCCGGTCGCGCCGACGACTGCGACTTTGTAACCCATCGTTCACTCTCCGATGAAAAAGCCCGTTTCCTGAAGCTGACGCTTAAACAGGAAGAGCAGCGCTTCTATGCGAGAACCGGCCTCAAGACAACGTTGGACCATGCCTGAAGGCCGTGGATGCAGTCGCCTGAGGCCGGCACGGCCGTTAGCCCCACCCAGATCCATCTGGCGCTCGCCACTTTCGCCGACGAGGTCGTCGGCACGCTGGCGCGCCTGTTCGCCTATGTGGGGGCGCTGGCTCTGTTTGCCATCCTCGCGCTGGCAGGGCTCGGCCAGCTCCCCGATCTGCGCGACGATGAGCCCGCTTCGAAGCCAGGCTGGGCCGTGGCGGACCGCTCGCATCCGGCCTTCGCCGTCAATCGACTCGATTCATCAGAAAAAACAGCCTCTTACACCATTCTCAGACATCCCGAAGGCGGCCGGCGCGACGTGATGCGCTGGGCGGGCGAGGCGGACAAGCCGGTGGCCGCGCTCGAGATCTACCGGGAAGGCAGCGAATTCGACGTGACGCGGCCGGCGACATCCGGCCTCGCCGTCCAGATGGGCCTGGATGCCGCGACGGCATTCGAGCAGGCCGGCCTGATCGACACCAAATTCGGCCCTGTCGCCTTGTTCCGGCCGGTCGATACCATCGCGGGTACGCCTGCCTGCCTGGGCTACCTCAAGCGCAACGAGGACCCGGCGCTCCAGATCTCCGGCTTCTCCTGCCAGGGCGACACGATGCCGGCCCGGCGCGCGGCGATCGCCTGCACCCTGAACCGGCTGACGCAGCTCGCCTCGGGCAACGAGCCGAAGCTCGCGGAATTGTTCGCCCATGCGGAGCTGAAGCGTCGCGCCTGCGATTCTCCGGGTTCGGCGGACTGGCTGCTCGGCGCCGCGAATGCGCAATTGCGCGGGGCGCTTTGAGACGCACCTGGCTCAAGTCGCTGGTATCCATGCAACTTTTGCCGGCGCGCCCGATTATTCCGTCCTGGTGTGACTGAATTGACCTAGTTGCGGCCACCCCGGCCGGGCTAGTATGGGAGTGAAATCGACTGGCGGCATGCCGCTGAAGGGGACGTGATGAGCTCGAATTTCTTTGTCGCGAACAAACTGGCGACCTTGCTTGCGGCAGGCGCCGCGATGGCTGTGGCCTTCGCTGCACCGGCTTCGGCCGACACCAAGACCAAGCGCTATGACGATCGCGGCCGGCCGATCTACGGCCCGAGCGGCCCCAATGCGGTCTACCAGCAGGGCCGCACCCGCATTTACGTGAGCAAGCGCTCCTGGCTCGACGGCGGCACCGAGGTCAATCCGGGCGACCGCAAGTTCAGCGATTACGCCTTCCCGCCGGCGGTGGGCTATCCGTCCTTTGCCCGCGAAAACCTCAACCGCCCGATCGATCGCCAGCCGCTGGCGACGCCGGCCGATGTCGGCGGCTATCCGCAGAATTTCCCGCTGTACTGAGCGGACGTAACTTTCGAATCAAAAGGCCGGGCTCACGCCCGGCCTTTTTGTTTTTGCGAGGTGCCGCAGGGTGGGCAAAGGCGCAACGCGCCGTGCCCACGATCTCTTGGCGATCGCTGTAGAAGTTGAGAGCTGTCATTCCGGTGCGGCTCGGAGAGCCGAACCCGGAATCTCGAGATTCCCCGGTGCGCAATTGCGCGCCTGAGGTCTGGTCCTTCGGACCATCCCGGAATGACAGCACCCATCGTTACGCGTGCAGCTTCTGCAGCTCCTTCAAGATCGCTTCGCCCATCTGCGTGGTCGAGGCGGCGGTCGTGCCTTCCGACTTGATGTCGGCGGTGCGCAGGCCGCTGGCGAGCACGGCGGCAATCGCAGCGTCGACCTTGTCGGCGAGCGCGCCCATGTCGAAGGAGTAGCGCAGCGCCATGCCGAACGACGAGATCATCGCAATCGGATTGGCGAGACCTTGGCCTGCGATGTCAGGCGCCGAGCCGTGCACGGGCTCGTACAGCGCCTTGCGCTTCTTGCTCTTGACGTCGATCTCGCCGAGCGAGGCCGAGGGCAGCATGCCGAGCGAGCCGGTCAGCATCGCCGCGATGTCGGACAGCATGTCGCCGAACAGATTGTCGGTGACGATGACGTCGAACTGCTTCGGCCACTTCACCAGCATCATGCCGCCGGAATCGGCAAGCTGGTGCTCGAGCGTGACGTCGGGATATTCGCGCTTGTGGACCGCCGTCATGACCTCGTTCCAGAGCACGCCCGACTTCATGACGTTGCGCTTCTCCATCGACGTCACCTTGTTCTTGCGCTTCCGGGCCAACTCGAAGGCGACGCGGCCGATCCGCTCGATCTCATAGGTGTCGTAGACCTGGGTATCGATGGCGCGCTTCTGGCCGTTGCCGAGATCAGTGATGGTCTTCGGCTCGCCGAAATAGACGCCGCCGGTGAGCTCGCGCACGATGACGATGTCGAGGCCCTCGACCGCCTCACGCTTCAGGCTCGACGCGTCGGCCAGCGCCGGATAGCACACGGCCGGGCGAAGGTTGGCGAACAAAGCGAGATCCTTGCGCAGGCGCAGCAGGCCGGCTTCGGGACGGACCTCGTAGGGCACGGCATCCCACTTCGGGCCGCCGACCGCGCCGAAGATGATGGCGTCGGCGGCCAGCGCCTTGGCCATGTCGCCCTCGGAGATCGACACCTTGTGGGCATCATAGGCCGAGCCGCCGACGAGGCCGGTATCGGTCTCGAACTTGGCGATCCCGGCCGAATTGAGCCAATCGATCAGCCGCTTCACCTCGCCCATCACCTCGGGGCCGATACCGTCACCGGGGAGCAGCAGCAATTTATGGGTCGCCATGGTCGTTTCCTCTGAGATCGAAATTCGGCCGGAGTGCTAGAGCGGCGTTGCGCGCTTGGCAAGACACCATTGCCGCCGCGCGGCTGTGCAAGGCGGGCAGGGCCTGCCACACTGGCGAGGCCGGAGTACCCCTTGCTCGCCCCAGATCGCCTACCCGTCGCTCATCCCGCGCGGCTGATCCTGACCCTGTCGCTGGCCGCAACCGTCGGGCTCGGCATCGGCCGCTTTGCCTATGCGCTGGTGCTGCCGGACATGCGGGAGGACCTCGGCTGGTCCTACTCGGCGGCCGGTTTCATGAACACCATCAACGCCGTCGGCTACCTCGTCGGCGCGCTTGCGGCGTCCCGGCTGATCCAGCGCGTCGGCTGGGCGGCGGCGATCCGGGGCGGAACCGTGGCCTGCGTCGCTGCGCTCGCCACTTGCGCGCTGACGGGGAATTTCATCGCGCTGAGCCTGGCGCGCCTCGTGCTGGGCCTCGGGGCCGCAGCCGGCTTCGTTGCCGGCGGCGCGCTCGCCGCCACCATCGCGCAGTCGCAGCCCGCGCGGGCCAATTTCCTGCTGAGTTTGTTTTATGCCGGGCCCGGCATCGGCATTCTCTGCTCCGGACTGATCGCACCCTTCACGTTGCAGCATTTCGGCCCCGGCTCGTGGTGGATCGTGTGGTGGGCGATGACGCTGCTGTCGGTGGCGATGACCGTGCCGCTGTTCCTGGTCCGGATCGAGAGCCGCGCGCGCTTCACCGAAGGCAGCCACGCAGCGTTCGCGATTCTGCCGGTGCTGATCTATCTCGCCGCCTACTTCCTGTTCGGCGCCGGCTACATCGCCTACATGACCTTCATGATCGCCTATGTGCGCGACGGCGGCGGCGGGCCGGCGGCGCAGGCCGCGTTCTGGAGTCTGATCGGCCTCAGCGCCTTCGTCACGCCTTGGGCCTGGCGCGGTGTGCTCGCGCTCGACCGCGGCGGCCTCGCCACCGCCATCATCCTCGGCACCAACGCGCTCGGCGCGGCCCTGCCGATCCTCGGGCATTCGCCGGCATGGCTCGCAGTCTCTGCGGTCGTGTTCGGCGTCGCCTTCTTCGCCGTGGTCGGCTCGACCACTGCGTTCGTCCGCTTCAATTATCCGCCGGAGATGTGGCCGACCGCGATCGCGGCGATGACGATCTCGTTCGGCGTCGGCCAGACGCTGGGGCCGATCGTGGTCGGCGCCATCACGGATGCACTGGGGAGCCTGAGCTACGCGCTGAATGTGTCGGCGGCGCTGCTGGTATTGGGGGCGGTGCTGGCGTTGTGCCAGCGGAAGGTGGGGCCGAAAGCGGCGAATGGCGAGTAGCCAGTGGCGAATTGTGAGCCGCGGGCGCCTTACGACTCGCCACTCCCCATTCGCTACTCGCTGCATCAGCTCCCGCTGTACGAATTATACCCCTGGTCTTCCCAATAGCCGCCCTTGTAGTCGTTGGTGACTTCCATCGAGACCACGTATTTCGGGTTCTTGAAGCCGAGCTTTGTCGGCACGCGGATCTTCATCGGAAAACCATAGGCGCGCGGCAGGATCTCGTTTGCATATTTGAACGTCATCTGGGTTTGCGGATGCAGCGCGGTGCGCATGTCGAGCGGCGAATTGTAGCCATCCTTGTCGGCGCACTGGAACCAGACATATTTCGCGCGCGTATCGGCGCCGATCAGCTTCAGGAAATCGCGGAGCGGCGTGCCGGTCCAGCTGCCGATCGCGCTCCAGCCCTCGACGCAGATGTGGCGGGTGATCTGCGTGACCTGCGGCAGCTTGTAGAGCTCGGGGAGCGTCCACGATTTCTTGTTGTCGACGAGGCCGCGCACCTCGAGCTTCCAGTCGTCGGCCGCGATATCGGGCGCATCGTCGAGATCGTAATAGGCGTTGAACGGGAACGGCTTTGTAATCGCACTCTCGGGGAAGGTCGGCGCCAGCGCGTCGGGATTGAAGATGAAATCCTGCACGGCGTCGTTGAATTTCGAGACCGTCTTCAGCACCTCTTCGGCTGACGACGAATCAATGACGTCGCAGCCAGTGAGCAGCGTCAGCGCACCCAGGCTGGCGCCGCCGGCGATGAAGCGGCGGCGGGTGAGGTCGGGCATCACCTTGATGGAGTCCTTGATCAGCAGCCGCTTGTCGACGCCGGGGATCAGGAATGAACGCTTGGCCATGATTGTTCTCCCTCACCGCCCGATGATCATCGCGCGCAGGCTCTTCGGCACCAGCAGCGCAAGCAGGACGTGAATGACGAGGAACGCGCAGATCGCGGCCATGCAGAAGAAGTGCACGTAACGCGCGGTCGGATAATCGCCGAACAGCATCACCAGATAATAAAGCTGCACCGGCTTCCACATCGACAGGCCCGACAGCACGATCAACACGCCGACGACGATGATGCCGGCATAGAGCAGCCGCTGCACGTAATTGTAGACGGTGAGATCGTCATGGCCGAGCTTGAACGTCAGCGCAGCCCTGACATCGTGGAGCACGCCTGATGGCGTGATCGGCAGCAGTTTCCTGGCGAAGCGGCCGGATGCGATGCCCGTGATGAGATAGGCGAGGCCGTTGATCATCAGCAGCCACATCGCCGCAAAATGCCAGAGCAGGCCGCCGCCGAGCCAGCCGCCGAGCGTGTACTCGCGCGGAAAGCTGAAACCGAACAGGGGGGAAGCGTTGTATATCTGCCAGCCCGACAGGATCATCAGGACCATGGCGACCGCGTTGGTCCAGTGCATCACCCGGACCCAGGTCGGCTGAATCACCTTGGCCGGCTTGGCGCTGATCTGCTCGTCGGTCATTGCAAGGCTCGACATGATGGTTCCGTCCTGAACGTCGTCTGGTCCCGAATATACGCCGATGCTTCCGCTTTCGTTACGCTTCTCCGACCATCGAATCGATGCCCGCCGGCTATGGTGGTCACAATAAAGCGAGCCGGGTATCCCCCCGGCTCGCTGTTTCGCCGCATCCTGTGGGGGATGAAACAGGGGCGTGCGGGGTTACGTCGCCGGCATCAGCACGGTGTCGACCACATGGATCACGCCGTTCGACTGGTTGACGTTGGAGATGGTGACCATCGAGGTGCCGCCCTTGGCGTCGACGATCCAGACCTTGCCGTCCATCTTCTTCACGGTCAGTTCCTCGCCTTCGGCGGTCTTCAGCTTCTTGCCGTCGGTGAGGTCAGAGGCCTCGAGCTTGCCGGGCACGACGTGGTAGGTGAGGATCTTGGTCAGGGTCGCCTTGTTCTCCGGCTTGACCAGATTGTCGACGGTGCCGGCCGGCAGCTTGCCGAAGGCGGCGTTGGTCGGCGCGAACACGGTGAACGGGCCCTTGCCTTCCAGCGTCGGCACGAGGCCGGCCGCCTTCACCGCCGCGACCAGCGTGGTGTGGTCCTTCGAGTTGACGGCGTTCTGGACGATGTTCTTCGACGGGAACATTGCGGCGCCGCCGACCATGACGGTCTTTTCCTCGGCGCGCGCCGGCGCAATGACGGTCGCGGTGATGGCCAGGGCGCTGAAGGCTGCGGCGGTGAGATAGGCGATGCGCTTCGACATGGAGAAACTCCCGATTGGATTGTGACCGGCAATGACCGGCGTTTATGTTGGGCAACAACGGCCGCTAGCGACAGTTTGACGTGAGGCAGCAGCGCGTCGTTGGCCGAACTACGGGACGGTTTGCGAAGCGGTTTCGGGGAATAATTTATTGTGATGCGTGAAACTATGGAGGGGCGTGGCCGTGTGGTGGCGACGGGAGCGCGACAAACTCCGCCGTCGTCCTGGCGAAAGCCAGGACCCATTACCCCAAGAAGAAGTTGTTGCGCGAGACTGGTAACCACGAGTCTTCGCCAAACTACTTCCCGGGGTAATAGGTCCTGGATCTGCGCTCCGCTTGTCCAGGACGACGAGAGGCCTCAATCCCTGTTATGCGGCGTCTGGATGAACCCGCGATTGTGCGTCGGGCTGATCAGCAGCTCGTTGATGCAGACGCGCGGCGGCATGCTGGCAATGAACGCGATGGTGCGGCCGAGATCTTCGGGTTGCAGCATCTTCGCCTGCTCCTCCTCGCTCGGCACCACCGGGCGCAGCTTCAGGATCGGCGTTGCGACCTCACCCGGCATCAGGCAGCAGGCGCGCAGGCCGTTGACGCATTCGTCCATGTTGAAGGAATGGGTCAGCGCCAGCACCGCATGCTTGGTGGTGGTGTAGGCCGGGCCCGGCATCTTCGAGACGTGGCGGCCGGCCCAGGACGAGACGTTGATGATCGAGCCGTCCTGCTGCTTGCGCATTGTCGGCAGCACCGCGCGCATGCAATAGAGCACGCCGTTGAGATTGACCTGGACGAGCTTGTCCCAGCCGTCCAGTTCCATGTCCTTCCAGCTGCGCTTGGGCACATTGATGCCGGCATTGTTCACGAGCAGGTCGATCCGACCATGCTTCGCGACGATGTGGTCGGCCGCCTTCTGGGCCTCAGTGGCGTCTGACACGTCCAGCGCGAGCGCCTCGGCCGTCCCGCCCGCCTTGGTGATCTTGGCGACCACGGTCTCCAGGGCTGACTGCCGGCGGCCAGAGACCACCACAGTCCAGCCGTCGGCCGCAAGCGCCTCCGCACCGGCCTCCCCGATGCCGCTGCCGCCGCCCGTGACCCAGGCCACGCGTTTCCCACCTTTGGTCATGCCAACTGTCTCCGTTGCTTCATTGGGGCGGTTTTTGCTAATCCAGCCCTCGGGTTTGACCGGCCTTCGCCGGCGAGGAATGTTGCATGAACCAAATCGCCAACGCCAATTTGTTTTCCCGCCTGTTCGACAGCCTCGACGATCCCAAACGCCTCGCGATCGAGACGCAGGATGGCGCCCATATCAGCTACGGCGATCTGATCGCGCGGGCCGGGCAGATGGCGAACGTGCTGGTGGCGCGCGGCGTAAAGCCTGGCGATCGCGTTGCGGTGCAGGTCGAGAAATCGGTCGTCAACATCGTGCTGTATCTCGGCACGGTGCGGGCCGGCGCAGTCTATTTGCCGCTCAACACCGCCTATACGCTCAACGAGCTCGACTATTTTATTGGCGACGCCGAACCCTCTCTGGTGGTTTGCGATCCCTCGAAGGCTGAAGGCCTCGCCCCGATCGCCGCCAAGGTGCAGGCCAAGGTCGAGACGCTGGGAGCTGACGGCAAGGGCTCGCTGACGGACGCCGCGGACAAGGCGAGCAGCGAATTCACCACCGTGCCGCGCGCCAGCGACGATCTCGCTGCGATCCTCTACACGTCGGGCACCACCGGCCGCTCCAAGGGCGCGATGCTCAGCCACGACAATCTCGCCTCGAACTCGCTCTCGCTCGTCGATTACTGGCGCTTCACCGACAAGGACGTGCTGATCCACGCGCTGCCGATCTACCACACGCACGGCCTGTTCGTGGCGACCAACGTCACGCTGTTTGCGCGGGCGTCGATGATCTTCCTGCCGAAGCTCGACCCGGATCTGATCATCAAGCTGATGGCGCGCGCGACGGTGCTGATGGGCGTACCGACCTTCTACACGCGCCTCCTGCAAAATCCCGCGCTGTCGCGCGAGACGACGAAACACATGCGGCTCTTCATCTCCGGCTCGGCACCGCTGCTGGCCGAAACCCACCGCGAATGGTCGGCGCGCACCGGGCACGCCGTGCTCGAACGCTACGGCATGACCGAAACCAACATGAACACGTCGAACCCCTATGACGGCGAGCGCGTGCCCGGCGCGGTCGGCTTCCCGCTCCCCGGCGTTTCCGTGCGCGTCACCGAGCCCGAGACCGGCAAGGAGCTGCCGCGCGACGAAATCGGCATGATCGAGGTGAAGGGCCCGAACGTGTTCAAGGGCTATTGGCGCATGCCGGAGAAGACCAAGTCGGAGTTCCGGCCCGACGGCTTCTTCATCACCGGCGATCTCGGCAAGATCGACGACAAGGGCTATGTCCACATTCTCGGCCGCGGCAAGGATCTCGTGATCTCCGGCGGCTTCAACGTCTACCCGAAGGAGATCGAGAGCGAGATCGATGCCATGCCTGGTGTGGCCGAGTCCGCCGTGATTGGCGTGCCGCATGCCGATTTCGGCGAGGGCGTCACCGCCGTGCTGGTCTGCAACAAGGGCGCCGACGTCACGGAAGCCGCGGTGCTGAAGGCGCTCGACGGCCGGATCGCAAAGTTCAAGATGCCCAAGCGCGTCTTCGTGGTCGACGAGCTGCCGCGCAATACCATGGGCAAGGTGCAGAAGAACGTGCTGCGCGATACGTACAAGGATATTTACGCGAAGAAATAGGAGCGAACGCTCCGGGGCTTGGGGGGGACATGAACCGAGAGCAGGCGGTCCGGATCAACGATCATCTGCTTGATGCCTGCACGGCATTGGACCAAGCCCGAATGGCTATCGCTGGGCTAGGCAAGGCTGAGCGGATCAAGCTGGAAGACAGCTTTTACGGCATCCTTGGCGCGCTGGAGGACGAGTTACTTCAGCCCGTCTACGATCAGCACCCCGACCTTGAGCCACCAAAGTCGGACCGGGAACCATATGAATATATCTGCGCGCTCACGTGGGACGAGGTGCAGCTCCCGCCGGGAGTAACCGAGCAACGACTCGACAAGATCATTTTCTCGGTCATGAAGCCGACTTGGCGGAAGACCTCGGCGATAGCCACCCGTGCGATGGATCGCTGCAAAGAGCTTGGATTGCCGATCGACGACAAGATGATTGCCGCGCGATTGAAAGTGCTTTCCGACTCAGATCGCATCGAAGGCATTGGCGATATCCAATCG
This sequence comes from Bradyrhizobium manausense, assembly GCF_018130615.1. Taxonomy (GTDB): domain Bacteria; phylum Pseudomonadota; class Alphaproteobacteria; order Rhizobiales; family Xanthobacteraceae; genus Bradyrhizobium; species Bradyrhizobium manausense_A. The sequence continues at coordinate 113,429 of NZ_JAFCKB010000001.1, forward strand.
TGGTTCCGCAGCGAAGTGCAATTGAAGGATTAAGCGAGGAGTCTTTACGGCACACTGCCATGCCCCGGCTTGACCGGGGCAATCCAGTACGCCGCGGCATCTCGGTTCTATTATCGCCGTCTCTGGGATACTGGATCGCCCGATCCCGGCTCCGCCAAGGCTACGCCGGGGCTCACACGGGCACTCGGCACGCCGAAGCTTCAGCGAAGGCGGCAAGCCGGGCGATGACAGCGGAGTGTGTGGCGGGCGTTTTGGCTCACGCCGATCACTGCCCGCCCACCAAGCTCATCACGAACCGACTGCCCACGATCAACAGATAGCAGCCGAACGCGACCTCCAGAGTCCGCTTCGACATTGCATGCGCAGCTCTCACACCGAGCGGCGCGGTCACGAGGCTCATCGGCATCACCAGCACGGCGCCGATCAGCGAGACGTAGCCGAGCGCGAACGGGATTTGCAGCGCTACGACGGCAGGATAGGTCGCCGCGGCCGGCCAGCCGGCGTAGATGTAGCCGAGCGCGCCGGGAATCGAGATCAGCACCGCCAGCGCCGATGAGGTCGCAACCGCCTGATGAATCGGGCGGCCGTAGAACGTCATCAGCAAATTCGAGAACAGACCGCCGCCAATGCCCATCAGCGTCGACAAAATGCCGACGCAGAAGCCGTAGATGCGCATCAACGGGCCCATCGGCAGGTCGTCGCCGAACTTCCAGCCTTCGCGCGCAAAAATGAGACGCGCGGCCGCGGAATAGGCGACGGCGACGAACACGATCTTGAACAGCTTCTCCGGCGCATAGCGCGCGATCACGCTGCCGGCGACGACGCCGATCACGATCGGCAGCCACCATACGCGCAGGATGGTCATATCCACGGCGCCGCGCTTGTAATGCGCCTGGAACGACCGGATCGACGTCGGGATGATCACCGCGAGCGAGGTGCCGATGCAGAGCGGCATGCGTACCTCGAGCGGCACACCGGCGATGCGGAAGCATTCGTAGAACACCGGCACGAGAATCGCGCCGCCGCCGATGCCGAACACGCCGGCCAGGAATCCGGAGAGCGCACCGGTTGCGATCAGCAACAGCGCGAGCTCGATGATCTCCCTGATGTCGAGACCTGCAATCACCCCTGACCTGCCCCCTGCGACTGGTCGCAGCGTCTTCGAAACATCCGCTTGGATTCGGCTGCGGGCCAAGCTCTAGGCGATCCGACTCACCCGGTCGACATGCTGCGCGTGCCGTCTTGGGTGGGATGCAGGGTGCGCATATCCTCCGCGAGGCGGAAAATCGATGCGCAGGACGGAAATCGGAAATGGTGCGTCGACCATCGGCGCTGGCGTCGGCGTCATGAACTGACTGGTTCGAACCCTGGCAACCGGCCGGAGGCCTGGAGCCGTTCCAATAGTAATTTCAATGCGCCTCGGCCGCCCCTACAAGAAGTGATTTAATATTCGTTTCTTTGCCGGTGCGCCATTGTTCTGGTATACCAAGCCCCTGATTGGCCTTGGTTCATCAACGTTCTAGAGCTGAACGCAGATTCGATTTATGGCGATTTGGTGATTGCACAGGCCAAATCGACTCCGTAAATAGAGCCGACCTTTCGCGATCCCCGCGCGCGCCCTGCCGGGCCGCCACAAAACATCAAAGCCCATGACCGCACGGATCGAACGACCGCTATCACCACACATGCAAGTCTACCGCTGGACGTTGACGATGGCGCTGTCCATCGTCCATCGCGCCACCGGCATCGCCCTTTACGTCGGGACCCTGCTGCTGGCCTGGTGGCTGATCGCGGCCGCGTCAGGTTCGGCCGCGGCCTATTCCAATGTGCAGGCCTTCACCGGAAGCATCATCGGCCGGCTCATCGTGTTCGGCTACACCTGGGCGCTGATGCACCATATGCTGAGCGGCATCCGGCATTTCGTGTGGGACCTCGGCTTCGGCTTCAAGGCCAATGAGCGCGAAGCGCTGACCTGGGCCGCCCTGATCGGCGGCGTCGTGCTGACGATCCTGATCTGGATCATCGCCTACGCGATCGGAGGTGTCCGGTGAGCGCACCCGATACGCCCAAGCGCAGCATGCGCACCCCGCTCGGCCGCGTCCGCAATCTCGGCGCCGCGCATTCCGGCACCTCTGATTTCTGGCGCCAGCGCATCACCGGCGTCGCCATGACCCTGCTGATGCTGCCGGTGATCGTCGTCGTCATGATGCTGCTCGGCAGCAACCAGGCCGGCGCCAAGGTCATCCTCGGCTCGCTGCCGATCGCTGTGATCATGCTGCTCTTCATCGTCGCCAGCACCTGGCACATGAAGATCGGCATGCAGGTCGTGATCGAGGATTACGTCCACAACGAGAAGCTGAAGCTCGTCTCGATCATGCTCAACAACTTCTTCTCGATCGCCGTCGCGCTCGCCTCGATCTACGCGATCCTCAAGATCTCATCTGGAGTGTAACCCATGGCCAACGAGACGAATGGCAAGGGCAACGGCGCTCCCGCCACCAACGGCAAAGCCTACCCGATCGAAGACCACACCTATGACGTCGTCGTGGTCGGCGCCGGCGGCGCGGGTCTGCGCGCCGTGGTCGGCTGCAGCGAGGCGGGCCTGCGCACCGCCTGCATCACCAAAGTGTTTCCGACCCGCTCGCACACGGTTGCGGCGCAAGGCGGCATCTCGGCTTCGCTCGGCAACATGCACAAGGACGACTGGCGCTGGCACATGTACGACACCGTGAAGGGGTCGGACTGGCTCGGCGACCAGGACGCGATCGAATACATGGTGCGCAACGCGCCCGACGCGGTCTACGAGCTCGAGCATTGGGGCGTGCCGTTCTCGCGCACCGAGGACGGCAAGATCTACCAGCGTCCGTTCGGCGGCATGACCATGGACTACGGCAAGGGCCAGGCGCAGCGCACCTGCGCCGCCGCCGACCGCACCGGTCACGCCATGCTGCACACGATGTATGGCCAGTCGCTGCGCCATGCAGCCGAGTTCTTCATCGAGTTCTTCGCCATCGACCTGATCATGGACGACCAGGGCACCTGCCGCGGCGTCATCGCGCTCAAGCTCGACGACGGTACGCTGCACCGCTTCCGCGCCCAGACCGTGATCCTCGCGACCGGCGGCTACGGCCGCGCCTACGCTTCCTGCACGTCGGCGCACACCTGCACCGGCGACGGCGGCGGCATGGTGCTGCGCGCCGGCCTGCCAATGCAGGACATGGAGTTCGTGCAGTTCCACCCGACCGGCATCTACGGCTCGGGCTGCCTCGTCACCGAGGGTGCGCGCGGCGAAGGCGGCTATCTCGTCAACTCCGAGGGCGAGCGATTCATGGAGCGCTACGCGCCGTCGGCGAAGGACCTCGCCTCGCGCGACGTCGTCTCGCGCGCGATGACCATCGAGATCCGCGAAGGCCGCGGCGTCGGCAAGAAGAAGGACCACATCTTCCTGCATCTCGACCATCTCGATCCCGCGGTGCTCGCCGAGCGCCTGCCGGGCATCTCCGAATCCGCCAAGATCTTCGCCAATGTCGACGTGACGCGCGAGCCGATCCCGATCGTGCCGACCGTGCACTACAACATGGGCGGCATCCCCACGAACTACCACGGCGAAGTGCTGACCAAGAAGGACGGCGACGACAACGCCGTCATTCCCGGCCTGATGGCGATCGGCGAAGCCGCCTGCGTCTCGGTGCACGGCGCCAACCGCCTCGGCTCCAACTCGCTGATCGACCTCGTCGTGTTCGGCCGCGCCGCTGCGCTCCGCCTCGCCGAGAAGCTGACGCCGAACGCCAAGCAGCCCGAGTTGCCGGCAAACTCGGCAGATCTCGCGCTCGGCCGCCTCGACCATTACCGCTACGCCTCCGGCGGCACGCCCACCGCAAAGCTCCGCGAAGGCATGCAGCACGTGATGCAGAACAACTGCGCCGTGTTCCGCACCGGCGAAGTGCTGAGCGAAGGCCAGAACCTGATCGAGAAGGTCCACAGCGGCATCACCGACATCGCCGTGTCCGACCGCTCGCTGGTGTGGAATTCGGATCTGGTCGAGACGCTCGAGTTCGACAATCTGATCTCGCAGGCGGTGGTGACGATGAATTCGGCCGCCAACCGCACCGAGAGCCGCGGCGCGCATGCCCGCGAGGACTTCTCCGAGCGCGACGACAAGAACTGGATGAAGCACACGCTCGCCTGGCTGGACTCGTCCGGCAAGGTCAAGATCGAATACCGCCCGGTTCACGACTACACCATGACCAATGACGTGCAGTACATCCCGCCGAAAGCGCGCGTGTATTGAAGAGCAACAAGTGCTCGTCATTCCGGGGCGATGCGAAGCATCGAACCCGGAATCTCGAGGTTCCGGGTCTGGTCCTTCGGACCATCCCGGAATGACGAAAGGTTAGAGCAATGGTTGAATTCGCACTTCCGAAGAACTCCAAGATCACCGGCGGCAAGACCTGGCCGAAGCCCGCGGGCGCGACCGAGACGCGCGAGTTTCGCGTCTATCGCTGGAACCCCGACGACGGCAAGAATCCGAGCGTCGACACCTATTACGTCGACACCAATGATTGCGGTCCGATGGTGCTGGACGGCCTGATCTGGATCAAGAACCACATCGACCCGTCGCTGACCTTCCGCCGCTCCTGCCGCGAAGGCGTCTGCGGCTCCTGCGCCATGAACATCGACGGCCAGAACACGCTGGCCTGCACCCGCTCGATGCACGACGTGAAGGACGGCGCGGTGAAGATCAATCCGCTGCCGCACCAGCCGGTGGTGAAGGATCTGGTTCCCGACCTGACCAATTTTTACGCGCAATACGCCTCCGTCGAGCCGTGGCTGAAGACGACGTCGCCGACCCCGCAGAAGGAATGGCGCCAGAGCCACGAGGACCGCGAGAAGCTCGACGGCCTCTACGAGTGCATCCTGTGCGCCTGCTGCTCGACCTCCTGCCCGAGCTATTGGTGGAACAGCGACCGCTATCTCGGCCCCGCCGCCCTGCTCCAGGCCAACCGCTGGGTGTCTGATTCGCGCGACGAGGCGACCGGCGAGCGGCTCGACAATCTCGAGGACCCGTTCCGGCTCTACCGCTGCCACACCATCATGAATTGCGCCAAGGCCTGCCCGAAGGGCCTGAACCCGGCCGAGGCCATCGCCGAGCTCAAGCTCAAGATGGTCGAGCGCCAGATCTAGCTGCATTGCTGCTGCGATCCCGGGCCGAACGGCCCGGGTCGTCCTGCCGCCGGGGTGTTTCCGGGCAGCGCCTGTCCGTCCCGCGGCGCGGGCGAATCAGTGAATTGCAACCTCCAGTTCCGCCACAAGCCGCTTCCTTCCCGGCGTAAGATTCAAGTAAGCTCCGCGGTCGGGGGACCGGAGCGACCGTGCAGGGCGCGCAACGCAATTCGCTGAGACTGCTGCAGTGGATGATGGCTGCATCCCTGGCGCTGCCGATTGCGCTGTTCGCGATCGCCTCCACCATTTCCTACAATTCGACGCTGGATATCGCCGACCGGGAGATCGAGCGCACGCTCGACGTCGCGCATGAGCATGCGCTCAAGGTGTTCGAGACCATCGACCGCAGCCTCGCCGAGCTCAACGAGGTCGTCCGCGACCTTCCCGACGATGTGATCCGGTCACGAGAAGGCGCGCTGCACAAGCGCCTGAAGCAGCTCACCGACGCGCTGCCGCAGCTCAAATCAGCCTGGATCTTCGATGCGAACGGGAAATCGCTGGTCAACAGCCTCGCCTCGCCGCCGCCGGAGCTGAGCTTTGCCGACCGTGATTATTTCTATGCCCATGTCGACCAGAGCATCGGCACCTTCATCGGCGCATCGCTGACGCCCCGCCAGCCCTATCAGGGTGCGCACTTCTTCGGCGTCAGCCGCCGCCGATCGACCGACGACGGCAGCTTCACCGGCGTGATCCAGGCATCGGTCCTGCCGGAATATTTCGAGAGCTTTTACGCCAGGATCGGCGCCGAGCCCGGCAGCTTCTTTGCGATGGGACGCGCCGACGGCGTGCTGCTGGCGCATTTTCCGCGGCTTGATCACGACTTCCGGCTCGATCCGAACGGGCCGGTTGGCCGGACCATCGCAGCCCATCCCGATCATGGACTGATGACCATCGCCTGGCCATCGGATGGAATCGAGCGGCGCATCGGTTACCGGCGGGTCGCCGAATATCCGATCTATGTCAGTGCCGGCCTCGAGACCTCCGCGATCCGCGCGCGCTGGCTTGCCACCATCAGCCAGCATCTGGTGTTCGGCGCACCCGCCACCGCGCTGCTGTTTGTGCTGCTCGCCTTCGCCTTCCGGCGCACCCAGCATCTCCAGCTCGAGGCTGCCAAGCGGCGTGAGGCCGAGGAGGCACTCAAGCACAGCCAGCGGCTGGAGGCGCTGGGCCAGCTCACCGGCGGCGTCGCGCATGATTTCAACAACCTCCTGACCGTGATTCGCGCCTCTGTCGACCTCCTGAACCGGCCGCAACTGAGCGAGGAGCGGCGGCAGCGCTACATCACGGCGATCGCCGAAGCCGTCGCGCGCGCGGCCAAGCTGACCTCGCAGCTGCTCGCCTTTGCGCGGCGCCAGACCTTGAAGCCGGAAGTGTTCGACGTCGGCGAGCGCGTGCAGTCGCTACGCGACATGCTCGCGACACTGCTGGGACCCGCGATCGAGATCGTCATGCAGTTGCCGGTCGAGCCCTGCCTCGTCAATGCCGATGCCGGCCAGTTCGAGACCGCCCTGATCAACATGGCGACCAACGCGCGCGACGCCATGCAGGGCAACGGCCGGATCGTCTTCACGGTGCACGCGGCGACAACCGCTCCCGATACACTGGCGCATCTCGCGGGCAGCCAGGCCTCAAGAAGCCATGGCTTCATCTGTATCGCGGTCAGCGACAGCGGCATCGGCATTCCCGCGGCGCAATTGGGCCGCATCTTCGAGCCGTTCTTCACCACCAAGCAGGTCGGCCAGGGTACGGGCCTCGGCCTGTCGCAGGTGTTTGGCTTCGCCCGGCAATCCGGCGGCGAGGTGACCGTGATGAGCGAGGTCGGCCAGGGCAGCACTTTCTCGCTCTATCTGCCGCGCGTGCCGGCGGATCTGTTGCCACGAAGCCAGGCGCCGACCACGGCGCCTGCCGTTGCCGGGAGCGGCATGTCGGTGCTGGTCGTCGAGGACAATATCGAGCTCGGCAATTTCGCTGCCGACGGGCTGACCGAGCTTGGCTACAGCATCACGCTGGTCGACAACGCCACCGATGCGCTCGCCGAACTGAGCGGCGATCCCGATCGTTTCGACGTCGTGTTCTCCGACGTCGTCATGCCCGGGATGACCGGGCTCGATCTGGCACAGGCGATCCGAGATCGCTGCATCGGCGTTCCGATCGTGCTGACCACGGGCTACAGCCACGCTCTGTCCCAGGACGGCGTCGGCGGCTTCGAGCTCGTGCAGAAGCCCTATTCGATCGAGCAGCTGTCGCGGGTGCTGCACCAGGCCGCGCGGCTGAAACGCGTGCGCGGCGGCGCGGCGGAGTGACGTCGGGAACCGGAGGGAACCGGTTCGCGTTGCTCTCTCATGCAGAAGCCGGTCCGGAACAATGAGCAGGGCCAGACGCCGCCCATCGTGAAGATCACCGGTGAGAACGGCGATGAAGTCGCGCCGCCGCCGCCGGAAGTGCTCGAGCCCGATTCAGAGCTCTCGCCCGAAGAGATCGAGCAGGCGCGCAAGGATTATCTGCTGACGCGGTTCTGGATCAGCGCGCGCGGCTTCTGGGGCCGCAACGGCGATCGGCTCGCTTGGCCGTTCTCGATCGGCCTCGTCGTGCTGATCGTCCTGACCGTCGGCTTTCAATACGGCATCAACGTCTGGAACCGCGCGATCTTCGACGCGATCGAGAAGCGCGATGCGACCACGGTGTTCCACCTCACCGCGATGTTCTTCCCGCTCGCGATCGGCAGCATCGTGCTTGGCGTCGCGCAGGTGTTCGTGCGCATGGGCATCCAGCGGCGCTGGCGCGCCTGGCTCACGAGCAGCGTGCTGACGCGCTGGCTCACGAACGGGCGCTATTACCAGCTCAACCTCGTCGGCGGCGACCACGAGAATCCGGAGTATCGCATCGCCGAGGACTTACGCGTCGCGACGGACTCGCCGGTCGACTTCCTCGCCGGCGTAACCTCGGCGCTGCTGTCGGCCGCGACCTTTATCGTCGTGCTGTGGACCATCGGCGGCGCGCTCACCGTCACGTTGGGCGGCTCGTCCATCACCATTCCCGGCTTCCTCGTGATCGCCGCGGTGCTCTATGCCGCCATCGCTTCCGGCTCGATCCTGATGATCGGTCGCCAATTCGTGCAGGTCTCCGAGGACAAGAACCAGGCCGAAGCCGATTTCCGCTACACGCTGACGCGGGTACGCGAGAATGGTGAGAGCATCGCGCTGCTCGGCGGCGAGGAAGAGGAACGCGGCGGCATCGACCGCAACTTTACCAGCGTGCTCAGGCAATGGGCGCGGCTCGCAGGACAACACATGCGCACGACGCTGGTGTCGCAGGGCTCGAGCCTGGTTGCGCCCGTCGTGCCGCTGTTGCTGTGCGCGCCAAAATTCCTCGACGGCAGCATGACGCTCGGACAGGTGATGCAGGCGGCTTCCGCCTTCACCATCGTGCAGAGCGCGTTCGGCTGGCTGGTCGACAATTACCCGCGGCTGGCCGACTGGAACGCCTGCGCCCGCCGGATCGCCTCGCTGATGATGTCGCTCGACGGGCTCGAGCGCGCCGAGCAGGGCGACGGCCTCGGCCGCATCAAGCGCGGCGAGACCGGCAATGACGCCATGCTGGAGCTGAACGACCTCTCCGTCACGCTCGATGACGGCACCGCCGTGGTCGGCGAGACCGAAGTGGTGATCGAGCCCGGCGAGCGGCTGCTGGTCGCCGGCGAATCCGGGACCGGCAAGAGCACGCTGGTGCGGGCCATCGCAGGACTCTGGCCCTGGGGTGGGGGCAGCGTCAATTTCCATCCCGACCGGCGGCTGTTCATGCTGCCGCAGCGGCCCTACGTGCCCTCAGGATCTTTGCGCCGCGCGGTCGCCTATCCCGGCGCCGAGGACGACTGGACCGTCGCGGAGATCGGCGAGGCCCTGCACAAGGTCGGCCTTGATCATCTCAAGGAGAAGATCGAAGAAGAAGGCCCATGGGACCAGACGCTGTCAGGCGGCGAGAAGCAACGCCTCGCCTTCGCGCGGCTGTTGCTGCACAGCCCTGATATCGTCGTGCTCGACGAGGCGACCTCCGCGCTCGACGAGAAGAGCCAGGACAAGATGATGCAGATGGTCACCGACGAGCTGCCGAAGGCAACCATCGTCAGCGTCGCGCATCGCGTCGAGCTGGAGGCATTCCACAGTCGCAAGATCGTGCTGGAGCGCCGCAAGGGCGGCGCCAAGCTCGTTAGCGACATCGACCTGATCCCGCGCAAGGGCAAGCGAAAGCTGCTCGGGCGCTTCCTGCGCCAGCGTAAGCCGGCGGCAAAAAAGGCGGCGTAGAAAAGCGGCGTAACGCATCCTCTCCGTCGTCCCGGACAAGCGAAGCACAGATACGGGACCCATACCCACAAGGAGAGGTTGGACGAAGACTCGAAGTCGGCGTCTCGCGTCACACTCCTCCCTGGGGTTATGGATCCCGGCCTTCGCCGTGACGACACCGAGGTTATGGCTCGCATCGCACGTTGGAGTCCCCGGCAAAACCGGCTATGCATGCGCCGCCTGCAACGAGGACCGCCTGCTTGACGCCTGACAATTCCCTTTCGTCCGCGCCGTTCGGCGCATTTGCGCCAAACGCGGCGCAGGCCGCGATTATCAGCCTCGCGCAAGGATCAGGGCTGAAGCGCGGCGCATTCCGGCCGTGGATGTCGCGGCTGGTCAATCTGCTGCGCGGCGGCCCGGTCGACGTGCAATATCAAGGCGCCTCGTTCCGGTTTTACCACCAGGGCAGCGCGACCGAGCGCGGCGCGCTGTTCAATCCCGATTACAATCTCGACGAGCTCGACTTCCTGCGCCAGCACACACCGGCCGGCGGCACGTTCGTCGATGTCGGCGCCAATGTCGGCACCTTCGCCCTGGTGATGGCGCGGCAGGTCGGCACATCGGGCAAGGTGGTCGCGATCGAGCCGCATCCGCTGACGTTCGGCCGGCTCTCGTTCAACCATGCCGCCTCGAAGGCGATGCAGGTGCGTCTGGTGCAGGCCGCCGCGGGTGACAGCGACGGCGAGCTGATGATCGAGAGCGGCGGCGGCAATCTCGGCGCCACGCATGTCGTCACCGGCACGGCGAGCACGGATGCGATCAAGGTGCCGTCGTTGCGGCTGACGCGCATCCTCGAAGAGGCCGGCGTCACGCAGGTCGACTCGCTCAAGATCGACGTCGAAGGCTTCGAGGACCGCGTGCTGATCGGCTTCTTCCGCGACGCGCCGCCATCGCTGTGGCCGCGTGCGGTCGTGATCGAGCATCTGTCACAAAACGAATGGCGAGAAGATTGTATCGCTGACATGGTTGCACGCGGCTTTGCGATCGCGCGCAAGACGCGGAGCAATACGTTCCTGTCACGCTGACGACGAACCACGGAGGTTGCCATGATCGATCATTTGGGCTTGTCCGTCTCCGACTATGAGGCCGCGAAGGCGTTCTACGCCAAGGCATTGGCGCCGCTCGATTACAGCCTGATCATGGAGGTGACGGCGGAGCAGACCGGCCACGCCGCAGCAGCAGGCTTCGGCGCCGACGGCAAGCCGGATTTCTGGATCGGCGGCGAAGGCGCGATGAACAAGCCGGTGCATGTCGCGATTCGCGCGAAGGACCGCGCGACGGTCGATGCATTCTACAAGGCAGCAATGGCAGCCGGCGGTCGCGACAACGGACCGCCCGGCCTTCGCCCGCATTATCACGCGGACTATTACGGCGCCTTCGTGCTCGATCCCGACGGCCACAACATCGAGGCCGTCTGTCACGCGCCGGAATAGGACGGCGCGCTGCGGGAACATCGACGCGGCATCCTCGTTGTCGTTCTCCTGACAACTGATCTCCATGATGCCGATGCCGATCGAACCGCCCGAGATACCGCCATCGACACCCGGCACGCCGACCGAGCCGCCGCCGGGAATTCCACCGGGCAATCCGCAGCCTGAGATCACGCCGCCGGTGCACGAACCCGGCGAATCACCGCGGCCCGACGAATTGCCGGGCCGCATGCCGGAAGAGATTCCTTCGCGCGGACCAAGCGGTCCGCTCGCGCCGAATCCCGCGACGGATGCCAATTCGTCGCAGGATCACATGTGAGACGAGAGCGAACACATGTGAGGCGATTGCAACCTGCGTCTGAATGCGCAATGAACGTCGCCATAGTGACGTGATTTGCGTGCAGAAATAAATCGGGCCGCGACCGCTCCGCCCGCCACAATGCGGCCTAACGCGTAGCCGTTCATTCCAACACTTCGTCAAACGACACTCCGTCAAACCAAGACTTCGTCAAAGAACCTTCCGGGGAAGTTGAACCACATGACCAACCTTCGTTTCGTGCTGCTCGCCACGACGGCTCTAACCGCGATGCAATTCGCAAGCTCCGCATCGCATGCGCAAAGCGCGCCGCCGCTCGTGGTCGCGCAGGCCCAGCCAGAATTGGGCCCTGACGGAAAACCGAAGCAGGCTCCGAAGGAAGCGCCAAAGGGACCGCCGCCCGCAGCACGTCCGGCGGCTCCACCGCCGCCAGCCGCACCTCCGCCCGCCGCCCCCGCACGTCCGGTCGCGCCGCCGCCCGCGGCTGCACCGCCGCATCCGCCCGCCGCACCTCCGCCGGCTGCTGCGCCGTCACGCCCGACGCCACCGCCTCCGCCGGCCCCGCCGCCCGCGACCCATCAGGCACCTCCTCCGCCCCCGCCGCCGCCCGCTGCACCCAAGGCGCCGACGCCGCCTCCGGCTGCAGCCCCGCAGCAGCATGCGCCCACGCCGCCTCCTCCGGCAGCAGCGCCGCAGCAGCACGCCCCTGCACCGACTCCGCCGCCGCCCGCGGCAGCACCGGCGCGACCGGCTACTCCGCCTCCGCCGCCTCCACCTGCTGCAGCCACGCCGCCCGCAGCGGCTCCTGCAGCACGGCCTGCGCCCGCGGCAACGCCAGCTCCGACCGCAACGCCATCGCCCGCAGGCCCGGCAACTCGTCCGGCAACACCACCTGCCGCGACAACGACACCCACGCCGTCCGCGACGCCAGCGCCTGGCACCACGCCGCCCGGACGCCCCGGCGCTCCCCCGGCTGCGGGAACACCGGCTCCAGCTCCAGGTGCCACGCCGGCGCCAGGTGGCACCCCGACGACGCCGCCCGTGCGTCCGGGCGCGCCACCGGCTGCAGGAACCCCAGGTGCCGCTCCGGCTCCGACGGCAACGCCGGCGCCCGGCGGCGCAGTGACGCCGCCGCCAGGACGTCAGGGTGGAACGCCGCCCGCGGGCGCACCCGCTGCCGGAACACCGCCTGCAGCGCCGCCGCAGGCCGGTGCCCTGCCGCGTCCCCCGGCTCCGCCGCCCGGTGCCGCGGCACCAACGGTCGTTCCTGCCACGCCGGCCGCAGCACCGCCGCCTAACAAGGCGCAATATGCGCCACCGACGGTTGCGCCGGCCTTCCGCGCCGCCCCGACAGTCGCAGCACCGCTGCCGCCGCCGCCGCGTCCGCCGCAGCGTGACTTGACGCCGCTTGCGATCGGCGCGGGCGTGGTGGCTGGTGCCGTGATCGGCGCCACCATCGCCGACTACCGCAATCAACGGCAGGAGGTCGTGGAAGGCGGCCGCACCATCTACACCGAGCCGGACCGCATCATCATTCGCGACCCCAGCGGTCAGGAATATGTCCGCGGCAACGATCTCTACCGCTTCCGTTATGGCGCGCGGGACATCCGCACCGAGACGGTCGGCGGCGAAACCCGAACGGTCGTGATCCGCCCTGACGGCACCGAGATCATCACGGTGGTCGGTCCGGACGGCAGCTTGATGCGCCGTATCCGCAGAGATCAACGCGGACGGGAGATCGTGATCATCGACAACACCTATCGCGATCCGCGGGCGGTCGGCGGCTTCTATGTCGACGTGCCGCCGCCGGTGGTCAGCATCCCCTACGATCGCTACATCGTCGATGCCGAGGAAGCGTCGCCGCAGGTGATCTACGACACGATGCGGGCGCCGCCGGTGCAACGGATCGAACGACGCTACTCGCTCGACGAGATCCGCTACTCGCCGAACGTCCGCATGGCGATGCCCAGCATCGACGTCAACACGATCAACTTCGAGACGGGATCTTGGACCATTCCGCCGGACCAGGCGGCGCGGCTGCAGGTGATCGCCGACGGCATCAACCAGGCGATCCAGGCCAACCCGCAGGAGGTGTTCCTGATCGAGGGCCACACCGATGCTGTTGGTAACGACGTCGACAATCTGTCACTGTCGGATCGCCGGGCGCAGGCAGCGGCCGAGCTGCTGACCCAGCAGTTTGGCGTGCCCGCGGAGAACCTGACGTCGCAAGGCTACGGCAAGCAGTATCTGAAAGAGCAGACGGACGGCCCGAGCCGGATCAACCGGCGCGTCACCGTTCGTCGCATCACGCCGCTACTCAACGGCGGCCAGGCCAACGCGGCACCGCCTCCGCCGCCGCGGCAGTAAGCACGTCGCAAAAGGAAAATGGCCGGGAGCGATCCCGGCCATTTTTTGTTTTGGTTGTTACGGGCGATGCTGCGGAACGTCGCGAACTCGTAGCAACCATTAGAGAGCTGTGACCTCAGCCCTTGTCGCTCTCGAGCTTGAAGATCTGCGAGCCTTCGCTGCCGGACAGCAGGCCGGTCTTCGAATAAAGACCGAGCTTGGTGCGGGTGTCGGCGATGTCGAGATTGCGCATGGTGAGCTGGCCGATGCGGTCGGCCGGCGTGAACGGAGCGTCCTCAACCTTCTCCATGCTCAGCCGCTCCGGCGCATAGGTGAGGTTGGGGCTCTCGGTGTTGAGAATCGAATAGTCGTTGCCGCGACGCAGCTCCAGCGTGACCTCGCCGGTGACGGCGCTCGCGACATAACGCTGCGCGGTCTCGCGCAGCATCAAGGCTTGCGGATCGAACCATCGGCCCTGATAGAGCAGGCGTCCGAGCCGCATGCCACTGATGCGGTACTGCTCGATGGTGTCTTCGTTGTGAATGCCGGTGACGAGACGCTCATAGGCGATGTGCAGCAACGCCATGCCCGGCGCTTCATAGATGCCGCGGCTCTTGGCCTCGATGATGCGGTTCTCGATCTGGTCGCTCATGCCGAGGCCGTGGCGGCCGCCGATGGCGTTGGCTTCGAGGAACAGCGCAACGGGATCAGAGAATGTCTTGCCGTTCAGCGCGGTGGGCTGGCCTTCCTCGAAACGCACGACGACCTTCTCGGCCTTCACAACGCAATCGTCGCGCCAGAACGGCACGCCCATGATCGGGTTGACGATCTTGATGCCGCTGTCGAGGCTTTCGAGATCCTTCGCTTCATGCGTGGCGCCGAGCAGATTGCTGTCGGTCGAATACGCCTTCTCGGCGCTCATCTTGTAGGCAAAGCCCTGCGCGGTCATGAACGCCGACATTTCGGCCCGGCCGCCGAGCTCGTCGATGAACTGCTGGTCGAGCCAGGGCTTGTAGATGCGCAAGCTCGGATTGGTCAGCAGGCCGTAACGATAGAAGCGCTCGATGTCGTTGCCCTTGAAGGTCGAACCGTCGCCCCAGATGTTGACACCATCTTCCTTCATCGCCGCAACCAGCATCGTGCCGGTGACCGCGCGTCCGAGCGGCGTGGTGTTGAAATAGGTGATGCCGCCGGTCGAGATGTGGAAGGCGCCGGACTGGATCGCGGCGATGCCTTCGTGGACGAGTTGCGTGCGGCAATCGACTAGCACGGCCTTCTCGGCACCGAACGCTTCGGCCTTGCGCGGGATCTCGTTGTAATCGGCCTCATCGGGCTGGCCGAGATTGGCGGTATAGGCGTAGCAGCGCGCGCCCTTCTGCTTCATCCAGAGCAGCGCCGCTGACGTGTCGAGGCCGCCCGAAAACGCGATGCCGACTTTCTCACCCTTGGGCAGGCTTTTCAGGATCGTGGTCATGGGGCTTCCAATCGAGGCTTAAGGGGCTGATGCGAGCGGCGTGGTTTCGACCGCGCGAATATCAAATTTCGCAGCGCTCGGCACGCATTTAATGGCTTAAACCGACGGCTCAGGACCGGTCTTGCGGCCGAACAAGCGCTTGCGGAGCCGGTAGGCGGGCATGTTCAGCCGGGTCAGGGCGGCATCGACCGCCTCGTCCGAAAACCGGGTCCGCGGCCAGCGGTAGATCAGCGCGTAGCCGAACCAGATCACGACGAAGGTGACGAGGCCCGCTGTGGCGACATCCGTGAAGAAGTGCCCGCCAAAGGCCATGCGGAGCCCGCTGGTCGCGGCACCGAACACCACCGCGCCGGCATAGGCGAGCGGCCGCCATGCCGGTGGTGCGAGCGCAGCCGGGGCCAGCGTCCAGAACGCGGTCGCGCCTTCACCGGAGAAGAACGAGCAATTGCGCGCGCAATCGCCGCGCGGATCCCACCATGCCACGAACTGCTGGTCGCCGGCGAACTCGGTCACCACCACCGGCCGCGGCCGGCCCCAATAGGTCTTGAAGGTGAGATTGGTGAGAACGCCGGCCGACAGGATGATGGTGACCAGCAGGAATACGATCGCGCGGCCCGACACCATCAGGGGACGGTCGGGACGGATCATCTTGACCACGAGCGCGACCAGCGAAGGCAGCACGAAGGCCCAGGAGACCCACATCGCAGCGTCACGCCCAATCCCGGCCCAGCCGTTCAGCTTGAGCGGAAAGGACTTGGTCTCGGGATCGAAGAACAGCGCGGCGAGCTTGAGATCGAGCTCGGGATAGAGGCCGAAAACGACGCCGATCACGAGCCACAGCGCCAGGGCGATGAAGAGTCCGGTACGGTTCATGGCGCGCGGTTTAGCGGAGCAATCGCCCCATGGAAAGGCCTAGGCTAAGACGCTGACGCCTATGATTCATCGTCCTTCGGCGTTGCCGCATGCCATTGGTCCAGATTTGCGAAGATAGCCGTTCGCGGCCATGGCATCCGCTCAAGCTTGCCACTCCAGGTCAAATGAACTTCGGCAACCCGCCCATCACTGACGAGAAAGAGGGCGTCGTCGCGATCACTCCGACGAGCGATCAGTCGCAGGTCGGAATTCCACAAAGGATGTTCCGGGCCGGTTTCCTTTCGCAGCTCGTCTTCGCAAGCTTTGCAGACATGCTCGTCAACCACAGCATACCAAGGGTCAGTCCAAACATCTTCCATGCTGATCTAATCCGATGGCCTCGAATTCAACGGCAGCGGCGGAGGCGGCTTGCGCGGGGGCGGCGGGATACGCCAGGCGCCGGCATTGCGCCCGGCGATCAGCCAGTAGACGAAGCCGGCAACGATGCCCGCGCCGGTCATGATCTCGAGATGACGCCGCACGATGCCCTCGAACTGCAACGTGTCGGAGTGGAAGGGAACGAGGCCGAGATAGCAGGCGAGCCCGACGAGGCCGCCGCCGACGGCATAGGCTAGCGCGCTGCGGATATAGAGCGCCTCGGTGATCGCGACGATCACCGCCGCTGGCACCAGCGCGAAACCTGAGACGAAGATGAAGCCGAAGCCGAGCAGGATGTCGATCGTGCCCTGATCGACGGGGCCGGCGCCGAGATCGGAAAATTCCGGAAACAGCAGCGCGCCGACAACGATCATGCCGCCGACGAAACAGGCGGCGAGAAAGCCTAAGAAGATGACAATGAGGCGGCCGATCAGGGACATCAGGGGAAAGCCACCGTTGCCGTCATTGCGAGCGCGCGGCGCGCATCCTCAATCCGTCATCGCCATTGCGCGCAGCGCCTGGCGCTCGCGCGCGCTGAGCTTCTCCGTCTCCGACTTGAGCTGGCCGCAGGCGGCGAGAATGTCGCGGCCACGCGGGGTACGCACCGGCGAGGAATAGCCAGCGTTGAAAATGTACTCGGAGAATTTCTCGATCTGGTCCCAGTCCGAGCATTCATAGGCCGTGCCGGGCCAGGGATTGAACGGAATGAGGTTGATCTTGGCGTGAATGCCCTTGAGCAGCTTCACCAGCAGTTTTGCATCGTCGAGCGAATCGTTGATGCCCTTGAGCATCACATATTCGAAGGTGATGCGGCGCGCGTTCGAGGCACCGGGATAGTCGCGGCAGGCTTGCAGCAGCTCCTTGATCGGATATTTGCGGTTGAGCGGCACGAGCTCGTTGCGCAGCTCGTCGCGCACCGCGTGCAGCGAGATCGCGAGCATGACGCCGATCTCCTCGCCGGCGCGCACGATGTTCGGCACCACGCCCGAGGTCGAGAGCGTGATGCGGCGGCGGGAGATGCCGATGCCTTCATTGTCGCCGACGATCAGCAACGCATCGCGCACCGCGTCGAAATTGTAGAGCGGCTCGCCCATGCCCATCATCACGATGTTGGTGACGCGGCGCGTGCCGTCCTCGCGATCGGCCCAATCATTGAGGCGATCGCGCGCGACCATGATCTGGCCGACGATCTCGCCGGCGGTGAGATTGCGCACCAGGCGCTGCGTGCCGGTGTGACAGAACGAGCAGTTCAGCGTGCAGCCGACCTGCGAGGAGACGCAGAGCGTGCCGCGATCGGTCTCGGGGATGTAGACGCACTCGACTTCATGCGCCTTCTCGACATTGTCGCCGCTCGGCAGACGCAGCAGCCATTTGCGGGTGCCGTCGTTGGAAATCTGCTCGGCCACGACCTCGGGCCGGTCGACCGTGAAATGCTGCGCGAGCTCGGCGCGAATGCCCTTCGAGATCGAGGTCATGTCGTCAAAACTCTGGGCGCCGCGGAAATAGAGCCAGTGCCAGAGTTGCTGCACGCGCATCTTGCGCTGCGAGGGCTGAACGCCGATTTCGCCGAGACGATCGGCCAGCTCGGTGCGCGACAGGCCGATGAGTGATGGCTTGGCCGGCGGCACATAGGTTTCGAGTGGAGTCTTCTCCACCAGGATTGCGTCGCGCGGCTCGGTCGTCGGTTGCATTGAATGGACCTGATTACGTGGTCGTTCCGGGGCGGCGCGAAGCGTCGGACCCGGAACCTCGAGATTCCGGGTCTGGTCCTTCGGACCATCCCGGAATGACGGAAAAACTTGGAACCGCACCTAATATAGCAACCGGAACCGCCGATTGCGACCGCGGCTATGACTTAGCCTTACCGCCTGCAGTCCTGCGCGATCTTGTCGAGCGCCTGGGCAAGGCCCTTCAGCGAAAACGTGTCGGTCGTCTCCGTGCCCTTGGCCGAGACGCCCTTGACCACGAGATCCGCGGATTTGCGCATGGCTTCCACCATCCGCTCTTCCTCGGCGGCGTTCTTGATCCAGAGCCCGTCGCCCTGCGTGTACATTGCAAACGCCGCACCACCGACCTCGACGGTCGATTCCGAACCGGGCTTCAGCGCGTAGCCGATCATCACCGAGACTTCGTTGCTCACCTTCTCGGCCGGGCGGGTCGAGACAAAGGCATAGGCGGGATCGCGCGGCCGGTTCGGCGGGTTGGTCTTGGACGACGCAGGCTTAGCCAGCGCAAAGCAGACCTTCTTGCCGTTGGGCGTCGCCGAATAGGCACCCCAGGTGCCGAACTGGCCGATCAGCGTCGGCTCAGCGCCACCGGCAACCGCCGTGGCAGGGCCAACCGGCTTGCTCTCGGGCTTGGCTGCCGTCTTGGCGGCGGCCGCCGGCTTTGCGGCCGCCTTCGGCGCCGGTTGCGCCGTCTGCGCCCGCGCGGAATCGGAGATTCCACAGGCCATTACGCCAGTCATCAAAGCTAAAAGCACCCGCCACATGCTGGAGTGGTTCCCTCAATATTGTGACTGGAAGATGGCCCGGCCGCGCGTTGTCCCCGAGTCAGGGATAACCGGGAAAGTCCAATTTGGGAAGGCAGTTAGCGGGACGACATGGTTAGCTTTTGGACCGCGCAGCGCGCTGTTCGGCCCATTGCGTCTCGCTCCATCGCAGCAGGTCCTCGGCGCCGGAACTGCGCAAATGCGCGCCGCCGTCGATCACCACCATCTCGCCGTTGATGTAAGCAGCGCGGTCCGAGACCAGGAAGCTGGCGAGGTCGGCCAGTTCGCCGTGCTCGCCGACGCGTCCTAGCGGATTGCGGATCAGGCTGTCGTCACGGCCCTGGAGCCGCAACTGTCCGGACGCGCCCGCCGTCGGGAACGGCCCCGGCGCGATCGCGACGGTGCGGATGCCCTTCGGGCCCCACTCCACCGCGAGGCTCTTGGTCATCGCCAACACCGCCGATTTCGCCATCGCCGAGGGAACCGTGAAGGCGCGGCCGGTGATGGTCGAGGTCGAGAGGATCGACAGCACGACGCCATCGTGCTTGCCGTCGATCCAGCGCTTGCCGGCGGCAAGCGTGCAATACATCGCGCCATGCAGCGTCGGCGCCAGGATCGCATCGGCGGCGCGGAAGGAGAGGTGTTCGCTCTGCGCGATGAAGGTCGCGGCAGCGTTGTTGACGAGAATGTCGAGTGGCGCCTCGCGCCAGATCGCAGCCATCATCACATCGACGGCGGCGCCGTCGCGAACATCACATGCGATCGTCGTGACCTTGCCGCCGGTCTGCGCGCGCATCTCAGCTGCTGTGGTCTAGAGACGGTCGAGCTTGCGGCCGCAGATCACGAGCTCGGCGCCGAGTGTGAGAAAGCGCCGCCCCATCGCAGCGCCGAGGCCCGAGCCGCCGCCGGTGACGAGGATGCGCTTGCCCCTGAGCAGACCTGTTTCAAACATCGTTTGAATCCCTTTCTCCTCAACCCGCAATGACAACGAAGCCACCACTCTCACCTCGCGTCGTCCTGGCGAAAGCCAGGACCCACCACAACGGGCGGTTTGGCGAAGATTATCCGCTGCGCGGCAAATGCACGGGAAATTTGCGCGGACCCAATTTCAAGACGGGGTAATGGGTCCTGGCTTTCGTCCGGACGACATCGTGGAAACATCGGAGCACAGCCGACAAAGAATCCGGATTGTCGCCCGTGCTTAAATCCGGCAGAAACGGCCCAACCATAACTCCACTCGAAACGCCCCAAGGTGCCGCCATGAAAGCCATCCTCTGCTCGCAATATTGCCAGCCCGACGATCTCGTGCTCGCCGATGTGCCGGATCCGGTGGCGGGCCCCGGCGAAGCCGTGATCGCGATCAAGGCAGCGGCGCTGAACTTCTTCGACATCCTGATGATTCAGGGCAAGTACCAGATCAAGCCGCCGTTCCCGTTCTCGCCGGCCGCGGAAGTCGCCGGCGTGATCGAGAGCATCGGACCCGGCGTCACTGATCTCAAGGTCGGCGATCGCGTGGTTGCCTCCTGCGGCCACAACGGTGCGCGCGAAAAGATCGCACTGCCCGCGGCAGGAATCGTGAAGATTCCCGACAATCTCGATTACGATCGCGCGGCCGGCATCATCATCATCTACGGCACCGCGCTGCATGCGCTGGAGGATCGCGCAAGCCCGAAGCCGGGCGAGACGCTCGCGGTGTTAGGTGCGGCCGGCGGCACGGGCCTTGCGGCCTGCGAACTCGGCAAGCTGATGGGCCTGAAGGTCATCGCCTGTGCCTCGTCGGACGAAAAGCTCGCCTTCGCCAAAGCGCATGGCGCCGAGCTGACGCTGAATTACGGCAAGGAAGATCTGAAGGAAGGCTTGCGCAAGCTCACCGACGGCAAGGGCGTCGACATCATCTTCGATCCGGTGGGTGGTGCGTATGCCGAACAAGCGCTGCGCTCGATTGCGTGGGAGGGCCGCTTCCTCGTGATCGGCTTCGCCGCCGGCGACATTCCGAAGATGCCGTTGAACCTCGCGCTGTTGAAGGGCTGCGACATCCGTGGCGTGTTCTGGGGCGCCTGGACCCGGCTCAACCCCGCCAAGAATCGCGCCAATCTCGAGAAGCTCGTGAAGTGGACCGCGGAAGGAAAAATCTCCTCGCATGTCGATCGCACCTTCCCGCTGGCGCAGACCGCCGACGCGCTCAAGGTGCTCGCGGGACGCCAGGCCATGGGCAAGGTGATCCTGCATCCGTGAGGATGTGCCAAACTATTTCCAGATGTCGTCCCGGCGAAGGCCGGAACGACGTCGGAGTGAGAGCGGCACGCTACGCCGCCTCACCCTCATCCACCCCGCGCTTCAACGCGGCGCGGGCGGCTTCGCGATGCTCCGATGTAATATGGCTGGCGACCATGCGAATGGCGGTGGCGAGAATGGCAGCATCGTCGGTGAAACCGAGCACCGGCATCACATCGGGGATGAAGTCGAACGGCAGGATGAAATAGGCGATCGCACCCAACAGCGACGCCTGGACATGGCGCGGGGTCTGCCGGTCGAAAGCGCAGTAATAGGCGGCAAGCAGATCCTCGGTGAACGGCAGATGCGCGGCGACGCGCTTCAGCTTGCGCCAGAAGCGGCGGCGCACGCTTTCACGATCCTCCGCGAGCCGATCGGCCGGCTCGAAGCCGACACTGTGTTCGGCAGCCATGTTCGAGAACTCCCCGTTCAGCCCAATGCGGCGGATGGCCACATCACCCTGCTGATCACAACATGGGGATGCGCACCCTGCCTGCAAGATGTCAGCCGGGCATCAGCTTTGCGATGGCGTTCATCGCCGCGGCAAGCTCGATGTCGAGCTTGGTGACGCCACCGGCGTCATGGGTTGACAGCACCACCTCGACCGTCTTGTAGACATTGCGCCATTCGGGGTGGTGATCCATCTTCTCGGCGACCAGCGCCGCCCGGGTCATGAAACCGAATGCCTCGTTGAAATCCCTGAAGACAAAGGTTTTCCCGATGGCATCGCGGCCCTGGACCTCGGTCCAGCCCGGAATACCGCCCAGTGCCTGCTTGCGTGCGTCCGCCGATAGCCGCTCTGCCATGATGGCCCTCCGTTTTCAGGGGAACTTTACCCTAACACCGAGCTTACGATCCGGGTCCAAAGCGGGATCTCGCCGATCCGCTAACCATGACGGAGATGTAACCCCGCGGGACAAGAAATTTGCTACAATTGCGGGCGTAAATCGCCGGCCAAGATGAAACTGAGCCTGAAGCGCCTGTTTGGGAGATCGATGACCGGGGGATTGGACCTGGCCGAAACGCCCTCTCCGCCTTCGCCGCGATCCGCGGCGCGGAAGACGGCACTCGTGTCTCTGGCGCTGGTGCTCGCCGTCATCGGCGCGCTCGCCGGCGGCTATTATTTCGCGATGCGGCCGGTGACGCTGAAGATCGCGGTTGGCCCCGCCAACAGCGACGACCTCAAAGTGGTGCAGACACTGACGCAGGCCTTCGTGCAGAGCAAAGGCTTCGTGCGGCTGCGCCCGATCCAGACCGACGGCGCCACCGCCAGTGCCAATCTGCTCGCCGAGGGCAAGGCCGATCTCGCCATCGTGCGCGGCGATCTCGACGTCCCCAAGAACGCGCAGGCCGTCGCGACGCTGCGCAAGAACGTCGTGGTGCTGTGGTCCGTGCCCGGCAAGGGCAAGAAGAAGGGCGCGAAGATCACCAAGATCGCGCAGCTCGCCGGCCATCGTGTCGGCGTAGTCGGCCGCACCCAGGCCAACGTCAATCTGCTCAAGGTGATCCTGCAGCAATACGGCGTCGATCCCGCCAAGGTCGAGATCGTGCAATTCCCGGCGAGCGAAGTCGCCGAAGCAATCAAGTCACAGAAGGCCGACGTCTATCTCGCGGCCGGTCCCGTCAATAGCAAGATCACCGCGGACGCGATCGCGGCTTCCGCCAAGGATGGCGGTACGCCGACCTTCCTGGCGATCGATTCGGCCGACGCGATCGCGCAGAACCATCCGGTCTATGAATCCTCCGAGATTCCTGCCGGCACTTACGGCGGCTCGCCCGATCGTCCCGAGGACGAGGTCAAGACCATCAGCTTCTCGCATCACATCGTGGCGCGCAAAGGCCTGTCCGAGACCACGGTCGCAGTCTTCACCCGGCAGCTTTTCGCCGTGCGCCAGCAATTGCTGACCGAATTCCCGCAAGCCGCCAAGATCGAGACGCCCGACACCGACAAGGACGCGGTGATCCCCGTGCATCCAGGCGCCGCCGCCTTCGTCGACGGCGAGGAGAAGACCTTCCTCGACAAGTACAGCGATTACATCTGGTGGAGCCTGATGGCACTCTCGGCCATGGGCTCGATCGGCGCGTGGTTCGCAGGCTATCTGAAAAAGGACGAGCGCGACAACAACAGCCATCTGCGCGAACGCCTGCTCGACATGCTCGCGGCGGCCCGCAAGAGCGAGACGGCCGACGAGCTGGACCAGATGCAGGCCGAGGCCGACGAGATCTTGCGCGACACCTTGCGCTGCTATGATCACGGCGCCATCGAGGAGGGCGCGCTGACCGCCTTCAACATCGCACTCGACCAATTCCACGCCGCGGTCGCCGACCGCAAGGCCGTGCTGACCAGCCTGCCTCAGAACCTGCAGCGCGCCGGCGCGCAATTCCGGGCCGCCGGCAATGCATAGTCGCCTGCGCGCGTAATTGCCGCGTCACATTGTCTCAATATAGCTCCCGCTGTCATTCCGGAGCGCGCGAAGCGTGCATCCGGAATCTCGAGATCCGGGTCTGGCGCTCACGCGCCATCCCGGAATGACGGCGCAAGATGCGCGCAAGACAGCTCGCCAGTGAGCCAGCTAGCCAGTGAGCCAGCCCATGAAGATCAAATTGAAGATCAAATTCTCCCGCCGCAAATTCCTCACCACCGGCGCTGGCGCACTCGGTGCGATCGCGATGCCGCATATGTCGCGCGCGGCCGACCGGCCTGCGGTCACCCATGGCGTGCAGTCCGGCGACGTCACCGTCGACGGCGGCGTGGTGTGGGCGCGGACCGACCGGCCGGCACAGATGCTGGTGGAGGTGGCGACGACAGAATCCTTCAAGGACGCCCGGGCGCTGCCGCCGATCGCGGCACTGCCCGAGAGCGACTTCACCGCGAAGATGCTGGTGGACAATCTTCCAGGCGGACAGGACATCTTCTACCGCGTCCGTTTCCGCGATCTCTCGCATACCGCGATCGAAGGCGAGCCGGAGGTCGGCCGCTTCCGCACCGCGCCGGCTGACCGCCGCGACGTCAGCTTCGTCTGGGGCGGCGACGTCGCCGGACAGGGCTGGGGCATCAATCCCGATGACGGCGGCATGCTCACATTCTCGGCCATGCGAAAACACCGGCCGGATTTCCTGCTGCATTCCGGCGACACCATCTATGCCGACGGCGTGATCCCCTCCGAAGTCAAGTTGGCCGACGGCAAGATCTGGAAGAACGTCACGATCCCCGAGAAGGCCAAGGTCGCGGAGACGCTAGACGAGTACCGCGCGGCGCACAAATACAATTTCACCGACGACAATGTCCGTGCCTTCAATGCCGAAGTGCCGATCTTCGTGCAGTGGGACGATCACGAGGTGACCAACAATTGGTCGCTGTCGAAGGATCTGCCGTCAACCTACAAGGTGCGCGATATTTCGTTGCTCGCGGCTCGCGCCGGCCGCGCCTTCCACGAGATGTATCCGATGCGCGAGAGCATCGTTGAGCCGGGCCGGGTCTATCGCAAGATCGCCTACGGCCCGCATCTCGACGTGTTCGTGCTCGACGAGCGCAGCTATCGCGGCCCGAACGGCGCCAACCTCGAAACGGAATACGGCCCGGCCAGCTTCTTCCTCGGGCCGGAACAGATGGCCTGGCTCAAGCGCGGCCTGCTCAACTCGCGCGCGACGTGGAAGGTGATCGCCTCCGACATGCCGCTCAGCCTGATCGTCTATGACGACGCCACCAACAAGAGGGGCTCGGAAGCCTTCGCGCAAGGCGACGGCCCGGCGCGCGGCCGCGAGCTCGAGATCGCCGATATCCTGCGCTTCATCAAGATGGCACCGATCAGGAACACGGTGTGGCTGACGGCGGACGTGCACTACGCCGCCGCGCATTACTACGACCCGAACAAGGCGCAATTCCAGGATTTCGAGCCGTTCTGGGAATTCGTCTCGGGTCCGCTGCACGCCGGCACGTTCGGGCCGAACGAACTCGACAACACGTTCGGCCCCGACGTGCGCTTCATCAAGGCGCCCGGCCCCGACAAGCAGAATCTGCCGCCGTCCGCCGGCATGCAGTTCTTCGGTCACGTCAAGATCGACGGTGCGTCGGGCCAGTTGACGGTGACGCTGCGCGACCGCGCCGACGTCGCGCTGTGGTCGACCACGCTCGACCCGAAATTCGCCTGACGCGGTCGCACCGTCACGCGCCGCGCGTCTGCAACGCCGCCTCCAGCGCATCGCTGGAGCACGGCTTTTGCAGCCGCGGCCGTGCGGCAAACTCCGGCGGGATGCTGGTCTCCGCACCGTAGCCGGTGACGAAGACGAAGGGAATTTTCAGCGCGGCGAGCCGCTCGGCGATCGCAAAACTCTTCTCGCGGATCAGCTCAACATCGAGCAGCGCGAAGTCAGGCGCACGTGCCGTGATCGCATTCAGCGCCTGCGCCACCGAGCCCGCCGTGCGCACACCGGTGACGCCAAAGCCGAGCAGACGATCCTCGAAATCGATGGCGATGATGGGATCGTCCTCGACGATCAGAACATCGGCAGGCATTGCGGCCGAGCCGTCCGGAGAAACAGGTATCATGATCCTGGCTGTCGAGGGCTGCATGTTGCACCGGTCAGGACAGCCTCATGCCGACACCTGCGCCCAGCGCATCGGAGGGTTCCCGGAACGAAACTCACCACAGAACAGTTTTGACGTCTGTCCAGATGTGCACACAGGCGATGAACGGAACTCGCTAGTGTGGAGAGGAGGATGGGGAGTTCGCGATGGATGCGCGTATCAGCAAGGCAAATGAGGTCGAGAGCCGGCCCGCCAACAATCTGCTGCGGCGCTTGAACTCCGCGGATTATGCGCTGCTCGCACCTTATGTCAGCGTTGACGACGTCGGTGCGAGCCACCTGCTCTACAGTCCCGGCGACGATGTTCAGGTCGTGCACTTTCCCTGCGGTCCGTCGCTCGCAACGTTTCTCGTCCCGAACGAAGACGGCCGCGACGTCGAGACCATTCTGGTCGGCCGCGAAGGCGCGGTGGGCGGCATCGTCAGCGAGGGATTTCTACCGGCCTACACCCGCATCTGCGTCAAATTCGGCGGACCGTTTGCGCGCATCCATGTCGGCAGACTGGAGGCGGCGAAGGCGCGCTCGCCGTCGCTGCGCAATATCTTCGCCCGCTACGCCGACTGCATGCTGGCACAGATTTTCCAGTCGACCGCCTGCAACGCGATTCATTCGATCGAGCAGCGCACGGCGAAATGGATCATCGCGGCGATGGAACGGACTGGCGACGAGAGCAGCGTACCGCTGACACACGAGCAGCTCGCCACCTTGCTCGGGGTGGGGCGCAGCTATGCCAGCCGCGTGCTGCAATCGTTCAAGGCCGAGGGCGTGCTCGACACGCGGCGCGGTTCGATCCTGGTCCGCAACCATGACGGCCTGCGCCTGCGCGCCTGCCTCTGCAACGACGCCGTGAAGATGCATTTCGAGGAGGTGCTGCGCGGGGTCTATCCGACCGAGGAGGTCAACCACAGCTCCGCTCAGGGCTAGTAACGGCGGCCGGATCGCGAATAAAGGGCCGGTTCGGCCGGGGAATCGCCTAAGCCCCGGGGATTCCCGGACAAAATTCAGTCAACCAACCTCGAAAGAACGCATTGTTTTTTGGCGTTTTTTCCCTATATTGCGCCGCAAACGCATAGGCTACCCGGTCGATATGGCCGGGTTTCCTTTTTGGGCGTAGCAGGCCCCGTTTTCCACGTTTCAGCGTTGTCCGTGAAGAGGTCCCGGCTTGACCGGCGAGATCGCGCTTAACCCATTGTCCGACCGCAAAGAAGCTCACTCATGAACCTTCGTAACGTCGCCATCATCGCCCACGTCGACCACGGCAAGACGACCCTGGTCGACAAGCTCCTCCAGCAATCCGGCACGTTCCGCGAGAACCAGAAGGTGACGGATCGCGCCATGGACTCCAACGATCTGGAGCGCGAGCGCGGCATCACCATTCTGGCCAAGGCGGCCTCGGTGCAGTGGAAGGACACCCGCATCAACATCGTCGATACCCCGGGCCACGCCGATTTCGGCGGTGAGGTCGAGCGCATCCTGAACATGGTGGACGGTGCGCTGGTGCTGGTGGACGCCGCCGAAGGTCCGCTGCCGCAGACCAAGTTCGTGGTCTCCAAGGCGCTCAAGGTCGGCCTCAAGCCGATCGTCGTCATCAACAAGGTCGACCGTCCCGACGCGCGTCCGACCGAAGTCATCAACGAAGTGTTCGACCTGTTCGCGGCGCTCGACGCCAGCGAGGAGCAGCTCGACTTCCCGATTCTCTATGGATCAGCCAAGCAGGGCTGGATGGCCGACAGCCCGGAGGGTCCGCAGGACAAGGGCATGGAGCCGCTGTTCGACCTGATTCTGCGTCACGTCGCGCCGCCGAAGGTCGAGGAAGGCCCGTTCCGGATGATCGGCACCATCCTGGAAGCCAACCCCTATCTCGGCCGCATCATCACCGGCCGCATCTCGTCCGGCGTGCTCAAGCCGAACCAGCAGGTCAAGGTGCTGCATGCCGACGGCAAGCTGGTCGAGTCCGGCCGTATCACCAAGATCCTGGCGTTCCGCGGTCTCGAGCGCACGCCGCTCGATGAAGCCGAAGCAGGCGACATCGTCGCCATTGCCGGCCTGACCAAGGGCACCGTCGCCGACACGTTCTGCGATCCCACCGTCGAGGTGCCGTTGCCGGCGCAGCCGATCGATCCGCCGACCGTGTCGATGTCGTTCATCGTCAACAACTCCCCACTCGCCGGCACCGAAGGCGACAAGGTGACGAGCCGCATGATCCGCGACCGTCTGCTGCGCGAAGCCGAAGGCAACGTCGCACTGCGCGTCGTCGAGGCCGCCGACAAGGACGCGATGGAAGTCTCGGGCCGCGGCGAATTGCAGCTCGCGATCCTGATCGAAACCATGCGCCGCGAGGGCTTTGAGCTCTCGGTGTCGCGCCCGCGCGTCGTGTACCAGAAGGACGAAGCGACCGGCGCCACCATGGAGCCGATCGAGGAAGTCGTGATCGACGTCGACGAGGAGCATTCCGGCGTCGTCGTGCAGAAGATGAGCGAGCGCAAGTCCGAGCTGATCGAGATGAAGCCCTCGGGTGGCAATCGTCAGCGCCTGGTGTTCTACGCGCCGACCCGTGGCCTGATCGGCTACCAGGGCGAATTGCTCACCGACACCCGCGGCACCGCGATCATGAACCGCCTGTTCCACGGCTATGCCCCCTACAAGGGCGAGATCCAGGGCCGCCGCAACGGCGTGCTGATCTCGAACGACCAGGGCGAAGCGGTGGCCTACGCCATGTTCAAGCTGGAAGACCGCGGCCCGATGATGATCGAGCCGGGCTGGAAGGTCTACAAGGGCATGATCGTCGGCGAGCACACCCGCGACAACGATCTCGAGATCAACGTGCTCAAGGGCAAGCAGCTCACCAACATCCGCACGACATCGAAGGACGAAGCCGTGCGCCTGACCCCGCCGATCCGCATGACCCTCGAAAAGGCGCTCGCCTATATCGAGGACGACGAGCTCGTCGAGGTCACCCCGAAGTCGATCCGCCTGCGCAAGAAGCACCTCGACCCGAACGAGCGCAAGCGCGCGGAAAAGGCCAAGGAAGCGGTGGCGTAAGCTACCGCTCTCGCTCGGTGTCATTCCCCGCGACCCGGCTACGCCAAGGCTTCGCCGGGGTTGAGGTCTTGGGGCGCCGAAGCTGTAGCGTAGGCGGCAAGCGGGGAATCCAGTACGCCGCGGCCTCTCCGTGCTTCACGACCGTCTCTGGACTACTGGATCACCCGCTTTCGCGGGTGATGACACCTGTTTTGTGGTGCCTTCAGCACGCCCAGCGAACGTGCTAGAGCCGACCCATGTCCTTCCCCGCCTCCGTCGACGTCGCGATCATCGGTGCCGGTGCAGCTGGCCTCGGCGCGGCGCATGCGCTGGCAGGCTTCGGCCTCGCCGTGATCGTGCTGGAGGCGCGGGGCCGGCTCGGCGGCCGCGCCTGGACCGTGCAGGCCTCGCCCGAGGTCACGTTCGACGTCGGCTGCGGCTGGCTGCACTCCGCCGACAAGAACTCCTTCGTTCCAATCGCACGCCAACTCGACTTCGAGCTCAACAAGGACCTGCCGCCCTGGCGCGAGCGCGCCTTCGGCAATGCGTTTCCGCAAAGCGAGCGCGATGATTTCATGCGCGCGATGGACGCGTTCTATGAGCGTCTCTGGCAGGCCGCGCAAAAGGGCAAGGACGAGCCCGCGAGCCTGAGCCTCGAGCCCGGCAATCGCTGGAATCCGATGATCGACGCGATCTCGACCTACATCAACGGCTGCGAACTCAAGGACATGTCGACGCTGGACTGGGACGCCTATGAGGACAGTGAGCTCAACTGGCGCGTCCGCCGCGGCTATGGCGCGCTCATCGCGGCGTACGGCGCACCCTGCCCGGTAGCGCTGAACTGCAACGTCACGCTGATCGACCATACGCCCAAACGCATCCGCATCGCGACGTCGCAGGGCACGCTGAACGCCGACAAGGTGATCGTCACCGTGCCGACCAATCTGATCGCGGACGAAGCGATTAGATTCTCCCCACCACTTCCCGCCAAGGTCGACGCGGCGGCCGGCCTGCCGCTAGGTGTCGACGACAAGGTGACGCTGGCGCTCGATGGCGCCGAAGCCTTCCCCAGGGAGGGCAATCTCCGCGGCGCCACCATGCGCACCGAGATGGGCACCTATCACATCCGCCCATTCGGCCAGCCCTGCATCGAGGGCTTCTTCGGCGGCAGCTTTGCCCGCGCATTGGAAGATGCCGGCGAAGGTGCCATCGCCGCACACAGCGTCGACGAGATCGCCAGCTTTCTCGGCAACGACATCCGCCGCAAGCTGAAGCCGCTCTACGAGTCGCGCTGGGCACATGACCCGTTTGCGAGAGGTTCCTATTCGCACGCGCTGCCAGGGCATGCGGGCGATCGCGCGGCGTTGAGCGCGCCGGTCGATGAGCGATTGTTCTTCGCGGGCGAAGCGACGTCGCCGACGTTCTTCACGACGGCGCATGGGGCGAGGGACAGCGGGGAGCGGGCGGCAAAGGAAGTGCTGGCGGCGATTGGAGACCGTTAGTCTATCTCCAATGTCGTCCCGGCGAAGGCCGGGACCCACCGCGTGATCTGTCGGTGAACCGCAGTAGTGGTCCTGCGGGCCAACCTTTGACTGCCAGCTTTGCCAAACTTCGCTCTGTGGTTATGGGTCCCCCGGCCTTCGCCGGGACGACACTGAGGTCGTTGGTACACCGTCCAATCACAATAACGGCTCTACTCAATCACCCGCGCCCGCAGATCCGCATCAGGCACGAAGCACGCATCGTACCTGCCGAAGATGCGATAGCGGTTGCGCGCGATGAGGCTGTAGACGGCATTCCGCAGCGATTTCGGCGCAGCGAACAGCACTCGCGTCCAGCGCCAGCCCGGAAGATGCGAAAGCACCGTCAGCGCGGCGTCCGACTTCATGAATACCTTACCGCCGTGCACCACCGCGTTCGTGTCGGGATCATCCGGGTCGATGCCGAAGGTGCGCGCGAGCTTTGCCCCATAGTCCGACTGGATCGGCGTGAAGCGAAACTGCTTCGCCGCGTCGCGCTTGGCGACGA
Source organism: Bradyrhizobium manausense (assembly GCF_018130615.1). Lineage (GTDB taxonomy): Bacteria > Pseudomonadota > Alphaproteobacteria > Rhizobiales > Xanthobacteraceae > Bradyrhizobium > Bradyrhizobium manausense_A. The sequence goes on from NZ_JAFCKB010000001.1 coordinate 144,249, forward strand.
ACCGCACCCAGCCCGAGCAGAAGATGCAGACGCCATCGAAGAGAATCACGTCGTCATCGGGCCACTTGCTCATCAACGATTATCCAGCATCAGAAGTGCGACCAGCATCAGGACGATCGCGGGCCCTGTCTTCGCCAGCGCGCCCAGCGGCTCGATCCAGAGATCGGGCGTGAGGACTGCGGCACCGAACATATAGCCGAGCGAGGCGACGATGCCGGCGGCCAACCCGATTGCAGCCGTGCGGCGGAAGGCGATCAGCACGCCGATGCTCATGTCCATCAGGCTGGTGCCGATGGTGATGGGATCGACCAGCGCCGACGGGAAGCCGTGCGCGATCAGGATGCCGGCGGCGGCGCGATAGGACACGAGCAGCGCGATGAAGCCAGAGACGAGCCAGAACACGACAAGGCTCGCGACAATCAGCGCCTTGATCAGGAACAGCCGTGCAAACCATTTGTCCTGGATGGTGGCGGAATGGCGCCCGATCACAGCCATCAGCGTCCTCGGCACGAGGCCGGTGGCGGCGATCCACGCCGAGGGATCGCCGGTGACGCCACGACGCAGCTCGGCAACCGCCGTGGAGCGCATCGGCGGCATCCAGCCGAGCGTGCTGGCGAGATCGCCGATCTTCGCACCCAAATCGAGCATGAAGGACGGCATCGCCATCCGTGGCCAGCCGGACGTGCCAAACGCATGCCGGAACTGTTTGATGACTCCGGCCATCGTGATCGGCTCGGATTGCATCAGGTCCCAGGTCACCGCTTGCACGGATGGATCGTCGATATCGCGTACGGCGAGCCAGGCGATGGTCGCCGCGATATCCTCGACCGCGACGGGCTGGAACGGCGTTGCCATCTTCGCCGCGGGAAGATCCAGCGGGAAAGCCGCGAGCGCGCGCAGCAGGGCGCTGCCGCCATAGGCTGACGGCGCGACCACGAAGCCGGGCCGCAGGATGGCGTGAGGAATGTCGGAGGCCGCGATCAGCCGCTCCGCCTCGCGCTTGGTCGTGGCGAACGCGGTGCGATCCGCTTCAGCAGTCCCGGGAATTGAAATATGGACCAGCCGGATCACACGGCCGCTGTCGGCGATCGCCTGAAGCAGACGCGCGACGAAATCGCGATGCACCGCATGGGTATCGCTGCCGGGGCCGTCCTGGAGCACGCCGAGACAGTTCACGACGATATCCACCGCGTGCTCACTCAGCAGGCGTGTTAACGCAGCCGCATCGCGCGACAAGATCGGCAGCTCGATATCCAGCGCGCTCATTGTCTGCGCCGGCGACAGGCTGCGCGCGAGACCGACCACGCGAAAACCTCGCGCGCGCAGATCGTCGGTGACGAAGCGGCCGATCAGGCCGGAGGCGCCAAGCACCAAAATGGTTCGCTGGTTCATCGCGTCCTTTAAAATGGTTTTGCGATCATCAGCCAGAGGATCAGCATCGTGACGCCGAAGCCAGGGAAGCCGAACGCGAACCAGCGGCGGAACAGGACGACGTAGCGCTCCGGCAATGCCGTGCGCTGCGCGGCGGCCTTGCGCGCGAGATCGCGCATCTCGATCTGCATGAAGACGACGGGAATCCAGAACACGCCCGCGACGGCATAAAGCGCGAGCGAGGCCAGGATCCAGCGCTCCGCGATCGATGTGGCCGAGAGCATCATCAGCAGGCCGCCGGTGACCGGTTGCAGGATCACCGCCGACAGCGTGAAGATCGCGTCCGCAATCACCACCACCGAAGCCGTGCGGGCGATGAACTCTGCGTCGTTGGTCCGATGTGCCATCAGCATGAAGAAGGCGATGCCGGTTCCGGTGCCGAGAATGACGATGGCGCCGAGCACGTGCAGATACTTGACCAGGAAATACAGCGTCATGGCTTCTTGGTCGCCATAGGCCGAGGTGCGTTCATTGTCGGGTTCAGCGCACGCGCAAGCGCGCTGCTTGCGGCCTGGACGCCGGTCTCGGTCTCGATCATCCAATGGCCCTCGCTGCCGACGGCAGGCAGCGTGCGAAAATCGTCCTTGCCGCCACCGCCGCGAAACGCATCCGCCAAGGCTTTCGACAATGCCGGCGAAAAATAGCTGTCATTGGCCGCAACCAGCGATGTGACGGGGATGCGCGCGGCCTTGCCGAATTCGGCAGCAGCGGCGAACAGCGCATGTGGCGCACAGACCTTGTTTGGTTCGTCATTGGCATGACCGCCGCGCCCGGGCGCAAATGCAATGATAGCCGAGACCGCCTTCGGATCGGCATTCGCCAGCGCCAGCGCGCCCCACCCACCGGCAGAATGGCCGATCACGACCGCGGCATCCCTGCGAATAAAATCCTGCCTTTGCAGATAATCCAGTGCGAGCGAAATCTCCTCCGCGGTGGCGCGGCCCGCACGTGCATAGTCCGCTTCGTCGCAGCCGCCCTGGTCCTCGACATAGCGGCCGCCGGTCGCGCCATGGCCGAGCCGCTCCGGCACCAACACGGCAAAACCATGCGCGACCAGAAACACCGCCAGCGCGCGATATTCCGGCTGCGGCATTTGCGCACGACGGAGCACATTCTGCGTCGATGCATGTGCGATCACCGCAAGCCGGAACGGACCGGCGCCGGCGGGGCGAAACAACAGCGCGCGCGCGGCAATGTCGGTATCCGGTGACGGCACGCGCCATTCCTGGCGGCGAAGCGGCTCTCCTTCGGGACCCGATCGCCCAAGCGTGACCTGAGCGCACAGAGGCGGTGCGGTCAGCAGAGACAGAAGTGCAAAGGTGTTGAGGAGCCGCATGAATTGCCGAAAGCGAACACGGATGGCGGGGGCCAGACTAGTCGGAACGAATCACTCAGGGCGGACTTTCTGCGTTGCCATCGCCGTTCATTCGTTGCGACGCCGAAGTTTTGCACTGACACACGGCAGGCCATTGCCGTTCGGAATGGCGTCTTGTCTTTTTTCGGTACAACATGGTTAAAATACTGATGCAGAAAGTCCACACGTTAACCGATAATTAACGATAGGTCTTGCCGCCAGCGCGGCGACTTGGTTTGATCGCGTCCATGAGCACAACCCTGATCGAGGTCCGGCCGGCCAAAGCTGCAGATGCAACTGCGGTGGCGTCCACCCATGACGAAGCCTGGCGCTCCGCCTATCAGGGCATCATTCCCGGCGCCGAGCTGGAGAAGCTGATCAACCGCCGCGGTCCGCATTGGTGGGATAGCGCGATCCGCAAGGGCAGCCGCGTCAGCGTGCTCGTGTTCGGTGACAAGATCGCGGGCTACGCGAACTATGGCCGCAACCGCGCCCGCAGCCTGCATTTTGACGGCGAGATCTACGAGCTTTACCTGCGCCCCGAGTTTCAGGGCCTCGGCTTCGGCCGCCGCCTGTTCGCCGCCGCCCGCCGCGACCTCATGCAGAGCAATCTGAAGAGCATGGTGGTGTGGGCGCTCTCGGATAACGACCCCGCGACTGAGTTCTACCGGGCCCTGGGCGGCCGCATGGTGGCACGCTCCTCGGAGCGGTTCGGGCCGAAGTCGCTCGACAAGGTTGCCTTCGCCTGGACTAACTAAAATTCGGACCAACTGAGCTGCTGAAAGCCTTCATCGGCAGCGTTCCTCCATCCGTCGATACCGTTGCCATTTTGCGCCGGTGATCGCTGGATTCATTATTTCATAAAAACACGATGGATCGGCGGGCCAAGCCCGCGTATGACAGCGCCAAAATCGCTGCCGGGCGCGATTTAACCTCGGCAACCACGGAGCCTTCTGAATGCGTATCGATGCGGTCTCGATCGGAAAAAATGTCCCTGAGGACGTCAATGTCATCATCGAAGTCCCCGTGGGCGGCGAGCCGATCAAATACGAAATGGACAAGGAGGCCGGCACGCTGGTGGTCGACCGCTTCCTGTACACGCCGATGCGTTACCCCGGTAACTACGGCTTCATCCCGCACACGCTGTCCGATGACGGCGATCCCTGCGACGTCCTGATCGTCAACACCCGCGCCATCATCCCCGGCGCGGTCATGAGCGTGCGCCCGGTCGGCGTGCTGTTCATGGAGGACGAGGCCGGCGGCGACGAGAAGATTCTGGCGGTGCCATCGTCGAAGCTGACGCAGCGCTACGACAAGGTGAAGTCGTATTCCGACCTGCCTGACATCACGCTGCAGCAGATCCAGCACTTCTTCGAGCACTACAAGGATCTCGAGAAGGGCAAGTGGGTGAAGATCACGCGCTGGGGCGGCCCCGAGGAAGCCCAGAAGCTGATCCTCGAAGGCATCGAGCGCGAGAAGAAAAAGAAGGGCTGACACCTGCTCCCTCGCCCCGCTTGCGGGGAGAGGGTTGGGGTGAGGGGAGTCTCCGCAAACTCGGTGACAAAGACTCTCGCGGAGAGTCCCCTCACCCGGCGCTTCGCGCGTAGCCGAAGCTTCGCTTCGGCGCTCTTTGAGAACGGCCGCCAGGGCGGCCGATGCTCTCCCCGCAAGCGGGGCGAAGTGAAGAAATCCTACACCCCGGGCTTCGGCAGGCCGGCGATCGCACACGCTGCGCGGAGTGTGTTCACCAGCAGGCAGGCCACAGTCATCTGGCCGACGCCCCCCGGCACCGGCGTAACCGCACCGGCAACGCCAAGCGCTTCCTGATACGCGACATCGCCGACGAGGCGGGTCTTGCCATCGTCCTGCGGAATGCGATTGATGCCGACGTCGATCACGGTCGCACCCGGCTTCAGCCAGTCGCCGCGCACCATCTCGGGCCTGCCGACAGCGGCATAGACGAGGTCGGCCTGCTTCACGAGCCCGGCAAGGTCGCGCGAGCGCGAATGGGCGATCGTCACCGTGGCGTTCTCGTTCAATAGCAATTGCACCAGCGGACGGCCGACCAGGTTGGAGCGACCGATCACGATGGCATTCATGCCTTGCAGCGAGGCGTGCACGCTCTTGGTCAGGATGATGCAGCCGAGCGGCGTGCAGGGCGACAGCGCCTCGAAACCACCGGCGAGCCGGCCGGCATTATTCGGATGCAGGCCGTCGACATCCTTGGCGGGATCGATGGCATTGATCACGGCCTCGGTGTCCAGGCCCTTGGGCAGCGGCAGTTGCACCAGGATGCCGTGCACGGCGGGATCGCGGTTGAGCTTTGCGACGACGGCGAGCAGATCCGCTTGCGAAACGTCGGCGGGCAGCTTGTGCTCGAACGATGCCATGCCGGCGGCCTGCGTCTGCTTATGCTTGGAGCGGACATAGACCTCGCTGGCGGGATCATGACCGACCAGGACCACGGCGAGGCCCGGCACCAGATTGTGGTCGCGCTTGACGCGGGTGACCTCCTCGGCGACACGGGCGCGAAGGTCCGCGGCAATGACTTTTCCATCGATGATCTTGGCCGTCATGTCAGTTCCTTGTCCCTGTCGATTTGACTGATGCAAGCTTGCGCAACGCGTCAGTAAGCCCAGCCGGATCGCCCTCGATGGCGACCTGCTTCAGCCGCGACGTCGCCCCCGACAGGAGACTGACGCTGGCCTTGGGCACGCCGAGCGATTTCGCCAGCAGCGCCAGAACCGCGCGATTGGCCTCGCCACCATCGGCGACGGCACGCACGCGGACCTTCAGCACGCTACGGCCATCGGAAAGCTGCTCGATCCCGTCGACACCGTCACGCCCGCCACGAGGCGTCACCCGCAACGCGATGCTGACGCCCGTGGTGGAAATGCGCCAAGGTTCGGTCAAGGGACCATCAAGGCTCCCATCGCGGTTCCGCCGGGCTAGGGCACGTTCGGATAGACGTACTCGGCGAGATAAAGCTGGATCAACCAGAGCACGAAGAAGGCAACGATCGGAGAGACATCGAGACCGCCCATGTTGGGCAGCCTGCGCCTGATCGGCCCGAGGACCGGCTCGGTAATCCGATAGAGAAACTCCCAGACCGCGCCGACGAACTGGTTGCGGGTGTTCACGACGTTGAACGCGATCAACCAGGACAGGATTGCCGATGCGATCAGCAGGTAGATGTAGAGATTGATGATCTGGATCAGAATGAAGACTATCGGGCGCATCAGCGAAACACTCTCTGGGCCTGTGTCGTTGGGCGGTGTTTGGGGTGGTGTCTGGGTTACCTTGGCTAGATATCGGTTCCCCCCGGCCCAAACAAGGGAAGTCGGTGTCCGGATGGCTAAAACCCCCTTACACCCGTCCTTGACTTGACCTTGCCGGGGACTTAAATGGCGCCCGGTTGTCGGCCGCGTTTACCAGAGCGGCCAGCAAAGGGGCCATAGCTCAGCTGGGAGAGCGCGTCGTTCGCAATGACGAGGTCGGCGGTTCGATCCCGCCTGGCTCCACCAGCCTTCGCTCGCTTCGCGAGCTTCGGCTAGGCAAGCCGGAAAGTCCCTCGTAGCGAAGTGAGCGAAGGCTGTCCCGCCATAGCCCGAAGGGCGGCGGCGGACCTCCTCCACAAACTCAGCCCCTACTTCCCCGTAAACCTCGGCGGCCGCTTCTCCATAAAGCTCGCGACGCCCTCCCGGAAATCGCTGCCGTTCAGCGCCACCATCATCTCCCGATTCGCTTCGATCGTGGCCTCGGCCAGCGTCTGGAACGGCACCTCGTAGAGCTGCCGCTTGATCACGGCCATCGCGCTCGGCGAGACGAAATCGGCGAGATCGCGGGCATAGGCGTAAGTCTCCTCGCGTAGCTTTTCGGGCGGGTAGAGCCGATTCACCAGCCCGATCCGCAACGCCTCGTCGCTCGAAACGCGCCGTGCCGAGAGCAGCAGGTCCATCGCATTGGCGTGGCCGACGATGCGCGGCAGCATCCATGAGATCCCGTGCTCGGCGATCAGGCCGCGCCGCGCGAAGGCCGTCGTGAACACGGTGTTGTCGGCGGCGAAGCGCAGATCGCAATAGAGCGCGTGAACAAGACCGATGCCGGCAGTGGCGCCGTTGAGCATCGCAATGACGGGCTTTCCGATCGACGGATAAAAGCCATAGCGCGTCTGCCAGTCCGGGCGGCGGTTCATGTCGAAGGGCGGCAGGTTAGAGGCGCGCCTGACGTCGTTGGGATCGAGCCCCTTCAGCGCATCCATGTCGGCGCCGGCGCAAAAGGCGCGACCCGCGCCTGTCAGCACGATGACGCGGACATTGTCGTCAGCGGCGGACGCTTCCATCGCGTGGCGCACATCGCGCTCCATGGTCGGCGTCCATGCGTTCATGCGATCGGGACGATTGAGCGTGATGGTCGCGATCTTGTCGCTCACCTCATAGAGAATATGCTCATAGGCCATCGCGCTCTCCCTGTGTTGGCCGGCACGCGTTCGCGCGTGCTCGTTGGCAGCGAGCCAGCATATCCAGAGATGAGGCAGGGACTTGCGCCAGGGACCTGCGTTAAGGATCTGCGTTAGGCCACGATCACTCGGCGGCCTGCGCCAACACCACGCGGCGCGCCAGCCAGCCGTCGATGAAATGATCGAGCCAGGCGCGTTCCGCGGCATCGTAGACGGCGCGGTCCGCAAAATGATGATGCCGCTCGCGCGCGCCGGGCGCGCTGAGGCCGTCATAGCCGCGCGTGGTCCAGCAATGCATCATCGCGTAGGTCACATCCGGATGAAACTGCACGCCGAACGCATTGCCGGCACGGAATGCCTGGTTCGGAAAATCATCGCCTTCCGCCAGCAATTCGGCACCGTGCGGCAACTGAAATCCTTCGCGATGCCAGTGATAGACCTGCGCCGGCCAGTCCGGGCAGAGCGCGTGGCCCGCCGCGGTGGGGCGGATCGGATAGTAGCCAATCTGGGTCAGCGCCCGCGCATGCGGCGCGACGCGCGCGCCGAGCTGCATCGCCAGCATCTGCGCTCCCAGGCAGATGCCGAGGAACGGCCGCTGCTCGCGCAGTGGGATTTCGATCCAGTCGATCTCGCGGCGGATGTACTCATCCGAATCGTTGGCGCTCATCGGGCCGCCGAAGATCACCGCGCCGGCATGCCGGTCGAGCGTGTCGGGCAGCGAATCGCCGAAGCGCGGCCTGCGGATGTCGAGACGATGGCCGAGCGCGCGCAGCGCATTGCCGACACGACCGGGTGTCGAGGATTCCTGGTGCAGGATGATCAGAACCGGCAGAAGGGGTTCGGAGGCGGCCGCGCTCGGCGTCCTTCCGGGGAAGGGCACCAATTCTGCGCCACCAAACCTGTCCGTCCGAAACGACATGGCCTCTGCGAGTGCTATCGGTTCAAGCCGCCAGCATAGCTAAGCGAAGGTTAACATCGTGTGAGTTCGCGCACACACGCGTCACTTCTGAGGCAAGCTCCGGGCCACTACGGAGGCTTCGAGCGCTTTTTCAGTTTCAGTGCCGTTGCCGCTGGAACCGGCTGGTGGCGGACAGGATGAAGCCGCGCGGGAAGAAGCGGAGCGCGAACGGCACAATCTTGATGCCGAGACCAGGCAGCACTGCCCGCTTGTTCGCCATCAGGCCACGATAGGCCTGCCGAGCAACGTCGGCCGCAGGAACGTTGAGAATCGCCGTATCGTGCCCGGAACCGACGCCGGCGCGGCCCTGGAATTCGGTTTGCACCGGCCCCGGGCACAGCACGGTGACGCGCACGCCGCGCGGCGCGAGCTCTGCTCGCAAAGCCTCGGTCAGCGAAATGACATAGGCCTTCGACGCGTAATAGACGGCCATGCCGGGGCCCGGCAGGAAGCCCGCAACGGAGCCGACATTGAGCAGGCCGCCCTTGTTCCTGATCAGCTGATCGGCAAAGCGCAGCGACAGGTCGGTCAGCGCCCGGACGTTGACATCGACGATACCGACCTGCTCGTCGCGGTCGCGCTCGATGGCGTCGCCGAAGACGCCGAAACCGGCATTGTTGACGAGATTGTCGAGCTCGACGCCTTCGGCAGCGAGCGCGGCGGCAATCCTTTCACCGGCATCCGCTTGCTGGAGATCGCAGGCGATCACGATCGGCTTCTTGCCGCATTTGGTGGCGAGCTCGTCCGCAAGCACCTCGAGCCGGTCGGCACGCCGCGCCGTCAGCGCGAGCCGATGTCCGTTCGCGGCAAACACACGCGCCAGCTCTGTACCGATGCCCGCCGAGGCACCAGTGATCAACGTTACCCGCTCAGTCACGATTGCAGTCTCTTGAATTGAATTCTTTTGGTCCGGAATGGCGGAACTGGAGCACAGGCCGCGCGCGACAGGCAAGCGGCGCTGGCAGCATGGCGGCCTGAGCGGGTCACAGGGAGAGCAGGAAGATCGCGGATTTTACAGGGGAATCCGGAACCGAGGCGTTTTGCGATGCTACATTAAAGTTTCGTCATGTAGCCCGCACAACCGGCGATTAAGCCAGTTTCGACGATAACCTCAGCCGCCGACGGCACTATCCTTGACCTGACCGCCGGCGCGGTCCGCGACCGCGTGCTTGAGATCGATCCGGTCGCGCTGCGAAACCCCGAGCAGGTCGGAGGCACGCCACACGACGTTGTCCTCGAATTCGGTGACCTGACCGTCGGCATAGACCAGCTCCCACATCATCTGGACGATGCGCTTGCGGCCCTCTTCGTCGAGCGAGCGCATGATGACGCTGGTGAAGTGATAGAGGTCGACCGCTTCGCCCTCGACCTGGGTCGCATCCGCGATCAGCCGGTCGGCCGTGCCCCGATCGAGCTTGAAATGGCTTTCGATCAGACTGTGCAGCTTGCTCTGCTCAGCCTGCGTCGGCTGGCCGTCCAGCGAGACCACATGGACCAGCAGAGCGGTGGCCGCCAGCCGATAATCGCTGTCACCGAAGGCCCGGTCCTGAGCCTGGGGAGCAACAATGTCGGCGATGAATTGGCGCAAGCCGTCGAGCATAAGGTCCTACCGAAATCGATGACGCCGCTGGGAGCGCGGCGGCTACCAGCCTTATATGAGCGGGAAACTCAACCGGCGCAACGTGCGTCAGTTCCGCGCGCTGCATTACGTTTCGGCAATCTGATTGCTGTCATTTGAGGGTCACGGTATCTCGTACACCACGATCTTGTCGGCGATGCCGCGCAGGGCCGCCTGCTTCTGGATCGGCTTGATCTCACGCCGCTGAAGGATCTCGCCAACCGCGGGCGCATCCAAGACCGGGCCTGTGATGTGGATCTCCTGCGCAGTCGACAGGCTCTGCACGCGCGCGGCAATGTTGACGGTCTGGCCGAAATAATCCTGCCGCTCGTTGAGCATCACCGCGAGGCACGGACCTTCGTGGATGCCGATCTTGAGAACGAGATCGTTGGCACCGCGCTGCTGGTTCAATTCATCCATGGCCGCGCGCATGCGCAGCCCCGCAGCAATCGCGTGCTCGGGCCTGACGAAGGTCGCCATGACGGCATCGCCGATCGTCTTCACCACGGCGCCCTTCTCGGCGGCGATGATCTCCAGCAGCGCCCGAAAATGCGCGCGCACCAGATCAAAGGCGCTGAGGTCGCCGACGCGCTCGTACAAAGCCGTCGAGCCCTTCAGGTCGGTGAACAGGAATGTCAGCGAGGTGATCTTCAATCGCTGATCGACATTGAGGTTGTCGGCCTTGAAGACGTCGCGGAACGTCTGGTTCGACAGCATCCGCTTGGCGGTCAGGATCGGCTTGCGCTTGCCGATCATCTCGTGCAGCGCGTCGGCGGCAATCCAGACCGAGGGCAACACGCGATTGCCCGATTGATTCTCGAGAGTGAGTCGGAGCGGCCCCGGGCGCACCACCGTGGTCCCCGTCGGCGCCTCCAGCTTGTTGAACATGATCGAAAGCTGCTGGCGCTCGCTGGTCGGGTCACCCCGAACATCCAGGAAATGAGCAGAATGGGTGACCGGCTCGAAGACGATGATGAACTGGCTGGGCAGGTTCAGCGACAGGATCGCCTTTTCGCCGGCAGGCAATTCCAGCGCCTCGAGCGTCACCTCGTTGATCAGGCGCGAAAAGGCCTCTTCGTTGATGTCGACGCCGGAGCTCCAGAACATCTGCCGCACATATTCCCAGATCGGCAACGTGTCGGGATCGTGAGCACCGATGCGACGGACTCGCGGACTGACGGTGAAAGCCACCTCGACCATCTCATCGACGGAGGCCTCATATCCGGCGGCGCAGAGCGCGCAATTATAGTCGTCGTGCTTGAGCGATTTCAGCGTCGCGTGCGCGCCCAAAACCCCGCCGCAGCCCGGGCACAGCACGTTCCAGCTCATGTCGAACAGGCCAAGCCGCGAAGCGTGCAGGAATCCGGAAATGACCTTCTCCTGGTCGAGCCCAGTGCGATCGGCAAAATCCAGCGCATTGATGCGGTTGAGGTCGCGATCGTGCCCCTTGGCGATCAGATCGGCGATGGCCTCGACGACGTCGTGATCGGCCGTTTGCTTCAGAACGGAAAACTGGGCCTGGATGTCGCTCATGGCGGCTACTCCATCTGGGGCGGATCACATCCGTCGACCGGGCGGCGCCCGTCACCGCGGCGTGATGCGGAACATCGGTGAGTGGTCCGGCTGGGTCGTGACGACGCCGTACGGAATCACAGGATCGGCTTCGACGAGCTCGACGCGGAACGCGCCGATGAGCCGAGCCAGCGCCAGCACCGACTCGGCCTGCGCGAACGGCGCGCCGATGCAGACGCGCGGTCCTGCGCCGAACGGCAGATAAGCGAAGCGGTCAGGCTGCTCTTTCGACATGAAGCGTTTGGGGATGAACGCATTCGGCTGATCCCACATCTTCTCGTGCCGGTGCAGAAGCCAGGGGGCGATCATGATGATGTCGCCCTTGCTGACCGCAGCGCCGGCCACATTGTCCTTGTCGCGCGCGGCCCGGGCAATCAGGAAAGCCGGCGGATAAAGCCGCATGCTCTCGTCGATCACCGCGCGGGTGAATTTTTGCCGGTCGATATCGGCGATGCTGTCGAGATGCTGGTCACGGGTTTCGGAGGCAACCTCCTCCTGCGTCTCCGGATCGAGCGCAAGCAGATAGAGCGCCCAGAACAGCGCAGTTGCGGTCGTCTCATGACCCGCCAGGATCATGGTCGCGACCTCGTCGACGAGCTGCTCGTCCGAAAAACCCTTGCCCGTTTCAGGGTCGCGCGCCTCGTCCATGAGATCGAACAGATCGCGCGGCGGCGCGCCGTCCTTCTTGCCCGCCGCCCGCCGCTCGGCGATCAGCATCGCGACGAATTCGGTCCAGCGCGTGCGGAAGCGCGCGCGAGCCCGATCCATCGGCGTCGGCCAGGACACCGGCAGCACCATGTCGAGGAAATAGGCCCGTCCGAGCCGCTCGCCATATTCCATGATGAAGTTGCGCAGGGTCGGGCCGTGCCGGTCCATTCCGAACGAGAACATCGTGCGCCCGGCGATCTCCAGCGTCATCCGCTGCATGACCTCGCGCAGATCGATCGGCGCGCTCGTGCGCGCATCCAGCTTCACGATGGTCTCGTCGAGCACCGCCGTCATGTGCGGGACGAGGTTGGCGGTGGCGCGCGGCGTGAAGGCGGGCGCCAGCGTGCGCCGTTGGAATGTCCAGGCGTGGCCCTCGGCGAGCAGCAGGCCTTCGCCGAGCACGGGACGTAGCATGCGGATGCCGGCCGGCGTCCGCGTGTAGTTCTCGTAATTGCTGAGCAGGACGTGCCGAATCGCGTCCGGCTGGTTCAGGATGAAGCTCTTGTGCAGGAAGAAGCGGCCCTGGATGATCTCTTCCTCATAGGCACGCTGCCCCCAGGTGGCGATCATGTTCTGCCTGATCACCGCGAGCCGGCCGAAGAACGACAGATTGTCCGGCGCGCGCGGCGGGGTCGGGGGGATGATGGGCCGACGCACACTGGCGATGTTCATGGCTCTCTCCCGCAGACGTGGTCGCAGTCAAGGCTTGCGCAGCCAAATAGCTAGTAAGTCAGTTCGGCAACCGCAATCCTGTTCTCGGAGGCCGGCCAGGCGCGGGCCACGATACGTTCTTCGTTGAACTGGGCCACGACGTTACGCCCGACCTCGCTGGCCGGAAGACGCAAGGTTGCTGTCGCATCCGTGGGCACGCCCGGATGGACATCGGCGGGCTCCCGGCCGTCGAGCAGCACGGTGTCGCGCGGCAGGCCGAAATAGCCGCGCGGACGCGACATGATCACCACCGCGCCGGCATCCTTGTCCGCGGGAATGAACGGGCGTGCGGCCCGCAAATGCACGACGTCGGACGAGCGCGGGAAGGGCGAGCGGTAGAAATGCGTCGTCGGAGCATCCGGCGAGGTCAGGACGATCTCGAGCGGCGAGGCCGGATCGACCGCGGCCGCCCCCCAGCGGCCGTCGGCGCCGGTCGTCGCGCGGTACACCACATCGCCCTTGCGCTCCCCGCTCTCGCGGTCGACATGGTGGACCTCCACCATTGCCCCGGTCACCGGGCGGTTGGTCGGCACGCCGTCCACAACGCCCGTGACCAATCCGCTGAGGCGGACGGTGGGCTCCGGCGTGATCGCGATGCGCGCGGGCTCGCGGCCGGCGATGAACTTGTAGATCTCGCGGAACGCGCGCGGATGATACGCCGTCTCGCGATGGTCGATGGTGCCGAGCACGAGATTGGTCGCGCCTTTCAACTCCGGTCCCTCGGCGGTGACATTGGTCGGCACGCCGGGCTTGCCCATGAACCGGCCGTCGGGTTGCGCATATTTGTCCATGCCGTCGCTGCGCAGGGTGAGGAACGCCGTGCCCGGCGTCACCTCGCTGTCGCCCTCGTTCAACCCGCGCAGAAACGCGCCGCGCCCGTTGAACTCGCTGCCAAGCAGATCATCGAGCGCAAACACGCCGTGATTGGGCGTGCCGCACAGCACCGCGTGGCTGACATCGCCGGAACCGCCGTTCTTGACGACGTTGCGGATCGAGTTGCCGCCGCGCGAATTGCCGACCAGCGCGACGCGTGCCGCACCGGTGCGGCGCTTCAATTCAGTGATGGCGGCGGCAAGCTCGCGCCGCTGATCCTCGGTCGAGGAGCGGTTGGCCTGCTCAACCGCGTCGTCGGTGCGCGCCGAGGGATTGGTGAAATTGATCGCCATCATGCGGTCGCGCGCGATGCCGTTGGATTCCATCCGCCACAGCGTCGTCATCCAGAGCGCGTCGTAGTCGCCATTGCCGTGGACGAACAGGATCGGCGGCACCTCGGCGGCTGCGGCTGTGGGCTGCGCTTGCGCCAGCGCTTCCATCCGGAAGTTCGCAACCGCGAAAGCCAGGCCACCCGCGCCTTGCAGGATCATCCGTCGTGACAGCTTCATCTGTTCCTCCCCCGGTAAAACCATGTCTTTGCACTGCTTATAGCGGCCTATCCACTGGACAGCGAAGGACTTTCGCAGGCATCACTGAAGATGCCGGAATCATTGAACCCATTTCTGCCAGACGACTTGGAAGAGGATATGACCGAGCAGACGAACCGTCAGAGACGCTCCGCCGACGGCATCGCGGCCCCCCTGCGGTACACCGTATTCCGGCGCATCTGGCTCGCCAGCCTGCTCTCCAATCTCGGCCTCCTGATCCAGGGCGTGGGCGCGGCCTGGGCAATGACGCAGATGGCCGCCTCGGCCGACAAGGTGGCGCTGGTGCAGACCGCCCTGATGCTGCCGATCATGCTGATCTCGATGCCGGCTGGCGCCATCGCCGACATGTACGACCGTCGCATCGTGACGCTCGTCGCGCTGATGATCGCGCTGACCGGCGCGTCCGCGCTCACGATCCTGGCCGGGCTCAAGCTCATCGCCCCGGAATCGTTGCTGGCCTTCTGCTTCGTCGTCGGCAGCGGCAATGCGCTGTTCGGACCCGCCTGGCAGTCCTCGGTCAGCGAGCAGGTGCCGCCGGATGCGCTGCCATCGGCGGTGGCGCTGAACGGCATCAGCTACAACATCGCGCGCAGCTTCGGCCCCGCGGTCGGCGGCGTCATCGTCGCCGCAGCCGGCGCGGTCGCAGCGTTCGCCTGCAATGCGATCCTCTATCTGCCGCTGCTGGTGGTGCTGCTGCTCTGGCGGCGGACCACCGAGCCGTCGCGCCTGCCGCGGGAAAAGCTCAACCGCGCCATGGTCTCCGGCTTTCGCTACATCACCAATTCGCCGCCGATCAAGATCGTGCTGCTGCGCACGCTGGTGATGGGCCTGATCGGCGGCGCGATCATGGCGCTGATGCCGCTGGTCGCGCGCGACCTGCTGCACGGCGGCGCCCAGACCTACGGCATCATGCTCGGCGCCTTCGGCATGGGCGCCGTGGTCGGCGCGCTCAACATCCACGAGCTGCGCAAGCGCATGAGCGGCGAGGCGGCGATCCGCGCCTGCACGCTCTCGATGGCGTTCGCGATGGCGGCGATTGCGCTCTCGACCGAGCCGGTGCTCACCGCGGCCGCGCTGGTGCTGGCCGGCGCGGTCTGGATGGCCGCGGTGGCGCTGTTCAACATCGGCGTGCAGCTCTCCGCGCCGCGCTGGGTCGCCGGACGATCGCTCGCTGCGTTCCAGGCCTCGATCTCCGGCGGCATCGCGATCGGTGCCTGGGGCTGGGGCCATCTCACCGACTATGCCGGCGTCGAGGTCGCGCTGCTGACGGCCGCGGTGCTGATGCTGCTCTCGCCGCTGCTGGGATTCTGGCTTGCGATGCCGCGCGTCGGCGCCCGCAACGAGGATGCCGAGGTGCTGGCCGATCCCGAGGTCAGGCTGTCGCTGACCGGGCGCAGCGGACCGCTGGTGGTCGAGATCGAATATCGCGTCGCCCAGGAGAATGCGCGCGCCTTTCACAATGTGATGCAGGACGTGCAGCTCTCCCGGCAGCGCAACGGCGCCTATGGCTGGTCGATCGCGCGCGACATTGCCGATCCCGAATTGTGGACCGAGCGCTATCATTGCCCGACCTGGTTCGATTACTTACGCCAGCGCAACCGTTCGACCCAGTCCGAACGCGCGCTGCATCAGCAGGCGATCGATTTCCATATCGGTCCCGAGCCGGTGCGGATTCGCCGCATGCTGGAGCGGCCGTTCGGCTCGGTGCGCTGGAAAGAAGAAACGCCGGATCGCGCCAGCGCCGAGGTGCTGCCCGTTGTCGCGACCGCGGCAGGCAGCAGCACCTAACTCCGCCGTCGTCACGGCGAAGGCCGGGCAACTACTGTCCGTGGTCCGTCAGCACCTTGTCGCAGGCCTTGCTGAGGCGCGCACGATGCTCTTTCAGGCAGGCGAGCACGGCGCTGTCGCCATTGTTCATCACAGCCCGGCAGAAGCGCGTGACGTCGCGCGCGCAGGCGTCGTGGCCGGGCTGCTGCTGAGCCGACGCACCCGATGCGCACAGAACAAAAGAAACAATGAAAAGAAATCTGGTCATCGCGTAATGCCTCGTACCCTTGAGATGTGCGGGCGAAGCTAGTGCGACGATCCCAGGGCCGCAACGGCTTTATTGGCAGGCGGACCGGTGCCGGCCGATGGCCCCGGCATGACGCCGGGGCACACCGCGCGGGAGCTGCGAAGCGGTTTCTTACTGGCTGTCCTGGGCGTCAGCGACCTTGCGTGAGGCGCCCTTGGCCAGGTCCTTGTCCATCACCGCGCGGCAGCCGGCGCTCAGATCCGAGCGATGCTTCATCATGCAGGCGGTGATCTTCGGGATATTGGGGATCTCCGAGGAGCACAGGCGGAAGGCATCGCCGGTGCACATCTGCTGCGCTTCGGCCGAGAAGGCGAAGCTCGAGGTCGTTGAGACGATCGAGACGATGGCGGCAAAACCCAGAGCCAGGCCGGTGTCGCGGATCTTTGCAGTGAAGGACTTGGTGGAAAACGACTTCGTCATTTGAAGCTCCCATTGGCACCGCGGAGGGCGGGCCCGTTGTCGATGGGAGCTACGATGCTCCAGGAAAGTCGTTTCCACTGTGATGATGGTCACGGGCGGACCAACCTCTGTGACATCGGTCACTTTGGCGCACCTGACTGAAATTCCTCCGCATCCGCTGTCGCGTTGGTGTCACGTTAACTGTTCCTTCGCATTAATGGCTCGTCGCGCGGGAAATTCCGCTGATTTGGTTGCGTATTTGGAAAGAGTAGCGATGCGTAATGCGTTAGGCCTGATGCTGGCCAGTGTCCTCGCGGCGGTCGTGATCGCCGGAGGTTGGTACTTTTATTCCTCGCGCGCCGACCAGGGCGCCCCCAAGACAACGGCCGCCCGTGCCGCCGATCCGCTGCCGGCGTCGGCCAAGCTCGCCGCCAAGGACGACGTCGAGACCACCGCGGCGATCGCCGCCAAGCCGACCGCTGTTGCCGCCGCGCCCGCTCCTGCGCCCGCACCGGCAGTGGTGGCTCCGGTTCAGCAGACGACAACTTGCACCAATCCGAATGCCTTGGGCGTCTCGCGCGTGGTCGAGATCGACACGACCGGCGGTCCGGGCTTCGGCTTCGAGCAGTTCAAGCAGTTTGATTTTCTTGCCGACAAGGAGGTCGTGCTGACCTTCGACGACAGTCCCTGGCCGCACAACACGCCGGCCGTGCTGAAGGCCTTGGCCGATGAATGCACCAAGGGCCTGTTCTTCTCGGTCGGCAAGCACGCCACCTGGCATCCGGAAATCCTGCGCCAGGTTCTGGCTCAGGGCCACACGGTGGGCACGCACACATGGTCGCACCTCAATCTCAACGGCAAGAAGATGACGGAGCAGCAGGCCAAGGACGAGATCGAGAAGGGTTTCAGCGCGGTGAAATGGGCGCTCGGCACCAATCCGTCACCGTTCTTCCGCTTCCCGCAGCTTCAGCAAAATCCGGCGCTCGTGAGCTATCTCGGCAGCCGCAACCTCGGAATTTTCTCGACCGACATCGACTCCTTCGACTTCCGCAAGGAGAACACGCCGGACAAGATCGTCAGCAACGTGATGACCAAGCTCGACAAGCTCGGCAAGGGCATCGTCCTGATGCACGACTTCCAGAAGCGCACCGGCGAAGCGCTGCCGACGCTGCTGGCGCGCCTCAAGGCCGGCGGCTACAAGATCGTGCAGATCAAGGCCAAGACGACGTTCGACTCGCTGCCCGAGTATGACGAAGCCGTGCTCAAGGAGTTGAAGGTGCCGGCACCCAGCGCAACGAATGCGCGCCCGGTCTCGAGCGTGGTGCAGACGGTCTCGCAGCGCTAAGCGCTTTGGTTCTGACAAAACACAATGGCCGGGCTCAGCCCGGCCATTTTCATTTTGCGAACGACGTGCGGTCGCTTACCAATAGACGCCGTGGCGGTGCAGCTCGGCGATGATGCGGCCTTCGGTCCAGCGCTTGTGCCTGGGCTTGTCGGCCTTCGCCGTCGTCTTCGGTGCAGGCCTGGTCGTGGCAGGCGCTGACGTCGTCGTCGCAGCAACTGGCGCGGCAGCCGAAACCGCCGGCGGACGATCGACATATTTCGGCGCGCTGGCCGCCGGTGCGATTTCACTCACCTGGGTCGCTGCGGTGGTCGGCGCAGCCGCTTGCACCGCGGGAGCCTGCTCATTGGCTGTCGCCAGCGAAAGACTGCGTGAGCCGCCTGCCTGCGCAGAGGCCGAGACCAGAACCATGGCGGCAACCAGAATGATCTTGCGCATGTGAGAACTCCCCGTGTTTGCGTGACCGGGACACTACGGGAAAGCCGCGCGAGGTTATGTGAGAGAAATCACGCGGGGACCGCCGTCTCCGACTTCAGCTCCGCACGGCAAGCGTCGCGCGCGACGCAGGCGCGTCGCAGGTTCAGCGGGCAGAATCTGGGCTGCGGCGATCGGATGAATTCAGGAGGCGCTGGTGCCGCAAGAGGGACTCGAACCCCCGACCCCGTCATTACGAATGACGTGCTCTACCAACTGAGCTATTGCGGCCAACCCTGCCGGGACCCGGCAATGCCGGTCCCGATACGCGCGCTCCTGATATCGGGCATGGCCCGAATTGGCAAGAACAAGCCGGAGGCGAAATAGGCCTCACGCACCCCAGCGGGACCAGAATCCGCGCCAACCGCCGGCCTGGGCCTTTGCCTGGTCCCTGGGCGTGCCGATTTGTTCCGTAAATTCATCGCTTGGACCATCGTCATCGATGCCGGGATCGTCCGGCGCGCGGATGATCGGGATGACGGCCTGAATCGGCGCCTGTGCCGGCTTGCCGAGGTCGGCGCGGGTCCGGAACACCGGGGTTTCCGCCACCGGCGATGATTCGGCGGCGTCTAGGGTCGCCTTGACCGGCTCGGCGGGCGCCGTCACCGGCTCTTCCTTGGCCACCGGGGGCGCGTTGTCCTGCGCGGCCGGAGCGGGGGCAGGGGTCGGAGCGGGCGCAGCCACGGCTGGTTCCGCCGGCACCTCGCTCGCCACCGTCACCCGCTTCGGCGGCGGGGCCGCGAGCATGGCTTCCTCGAACGCCGAGGACTCGATCGTCGTGCCCTTGTCCGAGGGCAGGCTCGCCACCGGCGTCTGCCACTGGAAGGCGTCGAGCCGGCCGGTGACCGGGGAGACCGGACGCCAGCGGTCGCTGACATAGCCGTCCGCGGTCCAGGCCGGATCGTGACGGGCGCGCACCGCGCGCAAGGTCCAGGCGCGGGCACGGCCGCCATCGCCGTGCTCGGTGCGCTCGAGCTCGGCCATCAGCAGCGCGACACGCTGGGTGGGATCGTTGACGTAAGGCCCGAGCACCTCGCGCGCACGGGCAAACTCGGAGGCATCGATCGCGGCGCGCGCAATCGCGAGCTGGCCCTCGACATGACCAGCCTTGTCCGCAGGCGTTTTCGCCGCGAGCGTCTCGACCCGCTGCAGGCGCTGCCGGGCGGCATCGCCGAGCTTGACGTGGGCGTAGGCATCCGCCAGATCGGGATGCGGATTGGCGAGCCAGGCAGCTTCGACCAGCTTCATCGCGCGGCGCACCTGATGCGCCTCGCTCTCGAATTTCGCGGCGAGCACGGCAGCCGGCACCAAGGTCGGCGCGAGCTTGACGGCTTCCATCACGCTCTCGCGCGCGACGTCACGGTCCATCGTCTCCAATTCCAGCGCGCGCGCAGTCAGCAGCACGCCGCGCTGCCGCCGGTAGGCCGGCTTGTCGATCAGCCCGGCGGACAGGTTCGAATCCAGGATCGCGAGCGCGCCGCTCCAGTCGCCGCGCGCGCAGCGGAAGCCGAGCACCGCATGCGAGGCCCAGGTCGAGGACGGCGACAGCTTGATCGCTTCCTCCGCGATCATGACGGCACCGACCGCATCATCAGCGCGCTGCGCCTCGATGAACAGGCCGCGCAGGCCGAGCAGTCGCGTATCCTCGCGCTCGGCCATGGCGCGGAAGACGCGCTGCGCCTCATCGCGATTGCCGTCGAGCTGCGCCGATTGGGCATGCAACAGCAGCGCGAGCGGATCATTGGGCGCGTGCCGCCGCGCCGCTTCGGCGTGACGGCGGGCGAGCGCGGTGTCGCCATGGCCGATCGCGAGCAGGCCGTGGGTGATGGCGTGACGGCCGCGCGCGTGGCGCTTCTCATGACGGCGGCGGCGCATCCGCCCCGGTGCGCGCCAGATCATCGTCAGGATGCTCCAGAGCAACACGATCAGGACTGCAAAGATGCCGAGGCAGAGCACGAACACCGGAATGCTCGGCGAGGCCCGGAAACCGCCCCAGGTCAGCACGACATCGCCGGGCTGATCGGCAACCCAGGCCGCGCCGGCGCCTGCAAGCGCAATCAGAACGAGGAAGAGGACGATGCGAAGCATAGCGATCCCTATACGCGCGGAATGTTGCGCGAATCTTATTGAGCAGGCTTACTGACCAGGCTTGGCGAGAGCAGCCAGAGCGTCATCGGCAAATTTGCGGGAGGCCGCGAGCGCGGCGTCGCGGGCATCGGCCTTGTCCAGCCATGCCTGCGCCGGCGCACGCTCGGTCTCGGGCAGCGTCTTCAGCTCGCGCCGCGCCTCGGCGAAATCGTTGCGCAGCGCCGCAGCCGTGATCCGCGCAACGATGGCGCCGCGGTCGTTGCCGACCCCGTCGGTGCGCTCGATGCGGACAAGCTTTGATGCGCCCGCCTGCAGGCGCTCGACGATGCCGGCACCCGCAGCCGGCGCTTCCGGCGGCGGCGACAGCTTCGGCACGATATTGAGGAGCTCGCGGGTCAACGCGACCGGCGTCGGAATGCCCGACGCCGCAAACCCATCGAGCGGCTTCAACAGTTCGGGCTTGGCTGCGAACGACCGCGCAGCAGTAAGCTGCGCCTCATAGGGATCGTTATGGCGAAGGGCGACGTCGAGCAGGGTGGCGGCGACCACAAAGCGCAACGGCTTGTCGTCCATCGCCTTCGCATCGGCGATCTTTTCACCCTGCTGCGCGAGCTCGGCGCGCGCGGTCGTGCTGGCACGCTCGAGTTGGGAGATGCGGTCGGCGAGCGCGGCGAGGCCGGGTGAGGCCGCCGCGTCGCGCGGCGCGGATTTGGCATCGTTCAATGCGCTCGCGGTCTTGTCGGACTGCGCTCGCAAATTGGCGATGTCGCTACGTATTGTGCCGAGGGATTTTTCCAGCGCATCGAGCCGCGTGACGATCGCCGGATCGGCGGCGGGCTTGCCCGCCTTGGCTTCAACCGCGGCGACGCGACCGGTCAGCGCATCGACCGTCGCACTCGTCACTTGCGGCACGGCCGGCGGAGCCTGCACTGCGGGCCAGCCCAGCACCCAACCGACCGCGATCACGACCGCGGCAGCGGCAGCACCGGAAAATGGCGCAATGACCCAGGGAGAAATGGCCGAGGACGCAGCGGCGGTCTGCGTCTCGCTGCGCTCCTGCTCCGCCTGGACGGTCTCGACCTTGGCGTCGTCGGCACCGGCCTGCTCGGATGCCGCCTGCTCGGCCGACGGCGGCGCCTCCGGCTCACCCGCCACGTCGTGCGGCTGGGTGGAGACTTCGGTCGCCTCGAGGTCGATGGTGGGCGGCGTGCGCTTGGCACGGCTGGACTCGGGGGCCAATCCTGCGTCTTCAGGCTTGTCGTCGGCCATCGTGACGGTTCCTCACACTTGCATACCAGAAACGAGCCCGATTGCCTCGGATTCGGCCCGTCCTCTTACGCCAAACGGGTGCGCAAAGCACGCTCCAAGGCGTCAAATAAGGCATTTTCGTCCGGGCTCGCGGCCACCAGAACCTGCGACGCGCCGGCGTCGCGCAGCACGCCGGCGACCGTCTCGGACAGGCAGCATTGCGGAATCGCCAGTGCCGAGATTTCGACGCCTTCGTCCCGCGCCGCATCCAGGAAGGCGCGCGCGCTGCGCCGGGAGTAGTGCAGCACCGCCGCGATGCCGTGCGCGGCAAAACCTTCGCAGACCTCGCGCGGCAGAAGCTTGACCGGGGCCATGCGATACGTCGTCTGCGTAACCACGCTGAACCCTTCCGCGCCGAGCTCGCCGCCGAGATCGCGCGACAGATCCGCGCCCGCAAGATAGAGCAGCGTCGTTTTCTTCTTCAACACCTTGTCGCGCGCGCTCTGCATCACCTTGTCGCGCAGGGAAGCGGCATCGCCGCCTGCGACGATCACCTTCGTGAAGCCGACCTCACGCGCCACGGCCGCCGTGTGCTCGCCGACCGCGAATAGTGGCAGCTCCGAGAGGCCAAGGTCCCGCAATTGCGGCGCGACAGCACGGATCGCATTGGCCGATGTGACGATGACGGCGCTGTAGCCCGCCTCACTCTCGTCATGGAAAGCGACCGGTTCGAACTTGAGCACCGGTGCGAGCAGCACCACGTGACCCCGCGCACGCAGATTTTCCGCCGTCGCCTCATTGTCGGGATGCGGCCGTGTGACAAGAATGGACATCGCTTGTGTTCCCGGACCACGTGGCGGCGGCTCATTCGAGGGACGGCGTCGCCTGACGATTGCGCAAGCCGACCTCGGAATGCTACCGGACGTACCTGAACTCTGCTTTACGGATGAGCGCAAGGGCGCAAATTGGATAACAATTCGCCAATGCTGGTACTGGGCATCGAGACCACCTGCGACGAGACCGCGGCGGCCGTGATCGAGCGCGCGCCTGACGGGAGCGGCCGGATCCTGTCCAATGTCGTGCGGTCGCAAGTGGAGGAGCATGCCCGCTTCGGCGGCGTAGTTCCGGAGATCGCCGCACGGGCCCATGTCGACCTGCTCGACGGCATCATCGACCAAGCGATGCGTGATGCCGGCATCGGCTTCGCCCAGCTCGACGGCGTCGCGGCCGCCGCGGGGCCGGGGCTGATCGGCGGCGTCATCGTCGGGCTCACCACCGCGAAGGCGATCGCGATGGTGCATGATACGCCGCTGGTCGCGGTCAACCATCTCGAGGCGCATGCGCTGACGCCGCGCCTGACCGACGGGATCGAATTTCCTTACTGCCTGTTCCTCGCCTCCGGCGGCCACACCCAGATCGTCGCGGTCACCGGCGTCGGTCAATATGCGCGGCTCGGCACCACCGTCGACGACGCGATCGGCGAGGCCTTCGACAAGGTCGCGAAGATGCTGGGCCTGCCCTATCCCGGCGGCCCGCAGGTCGAGCGCGCGGCAGCGAGCGGCGACGCCACGCGCTTTGCGTTCCCGCGGCCGATGCAAGGACGCCCCGACGCCAACTTCTCGCTGTCGGGATTGAAGACGGCGGTGCGCACCGAGGCGAGCCGCCTGGCTGAGATCACGCCGCAGGACGTCAACGATCTCTGCGCGAGCTTTCAGGCCGCGGTGCTGGATTCGACGGCCGATCGGCTGAGCGTCGGCCTCAAACTTTTCCGCGAACAATTCGGCACTCCGCGTGCCCTTGTCGCGGCCGGCGGTGTTGCCGCCAATCAGGCGATCCGCGGCGCGCTGTTCGACGTTGCGCGGCAAGCCGGGACGCAGCTGATCATGCCGCCGCCCGCGCTCTGCACCGACAATGGTGCGATGATCGCCTGGGCCGGCGCCGAACGCCTCGCACTCGGCATCACCGACACGATGGAAGCACAGCCGCGCGCGCGCTGGCTGCTCGACGCCAACGCGACCGCGCCGGCGGGTTACGGCAAGACGCGGGCGGGATACTAGCAATGGCAGCGTTCCATTCCGTCGCAGTGATCGGGGCCGGCGCCTGGGGTACGGCGCTGGCGACGGTCGCCGCGCGCGCCGGGCGGAAGGTGACGTTATGGGCGCGCAACGCGGAACATGCGACGCGGATCGCATCGACCCGCAACAATCCGCGGCTGCCGGGCGTGCCGCTTACGCCGGAGATCGTGGTCACGAGCGAGCTGACGCTCGCCTCACGTGCCGACATGCTGTTGATCGCGACGCCGGCGCAGCACCTGCGCGGCGCGGTCAACATGCTGGCCCCGCACATCGCGAAGTCTGTGCCGATCATCGCCTGCGCCAAAGGCATCGAGCACGGCACCCACAAATTCATGACCGACGTGATCGCCGAAGCCGCACCCCATGCGCAGCCCGCGATCCTGTCGGGCCCGAGCTTTGCCGACGACGTCGCGCGCGGCCTGCCGACAGCGGTGACGCTGGCGGCAAAGGACGAGGCCTTGGCGAGCGCGTTGGTACAGGCCCTGGGCTCGGCAACCTTCCGCCCCTATCACACCAGTGATGTCCGCGGCGTCGAGATCGGCGGCGCGGCCAAGAACGTGCTCGCGATCGCCGTCGGAATCGCGGTCGGACGCCAGCTCGGCGCTTCCGCCCAGGCTGCGCTCACCACCCGCGGCTTTGCCGAGCTGACGCGCCTTGGTCGTGCGCTCGGCGCGCGCAGCGAAACGCTCACCGGCCTGTCCGGGCTCGGCGATCTGATCCTGACCTGTTCGAGCCCGCAATCGCGCAACTTCGCGCTTGGCCTGGCGCTCGGCCGCGGCGAGCAGCCGCCCGCCGGCAAGCTCGCCGAGGGCGAATTCACAGCGCCAGTGCTGATCGAACTCGCGACTTCGCAAAACATCGAGATGCCGGTATCAGAAGCGGTCGCGGCGATCCTGTGCGGAAACAGCACGATCGACGCCGCGATCTCAGGGCTGTTGACGCGCCCCTTCAAGGCAGAGAAATGAAAAATGGCATACTGGCTGGTGAAATCTGAACCATCGGTGTGGTCCTGGGACCAGCAGGTCGCGAAAGGCGCCAAGGGCGAGGCCTGGACCGGCGTGCGCAATTACACCGCGCGCATCAATCTCGTGAACATGAAGAAGGGCGACAAGGCGTTCTTCTATCATTCCAACGAGGGCAAGGAGATCGTCGGCATCGCGGAAGTCATCAAGGAGGCCTATCCGGACCCGACCGACAAGACCGAAAAATTCGTCTGCGTCGACATCAAGGCCGACAAGCCCCTGAAGACGCCGGTGACGATGGCGGCGATCAAGGCCGAGAAGAAGCTCGCCGACATGGCGCTGGTGAAATATTCGCGCCTGTCCGTGCAGCCGGTCACGGCAGAGGAATGGAAGCTCGTTTGCAAGATGGGCGGGATTTGAGGGCTACGGTAGCCGCGCCTGCGACGCGGGCAGTGTAAACACCTCACACGGCGCGGCGATACCTCGCAACGCATGCGATCCGAGTGCGACGAGGGGCATGTCCGTCTCGGCAGCCAGCGCACCCGAGACCAGCACGGTCCGTCCGAGCGGCTTGCACAGGCCCTCTAGCCGGCTCGCGAGATTGACGGCGGGACCGATCGCCGTGAAGTCCAGCCGGTTGGCAGCGCCGATATTTCCCCAGAGCATCTCGCCGAGATGAAGCGCAGCACCGAATGCGAGCGGCGGCAGTCCTTGCGCGCCGCGCTCCGCATTGAGATACGCCATCCCGGCTTCGGCGGCGCCTGCGGCACGCAGAGCGGCATCACAGGCGCGACGCGGCGAGATCTCGACCACCGGAAAGATCGCGAGCACGCCGTCGCCGATGAATTTGAGCACCTCGCCGCCGAAGGCGTGAACGGCGCCGGCGATGCGATCGAACCAGGCATCGAGCGCGGCAATGACATCCGCCGGCGGGCTTGATTCCGACAAGCTGGTGAAGCCGCGCAAATCCGCATAGAGCAGCGCGGCCTGGATGGTCTCGCCGAGATCGCGCCGTAACGGCGCCGCCAGCACCCGCTCGGCGCTGCGCTTGCCGAGATAGGCCTCCAGCGTCGCCCGCAGCGTGGCGCGTGCAGCGAGCGCGGCGAGCGGTGTCGCGGCAAAGCGCGCGGCCCGACTCAGCTGGTCGATTTCGCCTGATGTGAATGGCCGCGGTCCGATCCAGCCAAGCAGTGGCCCATCGCGGCGCCCGACAACATCTTCGTGCACCTCGCCGCCTGCGATGTCACATAGCCAGCGGCGGCCGGCATCGTTGGGCAAATCGGGCGCCAAACCACCAGGTGCAAAGCCGAGCGCCTCGATCACCCGGCCGTTCTCCGCGCGCCACAACCAGGTCCGCTTCGCGATCAGCGGATGCGGCACCTCCAATGTCAGGGCGCCTGCCGCAAGCGGCACGCCGTCGGCAAGCAGATGCGCGCCGAGTTCCGCGAGCAGGCGATCGGCGCCGGGACACTCTGAGGCGGCATCGACAAGCCAGGCGAGGGTCGGAGAAAGTTGCATGAAACGATGATGGCGAAGATCAGCCGTCTTTGTCACGAGCAATCCTTGACGGGCCGCCTCGGCGCCGCCATGTCCGGATGTCAGCCCAGGGATGATCGCCCATGACCGAGCCGTTCGTATTGCGACGCGAGACCCAGATCGCAGCCCCGCGCGCCACCGTCTTCGCCTATCTGACCGATCCTGAGAAGATCCTGAGCTGGATGGGGTCGGATGCGACCACCGAGCCGCATCCCGGCGGGCTCTATCTGCTCAAAGGTATCGGCCCGCGGGCCAGTGTCGCCCGCGGCGCCTTCCGCGAGGTCGTGCCTGTGCATCGCCTCGCCTACACCTTCGGCTGGGAAGGCGGACAGGAAGTGCCGCCCGGATCGAGCCTGATCGAAATCGACCTGATCGAACGCGACGGCGGCACGTTGCTGCGCATGACGCATAGCGGGCTGCCGACCGAGGAACAGATGGCCGCGCACGCGAGAGGGTGGGCGCATTATCTGGAACGGCTCACGAGCGCGGCCGCGGGTCGCGATCCCGGCCCGGACAAAGGCGTGTCAGACAAGATGTAGCTCACGCAGCAACAATTAGGGAGCCGCCCGACGTTAGACCGCCGCGGTCGCCACGACCTGCTGCAAAAGCTGCTCGCGCCGCGCCTGCGAACGCTGGCCCTTCATGGTCGCAGCGAAACGTTCGAGGATGCCGTCCTCGAATGCTGTGACGATGGTGTCGTGGACATAGCTCTTGCGGCAGATCGCCGGCGTGTTGGAGAGCTTGTCGGCCGCGGCGCGGATCGCGTCCAGCACCTGCTTCTTGCGGCCGCGCTGGCTGGTCGCTGGCGTGATCCGCGACAGCGATTCCACGACGACGGCGGAGGCCATCAGCGTACGGAAATCCTTCAGCGAGATCTTGATGCCGGCGATCTCGCGCAGGAACGCGTTCACCTGCGTGGTGCTGACTGCGCGCACGATGCCGTAGACATCGCGATACTGGAACATGCGCTTGCCGGGGACGCCGTTGAGGATACCGATGGCGCGCACCAGCTTCGCGGCGTCGCATTCCTTGCGCACCGCCTTGCCGCCCTTCGCCTTGAAGGTCAGCACGAAGCAATCGTCTTCCAGCGTGACATTGGACTTCAGCAGCGTGGTCGCGCCGCGGGTGCCATTGAGGCGGGCGTAGGACTCATTACCGGGGCGGATCGCGGTGCGCGCGATCAGCTCGATCACGGCCGAGAGCGCGAATTCACGCGTCGGCTCGTCGCCCGACAGGAACGCCGAGACCTTGCGCCGGATCTTTGGCAACGCACCGACGAGCTTCTCCAGGCGATGCGCCTTGCGGTGCTCGCGGACCTTCTCCCAGTCGGCGTGATAGCGATATTGCAACCGGCCCGCAGCATCGCGACCCACCGCCTGGAGATGCGAGCTCGGATCGGCCGAGTAGCGCACCTCGCGATAGGCCGGCGGCACCGCCATGGCGTGCAACCGGCGGATGGTACGGGCGTCGCGAATATGAGCGCCATTGGGACGGACGAAGGAGTAGCCCTTGCCGCGCCGGATGCGGCGGATGGTCAGCTCGTTCTGGTCGCCAAGCCGCAGGCCCAGCTCCCTGGCGAGTGCCTCGACCGTCGCCGCGGGCGCCGTATCGAACCGTTTTTTCGGGCTGGAACGGGCGGAACCGGCCGGTTTCGGCCACTGCCCGAGGGCTTTAGCCAGCCCAATGGCGGCAGGATCGGCCGAAGCGGGCGACATAGTCCCGAAATTCCGCTGATCCATCATAGCCTTACGCCTTGGTCCTGTCTGTTACCGTTTAATGCCGCTGTTCTGATGTTTGTTCCAAGGTCGCTTGGAAGGTCCCTCGGAGGGTCTCTTGGGACCCGGGTTAGCCACTTAGGGTGTTCCGAACCGCATTGCGAGTCCCGAATCAGTGAGAAGCGGTTTCTAAATACCTCCCGCGACGCATGGGCGCCCTGCGCCGGTCTAATCCGGGAATTTGGGTAAAGAGCCGAAAGCCTTCTCCTGGCCTGTTTCAGATTTGCGACAGCCTGAGCGTGCACCTTGATCCTTCGCATGGCCGGCCGCTCACCGAAGGTCCAGCTTGTGGTCCTTGTCGGGGCCGGTTAGCCCGACGCATAATCGGTTCAACGATCAAGTCGGCTTGCGCGTCGCCAGCGTTTGGCTTGCCGTATGTGGAGGGAAAGAATGTCCGAGAAGATCTACGACGTCCCCGCGGAATGGGCCAAGCGGGCCTGGGTCGACCAGGCGAAGTACAAGGAAATGTACGCCCGCTCGATCGCGGACCCGAACGGGTTCTGGGCCGAGCAGGCCAAGCGCATCGACTGGATGCACGCGCCGACTAGAATCGAGAACGTCTCGTTCGCGCCCGGCAACATCTCGATCAAATGGTTCGAGGACGGAATTCTCAACGTCGCCCATAATTGCATCGATCGCCATCTCGCCAAGCGCGGCAACCAGACCGCGATCATCTGGGAAGGCGACGATCCCTCGCAGTCGAAGCACATCACGTACAAGGAGCTGCACGACGAGGTCTGCCGGATGGCCAACATCCTGCGGACCCGCAACGTGAAGAAGGGCGACCGCGTCACCATCTATCTGCCGATGATTCCGGAAGCGGCCTATGCGATGCTGGCCTGCGCCCGGATCGGCGCGATCCACTCCGTGGTGTTCGCGGGCTTCTCGCCGGACAGCCTTGCCCAGCGCATCAACGACTGCCAGTCCAAGGTGATCATCACCGCGGACGAAGGTCTGCGTGGCGGCAAGAAGGTGCCGCTGAAGGCCAATGTCGACGCGGCGCTGGCCAAGGCTGACGGTGTCGACTGGGTCATCGTGGTCAAGCGTACGGGCGGCAAGATCGACATGAAGCCGACGCGCGACCTCTGGTACCACGAGGCCGCTGCCATGGTGACGACCGAATGCCCGGTCGAGCACATGCACGCCGAGGATCCGCTGTTCATCCTCTACACGTCGGGCTCGACCGGCCAGCCCAAGGGCGTTCTGCACACCTCGGGTGGCTATCTCGTGTTCGCGTCGATGACGCATCAATACGTGTTCGACTATCATGACGGCGACATCTACTGGTGCACCGCCGACGTCGGCTGGGTCACCGGCCACAGCTACATCCTCTACGGGCCGCTCGCCAACGGCGCGACCACGCTGATGTTCGAGGGCGTGCCGAATTACCCCGACAATTCCAGGTTCTGGAACGTCATCGACAAGCACAAGGTCAACATCTTCTACACCGCGCCGACTGCGATCCGCGCCCTGATGCAGGGCGGCGATGAGCCCGTGAAGAAAACCTCGCGCGCTTCGCTGCGTCTGCTCGGCTCGGTCGGCGAGCCCATCAATCCGGAGGCCTGGGAGTGGTATCACCGCGTCGTCGGCGAGGACCGCTGCCCGATCGTCGACACCTGGTGGCAGACCGAGACCGGCGGCATTCTGATCACGCCGCTGCCGGGCGCGACCAACCTGAAGCCCGGCTCGGCAACGCAGCCGTTCTTCGGCGTGGCGCCTGAAATCGTCGACGCCGACGGCAAGGTGCTGGAGGGTGAGACCACCGGCAATCTGTGCCTGACGCGCTCCTGGCCGGGTCAGATGCGCACCGTCTATGGCGATCACGCGCGGTTCGAGCAGACCTACTTCTCGACCTACAAGGGCAAATACTTCACCGGCGACGGCTGCCGCCGCGACGCCGATGGCTATTACTGGATCACCGGCCGCGTCGACGACGTCATCAACGTCTCCGGCCATCGCATGGGCACGGCGGAAGTCGAGAGCGCGCTGGTGGCGCATGAGAAAGTGTCGGAGGCCGCCGTCGTCGGCTTCCCGCACGACATCAAGGGTCAGGGCATCTATGCCTATGTCACCCTGATGGCCGGCATCGAGCCGACCGAGGACTTGCGGAAAGAGCTCGTCACCTGGGTGCGCAAGGAGATCGGCCCGATCGCCTCGCCGGACCAGATCCAGTTCGCGCCCGGCCTGCCCAAGACCCGCTCCGGCAAGATCATGCGCCGCATCCTGCGCAAGATCGCCGAGGACGAGCCCGGCAGCCTCGGCGATACCTCGACACTCGCCGATCCCGCCGTGGTCGACGATCTCGTCAAGAACCGGCAGAACAAGAAGTCGGCCTGAGCCCAATCTCCGTCATTCCGGGCGCGCGACAGCGCGACCCGGAATCTCGAGATTCTCAGGTGCGCAATTGCGCACCTGAGGTCGATGCTTCGCATCGCCCTGGAATGACGGCCGTTCACGCCCTCACGCATTTGTCAGGGCGCGCGCTGACGCGGCTTGCGTCTTTCCCGCCGAGTGTTGTTTTCAGGTCATTTACTTTATTTCGAACATTTCCTTTGTTCCCCCTGCTGGCTCGCCCGCGGCAGCCGCGCGTGGAAACCATCCGGTCAACAGGCGCGGTTAATGTCTGGGCAGACAGGCAATTGCCGGTTTTGCGTGAATTTGAACGATCCGTTTCGGGCTGAGGGGAAAATCGATGTCGATGAAGATTGCGCTGGCGCTGGCCGCGACCATCGGGGCAGGGGTCTTGATGTCGTCGGCAGCCGAGGCGCGGCCGGAAATGGTCGGGACGCACATCGCCAACTATTCGCCGGGCACCATCGTGGTCAAAACCAACGAGCGCCGGCTCTATCTCATCCTCGATGACGGCCACGCCGTGCGCTATCCCGTCGGCGTCGGCAAGTCCGGCAAGCAATGGGCCGGCACCACCCGTATCGACGGCAAATATCGCAACCCGGCTTGGTCGCCGCCCGCCGAGGTGAAGCGCGACAAGCCGCAGCTTCCCGACGTCATTCCCGGCGGTTCGCCGCGCAACCCGATGGGCGTTGCCGCGATGACGCTGGCCGGCGGCGAATACGCCATCCACGGCACCAACGTGCCGGGCTCGGTCGGCGGCTTCGTCTCCTATGGCTGCATCCGCATGCTCAACGACGATATCACCGACCTCTACAGCCGCGTCTCGGTCGGCACGACGGTGGTCGTGACGCGCTGATCTCCGCGATCAAAGAGAAATGCAAAAGCCGCGTCCAACGACGCGGCTTTTTTGTTACCAGAAGCGCCAGCCGCGCGCGCACCAGCCGTCGCGATGGCCGCCATTGTAGCTGCGCGCGTAACCACCCGCGAGCATTGCCGCCGAAACGTTGGTGGTCCGCTTCGTTGCGACATCAGCGAGAACGCGCCCGTATTTTTCCGAGCCGAGATTGTAGATCGTGACGCCGCCCTGGCCGAGCAGATTGCGCAGGGCGTCGGTGGCAGCTTCGGCCTTGTCCAGCTCGGCCTGACAGGATGCATTCATCTCCGGCGCATCGATGCCGCGCAGACGAATCCGCGCGATGAGGTCGCGCCCGCCTTGCTGATGAACGCGTGCGAGAAAGGTGTCGCCGTCGATGGTGCGAATGACATCGACCGCCTGGCGCGCATCGGGGTCGCTGGCCTGGCGGAGAACGATCGCTGCATCCTGCGCCCGTTCGTCGGCGCCATGCGGAGCGAGCCAGCTCGCCCCTTGCCGGAAGGTGAGCACGACCATCGCCACGACACCGACCACGAACAGCCAGGGCAGCAGACCGGAGAAGTGCCGGCCGAACGGTGAACCGCCGAACTGCGGACGATAGGCATTGGGTCGATCTCGAAACGGCATCACCTCACGCTAAGACTGAGTCGGGGAAACCGGCAAGGCGCGATCGAGCCGCGGATGTGTCGGACATCGCCCGATCGCTGCGGCCCGCTTGATCGGTCTCCGACGGAAAACCGCAGCCATGCGCTAAACGCTGTTCCAAGCGCTCTCCATCCGATACCTCCTGTAGTTGTACGGAGTTTAATGTTCAGCCCTTGTTTAGTATTAAGACGGAGTACTCGGTATGCGTGTGGGGGGCGGTAAGCATGGCTTCGTTCAAGTTTCGCATCGGTACAAAGCTGGGATTGACGGCGAGTGCAGGGGTTCTTCTCGTCGCCGGAATGCTCGGCAACCAGCTCATCAGGAACGGGCAGATCGCGGGGCTAAGCGATTTGGTGGTCATCAACACCGCCAACAAGGCCAACGCCCAGGGCGCAGAGCTCGCAGTGACCCGCGCCCGCCTTGCAATCGCGGAGATCGGATCCGCGTCCTCTGCCGAGGCACTCGCCAAACACCTCGAAGTGCTGCGCAGCTCCATCGCCAATGCCACCACCGAAATAGACGCCGCATTGATCCGGTCCAAGCGCGCTGAAGCCAAAGAGCTCTGTCGCGAGGTGAAGATCCAGCTCGAAGCCTCGCTCAAGGCCGGCAACGATCTGGGCGAAGCCCGTGGCGTCGCCATCGCGGAGTTCGCCGCGGCAAACCAGATCGAAGACGCCTGGAACAAGTCGCTCGAAAAGTTGCTGGCTTCGCCTGCCCTCGCCGCGTCATCGAGCCATCTCAACATCGAGGTTCAGCTGCGCGAAGCCGATGCGGCCTTCAAGGCGGTCAGCGCCGCCGATTGGCATTTCACGGCAACCGGCGACGCCGACCAGAAGGATCGTATCGCCGGACGAGCCGACAACATGGTCCGCGTCCTGAAGCAGGTGCGCCAGTCCGCCGACAAGGATACGGCGGAAGGGATCGACGCGCTTGCGGCGCTCGCGGGACGCTACAAGACGGCGACCAGCGCAGCCATGAAGGCAGAGGAGACCAAGAGGCGGGTGCTCGAGGAGCGGGTGCTCCCGGCCGCAAAGGAAATCACCACGCGGGTCGACAAGCTGGTCTCCGCCAACAATGAATACATGGCGCTGCGGCAGAGCCAGCTGATGACCGCGCTGGAGCAGGCGACCCAGGTCAGCCTGGTGGTCGGCGTCCTCGTGATCCTGGTCCTGGCCGGCTCGGCGCTGTTTTCGGTGCTGAGCATCGCCCGGCCGATCCGCCGCATCGGGGACGTGCTGCTGCAACTGGCCGGCGGCAACAAGGCTGTCGAGATTCCTTATACCGCCCGCGGCGACGAAGTCGGCGACAACGCCCGCGCCGCACGCACGTTCAGGGACAATCTGATCCGCATCGAGCAGATGGAGGCCGAGCAGAAGGATCAGGAGGCCGCAACCGCCACGCGACGCAAGCAGGAGATGATCCGACTGGCCGGCGCGTTCGAGGATGCGGTCGGCGGCATCATCAACTCGGTTTCGGCCGCCTCGCAGCAGCTCGAATCCGCCGCCGGTACGCTGTCGGGGACGGCGGAAGAGACCGAGCAACTCTCCGGAATGGTGGCCGCGGCTTCCGAGGAAGCTTCGACCAATGTCGGAGCCGTAGCCTCCGCCGCCGAGGAAATGAGCGCATCAGTCGTCGAGATCGGACGCCAGGTCCACGATTCCAGCCGCATCGCCGGCGATGCCGTGAAACAGGCCGAGCGCACCGACGTCCGGATCAACGAATTGCTCAAGGCCGCCGGCCGGATCGGCGACGTCGTCAAATTGATCACCGCGATCGCAGAGCAGACCAATCTGCTGGCGTTGAACGCCACGATCGAAGCGGCACGCGCCGGTGAATCCGGCCGCGGCTTCGCGGTGGTGGCAAGCGAGGTCAAGGCGCTCGCGGCGCAAACCGCGCGGGCGACGGATGAAATCAGCACGCAGATCGCCGGCATGCAGTCGGCCACGGAGGACTCGGTCGGCGCCATCAAGGAGATCAGCGCGACCATCTCAAAAATTTCCGACATCTCGACGACGATCGCGGCGACCATCGAAGAGCAGGGCGCGGCGACAGCCGAGATCGCACGCAACGTCAGCGAAGCCGCCAAGGGAACAGTCGAAGTTGCTGACAAGATCGCCCAGGTCAGTCACGGCGCCAGCGCCACCGGCTCGGCGTCAACCCAGGTTCTGGCATCCGCGCGCTCACTCTCGACGGAGAGTGGCCGCCTCAAGAACGAGGTCGCGAAATTCCTCGATACGGTGCGGGCCGCCTAACGCCCGCACGTTCTGCGCGCCGGCATAAGGCCGGCCGCAAATTACCTTTCTGACGCGTCGAACAACCAACGGCTTTGGGAGGCCCCCACGCCGAGCCCCCGCTCGCGCCTGGGTCAAACACGAAAACTGGGGAGAGCAGAGCGATGATCATCAGCATTGTCGGCGGCGGCGCAACCGGCATCACGATCTTGCGTTATCTTGCGGAGCTCGCCGCATCGGAGCGAGACAACGGCGCGATCAGCGGAATTCAGCTCTTCGACAAGTCCGGCTTTGATGGCGGGGTCGCCTATCGCACCCGGAGCGATCGTCACCTGCTCAACATGAAGGCCTCGACGATGTCGATCCGCCCGGGCGACGCGGAAGAATTTCTGCGCTGGCTCCGGGCCCGCGGTCTCTCCTGCCACGGCGACAAGCATCTGCCGCGGATGGTCTATCGGGACTATCTCGACGCGGTGCGCCTGGCCGCGATCGCACAATGCCGGAGCATCGGCCTGCCGGTTCATGTCGAACATGCCGAAGTGCTCCGGATGCGGTTTTCACCCGATCGCGACGTCCTGCTGACGACCGATCGAAACATCACGCACATCTCGTC
Source organism: Bradyrhizobium manausense (assembly GCF_018130615.1). Taxonomy (GTDB): domain Bacteria; phylum Pseudomonadota; class Alphaproteobacteria; order Rhizobiales; family Xanthobacteraceae; genus Bradyrhizobium; species Bradyrhizobium manausense_A. Next base: position 179,169 of record NZ_JAFCKB010000001.1, read on the forward strand.
CGCGCTGATCCTCTGCACCGGTCACAACCCGCCGGAAGATCCCTACGGTCTGGCCGCAAGCCCGAACTACATTCGCGATCCCTACGCCCAATTCACCTTCCCCGATCGCGACGGCACGGAGGTCGGCATCCTCGGAAGCGGACTCAGCGCGGTCGACACCGCGGCGGGGCTGGCCAAGACGCACAAGGCCGTCAGGATGACCTGCTTCTCCCGAAGCGGCCTGTTTCCCACCGTACAGCCGGTGATGATTCCGGTCATCGCGAACGGCTTCCGCGACGCCCTGCATCATTATGTGACCAGCCGCGCACGGATCGAAGCCGACGCCTTTGCCGCCCGCCTTTCCGAGCTGCTGCTGGAGACGACCGGGATCCGCTGCGATCTGTCCTGTCGGAATATCGATGGCGATGCGCTGACCGATCTCGAGCACAACATCGCGCGCGCCGAGACCGGCGAGCCCAGCGTCCACTCCTACCTCGTCAGCGTCATCGACGTGATGTGCGAGGCCTGGAACCGAATGGGCGATGCCGAGAAGACGCGCTTCATGGACGTCTACAATTCCGGCTGGCTTCGCAACCGCTCCGCGATGCCGCTGGAGAATGCGATCCGCATCCGCGACCTGATGCGTTCGGGCAGGCTGTCGGCCCGCGGCCGGCTGCGCAACGTGACGGCGATCGGCGACCGGTTTCGCGCGACCCTGGGTGACGGTGACCTTCGCGAGGTCGACTACCTCATCGATGCGACAGGTCCGTCCTACCGGATGGACTCCAGCCCGCTCTATCAGGACATGCGGCGACAGGGACTCATCGCGTACGACGCGCTCGGCGGGATTCGCTGCGGCTACGACGACAGCCGGGTTCGCGACCGCCACGGTAATCCCTATCCGAACGTCTACGCAGTCGGCGCCCCCACCAAGGGGACACACTTCTACGCCGCCGCAATCGACATCAACCTGCGCCGCGCCCAGAGCGTGGTCGATTCGATCCTCAACCCGAAAGGTCCTGAGATGAGCACCATCATGACGTCAGTCGAAGAAACCGACCGCCTGGCCGATCTCGTGCGCCGCGACCATCCCTCGCTCGCGACGATGGCCCTCGCACCTGACGGCAAGTACCAGACCAGGTCGGCCGCGCTGGACGAATTGATGCGGGAGGTGAGGGACTGCCTTGGCGAGACGTTCCGGCACTGGGCTCCCGAAGACTTCCCGACACTCTACTGCGCGTGGGGGCGGTGCCGTGTGGGTTCGACTGCGCTCACCAACCTGTTCGGGGTCGCCGGAATGCCCTCTTATTTCCAGCCGGTGAAGGTCGTCCTGCGCCATCGGCTCCTTGGCAATGCGGGCGAGTCCTGGGCCGCACCGACGGCGGCGGAGCAGCCGCACATCTTCAGCAAGGAAATGGCCGGGCCCTATGTGCTGGCCGAAAGCCTGTTCCTGCCGCTGCAGCCGCTGATCGAGGCCGGCTGGCCGGCCGATAAACTCCACATGATCATGCTCGATCGCGATCCCGCGAGCTCGCTCGCCTCATGGCTCGAGAAATGGTCGGACCGCGTTCCCGAGGATCGCCTGATCCAGAACTACGTGATCTCCTCGCTGAACGCGCTCCGCGTCGAAAGTCATGCAAGACGTCACGGCGTGCCGGTGACGCACTACGTCTATGAAGCCAGCAAGGATGCGACCGGCTCGGTGCGGAAGCTGTTCGACCGGCTCGGCCTTGGCGAGCGCTTCACCGAAGGCGCCGTCACCGACTGGAAGGAGCGCGGACAGATCGAAACGAAGGGATCCGGCGTCACCTTCCTGAGCGAGCCGAAGATCTACACCGTCGTCGGCCTGCACGGATCGGATACGGCCTATCGTTACCGGAGCCGTAAGACCGCCTCGCTGAGTGAGGCCCAGCTCGAGGTCATCGGACGCTACGGCATCGACGACATATACCGCACCTCGGTCGCGGCCTGCATCCGCAATCTCGCGCTGGATACCGACACCGCCGCCCGCCTGTTCGGCGATTGCCTGGGTACCGCCGCATGACGCAGCCTGCGAGCGCATCGTCCGCTGCCTGCAGGAGCACCGTTATCCCTGGGGGCTGCGGAGCCCCCGGGAACGGTCGCCGGTCTCAGAAGTCCGAGGCGATGCCCTTGCGCTCCCAATCGCCATAGCGGGTGGGCTCAGGTCCCTTCGGCCCCTGCAATTCCTTCGGCGCCGCCTTGTCGTCATCCTTGGCCTTGGCTGCGGCGGCTTGCCGGCGCGCCTCGGCTTCGGCCAGCGCGCGCTGGGCGGCCGGCGGCAAGGGCTTGCGATCGGGAACGGGAGGCTGGTCACTCATCGTCGGCTGTCCTAGCGCAGGATCTTAGATGGCGCGACGTCCAAATGCGCATTGCTGAAATGGCCGCGACGGGCTGAAATCGCCAGAGGCCATTCTTACATTTGGCATATTCGCATGCCACAAAAGCTGCTCTTAAGGCATGCGCCCATATCGGCGGAACTGCCGCTCGCTCAGAACCTTACTTCCGCATGCCATCTCAACGTTTTGCCCCTCCATCCGAAGTGCCCGGTCTCGCGGCGCGGCGGATCGCTGCCGACATCGTCGACGGCGTCCTGCACAAGCACCGCACGCTCGACGACCAGCTCGACGGCTCGGGCGCCCATCCCGGACTGAAGACGCTCGCCGACCGTGACCGCGCGCTGATGCGGCGCCTGGTCGCAACCATTTTGCGCCGGCTCGGCACGCTCGGCCACGTGCTGTCGCGCCTGCTCGACAAGGGCATCCCATCCGACGCGCCACGCGCGCAGAGCGCGCTGCTGATCGGTGCCGCCCAGATCCTCTGGATGGACGTGCCCGATCATGCGGCGGTCGACCTCTCGGTTCGCCTGGTGCAATCCGACCGGCGCGCCGCGCGCTATGCCGGCCTCGTCAACGCCGTGCTGCGCCGTTGTGCGCGCGAGGGTCAGGCGCTGGTCGAGGAGGTCGCCACACAATCGCTCGACCTGCCGCCCTGGCTACTGGCGCGCTGGAGCGCGCATTACGGCGAGGCCACCGCGCGGGACATGGCGCTCGCGCTCGGTCACGAACCTTCGCTCGATCTGACCGTGAAGTCCGATGCCGTGCAATGGGCGAGCCGGCTTCATGGCGAAGTGCTGCCGACCGGATCGGTGCGCACGCTGCTGCATGGCTCGGTGACCATGCTGCCCGGTTTCGCCGAAGGACAATGGTGGGTGCAGGACGCCGCCGCCGCGCTGCCTGTCCGGCTGTTCGGCGATATCGCCGGTAAATCCATCGCCGATCTCTGTGCTGCGCCCGGTGGCAAGACCGCTCAGCTGGCGCAAGCCGGCGCGCGTGTCACGGCGCTCGACCGCTCTCCCGCCCGGGTGGCGCGCCTGCGCGAAAACCTGAGCCGGTTGTCGCTCCAGGCCGAGACGATCGTCGCTGACGCCGTGGAATGGGCGGGACCGGCGGAGGGCTTCGATGGCATCCTGATCGACGCGCCCTGCACCTCGACCGGGACGATCCGCCGGCATCCTGACGTCGCATGGCTGCGGCAGGAGTCCGACGTCGCCGCGATGACCGTTCTCCAGCAACGGCTGCTGAAGAAATCGGTCTCGCTGCTCAAGCCCGGCGGGACGCTGGTCTACTGCACCTGTTCGCTGGAACCCGAGGAAGGCGAGCAGGCGATCGCCACGCTGCTGGCCGCGGAGCCTGCGCTTCGCCGCGTGCCGATCGAGGCCCGCGAGGTCTCCGGTCTCAGCGAGATCATCACGGCTGAGGGTGATCTTCGGACCTTGCCGAGCCACCTGCCGCACGCCGACCCGAAGCTCGGCGGGCTCGACGGATTTTTCGCGGCCCGGCTCGTTAAATCCTGATTTTGCACCGGATTTTGCTACCGCTGGACTGATTCGGCGCCTTTCAAGGTGGTGTCAGCCGGCCGATTTTGGGATTAATAAGGATTCGTCGGAATCCTCTTCCCCCTTCAAGGCAAGGCGTGTCGGTCGCTCAACGCAGACGTATCTCGACGCTGGTGATGAACCGCTTCGCGCGGAACATGCTCGCGCGCGCGAGTGGCGGTTCCGTTGCGCTGTCGCGAGTCTGGCCCGGCCGGACCGACCGGCTGATCATCGCGCCGCATGATCTGCGCACCGCCGATGCGACGCGCGCCGCCGAAATCTATGCCGGGCGCTTCGTCTTCGCCGGCAAGATCGTCAACTGCCACGGCCGCTCGATCTTCGATCTCGATCCGCCCTCGGAGGATTGGGAGGTCGCGCTGCTCGGCTTCGGCTGGCTGCGGCACTTGCGCGCCGCCGACACCGCGCTGACCCGGGCGAATGCGCGCGCGCTGGTCGAGGACTGGATCAGCAATCCCGCCAACAAGCGCCGGCCCGTCGCCCGCCGCGCCGATGTGCTGGCGCGGCGCGTGATCTCGCTGCTGTCGCAGGCGCCGCTGGTGCTCAACGACACCGACAACAAATTCTACCGCCGCTACCTGCGCGCACTCGCACGCGAGATCCGCTTCTTGCGCTACACCATGGTGAACATCCCCGACGGGGTGCCGAAGCTCCAGGTGCAGATCGCGCTGTGCTACACCACGCTCTGCCTCGCCAACCAGGCGCGCCATATCCGCAGCGCGTCGAAAAAGCTCTCCGACGAATTGCAGCGGCAGATTCTTCCCGACGGCGGCCACATCTCGCGCAACCCGGGTGCGCTGATCGAGCTGCTGATCGACCTGTTGCCGCTGCGGCAGACCTTCGCCGCGCGCAACATCGCGCCGCCGCCGGCGCTCCTCAACGCGATCGATCGTATGATGCCGATGCTGCGCTTCTTCCGGCACGGCGACGGCAATTTCGCGCTGTTCAACGGCATGAGCGCGACGCCTTCGGACCTGCTCGCGACGCTGCTCGCCTATGACGACGCCCACGGCGCGCCGATGGCGAACATGCCGCACACCGGATTCCAGCGCCTCGATGCCGGCCCGACCACGCTGATCATCGACACCGGTCCGCCGCCGCCGCCCGGCGTCAGCCACGACGCGCATGCCGGGTGCCTGTCGTTCGAGCTGTCCTCCGGCATCAGCCGCATCGTCACAAATTGCGGCATGCCGACCACGGGTCGGGACAATTGGCGGCCGTTCGCGCGCGGCACCGCGGCGCATTCGACGTTGACCTATCACGACACCTCCTCCTGCCAGTTCGTCGAGATGTCGGCGATGAAGCGGCTGCTGCACGGCGCGCCGATCATCAGCGGTCCCCATGAGGTCGAGAGCTATCGCGAAGTCGTGCAGGACGGCACGCTGCTGACGACCTCGCATGACGGCTATCTCGCCAAGTTCGGCGTGATCCATCGCCGCGTGTTGATGGTTGCCAATGACGGCGCGCGGATCGACGGCGAGGATACGCTGTCGCCGCCGCAAGGCGCGCGGCTCAAGGGCGCGGGGGCCGATTTCGCGCTGCGCTTCCATCTGCATCCCGCGGTGAAGGCGAGCCGGCTGTCGGATGCGCGCGGCGTCATGCTGGTGCTGCCGAACCGCGACGTCTGGACCTTCGAAGCCCTGGACGACAAGGTCGATCTCGAGGACAGCGTGTTCCTGGCCGGCAATGACGGCCCCCGCCGCACCGCCCAGATCGTGATCCGCCAGGACGCCCGCCAGGCGCCCTCGATCCGCTGGAGTTTTGTACGCTCGACCGCATCACCTGCGGTCACCAATGCCCGCCGCAACGCCCGGCGCGAGCCGGAACTTCCGCTGTAAAGAGCCGCGATTCGGCCCCATCTGATCGTTGTGAAGGGCCTCGAAAACTGCTATCGAGCGCTCGTTCGCGCGACTGGCGACCTTGGATGGAGCACCATCGGGAAGCGCGACACATATCCGCCGCGCGCCTGGGCATAGACACTCCCTTAGCAGAGGATCTTGCTCATGACTGACCATCCCCGCCGCGTCACCCGCGCCCTTCTCTCCGTCTCCGACAAGACCGGCCTGATCGAGTTCGCCAAGGCTCTTGCCGCGCATGATGTCGAGCTGGTCTCGACCGGCGGCACCGCGAAGGCGATCGCCGCTGCCGGCCTCAAGGTGAAGGACGTCTCCGACCTCACCGGCTTCCCCGAGATGATGGACGGCCGCGTCAAGACGTTGCACCCGAAGGTGCATGGCGGCCTGCTCGCGATCCGCGACAACAAGGAACACGCCGAGGCGATAAAGGCGCACGGCATCGCGCCGATCGATCTCCTGGTCGTCAATCTCTATCCGTTCGAGGCGACCGTCGACAAAGGCGCGGGCTTCGAGGATTGCATCGAGAATATCGATATCGGCGGCCCCGCGATGATCCGAGCCGCCGCGAAGAATCATGACGACGTCGCCGTCGTCGTCGAGGCGCAGGATTACCAGGCCGTGCTCGACGAGCTCGCCGCCAACAAGGGCGCGACCACGCTGAAATTGCGTCGGCGGCTGGCCGCGAAGGCCTATGCACGCACCGCGGCCTATGACGCCGCGATCTCGAACTGGTTCAACCGTCAGCTCGAGATCGATGCGCCCGATTTCCGCGCCTTCGGCGGCAAGCTGATCCAGTCGCTGCGCTACGGCGAGAATCCGCACCAGACCGCGGCGTTCTACGCAACGCCCGACAAGCGCCCGGGCGTCTCGACCGCGCGGCAGTTGCAGGGCAAGGAGCTCTCCTACAACAACATCAACGACACCGATGCCGCCTATGAATGCATCGGCGAGTTCGACACCAAGCGCACCGCAGCCTGCGTCATCGTCAAGCACGCCAATCCCTGCGGCGTCGCGGAAGGCGCAAACCTCGTCGAGGCCTATCGCAAGGCGCTGGCCTGCGACTCCACCTCGGCCTTCGGTGGCATCATCGCGATGAACCGCGCGCTCGACGCCGACACCGCGCGCGAAATCACCAAGATCTTCACCGAGGTGATCATCGCGCCAGACGCGAGCGAGGAAGCGATCGCCATCATCGGTGCGCGCAAGAATCTGCGCCTGCTGCTCGCCGGCAGCCTGCCCGACCCGCGCGCGCCGGGCCTGACCGCGAAGACGGTTGCCGGCGGTCTTCTGGTGCAGAGCCGCGACAATGCGGTGGTCGACGACATGACATTCAAGGTCGTGACCAAGCGTGCACCGACGGACGCGGAGATGCGCGACCTGAAGTTCGCCTTCCGGGTGGCAAAGCACGTCAAATCGAACACCATCATCTACGCCAAGGACCTCGCCACCGTCGGCGTCGGCGCGGGCCAGATGAGCCGTGTCGATTCAGCCCGTATCGCGGCACGCAAGGCGCAGGATGCCGCCAATGAGCTGAAACTCGCCGAGCCGCTGACCAAGGGCTCGGTCGTGGCGTCGGATGCGTTCTTCCCCTTCGCCGACGGCATGCTCGCCTGCATCGAAGCCGGCGCCACCGCCGTGGTGCAGCCCGGCGGCTCGATGCGTGATGACGAGGTGATCAAGGCCGCCGACGAGCACGGCATTGCCATGGTGTTCACGGGAACGCGGCACTTCCGGCACTGATCTATCAACTCGTCATTGTGAGCCACCGGGTCCCCGCGAAACGCGGCCCATGACAAGCTCCGCGAAGCAATCCAAAGTCTTTCCGCGAGGAAGTCTGGATTGCTTCGTCGCTTTGTTCCTCGCAATGACGATGGTGAGAGTAGAGGAACGCGGCTAATCCCGCACCCGCATCAGCAGCCCGAACCCTGTGACGAAAAACACCACCAGCACGGCCATGCCGGCTTTCTGACTCGCGGTTGCTGCGGTGATCACACCGATCAGCAGCGGACCGATGAAGGACGTCACCTTTCCGGTCAGCGCGAACAAGCCAAAATACTGTGCGATACGATCCTTCGGCGCAAGGCGGATCAGCAGCGTGCGCGACGCCGCTTGAAGCGGGCCACCCGCCGCGCCGATCAGGCAGCCCAGCACGACATAGGCCCGCTCAGCGGCAGCTGCGAACAGCGGTCCGCCCGGCACCGGCGGCGCGACCTTGACGAACAGCACGCTATCCTTGTCAACGAGAAGGATCGCGGCAACCGCGAGCAGCAGGATCAGCATGCTGCCGGCGATGACACGTTTCGGACCAAGGAAGTCATCGAGCTTGCCGCCAAGCCATGCGCCGAAGGTGCCGGCGATGGCAAGGATGATTCCAAACGTGCCGATCTGGATCGTGTGCCAGCCAAAGGTGCCCGCGGCATAGATGCCGCCGAACGCGAACAGCGACACCAAACCGTCGGTGTAGATCATGTTGGCGAGCAGAAATGCCGCGAGTGATTTCTGCTGCGGCAAATCCTTCAGCGACCGCTTCAGATCGGCCAGGCCTTCGTGCAGCGCCTCACGCACCGGGCGCTTCGCTGGATAATCCGGCGTGAACAAGAACATCGGCGTGACGAAGACGATGAACCATAGTCCGGTCAACGGCCCCGCCGCGCGATCGCCTTCATGCGTGGCTGGATCGAGCCCGAACAGCGGCGTGAAGCCGAGCAGCGTTCGGCCGGTCTCCGGATTGGCGGCAAGGAAGCCGAGCACGATGATCAGGCTGACGATGCCGCCGACGTAACCCGTGGCCCAGCCGGTGCCGGAGAGCCGGCCGATGCGCTCCGGCGGCACCAGGGTCGGCATCATCGCATTGTTGAAGACCGTGGCGAATTCCGCGCCGACGCTGGCAAGCGCAACCGCGATCAGCAGCGGCGGAATGATGGCGTGATCGCCCGGCTTGCCGATCCACAATGTACAGGAGGCCAGCACGAGGACAGCGCCAAACGCGGCGATCCACGGCTTGCGGCGACCCGCGGCATCGGCGATGGCGCCAAGAACGGGCGACAACAGCGCAATCGCCATGCCAGCTGCTGCCATCGCGAAACCCCAGAGCGATTGCCCCGTGGCGGGATCCGGCGCGACGCTGGTGGCGAAATAAGGCGCGAACACGAAGGTCGTGATCAGCGTGAAATAGGGCTGCGCGGCCCAGTCGAAGAAGATCCAGCTGACGACGGCGGCGCGCGGCGGATAGGTCCGCGGGACGCCGTCCATGCGCGCATCCGGGGCGATCGTCGTCATCACGCAGTCCTCATCACGAACAGTTTTGCCTCTCTTAGCGCAATCCGTATAGCATTATCGCGACGTGTTTGAATTGGCTCGGAGATCCGACGGAAATTTGATGATGGCATCATTTTCGACACGGCGGAGTTTTTTAGCGCTCATCGCCACTCTGGCGTTTGGTCTTGCATCGGCAACCGCGCAGGATGCGCGGCGGCCTTATGTCCCGCCGGCGCTCGACGCGGTGCACGCTATCTCCGCCGAGCACGGCATGGTGGTGGCGCAAGAGAAAATATCTGCGCAGGTTGGCGCCGATATCTTGCGACGTGGCGGAAACGCCGTCGACGCCGCCGTCGCGACCGGCTTTGCGATGGCAGTGACCTATCCACGTGCCGGCAATCTCGGCGGCGGCGGCTTCATGGTGATCCATTCCACTGAGCGCAATGAAGACATCGCGATCGATTATCGCGAGACCGCGCCGGCGGCGACCACGGCGCAAGTTTTCCTTGGCCCCGACGGCAAGCCCGATCCCGCCAGGTCGCGCGATTCCGGACTTGGCATCGGCGTGCCCGGCACGGTCGCGGGTCTCGCGCTCGCGCTCGCGAAATATGGCTCGGGCAAGTTCACGCTGGCACAATTGCTCGAGCCGGCGATCGCACTCGCCCGCGACGGATTTGTCGTCACCGACGATATCGCCGATACATTGCCGGGCTGGTATCCGCGGCTGGCACGCTGGCCGTCCTCGGCCAAGATCTTCGCGAAGCCCGACGGCGCGCCGTTTGGCGAAGGCGACAGGCTGGTGCAGAGCGATCTTGCAGACACGCTGGCGAGCGTCGCAGCGCAGGGACCACGCGGCTTCTACGAGGGCCCGGTGGCGGAGAAGCTCGCCAGGGCCGTGTCCGATGCCGGCGGCATCATGACGCCGGCCGATCTGAAGACCTATCAGGCGGTGATCCGCACGCCGGTGCGCGGCACCTACCGCGGCTACGATATCGTCTCGATGCCGCTGCCATCGTCCGGCGGCGTGGTGCTGTTGGAATCCCTCAACATCCTCGAAGGCTTCCAGCTCGCCGATCTGAAGCAAGGCTCGCCGGCTTCGCTGCATCTGCTGATCGAGGCCATGAAGCGTGCCTATGCCGACCGTGCGCGCTATCTCGGCGATCCCGCCTTCGTCAACGCGCCGATCGAGACCCTTATTGCGAAAGACTATGCCGCCAAGCTACGCGCAAGCATCTCCACCGATCGCGCAACACCGTCGAAAGACATCGTTTCCGCCCAGCCCGCGCCGCGCGAAGGCAGCAACACGACGCACTTCTCCGTCGTCGACAGCGACGGCAACGCCGTCAGCAACACCTATACGCTGAATTTCAGCTACGGCGTCGGCCTCGTCGCCGACGGCACCGGCGTGCTGCTCAACAACGAGCTCGACGATTTCACCGCCGCCGTCGGCGCCTCCAACGCCTATGGCCTCGTCGGCTACGAGGCCAATCTGCCCGGTCCCCGCAAGCGGCCGTTGTCCTCGATGTCGCCGACCATCGTGCTCAGGGGCGGCAAGCCGGTGCTGGTGACCGGCTCCCCCGGCGGCAGCCGCATCATCTCGACCGTGCTCCAGGTGATCGTGAACGTGCTCGACTACAGGATGGATGTGGCAGCCGCCGTGGCCGCGCCGCGGCTGCATCATCAATGGCTGCCGGACGAAGTGCGCGTCGAGCGCGGCTTTGCCGACGACGTGCTGTTCGAGCTGAAGGCAATGGATCATCTCATCGTCGAGCCGATGGGACAGACGTCAGCCAATTCGATTCTCGTGACACCGAACGGGCCTCTCGGCGCGCCAGATCCGCGCACGCGCGGTGCGGAAGCAGCGGGACAATAACCCTGCCCCTGCATGGCGGTGCGCTGTCGGCGCCAACATTGCTTGCCAATGCGATCGCGATCTTCGCGATCGTGGCTTACGCACTGTTCTTCATCGCGGCCTTCGCCCTGCCGGAGACGCGTGGCCGCGTACTGCACGCGAACCAATTGAGAGCGTCGTCATCCCGGGGCGGTGCCCAGCACCGAACCTGGGATCTCGAGATTCCGGGTTCGCCCTCCGGTCGCCCCCGAATGACGGCGAGAGTAGGTTACCGCCCCACCTGATACGGCCCGCCCTTCTCGAGGGCACGCGCGTAGGCCGGCCGCGCGTGAATGCGTTCCAGGAACGCCATCGCCTTGGGGTGGCCCTGCTCAAGCCCGCCGCGCGCTTGGGCGGCCTCCAGCGGAAAGCTCATCTGGATGTCCGCCGCGGTAAACTCGCTGCCGGCGAACCATTCGCTCTTGCCGAGCTCGCCTTCCCAATAATCCATATGCTGCTTGAGCTGCGGATTGACCAGCGCAGTGAGCGCCTGGTTTGAGACCTTGCGCACCAGCGGACGCAGCAATGCCGGCGCGCGCTTCGGCATCAGCGTGAACAGCAGCTTCAGCAGCAGCGGCGACATCGCCGAGCCCTCGGCATAGTGCAGCCAGTAGGTGAAGCGCAGCCGCTCCGGCGTGTTCGGCGGCGGGATCAGGCGGCCATTGCCGTAGGTCGCGATGAGATATTCGATGATGGCACCCGACTCGGCGATGGTGTTGCCGTTGTCGGTGATGACAGGCGACTTGCCGAGCGGATGGATCGCGCGCAGCTCCTTCGGTGCGCGCATGTCAGGCTGACGCTGATAGCGCACGATCTCGTAAGGCACGCCCAATTCCTCGAGCAGCCACAGCACCCGCTGCGAACGCGAATTGTTGAGGTGGTGGACGGTCAGCATTGCGAAATCCTCAGGGTTAGGCGTGGTCGATCGGCCGCGTACCTGCCAGCCCAGAACCGCAATGTCGAGCCGTCCGGAAGGATATTTTCACCCGGGTATATTGACCTCGACTATTTACCCGGGTATTAAAGAGGCCAACGTCGCCAATTTGGTAATGATTCCAATGCAGAAGATTTTCACCGCCTTCCAGGGGCAGCAACGCCTGGTGTCTGGGCCAGCTGGGGAGGTCGCGCTGGTCGTCAAGCGGGTGGCGCCACGGCCGGACGAGCCCATCGTCATCTTCGAGGACGCCACGGGCCGGTCGATCGACTTCGATCTGCGCGGCGGCGATCGCGAGGTGCTGGCGCGCCTGGCGAAGCTGATCCCGCCGCCGGTCGAGGAGACCGCAGCACCGACCGAGCCGCGCGGGCGCGGCCGGCCCAAACTCGGGGTGGTCGCGCGCGAGGTGACTCTGCTGCCGCGGCACTGGGAGTGGCTCAACGCCCAGCCCGGCGGTGCTTCGGTCGCGCTGCGCAAGCTGGTCGACGAGGCGCGGCGCGTCAGCGGCGACAAGGACCGCGAGCGGCAGGCGCGCGATGCGGCCTATCACTTCATGTCGACCATGGCCGGCAATCTGGCGCAGTTCGAGGAGGCCTCGCGGGCGCTGTTCGCAGATGACCGGCGGCGCTTCACCGGACTGATTGCTGACTGGCCGGCCGACATCCGCGACCACATCGTCAAGCTCGCCTACAGCGACCGCGCGTAAGCCGCGCGCCGCCTCCGATAACTCAATCGACGGCCAAGCCGCGCGTGCATCGCGCGGCAACGGCTTCGCATGTCCTGATGAAAGGCCCATCCATGTCCGCTCCACGACCGCTCTGGAAGAACTTCCTGCGTTTCCTCGCACCGTTGATGCTGAGCAACGCGCTGCAATCGTTGTTCGGCACTGTCAGCAATGTCTATCTCGGTCACATGATCGGCGTGGATGCACTTGCGGCGGTCTCGACCTTCTTCCCGGTGTTCTTCTTCCTGTTTGCCTTCGTCATGGGCCTGAGCACCGGCGCCACCGTGCTGATCGGCCAAGCCTTTGGCGCGGGCAAGCACGACAGGATCAAGATCGTCGTGGGTACGACGCTCGCGGTCGGCCTGCTGCTCTCGATGTCTGTCGGATTGATCGGCGGCCTGTTCAGCCGGCAATTGATGATGACGCTGGCGACGCCCGCGGACATTCTCGACCAGGCCAGCACCTATGCGCGGATCATGCTGCTGACGATGCCGCTCGGCTTCACCTTCCTGCTCATGACGGCGATGATCCGCGGCGTCGGCGACGCCGTGACACCACTGCTGGCGCTGGCGTTGTCGACAGCGATCGGCCTGGTCCTCACGCCGATCCTGATCCGCGGCGCGATCGGCATCACCAGCCCGGCATGGGCCGCTGCAATCGCCAATTCGCTCACGCTGCTTGCGCTGGCGGCCTATCTGCGGCGGAAGAAGCATGCGCTCGCACCCGACGCGGCATTGCTGCGCCATGTGCGGCTCAATCGCGCCGTGATCGGACAAATCCTCGGCATCGGACTGCCGAGCGCGGTCGGCATGGTCGTGATGGCGGTTGCCGAGCTGGTGCTGCTCGGTCTCGTCAACGGCTTCGGCTCGGACGCCACCGCGGCTTACGGCGCGGTCAACCAAGTGATGGGCTACACGCAGTTCACGGCGATGTCGATTTCGATCGCGGTCTCGATCCTCGGCGCGCAAGCGATCGGCGGCGGCGACCGTGCGCGGCTCGACGGCATCGTGCGCGCCGGCCTCGCGTTCAACCTCGTGCTGACCGGCGGGCTGGTGGCGTTGATTTATCTCGCGCCGCGCGCCGTGCTGGGTATCTTCATCACCGACGGCGCCGTGCTCGATCTGGCGAAAGGACTGCTCCTCGTCGCCTTATGGAGCTCGGTGCCGTTCGGCCTTGCGACGACATTTTCCGGCGCCATGCGTGCCGCCGGCGTGGCGCTGACGCCGATGCTGCTATCGATCTTCGCGATCGTCGCGATCGAGCTGCCGGCCGCGGTGATGCTGAGCCGCAGCATCGGCCTTGCGGGCGTTTGGGCCGCTTATCCGATCGTGTTCTGCGCCATGTTCGTCTTGCAGATGGGCTATTACCTGCTGGTGTGGCGCAGGCGGGAGATCCGGCGCCTGGTCTGATCATCAAGATATTATGACCATCATTAAACGGTGGACCTGTGGCGCGCGCTGCGCCACAATGGATGAAAATCCAGATCAGAAAGTTCGCTCAGGGAGAACGAATTTGACCCGTACAGCCCCGCAATTCCTGTTCGATTTCGGCAGCCCGAACGCCTATCTCAGTCATCTGGCGATCCCGGCAATCGAGCAGCGCATCGGAGTCAAGTTTGAGTATGTGCCGATCCTGCTCGGCGGCATCTTCAAGTCGACCAACAACAAGTCGCCGGCCGAGACGCTCGCCGGCATCAAGAACAAGCGCGAATTTCAGCAGGTCGAGACCGAGCGCTTCCTCAGGCGCTTCAAGGTCCAGCCCTACGTGTTCAATCCCAACTTCCCCGTCAACACGCTGAACCTGATGCGCGCAGCGATCGCGGCGCAGCTCGAAGGCGTGTTCGAGAACTATGTCGACGCGGCCTTCCATCACATGTGGCGCGAGCCGAAGAAGATGGACGATCCTGAAATCGCGGCGAAGGCGCTGGCGTCCTCGGGGCTCGACGCCCAAAAGCTGTTCGCCCGCGCCCAGGAGCCCGAGGTGAAGGGCCGGCTGATCAAGAATACCGAGGAAGCGGTTGCCCGCGGCGCGTTCGGCTCGCCGACCTTCTTTGTCGGCAACGAGATGTTCTTCGGCAAGGAGCAGCTGCGCGAGGTCGAGGAGATGGTCCTGGAGAAGTGATTTTCGTATCCGGCGTAAACGCGCTAACTCTCCGGTGTCGTCCTGGCGAAAGCCAGGACGACGACAAACAAGCGACAATAGGGACAACCCCATGCGTATCCTCGTGGTCGGCGCCGGCGCCATCGGCGGCTATTTTGGTGGCAGGCTTTTGCAGGCCGCCCGCGACGTCACCTTCCTGGTCCGCCCCAAGCGTGCCGGCGAGCTCGCGAGCGACGGCCTCGTCATCAAGAGTCCGAATGGCGATGCGACCTTGAAGAATCCGCCGACCGTGCAGGCCGATGCGATCAAGGACAAATTCGACGTCGTTCTGCTCAGCTGCAAGGCGTTCGACCTCGACGACGCGATCAAGTCATTCGCGGCCGCAGTCGGCCCGAACACCGCGATCATCCCGATGCTGAACGGCATGAAGCATCTCGACACGCTCGATGCGAAATTCGGCAAGGAGCGTGTGCTCGGCGGCCTCTGTGCCATCGCCGCGACCTTGAACGAGAAGCGCGAGGTGGTGCAGCTGCAGCCTATGCAGTCGATCAATTACGGCGAGCGCGACGGCAAGCTGTCCGATCGCGTCAAGGCGATCGACGAGGCCTTCAAGAGCGGCATCAACGGCGCCACCGCCAGCCAGAACATCATGCAGGACATGTGGGAGAAGTGGGTGTTCCTCTCTTCGCTCGCCGCAAGCACCAGCCTGATGCGCACCTCGGTCGGCAACATTCTCGCAGCGCCGGGCGGGCGGGATTTTCTGCTCGGCATGCTGGACGAGACCAGCGCGATCGCCACCGCCTCGGGCTATCCGCCGGGTGGCCCGTTCTTCGAGCGCGTGAAGGGCAACCTCACCACCGAGGGCTCCCCGATGACGGCCTCGATGTTCCGCGACATCAAGGCGGGCCTGCCGGTCGAAGCCGATCACGTGATCGGCGACCTCATCACGCGCGCCGATGACGCCAAAGTGCCGGTGCCGAAGCTGCGCATCGTCTACACGCATCTGAAGGCGTATGAGAAGCAGCGAGCGGGGTAGTTTACTAACCGCATACTCCCGGCCTGCGCCGGGACGACAGCTGAAGTTGCCGCAAAGCTCCGCGCTATTTGAAATACGCCAGATAATGCGCGACCGCGGTGATTTCCTCGTCGCTCATGTGATAGGCGACGTCGGCCATCGCGGCGACGCCGCCGCCGACTCGCTGGCCCGCCTTGTAGTCGTGCAGCGCCTTGATCAAATATTCCTCGCGCTGACCCGCGAGCCGCGCCACCGCCTTAGTGCCGGCAAAGCTATCCGTATGGCATGAGGCGCAGCGGCGGCCGACGGCAACTTGGGCGCCTTTTTTCGACAGGTCCGGATCCTTGTCTTCCGCCGGCTTCGGCGGCGACATCGCCGCGAAATAGGCGCCAAGATTGCGAACGTCCTCGTTGGTGATCTCCTCGGCAATCGGCTGCATCTGCTCGCTCTTGCGCGAGCCGGCGCGGAAGAACACGAGCTGCCACTGGATGAATTGATCGGGTTGACCTGCCAGCGAGGGAATGTTCTCGGTCTGCGAAATGCCGTTCTCGCCGTGGCAGCCGGAGCAGACGGCAGCCTTCTCCTGAACAGCGGCATTGTCCGCGGCGCTTGCGGAGAGCGCGCCAAGCGCGAGAAGCGCAGCCGCGCTGATTGCGTTCAAGAAGAACTGCCGGCGCATGATGGGGATTCCAATCTGACAGACTCGTCATTCCGGGGCGCCTGAAAGGCGAGCTACGATGCGCGATTGCGCATCTGAGAATCCATAACCACGAGTCGGGGTCATCGGTTCCGGACTTGCCTTGGCGCGCAATCCGGAACGACATCGAGAGTAAAACGCAAAAGAGGCTGCGGCGCGCTTTGCGAGCCACCGCAGCCTCGTGTCGTGGTGCGCTACTTCTTGCTGTAGCTGATGCGATAGATCGCGCCGGCCCAGTCGTCGGCGACGAGGATCGAGCCATCCTTGGCGAGGATGATGTCATCGGGGCGGCCGAGATAGCCCTGGTCACCCTCGATCCAGCCGGAGGCGAACACCTCCTGCTTGGGATTCTTGCCGTCGGGCCCAACGATCACGCGCATGATGCGAGCGCCCTGGTACTTGTGACGATTCCAGGAGCCGTGCTCGGCGATCAGGATGTTGTTCTTGTACTCGGCGGGGAACTGGTCGCCGGTGTAGAACTTCATGCCGAGCGGAGCGACGTGGGCGCCGAGGTTCAGCACGGGCGGTGTGAACTCGGAGCATTTGTGGCCCATGGCGAACTTCGGATCGGGAAGGTCGCCCTGATGGCAGTAGGGATAGCCGAAATGCTCGCCCATCTTGCCGATCATGTTCAGCTTGTCTGAGGGCAGATCATCGCTGACCCAGTCGCGGGCGTTTTCGGTGAACCAATACTTGCCGGTGCGCGGATCGACGTCGCCGCCGACCGAGTTGCGAACGCCGAGCGCGTAAATTTCGGCGTTGCCGGTCTTGGGATCGACGCGCCGGATCTGCGAGACGCTGGTCGGGGGAATGCCGACGTTGAAGGGCGGTCCGAACGGAATGTAGAACCAGCCGTCCTTGTCGACGGCGATGTACTTCCAGCCATGCGCGGCATAAGACGGCATGTCGTCATAGACGACCTTGCCCTCGCCGGGATTGTCGAGCTTATTTTCGATGTCGTCGTAGCGGATCAGCTTGTCGACCGCGATGACGTAGAGCGCGCCATCCTTGACGGCCAGACCCGTGGGCATGTTCAGCCCCTTGAGGATGGTCTTGACCTCTTTCTTCCCGCCATTGTCCTTGATGGCATAGACGTTGCCGAGGCCGAACGAGCCGACGAACAACGTACCCTTGTCACCCCAGGCCATCTGCCGCGCGGCCAGCACGCCGGAGGCATAGACCTCCATCTTGAAGCCCGCGGGCAGCTTCACCTTCTTGACGATGTTGGCGAGCTCGGAGTCGGAGGCGCCGGTCGGCGGACCCGAGGGCGGCGCGAGGCCCTTCTGCGCCTCGGTCTCGTCGCCGAGGAACCAGTCGTCCGGCGGATGGGTCCAGAATTCCTTGGTGCCGGATTCGTATTTCTTCAGCGGTTTGCTTTTGTCCTGCGCATTGACAACGCTGGTCCCGGCAAGAAGGGCCACGGCTGCAAGCGCCAACACGGACCGATGGATCATCGATTTCATCGCGTCACTCCCCTAAGGCAGCCGTGAGGGCTGCGCATTCTTTGTTTTGCTGTTTGAGTAGGCGAAGTTCGGAGTCTGTCGAAAGGCAGACGCGAAAAGGTTAGCACATCTGCGAGCGGTGAAAAGCGCGCCGCATGCGCGGCAGTTGCGCTCAGTAAAAATTGAGACTGATCTTCTCACATCGTCGCAAGCGGCGGCGACAACGTCCTCGCTGCAACGCGGAATCGAAAGGACGCGCGCCTCATTTGCGAGCAGCGGAAGGGATTGACCAACACGAAACCGCGAAAACAACCCCATGCACAGTAGAACGGCAAAGGCCTGACGATGCGCGGCGACACCAGCCACACGTCTGATTCATCGTGCGAATTGACAAAAGCGGCGACTATTA
The DNA here is from genome assembly GCF_018130615.1 of Bradyrhizobium manausense. Classification (GTDB taxonomy): domain Bacteria; phylum Pseudomonadota; class Alphaproteobacteria; order Rhizobiales; family Xanthobacteraceae; genus Bradyrhizobium; species Bradyrhizobium manausense_A. The sequence continues at coordinate 197,387 of NZ_JAFCKB010000001.1, forward strand.
GGCGACGGGGTAAGGCCCCTCGTCAAATCGCGTGTCGTGATAACCCTTCGCTCCCACCTCGCGCGCCAGGTGGCTGCGAAAATCGGTGCTCTCGCGGAGACTGCTCAACACATGGGCGAAATCGAATTCGGGGTGCCAACCCAGCTCGCGCCGCGCGCGATCGTTGACATAGACGCGGTCGATCTCGGGGAAGAGCCGCCAGCCGCGCGCCGCATAGAGCTGCGCACAATCCGGATAGAGCTCGCGCACGACACCGGCCGCGTCGCGCGCGAGCGCCGCTAGGTGGTGTTGCCCGAACGGGCTCGTCGCCGAGACGATGTAGCGGCCGAAGCCGATCTCAGGCGCATGCGCGACGCCAAGCAGATGCGCGCTGACCGCATCGGCGACATCCAGCCGTCGATAGAGCAGCTCGTTGGCTTGCGCGTTGTCCAGCGGGTACGCCGACCGCGTTGCGGGATCGTCGTCCTCCTCCGGAAAGAACCGCGAGGTCCGCAAGATCACGACAGGCAAGCCCCTCTCGCGAAAAAACAGCTCGCACAGATTTTCCGCCATCAGTTTCGTGGTGCCATAGATGTTCTTGGGGATCGGCGGCAAGTCCTCGGTCACCCAGACCGCCGCCTGTCCGGCCTCAGGGCGGAGCTGCGAGCCGAACGCGCTGGTGGTGCTGGTGAACACAAAACTCTTCACGCCGGCGGCGTCAGCCGCCTCGAGCAGGTTGAGCGTGCCGGTGACGTTGGTGTCGACGAAGGCCTGCTTGCTGTGGGTCGCCACATGCGGCTTGTGCAGCGTGGCGGTGTGGATCACGGCGGTGACGCCGTCCATCTGGCGCCGCACGAAATCGGGATCGACAATCGAGCCGACGGCGTCGGTGAAAGGCGAGGCCTTCAGATCGATCCCGCGCACAGGGGAGCCGCGGCGCCGGAGCGTCCGGATGATGGCCTCCCCAAGGTGGCCGGCGCTGCCCGTGACCAGAATTGTCATGTAAGACCCAAACCAGCCGTCAGTGGCGTAGAAAACCACGGCCCGACCTGATTTGGCTCGATGCTCTGGGAAAAATGGAGCGGGCGAAGCGCTCAGGACAGAGATGAACGTACGCCATTTCCATAGACTTTGCAATAGTTTAAGCCAAACGCGGACTACAGAATGTAGCGCCAATCCCGAATTTGTTGGACGTAATGTTAGACGTTTTGTTGGCCGAGTTTCCGCGCAAAAGTGCCCGTCACTGATGCGGAGGCTCGGGCGGAAAATGGAATAGATTCTCGGCCCGCGCATAGCCGGTTGCGTCATAGAGCGCGTTGAAAAATTCTAGCAGGACGCCGTTGATCTCGTCGCGATCTCCCGCGCTCAAAGGCCGCCGGACCGTTACCTGATCCACTCGAATAGGCCCCCGGATGTCGTCCGTATCGACGGCCAATTTGGCGTCGGTCACCCCTAAAATGCCGAGTTCAAGTTCACACGGGAACGAGAGGCCAAGCTGACTCGCCGCGAACTCGACGGCAGCATGTGCCTTTTGGTGGAATACCTGCTCCGTCAATAACGCAGGAATGAATGGAATCGGCACCCAATTTGGACGCCCTCCACGGTCGCGGATAACGACCGTATTGCTTGCCAGCCAAAGCTCGCCATTCGGAAAGAGTTGAGTTCCCCACGCAAGGGGGGCAGGACCACCTTGGCGGGCTCCGCCGGGGTCGTAGGCAAGGGCTCCCCGGCTATTCAATGACGTTAGCGCCCCATACTGCCTCGTTTTGAGTAGGGGCGCGTAAGCTGCCTTTTCTAACAGCTCGGCGAACGGCAGCGGTTTAGCCCGCGCTTTGGCCGGAATCACCCGCACGAACCCGTCCGGCAATTCTTGAAAGCTGAACAGCACCTCATCGACATCGGGTACACCGACGCGGGCGAGAACTTCGCCCTCGTTGAAGAAACTTGCCGCGTTTAACGTTGCCTTCGTCTCTAGGAATTTGGAAGTGGCCGGGGTGCTGGTCGGCTTTCCACCATCAAAGGCAGCTGGAGGGGTCGCGCCCGTGGCGGAGGTGGCGGGCATTGCGGGACTGGCGCGCGGTCCGGCCTGCGGCACGGCATGAAGCTGTTTGAGCAATTCGAACGCGGCGGCGCTCGCGGCGTCGGCGGCGCGCAACTGCCAGCCTGCTTTGTCCGAGACCGATTTGCCGCTTAGCTTGTCAGAAATGCCGCGAATGACGGTCGCAAGAACAGTGTTCACGTGCGCGGCCTCAAGGAAGCCCCGTCCCTCCATCTCGACCGCAATCACGTCGCTGTATTGCTTTTTGAGGAACTTCGCGGTCTCCGAGCGCTGCGATGCAACAACTTTCTCGCCAGCAGCGACCGGTCCCACCTTCAGGCTGGGAAGTGCTGTTCTCTCAATCGCTGGGTCTAAGCGCTTGTGCCATTCGTTCCGCTTGTTCAATACCCGTGCATATTGTTCAAGCCTGTGTGCACTGCGGCTTAAATCGGTGCGAGGCAGAAAACCTTTCGCGGTGTCCTTGCCGGACTCATAGCCGACGACGCGAGATGCGACCACGACGTCGCCAAGCTCCACGTCCTTGACGCCTCCGCCGACGCCGACGAATAGCGCGACCGCAGGGCTGTAATGACCCATAACCTTGCTGGCAAGAGATGCGGTACTGGCATTTCCAGCGCCAGCCTCGACCATCACAATATCCCAGCCCTCGAACGTCGTTCGATAGATATATGTCCCGTCTAGATCTTCGCCGCGCCAATTGTCGCCAAAATGGCGAAGCACCGCCTTCGTCTCAACGTCGAGGGCAGTGACAATAGCGACAGTCGGCAGTTTCGGGTCGACAACTGCCTGCGGAAGACCGGGGCTGACCATGATTCCGCAACTTTATCGGTACCGCTGGAGGTGTGCTAGAATTTATCCGATGACCGCCGCCTGCTTTCTTAGAAAGCGGGTTTGCGCAGCAAACCGATGGACAGCCCTCTTGGCGGGGTGAGGCAGTCAAGGCCGGAAAGCGCCCCTTCGCGCTTTCCGCTCGCCGAAGGGCCTTGAGGGCCGAGGGGTGCACCCCCCTGTCGTCATTAGATTCAACCGCCGTCAACCCGATGGATAGTCGGAAGGACGTTTCAGCTCCAGTATGGCGATGCTACCCGGAACGATCTTGGATCGACGTCCCAAAGCCTTCTTCAGCCTTTTCAATCCTTCTTGGACGAAGCCTTCAATTAGTTTGAGCCATACTGTAGAGCCAATCGTGTTGTAATAGTTTTCGTCGTTCGGTACGCGGAAGTTCATTGCGTCGAATTGATAACGAAGGTCGACAGGCGCGACGTTGCATTTTGAAATCGCAGCCACGTATTTCTCGTCTATCTTGATGCCTCTCAACGCATCTTTTTGCACTTTTTCGATGTCATGAGAGTAAGCGCGGATCGCTTTGACAAGGGGCTTACCCGCCAGCTCATAAGGGGAGCGCAAACAAACCATTGCCTTTAGCAGCGCTTCGAGAGCCATTCTCAAGTCAACATACGCTTTCGCGCGTCTACTCTTGATCCCTTGATAGTCGACCTCCTCGGAATAGAATGTGACGCGGTAACGGTGATAGAAATCAGCGGCGTCATCTGAGTAATTTCCAGCGAGTTCGAGCCGCATCGGATAGGTGCGTGTTTCTGGAAAGGTCTTCACCATCAAGAAGTCATCACGCATCTGCTTTTTTCTTTCCGTCGTGTCCAGCTTTGCCAGCTCTCCCGGTTTCCTCTTATCGCGGTAGGTCGGCTCGAATTTCTTTTCGCGACAATGCCGCACGAAGCGGCTCGCGACTTCCTCGTCTGCGAAATGAAATTGAAGTTCGTCGGGCTGCACCTCACACCAACGGTCGGTTTCCTTTGCATAGGTTCTCGCCACGTCGTAAAGCTCAGCGAACGCCTTGGTGTTGGCCTTGAGCGTTACCAGCCACGGGCAATTCCTTGGCTCAAAGATCGGCGGAGCCGGGCGAACGACGGCCAGCGTCGGACTTCTCTTCGGCTTCTTTCCCTTCCGGCCCTTCCGTTTCATGAGCCTGCTCCGATTATCGATTAGGACGCGCGACGATCGCTCAACGCGGTGCGCATTGAGCCTGTTCGCGCACTCGCGCGACGCGCCCCACTAAGCCGAGGTTGGATTACTTGTCCTTCAGCGCAGAACCTTACCCGCCCCTGCGTTTGACTTCCTGCGCTTCGTATTGCGCCTTGACCTTTGGATCGGTTGTGTTGCCCGCGACGGTGTCCGCGTTGCCGCCGTCCAACCCCGGCGCGGCCTTGATGGCATCGGCGATGTTTTTCTCCGAGCCCTTGCGGATGAACGGCTTCAGATAAGCATCCAGCTTGCCCTTACCAGGTTCTTCGAGCTCTTCCGTCAAAGCGGCGAGGTACTTGTCTTTATCCGTCGCGGCCCAATCGATCCTAATGCCCGCGCGGCGCGCAAGCTCGGCGTGGATCAGCATGATCGTGCGACCATTGCCGTCGAGGAACGGGTGGCCATAAGCGAGATAGCCCATCACTTCGCCGGGCTTCTCCGCCATGAATGCCTTGTCTTGTCCCTTTTCCAGCGCGTAGTCGATCGCTTTGCGGATGTCGTCAGGATGAGCGAAGAAGATAGCGCCCTTCTTCACGTGGATGTGGGACGCGTTTGTATGCCGATCTTCTCCAGCCCACGGGAACACTCCTTCGAAGAGCGTTTTGTGCGTTTTTAGAACGTCGTCGTAGCTCAGCGAAGGCCGCGCCTTGAGATGATCCAAGGCCGCATCGATGCCGGTCAGGAACGAATTGTGCAGGAGGCGCTGAACGATCGCGGGATCCTTGGCCTTAGCGACGTTGCGCAAATAGCCACGCGTCGCAAAATCCCCGAACGGATCAAACGTCACGGACGGCTTTCGCGGAGATAGCGCGCCTGAAGGCGCACGGCCTGGACCCGGTCCAGAATTCCGGCACGCTGAAGCGCAACGATGGTGTTCTCGATAGGATCGAAATGCACGTCATCGCCGGAAAGCCGCGTCACGTGATGGGCGAAGACGTCGTTCGAGGTCACGACCACCGCTACGTTGTTGGCGGCCGCCAACCGCTGGATTACGCCAGCAGTATAATGGGGCTTGGTCGCGGAACGTTGGGCGGACATGGATTCTCCTCCCTCTAATATAGTCCGCCGAGGCCTGAAAATCCATTAAGTTGCAGGCTTCTAAAAGCCTCCACGGGCCTGTAAGCCCCTGAAAAGCCCTCAAAATTTCTGCCGCCTTGTTCACTGGGGCGGGGCCTTCCGGAAGGCCGAAATGGACAACGAAAACATCCATCTGAATCAAGGGTGGGGAGCGGACCGGTGCTGGACGTTTTGTTACGGGCTGAAAAAGCGCGGACGGCAAAACGCCAAACGAGACAGCCCAGGCCCAACTGCGGCTTGCGCTTTCCCACAGCCCGCTGAACTAGCGGGGGTCCACTCGCGGCTGGATGCTCTGGGAAAAATTGGAGCGGGCGAAGGGGCTCGAACCCTCGACCCCGACCTTGGCAAGGTCGTGCTCTACCACTGAGCTACACCCGCATCCTGTGTCGGTCGCGTGACGCGCCGGCAACGGCTGTCGTATGCCAAAAGCGGGAAGGGAATGCAACAGCTACCGGCAGCATAGATTCGGTTCTTGAGACCCCATATGGACCCCGAATGCGGCCAAATCGACCAAAAACGGCTCCCGGCTGCCGAATCGGCCCCGATGGATTGAAATTCGGCCGTCCCGGCCCAATTTTAGCGCCGACAACGAGGCATATGTGATGGCGACGTGCTAAAGACCCGCCATTCCAGGACATGAGACGAGGGTATCCCGTGACGATCATCGACCAGGGTAACGGAGCGGGCCCGGCTGCGGCCGATCTGATCAAGGACACCACCACCCAGACCTTCGTGAAGGACGTCATCGAGGAATCGAAGCGCCAGCCGGTGCTGATCGACTTCTGGGCGGAGTGGTGCGGGCCCTGCAAGCAGCTTACGCCCATCCTTGAAAAGGCGGTCAAGGCGGCCAAGGGTAAGGTCAAGCTGGTCAAGATGAACATCGACCAGCATCCGGCGATCCCGGGCCAGATGGGGATCCAGTCGATCCCGGCCGTGATCGCCTTCGTCAACGGCCAGCCGGCCGATGGCTTCATGGGCGCGGTGCCGGAGAGCCAGCTCAACGCCTTCATCGAGAAGCTCACCAAGGGCGTGACGGCACCGGGCGAGCCCAACATCGCCGAGATCCTGCAAGAGGCCGAGGCCGTGCTCGCCGAGGGCGACGCCGCCGCGGCCGCGCAGATCTATGCCGAGGTGCTGCAGCACGACGCGACCAACATCGCAGCGCTTGCCGGCCTTGCAAAATGCTACGCCATCTCGGGTGCGATGGAGCAGGCCAAGCAGACGCTGGCCATGGTGCCGGAATCCAAGCGCAACGACCCGGCCGTGAAGGCCGTGCAGACCGCGATCGATCTCGCCGAGCAGGCGGAGCAGCTCGGGCCCGTCGCCGAGCTCGAACAGAAAGTCGCCGCAAACCCGCTCGATCATCAGGCGCGTTTCGACCTCGCCACCGCGCTGAACGCGAAGGGCGACCGGGCGGCCGCGACCGAGCAGCTGCTCGCGATCGTCAAGCGCGACCGCAAATGGAACGACGACGGCGCCCGCAAGCAGCTGGTGCAGTTCTTCGAAGCCTGGGGCGGCGCGGACGATGCCACCGTCGAGGGTCGAAAGCGCTTGTCGACGATCCTGTTTTCGTAAGGATAGGCCGGAAATCGCCGCGGGGACCAGATGCCGATCAACATCGAATATCGCGGGCCCGCCGACCTCCCGGAGATCATTCCGGTGTTTCCGCTGCCGGGCGCGCTGCTGTTGCCGCGCGGCCAGATGCCGCTCAACATCTTCGAGCCGCGCTATCTGGCGATGGTCGACGATTGCTTCCGCGACGGTCATCGCCTGATCGGCATGATCCAGCCTGACGTGGCGCACTCGCCGAAGAATTCCGACAAGCCGGTGCTGTTCCGCGTCGGCTGCGTCGGCCGCATCACCCAGCTCGCCGAGTCCGGCGACGGCCGCTACATCCTCGAGCTCACCGGAGTTGCGCGCTTCAGGGTGGTCGAGGAGCTCGAGGTGCTGACGGCCTACCGGCAGTGCAAGGTCGATTTCTTCGCCTTCATGGATGATTTCACCGCGCGCATGGGCGAAGACCAGGTCAACCGCGAGGCGCTGCTGGTGGCGCTGGCGGATTTCCTGAAGGCCAACAATCTCAAGGTCGACTGGGAGGGCGTCGAGAGCGCGCCCAACGAGGCGCTCGTCAACGCGTTGGCGATGATGTCGCCCTATGGCCCGGCCGAGAAGCAGGCGATGCTGGAAGCGCCTGATCTGAAGACCCGCGCCGAGATCCTGATCGCGGTGACCGAGATGGACCTCGCCAAGAAACGCACCTCGGGCGATCCGCCGTTGCAGTAGGAGTGCGAGGTTCAGGCCGCGCGGACGGCTACCTTGTCACCTCGCTTGGCACTTCGCCTCAGCAATTTCGCGATGCCGGATGCAGGCATCGGCCGGGCGAAATAGTAGCCCTGCGTTTCGGCACAACCCTCCTCACGGAGGATATCGAGCTGCTCCTTCGTTTCGACGCCTTCGGCGGTCGTCGCCTTGCCGAGGCTGACCGCGAAACGAACGACCGCTCGCGCGAGATGATGCGCGTCCGAGCTTGCGCTGGACAGTTCGTTGACGAAGCTGCGGTCGATCTTGATTTTGTCGAATGGGAATCTCTGCAGAATGCTCAGCGATGAATAGCCGGTCCCGAAATCGTCGAGCGCGATCCGCACTCCGAGCTCGCGCAGTTGACCCAGTGCGGCGAATACGGCTTCGCTGTCGTGCATGATCACCGTCTCGGTGACCTCGAGCTCGAGCCTATGCGGTGCGACGCCCGAACTCGCCAGTGCGCTGACGATGACAGCGACAAGCTCCTTGCTCCTGAATTGGGCGGGAGACAGGTTGATCGCAATCCCGAGATGGGCAGGCCATTTGGCGGCTTCGCTACATGCGGTCCTCAAGACCCATTCTCCGAGAGGCACGATCAACCCGGTCTCTTCAGCAAGCGGAATGAATTCGCCGGGCATGACCAGGCCTCGCTCCGGATGATGCCAACGTAGCAGGGATTCGAAGCCGCGGATCTCGCCGGTCGCGGTGTTGACCAATGGTTGGTAATGGAGCTCGAAGTCACAGCTGGAAATTGCATCCCGCATGTCGCGCTCCATGTTGCGCCGCGCATGCATGAGTTCGTCGAGCTCCGGCTCGAAGAAACGGAAGGCGCCGCGTCCACCACTCTTGGCAGAGTAGAGCGCGAGATCCGCGCTCTTCATGAGCACGTCGGAATCCTCGCCATCGCGCGGCGCGATGGCGATGCCGATGCTGGTGCCCACCGTGACCCGGTGATCGCCGAGATCGAAGGGTTCGCAAAGCGCCTTTCTGATGTTCTCGGCGAGGGTGGCAGCCTCCACGGCCGGGTTGGTGACGTAGTCGATCACGGCGAACTCGTCGCCGCCAAGCCGGGCGATCAACGCGGTCTCCGTAGTGCAATCGCGCAAACGCGCAGCGACGGCGCGCAACAGGGCATCGCCCGCCGGGTGTCCCAGCGTGTCGTTAACTTCCTTGAAGCGATCGAGATCGAGCATAAGCACCGCCAGATCGAGGCCGCCATTACGTGTGATCGCAATGGCATGCTCGATCCGCTCTTTGAGCAGCACGCGGTTCGGCAAATCGGTCAGCGCATCGTGTTGCGCCATATGAGCAATCTTGGCCTCCGACCTGCGCTGCTCGGTAACATCGAGATGCGTGGCCACCCACCCGCCGCCGGCCATCGGCTGTCGCGTCACGCAGATCAACCGCCCATCCGCGAACTCGTCGATTCTGCTCGAGACTGCATCGAACGGCAGCGCGGCCAATTTCGAGAGGAATTGCGCGGCGGCGCCCTCGCTGGTGTCGCTCTTGAGGACGCCGGTCACGACGCGATGCCTGATGATGTCGGCGTGCGAGGTCCCCGTTTTCAGAAGCTCCGGCGGCAATCGATAGAGGCGGGCATAACGCTCATTGCAGACGACAAGCCGCTTCTCCGCATCGAACATGCACAACGCCTCGACCATATTGTTGATGGCCGTATCCAGCCTGAGCTTCTGATCCTGGATTTCCTGTTGCGAATCTTCCACCTGTTGCCTGGCGCGCGAAAGTTCGCTGATGATTTCCTCGAATCTCCTGGTTTTGGTCGCAAGGCGACGATCCGCCAGGACGCCGACGAAGCTCATCCCGAGAACCGACAGGGCCACACCCGCAATTGCAGCGGCAAGGAAGCCCGGCGAAAGCGACAATGTATCGTTTTCCAGCGTCGGATCTGGAACGATCTGCACGGCTCCCATGGCCGTGAAATGATGCGACACGATGGCGAGCGTCAGCAGCAGCGCCGCGGCGAAGGTCCCCCGCTTGTCCGTGCGCGCCATGGCGACCGCGAGCGCCGCATAGCCGAGGACCATGCCGAGGCCGATCGAGACGAGCACCAGCCCCGGCGACCAGGTGACATGACCCGGCACTTCGAGGGCCCACATGCCGATATAGTGCATGCTTGCGATGCCGACGCCGATGATGCCGCCACCGGCAGCCGCACGCCAGCGGCCGGAATTGTTGACGGCAACGCCGAAGCCGCCTGACGTCAGGATCATCGCCGCGGCGAGCGACAGCGCTGTCAGAACGAGGCCGTAACCGATCGAGACGCCGGGCTCGTAGGCGAGCATTGCGACAAAATGCGTTGCCCAGATTCCGTAGCCGATGGCGGCACCGGCGATCGCGATCCAGATCAGCCGCGTCCGGGCGCGCGACACGACCGCGCGATGGAAGATGCTGACGGCAACGATGCTTGCAGCGAAGCAAACCAAGCCAGCGAGCACAACGAGCCGCCAATCGTGCTCGGCCGTCAGGCAGGAAAAAACGCGGAACATGCAATATCGCTCCCTCGTCAATCCTATGGAGAATTGATCCGACCGCACTTGCTCCGCGTTAATTTTCTGCAACGCCCAGTTGCATGCCTACCGCGCGGTAAACGTTGCTCGGCAAATGACGCCAATTGGCAGTAGTTGTACGGGTAAGAAGGGCGCGAATCCCGTGACACTGCGCGGATCAGCGAGCCCGCGGCTTCGATCCTCCAACTCAATGGCGGCGAATGCGCTTACGTCCGGTGATCATGGCGCGGATCAGGTTTTCGCGCTGAAGCATGCCCATCCCCACCACGCCCGCGACATGCAGCACGACCAGGACGATGACGGCGTCCGATGCGTAAGCGTGGGTGTCCTCGATCCACCAGACGCCGAAGAAGGTGACGGTCACCGACAGCGCGCCCGTGATTGCCGAGACGGCGAGCGACAACAGCAGCGCCACCAGCATCAAGGTGCCGGCGGGATTGAGCCCGATATAGCGGCCGGTGATGCCGCGGCGCAGATTCCAGAGATAGAGCGGCGCGGCGCGAAGCCTGACGCCGATCATGCGAAAGCGCGAATAGCGGCTGCCCCAAATTCCCCAGACCAGGCGAAAGATCAAAAGCCCGATGACCGCATAGCCGACGATGCGGTGAAGCCTGTCGTAGACGGTAGGCGTGAACCACGCGGCCAGGACGCATGCCGCGAGCGCCCAGTGCCAGATTCGCAGCGGAAGGTCCCAGACCGCGACCGTCCGATCTGCGGGGGTCCGATCGGACACCCCGCGCGCGTCTTGCACCGCTTTGTCGATCAAGCCGGAGCTGTCCTCAAAAACTACTTGGCGATCGTGTGCTTCAGGCTGAGATCTTCCGGGCTGTAGAACAGCTCGTAGAGCTTGCCTTCCTTGACGCCATAGACCTCATAGCACGAGCCTTCGATCTTGGAACGCCGCACTTCATAGCCCGCTGCCTTGGCCTTGGCTTCAGCATCGCCCGCCGGCTTCCACGACGCCTTGTCGAGCTTGGTGCAATTCTTGAAACCGTCGGCCATTGCCGCCGACCCCATGCCAATCCCGACCGTCAGTGCGATGGCAAGAACACGAATGACTCTCACGAATGTCTCCTCCTCTGTCGTGTGCGCGAAGCGCGCCCGAAGGAAGCAAAGGAGGAGGTGAAGTCAACCGGGTTGGGGTCAGTGCAGCGTTAGATATATTCTAATCGTCGCCAAAACATCAGCGCGCTCCGCATGCAACGCGGGCTTGGCAGCTTGCTGCGGCCTTAAGCCTCACGGGAGGATTCGGGACCTGACGAAAGGCGTCAGGCCGCATGGCGCGTGCCGGGATAACGGCGTTGCAGCCAATCTGCCCAGGCAACCCGCCCCCGCACACCCCGACTGACGACAAAGCCCATTCCACGCGCTTTCGTCTCGGACATGGATATCGGCAGGATTTTTCGATGCAATCCTCGCGCATCCCGATACCGGCCGGCAAGCGTAGCGACACTGACGTCTTCGGGACCGCCAATCTCCGCGCGGACGCCGCGTGTCCCATCGAAGGCGCAGGCGACGACGTGATCGGCGACGTCCGTCGTGTCGACGGGATTGAATGGCGTGGTCGGCATCGGCCACACCGGAAGCCAGGCTATTCCTGCGAGCATCTTGTCGAGCAGATAGTAGAACGGCATCGCGCGAACGACAGACCAGGACAGCGCGGAGCTGCGAACCAAGCGCTCACCGGCGAGCTTGACTCTGGCATAAGGCAGCGTGGCATCGTCGAGCCCGACGATCGACACGTGCAGGAAGTGCTGGACCGACTGCTCCCGGCACAAGGACAACAATCGCTCCGTTCCCTCGACATCCACGGCGGAAGGAGACTTGAAGAAATCGACGGGCCGAACACCTCCTCGCCGCGCGATTGGCGAATAGGTCGCCGCGTTGATGACGGTGTCGACATCGCGCAACGCGTCCCGCAACCCAGCGCCCGTGGCGAGATCGCCAACGGCCCAATCGACGTCGGGCCGTACGCCTTTCGAGCGGGCAAACAGGCGGACGCGATGCCCGTTGCGGACGAGGCGATCGACGATATCCCGGCCGAGATGGCCGGTACCGCCGGTAACGAGTGTCAACGCCATGCCTGGCTCCATCGCGGTGCGCGATTCTCGAGATTGCTCCTGACCGCTTCGATGTGATTGGCGGCGCCGAGCAGCGCGGCTTGCTCGGCCGTCTCGGCGGCGAGACCGGTGGCGACATCCGAGGTCGCGGCGAGATTGAGAAGACGCTTGGCGGCGCGGACGGCATCCGGGCTGCGGCTTGCGATCTCGTGCGCGACTTTCGACGCCGCAGCCAGCGGATCGTCGGCGAGGCTTGTCGCGAAACCATAGGCCAGTGCGTCGTCGGCCGAAAACACGCGGCCGGTATAGGTGAGCTCGCGCACGACATCCTCGCGCGCAAGGTGGCGCATCAATTGCGTGCCCGCCATATCGGGCACCAGTCCCCATTTGGCTTCGATGACGGCGAGCCGTGTCGCCGGCGCCAGATAACGAAGGTCCGCGCCGAGCGCCAGCTGGAGACCACCGCCGAAGGCGACGCCGTGGACCGCGGCAATGACGGGGACGGGAAGCTCGCGCCAAAGCCAGACCAGATGCTGCGCATAGTTTGCCATGCCGTGGCTTCGGCGCGTCAGGTCGACTGACGGAATCAGCGGATCGCCCCGCGTCGTCGCCATAAGCCGGTCCAGATCGAGGCCCGCGCAGAATGCCCGGCCTTCGCCGGAGAGAATGACGGCGCGGACATCCTTGCGCGCGCCAAGCTGCGTGCCGGCTCCGATAAGTGCCTCGAACATCGCGGGGTCGAGTGCGTTCATCCTGTCCGGACGATTGAGCCGGACATGGGCCACGCCGTCGGCAACGGTCAGTCGAACACGATCTTCCATGACACCGCTCCGCTTGATTGCGCGGTCGTCCTCAGTAGCCGGCCGCCGCCATCACCACGACCACGCTGAGCGCCATCCAGCCAAAATGCCGGCCACGCGTCGCCCATGCGTTGGCGCAGGCGGAGAAGCCGAACACGCAGACCATGGTGATGACGATCCAGTGGCGCGCCGACACCGAGCCCATCCAGGGCGTCGCGACCAGCAGCACGCCGCAGCCGATCCAGGCCACGGTCGAGGCCTGCCAGACCACGCGGATCAGGGTGCGGAGCCGTTCCGGCTCGATGGTGGCGCGGGCAAAGACCTTGGTCTCGCCGAGAATGCCATGGATCAGCGCCACGATGATGGCCCCGACGCCGGCGCACTGGAGCAAGAGATCACGCATCAAGGCCTCCATACATCTGTGTATGGTGAGATAGGCGCTGGCCAGCCGCCTGTCAATACACTAGTGTATGGTCGGATTTCGGAACCCGACATGACCGAACAGCTCTCCGCCGACGACTGGATCAAACAGGGCCTCAAGGCGCTCACCAGAAGCGGCTTCACCGCGCTGAAGGCCGATCCATTGGCAAAGGCGATGGGCGTCTCCCGCGGCAGCTTTTACTGGCATTTCGCCGATCTCGGTGCGTTCCACGCGGCCGTGCTGAAACGCTGGCGCGAGATCGCGGCCGAAGAGATCATCGCCGGTGTCGAGGCCGAGGGCGGCGAACCGCTGAAGGCGCTGCTGCGCAGGACCTTTGGAGCCCGGCTCGATCTGGAGCGCGCGGTGCGCAACTGGGCGGCGTTCGATCCGGCCGCGCAGGCGGCCGTCCGCGCCATCGATCGCCGCAGGCTCGATTATATCGAAACGCTGCTGGAACGACGCGGATTCTCCGCGACAAGCGCGCAGGCGCGCGCCCAGATCCTGTACTGGACGTTCCTCGGCTTCGCACTCTCAGGCGCGCCGGTGCCGGCGGCGCGCCTTAAGGGCCTGCTCGACGAGATCCAGCGAATGATTTCCGCCTAAATCACCCTGGCCGCCGCAATGGGCGAGCTTGATTTTCTGTGCTACAGGCAGCCGATCGCCGGAGACCATGATGAACGCGCCCACCGAACGCCCCGAAACCAGCGTCGATCCAAAATTGCTGGAGATCCTGGTCTGCCCGCTGACCAAGGGCCCGCTGGAATTCGATTCCACCAAGCAGGAGCTGATCTCGCGCAGCGCCAAGCTCGCCTATCCGATCCGCGACGGCATTCCGATCATGCTGCCGGAAGAGGCGCGGAAGATCGATTGAGGGTCGGTGTGGCGTAACGGCGGCGCCACATTCTCGGTGTCATCCCCGCGAAGGCGGGATCCATAACCACAGGGAGTGGTTTTGGGGCACGCTGAAAACTCCGAGTCTTCGTAACACTGTCGCTGCGGCGTATGGGTCCCGGATCGGCGCGCGCTAAGGCGCGCTTGTCCGGGACGACGAGCGGAGTTTGCAGCGGCGCCTTTTCCTACAGCGCCTCGCCCTTCAGCAGCCGCGGGATCTCGCCAGTCAAACCCGCCGCCTGGCGGATGAAGAGGTTCTTCAACGGCGGGGTGCGGTCGACGATGCCGAGGCCGATATCGCGCACCGTGCGCAGCAGCGTCGACTGGTTCGAGAACAGGAAATTCAGCGAGTTGGTGGCAACGCCCATCGCCATGGTGTCGAAGCGGCGCCAGCGCTGGTAGCGCTCGAGCACGTCGGCCCCGCCGAGATCCATGCCGAGCCGCGCGGCATCGACCACGACTTCCGCCAATGCGGCAACATCCTTCAGACCCATGTTGAGGCCTTGCCCCGCGATTGGGTGAATGACATGGGCGGAATCGCCGACCAGCGCGAGGCGCTCGGCGACGAAGGAGCGCGCCACGAAATACGACAGCGGAAACGCGCGCGGCTTGTCGAGCGCCTTCACCTCGCCGAGATGCAGGCCGAAGCGCTGTTCCAGCTCGCCGTGAAACTCCTCGTCGCTGAGCGCAATGATGCGCGCGGCCTCCGCGCGGCGCTCGGTCCACACCAGCGAGGAGCGCTTTCCCGAGAGCGGCAGGATCGCGAACGGCCCCGCGGGCAAGAAGTGCTCTTCGGCACGGCCCTCGTGATCGCGCTCGTGGCCGACGGTGACGACGATGCCGGACTGATCATATTCCCAGCCGTGAGTGGCGATGCCGGCGCGCTCGCGCAGCTTTGACTTCGCACCGTCAGCTGCGACCAACAGGCTCGCAGCGATGACGCTGCCATCGCCGAGCGTCACGTCGATCCCCTCGGCGCGCGCGTCGTAAGACGACACGGTGGTGGCGCGCAGATCGATGCCTTCAGCTTCAGCGCGGACGACCAGCGCATCGATCAGGCGGCGGTTCTCGACCATATGCGCAAAGGGCTCACCGGGTGCGACGTCACCGGCGAAATTCAAAAACGTCGGACGGGTGGCGTCCTCGAGCTTGGAATCGGTGACGACCATGTCGAGGATCGGCTGCGCCTCGGCGCGGACATCGTCCCAGGCACCGAGCGCCTCGAACAGGCGGCGGCAGGCCGCAACGATCGCGGTTGCGCGGGGATCGCGGCTCGGCCGTGTGGCCAGCGCGGGGTCGGCGACGATGACGGGAATCTCGGGACCGAGCCCCTGACGCAGCGCCAGCGCGAGCGCCAGGCCCGCAAACGCGCCGCCGCCAATGACAATGTGACCCTGTACGGACATACCCAGACTTTCCTGCCAAAATTCCCGGCCAATTCACGGGTCTTGCTAGCAGACTTGAGGTGGGCGAAACAGTGCGGTGAAACAAGGGCGGAACGGCCCAACTGTGTCATTCCGGGGCGCGACCAAGTCGCAAGCCCGGAATCCAGAGGTTATCAGCTCGAGATTCCGGGCTCGCACTGCGTGCGCCCCGGAATGACAAGGCACCAGAAAGCACCATCATGTCCAAAAGCCTGTTCGACCTCATTTCGATCCTCGACCTCGAACAGCTCGAGGTGAACCTGTTCCGGGGCAACAGCCCGAAGACGGACTGGCAGCGGGTGTTCGGGGGCCAGGTGATCGGGCAGGCGATGGTCGCGGCCTGCCGGACCGTCGAGGGCCGGCTGCCGCATTCGCTGCATTGCTATTTCATCCTGCCGGGCGACCCGCAGGTTCCGATCATCTACCAGGTCGAGCGCCTGCGCGACGGCAAGAGCTATTCGACCCGCCGCGTCACCGCGATCCAGCACGGCAATGCGATCTTCTCGATCATGGTCTCGTTCCACACCGGGGAGGAAAGCGCCTTCGATCACCAGGACAAGATGCCTGACGTGCCTCCGCCGGAGAAGCTGACCGCGGAGGAGGTGGCGAAGCAGCCGATCTTCAAGGAAATGCCGGAGTTCATCCGCCGCTACTATGAGATGGATCGTCCGATCGAATTGCGTCCCGTCGAGATCGGCCGCTATTTCGGTCAGAAGGTTGACGATGGCCGCATCCATATCTGGATTCGCACGGCCGCAAAGCTGCCCGATGATCCCGCGCTGCATCTCTGCGCGCTCGCTTATGCGTCGGACTTCTCGCTGCTCGATGCGATCATGGCGCGCTACGGCCGCACGCTGTTCGACAAGCGCATGATGCCCGCGAGCCTCGATCATGCGATGTGGTTTCACCGCCCGTTCCGTGCCGACGAATGGCTGCTCTACGCCCAGGATTCGCCAAACGCGCGCGACGGCCGCGGCCTGTCGCGCGGCCTGATCTTCAAGCCCGACGGCACGCTGGTGGCGTCCGTTGCGCAGGAAGGCTCGGTGCGCGAGCGCAAGGCCTGATCCCGGGACGCCGGTTCTCGGACGATCATGCTCAAGCAGAGAGCCTCAGCGGCGTCAGCCGCCCTGCAGGCCCGTCGCCTTGATCACCGGCCCCCATTTGAGCCGCTCGCGCGTCTCGAATTTGGCGAGGTCCGCCGGCGTTCCGCCGGCCGGATCGAGTCCCAGCTCGTGCAACCGCTTCTTGGTCTCGGGCAGTGCCAGCGCCTTGGCGAACTCGCCGTTCAGAAGCTCGATAATGGCCTGTGGCGTGCCGCGCGGGGCGTAGAAGGCATTCCATCCGGCCATTTCGAAATCAGGCACGCCCTGCTCGGCGACAGGCTTCACGCCGGGCAGAAGCTCGCTCGGCTTCAGCACGGTGATGCCGAGCGCTTTCAGCTTGCCGTCGTCGATCTGGGTGCGCACCGCAGTGACCGTATCGATGATCAGCGGCACCTGCCCGCCGAGCACGTCTGTCATCGCCGTCGCCGATCCCTTATAGGGAACGCCGAACATCGGCGCGCCCGTCACCTCCTTGAGAAACTCGAAGATGACACGCGCCGTCGTGCTCGGCAGCGCGATGTCGATCCTGTCAGGCTTCGCCCTGGCGGCGGCGATCAGATCGACCACATTGTTTCCGGCGAAAGACGGACTGGCCGTGATCACCAGCGGCAGCTTGCCGACCAGGATGATCGGGGCAAAATCCTTGTCCGGCGCGAAACCCATCGCGGGATACATGAACTCGTTCATGGTCTGGGTGGCGTTGGTGCCCATCAACAGGGTGTAGCCGTCGGGCTCCGAATGCGCGGCCTGCTCGGCACCGATATTGCCGCCCGCCCCGGGCTTGTTCTCGACATAGAAGCGTTGGCCCAGCGTGCGCGACAGCTGGTCGGCCAGGTATCTGGCGACGACGTCCGTGCCCTGGCCCGCCTGATAGGGAACGATGATCTTGACGGGTCTCGTCGGATAGGTTTGCGCAAGGCTCGCGCAACTCCATAGCAGGGCCAGCAATCCCACGGCCCATCTCGCGGATTTCAGCATGCTTGTTTCCTCTCGTTCTCGTTATTTTGATTGTTGTCGTGGTCGTCTTCTTATCGTTGCGTGGGGTCCTTCCGTTGCAGCGTGACGATGCCTGCATCGATCAGGCGGTCGATCGTCGTGTCGTCGAGGCCGGCCTCGGCCAGAATTTCGCGGGCATGCTCGCCGAAGCGCGGCGGGCGGCGGCCGGTGTTGCCGGGCGTCTCTGCGAGCTTCACGGGAATGCCGGGCGCGCGATGACCTTCGCTTTCGACCAGCATGTCGCGGTGGGCGGCATGGGCCTGTGCGAATGCCTGCGGCACGGTGTTGACGGCGCCTGCGGGAACGCCGGCCTGCATCAGGTCGCGGCAAAGCGCGTCCGACTTGAAGCCCGCCAATGTCCGCTCCAGTTCGGTACGAAGCGCGGCGACGTGGCGAAGCCGATCGGCGTTGGTCCGGAAGCGCGGATCATCCAGCAGGTCGCCGCGTCCCACCTTCTGGCAGAAGCGGCGGAACTGGCCGTCATTGAGGATGCCGAGAAAAATCTCGCCGTCGGCTGCCGTGAACTTGTCGTAAGGCGCGATGTTCGGATGGGCGCTGCCGAGCCGGCCGGGCACGTTGCCCGAGCAGATCCAGTTCGCGGCGTGCGGCACCAAGAGGCCGAGCGCGGTGTCGAACAGCGTCGCCTCGACGCGCTGCCCTCGCCCGCTCCGTTCGCGCGCCGCAAGCGCCAGCAAGACGCCGGTGAGCGCATTGTAGCCGGTGACATAGTCGACGATGGGGACGCCGACGCGCGTGGCGCCTGAATCGTGCGATCCGTTGATGCTCATCAGGCCGCACATGGCCTGCAGCACCGCGTCATAGCCGGGCAGTCCGCCGAGCGGCCCGTCGGCGCCAAAGCCGGAGATGGCGCAGTAGATCAGGCGCGGGAAGCGCGCAGACAGATGGGTCTCGTAGCCGAGCCCCCAGCGCTCCATCGTGCCGGGCAGGAAATTCTCCACCAGCACGTCGGCGCCCTCCAGCAGGGCTTCGAGCACCGCGCGCCCTTCGGCGCGCGACAGGTCGAGCGCCATGCCGCGCTTGCCGCGATTGACGGCGCCGAAATACGCCGCCTGTCCCGCCGCATCGAAGGGCGGCCCGAGGCCGCGCGTCTCATCCCCCGATGGCGGCTCGATCTTGACGACGTCGGCGCCATGATCGGCCAGCATCTGCGTGCATAGCGGCCCCGCCAGCACGCGCGAGAGATCGACGACCTTGAGGCCGGTGACCGCGCCGCGCGTGAGATCAGGTGCGGGCATGCTCATTCGCCCTGTTGGTTGCTGTCAGCTGCGGCTCGGCAGCTCCACGATGCCGGTGCCGAGAACGGAGACTTCGTTGTCCTGGTTGTGGGCTTCCTGCTCGATCTCGACGAGATGACGCCCGCCCTCGACGAATTTGCGTTTCACCATGCCCTTGATGAACAGGATGTCGCCCTCGGGATTATGCCGGCGGATCTTGCAGCTGGCGCGCCGCAGGAAACCGTCATCACCCATCCAGTTGGTGAGGTGATGCGTGAGCCAGGAGCAGCGCTCCGGACCGTAATCATAGGCGCCGGGCGCACCGACCTCGAGCGCGAATTCCTCTTCCCAATGTACGCGTTCGGGACAGTCGGGGATGCCAAAACGATTCGGGATGCCGAGGCCGCGATGAGCGTCCTGCAGCTTCCAGGCGAGCTTGTTGGCGCGAATGTAGAGACCGCCCCATCCTTGCGCATAGGCGATGAAGCCGGTGACCGTCATCGGTCCCTTCAGCATCACCGGCAGCGCCTCGCCCTCGGTGACGTCCTGCCAGTGGCGCTTGCGCGAACCCTGAATGCGCTCCTCGGCATAGTGCTTGTAGGCCGCCGCCAGCTCTTCCTCGCTGTAGCGGCGCGGCGCGCGGGCCTTGACCTCCCGGTACTTGGTGCCCTGGTCGCGCGCATGGTCGCGCTCGGTGCGGAAGCACCAGCTATCGGCTTCGGCGACGAGGTCGCCCTGCTGGTTGAAGAAGTCGACGTGGTAGGTCTGCTGGATGGCGCGGCCGGCGAAGCGGGTCTGGTGCTCGACGAGGTCCTTCAGCTTGGCTTCGGTCGAGATGACGTCGTTGCGCCTCACGGCCTTGTGCCAGGTCCAGTCCGCGCCCGACCACATGGCGTGGACTCCCGGCATCCCGCCGACATAGCCGGACACGATACGGCTGGTCGAGAACAGGAAGCTCGGCAGGGCGACGATGCCGCCATAATTGGTCTTGGCCGCGTATTCGGGATCGCACCACAAGGGATTGTCGTCGCCGATGCCGTGCGCGTAGTGACGAATATTGTCGCGCGTCGCCTCGTAGCACCAGGGCTCCGCGGTCACGCCGATGGCGACGCCGATGCGCTTGCGCAGATCGTCGAGACCCTCTTCGGTGATCTTCGGAAACCGGGTTTCGGCCTTGTCCAGCATGTGACGTTTCCTCTCTTCTAATTCGTCGCTTCGGATTGTCTTGCGGCCTGCTCGCGGTCTCGCAGGATCTTGCGATTGACCTTGCCGGCCGGCGTCTTCGGCAGCTCCGTGACGAAGCTGACGAGACGAGGATATTCGTGATGGCTGAGACGCTGGCGCACGACGTCCTGGATCTCGTGCTCGAAGGACGCATCGCCCGGCCGGTCGGTGACCACAAAGGCCTTCACGACCTGGCCGCGGAGCGGATCGGGGACGCCGATGGCCGCTGCCTCGCGCACCTGCGGATGCTTCAGGATCGCATCCTCGATCTCGACCGCGCTCATGGTCCAGCCGGCGGAGATGATGACGTCGTCGGCCCGGCCGCCGTGATAGAAGTAGCCGTCCTCGTCGATGCGCCCGAGGTCCTTGGTCGCGATCCACTCGCCGCGGCGCCAAACTTTCAGCTCGCCGGTCACGCCGGGCTCACAGGGCCGGCCCTCGGCATCCTGCACCTCGACGCGTCCGCCGGGGATCGGCTTGCCCAGCGAGCCCGGCTTGACGGCGAAATCGCGCGCGCCGGGATAGCTCACCAGGATCACACCGATCTCGGTGGTGCCGTACATGCTGCAGACCTGATGACCGAAAGTGTCGCTGATGAAGGCTGCGGTCTCGCTGTCGATCGGCTCGCCGGTGAACGACATTTTCTCCAGCACGTAGCGGTAGCGTGGCGCGGCGCCGGAATTCCGCATCATGCGGTAATGCGTGGCAGCTGCCGAGATATTGGTGAACCGATGCTGCTCGAGCGCAGCCAGCAGCCGCTCCGGATTGAACTTGCCGGCATAGGCGCCGATGGTGATGCCGAGGGCCAGCGGCGCCAGCGTGCCGTGCCAGAGCCCATGCCCCCAGGCCGGCGACGATGGGCAGATGAAGCGATCGCCCGGGCGCAGGCCGGTGCCGTACAGCGCTGCCACCATCAGCGTGACGATGGCGCGATGCGTGTGCTTGACGGCTTCGGGCAATTCGCGCGTGGTGCCGGACGTATATTGAAACAGCGCCATCGCATCGGCCGCCGTATCCGGCATGAAGTGCGGCGCGAAGCGTCGCAGGTCGTTGAGGAAGGCATCGTCGGCAACCACGACCTCGGTGCCGATCCCCGCGAGAAGCCGCGCCTTCTCCGCGTTCGTCACGATCAGCCGCGGCTTGCAATCGTCGACGCGCAGCTTGACGCCGTCGGGTCCGAACAGCGTGAACAGCGGCACCGCGATGGCGCCGGCCTTCATGGTGCCGAACAGCGCCACGTAGAAGGCGCGCGAGGGTTCGAGCATGATCGCGACGCGATCACCGGCCTTGATCCCGCGGCTCACCAGATCATGCGCGAAGCGCGAGGACGCGTCCGCAAGCTCGGCGAAGCTCAGCACCTCGTCCGGCCCATCCGCACGGACGACGATCACGGCCGGGTTGGAGCGACCGGCGTGCCGGTCGATGCACTCATGCGCGATGTTCAGCTGCGCGCGATTGCCGTCGAACAACTCCCAGAGCTTCTCCGGGGAGAAGATCGTCTGTGCGGCGGCGTAGCTCGTGTAGTCGGTCAGCTTGGTCATGATCGGCAAAATACCGACGACGCGCTAATTGTCAAATAGCACCGTTAATTGTATATATACAATTCATTGCCGAGTTGCGACCGAATCTCGTCGCGCACGCAGCGCGGCGTGAGATCAAAACCGGACCGGCTCCGGCGCGACGAGATGCTGTTGTTGCACCCGGGCCGCTGTTGTACCGATACGACCATGCCGAATGCCAAATCACCCCGCGTCCGTGCCGTGCCCGCGGTCACGCGCGCCGTCGCCATCCTCCGGCTGCTCAGCCGCAGTCCAGCACCGCAAAGTCTGAAGACGATTGCGGACACGCTCAAGCTGGTGCCGAGCACCGCATTGCACATCGTGCGCGCGCTGCTGGCGGAGGATCTTGTGCAGGTCGATCCGCAGACCAAACGCTACAGTCTCGGCGTCGGCATGCTGCCGCTGGCGCGCGCCGTGCTCGAGAATGCGGATTTTCCCAGCCTGATGCGGCCGAAGCTCGAGGAGATTTCAGCTCGCTACGGTGTCACGGCGATCGGCGTCGAGGTGCCGGACCTCGACAGCATGATCGTCGTCGCGCTGGCGCGCAGCCAGGCGCCGGTGCGGCTTCATGTCGACATCGGAAGCCGCTTTCCAGCGTTGATCAGCGCGACGGGCCGTTGCGTCGCCGCCTTCAGCGGCCAGCCGGAAAAGGAGATCGAGAAACGTTTTCGTCTTCTGCGCTGGCACAACGCGCCGAGCTTCGAGTCCTGGCGCAAGGAAGTCGATCAGGTGCGCAAGCAGGGTTTCAGCATCGATCGCGGCAATTACATTGCCGGCGTGACGATCGTCGCCGTTCCGGTCCTGAACGCGAAGGGAACGATCTCACACACGGTCGCAGCCGTCGGCCTCGGCAGCCAGCTGGACCGCGCAACCTCGCTGTCACTTGCGCGCGACATGCGCGCGATCGCCGAGACGATCGCGCCGCAACTGACAATGCACGCGTAGCGCCGTTCTGACGCGACGCCGGCGGAGGTTACATGCCCGCCGTCGAACCGCGCGGCGTGAGCTCGGTCTGCGATGCGAACCAGTTCATGATCCAGCGATACACCCACGGAATCGGGATGATGAAGCTGCTCAGGATCGCCGCCACGATGCCGCGCCAGAGAATCCCGAGCCCGGTCCCCCTGAAGACGATCTCCCGACGCGTGCCCTGGATGTTGCGATAGGTCCAGCGCAGTTGGGCCGCGGCGACCCAGGCCCATCCGATGATGGTGATCATGGAGATCGCGAACAACAGGTTCCAACCGATATAGCCCAAGACCGAGCCGGTGAAGCTGAGGCCGACCGGCTGCCCATTCGAGGCGATGTTCGCGATCATCCATTTGAGCAGCATCCAGTAGAAGACGATCTGGATGATGTAGAATGCGGTGCTCAAGATCTGGCTGCCGATGTAGCCGATCACAATTGCCAGAACGATGAAGCCGAAGAACCAGGGCACGATCGTCATGGCATTGCCGGTGAAGGACAGGTTCGGTCTTCCCGGAACCTTCACGCAGGACACGATCCATTGCGTGTACCAGACGAACAGCCACGGAATCGGGATGATGAAACACGAGCCGATCACCAACGCGAACGTGCGCCACGCGAAGTCGACGATGCCGAAATCGACCGACAGCGATCCGCCGGCAGTGCTGCCGCCACCCGTGTAGCTACCGCCACCCATCATCGGCGGACCACCAGCCGGAATGATCGGGGGCGCCCCGCTGCCGCCGATCAGCCCGGGAATCTCGGCGGCCTTCTGCCAACCGGCCATGCCCTCGGTCCACACCAGCGTATCGGGGCGAACCACGCCCTGGGCGACGAGATCGCGGAATTGTCCTTCCGGAAAGGGCCCCTGCTGCTTGCCCTCGGATGCGTAGAACCAACTCGCCATGAAGCGTCCCCCAAAATACTTATGTACCGCTCGGCAGCCGCGGGTTCACCGCATCCATGCCGAAAATGCATTGTGAAGGATGAACGGTTGCCCTGTACAGAGGCGGCCGTTCACACGACCGTCCTTGGCCAAACGTTTTTCCGCTTCAATGTGCAAGTTTTTTGTGCCATTTGCCCGGAAAGATGCCAGATTGACGCAGCGCCGGGGACATGCGGCGCGGCGCATCCCGGGGAATAGGCCTGACCATGAAACTCGTCGTCGCGATCATCAAACCCTTCAAGCTCGATGAGGTCCGTCAGGCCCTGACGGCGATCGGCGTCCACGGCATGACGGTGACCGAGGTGAAGGGCTATGGTCGCCAGAAGGGTCACACCGAGATCTATCGCGGCGCGGAATATGTCGTGAATTTCCTGCCGAAGCTGCGAATCGAGATCGCGGTCGCCTCCGACGTCGCCGACAAGGCGGTCGCCGTGATCACCGCGACCGCCCGCACCGGGCAAATCGGCGACGGCAAGATCTTCGTCACGCCGATCGACCATGCGCTGCGCATTCGCACCGGCGAAACCGACAGCGACGCGCTCTAAGCACACCTATTCGATCGCACCGGCAACGACGCCATGCGTGCGACGCCATTACTATGCCGGGGGGAAATGACATGGCGGGATTGTTGCGCCGCGTGGCCGCTATGGCTGCGCCGATGGGATTTGTGTCGCTCATGGCCGCACCGGCGCATGCCGCGACCTCCGACATCAACACCGCCGACACCGCCTGGATGATCGTCGCCACTGCGCTGGTGCTGATGATGACGATCCCCGGGCTCGCGCTGTTCTATTCCGGCATGGTGCGGAAGAAGAACGTGCTCGCGACCATGGCGCAGAGCCTTGCCGCGGTGACGTTGATCTCGATCCTCTGGGTCGCATTCGGCTATTCGCTGTGCTTCGTCGGTGACGGCCCATGGATCGGTTCGCTCGACCGCTGGTTCCTCGCCGGCATGACCATGGACAGCGTCAATCCGGCGGCGAAGACGATCCCGGAAGCGTTGTTCATGCTGTACCAGATGACGTTCGCGATCATCACGGTGGCGCTGGTCGCGGGCTCCGTCGCCGACCGCATGCGTTTCTCCGCTTATCTGCTGTTCTCGGTCGCCTGGTTCATCTTCGTCTACATTCCACTGGCGCATTGGGTGTGGGGCGGCGGCTTCCTCAACAGCATGGGCGTGCTGGATTTCGCCGGCGGCCTCGTCGTGCATCTGTCGGCCGGCACCGGCGGCCTCGTCGCTGCGAAGGTGATGGGACGCCGTCATGGCTACGGCACCGAAAATCTGTCGCCGTTCGATCTGTCGCTTGCGGTGATGGGCACCGGCCTGTTGTGGGTCGGCTGGTTCGGCTTCAACGGCGGCTCGGCCGGTGCCGCCAATTCGCGCGCGGTGCTGGCAATCATCGCGACGCATCTTGCGGCCTGCTCGGGCGCACTGACCTGGGGCGCGATCGAATGGTCGACGCGGCGCAAGCCCTCCGTGCTCGGCATGATCTCGGGCGCCGTGGCCGGCCTCGGCACCATCACGCCGGCCTCGGGCTTCGTCGCGCCGTGGCACGGCATCGTCATCGGCATCGCTGCAGGCGTCATTTGCTACTGGGCCTGCACCTGGCTGAAGCACCGCTTCAACTATGACGACTCGCTCGACGTGTTCGGCGTCCACGGCATCGGCGGGCTGACCGGCACGCTGCTCGCCGGCGTGTTCGCGACCAGCGCGATCGGCGGCACCGCGGGCCTGATCGAAGGCCATCCGCAGCAGCTCCTGATCCAGCTCTACGGCGTCGCCGTCACCTTCGTCTGGTCCGCGGGCGTAAGCTTTGTCCTGCTCAAGCTGGTCGGCCTGTTCGTGCCCTTGCGGGTCTCGCGTGAGCACGAGCTCGAAGGGCTCGACATCTCGCAGCATGGCGAGGCGCTTCAGTAATCGGAGCTTGAATTCAGGCTTGCGCAACACATAAGCGTATGCTTATGTGTTGCCATGATCGAAGCCGATATCTTCAAGGCGCTGGCCGACCCGACCCGGCGCAAGGTCTTTGAGAAGCTCGCGGGCGGAAGCCTGAATGCCAGCGCCTTGCGTGACGGATTGGAGATCAGCCAACCCGCGATGTCGCAGCATCTTTCGGTGCTGCGCGCGGCTGGGCTCGTGCGCGAGCAGCGGCAGGGCCGCTTTGTCAATTACGAAGTCGACCCGGACGGAATTGTCGCCATCGGGGCATGGCTTGCGCGCTACCGCGCCTATTGGCCGAAGCGCATGGAAGCACTGGCCGATCTCTTGAAGGACATGGATCAATAAGAATTGGATCAATGAGCGACGCCATGAAGCCTGATCGTCCTGACGCAAACCTGGTGCTTGAATTTGAATTCGATGCGCCGCCGGCAAAAGTCTGGCGCGCCGTGACCATTCCTGAATTGCGCGAGCGCTGGCTGCCGGATTGCGACCTTGCCGGCGCCGAGCCGGAATCGTCGATCCCAGGCGAAGAGGTGCGCTACCGGCTTCGCGATTCCGAACCGCCGTTTCGCGAAAGCCGCGTCATCTTCCGGATCGAGCCGAACGAGGACGGCGGCACCCGCTTTCGCATCATCCAGCAGGACATCGGCGCCAAGCTGCCGCAGCCGGCCAACAGCAATCGCTGCCTGATGCGCGCGGCGGCCTAGCAACCACAAACTTCATCACCTGCAGACATGGAGGTCGCCGATGCGCGACATGCTTCAGCTCGTCCCTATGGTCGTCGAACAATCCGCCCGCGGCGAACGATCTTTCGACATCTATTCGCGGCTGCTGCGCGAGCGCATCATCTTCCTCAACGGCGAGGTCAATGACGCGATGTCCGGGCTGGTCTGTGCGCAGCTGCTGTTCCTGGAGGCGGAGAATCCGGGCCGGCCGATCAATCTCTACATCAACTCCTATGGCGGCGTGGTCACCTCCGGGCTCGCGATGTACGACACCATGCAGTTCATCAAGGCCCCGGTTCATACGCTGTGCATGGGCACCGCGCGCTCCATGGGCTCGTTCCTGCTGATGGCCGGCGAGCCCGGTCACCGCGCCGCTTTGCCCAATGCCAGCCTTCACGTGCACCAGCCGCTCGGCGGCTTCCAGGGCCAGGCGTCCGACATCCTGATCCATGCCAACGAGATGCAGGAAACCAAGCGGCGCATCATCCGACTCTACGCGCAGCATTGCGGACGCACCGAAGAGGAGGTGGAACGGACCCTGGACCGCGACCACTTCATGACCGCGCAGCAGGGAGTCGAATGGGGACTGGTCGACCGGGTTTTCGCAGTGCGCGACGCAGCATGACGGTCCGGCAGCCGGCCCTGATCACATTGATTGGCTGCGCGTAACCCGTGAGCACGCTGTGGGCCGGCCCGATATTTTTGCGGCCGGCGAGCCCCTTTGGCACGTCTGACTGTAATTAAATACCTTCTGCCTGCACGACGCATGAGCAGCAATTGTGTCGGCAGCCTGTCATGCCTGCTTTTTGATCAGGCCTGACCATGGATTGGGCGCGACGTAATAGCGCACTGCAGCGCAACACCCGCCAAACGCGAAAAGCCCCGTCTTCATAGTCCGTTAGGCAACGCGCCCGATCTGGCACGGCATTTGATTCTAAAGGCCTCGGCTGTGCCCGCGTAGTGAACTTCTCCCTCGTGGCGAACCAGTCGAGAAACGCCCGGCCATGTCCGGACCGGGCCCAAGCGGGGATAGGACCCATGAAAATTGTTATGGCGATTATCAAGCCATTCAAGCTGGAAGAAGTCCGTGACGCCCTGACCGCCATTGGCGTTCACGGTCTCACGGTGACGGAAGTCAAGGGATATGGCCGTCAGAAAGGCCACACGGAAATCTACCGCGGCGCCGAGTATGCCGTGAGCTTCCTGCCCAAGATCAAGATCGAAGTCGCTGTCGCCTCCGAGCAGGTCGACAAGACCATCGACGCCATCACGTCGGCTGCGAAAACCGGACAGATCGGCGACGGCAAGATCTTCGTCATCAACCTCGACCATGCGGTCCGCATCCGCACCGGCGAGGCCGACGCTGCGGCCCTTTGATTTCGCGCTCAACCAAAATCCAATCAGGAGTAAATGAAATGACGTTTAAGCGTCCCTATGGCGCGGGATTGGCGGCTCTCGCAGTCGGCCTGTTCGCTGCGACCGCAGCCTACGCCGAGCCAACGGTCAACAAGGGGGATAACGCCTGGATGCTGACATCGACAGTCCTCGTGCTGTTGATGACGATCCCGGGTCTCGCGCTGTTCTACGGCGGCCTCGTCCGTTCCAAGAACATGCTCTCGGTTCTGATGCAGGTGTTCTACACCGTCTGCGTCGTCACCGTGATCTGGGCCGTGTACGGCTACAGCCTCGCCTTCACCGGCGGTTCCGACTTCATCGGCGGCTTCTCCAAGGCCTTCATGATGGGCGTCACCACCGACTCGAAGGCGGCGACCTTCTCGGTCGACGCCAACATCTCGGAGCTCGTCTATATGTGCTTCCAGATGACCTTCGCGGCGATCACGCCCGCCCTCATCGTCGGCGCCTTTGCCGAGCGCATGAAGTTCTCGGCGATCGCCCTGTTCATCCCGCTCTGGGTCACGCTGATCTACTTCCCGATCGCGCACATGGTCTGGTACTGGCCCGGCCCGGACGCGATCCAGGACGCGGCCAAGGCTCTGGCTGCGGCGGGTGATGCGGCGGCGAAGACCGCGGCTCAGGCCAAGCTCGACGAGATCAACGCCGACGCCGGCTGGATCTTCAAGAAGGGCGCGATCGACTTCGCCGGCGGCACCGTGGTGCACATCAACGCCGGTATCGCAGGTCTCGTCGGCGCTCTCCTGATCGGCAAGCGCGTCGGCTACGGCAAGGAGCTGATGGCTCCGCACTCGCTGACCATGTCGATGATCGGCGCCTCGCTGCTCTGGGTCGGCTGGTTCGGCTTCAACGCCGGCTCCAACCTCGAAGCCAATGGCGGCGCAGCCCTCGCCATGACCAACTCCTTCGTCGCCACCGCAGCCGCCGCGCTGTCGTGGATGTTCGCGGAGTGGATCGTGAAGGGTCATCCGTCGGTGCTCGGCGTCATCTCCGGCGCCGTCGCGGGCCTCGTGGCCGTCACGCCTGCCGCCGGCTTCTCCGGCGTCATGGGTGCGATCGTCCTCGGTCTCGTGGTCGGCGTGGTCTGCCTGTTCTTCTGCACCGTCGTGAAGAACGCGCTCGGCTATGACGACTCGCTCGACGTGTTCGGCGTGCACTGCATCGGCGGCATCGTCGGCGCTCTCGGCACCGGCATCCTGGTCAATCCGGCTCTCGGTGGTGCGGGCATCATCGACTACACCGCGATCCCGCCCAAGGTTGCCGATTATGACTTCGCGGCGCAGATGCTCTCCCAGATCGAAGCCGTCTGCACCACGCTGGTGTGGTCAGGCGTCGGTTCGGCGATCCTCTACAAGGTCGTCGATGTGATCGTTGGCCTGCGCGCCAATGTCGAGAGCGAGCGTGAAGGCTTGGACATCACCGACCACACCGAGCGCGCCTACAACATGTAAGCACTCTCCCGGGATGCGATCTTCTCTCGGAGATCGCATCCAGACCTACGGTTTGGGCACATACCCGGCAATGCCCCGACCGTTGAGGGGCTCCAGCGCAAGCTGGAGCCCCTTTCTTTTTGCCAATTCTTTTTGCCAGGATTCTTTTCGACGCCGCTCCGAAGAAAAGCATTGCCATTCCGGATTGCCGGCGCAGAAATAACGACCACAACGAACAACAACACGGGAGGTCGTCATGCGTTTGGAAGGCGGGTGCTATTGCGGCGAAGTGCGCTACGTGGCCGAGGGCGATCCGATGATGCAGGCGCAGTGCCACTGCCGCGAGTGCCAGTACATCTCGGGCGGCGCGCCCAACACCTTCATCGCGATGCCGGCGGCCGGCTTCACCTACATCACCGGACAACCCAAGCAGTTCACCCGCAAGGACCTCGCCCGCGCCGTGACACGGGAATTCTGCGCCGAGTGTGGCACCCATCTGGTGACCAAGGTGCCGGGACTGCCGGCAGCGGTCGTGAAAGTCGGCACATTGGACGAGCCGAGCCAGTTCCATCCGCAGATGGCGATCTACACCTGCGACAAGCAGGAGTTCCACGCCATCCCCGCCGGCATGGCGACATTCGAGAAGCTACCGGGGCATTAGGCCGGGGAGACGGTGCGCTCCCTCTCCCGCTTGCGGGGGAGGGCTGGGGTGGGGGTGTCTCCGCAGGCGAGAACCCCCAAGAGGAGAGAACCCTCACCCGACGCTTCGCGTCGACCTCTCCCGCAAGCGGGAGAGGTGACGAAGCCGCCATGCATCCCGTTGTTTTCCGGCCTCATTATTCCCGCTCTGGACGGGCCGGGCGGCCGATGGTTAATCGCGTCTTAACCTCGCCCTATCTATGGTGAACTGAACCGCTTACCCGCCGGCGTCTCCATGCCCGGCCGTTCCAAGAGTGCTGGCGCCCAGAATGGTCATGACCGCTTCATCCCGTGCGCCGCTAGCCGGTGGAAGCTCCGACAACGAACGCTCGCCCTTCGTCCGGCTGAACGAGCTGTTGGCGCCGCATCAGCCTGGCAAGCCGTTGATTTCGCTTGCGGTTGGTGAGCCGCAGCACCCCGTGCCCGACTTCGTCGGGCCGGTGCTGGCCAAGCACATCGCCGATTTCGGCCGTTACCCGATGAACCAGGGCACCGAGCCGTTCCGCCAGGCTGCGAGCGCCTGGTTGTCGTCGCGCTTCAGGCTGCCGCGACCGCTCGATCCCAAGAGCGAGATTCTCGTCCTCAATGGCAGCCGGGAAGGGCTGTTCCTCGCCGCGATCGCAGCAGCCCGCTATGTCGGCCCACGTCCCGGCAAGCCCGCCATCCTGATGCCGAACCCGTTCTATCCGGTCTATGGCGCAGGCGCCGGCGCCGCGGCCTGCGAGCCGGTCTATCTGCCGACGACCGTCGAAAACGGCTTCCTGCCTGATCTCGACGCGATCGACGAAGCGACGCTGGCACGCACGGTCGCGTTCTATCTGGCCTCGCCGGCCAATCCGCAGGGCTCGGTCGCCTCGCGCGATTATTTCACGCGGCTGAAGCAACTCGCCGATCGCCACAACTTCATGATCCTCAGCGACGAGTGCTACTCCGAAATCTACACCCGTCAGGCACCTGGCAGCGCACTCGAATGTGCGGGTCCGGATTTCGCCCGCGTGGCCGCGTTCCAGTCGCTGTCGAAGCGCTCGAACCTGCCGGGCCTACGCGTCGGCTTCGCCGCCGGCGACAGGAAGTTCATCGGCATGTTCCTGGAGCTGCGCAACATCGCAGCGCCCCAGGTGCCGGTGCCGCTCCAGCATGTCGCGACCGTGGCTTACGGCGATGAAGCGCACGTCGAGGAGAACCGCAGGCTCTACCGGATCAAGTTCGATCTTGCCGACCAGATCATCGGCAATCGTTACGGCTATCGCCGGCCCGACGCCGGCTTCTGCGTCTGGCTCAATACGTCCGGGGTCGGCGACGACGTCTCCGTGACCCTGAAGCTTTTTAGGGAAGCCGGCGTGCGCGTGGTGCCCGGTTCCTTTCTGGCGCGGCGTCAGCCCGACGGCTTCAATCCCGGCACCGGCTACATTCGCCTGGCGCTGGTGCAGGATAGTGAGACCACGGCGCAGGCGCTGCACCGGCTGGTCGAAACTCTGGGTTAGGCGGGCCCATGAGCATGTCGACAATCGAACGTGTCATTCCCCTGGTCGGCCATCTGCCGCCCTCGATCCGCGAGGCGCTGACCCGGCGTGTGCGCGAGCTCAGCGGATTCGGCCTGGTCACGCTGTCGGGCGTCGCGTCCGCCGCGCTGATGACCTGGTCGGTGCAGGACCCGAGCCTGAGCCACGCGACGTCGCGACCGATTCACAACGTTCTCGGCTATGCCGGCGCCATCGGCGCGGACCTTGCGATGCAGATCCTCGGGCTCGGCGCGATCATGCTGATCCTGACGGTCGCGGTGTGGGGCTGGCGCATGATGACCCATCGCCCGTTCGATCGCGAGGCGCTGCGGCTCGGCTCCTGGATTCTCTGCACGGTGATCGCGGCGGGCTTCGTCAGCTGCTGGCCGCATGGCGGCGCCTGGCCGCTGCCGACCGGACTCGGCGGAGTGGTCGGCGATGCGCTGGTGCGCGCGCCGGCAGTGATCTTCGGACCGCCCGGCGTGATCTATCGCATGGTGCTCGGCGCCATCCTCTTCGTCGCGCTGGCCGCGACCTTCCTGATCGCATGCGGGCTCGGCGCGCGCGAGCATGACCACGAGCTCGCGGAGATCGAGGACGACGACAAGCCGCTCGACGAAGACGAGGAGAGCGATCGTGGCTCGGTGTCGCTGGGCTGGCTGTTCCATGCACTGATGAGCACCAAGGCGCGGCTGATCTGGCTGTTCGGCGCGGCCTATCGCTCGCTGGTCTCGAGCGGACCGAAGGCCAAGGCGGTCGCGTTCTCCCGTCAGGAGCCCAATCTCGGCGGCGGTCGCGCCGCGCCTTCGATCTCGCCGCAGTCCGAAGATGAGGACTACGAGGACGAGCACGAGGAACCGGTGGAAGAGGAGGACGACGAAGAGGAGGAGGAGCCGGCCGCGCGCGCTCCACGCAAAAAGGCTGCACCGAAAGCCGCTTCCAAGAAATCCACCGATAAGTTCGATCTTCCGTCCGTCTCCATGCTGGCCGCCCCGAAGGCCGGCGATCGCCAGCCGCTCAGCAAGGCCGAGCTGGAAACCAATTCGCGCGCGCTCGAAGGCGTGCTGCAGGACTTCGGCGTCCGCGGCGAGATCGTGAAGGCCAATCCGGGTCCCGTCGTCACGCTGTACGAGCTGGAGCCGGCGCCCGGCATCAAGTCCTCGCGCGTGATCGGACTTGCCGACGACATCGCCCGCTCGATGAGCGCGCTGTCGGCGCGCGTCGCGGTCGTGCCCGGCCGCAACGCCATCGGCATCGAGCTGCCGAACGCCCATCGCGAAAAAGTCTACTTGCGCGAATTGCTGGTGGCGAAGGAAGCCACCGACACCGTCGCAAAACTGCCGCTCTGCCTCGGCAAGACCATCGGCGGCGACCCCGTCATCATCGATCTCGCGCGCACGCCGCACATGCTGATCGCCGGTACCACCGGCTCCGGTAAGTCGGTTGCGATCAACACCATGATCCTCAGCCTGGTCTACCGGCTGCGTCCGGACCAGTGCCGGCTGATCATGGTCGATCCGAAGATGCTCGAACTCTCCGTCTATGACGGCATTCCCCATCTGCTCACGCCCGTCGTGACCGATCCGAAGAAGGCGGTGGTCGCGTTGAAATGGGCCGTGCGCGAGATGGAAGAGCGCTACAAGAACATGGCCAAGCTCGGTGTGCGCAACATCGACGGCTACAACACGCGCCTGCTCGAATTGAAGGCCAAGGGCGAAGAGCCGACGCGCACGGTGCACACCGGCTTCGACAAGGAAACCGGCAAGGCGATCTACGAGGAAGAGAAGCTTTCGCTCGATCCGCTGCCCTACATCGTCATCATCGTCGACGAAATGGCCGACCTGATGATGGTCGCCGGCAAGGACATCGAAGGCGCGGTGCAGCGCCTCGCGCAGATGGCGCGCGCCGCCGGTCTGCATGTGATCCTGGCGACGCAGCGTCCGTCGGTGGACGTCATCACCGGCACCATCAAGGCCAACTTCCCGACCCGCATCGCCTTCCAGGTGACGTCGAAGATCGACAGCCGCACCATTTTGGGCGAGATGGGCGCCGAGCAGCTGCTCGGCCAGGGCGACATGCTCTACATGGCCGGCGGCGGCCGCATCAGCCGCGTGCATGGACCTTTTGCATCGGACGAGGAAGTCGAGAAGGTGGTGCGTCATCTCAAGACGCAGGGTCAGCCCGAATATCTCGAAGCTGTGACCGCCGAAGAGCCCACCGAGGACGAAGATGGCGGCGCGGTGTTCGACGCCAGTGGAATGGGCGCGGATGGCGGCGGCGACCTCTTCCAGCAGGCCGTTGCGATCGTCAAACGCGACCGCAAGGCCTCGACCAGCTACATCCAGCGCCGGCTGCAAATCGGCTATAACCGCGCCGCATCGCTGATGGAGCGCATGGAACTGGAAGGCATCGTCGGACCCGCCAATCACGCCGGCAAGCGCGAGATTCTGGTCGAGGAAGAAGACAGCCATATGTGAGGCAAAGGGCTTCCGGCCCGCCTCTGAATGATATCCTCACGCAAATTCGATCTCTGCTTTTGCCCGAAATCACGCTAAAACGACGCCCAGCCACACAGGACGACGCGTTGACCAGACATCCGGACATTGGATTCGCAGCCTCTCTCGCTGCGCGCAGCGCGCGCGTCGTGGGCGTGCTTCTCGTCACTGCCGCGATGGCGACTGCAGCGTCGTTTGCGCAGAACGTGCCCGTGCCGAAGCCGGCGCCGAAGGGGCGCGATGGTGCGCAAGCCGGAGGCGGAGGACCCGCAGTGACAGGCGCAACGCAGGCGCCGCCGAATCCGATCATTCCCGATCCGCGCCGCAACGTGCCGAGCAGCATCTTCCAGAGCTTCGATGCGAACCAGAAGGCGCAGGCGGCCAAGGTCAGCGCCTATCTGTCCTCGCTGTCGACGCTGGTCGGAAATTTCGTCCAGGTCGGCCCCGACGGCAGCAAGACGCAGGGGGACTTCTACATCCAGAAGCCCGGCAAGATGCGCGTCGAATATGATCCGCCGAGCCCGATCGACATCGTTGCCGATGGATCTTCCGTCGTGGTGCGCGATCGCAAGCTCGCGACACAGGACGTCTATCCGCTGTCACAGACGCCGCTGCGCTTCCTGTTGTCCGACCGCATCGACCTCATGAAGGACACCAACGTCGTCAGCGTCACCGCCGACGACCTCTTCATCAGCGTCACCATCGAGGAGAAGCAGGCACTGGTCGGCACCAGTCGCCTCCTGCTGATGCTCGGCGCCAAGGACGGCCAGTTGAAGCAATGGACCGTGACCGATCCGCAAGGCTACGACACCACATTCGCGGTCTATAATCTGGACACCAGCAAGAAGCTCGATCCCAATATGTTCAAGATCGACTTCACCAATTACAGCGTGCCGTCCCCGGGGTAGGCCCCGTAAGGTCGGCAAAGCGCTGCGCCCACCATTTCCAAGCTCGAAAAGACGGTGGGCACGGCGCTTTGCGCCTTTGCCCACCTTGTGAGAGCTTGCTAAGACGCAACTCCCATGCGTCTTTCCCTGACAACCTGGAACATCAATTCGGTGCGGCTGCGCATCGACCTGGTCGCGAAGTTTCTCAAGAGCGCGCGGCCGGACGTGCTGTGTCTTCAGGAGACCAAATGCATCGACGACGCGTTTCCGTTGAAGCGTTTCAAGCGGCTGGGTTACGAGCACGTCGCGCTGAACGGGCAGAAGGGCTATCACGGCGTCGCCATCGTCTCGAAGATTCCGTTCGAGACCACCGATATCCGCACCTTCTGCGACAAGGTGGATTCACGCCATATATCCGTGTCCTTCGGCACCAAGGCCAACATCGCAAAACCGCTGGTGCTGCATAATTTCTACGTGCCCGCCGGGGGCGACATTCCCGATCCCGCGCTGAACGAAAAGTTCGATCACAAGCTTCGCTTCCTCGACGAGATGAAGGCGTGCGAGCCATTGCATCCGCGCGGAGAGGATCGCCACATCCTGGTCGGCGATCTCAACGTCGCGCCGCACGAGAACGATGTGTGGTCGCACAAGCAGCTGCTGAAAGTCGTCTCGCATACGCCGATCGAAACCGAAAAGCTGCAGGCCGCGCTCAGCGCCGGCGAATGGGTCGACGTCGCGCGGGACCGCATTCCGATGTCGGAAAAGGTCTACACGTGGTGGAGCTATCGCTCCGCCGACTGGACCGTCGGCGACCGCGGCCGGCGGCTCGATCACATCTGGGTCTCGCGCGCGCTGAAGGACGCGGTCCAGGATTTCAGGATTTTGCGCGATGCCCGCAGCTGGGAGCGGCCGTCGGACCATGTGCCGGTGACGGTGACGCTGGAGGTTTGAGCCGGCTACGTGCTGAGCTTCGCGCCGGCCATCAAGATATCGCTGGCGATCTGGCTGGAGCGGATTGCGAATTCGTCGCGCAGGCGAAGTGCGGCGGCGGGATCGCTCTCGAGCACGCGCTGAAACAGGCTGCGCGCGACGCGGATGACGGAGGAATGCTCCAGCGCAACCGCGCCCGATGGCCGCTTCATCGGCACGACCAGCGCAAGCTCACCGATCAGGGTGCCGGGACCTGCGATCATCTCGGCGCCGGCGCCATCGTCGACGCGAAAGGCGCCGCGCTGAACCACGAAGCCGGCGTCGGCATCGTCACCGAGATTGAACAGGATGTCGCCGCGGACAAAGTCACGCTGCTCGGAGCCGATCGCCAGCATGCGCAACGAGGCATCTCCCAACAGGCGCAGTGTCGGGACACGCTCAAGCAGCGCTACGTCATCGTCGATCGACATTCCGGTCCGAGGCTCGAGAAACGCGCCAATTTACGACGAATCGCGCGTTCCTGGAACGTATCACGGCACCAGCTTGTAGCCACCGGCTTCCGTTACCAGGATTTCCGGGTTGGCGGCGTCCTTCTCGATCTTCTGGCGAAGGCGGTAGATGTGGGTTTCCAGCGTATGTGTGGTGACGCCGGAATTATAGCCCCAGACCTCCTGGAGCAGGGTCTCGCGCGACACCGGCATCTGGCCGGCCCGATAGAGGAAGCGCAGGATTGCCGTTTCCTTCTCGGTGAGACGAACCTTGCGGGCGTTGGCCGCGGTCAGCATCTTCGAGCCGGGACGGAAGGAGTAGGGGCCGACCGAGAACACGGCGTCCTCACTGGCCTCGTGCTGGCGGAGCTGGGCGCGGATACGGGCCAGCAAGACGGCGAAACGGAAGGGCTTGGCGACATAGTCGTTGGCGCCGGATTCCAGGCCCAAAATCGTGTCGGAATCGGTGTCGTGACCCGTCAGCATGATGATCGGCGCCTTGAAGCCGCCCTTGCGCAGGGAGCGGACCACCTCGCGGCCATCGGTGTCGGGGAGGCCGACATCCATCAGGACCAGATCGGGAGCGTTGGCCTTTGCGGCGCTCGCGCCCTTGGCGCCAGTATCGACGGCGGAAGCTTCAAATTCTTCGTGTAGCGATAATTGCTCCACCAACGTATCGCGCAGATCGGTATCGTCATCCACGATCAGGATCTTGCGGGCATTGGCCATGGGGGATCATCCTTTTGGGGTCGGACGGACGCGCATTCATGCCGCACCCGACCGTGATGGGAAGTTTAGGGGTCGCTGTTCTTATTGTTGTTCGTGTTGAAGTAGTGGGCTGTTGCCGATTCACAAGCCGGAATTACTCTAACCCAGAATAGCAGGGCGTTTCGATGAATGTCCTGTAATGAATTCGACATCGCGTATTCACATGAAAAATAAAGCTGTGTCAGTCAGTTACACCGGAAATCGAGGCCACGGACCGTTATCCGCGATCCGCGTTAGGCCTGCCGCCGGGAGTCCGCGCCGGGGCTGGCTGACGGCAGGCAGCCTGACGATTCCCGTGGCGCTGGGGCGCGGCGGTATTCTGGCCAATAAGCGCGAGGGCGATGGCGGTACTCCCCGGGGCCATTTTCGTCCTAGGCAATTGTGGTGGCGGGGCGACCGGCACAGCCGTCCCAGGACGTTTCTGCCGGCGCGGATCATCACCGGGTCTGACGCCTGGTGCGAAGATCCCGGCGATCGTCACTACAACCAGTGGATCCGGCGCGCCGAGGGAGAGGGCGGCGACCGGCTGAAGCGCGCCGATCAACTCTATGACTTCATCATCGAGATCGACCACAACACCAGGCCGCGCATCGCGGGTCGTGGCAGCGCCGTGTTTCTGCACCTGGCGCGCGACAATTTCGGTCCGACCGCGGGCTGTGTCTCCATGACCAAGGCGGCGATGCTGCAATTGCTGCGGCGGCTGGGTCCAAGAACAAAAATCATCATCGGGTGAGGACGCATGCTCGACAACGATCGGATCGCCGCCGCTTCGCAGGTTCTCGTTCAGCATTGGCGCGATGGCAGCAAGCTCGATGCGCTCGAGACATCGCTGCGCCCGCAGAGCCGTGCTGATGGCTACGCCGTGCAGGCCGTCCTCGCAAACCAATCGCTCGGCCAACTGTTTGGCTGGAAGATCGCGGCAACCAGCGAGGCCGGACAGAAGCACATCAATGTCGCGGGACCGCTGGCCGGGCGCATCATGAGCGACACGGTGATTGCCGACGGCGGCACCGCATCGATGAAGGGCAACGCGATGCGCGTCGGCGAGCCGGAGTTCTGCTTCCGCATGGGACGCGATCTTGCGCCGCGATCGACGTCCTTTGGACTGGACGAAGTGCTCGCGGCCGTCGACACGTTGCATCCCGCGATCGAAATTCCGGATTCACGCTTCACCGATTTCGCCAGCGCCGGCGAGGCGCAGCTCATCGCCGACAACGCCTGTGCACATCTGTTCGTGCTGGGCGCGGCGACGCGCGCGAACTGGCGCGCGATGGATCTCGTCGAGGAGCGGCCGCAGATCACGCTGCGCGGCGAGGGCTACACCGGTCACGGCAAGAACGTGCTCGGCGATCCCCGCGTTGCACTCGCCTGGCTCGCCAACGAGCTGCGCGGGCTCGGCATCACCTTGCGGGCAGGGGAGGTGGTGACGACAGGCACCTGCCATCCGCCGCTGCCGATCCAGGCTGGTGATCATTTTGCCGCAGACTTTGGCGTGCTGGGCAAGGTGTCGGTGAGGTTCGCGTAACTCGCCCCTCTTAGTCGTCCTGGCGAAAGCCAGGACGACTAAAACAAATCGCACGCGATCACCGATGCCCGAAGATCGCGCTTCCCACGCGCACGTGGGTGGCACCTAGCATGATGGCGGTCGCATAATCCGCGCTCATGCCCATCGACAGGTTCTGCAATCCGTTGCGCGCAGCGATCTTCGCGGTGAGAGCGAAATGCGCCGCCGGCGGCTCGTCCACCGGCGGAATGCACATGAGGCCGGAGATCGTCAGGCCATAGGTGTCGCGGCAGCTCGCGAGGAAGGCGTCGGCCTCGCCGGGGGCGACGCCGGCCTTCTGCGGCTCCTCGCCGGTGTTGATCTGGACGAAGAGTTGCGGGTGCTTGTTCTGGGATTCGATTTCTTTGGCTAACGCCTGGCAAATGCTCGGGCGGTCGACCGAATGGATGGCATCGAACAGTGCGACCGCCTCTTTCGCCTTGTTGGATTGCAGCGGCCCGATCAGATGCAGCGCGATGTCGGAGTAAACAGACGTTAACGCCGGCCACTTGCTCTTGGCCTCCTGCACGCGATTCTCGCCGAATACGCGCTGTCCGGCGCCGATAACCGGGATAATTGCATCCGCCGCAAACGTCTTGGACACTGCGATCAGCGTCACGGAGGCACGTTCGCGCTGCGCATCCTTGCAGGCGCGCGCGATTTCCGCTTCGACCGCGGCGAGCGCATTTGGTGAATCGCCGGTTACCGGCGCTGCGTTTTCTTCTGTCATGATGTCGATTGGGCTGTGACCGTAACGGAGGTAGTTCCAATTTTACCGAGTTCAAGAAAGGGTTTTTGAACCCTTCGCTTTACCTTGGCGCGCGGGGTGGGTCGCGCAGATGGCAAACGTCAGTTTCAACCGCAAACGAGCAAAACTCAAGCAGGTCCTCGGCATCAGGGCCCGGCTTGCGTTGCTCGCGGTGATTCTGGTCGCGCCTCTGATGCTCGAGCGCATTCGCTCGCTTGAAGACGCCCGGACCAAGCAGATCGCGCAGGCTACGGTTGAATTCACCACGGTCGCAAGACACAGCGCCGATGCACAGCGCGAGGTGATCTCGTCGGTCGAGACCATCCTGAAATCGGAAGCCTTCATCCGCGCCTCCGCCGGCGGCGTCAGCAAGAGCTGCGATGTGCTGCGCGCAAGCCTGCCGACGAGCCTGCCCTGGATCCGCACGCTTCTGATCGCCGGTCAGGACGGCCGCATCCAGTGCGCGACCAACAACATGTATGTCGGCCTCGACCTCAGCGATCGGCCTTATTTCCAGCAGGCGCAGGAAACCGGCCGCTTCGTGCTGTCCGACTTCATTCTGTCGCGGCCCGTGCAGTCGCCGACCGTCATGGCGGTTTATCCGGTGTCTGCGTTCAGCGGCGTCGCTGACGCCGTCGTGCTCGCGACCGTCAACCTCGACTGGATGTCGAAGGTGATGAACAATCTGGGCGGCCGCGCCGGCATCACGGCGGTGCTGGTCGACAGCGCCGGCACCGTGCTGGCCGCGCCCGCCGACCAGCATGCTGCGGTCGGTCGTCCGCTCGACAACCTGCCGCTGATGTCGGCCATCGCCGACATGGCCCTGCGCTCGGACCAGGACGAAGGCTCGCTGTCGTTCCTCGCCGCCGACGGATCGCGTCGCGCGGTCAGCTTCATCCGCATCGCCGGCACCAATTCCCGCCTGATCGCCAGCATCGACGAGGACAAGGTGTCCGCGGCAGTGAGCCGCGACATCCGCACGGCCTATCTCCAGCTGGCTTTCGTCGTCATGTTCGTGCTGCTCGGCGCGCTGATCGCCGCCGAGAAGCTCGTGATCAAGCCGATCGAGATGCTCGCCGACATGGCCAAGCGGCTCGGCCAAGGCGACCTCTCGGCCCGCGCCGCGCGCAACCGGCTGCCAGCGGAATTCGTGCCGCTCGCCCGCGCCTTCAACGCAATGGCCGCCCAGCTCAGCCAGCGCGAGCGCGAGTTGATCGCGACCAACGACCGGCTGACGGTGATGGCGTCGATCGACATGCTCTCGGGACTTGCCAACCGCCGCGGTTTCCAGAGCCGCCTCGACTTCGAATGGATGCGCGCGCAGCAATATGGCAGCGAGCTCGCGCTTCTGATGATCGACGTCGACCACTTCAAGCTGTTCAACGACACCTATGGCCATCTCGAGGGCGATTCCTGCCTGACCCGGCTCGGCGAGTCGCTGTCCGGCATCGCCGCCGACACGATGGGTTTCGCAGCCCGCTATGGCGGCGAGGAGTTCTGCCTGCTGCTGCCGAACACCGACGTGATGCGCGCCGTCGAAATCGGCGAACAGGTGCGCGCGGCCGTGCTGAAGCTCTGCCTGCCGCACATCACCTCCGCCCACATGGTGGTCACGGTGTCGATCGGCGTTGCGGCGACGCGGCCGAACGAGGTCTTGCGTCCGGGCGATCTGATCGAAGCCGCCGACGCCGCGCTCTACGCGGCCAAACATCGCGGCCGCAACAATGTCGTCGAGCACGGCATTTTGCGGATCGAGGGCACCACCGCCGAGATCGCGATGGCGGGCTAGCCATTTGAGCATGATCCTTCGGAGAACCGCTGCACGCATTGCGCTAACGCGGTCCTTCGGGTTCGGATCAAGCTAGCCTGCAGCTTCGGCTGTCGATCGAGCTCGCAGGCCTTTTTCGCAAACCCCGCCTCGGGCCCGTGGTCATCGGGATCGTCGAGATCTGAGGCCATCGCCTGACGCGGTGTCCTTTTGGCGGCCAACCTCGCACCGCCCCCTTAATCCGATCCGAATACCCTCATCCGTACTTTTGCGGAGCAGCATTGCGAGGCCCCGCCGGCTGCGGCAACCCATTGACCCCCCGAGGACTTCTATGGCCTAGTCCGGCCTCTTCAGCCGCCAAAACCACGAAAACGCAACGATTCCATGACCTCCGAACGCTATAACGCCCGCGACGCCGAGCCGCGCTGGCAACGCCAATGGGACGAACAGGCGATCTTCGTCTCCAAGAACGACGATTCGCGGCCGAAATACTATGTGCTGGAGATGTTCCCCTACCCGTCCGGGCGCATCCATATCGGCCATGTCCGCAACTACACGCTCGGCGACGTGCTGGCCCGCTTCATGCGCGCCAAGGGGTTCAACGTGCTGCACCCGATGGGCTGGGACGCCTTCGGCCTGCCGGCCGAGA
The DNA here is from genome assembly GCF_018130615.1 of Bradyrhizobium manausense. GTDB lineage: Bacteria > Pseudomonadota > Alphaproteobacteria > Rhizobiales > Xanthobacteraceae > Bradyrhizobium > Bradyrhizobium manausense_A. Next base: position 238,986 of record NZ_JAFCKB010000001.1, read on the forward strand.
ACGCCGCCATCGAGCGCAAGGTCGCACCCAAGGCCTGGACCTACGACAACATCGCCGCGATGAAGAAGCAGCTCCGCTCGATCGGGCTGTCGCTGGACTGGAGCCGCGAATTCGCGACTTGCGACCCCAGCTATTACAAGCATCAGCAGAAGATGTTCCTGGACATGCTCGCCGCCGGCCTCGCCGAGCGCGAGAAGCGCAAGCTCAACTGGGATCCGGTCGACATGACCGTGCTCGCCAACGAGCAGGTGATCGACGGCCGCGGCTGGCGCTCTGGTGCCGTTGTCGAACAACGGGAAATGAGCCAGTGGGTCTTCAAGATCACGAAGTACTCGCAGGAACTGCTGTCGGCGCTGGATGGGCTCGACCGCTGGCCCGACAAGGTGCGGCTGATGCAGCGCAACTGGATCGGCCGCTCGGAGGGCCTCTTGATCCGCTTCGCGCTGGATCAGGCGACCACGCCCGCCGGCGAAAGCGAGCTGAAGATTTTCACGACGCGCCCGGACACGCTGTTCGGCGCGAAGTTCATGGCGATCTCGGCCGATCATCCGCTGGCGCAGGCAGCTGCCGCGAAGAACCCGAAGCTCGCTGAGTTCATCGCCGACATCAAGAAGATCGGCACCGCGCAGTCGATCATCGACACCGCGGAGAAGCAGGGTTTCGACACCGGCATCCGCGCGGTGCATCCGTTCGATCCCTCCTGGAAGCTGCCGGTCTATGTCGCCAACTTCGTGCTGATGGAATACGGCACCGGCGCCATCTTCGGCTGTCCCGCGCATGACCAGCGCGACCTCGACTTCGTCAACAAGTACAATCTCGGCAACACGCCGGTCGTGTGCCCCGAGGGCCAGGATCCGAAGTCCTTTGTCATCACCGACACCGCCTATGACGGTGACGGCCGCATGATCAATTCGCGCTTCCTCGACGGCATGACCATCGATCAAGCCAAGGAGGAGGTCGCAAAACGCCTGGAAACCGAGCCGCGTGGCAACGCGCCGGTCGGCGAGCGGCAGGTGAACTTCCGCCTGCGCGACTGGGGCATTTCGCGCCAGCGCTATTGGGGCTGCCCGATCCCGGTCATCCACTGTCCGAAGTGCGACGTCGTGCCGGTGCCGGATGCCGACCTGCCGGTTGTGCTGCCGGAAGATGTGAGCTTCGACAAGCCGGGCAACGCGCTCGACCATCACCCCACCTGGAAGCACGTCAACTGCCCCAAGTGCGGCGGCAAGGCCCAGCGCGAAACCGACACCATGGACACCTTCGTGGATTCGTCCTGGTATTTTGCGCGTTTCACCGATCCCTGGAACGAGAGCGCGCCGACGACGCCCGCGGTCGCCAACCGGATGCTGCCGGTCGATCAGTATATCGGCGGCGTCGAGCACGCGATCCTGCATCTGCTCTACAGCCGCTTCTTCACCCGCGCCATGAAGGCGACCGGGCACATCGCACTGGACGAGCCATTCGCCGGCATGTTCACGCAGGGCATGGTGGTGCACGAGACCTACCAGAAGGCTGACGGCAGCTGGGTGCAGCCGGCCGAGGTGAAGATCGAGGTCGGCGGCAACGGCCGCCGCGCGACGCTGATTGCGACCGGCGAAGACGTCCAGATCGGCGCGATCGAGAAGATGTCGAAGTCGAAGAAGAACACGGTCGACCCCGACGACATCATCGCGACCTATGGCGCCGACGTCGCCCGCTGGTTCATGCTGTCGGACTCCCCGCCCGACCGCGACGTGATCTGGAGCGATGAGCGCGTCCAGGGCGCCTCGCGCTTCGTGCAGCGGCTGTGGCGGCTGGTGAACGATGCCATGGAACTCGCCAAGGCTGCGCCTGCGGCCCGACCGGCTTCGTTCGGCGATGATGCGCTCCTCTTGCGCAAGGCCGCCCATGGCGCGCTCGACAAGGTCACGACCGGCGTCGAGCGACTGCATTTCAACGTCTGCCTCGCCCATATCCGCGAATTCACCAATACGTTCTCGGAGGTGCTCCAGCGGTCCAGCCAGCCGTCGGCTGACCTTGCTCCAGATTTGGCCTGGGCGATCCGGGAGGCCAGCCAGATCCTGGTCCAGCTGTTCTCCCCCATGATGCCGCATCTGGCCGAGGAGTGCTGGCAAGTCCTGTTTCAAAATGGTCTGGGTCAGCCCGGGCTGGTTTCCGAGGCCAACTGGCCGCAAATCGAACGCGATTTGCTGGTTGAAGACAGCGTGACCCTGGTGGTTCAGGTCAACGGCAAGAAGCGGGGTGAGGTCACAGTTGCAACAGCGGCCCAGAATCCGGAAATCGAGGCTGCCGCTTTGGCCCTCGATGCTGTAAAGCTGGCCCTGGACGGCAAGCCCGTCCGCAAGGTGATCATCGTCCCCAAGAGGATCGTGAATGTTGTCGGCTAGGATCCGTATTGCAGCCCGCCTGCTCGCGGTTGCCGCCTTGGCAGCGCTGACGGCTGGCTGCTTCCGGCCGATGTATGCCGAGCACACCGACGGTACTCCCGGCTTGCGTGAGAAGCTGATGGGCGTCGAACTGCCGCCGATCGACAAGGCGAACGCCTCGCGTGAAGCCCGGGTCGGCGTCGAAGTCCGTAACGCCCTGGCGTTCAAGCTCTACGGCTCGGCCACAGGCATGCCGCCGACCCACCGCCTGGTGATCCGCTTCAATTCCAGCAAGACGTCCCTGATCGTCGATCCCACCACCGGCCTGCCGAACAGCGAGAACTACGGCATCGACTGCCAGTACAATCTGATCGAGGTCGCGACCGGCCAATCGGTGATGACCGGCACGACGTTCTCGCGCGTGTCTTACGACATGCCCGGCTCCTACCAGCGTTTCGCCCGCAACCGCGCGGTGCGTGACGCCGAGGACCGTGCCGCCAACGAGATCGCCGAGAACATCAACACCCGGCTCGCCGCGTTCTTCACCGCCGGCACCTGATTCGATTCCCGTCATTCCGGGGCACGCGTAGCGTGAACCCGGAATCTCGATTCCCAACCTCTGGATTCCGGGCTCGCGCTTTGCGCGCCCCGGAATGACGATCTAGGTCATGGTCGCGCTGCGCGGAAAAGAGATCGACGCCTTCCTCGCCCGCCCCGACGCGGGCCGTCCGATCATCCTGCTCTACGGTCCCGATGCCGGCCTCGTGCGCGAGCGCGCCGACGCGCTGATCGCGTCCGCCGTCGACGATCCCAACGATCCCTTCTCCCTCGTGAAGCTCGATGGCGACGAGCTCTCCGCCGAGCCGTCGCGCCTGGTCGACGAGGCCATGACCGTACCGCTGTTCGGCGGCCGCCGAGCCATTCGCATCCGCGCCGGCTCGCGCAGCTTTGCCGCCGGCGTCGACACGCTGGCCAGGATGGGCGTCAAGGATTGCCGCATCGTCATCGAAGCCGGCGAGCTGCGCCCGGAATCACCGCTGCGCAAGGCCTGCGAAAAGGCCAAGACCGCCGTGGCGATCGGCTGCTATCCCGACACCGAGCGCGATCTCGCAAAACTGATGGAGGACGAGCTCCGCATCGCCAATTTGCGCATCGCGCAGGATGCCCGCGCAGCGCTGATGTCGTTCCTCGGCGGCGATCGCCAGGCCTCGCGCAACGAGCTGCGCAAGCTCACGCTCTATGCCCATGGCAAAGGCGAGATCACTCTGGATGACGTGATGTCCGTCGTCGCCGATGCGTCCGAGCTCAAGCTCGATCCGATCGTCGACGGCGCATTTGCCGGCCGGCCCGATATCGTCGAGACCGAATTCGCCAAGGCCATGATCGCCGGCACCTATCCCGGCGTGATCATCTCGGCGGCACAGCGCCAGGCTGCGTGGCTGCACAAATCCGCGCTCGCGATCGCCGACGGCACACCGGCCTCCGCCGTGCTCGACGGCGGTTTTCCGCGGCTGCATTTTTCAAGGAAGCCCATGGTTGAGACCGCGCTGCGCAATTTCAGTGTGGCGAGGCTCGCCGCCGTCATCGAGCAGCTCGCTACCGCCGCGCTCGACACCCGCAAGCAATCCACGCTCGCCGCCGCCATCGCCCAGCGCACGCTGATGGCGATTGCGGCGAACGCAAAGCGGCGGGGGTAAGCCCTACTCTCTCCACGTCATTGCGAGGAGCGCAAGCGACGAAGCAATGACGGCGTGAAAACAGATGCGCAAATATCTCCCGGACGTCGTCCTGGCGAAAGCCAGGACCCATTACCCAGGGAGAAGTTTGACGAAGATTCGTATGCCGGTATTGGCCCCGGCATCCGATCGATAGATCACGCGGTGGGTCCTGGTCTTCGCCAGAACGACACCGAAGATGCGGTCAACTGCCCGGCTCACAACGCCGGGACGACACCGAGAGGGACTACAGCGCGCCCTTGGCCAGCCGCTTCATCACCTCGTCGAGCTGATCGAGGTTGCGGTAATTGATCTGGACCGAGCCGCCGGGGTCGCGATGATTGACGGTGACCTTGAGGCCGAGCGCGTCGCTGACGCGCTTCTCCAGATCGATCGTGTCTGGGTCCTTTTCCTTGCCGGCGGTGGCGCGCGCCTTTTGCGGCTTGCGCTCCGGCACGCCCTCTTCATGCGCGAGCGCTTCGGCCTGGCGGACATTGAGGCCCTCCGCGACGATACGTTTGGCGGCGGCCAGCGGATCGGGCACGCCGATCAGCGCACGGGCATGACCGGCGGTCAGCTCTCCGGTCGCGATGAAGGCCTGCACTTCGGCCGGCAACTTGGTCAGCCGCATCATGTTGGCGACATGGCTGCGGCTCTTGCCGACGACCTTTGCGATGTCGTCCTGGCTGCGTCTGAACTCGTTGGCGAGCGCGTGATAGCCCTGCGCCTCTTCCATCGGGTTGAGGTCTTCGCGCTGCACGTTCTCGACGATCGCGAATTCGAGCGCATCGCTGTCGCTGATGTCGACCGGCACGATCGGCACTTCATGCAGGCCAGCCATTTGCGAGGCCCGCCAGCGCCGCTCGCCGGCGATGATCTCGAAGCGGTCCTGCGCGCCTTTCACGGGACGCACCACGATCGGCTGGATCACGCCGTGCTGCTTGATGGATTCGGAGAGCTCCTTGAGCTCCGTGTCCGAAAACGTCCGGCGCGGGTTGCGCGGATTGGCCTTGATGAATTCGATCGGCACCTTGCGCTGGGCGCGCGGGCGATCGACGTGCTGGGCCTCGCCGCCGACATCACCGATCAGACTCGCAAGACCCCGGCCCAGTCGCGAACGCGCTTCATCGGCCATCGCCAGCTCCCTTGGATTCACGCTGCAGCACTCCAGAACTGAATTGTCGAAACTTGTAGGATGGGCGCTAATGCGTAACGCGCAGCTCGCGCTCGCGCTGGATCACTTCGGTGGCGAGCCGCAAATACGCTTCGCTGCCGACGCATTTGAGGTCGTAGACCAGCACCGGCTTGCCGTAGGACGGCGCCTCCGAGATGCGCACGTTGCGCGGGATCATGGTCTTGTAGACCTTCTCGCCCATGAACTGGCGGACGTCGGCGACGACCTGGTTCGAGAGATTGTTGCGCGAGTCGAACATCGTCAGCACGATGCCGTGGATCGACAGATTCGGGTTCAGCGTCGAGCGCACCTGCTCCACCGTCTGCAGCAATTGCGACAGACCTTCGAGTGCGAAGAACTCGCACTGCAGCGGCACCAGGATCGCATCCGACGCAGCCATCGCATTCACCGTGAGCAGGTTGAGCGAGGGCGGGCAATCGATCAGCACGTAGGTGTAGTCAGCCTCAGGCGAGACGTTGTTGTTGAGTGCGCCGATCGCGTCGCGCAGCTTGAAGGCGCGGCCGGCCGTGGTGCCGAGCTCGAGCTCAAGTCCGGAGAGATCCATCGTCGAGGGCGCAATGTGCAGCCGCGGCACCGCGGTCGACACTACGGCTTCGCGCAGCGGGGCCTCACCGATCAGCACGTCATAGGTCGAGCAGGAGCGGTTGCGGCGATCGATGCCGAGACCGGTCGAGGCGTTGCCCTGCGGATCGAGATCGACGACCAGGACGCGTTCGCCGATCGCCGCGAGCGCCGTGCCGAGATTGATCGCTGTGGTTGTTTTTCCCACACCGCCCTTCTGATTCGCCAGCGCGAGGATGCGCGGGTGGCCGTGCGGGACCGCATTGGTCTCTTGGGAGGTCTGTTCTTGCTGCGGCTCGTCAATCACGGTCATCGAAAGTCCCCACTCAACCCCTGAACGTCTCACCCGCGCCGTTCAACCGATGTCAGCTCGACGATCCACCCGTCGCCCGTACGGCTTTGGTGGAGCTGCGGTTGAATATTCCAATATTTAGCGGCTTCGGTCAATTCAGCCTCTACATCTTGACCCTTGAGAAATAACGCCTTTGCGCCCTGGCGCATCAGCGGCTCCGCAAAGCCGATGAGTTGATGTAGCGGAGCCAACGCGCGCGCGGTGACGCAATCGACGGGGCCGGTGATTCTATCCACATTATCCCCGATCTCCGCGAGATGTACGACTCCCGGAGATGTGGTGACGCGGATCGCTTCGCGCAAAAACGCGGCCTTCTTGGCGATTCGCTCGACAAGATGAACTTTCGCGTCCGGCGTGCCGGCCATGGCACAGGCAAGCACAACGCCCGGAAAGCCGCCGCCACTGCCGAGGTCGGCCCAGCGTTTTGCCAATGGGGCGAGATCGACGAGCTGAAGCGAGTCGGCGATATGCCGGGTCCAGAGGTTCGGCAAGGTCGAGGGCGCGACCAGATTGGTCTTGGCTTGCCACTCTCGGAGCAGCGCGGTGTAGCGGTCGAGGCGCGCTTCCGTTTCATGTGAAACGGGCGCGAGCTTCAAGGCCGCGCGCTTGTCAGCGGCGATGATGGAATCGAGCGCCTGATCGTTGGCGCTGGCCTTGTCGATCTTGGGCTTGGTCGGCGTCGGATCGGATCGGCCGCTGCCGCCGTCTCCCGCCCGGGGTCGTCGCGATAGCGGTCTGTCTCCGCCCGGTCCGCGCTGTTTCACGTGAAACGCCTATGCGATTGCCTTGGAGGTCTTGCGCGCTTCGCGGCGGAGATAGGCCGCGAGGATGCCAAGCGCCGCCGGCGTCATCCCGTCGATCCGGCCGGCCTGACCGACCGTGAACGGCCGCGCCTTCTCCAGCTTGGCCCGCACTTCGTTGGAGAGACCGGGGACCTGCTGATAGTCGACGTCTGACAGCACCATCCCCTCGTCGCGGCGAAAGGCTTCGACGTCGGCGCTTTGGCGCTCCAGATAGACATCATACTTGGCGTCGATCTCGAGATGGGTGGCAATAACGGGATCGATGGAGGACAGCTCCGGCCAGATCGCGCGGACCTGGCTCCAGCCGATATCCGGATAGGCCATCAGCTCGAAGGCGGACCGCCGCTGGCCGTCCCGGTTCAGGGACAACCCGTGCTTGATTGCCTCGTTCGGGGTGATGGTCAGCGACTTTGATAGGGTCCGGGCTGCATTCAGGGCACCCATCTTGGTCCGGTGATGCCGGGTCCGGGCGTGGCCGACGCAGCCCAGCGCAATCCCATTCTCGGTCAACCGCTGATCGGCATTGTCCGCCCGCAAGGTCAGCCGGTACTCGGCCCGCGAGGTGAACATCCGATAGGGCTCGCTGATCCCGCGGGTGACGAGGTCGTCAATCATTACGCCGAGATAGCCGTCGGCCCGGTCGAACACGGTCAGCGCCGCGCCGCCGGCGGAGAGTGCCGCATTCAGCCCGGCCACGATCCCCTGCCCGGCGGCTTCTTCGTATCCGGTGGTGCCATTGATCTGTCCGGCCAGGAAAAGACCACGCAGACGCTTGGTCTGGAGAGTCGGATCGAGTTCACGGGGATCGATGTGGTCGTATTCGATAGCATAGCCCGGACGGACCATCTTCACCCGCTCCAGGCCCGGAATGCTGGCGAGGATCGCAAGCTGAACCTCCTCGGGGAGCGAGGTGGAGATGCCATTGGGATAGACGGTGGTATCGTCGAGCCCTTCCGGCTCCAGGAAGATCTGGTGGCCGTCGCGGTCGCCGAAGCGGACGATCTTGTCCTCGATCGAAGGGCAATAGCGCGGTCCGGAGCTCTTGATCTGGCCGGAGTACATCGGGGAGCGATGGACGTTGGCGCGGATCACCTCATGGGTGGCGGACGTGGTCCGGGTGATCCCACACTGGATCTGCGGCGTCGTGATCCGGTCGGTCATGACCGAGAACGGCTCCGGCGGCTCGTCCCCGGGCTGCATTTCAACAGCGGACCAGTCGATCGTGGTGCCGTCCAGACGCGGCGGAGTCCCTGTCTTCAGCCGGCCGAGAGTGAAGCCAGCTCGCTCAAACGAAGCCGAAAGACCCATCGCCGGAGCCTCGCCGACGCGGCCAGCCGGCCAGTTTTTCTCGCCGAGATGGATCAGACCGCGCAGAAAGGTGCCGGTGGTGACGACGACGGCCCCTGCCCGGAGCTGCCGGCCATCCGCCAAACGTAGCCCGGTGACCCGGCCATCGACCACGATCAGCTCGTCGGCCTCGCCTTCGATGACGGAGAGACCCTCAGTCTGCTGGATCGCAGCCTGCATCGCGACGGCGTAGAGCTTCCGGTCGGCTTGCGCCCGGGGGCCACGGACGGCGGGCCCCTTCCGACGATTGAGAACGCGAAACTGAATACCGCCGGCGTCGCCGACCCGGCCCATCAGACCGTCGAGCGCATCGACTTCGCGGACCAGATGACCCTTGCCGAGACCGCCGATGGCGGGATTACAGGACATCGCGCCGACGGTGGAGAAGCGGTGGGTCACCAGGGCGGTCGTCGCACCCATACGGGCAGCGGCAGCCGCGGCCTCACAGCCGGCGTGGCCGCCGCCGATGACGATGACGTCGAAACTCTCTCGCTCGGGTCGCATGGGCGGACTTCTAGCTTAGAGGCAGGAAAGCCGGAAGCGGAAACTGGGTGAGCAGGTTGTTTCACGTGAAACGTAGGGCAACGGAGCCGGGGGCAGCTTCGCGAAAACAACCCCATGCACAGTAGGGAGCGGCTTGGTGTTTCACATGAAACGCGACAGTCGAGCGCGAAGCGAGTCATGCGCCCTTGGACGCGCCCCGACGGACTCGGTCATCGCGAGCGCAGCGGAGTAATCCGGAGTCCCTCCACTGAACGGTCTGGATTGCTGGGTCGCAAGGGCTCCTGGCAATGACAAGGATAGGATCGCGACAATTGTTCCCTAAGAGGGTTCCTCAGTGGAGATCCGCCTTCACGTGAAACGTTGGTGTGTGTTTCACGTGAAACAGCACGGAACCTCCAAACCCTGTTTCACGTGAAACGCAAACAATGGAACAAGCGCTAGTTCTACATTGAAGAACTAGCGCTACTTTCCGATGCAGAACTTCTGGAAAATGGCTCCAAGGACGTCCTCGACGTCGACCCGTCCGAGCAGCCGGCCCAACGCATAGGCCGCAGCACGCAGCTCCTCGGCGGCGAGCTCTTCGCCCTCTTCTACTAGGTCGAGACTCCGGCGCAAGCTGTCTGACGCCCGGCTCAACAATTCTCGCTGCCGGGCCCGAGTCACCAATGCGCCCTCGGTGGTTCCAAAAAAATCAGCGGCGAATTTCACGAGAGCCACGACCAGTTCGGGAATGCCGTCGCCTCGCCTCGCCGAGATCCCGAACTCGCCACCTCGACCGAAAACGACGCCACCAAGGTCGATCTTGTTATGAACGATCCAAACCGAGCCGCCCGGCCGGGCCGACTGTGTCGCGTCCGGATCAGCGGCTCGTTCTCCGTCCACCAGCCACAGCACGAGGTCGGCGTCCTCGGCACGCGCCCTCGCGCGGCGCACGCCTTCCTGCTCGACCGGGTCGTCCGTCTCGCGGATGCCGGCGGTATCGATCACAGTAACGGGATAGCCATCGAGATCGAGCTGCACCTCGATCACGTCGCGGGTGGTGCCGGCATGCGGCGAGACGATCGCGACCTCGCGGCGTGCGAGCTGGTTCATCAATGTCGACTTTCCGACGTTCGGCTCGCCTGCGATCGCAACCACCAAGCCCTCGCGCAGGCGTTCGGAATGTCCCTGTGCTGCAAGCACTTTTGCAATTTCATCATGCAGCGCCTTGATTGCTTTCACCGCCGGCGCCCTCAATTCCGTGGGCACATCGCCTTCATCGGAAAAATCGATGCTGGCTTCGATCAGCGCTGACGCCTCGATGATGCGCTCGCGCCAGTCGCGCGCGCGATTGCCGAGCAGGCCTTGCAACTGGCGCAGGGCCTGGCGGCGCTGGCGGTCGGTGTCGGCGTGGATGAGATCGTCGAGGCCTTCCGCCTCGGTCAGATCGAGCTTGCCGTTCTCGAAGGCGCGACGCGTGAACTCGCCGGGCTCGGCTGCACGTGAATTCGGAATTATCGAAATAGCCGCGAAGAGCGCGGCCAGCACCGCGCGTCCGCCATGAACGTGAAATTCGGCGACATCCTCGCCGGTCGCGCTCGCCGGTCCCGGGAACCAGAGCACCACCGCATCGTCGATCGGCTGGCCCGCGCCATCATGAAGCATGCGGCGGCTGGCCTGCCGTGGCGCCGGAAGCTCGCCCGCCAGCGTCGTCAGCACCAGGCCGGCTTGCGGACCCGAAACGCGCACCAGCGCGACCGCGCTCGGCGGTCGGCCGGACGACAACGCAAAAATGGTCTGCTCTCGCGGGTGCATGGCCTATTTGTCCGGCTGGCCGGGAAAAGGCAAACGGAACGCTCTGGTCCGCCCGGCCTCCTTTTTGCTGCGACCAGCCCGCAGCAACCGCAATACCGCACCGCAATATAAGCCCTTCATTTTGCTGCAAGATCGATATCGCCCGACATGCTCAGCCCACCGCGATTCGAGCATTAGCTCGAAATATCAAGGGGATAATAAGGAGCCGGTGCAGCGACGGAGAAGCCCACCATGCTGCACTTTGCCCGCAGCAAAGCTGCACAAAAGAAAAGGGCGCCCGAAGGCGCCCTCGAAACCTTTGCTGCACCCAGGCTCAGGTGTTCATGGAGTCGAAAAACTCCGAATTGCTCTTGGTCGAGCGCAGCTTGTCGAGCAGGAAGTCGATCGCATCCATCGTGCCCATCGGATTGAGGATGCGGCGGAGGACGTACATCTTCTTGAGCACCTGCGGATCGGTGATGAGCTCCTCCTTGCGGGTGCCGGAGCGCGAGATGTCGATCGCCGGGAAGGTGCGCTTGTCCGAGACCTTGCGGTCCAGGATCAGTTCCGAGTTACCGGTGCCCTTGAACTCTTCGAAGATGACCTCGTCCATCCGGCTGCCGGTATCGACCAGCGCGGTCGCGATGATGGTCAGCGAGCCGCCCTCCTCGATGTTACGAGCGGCACCGAAGAAGCGCTTCGGACGCTGCAGCGCGTTGGCATCGACACCGCCGGTCAGCACCTTGCCGGATGACGGCACAACGGTGTTGTAGGCGCGGCCGAGGCGGGTGATCGAATCGAGCAGGATCACGACGTCGCGGCCATGCTCGACCAGGCGCTTGGCCTTCTCGATCACCATTTCAGCGACCTGGACGTGGCGCACCGCCGGCTCGTCGAAGGTCGACGACACGACCTCTCCCTTCACCGAACGTTGCATGTCCGTGACTTCTTCCGGACGCTCGTCGATCAGCAGCACGATCAGATAGCATTCGGGATGGTTGTGCGTGATCGAGTGCGCGATGTTCTGCATCAGCACGGTTTTACCCGTGCGCGGCGGCGCGACGATCAGCGCGCGCTGGCCCTTGCCGATGGGTGCGACGATGTCGATGACGCGTGCGGACAGGTCTTTCCGCGTCGGATCATCGATTTCCATGCGGAAACGCTGATTCGGAAACAGCGGCGTCAGGTTGTCGAAATTGACCTTGTGCTTGGCCTTTTCCGGATCCTCGAAATTGAGCGTGTTGACCTTCAGCAGCGCAAAATAGCGTTCGCCCTCTTTCGGGCTGCGAATGTGGCCTTCGATGGTGTCGCCGGTGCGCAAACCGAAACGGCGGATCTGCGAAGGCGAAACGTAGATGTCGTCGGGGCCCGGCAGATAATTCGCATCGGGCGAACGGAGAAAGCCGAAGCCGTCGGAGAGCACCTCGACGACGCCTTGGCCAACGATGTCAGTCTCGGCCAGCGCCAGCTGCTTGAGGATGGCGAACAGCAGCTCCTGCTTGCGCATGGTGCTGGCGTTCTCGACCCCATTCTCCTCCGCAAACGAGACGAGCTCGGCCGGCGTTTTGGACTTGAGGTCTTCGAGTTTAATTTCCCGCATTGGGGTGGTCCTGTGAGGTAACCTTTAGGGAGGGGGTGCGAGGAGGCTCTGAAATGCGGACGTGAGAAGGTAAGGTCCGCAGGTCTGGCAAGGTTAAGTGCCCGGGGGGCTTCAAACCTGATGCGGTGTCCGGCCTCTGAAAAGCTCAGACACAACCACATCCGCCTGCGTTGGGTGGGATATCGACAATATAGAAAATAGCTTCCCGCTCCGCAAGCCGAAGCGCTGAGCGATCGTTCACGATTCCTGCCTAGAACGGCTTCACGATCACCATGATGACGATGATGATCATCAGGACGGTCGGTACCTCATTGATAATCCGAAAGAATCTCTGATTATAGGGACGCCGGTCGGCGGCGAAGTCCTTCATCCAGCGGGAAAAAAAGCCGTGGACCGCAGACATTGCAAGCACCATTGCCAATTTGACATGCAGCCAGCCGAACGTGAACCAATGACCGGACCAGGCAAGATAGAGCCCGGCGACCCACGTGATGATCATGGCCGGATTGATGATCGCCTTCAGCAGGCGGCGTTCCATCACCTTGAAGGTTTCGGACTGTTTCGAGCCGATCTGGGCCTCGCAATGATAAACGAACAGCCGCGGCAGATAGAGCATACCGGCCATCCAGGCGATGACCGCGATCACGTGCAGAGCCTTGATCCAGAGATAGACGTCTTCAAACATGTCCGGCGTCCGCCTTTGTGCCCAGCCGCTTGGCGATCTGGGGATAGTAAGAACTCGTTAAGGTCTCGCCTGCACACATATCCGTCCGTAGCGCCTTCCTCAAATCTAGAATCTTAGATTCTTAAGGTTTGAGTCTGAGTGACCGTGGATTGGACTCACACAACGCCGTTCGCGCGTTCGCGTGCGCTTGTTCACATCCATCAACATGTCCCTGCCGGTTCCCGTCTGGCCGGATAAATGGTCCGGGCTCAAAGGCTTGCGCATTTCTATCCGCAGCCTATCAAGGGGGTTGTCGGCGCAATCCCGCTTCTCTCTCGACAGGCCGCCGGACTTGTTCTGACGGACAGTGGTGTGAAGAAATTTGGCACTTGTCCCGCCCCCGGTGTCGCGCAACCCTTTCCGAGGGGTTAAGCTCCACAGAAATCCACAAACCACACCGACTTCATACAAAGAGTTTTTGTGCCGACCTCGAGCAATTATTTCCATCTGCACCTCGTGTCCGACTCCACCGGTGAGACCCTGATCACGGTCGCACGCGCCGTCGCTGCGCAATACGCCAACGTCACGCCGGTCGAGCATGTCTATCCGCTGGTGCGCAGCCAGAAGCAGCTCGACCGCGTGCTCGACGAGATCGAGGAAGCGCCGGGTATCGTGCTGTTCACGCTGCTGGAGAAAGACCTGGTTTCCAGGCTCGAGGACAAGTGCAAGGCGATCAATGTTCCGAGCCTCTCGATCATCGGCCCGGTCATGCAATTGTTCGAAGCCTATCTTGGCGCGGCGACCACCGGTCGTGTCGGTGCGCAGCACGTGCTCAATGCGGAATATTTCAAGCGCATCGACGCACTGAACTACACGATGATCCATGATGACGGCCAGCATGTCGAAGGGCTCGAGGAGGCCGACGTCGTCTTGGTCGGGGTGTCCCGCACCTCGAAGACGCCGACGTCGATCTATCTCGCCAACCGCGGCATTCGCACCGCCAACGTGCCGCTGGTTCCGGGCATCCCAGTGCCGGCACAGCTGGAGACGCTCACTAAGCCGCTGGTGGTGAGCCTTCATGCGACGCCGGAACGCCTGATCCAGATCCGTCAGAACCGCCTGCTCTCGATGGGCGCCGAATCCGGCAGTGACACCTATACCGACAAGCAATCGGTCACCGAGGAGGTGGCGTTTGCGCGCAAGCTGAGCGCCAAGCACGACTGGCCGCTGCTGGACGTCACGCGACGCTCGATCGAGGAAACCGCGGCGGCGATCATGAAGCTCTACAGCGATCGCCAGCGCAACCGGCCTTCTGAATAGTTTTTGGGAATAGTTTTTTGCGATGGGTCTTTGGCGTGGCACATCTCCCTTGATCCTGGCGTCGCAAAGCAGCGCGCGAAAAATGCTGCTGGCGAACGCCGGGCTCGAATTCCAGGCTATGACTGCCGACATCGACGAGCGCGGCATTCAGTCAGCGTCGAAACTTTCGAATCCGCGCGAGATCGGTCTCCTGCTGGCGCGTGAGAAAGCAAAAGCAGTCTCAGCCAAACGTCCCGGAAGCTATGTGATCGGCGCTGACCAGACGCTGGCGCTCGGTGATCGCCTGTTCAACAAGCCTGCTGGCCGTGCAGCGGCACTGGCCCAATTGCGCGATCTTGCGGGCAATACGCACGAGCTGAATTCCGCGGTCGCCGTAGCGCATGACGGCAAGATTGTTTTCGAGGATGTCTCGGTTGCGCGCATGACGATGCGCGACATGACCGAGGCAGAGCTGTCAGCCTATCTGGACACCGCCGGCAACGCCGTCATCACAAGCGTCGGAGCCTATCAGCTCGAAGGCCTTGGCATTCATCTGTTCGAGCGCACCGAGGGCGACCATTTCACCATTCTCGGCCTGCCCCTGCTGCCGCTGCTTGCGTTCCTGCGGCGCGAGCGGCTAGTTGCGGTGTGACTGACAGGGATGGTCTTGCGCTGATGCGGATTCTCGGATTGACCGGCTCGATCGGAATGGGCAAATCCACCACCGCAAAGTTGTTCGCGGAGGCTGGCGTGCCCGTCTACGACGCGGATGCCGCCGTCCATCAGCTCTATGAAGGCGAGGCCGCGCCCGCGATCGAGGCCGCCTTCCCCGGCACCACCGCGAACGGCAAGGTCGATCGTCCCAAACTGTCCGCGCGCGTCGTGCACGATCCCGCCGCGATCAAGCAACTCGAGCAGATCGTCCATCCCATGCTCGGCGCCTCCCGTCAGAAATTCTTTGCCGATGCGGAAGCAGCCAGGGCGCCGGTCGTGGTTCTGGA
Source organism: Bradyrhizobium manausense (assembly GCF_018130615.1). GTDB lineage: Bacteria > Pseudomonadota > Alphaproteobacteria > Rhizobiales > Xanthobacteraceae > Bradyrhizobium > Bradyrhizobium manausense_A. The sequence goes on from NZ_JAFCKB010000001.1 coordinate 254,166, forward strand.
TATCCCGCTGCTGTTCGAAACCGGAGGCGAGAAGCGCGTGGATGCCGTGGTCGTGGTCTCGACCTCGCCGGAATTGCAGCGCGAGCGCGTGCTCGCGCGGGGAACCATGGATGAGGCCAGGCTCGACGCCATCATCGCCAAGCAGATGCCCGACGCCGAAAAGCGCAAGCGGGCCGATTTCGTGGTGGATACATCCCATGGACTGGAGCCGGTGCGCGCGCAAATCACGCACATCCTGGCCGAGGTCGTTAAGATGCCGCAGCGGCGGGCCTGATTCGCCGCCTTGCAAGGCTTCGTTCACGGCGTCTCAAGATCATGCGTGAAATCGTTCTCGATACCGAAACCACCGGCCTCGATCCGCTTCGCGGCGATCGCCTGGTCGAAATCGGCTGTGTCGAGATCTTCAATCGCATGCCGACGGGACAGACGTACCACGTCTACATCAATCCCGAGCGGGACATGCCGGCGGAAGCCTTTGCCGTGCACGGACTGTCGGCCGAGTTTCTCTCGACGAAACCGCTGTTCCACGAGGTCGTCGACGCGTTTCTGGAATTCATCGGCGATGCGCCGCTCGTGATCCACAACGCCTCGTTCGACATCAGCTTCATCAATGCCGAGCTCGACCGGATCAAGCGCCCGGCGATCCCGCGCGAGCGGCTGGTCGATACGCTGCTGCTGGCGCGGCGCAAGCATCCCGGCGTGTCGAACCGGCTTGACGATCTCTGCTCGCGCTACTCGATCGACAATTCACACCGTACCAAGCACGGCGCGCTGCTCGATTCCGAGCTGCTCGCGGAGGTCTATGTCGATCTGGTGGGGGCGCGGCAATCGCAGCTCCTGCTGGCTTCGGAAGCCCAGGAGATTCGCGTCAATGCGGCTGGCGATGCGCCGCGGCGGCAGCGGCAGGTGCCGCTCGCGCCGCGGGTATCGGACGCCGAGCGCGAGGCGCATCGGGCCTTCATCGCCACGATGGGCGAAAAGGCGATCTGGAACGAGTACCTCGCCGCTCCAGTCGCCCCTCCAGCTGGTTAGAGCCTGCTTATTAGGCCTGACCGACCTGACCACCGGCGGCCATCTGCCGCTCCATGTTCTGGCGATAGAGGCCGACGAAGTCGACCGGGTCGAGCATCAGCGGCGGGAACCCACCGTCGCGCACGGCGGTCGCGATGATTTCGCGCGCGAACGGGAACAGCAGCCGCGGGCATTCGATCATGACCAGCGGGTGCAGGTTCTCCTTCGGCACATTCGCGATCCGGAACACGCCGGCATAGGCGAGCTCGAACGAGAACATCACCTTACCGGCGGTCTCGGCCTTGCCGTCGACCGACAGCGTCACCTCGAACTCGGTTTCGCTGAGATTGTTGGCGCTGACATTGATCTGGATGTTGATCTGGGGCGGCTGGGTCTGCGGCTGCAGCGAGGTCGGCGCGTTCGGGTTTTCGAACGAGAGGTCCTTGGTATACTGCGCCAGCACGTTGAGCTGGGGAGCCTGGGCCGCGTCGGGAGGGTTGCCGTTACCGTTGGTCATCAAAGTGTCTCCTTACCCGATTTGGGCTGAATTTCGCGGCGGTTGGCTAACATAGGGCTGCCTCGTTCCACAAGGACGAACGGCTTCGCGGCGCCGATCCCGGCCGCAACCAGACTTGCAGCCCTTGACCCGCCCCGGACGCCAAATCGCACGTTAAACGCTTGAAGATGCGCGATTTCCGCCCACGATCGGGTTTCCCCTTAAGCATAAAACGCGCTACACTTGCCGCTGTGCCAAAAGGCGCCATTGGCCGGGCCAGATTTCGTGCCTACATCCGGCGGACGTGACGCGCGGGCCTAAATGGTGATGTAGTCTTGCCGTTCGGGTATGGAACGGTCTACTGGCCGGATTGATTTTCCCGGCAACGACCCCAAAGCAGACCTGAGTAAAGACCAGAAAGCGATACGACGTGGACATCTACACCATCATCTTCCTTGCGCTGGCGGTCTTTATCTTCCTGCGGCTGCGCAGCGTGTTGGGACAACGGACCGGCAATGAGCGGCCGCCGTTCGACCGCACGGCGCGCAATGCGCTCGGGAGTGCCCCGGACAAGAACGTCGTGACTATGCCGGGCAAGGTGATCGACCAGCCGCCGTTGGCGCCGACCGCCGAGCCGGCCCCGCCCTCCGACCGCTGGAAGGGCCTGACCGAGCCGGGCACCGCGCTGGCCCAGGGTCTCGATGCCATCGTCGACAAGGATTCCACCTTCGATCCGCGCCATTTCATCTCAGGCGCCCGCGGTGCCTATGAGATGATCGTGCTGGCCTTTGCCAATGGCGATCGCCGCGCATTGCGCGACCTCTTGTCGTCCGAGGTCTATGAGAGCTTCGACGCCGCGATCAAGGACCGCGAGAAGAACGAGCAGAAGACCGAGACGCGCTTCGTCTCGATCGACAAGGCCGAGCTCGTGGGCGCCGAGCTGCGCGACCGTACGGCCCAGCTCACCGTGCGCTTCGTCTCGCAGATGATCTCGGTCACCCGTGACAAGGCCGGCAACATCGTCGACGGCAACGCCGACAAGGTCGCCGACATTACCGACATCTGGACTTTCGCCCGCGACACCACCTCTCGCGATCCGAACTGGAAGCTGGTTGGCACCGGAAGCGCGAATTAAGATCCTTCTGAAGAACAGCGCGACCGCGCTTTGCGCAGGTCTCGTCGTGCTGGCTTCTTTTTCGCTTGGCGCCGAGGCTGCGCGGCGCCACTACCGCAGCCATTATCATCACCTGCCCGATGTGGCTGCGGTTCCTCCGCGGGCCTTGCCCTATCCGCAGCTCCCTCTTCCGTTCGAAATTCCCGCTGCGCAATATCTGCCGCTGATCTGGGCTGACGTGAAGGGCTGGAGCGACGACGACCATCTCGCGGCGTACAAGACCTTTCGCGCCAGCTGCCGTTCGATCAATGCGCAGACCGGCGCGCCCGAGCCCAAGGCACTTGAACTCAAGGCTCTGGGCAGCTCGCTGAGCGAACCCTGCAGGGCCGCCAAATCGCTCGATCTGACCGACGACGCGAAAGCCAAAACGTTCTTCGAGGACAATTTCTCGCCGCTGCGCATCTCGCGTCTCGGCGAGCCCGATGGTTTCGTCACCGGCTATTACGAGCCGGTGCTGGAGGGATCGCGCACGCAGACCGAGGTCTACAACGTCCCGGTCTATCGCCGCCCCTCGAACCTGTTCGTGCGCGGCTACAATCAGGCCTCGGTCAGCTTGCCGAACAAGGGATCGGTCTATCGCAAGATCGGCCGCCGCAAGCTCGTGCCCTATTACGACCGTGGCGAGATCGAGGACGGCAAGATCGCCGGCCGCGGTCTCGAGATCGCCTGGCTGAAGGACCCGACGGATCTTCTGTTCGCCCAGATCCAGGGCTCGGCGCGGATCAAGTTCGACGACGGCGGCACCATCCGCCTCAACTACGATTCCTATAACGGCTATCCCTACACCGCCGTCGGGCGCGTGCTGATCGAGCGCGGCATCATTCCGAAGGAAGAGATGTCGATGCAGAAGATCAGGGAATGGATGGCCCAAAACTCCGACGGTGCCAAGGAGCTGCGGCGCCAGAACCGGTCCTACATCTTCTTCCGCGAGGTCAATCTCTCCGACAAGGACGAGGCGGTCGGGGCGCAGGGCATTCCGCTGACAGCCGGCCGCTCGATCGCGGTCGATAAATCGCTGCATGTCTATGGCACGCCGTTCTTCATCGAGGGTGAGCTGCCGATCGAGTCCGACCGCGCCAAAACCCCGTTCCATCGCCTGATGATCGCGCAGGATACCGGCTCGGCCATCATCGGCCCCGCGCGCGCCGATCTCTATTTCGGTGCCGGTGCTGACGCCGGCCGCGTCTCGGGCCGGCTCCGTCACCCCATGCATTTTGTGATGCTGGTGCCGAAGAGCCTTGATCCGGCGTTGCGCGCGGCGCGATTGCCGGTGCCGGATCCGCGCCCGTCGGAAAAGATCGCAAAGCTGTTTCCGCAGAGCGATCCCGCCAAGGACCCGAAGGGCGAGACCGTCGCCATCGCAGGCCCGGTGCCGTTGCCGGCGCCGCGTCCTGTGATAGAGCCTGTCCGCGAACCGCGCAGGCACATGAAAAGTCGTTCCCACCAGCAATGAAGCGATCGTCCCGTCCGCCCGTGCTGGATCCTCCGCGTCCCTCCCCGCGCCGTCGTGTGCTCACCGACGAAGACCGCGAGCTGTGGGAGCTCGTCGCAAGGCAGGTCAAGCCGCTGCGAAAGCATCGTACGGCCAAGCTGCACAGCGGGCCGCGCGCCGAGCCCGCGCCAGCAATGCCCATTGCCAAGCCCGCGCTGTCGCCGCGGCCCTTGATTGCTGCGCCAGCCCTACGTCCCGCAAAGCCGGCGATCCCGCCGCTGGCCCCGCTCGGCAAGCGCGAGCGCACAAAACTGTCGCGCGGCCGCAGCGAGATCGAGGCGCGGCTCGATCTGCACGGCATGACCCAGATGCGCGCCCATCGCGCTCTCACCGGTTTCCTGCACCGCGCGCATCACGACGGCCTGACCTTCGTGCTCGTCATCACCGGCAAGGGACGGAGCGGCGGCGAAAGCGGCGTGCTCCGGCGCCAGGTGCCGGAATGGCTGAGCCTGCCGGAGTTTCGCGCCTTCGTCGTCGGGTTCGAGGAGGCCGCCATCGGCCACGGCGGCGAGGGCGCGCTTTACGTGCGGATCAGGCGGGCGCGGTTTTAGCGGACCGAGCTAGCTCCGGGCTCCTCTTGATTCTCCCGCTTGCGGGAGAGGGAGCGCACCAGCCGTTTCGCGACATCGTGAAATCTAAAACGGCCGGACGATCCCGACGCGCGGGATCAGGGTGATGATCAAGCCGAAGACATTCGTCTTCTGATCCCCCTCCGGGATCAGCGCTGCCTGCTGTCTTGCCGGCAACATCTTCACGGCATGCAGGATCAGGACCATGCAGACGGCCCAGTTCGAGATCCAGCGCGAATAGTCGAACACCATCGCGAACATCACGAGATAGGCGAGGCTGATTCCGACCAGGGCCGCGATGACGAGCCTGCGGTGGGTCTCGCTTGCGAGCGCGCCGATCAGCTTCGCAAAATAGCGCCACAGCGGCGCGTGCAGCCAGATCAGCAGGGCAAACACGGGCAAGCCGAGGCTGTTGTGCGGCAGCCAGGCCCAGGTGTCCGTAATCTCCTTCGCCAGCGGCTGGTACCAGATGTAGCTGAACTGCAGGAGATCGGTGCGCGAGGGATCGACCATCCGGGTCTTCAGATACGCGACGAAATCGGCTTCCGGGATCGGCATCGTTCCGAGGAATTGCGCGGCGAAGAACAGCGCGGAAACAGCGGCGAGGGCGATGATGCCGACGACGAGATTGCCGCGATTGAGGCCGTGAGCGAAATAATGCCGGGTCACGACGATGGTGATGACCGTCGGCACATACATCAGCAGATGGATGTGGTGGATCAGGACGAGAATGATCGAGAACAGCGCGGCCGTCGCCACGAACAGCAACGAGCCCGCCGGCATCAGCAGCAGGATGATCGCCAGCGCGCAGCCATAGATGTCGAAATGGCCGAGCGTGTGCATGAAGTTTTTCAGGAAGAACGGCGAGCCCGCGATGAAGACGAACAGCGGCAGCGTCTTTTGCGTGAAGCCGAACGTCTTCTGAAACAGTCTTGCGTAGAGCCCGAGCGTTATCAGCCACGTCGTCCCGCCGAGTGCGAACACCAGCCAGACCGGCACCCTGGCCGTGAACAGCGCCACGATCGCCCCGATCAGCGCGCGCTTGATGAAGCCGAAATGGTAGTCAACGAGGAGGTGGACGTAGGGGACGTAGGGCGGCAGCTTGATCTTGTGAATGAACACGCCGACGATGACCGCCACGTTGATCGCGAGCAGCAGCCGCCAGGGGTTTTTCTGGACGCTAGCGAGCATGTGGCACCAGCGGCGCGCCACACTCCGCCGTCGTCCCGGCGAAGGCCGGGACCCATAACCACGAATGTTCGTTTTGAGGCAACGCTGGGGCCGCTATATTTTCTACAATGACCGTCAGGGAGTATTGGTCCCGGCCTTCGCCGGGACGACGCCGGAATCAATAGCGCGGCAGCCCGAAATTACAAAATAAACCGGCTCAAATCCGCGTTCTTGGCGAGGTCGCCGACGTGCTTCTGGACGAAATCGGCATCGACCCGGACGGTCTCGCCGTTGCGGTCGGGGGCGGTGAAGGAGATCTCGTCCAGCACCCGCTCCATCACGGTCTGCAGCCGCCTTGCGCCGATGTTCTCGACGGTGGAATTGACGGCGACCGCGACGTCGGCCAGCGCGTCGACGGCGTCGTCGGTGATGTCTAGCGTGACGCCCTCGGTCTGCATCAGCGCGACGTATTGCTTGATCAGCGAGGCCTCGGGCTCGGTCAGGATGCGGCGCATGTCGTCGCGGGTCAGCGCCTGCAGCTCGACGCGGATCGGCAGGCGGCCCTGCAATTCCGGCAACAGGTCGGACGGCTTGGCGACGTGGAAGGCGCCGGAGGCAATGAACAGGATGTGGTCGGTCTTCACCGCGCCATGCTTGGTCGAGACCGTGGTGCCCTCGATCAGCGGCAGCAGATCGCGCTGCACGCCCTCGCGCGAGACGTCGCCGCCGACACGGCCGTCACGGGCGCAGATCTTGTCGATCTCGTCGAGGAACACGATGCCGTTGTTCTCGACCGCGCTGATCGCCTCCAGCGTCAGCTGATCGGTGTCCAGCAGCTTGTCGGACTCCTCGTTGACGAGGATCTCGTGCGAGCCCTCGACCGTCAGCCGCCGCGTCTTGCTGCGGCCGCCCATCTTGCCAAAGATATCGCCGATCGAGATCGCGCCCATCTGCGCGCCCGGCATGCCCGGGATTTCGAACATCGGCATGCCGCCGCCGGACGACTGGGTCTCGATCTCGATTTCCTTGTCGTTGAGCTCGCCGGCGCGCAGCTTCTTGCGGAACGACTCGCGCGTCGCCGAGCTGGCATTGGCGCCGACCAGCGCATCGAGCACGCGCTCTTCCGCTGCGAGCTGGGCCCGCGCCTGCACGTCCTTGCGCTTCTTCTCGCGCACCTGGGCGATCGCGACCTCGACGAGATCGCGCACGATCTGCTCGACGTCGCGGCCGACATAGCCGACCTCGGTGAACTTCGTCGCCTCGACCTTCAGGAACGGCGCGTTCGCCAGTTTCGCCAATCGTCGTGCAATCTCGGTTTTGCCGACGCCGGTCGGGCCGATCATCAGGATGTTCTTCGGCAGCACTTCCTCGCGCAAGGAGCCGGTGAGCTGCTGCCGGCGCCAGCGGTTGCGCAGCGCGATCGAGACGGCGCGCTTGGCGTCGGCCTGGCCGACGATGAAACGGTCGAGTTCGGAAACGATTTCACGGGGAGAGAAGTCTGTCATGGGACCTTAGCTAGGATTGGAAGCCGGCTGGGACAAGCCGCTTTTTTGGGTCGTCAAATGATCGGCGGACCGGATTGCCATTGCTTCACGGCCTCGATTGGATGGATGAGCATCAGGACGTTGAGCGTCAGATTGTCGCGAATGTGCAGCGCCAGCATGATCTCGAAGGCAAGGCCAAGCGTGACGGTCGCTGCGACAGGCAGCACGCGCGCGGTGAGGAACCCCAGCACCATGAACAGCGTGTCCGACACCGAGTTGACGATGCTGTCGCCGAAATAATCCAGCGAGATCGTGCCGGCGCGGTAACGCTCGATGATGAACGGCGAGTTCTCGACGATCTCCCACGCGCCCTCGATCAGCATCGCGATGATCAGCCGTGCGGGCCAGGTTAAGCGCCGCGAGAACAACAGCCACGTCAGCCCGTAGAACAGGAAGCCGTGCAGCACATGCGAAAAACTGTACCAGTCGGCGATGTGCTGGGAGTTCTCCGAGCTGTTCACCACGCCGTGCCAGAGCTTGACGTAGCCGCAGGTGCAGATCGGCACCCGCCCCATCGCAAACAGGATCGAGGCCTGCAGCGCCAGCAACAGCAGCGCGATGCCGACCCAATAGGTAGCGGGGGTCGCCGTCCTGGCGCTCTTGGCGGGCGGGAGCGTCATGCCCAAGCGGCAGTGTGCTCCCTCTCCCGCTTGCGGGAGAGGGTTGGGGAGAGGGTGTCTCCACTCGCGAGAACCCCCAAGAGGCGAGAGCCCTCACCCGACGCTGCGCGTCGACCTCTCCCGCAGGCGGGAGAGGTTAGACCGAGACCGGGGCTACACTGTTCATCCACAGTTGGATCCTCTATCCGGCCGTCAGCGCTTCGATGGTGACGTTGCGGTTGGTGTAGACGCAGATGTCGGCGGCGATGTCGAGCGAGCGGCGGACGATGGTCTCGGCGTCCTTGTCGGTGTCGATCAGGGCGCGGGCCGCGGCCAGCGCGTAATTGCCGCCGGAGCCGATCGCCATCACGCCAGCCTCGGGCTCGAGCACGTCGCCGGTGCCAGTCAGCACCAGCGAGACGTCCTTGTCGGCCACGATCATCATGGCCTCCAGCCGGCGGAGGTAACGGTCGGTGCGCCAGTCCTTGGCGAGCTCCACGGCCGCCCGGGTCAGCTGCCCCGGGTACTGCTCGAGCTTGGATTCCAACCGCTCAAACAGCGTGAAGGCGTCGGCCGTGGCGCCGGCAAAGCCGCCGATCACGTCGCCCTTGCCGAGTTTCCGGACCTTTTTGGCGTTGGATTTGATCACGGTCTGGCCGATCGAGACCTGGCCGTCGCCGCCGATCACCACCCTGCCACCCTTGCGGACCGTCAAAATCGTGGTGCCGTGCCAGACCGGCGAGCTGTTCTGGGAATCTTGCATCATAACCCTCGTTGTCCGGCCTGATTTAGGCGGTCGGGGCCAAAGGGACAACTGGCGCACAACGGACCGTTCCGGCCTCAAATTCGCTCACCATAGGCAGAAGTAGAGGCCGGCCAGCCGTTCCCGCAGTAGCGAAGGCGTCATTTGACTGTTAAAAGACCGCCGTTTTCGGCCCTCAAGCCAGGATGGAAACCAGCTTTCAATGCGCACCGCGACGATCAAGCGCAAGACCAAGGAAACCGACATCGAGGTCTCCGTGAACCTCGATGGCACCGGCGTGGCCAATATTGCGACCGGCATCGGCTTTTTCGACCATATGCTCGATCTCCTCGCCCGCCATTCCCGCATCGACCTCACGGTCAAGGCGGTGGGCGATCTGCACATTGACTATCACCATACCACCGAAGACACCGGCATCGCGCTCGGCCAGGCGGTCAAGCAGGCGCTCGGCAACATGGCGGGCATCACCCGCTACGCCGGCGTGCACATGCCCATGGACGAGACGCTGTCGCGCGTGGTCATCGACATTTCGGGCCGCCCGTTCCTGGTGTTCAAGGCCGACTTCCCCCGCGACAAGATCGGTGAGTTCGACACCGAGCTGGTGCGTGAGTGGTTCCAGGCCTTCGCCATCAACGCCGGCGTGACTCTGCACGTCGAGACCTTATATGGCGATAACAGCCACCATATCGCCGAGTCCTGCTTCAAGGGCCTGGCGCGGGCGCTGCGCACCGCCGTTGCGATCGATCCCAAGGCGGCGGGCGAGATCCCGTCCACCAAGGGCTCGCTCGGCGGCTGACATCCCGTCTTGGTGGCCAGGCGTTGCCTGCGGCTATCTACTCAATTCTCGAGCACGGGGCATCGAAAATGCCTGTCTACACAGTTCATGCTCCTACCCCAGGCGGGGCCGATCTGCGCGCGACCGACAAGTTCGTGTTCGTGCGCGACGGCTTCCATTTCTGGGCGATGATCTTCGGCCCGGTCTGGCTGCTCTGGAACAGGCTTTGGCTCGCCCTGATCGGCTGGATCGTCTTTCTCGCCGCGTTCGATGCGGGGCTGCATAGCCTCGGCGTCGGCCGCAGATCGATCTTCTTCGCCAACGTCATCGTCGCCCTGCTGATGGGGTTCGAGGCCTCGAGCCTGCGCCGCTGGACGCTGTCGCGCGGCAAGTGGCGGCAGCTCGACGTCGTCGTCGCCGATGATGAGGATACCGCCGAGCGGCGCTTCTTCGAGCGCTGGAGCCAGAAGCAACGCGGCATCGTCAACGATCAATGGGCCGTCGATCGCGGCGGCCCGCCGCCGACCCGCAACGTGCCGGGTCAGCAATTTTCGAATCCGCCGCCGATTCCGGCCGGCGGCATCATTGGATTATTTCCAGAACCGGGAGGGTCAAGATGAGCGTCGCCATCATCGATTACGGTTCCGGGAATCTGCATTCCGCCGCCAAGGCGTTTGAGCGTGCCGCGCGCAGCCTGGAGAATCCGCAGAAGGTGTTCGTCACCAGCGATCCGGACCAGGCCTACAGCGCCGACCGTCTGGTGTTGCCGGGCGTCGGCGCCTTCGCCGATTGCCGGCGCGGTCTCGATGCCGTCAACGGCATGGTCGAAGCGATCACCGAAGCCGTGCGCGTCAAGGCGCGGCCGTTCTTCGGCATCTGCGTCGGCATGCAGCTGATGGCGAGCCGCGGCAAGGAACACGTGGTCACCGAAGGGCTGAACTGGATCGGCGGCGACGTCGAGAAGATCACGCCGCGCGACGAGAGCCTGAAGATTCCGCACATGGGCTGGAATACGCTCGACGTGCTGAAGGAGCATCCGGTGCTGAACAAGCTGTCGCTCGGCCCCAAGGGCCAGCACGCTTATTTCGTGCACTCCTATCACCTCAACGCCGCCCATGAAGCGGACGTGCTCGCGCGCGCCGACTATGGTGGTCCCGTCACCGCGATCGTCGCGAAAGACACCGCCATCGGCACGCAGTTTCACCCCGAGAAGAGCCAGCGTTTTGGCCTGGCCCTGATCTCGAACTTTTTGCGATGGAAACCGTGATTCTCTTTCCTGCCATCGACCTCAAGACCGGCCAGTGCGTGCGCCTCGAGCAAGGCGACATGGCGCGCGCGACCGTGTTCAACCTCAATCCAGCCGCGCAGGCGCAGAGCTTCGCCGAGCAGGGCTTTGAGTATCTCCACGTCGTCGATCTCGACGGCGCCTTCGCCGGCAAGCCGGTGAATGCGCCGGCCGTCGAGGCGATGCTGAAGACGATCAAGATCCCGGTGCAGCTCGGCGGCGGCATTCGCGATCTCGCGACCGTCGAAGCCTGGCTGGAGAAGGGCATCACTCGCGTCATCATCGGCACGGCCGCGGTGCGCGATCCGGAGCTGGTGAAGGCCGCGGCGAAGAAATTCCCCGGCCGTGTTGCGGTCGGCCTCGACGCCCGTGACGGCAAGGTCGCCGTCGAAGGCTGGGCCGAGACGTCGCAAGTCACGGTGCTCGAGATCGCAAAGCGGTTCGAGGATGCCGGTGTTGCCGCCATCATCTTCACCGACATCGCGCGCGACGGCCTGCTGAAAGGCCTGAACCTGGACGCGACCATCGCGCTTGCCGACGCCATCTCGATTCCCGTGATTGCCTCCGGCGGTCTTGCCTCGATCGAGGACGTGAAGGCGATGCTGACGCCGCGGGCGAAAAAGCTCGCCGGTGCGATCGCCGGCCGCGCGCTCTACGACGGCCGGCTCGATCCGGCTGCCGCCCTCACCTTGATCCGCGATGCACGCGCGCCTGGGAGCTGACACATGTTCAAGGTGCGCGTGATCCCCTGCCTCGACGTCAAGGACGGCCGCGTCGTCAAGGGCGTCAACTTCGTCGACCTCAGGGATGCCGGCGATCCCGTCGAAGCCGCGATCGCCTATGATGCCGCCGGCGCCGACGAGCTGACCTTCCTCGACATCACCGCGACCCATGAGAACCGCGGCATCATGCTGGACGTGGTCCGGCGCACCGCGGAGGCCTGCTTCATGCCGGTGACCGTCGGCGGCGGGGTGCGCGAGGTCAACGACATCAAGACGCTGCTGCGCGCCGGCGCCGACAAGGTCTCGATCAACAGCGCCGCGGTGTCGCGGCGCGAGTTCGTCAAGGAAGCTGCCGAGAAGTTCGGCGAGCAGTGCGTCGTCGTCGCGATCGACGCCAAGCGGGTCAAGCGCCCGGGCGGCGATCGCTGGGAGATTTTCACCCATGGCGGCCGCAACTCGACCGGCATCGACGCCATCGAATATGCCCAGGAAGTGGTCTCGCTCGGGGCGGGTGAAATCCTGCTCACCTCGATGGACCGCGACGGCACGCGGCAGGGCTTTGACATCCCGCTGACCCGGGCGATCGCCGACAGCGTCCCCGTTCCCGTGATTGCCTCGGGCGGCGTCGGCAATCTCGACCACCTCGTCGACGGGATCCGGGATGGGCGTGCCACCGCCGTGCTGGCGGCTTCGATCTTCCATTTCGGGGAGTTCACCATCCGCGAAGCCAAGGAGCACATGGCCCGGCGCGGACTGCCCATGCGCCTGGATGCCTGACGACTCCCGTTCTGAATAATGCTAGAAAGAGGCCTGCGGGCTTCTAGGCTTATGTTTCTGAGTATTCCGTATGCCGCGTTTCACCATCCACGATCTCGCCGAGACCATCGATGCCCGCGCGGCCTCCGGTGGCGAGGCCTCCTATACCCGCAAGCTTCTCGACAAGGGCGCCGAACATTGCGCCAAGAAGTTCGGTGAGGAAGCAGTCGAAACCGTAATCGCAGCAGTCGAAAACGATCGCGCGCATCTGATCGCCGAGGGTGCCGACCTGCTCTATCACTTCCTTGTGCTGCTCAAGGCGCGCGGCGTAAAACTAGAAGAAGTGGAAGCGGCGCTGGACAAGCGCACGAATATGTCTGGGTTGGAAGAGAAAGCGTCTCGCAAGAGCGGCAGCTAGAGGGTTTGTTTGAGCATGATCTGTTCGGAAAACCGCGTCACACGTTTCCGGATCATGCTGTCGTCCTCTTAACGGAGTAAGTCGCGTCATGGATATCCGCGCACCCGAGCAGCAATATAATCCATACCGCGTCTATTCGCGCGAAGAGTGGGCGCGACTGCGTGACGATACACCGATGACGCTGGAGCCCGGCGAGTTCGACCGGTTGCGCTCGCTGCACGACCGGCTCGATCTCAAGGAGGTCGAGGACATCTATCTGCCGCTGTCGCGCCTGCTCTCGATCTATGTCGATGCGATGCAGCGCCTGTATTACGCGGAACGCCAGTTCCTCAACATCCGTGACCGCAAGATGCCTTACATCATCGGCGTCGCCGGCTCGGTTGCGGTTGGAAAGTCCACCACGGCCCGCGTGCTCCAGGCGCTGCTGGCGCGCTGGTCGCCGCGGCCGAAGGTCGAGCTGATCACCACCGACGGATTTCTTTACCCGAAGGCCCTGCTCGAGCAGCAAGGCATCCTGCAGAAGAAGGGCTTTCCGGAGAGCTACGACCTGCCGCTGCTGCTGAACTTCCTGTCCGACATCAAGTCGGGCCGCCGCCATGTGCGCTCGCCGGTCTATTCGCATCTGACCTACGACATCGTGCCGAACGAATGGGCCGAGATCGACCAGCCCGATATCCTGATCGTCGAGGGCGTCAATGTGCTGCAGACCGGCAAGCTGCCGCGTGACGGCAAGGCGGTGCCCGTGGTCTCCGACTTCTTCGACTTCTCGGTCTATATCGATGCCGACGAGGCGGCGCTGCGGCGCTGGTACATCAAGCGCTTCCTGGCGCTGCGCGATACCGCGTTCACCAATCCAAAATCCTACTTCAACCGCTATGCGCTGTTGTCGGACGATGAGGCCACCGCCACGGCCACCGCGATCTGGGAGCGCACCAACCTCGCCAATCTCGAGGATAACATCTTGCCGACGCGGCCCCGCGCGACGCTGATCCTGAAGAAGGGCGCGGACCATGCGGTGGAGAGCGTAGCGCTCAGAAGGTTGTAGGCATCAGTCTCGGAGGGTGGAGCACGGTTGCACCCACATCGTCATTGCGAGCGCAGCGAAGCAATCCGGAGTCTTTCCGCGGAGGCAGTCTGGATTGCTTCGTCGCAAGGGCTCCCCGCAATGACGGCGGAAAGACCTTCCTACACCGCGATCTGCCTTGACGACGCAAGCCCCGCCAGCGCTTCGTCCAGCTTCTCGCGATCGAGCGGCTTGACCAGAAATCCGTTCATCCCGGCTTCGAAGCAAGCGTAGCGATCTTCCACCAGCGTGTTCGCGGTGAGCGCCAGGATCGGCGTGCGGTGACGGCCGGTGGCGGCCTCGTGGGCGCGGATGCGTTTTGTGGCTTCGATGCCGTCGAGCTCCGGCATCTGGATGTCCATCAAAACCAGGTCATAGGGCGTGCCCGCGGAGTTGGCCGCGAGCCAGGATTCCAGCGCAGCCTCGCCATGGACCGCGAGGACGACGCGATGGCCAAGCTTGGTCAGCAGCGATCGCATCAGCAGCGCATTGATCTCGTTGTCTTCGGCGACGAGGATCGAGAGGCCCCCAGGGGACGTTTTGACCGCAGCCGGCTCGACAGGCTCCGGCGCGAGATCGGGCGAGGGGACGTCCGGCGTCAGCGCCAGGCGCGCGGCGAGCGAGGCTGCGCGCAGCGGCTTCACCAGGAAGCCGGTGAAGGCTGGTGAGAGCTTGTCGTGACGCGAGCTCGGCGTCAGCAGCACGAGCCGCTGCGTCGCGTGGGCGCGGGCGACTTCGCCCAGGCGATCGGTGAGTGACGCACCGAGTGCGCGGTCGATCAGCACCGCATGCCAGGAGCGCTCCGGCAGCAGCGCCTCGGCCACGGCCGCATCCGCGGCCAGGCAGGTCTGGGCACCCCAGCGTTCCAGCCGTCGCGCGATCAGGGACGCTTCGATGCCGCCGGCCACCAGCAGGATCGACTTGCCGGCGAGGTCCGGACTCGGGAACGTCGTTTGTCCAGCGTGGCCTTGCGAGGGCGCGAGCGGAATTGCGACCTCGAAGGTCGAGCCTCTGCCGGGCTCGCTCTCCAGCGTGATGCGCCCGCCCATGCGCTTGACGATGCGTTCGCTGATGGCAAGGCCAAGCCCGGTGCCGCCATAGGTGCGGGCGACGCGGTCGTCGGCCTGCTCGAATTCGCGGAAGATGCGCGATTGCGCCTCGGGCGCGATCCCGATGCCGGTGTCGCGCACCAGAAAGCTGATCTGGTTCGGCCAGATGCCGGGCTCGACGATGAGGGCCACGCCGCCGGTCGCGGTGAATTTGATGGCGTTGCCGGCGAGATTGAGCAGCACCTGGCGCAGCCGGGCGGCATCACCTGTGACCTCGAGCGGCAATCGCTCGTCGACATAGGCCGCGATCTCGAGCTTCTTGGCCTGCGCGCGCGGCGCCAGCAGCTCGGTAATTTCCTCGATCAGGGTCGAGAGTGCAAAGGGACGCTGGTCGAGATCGAGCTTGCCGGCTTCGATCTTGGAATAGTCGAGCAGTTCCTCGATCAACGCCATCAGCGCTTCGCCGGAGGTCTTCACGGCCCGGGCGTAGGTCGTCTGTTCCGGCGTCAGGGTGGTGTCGAGCAAGAGCCCACCCATGCCGATGATGCCGTTCAGGGGCGTGCGGATCTCGTGCGAGGCCATCGCGAGGAAGCGGGATTTGGCGCGGTTGGCGGCGTCGGCCTGGTCGCGGGCGTCCGATAACGCGCGTTCAGTCTCGGTGCGGTCGGTGACGTCGCGTCCGACGCTCTGCAGTTCGGCGGGCTGGCCGGCATCGTGTCGCACAAACCCCTCGCGCCAGGCGATCCAGCGCGCGCCGAGTGGAGTGGAGATCCGCTGGTCGTGGATGCGCGTGCCGTTGCTCTCGCGCGCGCTGTCGCCCTGCTCCAGCACGTCGAAGTCAAACCGCGTGCCGACCAGCGCTCTGCGCGCCTGTCCGGCCAGCGCGCAATAGGCGTCATTGACGAAGGTGATGCGGCCCTGATGGTCGCGCAGCACGATCAGGTCGCCCTGTGATTCGAACAGGTTGCGGGCCCGCTCTTCGGCCTCCTTCAGCTCCCAATTGCGGTCGATCAGCGCATCATTGTGAGCGGCGAGCTTGCGCATCCGCTTGTTGACGAAGCGCAGCCGCATGCTGAGCGTGGCAAGGCCAAGACAGGCCAGCGCGAACAGGAAGCTCGCGCCGATCGCAAACGCGTTGGGATCGTAGCCTGAATTCGGCGCGCGGCTGCCGGTGACGAAGCCATAGGCGCCGCCGAACGTCGCCGAGAAGATCATGAAGGAGCGGATCGCGAAGGCAATTCGGGGGTGCTGTCGCCTGAAGCGGCGCATGCGCACCTTGATCCGGAACGTCCGACCCATCGCCACCGACCCCGACTCTTGAACAGAAACCCGCCGCCTTGTGCGACGATGTCTCCCCCACCTTGCGAACAGCTTGAGACCTTGCAGCGGCCTCCAAACAGGGTTGACGGGGTGTTAACGCGTCAGAGCGAGGCAGCCTGGAGGGGGAGTGGGCGACGACCGCCATGGGCGCCGACGATCAGCGCCGCGGCCTCGCGCTGCGAGAACGTTTTCGAGCGCACAAAGATGCGGTAATCGGCCGGGCCATCGGTGGAGAGATAGATGACGGGGCCACCGTCGACCGGCTGCGCGGCAATCGTGACGAGACGTGTCGCCGGATTCGCTTGGCAGGACTCGGTTTCGGAGCCGAGACCATCGTCCACCACCGCGAAGTCCGCGGCATCCGCATCGTCGGTGATCTGAACCCGCACCGTGGCCCGCGATGGATCGTCGGTGAAGGCGACATGGACACCGGCCGTCCAGAACAGGGATGTCAGCTCGACCGAGGTATCGCCGAGGGCGATGCAGGGATGCGAGACCGATCCGATCTCGCCGCGGGCGAACACCGCAGCCGCCAACAGGGGAACCACCGAGGCCAGGATCTTGAAACGCAACATGACACGCTACTCGCCGGGCCCTTACTGGAACTTGTGGGCCTTATGGTTTGCAGAGCGTAAAGGAAACTCGTTACCGCCGGGTTGATGCGCGTTCACATCACGCCAGCTGGCGTACATCCTCTGCGAGTGCGCGGTAGGACAGTGCTTCGGCGAGATGCAGCCGACCGATCTTCTCGGTGCCGTCGAGGTCGGCGAGCGTGCGCGCCACCCGCAGCACGCGATGATAGCCGCGCGCCGACAGCCGCATGGTCTCGGCGGCGTCGCGCAGCAGCTTTTGTCCCTGCGCGTCCGGCTTAGCGATGTCTTCCAGCACGGATGCCGGCGCCTCGGCATTGGTGCGGACCCGCGGCAGGCCTGCATTGGCGTAGCGCGCGAGCTGGATGTCGCGCGCCGCTGCGACGCGCGCGGCGACTTCGGCCGAGCCTTCCGTCGGCGGCGGCAGGATCAGGTCCGCCGCGGTCACGGCTGGGACTTCGATGCGCAGATCAATGCGATCCATCAACGGACCGGAGATGCGTGCCTGGTAGTCGCCGGTGCAGCGGTCGACGCGGCCGCGCTTGCAGGCATAGCCGGGCTCGAACGCATTGCCGCAGCGACAGGGATTCATCGCCGCGACCAGCATGAAGCGCGCCGGATAAGTCACGCGGTGGTTGGCGCGGGAGACCGAGACCTCGCCGTTCTCCAAGGGCTGGCGCAGCGAATCCAGCACGCGCGGTTCGAATTCCGGCAGCTCGTCGAGGAACAGCACGCCCTGATGCGCCAGCGAAATCTCGCCGGGCTTTGCCCGCATGCCGCCGCCGGTGAGCGCGGCCATGCTGGCGGAATGATGCGGTGAGCGGAACGGTCGCCGCGAGGTCAGCGCGCCACCTTCGATCTCGCCGGCAACGGAGGCGATCATCGAGACTTCGAGCAATTCGCTCGGCGACAGCGGCGGCAGGATCGAGGGCAGGCGTGCCGCCAGCATCGATTTGCCGGCCCCCGGCGCGCCGATCATCAGGAGGTGATGGCCGCCGGCGGCCGCGATCTCCAGCGCGCGCTTGGCGCTCTCCTGGCCCTTGATGTCGCGCAGATCGAGCGGCGACGCGGCTGCCTCGTGGACTTTCGGCACGGGCCGCGACAGCACTTGCGTGCCTTTGAAATGATTGGCGATCTGAATCAGCGAATGCGCGGCGACGATCTGGATGTCCGGGCTCGCCCAGGCCGCTTCCGAGCCGCAGGCGGCGGGGCAGATCAAGCCTTCCTCGCGCACATTGGCACCGAACGCGGCGGGAAGAACGCCGGCGACGGGTGCGATCGAGCCGTCGAGGCCGAGTTCGCCGAGCACGGTGAAGCCGGTCAGCGCATCCGGCGGGATGGCGCCGATCGCCGCCATCAGCCCGAGCGCAATCGGCAGGTCGTAATGGCTACCTTCCTTCGGCAGGTCGGCGGGCGCGAGATTGACGGTGATCCGCCGCGCCGGCAGCGCCAGTCCCGAAGCGATCAGTGCCGAGCGGACCCGCTCGCGCGCCTCCGACACCGCCTTGTCGGGAAGCCCTACGATGGCGAACGCCGGCAGGCCGGGCGCAACCTGCACCTGCACGTCGACCGCGCGGGCCTCGATCCCCTCAAAGGCGACTGTCGAAACCCGCTGAACCATGCCTGCCCCCTCGCACAATCGAGGGTAGCAGACGGAGATAACCCTGACAAGAACAATACGGGAACGAAAATGAGGGGGGTCGCACCCCCTAACCAATCGTAAACAGGGTCCCGACACTACGCCTCGAATGCGAGCGGCTCTCCTCAGCACATTCCAACGAATGTCCGCTACTCCTAGAGGTGCGGGATGGGCCGTGATCTAACGGGTGAAGAATTCAAAATGCTTGCAAATCGCCGCAGAAGCGAACGACGGGTGTGCAGCCGGCTTGCCAAGATTCATTTCGGCGCGGGCTCGTTGCCACGGGACTGCACGATCACGGATATCTCCGACGGTGGCGTGAAGGTCGTGGCGGAGTTTCTGGAAGTGCCGCCGCAATTCACCATCATCTTCGCGCCGGACTATTCGCGTCAGTGCCGCCTGCGCTGGCGCATCGGCTGCGAGTTCGGTGCCGAATTTACCGACTGAGCGCGCAAACGATAACAATCGAGTCGCGAGCACCGCGTCCTTAACCGGACTTTAGCGTTAATAGGCAAAGCATCTCTGATCAGTCCGCCGGCGGTGATCAGAGTATGTCCAAGCGTTCGTTCCTTGCCCCTTCCCCGGCGAGATTCCTGCTTCCCGCGATGGCGGTGCTGGCGCTCGGCGGCTGCCAGACCACGAGCCTGGAGGACGTGACCGGCGCGCTCGGTGTGAGCAGCAAGCCGGAGCCTGCTGCGACGGCGGATGCCAGGCCGGATATGGACGCCCTGCGCGAACGTTATCGCGCCAAGCCCGGTGATCCCAACATCGCCCTCGACTACGGCAAGGCCCTGCGCGAGACCGGCCAGCACGCCCAGGCGGTCGCGGTGATGGAGCAGGCCGTGATGGTCCATCCCAGCAACAAGGCGCTGCTCGCCGGCTACGGCCGCGCGCTCGCCGACAATGGCAATTTCCAGCAGGCCTTCGATGTGCTGAGCCGCGCGCATACGCCTGAGGATCCCGACTGGCGCATCCTGTCGGCGCAGGGCGCGGCGCTCGACCAACTCGGCCGCAACGAGGAAGCGCAGCAATATTATGCGACGGCGCTGAAGATCGTGCCGGACGAGCCGCAGGTTTTGTCCAATCTCGGCCTGTCCTATGTGCTGCAGAATAATCTGTCGAAGGCCGAACAGGTGCTCGGCCGCGCCTATCAGCGCAATCAGAACAATGTGCGGGTCCGTGCCAATCTCGCGCTCGTGCTGGGATTGCAGGGCCGTCAGGCCGAGGCTGAAATCCTCGTGAAGGCCGATCTGCCGCCGGATCAGGCGGCGGCAAAGGTCGCGGCGCTGCGCGAGCTGCTGTCGAAGAAACAACAGCAGCGGGCCGAGAAGTAATCACCCGCCGCTGAGAGTCCTGTTCGCTCGAAAAACGCTCTCGCGCTTAAGACGCCTTGCGATGCGGCGCCGATCCGCGTCCCGACCTGCCCTTCAGCTTCTTCAAGAGCGGCCCGAGTAGCGAGCGCTTCGGCTTCTTCACCTCGCCGCGCCCGGCGAGACGGTTGGCCATGTTCTGGAACAGCTCGGTGGTGCGGTGGCTCTTGGAGACCTCCGCGATCATCTGGCCGTTGTTGGCCGCGGTCGAGAACAGCTTGGAATCGAACGGAATCACCGCGAGCGGCTGGCTTTCCATGGTCTTGGCGAAGGACTTGACGTCGATCTCGGCCCGCTTGTGCATGCCGACCTGGTTGATGCAGTAGAGCGGCGGCCGGTCGTTCGGCCGTGCCGTCTTGAGCACGGTCAGCATGTTCTTGGTGTTGCGCAGGTTGGCGAGATCCGGCTCGGCCACGATGACGATATCGTCGGCGTTGACCAGCGCGCGCTTGGTCCAGGCCGACCATTGATGCGGGACGTCGAGCACGATGCAGGGCGTGGTCATGCGCAGCGTGTCGAAGATCGCATCGAACGCCTCGGCGCCGAAATCATAGACGCGATCGAGTGTGGCGGGTGCGGCCAGCAGGCTGAGATGATCGCTGCATTTGGCGAGCAGGCGCTCCATCAGCGCCGTGTCCGGCCGGTCCTGCGACAGCACCGCATTGGCGATGCCCTGCGCCGGATCCTGGTTGTAGTCGAGGCCGGCGGTGCCGAAGGCGAGGTCGAGATCGATCACCACGGAATCGAGCGCAAGGTCGCGCGCGATGGTCCAGGCCACGTTGTGCGCAACCGTGGACGCGCCGACGCCGCCCTTGGCGCCGACCACCGCAATGATGCGGCCGGTGATCATGGCTTCGGACGCCGAGAACAGGCTGCAGATCGAGCGCACCACGTCGATGGTCTCGACCGGTCCGACCACGTAATCGTTGACGCCGCGGCGCACCAGCTCGCGATAGGGCGCGGTGTCGCCGGGATTGCCGATCACGACCACGCGGGTGCCGGGATCGCAGACCCCGGCGAGATCGTCGAGGCCTTCGAGAATGTCGCGCGTGCCGTCGGATTCGATGACGATGACGTTCGGCGTCGGCATCGTGTCATAGACTTCGATGGCCGCGGCGAGGCCGCCGCTTTTCGCGGTGAGATGGGCCTTGGCGAGACGGCGGTCCTGGCCGGCCGCGGTCACCGCGGCGAGCGTCTGCTCGGTCTCGCAGAAGGCCTGCACCGAAATACGGGGAACCGGCGCAATGTGATCCTCGGGGTGCTGCGGATCGTCCGCCTCTTCGTCGTGGATGTCCGTCATTTGCCTGTGTCGCTGAGTTTGGCCTTGTCAGCCTCGGGATAGATGGTCGTGGTCGGGGTGCCCTTGCGGTAGCGCTCGAACGCGATGTCGCGCCGCGCGGTATAGGCCGGCGTCTCCCCGCGCGGCTGCTCGAGATCGGCGGGGTTGTCGATCATGGCCGCCAGATTGCGCTGAGTGGCGCAGCCAAGATTGAAGTAGGGCCGGTTCTCGTTGTAGCCGGGGTCAAGGATCGACGGCCCCACGTCCTCGGGCCATAGCCCGCAAGGACCGGCGACCGCCTTGATCTTGGAATAGCTCAGCCGGATCGTCGGCAGCAGGCCGGGGTCTTCGGGACGGTAGGGATGCTGGACGATGGCGCGCGACGGCACGCCGCCGCTGTCGAGCACGGCGCGGATCTCGTGATAGGTCGCCGCCGCGGCGCGCGAGTTGGCGGTGTCGATGGGCACGTCGACGACGACGGAGCCGGTGCCTTCGCGCACCCAATCCTGGGCAATACCCATCACGTCGGCGTGCTGTGCGGCCGAAAGTCCGCCGCGGGCCTTGCCGACGAAGATCACGATCGAGCGCTTGCCTTCCTGCACCGCGATCGGGTGGCGCATGCGGTAGTCGGTCGGCACCGTCTGGGTGGTGACGACGTCGCCTGTGGTGTTGCAGGCTCCCAGCATGACGGAGAGCCCCGTCAGCGCGAGTGCGATACGCAATTTGCGGCGTCGATCGGCGGATGTCTTCGTCATCGCCTGGTCCCCTCTTCCCCGTGTCTTGCCCCGGTCCCCAAAACCGTTCGTCTCAGTCGATGATGAAGCCGAAATCCCCGCGATTGCCGTCGATCGGATCGACGCGGCGCGCGATGCCGTAGAGGCGGTTCATGCGGCCGAGCAGCGCCGACTGCGCATCCGAGGACGGCGCGAAGCCGTCGTCGGGCCGCGACAATTCCTTCTGGGCGACCGCGCGCACCACATAGGGCGTCACGATCACCATCAGTTCGGTCTCGTTGTTGACGAAGTCCTGGCTGCGGAACAGTGCGCCGAGGATCGGCACCTGGTCGACGCCGGGCAGGCCGTTGATGGCCTGCTTGGTCTGCTGCTGGATCAGGCCGGCCATCGCCATCGAACCGCCGGAGGGAATTTCCAGCGTGGTCTCGGCGCGGCGGGTCTGGACCGAGGGAATGGTGATCGAGTTGGTCGCGCTTGAGGACAGCGCCTGCGACACCGTGATCGCGTTCTGGCTCGACAGCTCCGAGACCTCGGTCATCACGCGCAGGCTGATGCGGCCCTCGCTGAGCACGACCGGGGTGAAGTTCAAGGAGATACCGAACTTCTTGTAGGTGATCTGGGTGGTGCAGACATGCGTGGTCGGATCGCAGGCATACCCCCCGGGGATCGGGAATTCGCCACCGGCGATGAAGGTCGCGGATTCACCCGAGATCGCCGTCAGGCTCGGTTCGGCCAGCGTCCGCATCACGCCCGCGGTCTCCATCGCACGCATCGTGGCGTTGACGGTGGCGACGCCCTTGGCAAGGCCGGTGACGCCGAGGCCGTTGTTGCTGACCAGCGGCCCGCCGCTGGCAGAGAACGGGTTCGAATTGTTGAAATTCACCACCGCGGTGCCGGCGTTCAGGCTGGCGCTGAGATCGACGCCGAGTTGCTTGACGATGTCGCGGCGGACTTCGCCGACGACGACCTTGAGCATCACCTGGTCGCGGCCGCGCACGACGATGTTGTTGACGACCTTGTCCGCGCCGCCGACCAGCTTCGCGGCGACGTCGCCGGCCTGCTGGGCCTCGACCGGGCTCGACACCGAGCCGGTCAGCATCACGCTGTCGCCGACGCCCTCGATCTGCACGCCCGGCAGCGACTGGCGCAGCGCCGCGCGCATGCCGTTGAGGTCGCGCTTCACCGCGATGTCGTAGGCGGCGACCTGCTGGCCGTCGGCGGTGAAGAACACCACGTTGGTCTGACCGACCTGGGCGCCGATGATATAGGCGCGCTGCGACGAACGGATCACCGCATTGGCGATCTTGGGATCGGCCACCAGCACGTCCTTGACCTCGCGCGGCAGGTCGATCACGACCGACTTGCCGACGCCGAGCGACAACGAGCGTGTCCTCGCCGGCGCGATGCTCGCGACCGGCGAGACGCCGAGATCCGGCGCCTGCAGCGGCGCCTGGTCTCCGACCGGCGCATCCGCAGCGCGGACGAGATCGGGGGCTGCGACCAGCCCCAGTATCAGCATTGTCCCTGCCCAGAACGAGCGAGCGCGCTTCCCCCGAATGCGCATGCCCGTCCGATTATCCCCATAGTTCATGCTGTCCCCATCACTTCTGTGACGTTAATTGTCGTGTCTGCACGCCGTAGCGGATCACGTTGACGCCGCTCTGGCGCGACTTGAGCGTCTGGTCCTCGGGCGAGCCGTCGGAGGCGCTGGCATCGGCGATGCTGCGCAATGCGAGTGTCAGCGTGCCGCCCTGGCGCGAGGCCGAGAGCGTGGCGACCTGGTCGGGCCGGAGCTCGAGCGTGACGGTCTTGCCGAGCACGGCGTTCTGGCCCTCTTTCTCCTTCGGCGCCTGGTCGATCGCGAGCACGCGGATGTTGGTCAGGACCACCTCTGAGAGGATCAAGTCATTGCCGCCGGCGTCGGGATTCTTCATGCGCCGCGTCAGGACGATGTCGACGCGGTCGTTCGGCAGGATGAAGCCGCCGGCGCCGGTTTCGGCGGAGATTTCGGTGGAGACGGCGCGCATGCCCGATGGCAGGATCGCGGCCATGAAGCCGGAGCCGTCGGCCTTCACCAGCTTCTGCTCGCGGATCGGCTCGCCCTGCATCAACGGAACGCGCGCGATCGAGCCGGCGATCTGGGTCTGCGCGTCGGGCCGGCTGTCGCGGCGGATGAAGGCGCTGCTGGCGGTCGCTTGCGGCCAGGTCTGCCATTGCAGATCCTCGGCCTTCACGGCCTGGCCGAGCTGAATGTCGGATTTGGCGACGAGCACCTCGACCGTCGGCAGCTTCTCGGCCACCGGGAGAGGGGCTGCGGGCTTGTTGTCGTAGCTGCTCGCCAGATACGCAGCGACGCCGCCGGCGCCCAGTGCGATGACGAGAACGACAATGCGTGCGGTGTTCATACGCTTCTACTCTTACGCGGGGCACTCGAACCGCACGTGGCGGGTTCCCCCGCATCGATGAGTAGGGAGTAAAAGTATAAGGGGTGTTGCGAGACCGAATGCGATGCGCAGCGACAGCGAGCGTTTTAGGCAGATGGTGAACGTCGCGTTATTCGGTCAGCCAATGGCCCCGTAGATTCACGCATGCGCGCTCATGCGTTTGCGCGAGGCGCGGGGCGTCATGGTGAACGGGTGGTTAGCGATGGACGCGGGTGACATCGCGTGCATGCGACGACAATGCTGGTCCGTCATCCCGGGGTGCGAGCCTTGTCTGGATTGGTGGCTTCGCACCCCGCTGGTCCGAACACTACTGGCAGGGATACCGGCGGCCGTCCTTTGCCGCGAATGTAATCGTGGCCGGGTCGTACGAGCGGTAACGTTGCGCGCAAGTCAGCGAAGTCGCGCTGAAATGGGGCTTTACGCATATGGGTCGGTTTGCGGCGTCGGACCGCACGGCATTCGGGCTCTATCCGTCCGACACGGTCCGACGCGCCCGGGGATTTTACAGCTAGAACAGTCGAGCAAGGCTACGGATGCGGAGCCCGGATTTCGCTGCGCTCCATCCGGGCCACGAGGCGGCGGTTACTTCACCCGCTTCTGCTCGATGACATCCCAGACCTTTGCCGCAACATCGGGACCGCCGAGCCGCGCGATGGCGCGGATGCCGGTCGGCGATGTGACGTTGATCTCGGTGAGGTTGCCGTTGATGACGTCGATGCCGACGAACAACAGGCCGCGCTCGCGCAGCGCCGGGCCGACGGTTGCGCAGATCTCGCGCTCGCGTGGCGTGAGCTCGGTCTCCTGCGCGGCGCCGCCGCGCACCATGTTGGAGCGGAGGTCGTCGGCGGCAGGCACGCGGTTCACGGCGCCTGCGAACTCGCCGTTCACCAGGATGATGCGCTTGTCGCCGTGCTTCACCTCGGGGATGAATTGCTGGATCACCCAGGCTTCCTTGAAAGTGACCGAGAACATGTCGTACAGCGAGCCGAAATTCATGTCCTGCGGCATCACGCGGAACACTGCGGCGCCGCCATGGCCGTGCAGCGGCTTCATCACCACGGCACCGTACTTGTCGCGGAACGCGTTGATCTCATCGAGATCGCGCGAGATCAGGGTCGGCGGCATCAGCTGCGGAAAGTTCATCACGAACAGCTTTTCCGGTGCATTGCGCACCGACGCGGGATCGTTGACGACGAGCGTCTTCGGGTGAATGCGCTCGAGCAGATGCGTCGAGGTGATGTAGGCGAGATCGAACGGCGGGTCCTGGCGCAGCAGCACCACGTCAAAGCCGTTCAGCGCCTCGCGCTTGGGCTCGCCGAGGGTGAAGTGATCCCCGGCCTCGTCGCGCACGGTCAGAAGCTGCACGGGCGCAACGATCTCCTCGCCGACCATCGAGAGCCTGTCGGGCGTATAATAGGACAGGCTGTGGCCGCGCTTCTGCGCCTCCAGAAGCAGCGCAAAGGTGGAATCGCCCTTGATGTTGATGCGGGCGATGGGGTCCATCTGGACGGCGACGTTCAGTTTCATGGTCTGCCTTTCAGGTCGAGGCGTCGAATGCCGCCAACACATGGCGCGGAAGCGAGCGCGGCGCAATCAGCATGGCGTCGAATCGCAGTTCGAATTCCGCATGCTCGGGATGCGCTACGAGCCAGCCCTGGGCGGCGTCGATGATGCGCTGCTGCTGGCGCGGCGTCACTGCATAGGCGGCGTCATCGAGGCTGGCGCGCGCCTTGACCTCGACAAAGGCGATCAGGTTGCGGCGGCGCGCCACGAGGTCGATCTCGCCATGTGGGGTGCGGTAGCGTTTGGCCAGGATGCGGTAGCCCTTGGCCATGAGATAAGCAGCGGCGCGGCTCTCGGCCGAGATGCCGGTGCGGAACGCGGCGATGCGCTCGGGCGAGGCGATCTTCGGTTCCGGTTTGGATCCCGGAGCATCCTCAGTCTTCGCCATCGCCGCCCCGCAGATCTTTTGCGAGCTCGAGCGCGCGGGCATAGACCTCGCGTCGGGGCCGCCCCGAGAGCCCGACCGCGTGCGCGACGGCGTCCTTGACGCTGTGCGTGGCGAGCTGCTCGCGCAAGAGATCGTCGAGCGCATCCGATGTCAGCACGTCGGCATCCGCCGCCGGCGGAGCGATCACCAGCACGAATTCGCCGCGCGTTTCCAGTGCTTCTGCTTCGCGTGCCAGTTCGTCCAGCGTTGCGCGGGAAATCTCCTCGTGCAGTTTGGTCAGCTCGCGGCAAATCGCGGCGTCGCGCGTGCCCATGATCTCCGCGAGATCGGCAAGCGTATTCTGGATGCGGTTGCCGGATTCGAACATCACCAGCGTCGCATCGATGCGGGCAAGTTCAGTGAGGCGCGACCGCCGCGCGGCGGATTTCGCCGGCAGGAAGCCCTCGAAGAAGAAGCGGTCGGTCGGCAGGGCCGCGACCGAGAGTGCTGCCAGCACCGAGGATGGCCCCGGCAGCGCATAGACCGCATGGCCGGCTGCGCAGACCTCGCGCACCAGCTTGTAACCGGGATCGGAGATCAGCGGCGTGCCGGCATCCGACACCAGCGCGACCGAGCCGCCGGCCGCGAGCGCCTCCAGGATCTTCGGCCGCGCGGCCTCGGCATTGTGCTCATGATACTGCTTGAGCTGTGCGGTAATGGCGTAGCGCTCGGTCAGGCGCCGCGTGATCCTGGTGTCCTCGCAGGCGATCACGTCGACCCCGGCCAGCGTTTGCAGCGCGCGAAGCGTGATGTCGCCGAGATTGCCGATGGGGGTGGCGACCAGATAGAGGCCGGCCGCCGGCTTCGGCACCGTGAGCCGGTGGGCGTCGATGGAGAAACCGCGGGGGGCCGCATCCGTAGCTTCAGTCGTATTTATCGGGGCCGGCTTTGCGCGCATAATGAATCGAACTTAGGCATGATCTCCGGGGCTGGGAACCAGTCCTTCGAAAAAGATCGTGCCGGCAGGATACGAAACTGGGGTGAGGAAGAACTGGAATGTGATCCATCCGGCATCACATTCGCTAAAGGACGAAGTGTCAGCGCCATATTCGCGGCGGAAACCCCGCTTTGATGTTGGATGACGGAGGGCGAACAGCCAGCCAGAGCATAAGGGCAGCCGCATTAGGCGGTCATTATCCTTTTGTTTTGGTTAACTATTTGCCGACAATATGCCCGAATCCGCGGCTTCTGTCGCGGCAATGAATGTTGTGACTGGCCGCTCGCGACCGGTCAGAAGAGAAGCTGCCATGCTGGGCCCGCGCGATCCGAAGTCTTCCGTTCCGGGGCCCCGTTTGTCGGGAGCGACCCGGCGGAGCGCGCTTGGCCTGCTGATCGGCACGCCCCTGCTCTCGGCCTGCGCCGGCGTGCAGCAGAGCCTCAGCCAGTTTTCCAGCCCGTTCTCCAGCTCCTCGCCTCCGGCTCAGCCGGCCGGTCCGCCGCAACAGGCGACCACCGCCGGCACCGGTGGCGTGAAGGTTGGCGTGATCCTGCCGCTCTCGGCCGCGGGCAATGCCGGCCTGGCCGCGCAATCCATGCGCAACGCTGCCGAGATGGCACTGGCCGAGTTCCAGAATCCGAACATCCAGCTCTTGATCAAGGACGACAATGGCAGCCCGCAGGGCGCGCAAGCCGGCGCGCAGCAGGCGATCGACGAAGGCGCCGAGATCATTTTGGGGCCGCTGTTTGCGCAATCGGTGCCGGCCGTGGCCCAGGTCGCGCGCACGCGCGGCATTCCGGTGATGGCGTTCTCGACCGATTCGAGCATCGCCGGCCGCGGGGTCTATCTGCTGAGCTTCCTGCCGGAGTCCGACGTCAATCGCATCATCGAATATTCGGCCAGCATCGGAAAACGCTCCGACGCGGTGCTCGTGCCCGACAATGCCTATGGCAATGTCGTCGAAGCCGCGGTGAAGGCGGCCGTGCCACGGCGCGGCGGCCGCATCGTCGCGTTCGAGAAATACGGTGCCGATCGCGCCACGCCGGCGCGCAGCGTGGCGCAGCAGCTCGGCAGCGCGGATGCGCTGTTCATTGCCGATGACGGCGACGCCGTCGTCGCGGTGGCCGATGCGATGACCGCAGCGGGCGCGAATTTGCGCAACATCCAGCTGCTTGGCACCGGCCTGTGGGACAATCCGCGCGTCTATGCCAGTCCCGCCTTGCAAGGCGGTCTCTATGCCGCGCCGGATCCCGCCGGCTTCCGCGCGTTCTCCGGCCGCTACCGCACCAAATATGGCGCCGATCCGATCCGGACCGCGACGCTGGCTTATGACGCGGTGGCGCTTGTCGCCGCGCTCGCGCGCACGCAGGGCACCACGCGCTTCTCGTCCGACGTGCTCACCAACCCTTCCGGCTTCGCCGGCATCGACGGCCTGTTCCGCTTCCGCGCCGATGGCACCAATGAACGTGGGCTCGCGGTGATGAAGGTGACGACGGGCGGTGGTGTTGCCGTTGCGGGCTCGCCGAAGAGCTTTGGGGCGTAGTTCAGGACAACGGTGCCGTAGTCGCAGGGTGGGTTAGCGAAGCGCAACCCACCACTTCGTTCCGCGCATGTGGAAGCAAGGTGGGTTACGCCCTCGGCTAACCCACCCTACGAGATCTCGTTACGCCGCGAGATCCGCAACCACCGCATCCAACACCGGAAATCCGCTGCTGGTCACGCGCAGGCGGCCCGTTGCATCGACCGTGATCGCGCCTTCCTCACGCAGCAGCGCGATGCGGCCGGGGTCGAGCGGGCGGCCGGCGAGCGCCATGTAGCGCGCGGGGTCGATGCCTTCGGCCAAGCGCAATCCCATCAGCAAGAATTCGTCGGCGCGTTCTTCGCTGTTGAGGAGATCGTCGGTGACGATGCCGTCGCCATTCGTCTCGACCCGCAGCAGCCAGGCTTCCGGACGTTTTTCGGTGGCCGTGGCATGACGCACGCCGTCGATGTCGAGGCGGCCATGCGCGCCGGGGCCGATGCCGGCATATTCGTCGCCGCGCCAGTACACCAGATTGTGCCGGCACTCGGCGCCGCGACGCGCGTGGTTGGAAATCTCGTAGGCGGGCAGGCCGAGCTTGTCGCAGGTCTCCTGCGTCACGTCGTAGAGCGCACGTGCGACGGCCTCGTCCGGCGTTTTCAGTTTGCCGGCCTGGTGCAGGCCGAAGAATGGCGTGCCTTCCTCGATGGTCAGCTGATAGAGCGACAGATGCTCGGCGGCTTCATCGATGGCCAGACGCAGCTCATCGGCCCACATCGCCGGTGTCTGGTCGGGGCGGGCGTAGATCAGGTCGAACGAATATCGGTCGAACGAGCGGCGCGCGATGGCAACCGCATCGAGCGCCTCGCGCGCGCTATGCATGCGGCCCAAGGCTTTCAGCGAGGCATCGTCCAGCGCCTGCACGCCAAGCGAGACGCGGTTGACGCCGGCGGCGCGATAGCCGGCAAAGCGCGTGGCTTCGACGCTGGTCGGGTTTGCCTCCAGCGTCACCTCGACATCGCCTGCGACAGTCCAGTGCTTGCCGATCGCGTCGAGCACGGCGCCGACGGTTGCAGGCTGCATCAGCGATGGCGTGCCGCCGCCGAGAAAGATCGACGTGACCTCGCGGCCGGGCGAGCGCTGCGCGGTCGTTTCGATCTCGCGCGCGAAGGCGGAGGCAAAGCGCGCCTCGTCGATCGCGGCGTGGCGGACATGGCTGTTGAAGTCGCAATAGGGGCACTTCGACAGGCAGAACGGCCAGTGCACGTAGACGCCAAAGGCTGCAGACTCTTGTTTTGACGCGTTCTCCTGGCGCGAACCGGTGCCCGCTTCGCTTGAAAACGCTTTAGCGCGGCTCAAGGCAGATCTCCGCCAGTTTCACGAATGCGCGGGCGCGATGCGACAGGCCAAGGCCAAGCGGCGGCAGGCCGTGCTTCTCGATGCTTTCCATCTCGCCGAAAGTGCGCTTGTGAGCGTCGGGCAAAAACATCGGATCGTAACCGAAGCCGGCGGTGCCGCGCGGCGGCCAGACCAGTGTGCCGTCGACACGCGCCTCGACCTCTTCGAGATGATGATCGGGCCAGGCGACGCAGAGCGCGGAGACGAAATGCGCTTTTCGGCGATCCGGCGTGGTGGCACCGCGCTCCTGCAGCAGGCGCTCGATCTGCGCCATCGCCGCAGCGAAATCCTTGGAGGGGCCGGCCCAGCGCGCGCTGTAGATGCCGGGCGCGCCGTCGAGCGCATCGACCACGATACCGGAATCATCGGCGAAGGACGGAAGGCCGGTTGCCTGCGCCGCCGCGATCGCCTTGATCGCGGCATTGCTGCGGAAATCGTTGCCGGTCTCGTCCGGCTCGCCCAAGCCGAGCTCACCGGCCGACACCACCTCGATGCCGTGAGGCGCGAGCAGCTCCTTCATCTCGGCGAGCTTGCCGGGATTGTGGGTGGCGATGACGAGCTTTCCGGTGATTCGGCGGTGCATGGGCCTATTGACTACGCGACAGCCAGTTTCTGCAAGTCCACGAGCCGCGCGATGCCTTTCTGCGCCAGTGCCATCAGCGCCAGGAACTCGTCCTGTGTGAACGGCTCGCGCTCCGCGGTGCCCTGCACCTCGACGATGCGACCGTCGCCGGTCATGACGAAATTGGCGTCGGTCTCGGCTTCCGAATCCTCGGCATAGTCGAGATCCAGCACCGGCTTGCCCTGATAGATGCCGCAGGAGATCGCGGCGACGTTGTCGCGCATCACGTTGGCCTTGATCATGTTGCGCGCCTTCATCCAGGCGATGCAATCGGCCAGTGCGACCCAGGCGCCGGTGATCGAGGCGGTGCGGGTGCCGCCGTCGGCCTGGAGGACGTCGCAATCGACCGTGATCTGACGCTCACCGAGCGCTTCGAGATCGACGATGGTGCGAAGTGAGCGGCCGATCAGGCGCTGGATTTCGACGGTGCGGCCGCTTTGCTTGCCGGCCGCAGCTTCGCGGCGGGTGCGTTCCGAGGTCGCACGCGGCAGCATGCCGTATTCGGCGGTGACCCAGCCGCGGCCCTGGCCCTTGAGCCAGGGCGGCAGGCGTTCTTCCAGCGTGGCGGTGACCAGCACATGGGTGTCGCCGAATTTCACGAGGCAGGAGCCTTCCGCATATTTGACCACGCCACGCTCAAGCGTCACGGGGCGCAATTCGTCGGGCGCACGGCGGCTTGGCCGCATGGGAATCCTCCAAAACTCACGGAAAAGGGCTGTTCGCGGTGCTTGTAGGTGGGGTGAGGGTGAGCGGCAAGGGGGAACATCAAGGTCGCTTTCAGCCCCGGTTTTCCACCCCGCAAACGCCACGCTTGTCAGAACCGTCCCGGATGGACAAATTATGAGCATCTGAGAGGAGTTACCGTCTGTGGCCCATCACGATCCGATCCATCTGATCGCGCCGCGCGCAGGCCTCGCCCAGCTCAACGAGCGTTCCCGCGACATCTTTCGTCAAATTGTCGAAAGCTATCTGGCGACCGGCGAGCCGGTCGGCTCGCGCAACATCTCGCGCCTGATCGCGATGCCGCTGTCCCCGGCTTCGGTCCGCAATGTCATGGCCGATCTGGAACAGCTCGGCCTGATCTATGCCCCCCATACCTCAGCCGGCCGGCTTCCGACGGAACTTGGCCTGCGTTTCTTCGTCGACGCCCTGATGCAGGTCGGCGACCTCAACGAGGCCGAGCGGCAGTCGATCCAGAGCCAGCTCGCCACCGTCGGCCATGCGCAATCGGTCGAGGCGGCGCTGGACCAGGCGCTGACGCGGCTGTCGGGCCTGACCCGCGCCGCCGCCGTGGTGCTGACGCCAAAGTCCAATGCGCGGCTGAAGCACATCGAATTCGTCCGGTTGGAACCCGAGAAGGCGCTGGTCATCCTGGTCGGCGAGGATGGCCAGGTCGAAAACCGCGTGCTGACGCTGCCGCCGGGAGTTCCCTCGTCCGCCATTACGGAAGCCGGCAATTTCCTCAATGCGCGGATTCGCGGCCGGACGCTCGCCGAGGCGCGGCTCGAGCTGGAAACCGCGCTCGGCGAGGCCCGCGCCGAGCTCGACCAACTGGCGCAAAAGGTCATCTCGGCCGGGATTGCGAGCTGGTCCGGCGGCGAGAACGAGGACCGTCAGCTCATCGTTCGCGGCCACGCCAATCTGCTGGAAGATCTGCACGCGCTGGAGGATTTGGAGCGCGTTCGCCTGCTGTTCGACGATCTCGAGACGAAACGTGGCGTGATCGACCTGCTGGGGCGCGCCGAAACTGCCGAAGGCGTGCGGATCTTCATCGGCAGCGAGAACAAGCTGTTTTCGCTGTCGGGCTCCTCCACCATCATCTCGCCCTATCGGGATGCCGCCGGCCGTATCGTCGGCGTCTTGGGTGTAATCGGGCCGACACGGCTGAATTATGCCCGTGTGATCCCGACCGTGGACTACGCCGCCCGCATCGTCAGCCGCCTGTTGGGGGGCTGACCGGCATTTGAGCCGATCACGGGCGCTTGATTTTCAGCGCCCGAAGCACGATATCCGGGCCAGAAAACCTCCCCTTGAGACGAGTTTGAGAAGCAGCCGATGACCGATCCAACCCGGCAACCCGAAGACACGGCCGCGCCGACCGGCGAGCCCGTGGTGTCGAAACCCTACATCATGCCCGACGATCCCGAGCCCGGCTCGGTCGAGCTGCTGCAGAAGGAAGCCGCCGAAGCGCGCGACCGCATGCTGCGGACGCTGGCCGAGATGGAGAACCTGCGCAAGCGCACCGCGAAGGAAGTCGCTGACTCCAAGCTCTACGGCGTCACCGGCTTTGCCCGCGACGTGCTCGACATCGCCGACAATCTTCAGCGCGCGCTCGATGCCGTTCCGGCCGACGCTCGTGCCGCCGCCGATCCCGGCCTGACTGCGCTGATCGAGGGCGTCGAGCTCACCGAGCGCTCGCTGCTCAACGCGCTGGAAAAGCACGGCGTGAAGAAGTTCGATCCGCAGGGCCAGAAGTTCGACCCGAACTTCCAGCAGGCGATGTACGAAGTGCCCGATGCGTCGGTGCCTGCAGGCACCGTCGTGCAGGTCATGCAGGCCGGCTACACCATCGGCGAGCGCGTGCTGCGCCCGGCGCTGGTCGGTGTCGCCAAGGGCGGTGCAAAGCCCGCGCCCGCGGCCAACAACAACGAAGCGAACTGAGCGGCGTCAAAGTAGGTGGCGTCATTCCGGGGCGATGCGGAGCATCGAACTATGGTGCGCAATTGCGCACCTGAGAATCCCGAGATTCCGGGTTTGGCTCTGCGAGCCGCCCCGGAATGACTGCGCAAGAGTCTTACGCGCTGACCGCGATATCCGCAGACTGAATCCGCTTCACGCCGGCCTTGGCCATGTCGGCCCAGGCCTTTGCGAGCGAGCCCTGATTGTCGATGCCGCGGCAGGCGTCTTCCACGACATAGACCTCAAAGCCCGCCTTGCGGGCATCGAGCGCGGTCCAGGCGACGCAGAAGTCGGTGGCGAGACCCGCAACGAAGACGCGCTTGATCTTGCGTCCTTTGAGATAGCCGGCAAGTCCCGTCGACGTCTTGCCGTCGGCTTCGAGAAACGCCGAATAGCTGTCGACGTCCTTGTGAAAACCCTTGCGGATGATGAGCTCGGCCTGCGGGATCGAAAGGTCCTTCGAGAGCGAGGCGCCGTCGGTGCCCTGCACGCAATGGTCGGGCCACAGCACCTGCTTGCCGTAAGGCAGGTCGATCGTTTCAAACGGCTTCTTGCCTGAGTGCACTGACGCGAACGAGACGTGGCCGGGCGTGTGCCAGTCCTGCGTCATCACCACGTTCGAGAACGCCTTCGCCATCTTGTTGATCACGGGCACGACCTGCTCGCCTTCCTTCACCGCGAGGCTGCCGCCCGGCAGAAAGCAGTTCTGCACGTCGATCACGAGCAATGCGGATGTGTCGTCCGGTTTGATCGAAGCCGCTGCGAAAAGCGCCGATGGAGCGAAGCTCGCGAGCGCCGTGGTCCCCAGGGCCGCCAAGATTTGTCGTCGATCGAGCATTGTCCGCCTCCCTCCAGGATAGTCTCAAGTTGATCCAATGGAGGGAAGCCTAGTTCCGTTCGTGTACGAACGAAAGCCTGAAAATGCAGCCGGGTTTGGTGAGAGGTTGGGCTGCCAATTTCTCGTCGTCCGGCGAAGGCCGGGACCCATACGCCGCAGCAATAGTTTTGCGAGGCTTCGGAGTTACCAGTTCGTCCTGCAACCACTCCCTGTGATTATGGGTCCCGGCCTTCGCCGGGACAACACCGAGTTTGCTGGACGAGCGCGCCTTAGCCCTTCGGCTGGATGCCGTCGCGCACGGCGCGGAAACGGGTGAAGGCGTCCGACCATTGGTCGCGTGGCGCGCTGGCGATGATGCGCAGCGAGGTGCCGCCGCCGAAGCGGATCCACTGCACCACCGTCACCGGGGTCTTGTCCTTGCCGCTGATGCCGTCGATCCGGGTCTCAAAGCCCGGCTGGCCATTGATACGGATCGGCTCGGACATGGTGACACGGGACTCGCGCACGCCGGGGATTTGCATCGCAGCTTCCTGGGCGAAGCGGGCGCGGTCGTCGGTCTGCTGCGGGGTCGCGCCGATCAGGCCGAGGATCATGAACGGCTTCGATTCGTAGCCCGAGCTCTCGTTGCCGTCGGCCAGGATGATGCTCGCGCCCGGCACCAGCGTACGGACGTCCTTGAAGCCAGCCAGATCGGTGATCTTGAACGGCAACAGCCCGATCTGCTCGTCCGCCGACACCTCTTTGCGGATGGTGGCGGTCGCAAACATCTGCCGCACCGCCTCGTCGGTGTAGATCTTCGAAGCGTTCTCGGGGACCTGCACCGCGACATAGCCGGAGAAGCCGGTGCCCGGCACGATCATCGAATAGCGCTTCACCGGCGCGTCGCCGGCTTTGCCGCTTTCGGTGGTAAAATAGGCAAGGCCCGCGGGTGTCTCGATCTTGTCCGGCTTGATGCCGTTGGCGCCGGCTGGATTGGTGTTGAAGGCACTGACGACCTCGTTATAGGCCGCCGGCGGCAGCTCGGTGATCAGCACCTTGACGCTGCCGTCCTCGTTCTCGAAGCCCGGGAAGGTCTTGGCCTTGCTGAGGCCGACCAGCGGCACCATGCCGAGGCGCAGGCCGGGCGGGTAGACGGCGTCGGCCGCAAGCGCCGGAAAGGCGGAGACAACGAGAAGAGCGAGCGCGGCGAGGGGGCGGGTCAGCTTCATGGGCACTCTGTTTGGTTCACATTGAGGCCGTTCGATGGTCGTCCACCGGGCCGCTTTGTCGCGCGAAGCAGCCCCTTGACGAGGCTGTCCGGCCGGTCAGCCTTTTAACGGGTTTGCCGCGCCGGCAACAGGGCGGGCCGGATCACGTTGGTCGGACGGGCAGATAGCCGAACCTGTTAATAAATCCTCACCCGCAAGTACGGTGAAGCCCGGATAGGATCTTCCAAAACCCAATGTTTTCACGGCCGAAACTTGCGTTCGGTCCTTGCGGCCCCCTCCCCCCCTCCTATATGAGCCTCAATCATCGCAATATCGCGGATGTTTGATCTTAGGGGGTTTCGGTTCGGGTGCCTTCTGGGCCCAGCCAACCTGCCGCAAAAAGAAGGATATCAGGACCATGGGAAAGGTCATTGGGATCGACCTCGGCACCACGAATTCGTGCGTCGCCGTGATGGATGGCAAGAACGCCAAAGTTATCGAGAATTCCGAAGGCATGCGCACGACGCCTTCGATCGTCGCCGTGACGGACGACGGTGAGCGCCTCGTCGGCCAGCCCGCCAAGCGCCAGGCCGTGACCAATCCAGAGCGTACGTTCTTCGCAGTGAAGCGCCTCATCGGCCGCCGCTACGACGACCCGATGGTCGAGAAGGACAAGAAGCTCGTTCCGTACAAGATCGTGAAGGCTTCCAACGGCGACGCCTGGGTCGAGGCCGACGGCCAGACCTATTCGCCCTCGCAGGTCTCCGCTTTCATCCTGCAGAAGATGAAGGAGACCGCGGAAGCCCATCTCGGCCAGAAGGTCGACCAGGCGGTCATCACCGTTCCCGCCTACTTCAACGACGCCCAGCGCCAGGCCACCAAGGACGCCGGCAAGATCGCGGGCCTCGAAGTGCTGCGCATCATCAACGAGCCGACTGCGGCGGCGCTCGCCTATGGTCTGGACAAGACCAAGACCGGCACGATCGCCGTGTACGATCTCGGCGGCGGCACGTTCGATATTTCCATTCTCGAAATCGGCGACGGCGTGTTCGAGGTGAAGTCGACCAACGGCGACACCTTCCTCGGCGGCGAAGATTTCGACATGCGCCTCGTCGGCTATCTCGCCGATGAATTCCAGAAGGAGCAGGGCATCAACCTGCGCAACGACAAGCTCGCGTTGCAGCGCCTGAAGGAAGCCGCTGAAAAGGCCAAGATCGAGCTGTCGTCGACGACGCAGACCGAGATCAACCTGCCCTTCATCACCGCGGACCAGACCGGCCCGAAGCATCTGACGATGAAGCTCACCCGCGCCAAGTTCGAGGCGCTGGTCGACGACCTCGTGCAGAAGACGGTCGAGCCCTGCCGCAAGGCGCTGAAGGATGCCGGCGTCACCGCCGGTGAGATCGGTGAAGTCGTTCTGGTCGGCGGCATGTCGCGCATGCCGAAGGTCCAGGAAGTCGTGAAGCAGCTGTTCGGCAAGGAGCCGCACAAGGGCGTCAATCCGGACGAAGTCGTGGCGATCGGTGCCGCGATCCAGGCCGGCGTGCTCCAGGGCGACGTCAAGGACGTGCTGCTGCTCGACGTGACCCCGCTGTCGCTGGGCATCGAGACGCTGGGCGGCGTGTTCACCCGCATCATCGACCGCAACACCACGATCCCGACCAAGAAGAGCCAGGTGTTCTCGACCGCCGAGGACAATCAGAACGCGGTCACCATCCGCGTCTTCCAGGGCGAGCGTGAAATGGCGGCCGACAACAAGATGCTCGGCCAGTTCGACCTGATGGGCATTCCGCCGGCTCCGCGCGGCATGCCGCAGATCGAGGTGACCTTCGACATCGACGCCAACGGCATCGTCAACGTCTCGGCCAAGGACAAGGCGACTGCGAAGGAGCAGCAGATCCGAATCCAGGCCTCCGGCGGTCTGTCGGAAGCCGACATCGACAAGATGGTCAAGGACGCCGAGGCCAATGCCGCGGCCGACAAGCAGCGCCGCGAGGCGGTCGATGCCAAGAACCATGCCGACGCGCTGGTGCACTCCACCGAGAAGGCGCTGGCCGAGCACGGTTCGAAGGTCGCCGAGACCGAGCGCCGCGCCATCGAGGACGCCGTCAGCGACCTCAAGGAAGCGCTGAAGGGCACCGATGCCGAGGCGATCAAGGCCAAGACCAACACGCTGGCCCAGGCCTCGATGAAGCTCGGTGAAGCCATGTACAAGCAGCAGGCCGAGGCCGATGCGGCCAAGGACGCTGCGAAGGACGACGTCGTCGATGCGGAATTCACCGAAGTCGACGACGACAAGAACAACAAGAAGTCCGCATAAGCCCCAAGAGGGTCATGATGCGGACGGCTTGGACCCTACACGCTTCTACAGCCTCCCCCTTCCGGGGGGAGGCTTTCGTGTCGGGCTCGATGGGCGGCGCGCCCGTTACGATCAATCAATTCCCAGCCGTTATGCTCAATGCTGCCATGCAGCCCTCTGCCGTGACGCGGAAGGCTGCCTATATCGTCGCGTGGCGACGTTGTTTCGCTCCGACTTGAATCGCGATCGGATAGACCGAGTCAGACATGTCCACGTCCACCAAGCGCTGCTACTACGAAACCCTCGAAGTCGAACGCACGGCCGACGAGGGCAAGCTGAAATCGTCGTTCCGCAAGCTGGCGATGAAATTCCATCCTGACCGCAATCCCGGGGACGACAGCAGCGAGGTCAAGTTCAAGGAAATCAACGAGGCCTACGAGGTCCTGAAAGACAAGGACAAGCGCGCGGCCTATGACCGCTTCGGCCATGCCGCCTTCGAGCAGGGCGGTCCCGGCGGCGGCGCCGGTTTCGGCGCGGGCTTCGCCTCTTCTTTCTCCGACATTTTCGAGGACCTGTTCGGCATGGCCGGGCAGCGCGGCCGCGGCGGCCGCGAGCGTGGCGCCGACCTGCGCTACAACATGGAAATCACCCTCGAAGAGGCCTTTGGCGGCAAGACCGCGCAGATCGAGATTCCCGTCTCGGTCACCTGCGAGGCCTGCTCGGGCATCGGCGCGAAGGCCGGCACCAAGCCGAAGACC
Source organism: Bradyrhizobium manausense (assembly GCF_018130615.1). GTDB lineage: Bacteria > Pseudomonadota > Alphaproteobacteria > Rhizobiales > Xanthobacteraceae > Bradyrhizobium > Bradyrhizobium manausense_A. Next base: position 292,655 of record NZ_JAFCKB010000001.1, read on the forward strand.
TGCTCCCACTGCGGCGGCGCCGGCCGCGTGCGACAGTCGCAGGGCTTCTTCACCCTCGAGCGCACCTGTCCCGGTTGCCAGGGCCGCGGCCAGATGATCGAGGACGCCTGCCCGTCCTGCTCGGGCCAGGGCCGCGTCACGCGAGAGCGCACGCTGTCGGTCAATATTCCGCAAGGCGTCGAGGACGGCACCCGGATCCGGCTTGCCGGCGAAGGCGAGGCCGGGGTGCGCGGCGGCCCGCCCGGCGACCTCTACATCTTCCTGTCGCTGGCCCAGCACCAGTTCTTCCAGCGCGACGGCGCCGACCTGCATTGCCGCGTGCCGATCTCGATGGTGACCGCGGCGCTCGGCGGCGAGTTCGAAGTGCCGACCATCGACAAGGGCAAGGCCAAGGTGAAGGTCCCCGCCGGAACCCAGTCCGCCCGCCGGTTCCGCATTGCATCAAAGGGTATGCCGGTGCTGCGCTCGCGCCAGATGGGCGACATGTATGTCCAGGTCGTGGTCGAGACTCCGCAGAACCTCACCAAGAAGCAGCAGGAGTTGCTGGCCGAGTTCGAAAAACTCTCCTCCGGCAACACCCAGCCGGAATCCGAGGGTTTCTTCGCCAAGGTCAAGGATTTCTTCGGTAATCGGGCGAGCTGACCCGGCTTGACCGTATCGCCTTCGGCCTATACGTCTTTATGACCATTTTCTGACACGCCGCGGTCACGCGGTCCCGTCCCGTCCGGTCCAGACATGCCATTGCCGTCGTCCGCGCGTGCGTTGAAGAAGCCCCGTCTTGATGACGAGGTGCGTTTTCTCAGATCGTGGATCGAAAAGCCCCTCCACATGGGCGCGGTGATGCCGTCGGGCAAGCTGCTGGCCCGGACCATGGCCCACTACGTCGAGATCGATTCGGACGCTCCGGTTGTCGAGCTCGGGCCCGGCACGGGGGCCATCACCTCGGCGCTGGTCGAGCGCGGCGTCGACCAGAAGCGCCTCGTCCTCGTCGAATACAATCCAGGCTTCTGCGCGCTTTTGCGCGACCGCTATCCGCAGGCCAAGGTTGTGCAGGGCGATGCCTATCGCCTCCGCGACACGCTCTGGAATGTCCTGAGCGCTCCGGCTGCTGCCGTCGTCTCCGGCCTGCCGCTCGTGACAAAACCGATGCTGACGCGGCTGCGGCTGATCCGCGATGCCTTCACGGCGCTCGCGCCCGGCGCGCCCTTCGTCCAGTTCACCTATGCGGTGGTGCCGCCGATCCCGAAATCGCTGCCCGGCGTGTCCACAGAAGCCTCGGAACGGATCTGGATGAACCTTCCGCCGGCCCGCGTCTGGGTGTATCGCAAGGACTAATTCCGCCGGCTTCCTTCTATGCGCGGCGGGCTCGTTTCGCCGAACGTATGGAAGAGGATGTCAGCCCCGAAGATCCTGGTCATTCCCGGCTCGCTGCGCACCGGCTCGCACAATGTGAAGCTGGCGGCGGTCGCCAGCTATGAATTCGCCCAGGCCGGCGTTGACGTCACCCGCATCTCGCTCGCCGATTTCCCGCTGCCGATCTACGACGGCGATCTCCAGGCCAAGTCCGGCGTCCCGAAGCACGCCATCAATCTCAAGCGCATGATCGGTGCGCATCATGGCGTGCTGATCGTCTCGCCCGAATACAACGCTTCGGTGCCGCCGCTGCTGAAGAACGCGATCGACTGGGTCAGCCGCGTGCAGGATCCGCACGAGGCACGCGGCGACGTGTTCCGCAACCGCGCCTTTGCGCTCGCCGGTGCTTCGCAGAGCCGGCTCGGCGCGGCGCGCGCGCTCCAGGCGTTGCGGCTGATCCTGACGTCGTGCCACGCCAACGTGATCGCCAGCCAGTTCACGCTGGCCTTTGCCGACCAGGCCTATGACGATATGGACAGGCTCAAGACCCAGGCCGACAGCGACGGGCTGAAGGAGATGGTGCGCCAATTGATCGACATTTCTCAACGCATGATGTGAGGTGACATGACGCCAGCCAAAATCGCCCCGAAGGACCGCCTGATCGTAGCGCTCGATTTACCCAGCGTCGATGCCGCGGAGGCGATGATCGCAAGGCTTGGCGAAAGCGTCACCTTCTACAAGATCGGCTATCGGCTCGCTTACGCCGGCGGATTGCCTCTCGTCACCAAGCTTGCCGACAGCGGCAAGAAGGTCTTTCTCGATCTCAAGCTGCACGACATCGGCAACACGGTGGCGCAGGGCGTCGAAAGCATCACCAGGCTCGGCGCGACGTTCCTCACCGTGCACGCGTATCCGCAGACCATGAAGGGCGCTGTGGAAGGTCGCGGCAGCTCGAAACTGAAGCTCCTCGCCGTCACGGTGCTGACCTCGTACAACGAGGACGATCTGCATGCGGCAGGCTACCGGCTCGGCGTCTCCGAACTCGTCGAAGCGCGCGCGCAGCAGGCGCAGGTGCTCGGGATCGACGGGCTGGTGTCCTCGCCCGAGGAAGCGGCAAGCCTGCGCAAGATCGTCGGCCACCAGATGCACCTCGTCACGCCCGGCATTCGCCCGGCGGGTGCGGCAACCGGCGACCAGAAGCGCATCATGACGCCAGGTCGCGCCATTGCCGCAGGCGCGGACTATCTCGTCGTCGGTCGGCCGGTGGTGGAAGCCACCGACCCCAAGGCAACGGCAGACGCAATCCAGGCCGAGATCGCGCAGGCGCTCGGCTAACGAACAAACAAGGAGAAGAACAATGGCAAAGGGCTACTGGATCGGGCGCGTCGACGTGAGCAGTGACGAGGGCTACAAGCCCTATGCCGTCGCCAACGGTCCGATCTTCAAGAAATGGGGTGGCCGCTTCGTGGTCCGCGCCGGCAAGTTCACCACGGTCGAGGGCGCCAGCCGCACCCGCAACGTCGTGATCGAATTCCCGGACTACCAGACCGCGATCGCCTGCTACAACTCGCCGGAATACCAGGCCAACATCAAGGTGCGCCAGCCGCACTCGATCGCCGACCTCATCATCATCGAGGGCTATGACGGCCCGCAGCCGTCGGACGGCTGAGGCTCAATGTCATTCCGGGATGGTCCGAAGGACCAGACCCGGAATCTCGAGATTCTCAGGTGCGCAACTGCGCACCATAGTTCGATGCTGCGCATCGCCCCGGAATGACGGAGGTGTCCCCTCTCGGTTGCCGGAACTGCATCCCGCCGCTACAACGGCCGTGAGAGGATCATACCATGTCCGATATGCGCTTGATTGTAGCCGGAGCCGGCGGCCGGATGGGCCGCGCGCTGGTGCGGGCGATTGCCGAGAGCAAAGGCGCGGTGCTGGCGGGCGCCCTGGAGGCGCCCGGCTCGGAGCTGCTCGGCAAGGACGCCGGCGTGCTCGCCGGCCTGCCGGCCAATGGGATCAAGGTGTCCGCCGATCTCTGGGCGATGTCGAAGGACGCCGACGGCATCCTCGATTTCACCGTGCCGGCGGCGACCATCGCCAATGTCGCGATCGCGGCCGAGCGCGGCCTCGTCCATGTCATCGGCACCACCGGGCTTTCGGCCTCGGACAACGCCGTCATCAAGAGCGTCACCAACCGTGCCGTCGTCGTGCAATCCGGCAATATGAGCCTGGGCGTCAATCTGCTCGCCGCGGTGGTCAAGCGCGTCGCCAAGGCGCTCGACGAGAGCTTTGACATCGAGATCGTCGAATCCCATCACCGCATGAAGGTCGACGCGCCCTCCGGCACCGCGCTGATGCTGGGCCAGGCGGCAGCTGCTGGTCGCGGCATCCCGCTGGACGACGAGCATTCGGAGCGCGGTCGCGACGGCATCACCGGCGCGCGCAAGCCGGGCGCGATCGGCTTTGCCTCCTTGCGCGGCGGCACCGTCGCCGGCGAGCACAGCGTCACCTTTCTCGGCCCGTTCGAGCGGTTGACGCTGTCGCATCTCGCCGAAGACCGCATGCTGTTCGCACACGGCGCGCTGAAGGCGGCGCTATGGGCGCACGGCAAGAAGCCGGGGCACTACTCCATGGCCGACGTGCTCGGCCTATCCGACATCTAGACAACACGGAAAGCAGTTGATGAGCGAACGTCTTCTTGTGCTCGTGCGCCACGGCCAGAGCGAATGGAATCTGAAGAACCTGTTCACCGGCTGGAAGGATCCGGACCTCACCGAGCTCGGCGTCAAGGAAGCAAAGGAGGCCGGGCGCAAGCTGAAAGCCCAGGGCCTCGTGTTCGACGTTGCCTACACCTCGGTGCTCACACGCGCGCAGCACACGCTCGACCTCATTCTCGACGAGCTTGGTCAGACGGGCCTGCCGACCTCGAAGGACCTCGCGTTGAACGAGCGCGATTATGGCGACCTCTCCGGCCTCAACAAGGATGACGCGCGCAAGAAATGGGGCGAGGAGCAGGTCCATGTCTGGCGCCGCTCCTACGACGTGCCGCCGCCCGGCGGCGAAAGCCTCAAGGACACGCTGGCACGCGCATTGCCGTACTATGTGCAGGAGATCCTGCCCGGCGTGCTCAACGGCAAGCGCACGCTGGTCGCCGCCCACGGCAATTCGCTGCGTGCGCTGATCATGGTGCTGGAAAAGCTCTCGCCCGAAGGCATTTTGAAGCGCGAGCTCGCGACGGGGGTGCCGATCATCTACCGCCTCAATGCGGATTCGACGGTGGCGTCGAAGCTGGATCTGGCGGGTTGATTTTCTTCGCCTCTCCCCGCGTGCGGGGAGAGGGAGAAGAATTCACTGCATCCCAAGCTGTCCGGCTTCCCAGCCCAGCATCGCCTGCTTGCGGGTGATGCCCCAATGGTAGCCGGTGAGCGTGCCGCTCTTGCCGAGTGCGCGGTGGCAGGGCACGACGAAGGAGACCGGGTTCTTGCCGACCGCAGCACCAACGGCGCGCGAGGCCTTCGGGCTGTTGATGTTGCAGGCGATGTCCGAATAGGACACCGCGCGGCCCATCGGGATCTTCAGCAGCGTCTCCCACACCCGCACCTCGAAATCGGTGCCGATCATGACGACGCGTAGCGGCTGATCCGGGCGCCACAGTTTTGTGTCGAAGATGCGCGCTGCAAGCGGTGCGGTGCCTTCGTGATCTTCAACGTAAGTCGCGTTCGCCCAGCGCCGCGTCATGTCCGCGAGCGCGGCCTTTTCCTCGCCGGGATCGGCAAAGGCGAGACCTGAGAGACCGCGATCGGTCGCAATCACGATCGCGGTGCCGAAGGGTGAGGGATGGAAGCCGTAGCGCAGGGTGAGTCCGGCGCCGCCGTTCTTCCATTCGCCCGGCGACATGGCTTCGTGCGTGACGAAGAGATCGTGCAGCCGGCCCGGACCTGAGAGCCCTGAGTCGAGCGCGGCGTCGAGGATGCTCGCGGAGTCCCGCAGCAGCCCCTTGGCGTGATCGAGCGTGAGCGCCTGCATAAAGGCCTTCGGCGTGATCGAGGCCCAGCGGCGGAACAGATGGTGCAGCTCATCCGGCGTGACGCCGGCCGCATCCGCCATCGCCTCGATGGTCGGCTGCGTCCGCCAGTTCTCCGAGATGAAGGCGATCGCCCGGCGCACCGAATCATAGTCGCGCAGCGCGGCGTTCTGGGAGCCCGGCCTGGCCAGGCGCTGGTCATGGATTGCGAGTGTCATCATGAGTGGAAATGTAGGCGCGGGAGGGTAGCGAAACCACCCGATTTCCGACCGGCCAATCAGGTCACCGGGTTGTAGGTCGGGCCTCGCCTGGCGGCGTTCAGCGCCTCAACCAAGCCTTTGTAAAAACTTGCTTTTTCGTCAGGTCCGAGGAACCTGGCAATCTGGATCTGGTGGCCGCGCGAGATCAGATAGAGATGCTCGATGCCAAAGTCCTCGTCGACCTCCATGTCGAGGCGGACCCAGAGCGGGTTGAAGGTCCATTCGGCGACCTGGCCGCGATGGCTGATGCGCCGCACGCGCAGCTCGGAGGTCGTGACGGTGATCTCCTCGCGCGCCCGCCCGGTGCGGAAATTGACCTTGAAGGCCCACCAGACGACGAGCACGTCGAGGCCGAAAAAGCCAAGCACCGGCCAGGCGCCTTTCATCAGGAAGACGAGTCCAGTGGCGAAGCTGACGACGCTCAGGAACAGCATCACCGCAAGAAAGCCGGTGCGGTTCAGCGAGCGATGCGGCGTCAGCAGCGCGGAGAAGATCTGCACCTCGCTGTCGCGCGCAATTTCGTTGCCTGTGCTCATCGTCCCTCAGTATATCCCGATCATGGCGAAAATCACCCGCAAGCCGGTCCCGCGCAAAGCGCCGGTGCCGAAGAAAAAGGCAAAGGCGGCCGTCACGAAGCCGAAGGCCGCCGCCAAGAAATCGCTCAAGGCGACAAAACCCACTTCTTTCAAACCTTGGACGCCGGCGGAGATCCACGAGGTCTTCAGCCGTTTCCGTGCGGCCAATCCCGAGCCAAAGGGCGAGCTCGAGCACGTCAATCCCTTCACGCTGCTGGTGGCCGTGGTGCTGTCGGCACAGGCGACCGATGCCGGCGTCAACAAGGCGACGCGTGCATTGTTCGAGGTCGCCGATACGCCGCAGAAGATGCTCGATCTCGGCGAAGAACGCCTGCGCGACTACATCAAGACCATCGGCCTCTATCGCACCAAGGCCAGGAACGTCATCGCGCTGTCGGCCAAGGTGCTCAGCGATTTCGGCGGCGAGGTGCCGCGCACGCGGGCCGAGATCGAGTCACTGCCGGGCGCGGGACGCAAGACCGCCAACGTCGTGCTCAACATGGCCTTCGGCGAGCACACCATGGCGGTCGACACCCATGTGTTCCGCGTCGGCAATCGCACCGGGCTTGCGCCCGGCAAGACGCCGCTCGACGTCGAGCTTGGTCTCGAAAAGGTGATCCCGGCGGAGTTCATGCTGCATGCCCATCATTGGCTGATCCTGCACGGCCGCTATACTTGCCTCGCCCGCAAGCCGCGCTGCGAGGTCTGCCTGATCAACGATCTCTGCCGTTGGCCGGAGAAGACTGTGTGACTGGCCGTCATTCCGGGGACGATGCTGCGCATCGTCCCGAAATGACGTGGATGAGAGAGCGGAGCGTTTGGGGGCCTATCGTGAGTCAGCAGGAACAAATCCCATCGCCACCGCCCGCAGTCACGCCGGCTCCGCCACCCAAGCCGACGCAGCGGCCGGCGAGCTCGCTCTGGAGCCGGCTTGCGATCCCGCTGTTTGCGGTGATCGTCGCGCTCGCTTTCGTAGCGCTGGCGACGCTGCGCTTCGACGAATGGGTCGGCAATGCTGCGGTCCAGACCACCAATGACGCCTATGTGCGCGCCGAGCTGACGCGGCTTGCGAGCCGCGTCTCCGGCGAGGTGCTGAGCGTCGGGGTGACCGACTTCCAGCGCGTCAAGGCCGGCGACCTCCTGATCCAGATCGATCCGGCCGACTATGAGGCCCAGGTCGCGCAGTCCGAGGCGGCCGTGGCCGCGGCGCAAGCCGCGCTCGACAATCTCGCCAACCAGGTCGAGCTGCAATATGCGACGATCGCGCAGGCGCAGGCCGCTCGGTTATCCGCGGAGGCGCTCGAGGTCGAGGCCAGGCAGGAGCAGGAGCGCCAGCAATCGCTGTCGCAGACCGAGGCCGGGACACGGCAGCGGCTCGAGCAGGCGGTCGCCGGCCTTGCCAAAGCGCAGGCCGATGTGCGCGCCAGCCGTGCGGTGATCGCGGCCCAGCAGCATCAGCTCGAGGTCCTGCAAGGCACCAAGAAGCAGCGCGCCGCCGATCTCGAAGCCACCAAGGCGACGCTGGCGAGCGCCAAGCTGAAGCTGGGCTACACCAAGATCACGGCGCCCTTCGACGGCGTCGTCGGTGAGCGCCAGGTGCAGCCCGGCGACTACGTCAATGTCGGCACCAACCTCATCAACGTGGTGCCGCTGCCAAAAGTGTATGTGATCGCGAACTACAAGGAGACCCAGCTCACGCATGTGGCGCCGGGCCAGGCGGTCGAGATCACCGTCGACAGTTTCCCGCGCGAGAGGCTCCACGGCAAGGTCGAGCGTATTGCGCCCGCGACCGGCGCGCAGGTCGCGTTGCTGCCGCCCGACAATGCGACCGGCAACTTCACGAAGGTCGTGCAGCGTATTCCCGTCCGCATCCAGTTCGACGACAACCAGCCTTTGCTGGCACGGCTGGTGCCGGGCATGTCGGTCGTCACCAGCATCAACACTGCGGCCGCAAATGGCGGAAAATGACGATGCCGGCAGCGGCCCAGTCTCGCGCGGCGGGATCGCGCCACAGCCGCTGTTTGCCGTCGCGGCCGTGCTGCTCGGCTCGTTCCTCGCCAATTTCGACAGCCGGCTGACCACCGTCGGCCTGCCCGACCTGCGTGGCGCCTTCTCCCTCAGCTTCGACGAGGGCGCATGGCTCTCCACCGCCGGCATCGGATCGCAGATCCTCATTGCGCCCGCGGTCGCGTGGCTTGCGACCGTGTTCGGCCTGCGCCGCGTGCTCGGCATCCCGAGCCTCGTCTATGCCGTCGTCTCGCTGATCGTTCCCTTCGTGCACGACTATCCGACGCTGATCGCGCTCAGCGTCGTGCATGGCCTCTTGCTCGGAACCTTCGTGCCGGCGACGCTGATGATCGTGTTCCGCAACCTGCCGATCCGCTGGTGGCTGCCGGCGATTGCGCTCTATTCCATCCGCGTCGGCTTTGCGCTGGACTCATCGACCTCGCTGGTCGGCTTCTATGTCGATCATCTCGGCTGGCAATGGCTGTACTGGCAGAGCGTCGTGATCGCGCCACTGATGGGCCTGATGGTCTATCTGGGAACACCGAACGAGCCGGTCAATCGCGCGCTGCTGCGCGAGGCCGATTGGGGCGGCATGCTGCTGCTCGGTGCGGGCGTTTCGATGATCTATGCCGGCCTCGACCAGGGCAATCGGCTGGACTGGCTCGGCAACGGCACGGTGACAGCGCTACTCGCTGCCGGCGTGGCGTTGTTCGCAGGCTTCCTCGTCAATGAATCGCTGGTGCGTCAGCCCTGGGCGCATGTGAACGTGCTGTTCTCCCGCAATATCGGGTTGTCGCTGGTCGCCATCCTGCTCTACACGCTGACGTCGCTTTCCAATTCATCGCTGGTGCCGAACTTCCTCGGCAATGTCGGCCTGCTCCGGCCGGAGCAGAGCGGGCTGCTGCTGCTCACCTACGGCGCGCTGCCAATGTTCGTGCTGGTGCCGGTTTCGATCTGGCTGGTCCGCCATTTCGATGCGCGCGCCGTGACGGTGATCGGTTTTGCCTGCTTTGCTGCCGCCAATCTCTGGGGCACCCAGCTCACCCATGCCTGGGCGCGCGAGGATTTCATCGGCATCGTGCTGCTGCAGGCCGTCGGCCAGTCGACGACGCTGCTGCCGCTCATCATCATCGCACTGTCCAATTCCGACCCCAGCCGCGCGACCTCGTTTGCCGCCTATATCCAGATCATGCGGCTCGGCGGCGCCGAGATCGGCGTGGCGCTGATGGGAACGTGGCTGCGCGTTCGCGAGCAGATCCATTCCTTCTATCTCGGCCAGAACCTCCAGGTCGGCGATGTCGACGTGGTGCGGATGCTGAAGCAACTCGCCGATCACTTTGCCGCCCACGGTGCCGGTTCGGCGCAGGCGCGCGCGCTCGGCACGCTCGCGAGCTTCGTCGCGCGCGAGGCCAATGTCCTCGCCTATATCGACGGCTTCTGGCTGTGCTTCTGGCTGGCGATGGCCGCGCTTGGCTTCATCGCCCTGATCACCCGCGCTCCGCCCGGCCCGTTCACCCCGGCCCCGTTCGGCTTTGCGAAGATGCTGCTGAGGAAATGCGGGCTGTCGGTGACGTGAGGGGCCGATCAATCGCGCCGCGCGGTTGGTCACCTCTCCCGTTTGCTTGCGGGAGAGGGAGAACACCCCTCACCGCGCCTGCCGGGCCGGCTCGATCAGCTCGGGCCGCGGACCGGAGAGCCGCTTGTGCATGTGGACCATGAAGGCCATGCCGAAGATCGGCGTTGCCAGGTTCACGATCGGGATCGAGACGAAGGTTGCGATGAACAGGCCCGCGGTGAAGATGGTCGCGGCATTGTCGCGCCGCATCGCCTTGGCCTCCTCCGGCGAGCGGAAGCGCATCGCGGCGAGCTCGAAATATTCGCGCCCCAACAGCCAGGCGGCGGCGAGGAAGAAGATCAGGAAACCGGCGCCGGCCAGGAACACGAACGGCAGCGCGATCAGATAGACCACAATGGTCAGCAGCGCGGTCTTGATGCCTTCGAGGATCGCCTGGTTGAACGGAAGCGCCGTGCCCGGCCGCTCCGCCGGATAATATTCGCGCTCGACGATGTCGGCGACGTCGTCGACGAAGAAGCTCGCCACCAGCGAGGTGATCGCGGGCATCAGGAACACACTGCCGAACACGACGCCGAATCCGGCCGCAATCGAGATGATCCAGGACAGCACTTCCAGCGACGAATGCCAGCTTGGCCCGAGCAGGCCCTCCAGCCAGGCCTCGCCATAGGTCGCGAACCAGCTGAGCAGCCGCTGCAGCCCGATTGCGAGCACGATGATCAGCACCAGCGCAAGCCCGATCGACCGCCACAGGATCGAACGCATCGGCGGCGACATCATTTGTGACAGCGCCTTCACGGCGGCATCCAGCATGGGAACCTCTCACGAAATCACCCGCGAGAGGTAGACACGGCGAGCCGCTTCGGCAAGGGAGGCTGACCCTCGGGTCGCTCCGGTTAAGGCTCCGCCACGATGCTGGCCCAGCAAGTGATGGCGCTGCAGACCGTGCTCCAGCGGCCGAATCCCTTGTAGATCTGGGCGGCGACCTGCTCCTGCTGCTTCAGCGTGCCCTCGGCCTTGATCTGCGGGTCGGAGACGTTGCGGATCGCGAGCCAGCGCGGCGCCTTGGCCCCCATCTGCTGGGCGACGAGGCCCAGGATGGCGTCGCCCATCTCGGAGACGTCGCCGAGCCCCTGGAGATGGAAGTGATTGTCCGAGGTGTCGAAGCCGAAGAAATCGGTGGTCACCACGGAGGACGACAGCCCGGTGGGCTTGGCGACGAAGATTTTTGGCGGCCTGGTGTTGGTCTTCGGCAGCTGCCCGGCATTGGCCTTGAACAGCGTCTTGGCTGTCGCGAATTTTGTCGTCTTGGCCGACTTGCTCGAAAAATGCTCCTGCGCAAACGGCTGCTTCTTGAACTTCGAGAGGCAGTCGAAGCGCACGATCGGGCTCACGATGACGTCGCCGACCTCGACCTGCTTGCCGATGCCGCCGGCCGTGCCCGTGGTGATCACGAGCGTGGGTTGCACCTCGGTGATGATCTGGCGCCAGACGTCGATATTCGGCAGCTGCGGGCCGTCCTGCGACATGTGCGAGTCGGATTTGAAGATCACGCACTTCTTCTTGCCGATCGTGGTGGTCCAGAAGGTGCCGAGCCGCTTCAGTTCCTTGGCCGGGCAGCCGTTGCGCATCTTCTTGGAGATGGCGGCGTAGTTGTGCGTGTAGGGCACGTAGTCGTTACGCGAGTCCTTGCCCGGCGTCAGCACGCGGCTGAGCGCGTGCCCCTCGTCGACGGTCCAGGTCACGACCAGCACGTCGGCGCGCGGCAGTGGCCCCTTGCCGTTGCCTGCGGGCCTCGGCCCGGTCTGCGGCGCCAGCCCCTTGGGCCAGGGAATATCGGTGAAGCGCGACAGCCCGGTCGCGGTCGAGAAGGCCATGAACGCGCGGCCTTCTGTCGATTCGGAATCGAAATCGATGATCTCGCGCTGAAAATCCTCCGGCGCGACCTTTGCGGCTTTCTTCACGGCGGCATCCGCGATGCGCTTGACCACGAAGGTCTCGCGCGGCGGCGGTGTGGTGATCGGATCAAACCCGAGATTCTTCTCTACCCATTTGCGGTCGGCAGGCATCATGCAGTCTCCACCAATTGTTTTTGACAAATGTCTCTCATTGGTCGGCCAGCCGAGCCGACGGCTGCAATCTTAGATCGAAAACATATTCACAGAATGGTCGGGGCTATTGACCAATTCCGTGCCGATTCGAGACTGCAGAGCATCCGCCCTGCCAAAAAAGAGATTTTCTGAAAATAATCGATCAATCGTCTGAACCAATTCGCGGCCGAGATTACACCTATAGTTGAGGTGCGACAATCCGCCTTCCAATCACAAACGGAGGAAGTCATGGCAAGCTCGACGACGCGTGTCACGCTGGCGAACAGCGCCCGGAAATTGCCGAAGGGCGCCAAGCTCGTCGGCGCGGCCGATCCCAAGCAGGAAATCGAGATCAGCGTTCGTCTGCGCGCCAAGCGCGCGGACGATGAGCAGGTGATGGCGCTGGGTGCGCAACCGCCGCGCGAGCGACAATATCTTTCTCGCAGCGAGTTCGCCGAACAGATGGGCGCCGATCCGGCTGACGTCGCCAAGATCGACGATTTCGCCCATCATCATGATCTCAACGTCAAGAGTGTGCATCTGGCCTCCCGTACGGTGAAGCTGACCGGCACGGTGAAGGCGATGGCCGCGGCCTTCGGCGTCAAGCTCAACAAGGTCAAGCACGAGGGCGCGACCTATCGCATGCGCAAGGGCAGTGTGCAGATCCCGGCCGAGCTCGAAGGCATCGTGGTCGGCGTGCATGGCCTGGACAACCGGCCGGTGGCGCAGCCGCATTTCCGGCGCAAGCCGCCGCGCAAGGGCGCGACTGCACGCGCGGGGCAGGGCGGCAGCTTCTCGGTCGAAGAGATCGCAAAACTCTACAACTTCCCGGGCGGCGAGACCGGCGCCGGCCAGTGCATCGCCATCATCGAGCTCAATGACATCGACAATAAGGGTCATGCCACCGGGGCCGGCTACAAGGCCTCTGATCTGAAAACCTTCTTCAAGAAGGCGGGCATTCCGATGCCGCAGATCGCACCCGCAAGCGTCGACGGCGGCGCCAACAAGCCCGGTCATTCCGATGCCGACGGCGAGGTCGTGCTCGACATCGAGGTGGCCGGCGCGATCGCACCCGGCGCCAAGATCGTGGTCTATTTCGCGCCCAACACCACCAACGGCTTCATCGATGCGGTGAAGGCGGCGGTCCATGACAGCGTGCGAAAACCTTCGGTGATCTCGATCAGCTGGGGCGGGCCGGAAGATCCCGAGAGCTCACAGCAGTTCGTCGACGGCCTCAACGAGGCGATCCGTGATGCCGCTGCGATGGGCGTCACCGTCTGCGTCGCGTCCGGTGACAACGGTTCGGCCGACATGGCCGACGGGTGGGATGGTAAGCCGCACGCCGATTTTCCGGCGTCGAGCCCCTTTGCGCTCGCCTGCGGCGGCACCAATCTCAGGGCGTCGAACGGCGCGATCACGGAGGTGGTCTGGAACGGCGGTCCGCAGGACGGCGCCGGTGGCGGCGGCGTCAGCGTGATGTTCGCGCAGCCGAAATACCAGGCCAATGCGCATGTGCCGAAATCTCCGGCCCATCGGAGCGGCCGTGGCGTGCCTGACGTCGCCGGCGATGCCGACCCTGCGACCGGCTACCAGATCTTCCTCAACGGCGTCATGACCACGATCGGCGGCACCAGCGCGGTGGCGCCGCTGATGGCCGGACTGATCGCCCGGATCAACGAGGCCACGACCAAGAAATTCGGCAAGACGGTTGGGTTCATCAACCCGCTGATCTACGCCTCGCATGCGCATGGCGTGTTCCGCGACATCACGGTCGGCAATAACGACATCACCGGCTCGCTGCACGGCATGTACAAGGCCGGCCCCGGCTGGGACGCCTGTTCGGGTCTCGGCGTCCCCAACGGCGCGGCGTTGCAGAACCTGCTTGCGGCGTGACGTGGTCTTCGCCTCTCCCCGCGCGGGGAGAGGCCTCTAATCGTGCCGATGCTCGTGCTTCCGCGCCCTGGCCGGCTTGCCGTCGCCGGTCGGGATCATCACCACGCGCCCATAGCGCACGCCGCGCTCCGCGATGATGTGATCGGCAAAGTGCTTGACCTCGGCGGCGTCGCCGCGCAGCGCCGTCATCTCCATGCAATTGTTATCGTCGAGATGGACGTGCAGGGTCGCCAGCGCGAGATCGTGATGGCCGTGGAATTCCTGCACCAGGCGTTTTGAGAGATCGCGCGCAGCGTGGTCGTAGACATAGACGAGGCCGGCAACGCAAGCGCCGGCCTGTGCGGTGTCCTCACTCGATTGCTGCAGGCCGGCGCGCGCGAGATCGCGGATGATCTCGCTGCGGTTCTGGTAGCCGCGCGCCTCGGCCGCGGCATCGATCTCCGCCAGCAAATCGTCCTCGATCGTGATCGTAATCCGCTGCATCAGAAGTTCTCCGTGCGCCGCTCTTTCTTACCTCGCCCCGCTTGCGGGGAGAGGTCGGAATTCGAGCGTAGCTTGAATCCCGGGTGAGGGGGACTCTCCGCGAGTCTCACTCGCAATGAATCCGTGGAGACAGCCCCTCACCCCAACCCTCTCAGTGCGAGCGAAGCTCGTCGCGTCCCCGCAAGCGGGGCGAGGGAGCGCACCGTCACCATCACAGCCGCGTTGCGCGCAGCCGCAGCGCATTGCCGACCACGCTGACCGAGGACAGCGCCATCGCGGCGGCCGCGATGATCGGCGACAGCAGCACGCCGAAGGCGGGATAGAGGATACCGGCGGCGATCGGAATGCCGGCGGCATTGTAGATGAATGCGAAGAACAGGTTCTGGCGGATGTTGCTCATCGTCGCCTGCGACAGTTTTCGCGCACGCACGATGCCGGTGAGGTCGCCCTTCAACAGGGTGACGCCGGCACTTTCCATCGCCACATCGGTGCCCGTGCCCATGGCGATGCCGACCTCGGCCGCCGCCAGCGCCGGGGCATCGTTGACGCCGTCGCCGGCCATCGCGACGCTGCGGCCGGCCTTTTGCAATTTCGTCACCACCGCGCTCTTCTGGTCCGGCAGCACCTCGGCTTCGACATCGGCAATACCGAGCCGGCGTGCCACCGCTTCCGCCGTGGTGCGGTTGTCGCCGGTTAGCATGATGACCTTGATCCCTTCGGCCGCGAGCGCTTTCAGCGCGTCCGGGGTCGAGGCCTTGACCGGATCGGCGATCGCGAACAGGCCGGCGAGCCGGCCGTCGATTGCCATGTTGATCACGGTCGCGCCGTCGCCGCGCAGGCGTTCGGCCTCAGTGTCGAGCGCCCTGGTGTCGAGACCGATCGACGTCAGATACTTTGCGTTGCCGAGCACGATGCTCTTGCCATCGACCTTGCCGGTCGCGCCCTTGCCCGTCGGCGAGTCGAACGCGTCGACCTGGCTCAGTGGGAGTTGCTTCTCCTTCGCCGCGCGCATGATCGCATCGGCCAGGGGATGCTCACTGGCGCGCTCGACGCTGGCCGCAAGCCGCAGGATATCATCCTCGGCAAAGCCGGATGCCGGCACGATCGCGACCACCTTGGGCTTGCCCTCGGTCAGCGTGCCGGTCTTGTCGACGACCAGCGTGTCGATCTTCTCCATCCGCTCCAGCGCCTCGGCGTTCTTGATCAGGACGCCGGCCTGCGCGCCGCGGCCGACGCCGACCATGATGGACATCGGGGTCGCCAGGCCGAGCGCGCAGGGGCAGGCGATGATCAGCACGCTGACCGCGGCGACGAGGCCGAAGACGAGCCGCGGCTCCGGCCCGAACCAGGCCCAGGCGGCAAAGGCGGCGATGGCGACGGCGATCACGGTCGGGACGAACCAGCCCGCGACCTGGTCGGCCAGCCGCTGGATCGGCGCGCGCGAGCGCTGCGCATCCGCGACCATCTGCACGATCTGCGATAGCAGCGTCTCGCGCCCGACCTTGTCGGCGCGCATGATGAAGCTGCCGGACTGGTTGAGCGTGCCGGCGATGACCTTGGCGTCGACCTCCTTGGTCACCGGCATGGACTCACCCGTCACCAGCGACTCATCGAGAGAGGAGCGGCCCTCCAGAATGACGCCGTCGACCGGCACCTTCTCGCCGGGGCGAACGCGCAGGTGGTCACCGGCATGGAGCGTGTCGATCTCGACTTCGTGCTCACTGCCATCGGCATCGACGCGCCGCGCGGTTTTTGGTGCGAGCTGCAGCAGCGCCTTGATCGCGCCCGAGGTGGCATCGCGAGCGCGCAGCTCCAGCACCTGGCCGAGCAGCACCAGCACAGTGATGACTGCGGCCGCTTCGAAATAGACCGCGACCGCGCCTTCATGGCCGCGGAAGGTCGCAGGGAAGATCTGCGGCGCGAGCGTGCCGATCAGGCTGTAGACATAGGCAACGCCGGTACCCATCGCGATCAGCGTGAACATGTTGAGGTTGCGCGTCAGCAGCGACTGCCAGCCGCGGACGAAGAACGGCCAACCGGCCCAAACCACCACGGGCGTGGCGAAGACGAGCTGAATCCAGTTCGACAGCACAGGCTCGATCCAGTTGTGCGGCCCCGCGAGATGACCGCCCATCTCCAGCACCACGGGCGGCAACGCCAGCGCGCCGCCGCTCCAGAATCGCCGTGTCATGTCGGCGAGCTCCGGATTGGGGCCGGTCTCCAGGCTCGCCACCTCCGGTTCCAGCGCCATGCCGCAGATCGGGCAGCTGCCGGGTCCGACCTGGCGGATTTCGGGATGCATCGGGCAGGTGTAGATCGTGCCCGCCGGCATCTCGGGCTCGGGCGCCTTGTCCTTGGTGAGATATTTGGCGGGATCCGCGGCAAACTTGGTGCGGCAGCCGGCGGAGCAGAAATGGAAGGTCTCGCCGAGATGCTCGAAGCGGTGCTTCGAGGTCGCGGGATCGACCGTCATGCCACAGACGGGATCGAGAACCTTTGCCGTGGCTGCACCATGGTCATGATCGTGATGATGGGAATGGCCGGCGTGATCGCCATGGCCGCCGCAGCAGGACGCGGCTGCAGCTTTGGGAGCGGGGGGCGCGGCCTTCGCCGAGCAACCACAGCCGGAATGCGTATCCCCGTCGTGATGATGCCTGTGGTCTGCGTCGTTCATTTCCATGCTCCGGCCTTGTAACCTATACCCGGTAGGGGTATATAGGCTGCATGCGCAAGGACATCAAGGCATCTGTTGGAAAACGCCTCGGCCGGATCGAGGGCCAGGTTCGCGGCCTCTCGAAAATGGTAGAGGAAGACCGCTACTGCATCGACATCGTGACGCAGATCTCGGCGGTGCGGGCTGCGCTGCGCCGGGTCGAGGAAGAGATCTTGAAGGACCACGTCGCCCATTGCGTCGAGCATGCGATTGCGAGTGGGGACAAGGCCGATCAGCGCGAGAAGATCGCGGAGCTGATGGCGGTGATCGGGCGGGCGGAACGGTAGCGCGCGCTCTCTCCTCGCAATGACGGTGGAGACGTGCGTGCTGTTTCTCCAGCGTCGTCCTGGCGAAAGCCAGGACCCACCGCGGAATCTATCGATTGCGCTCGGTTGCCGCACCGAACACCGAGTCTTCGCCAAACCGATGTTTGGGGCAATGGGTCCTGGCTCTCGCCAGGACGACATCGGAACTGGGCTGCTTACGCCGCCCGCTCTCGCGCCCGTCTCCTGCGGCGCGGCCGATACATCGCGAGCCTCTTCAGCAGCGGGAAATGCGTGGAACTGCGCTCAGCAGCCTCCGCGGTCCAGGCCGCGCTCACTTGCTCAGCCGAAGCCTGCGCTTCTTCGTCAATCGCTTCAGGAACGAGCGGCGGCGCACTGACCGTTTCTGGAAACACACCGAATGAGCCCGCTACCTCCTCGAGCGGCTTTTGCTTGTCGGCCCAGTGCAAGGTTGTGTAGTCGAAGCCGTGCACGATGGTGGGTTTGACCACTTCGAAATAGGGCGAGATATCGAAGTCGCGGGGCATGTAGAGCGAGGAATCGCGGATGTGCAGGATCTCGCGGCGGGCAGCGCGGCTGCCGGCCTTGGTGATCTTCGGCAGGATCGGATAGCGCACGGCATCGAAGGCCTGCGCGATCAGCGCCGAGCAGATGATCTTGGTCGGATCGCCCGAGCCGATCGCGATCATGCGCCGCCGCCAGCGCTGCGGCACCGGCAGCGGGAACAGGAAGCGCATGAGATCGATGATGTTCTTGGTGTCGTAGCCGAAGCCGATGCGGTTGATCGCATAGCGGCAGACCGTGGTGCGGTCCTCGTAGGACAGCCCGACCGGGCGGCAGACGCGGGTGTGGTAGGGGAAATATTTCGACAGCGGTGCGGAGGTGACGCCTTCGCCGATATTGGCCTCGATCAGCACATGCGGCTCGCCGTCGGGCTCCACCGCGCCCTCGACCGGGCCGACATAGAGCGCGGCATGCGACCAGGTCGACTGTGTCAGGTATTTGATGATGCCGGAGATGCGGTTGTTGCCCTCGACCAGCATCACGTCGCCGGGCTGGATCACGCCGCGCAGGTGCTCGGGGTCGCTCGGCGTGAACGGTTCGTAGCCCGGCACCTCCTTCGAGAGGTACGCGGCAATGACCTTGCCGACTGAATCTAGGACCGTCCCCATGAACTCTCCCCGGGCCTTTCTGGCCGTCTTTTTTCCATCTGTATCATGGTCCAAACCTGTTGCAATTCGGTTCATGGCTCTGTGAGCCCCAGCACGATTGATTCACCATGATGGTTGCTGCGCAACATCAGATGCGGCAAGGTTCGCGGGCTGTTCCCGTTCGTCGCAAGTCTCCGGAAACCATGACATGACAATCACGCGCCGCAGCTTCCTCTCGGCGTCGGCTGCCCTTGCCGCGGCGCCGGTCCTGCGCGCGACGGCCGCGCCATTGCCGCGCGAGGCCGACATCGTCGTGATCGGCGCCGGTGCAGCCGGCATCGCTGCAGCGCGGCGCGTCATGGCGGCCAATCGCAAGGTCGTGGTGGTGGAGGCGTCCTCACAGATCGGCGGGCGCTGCATCACCGACAGCACCACCTTCGACGTGCCGTTCGACCGCGGCGCGCGATGGATGCACAATCCCGACACCAATCCGATGATCCGGCTCGCCCGCAGCGCCGGGCTCGATGTTTCGCCTGCGCCATCCGGCCAGAAGATGCGCATCGGCCGCCGCAATGCGCGCGCCGGCGAGACCGAGGAGTTTCTGGCGGCGCTGGTGCGCGCCAATCGCGCCATCGACGAGGCCGGGCGCGGTAAGCTCGACACATCCTGCGCCTCGGTCCTGCCGAAGGACCTCGGCGATTGGGCGGGTGCCGCCGAGTTCGTCCTCGGCGCGAGCTTCGCCGGCAAGGATCTGAAGGAGCTGTCGGCAATCGACAAGGCGCGCGCGCAGGATCGCAATGCGCCGATCGCCTGCCGCCAGGGCTTGGGGACTCTGATCGCCAAGCTCGGCGAGCCGGCGCCGGTGCTGCTTTCGACGCCGGCAAGCCGTATCGTCTGGACCAATCGCGACGTCAGCGTGGAGACGCAAGCCGGCAAGATCGCCGCGCGCGCCGCCATCATCACGGTCTCGACCAGTGTGTTGACATCGGGCGCGATCAAGTTCGCGCCCGATATCCCCAAGCGCACGCTCGATGCGGCGTCAAAGCTTGGCCTTGGCAGCTACGATCACATCGTGCTGCAGCTGCCGGGAAATCCGCTCGGCCTCTCGCGCGACGACATCCTGATCGAGCAGAGCAGCTCGACCCGCACGGCGCTGATGTTTGCCAACATCGGCGGCTCCTCGTTGTGCTCGATCGATGTCGGCGGCTCGTTCGGCCGCGATCTCACGGAGCAGGGCGAGAAGGCGATGGTCGCCTTCGCCAGGGAATGGATCACGAAGCTGTTCGGCAGCGAGGCGGCTGCCGCCGTGCAGAAGACCGCGGTGACACGATGGAACGCTTCGCCTTATGTGATGGGCGCGATGTCGGCGGCCTCGCCCGGCGGCCAGCTCTCGCGCAAGGTCTTGATCGAGCCGATCGGCAACATGTTCCTCGCCGGCGAAGCCACGCATGAGACGCTGTGGGGCACCGTCGACGGCGCCTGGGAAAGCGGTGAACGCGCCGCGGATGCCGCGCTCCGCAAGATCGGCGCGCTGAAAGACGAGCCGGCCGAGGCGCCGACGCAATCGACCAAGAAGCGGCGGGCGCCGCGGTAGGTCCTGGCTTTCGCCAGGACGACACTGGAGCGAGCTACCGCAATACCCTGTCCAGCACCGGCAGCCCGGTGATCACTGCGATTGCGATCAGGGCGTAGCAGATCCTTCGGAATATCGTTTCGCTGGCGCGGCCGAACAGCGAGGCGCCGAAGGCGACGCCGGTCGCGTAGGCCGGGCCGACGATCAATGACAGCACCAGCGACTCGCGCGAGATCAGGCCGGTGGTGGCGTAGCTGATCATCGAGAAGCAATCGGAGGCGCCGAAGAACAGCACGATGTTGGCGCGCGCGACGATCGGGGCGATCGGGCGGCCGAGCCAGTAGCCGACGATCGGCGGCCCGCCGGTCTGCGCCAGCCCGCTGCAGAAGCCGGAGAGGCCACCAATACCGACCGAAAGCCAGGCGTGGTCCTTGCCGCGGTAGCGCCAGCCCGAGAGCAGCAGAAGCAGCAGCGCTGCGACGAAGCAGGAGATGATCCAGCGCGTGGTGACGGGCTCGAGCACGCTGAGGAAATAGGTGCCGACGGGCACGCCGACCAGCGCGCCCAGCACGATCACGGCGGTCGCCTTGCGATCGGCCTTTCGCCATGCGTCGGGCAGCAGCGGCGCGGCCGAGACGAAATCGATGACGAGGAGGAGCGCTGCGACCAGCCGCGGGGCCGCGACGCTGCTCGCCAGCGGCATGAAGATCAGCGCCGCGCCGAAGCCGGAGAAGCCGCGCGCGGTGCCGGAAACGAAAGCGATGGCGCAGAGCGCCATCGCGATGGTGAGGCTGACATCCTTCGGAAGAAGATCAGCAAAGGTCATCCGCGAAGAGTGCCGCCGGTCTTCTTCGTCACCTCCGCCACGACCTTCGCAGCGACGGCTTCGATCTCCTGGTCGGTCAGCGTCTTCTCGCGCGGCTGGATCGTCACGGCGATGGCGATCGACTTCTTGCCGTCGTCGATGCCCTTGCCCTCGTAGACGTCGAACACGTTGACGCCGGTGATCAGCTTCTTGTCGACGCCCTGCGCGGCGCGCACGATGTCGCCCGCCTTGATCGTGCGATCGACGATGAAGGCGAAGTCGCGCGACACCGGTTGGAACGCCGACAGCTCGATCAGCGGCTTGGCGCGGGTCGGCTTCTTCTTGGCTTCGGGAATGCGGTCGAGCGTCACCTCGAACACGACGAGCGGGCCGTCGGCGCCGAGCGCCTCCAGCGCGCGCGGATGCATCTCGCCGAAAGTGCCGAGCACGTTCTGCGGTCCGATCTGGATCGTGCCGGAGCGGCCCGGATGCAGCCAGCCGGGACCGCCGGCGACGATCTGCAGCGCCTGCATCGGCGCGCCGGCCGCGGCCAGCACGGCGAGTGCGTCGGCCTTGGCATCGAACACGTCGGCCTGATCAGAACCCGACCAATGCCGCCCCGATCCTTCAGAGGAGGCGAGGCCGCGGCGCACGCCGCTCGCGGCCATGAACTGATCCTGCGGGCGATCGCCCTTGAACACCTGGCCGACCTCGAACAGCACGACGTCGCCATAACCGCGGTCGGCATTGGCCTGCGCGGCTGCGACCAGGCCCGGCAACAGGCTCGGCCGCATGTCGGAGAGGTCGGCGGCGATGGGGTTGGCGACTTCGAGCTCGCGCTGGCCGCCGCCGAACAATTGTGCCGCAGGCTTGGTGATGAACGACCACGTCACCGCCTCGACCATGCCGCGGCTCGCGAGCGCGCGCCGCGCACGGCGGGTGCGAAGCTGCAGCGGCGTCAGCACCGATTTGCGCGCGTCCTCGCCGCGCTCGAACGGCGTCATCGGCACCTTGTCGACGCCATAGATGCGCACGACTTCCTCGACGATGTCGGCCTTGCCATGCACGTCGGTGCGCCATGACGGCACCGCGACCTTCACGACCGGGCCTGCGCCCGCCATCATGAAGCCGAGATGGGTCAGGATGCGCTTCATCTCGACCTGCGGCACCTCGATGCCGGAGAGACGCTTCACCTCCGTCACAGGGAATTCGATGATGCGGTCATCGCCAAAGGCCTTGCCGACCACGACGTTCTCCGACGGCGTGCCGCCGCACAGCTCCATCACCAGCTTGGTGGCGAGCTCCAGCCCCGGCACCATGAAGGCCGGATCGACGCCGCGCTCGAAGCGATAGCGCGCATCGGAATTGATGCCGAGCTTGCGGCCGGTCTGTGCGATGTTGATCTCGTTCCACAACGCCGATTCGATCAGCACGTCGGTGGTGTTCTCGTCGCAGCCCGAAGCTTCGCCGCCCATGATGCCGGCGAGCGATTCGACGCCATGCTCGTCGGCGATCACGCAAGTTGAGGGATCGAGATTGTAGGTGCGGCCGTCGAGCGCGAGCAGCGTCTCGCCGTCGCGGGCACGGCGCACGACGAGATTGCCCTTCACCTTCTTGGCGTCGAACACGTGCAGCGGGCGCGCGCGGTCGTAGGTCATGAAGTTGGTGATGTCGACCAGCGCGTTGATCGGGCGCAGCCCGATCGCGGTCAGCCGCTTCTGCAGCCATTCCGGCGACGGGCCGTTCTTGACGCCGCGCACGAGGCGCAGCGCAAAGCCCGGACACAGCGTGGCGTCCTCCACCGCGACCTTCGCCGGGCACGGGAATTCGCCCTTGATCGCCTTGATGGTCGGGTCCTTGAACTTGCCCATGTCCGCGGCGGCGAGATCGCGCGCGATGCCGTGCACGCCGGTGCAGTCTTGCCGGTTCGGCGTCAGATTGATCTCGATCACGGGATCGCCGAGCGCGGCCCATTCGGCGTAACCGGCACCGATCGGCGCATCCGCCGGCAATTCCATGATGCCGTCATGGTCGTTGGAGATCTGCAGCTCGGCCGCCGAGCACAGCATGCCGCGGCTCTCGACGCCGCGGATGGTGCCGACGCCGAGCGTGATGTCCTTGCCGGGAATGTAGGTGCCGGGAGCCGAGAACACGCTGACGAGCCCGGCGCGCGCATTCGGCGCCCCGCACACGACCTGCACCGGCGCTCCACCGTCACCGGTGTCGACCATGCAGACGCGCAGGCGATCCGCATTCGGATGCTGCTCGGCCGAGATCACCTTCGCAATGGTGAACGGCTTCAGCGCCTTCGCCTTGTCCTCGATGTTCTCGACCTCGAGCCCGATCATGGTGAGCTTGTCGGCCAGCTTTTCGAGCGGCTCGTCGGTGTCGAGATGATCCTTCAGCCAGGAGAGGGTGAATTTCATGGCTGCTTTTTCTCCACGGAGACGGTCTGCTCCCTCTCCCGCTTGCGGGGGAGGGTTGGGGTGGGGGTTCTCTCCGCGACGGTGGTCGCGATTGTTTCGAGAACGCCGCCACGATTGGTCATGACGTCAAGATTGCTGAAGCGGAGCACCTTGAAGCCCATCGCTTCGATCGCTGCAGAGCGAAGCGTATCCGCGCGCTCGCCTTCATTCGAGAAGTGTTGGCCGCCATCGAGCTCGATGACGAGCTTGGCGGCATGGCAGATAAAATCGGCGACGTAGCGCTCGATCGGCACCTGGCGACGAAAGCTCGCGCCGTTTAGTCTACCGGCGCGCAATTCGGACCAGAGGATTCGTTCGGCATCGGTCGAACTGCGCCTGAGTGCGCGTGCGTTGGCCCGTAGCTTGGTCGATACTTTCCAGTCCGGATGCTTGGGATCGACCATCGGCAGCCCCATTGCGGAGGAACCCTCTCCCCAACCCTCCCCCGCAAGCGGGGGAGGGAGTTCGACCTGTCGAGCGGACAGAGGATGCGTGCCCACAAGATGGATGCCACGTGCACGCTCTATCCATTCCCTCCCCCGCTTGCGGGGGAGGGAATGGGAGAGGGTTGTCTCCGCAGAGGGAACGGGGAGAGTCTTCGTGTGGGCGAACATGAGCATCACGAGCTCAGTCCTCCCGCGAGCGTCGGCACTTCGAGCGGCTTGAAGCCGTAATGGTTGAGCCAGCGGACGTCGCTGTCGAACAGTTGGCGCAGATCGGCGATGCCGTATTTCAGCATGGCGATGCGGTCGATGCCCATGCCCCAGGCAAAGCCCTGGTACTCGTCGGGATCGATGCCGCAGGCGCGCAGCACGTTCGGATGCACCATGCCGCAGCCGAGAATCTCCAGCCAGTCCTCGCCCTCGCCGAAGCGGATCTCGCCCTTGTCGCGGCGGCACTGGATGTCGACTTCCAGCGACGGCTCGGTGAACGGGAAGAACGACGGCCGGAAGCGCATGTTGATGTGGTCGACCTCGAAGAACGCCTTGCAGAACTCGTGCAGGATCCATTTGAGGTGGCCGAGATGCGAATGCTTGTCGATGACGAGGCCTTCGACCTGGTGGAATTGCGGCGTGTGGGTCGCATCCGAATCGATGCGGTAGGTGCGGCCCGGGCAGATCACGCGGATCGGCGGCTTCTGGCTCAGCATGGTGCGCACCTGCACCGGCGAGGTGTGGGTGCGCAACAGCATGCGCGAGCCGTCCTCCTTCGGATGGAAGAAGAACGTGTCGTGCATCTCGCGCGCGGGATGGCCTTCCGGAAAGTTCAGCTTGGTGAAGTTGTAGTCGTCGGTCTCGATGTCGGGACCTTCGGCGACCGAGAATCCCATGTCGGCGAAGATCGTGGTCAGCTCGTCCCAGACCTGGCTCAGCGGATGAATGCGGCCGGCTTCTGCCTGCGCATCGCGCAGCGGCAGGGTGACGTCGACGGTTTCCGACGCGAGCCGCGCATCGAGCGCCGCCGACTTCAGCACGTCGCGCCGTGCGGCGAGCGCCTCGGTGACCTTGTCCTTGGCCTGGTTGATCGCCGCACCTTGCGTCTTGCGCTCGTCGGGCGACATCTTGCCGAGCGTGGCAAGCAGCGCCGAGATCGAGCCCTTCTTGCCAAGGGCTGCGACGCGCACCGCTTCGAGCGCGGCTTCATCGCCGGCGGCGGCGATCTGGTCGAGGATGGATGTTTCGAGCGTTGCGAGGTCGGACACAGTCAAATCCTTGCTGCCAAATTCGGCTGGGTTGTCGCCGCCAGAAGGGCGTAACGTCAAGCAAAAAGCCGGCTATTTCGGGCTCTGAACGGCTGGGTTGAACCTCGCGCGTGGGCCAGGCACCAAGGGAGGATTAAGAGGAGACCTCTGTGATGCTTTCGAAATCCGTTCTTGCTGCTCGTCTGGCCGTCCTGGCCATCGTCCTGCCGGCCGCAGCCACCCCGGCGCGCGCGATGGTTTGCATGGACAAATCCATGACCCTGGACGAGGTCGTCGACACCATCAGCACCCAGAAGGGCTGCGAAAGCGCGATGAAGGTCTTCAGGGATTGCGAGCTGACCGCGAGCGGCGACGTCCAGCTCGGCGCCGCCGTCGAAAAGAAATGCGAGGCGGACTTCAAGCCCGGCCTCAGCGCCGCGCAGACACAGGCCTACAAGCGCGAAATGCACGCGTGCGACATCAAGTACCGGAACAAGTCCGGCACCATGTATCTCTCGTTCACGGCATTCTGCCGGGCGGAGGTCGCCCAGCGTTACTCGCAACGCGCGCTGAAGGCTGCGGGCCAGCAGGCCCGCTAGCAAAAGCCTTAGGCGGCGAGCGCGGCTTTGGCCTTCTCGGCGATCGCCTGGAACGACGCGGGCTCGTGGATCGCGAGATCCGACAGCACCTTGCGGTCCACGGTGATGCCCGACTTGGCGAGACCGTCGATAAATCGGCTGTAGGTCAGGCCGAACGGACGAACGGCAGCGTTGAGACGCTGGATCCACAGCGCGCGGAAGGTGCGCTTCTTACGCTTGCGGTCACGGAAGGCGTATTGCTGGGCCTTCTCCACGGCCGGCTTGGCGGCGCGGATGGTGTTCTTGCGGCGGCCGTAGAAACCCTTGGCGGCCTTGTAGACTTTCTTGTGCTTGGCGTGGGCGGTCACACCGCGTTTGACGCGAGCCATGACGAATATCCTTCAGAGATGACTTGATTTCGGATCGCCGCGAAAGGCGCGGCGGAGCTGGCAATGATCGTGGACGCGATCAGGCGTTCGGCAAGAAGTACTTCTTGACGTTGTCGCCGTCGGTCTTGAACAGCACAGCGGTGCCGCGAAGCTGACGGATCTGCTTCTTCGTCCGCTTGATCATGCCGTGACGCTTGCTGCGATGGGCGAACATCACTTTGCCGGTGGCAGTCACCTTGAAGCGCTTTTTAGCGCCCGATTTGGTCTTCAGCTTGGGCATTTGGCTCTCCTAATGGCCAAAGAACACCGCCCGCGAAGGCGGCCTGGCCGTCAAAAATGCTCGTTAGAGCGTTGATTGTGCTCAGGTTTTAGCGAACAAGCGCGAAACCCGCACGAAACACCGCCACGGCAGCCCTTAATCAGCCGGGCGATGAAGGCTGGGCTTATGACAGAGGATCGGCCAATTGGCAACGATGAACCGGCGAAACCTGCCCGCCGACTATTGGGAGTTGCCACCCCATCGTCCACGCCGTCCCGTCCGGAGCAGGACCAAAATGGCCCATCTTTCCCAATCGATCTTGTCTGTTGTCGCGCGCCCGCGTCATCTGGCGCTGTTCGCCGTGCTTGCCGCGGCCGCGATCCCGTCGACCGCCGATGCCCGAATCGCCAGCTATGACGGCATCTGGAACGTCACCTTCGCTACCACCCGCGGCAATTGCAGCTCGGGCTACAGCGTCCCCTTCACCGTCACCGGCAGCCGGGTGTCGTCCGCCGGCGGCGGCCGGGTGTCCGGCACGGTCAATCGTGGCGGAGCCGTCGCGGTCCAGGTCTCGGTCGGCGCCTCCCATGCCAGCGGCGGCGGCCGGCTCGGCGGCGCGGCAGGTGCCGGCTCCTGGCGCGGCATCATCTCCGGCGACCAGTGCAGCGGCACCTGGCAGGCGACACGGACCTAGTTGCCAAGCGCTCGATGCGCTCCCTCCCTCGCTCTTGTCCGCCGAAGCCTCTTGGCGAAGGCGGATGCGGGGGGCCGAGGACCCCCAAGAGGTGAAAGCCCTCACCCGCCGCGCTATGCGCGCCGACCTCTCCCGCCAGCAACGCGGGAGAGGTGCAGCACAGTGCATGGCGGCAGCTTCGACAAGGTCCGCAAAACAAAACGGCCCGCCGGAGATCCGGACGGGCCGTTGAAACTTCAGCTGTAACGAGCCAGCGTCAGCGCGGCGCCAGCACCATGACGACTTGGCGGCCCTCGAACCGGGCGTCCTGCTCGACCTTGGCGAGCTCGGCGACGTCGGTCTTGATCTTGTCCAGCAACTTGGTGCCGATCTCCTGGTGCGCCATTTCGCGGCCGCGATAGCGCAGGGTGATCTTGACCTTGTCGCCCTCTTCGAAGAACCGCAGCATCGCGCGCATCTTCACGTCGTAGTCGTGATCGTCGATCATCGGGCGGAGCTTGATCTCCTTGATCTCGACGGTCTTCTGACGCTTGCGGGCTTCGGCGGCTTTCTTCTGGGCGGAATACTTATACTTCCCGTAGTCCATGATCTTGCAGACGGGAGGGCTGACATTTGGCGAAATCTCGACCAGATCCATGCCGGCTTCCTGGGCCATCTTGATGGCAAGCATCGTCTCGACGGTGCCTTTATTGTCACCGGTCTGATCGATCAGCTGGATCTGCGCATTGCGAATATCATCATTGATGCGCGGCCCGTCTTTGGCGGCAGGGGCCGGGGCTCTATTGGGACGGCGAATGGGTGGTTCTCCAAAGTTGTGAAAGGAAGCGGCTACTTTGCAGGAAGATGCGTTTGCCGGCAAGCAAGTCGCTCCTGCGGGGAGTGAAAAACCCTCAAATGCGAGGCATTTTGGTCACGCCCGTCGGCACGGTGCTCGACATAGACACCTTGCCCCTGTTCCGCAAGCGTCCCAAAGGGACAATACCAATATAGGGTTGCGTGACGGAGCGCGTCCGACCAGCTCAAACCGCATAGCCAGAGTAAACGTTCCATGACCTCAGCAATTCCCGATGTCGTGCTCGACTTCATCGATGTGGGCGAGGGCCCGTCAGCGCGCCGGATCGCAGTGCGCCGCCGGGCCGGCCAAGGACCAGGCCTGGTCTGGCTCGGCGGCTTCAAGTCGGACATGCAGGGTGGCAAGGCGGTGGCGCTGGATGGCTGGGCCGCAGAGCACGGCCGTGCCGCAGTCCGGTTCGATTATTCCGGCCATGGTGAATCCAGCGGCGATTTCGCCGATGGAACCATCGGAAGCTGGCTCGAGGACAGCGTTGCGGTGTTCGAGCGGTTCTGCACCGGTCCTCAAGTGTTGATCGGTTCCTCCATGGGCGGCTGGATGGCGCTATTGCTCGCGCGCGAGATCAGGAAGCGTTCGGGGAAGGCGTCACTCGCTGGTCTCGTGCTGATCGCGCCGGCGCCCGACTTCACGGAAGAGCTGATGTGGAAGACCTTTTCGCCCGAGGTGAAGAAAGAGATCGAGACCAAGGGTTTTTGGCTCAGGCCATCCGAATATGGGGACGGCTCGCCCTATCCGATCACGCGCAAGCTGATCGAAGAGGGACGCAACCATCTCGTGCTCGGCAGCGCCATCGATCTCGGCTGTCCCGTCCGCATTCTGCAAGGTGCGCAGGATCCGGACGTTCCCTGGCAGCACGCGTTCGCGTTGACACACCGCTTGCCGGCCGACGACGTCGTGCTCACCATGATCCAGGACGGCGATCACCGCCTCTCACGCCCGCAGGACATCGCGCGCATTCTTGCCGCGGTGGCCGAGATCGGGTGACCGAGCTGCTCTCTCCCGCAAGGGGAGCGGGCACAACAACAAGCAATGGGAGGCGTTCCAATGACCACCACAGCCATGCTGCGCGCCTTCTGTGATGCCGTCGAACGGCGCAACGGTCGCGCCTTCGCAGACCTGTTCACCGAGGACGGCATCTATCACGACGTATTCTACGGCGCGTTCGAAGGCCGCGAGAAGATCGCCGCGATGATCGACGACTGGTTCTATCGCACGGCGACCGATTTCCGCTGGGACATGCATGACCCCGTCACCGACGGCACCACGCTCTATGCGCGCTATACCTTCAGCTATCGCTCGACTCTGCCCGAAGCAGCCGGTGCGCGGGCGATGTTCGAGGGCGTGGCCATCATGACGCTGCGTGATGGCAGGATCGTGAGCTATCACGAGGTCGCCAATACAGCGCCGGCATTCGTCGATCTGAAATTTGCGCCGGAGCGGATCGCGAAGATCGCCGCCAGGCAGGGCGCGGAGCTGAAGGCGCGGCCGGAGATGAAGCGGCATTTGGCGTAGTTCCCTCCCCCCGTCATTCCGGGGCGAAGCGGAGCATCGAACTATGGTGCGCAGTTGCGCACCCGAGAACCTCGAGATTCCGGGTTCAGCCCTCTGGGCTGCCCCGGAATGACGGCGGAGAAATTACGGCGGCGGCGGCTTCGCCATCGGCTTGCGCTGCGCGAGTGCAGCGACCGTGGCCGTGCCGATCTGGCCCTGCTCGTCGTAGAGCCAGCATTCGCCGATCGCGACGCCGTCGGTGGCCTGGTGGTTCACCACGTCGAAGCCGATCCAGTTCGTTACCGGCAGCCGGTGCAGATAAATCGTCACATCGCTGTTGATGTAGCCGAGCCCCTTGTCGCCGGCATTGGCAAAAGGGCTCGCGAAGTCGGCACCGACAGCGACATGGACGAACGGCGTCATCCGCACCCCCGCCACGAGCTCGCGCACCTCGCTCATCCACAGCCGGCGCGGCCCGAGCGAGCCCATATGGCCGACGATCGGGCGCGTCGTCCATTTGCCGTTCATGCCGAGCCTGGGGTCGGTGGGCTTTGGAATGTCTGATGGCTTGGGCACATCCCAGTTCGGCGGCGACCAGACATTGCCGTCGGGGTTTTGCGTCCGCCGCAACAGCTGGCATGAGGCGCGCGCCATGCTGACGCCGCCGGAAAAGAATTCGGCCTCCACGACGCGGATGCGCAGGCCGTCGCGCACCAGCCGCGTCGTCACCTCGATCGGCTTGTCGATGGTCGGCAGCCGAAACATGTCGGCGGTCAGCCGTGCCGGCACGTAGTCGGGGCCGGAATGGCGCTCCTCGATGACGAAGCCGAGCAGGCCGATGATGACGCGTCCGTGCAGCGATTTCGGATCCCAGGGACCGTTGGCCACTTCCGTCGGATGGAATGTATCGCCGTCGCGGGTGAAGAAAGGGATGTTTGTTGTCATGGCGCGCGACTTTGCGGGAATGGGTGGGGAAATCAAGGGTGGCGAGGCGCGCGCAACGTAGCCACAAAAACGGTTTCATAATCCGCGAAAGCGGGTGATCCAGCACTCCGAGGCAGCAGTGATTGGGTCGAGAGGCAGCGGCGTACTGGATTCCCCGCTTTGACACCGAGGGTCAGGAGGCGGTTTGCCACTCCTCACGAACGCATTCATCGCGCTCGCTGCCGATCGTCGCTTCTTTCATCGCCGCAAACTCTTTCGGCGCCACCAACTGCCCCAATGCCCACACCGCAGCCCCACGCACCAGCGGACTCGCATCATCCAGCAATCGCCGCGCCTCTTCCGCCAGCGCTGCGTCACCCGAGTTGCCGATCGCAATCAGCACATTCCGCAAGAAGCGGTCGCGGCCGATCCGCTTCACCGGTGATTTCGTGAACAGCGCGCGGAACGCGGCATCGTCGAGTCGCGATAACTCCACAAGGCCAGGCGCACGCAATTCATCACGCGCGGCAAGCTTGGCTTCACGTCCCTCCTGCGCAAACTTGTTCCACGGGCATGCCGCGAGGCAATCATCGCAGCCATAGATGCGGTTGCCGATGGCCTTGCGGAACTCCTGCGGAATCGGTCCCTTGTTCTCGATGGTGAGATAGGAGATGCAGCGCCGCGCATCGAGCCTGTAGGGCGCAGGGAATGCCGATGTCGGGCAGATGTCGAGACAGGCCCGGCACGAGCCGCAATGATCGATCTCGGCATCATCGCGCGGCAAGTCGAGCGTGGTGTAGATCGCGCCGAGAAACAGCCACGAGCCGAATTCGCGCGAGACCAGATTGGTGTGCTTGCCCTGCCAGCCGAGATGCGCGGCCTGCGCCAGCGGCTTCTCCATCACCGCCGCGGTGTCGACGAACACCTTGACCTCCGAGGGCGCGGTCGCGACCAGCCAGCGCGCCAATGACTTCAGCCGCTTCTTGATGAGGTCGTGATAGTCGTCGCCCTGCGCATAGACCGAGATCGCCGCGCGCGTGCGCTCTTTCAGGATCGCGAGGGGATCCTGATCGGGGCCGTAATTGACGCCGAGCATGATCACCGAGCGCACGTCCTGCCACAGGCCGCGCGGATCGACGCGGCGCTCCGGCTGGCTCGCGAGCCAGTCCATGTCGCCATGACCGCCGGATGCGATGAATTCGAGGAAATGCTTTCCGGCGTTTTCGATCGTGCCTGGCGCTGTGATCCCGATGCAGTCGAAGCCGAGCGTGCGGGCTTGCTCGTCGAGTGCAGCACGCAGCTCATCAGTGTCAGAGCCAGATTTGATCACAGATGCATCCACATTCGTCATGGCCGGGCTAGTCCCGGCCATCCACGTCTTTGCGGCGCATTCCCATAAGCTGGAAGAACGTGGATGCCCGGGACAAGCCCGGGCACGACGATCTTCATCAGAAATCCAGGTCCACGTAGGTCCGCGACGCCGGCACGCCCGCCAGCCATTCGCTCAGCAGCGGGCGGAACGACGGGCGGGATTTCACCCGCGCGTACCACGCCTTTGCTGCGTCGTCCTCGCTCCATGGCACGTCGCCCAGATAGTCGATCGCCGAGAGATGCGCCGCGGCGGCGAGATCCGCGTAAGTGGGCCGGTCGCCGGCGAGGAAGTTACGCGTCTGCGCCAGCCAGCCGATATAGGCGAGATGATAGCGCACGTTGGCCTTGGCGGCGCGCATCACGTCGGGCGACGGGGGGCCGCCGCCATTGTCCTCGCTCATGAAGCGCTTGTAGATGCGCTCGGTGACGAGCGGATGGGAGACTTCTTCGAAGAACTTTTCGTTGAACCAGGCCATCAGCCGGCGCACCTCGACGCGCTCGGCGATTGTCTCCGGCATCAGGCGCTTGGGGCCCATCTCGGCGCCATAGGCCTCGTCGATATATTCGGAGATGATGGCCGCGCCCGGAATCGGCGGCTGTTCGTCGTCCACCAGGACAGGCGTCGTGCCGGCCGCGTTGAGCAGCAGAAACGCCTCGCGCCGTTCCCAGCTGCGCTCTTCGACCAGCTTCAGTTCGAGCCCGTATTCGCCCGCGATCAGGCGGATGAAGCGCGAATGCGGACAGAACGGATGATGAAACAGCGTAAACATGAAGCCTTTGACTATTTGATGGTGCTTAAGAATCCATCAATGTTTGTGCGGCGCCACACTAGTCCTTCAAAACCGCGAGACAACCCGTGATTTCGCATTTAGCGATTGCGGCATGGGGACGAATAGGCGAGAAGAGCCCCGCTTTTCCAGCCGAAATGGACCGTAAATATGTCAGATGCAATACGGGCAGTGATCCTCGGCATCATCGAGGGTGTGACCGAGTTCCTTCCCGTTTCCTCGACCGGCCACCTGCTGCTTGCGGAGCGTTTCTTCGGCCTCGGCGAGGGTGCTTTCTGGGATTCGTTTACGGTTCTGATCCAGTTGGGTGCGATTCTCGCGATCGTCGGGCTGTATTTCAAGAAGCTGTGGGACGTCGCGATCGGCATGTTCACGGGCGACGCCTATGCGCGCCGCTTCGTGATCGGTGTGCTGGTCGCGTTCCTGCCCGCTGTCGTCGTCGGCCTGGTTGCCGGCAAATACATCAAGAGCGTGCTGTTCAATCCCTGGGTCGTCTGCTTCACGCTGATCGTCGGCGGCGCCATCCTGCTCTGGGTCGACAGGCTCGATCTCAAGCCGCGCGAGCATGACGCCACCAAGTTTCCGCTGCTGATGTATCTCTATATCGGCATCGCCCAGTGCGTCGCTATGATCCCGGGTGTGTCGCGTTCTGGGGCCAGTATCGTCGCTGCGATGCTTCTGGGCGCCGACAAGCGGGCGGCGGCGGAGTTCTCGTTCTTCCTCGCCATCCCCACCATGATCGGCGCGTTCGCCTATGATTTCTACAAGAACCGCTCCGAGATGACGATGGACCACATGGGCATCGTCGCGATCGGTTTCGTGGTGTCGTTCATCACCGCGGTCATCGTGGTGAAGGCGTTCCTCGGCTACGTCACTCGCCACGGTTTCGTGGTGTTTGCCTGGTGGCGCGTCATCGTCGGCACGCTCGGCCTGATCGCGCTGGCGCTCGGCCGTTAACCTTTGCGGGCGCGCCTCAACGCAATATCAGCTTTTAGCCGCTAGGCAGTTTCCGAAAGCGGGGTGGCCCGCAGGCGGAGCTGAACGATGACCCTCGTCAGCGGCTGGGGGCGCTTCCCGGTCGTCGATAGCGAAGTGCTGCGGCCGCGCTCGTTCGAGGCCGTGGGCGAAGCCGTGGTCACCGGCTCCGTGGCGCGGGGCAACGGCCGCGCCTATGGCGATGCCGCGATCGGCTCTGCCAGGACCATCGCCATGACCGGGTTCGACCGGGTCAGGTCGTTCGATCCGGCGACCGGATGCATCCGGCTCGAAGCCGGCGTGCTGCTGTCGGACCTCATCGCCACCTTTGGCCCGCGCGGCTTCCTGCCGTTCGTCGTGCCGGGCACGCGCTTCGTCTCGGTCGGTGGCGCAATTGCCGCCGACGTGCACGGCAAGAACCATCATGGCGAGGGCGGTTTTGGCCGCTATGTCGACAGCATCCTGCTGCGCACCGGACAAGGCAAGACCATCGAGATCTCGCGCGAACAGAATTCCGATGCCTTCTTCGCGACTGTCGGCGGTATGGGCCTCACCGGAGTCATCCTCGAAGCCACGATGCGGCTGCGCTCCGTCGAGACCGGCTGGATCCGCGAGCGGGTGATCTCCGCGTCCGATCTCGATGCCGCGATGCGCGCGCTCGAGGCGAGCTGTTCCGCGACCTATTCGGTGGCGTGGATCGATTGCGTGGCGCGCGGGCGCGACCTCGGCCGCTCGCTGATCTATCTCGGTGAGCACGCGCGCATCGATGAGCTCGCCGATGGCGACGATCGATTTCCCGCCGGCAACAATCCCGGGCTCGCGGTCCCGATCGACCTGCCGTCGATGACGCTCAATCGCTACAGCATTCGCGCCTTCAACGAGCTCTACTACCGCATGGGCGCGCGGCGCGCCGGCGGCGATCATGTGGTCTCGCTCTATCCGTACTTCTTTCCGCTCGACAGCATCAAAGACTGGAACCGCATCTATGGACGGCGCGGCTTCCTCCAGCATCAATGCGTAATTCCGGAAGCCGGCGCACGCGACGTGCTCGGCGACATCCTCGATCGCGTCTCGAAGCGCGGCGATGCGTCGTTCCTTGCGGTGTTGAAGAAGCTCGGCCATGGCGACGGCCTGCTGTCGTTTCCGCTGCCCGGCTACACGCTGGCGCTGGATTTCCCGGTGAAGGGTGACATCCTGAATTTCCTCGACGAGATCGACCGCCTGGTCGTCGCCGCCGGCGGCCGGCTTTATCTCGCCAAGGACGCGCGCCAGTCGCGTGCGACGTTCGAGGCCGGCTATCCCGCGCTGTCGCGCTTCAACGCGATCCGCAAATCGCTCGATCCCGCCGGCAACATCCGCTCAAAGCTTTCACAACGCCTGTTCGATGAGGTTTAAGCCGTGACGTCACGCAAGTCCGTTCTGGTGCTCGGTGGCTCCTCCGATATCGGCCGCGCCGCGGCGCGCGCCTTTGCCAAGGCGGGATACGATGTCGCTCTTGCCGGCCGCGATGCCGCCGCGCTCGAGCCCGACGCGGCGGACTTGCGCGCGCGCTACGCGATCGAAGCGAGCACGCAAAGGTTCGATGTGCTCGACACCGCCTCGTTCGATGGCTTTGTCGCAGGCCTTCCCGTCTTGCCCGACGTCGTCATCTCGATCATCGGCCTTCTGGGCGTGCAGCAAAATGCCGAGAGCGATCTCGCGCAGGCCACCACGATCATACGTTCGAACTATGAGGGCCCGTCGCTGATCCTCGGCCTGTTCGCCGAAAAGTTTCTAGGCCGCGGCAACGGCACGATCGTCGGCGTGTCGTCGGTGGCCGGCGATCGCGGCCGCGCCTCGAACTATGTCTACGGCTCGGCGAAGGCCGGATTCACCGCGTTCCTGTCGGGATTGCGCGCCCGCGCCAGCCGCGGCGGCGTGCACGTCGTCACCGTCAAACCCGGTTTCGTCCGCACCAAGATGACGGAAGGCATGAAGCTGATCGGCCCGCTCACCGTCGACGCACCCGTCGTCGGCGATGCGATCCTTGCCGCCGTCGAGAAAAAGACCGACGTCGTCTATGTCAGCGGCAAATGGCGTCTCGTGATGCTGATCATCAAGGCGCTGCCGGAAGCGGTGTTCAAGAGGCTGAAGTTTTAAGAGTCGTGGAGCGCACCGTTTTACCTCTCCCCGTAAGAACGGGGCGAGGGAGCGCACCGCCGCCGCGGCGGAGATTGAGATTAGTCGGTCCCTACGCGCTCTTGCGCTGGAACTGGCCCTGCGGGCGGAAGCGCCAGAGATATTGCGGGGCGATCGCTTCCAGCGAATCGGCCGTGATGCCGAGGCCTTCCAGCGTCAGGCCCGCCGCCTTCGCCGCATCCGACACGACATTGTCGCGCTCGAGCAGCGTGACCTGGTCCGGCGTCAGCTTGAACGCGCCCGGGGCGAATTGCAGGAAGGCGGCCTTGAGGCGGGCAAGGCCGAACGACAGCGGCACCAGCATCGGCTTGCGGTCGGCGATCTCGACGATGGTCTCGATGATCTCCCGCATGGTCAGCACTTCGGGCCCGCCGAGCTCATAGGTCGCGCCCGCCTTGGCCTTGCCGTCGACGGCGTCCGCAATCGCGGTGGCGACGTCGCCGACATAGACCGGCTGCATTTTGGTCTCACCGCCGATCAGCGGCAGCACCGGCGACAACCGCGCCAGCGCCGCAAAGCGGTTGGTGAACTGGTCCTCGGGGCCGAACATCACGGAGGGACGGACAATCGTGGCCGACGGCACGGCCGCGCTCACCGCGGCCTCGCCGGCCGCCTTGGCCTTGGCGTAGCGCGAGGGGGATTCGGCATCGGCGCCGATGGCCGAGACGTGGATCAGCCTTGCGCCGACGGCGGCAGCCGCCTTGGCAACGGTTTCGGCGCCCTTGGCCTGGACGGCGTCGAACGTCTGGGCCCCGCCCTCGGCGAGGATCCCGACCAGGTTGATCACGACATGCGAATCACGCACCGCCGCCTCGACCGAGGCCGGATAGCGCAAGTTCGCCTGAATGGTGTGGACCTGGCCGACCTTGCCGGAGGGCTGAAGGTATCCGGCTAGTTCCGGCCGCCGCACCGCGACCCGGACCCGGTAATCCCGCCGGCATAGCGCGCGGACGACATTCCGGCCCAAAAACCCCGATCCGCCGAAAACCGTGACGAGAGTTTCCAGATTCGATGCCATGGGAGCTATCCTGGGTCCGTTCCTGCGAAGAGTCGCGTGTTATCAGGCTTGTATCGGCCCCGTTTGCAATGCGCAATCCGCATCGCCAAACCCGGGACAAGCATGAATTGACAACGGCGTCACCGAACCGTAGTAACCGCCTCCGTGCCCCAAACGGCATGCCCAGGTGGTGGAATTGGTAGACGCGCTGGCTTCAGGTGCCAGTGGCTTAACGGCCGTGAAGGTTCGAGTCCTTTCCTGGGCACCATTTTGCGGGATTTGGTCCCAATGAGGGGTGCTTCCAATCGTTGGAGCTAGCCGGACGGCGATCCCGGGATCGACGCCGCGGAAACTCTCTGGGACCAATCCGCGTCCCCCTCACACCACCCTTTTCCCCGCCACCGATTTCTGCACGAAATACATCGCGACCAGCGTGATGACCGTCGTTGTTACGACGACGTAGCCGATCCGCTCGAAATGCAGCAGCGAACCATCGGGTTGCTGCGAGATGATCGCGGCCGCGAGCACCGAGCCGAGCCCTCCGGAGAGCTGCTGGAGCGAGGCGCTGACCGCGCTGAACGAGCCGCGCTGGGTGGAATCGGGGATCGCCGACATCAGCGCCTGCGACGGGATCATGCGCGAGAAGATGCCGACGAACAGCAGCACGTTGACGGTGATCGCGGTCACCAGCGAGACGTGGCCGAGATGGGTGTAGATCAGCACCATGAGAACGGTCATGGCGCAGCCGAACACGAAGGTCGGGTATTTGCCGAACGCGTCGCTGGCGCGGCCGACCAGCGGACCCGTGACGATGCTGAACAGGCCGGAGACGAGATAGATCGTCGGCAGATGCACGATGTCGATGCCGATATTGTTGACGGTGAAGGCGCTGGAGAACGGCATCAGCATGTAGCCGCCCGTCGCCAGCAATGTCGTGACGCCGAAGGCCAGCGTGTAGCGCGGCTCGAAGACGGTCGCGACCAGATGGTGAAACGGGTTCTTGTCCTGCTTCAGCTTCAAATGCGCATCGACCGGCTCCATGGCGAAGGCGATGATGGCGATGGTCACGATCGCGAGGCCCACGATCGCAGCGAAACAGACGTGCCAGTTCCAGTGATTGGCGAGAAACAGCCCCGCGGGAATGCCGAGCACCTGGCTCGCGGCAAAGCCGGTCTGGACGAACCCCATCACGCGGCCGCGCAAGTGCAGCGGAAACAAGTCGGTGATGATGGCCAGCACGATCGAGCCGATCACGCCGCCGAACAGGCCGGTCACGATCCGGCCGAGCAGCAGCACATGGTAATCTTGCGCGACCGCGCAGAGTGCGGTCCCGAGCGTGAAGCCGACATAGAAGAACAGCAGCAGCCGCTTGCGGTCGAACCGGTCGGCAAAGCCGGCGGCCAAAATGCCCGAAAGTCCCGCGCTGAAAGCATAGGCCGACACCGCGACGCCGAATTGCCCGGCGGTGATGCCGAGCGAAGGCATCAGGATGGCGCCGAGCGGCGACATGATGATGAAATCGAGAATGATCGTGAACTGAGCGAACGCGAGCAGCGCCACGAGGAGTGACTGGTAGCGCGAAAAGCCGCGCTGGCGTTCCTGCTGATCGTCGATCGGCGCGGCGAGCGTCTGGTCTGTCATGGTACCTGAGGCGTGATGGGGGCCGGGCTGAGATAGGGTGGGACGGGCCGATTTCCACCGGCGGAGGGCCCAGGTTTCGCTGGTATATCCAGCGCGCGCCGGATTGTGGGATCCCTGCAACAGGCTGGCGACTCGCCCGCCTCCAGCCGGGGTTAAGCCGCCCTTAGCCAATGCCCCCTAGGCTCGCGGCCGTCCCTTTCCCGCGAAGCCACCAGTCCATGGGCCGGCCGTATCGCGGTCAGTCAGAGCGTTTCGGATGGAGCAGCCCGTCTGGCATTATGATCGGAGTGAGGCGGCGCCGGATTCTGTCCCGGCGCCGGGCCGCACGCTCGTCATCGATCTCGAGGGCGCGCTGCTGCGCTCGGAATTGCTGCTGGAAGCGCTGTTCTCCAGCCCCGCCCGCATGCTGGCCCGTTTCGGCGCGGGCGGACGTGCAGGCATGGCCGCGCTCACGGATATCCTGGCGCGCGCCGAGCTCGACTATGCCCACCTGCCCTACGATTCCGGCGTGCTGAACCAGGCGCTGGCGGCGCGGGCGCGGGGCGCGAAGATTTATCTGGTCGCGGGCCGCTTCGCCGGACATGCCGCAGGCATCGCCGCGCATCTCGGTTTTGACGGCGTCGTTACGCCCCTCGATCTCGCCGCGGGCGACAATCTGCCGTTCGATCGCGCTTCGATCGAACGCATCGACCGCGTCAGCCACGGCCGCGCCAGTCTTAAGACCTGGGCCAAGGCGCTGCGGCTCTATCAATATGCCAAGAACACGCTGCTGTTCGTGCCCGCGATCACCGCGCATCAAATGAATGTTGCGACGCTCGGCATCACGCTGCTGGCGTTCCTGGCGTTCTCGGCCTGCGCGTCGGGCGCCTATCTGATGAACGACCTGCTCGATCTCGCCGCCGATCGCCAGCATCCGACCAAGCGCCATCGCGCGCTCGCGGCGGGCGATTTGCCGATCTCGTCCGCGCTATCGGCAATCCCGGTCCTGTGGACCTTTGCCGTCGCCGCCAGCCTCTGCATCTCGCCGCTGTTCCTCGGCGTGCTCGCCGCTTATCTCGCCACCACCATCGCCTATTCGCTCGTGCTCAAGCGCAAGATGCTGGTCGACGTCGTCACGCTCGCCGGCCTCTATTCCTTGCGCATCGTCGCAGGCGCGGTCGCGGCCGGTGTCGTGCTGTCGGAATGGCTGATGGTGTTCTCGCTGTTCGTGTTCACCTCGCTCGCGCTGATCAAGCGCTTCAGCGAGCTCAGCATGCGCCAGGGCGAGGGCCTTTCCGATCCCTCCAACCGCGACTACCGCATCAGCGATCTGCACATCATCGCCGCGATGGCGGCGGCGAGCGCCATGAATGCGGTCACCGTGTTTGCACTCTATGTGTCGTCCTCCGCGGTGACGCCGCTCTACAGCCGTCCCTGGATGCTCTGGCTGCTCGCGCCCCTGCTGCTCTACTGGTTCGGCCGGGCCCTGATGATCGCGCATCGCCGCGAGATGCCTGACGATCCCATCATCTATGCGTTCCGGGACGGCGCCAGCCGCACCACCGTGGCGGCGATGGTCTGCATCATGCTGGCGGCGATCTGACACGAGGCTATCTTGCCTGTCTCCGCGCTTGCGCCGCCGGTCCGCAGTGGATACATCGCGGACCATCCGACTGGCCTATGATGACGACGCGACCGATTCGATTGAGGGTTTGAAACGCCATGACCGTACGCCTGCATCGCGGCGACCTGCCTGATCTCTCCCGCTACACCGGCGCGGTGGCGATCGACACCGAGACAATGGGGCTGAATCCGCACCGCGACCGGCTCTGCGTGGTCCAGCTCTCGCCCGGCGACGGCAGCGCCGACGTGGTGCAGATCCCCAAGGGCCACACCGACGCGCCCAACCTGAAGGCCCTGCTCGCCAACCCCGCCAACACGAAAATCTTCCATTTCGCCCGGTTCGACGTCGCGGTGCTGTACCAGACCTTCGGCGTGATGACCGGCCCGATCTACTGCACCAAGATCGCCTCGCGCCTGACCCGCACCTATACCGACCGCCACGGCCTCAAGGACCTCGTGCGCGAGGTGCTCAATGTCGATCTCTCCAAGCAGCAGCAATCCAGCGACTGGGGTTCCGACAGCCTGACCGAGCCGCAGCTCGCCTACGCCGCCTCCGACGTGCTGCATCTGCACGGCTTGCGCGAGCGCCTCGACGCCATGCTGGTCCGGGAGGGCCGCACCGCACTGGCCAAGGCCTGTTTCGATTTCCTGCCGACCCGCGCCCTGCTCGACCTCCAGGGTTGGGCGGAAGAGGACATTTTCGCGCATTCCTGAGTCCTCGACCGCCGGCTAGGCTTGGGGGATCGCCCCGTTTCGGACACTTTCATGCGGCCTGTCGCGGGCTGCATATTGTGGTGGCGCCGGGTACAATGGCGCGCCTGCTAACCGGACCAGGCGAGCGACACCTCGGGAGCTCAGGTGAATTCGGCCCAGAATCCAACCTACGACGCCGCGCTTGCGGCGAAGTTTGCCAGCGCGGCGCGCCATAGCCGCCTGGTGCGGATTCTGCGCATCGCAGTGCCGGCGACGGTGGCCGCATCCATGGCCGCGATCGTCGCCGTCTCGACCTTCCTCAATCCCTACAAGATCCCCATCAAGCTCGACTCCGGAAATCTCGTGGTCACAGGCACCAAGATCACGATGGAATCGCCGCACCTCTCCGGCTTCACGCCGGATCAACGCCCCTACGAGCTCTGGGCCAAGACCGCGACGCAGGACATCACCGACCCCGATCATGTCGACCTCAATGATCTGCGCGCGAAGGTGTTGATGGAGGACAAATCGACCCTGCTGCTCGATGCCCGCACCGGCCGCTTCGACAACAAGCAGCAGCAGCTCGATTTGCACAAGGATATCTTCCTGCGCACCTCGACCGGCTATGAGGCGCGGCTGAACTCGGCTTTCGTCGACATGAACAAGGGCACGGTGTCGTCCGACGATCATGTCGACGTCAAGCTGACCAACGGCACGCTGACCGCCGACCGCCTGCGCATCACGGAAGGCGGTGACGTCATTCGCTTCGAAGGCAATGTCGTGATGCATCTGGACAAGATCAGCACGGATGACGCCGCGCCCGCTCCGGTCGAGCAGCCCGCGCCGCCGCCGGCGCCGGCGCCGGCGAAGTCCAGAAACAAGTCTGCGAACTCAAAGTGATTTTCATGGCCAGCATTTTTCCGCGCAACGACCGCAAGCGTCGCGCCATCGTCGCAGCCGCCGCACTTGCCGGCGGCGCGCTGATGGCGATGGGTGCAGCCGTCGCACAAAGCACGATGCAAGGCGTGCCCAATGCGATGCAGGGCTTTTCGCAGAACCGCGATCAACCGATCCAGATCGAGGCCGCCTCGCTCGAGATGCGCGACAAGAAGAAGGAGGCGACCTTCTCGGGCAATGTGAAGGTGGTTCAGGGCGACACCACCATGACCTCGAAGACGCTGGTGGTGTTTTACGAATCGAGCAGCGACAAGCAGGCCGCGCCGCAGGCAGCGCCGGCCCCATCCGCGTCCGCAAAGGGCCAGAAGGGCGCGCCGATGCAATCGGCGACACCGGGCCCGGGCGGCGCCTCCTCGATCAAGCGGCTGGAAGCGCGCGGCAATGTCGTCGTCACCCAGAAGGACCAGGTGGTGACAGGCGAAACCGCCGTGTTCGACACCAAGACCAACCTCATCACCATGCTCGGCGGCGTGGTGCTGACGCAGTGCCAGAACGTGCTGCGCGGCGACCGCCTCATGGTCGACATGACCACCGGCGTCTCGCGGGTGGAATCCGACAGCGGCAAGGTGCAGGGGCTGTTCGTCCAGACCCAGGGCGGCGCGAACGGCAAATGCGGAACGCCCGTCGCTCCCGGCGCGGGCTCGCCTATGCAGTTGCCCGGCTCAGGGAAGCAAAAGTAAATTCCAAAAGTAACTTCAATGGCTTGGCCCAGATGCGGGCGATCCGAGGTTGAAGCTTGCCCGGTGAGACTGTATTTAGCGCGCAGGGCTTTCGAAGCGGGGTCCGCCGCTTTTCGGGCGTGTTTCACTGGGCATGAGACATCCCTTCACTCATGCTGCGTCGGCGAAGCGAAAAGCCGGGGCGGCAGATCGCGCGAGCACGCGAAAGGCTAGAAGGCGGGGATGGTCGATCTCTTCAGCATGTTCCGTCGGCGCCCCGCCAAGCGCGGCCGGCCAGGATTTGCCCGTCAGGACATCACCGCGCTCGGTGACAGCGTCGGCGGCCTGGTGACGAGCCCGGTGCGGGATTCGCCGCCGATGGCCCGTGAGCAGCCCATGCAGGCCACGGACCCCTATGGCGTCGAGGCGCCGCCACGGCCGCGGCCGGCGCCGGCCCAGCCGCCCCAAGCCAGGCCCGTCGCAAAGTCCAACGGCACGGGCGGACCGCAGCTGTTGCGGCGGCCGGGCTTCCTGGCTGTGCATAGCGTGGAAAAAGCCTTCGGCAGCCGCCAGGTCGTGCGCGGCGTCAGCATCTATGTCCGCCGCGGCGAAGCGGTCGGCCTGCTTGGTCCGAACGGTGCCGGCAAGACCACGGTGTTCTACATGATCACCGGCCTGATCAAGGCCGATCGCGGCGCGATCGAGCTCGACGGCCACGACGTCACCCAGCTGCCGATGTATCAGCGCGCGCGGCTCGGCATCGGCTATCTGCCGCAGGAAGCCTCGATTTTCCGCGGCCTCACCGTCGAGCAGAACATCCGCGCCGTGCTCGAAGTGGTGGAGCCCTCACGCAAGAAGCGCGAGCAGCAGCTCGACGCCCTGCTCGACGAATTCAACATCACGCGCCTCAGAAAATCGCCGTCGATCGCGCTGTCCGGCGGCGAGCGCCGCCGCGTCGAGATTGCGCGCGCGCTGGCAACGCGTCCGAACTACATGCTGCTCGACGAGCCCTTCGCGGGCATCGATCCGATCGCGGTCGGCGACATTCAGGACCTGGTCCGCCATCTCACCAACCGCGGCATCGGCGTCTTGATCACCGACCACAATGTTCGCGAGACGCTCGGCCTCACCGATCGCGCCTATATCGTCTATGCCGGTGAGATCCTGACGGAGGGGAGTCCGGACGAGATTGTCGCCGATCCGGATGTTCGCCGCCTTTACCTTGGCGAGGAATTCCGCCTCTAGCCCTTTTTTCCAATTCGTCAAGGCGTGTACATCGCGCCAGGACTGAGATAAGCAAGAATCGGACCAATTTTCGGGAACGGTTCTTGTTAGATGGCGCTTTCGCAGAGATTAGAGTTCCGGCAATCGCAGTCGCTGGTCATGACGCCGCAGCTGATGCAGGCGATCAAGCTGCTGCAATTGTCCAATCTCGATCTCACGACCTTCGTGGAGGAGGAGCTCGAGCGCAATCCCCTGCTGGAGCGGGCCAATGACGAGGCCGGCGGTGGCGAGGCCCCGGCCGAGGCCGGCGCGTTCAGTGACCATGATGGCGAAGATTCAGGCAGCCAGGGCGACGGTCAGGGCGACGCTGACGGTTTTGGCGGCAGCGGCGATGCCTTCGAGCCCGGCCAGGAAGAATGGATGAGCAAGGATCTCGGCACCCGCGCCGAGATCGAGCAGACCCTGGACACGGGCCTGGACAATGTCTTCTCCGAGGAGCCGGCCGAGACTGCGGCACGCAACGCCCAGGATGCCGCGCCGACCACCTATACCGAATGGGGCGGTGGTGCCTCCGGTGACGAGGACTACAATCTCGAAGCCTTCGTCGCCGCGGAAACCACGCTCAGTGACCATCTTGCCGAGCAGCTCTCGGTCGCCTTCACCGGCGCGGCGCAGCGCATGATCGGCCAGTATTTGATCGACCTCGTCGATGAGGCCGGTTATCTGCCGCCGGATCTCGGCCAGGCGGCCGAGCGCCTTGGCGCAACGCAAAAGGACGTCGAGGACGTTCTTGCCGTGCTGCAAAAATTCGATCCGCCCGGCGTCTGCGCGCGCAATTTGAGCGAATGCCTGGCGATCCAGCTCCGCGAGCTCGACCGCTACGATCCCGCGATGCAGGCCCTGGTCGAGCATCTCGATCTCCTCGCCAAGCGTGACATCGCGAGCCTTCGCAAGCTCTGCGGCGTCGACGACGAGGACATCGCCGACATGATCGGCGAGATCCGCCGGCTCAATCCCAAGCCCGGCATGAAGTTCGGCTCGGCGCGCCTGCAGACCATGGTGCCCGACGTCTATGTCCGCCCGGGTCCGGATGGCGGCTGGCATGTCGAGCTCAACAGTGACACCTTGCCGCGTGTGCTGGTGAATCAGACCTACTATTCCGAGCTGTCGAAGAAGATCGGCAAGGACGGCGACAAATCCTATTTCACCGACGCGCTGCAGAACGCGACCTGGCTGGTGCGCGCCCTGGACCAGCGCG
This sequence comes from Bradyrhizobium manausense, assembly GCF_018130615.1. GTDB lineage: Bacteria > Pseudomonadota > Alphaproteobacteria > Rhizobiales > Xanthobacteraceae > Bradyrhizobium > Bradyrhizobium manausense_A. The sequence goes on from NZ_JAFCKB010000001.1 coordinate 337,117, forward strand.
CCCGCACCATCCTGAAGGTCGCGACCGAGATCGTGCGCCAGCAGGACGGCTTCTTCACCCATGGTGTCGCACATTTGCGGCCGCTGAATCTGAAAGCCGTGGCCGACGCCATCCAGATGCATGAATCGACGGTGTCGCGCGTCACCGCCAACAAATACATGGCGACAAATCGCGGCACATTCGAGTTGAAATATTTCTTCACCGCCTCGATCGCCTCGGCCGACGGCGGCGAGGCGCACTCGGCGGAGGCCGTGCGTCACCACATCAAGCAGCTGATCGATTCGGAAGCGCCGTCCGCGATCCTGTCGGATGATACCATCGTGGAACGCTTACGCGCCTCGGGCATTGATATTGCCCGCCGCACGGTCGCGAAGTACCGCGAAGCCATGCGCATTCCGTCCTCGGTGCAACGCCGTCGCGATAAGCAGAGCGCTCTTGGTAACGTCCTTTCCACCGCAATGTCCGACCGCTCCCGCAACCCCGAACCGGCCTGATTGCGCTGGCGCGAAATCGCGCTACTCTCACCTCCCCATCGCGACCGATCCAAGCTGGGCCAATTGAACCAAGCGAGGCATCACATGACTCTTCGGATCTCGGGTAAGAGCGTTAGCGTCGGTGAGGCCCTTCGCGGCCGCGTAACCGACCGGACCGAAGAGGTCCTGCGTAAATATTTCGACGGCAATTATTCCGGCCACATCACGCTCAGCAAGGACGGCTTCGGTTTCCGCACCGACTGTGCGCTGCATCTCGATTCCGGCATTACGCTGGAAGCCGATTCGAACGCGCAGGACGCCTATGCCAGCGCCGACCAGGCGCTGATCATGATCGAGAAGCGGCTCAAGCGCTACAAGAGCCGGCTCAAGGACCGCTCGGCCCGCAAGGCCCATGTTGCCTCCGCGGCGCTCGCCGCCCTCGACGCCACGGCTTACGTGCTGGAGGCGCCGGGCGAGGGGGACGACGAGGACGAGGTCACCGGCTACAGCCCCGTGATCATCGCCGAGGCGACGACGTCGCTGAAGCAGCTTTCGGTCAGCGAAGCCGTCATGGAACTCGACCTCAGCGGGGCACCCTGCCTGGTATTCCAGCATGGCTCCTCGGGCCGGGTGAACATCATCTACCGCCGGGCTGACGGCAATGTCGGCTGGATCGACCCCCCGGGCACCAAATCGGGCGATTAAGGTCCCCCGTATCAACCACAGGTCTTAACAATGACCGGGACAAAGCAGTACGCGGGAGTTGGCACCGGGATTGCGTTGGAGTAGAAGCGCCCCACATCAGGATTGGGGCTAAGTGCGCCTCCTGCTTCACCTTCTTGACGCCGGCCAGGCTCGATCTGATCGAGCCGGTCAATTCGGAACCTGACGGTTTAATTCACCTCGGAACCACTTCCATGCCGATTACCGATCTGGTCGCACCCGAGGCGATTCTCCCGGCATTGAAGGTCAACAGCAAGAAGCAGGCGCTCCAGGAGCTCGCAGCCAAGGCCGCCGAGCTGACCGGCCAGAACGAACGCTCGGTGTTCGAGGTGCTGCTCCAGCGCGAGAAGCTCGGCACCACCGCGGTCGGCTATGGCGTCGCCATTCCCCACGGCAAGCTGCCCAAGCTGGAAAAGATTTTTGGCCTGTTCGCGCGGCTCGATCGCCCGATCGATTTCGAGGCGATGGACGGCCAGCCCGTTGATCTCGTCTTCCTGCTGCTCGCCCCCGAAGGCGCCGGCGCCGATCACCTGAAGGCGCTCGCCCGCATTGCCCGTCTCCTGCGCGACCAGGACATCGCCAAGAAGCTCCGCGCCTCGCGCGATGCCCAGGCGATCTATTCGGTGCTCGCGCTGCCGCCGGCGACTGCGGCATAAGCGCTCGACCTTGAGCGCGTAGCTCTCTCAACGCCGTCATTGCGAGGAGCGAAGCGACGAAGCAATCCCGACTGTCTCCGCGTGAAGATTTTGGATTGCTTCGCGGAGCTTGTCATCGGACCGCGCTTCGCGCGGACCCGGTGCCTCGCAATGACGAGGAGAGCGCCGGCGATTCTTCTAAGCGGGGCGAGGTCTGAAACGAGGCTGACGATAGCGATCTCAACCGTTCGGTTGATGCGCGGCGCATCCGGACAAGGCTACACACGCACCCTCAAACAGCACCGAAGATGCGGCATCTCCTTCCTCCTTTGGGGGCGAAAATGCGTTTTGCGTCTTCGCCAATTTCTCCTTCATTTCGAGAGGGATGGTCATGTCTATTCGCCTTGCTTCAGCGCTTGCCACGGGTGCGGTGCTGCTTTCGATGACACCAGGCCACGCCGCTGCCACGCGCTTCGGCACGTATTACGATGAAACGGCCGCGACCGCGTCCTGCGTCGGGCTTTCGACTTGCTCAATGAGTTTTTCACAATTGCCATCAGACAAATTGCTGCTGGTCCGGAAGGTGATGTGCAGCATCACGACGAACCAGTCCCGCCCGACCCACGCCTACTTCAAGGTCGCAACGGGGCCCTACAACGCCAATCCGCTAACGCGGCACCTCATGCTGCCGCTTCCGGCAGCTCCCACGGCCGATGTCGACGGCTTCTACCACGCGAGCATAGACGTCGATCCCAACTGGCTCATCGGCCAAGCGAGATATCCTTATCTGGACATCACCATGGCCGTGGCCCAATCCACGACAATCGACTGCACGCTGAGAGGAGAGCTCGTCGATCCGAACCAGTGACTGGTGCGCATCGGAGGCCGCCATGGCGCCGCTCGCGCGTGTCAGCAGACCGTCGGCAGCAGGCGCCGGACTTCGTCGAGAAGTTCAGCAATCGCCGTCTTGTCGCCCGCGAGGTGCTTGAGCAGCGCGCTCTGGAATAGACCGTCGAACAGCGCATAGAGCGCGGCTGGCGACGACGCCGGCCGATTGCCGCCGAGCTCGGCATAGCGGAAGGCGATGCGCCAGATCATCGCTTCCAGGCTCTTGTCGATCTCGAGCACGTCCTTGCGAAACGCCGCCTCGAACATCGCCTGCGAGCGCAAATCGTACCAGAGCCGGTGCATGCGGGCTTCGTTCTGCAGCGTTGCCGCGAGCTTGGCGAGGAAGCCCTCCGTCAATTCGGCGCGGCTCGTGGCGCTCGCGACGACTTCGTCATATCGCGTCACGCACTTCGCCTTGTAGTGGCGCACGCAGCAGCAGATCAGGTCGAGCTTGTCGCTGAAATAATAATGGAACACGCCGTGCGTGAACGCCGAGTTCTGCGCGATCTCCCGCAGGCTAGTGCGGGCGAAGCCGAGCTCTCCAAGCGTTTCGAGCGCGGCCTCGGCAAGCTCGATGCGCCGTGCGTTGAACTTCTCGTCGCGCAGCACCTCGGCCGCATCAGCCACACGCCGGGCCGCTCCCGTCACCTGCCGCGCCATCGCGTCCCTTCCTCAGTCCCGTTCTTTCAACGACTTATACCGCGCCCGCCGCGGAATGCTCCATCCCCTCACAACCACTTCCTTTGACAACTGTCAAATTCGTTCTTGACAAGTGTCAAGATTCTGGCGGAGGTTCGCACCAAGAATTTGGACAGTCGTCAAGACGTCCGACCATGGAGGAACGCTTCGCTGGGTGCCGCCGAAAGGCTCGCGTCCATCGACCTGGTGCGCGCTGATCGGCGCAGCACGAGACAATCACCAGCAACGGAGGAGTGCGTCATGAGTGGGAAGAGCCTTGCAGGCAGGAAAGCCCTGGTCACCGGCGGTGCCCGCGGCATCGGCGCGGCCATCGCGCAGGCGCTGGCGCGAGCCGGCGCTTCGATCATGATCGCCGACATCCTGGAGGAGGCCGGCCGTGCCAGCGCAGCCGCTATCGCGAAGGACGATGTCGCGACGGGCTTCGTGAAGCTCGACGTCACCGACGATGCGCAATGGGAGCAGGCCGTTGCCGCGACGGTCGCAACCCTTGGCGGCTACGACATCCTGATCAACAATGCCGGCATCGAGATCACGTCGCTGATCTCGGAGGTCAAGGCCGAGGATGCGCGGCGGATGTGCGACGTCAATATCGTCGGCACCGTACTCGGCATGAAGCACGCCTTCCGTGCGATGCGCCCGGGCGGCGCGGCCGGCAAGGGCGGCGCTGTCGTCAACATCGCCTCTGTCGCGGCGACGATCGCCTTCCCGAGCATCGCGGTCTATTCGGGCACCAAATCCGCGGTCGACCGCATGACGCGGGTCGGCGCGATGGAGGCCGGCAAGCTCGGCTTCGGCGTGCGCGTCAACTGCATCTATCCGGGCCTGATCCCGACCGACATGGGCATGCAGCTCGCCAACGACATCGTCAAGGTGGGGCTCGCGGCAGACGTCAACGCCGCGGTCGGCTCGGTGGTGGAGCAAACCCCGCTCGGCCGTCTCGCCGAGGTCACGGACATCGGCGATGCCGCGGTGTTCCTGTGCTCGAACGAAGCGCGCTTCATCACCGGCATCGGACTGCCGGTCGATGGCGGCATGGGCATGTGAGCTGCAACCGCAGACAACAAACAATTGGGAGGATACGCTATGAGTGGGAAGAAGCCCGTCATCGTCTATGGCGCGTCCGGCTACACCGGCCGGCTGGTCTGCGAATATTTGCGCGAATACAACATCCCCTTCATCGCCGCCGGCCGCAGCGCCGAGAAGCTCAACGCCGCGATGAAGGCGAACGTGGCCGGCATCGAGACTGCCGATTACGAGGTGGTGGAAGTGCCCCACACCGTGAGCGCACTGACGGAGCTGTTCAGCGGCGCCTCGGTGGTGCTCAACACCGTGGGCCCCTTCGCCAAGTTCGGCGGCGAGGTGGTGCAGGCCTGCTGGGCGTCCCGATGCCACTACACCGACACGACAGGCGAGCAGGACTGGCTGATCACGCTCGAGCAGGAGTGGGGCACGAAGTTCGGCAATGCCGGGCTGTTGCTGGCGCCGGGCATCGCACAGATGTACACCACCGGCGAGATTGCCGCGCAGCTGTGCCTGGAGACGCCCGGCCTCGATACGCTTGATATCGCCGTGTTCTGGGGCGGCAGCCCGACCATCGCCTCGACGCAGACCATCCTGGTCAATGCCGCGATGGCCAAGGCCTACTATCTGGAGCAGAACAAGTACGTCGAGCATCAGCCCGATGCCGGCCTCACCAACCTCGCCATTCCCGACCAGCATGAGCTGGCGCTGGCGCTGCCTTGGGGCGGCACTTCGCACCCGGTGTGGTTCAAGCGCGATCCGCGCGTGGCCAACGTGAAGGTGCTGGGCGGCGTGTTCAACCGCGCGCTGATGCTGGGCGTGCCGCAGATCGTCGCCGCCGCGCTGGAGGCGACCAAGGACATGAACCCCGACGACCGCTACGCCGCGTTGGCGCAGACCGCCGCCGGCGTGATGAACACCATGCCGCCGCGCGAGAACCCGCGCGTCAATAAGTCGATGGATTCGGTGCACGCCTCCGGCCCGCTGGGGCGCGCGCATTGCGTCATCAACGGCAACAGCAACTACAAGCAGACCGGCATGCTGCAGGCCTATGCGGCTGCGCACCTGCTGCAGCAGCCGCCCAAGCGCGTGGGCTTCGTCTCCGGCTGCCAGGCGTTCGGCCATCACGAGCTGCTCGGGCAATTGCGCAGCTTTGGTCTGGTCAGCAAGCCTGTTCTGACCGTGCACGATTAGGGGGCGCGCTGCGACGGCGATCGCTCTTCACCTCTCCCCATCCGGGAGAGGTGGACCTTCGCCGCGACGCGCGTCGAACCAACCTCACGATACTCTGGGGGCGACCATGCGCTTCATCGACTATCTCGACAAAGGTGCCTCGCTCGGCGCCGATGCGCCGTGCCTGACCATGGACGGGCGCGATCTCAGCTATCGCGAGGTCCAGCAGCTGAGCTACCGCGTCGCGCGCGGGCTGGACCGATCGGGCATCGCGCCCGGCGAGAAAATTGCGATCCTCTCCGGCAACGATCCGGTCGCGTTTGCCTGCGTGTTCGGCATTTCCCGCGCCGGCTCGGTCTGGTGCCCGATCAATCCGCGCAACGAGGCGGCCGAAAACCGGCTTATCCTCGACCAGTTCGACTGCAGCCTGCTGCTGTTTCATTCCAGCTTCGCGCCGATGGTCGAGGCGGTGCGTGCAGATCTGCCGAAGCTGCGCGTGCTCGTCTGCCTCGATGCCGAGTTGCCCTTCGCGCCCTCGTTCGACAGTTGGCTCGCCGGCCTCGCCGACGGTCCCTATCAACGCGCGACGGTCGACGATCTCGCGATGATTCCCGGCACCGGCGGCACCACCGGCAAGCCAAAGGGGGTCATGCTGTCGGGCCGCAACATCGAGACCATGACGGCGCTGACGCTGATGGGCTATCCCTTCAAGGGCCGCCCGGTCTATCTCGCGCTCGCGCCGCTGACCCACGCCGCCGGCGTGCTGTGTTTCCCGATCATGGCGCTCGGCGGCCGCATCGTGATCATGCATCACCCCGATATCGCCGAATTCCTCGATCTGATCGAGCGCTATCGTGTCACGCACACCTTCCTGCCGCCGACCGTGATCTACATGCTGCTCGATCATCCGAAGCTCGACTCCGCCAACCTCGAATCGCTGCAATGCTTCTGGTATGGCGCAGCGCCGATCTCGTCCGCGCGGCTTGCGGAGGCGCTGCAACGTATCGGGCCGATGGCGCAGTTGTTCGGTCAGACCGAGGCGCCGATGATGATCTCGATGATGGCTCCCGGCGAGCATTACAACGACGACGGCTCCATTGCGATGGAGCGCCTCGCCTCGGCCGGGCGGATCAGTCCGCTGGTGCAGGCCGGCATCATGGATGGCGACGGCAATCTGCTGCCATCAGGCGCACGCGGCGAGATCGTGGTCCGCGGTTCGCTGGTGATGGAGGGCTATTACAAAAATCCAGAGGCCACGGCGGAGGCCTCCGCGCATGGCTGGCACCACACCGGCGACATCGGCTACCTCGACGACGACGGCTTCCTCTATATCGTCGATCGCGCCAAGGACATGATCATCACCGGCGGGTTCAACGTCTACTCGATCGAGGTCGAGAACGCGCTGCGGGCGCATGAGGCGGTGCAGGATTGCGCCGTGATCGGCCTTCCGGACGCGAAATGGGGTGAGCGGATCGTTGCCGTGGTGCAGCCGCGCGCCGGCCAGAGCGTCGATGCGACGGCGCTGGCGGCCTTCGTCAAGCAGCGGATCGGCAGCGTCAAGACACCGAAGCAGATCGAAGTCTGGGACGACCTGCCGCGCTCCAAGGTCGGCAAGGTGCTGAAGCCCGATATCCGCGCGCGGCTGGCGGGGCACTCAGGCGACTAGGCCGTGTCCTCATCAAGGCGGCCGATGTCGGCTTTCGGTGCCAAGCGGAGATCCTACGCTTGATCGGAGCATTACGACTTCCGACCCATCGGCGACATGCGAGGTGAAGTCTGCTATCATCCAACGTGGGTGCGGGGTCTCTAGCTGGACGAGATGGCCCCTATGTTCGACATTTTGAGTGATGTCTTTGAGACCATCAGGCTCAAAGGAACACTTTACTTCCGTACAGACTATTCGCCACCCTGGGCCATTACCGTTCCGGAATATGAGCAGGCCGCCCGGTTCCATTTTGTGATCCAGGGATGCTGCCATGTGAGCCTCCCATCCGGCAGCAACATCGTTCTTGAACCAGGCGATGTCGTATTGATTCCCCGCGGTCGGGAGCACGTACTTGCCGATCGTCTCGGCCGGGCGCCGGCACCGCTTGAACGCGTGATCCAAGAATCGGGTTACGATGGCAGAGGCGCGTTTGTGATTGGCAAGAGTGACCCTCAAGCCGCGACGCAAATGGTTTGTGGCCATCTGGGCTTTGCGCAAGGCGCCGATCATCCGCTGCTTGGCGCATTGCCCGAAGTAATCCTGATAACTCAGGCCGACCGCAGTCGCTACCCGCTGCTTGACGAGTCACTTCGCTTGGTTGCGCGGCGAGCACTGAGTGACGAGGCCGGTGCCGCCGCTTCGATCGCGCGTCTGTCGGAAGTTTTCTTTATCGAGGCTGTGCGGGCAAGCGTCGAAGGTCATCCGCCACTGGCCAACGTCATGACCGCCATGACGGATCGTCATATCGGTCGCGCCCTTGAACTGGTGCACAGAACGCCCGGCGATCCGTGGACCGTGGAAACGCTCGCAAAAGCAAGCGGCATGTCGAGGAGCCGCTTCGCGGAGCGATTTGCGGAACTCGTCGGTGTTGCGCCCATGGCTTATGTCACGGAATGGAGATTGCAAAAAGCTTTGGCCAGGCTCGGCAGTTCCAAAGCAAGCGTGAAAGAAGTTGCAGCGCAGGCCGGATACCAATCGGCGGCCGCCTTTGCGCGGGCATTTTCCCAACGCTTTGGAATTCCTCCGACCGATACTCGTGGTCTTGAATCGTCATAGGTTTGCTTATCGTCCCAACTGTCTTGCAGACAGTCCGTACTTTGTTCGCGTGTCTTGCTCCTGCCTCCTGCACGATCCTAGGTGAGTGGTGTTGCGAACAGTCGCCACTCACATCAAAGGAGTCGATCGTGCAAATCACTCAACAAGCCACCGATCCCTCTACTCACTTCGATCCCAGGTTCGTCACCAAGACGATGCACGCTTACCTGGACTATCCCGTTGCGGCGAGCTTGATCGCGTTGCCCTTCGTGCTCGGACTCGGCGGCTCAAATCCCTCGGCAAAATGGATCGCTGTCGTCACCGGCGTGGCAGCGGTCATTCTGACGTTCTTTACGAATCACAGGACGGGCGTCGTCCGGATTATCCCGTTCTCATTTCATGTCGCCGTTGATGCTCTCGTCGGCATCATCTTCGTGACGGTGCCGTTCGTCCTCGGCTTTAGCGGTCTTGACGCCTGGTACTACTGGGCAAACGGCGGGGCGCTGTTGGTGGTGCTCTGCCTGCAGAGGTCTGACGCGATGCCGATGCGGACCCCAAGCGCTTGAAGTCCACCTGCTTCCAGCAAAGAGGCAAATGACTCAGGAGCGAATGACCATGAAGGCAATCGTAGTAACGGACCAGGGTGCGGGAATGGCCGGGATGAAGCTGGCGGAGCGACCTGCCCCGCGCGCAGCGATAAACGACGTCGTCGTTCAGATCCATGCGTCGGGATTCGTCCCGACTGAGCTGGAGTGGCCCTCGACCTGGACCGATCGCCTCGACCGGGATCGAACACCGTCGATCCTTGGGCACGAGCTGGCCGGAGTGGTCACCGCTCTCGGCTACGGAACGACAGGGCTGTCGGTGGGACAGCGCGTGTTCGGCCTCGCCGACTGGTATCGCGACGGCACACTGGCGGAGTATGTGGCCATGGAGGCACGCAACCTCGCGCCGCTCCCGGGCGACGTCGACTTCACGGTCGGCGCGAGTCTGCCGATCTCGGGCCTCACCGCATGGCAGGGACTGTTCCAGCACGGCCGCCTTCGGGCGGGGCAGAGCGTCCTGGTGCACGGCGCGGCCGGCGCAGTTGGTTCGATGGTGATCCAGCTCGCACGCGAGGCCGGTGCCCACCTCATCGGCACCGGACGCGTCGCCGACCGTCAGAAGGCGCTGGACTTCGGCGCGCAGGAATTCGTCGACCTCGAGAACGACGCCTTGGAAGACGTCGGTGGCGTCGATTTGGTGTTCGATCTCATCGGCGGCGACATCGGGAAGCGATCCGCGCGTCTGGTTCGAGCCGGAGGAACGCTGGTGTGCGTCGTTGGGCCATGCGAGGCACGGCCCGCCGACGGCCTCGCAGTCGACTTCGTTGTCGAGCCCGATCGCGCCCAGCTGGGTGAGATCGTCCAGCGAGTGCGTGACGGACGACTGCGGACGAACATCGGCACCGTGGCGATCCTCAACGAAGCCGTCGCCGCTCTCAATCCGACCAAGCGGATCAGCGGGAAGACGATCATCCGCGTTCGTCCCTGGGCGACGCACGCCCATTGATCCACGCAGCCGGTTGGCTCGCACCCCATGCAATGAAAACACTTCCGTACTTCAACCTATCCTTCACCCACAGGAATCGCCATGACCGACGGAATCCCCACGAACGACGGAATCACCATGACCAACGCTGTCATCGAATGCATCCTGGCGCGCAGCGCTGCCAAGTACTACGATCCCGCTGCCACCTTGAGCGACGACCAAATCCGCGAGTTGGTGCGAATCGGCACCACCGCGCCGACGTCCTTCCACCTGCAGAACTGGCGCTTCATCGCCGTGCGTACGCCTGAAGCCAAGGCTCGGTTGCGTCCGATTGCCTGGGATCAGCCCGCGATCACCGAAGCAGCCGTTACTTTTATCGTCTGCGGCCAGTTGGCCGATGCCAGCGTAATACCAGGGCGCCTGGCACCGTTGGTGGAAGCGGGCATCATGCCGGCAAAGATGGTGCCGGATTGGGAAATCCCCGCACGCGATCTGTATATGGAGTACCCGCAGCGCCAACGCGACGAAGCAGTACGCTCCGGCACCTTCGGCGCGGCGGCGATGGTCTATGCGGCCGGCTCGCTGGGCCTGGGTTCGACGCCGATGATCGGTTTCGATGCCGAGGCGGTGCATCGCGAGTTCGGATTGGCCGAGGACGAAGTGCCAGTCATGCTGTTGTCCGTGGGGCCGGTGCGTGCGGGAAACTGGCCGCAGAAGCCGCGCCGTCCGGTGGCCGAAGTGCTGGAACTCGCATAGTCGAGCAGTCTGGTCTTGGCAGATGAGTTGCGGTGACAGTGCACATTGGCCGAGTGAGTCAATTGAGTGCGCTGTCACTGTAGCTGTTTTCAGTCTCACCTTTGAGCCGACGATCTCGACGCGACCGCTGGCAAGCAGCCGTTCGACAGCCGCCTCGCTGATCACCTTGGTGCCGAAGTGCCGGCCACCGCGCGGGTGACGTTCAAATTGCAACATCGAGCGGACGTTCCCGCGGCGCCCCGTCCTCGCCAGGACGTCTCCTCATGCCGTCCGGTTGCCCGATCCTTGGCGCTTCCAAGGATCGATACGCTAAGGATCGATGCGCCAAGGATTGACGGAATCCGCCCGTCCACCATACCCTCCCGCGACGGCCATCGATGGCTCCGCCGTGAGGGGAATAGGGGAGGCGCCGCGTGAAAATCCTTATGTTCGCGATTCCGGTCTTCATGGTCACGATCCTCGTCGAGGCGGCGATCGCGTGGCGGATGGGGCGTCGCGGGGTATACGACGTACCCGACGCCATCACGAGCCTGCACCACGGCGTATTGAGCCAGGCCATCGGCGGCTTCGCCAAGCTCATCGATGTCGCCCTCTATGTCGCGGTCTACCAGGCCTTCCACCTCGTCGAATGGAGCCGCGACAGCGTCCTGCCCTGGGTCGCCGCGTTGGTGCTCTACGACTTCTCTCACTACTGGTACCACCGCTTCAGCCACGAGATTCCCGTGCTCTGGGGCAGCCATGTGGTCCATCATTCGTCGGAATATTTCAACCTTTCGACCGCGTTGCGGCAGCCCGCGACCGCCGGGCTGTTCACCTGGATCTTTCACCTGCCGATGGCCGTGCTGGGCGTTCCGCCGGTGATGTATCTCATCGTCGGGCTGGTCGATCTGCTGTACCAATATTGGGTCCACACCGAGCTCGTCGGCCGGCTCGGCGTGCTCGACCGCATCCTGGTCACTCCGTCGAACCATCGCGTGCATCACGGTCAGAACGACTACTGCATCGACAGGAACTACGGCGGGATCTTCGTCCTCTGGGACCGGATGTTCGGCACCTTCGTCGACGAGCGCGACGGCGAAAAGATCGCCTACGGAGTCCGCAAACCGCTGCGGAGCCTGAACCCGCTCTGGAGCAACCTTCAGGTTTACGCGGATCTGATCCGGCAGACCCGCGCAGCTCGCGGGCTCGCCGGCAAGTTAGCCGTCTGGTTCGGAAGGATGCAGGCGCCGGAACCGATGGACCCGTCGGTCGTGCGTCGTTACGACCCCGAGACGCCGCGGGCGGTCGCCGCCTACGGCGCGGTCCAGTATACGCTCACGATGGTGATGCTTCTGCATTTCCTTTCCGGCTTCGAAGCCTTTCCGGTGCAGGTCTCCGTCACCTATTCCATTGTCATCTTGGTTTCATGCGTGACCATCGGCGGCGTCATGGAAGGAAGTCGGATCGCCTTCGCCGCCGAAACGGCGCGACTGGGCGCGCTCGCGCTGGCCTCGATGGTGTTGCCGGACTGGTTCGGCCTGCCGCTGCCGACGGCGGCCCGCGCCGTCGCGACAGCGGGCGCGCTCGCGGCCGGAATCTGGTTGCTCGTGCTTCGTCGCGAGCGACGGCCCGCCCCGGCGGCGGCCTGACCGATCGGAGGCCTGACCGAAACCCAGGCAGCCCCGTCGCGGCGAACCGGGTTCGTTCTCCGGAAGGAGGGCAAGCGCCGGCGCCGTGCCTGAGAAGGTCGAGCCCGTCACGTTTCAGGTCGAAGCGGGCGAACTCGCCGAAGGGATCGTCGGCCGGGTCCTGAGGGAAGAGAGGCCCGGATCGTCTGCGCCATGATGGGCGTAAGCTTCGCCGGGGACCGGCATATTCGTGATTGAGGCGGTGCCCGATTGAACGCGGCCCTTAGGCCGCGCCTTCCTCGACCGCCGGAGCCGACCGGGGCGCGGAAACCAGCGCAGCGAAGCCCCCGAGCAGCGGCATGGCAACAAAAAGAGCGACCGCAGCGACGTCGAAGGCGATGCCCGCACCGCCGGCGCGGTGCGCGAAGACGCCCGCGATCGGCGGCAATGCCAGCATGCTCCCGTAGAACGCGGAGAAGAAGATTCCCATTCCGACCGCGCGCGCCTGGGCGGGAAGCGCCCATGACGGCAGGCTGGCGAACGTCGCCCCGGATAGGCCGGCCACCAGCCCCAGTCCTGCGAAGATGAGAACGTCGTGGTCGGACACCGGAACGGCTGCCATCCCGATCGCGGCGAGCAGCAGGGATGCGGCGGCGATCCAGATGCCGGGGCCTCGCCGGATCGCAAGCGCGCCGCCGACAGGGATGGCCGCGATGGTGACCCACAGCGCGACGCTGACGTGAGAGGCGGCGACCTCGGCGGTATAGCCCCGCTCGGTCAGAAGCAACGGACCGAACGCAAACGCATTGGCGAACGTGGCGTTGGCGATGCCACCGACGAAGCCTGCAATGGCCACCGCGGCCGCGACGGCCGCGCTTGGGAAGGCCCCGGACAACGGCGCGCTCGGTCGCGCCTGCTTCGGCAGCGCGAACAATAGGATTAGCGCCATCAGGGTCAGGATCACCAGTGCTACCGACGCTCCGATCAGACCGAACTTGTCGGCGATCGGCGGCAACGCGATCAACGCCAGCGCTATCCCGCACGGCCACGAGCCGGCGAGAGCTGCCATCGCAAGGCCGAACTGCCTACCGGCGAATATATCGGCGATCATCTTGGTGCCAGCGATGGTAAACACCACGCCGCCCGTGCCCGCGATGACTCTGGCCAGCAGGCGCGCGCTCCAGTCGCTCGACAGATCGACGACGGCGCCGGCGAACATCAGCGCCGCGCACAGGAGAAGCGTAGTTCGTTCGCCGAGCCTTTGGACCACTATTCCTCCAGGAAGCGCAACCAGGACGCTGGGCGCCAGATAGGCGCCGACCAGGATGCCGAGCCGGGCATAATCGAGGCCCTCCGCTCGAAGCAGCGGGCCGAGCGCTCCGACGCTTTCGAACTGCATGCCCATGGTGCAGCGCGCCATGAAAAGCAGCGCTAGAATTCGCCATTTCGATTCCACGGGGGTCTCCGGATCCGACGATTGCATCCGGCCAGTGTCACGTCGAACCTCGCGCGAAGCAAGTCGAGATCTCGGTGCACGTTCACAGCTCGCAGCTCATTGCTCCGGGGGCCGAGGATCATCTGCCGGATCAGCGTGCCGCGATCATTCCGGCAATCCCGCCCGCCGCAGACCTTCCCCGTATCGCCAGGCATCGTCCGGCCGCCGGTAGGGCCCGAATATGGCTTCGAGGTTGGAGACGCGCTCGTCGGGATTGATGTGCAGCAACCGGTCCACGGCCTTCTGCGCCGGCTCCATCTGTCCGGCGAACGCATCTGCCGCCGCACCGATGCGCAGCGCCGGCAACAGTCTTGGCGTGCCGCGCAGGGCCGCCGTCGCCCAGGATGATGCCTCGCCGTAACGGCCGGCGAAGAAATGCGCGTGGGCCATCGCCACCTGCATCAGCGGCATCAGCGGATCGACGGGGCTGAGGCGCATCGCAAGAGCGAGATGCGATACGGCCGCCTCCGGCTCGCCCATCCAGCTCTTGATGAAGCCGGCGAAGTAGGACGCCCACATCAGATTGGGATTCACGTGGAGCGCCTGCTCGATGCAGGCAGCGCCGGTGTCGAGATCGCGCACCACATAGGCCAGCGCGCCGGCGCTGGTCGCCAGTGCGAGGGCATCGTCGCCGCCGAGACGAATCGCATGCCGCGCCAGCCGATCGGTCTCGGCGATGTCGCGCGCGAGATCGTCGGTCGGCCACCGGTTGGTCCTGTCCTTGACGTAGCAATAGGCGGCCATGCCGTAGGCGGAAGCGAACTCCGGATCGAGATCGATGGCGCGGCGGAACATCTGCAAGGCTTCGACATTGGCCTCGCGGATCGTGAAGCGGTAGATCGCCGCCGTGCCGCGCAGATAATATTCATAGGCGCCCAAACTCTCCGTCGGCTTGCGCTTGGCGCGCTCGATCGCGGAGTGCTCGAGCTTCGGCACCAGCAATCCCACGACCTGTCGCGCGATCTGGTCCTGCAAGTCGAAGATATCAGCGAGCGCGCCGTCGAACCTGTCGGCCCACAGATGCGCACCGGTTGACGCATCGATGAGCTGGGCGGTGATGCGCACGCGGTCGGCCGATCTGCGCACGCTGCCTTCGAGCACGAAGCTGACGCCCAGCTCGCGGCCGATCTGCTTGATGTCGACGGCGCGGCCTTTATAGGTGAAGCTGGAATTGCGCGCGATGACGAACAGCGAGCGAAAGCGCGACAGCGTCGTGATGATTTCCTCGACGACGCCGTCCGCAAAATACTCTTGGCTCGGGTCGTCGCTCATGTTCTGGAACGGCAGCACCGCGACGGCCGGCTGGACCGGAAGCGGAAGCACTTCGGTCGCAGTGGGAGCCGCCGCAGCAATCGAGGCCTGGTTGTCCGACCTCACCGGGCCGATGAACCGATAGCCGTATTTCGGCATGGTCTCGATCCAGCGCTCACCACCGTGCTCTTCGCCGAACACCCGGCGCAGCGCGGCGATCTGCACCGGCAGGTTGCTCTCCTCGACGATCAGGCCGGACCAGGCGGATTTGATCAGCGCATCTTTGGAGACCGGGCTTCCCGGCCGCTCCAGCAGCACGCGCAGCACGGCGATCGCGCGCTGGCCGATCGCGACCGGCTCCTCGCCGCGAAACAGCAGCGCGGCATCGGCGTCGAGTCGGAACGGACCGATGATGTAACCCGTGGCCATGACGCGATGCTTAAGAACTTTTTCAGAACGGCACCATGACTTTCGGCGGAGCCGGGCGCAGATATCAACCACCCCGATTTGCAGGGGCGAGCATGCTGGCCGGATTTCGGCCGTAAAATCAATTAGGTGCGACGCGTCTTCCCGCGCACGGGGTCATCCCGGGGATTTAAGCGCGCAATGGCCGCGTGACCAACGACGATAGAAGGATCTGCCACATGGCACTCGCACTCAACGACATCGCGCCGGATTTCGAAGCGCAAACGACCGAAGGCGATATCCGTTTTCACGACTGGATCGGCGATTCCTGGGCGGTGCTGTTTTCGCATCCGAAGGACTTCACGCCTGTCTGCACCACCGAGCTCGGCACCATGGCCGGCCTCAAGGGCGAGTTCGACAAACGCAACGTCAAGATCATCGGCATCTCGGTGGATCCGGTCGAGAACCACAACAAGTGGAAAGGCGACATCGAGAAGGCCACGGGCCATGCGGTCAACTATCCGATGATCGCCGATCGCGACCTCAAGGTTGCCAAGCTGTTCGGCATGCTGCCGGCTTCCGCGGGCAACACGTCGGAAGGCCGCACGCCGGCCGACAACCAGACGGTGCGCTCGGTGTTCGTCATCGGTCCCGACAAGAAGGTCAAGCTGGTGCTGACGTATCCGATGACGACGGGACGCAACTTCCGGGAAATTTTGCGCGTCATCGATTCCATGCAGCTGACGGCCAGGCTGCCGGTTGCGACTCCCGCCGACTGGGTCCCTGGCGAAGATGTCGTGATCGCGGCGTCGGTGTCGGATGAGGACGCCGTCAAGCGCTTTGGCACCTTCGTGACCGTGCTGCCCTATCTGCGCAAGACCAAGCAGCCGTCGGCCTGACGGCTGCACCGTCATTGCGAGGTGCCTGCGACAAAATTGCGTAGCAATTTTGTTCCGCTCGCAATGGCGATGTGGAAAAATCATCGGCGCAAATGAAAACGGGCATGCCTTCGCGTGAAGGCATGCCCGTCAAATCTCTAAACCTGCGACGCGCGTGCGCTCAGTGCACGCTCACCGCTTGCAGCTCGTTGCTCCAGGCGTTGGCGATCGCGGCTTCGCGGCTGTCGGTCAGCATGATCGGCGTGCCGTCGGCGGCGTGGAGCGCGAACAGCTTGAGGCCGGGCGCAATCTTCGGTGCTTCGGGGAACAGGCCGGGCACATCCTCGGAGCGGATCTGCTTCACATAGGCGATGTGGCCTTCGCCGAGGTTCGCCAGCGTCTCGGGCGAGGCGTTCCTGGCTTCGTGTTCGAATACAACGTGACCTTCACTCATGGTCTCGACTCCTTCACAGAAACTAAGCGGTCGAGTCCGCTACTCGTTCCATTATTCGTGCTCATTGATAGCGATTGTCTTAACGATCCTCTCCGGTTCAGGCCGGGCCAGGTCGATCGACAACAACCCGTTCTTCAGATCCGCACCCAGCACCAGCATCCCCTCCGCCAGCACGAAGGTGCGCTGGAAGTGGCGCGCGGCGATGCCGCGATGGATGTATTGCCGGGTCTTGTCGTCCTGCTGCCGCCCGCGAATGACGAGCTGGTTTTCCTCAATGGTTACATCGAGTTGGTCGCGGGTGAAGCCGGCGACCGCCAGCGTGATGCGCAAGCGTTCGGGCTGGCCGTCCGCTCCGCCGCATCGCTCGATATTGTAGGGAGGGTAACCGTCGGCGCCTTTGACGACGCGATCGAGCACGCGCTCGATTTCGTCGAAGCCCAGCAGGAACGGACTGGATAACGTAGGAACACGAGACATAGTTTACAAAGTCCTCTCGAAGCGACTTTGGCATTTCAGGGCCCTTTGCGGCACCCCTTGGTCAGCAATATGGGCATATCTCTGTGGGGTTCAAGCGCGTAGCAGGGGGCTGTGGATTCACTGCTTGCGCCGTGGCCCGCTATAGCGAATTTTCGGGGCGATTTATCCCAATGAAAACAGGGCCCCTTCTACTGTGCATGGGGTTGTTTTCGCGTCTTTGGCGGCCGGACCTCTCGGAACCGGTCAGGCCTCGACCCGCTTGCGCCCGTCGCCGCTGAACAAGTGCAGCTTTGAACGCACCGCGGCGACCCGAATCTTCTCACCGATGGCCGGAGCCTCGGTCCCGGGGATGCGGACGATGATCTCGCCCGGCGGTAGCTCGCCCGGCGTCGCCGCGACGTGCTGCTCTTCCTCGGCACGCGCGCCGTAAACGAAAGTCTCGGCGCCGACGCGCTCGATCGCTTCGACGGTCAGGGACAGCGCAACGCCGCCGGCCGGGGTCTGGTCGGTGATGACAAAATCCTCCGGCCGGATGCCGAGGATGCCGGCATCGCCCGCACTGCCGCCGAGCTGCGATTTGATCTCGTCCGCGCGCGTCGCCATCAGGTTCATCGGCGGCGCGCCGATGAAGGAGGCGACGAAGGTCGTGGCAGGCTTCTCGTAGATTGCCAGCGGATTGCCGATCTGCTCGACCTGGCCGCCGTTCATCACCACGAGAATGTCGGCGAGCGTCATCGCTTCGAGCTGGTCGTGGGTGACGTAGATCGAGGTGACATTGAGCCGGCGTTGCAATTTGCGGATCTCGACGCGCATCGCGATGCGCAGCTTGGCGTCGAGGTTGGAGAGCGGCTCGTCGAACAGAAACACTTTCGGCTGGCGCACGATGGCGCGGCCCATGGCGACGCGCTGGCGCTGGCCGCCGGAGAGCTGGCGCGGCTTGCGCTCCAGCATGGCCGAGAGCTCCAGCACGCGGGCGGCTTCCTCGACGCGGGTCTTGATCTCGGCTTCTTTCATGCCGCGATTGCGCAGGCCGTAAGCCATGTTGTTGAAGACGCTCATATGCGGATAGAGCGCGTAGTTCTGGAACACCATCGCGATGTCGCGATCGGCGGGCTCGACCTGGTTGACGACCTTGCCGCCGATGTCGATCTCGCCACCGGTGACGGTCTCGAGGCCCGCGACCATGCGGAGCAGGGTCGACTTGCCGCAGCCGGAGGGGCCGACCAGCACGCAGAACTGACCGTCACCGACATCGACGTTGACGCCCTTGATGGCCTCGAAGCCGCCGGTGTAGGTCTTGCGGACGTTGCGCAGGGTAACGTTAGCCATGGGTTTCACCGGCGAATAGCGAATAGGGAGTGGCGAGTAGGGCGCGACCAAAGAGCAAGGCAACTGCAGCGACCCTATTCGCTGCTCGCCATTCGCAATTCGCGATCATCACTTCTCCGTCTCGACCAGGCCGCGCACGAACAATTTCTGCATGGCGACGACGACGAACACCGGCGGCAGCATGGCCAGCACGGCGGTCGCCATCACGATCGGCCATTCGGTCAGCGCGTCGTTGGTGGTCATCATCTTGCGAATGCCGATCTGGATGGTCTGCATGTCGTCGCGGGTGGTGATCAAAAGCGGCCAGAGATATTGATTCCAGCCGAGGATGAAGAGGATCACGAACAACGCGGCCATGTTGGTGCGCGACAGCGGCAGCAGCGTATCCCAGAAGAAGCGCAGCGGACCCGCACCGTCGATGCGCGAGGCCTCCAGCAGTTCGTCCGGCACGGTCATGAAGAACTGGCGGAACAGCAGCGTCGCAGTGGCCGACGCGATCAGCGGCAGCGAAAGGCCGGCATAGCTGTCGAGCATGTGCAGATCGGCCACGATCTTGTAGGTCGGATAGATGCGCACCTCGACCGGCAGCATCAGCGTGATGAAGATGAGCCAGAAGATCGGCATCCGCAGGGGAAAGCGGAAATAGACGATCGCATAGGCCGAGATGATCGAGATCGCGATCTTGCCGACAGCGACCATCAGCGCCATCACCAGCGAGTTCAGCATCATGTTGCCGACGGGCTCGCGGGTCGTGCCGCTCGTGCCGACGAAGATGGTCTGGTAGTAGACCTCGAAGAAATGGCCGCCGGGCAGCAGCGACATCTGCCCGTTGGCGATCAGCGCGTTGTCCTGGGTCGATGCGACGAAGGCGACGTAGACCGGGAAGGCGACGATCGCGATCCCGATCCAGAGGATGATGTGGGCGACGTAGCGTCGAAAGCCCTCTTGCTCGACCATCAGTAGGTCACCTTGCGTTCGACGAAGCGGAACTGGATGCCGGTCAGCACGATGACCATGATCATCAGGATCACCGATTGTGCCGCGGAGCTGCCGAGATTGCCGCCGATCAGGCCGTCGTTATAGACCTTGTAGACCAGCGTCTCCGTCGACTTGCCGGGACCGCCGCGGGTCATGGTGTCGATGATGCCGAAGGTGTCGAAGAAGGCGTAGACGATGTTGACGACCAGCAGGAAGAAGATGGTCGGCGACAGCAGCGGGAAGGTCACGGTCCAGAACCGCCGCATCGGGCGCGCGCCGTCGATCGCGGCGGCCTCGAGCACGCTTTTCGGAATGGCTGCGAGGCCCGCGAGGAAGAACAGGAAATTATAGGAGATCTGCTTCCAGGCGGCAGCGAGGATGACCAGCGTCGCGGCCTGATCGCCATCGAGCAGCGGATTCCATTCGATGCCGGCGGCGCGCAAATAGCGCGACAGCACGCCGAGCGAAGGATGCAGCATGAACACCCAGAGCACGCCGACCACGGGCGGCGCCACGGCATAGGGCCAGATCAGCAGCGTGCGGTAGATCGCGCCGCCGCGCAAGGGCTTGTCCGCCATCACCGCCAGCAGCAGCGCCACCGAGAGCGAGGACGCCGCGATCGCAAACGAGAAGAAGAAGGTTCGGACGATCGTCTCGAAATAGGCGGGCTCGCTGAACAGCTCGACGTAATTCTCGAACCAGACGAAGCTCGTCGAGAGGCCGAAGGCGTCCTGGAGCAGGAAGGACTGGATGACGGCCTGCAAGGCCGGCCAGTAGAAGAAAATCAGAACGATCGCGAGCTGCGGAGCAACCAGCGCATAGGGCAGTAGCTTTGATCGGAAAATCGGTTGCTTTTGCATGATGGGTGGCGCCGGCGGGCTGCTCGACGTTGCGGCCCGCCGGCGCGTGCGCCTTATTTTACGGCGGTCTTTTCGAACTGACGCAGCATGGTGTTGCCGCGTTCGACGGAGGCATCGAGCGCCTGCTTGGCGGTCTTCTTGCCGGCGAGCGCCTGCTCGATCTCTTCCGCCCAGACGTCACGCAGCTGGACCATGTTGCCGAGGCGCAGGCCGCGGGAGTTCTCGGTCGGCTCCTTGTTGGTCAGCTCGAGCAGGGGGGTCTCGAGATAAGGCTGGTCCTTGTAGAAGCCCTCGGCCTTGGCCTTGTCATAGGCGGCCTTGGTGATCGGCAGATAGCCCGAGGCCTTGTGGATGTAGACCTGACGATCGGTGTCAGAGAGGAAAGTCAGGAATTTCGCCACGCCCTTGTATTCGTCGGCCGACTTGCCGCCCATCACCCAGAGCGAAGCACCGCCGATGATCGAGTTCTGCGGCGCGCCCTTGACGTCCGGATAGTATGGCATCGGCGCAGCGGTGAAGTTGAACTTGGCCTGCGCCTTGACGTTGCCGAAGAAGGCCGACGAGGTCAGGTAGATGGCGCACTCACCCGAGGTGAAGCGGCCTTCGCCCTGGTTGGTGCGGCCGGCGTAGTCGTAGGTCTTGTCCTTCTGCAGCTCGACCAGCTTCTCGAGATGCTTGACCTGGAGCGGCGCGTTGAACTCGAGCTTGGTGTCGAAGCCGTCGAGGCCATTCGCCTTGCTCGCGAGCGGCACGTTGTGCCAGGCCGAGAGCTGCTCGAGATTGACCCAGGTGACCCAGGAGTTGGAGAAGCCGCAGGTCGGATGGCCGTTGTCGTGCAGCTTCTTGGCGACCTCGAACACTTCAGGCCAGGTCTTCGGGATCTCGGCGTTGACCTTCTTCAGCTCGTCGAGATTGATCCACATGACGGTCGACGACGAGTTGAAGGGAAACGACAGCATCTCGCCCTTCGAGGTCGAGTAGTAGCCGGTGATCGCGGACAGATAGTTCTTCGGATCGAACTTCTCGCCGGCCTCCTGCATCATCTTGTAGACGGGCTTCACGGCGCCGGTCGCGGCCATCATGGTCGCGGTGCCGACTTCGAACACCTGCATGATGTGCGGAGCGTTGCCGGCACGGAATGCCGCGATGCCTGCGTTCATGGTGTCGGGATAGCTGCCCTTGTAGGTCGGGACGACCTTGTAGTCGCTCTGCGACGCATTGAAGTCGTTGGCGAGCTTGACGATGACGTCGTTGTTCGCGCCCGTCATCGCGTGCCACCATTGGATTTCAGTGATCGCCAGCGCCGGCGAAGCCGTCAGGCCGACCGTGACCGCAAATGCGGCAGCCGCCCCAAAATGTCGAAGAGCCATCAAGTAAACCTCCCTTAGCCGTCCCTTTAGCCGTCCCTTGGCCGTCAAAAAGATCGCTTGCGCTAGCAGCGCCATATGACGTTCACATGACTGTGTAAGCGGCCGAAACGAAAGCGGCAAGCGCTGGAAAAGGGAAGCCATCAAATAGGCGAACGCGCCCCGCGCAGCCGGCGTCGTTCGCGGTGCACATTTGTGCCCGCGCCGCAGTGCGGCATCGCTGTTGAGGCTGACCCTAGCGCTTGCGCTCGGGGCCGCAGACCACGCCCTTTGCGACCATCGCGTCGATCTCCGCCCTGGAGTAGCCGAACTCGCCCAGCACCTCCTGGGAGTGTTGGCTGAACTTCGGCGGCAGGCGGCGGAGGCTCGGCTTGCTGCGATCGAGCCGGATTGGCGAGGCCACGCCCTTGTACCAGTCCTTCTCGATGACATCGCCGCGGGCGATCGTATGCGGATTGGTCAGCGCCTGGTCGATCTTCTGCACCGGGCCTGCGGGCAGGCCGGCGGCGAGCAGGCGATTGCACAGCGGCTCGGCCTCGTGCTGGCTGAACACCGCGGCCAGCTCGGCGCGTAGCGCTTCGCGATTGGCGATGCGGTCCTTGTTGCGGGCAAAGCGCGGGTCGGTGCCGAGCTCGGGCTTGCCGATCTCCTTGGCGAGCTTGCGGAAGGTGCCGTCATTGCCGACGCCGATGAAGATGTCGTCGGTCTTGGTCGGAAAGATCGCGTAAGGCACGAGATTCGGATGCTCGTTGCCGGTCAGCCCGGGCGGCTTGCCATGCATGAAATAATTCGCGGTGTGCGGATGCATGATGGCGAGGCCGGTCTCGTACAGCGTCGTCTCCAGGAACTGGCCCTTGCCGGAGCGCTGCCGCTCCGACAGCGCCATCAGGATGCCGATCGCGGCGTAAAGCCCGGTGGTGATGTCGACCAGGGGCACGCCGATCCGCATCGGACCGCTTTCGGGTGAGCCGGTGGCCGCGATCATGCCGGTCATGGCCTGGATGATGGCGTCATAGCCGGGATTGCCGCCACGCGGGCCGTCGGCGCCGAAGCCGCAAATCCGGCAATGCACGAGGCACGGAAATTTCTCGCGGAGCACATCGTTGCCGATGCCCCATTTCTCCAGCGTGCCCGGTTTGAAATTCTCGATCAGGACGTCGGCCGTCTCCAGCATCTTCAGCAGCACGACGCGGCCGCCCTCGGAGGCGAGGTCAAGGCCGATCGAGCGCTTGTTGCGGTTGATGCCGATGAAATAGGCGGCGTCCTCCTCGTGGAAGGGAGGGCCCCATTCGCGCACCTCGTCGCCTGCGGGCGGCTCGACCTTGATCACGTCGGCGCCGTGGTCGGCGAGGATCTGGGTGCAGTAGGGACCGCCAAGCACGCGGGTGAGATCGATGACGCGCAGCCCGCTCATTGCCCCCAAAACGGCTTCAGAACTCATGCCTTCGCTTCCCCTGTGTCGATATTTGAGCACAGGCCTAGCGAGGTTCACCCAAGCCAGCAATGGCTTGTTGCGTAGGGGCGTATGCACCGCAGGCGGCAATCCCGCAGCGTGGCAAATCAAAGGAAACGGCCGGCCCGAGGGGGATCTCGGGCCAGCCAATCCACCGTCAGATCAGACGACCGTCAGGCGAACGTCGACATTGCCGCGCGTCGCGTTGGAGTACGGGCACACCTGGTGCGCCTTCTCGACCAGCGCTTCGGCATCGGCGCGGGAAAGACCCGGCAGCGAGACGGCGAGATCGATGTCGAGACCGAAGCCGCCGGCCGAGCGCGGGCCGATGCCGACGGTCGAGGTGACGGTGGCGTCGGCGGGAACCTTCGGACCGCCCTGCGAGGCCACAAACTTCATCGCGCCGATGAAGCAGGCGGCATAGCCGGCCGCAAACAGCTGTTCGGGATTGTTGCCGGCGCCACCGCCGCCGCCGAGCTCCTTCGGCGTGGTGAGCTTGACGTCGAGGGCGCCGTCGAGGGTCGCAGCATGGCCGTCGCGGCCGCCGGTGGCTTTTGCGCTGGTCTTGTAGAGGACGTTCACGGACATTTTCGTCTCCTCAGGGGGGGCTTCGGGTTGGGGCGCATGCTGTATTGCAAACAATTAGATTGCGTGCAATCGAATTTTGCATGTCTCACATTTAATTGTTCGCAATTGAATGTGCGGCCGGCCGGTCCCAGAATGGGAGAAACGCGCGAGATTCTCTATGGCCCGGAAATTATCGACCCTCGATCCGCAACGCCTCGACAACCAGATCTGCTTCGCTGTGTATTCGGCCGCGCACGCCTTCAACCGCGTCTACAAGCCGCTGCTGGACCGGCTCGGCCTGACTTATCCGCAATATCTGGTGATGCTGGTGCTGTGGGAGCGCGACGACGTGCCGGTGAAGGACATCGGCGAGAAGCTGTTTCTCGATTCGGGCACGCTGACGCCGCTGTTGAAGCGGCTCGAGGCCGCGCATCTGGTCAAGCGCACGCGCTCGAGCGAGGACGAGCGTCAGGTTCTGATCGCGCTGACACCGCAGGGCCATGCGCTGAAGGAGAAGGCGCGCAGCGTCCCGCAGTCGATCCTGGCGGCCTCGGAGTGCTCGGTCTCGGAGCTGGTCGCGATGAAGGACGAGATCGTCGCGCTAAGGGATCGGCTGAATGCGGTGATTGGGGAGTAGGCCCCGGACACGCACGATCAGAAATGCTTTTTGGCGAACGCGCGACCAGAGCCAGATTTCAGATATCGCTCGAATGCGACAGCGCGTGCGGCGTCATCGAAAGCGAAATACGTTCGAATTCGCCAGGGCCCATATTTTGACGTGTGCGGCACCTCGCCGGCATTGTGTTTTGCCAGGCGCGCTCTCAGGTCGTCGGTGATGCCGACGTAAAAGTGCTCGGAGTCGACGCTTTCGAGGATATAGACGTATTTCATTCTGCTTCCTTCCCTGAGGGTAGATTAGCAGATCCGAGACACGTTTACGGTGTTGCTACTGTCCACCAACACGACAGTGGGGATATCGGCCAGTCCGCCGTCGCCCTTCGGGCTTTGGCGGGACAGCCTTCGCTCACTTCGCTACGAGGGACTTCCCGGGCTTGCCCAGCCGTAGCTCGCGAAGCGAGCGAAGGCTGGTGGAGCCAGGCGGGATCGAACCGCCGACCTCTTGCATGCCATGCAAGCGCTCTCCCAGCTGAGCTATGGCCCCTTTAGTCTTGGGACGATCCCGAGGGGATCACTCCCGACCGGCGAGCCTGGTGACTCGCGCGGTGCACCCTTTTTCACAGATCGGTGCTGATCTCAAGTCTCTTCATCACCTCCGACATCACCAATGATGTCGGTCACGTCCTCATCGCCTTCTTCTTCGTCGGCAATGAAGGTCGAATCATCATCGTCGTCGTCGTCGAGGGTCTCGTCGACCTCGATATCGTCCTCGGATTCGGGGACGACGGCCTTCACCTTGCCGGTGTTCTCCTCGGCATCGGCCTCTTCCAG
The DNA here is from genome assembly GCF_018130615.1 of Bradyrhizobium manausense. Lineage (GTDB taxonomy): Bacteria > Pseudomonadota > Alphaproteobacteria > Rhizobiales > Xanthobacteraceae > Bradyrhizobium > Bradyrhizobium manausense_A. The sequence goes on from NZ_JAFCKB010000001.1 coordinate 362,324, forward strand.
CGAGACCTCTTCGACCTCGGCCGGCTCCGGCGTGTTGTCTGCGGCTGCGGCGTGACGGGCTTCGGCGCCGCGGGTCGCGCGGGCCGGCGCCACGGGCGCGATCGGCACAACCTCGCCGGTATAGGGCGAGATCACCGGATTCTTGTTGAGGTCGTAGAACTTCTTGCCCGTGGTCGGGCAAATACGTTTGGTTCCGAGTTCGGACTTGGCCACGGCAGAGGAATCCTGGGAATGTCTGAAAAGCGGTGCTTCACTTGGCTAGTTGGCGGCCCGCTGTCAATAGCGCATTACGGAAGAAAGACATGCCCGTGACGGCGGGCGGACCATGTGGTACCTGCCCGCAGCCCTACAGGGCCATCCAAGGACACAATCTTGACCCATTCCGATAAGCCGACACCGCTGACGTCGCGCTCAAGCGGCCCCCTGACCGGGAAAGTACGGGTGCCCGGGGACAAGTCGATCTCGCACCGGGCCCTCATCCTCGGCGCGCTGGCGGTCGGCGAGACCCGGATAACGGGCCTCCTCGAGGGCGAGGACGTCCTCAACACCGCCAAATCGATGCAGGCGCTCGGCGCCAAGGTCGAGCGCACCGGCGATTTCGCCTGGAAGGTCCAGGGTGTGGGCGTTGGAGGCTTTGCCCAGCCCAAGGCGGCGCTGGATTTCGGCAACTCCGGCACCGGTTGCCGGCTGGTCATGGGCGCCGTCGCCGGCTGCCCGATCTCGGCGGTGTTCGATGGCGACGCCTCGCTGCGCAGCCGCCCCATGCGCCGGATTCTCGACCCGCTCGAAAAGATGGGCGCCAAGGTGGTCTCCGGCGGCGAGGGCGGCCGCCTGCCGCTGACCGTCCAGGGCGCGCGTGATCCGCTGCCGATCACCTACAAGACCCCGGTCGCCTCGGCCCAGATCAAGTCCGCCGTGCTGCTGGCGGGGCTGTCTGCGCCGGGCACCACGACGGTGATCGAGAGCGAGGCCAGCCGCGACCATACCGAGCTGATGCTGAAGCACTTTGGTGCTGATATCACCTCGGTCGCCGAGGGGGCTCACGGCCGTCGCATCTCGCTGGTCGGCCAGCCCGAGTTGCACGGCGCCACTGTCATCGTGCCCGCCGATCCGTCTTCTGCGGCCTTTCCGGTCGTCGCGGCGCTGATTGTCGAAGGCTCCGATGTCGTTCTTTCCGACGTGATGACCAATCCGCTGCGCATCGGCCTTTTCACGACGCTGCGTGAAATGGGCGCTTCCATCGAGGAGAGCGACGTGCGCGGCGATGCCGGCGAGCCGATGGCGCGCCTGCGCGTGCGCGCGTCAAAACTGCGCGGGGTCGAGGTGCCGCCGGAGCGCGCGCCGTCGATGATCGATGAATATCTGGTGCTGGCGGTCGCGGCTTCCTTTGCCGAAGGCACGACCATCATGCGCGGGCTGCAAGAGCTGCGCGTCAAGGAATCCGATCGGCTCGAGGCCACCGCGGACATGCTCCGCGTCAATGGCGTGAAGGTCACTGTTTCCGGCGACGATCTGATCGTCGAGGGCCGCGGGCATGTCCCCGGCGGCGGCACCGTCGCCACGCATATGGACCACCGCATCGCGATGTCGGCGCTAGTGATGGGCTGCGCATCCGATCAGCCCGTAACCGTAGATGACACCGCCTTCATCGCCACCAGTTTCCCGGACTTCATTCCGATGATGCGGTCGCTGGGGGCCGAGTTTTCATGATCATCGCCATCGACGGCCCCGCGGCCTCGGGCAAGGGCACGCTCGGCAAGCGCCTCGCGCATCATTACGGCTATCGTCATCTCGATACCGGCGTGATCTATCGCGCCGTCGCCTACGCGCTGATGCAGTCCGGCCATGACCTGCGGGACGAGGCCGCGGCCGTGCGGGCCGCCCTGGAGCTCGACCCTGAAAAGTTCGGCAATCCCGCCCTGAAGACCCAGGAGGCCGGCGAGGGCGCCTCCATTGTGTCCGCGATTCCCAGGGTTCGCGAGGCCCTGGTCAATTTCCAGCGGCAGTTCGCCGCCGATCCGCCCGGCGCCGTGCTGGACGGCAGGGATATCGGAACCGTGATCTGCCCCCATGCCGACGTGAAGATCTTTGTCGTGGCCGATCCCAAGGTCCGCGCCCGCCGCCGGACCATGGAGGCGAGGGCGCGGGGTGAGGAGGCCGATGAGGCGGCCGTGCTCGCCGACATCATCCGGCGCGACGAAAGGGATAAGAACCGGCCGATTGCGCCTCTAAAGCCTGCCCCGGATGCTCACTTGCTTGATAACTCCCAACTGGATATAGAAGGCGGCGTCCGGGCCGCCATCGACATTATCGAGGCTGTCCGAGCGGGCCGGTCGCGGGGTTAAGCCGCAGCCGTCATTGGAGGAAGCGCCCGCTCCCGCTCTTTGAGGTCGGTACTCTCGGTCCCTGTTCGGGACCGACGCGATCCAGGCTCCGGACAACAGATTTTCCACGTATCGAACGCGCGGGCCTCTGCCGGCCCGCTTCCGCTGTTTCGGCGTCAAGCCGGAGCAACGAGCGGTCGCTCGAAGGTCTTGCGGACCTTCCGACACTGCGTGCGCGATACGCCCATGAACCCCAACGGCCGGCAAGACATCCGCAACTGGAGAACAAATGGCTTCGACTTCCGCTGATTCCTATAGCCCGTCGCGCGACGATTTCGCCGCGATGCTCGACGAGTCCTTCGCAGGTGGCAACCTGCAGGAGAGCTCGGTCGTGAAGGGCAAGGTGGTTGCAATTGAAAAGGACATGGCCGTCATCGACGTCGGCCTGAAGACCGAGGGCCGCGTTGCGCTGCGCGAATTTTCCGGCCCCGGCCGTGACAGCGAGATCAAGGTTGGCGACGAGGTGGAAGTGTTCCTCGATCGCATCGAAAACGCCCTCGGCGAAGCCGTGCTGTCGCGCGACAAGGCGCGCCGCGAAGAGAGCTGGGGCAAGCTGGAGAAGGCGTTCCAGAACAACGAGAAGGTCACGGGCGTCATCTTCAACCAGGTCAAGGGTGGTTTCACCGTCGACCTCGACGGTGCCGTTGCCTTCCTGCCGCGTTCGCAGGTCGACATCCGCCCGATCCGAGACGTTGCGCCGCTGATGAACAACGCGCAGCCGTTCCAGATCCTCAAGATGGACCGCCGCCGCGGCAACATCGTCGTCTCCCGCCGCACGGTTCTCGAAGAGACCCGCGCCGAGCAGCGTCAGGAGCTGGTGCAGAACCTCGAAGAGGGTCAGGTGATCGACGGCGTGGTCAAGAACATCACCGACTACGGTGCGTTCGTTGATCTCGGCGGCATCGACGGTCTGCTGCACGTCACCGACATCGCGTGGCGCCGCGTCAACCACCCGACCGAGGTGCTCTCGATCGGCCAGACCGTGAAGGTCAAGATCATCAAGATCAACCACGAGACGCACCGCATCTCCCTGGGCATGAAGCAGCTGCTGGACGATCCGTGGCAGGGCATCGAAGCCAAGTACCCGCTGGGTGCCCGCTTCACCGGCCGTGTCACCAACATCACCGACTACGGTGCGTTCGTCGAGCTCGAGCCGGGCATCGAGGGCCTGATCCACGTCTCCGAGATGTCGTGGACCAAGAAGAACATGCACCCCGGCAAGATCGTGTCGACCTCGCAGGAAGTCGACGTGCAGGTGCTGGAAGTCGATTCCGTCAAGCGCCGCATCTCGCTCGGCCTCAAGCAGACCATGCGCAACCCCTGGGAGGTCTTCGTCGAAGGTCACCCGACCGGTTCGGTGGTCGAAGGCGAAGTCAAGAACAAGACCGAGTTCGGTCTGTTCCTGGGCCTCGAGGGCGACGTCGACGGCATGGTCCATCTCTCCGACCTCGACTGGAAGCTTCCGGGCGAGCAGGTGATCGACAACTACAAGAAGGGCGACATGGTGAAGGCCGTGGTGCTCGATGTGGACGTCGAGAAGGAGCGTATCTCGCTCGGCATCAAGCAGCTCGAAGGCGACCCCTTCGCCGAGCCGGGCGATGTCAAGAAGGGCGCGGTCGTGACCTGCGAAGTGCTCGAAGTGAAGGAAAGCGGTATCGAGGTGAAGATCACCGGGACCGACTTCTCGACCTTCATCAAGCGCTCGGAGCTCGCGCGTGACCGTAATGACCAGCGCGCCGAACGCTTTGCCGTCGGCGAGAAGGTCGACGCCCGCGTGATCCAGTTCGACAAGAAGGCCCGCAAGGTCCAGGTGTCGATCAAGGCGCTCGAAGTCGCGGAAGAGAAGGAAGCCATCGCGCAGTACGGCTCTTCGGATTCGGGTGCGACGCTCGGCGACATTCTGGGCACCGCGCTCAAGAACCGCGACAGCAAGTAAGCGAAACGCAGGTTTTGCTGACATCGAAGCCCCGGCGCGAGCCGGGGCTTTTTTGTTGCAGCATACTCCGTCGTCGTCCCGGACAAGCGCAGCCCTGGACAACGCGTAGCGTTGTTTAGAGCGGAGCGCCGATCCGGGACCCATACCCACAAGAAATGGTTTGGCGAAGACTTGAAGTGGGCGTCTCGCGTCACACTCCTCCCTGGGGTCATGGATCCCCGCGTTCGCGGGGATGACGAAGGAGCTTGTGGCGACTTCCTCGCCCGTCACGAGGCCTTGTTTTCTTCAAATTGCGCCGCAATTGATGTATCCAGGCAAGCCAATGGTCACGTTGTGGCGGCACAACGCCCGCGGCCTTTCATTTGGAGATATTTCGATGTCGCTCGATTCGGACATCATCGTCGACCGCCGCAGGATCCGCCGCAAGCTGACGTTCTGGCGCGTGATGGCCGCGCTGATCGCGATCGCTGCGATCGCGGGCTTCGCGCTGATCGCGACACCAGGCGCGCGCGGCACCTTCGCCACCGCCGGCGCGATCGCACGCGTGCAGATCGACGGCCTGATCCGCAGCGATGCCGAGCGCACGCGGGCGCTGGAGCGGCTGGAGAACTCGCAGGCCGCCGCCGTCGTCGTTCACATCAATTCGCCGGGCGGCACCACCGCCGGTTCCGAGCAGCTCTATGATTCACTGACGCGGCTGAAGGCGAAGAAGCCGCTGGTCGTCGTGGTCGAAGGGCTTGCGGCGTCCGGAGGCTACATCACCGCGATTGCGAGCGACCACATCATCGCCCAGCAGAGCTCGCTGGTCGGCTCGATCGGCGTGCTGTTCCAGTTTCCCAACGTCTCGGAACTCCTGAAGACCGTTGGCGTCAAGGTGGAGGAGGTCAAGTCCACGCCGCTGAAGGCCGCGCCCAACGGCTTTGAGCCGACCAGCCCGGAAGCGCGGGCCGCGCTGGATGCGTTGGTGAAGGATTCCTATGCCTGGTTCAAGGATCTGGTGAAGCAGCGCCGTGGCATGGATGACACGCAGCTCGAAAAAGTCGTCGATGGCCGTGTCTTCACCGGCCGCCAGGCGATCGATCTCAAGCTGATCGACCAGCTCGGCGACGAGAAAACCGCCGTGACCTGGCTCGAGGAGCAGAAGGGCGTCAAGAAGGGTCTTTCGGTCCGCGATTACAAGCTCGAGCCGCGCTTTGGCGATCTGCCGTTCCTCAAGACGGCTGCTGCCGTGACGCTGGAAGCGCTTGGATTCGGCTCGATTGCGCATCAAATCGCGCAAACCGGTGTCGTGCAGGCGGTCGATCGCGTCGGTATGGATGGAATGCTGGCCTTGTGGCAGCCGGCTGCGTCGAATTGACCGGAAAAGGCGGGAACAACGCGAGCCTCGGATCTTTTTCCCGTCTGGCGGGTAGCTGCGCAGCCCGCTTTTTCGGCATTTGTCACGCATTTTCCCGACGCTCAACCTTCATTTAGCGTCTTGACAGATCAAGGCATTTTCACGGAAATGGTCATCCGCACGCTTCCGGGTCCTATCTCTCGATGATCAAATCCGAACTTGTTCAGCGTATCGCCGAGCACAACCCGCATCTGTACCAGCGGGATGTCGAGAACATTGTGAATGCGATTCTCGAAGAGATCGTAGCGGCCCTCGCGCGCGGTGACCGCGTCGAGCTGCGCGGCTTCGGTGCCTTCTCGGTCAAGCATCGCCCTGCACGCGCCGGCCGCAATCCGCGCACCGGCGCCCATGTCCCCGTCGATCAGAAGAGCGTTCCGTTCTTCAAGACCGGCAAGGAAATGCGCGAGCGGCTGAACCGCGACCATCCGGATCCCGGCGCGCCCGATTAAGGCGCGATGAAATCGCGCTTTAGGTTATGGTTTGAGCATGATCTTTGCGGAAAACCGCTGCACACTTTTCCGGATCATGCTCTGTCGTCCGGGCTTTACCGAACAGCCGCATGATGCGGCAGCAAGCTTGATTCAAGACGAGCGATCGCGATGCGAAAGTTCCTGACCGCGCTGATCGTGATCCCGCTGGGCCTGATCCTGGTGACCTTTGCGGTGGCCAACCGGCATTTCGTCACCGTCTCGTTCGATCCCTTCATGGCGGCCGATCCGGCCCTATCGGTCACGCTGCCGTTGTTTCTGCTTCTGATCCTGGTGGCGGCCGTGGGCGTCGTCGCCGGCGGCTGCGCCGTCTGGTTCGGCCAGCGGCGTTGGCGGCGTGCCGCGCGCCGCCATGAGGCGGATGCGCGGACCGCCCGGGTCGAGCTGGCCGATCTGCGGGCCCAGACGGCCCCGGCCAAGCCCGAACCTCAACGTCTCCCGGTGCCCTCCGGGATGGGCCTTTACGGGCCCGTCGGGCGAGACAAGCAGCGTGCGACGTTGTAGAAGCGGCCCGACCGAAAAACCGTTTACCGGCCGCCGCTTGCGGCCTCCACCCGCTTTGAGACCATGTCCCTGATCGTCAAAATCTGCGGCCTGTCCACGCGCGAGACGCTCGACGTCGCGCTCGACGCGGGCGCCGACATGGTGGGGTTCGTGTTCTTTCCGCCGTCGCCGCGGCATGTCTCGCTGGAGACGGCGCGCGATCTCGGCCGGCAGGTGAAGGGGCGAGCGCTTAAAGTGGCGCTCACGGTCGATGCCGACGATGCCACGCTCGACAACATCATGGATTCGCTGTCGCCGGACATCCTCCAGCTCCACGGCAAGGAAAGCGTGGCGCGGCTGCGGGACATCAAGCAGAAGTTCGGTCGCCCGGTGATGAAGGCCGTGCCGGTCGCAATCGCGGCCGATCTTGCTGTCCTGCCGGGCTATGCCGCAGTCGCCGATCGCATCCTGTTCGATGCGCGCGCGCCGAAGGATGCGACCCGGCCCGGCGGCCTGGGCGCGCCGTTCGACTGGCACCTGCTGGAAAATCTCGATCTGAAACTGCCCTACATGGTCTCGGGCGGACTTCATGCCGACAATGTCGCCGAGGCCGTTCGCGTCACCCGCGCGGGCGGCGTCGATGTGTCCTCCGGCATCGAGAGCGCTCCCGGCGTGAAAGATCCGGAACTGATCAAGGCCTTCATTCGCGCCGCGCGCGCCACTCAAGAGTTGAGCGTTCGATGAACATCGCCAAACCAAACTCCTATCGCAGCGGACCCGACGAGCGCGGTCATTTCGGCATTTTCGGCGGACGCTTTGTTGCCGAAACCTTGATGCCGCTGATCCTCGATCTGGAGAAGGCCTACACCGCGGCCAAGGCCGATCCGGCTTTTCAGGCCGAGATGAACGGCTATCTCAAGAACTATGTCGGCCGGCCCTCGCCGCTCTATTTCGCCGAGCGTCTCACCGACCATCTCGGCGGTGCGAAAATCTACCTCAAGCGCGAAGAGCTGAACCACACCGGCTCGCACAAGGTGAACAACGTGCTCGGCCAGATCATGCTGGCGCGGCGCATGGGCAAGAAGCGCATCATCGCCGAGACCGGTGCCGGCCAGCACGGTGTCGCCACCGCGACGCTTTGCGCGCGGTTCGGTCTCGAATGCGTGGTCTATATGGGCGCGGTCGACGTTGAGCGGCAGCAGCCCAATGTGATCCGCATGGAGATGCTGGGCGCAAAAGTGTTTCCGGTGCAGTCGGGCACGCGCACGCTGAAAGACGCGATGAACGAGGCGCTGCGCGACTGGGTCACCAACGTGCACAACACCTTCTACTGCATCGGCACGGTGGCGGGTCCGCATCCCTATCCGACGCTGGTGCGCGACTTCCAGTCCATTATCGGCAACGAGACCAAGACGCAGATGCAGGAGGTCGAGGGACGCCTGCCGGATTCGCTGGTCGCCTGCATCGGCGGCGGCTCGAACGCGATGGGCCTGTTCCATCCCTTCCTCGACGATCCCTCAGTCGAGATTTTCGGTGTCGAGGCCGCGGGCCACGGGCTCACGCAATTGCATGCCGCCTCGATCGCGGGCGGCCGTCCCGGCGTGCTGCATGGCAACCGCACCTATCTGCTGATGGATGCCGACGGTCAGATCCAGGACGCGCATTCGATCTCGGCCGGCCTCGATTATCCAGGCATCGGCCCCGAGCACTCCTGGCTGCATGAGGTCGGCCGCGTCAATTATCTCTCCGCGACCGACGACGAGGCGCTCGCCGCGTTCCAGCTGCTCTCGAAGCTCGAAGGCATCATCCCCGCACTCGAGCCCGCGCACGCCATCGCCAAGGTGATGGAGCTCGCGCCGAAGCGGCCGAAAGACCACCTGATGGTCGTCAATCTCTCCGGCCGTGGCGACAAGGACGTCCCGCAGGTCGGCGACATCCTGAAGGGCAAGAGCAAGTGAGGCGAGTGTCGCACTCTCTTCACCTCTCCCCGTCGGGGAGAGGTCGGCTGCGAAGTAGCCGGGTGAGGGGTCTCTCCGCTCACTCGAACCTCAATGAGGTTTCGATGAGTTCGAGTACGCCCTCCATATTTTCATACACGTCGGTATTTGAGACTCGCAGGACGAGAAATCCGCAGGCTTCAAGGACTTCGGTCCTGACCTTGTCTTTCTCGATGTCGGTCGGGCTGGAATGCGTGACACCGTCCACCTCAATGATCAGTTTTCCGTCCAACGTCACGAAATCGACGACGTACCGGTCGACAGGGTGCTGGCGGCGAAATTTCCAGCGGGCGGGCTGCCGATTGCGTAGCGCCTGCCAAAGTTTCGCTTCGGCGCTCGTCCGCGACTCGCGGAGCCTTTGCGCTCTGGACTTGAACCTCTCCATCCCCCTCACCCGGCTGCTTCGCAGCCGACCTCTCCCCGGAGGGGAGAGGTATAGCACAGCGATCGCCGAATCATGACCACGCGTATCGACACTCGTTTCGCCGAACTGAAAAAAGCCGGCCGCTCGGCCTTCGTCACCTATGTGATGGCCGGCGATCCCGATCTCGCGACTTCGCTCAATATCGTCAAGGCGCTGCCCAAGGCGGGCGCTGACGTCATCGAACTCGGCATTCCCTTCACCGATCCGATGGCGGATGGCCCCTCGATTCAGGCGGCAGGTCTGCGCGCGCTCAAGGGTGGCATGACCTTGAAGAAGACGCTGGAGCTGGTGCGCGGCTTCCGCGAGGACGACAACGTCACGCCGCTGGTGCTGATGGGCTACTACAATCCGATCTACATTTACGGTGTCGACAAGTTTCTGGCTGATGCCAAGACATCAGGCGTCGACGGCCTCATCATCGTCGATCTGCCGCCGGAGGAAGACGACGAACTCTGCATTCCCGCGCTGAAGGCGGGCCTGAACTTCATTCGCTTGGCGACCCCGACCACGGACGACAAGCGCCTGCCCGCAGTGCTCGCGAACACGTCGGGCTTTGTCTATTACGTCTCGATCGCCGGCATCACCGGCGCAGCGGCGGCGGACGCGAATGCCGTCGGCGAAGCCGTCGCGCGCATCAAGCGGCATACCAAGTTGCCGATCTGCGTTGGCTTTGGCATCCGCACGCCGGAGGCGGCGCGCGCGATTGCCGAGAAGGCGGATGGTTCGGTGGTCGGCACCGCGCTGGTCGATGCGCTCAAGAACAGCCTCGATGCCGACGGGCGCGCAACCGCCAAGACCGTTAACGCGGTGGCCGAGCTGACGGCGGCCCTGGCCCAGGGTGTCAAGGGCGCCAAACAAGCGGCCGAATAGGTCATGATTCCGTTGCCAAGGCGGTCGACACGGCGGCTTGCCGGGCAGGGGCCCGGCCGCCATATAGTTCTTCAGGCGATCCCCTGCGGGTTCGCATATCGGAGCAAACCATGAACTGGCTTACCAATGTGGTCCGGCCGAAGATCCGCAACATGCTGCGTCGGGAGACGCCGGAGAATTTGTGGATCAAGTGCCCGGATTCCGGACAGCTCGTGTTCTACAAGGACGTCGAGGCCAACCAGTTCGTCATCCCCGGCTCGAACTATCACATGCGCATGGGCGCGGTGGCACGGCTGAAGTCGATCTTCGACAACGAGACCTGGTTCGACGTCGCCCTGCCCGACGTCACGCCCGATCCGCTGAAGTTTCGCGATGAGAAGAAATATGTCGACCGCATCAAGGATGCGCGTGCGCGCACCAATCTGAACGACGCGATCAAGGTCGGTTACGGCAAGCTCGAAGGCGCCGGCGTCGTCGTCGCCGTGCAGGATTTCGATTTCATGGGTGGCTCGCTCGGCATGGCTGCGGGTGAAGCCATCGTGCGCGGGCTCGAGCTCGCGGTCGAGAAGAAGTCGCCGTTCATCGTGTTTGCCGCCTCCGGCGGTGCGCGCATGCAGGAAGGCATCTTGTCGCTGATGCAGATGCCGCGCACCACCGTCGCGGTGCAGATGCTGCGTGAGGCAAAGCAGCCCTATATCGTCGTGCTCACCAACCCGACCACCGGCGGCGTCACCGCGTCCTACGCGATGCTCGGCGACGTGCAGATCGCCGAGCCCGGCGCGCTGATCGGCTTTGCCGGCGCGCGCGTGATCGAGCAGACCATCCGTGAGAAATTGCCTGAAGGTTTCCAGCGCGCCGAATATCTGAAAGAGCACGGCATGGTCGACATGGTCGTGCATCGCCACGAGTTGCGCCCGACCCTGGCGCGGCTCTGCCGCCTGCTGACCAAGGCACCGGCGCAGGAGAACGCGTCCAAGCCGACGCAGCCAGTCGTCAGCCCGGCGCAGATCGTCTCGGCCGCTGAGACCGCGCCGGCTGCGCCCCACGCGTGAACGCGTCTCCTGACAGCGCAAGGAAGCCGCTCGACGCATTGATCGGGCGGCTGTCGGCGCTGCATCAGAAGCGCATCGATCTCGGGCTCGAGCGCATGCACCGCCTGCTCGAACGGCTCGGTCACCCCGAACGCAAGCTGCCGCCGGTGATCCATGTCGCCGGCACCAATGGCAAGGGCTCGACGGTGGCCTATCTGCGCGCGACGCTGGAAGCAGCTGGCCTGCGCGTCCACGCCTACACCTCGCCCTATCTCGTCCGCATCAACGAATGCTTTCGTCTCGGCCGCGTCGGTGGCGGCGTGCTCGTCAGTGATGATGAATTGCGCGCGGCTCTGGAAGAAGTCGAGCGCGTCAATGCGGGCGAGCCTGCGACTGTGTTCGAGCTCAAGACTGCCGCCGCGTTCCTGTTGTTCGCGCAAAATCCTGCCGATGCGGTGTTGCTCGAAGTCGGCCTCGGCGGCCGGCTCGATTCGACCAATGTGGTCGATGCGCCCGCGGCCTGCGTGATCGCGCCTGTCAGCATGGATCACACGGATTTCCTCGGCGATACCCTGGCGTCGATTGCGGGCGAGAAGGCCGCGATCATCAAGCACGGCGTGCCCGTGATTTGCGCCGAGCAGACCCCGGACGCGATGGCTGTGATCGAAGCGCAGGCCAAGCGCATGCGCGCGCCGCTGTTTGCCGCGAATGAAAGCTGGCACGTCAATGTCGAGCATGGGCGCCTGGTCTATTCCGACGAGCGCGGCCTGATGGATCTCGCGGCGCCGCGCCTGTTCGGCCGTCATCAGTTCGACAATGCCGGCCTTGCGATTGCGACATTGCGCGCGATTTCGACGTTCAGGGTCAGCCAGGCGGCGTTCGAGGCCGGCATCGTCGGCGCCGAATGGCCGGCGCGGATGCAGCGTCTCACCTCGGGCGAACTGCTCGCCCTCGGGCCGCAGGGCTCTGAGATCTGGCTCGACGGCGGCCACAATGCCGAAGGCGGCCGCGTTGCAGCCGCCGCGCTCGGCGATCTCGAAGAACGCGTGTCGCGGCCGCTGGTCGTGATTGCGGGCATGATGGCCAACAAGGACGCAAAAGCGTTTCTCGCCAATTTCGCGGGTCTCACCCGCCACATCATCGCGGTGCCGATCCCGGACACCGAGAATGCGATGCCGGTGGATCGCCTTGCGGATGCCGTCCGCAGCCTCGGCATGCGCGTCGAGATCGCCCCCGGCGTCGAGGCTGCGCTGCGGGCTTTGTCGCGGCTCGCCTACGAAGTGCCGCCGCGCATCCTGATCACCGGCTCGCTTTATCTCTCTGGCCACGTGCTGGGGCTCAACGGCACGCCTCCTGCATAGGCGGTCTCGTGTCCCGGACGCGGTGCAGCGTGCAACGCTGCTCCGCAGAGCCGGGACCCAGAATGCCGCAACATGGGCCCCGGCTCGGCGGCGCACCACCATAGCGCGTCGAAGACGCGCGTAAGCGCGCTTATGGTGCTGCGCCGCGTTCCGGGCACGGGAGTGAGGATAACGATGCGTTTTGCCGCGATTGCCGACGTCCACGGAAACTATCTCGCGCTGGAGGCCGTGCTGGCCGATATTCGTGCACAAGGCATCACTGACATCGTCAATCTCGGCGACATGCTGAGCGGCCCGCTCGATGCACGGCGCACCATCGACATCCTGATGCCGCTCGACGCCGTGCACGTACTCGGCAACCACGACCGTTATCTGCTCGATCGTCCCCCGGAGAAGATGGGCTCGTGGGACCGTCCCGCGCATGCGCAGCTCAATGCCGCGCAACTCGACTGGCTCCGCGCGCAGCCGATGACCCGCGTGTTTCGGGAGCAGGTCTTTCTCTGTCACGCAACGCCTGAGGATGACGAAATCTATTGGCTCGACACTGTGCATCCTGACGGCACGGTCGCCCTGTCGCCGCTCGATCGCATCGAGCAGTTCGCGCAAGGCATCACGCAATCCCTGATCCTCTGCGCCCACACGCACCTTGCGCGTGCCGTGCGGCTTCGCGACGGCCGGCTGATCGTCAATCCCGGCAGCGTCGGCAGCCCCGGCTATCGCGATGTGCATCCATTCCCGCATCTGGTCGAGGCCGGCACGCCGCACTCGCGTTACGCGATCCTCGAGCTCTCTGACGCTGCCTGGCAGGTCACGTTTCGTCAGATCGCCTACGACCATGAAACGATGGCCGCGCTCGCGCGCCGCAACAATCAGCCGGAGCTTGCGAACGCGCTGGCGACGGGGTGGATCAAGTAGACGGCTCCCTCAAGGCTGCGGGCTTGACATTATAGTATGCGCGCTTATTATAAGCGTGCATATTAAATGGGAGGTCATGCCATGAGCGACGAAAACAGCTGGCGAAGCGAATACGCGATCGAGACGTCGGCAGCCGCAGAGACGATCTGGAGCATCTTTCGCGACGTCCCAGCCTGGAAGAACTGGAACGCGGGCATCGAGCAGATCGACATCGACGGGCCGTTCGAGACCGGCACCTGGTTCACCATGAAGCCTCCCGGCGAGGAGGCGCTGCGCTCGCAACTGGTCGACGTGCGCGAGAACGTCTGCTTCGTCGACGAAACACGGGTCGGCGACCTCGCCATTTTCGTCACCCATCGCATCGAGCCGCTTGGACCCGCACGGACCCGCATTGTCTACGCCGTCGATGCCCGTGGGCCGCAGGCCGCCGAGATTGGCCCTGCGGTTTCCGCCGATTTCCCCGAGGTGCTCGCGAGCCTGTCCAAACTGGCCGAGGGGACCCGATGACGAAGCCGCCGCTCCCGACCCGTCTGTCCGGCCCCGCCGAAAGCCCGGGCTTCCTGCTCTGGAAGATATCGAACGCTTGGCAACGCCGGTTGCGGGTGGCGCTTCAGCCTTACGAGATCACCCATTCCCAATTCGTGCTGTTGGCGACCGCGACCTGGTTCGGCGCCGAGGAAACGCTGACCCAGGCGCGGCTGTCCCAGCTCAGCGGCATCGATCCGATGACCACGTCCCAGGTGTTGCGCGCGCTGGAAGCAGCAGGGTTGATCGAGCGGATCGATCATCCCCAGGATCCGCGCGCCAAGGCGATCACCGTCACCAAGGCAGGGCGCGATCTTGCCCGAAAAGCCGTCGTGGCGGTTGAAGACGCCGATGCAGCGTTCTTTGAGCCGCTGGCCTCCGACACCAAGCGGCTGGTCGCGATGTTTCAGGCGCTCGTCGCAGGCCATGAGGTCGACCCAAAATAAAACGGCCGGCGAAAGGCCGGCCGTTGCAGAAGTCTCAGTTGGTTGCGACGTGGATCAGACCGCGGAGGTGATCCACTGCTGCAGCTTCGCCTTCGGCGCGGCGCCGACCTGACGGGAGGCCATCTCGCCGCCCTTGAAGATCATCAGGGTCGGGATCGACATCACGCCGTATTTCGACGCGGTCTTCGGGCTCTCGTCGACGTTGAGCTTCACGATCTTGACCTTGTCGCCCATCGCGCCGGCGATCTCGTCAAGCGCGGGAGCGATCATGCGGCAGGGGCCGCACCATTCGGCCCAGAAATCGACGACCACGGGGCCGTTCGCCTTGAGCACTTCGGCTTCGAAATCGGCGTCGGAAACCTTGCTAACGGCCATTGCAGTACCTCACTCGGTTGAAAGAATCGGCGCGCATGGGAATCGCGCCCGGGATCATGCGGTCAACCTATGAACGGCCCCTTGCCGGGTCAAGGACGCTCACGCCGACATGAAGGGATGCCAGCGCCGCGTCCAGCGCGGGGGCTGAAATCTCCATATATTCAAGGGCCTCGGTCCAGAGCAGGACGGCCCGGATGGGCTTTTGGGGATAAAGCCGCGATAGCACGGCCCGGTACAGCGCGAGCTGCCGGACATAGGCGGCAGGCGCCTCCGCCGCGCTTTTGGGCGCCACCTGGTTGGTCTTGAAATCGACGATCAAAACCTCGTCCGGGCGAACGACCAGCCGGTCGATCTGCCCCGACACCAGCGCCGGTGGCCGCCCCGGCCGGTCGAGCTTGCCGGCGATGGCGACCTCCGCCCGGCTGCCCGCGGCAAACACGGCTGCAAAGCGTGGCTCGGCGATCAGGGCGAGCACTTTGTCGGCGAGCGCAACGCGGTCGGCCTCGGCCCAGTCCGCGGCGTTGCGGGTCATGAAGCCCAGCGCAGCCTCGCGCCGGCGCTCGGCGGCGATGTCGGGCAGCGATTGCAGGAGGCGGTGCACCAGCGTGCCTCGTTGCAGCGCCAGCGCGCGCAACTGCACCGATTCGCCGGTCCGGACCACGCGGCCTTCCTCGGCGGCCTGGCCTGATGGGCGCACCGGATCGTCGTCGATGGTCTCGCGCGGCGCCGGTGTCCGCAGCCAGTCCGGCAGCGCGATCGTCTGGTCGACCGTCGTCGCGGGCGTGCCGAGCGCCGTGACATCCTGAGGTCGCGCGAAGCGGGTCACCTTGCCGAGCGCTGTCTCGATCGTCTCCTTCTCCAGCCCCGAGCCGGTGAGCCCAGTGTCGATGAGATCGTACCAGCTCAGCTTGCGGACCGTCCTCATGTTGCCGGGCATGCAGCCGCCGACGATCAGCCGGTCGGCCGCGCGCGTCATCGCGACATAGAGCAGGCGGCGATATTCGTCCTCGGTCTCCTCGAGCATCGCCTTGCGCGCCTCGGCGACAGGTTTGGGATCGTCCGCCTTGCGCCCGGCCCAGACCACGATCTCGCCGCCATTGCCGCGCGGGACGTGGATCAGCCGAACCCGCTGCGAGTCTGCGGGCGACGATGTGGTGTCGACCATGAACACGACCGAGGCCTCCAGTCCCTTGGCGCCGTGCACCGTCATCACCCGCACCTCGTCACGCGTGATCTCCATGTCGCGCTTCACCTCGGTGTCGGCCGAGCGCAGCCAGGCCATGAAGCCTTGCAGCGAGGCGGGTGCCTTGCGCTCGCAGTTCAGTGCCAGCTCCAGGAATTCGTCGAGCGCGTCATTGGCCTCATGGCCGAGCCGGCGCAGGATCCGCGCGCGGCCGCCATCGCCGCCAAGCAGCCAGGCATAGAAGGCAAACGGCGTTTCGTCGCGCGCGCGCATCTCGCAGGCTTCGAGGCGCCGCAATACGGTTGCGAATTTCTCGCTTCCAGCGGCGTGCTCGCCGAGCGCGCAGCGCAGCGATGCCTTGCGGTCGTGAGCGATCCTGAACAGATCATCGTCATCGAGACCGAACAGCGGGCTCTTCAGCGCCACCGCCAGCGCGAGGTCGTCCTGCGGCAGCAGCAGTGCGTCGGCAAGATTCATCAGATCGATGATCGCGATGTGCTCGGTCAGTTTGAGCCGGTCGGCGCCGGCGACGGGAACATTGGCGTGCTTCAGCGCCTGGATCACGGCATCGAACGCGTTACCGCGCCGGCGCACCAGGATCAGCATGTCGCCGTAGCGTAGCGGCCGTCGCTCGCCTTCGTGCCCGGTCAGCGTGCCGCTTTCGACCAGCCGCTTGATCTCGACCTGGATACGGCGCGCAAGCTTCACCTCCGGGCTGGTCGTGGCGACGCCGTCGAACGGTGCGCGCCAGCCTTCGATCTCCTGCCGGTCGTCGGCCTCCGCGAGATCCCACAGCTCGATCACACTCGGGCCGGCATCGGCCAGTGCATTGTGCAGGGGATGACCGATCTCGACCGAATGGATGCTCTTGTAGATCGCGGGTTCGCGGAACACGTGGTCGACCGAGTGCAGGATCGCCGCGCCCGAGCGGAACGAATAGGTGAAGGCGACCGGATCGAACTTCAGCCCGGCCGCGGTGAATTTGCGATGCAGCTCGCGGCGGCGTGCGTCGAACTCGTGCGGGGCAGCACCCTGGAACGAGAAGATCGACTGCTTCTCGTCGCCGACCGCGAACACGGTGCGGTTCAGGCCTTCGCGCGCGCCTTCTCCGGCCGTGAATTCCGAGATGATGTGCGCGACGATGTCCCATTGCCGCGGGCTGGTGTCCTGGGCCTCGTCGATCAGCACGTGATCGACACCGCGGTCGAGCTTGTAGTGCACCCAGCCCGAGGAGATGCGGTCGAGCATCGCCAGCGTCTTGTCGATGAGGTCGTCGTAATCGAGCAGTCCGCGCTCCTGCTTCTCGCGGCGGTAGTTTGCCGCCGCCGCAGTCGCGATATGCAGAAGCGCCGCGGTGCGGTCACGCATGGTGACCGCGCGGCGCTTCTCGACCAGTCCGCTGATGCGCTGCACCTCGTTCTCGAACAGGCGGGCGACGGACGGATTGTGCTCGCCAAATTTCTTGGTCAGCACCGCCTTGCGCGGCAGCTTTTCGTCGGTGAGGAAGACCGACAGATAAGCATCGACCTGTGCGGCGCCGGAAAACACCTTTGCCTCGCGAAGGCGGCTTGCCTGGTCGTTGTCGGACTTGCTGCCATCCTCCAGCGCAAAGGCGATGTCGTCCCAGCGCGAGCGCGGCAGGTATGGGCCATCGAGAATCTCCGTCTCGACATCCTCGATGCGATCGCTTGCGTCCACGCCCAGCGCCGCCGCCATTTGTGCAGCGGCGGTCTCGGCATTGCCGGCCTCATCGGTCCAGGCCATAAAATGGTCGCGGCTCAGGCAGGCCTCGCGCACGACCTCCTTGAAGGTGACGTCGGCGGCGCTCGCCATCGCGGTCAGCAGCGCGCAGCCGGTGACGCTGTCAGGATCGCGCGCAGCCTCCAGCAACACCTTCAGGTTGGCGCGCTCCATCATGTCGTTCTGGTCGCGGTCGTCCATGACGGCGAAGCGTGCGGGCACATTGGCCTCGAACGGAAACTGCTGGAGCAGGCGGGTGCAGAGCGCGTGGATGGTCTGCACCTTCAATCCGCCCGGCGTTTCCAGCGCACAGGCGAACAGCTTTCGCGCTTCGCGTCGCAATTTTCGATCGGGATGCGGGATGCCGACGGCGCGGATCGCCGCATCGAGTCCCGTATCGTCCAGCGTCACCCAATGGCCAAGCGTGGTGAACACGCGCTCGGCCATGTTGGCGGCGGCGGCCTTGGTGAAGGTGATGCAGAGGATCTTCTCCGGCGGCACACCCGAGAGCAGCAGGCGGATCACGCGCTGCACCAGCACATGCGTCTTGCCTGAGCCGGCATTGGCCGACACGAAAGCCGAGGCGGTCGGGTCCGACGCACGCGCCTGCCGTGCGCGCACTTCATCAGGAATCGGGCGGGGCGCCTTCACCATTCCTCGATCCCCAATCCGCCGGCCGCGGACCATTCCTTGATCCGGGCGAGATCGTCATAGGCGCCGTAGCGGTTGGTCCACATCGGCAGGTTCAGCGAGGTGTATGGCTGGTTCTCGTCCTCGAAGGCGCGGACCAGGGCTTCCAGCTTGGCCCGCGCTTCGGCGGTGGCCGTATCAGGCGGCTGCGGCTCATCGCCCGGCTTGTATTTGAGCTCGAGGATGCGCTCTTCGCCGGGCGGATTGTTGCCACTCAGGCGGACATAGACCAGCTGGCTGACCGACCCACCGGCATCGATATCCGGAAAGCCGCCTTCGCGCAGGATCGCGGCCTCCAGCGTGAGCTGCGGCGACAGGCCCATGCGGACCTGCTTGCCGGTCGGCGGCTGGCCGGTCTTGTAGTCGAGGATGGCATAACCGCCGCCCTGGCGCCGCTCGATACGGTCGGCGCGCGCGGAGAGACGGAAGCTGCGCCCGTGGTCGAGCGCGATCGAAATCTCGCCGCGGGTCTCGGCGGTGATGGCTTCGATCGCATCGCGCCGCGCGGTCTCCCATTCGCCGAACCAGTGCGCGATGCGCTGGAAGCGCGGCCACCACAGCGCGCGCGCCTCGGGCCGTTCCATCAACGGTGCAAAATGCTTTTCGCCGATCGCGCGCAGCACCCGGGCGGGATCGGGGGGGAGATGTGCGGCGTAGGTCTCGGTGAACTCGCCGAGTGCCTCATGGATCGCCGATCCGCGATCGGCGGCCGACAGCGGCATGTCGACGGGATCGAGCGCATCGAGCTTCAGGACATACTTGGCGTAGATCGTATAGGGATCGCGCAGCCAGTCCTCGATCGCGGTGACCGACATGCTTGTCGGCCGCGTCGCGCGCGGCGGCCGCGGCTCGGGCTGCTTGATCGGCGTGACCTCGGCGGGCTGGTCCAGCGTGGCCGCGAACTGCACGTATTTTTCGCCCGCGCGGACCGCCACCCTCCAGAGATCATCGCCTGCGACGGCCTCCAGCCGATGCAGGAAGCGCGAGGCGACGGCCGGCGCGCCGCCGGCCTTGGCGGAATGGGTGAGGATCACCTCGTCGCCGCCGAGCAGCTGTGCGAAGTCATGCGCGGAGAGGCCGATGCGCCGCTCCGGCAGATCGAGGCCGAGCTCGTGCCGCATCGGCCGGCTGAGCCAGGGATCGATCCGCGGCGCCGGCGGCCAGACGCCTTCGATCAGGCCGCCGACAATGATCCGGTCGGCCTGCATCAGGCGCGATTCCAGCGGGCCGTAGATTTGCAGCCGCGCGCCTGGCTTATCGCGCCTTCGCACCGCGCGATCGCTGAACGCGGTCTGGAACAATTCGGCGTAGTCGGGCAGCGTTACCATCAGCCCGCTGGTGGTGCCGCCGCGCAGGAGATCGTCGAAGGCGCTCGCGAGCGCGAGGCCTTCGCGCTCCTCGAGGGCGAACGGCACACCCTGTTCGTCGCGCGACAGCTCGATCAGGATTTCGCGGTGCCGGTGCGCGAGCTCGGCGAAGTCAAACGGCTTTGATGACGCCAGGATTTCGATCGGCGCCAGTGCTTTCTGCAAGGCGTCGATCAGCGCCTGGATGCGGTCGATATCCTCAGCCTTGAGACGCGCGCGCGGCTCGGCCTTGTGGAGCGCGGAAACTTCGCTGCGCCAGAGTTTTGCCAGCTCGTCGCGAAAGCGGTTGAACTCGCGGAGGAGACCGCCGGTGCCCGCGGGCGGGCGCGTGCCGCGCAAGACCGCTAGCTCCAGCCCTTCGATCGCGGTCTTCCATGCGCCGGGCGCGCGGCCGAGCCGGCACAGCGGATGTTTCAGCATCGCCAGCAGCGTCGGCGGCTCCAATCCCTTCGTCGCCGCTTCCGCCACAAGGCGAGCAAAGACGCCGGCCGCGGTTTCCATCAGCACGTCGCCGCCGGAATCGTCGAAGGCGAGATCCCATCGGCTCAGCGCGGCCATCACGCGGCGCGCCAACGCACGATCGGGCGTCACCAGCGCTGCCGACTTGTCGAGATGCCGCGCCTCGCGCATCGCGATGGCGATCGCGAGCGCTTCCATTTCCGGATTGGGCGCCTCGACCACGGCGAGATTTTTCATGCCGCCGGCGATCTTCGCGGCGATATCGGGCTGCTTCAGCCGGTCGTGCCAGACTTCCGTCTTGGCGGAGGGCCGCATCGATTCCGATGCGAGCAGATCGCGGCCACCGTCGGCCGGCGGCTGCAGGATCTCGACGTCGCTGCGCTTGATGCCGAAACGATCCAGCAGCGCATGCATCGCATATTGCGGATGGTTGGAGGCCGGATGCTCCGCGAACTTGCCGAGTGAATCGCGCACACCACCGATGCTGCGCCAGGCGTCGTCGTCGAGATCGGTGTCGAGGCCCGGCAGCACCACGGCACCATGCGGCAGCAAGGCCACCGCATGCAGGAACTTTGCGGTGGCCGGCATCGAGCCGGTCGAGCCGGCTGCGATCACCGGGCCATGCGGATGCGAGGTCAGCCGTTTTGCTTCCGCGGCGATCAGCAGATCGCGGCGCGAGGCCGGCTCGATCCGGTTGATCTCGGCGAGATGGCCGGGCCAGGCGATGCGGGCGATGCGCAGGAATTCGAGCGAATGCTGCCAGTAGCGGTCGAGGTTATCGGGCACGAGACCGTCGAGTGCGCTCCAGTCGACGCCGCGCGTCACCATGTCGTCGATCAGGCGGGCGAGATCGCCGGCCAGCGCCAGCGTCGAGGCGGGGCCGCCGACCACCAGCGGCGCCAGCACCGGGCCTTTGGCCCAGGCGGCGACGAGCTGTGCCAGCGTCAGGCGCCGTTCGAGCTCGCCGAGCCGTGGCGGAATCTCGAGCGGCGCGGTGCCGGAAAACTGCTCGCCCTCGTCGGCGAAGGCGAGTTCGTCCTCGTCGATGTCGCCGAGCGCGACGATGCGCGGCAGCACCACCGCATCGGCCTTCATCTCATCGAGAAAGATCTCCCGGACGACGCGCATGGCGCGCCTTGTCGGCAGATACAGCGTGGCGTCCGCCAGCCGCGCCGGTTCCTTGCGCGCCTCGAATCCCTCGACCAGCCGGCCGTCCAGCAGTGCGGAGACGATGGTGCGCAGGAACGGAACTGAGAGGGGAACGCTGAAAACGCGCATGGGTCGCCTGATTCGGAGATCAGGGCAATATAGGGAGGCGGATTCGAATGGTCATGGGGCGGGGTGAAGTCGTCCCCGCTGTTCGTGGGCTAGGGTGGGTTAAACGGCGGCCGCGCGAAGCGCAGTCCGCTGGCGTAACCCACCGCTTCTGTCGCCGCTGAAACAAAAGAGGTGGGTTGCGCTGACGCTAATCCACCCTCCGGCACTACGTTTGGGGCAGCTTACGCCACGCTCTCCAAAAACGCCTCTTCCGCGGCGCGCACGGCATCGGGCGTTCCGACATGCATCCAGACGCCGTCGAGGCGGAGGCCGAACAACCGCTCCTGCTCGTTCGCGCGGTCGAACATTTTCGTCAGCGAGAACTCGCCTTGCGGCGCGCCTTCGAAGATCGTCGGCGAGAGGATCGCCGCGCCCGCATAGACGAACGGAACGATCTCCTTTTCCTTGCGCTTGCGCAGGGCTCCGTCGGGCATCATGCCGTAATCGCCGCGGCCGCTATAGCCGATGCTGGTGGCGGTCGGCGCCATCAAGAGCAGGATGTCCATGCGCGCGGGGTCGAAGTTTTCGGCAAGCCGCGCCAGGTTGGAGCGCACGCCGTCGATCCACAGCGTGTCGGAATTGACATGGAAGAACGGCGCATCGCCGAGCAGCGGCAGCGCCTTGACCACGCCACCGCCGGTGCCGAGCACCTGGTCGCGCTCGTCCGAGATAGTCACGCGCGGATGCTGGCGCTTTGCAGTGTGCTCGATGATCTGGTCCGGCAGGTAATGCACATTGACGACGGCGTCCGTCACGCCGGCCTGGCCGAGCTTGTCGAGCACGTGGTCGAGCAGCGGTTGGCCAGCCACCGGCACCATCGGTTTCGGCATCTTATCCGTCAGCGGACGCATGCGCAGGCCGAATCCCGCGGCGAGCACCATGGCTTTGGTCGGTTTGACGGACATCCTTCGCTTTCTCGAACCTCGAAAATCTCTGCGTCGCGGCAGCCTAGCACGGGCGCCGGACCGCCGCACCGCGTCTTAACCGCCTTAGCCACCCGCCGTGACGGTTGTGCGACGGGTGTTGCCGTCACGCCCCGACGGCTGTGGAACGCGTCTTTTTCTTGTCGCCGACCTTCAGGAAATTGACGCCGATCTGGTCGCCGTTCACCCAGGCCAGTTCGCAGCGCCGGTACGCAAGTCCGGTCGAGGACAGCAGCAGAAAAAACTCTTTCAGGTGCAGGCCTTCGACCGAGCCGTCGATGGTCAGCTTGGCGCCGCTCTCGGAGACGTCCTCCATGATGCATTCGCGCCGCCAGGTGCCGTCGATGCCCATCATCTGGGCCGGCACCCCACGTTCGAAGACAACCCGACTGTTCCCACGATGGTCCGTCTTGACCGCCATCTGCCCTTGCTCCAGCCCTGTACTTATCCGGCTGCCTGCGGGGAAGGATACCGGTGCGATGGCTAACAGCCGGTAAACCGTTCCAAGTCAGGATTGCGGCGGCGGGACATTGGCGAGGTACCAGTCGCGCAAATGTCCGAGCGCCGGATGCGCGAGGGAGCGCTGGAGGTAGGTCCAGATCCGCGGCTGGTGGCGCAGATAGTGGGGCTTGCCGTCGCGGCGGTTGAGCCGGGCAAACGTGCCGAGCAGGCGCGTGTTGCGCTGCGCCGACATGATGGCATAGAGCTCCGCAAAGCCGGCCGGATCGAAGCTCGCATCACCTGCGCGGCGCGCCTTGATGTAGCGCGACAGCAGCGTCAGCTCGAGTGCTTCGGGCACGTCGATGCGCGCATCCTGAAGCAGCGACACCACGTCATAGGAGTGCGGTCCCAGCACGGCGTCCTGAAAGTCGATCACGCCGACGCGTGCGATACCGGGACGGTCCGCGAGCCAGATCAGATTGGGCGAGTGGTAGTCGCGGATGATCCACGTCTTCGGCGCGGCGAGCGGCTTCTTCAGCAGCTCGCGCCACATCGCAAAAAACTCCGCGCGCTTCTCGTCGCTGAGCGGCGCGTTGCGGTCGGGCAGATACCATTCCGGCATCAAGCCGATCTCGATCAGCAGCGCCTCGGTGTCCCAAGCTGGAATGGCGTAGGTCTGCCCGTCCAGCGGCAGCGTCTCCGGCAGTGCCTTGCCATGCAGCATGGCCAGCACGTCGGTCGCGGCCTCATAGCGCTCGGGGATCGGCCGCGGCGGATCGCCTTCGATCACGCCTTCGCTGCCGAAATCCTCCGAGATCAGAAAGCCGTGGTCCAGATCGAAATGATGGATGGCGGGTGCCGAGACTCCCGCCGCGCGCAAGCCTTGATCGATCGCGACGAATGGCCTGATGTTTTCCGCAAGATGCACCGCGGCGCTGTACGACCTGCCATTATAAATCGCAGCACCGTCGGGGCGCTGCGGCGAGTTCATCAGGATGACGATGCCGTCGTTGCGGCGCAGTCGCGCATAGGAACGCGTCGAGGCATCGCCAGCCATGCGCGTGCGCGCCGCATCGATGTAGCCGGATGCGTCGAGGAATTCGCGCAGCGTCTTCAGCCGCGCGACAGTCGCCGCGCCCCTGCCATAGCCTGTGATATCGGCGGCGCGCGCAGTCGAGCCCAGTGCCGGGCGATGCGTCAGCGCGATGTCGATGCGGTCCGTGGGCATCGCCGACGGCGCACGTTCGGGCCATTCGATCAGGACCAGCGTGGCATCCGGCAAGGGCGACAGCCCGATCTCCTCGAGCTCGCTCTCGTCCTCGACGCGGTAGAGGTCCGCATGCATGACCGGAAACGCCAGCAGCTCGTAGCCCTGCACCAGCGTGAAGGTCGGGCTCGGCACTTCCAGCTCGTCGTCGCCGGCGAGGTAGCGAATCATCGCGCGTGCGGCTGCTGTCTTGCCGGCGCCGAGATCGCCGGTGAGCGTGATGGTATCGCCGGGGCCGACCAGCAGCGCGAGATCCGCCATCAATTGCGCGGTGGCCGTCTCGTTGTAGAGCGCGACGGAGAATGTGGTCGGTTCTGTCATTCGGCGGCGTCGCGATGCGCCGCCTGGTCGGTCGGGAAGTCGCAGATCACGACCGTGCCTTTGCCGACGACCGAATCCACCTGCACCTTGCCGCCATGCAGCTCGACGAAGGAGCGCACCAGCGACAGGCCGAGCCCGGCGCCGCGATGACGCGAGCCCTGGGAGCGGCTTTCGAACCAGTTGAACACCTTGTCCTTCATGTCGGCGGGTATTCCAGGTCCGGAATCTGTCACAATGAAGACCACGCTGTGCTCGGTGCGGCGCGCGCTGATTCCGACGGTGGAATCCTGCGGCGAGAAGCCGACGGCGTTGGCGAGGAGGTTATAGAGCACCTGCACCACGCGCTTCTCGTCGCCGATGAAGCTGCCGACATCGGGCGCAATCTCGACCTTGAGGCGGATGCGGTCGGTGGCGAGCCGGTCCTGGATACCTTCCGCGGCGAGCTCGATGGTCTTGCTGACGTCCACCGGGCCGAGTTCCAGCTTCATGGCACCGGCATCGATGGTGGCGAGATCGAGGATGTTGTTGGTCAGCGCCAACAGCGCGTTGGTCGATTTGGTGACATAGTCGAGATATTCGGCCTGCTTCGGCGTCAGCGGCCCGGTCGAGGGATCGCTGAGGAAATGCGCGAAGCCGATGATGGTGGTGAGCGGCGAGCGCAGCTCGTAGGAGACGTGGTGGACGAAATCCACCTTCATCTGGTCGGCGGCCTCCAGCGCCTCGTTGCGCTCGCGCAGCGCGCGCTCGACGTTCTCGGTGTCGGTGATGTCGAGGAAGGTGAGCATGGTCGCGCCGTCATGCAGCGGGCGGATCATGCCGTCGAGCACGCTGCCGTCCTTGCGCTCCAGCTTGATCGGCACGTCGGCGCGGTTCTCGATCGAGGTGATGGCCTCGCGGATCTGGCGCCAGACCGTGGAATCGTCGAACAGCTGATGGCACCAGCCCTCGACGGTCTGAATATGCGGCTCCTCGCGCATGGCGTCGTTCGAGAGCTTCCACATCCGCAGGAAGGCCGGATTGAACAGCTGCGCCTTGCCATTGCTGCCGAACACCGCGACGCCCTCGGCGAGGCTGTCGAGCGTCTCGCGCTGGACCCGGATCATGCCGTCGAAGCGGCGGGCAAGCTCGAGGCTCTCGGTGACGTCGTCGAACAGATAGGTGACGCCGCCTTCGGGATTCGGCGTGGTGACGACCGACAGCGCGCGGCCGTCGGGCAGGTACCAGGTGTCCTTGGCGGCCTCGACCGCGCGATAGGCCTCGTGCAGCTTGGCCTTCCAGGCACGGAAGTCCGGCTGCTCCTGCAATTTGCGCGCGGCGCGGAGCTGATCGAGCACGCTGGAATCATCGGGGTGGGCGTCGAGGAAGGTGCGGTCGAGATCCCACAGCCGCCGGTAGGAGTCATTGTAGAAGGCAAGTCGGCGCTGGCCGTCGAACACGGCGACACCGGAGGAGAGCTGGTCGAGCGTGCGGCGATGCGCCTCCGCCATCCGCACCAGCGCCGCACTCAGCGCATCCGCCTCGCTCGCGTCGATCGCGACGCCGACACTGCCACGGCCGACATTGACGGCCCGCACGTCATACATGCGCCGCTCGCCGCCGATCACGATCGGCAGCCGCGACGTGAAGCTCGCTGCATCCTTCAGGCTGCGCTCCATGGCGGTGCGGTCGGCGCTGTCGAGCAGCTCGAGCTTGCGATCATGGGCGTCGGTGACGCTGGTCGCTTCCGTCGCACGCACATAGGCCGGATTGGCGAAGGTCAGCGCACCGTTCTCGCCCTTGGCCCAGATCGGCCATGGCGCCGCGGCCGCGAAGCCGCGCAGCATCTCGGTTTCGTCGGAGAGCGCCTTGTAGCGCAGATTGGTTTCGGCCAGATCGCGCCGCAGTCCGGAGAGTTCGCGAATCCGGACAATGGCTTGGCCGCCGATGGCGCGGCCGATCGCTTCCAGCGTATGACCGTTGGCGGTGGTCAGCGTGAGCTGGAAGCCGTCGCCGCGTTCGCGCAAGCCGTCGACGGCGTGATCCATCTGCAGCGCCGGTTCCGGCGGTAGCCAGGTTCCAAACGCCAGCACGCGCTGCGGCGACGAATCGCGCGGCAGCACCATGGAGATGTCGCCCGAGATCTGCGCGCGATCGTCGCCGGCCGGCCAGGAGATCAGGATCTGTGGTTCGGCGAACAGCAAGGCGCCGAAGCGGTCGGTCTGCAGCTGGAGTTCCCTGATTCGGCCGAGCAGCGCCGCCTCGTTCTTTGCCGTGCGCACGCGGGTCCGCATCAGCAGGATCGCAGCCACGACCGTGAACCCGAGCAAAGCGAGCGCGGTGGCCAGCACCGCGAGCTCTTGCCGGTTGAAATCCAGCAATATCGAGAGTGTGTCGACGAGGTCGGCGGCCTTCGCCGGCTCAGCCGGTAGCAGCGCTGCGAGAGCGCCTCCTAGCAAGCCGTTGCGCGCCAACGATGTGCACGACAGCAGCGTCCGACGCATCGACACGATCACGCCTGACATAGTTGCCCCAAGACCGCACGAATTTACGCGCTACGACCCCCGTCGTGCGCGAATCAAACGACAATACCCTCACCGCGACTCCACCGGTAAGAGTCCAGACCGTGAACGCAAAGGCGGTCCCAAAAAAATGCAGGGTGCGAGGTTCCAGGTTCACGTAATTCTGCGGGTGATTCGGTTGGAATTGTCGCGCGTTAGCGGCGCATGGGATGAGACTCGATCGTGCTCCAACGGAAGTGCGTTCCCTCCCCCCTTGTGGGGCAACGGGGGGAGGGAGCGGAGAGAGCGTCGCTGTCGATCGGGCTCGATGCGATGCTAGCGTCCCGTCGACCCAAAACCGCCGGCGCCGCGATCGGTCGACGACAACGTCGTCACGGGCACCAGAGCGGCCTGGACCACCGGCGCGATCACCATCTGCGCGATACGCTCGCCGCGCTTGACCACGAACGGCGAGGCGCCGTGGTTGATCAGGATCACCTTGATCTCGCCGCGGTAATCGGCATCGATCGTTCCCGGCGAGTTCAGCACGGTGACGCCGTGCTTGGCGGCAAGTCCCGAGCGGGGCCGCACCTGGGCCTCGTGCCCGGGCGGCAGGGCGATCGCAAGACCCGTCGGCACCAGCGCGTATTGGCCGGGCGCGAGCGTCGTCGGCTCGCTCTCCGCCACCGCCGCCATCAGGTCGAGGCCGGCGGCTTCGGCGGTCTGATAGGCCGGCAGCGGCAGGCCATCGGCGTGGGGCAGGCGTTGCAGTTCGACCGAGACTTTGCTGCTCAAGATGCCGGCTCCAGGAATTTGTCGACGGATTTGTCCGTCACGCTTTTCACGATATGCGCGACCAGTTCGATGGCGACCTGTTCCTTGGTCATCACCGGCCAGGAATCAACAATGATCTCGCCGTTGTTCTCAGCATTCTTGCTGATGAGGTGCACGGTGTTGCGATCGCCGCCCATCACGCCGGTGGCGGGCGAGACGTCGTTGGCGACGATCCAGTCGCAGCCCTTGCGGGCGAGCTTGGTCTTGGCGTTGTCGATGAGGTGCTCGGTCTCGGCGGCAAAGCCGATCACCAGCGGCGGGCGCTTGTCGGCGAGCTTGGAGATCGTCGCGAGGATGTCGGGGTTCTCGACCAGCTGAAGCGGCGGCATTCCGGCCGAGGTCTTCTTCAGCTTCTGCTCGCCTTCATTGGCGACGCGCCAGTCGGCAACCGCGGCGGCGAAGATCGCGATGTCGGCCGGAAGCGCGGCCTGCACCTGCTCCAGCATCTGCCGCGCGGATTCGACGTGCTTGACGTTGACGCCCGCGGGATCGTCGAGGTCGACCGGGCCGCTGACCAGGATCACCTCGGCGCCCGCGGCCTGTGCGGCGGCAGCAATGGCAAAGCCCTGCTTGCCGGAGGAGCGATTGGCGATGTAGCGCACCGGATCGATCGGCTCGTGTGTGGGACCCGCGGTGATCAGCACGCGCTTGCCGGCGAGTGGTCGGGGCACCGGCGGCCGCAGCAGCCGTTCGGCGACAGTGGCGATCTCGATCGCCTCGGACATGCGGCCGACGCCGGCTTCGCCCGCTTCGGCCATCTCGCCGGAGTTGGGCCCGATCAGCAACACGCCGTCACGCTGCAGCTGTGCGACGTTGCGGCGGGTCGCGGCGTTGTTCCACATCAGCGGATTCATCGCCGGCGCAAGCAGGATTTTTCGATTGGTCGCGAGCAGGATGGCGCTGGCGAGGTCGTCGGCGTGGCCATTGGCCATCTTTGCCATCAGGTCGGCAGTCGCCGGCGCCACCACGATGAGGTCGCAGTCGCGCGCGAGGCGGATATGGCCGGCGTCGAACTCGCTCTGGGGATCGAACAGGTCGGTGTAGACGCGTTCATGGGAGAGCGCGCTGACCGAGAGTGGCGTGACGAACTGCTCCGCCGCCTTGGTCAGCACGCAGCGAACGTCGATGCGCCGCTCCTTCAGCCTGCGGATCAGGTCGAGCGACTTGAAGGCGGCGATGCCGCCGCCGATGATCAGGGTGATGCTGGCCTCAGGGGCGGCGCCAGGGCGGAGGGACGCAGGCGCGGGGGCCGCCTCGGGCGGCACCGCAAACGGCGTCAGCGGCTCTTCGCGGCCCTCGATCAGCTCCCGCAGGATGACCCGGACCTCTTCCTCGACCGACCTGCGGTTCTTGGCCGAACGCAGCCGCAAATAGGCTTTGACGGTGTCGTCGAGCTTGCGGATGGTCAGGCTTGCCATGACGCCTCTCCAGCACGAATGATAGCGATGCTATCACTCGTTTGATTGCAATGCAATCAAGCTTTCGGCAATCATAGATTCCGGACGGCGACCAGAATGCCGATGAAGGTCGCGGCGATGATCCACAGCGCCACGGTGCGCCAGCGATTCTTGCGGCCCTCGCTGCGGCCCATGGCGGCGATGCTTTCCGGCGACAGCCGAATGCCCTCCCGCGTCATGGTTTCGAGCTGCTCCAGCACCGCAACCGAACGCTGCGCGATGTCGGGCAGGCGCATCAGCACGCGGGCGAGATCGCCGCCGCCGGTCAGCGCCCCCTGCACCCGGCCGATCGGTCCGAGATTACGCTCGATCCATTCGCGCACCACGGGGTCGGCGACCTTCCAGATGTCGAGCTTGGGATCGAAGCCGCGCGCGACGCCTTCGACCACGACCATGGTCTTCTGCAGCAGGATCAGCTCTGGCCGCGTCGTCATGTCGAACAGGCCGGTGACTTCCAGCAGCAGCGTCAGGAGCCGCGCCATCGAGATCTCCTCGGCGGTGCGGTTGTGAATGGGCTCGCCGATGGCGCGGATGGCCTGCGCGAAATTCTCGACCGAATGGTGCGAGGGGACGTAGCCCGCCTCGAAATGCACCTCGGCGACGCGGCGATAGTCGCGGGTGATGAAGCCGAGCAGGATTTCGGCGAGGAAGCGCCGCTCCTTCATGCCGAGCCGGCCCATGATGCCGAAATCGACCGCGACGAGGCGGCCGGCGTCATCGAGGAACAGATTGCCCGGATGCATGTCGGCGTGGAAAAAGCCGTCGCGCAGCGCGTGCCGCAGAAAGCTCTGGATCACCTTGCGGCCGAGATCGGGCAGATCGACCTGCGCTTCCGCGAGGCGCTTGTGATCGTTCAGCGCGATGCCGTCGATCCACTCCATCGTCAGCACGTTGTGTGTGGTGCGGTCCCAGTCGACGGTCGGCACGCGGAAATCAGGATCGTCCTGCGTGTTCTCCGCCATCTCCGAGAGCGCCGCGGCTTCCAGCCGCAGGTCCATCTCCATCGCCACCGAGCGCGACATGGTGTTGATGACTTCGATCAGGCGCAGGCGCCGCGCCTCGGACGAATAGGCTTCGGCCTTGTGCGCGACGAAGAAGAAATCGGAGAGGTCGCGGCGGAAGCGCGACGCGACGTGCGGCCGGAGCACCTTGACCGCGACGGGCTTGCGGATCCCGTCGCGCTCGACCTCGCCGCGATGCACCTGGGCGATCGAGGCGGCGGCCACCGGCGGACCGAACGTGACGAAGACATCCTTCAGCGGCCGTTCCAACGACGTCGCGATCGCAGCTTCGGCTTCGGCTTGCGGAAACGGTGGTAGCCGGTCCTGAAGGCTTTCGAGATCGCGCGCCATGTTGAAGCCGACGACATCGGGGCGCGTTGCCAAGAATTGGCCGAGCTTGAGATAGGCCGGGCCCATCCGTGTCAGCGCGCGCGAGATTCGCGGGCCGTGCTTGTCGCCACGGCGTTCGACGATGCGCGCAAGCTTCAGCGCGAGCTGTCCGGGTGGCGGCACCAGGCTCGGGTCGACGGAACCGAATACGCCCTCGCGCGCAAACACGAACGCGGCGCGGATCAGGCGCGTCATGTGGGTGATGGCAGAAATCACAAACGCCAGCCCGAATGCAGTGCGACGATGCCGCCGGTCAAGGTTTGAAAGCCGACGCGGGAGAAGCCGGCGTTGCGGATCATGTCGGCGAAGGCGTTTGGCTTCGGAAACTTGCGGATCGACTCGACGAGATATTGGTAGGATTCGGCGTCACCCGTGACCATGCGGCCGAGCGGCGGAATCACCTTGAACGAGAACAGGTCGTAGAGCTTGTCGAGGCCGGGCATCTCGACGGTCGAGAATTCCAGGCACAGGAAGCGGCTGCCGGGCTTGAGCACGCGATAGGCCTCGCGCAACGCCTTGTCGATCTGCGGCACATTGCGAATGCCGAAAGCGATCGTATATGCGTCAAAGCTGCGGTCGGCGAAGGCGAGCGCCTCGGCATTGCCTTCG
The DNA here is from genome assembly GCF_018130615.1 of Bradyrhizobium manausense. Taxonomy (GTDB): domain Bacteria; phylum Pseudomonadota; class Alphaproteobacteria; order Rhizobiales; family Xanthobacteraceae; genus Bradyrhizobium; species Bradyrhizobium manausense_A. The sequence continues at coordinate 393,431 of NZ_JAFCKB010000001.1, forward strand.
ACGAAATCGACCTGGGTCTCGAGGTGACGCTTGGCGGCACGTTCGCGGCCTACCGCCAGCATGTCGGAATTGATGTCGCAGACGGTGGCATGGAAGCCCGCGCCCGCCGCCTTGGCGGCGCGGAACGAGATGTCGCCGGTGCCGCCGGCCACGTCGAGCAATGCAAACGGCCGGTCGCTTCGCGGCGGGTCGAGCGCATTGATCATGATGTCCTTCCAGACCCGGTGCAGGCCACCGGACATCAGGTCGTTCATCAGATCATAGCGCGACGCCACGCTGTGAAACACATCGTTCACCAGCGTCTGCTTGTCCCCCAGGGGGACGTCCCTGAAGCCAAAATGCGTGGTTTCGCCCGGCCGATCCATTACTCTACTCCACGATGCCGACCATAGCGCGGCCGCCGCAATGGCGCTATCACACCGCCCTCATAAGGTGAATGCCTGACCATGCCTGAATTGCCCGAAGTCGAGACCGTCCGCCGCGGCCTTCAGCCCGTCATGGAGGGCGCGAAAATCGTGGTTGCCGAGGCCCGCAGGCCGGATTTGCGCTTTCCGTTCCAGCCCGACTTCGTGGCCCGGCTCCAGGGGCAGATCGTCACGGGCCTCGGCCGCCGGGCAAAATATCTCATGGCCGACCTCGCCTCCGGCGACGTGCTGCTGATGCATCTGGGCATGTCGGGCTCGTTTCGCGTCATCAAGCCGGACAACGAGGCCGCACCCGGCGAGTTTCATTATCCCAGGGGTAAGGACTCCACGCACGACCACGTGCTGTTTCGGATGTCCTCGGGCGCCGACATCGTCTTCAACGATCCGCGCAGGTTCGGTTACATGAAAGTGATCGCGCGCAACGCGCTCGAAGACGAGCCGCTGCTGCGCGACCTCGGCCCCGAGCCGCTCGGCAACGAGTTCGACGCCGCGATGCTGGCAAGCTCCTGCGCTGGCAAGACCACGAGCCTGAAGGCGGCACTGCTCGACCAGCGCGTGGTCGCAGGCCTCGGCAACATCTATGTCTGTGAAGCCCTGCACCGCTCGCATCTGTCGCCGCGCCGGATCGCCGCGACGATCGCGACCAAGAAGGGTGAGCCGACAGACCACGCCAAGCGGTTGGTCGGTGCGATCCATACCGTGCTCAATGATGCCATCAAGGCCGGCGGCTCATCGTTGCGCGATCATCGCCAGACCTCGGGCGAGCTCGGCTATTTCCAGCATTCGTTCAAGGTCTATGACCGCGAAGGCGAGACCTGCAAGACGCCCCGCTGCGGCGGTATCGTGAAGCGCTTCACCCAGAACGGCCGCTCGACATTCTGGTGTTCGAAGTGTCAGAAGTAGCAGGCCATGCAGACGCCGCGGCTTGAAACCGAACGGCTGATCCTGCGTCCGCTGGCGTTGTCCGACGCGGCGGCGATTCAGCGCCATTTCGACAATTGGAACATCATCCAGCACCTTACTGCCATTGTGCCCTGGCCCTATCCGGCGGACGGCGCGAAAACCTTCGTCCGATCGCAGCTCGACAAGATCGCAGGTGGCGAGGAGATCAATCATTGGATGCTGGTGCTGAAGGACGGCGATGGCGAAGCGATCGGCAACATTCATTTTCGACCCCGTGCCGACGGCGCCAAAGGCAATCGCGGCTTCTGGCTGGCTGAGCCTTACTGGGGGCGTGGCCTGATGACGGAGGCCGTCACCGCGGTGAACGACTTTGCTTTCCTCACGCTCGGGCTCGATCATTTTTACGTCTGCAATGCCGCCACCAACGACGCTTCGCGCAGGGTCAAGCAGAAGACCGGCGCGGAGTTTGTCGGATTCATCGAGCTTGCCCATCACGGCGGACAGTTGAAGTCCGAGCGATGGATCGTACGGCGTGAAGACTGGTTGCGCGGCAGGGCGTGACGACGTCGCCAGGATTGGCGAGATTTGGCCCGAGCGAAGCCGCGTTTCGCCCGTCGGCCGTTTTTCCTGATGGGTCAAGGGCCTGCGCGCCGCTACCGGCGGCCCCGGCCGAGAGCCGTTCTACTGTGCATGGGGTTGTTTTCGCGCTTTTTTGTTCGAGCGCGCGTTCGCCCTCCTCAAAAAACGCGACGCGAAGCAATCCGGCCGGGCTGGTGGCCGGATTGCTTCGTCGCTTGGGCTCATTCACCGGATAGCGAGGAGCCCGTCTGCGTCCTGAGCGATCGCCCCGCTCAGGATGCCAGACCAGTTGTCTCGTCTACCGCAAGCTCGGGGGCTGCGTGCAATATGCCGTCCGCCATCGAGACGGCCTGATCGATCAGGACATTGGTCGGGGCCTCGAGCTCGAGCCGGGTCTCGATCCACTGCCACAGGCCGCGGATCTCCTCGGTCGACTTGCCGTTCGGCGCGAATTCGCTGACGGCGAGGCCGTTCGCGAGCGAGTCCTGGTGATCATTGCGCATCACGATCAGCGGTCGCGCGAGCACCTCGGCGAGATCGAGCGCGGCTTCTTCCGCGAGCGAGTTGGCGGCGTTGTCGATGCGCTGGCCGCGGATCGGCGTCTGGTTCAGCACGAAGCTGTAGGGACGTTTCCAGGCGCGCGCCACGCTGAGGGTGGAGACGGTCGCCTCGATGTCGGCGACGCTCGGGCGGGCCGGAATCAGGCAGAGATCCGAGTAGCGGATCGCGGCGGTGGTCGCGGCGCTGAGGCCGGCTGCGGTGTCGACGATCGCGAGCTGCAGGCCACTGTCCGCCAGCATCTTCAGCCGTGGCGCGAAATCCGCGGCGTGATAGATCGGCTCGACGACGACATCGTCGTTGTTGCGGCGGCGCTGCCAGTTGGAGAGAGTACCCTGCGGGTCGGTCTCGATCAGGCGGACGGTGAAACCGGCCTGCTTGGCGGCCAGTGCGAGGCCGACGGCGAGCGTGCTCTTGCCACTGCCGCCCTTTTGGGTGGCCAGTACGATCGTGTGCATGTGAAGTTCAATCCTTTGGAGTGCCTGGGTCTTGGATAACGCCACGCGAACGTGCATCGCCTTGCGATGCTGAGCTCTTCTCGCTCAGGACGTGCCCTGCCCGATCCAAAGGGGACCGCGGATGTCCGAATCAACGCTAACGATGATGGCAGAATCGGGAATGCCAGCTAATCCGTACCACTACTGGACCCGTAATCGCGCGTATGATGTGCTTGCCGCAGTGAATAAGAAAGGCAAGCGGCATGGGCGGCAATTGGCGCGACCGGACGGCAAGCATCTTTGAATGTCAGAAGATGCCGGCGGTTTCGAGCCGCGGCATGGTGGTGAGCAATCACCCGCTTGCCTCCAGCGCCGGCGCCGAGATGCTGGCCGCCGGCGGCAATGCAATTGACGCCGCGATCGCCACGCTGTTCACGCTGACCGTGGTCGAGCCGATGATGGTCGGCATCATCGGCGGCGGCATGGCGCATATCCGCCTCGCCGATGGCAGCCATCGTTTCATCGACGGCCAGAGCACCGTGCCGGCGGCCGTGCGTGACACCACCTACACGTCCAAGCCAGGCTCTGCGCACGACGTGTTCGACACGGTGGGCAACGAGAACCTCAATGGCCCGAAGGCGGTCGCGACGCCGGGCTCGCTGAAGGCGTGGTGCGAGACGCAGCAAAGGTTCGGCACCATGCCGCTGGCCGACGTCATGCAGCCCGCGATCAAACATGCCGCGCGCGGCTATGCGGCGACGCCCTACTTGCACGAATGCATCAGCGAGAGCGCTGCCGAAATGCGCAAGGACAAGGCGATCGCGGCGATCTATCTGCCTGACGGTGAGCCGCTCAAGGTCGGCGCGCGCGTGGTGCAGGTCGAATATGCCGAGACGCTTCGTTATATTGCCGACCACGGCGAGACCGCCCTCTATGAGGGGCCGCTCGGCGATATCCTCGTCGACTACATGGAGAAGACCAGCGGCTTCATCCGCCGCAACGATCTCACCCATTACAAGACCGTCGAGCGGCAGCCGATCCGCGCCGACTATCGCGGCTGGACCATCCTTGGGCCACCGCCGCCCGCGGCCTCCGGCGTGCATATTGCGCAGATGCTGAACGTTCTGGAAGGCTACGACATCGGCGCTCTCGGCTTCGGCACATCAGAGACCATTCATTATCTCGCCGAAGTCCTGAAGATCGCCTTCGCCGACCGCGCTGCGGCCAGCGGCGATCCTGCCTATGTCGGCGTGCCCGTGGAGAAGCTGACGTCGAAGGCCTATGCCGAGGAGCGCCGCCGCACGATCGATCCGGCGCGTGCGCAGGCTTTCGGTGCGGGCGTGGCGCAGCTCGAAAGCGCGCACACCACGCACATGACGGCGGCAGACAGTTTCGGCAACGTGGTCGCGACCACGCAGACCATCAACAATCTCTTCGGTGCCAAGATCATGATCCCCGGTCTCGGCGCCATCGCCAACAACTACATGAACCTGTTCGATCCGCGTCCGGGTCACGCGTTATCATTGGCGCCAGGCAAGCGTGTGACCACCTCGATGTCGCCGATGATGGCGCTTCGTGATGGCAAGCTGCGCTACGCGCTCGGCCTGCCCGGAGGAAAGCGCATCTTCCCGAGTGCGATGCAGGCGCTGGTCAACCTGATCGATCACGGCATGAGCTTGCAGGAAGCGGTCGAGGCGCCGCGGGTCTGGACCGAGGGCAACGCGCTCGAGGTCGAGCAGTCGGTGCCCGAAGCCGTGCGCGCAAGACTCGCCGCGCTTGGTCACAAGGTCCAGCCGGTTGCAACAGTCGCCGGCGGCATGAACGGCATCGCCTTCCACGACGACGGCACCATGACCGGCGCCGCCTGCTGGCGCGCGGACGGCACGCCGGTGGGGATTTCGGGCGGCCTTGCGAGGAGCGGGATCAGGTTCAGGTTGGGTTGATCGCTACTTCCGCACGCAGATCACCCGCACGACGGCGGCCTTCGCATCCGTCGACGTGCCGTTCGCGGTGACCGCGTTCGCCTTCAGGAAATTGCGCACGGCTTCTGCGGAGACAATCACCGCCTGTGACGCCGGCACCGATGTTGCGGGGCCCGCCACCATCGCCGGCTTCAACAACGCAACGCCGGCGAATTTGCTCTCGCCGTCCATGGCCGGGCTGCCGGAGAAGCCGACCGCCGGTGGAGGCGAGAGCGCAGAGTCGGTCGTCGTCACCGGCGCCAGTGCGCCCTTGACGCTCGACACGCCGGCTGCGCCGCCCTGGCTCTGCGGATCGGCGATGCCGACGACATCGACACTCGTCTTTGCTGCACCACTAGCGAGGTTGAGCGGCTTCAGGGCGCGCGCGCCGTAGATGTGCAAGAGCGCGAGATCGTGCTCCTTGTCCTCGGCGAGACGATCGGCATTCCCATAGCCGGCGATAGTGATCGCAAGGCAGCTGTCGGTGATGAGGCGATCGGTGATGATGGCGCCATCATCGCTGACCACGATGCCGGTGCCGTACTCGACGGTTTTGCGCGGCGCAGGCCCCGTTTGCGGTCCGGACGGAAACGCATTGAACGCGCTCGACATCGCGATCACGACCGGCTCGACCGTGTTCTCGGTCGCCTGATCGTACAAGATCGTCATGATGCGGACTTCGTCGCCCTTGAAGGTGCCGCGCACGTAAAACTTCTTCAGGCCCTGGAGTCCCGACAGCACGAAGAAGTCGGGCTTCACCACGGTGTAGTCGACCTTGCGTCCGGCCGGCTCCTTTTTCTCGGCGTCCGCGAGCTTTGCGGTCGTCGGGTTCGCCTCCTTGCGGCGGCTGAGCATCACCTGCACCGTTCCGGTCGGCGAGGTCCATTTCGACCCATTGGCGTCGGTGGCCTGCTGCGGCACCAGTTTTGAGGGAATGCCGAGCCGCGCGCCGCTGGTCATCTCCGTCACGATCTTCCAGCCGACGCTGTCCTGCTTGCGCCGTGCGGTCTCGGCGAGCGCGGCGCGCTCCTGCGGATTGAGCACGCCGGTCGGCTTGCCGCCCTTGGCTTTCTGGTATTCCTTGATGGCATCGACCATGCGCGAGCTGACGTCGCCGGTGATGGCGCCGTTATATTCGCCGACCCAGGCGAGGTCGGACTGCAGCGACAGCCGCTCCGCCTGCGCCATCGCATCGGCTGTCGCTGACGGCGTTTGCAGGGCAGGGGGCTTGATGGGTACGGTCTGGACCACTTTCGGCTTGGCACCTGGGATCTGCGGCGCCGTCATCTGGGCGCTCGCGCCTGTGGCGGACGCCAACATCAGTGTTGCCGCAAGCATCGATCTCATGACAAATCCAGCCAGCCCATTGAACGCGCTGCCATTGAAGCACATCTCGTTGGTCGCGAACAATGTTGGGGTGGTTCATGTGTTGACCCTCATCCTGAGGAGCCGCGAAGCGGCGTTTCGAAGGATGAAGGCCGAGCTGCGAGAGCGGGGCCTGCATGGTTCGAGACGGCGCTGCGCGCCTCCTCACCATGAGGGTTGAGAGGAACGACGACGATGCTGAGCCCGGACGAACTCGAACGCTATGCCCGCCATATCGTGCTGCGCGATGTCGGCGGTCCCGGCCAGGCTGCGCTCAAGCGGGCCGCCGTGCTGGTGATCGGCGCCGGCGGGCTCGGCGCGCCGGCTCTGATGTATCTGGCAGCCGCCGGCGTCGGGACGCTCGGCGTGGTCGATGATGACGTCGTTTCGCTGTCCAACCTGCAGCGCCAGGTGATCCATACGACGCCCGACATCGGCCGGCACAAGGTCGAGAGCGCGGCCGAGCGGATCGCGGCACTCAATCCGCATGTCCGCTTCGTGGGTCACGCCACCTGGCTCAATGCCGACAACGCGCTGAGCCTGATCGGCGACTACGATCTCGTGCTCGACGGTTCCGACAATTTCTCGACGCGTTATTTGGCCTCGGACGCCTGCTTCTTCGCGAAGCGGCCGCTGATCACGGCAGCGCTCGGCACGTTCGACGGTTCGCTCACCACGATCCGCGCGCATGAAAAGAACGAGCAGGGTGAATTCAATCCGACCTATCGCTGCCTGTTTCCGGAGGCGCCGCCGCCGGGCACTGTGCCGGCCTGCGCCGAGGCCGGCGTCATGGGCGCACTTGCCGGCGTGATGGGCTCGATGATGGCGCTGGAGGCAATCCGCGAGATCGTCGGGTTCGGCGACGGCCTGGTCGGCCGTCTCCTGATGATCGATGCGCGCGCGATGCGATTCGAGACGCTGCGCTATGCACGCGATCCGGCCAATCCGCTCAATGGCGATGGGCCTGTGATTGCCGATCTCAGTGCCCACCGCACCTGATTGCGACAGGTTTTGAGCCTTACAGCATGCTCGGCAGGACGCGATCCGGCGGCTTGTGCGCGTCGAGGAAGGTGCGGATGTTGATGATCACCTTCTCGCCCATCTCGACGCGGCCTTCGATCGTGGCCGAGCCCATATGCGGCAGCAGCGTCACCTTGCCGGCCTTGGCGAGCCGCACCAGCTTTGGATTGACCGCCGGCTCGTGCTCGTAGACGTCGAGGCCGGCGCCGCCGATCTCGCCACCTTCGATCAGCTTGATCAGCGTGTCTTCGTCAGTGACTTCGCCGCGCGCGGTGTTGACGATGTAAGCGTCCTTGCGGATCAGCTTCAGCCGGCGCGCCGACAGCAGATGGTAGGTCGCCGGCGTGTGCGGACAGTTCACCGAGATGATGTCCATCCGCGCCAGCATCTGGTCGAGGCTCTCCCAATAGGTCGCACCGAGCTCTTCGGCGATCTTGGGCGCCACGGGGCGGCGGTTGTGATAGTGGATCTGCAGGCCAAATGCGCGGGCGCGGCGCGCCACCGCCTGGCCGATGCGGCCCATGCCGACGATGCCGAGGCGCTTTCCCCCGATGCGATGGCCGAGCATCCAGGTCGGCGACCAGCCGGCCCAGGGTTTCCCTTCCGTCAGCACGGAAGCGCCTTCGATCATCCGGCGCGGTACGGCCAGGATCAGGGCCATGGTCATGTCGGCGGTGTCTTCGGTGAGAACCTTCGGCGTGTTGGTGACGGTGATGCCGCGGGCATGCGCCGCCTCGACGTCGATATTGTCGACGCCGTTACCGAAATTCGCGATCAGGCGCAGCTTGCAGTCGGGCTGATTGACGATGTCGGCGGTGATGTGGTCGGTCACGGTCGGTACCAGCACGTCGGCGGTGCGGGCCGCCTCGGCGAGCTGATCATTCGACATCGGCGTGTCATCGAGATTGATCCGCGCGTCAAACAGCTCGCGCATCCGGGTCTCGGTCGAGTCCGGCAGCTTGCGCGTCACGACGACGAGGGGCTTTTTCTTCACCGACATGTCCTGCCCTCATGAGGCGTTGCACGCCGCCTTTGTCGCCAAAGGCCGGCTGTTGAGGCCTCATTAACCCGGTTGTTCGACACTGCCCTTGCCGTGTCGTCCCCCGGCGTTTCCTTCAAGCTTTCCCCCCACTTTCCGGCCGGAAAATCGGGGCAAACTGGTTGTTCAGATGACTGTCCTCTCTAGCAGAAGGCCGGGCCAAGACAAGAACCAGGGCTAGCTCTTTGGGAACACCCGCGTGGGGCGGGCGAGGGGCGTACGCGGCAGGTTTTGGAATTTGGGGTGAGGACCGGGTTTTGGGCCCAGGTCTTCGACAGGAGACGGGTTGATGGCGTTGGGGCGTTTTTGTTCGGTGATGGCGCTCGTTTGTACCTGGTTGAGCGCCTCGGTCAGCCCCGGGCACTCAGCCAAGGACAACCCCCCCCAGACGGCCAGCGGCCTTCCGGTGCCGCGCTATGTCAGCCTCAAATCGGATCACGTGAACGTCCGCGCCGGCCCGACCAAGGACAATGACGTGGCCTGGGTCTACACCCGGTCCGGCCTGCCGGTCGAAATCACCGCCGAGTTCGAGAACTGGCGCCGGGTGCGCGATTCCGAGGGCGCCGAGGGCTGGGTCTATCACTCGCTGCTGTCGGGCCGCCGTACCGCCGTGGTCACCATGAAGCACAAGGACGACCTCGCCCCGATCTATGACCGCGCCGACGCCGATAGCGCGGTGGCCGCGAAACTTCAGGCCGGCGTCGTCACGCAGGTAAAAAAATGCACCATCAGCTGGTGCCACGTCACCGGCAACGGCTTTGACGGCTGGATCCAGCAGGAGCGCCTATGGGGCGTCTATGCCGACGAGCAGGTGAACTGACCGCTGAAGCGGGAACGGCGCGCTGTTGCCCGGTCATCATGCCCGGGCTTGTCCCGGGCATCCACGAACTTTCTTGCTAGCCAAAAACGTTGATGGCCGGGACAAGCCCGGCCATGACGACAAACTCCGGAATCCCAAACGATCTCAGCGCTTCTTGCGCAGGCGCACGACCATGTCGATGCGCGCGATCTCGTAACCCTCCGGCACCTCCGGCATCTTGGACAGCGCCAGATGCGGATCCTCGATATCGACCAGCTCGTGGCTGTTCTCGAGGTAGTAGTGATGGTGGGTGGTGACGTTGGTATCGAAATAGGTCTTGGTGCCGTCGACGCTGACCTGGCGCAGCAGGCCGGCATCGGTCAGCTGGTTCAGCGTGTTGTAGACGGTCGCAAGCGAGACCGGGACCTTGGCGAGGGTTGCTTCCTCGTAGAGCATTTCAGCCGTGAGATGGCGTGCACCCTTGCCGAACAGCAGCCAGCCGAGCGCCATGCGCTGGCGCGTCGGGCGCAGGCCGGCGGACTGGAGCATTTCGTTGACGTCGTGCCAGGGGCAGCCGGTCAGGGCCGGCTGCCGGCCAGACAGGAGGGCCGCATGGACGTCTTCGTCGTGACGGGGCGCGTTGTTCTCGCTCATTTCCAAAATTCGGGCACGCGTGGACACTTATCTACCTGCAATATATGGACAGGTAGATGCAGATGCAAGTTTCTCGCAACTAGAGTGGTTCTAATTAGCAGAGGAACCGGACCCACGGCCCTGTCATTTTACCTTCATGAGATCGCTTTGCCACCGAAAAGGCCTGTGTTAGAGAGCGCGCGGTTCCGCTTAGCCGATTGTGGCGCGGCCGGGCATTGAGGCCAGGTTCGCAAGTCCATTCTGGCTCTCGGCATTCGCGCCTGCTGACGACGGCAAAAGGCGTTGCTTTCCGAACGAAAACGGGGCCCATTTTTGCCAGAAACGCCGCTCAATCGGGGTTAGAACAGAGGCTTCCGCATGCTGAACAGGCGCAATGGTTACGAATACGAAGATCTGCTGGCATGTGCCCGCGGCGAGATGTTCGGCCCGGGCAATGCCCAGCTGCCGCTGCCGCCGATGCTCATGTTCGACCGCATCACGGAAATCAACGACAATGGCGGCGAGTTCGGCAAGGGCGTGGTCCGCGCCGAGCTCGACGTGAAGCCGGACCTCTGGTTCTTCGGCTGCCACTTCAAGAACGATCCGGTGATGCCCGGCTGCCTCGGCCTCGACGCGCTGTGGCAAATGGTCGGCTTCTATCTGGGCTGGACCGGAGGCGAAGGTCGCGGCCGCGCGCTCGGCTTGAACGAATTAAAGTTCAGCGGCCAGGTGCTGCCCGAGGCCCGCAAGGTTGTGTACAACGTCGATATCAAGCGGGTGATGCGTTCAAAGCTCGTGCTCGGCATTGCCGACGGATGGCTTTCGGTCGATGACCAGATTATTTATCGCGCCAAGGATCTGAAGGTCGGCCTGTTCAAGCAGGGCACGAGCCTGGGCTAAGGCGCATCACCAAGAAAGACAACGATTTAGGCGAGGCTGTCATGAGGCGGGTTGTGGTCACCGGGATGGGTATCGTCTCGTCGATCGGAAACAACACCCAGGAAGTGCTTGCGAGCCTTCACGAGGCGAAGTCGGGCATTTCGCGGGCGGAGAAATATGCCGAGCTCGGCTTCCGTTCGCAGGTGCAAGGTGCGCCGACGCTCGATCCTTCGACGGTGGTCGACCGCCGTGCGATGCGTTTTCTCGGTCAGGGCGCGGCGTGGAATCACATCGCGATGGAGCAGGCGATCCAGGACTCCGGCCTGAGCCCAGAGGAAGTCTCCAACATCCGCACCGGCATCATCATGGGCTCCGGCGGTCCGTCTGCCCGCACCATCGTCGAATCCGCCGACATTACCCGCACCAAGGGACCGAAGCGCGTCGGTCCGTTTGCAGTGCCGAAAGCGATGTCGTCCACGGCATCGGCGACGCTGGCGACCTGGTTCAAGATCAAGGGCGTGAACTATTCGATCTCCTCGGCCTGCGCGACGTCGAACCATTGCGTCGGCAACGCCTATGAGACGATCCAGATCGGCAAGCAGGATGTGATCTTCGCCGGCGGCTGCGAGGAGCTCGACTGGTCGCTGTCGGTGCTGTTCGATGCCATGGGCGCGATGTCCTCGAAATACAATGACACGCCCGCCACCGCATCGCGTCCCTATGACGTCAACCGCGACGGTTTTGTCATCGCCGGCGGCGCAGGAGTCCTCGTCCTGGAAGAGCTCGAGCACGCCAAGGCGCGCGGCGCGCGCATCTACGGCGAGATCGTCGGTTATGGCGCGACCTCGGACGGCTACGACATGGTTGCGCCCTCAGGTGAAGGCGCCGAGCGCTGCATGCGCATGGCGATGTCGACGGTGAAGACCAAGGTCGACTACATCAATCCGCACGCCACCTCAACGCCTGCAGGCGATCCGCCGGAGATCGACGCGCTCCGTCGCGTGTTCGGCGCCGGCGAAAAGTGCCCGCCGATCTCGGCGACCAAGGCGCTGACCGGCCACTCGCTGGGTGCGACCGGTGTGCAGGAGGCGATCTACTCGCTGCTGATGATGAACAACGGCTTCATCTGCGAGAGCGCGCACATCCAGGAGCTCGACCCCGTGTTCGCCGACATGCCGATCGTGCGCAAGCGCATCGACAACGTCAAAATCGGCACCGTGCTGTCGAACTCGTTCGGATTCGGCGGCACCAACGCCACGTTGGTGTTCAGCCGAATGGATGTGTGACGGCGTCGTTGACACACCGTTGAATTTCTCGTCATGGCCGGGCAAAAGCGCGAAGCGCGTCTTCGCGCTAGATGTCCCGGCCATCCCCGTTTTGCGGAAGGTGGTCTTGCGATGGAAGGTTTGATGAAAGGCAAGCGCGGTCTGATCATGGGCATCGCCAATGATCATTCGATCGCCTGGGGCATGGCGAAGACACTGCATGCCCACGGCGCCGAGCTCGCCTTCACCTTCCAGGGCGAGGCCCTCGGCAAGCGCGTCAAGCCGCTAGCGGAGTCTCTCGGCGTCGAGTTGGTGCTGCCTTGCGACGTCGAGGACATCGCCAGCGTCGATGCGACCTTCGATGTGCTCCGCGAAAAGTGGGGCAAGCTCGATTTCGTCATCCATGCGATCGGCTTTGCCGACAAGAACGAGCTGAAGGGCCGCTACGCCGACACCAGCCGCGAGAATTTTTCGCGCACCATGGTGATCTCCTGCTTCTCCTTCACCGAGGTCGCCAAGCGTGCGGCCGAGCTGATGACGGACGGCGGCAGCATGATCACGCTGACCTTCGGCGCCTCGGAACGATCGATGCCGAATTACAACGTGATGGGCGTGGCCAAGGCGGCGCTGGAAGCCTCGGTGCGCTATCTCGCCTCCGACTTCGGGCCGCGCGGCATCCGCGTCAACGCGATCTCGGCCGGCCCCATCCGCACGCTCGCCGGCTCCGGCATCGGCGAGGCGCGCGCGATGTTCGCCTTCATGCAGAAGCATTCGCCGCTCCGCCGTGGTGTCACGCTGGATGAACTCGGCGGCTCCGCGCTGTATCTTCTGTCGGATCTCTCTGGCGGCGTGACCGGCGAAATCCACTATGTCGATTCCGGTTACAACATCGTCTTGATGCCGCGGCCGGACGATTTGAAGGCGTCGGACTAGCCTGCCGCGATCTTCTCCGCGCGTTGGAACGCCGGCCGCGCCATGCAGCGCGCGATATAGGCGTCGAAGGCCGGGCGCGACGGCACCATCTTGAACAGGCGCACCGCGAAATTCAGCCCGGAGCCAATGGTGATGTCGGCCGCTGAAAACTCTTCGCCGAGAATCCACGGCCCCTTGGCCAGCGCGGCCTCCAGCACGTCAAAAACCTGCGTCGCGCTGCCCCAGGCCGCGGTCGAGGTCGGCACCTCGATCTTGGTGAAGATCTGGATGATGGCCGGCTCGATGCAGCTCGGCGAGAAGAACAGCCATTGCAGATAGCGCGCGCGGCGCGGGTCGGTCGTTGCGGGCGCGAGCTTGGTTTCGGGATAGCGGTCGGCGATATAGGCGCAGATTGCGGCGGCCTCGCCCAGTGCGGCATCGCCGTCGGCGAGCGCCGGCACCTTGCCCATCGGATTGACCTTCAAATAGTCCGGCGCCTTCTGCGCGCCCGTCGAAATGTCGGTCAGCACGCGCTCATAGGGCAGCCCGCTTTCTTCCATCAGCCAGAGCGTCGAGAACGACCGCGAGCGCGGCGACCAGTAGAGCTTGATCATGACGAGGAACCTTTGTTCTTCCACCGATAGTACTTCATCATAAACCCGTTCGACGGTTCGATCTCTTGCTTCTCGAACACGAAGCCTTCCCGCTCGTACCAGCGCCAGGCCTTTTCGTTTTCGCGGACACAACGCAGATACATCTCGTCGGGCATCTGCGTGCGCGTGAAGGCGAGCAGCTTCCGGCCGAGCGATTGCCCCTGATAGGCAGGCCCGACGAAAAGCATATCGAGATAGCGCTTTGGCAGATGCAGCGCGAGCATCGCGGCGATCGTGTCGCCGTCGTCGGCGACGAACAGGCTCCAGCCGTTCTCGATCTCGCGCCGGATGCGTGCACGCAGGTTTGCCAGCAGGAATTCGCTGGCTTCGCCGAGACCGGTCGAAACCCAGCTTTCCATCCAGACGCGGCCGATCTCGTCATATTCGTCGACACGAGCGGGACGGATGATCGGATCCGACATCGCGGCCTCAAGCCTTCTGGTTGCGCAGGGTCTGCCGCGGCCGCGCCTTGCCGGCCGACAGGCACACCACTTCGGAGATCTGGAGCAATTGCCGCGCAAGCGGACTGGTCTTGCGCCAGACCATGCCGATGGTGCGCGCGGGCTCGGGGTCGCGGAAGCGCGAAAGCGAGACCGAAGCCGATCGCGTCTCCACCGGCACCGCCATCTCCGGAATCAGGGTGACGCCGATGCCGGCGCTGACCATCTGCACCAGCGTCGACAGCGAATTCGCATCCAGCATCTCGCGCGGCGGCGCCGATTGCATGTTGCAGAACGACAGCGCCTGATCGCGAAAGCAATGTCCTTCCTCGAGCAGCAACAACCGCATCTCGCGCATCATCTCGCGTGACGGCACTGGGGTGCCCGCATCCGTGCCCGGCCGCACCAGCAAAAATTTCTCCTCGAACAGGGCGACCTCGGTGAGTGAGGGTTCGGAGACCGGCAGCGCGACGATGGCGGTGTCGAGCCGGCCTTCGACCAGCTCCTGGATCAGCCGGGGCGTCATCGTCTCGCGCACGCGGATGTCGAGCTCAGGATGCATGCGCGTGAGATTCTTGGTGATCTTGGGCAAGAGATAGGGCGCGATCGTCGGGATCATGCCGATGCGCAAGCGGCCCGCAAAACGGTCCTGCGAGGCACGGGCGAAATCGCCGAGTTCATCGACCGAGCGCAGGATATCACGGACGCGCTGCGCGAGTTCCTCTCCGAACCGCGTCAGGGCGACCTGGCGCGCGCTGCGCTCCAGCAGCAGCCCGCCGAGCGCCTCCTCCAGTTCCTTGATCTGCATCGACAGCGCCGGTTGCGAGATGGAACAGGCCTCCGCGGCGCGCCCGAAATGACCATGGCGCGCCAGCGCGTCGAAATATCGCAGCTGGCGCAGGGTGACGTTGATCATCAGAAAAACCTATCGCAGCGATCATTAAAGTCAACTTCCCCTGATCGCAGGCGACGCTTAGAGTGGTTCTACCTGGTCAATGGCGCGAGTGCGACGCCACCAGAGGAGGTATTCATGGACGACACTTCGAAGTGCCCGTTTTCGGGCGGCAAACGCGTGCCAGCGAACCGCGACTGGTGGCCCACCAACCTCAGCATCGAGATGCTGCACAAGAATTCCGGCCTGTCTGACCCGATGGGCAAGGACTTCGACTATGCCAAGGAATTCAAGACGCTCGACCTGAACGCGGTCATCAAGGACCTGACCGCTCTGATGACCGATTCGCAGGAATGGTGGCCGGCCGACTTCGGTCACTACGGCGGCCTCATGATCCGCATGGCCTGGCACAGCGCGGGCACCTACCGCATCACCGACGGCCGTGGCGGCGCCGGCGCCGGTCAGCAGCGTTTTGCGCCGCTCAACAGCTGGCCCGACAACGCCAACCTCGACAAGGCGCGCCGGCTGCTCTGGCCGATCAAGCAGAAATACGGCCGCAAGATTTCCTGGGCCGATCTGATGGTGCTCGCCGGCAACGTCGCGCTGGAATCGATGGGCTTCAAGACGTTCGGTTTCGCGGGCGGCCGCGCCGACGTGTGGGAGCCGGAAGAGCTCTATTGGGGTCCCGAAGGCACGTGGCTGGGCGATGAACGCTACAGCGGCGAACGCCAGCTCGCCGAGCCGCTCGGCGCGGTGCAGATGGGCCTCATCTACGTCAATCCGGAAGGCCCGAACGGCAAGCCGGATCCGCTCGCTGCGGCCAAGGACATCCGCGAGACGTTCTTCCGCATGGCGATGAACGACGAAGAGACCGTAGCGCTGATCGCGGGCGGTCACACCTTCGGCAAGACCCATGGTGCCGGCGATCCGTCGCTGGTTGGTCCGGAGCCGGAAGCGGGCGCGCTGGAGGATCAGGGCCTCGGCTGGAAGAGCAAGCACGCCTCGGGCCTCGCCGGTGATTCCATCACCAGCGGTCTCGAGGTGACGTGGACGACGACGCCGACGAAGTGGAGCAACAACTTCTTCGAGAACCTGTTCAAGTACGAGTGGGAGCTGACGAAGAGCCCGGGCGGTGCGCAGCAGTGGACGGCCAAGGGCGCCGACGCGGTCATTCCCGATGCCTTCGACAAGTCGAAGAAGCATCGCCCTACGATGCTGACGACCGACCTCTCACTGCGCTTAGATCCGGCCTATGAGAAGATCTCGCGTCGCTTCCTGGAGAACCCGGCCCAGTTCGCTGACGCCTTTGCCCGCGCCTGGTTCAAGCTCACCCATCGCGACATGGGCCCGATCCAGCGTTATCTCGGCCCGCTGGTGCCGAAGGAAACGCTGATCTGGCAGGATCCGATTCCGGCCGTGAATCACGCGCTGGTCAGTGATCAGGACGTCGCGTCGCTGAAGTCGAAGATCCTGGCCTCGGGTCTGTCGGTGTCCGAGCTGGTCTCGACCGCATGGGCGTCGGCCTCGACGTTCCGCGGCTCGGACAAGCGCGGCGGCGCCAACGGCGCGCGCATCCGTCTTGCCCCGCAGAAGGACTGGGAGGTCAACCAGCCGGCCCAGCTCGCCAAGGTGCTCGGCAAGCTCGAAGCGATCCAGAAGGACTTCAACGCGTCATCCGGCGCCAAGAAGGTCTCGATCGCCGACCTCATCGTCCTCGGCGGTTCTGCCGCGGTCGAGAAGGCCGCCAAGGATGCCGGCGTCGACGTCAAGGTCGGCTTCACGCCGGGCCGCATGGATGCCTCGCAGGAGCAGACCGATGCGGCCTCGTTCGCGCCGCTCGAGCCGCGGGCCGATGGCTTCCGCAACTATGTCAGCAAGAAGCATCAGTTCCTGCAGCAGGAAGAGGCGCTCATCGATCGTGCGCAGCTTCTGAAGCTCTCGGGCCCCGAATTGACGGTGCTCGTCGGCGGATTGCGCGTCCTCGGTGCCAATGCGAATGGTTCGAAGAATGGCGTCTTCACCTCCAAGGTGGGAACGCTCTCCAACGACTATTTCGTCAACCTGCTCGACATGAGCACGCAGTGGACGCCGGTTGCCGACGGCTCCTACGAGGCCCGCGACCGCAAGACCAATGCCGTGAAGTGGACCGGCACGCGCGCCGATCTCATCTTCGGCTCGCACTCGCAGCTCCGCGCCTTCGCCGAGGTCTATGCCTCGTCGGATGCGAAGCAGCAGTTCGTGCAGGATTTTGCCAAGGCCTGGACCAAGGTGATGAACCTCGACCGGTTCGATCTCGCGGCGTGAGCTACTTCACCTCTCCCCGCCGGGGAGAGGTGAAAAGCGGAGCGGTCCATGCGACGCGACAAACAAAAAGGGCGGCCGTGAGGCCGCCCTTCGTGTTTCTGGGGTCGCGGAGCGATTACTCGCCGGCCGCTTCGCGCGGAGCCTTGTCGCCCTCGCCGCCCTTGTCCTTGCCTTCGAGGTCTTCGCCGGTGGTCTGGTCGACGACCTTCATCGACAGGCGGGTCTTGCCGCGATCGTCGAAGCCGAGCAGCTTGACCTTGACCTTGTCGCCTTCCTTGACGACGTCGGAGGTCTTCTGCACGCGCGCCGAAGCGAGTTGGCTGATGTGAACGAGACCGTCCTTGGAGCCGAAGAAGTTCACGAAGGCGCCGAACTCCATCACCTTGACGACGGTGCCGTCATAGATCTGGCCGACTTCCGGATCGGACGCGATCGACTTGATCCACTTGATCGCGGCCTTCATCGCCTCGCCGTCGGAGGAGGCGACCTTCACGGTGCCGTCGTCCTCGATGTTGACCTTGGCGCCGGTCTTCTCGACGATCTCGCGGATCACCTTGCCGCCGGTGCCGATCACTTCGCGGATCTTGTCGGTGGCGATCTTGAAGGTCTCGATGCGCGGCGCATATTCGCCGAGCTCGGCGCGGGCGTTGGTGAGCGCCTTCGCCATCTCGCCGAGGATGTGGATACGCCCATCCTTGGCCTGGGCGAGCGCGACCTTCATGATCTCTTCGGTGATGCCCTCGATCTTGATGTCCATCTGCAGCGAGGTGATGCCCGCTTCCGTGCCGGCGACCTTGAAGTCCATGTCGCCGAGATGGTCCTCGTCACCGAGGATGTCCGAGAGAACCGCGAAGCGCTTGTCTTCGAGGATCAGGCCCATCGCGATGCCCGCGGTCGGCCGCTTCAACGGCACGCCGGCGTCCATCAGTGCGAGCGAGGCGCCGCACACCGAAGCCATCGACGAGGAGCCGTTGGACTCGGTGATCTCGGAGACCACGCGGATCGTGTACGGGAACTCGTGATGCGGCGGCAGCACCGGGTGGATCGCGCGCCAGGCAAGCTTGCCGTGGCCGATCTCGCGGCGCTTGGTGCCGCCGAGGCGGCCGGTCTCACCGACCGAATAGGGAGGGAAGTTGTAGTGCAGCAGGAACGTCTCTTTGTACGTTCCAGACAGCGCGTCGATGTACTGCTCGTCCTCGCCGGTGCCGAGCGTGGTCACGACCAGGCCCTGGGTCTCGCCGCGAGTGAACAGCGCCGAACCGTGAGCGCGGGGCAGCACGCCGACTTCGGCGATGATGTTGCGCACGGTCTTGGAGTCACGGCCGTCGATGCGCTTGCCGGTGTCGAGGATGTTCCAGCGAACGATCTTCGCCTCGAGCTCCTTGAACACGGCGCTGATGCGCAGCTTGTCGTATTTCGGCTCCTGCCCTTCGGGGAAGTAATGGGCGATCACCTTTTCCTTGACCTTGCCGACCGCAGCGTAGCGATCCTGCTTGACCGGAATCGCGTAGGCGGCGCGCAGCTCCTGCTCGACGAGGCCGAGCATGTCCTTCTCGAGCGCCGAATTGTCGATGACGGTGACTTCGCGCGGCTCCTTGGCGGCCTTCTCGGCAAGCTCGATGATCGCATTGATCACCGGCTGGAAGTGGCGGTGACCGAACATCACGGCGCCGAGCATGATGTCTTCGTTCAGCTCCTTGGCTTCCGATTCCACCATCAGCACGGCGTCGGCGGTACCGGCGACGACCAGGTCGAGCTGGGTGTCGACCATCTCGTCGAGCGTCGGGTTGAGGATGAACTCGTCATTGGCGAAGCCGACGCGGGCAGCGCCGATCGGGCCCTTGAAGGGCGCGCCAGACAGGGTCAGCGCGGCCGAGGATGCCACCAGCGCGACGATGTCGGGATCGTTCTCCATGTCGTGCGACAGCACGGTGACGATCACCTGGGTCTCGTTGCGCCAGCCGTCGACGAACAGCGGACGGATCGGACGGTCGATCAGGCGGGAGACCAGCGTCTCCTTCTCGGTCGGACGGCCCTCGCGCTTGAAATAGCCGCCGGGAATGCGGCCGGCTGCGTAGGTCTTTTCCTGGTAGTCGACGGTCAGCGGCAGGAAGTCGACGCCTTCACGCGGCGATTTCGCTGCGACGACGGTGGCGAGCACCACGGTCTCGCCGTAAGTGGCGATGACGGCGCCGTCGGCCTGGCGTGCGATCTTGCCGGTTTCGAGCTTGAGGGGACGTCCGCCCCAGTCGATCTCGACCGAATGCTTATTGAACATAGATGTCTTCTTTCATGGGTTCTCGAAAGAAGGACGGCTCGAAAAACAAAAACCATGCGCAAGATTGCGGGGCGCTGATCGAAGCGGGTGATCAGCGTCCTGCGATCCTGCCATGGTTTTTGGATTTCGGATGGCGTCCATCCTCTCGGGTCATACGGGCGCCTTGCCCGTTGTGCCCAGCCGCCGGATTGCTGCTGGACTGTCAGTCGGCACGAACGCGAACACCGAACCGCGGCCTTCGCTCATCATGCCCGGATGCGAATCGTCAACGGCCCGCATCCGACGCGCACGCAGCCTCGCTCAAAAACCTTTAAACAAACGCTTTCGTTCGAAACCACGCGCGAAAACGCGCGCCGATGGCGCGCGCAGGAACTCTTAACGGCGAATGTTGTGCTTCTCGAGCAGCGCCTTGTACCGCGACTCGTCCCGCTTCTTGAGATAGTCGAGCAGCGAGCGGCGGGTCGAAACCAGCTTCAAGAGGCCGCGACGCGAATGGTTGTCCTTCACGTGGGTCTTGAAATGGTTGGTCAGGTTGTTGATGCGTTCCGACAGGATCGCGACCTGAACCTCGGGCGAACCGGTATCACCGGCCTTGGTGGCATTCGTCTTGATGACTTCCGCTTTGCGTTCTGCGGCAATCGACATCGTCAATTTCTCTCGTTGCGACCGGTTGAGGCAGTCAGACCGGTCAGGTTGAACACACGCTTGGGGATGATTTCGCCATTGCCAACTTCAGCAAGCGCCAAAAGACGGCCTGCCACCGTGACATAGACTGTGCCGCTACAAGTGGGCGCATCCCGTCCGCGCAACAAAACGGCTTGGCCCCGATGGAGCCTTGCCGCATCAGCCCGAGTGACGGCCAGTGCCGGGATGTCGTCCAGCGCGGTCTCAACGGGCATTAGCGCGTCGGCGAGGCTGCCCTCGCCGGACGCGGCTCTATCGCACAAAGCCTCCAGCTGATCCAGCGGAATCATGTCGTTCTCGTCAAATGGGCCGACCAGGGTCCGCCGCAGCGCGCAGATATGGCCGAAAGTGCCGAGAATTCGGCCCATATCGCGAGCCAGCGCCCGGACATAGGTGCCCTTGCCGCATTCGGCCTCGAACACGGCTCGGTCGTTATCCGGTTGATTTACAAGGGTTAATTGGTGAATCTCAACCGGACGGGGCGCCAGCTCCACGACCTCGCCGTCCCGGGCAAGGTCGTAGGCGCGCTCACCCTGGACCTTGATTGCCGAATAGCGCGGGGGAACCTGCTCGATCACCCCGGTGAAACGGGGCAGCAGGGCTTCGATGGCCTCCCGGGTCGGACGCTGGTCCGAGGTCGCGGTGACCTGGCCCTCGATGTCGTCGGTGTCACGCTCCTCGCCCCAGCACACGGTGAACTGGTAGCGCTTGCGGCCGTCCATGACGAAGGGAACCGTCTTGGTGGCTTCGCCAAGCGCGATCGGCAGGCCGCCGGAGGCGAGCGGGTCGAGCGTGCCGGCATGGCCCGCGCGCTTGGCGTTGAACAGGCGCTTGAGCACGGCGACGGCCTGTGTCGAGGTCATGCCGATCGGCTTGTCGAGCACGACCCAGCCGTGGACGTCGCGCCGGTCGCGGCGCGGCTGGTTGCCCTTCTGCTTGCCCGCGCGCGGATCGTTGTTGACGCGACGCGCCTGCTGATGCGGCTGAGCATCGTCGCCGAGATCTGCAAAATTATTTTTTTGCAGATCGCGCGTATCGGCCTCTTCGCTGCCGATCGTGCCGTGAGCCGGGTCCATCATCATCGCTCTTCTTCCCGATCCGAATCCGGATCCTGTTCCAGATTCTTGTCCAAGTCCTTCTGCACCGCAGGTGTTCTCAAAAGCTTCTCGATCCGTTCCGCTTCGTCGAATCGTTCGTCGACGCGGAAGCGAATGTCAGGTGCAAATTTCAGGTTAACGCGCCGCGCGACTTCGCCGCGCAGGAATTTCTTGTTGCGATCGAGCGCAGTGATAACGAGCTCGGTGTCGCGGCCACCGAGCGGCATCACGTAGATTGTCGCGAGCTTCAGGTCGGGCGACATCCGCACCTCCGGCACGGTGATGATGTGGCCTTCGAGGTCCGCATCATGCACGCTGCCTTGCGCCAGAATCTCGGCTATCGCGTGGCGAACCTGCTCGCCGACGCGCAGCTGGCGCTGCGAGCCGCCGGGCGCGGAACTTTTTTTCTGATGATGGCGCGGCATGGTCGAAAATCACCTCGTCGTGCCCGCGTTCGGGACACGAGCATTGGCATTTGTCCTGTTGAAACGAATGGGGTGTGGATGGCCGGAAAAAATCCGGCCATCGCACTCCCGCAATTTCAGCTCAAAAAGATCCGGGCGCTTCGGTAAGATTTGGACTTACAGGGAGCGCTGGATCGTCTCCACACGGTAACACTCGATCACGTCACCGGCACGCATGTCGTGATAGTTCTCGAAGGCCATGCCGCATTCCTGACCGGACTGGACTTCCTTCACTTCGTCCTTGAAGCGCTTCAGCGTCGACAGCTTGCCTTCGTGCACGACGACGTTGTCGCGGATCAGGCGCACATTGGCGCCGCGTTCCACGGTGCCGTCGGTGACGCGGCAGCCGGCGACCTTGCCGACCTTGGAGATATTGAAGATCTCCAGGATCTCGGCATTGCCCAGCATGGTTTCGCGCAAGGTCGGCGCGAGCAGGCCGCTCATCGCCTTCTTCACGTCGTCCACGAGGTCGTAGATGATGTTGTAGTAGCGGATCTCGATGCCGTTGCGCTTGGCGGCAGCGGCAGCTTCCTTGTTCGCACGAACCGAGAAGCCGATGATCGCGGCGTTGAAGCCCTCCGCGAGCGTCACGTCGGATTCCGAGATGCCGCCGACGCCGGCATGCAGGATGCGGGCGGCGACTTCGTCGGTGCCGAGCTTCTCCAGCGAGCCGAGGATCGCTTCCAGCGAGCCCTGCACGTCGGCCTTGACGATCAGCGGGAATTCCTTGCGGCCCGCCGTCTTCAATTGCGACATCATCTGCTCGAGCGAACCGCGCATGCCGGAGATCGAGGCTGCCGCATTCTCGCGCTTCTGGTGCGCGCGGTAGCTGGTGATCTGGCGGGCGCGGGCTTCGTTCTCGACGACCGCGAGACGGTCGCCGGCTTCCGGCGGGCCGTTGAAGCCGAGCACTTCGACCGGCACCGAGGGGCCGGCCTCGTCCACGGTCTCGCCCTGATCCGAGATCAGCGCGCGCACGCGGCCCATCTCGGCGCCGGCGACGATGATGTCACCGACACGAAGCGTGCCACGCTGGACCAGCACGGTCGCAACCGGACCGCGGCCGCGATCGAGCTTGGCTTCGATCACGGTGCCTTCGGCCGGACGCTCCGAATTGGTCTTCAGCTCGAGGATGTCGGCCTGCAGCGCGATCATCTCGAGCAGCTTGTCGAGATTGGTCTTGTTCTTGGCGGACACTTCGACGTCGACGACTTCACCGCCGAAGGACTCCACCTGCACCTCGTGCTGGAGCAGCTCGGTGCGCACGCGCTCGGGCTTGGCATCGGGCTTGTCGATCTTGTTGATGGCGACAATGATCGGCACGCGGGCCGCCTTGGCGTGATTGATGGCTTCGACCGTCTGCGGCATGACGCCGTCATCGGCGGCGACCACCAGCACGACGATGTCGGTCACCTTGGCGCCGCGGGCGCGCATCGCGGTGAACGCGGCGTGGCCGGGCGTGTCGATGAAGGTGATCTTCTTGCCGCTTTCGGGCGACAGCACCTGATAGGCGCCGATATGCTGGGTGATGCCGCCGGCTTCGCCGGAGACCACGTTGGCATGGCGGAGCGCGTCGAGCAGCGAAGTCTTGCCGTGGTCGACGTGACCCATCACGGTCACCACCGGCGAACGCGTCTCGGTGTCGGTGGAATCGTCGACCTGGTCGAACAGGCCTTCCTCAACGTCCGACGCGGCGACGCGCTTGACGGTGTGGCCGAGCTCTTCGGCGATCAGCTGCGCAGTGTCGGCGTCGATCACGTCGGTGATCTTGTGCATCGCGCCCTGCTTCATCAGCATGCGGATGACGTCGACCGCGCGTTCGGACATGCGGTTGGCGAGCTCCTGGATGGTGATCGCTTCCGGAATGACGACTTCGCGGATCAGTTTTTCCTTCGGCTCGTTCGAGGCGTGGCCCTTCAGGCGCTGGGTGCGGCGGCGGAACGAGGCGATCGAACGCTCGCGTACCTCGTCGGCATTGAGAGCAGTCACGACCGTCAGGCGGCCGCGCTCCTTCTGCGGGCCGGGCTTGTGTGTGGGCTTGGGAGCCACCACAGGACGCGCAGCGCCGCCGGGACCGCGACGGACCTGGCGCGGACCATCGTCCTCGTCCGGTCCGGCCGCAACTGCGGGAGCGCGACCCAGCGGGCCGCCTGCCGGCCGCGCGGTGGTCGTTCCGGGGCGTGCGGTCGTTGTTCCCGGGCGTGCCGTGGTGGTGGCGCCGGGACGCGCTGCGGGCGCGCCGGGACGCGGCGCGGGAGCGGCCGGGGCTGCCGCTGCAGCGGGACGGGGAGCGGAGGGCTGCTCGCCTTCTCCAAAACGCTTCTTGGCCTCGGTCTCGGCCTTGCGCTTGGCTTCGTCCTCGTGACGATGGCGCTCTTCCTCAGCCTTGCGGCGGGATTCGGCGGCTTCGCGCTCGGCGCGCTCGGCGGCCTCACGGACGGCGCGGCGCTGGGCCTCTTCCTCGGCCTGGCGGCGCTCTTCGACTTCACGGACCTTGGCGTCAGCAAGCGCGCTGGCGCGGGCGGAGCGTTCGTCCTCGGTCAGCGTACGCAGCACGACGCCGGAGCCGGCATTGCGCGGCGGTGCCGGGCGTGAAGGAGCGGGCGCAGGCGCGGCCGGCGCCGGCTTTGCGGCGACCTCGGGGGCCTGCGGCTCAGGGGTGCCGTCGATGCGGCGCTTGCCGCGCTTCTCGACCACGACCTGCTTGCTGCGGCCATGGCTGAAGCTCTGGCGCACAGTGCCCGTTTCGACGCGCGGCTTGAGCGATAGCGTCTTGCTCGGAACGCTCAGCTTCTTGTCGCCAGGGGTCTTGGTATCAACCATTCAGCAGTCCTAATCCTGATTTATCAGTGTTGTGCGTTGCCGCACCGTCCTATCGGGTCGTCGTTTGTCTTCAGAAATCCTGGCCGTGCTTTTCGGCAGTCTTGTCATCGTCCGCCAGCCGGTATCGGACCAGCATCTGGCTACGTGACAGGAATGTCTTGCTCGCCGGGCCCGCGAGCAGGGCAGCATGTATCACATTTGACCGGGTGAGTGCCAAATCCAATTCTGCAGATTTCAATGCGGTGACGACGGGAATCGGCGGCCGAATACCGTGATTTCCGTCATTTTGCCGCGCCAGCGTGTCCAATTTACGGATTCCGTCCGCGGCCCCGTCGCTGGCATGGATCAGGACCTCGACCGTGCCTTCCCGCAGGGCGCTTTCGACCTTGCCGAAGCCGGCGACGATCTGCCTCGCCTTGGCGGCGATCCCAAGGGCTTCGGTCACGCTCCGAACCAGGAGCGCCTCGATGTCGGCGGGAAGCGTCGGAGAAATGCGCAGGTCGCGCTTGAAGGCTTTGGTAAATTGGTGACGGCGGACGGCTTCCGCAACCACCCGTCGCGACGCCGTGACCCACATGCCCCGTCCGGGCAGCTTGCGCTTGAGATCGGGAACTATGTCGCCCCCGGGCGCTGCGACGAAGCGGATCAGCTCGTCGATCGGCCGGACCTCGCGGCTGACCGCGCACATACGCATGGTCGCGGACTTTTCGGTCCGCGGTCCATGGTCGAGTTCGCTGTCAGTGCTGGCAAGCATCCGGGCGACATCCTCCTTCGCCTTCTAAGTCGCGTGTTCTTTACGCAAAACCGGTCTCCACTTTTGCTGAACACGCCTTAAGCCGGCTGGTCTTCGGTCGCGCCAGCCTCTTCGGCCGGCTTGGCGAGATCAGCCTCGGTGATCCAGCCGGCCTTGACTCGGGCCTGCATGATCATGGCTTCCGCATCGTCGCGGGAGATGCCGAGGCCGTCGAGCGCGCCGGCGAACTTGGTCTGCTCGCCGCCTTCCTTGCGCTCGGTCCAGCCGACCAGATCGTCGGTGGCGCAGCCGGCGAGGTCCTCGACCGTCTTGATGTCGTTCTCGCCGAACTTCACCAGCATCTTCGAGGTGACGCCGGGCACGTCCTTCACGGCATCCTCGACGCCGAGTTCCTTGCGCCTTGCCTCGATCTCGGCTTCCTGCTGATCGAGATATTCGCGGGCGCGGCTCTGCAGCTCCTGTGCAGTCTCCTCGTCGAAGCCCTCGATGCCGGCGAGCTCCTTGAGGTCCACCATCGCGAGTTCCTCGACCGAGGTGAAGCCTTCGGAGGCAAGCAGCTGGCCGACCACCTCGTCGACATTGAGCGATTCCATGAAGACGCGGGTGGAGTTCTCGAAATCGGCCTGGCGGCGCTCCGATTCTTCCTGCTCGGTCAGGATGTCGATGTCCCAGCCGGTGAGCTGCGAGGCGAGGCGGACGTTCTGGCCGCGCCGGCCGATCGCCAGCGAGAGCTGGTTGTTGGTGTCGGGCACCACGACCTCGATGCGTTCGCGGTCTTCGTCGATGACGACCTTGGATACTTCGGCCGGCGCCAGCGCGTTCACCACGAAGGTCGCGATGTCGGGCGACCAGGGAATGATGTCGATCTTCTCGCCCTGCAATTCGTTCACCACGGCCTGCACGCGCGAGCCGCGCATACCGACGCAGGCGCCGACCGGATCGACCGAGGAATCGCGGGAAATCACGCCGATTTTCGCGCGCGAGCCCGGATCGCGGGCGACCGCCTTGATCTCGACGATGCCGTCATAGATTTCCGGGACTTCCTGCGCGAACAGCTTCGCCATGAACTGCGGATGGGTGCGCGAGAGGAAGATCTGCGGACCGCGGGTCTCGCGGCGGACGTCGAAGATGTAGGCGCGGACGCGGTCGCCATTGCGGAAGACTTCGCGGGGCAGCATCTCGTCGCGGCGGATGATGGCTTCGCCACGGCCGAGATCGACGATCACGCTGCCATATTCGACGCGCTTGACGACGCCGTTGACGATGTCGCCGATGCGGTCCTTGAATTCCTGATACTGCCGGTCACGCTCGGCCTCGCGCACCTTCTGCACGATCACCTGCTTGGCCGACTGCGCGGCGATGCGGCCGTATTCCAGCGGCGGCAGCGTGTCGGCAATGGTGTCGCCGACCTGGGCGCCGGGATTGGCGCGCTGCGCGTCGATGAGCGAGATCTGGTTGGAGTGGTTTTCGACCTTGTCGACCACCAGCATGTGGCGCGACAGACGGAGCTCGCCCTTCTTCGGGTCGATCTCGGCGTGAACGTCAGTCTCGCTGCCGTAGCGGGCGCGCGCCGCCTTGGCGATGGCATCTTCCATCGCCGCGATGACGATGCCGCGGTCGATCGATTTCTCGCGGGCGACGGCGTCGGCGATCTGGAGCAACTCAAGTCGATTGGCGCTGACTGCCATGGCTAGTCTCCTTCGTCAGGCTCGATCTCGCCACGCCGCGCGCGTTCGGCGGCAAGGCGATGTTTCTTTGTATTGGTCGGGGCCGGCTTCTTCTTCGGCTTGGTGTTCTTGGTGGTTTTTTCGCTGATCTTCGCGTGCGCCGGCTGCGGCGGCTCGAGGCCGAGATCCCTGCGCATCTGGCGCTCCTCGGCCTTGCCGCGGCGCATGGATTCCGCGATCAGCTCGTCGGTCAGCACCAGCCGCGCCTCGCCGATGTCTTCCATCGTCAGGAGCACGTCGGCGTCATCGCCTGCCTTGGCGTCGTCGCGACGAAGGTGCACGCGGTCGCCTTCGACGGCACCGAGCGTGCCGCGGAACCGCTTGCGGCCTTCATGGGCGACGGCCATCTCGATCTTGACCAGATGGCCGGAATAACGCTCGAAATCGGAACGGCGCACCAGCGGACGGTCGATCCCCGGCGAGGAGATTTCCAGCCGATAGGCACGGTCGATGGGGTCGGCGACGTCGAGCACCGGCGACAGCGCCCGCGAGATTGCCTCGCAATCCTCGAGCTGCATCGAGCCGTCCGGCCGTTCGGCCATGATCTGCACGGTGCATCCGGATTCCCCGGAAATGCGGATCCGCACCAGGCGATAGCCCATGCCCTCAAGCACTGGGCCTGCGACCGCCGACACCCGTGCCGCCACGCCCGGCTCAACCACGAGCCTCGGCTCGGCCAGCAACTCGGCATCGGTGGAACCAGTGTTCGGTTCGGTCATATCAGGGGTCAAGGCGCTCGATGGTCTCGATGGTTAAGGCTCCGTTAAAACATCAGAGCCCACTTCGGAACTTTCCCGACAGCCCGCCGGGCAGCATCTTCCGCCGAGCCGCGTTCAGGTAATAAAAAAGAGCGGGTCCTTTCGGGCCCACTCTCACTACGCGGATCGTATGAGAAGATGAATTGGCGCTGATATAGCCCTTTCTGCCCGCCCGGACAAGGGCCCTTGCAGCGGGATGCGGGCTTTTTGCGCCCCGGGAGGCCGCCCGGGCAGCAACGCTTCCTTCATGAAGCCGGCCTAAATTTCGAGCTTGTGGGGCGGCTTGAGCTATGGCGCGCCCACGGCGTGCCAGATTCGAGTTGCGTTTCATGACCGTTGCCACGTCGCTCATTCCCGGACTGGACGATATCGTCAAACGCGGTGATCCCCGGCGTCGTGGCGAGATCGCGAGCGCCATTGCCGCGCTGTTCTTTCAGGACGCCTCGAGACTTCGTCCCGAGCTCATCGATCTCTTCGACAATCTCCTGATCGATCTCGTCCCGCATGCAGAGCTTGCCGCGCGCGTCGATCTCGCCGAGCGCTTCTCGCGGCTGGACAATGCGCCGCCTCATCTGGTGGGCCAGCTCGCCCGCGAGAACGAGATCATGGTGGCGGGCCCGGTCCTGCGCCGCTCGCCGGTGCTCGATGAAGCCGCTCTCGTCGAGATCGCCCGGCTGAAGGGCCAGGGCCATCTGCTGGCGATGACGGAGCGGCCGACCCTGTCGATGCAAATTACCGACGTGCTGGTCGAGCGCGGCGATCGCGACGTGGTGCGCCGCGCTGCCGGCAATGCAGGCGCCGCTTTCTCGCCGGGCGGTTATTCGGAGCTGATCAAGCGCGCGAGCCAGGATGGCGTGCTGACGCTCAAGATCGGCCAGCGCGCGGATCTCTCGGGCGAGAACCTCAAGGAGCTGCTGGACGGCACGCTCGACGTCATTCGCCGCCGCCTGTCGACCGTGGTCAATCCGGCGCGCCAGGTCGAGATCAAGCGCGCCATGGCCGCGATCGAGGAAGCTTCAAGGCCGGCCGGCCCGCGGCGCGATTTTTCGGACGCGCAACGCACGGTGCTCGGCCTGCATCGCGGCGGTCATCTCGGCGAGAGCGCGCTGCTCGGCTTCGCAAAGGCGCACAAATACGAGGAATCGGTCGCTACGCTCTCGGCGATGGCCGGCGTCAGGCTTCCGATCCTCGATCGCCTGATCTCGGGCGACCGCTATGATCCGATCCTGATCCTCGGCCGTGTGCTCAATCTCGGCTGGCCCACGGTGCGCGCGCTGATCCTGATGTGGTACGGCCCGCAGCGCACGCCGGCCGATGCCGATCTTGAAGCGGCGCGGATGAACTTCACCCGCCTGATGCCGGCGACCGCCGAGCGCGTGGTGAATTTCTGGCGCAACCGGCAAACGATCTAAGATCATTTCGCCAATCATTCCGGGGCGCGCGAAGCGCGAACCCGGAATCTCGAACTTCCGGGTTCGATGCTGCGCATTTCCCCGGAACGACAATCATTTCCGCCTGAACCGCAGATACGCCGCCTTGCGGCCCTCGCGCGCAGCTTTTCGTCCATATCGCGTCATGGTGTAGCCGGCCCAGGGCTGGCGGAAATCATCGGCGCGTTCTGCAAGCCACTGGAAGTCCGGCGCGCGCGCAAGATGCGACAGCGTCCAGGCGCAGTAATCGTCGATATCGCAGACGAAGCGGAATTCGCCGCCCGCCTTCAGCACGCGCGCCATCGCTGCGATCGTGCGGTCCTGAACGAAGCGCCGCTTCCAGTGCCGCCGTTTCGGCCAGGGATCGGGATGGATCAGGTCGATCCGCGACAGCGATGCATCAGGCAGCCAGGCCAGCAGCTCGGCGGCGTCGCCGGCGAACAGGCGGATGTTGGCGATGTTGGCGGCCTCGATCTGCGCGAGGATCTTGGCCATGCCGTTGACGTAGGGCTCGCAGCCGATGAAGCCCGTCGTCGGAAAGGCCTGCGCCTCCGCGGCGAGATGCTCGCCGCCGCCGAAGCCGATCTCGAGCCGCAGCTCCTCGGCCGCGGGATCGAAGATCTCGGCGGCATGCGCCGGAGCCGGCGTCGTGATGTCGAGGACGAGATGCGGCAGCAGATGATCGACCAGCTCGGCCTGATGCTGCCTGAGCTTGTGGCCCTTGCGACGCCCGAAGAAGGCGCGCTCGCCGTCCGCGCGATCGGGGTCTGATTTGCGTTCGCTCATCGCAGCGTCTGGTACAGGCGATGGAGCAGCCGCGCGCGCGGTTCGAGCGAGGAGACGTAGAGCTGCTCATAATGGGTGTGGGCGCCCTTGCCGTCGACGCCGAGCCCGTCCAGCGTGCCGGTATACGGCGCGGTGAAATTGCCGTCCGAGCCGCCGCCGGTGTGGGTGTCGATCAACTCGAAACCGAGCTCCGCGGCGAGCGTCTTCGCATGTTCGTAGAGCGAGGCGCCCGCATTGCCCTTCTCGTAGGGCGGACGGTTGAGCTCGCCGGTCACGGTGACGGTCACGCCATCAGTCTTCGACGTCAGCCCGAGAATCCTGCCGACGAATTCGTCCGCATCGTTGATCCCAGGCACGCGCAGATCGACCTCGGCATAGGCTTCTTCCGGCGTGACGTTGGGGCGCGTGCCGCCGCGCACCACGCCGACATTGACGGTGACGCCGCGCTTCAGATCGTTCATCCCTTCCAGCGTCTGGATGACGTTGGCAAGCTCGCGCACCGCGCTGCGGCCGTCTTCGGGGCGCGAGCCGGCATGGGCGGGCACGCCCTTGATGAAGATCTGGAAGCGTCCGACGCCCTTGCGCCCGGTGACGATCTTGCCGCCGTCGCGCGCCGGCTCCGTCACCAGCACATATTTGGCCTTGCGCCCTTCCGCCTCGATGAGTGCGCGCGAAGTCGGGCTGCCGATCTCCTCGTCGGAGGTGAACAGATGGGTGATGCCAAGCGGCGGACGGTCGGGCGCGGCGCAAAGCTCGCGAAAGGCGTGATAGGCGATGTAGGCGCCGCCCTTCATGTCGTAGATGCCGGGACCGAACGCGCTGTCGCCTTCGACCTTGAAGGGCAGCCGCGTGATGAAGCCCATGGGATGGACGGTATCGAGATGACTGAGCACCAGGATACCGGGCCGGTCCTGGCCCCAGGTCGAACGCACCACGAGATGATCGCCGCAGCCATCGATGCCGGCGACGCGCTCGAGCGTGACGGGCAGATCGTGATAATGGTCGGCAACCATCGAGGTCAGCTTGTTGACCTGTTCGGGCACTTCCGTCGGCGTCTCGATCTCGACCCAGCGGCGGATGCCGGCGAGGATAGTTTGGGTATCGAACGAATTGGAGTTCGCCATGGACGTATCTGTGCCTTTGAATCGTATCATCTGAGCGGAGGCAGCGTGTCACGCGGTCCGCAAATGACGACATAGGCCAGATTTGGCGCAGCCTCAAATCGGAATGAGATCGCGCTTCAGCGCTTGTCCGGGCCTTCGCGGGCGGCGATCTGCTCGACGAGGTCGACGATCGAGCGGCGCAGCTTCGAATCGGTGATTCGGGTGAACGCCTTGGTCAGCGCGAGACCCTCGGAGGTCGCGAGGAAATCGGAGACATAGGAGGGCGATGCACCCTCGGCGAAGCCGTCCGGCCCGGCGACGCCGCTCGGTCCGCCCTCGAACAGAAACGACACCGGCACCTGCAGAATCTCGGCGATTTGCTGGATACGGCTTGCGCCGACCCGGTTCGTGCCCTTCTCGTACTTCTGAATCTGCTGGAATGTCAGGCCCAAAGCTTCACCGAGCTTTTCCTGGCTCATGCCCAACATGATGCGGCGCATACGCACGCGACTGCCGACATATTTGTCAACAGGGTTGGGCGCTTTCGACATTTCCTCAGCCCTCCAAACACCACCCTCGGCGCAATAGAAAGAATTGCCTCAGGTGACAGCGACTCAAAACTTCACTCTGATTGGGGAAACATTGCGGAGAAATTTAGCAATGCACCACTGTCTTGCGCAGTCGGTGCAGAATGGGGAGCCCGAATGCAGTCTGTCAACCGTGGGACCGCGGTTGTCAAAAGTTTCCGGCCGCCTTGCCGGATATCGCTGGCGGTGGCGCGATCAGGGGTGCCGTTTGGCAACACGGCGTCGCACCGCCAAAATCACAGCCAGCGCGACGAGCATGGCTGCGGGGATGTCGCCGACTCTCGCATAGATCGTGGGCGGGATTGCGGTGGGCAGACTTGCATCCAAAATGCCCTCGATCCCGAGGCCGAGGCTGGCCACCGTGCGTCCGACCGGATCGATCACCGCCGAGATGCCGGTATTGGCAGAGCGGACCAGCGGCAATCCGAGCTCGATGGAGCGCATCCGCGCCTGCTCCAGATGCTGGTACGGACCGGTCGAGATGCCGAACCAGCCGTCATTGGTGAGATTGACCATCCAGCCCGGGCGCTCGTCACGCGTGCCGATCTCGCCGGGGAAGATCGCCTCGTAGCAGATCAGCGGCAATGCGGGCGGTGCGCCCGGCACCGGCAGCACGTGCCGCACCGTGCCGGGAATGAAGCCGCCGCGGACCCGCGTCAGCTGCTCGAAGCCGAGCTTCTCCATCGTGTCCTGGAACGGGAGATATTCTCCGAACGGCACCAGGTGCAGCTTGTCGTAGACCGCGAGCACGCTGCCGTCATGGTCGATCACGTAGATCGAGTTGTAAGCCCGCGTGATCGGCGTGCCCGGCGGCAGATCGGGAGCGCGGACCGATCCGGTGATCAGCACCGTGCCCTTGGGCAGCAGATCGGCGATCGCGGCCATCGCGTCGGCTTCGCGGGTCAGGAAGAACGGAAAGGCGGATTCCGGCCAGATCAGGATGGTGGCATCGCGCACGCCGGTCGATTGCGGTCCGGAGGCACGGTCCGACAGCGCCAGATATTTCTTCATCACCTCCGCCTTGGCGGAGTAGTTGAACTTGGCGTCCTGCTGCAGGTCAGGTTGCATCAGGCGCAGCTTGGTGCCCGCGACCATCGTGGTCGGATGCAGCGATATGCGAATGGCGCCGAAGATGCCCATGACGACCAGCAGCGCGAGCGCTCCGGCCGGCACGCGCCACGCCAGGCTGCGATCGCGCGTGCGGTCGATCAGGACCGCCGGGCTTGCGAAGATCGCAACCGCGAGGAACGTCATGCCCCACTGGCCGATCAGCGACGCCGTCTGCGCCAGCGCCAGCGGCTCCGACAGCGCGTAACCGAAGGCATTCCAGGGAAAGCCGGTGAGCACGTGCCCGCGCAACCATTCACCGACGGTGAGGCTCGCGGCGAGCGCGAGAATGCGGGTGGCATCCTTGGTCCAGAGCAGGCGGGCCAGCGCGAAGCCGA
Organism: Bradyrhizobium manausense; assembly: GCF_018130615.1. Lineage (GTDB taxonomy): Bacteria > Pseudomonadota > Alphaproteobacteria > Rhizobiales > Xanthobacteraceae > Bradyrhizobium > Bradyrhizobium manausense_A. The sequence continues at coordinate 426,431 of NZ_JAFCKB010000001.1, forward strand.
TCGCCGTGAAGATGGAGAGATAGGCCGGCAGGCCCAGCACGGCGAACGGCGTCAGCCAGGCGAACACATCGGCGTCGACGAAGAAGGCGATGCCGATCCAATAGAGGCCGGGGACGAAATAGCCGAGCCCGAACCAGAAACCGGTCAGTGCCGCCGCGGGGACACCGCCATATTGTCCGGCGCCGGCGCCGTCGATCAGCCAGACCATCACGGGGAAGGTGATGAACAGCACCGGAAAGATATTGAATGGCGCCAGCGCCAGCACCGACAGCGCACCGCACGCCATCGCAAGGAGCGCGCGCTTCCATCCCCAAGTGAGGATGACGGTGAGGGCGATCTGACGAAGGCGCTGGAACGGGCTCACTGCGGGCCGGTCCCGTCGGCAGGCGGCGGAGTCGGCGTGTCACCGGCCGGCGGCTGGCCGCTTTCCGGCGCGGCCTCGCGGCGGCGGCTCTCGCGCTGGGTGCGCGGCGCAGGCCGCTCCTTCCGCGTCGAAATGCGCAGCCGCTTGACGCGGCGCGGGTCGGCGTCGAGCACCTCGACCTCGTAATTGCCGGGGCCCGAGATCACCTCGCCGCGCACCGGCAGGCGGCCGACGAAGCTGACGAGATAGCCGCCGAGCGTCTCCACTTCCTCGCCGGCCTCGCCGGTGACGAAGTCCTCGCCGATCACGGTACGGACGTCGTCGAGGCTGGCGCGGGCATCGGCGATGAAGGCGTTGTCGGGCAGCCGTACGATTGACGGCGGCTCGTCGCTGTCATGCTCGTCGTCGATCTCGCCGACGATCTGCTCGACGATATCCTCGAGCGAGACCAGCCCGTCGCTGCCGCCATATTCGTCGACGACCAGCGCCAGATGGATGCGCGTGGCCTGCATCTGCGCGAGCAGGTCGATCGCGCGCATCGACGGCGGCACGTAGAGCAGCTTGCGGATGATTCGCGCGTCCTGCAGCGGCAGCGCGAGGTCCACGGCCTTCAGATCGAGCCCGGCGGGCAGCGGCTTCTTGCGCTTGGTCTTGGTGGCCTCCGACACGCGCGCCCGCGCAGTCATGAAGGCGAGCAGGTCGCGGATGTGGACGATGCCGACGGGATCGTCCAGCGTCTCGTTGTAGACCACGAGGCGCGAATGGCCCGCGCTCTCGAAACGGTCCATCAATTCGCCGAGCGGGATGTCGCGCTTCACCGCGATGATGTCGGCACGATGCACCATGACGTCGGCGATGCGACGCTCGTGCAGGCCGAGGATGTTGCGCAGCATGGTGCGCTCGACCGCCGAGAAGCCGGTGTCGTCGGGCGTCGTCGCGTCGAGCACGACCTGGAGATCGTCACGTACCGATCCCGCCTTCCAGCCGAACAGCGTGCGGATGGCGCGCAGCAGCCAGCCTTCCGCGGTCGGGCGCATGACCTCGCCGGGTGTCACCACGGCCGGCAGATTGGCCGTGTTGCGCGGATTGTCGTGGGTAGGCTCTGAATCCGGCATCTCAGTGCGTCCCCGCGCGGTCTGCATAGGGATCGGGGATGCCGAGGTGAGCCAGGATCTCGGTTTCGAGCGCTTCCATCTCTTCCGCGTCGTCGTCGTTCTCGTGATCGTAGCCGATCAGGTGCAGGAAACCATGCACGGCGAGATGACTCAAATGATGATCGAACGGCTTGTGTTCCTCGTCCGCCTCGCGCCGCATGGTCTCATAGGCGATCGCGATGTCGCCGAGCATGCGCGGCGCATCGCCCGGCTTCCATTCACCCTCCGGCTGGAGCGCGGGAAACGACAGCACGTTGGTCGGCTTGTCCATGCCGCGCCAGTTGCTGTTGAGCGTGCGGATGCCGGCATCATCGGTCAGCATCACGGCCACTTCCGCGTCGGCAACGTCTTCATCGACGGACTCTGCGGCGGCGGCGACGGCGCGCTGGATCACGGTTTCGGCGTCAGGCTCGCTCTGCCAGCAATCGGCGACGACGAGGACCTCGGTGATGGGAAGGTTGGGATGCGACATGGCCTTGTTCGGAACGATAAGGCGCCGTGCTCGCGCCGTCCCGCTGTTGTCTCGTCAGGATTTGTTGCCGGCGGGTGGCCGCTGCGGCGACCCTTCATAGGCGGCGACGATTCGTGCCACGAGCTCGTGGCGGATCACGTCCTCGGCTTTGAAATGAACTTGCGCAATGCCTTCGACGCCGCTGAGCAGACGGGTGGCCTCGGCCAGACCGGAGGTCTGGCCGTTCGGCAAATCGATCTGCGAGGGATCGCCTGTCACGATCATGCGGCTGTTCTCGCCGAGGCGGGTCAGAAACATCTTCATCTGCATCGATGTCGTGTTCTGCGCCTCGTCGAGGATGATCGCGGCGTTGGTCAGCGTGCGGCCGCGCATGAAGGCGAGCGGCGCGATCTCGATCTCGCCGGTCTGCAGCGCGCGCTCGACGATGCGTGCGTCCATCAGGTCGTAGAGCGCGTCGTAGATCGGGCGCAGATACGGATCGACCTTCTCGCGGAGATCGCCGGGCAGGAAGCCGAGCCGTTCGCCGGCTTCGACCGCCGGCCGCGACAGGATGATCTTGTCGACCTCCTTGCGCTCGAACAATTGCGCGGCATGCGCGACCGCGAGCCAGGTCTTGCCGGTGCCGGCGGGGCCGATGCCGAACACCAGCTCGTGGCGCTTCAGCGCGCGGATGTAGGAGTCTTGCGCGGCCGTGCGGGCGCGCACCGGGCGCTTGCGCAGATTGATGCTGTCGAAGGCCGACTTGGCCGATTTGGCGTCGAACTCGAACAGGGACCCTTGCGCGATCACGGCGCGGATCGCGCCCTCGACCTCGCCCTGGTCGACATCCTGTCCCTTCACGGCGTGGGCGTAGAGCGTCTCCAGCACGCGGCGCGCCGCATCGCAGCCGTCGCGCGTGCCGCCGATCGTGATGTGGTTGCCCTTGGAGTCCACGACGACGCCGAGCCGCCGCTCGATCTGCGCCAGGTTCTGGCCGTAGGGGCCGACCAGCGCGGATGCGGCGCGGTTGTCGTCGAAGTCGATGACGACCTGAGTCTCGGGCGGAACTTGCATGTCGCGGTCAAATTTGCGGCTGGGAGCGATAGAGGACGAATCCGATGCGCTTTTTGGCAAGGGTTCAGGCTCCAGTGGCGATGGATGATAAAGCGGGCTCGCGTGCAATGCGCGGCGTCGCGAGCTCGCCGAGGAAACTGTAGCGCTCGAGGCTGTCGATTCGCACCGGCAGGATCTGTCCGATGATGTCGGGCGAGGCCATCACATGCGCGGGCTGGAGGAAGGCGGTGCGACCGACGATCTGGCCGTCCTTGCGCGCCGGACGTTCGAACAGCACGTCGACCGTTGAGCCAATCGCAGCCTTGTTGAAGGCCGATTGCTGGCTGTCGATCAGTTCCTGGAGCCGCTCCAATCGCTGGTCCATCTCGGCGGGGGACACCGTCTCCTGCATATCCGCGGCCGGCGTTCCCGGCCGGGCGGAGTATTTGAACGAATACGCTGCAGCGTAGCCGATTTGCGTGACAAGCGCGAGGGTGGCGAGAAAATCTTGCTCGCTCTCGCCAGGGAAGCCCACGATAAAATCTGATGAGAAAGCAATGTCTTGGCGCGCGGACCGGAAACGGTCGATGACGCGCCGGTAATCATCGGCGGTATGTTTCCGGTTCATGGCGGCCAGAATCCGGTCCGAGCCCGACTGGACCGGCAGGTGCACGAACGGCATCAAGGCGTCGAGATCACGATGGGCTGCAATCAAACTGTCGTCGACGTCGCGGGGATGGCTGGTCGAGTAGCGCAGCCGCGCAATGCCGGGAATCTGCGCCAGATGCTCCAGCAATTTGCCGAGCCCCCAGCTTTTTCCGTCAGGTCCGTCGCCGTGATAAGCGTTGACGTTCTGCCCGATCAGCGTGAGCTCGCGCACGCCATTGTCGGCGAGCCGCTTCACGTCATCGACAATCTTCGCGACCGGGCGTGAGACTTCCGAGCCCCGCGTGTAGGGCACGACGCAGAACGTGCAAAACTTGTCGCAGCCTTCCTGCACCGTGACGAACGCGGAAATGCCGCGCGCGCGGATCGCATCGGGCTTCGGCTGGGCCAGGAAGCCGAATTTGTCGGCGGCGGGAAACTCGGTCTCGATCGCGCGGCCTTCATGGCCGGCGCGCTTCAACAGCTCGGGCAGATGATGATAGCTCTGCGGGCCGACCACGACGTCGACGGTGGGCGCGCGGCGCACGATCTCCTCGCCTTCGGCCTGTGCGACGCAGCCTGCCACCGCAATCTGCATGGCGCGGCCCTCGCGCGCGGCCTCGTCCTTGGCGACGCGCAGCCGGCCGAGCTCGGAATAGACCTTTTCAGAGGCCTTCTCGCGGATATGGCAGGTGTTGAGGATGACGAGGTCGGCATCCTCGGCGTTGGCCGTCTCCACGAATCCTTCGGGGGCCAGCGTGTCCACCATGCGCTGGGCATCGTAGACGTTCATCTGGCAGCCATATGATTTGATGTGCAGCTTGCGCGGCGGCGTCATGGAACCCGGAATTGAGGTGGAGGACGGTCCTCAAATATAGGCTGAAGGGGCGAAAATCCAGCGATTGGGCCGCTTACCGGTCATTCCGGGGCGCCCGCAAAGCGGGCGAGCCCGGAATCCAGCGGTTTTGGGCACGAGATCCCGGGTTCGCGCGCGTCGCGCGTGCCCCGGAACGACGGCGAGGCCGGATTCAGCCCGCCAGGGCGTCTGCCGCGACCCGCCGAACCAGATCCGGCAGCTGATGCATGTCCGAGAAGGTCAAGTCGGCGCCGGCTTGGCGCAGGGTCTCGGCGTGGCCGGCCCCGCAATGACTGCCACCGTAAAAGCCGAATACCTTCATCCCGGCCGCGCGCGCCCCCGCGATTCCCGCGAGGCTGTCCTCGATCACGACACAGCGCTCGGGCGGCACGCCCATTTCCTTGGCGGCGAACAGGAACAGGTCCGGCGCGGGCTTGCCGTTTGTCACCTGCGAGGACGAGAAGATGTTCGGTGCGAGGCGTTCATAGAGCCCCGTGCTCCCCAAGCTCACCTGCATGCGCGGATGCGAACCGCTCGAGGCAACGCAGACACGTTGCGTCACGACGTCAAGCACGTCGTGGATGCCGCGGATCGCTTCGAGGTCGGCTTCGAATGCGCGAAACAGCTCGTCCTGGAGATCGCCGTGATAGGCCTCGGGTAACGCGCGGCCGAGTTCGGTTTCGATCTCGAGATTGGCCTGTTTTGTCGAACGGCCGAGGAAGCGTTCGGACACCTGCTCCGAAGTGATCGGATAGCCGTGACGCGTCAGCACGTCAGCGTGGGCGCGACAGGAGATTACCTCGCTGTCCACGAGCACGCCGTCGCAATCGAAGATGATGAGGTCGATGGGCACGAGACTTTAAGACGCCGGCTTGTCGTCGTCGAGCGGGACGCAATAGAGTTCGAGCCGGTGATCCACCAGCTTGTAGCCGAGCTTGCGGGCGATCTCGGCCTGAAGCTTCTCGATCTCTTCGGAGGTGAATTCGATCACCTTGCCGTCGCGCAGGTTGATGAGGTGGTCGTGGTGGCTGTCGCGCATCGTCTCGTAGCGCGCGCGGCCCTCGCGGAAGTCGTGACGTTCGATGATACCGGCGTCCTCGAACAGTTTGACGGTGCGATAGACGGTCGAGATCGAGATCTTGTCGTCGACCGCGACACAGCGCCGGTACAGTTCCTCAACATCGGGGTGGTCGACCGCTTCTGCGAGCACGCGTGCAATGACGCGGCGCTGCTCGGTCATGCGCATGCCTGTGGCGGCGCAACGCGCCTCGATGCCGGTCGCCTTGGATGCGGAAGAAGGTTTAAGTCCTGTCATATCGTGTCCGTCTGACGGGGCGCTTTCTGCCATCGATGTTACGACAAGTCACGTCGCATCAGTAGTGCGTTCAATTGTTCCCCGTTGGCCTGCTTATAGTAGCGTTCGCGGCGCCCGACCACCACGAATCCGCATCTCGTATAGAGCCGTCGTGCCGGTTGGTTGTTCTCCTCGACTTCCAGAAATATCGTGCGCACGCCACGCCCGGCGAGATGGCCGAGATGGGTCATCAGCAGCGTGCGGGAGAAGCCGCGGCCGCGGTGGGACTGGTCGACCGCGACCGAGAGGATTTCGGCTTCGTCCGCCCCGATCCGGGACACCGCGAAGCCGATGATCTTGCGCCCCAGGCGCAAGCGGTGGACGAGCGTGTTGCTCTCGCTGAGCATGCTCTCGAATTCGCCTTCGCCCCAGCCATGCGCGAAGGATTGGCCGTGAAGCTGCGCCAGCCGCGGCGCGTCGCGCGCCGACGCCGGCTCGACGGCCGCAGTGCCGCCGTGCCACCATTCCGAAAACCATCCCATCATGAGCTTGCGGCTTGTGCGAGCGGCGGCGCCGCCGGCTTTGCATCGGGCGCTTTCAGATAGAACGGCCGCGCCGGATTGGCGTCGGGATTGGCCGCGGCGCCGAGCCATGCGACCCAGCTGATGTCGGGCGCAGGCTGCGCGTCGACCGCAACAGGTTGCGGCCCATCCTTCGGCCAGCGATCGGCGAGAATCCTTGCGGCATTGCCGACCAGATGCGGCGCGCCGAATTGCGAGGCCGCGATCACCTCGTCGATCGGGGCGATGCCCGGTTGCACCAGCTGGCTGCCGTCGCCGGCGACAATCTGGAAATAGGCGTGATCGTGCCGTGCATCGATCGCCGAGATCACCGGCGCTGTTCCGCTCCGGCCGACGATGGCGGCTGCGTAGGCCGACAAGGTGGTGAGGCCGACGGCCGGTCGTTTTGCCGCAAGCGCAAGACCGCGCGCCGCCGAAATGCCGACGCGCAGGCCGGTGAAACTGCCGGGGCCGACGGTTACCGCGATCCGGTCGAGTGCCGTGAATGCGACATTGGCCGACTGCATGACGCGCGCGATCATCGGCATCAGCGTCTCGGCGTGGCCGCGTTTCATGAGAAGCTGCTCCTGCGCAAGGAGCTCGCCGGCGTCGGTGTCGAGAACGGCGGCCGCGCACGCCTCGAGCGCGGTATCGATGGCAAGGATCATCATGAAAAAGCGAATGGCGAGTGGCGAATAGCGAACAGTCTAGCCGATCGGAACTCTATTCGCCATTCGCTACTCGCCATTCGCACACCGATTCACATCGGCCGGACTTCGACCACGTCGGGCACGAAATGCTTGAGCAGGTTCTGGATACCGTGCTGGAGCGTCGCGGTCGAGGACGGGCAGCCCGAGCAGGCACCCTTCATGTTGAGGTAGACGATACCGTCCTTGAAGCCGCGGAAGGTGATGTCGCCGCCGTCATTGGCGACCGCCGGCCGCACGCGCGTCTCGATCAGATCCTTGATCATGTCGACCGTCTCGGCATCGGCTTCGTCGAAGAATTCGTCCTCATCGTCGATCTCGACATCGCTGGCGGTCGTACCGTCGGCGAGCAGCGGCGCGCCGGACATGTAGTGCTCCATGATGGCACCGAGGATTGCAGGCTTGAGCTGCTGCCACTCACCGTTCGCCTTGGTCACGGTGATGAAGTCGGATCCGTAGAACACGCCGGTGACGCCGGGCACCTCGAACAGCTTTTCGGCGAGCGGCGAGCGCGTTGCGGCTTCGCGGCTCGAAAATTCCATCGGGCTGCCGTCGACCACGATGCGGCCGGGAATGAATTTCAGCGTGGCGGGATTGGGGGTGGCTTCGGTTTGAATGAACATGGTTTTCTCCAGACGTCGCCGGTTCAAGGCCGGCGCGTGCTCTCTTCCCTAGCAGATGGCGACGGGGAACGCACGATCAAGGGGGGTGGCGGTCGTTTCGCTGTTATTTCAGTGGGTTAGGGTGCCGCCTGAACGTCTTCAGGGGGCTACGACAGCGAATCCACGCTTTGGTCGCTGAGCGCCCCCGAAATGACGGTCACGGGCACCGGGAACGTGCCGAGCACGTGCGAAAGCAGCGCCACCCAGGGCCCTGGCCCTTCCGCGCCGGGGCTGGCGGCGAGCACGAGCATGGCGATGTCTGGGTCCTCGTCGATGACCGCGAGCAGCTGTTCCATCGCGGCCCCTTCGCGGATCAGCCGCTCCGGTGTGATCGCGGCGATGCCGTTGGCGCGGCCGGCGGCGCGGTCGAGCGCGGCTTCCGCCGCTTCATGCGCTTCGGCGCGCATGATGTCGGCGACTCCAAGCCATTGCTGGTTCTGGTCCTCGATCTCGATGATGCGCAGCATCACCACGCCGCCGCCGGCGCGGATCGCCCAGCGGCTGGCGTAATAGACCGCGCGATCCCATTCGGCGGTGTCGTCGACAATGACGAGGCATTTGGGCTTGTGACCCGGCTCGAAGCAAAGTCGCTTGCTGGTCATGCCTATCCCGGAATCTGCACCGGGAGCATGCTGCCACACTCGCTCGCGCTTGGGGAGAGGCGAAGCGGCCCGCGCCGTGGCGCAGGCCAAGGGTCTAGCGCCGGCGAATGAAGCCGACGATGTCCTTGGAGAGGTTCATGGTCTCCTCGGCGATGACGCGAGCCCGGTCGGAACCATTGTTGAGGATGGTGTCGATGTGGCCGGGGTCCGCAACCAGGCGCTTCATCTCGCCGGCGATCGGCGCGAGCTTGGTGACGCACAGCTCTGCCAGCGCGTTCTTGAAGCTGGAGAACTGGCCGCCGCCGAATTCGCGGAGCACGTCGGCCTTGGAGCGGTCGGAGAGGGCTGCGAAGATGCCGACGAGATTGTCGGCCTCGGGCCGCGCTTCCAGGCCCTTCTCTTCGGACGGCAGCGGCTCCGGATCGGTCTTCGCCTTGCGGATCTTCTGCGCGATGGTGTCGGCGTCGTCGGTGAGATTGATGCGCGAATTGTCCGACGCATCCGACTTCGACATCTTCTTGGTGCCGTCGCGCAAGCTCATCACGCGCGTCGCCGGGCCCGTAATGAACGGTTCCGGCAGCGGGAAGAACAGGCCGTCATTGCCGCCGTGGCTGCGAATGGAATCGCCGAAATCATTGTTGAACTTCTGCGCGATGTCGCGCGAGAGCTCGAGATGCTGCTTCTGGTCCTCGCCGACCGGAACGTGGGTGGCGCGGTAGAGCAGGATGTCGGCGGCCATCAGCACGGGATAGTCGTACAGCCCGACCGAGGCGTTCTCGCGATTCTTGCCGGCCTTCTCCTTGAACTGGGTCATGCGGTCGAGCCAGCCCGTGCGCGCGACGCAGTTGAAGATCCATGCGAGCTCGGCGTGGCCCGAGACCTGGCTCTGGTTGAACACGATGTGCTTCTTCGGATCGATGCCGGCAGCGATGAACGCCGCGGTCACCTCGCGGGTGTTGCGCGCGAGCTCGACCGGCCCGCCCCAGACGTCCAAGCCCTGCGTGATCGCGTGCATGTCGACGACGCAATAGATGCAGTTGTGGGTTTCCTGCATCTTCACGAAGTTGACGATCGCGCCGAGGTAGTTGCCGAGGTGCAGATTGCCCGTCGGCTGGACGCCCGAAAAAACCCGTTCAACGAATGGCATGGTCAGTTTTCCTGAGAGGTCGCCGGCCGTCGTTTCCAACAGCAGCGCTGCCCCGTCAAGGGCAATTCGTCAGGCCGGCCGCTTCAGGGCGCCAGCCGCCTCGCGCCATGAGGCTGCGCCAAGGATTTGCAGGAGCGCGCCATAGACGGCGATCCCGGCCGCGATCTGCAGGCCGAGCACGATGAAGCGGATCAGGCCATGCGCTGCTGATGGCATCAGCCCCGTCGTCAGCCAGAGCAGGGCGCCCATGGCGGCTGCGGCGAGCACGATCCGCGGCAACCGCTTGCGGGCAGCGGCGTCGACCGAGAAACCGAATTCGCTCGTGCCTTTTCGAAGCAGCGCCAGTGCGCTGCTCCAGGCGCCGGCCGCGATGCTGGCCGCGATCCCGCTCGCGCCGAGGAAGTGCCCGAGCAGCACGGCGAGCACGACCGCGACCACAAAGCCCTTGGCCGTGGCGAGCAGCGGCGTCATCGTGTCGCTGCGGGCATAGAAGGCCGGCGACAGCGCCTTGATCAGCACATGGGCCGGCAGGCCCAGCGCCAGCCACATCAGCGCATGTGCAGTGGCCGCGCTGTCCTCCGCGCCAAAGGCGCCATGCTCGAACAACAGCCGCACGATCGGCTCGGCCAGCACGGCGAGGCCCAGCGTTGCGGGCAGTGCGAGCCCGGTCGCAAGTTCCAGCGCGCGCGATTCAGCGTGCGCCACCGCATCGCGATCGCCGCTGCCGACCGCGCGCGTCAGCTCCGGCACCAGCACCGTGCCCATGGCGACGCCGACGATGCCGAGCGGCAGCTCGATCAGGCGATTGGCGAAATAGAGCCAGGACACGGCGGACGGCGTTGCGGAAGCGATGATGGCGCCCGCCACCATCAGCCATTGCGGGCCCGAGCTTGCGATCATGCCCGGGATCGCCTTGGCGAAGAAGCCGCGCATCTCCTTGTCGAAGCTCACGCGCAACGGTGTTGCGAGACTTGCGCTTCGCTGCGACAGCAGCATCAGGAGCTGCAGCAGGCCGGCGATGCCGACGGTGGCTGCCAGCATCCATGCGGCCAGCGACGCATCGGCGTGCCACAGCAGCAGCGCCGCGATTGTTGCGATCAGTGCGATGTTGAACAGCAGCGGCGAGAACGCCGTGAGCGCAAATCGTCCCTGCGCATTCAGCAGCCCCATCAGCACCGTGACCGGGCCGGCAAAGGCGAGATAAGGCAGCATCAGCCGCGCGTTCTGGACGGCGAGATCGAGCGTGGCGCTGCCGACGAAGCCGGGCGCGATGATCATGATGATCAGCGGCATCAACAGCGCGATGCCGATCGAGATCACGATCAGGGCCGCGCTGACCGTGCCGAGCACGCGTCCGGCAAACGCCGACGCAGCTTCTGCGCCATCACGGTCGCGGATGCGCAGCCAGGCCGGAACCAACGCGGCATTCAGGGCCCCCTCGCTGAGCAGGCGACGCACCACATTGACGAGCTGGAAGGCGGCCAGAAAGGCATCCGCCACGGCGCCGGTGCCGAGCAGCGCCGCGATCAGGGAATCGCGAGCAAAGCCCAGCAGCCGCGAGGCCAGTGTTCCCGTCGAGACGGTTAGGAAGGAGCGGATCATCGGCTGTTATAATACCGTTGCTTGCCCGTAGCGGCCCGGTCGTGATAGGCCGCGGGCCAGATTTCAGGCCGACAGGAAGCGGATTTCCTCAGGGATCGCAATCCGGCAAACAGGATCAAGGTGAATGGCTGACGTGAAATATGACGTTCTCGGCATCGGCAATGCGCTGTTCGACGTGCTGGTCCGCACCGACGAGGCCTTTTTGGCCAAGCACGGCATGACCAAGGGCAGTATGTCCCTGATCGACGAGGCGCGGGCCGCCGCCATTTACAATGACATGGGCCCGGCGACGGAAGTCTCCGGCGGCTCGGCCGCCAACACCATCGTCGGCATCGGCAGCCTCGGCGCGCGCGCCGCTTATGTCGGCAAGGTCAAGGACGACCAGATCGGCAAGCTCTATGTCCACGACATCCGCGCTGCCGGCGTTGCCTTTAATACGCCCGCCGCGAAGGACGGCCCGGCCACCGGTTGCTCCTACATCCTGGTCACCGGTGACGGTGAGCGCACCATGAACACCTATCTCGGCGCGGCGCAGGATCTGTCGCCGGCCGATATCGATCCGGCCGAGATCGCGGCCGCCAAGATCGTCTATCTCGAAGGCTATCTCTGGGATCCGCCGGGCGCCAAGGAAGCCTTCCTCAAGGCCTCCAAGATTGCCCACGAGGCCGGGCGCAAGGTCGCGCTGACGCTGTCGGACTCCTTCTGCGTCGGCCGCTATCGCGACGAATTTCTGGGGTTGATGCGCGACGGCACCGCCGACATCGTGTTCGCCAACGAGTCCGAGCTGCATTCGCTCTACGAGACCTCCGACTTCGACACCGCGCTCAAGCAGCTGCGTAACGACGTCAAGCTCGGCGTGGTCACCCGTAGCGAGAAGGGCTGCGTCGTGGTGACGCCGACCGACGCCGTCTCCGCGCCGGCCTCGCCGATCACCCAGCTGGTCGACACCACCGGCGCCGGCGATCTGTTCGCCGCCGGCTTCCTCTACGGCCTCTCGCGCGATCTGTCGCACAAGCAATGCGGCGAACTCGGTGCGCTTGCCGCTGCCGAAGTGATCCAGCACATCGGCGCGCGCCCGCAAGTGTCGCTGAAGGAATTGGCGCAGCAGCGGGGGCTGAGGGTCTAGCCCTTCCCTCCAGGGAAGGCGGGGGACAGCTCAATTCACGCCCGCCAGCTTTCCCTTCTCGCGCGTCGTCGCCACCACGTCGCGCACGAGATCGAACACGCCATCGGCTTGCGGCGGCGCGTTCGGCGAGCGGCCGAGGCGCACGATGACGAGGCGCTCCGAGGGGATCACGATCGTGTACTGCCCGATCGTGCCCTTGGCGAAGAAGGCGTCGCGCGGCCAACCGTGCTTGGTTCGAAACATTGCGCCAAAGCTGTCGCCCTGGTTGGTCCAGAACCCGGCGCCGATGCCGACCCAGGCGTTCGGCGTCGCCGTCGCCGAATAGTTCACCCAGCCTTCTGGCAAAATGCGCCGGCCGCCGGCGACGCCGTCATTGAGATAGAGCTGGCCGAAGCGCGCCCAGTCGCGCGCGGATGCGAGCATGTTGCTGGAGCCCTCGATCGTGCCGGCGCCGTCGAGCTGAAGCGTGACGTTGTTCATGCCGAGCGGCGCGAACAATTCGCGGCGTGCGAAGCGCAGCGCATCTTCGGGCTTGCCACCCGCGGCGTTGCGGATCAGATGCGCGAGCATGATGGTGTTGCCGTCGTGATAATTCCACACCGTGCCCGGCGCAGTCGCGAGCGGCATGCTCGCGGCATAGGCGGCCATGTCGTCCTCGGCGAATTTCATGGTGTTGACCGGCTCGAGCGCCGAACCGAGCCAGGCTTCCAACGAGCTTCCGAGCGCAATGCCTGCGGTGTGACGCAGCAATTGATCGACGGTGATGGCATGACGCGGATCATTCGGATTTTGCCAGGCCGCAACCGGCGCGGACCCGTCGAGCTTCAACTTGCCCTGGCGCACGAGAATGCCCGTCAACGCCGACATCACCGACTTGGTCATGGAGAAGCCGAGCAGTTGCGTCTCCGGTCCGATGCCGTCGGCATAGCGTTCGGCGATGATGCGGCCGGCCTTCATGACGACGATTGCGCGGGTACGGCGGTAAGGCGGCTGCGCGGGCTCGGCGAAGGCGCGGTCGAGCGCAGCTGACAGGCCCTCGCTTTGTGGCGTCACGAGTCCCGGGCCGGCGATCTCGGGGAGCGAGGCCGGCTGCTTGCCGTCGGACGGCAATGCGACGTCGACGATTCCCTGGCCGTGCTCGAGCGTGCAGCCGAGCCCCTCGCGATAGACGGCATGGCTGCGGCCGATCCCGAACAGGGACACGGTGACATCCTTGCGGCTGCGATCGATCTGAAGATCCATTGCCCAGGTCAGCAGGCGGGTGCCCGGCATCGCGTCGGTGGTCTCGGCGAGGTCGCGCCGGGGATCCAGGCCGGAGACGAACGTCTCCGCGCAGAGCGTGTCGGCGATGAAGCCGGTCGCAACCTTGGGCACATCGCGGGCCCGTGCCGCGCCGAGCGCAAGACCGGCACAGATAATGGTGGTGGTGAGGAGGATGATCTTGCGGCGGCGGGTCACGGGCTTTCTCCGGCTGCGGGGGTGGTGCGGGAGAGCAGGCCGGATGTGGGCGATATGCGCTCGCCGGATTTGAAAAACGACCTGGTTGAAGTCGGAGCGGACTGGTCGATTTTGGAATTATTCCATGATTCTAATCATTTAAATGCTGCATCACCACGGCGCGGTGTACTCCTTCGCCCCGTTCGTACGGGGCCGTGACGAGCTTCGCTCGCGCTGAGAGGGTTGGGGTGAGGGGCCTCTCTCCGCGGGTGAGATCGCCGTGAGACCTGTACCCCCTCACCCGGATCGCAAGGGCGATCCGACCTCGCCCCGCTTGCGGTCCGCTCGCGGGGAGAGATTAAGAGAAGCTCAGGCTGCATCGACCTTGAGCCGCCGGTACTCCGTTGGCGTCACGCCGGTCACCGCCTTGAAGGCGCGGTTGAATGGGCCGAGGGACTGGAAGCCGGCGTCCATGGCGATGGTGATGACGGGAACCTCGGCCTGGGTGGGATCGGCGAGCGCGGCCTTGGCTTCCTCGATGCGGTGGTTGTTCAGGAACACATTGAAATTGCGATAGCCGAGCCGCTGGTTGATCAGCCGGCGCAGCCGGTATTCCGGAATTTTCAGCCGGGTCGCCAAAACGCCGATGGTGACGTTCTCCTGGCGATAGATCCGCTCGTCCGCCATCAGCCGCATCAGGGCATCGATGAGCTTTTGATCGGCGGCCTCATCGACCGCCGGCTGACTAAAGACAATCGGCGGCGCGGGCTCCGCCGCGGCCGGAAACAGATCCGCCCCATCAATACGCATCATGGCATAGACGATCGCGGCGACGGTGCAGGTAAGCGCGCCGGCATTGATGGTCTCGGCGACCTCGCCGACGTGGTAGCCGGCGACTGCGATCTGGAGCACCGCGTTCAGCCCGCCATAGAGTGCGGTTGCGCAGACGATGAAGACGCGAACGTGGCGGCGGCGCTCGACCAGGTCGGCCGGCCACGAGGCGATCGTCTGCCCGATCGCAAGCGCAATGAAGCCGAGCACGATCAGATTGACTGCCGTCACCGAGAACCGCACATGGCCGCTGGGGGCAATCCAGACGCAGCCCGCGAAGCTGAAGGCCGTCACCAGCGCCCAGATCCATCCGTGCCACCAGCGGAGACGAAACTCGTCGTCGAACAGGGAGCGTGTGAACAGCCAGAACATCACCATGGTGCCGGTCGACAACGCGATCAGCGGTGCATGCCAGAGCGGGATCCGCGACGTGACATCCATCGAATAGCTCGCCGCATGCGCGGCCGAGCCCAGCGCAAAGGCCGCGCCGAGGCGCGCTGTGAGCACTCTGCGAAAGTCCTGCAACAGCGCCGCCGCCAGCATCAGCAGCAGCGCGACGCTGGCGGCGCGGAAAGCGAGCTCGAGATTGGTCAGCAGCATCCCATCGGTCCGGTCGTCAGCGCCGCGAACTTAAGTCAGATCAGCGACGGATTCAATTTCGCCGCCACGACGCGCGTGTCGTGATCCAGGCGTCGGCAGGCTTGCCGAACAGATCGATCTCACGATCCTTCCGCGCACCGAGCTTTCGCGCCACAGCTTGGGACGGCGCGTTCACGCTTTCGATACAGTGCATGATCTCGTCGACCTCAAAACTGTCGAACGCCCAGTCGATCGACGCACGGGCTGCCTCCACCGCATAGCCCTTGCCGCGAAATTCCTTGGCAATGCCCCAGCCGACCTCGAAGCCGGGCCAGCCGGGCGGACTCCACGGTCCAACACGGCCGACATATTTGCCGCTCGCCTTTTCCTCGACCACGAACATGCCGAAGCCGTAGAGCGCCCAGTGCCCGGAGATCACGGCTGCATTGCGCCAGCCAGCGATCGCGGTGGTGACTGGATTGCCGTCGGCCGCGATAAACCGCGCCGTGCCGGGATCGCTCAGCATTGCGGCGTTGGGCGCGATGTCGCTGGCGCGCCATTGGCGCAGGATAAGACGGTCCGTCTCGATTTCGGGGCCGGTGACCTCGAGCAGCCTGGCGCCAGGCTTGAGCGGCGGAATCATCTGTCTCCTCCCGTTCCGAACGATGTTCTGCTACGATCATACCAGTAAGAAACAGGAGTCCACCATGAGCTGGCAACCCTCCAACGATCCCGTGCTCGGCGATCCCATGTCCTGCGATGCGCTCGATCTCGTTATCGTGCCGCGGACCCGCGATCTCGGCGATGGATTCGCGGTGCGGCGCGCGCTGCCGCACGGCAAGCGGCAGATGGTCGGGCCTTTCATCTTCTTCGATCATTTCGGGCCGGTGCAGTTCGTCTCCGGCAAGGGCATGGACGTGCGGCCGCATCCGCATATCGGGCTTGCCACCGTCACCTATCTGTTTGACGGGTCGATCATGCATCGCGACAGCGAGGGCAACGTGCAGGAGATCGCGCCCGGCGCGATGAATTTGATGACGGCGGGCCGCGGCATTGCGCATTCGGAGCGCACGCCGGAGGCGCAGCGCGCCTCGGGGCAAAAGATGCTCGGCCTGCAGAGCTGGATCGCGCTGCCGGCCGGATCGGAGGAGATCGATCCTTCGTTCCAGCATTATGCGGCAGGCGATCTGCCGATGATCTCCGAGCGCGATTTTACCGCACGGGTGATCGCGGGCTCCGCCTTCGGCATCATCTCGCCGGTGGAAATGGTCTCGCCCTGGTTCTACACCGAGGTCACGGCCGTGGCCGGGGCGACCGTGCCGCTCGACCCCGATCATGAAGAGCGCGCGATCTATGTCGTCGATGGCGAGGTCGAGATCGCGAACGAGCGCTACGAGGGGCCGCGGCTGCTGATCTTCCGTCCCGGCGACCGCATCACCGTGAAGGCGCTCAAGGCCACGCGAATGATGTTTCTCGGTGGCGATGCGTTGGAAGGGCCGCGCCACATCTGGTGGAATTTCGTCTCCTCCAGCAAGGAGCGGATCGAGCAGGCCAAGCAGGACTGGAAAACCGGCCGCTTCGCTGCGGTTCCTCAGGAACATGAGTTCATTCCGCTGCCGGAATAGGCTAATCCGGTATCCGGCCGTGCCGACAGGTGCGGCCGGATGTCCTTCCTGTAAGCCAAGTCTGCGAAAGCCTTGCGATGACCACCATGCTCTCCAGCGACCTGCCCCTGACCAAGATCGGCCGCGGCAAGGTGCGCGATATTTACGCCGTCGACGACGACCGCCTGCTGCTCCTCACCACCGACCGCATCAGCGCCTTCGACGTCGTGATGGGCGAGACCATCCCGATGAAGGGCGCCGTGCTGACCCAGATCAGCGCCTTCTGGTTCAACAAGCTCGAAGGCGTGGTGCCGCATCACATGATGAGCGCCGACACCGACGAGATCATCACGGCCGTGCCGGCTTTGCAGCCGCACCGCGCCGAGATCCTCGGCCGCGCCATGTTGTGCAAGCGCACCACCGTGTTTCCGATCGAATGCGTGATCCGCGGCTATCTTTCGGGCTCGGCCTGGAAGGAGTACGCGGCGAGCGGCACGCTTGCCGGCGAGAAGCTGAAGGCCGGCCTCGTCGAGAGCGAGAAGCTCGATCCCTCGATCTTCAGCCCTGCGACCAAGGCCGAGACCGGCCATGACGAGAACATCACCATCGCGAAGATGCGCGAAGTCGTCGGAGACGACGTTGCCTATACGCTCGAAAGCATGACGCGTGCGATCTACACGCTCGGCGAGGAGCTGGCGCGCGAGCAGGGCATCATCATCGCCGACACCAAGTTCGAGTTCGGCCGCGACAAGGACGGCCGCATCATCCTGATCGACGAAGTCATGACGCCGGACTCGTCGCGCTTCTGGGCCGTCGATGCCTACAAGCCCGGCCAGCCGCAGGCGAGTTTCGATAAGCAGCCGCTTCGCGACTATCTCGACGTCGAGCGCCGCGCCGGCCGCTGGAACGGCGATGCCCCGCCGCCGCCGCTGCCCGCAAGCGTCGTGGATGCGACCAGCAGGCGGTATCTGGAAGCGTATCGGCGGGTCACGGGGAAAGAGCTGAAGATTTAGCTCTGCTATTCTGGATCGTCTCATCCTCGTCCAGGGCGAGCAGGAGTTCGGCAACCCGGTTGGCGGAGGCTGTCCATTCTGCAAGCTTGGCGTAGTTGTCGGTGAACCAGTTGAACGCGGTCTGGACGACGACGAATGCCGCCGACGCCTGAACCACTTCGCCAAGCGTCATCGCATCGGCAAGGTATTTGGGGAGACACAACAGCAGGCCGATCACAGGCGTGACCAGAAGGCTGGTGTACGTGATCAGCGTCATCCGCATTAATTGCCAGCAATAGATGCGCCAGATCGCGATCACGGCCTTCAACGCGGACACGACGGCGTGGCGGCCAATGGGTCGATCCTCGAAAACGATCTTCCCTTCACCGCTTTCGCGCACATGCGTTCCAATCGCCCGTAGCTCAGCCTCCATGCGCTTGTTTTCTTCGATGACTCGCGTCAGACGGCCGGCTGTCAGCCAGATGCCGATCGCCAGCAGCGCGGCATACGCGATCACAGCAAGGACGAGATAGCCGGGAATCGTAAAGTCCATACCGTCAAGATGGACCCGCAAATTGCCGCCGACGGACCATAGCACCCCGATGAACGTACCGATCGTGAGCAAGGACTGAAGCAGCCCGGTGGCGAGGTCGATCGGCAAGTCGGTTGCGACCTTGGCGTCCTCGGCGATGCGATATTCGGGCGCCTCGTGGTGTCCGGCGAGGGGGCCCGACCTGGCAAGGTGAGAACCTCCCAGCCAATCGTCATAGAGGCGGTTGCTCAGCCATTCGCGCCAGGAACGTTGCAGGGTCATGCGCGCCCACACCGAGAAAGCGGCGAGGGCGATGCTTGCGCCCGCCAGCGGCAGAAACCGAAACGCCTGATAGAGCAGTCCCGCCTGGTCCTTCTGCCCGATCGCGTCGAAGAAATCGCGATTCCAGTAGTTCAAGCGATATTGTGTCAGGAGTTGCAGGACCACGTTGGCAATCAGCGCAATCACCAGGAGCCAGGCTGTCCACGCCGTTGGTCCGCGCCAGTATCCAGAGGCGCTATGCCAGAAACGGCCAAGCAGCCGCTTTTCACCCGGAACGAAAGAGGTCCTCGTCAGCATTCGCAAGCCGCAATCCTGCGTGCGCGCCACCAGATGATGCCGCTCGCGCCAAATTATGGTGCCTTGCCCGAGGCCTCTTGACCTGCGTCAAGCGACGCCGGCTATACCCCCGCCATCATCACATATTTGATCTCGACATATTCTTCCATGCCGTGACGCGAACCTTCGCGCCCCAGGCCGCTTTCCTTGACGCCGCCGAACGGCGCGACTTCGGTGGTGATGAGGCCGGTGTTGACGCCGACCATGCCTGACTCCAGCGCTTCGGCGACACGCCAGACGCGGCCGAGATCACGGGAGTAGAAGTAGGACGCGAGGCCGAACGGCGAAGCGTTGCACATCGCAATCACGTCGGCCTCGTCCTTAAAGCGGATCACGGGGGCGAGCGGGCCGAAGGTTTCTTCCTGCGACACCAGCGAGTCCGGCTTGACGTCGGCGAGCACGGTCGGCTCGAAGAACGAGCGGCCGAGCTCGCTACGCTTGCCGCCGGTCACGACCTTGGCGCCGCGCTTGACGGCATCCGCGATGTGGCGCTCGACCTTGTCGATTGCCTTCATATTGATCAGCGGCCCCTGCGTGACGCCGGTCTCGGTGCCGTCGCCGATCTTCATCGCGGAGACCTTGGCCGACAATTTCTTCACGAACTCGTCGTAGATCTTGTCCTGGGCGTAGATGCGGTTGGCGCAGACGCAGGTCTGCCCCATGTTGCGGTACTTCGAGACGATCGCGCCTTCGACCGCAGCATCGATGTCGGCGTCGTCGAACACCACGAACGGCGCGTTGCCGCCGAGTTCGAGGCCGAGCCGCTTCACGCCGACGGACGCCTGCTGGTAGAGGATTTTGCCGACTGCGGTCGAGCCGGTGAAGCCGACGAAGCGCACCGCCGGATGCTCGCACAGCACCTTGCCGATCGGCGGCGCATCACCGGTGATGATGTTGAGCACGCCCTTGGGGATGCCGGCCTTCTCGGCGAGCACGGCCAGCGCCAAGGCCGAGAGCGGCGTCTCGTTGGCGGGCTTCAGCACCACGGTGCAGCCCGCGGCCAGCGCCGGCGACACCTTGCGCGTGATCATGGAGTTCGGGAAGTTCCACGGCGTGATGGCGCCGCAGACGCCGATCGGCTGCTTGATCGCGAGCAGGCGCGCATCGGGCCGCTGCGTCGGGATGGTCTCGCCATAGACGCGGCGGGCTTCCTCGGCGAAGAACTCGATATAGGCGGCGCCGATGTCGACCTCGCCAAGCGCTTCCGACAACGGCTTGCCTTGCTCGGAGGTGAGGATCAGCGCGAGGTCCTCGCGATTGGCGATGATCAGCTCGAACCATTTGCGCAGGATGTTGGAGCGCTGCTTGGCGGTGTGCTTGGCCCAGGCCGGGAAGGCGCGCTGAGCGGCTTCGACCGCCTTGGTGGTATCGTCCGCACCCAGCTGCGGCACCTTCGCGATCTCGACACCGGTCGCGGGATTGTTCACGGCAAAGACTGGCGTGCCGACCCAGGCGCCGTCGATGTAGCAGGCCTCCTTCAGGAGCGACGGGTCTTTCAACCGGCCGCGCAGGCTGGCGGTGGCGTGCTGGGCGCGTGCAGCGGCGGTCGAGGTCATGGCATTACTCCTAAGGCGCGATCGGATCGGCCCGGAATATAGGGAGAGACGACACGCAATGCACCGTCCCGCAACGCACATCTGCTGGGAGCTTAAGTTGGGACGGGCCAGCTCTTCACCTCTCCCTGCGGGAGAGGTTTGGCATCGCAATCGAGCAAGCAGTTACGCCGCGCCGCTCATATAGGTCTCGCGCCGGCCGATCATGCGCTCGGCGGCTGCCTTGGCGTCGGCCTTCGAGGAGGTCGCGCAGGTCCGGTATTCGAGATCGGGCACATCCGAGGTGTCGCGGCGGCCGAACCAGGATTTCGAGCCGACCGGCAGCAGCGCCAGCGACTGCGCAAGGTTGTCGACCGCGCCGAAGGAGTAGAGTGCGCCGGTGCCGGCGATCCGAACCTCGTAAATACCGGGCGAGATCGGCGCTTCCAGATTGTCGCCCCGGCCGGGACGGGGATAGCGCTTCCATTCGCTCCATGTCGAAATCATTTAAGCCCCCTTGCGGCCGGTGGGCGGCCGCCAAAATTGCATCAAGTCTTAACGTCCGCCGTCAATCAGGCCGCGAACTGAACGCCGCAACGCACAAAATGTTTCAGTGCTTCAAACACCTGAAACATATCGCCTGAGCCCATCCAAGGTCACGGCTGGTTGCGGCCATCCACCGCAGATTGTGAAGACGTGTTGCAAAACAGTCGTCCCGCGCTGGACCGAGAGCGTCAAGTCACGACATCGCGACCGCAGGGTGCATATCACCACGCTTGCTGCGCAGCCCATGCGGGAGGACAATCGATCACTTCCAACAATAATCAAACCGGAGGAAACGCGCATGCAAAGCAAAGCTGAGATCGACGAGATTCTACGCAAGGCAAGCGACGCCAAGGAAATCCCCGGCGTCGTTGCGATCGCCGCCAGCGGTAACGATGTGCTGTATCAAGGCGCGTTCGGCAAGCGCGATCTGTCCAAGCCCGATGCGATGACCGCCGACAGCGTGTTCTGGATCGCCTCGATGACGAAGGCGGTAACAAGTGCCGGCGCGATGCAACTGGTCGAGCAGGGCAAGCTGTCGCTCGATGCGCCGATCGGATCGCTGCTGCCTGATCTCGCCAAGCCGCATGTGCTCGAAGGCTTCGATGCCAAGGGCGAACCAAAATTGCGTCCGGCGAAAAGAGCGATCACGCTGCGCCAGCTCATGACCCACACGGCCGGCTTCTGCTACGATATGTGGAATGGTGAATTCGCAGCCTATATGGAGAAGACCGGCACACCCGGGATCATCACCTGCCAGAACGCCGCGCTGAAGACGCCTGTCATGACCGATCCCGGCACGCGCTGGGAATACGGCACCAATATCGATTTCGTCGGCAAGGCCGTGGAAGCCGTCAGCGGCAAAAAGCTGGATGCCTATCTGCGCGACAATCTCTTTGCGCCGCTCGGCATGTCCGACACCGGCTTCAAGATCACCGACCACATGCGCAAGCGTCTCGTCGGCATGCACGCGCGCGGTGAGGACGGACAGCTCGCCGCGATTCCGTTCGAGCTCGAGCAGAACCCGGAATTCCACATGGGGGGTGGCGGCCTGTATTCGACCGCGGCCGACTACATCAAGTTCACCCAGATGATCCTGAACAAGGGCCGCGGCAACGGCAACCAGGTGCTCAAAGCCGAGACCATCGCCATGATGAGCCAGAACCAGATGGGCGATCTCAACATGACCAAGATGACGACGGCGGCGCCGATTTACACCAACGACGTCGATCTCTATCCGGATCAGGCGAAGAAGTGGGGCCTCAGCTTCATGATCAACACCGCGAAGACCGCGGAGGGCCGCAGTGCAGGCAGTCTCGCATGGGCGGGCCTCGCCAATACCTATTACTGGATCGACCCGGTGCGCGACGTCACCGGCGTGATTCTGATGCAGCTGCTGCCGTTTGCGGATGCAAAATGCCTGCAGGCGTTCGCGGGCTTCGAGCGCGGCGTCTACGCCGGGCTCGATGCGGGCAGCGGCAAGAAGGCGGCGTAACCACTTAGTATGAGGCGCGCGGCGTCGCGCGCCTTCCCGGCAACGGATAACCTCGTGCCCGAACGCCTTCGGCTTCAGGGCACGAGGCAACATTTTTGAGGAGACGAACTTGGCGGACGGTCTGGCAGGCAAAGCCGAAAGTTACGTTTGCGGCATCTCGGATACGCCGCTGCTCGGCGATACCATCGGTCGCAGCCTCGATCATGCGGTACGGCGCTGGGGTAACCGCGAGGCGCTGGTCTCGCCCAGCCACGGCGTGCGATGGACCTGGACGGAGTTCGCCGAACGCGTCGACGCGCTCGCCGCGGGCTTTCTCGCGCTTGGCCTCGAACGCGGCGAGCGGATCGGCATCTGGTCGCTGAACCGGCCGGAATGGACTCTGACCCAGTTCGCCGCCGCCAAGGCCGGCCTGATCCTGGTGACGATCAATCCCGCCTATCGGCTGAGCGAGCTGGAGTTCGCGCTGAAGAAGGTCGGCTGCGCTGCGATCGTCACGGCGACGGCGTTCAAAACCAGCCAGTACATCGAGATGCTCAACACGCTGCTGCCGGAGCTGGCAGCCGCCAGGCCCGGACAGTTGCAGGCAGCGCGGCTGCCGGCCTTGCGGATGGTGATCCAGATCGGCGGTCCTGCGGCCTCAGGCACGATCCCGTTCGAGGAGGTCGCGCGCATGGGCAGAGTGGAGCACCGCGAACGGCTTGCCGCGCTCGGCGCCGCGCTTCAGTTCGACGATCCCGTCAACATCCAGTTCACCAGCGGAACCACGGGATCGCCGAAAGGCGTGACGCTGACACACCACAACATCCTCAACAACGGGTATTTCACCGGACGCGCGATGCGCCTGACCGAAGCGGATCGCATCTGCATCCCGGTGCCGCTCTATCATTGCTTCGGCATGGTGATGGGCAATCTCGCCTCCGTCACGCTGGGTGCGACCATGGTCTATCCCGGCGAGGGCTTTGATCCGCTGGCGACGCTGCGTGCGGTCGAGCAGGAGAGATGCACGACGCTCTACGGCGTACCGACCATGTTCATCGCCGAGCTCGATCATCCCGAGTTCTCGAAATTCGATCTCAAATCGCTGCGCACCGGCATCATGGCGGGCGCGCCCTGCCCAATCGAGGTGATGAAGCGCGTCAACACCGAGATGAACATGCGCGAGGTCACCATCGCCTATGGCATGACCGAGACCAGCCCGGTCAGCTTCCAGAGCGCGACGGACGATCCGCTCGAGCGGCGCGTCTCTACCGTCGGGAGGATTCATCCGCATGTCGAGGTGAAGGTCGTCGACCTCGAGGGCAAAATCGTCAAGCGCGGCGAACGCGGCGAGCTCTGCACCCGCGGCTACAGCGTCATGCTGGGCTATTGGGAGGAGAAGGAAAAGACCGCCGACGTGCTCGACGCCAATGGCTGGATGCACACCGGCGATCTCGCCACCATCGACGACGAGGGCTATTGCAACATCGTCGGCCGGATCAAGGATCTGGTGATCCGCGGCGGCGAGAACCTCTATCCGCGCGAGATCGAGGAGTTTCTCTACCGTCACCCCAAGATCCAGGACGTGCAGATTTTTGGCGTGGCCGACACCCGCTATGGCGAGGAGCTCTGCGCCTGGATCCGCGTCAGGCCAGGCGAGACGCTGACCGCCGAAGAGGTCCGCGCCTTCTGCGAGGGCCAGATCGCCCACAACAAGATCCCGCGCTACGTGGAGTTCGTCGACGACTTCCCGATGACGGTGACCGGAAAGATCCAGAAATTCGTGATGCGCGAGGCCGTGGAGCAGCGGCTGGGGCTGAAGGCGGCGAAGACGGCGTGAGGCGGCCTACTGCCGCCCCAGCTCCGTCGCCTTCGTCACGCGGTCGAACCGCTCCAGCGTCATGATCGCATCGGCGAACTTGTCGGCCCGTGCGTTCAGCACGGGCCGCGCCAGCGTCAGGAATTTCTGCTGCATCGCCTGTGCGTCGGGGAAGGAATTCGGCTCGCCCGAGGGATCGGCGTAGAGGCGTTCGTGCACGCCGTCATCCGTGGTGATGCTGACGCGTGCGCCGAAGGGATGGGTGCGGCCGATCTCGAGGCGATCGTCCTGGACCACGTCGAACTTGTCGGCGAGCGCGTCGATGGCGGTGTCGCCGAGGCGGTTGTAATCGTCCCAGCCGAACGAGCCCTGGTCGAGCGCGAGCGCACCGGTGAAGAACATCGAGAACTGGCCGCCGACGATCGAGGTCGGGTGCCGCTTGGTCGCGGCATCGCCGGTCAGGGTGATGCCGTTGCGATGCAGGCCGATCTCGACGCGCTTGACCTGGTCGGGTGTCAGATTGTGCTCGCGGCGCATTGCGATCAGCGCGTCGATCGCGGCATGGGTGTAGCGGCAGCTCGGATACGGCTTCACGCCGATCTTCATCGTCTCATAGGTCTTGCCGAGCCCGGCCACCGCCTTGTCCGGATGCGCATCGTCGGTGTAGCCGGCGAGCAGGCCGTGCTTGCCTTCGACCGATTCCGTCGATCCGACGAAATCGTTGCGCGCCAGCGTCGCGGCGATCACGCCGTTCATCGCGGCGGCGCCGACCTGGTAGCGCTTGTTCCAGGCGCCGTTCATCAGGAATTGCAGCGAGCCCGCGGCCTGGCTGCCGGCGACACCGAAGGCGGCAATGATCTGCGTCTCGCCGAGGCCGAACAGTTTGGCTGCCGCCGCGGCCGAGCCATAGGTGCCGGCCGTCGCAGTGGGATGGAAGCCACGCGCATAATGCGAGGTCGGATCGAGCGCGTTGCCGAGCCGGCAGCACACTTCATAGCCTGCGACGATCGCCGTCAGCACGTCGCGCCCGGAGGCGCCGACCATCTCACCGACCGCAAAAGCGGCCGGAACCACCGGCGCGCTCGGATGCAGCGAGGAATCCGCATGCGTATCGTCGAAATCGAGGGAATGGCCGAGCGCGCCGTTGAGCAGGGCCGCCACCGCCGGCGTCCAGGTCTTGGCATCGCCGAACACGGTGGAGCAGCCCTTGGTGTCGAGCGAAAGCGCTTCCAGCATCTTCAGGATCGACGGGGTGGATTCCGCTTCGCTGCGGGCACGGATGGCGCTGCCGAGGAAATCCAGCGTCAGCACCTTGGCGCGCTCCAGCACCTCCGCCGGGATATCGGCGAATTTCAGGTTGGCAACATAGCCGGCGAGCGTTGCGGTTTCATGGGCCATCGTGTTTCCTCGTTTTGGCCGGCAAATTAGGCGGGCTGATTTTGCCTTTCAAGCGGCCTTGGGGCTGCGGGCATCAGCTATGCTTCTGGCTGGTTACGAGGATCGGGACATTCGACGATGGCAGGCGCAAAGGAGCTGTTCGACTGGATCTGGTCGCGAAAGACGCAATTGGGGCTGGCGGTCCGGGTCACGGTCGCGGCCACCGGGGCCTATGCACTTGCCACCGCTCTGCATCTGCTATTGCCGCTCTGGGCAGTCCTCACTTCCATCATCGTGACCCAGATGAGCGTCGGGCGCTCGCTGAAGGCGACGCGCGACTACATGCTCGGCACGATCGGCGGCGCGGTCTATGGTGGCGCTATCGCAATCCTGATCCCCTATTCCGGCGAACTTGGTCTTCTGGGTTTGCTGGTGCTGGCCGTCGCGCCGCTTGCCTTTCTCTCGTCGATCTATCCGAACCTGAGCTCTGCAACGGTGACGGCCGTGATCGTGCTCGTGCTTCCGAGCATGCATCACGCCGATCCCATGGCGTCGGCGATCGATCGCGTCAGCGAGGTTTCGGTCGGCGCCATCACCGGGCTCCTGGTCTCGTTCCTGGTGCTGCCGTCGCGCGCAGTGCGCCAGATCCGCGCCAGCGCGGCAAAACTCCTCGAGCTGATCGCGGAGGCGTTTACGGAGCTGCTCGCCGGCCTCACGCGTGGCCGCGACAACGATGCGCTGCACCGGATCCAGGATGGCATCGGCACCGCCATGGTGGGGATGAATACCATCGGCACCGAGGCCGAGCGCGAACGTTCGGCGCGGCTGTCGAGCGGTCCCGACACCGGTCCCCTGCTGCGCACGATCCTCCGGCTGCGCCACGACGTCGTCATGATCGGCCGCGCCACCGTGGTGCCGCTGCCGGTCGAGGTGCAGGTCAGGCTTGCCGCGCCGCTGGCGGAAGTCAGTGTGGCGATCGTGCGTTTCCTGAAATCCGCGGCCGAAGCCTTGCGCGAGGGCGCAGGTGCGCCGCCGATTCATCCCGTGCACGTCGCGCTCCAGCACTATGCCGAGGCGGTTGCGGCCGTGCGCCAGGACGGACTGATCCGCGGCCATGCGGGCGACACCGCGGAGCGCTTCTTCGCGCTCGGCTTCTCGCTGGAGCAGATGCACCAGAATCTCTGCGATCTCGACCGCGTCGTCGGCGAATGGTCCGAGACCGCGGCGAAAGGGCCAGTGAAGGTCGCGGAGTGAGCTGGAGCATGATCCGGAAAAGTGTGAAGCGGTTTTCCGAAGAGATCATGCTCAAGACAAAAGGCTAAAGCGCGATGCGCTTTAGCGCTTCGCCAGCCCCTTGCCCTGCATGCGCCAGACCAGCAGGTCGATGCGGTCCTGGCCGAAGAACGGCTCGTTCTCGAACACGAAGGTCGGCACGCCCCAATGGCCTGATGCCGCGTGATCCTTTTCGTTCTCGGCAATCACCTGCTCGTACCGATCCGGATCAGCTGCGATTGCCGCATCCATTGCGGCGAGATCGAAGCCGGCCTTCTCCGCGGCGCGGGCGAGATGATCGCCTTCGTTCCAGCCCGTCACTGAACCATCCCAAAGCACACGTGCGATCGCGTCCGTGAATGCGAGCGAGCGGCCGTCGAGCTGAGCCATTGCGCCCAGCCGCGTCAGACGATGGATGTAGGGCTGCGCTGTCGCGACATCGAACGTCGTCTTGTCCTGCACGATCGGATCCGGTCGCGGAAAGCGGAACGGAATGCCCTCGTGCTGCGCCACGCGCGTGCTGTCGAGCACCACATAGCGAATGAAATTGGGACTGGCCTTCTTGAAGAAGCCGGGCACGCGCACTGCGAGCGGATAGACCGGCCGCAGGTTCACCGCGAGATCATACTCCGCGACCAGTTTCAGCGTCTTCGGCAGCGCCAGATAGCTGAACGGGCTGCGAAAGGAAAAGAACAGGTCGACGGACAGCGTCATCGGGCCGGCTCCACGATCCCCACCAGTCTGCGCGTCAGCATCCGGAAGCGCAAGATCAAGAGGCCGGCATAGACGAACGATCCGATCGACAGTCCGATCCAGACGCCGACCGCGCCGAGGCCGGCGTGAAAGGCCAGCACCCAGGCGATCGGGAAGCCGATGCACCAATAGCCGATCGCTGCGAACACCAGCGTCATCTGGGTGTCATTGATGCCGCGCAGTGCGCCGCCCATGATGGTCTGCAGCGCATCGGCAATGAAGAAGGTCGCGCCGACCAGCAAAAGCGTCGCGGTCAGCTCGACCGTCGGTGCGCTGGCCTCGCTGCCGCCGAAGAACAGCCGCCCCAGTCCATAGCGGCCAAGGATGATGGCGACTGTCAGCGCCGATACGAACGCGATCCCCAGCACGGCGGCGACGAGGCCCGCGCGCCGCACGCCGGCCGGATCGTCGCGGCCAAAGGCATGGCCGACGCGCACCGTCGCAGCCATGCCGATCCCGAGCGGGACCATGAACAGTACGGCCGTGACCTGAAGCGCAATCTGGTGTGCGGCCAGCGCGGTGGTCGAGATCAATCCCATCAGCAGCGCGGCCGATGAGAACAGGCCGTATTCCAGCAGCAGCGAGAGCGAGATCGGCGCGCCGATCACGATCAGCTGGCGCATCAATGGCCAATCGATCCGCCACAGATGCGCCAGCGGATGATAATCGGCGAACGGCTTGCGCCACGCCGCGATGGCGAGCGCAGCGATGAAGGTGCCGAGATTGACCAGCGTGGTCGCAAGGCCGGCGCCGAACAGGCCAAGCTCCGGCAGGCCGAACAGTCCATGGATCAGGCAATAGACCAGCGCGAAATTCGCGGGGATCGCCGCGAGCGTGATCCACAACGGCGCCTGCGGCCGGTTCACCGCGCTCATCATGCTGCGCAGAGCGATGAAGCCGAGCGCCGGCGCGATGCCCCAGGCGAGGCCATTCAGATAGCGCTGCGCGAGAGCGGCGGAATGCGGCGCTTGCCCAAGCGCAATCAGGATGTGCTCGCCATAAAGCGGCGAGGCCATCATCGGCAGCGAGATCAGGAACGCCACCCACAGGCCGACGCGCAAGGAACGGCGGATACGCCTGACGTCGCCGGCGCCGAACGCCTGGGCGGCCAGCGGCGACACCGCAGCCATCAATCCAAGCCCGAAGGTGAAGCTGACAAAATAGACGGTGTGCGCAAGTGCCGCAGCGGCGACCGCGTCCTCGCCGAGCCGGCCGATCAATGCGAGATCGCTCGTAATCATCGCGATCTGCCCGAGCTGCGTCAGCATCATCGGCACGGCCAGTCGCAACGTCTCGACGAACTCTCGCGCGAGATGGCTTTGCGGCACGCCGGTTTGCGGCTGCTGTTGCGGTTGGACGGTGTCGAGCATGGTGGTGAAATAGCACAGCCACACGTCGAAAACATGGCCCCGGTTTCTTCTCCCTCGCCCCGCTTGCGGGGAGAGCGGCGGGGTGAGGGGTTTTCTCCGCGGAAAAGTTGGCGGTTGGGCTCGCGGAGAGTCCCCCTCACCCGGAATCCGCGCTGGTGCGCGCATTCCGGCCTCTCCCCGCAAGCGGAGAGAGGCGAAGATCACCCCTTCCGTTCCGGCACGCGCCGGATCTTCGCACCCAACGCGTTCAGCCGCTCGTCGATGCGTTCATAGCCGCGCTCGATCTGGTCGGCATTGTTGATGGTGGAGGTGCCCTCGGCGCAGACGGCGGCGAGCAGCATCGCCATGCCGGCGCGGATGTCGGGCGAGCTCAGCGTCGCGCCGTGCAGCCGGCTGGGCCCTGCGATGATGGCGCGATGCGGATCGCACAGCACGATGCGCGCACCCATCCCGATCAGCTTGTCGACGAAGAACATGCGCGATTC
Organism: Bradyrhizobium manausense; assembly: GCF_018130615.1. GTDB lineage: Bacteria > Pseudomonadota > Alphaproteobacteria > Rhizobiales > Xanthobacteraceae > Bradyrhizobium > Bradyrhizobium manausense_A. The sequence continues at coordinate 455,869 of NZ_JAFCKB010000001.1, forward strand.
GAACATCTTCTCGAACATCAGGATCACGCCTTCGCATTGCGTGGCAGTGACGATCGCGATCGACATCAGATCGGCCGGGAACGCCGGCCATGGCTGGTCCTCGAGCTTCGGCACGTGGCCGCCGAAATCGTCCTGGATCTTCAGCGTCTGGTTCGACGGCACGATGAGATCGTCGCCCTCGACGCGGCAGACGATGCCGAGCCGCTCGAAACCCATGCGGATCGAGCGCAGATGCTCCACGCCGGCGCGCACGATGCGCAAGGGCGAGCGCGTCACGGCGGCAAGTCCGATCAGCGAGCCGACCTCGATATGATCGGGCTGGATCGCATAGGTCGTGCCGCCCAGCGTCGCCGGGCCATGAACGATCATGGTGTTGGTGCCGATGCCCTCGATCTTCGCACCGAGTGCGACCAGGAAGTTGGCGAGGTCCTGCACATGCGGTTCCGAGGCCGCGTTGCGCAAATGGGTGACACCGTCGGCGGCAACCGCCGCGACCAGCGCGTTCTCGGTCGCGGTGACGCTCGGCTCGTCCAGGAACACGTCGGCGCCGGTGAGCTTGGGGCAGCGGAATTCCAGCCGGTCCGTTGCGGTGACCTTGGCGCCGAGCTGTTCCAGCGCCAACACATGCGTGTCGAGCCGGCGCCGGCCGATGACGTCGCCGCCGGGTGGCGGCAGCATCACCTCACCGCAGCGTGCGAGCAGCGGGCCCGCGAGCAGGATCGAGGCGCGGATGCGAACGCAGAGCTCGGGGTCGAGATCGGCGGCACGGATGCTCTTGGCGTGGATGTGAAGCGTGTTGCGCGCGGTCCATTCCGCTGACGCGCCGACCGAGCAGATCAACTCGACCAGCGTCTCGGTGTCGCGGATCCGCGGCACGTTCTGAAGCGTCACCGGATGTTCGGTGAGCAGGGCGGCGGCGATGATCGGCAGCGCCGAATTCTTGTTGCCGGCCGGCTCGATCGAGCCCGAGAGCCGGTGACCGCCCTCGACGATATATTGGATGGGCGCCACTTGGATCTCTCCGTCCTGTTGGGTTGGGGCGGGCTGCTTGGGAGGCGGAAACTATAGGGAATTGAGCGCGGTAGCAATTGCGCTGGCCGTGGTTCTGGACGGCCTGCCGGCCGGACGGCCTCAAAACAGGCCGATGATATTTCCCACCACATAGAGGATCGCGATCAGGATCAGCGCGCCGATCATGACGAAGGAGATCTCGATCGCAATGGCGCCGGTGCCGAGCGTGGCGGCGACGGCGGCAAGGAGGCGCTCTTCTCGAAAGATCAGCGAGAGGACGGACAGCAGGATGGCGAGCAGGCCGAGTGAGATCGCCGTGACCGATGCAATTTCGCTCCAGCTTCTTCCAGCCGATTTTTCAACTTTCGGCGCCTGATATTCAACGCCCTTCACGCGCGCGACGATACGATCCTTGATGCGGTGCCCGGTGTCGACGATCACCTGGTCAACTGCTGGTGGCGGATACACCATCGGCACGACCCAATGCGGCAGCACGGCCGCCATGAAAGCCAGCAGGCCGATGAGGCTCCCGATCACGCCAAGCCGGCGTGACGGAATGGCAGGCTTGATCGCAGGAGCGCTCATGGACATTTCCCGGCCGGATTGGCCAATGGGTTCACGCCATTTCGTCGCGATTGCGGGCGGTGAGGTTCAGGGGTCGCCGTGCCCATTACCTCTCCCCAGCGGGGAGAGGTCGGATTGCGCAGCAATCCGGGTGAGGGGCTGCAGCAGCCGGTGAGACTGTAACCTCTCACCCGGAGCACATCTATCGATGCGCTCCGACCTCTCCCCAGCGGGGAGAGGTGATCCGTGCCCGGGACTCGCACCGAGCATCAAACGTACAGGGCCCTCAAATATCGATCGTCGCGCTGAGCGAATGTTCCTGGATGAAGTCGCGGCGCGGTTCGACCACGTCGCCCATCAGCTTGGTGAAGATGTCGTCGGCCTCGTCGACCTCCTTGACCTTCACCTGCAGCAGCGAGCGCACGTCGGTGTCGAGCGTGGTCTCCCAGAGCTGCTCCGGGTTCATCTCGCCGAGGCCTTTGTAGCGCTGCAGCGTGATGCCCTTGCGGCCGGCTTCGGTCACCGCCTCGAACAGATCGACCGGGCCGTGCACCACGTGCTCGGTATCCTTGCGCCGCAGCTTGCCGGAGCGGGCATAGACGTCCTGCAGCTTCGTCGTGTACTCGTCGAGCTTGCGTGCCTCGGCCGAACCGAGCAGCGCATCGTCGATGACAGCCGCTTCCTTGACGCCGCGCACGGTGCGCTCGAACAGGAAACCCTGGCCTTCGACGAACTGCCCGACCCAGCCGCGCTCGACCTCCTCGGCCTGGTTGTCCAGCCGGGTCGCGATGTACTGCGCCGCGGCCGCGGCGTTCTCGGGGTTGCCGTAGACCGACTTGTTCAGCACGCCGGTGATGGCGGCCTGCTCGATCACCTTGCGGTTATAGCGGCTGTGCAAATTGCGCAGGATGCTGCGGACCACGCGGGCGTCATCGACCAGCGCGCGCAGATCACGGCCGGACCGATCGCCACCGGTGCCGGGAATGTAGACGCAGTCGTCGAGACCGGCGTCGATCAGATAATCTTCCAGCGCGCGCTCGTCCTTCAGATATTGCTCGGACTTGCCGCGCGAAACCTTATACAGCGGCGGCTGGGCGATATAGAGATAGCCGCCGTCGATGATGTCGCGCATCTGCCGGTAGAAGAAGGTGAGCAGCAGCGTGCGGATGTGGGCGCCGTCGACGTCGGCGTCGGTCATCACGATGATCTTGTGATAGCGCAGCTTCTCGACCGAGAACTCGTCGCCGATGCTCGTTCCGAGTGCGGTGATCAGCGTACCGATCTGCTCGCTGCCCAGCATCTTGTCGGGTCGGACGCGTTCCACGTTGAGGATCTTGCCGCGCAGCGGCAGCACCGCCTGGAATTCACGGTTGCGGCCCTGCTTGGCGCTGCCGCCTGCCGAGTCGCCCTCGACGATGAACAGTTCTGATTTCGCCGGGTCCTTCTCCTGGCAGTCGGCGAGCTTGCCGGGCAGCGAGGAGACCGAGAGCGGGCTCTTGCGCGTCAGCTCGCGCGCCTTTCGCGCCGCTTCGCGGGCGGCGGCGGCCTGGATCACCTTGCCGACGATCATCTTGGCCTCGGACGGATGCTCCTCGAACCAGGCCTGCAGCGCCTCGTTCAGCACGTTCTCGACCACCGGGCGCACTTCCGAGGACACCAGCTTGTCCTTGGTCTGCGACGAAAACTTCGGGTCCGGCACCTTCACCGACAGCACGGCGGTGAGGCCTTCGCGGCAATCGTCGCCGGTGAGCGCAATCTTTTCCTTCTTCGCGTTGGCCTCGGCATAGCCGTTGACCTGGCGCGTCAGCGCGCCGCGGAAACCGGCGAGATGGGTGCCGCCGTCACGCTGCGGGATGTTGTTGGTGAAGCACAGCACGTTCTCGTGGTAGCTGTCGTTCCACCACAGCGCGGCCTCGACGCCGATGCCGTTGGCCTCCGCGCGCACCATGATCGGCGCGGGCACCAGGGCCTTCTTGTTGCGGTCGAGATATTTGACGAACTCCTCGACGCCGCCGGAATAGTACATCTCCTCGCGCTTCTCGACCGCGTGACGCATGTCGGAGAGGGCGATGTTGACGCCGGAATTGAGGAAGGCGAGCTCGCGCAGACGATGCTCGAGCGTCGCGAAGTCGTATTCGATGTTCTTGAAGGTCTCGCCCGAGGCCAGGAACGTCACCTCGGTGCCGCGCCGGCCCGGCGCATCGCCGACGACCTTGAGCGGTGCGACCGCATCGCCGTGGGCGAACTCGATGTAATGCTCCTTGTCGTCGCGCCAGATGCGCAGGCCCAGCTTGCTCGACAGCGCGTTGACGACGGAGACGCCGACGCCGTGCAGGCCGCCGGAGACCTTGTAGGAGTTCTGGTCGAACTTTCCGCCGGCGTGAAGCTGGGTCATGATGACCTCGGCTGCCGAGATGCCTTCGCCCTTGTGGATGTCGACCGGAATGCCGCGGCCGTCATCGCGCACGGTGACGGAATTGTCGGCATTGAGCACGACATCGACGCGCGTGGCGTGGCCCGCCAGCGCTTCGTCGATCGCGTTGTCGACGACCTCGTAGACCATGTGGTGCAGGCCCGAGCCGTCATCGGTATCGCCGATATACATGCCGGGGCGCTTACGGACGGCATCGAGCCCCTTGAGCACGCGGATCGATTCCGCGCCATATTCGCTCGCGGTGGAGGGCTCGTTTTCGGCAGCAGGCTGCCGAGCAGGTTCTGTCATGAGAGGCCTTCGAAATGTCGCCCGAATCAGCCGCGCAAAAGGCGCTGATCTGCAAGCTATTTGTGCCATGAAAGACCGATTGCGCCTAGCGCAAAGTATCTCCCGGCAACCCTTTGAGTAGATGGGGTTTTTGGGCGGGTTTTCAAGGCGCGAGAAGGCCGATTCCGGGGCTCGCAAAAAGCCCGATTCGGGACGCTGTTTTGAGCCCTCAAAGGCGCGGATTTTGCGGGGGCGCGGAGAGCTGTTCCGAGGTGCCATCGCGGCCCGGAGCAGGCCCTGGGTTCAGTAGATCCGGTCCGACTTGCTCTCGTCGTCGCTCAACCTGAGGGCCCAGGCCTCGCCTGCGGCCACGGTGATGCTAGCAGTGCGCATCCGATGGCCTGATACGACAAGAGTGTAGGAATACGTGCCGGGCGGCAGATCCAGCGTTTGCGGATGATTGACGCCGCCCGCGATCTTGATGGTTTGATCGTTGATCGCGAGCGAAGCCACGTCAGGCACAAGATAGCCGAAGATCAGCCGCGCCTGTCCTGGCATCGGCAGGAAGTTGGCCTTGGCGGCGGCCTCTGTGTTCCGCTGCACCAGCTCGACCGTGGTCTCGTCCTTCGCGCGGCCGAGCATCAAGGTGACTGGCCCCTCTGGGGATGTGAACGAGAGCTCCGCGTGCTCGGCTGCGACCGCGGCCCCACCTGCCACTTCTTGCCAACCGAGCTTCGGCAGCTCGGCACGGTAGAAGGCGAGCACGTCGCTGAACTCGGCAGGGATACTGGCGCTGAGCGTACGCCGGATCGGAGCCTTGACGCCGTCAGCATATTGGGTGGTGAAGTGCCTGTGGCTGATCCGGGTCGGCACGGGCAGATCGACACCAGGATCGAGCTTGAGCGGCCCGGGCGACAGCCGCGCCAAATACAGCCGCGCCATGTCCGGCACCGCGCCCTCGGCGTGTGCCGGAAGCGGGCAGCTCGCGAGAAGCAAGAGGCCGCACACCAACAGCCGCCATCCTGTCGGAATATTTGACGCGCGCTTGACCATCGTCTCACTCACTCTCCAGGGATATCGCGCGTCGTGATCTTCGCGCGATGCGGCGGTCGCAATACGCATTGCCGCCGCCTCTGCAGCACTAGTCGCCTCACGGAACGGCCAGGTTCAACCTGGCCTTTCCAAGCAAGGGTGACGGGATCAATACATCTGCAGCGGCAGCACTTCGCCGGTCGGACCCACCATCAGGCCCCAGGCATCGCCTGCGACGAGCTCGATCGCTTCGTTGCGGGCCGGCCGGCCAGCGATTTTCAGCGCGTATTGATACTTGCCGGGCGGCAGATCGAGCATCGGCCCCTTCGGCGATTGAGGGCCACCGGCGCCGGCGGCGACCTTGATGGTCTGCTTGTTGATGGTGAGCACGGCTTCCTGGTTGCCCATATTGCCCAGCAGCAGCTTGGCCTGACCTGGCTTCGGCATGATGTCGGCCTTGGTCGCGGCATCCGGGTTCTTCTGCACGAGGTCGATCGACGTCTCGCCCCTGGTGCGGCCGAGCTTCAACATCGCCGGGCCCTGCGGGGAGGCGAAGGCGAGCTGCACGCGATCGGCGGTCGTCACCGCGCCGTCCGGCTTCTCCTGCCAACCGAGCTTTGTCAGCTCGCGGCGATAGAACGCGAGCACGTCGCTGAGCTCGGCGGGCACGTTGGCTTCGAGCTCGCGGCGGAACGGCACCTCGACGCCGGGCAGCTTTGCCGTGCCAAGCGAGGTCGAGCTGCGCTGCTTCGGCACGGGCAGCGCGGAGTCCGGGTCTGCTTCCAGCGGACCGGATGCTTTGGCCTGCACGCCAGCCGCATCGTTGCTCGCAGGGCCGCTCTTGGAGACAGGGTTAGCCGCGGCCATCTTGAGGCCCGAGCCATCCGCGCTGACATTCACCTTCGCGCCCATCTGCATCACGGTGAACGAGATCGACTTGCCGCCCTTGGCGAATTCCAGCACGGCCATGTTCGGCTGGTTGATGACCGACGGCTGCTCTTTCCAGCCCGCCTGCTTCAGCGATGAACGGTAGAACGTGGCGAGCGCCTTGACGCTGGAGGCGGCATTGAATTCGAGCCGGCCACCGGGGCCATCGAAATTCACCTCCTGCGCGGTCTCCGGCAGCGGCACCGGCGTGGTGCTGCCGGCCTGTGCCTGCAACGGCGCATCGGAGAGCGTGGCGGCCTGTACCTTGCGACGGGCCGCGTCTTCAGCGAGGACCTGTTTCGTCATCGCCTCCGCGTCCTTCATGAATTGCTCGTCAGCTTCCTTCTTCGCCTTGGCGCGGGCAGCAAGCGCCGACTCCTTCAGCTGCGCGATCATGCTGACCATGGTGAAATCGTATTTGCGGCCGAGCCGCAGCACGCCGGTTTCCTCGTTCGTGGAGACCTTGATCGCCACCTCGTCGCCGGGCGCGAGCGGCGCACTGCCATCCTCCTGCCAGCCACGCGCGGCGAGCTCGCGATGATAGAAGGCGAGCACGGCGGGCAGCTCGGCCATCACGGCGGCGGACATTTCGCGCTTGTTGGAGCTTGCGCCGCCGAGGCCCCTGGCTGACTTGGTCGAATTCGGTCGCGGCAGGCCGGCAAGATCGCTGTCGGCCTTGAGCTCTCCGGGCAAAGCGAAGGGCGCGACGCGGATGTCCACATTGGTGCGGCCGTCGTCGCGGCGCGTCAGCGTCAGCATGACCGGCTTCTGTCGGTAGAAGCCAGTCTCCTCGCTATCGGCGTGCGCGTAAAATGCGCGAAAGCCGTTGGGAACGGTCTCCTCCAGGCTGGTCGTCCAGCGCGTGGCGGTTTCCGGCGTGAGCTTTTGCCAGCCGATCGCAGCCATCTGGCTGGCGTAGAAATCCGACGTCGCATCGAGCGTGCCGGGCGCGATGCAGCCGAGATAGGGCCTGGTGCCATCGAACATGATGTCACTCGCGCCATCGGGGAACGGCACGTTCCCGTAGATCCGGTCGTACGAATAGTGGACCACGGGCTGGTCGGGTCGGCCCAGGGCCTGGGTGAGGAAGACCGAAAGGCCCTGCCGTCCCTTCTTGAAATTCAGTGTGGTGCTCTTCTCCTCCAGCGGTCGCACATAGGGCACCCAGCCATTGGCGCTCAGGAGCTTCTTCACCGCCGGTGCTGTTACGGCCTCCGGTGTCGGCATGCGATACTCGACGCCGCCGCCCTTTCCAAGCGAGGGGTCCTGCACCGCGCCTTCGAGCTGCGGCAGGCCGTGGACGTCGACGATGCCGTCGTCGGCGCGCGCGGGCAGCGAAACGCTTGCCATCAGCAGAAGGCCGCAGGCAAGCAGCCGCCAGCGTGCCGGGACCTGCGTCCCGCGCTCGATCATCGACATCTGAAAGACTCCCGGATTTCGCGTGGGTCCTGATCCCCGCGCAATTGCAGGCTGCGACACCGTCGGCGCGGCCTCAGACGACTAGTCGCGGCAGGAACCGGCAAGGTTCAACAGCGGTATCCCGAGGCGCCGCAGGCGGGGTCAGGAGGGGGCGGGGCTCAATAGAGCTGCAGCGGCGACCAGAGGTCACCCTCCGGACCGATCGTGACCTCCCAGGCATCGCCGGCCACCAGCTCGATCGTTGTGTTGCGGTCCGGGCCGCCGTCGATCTTCAACGCGTATGAATATTTGCCCGGCGGCATGTTGAATAGCGGCGCCTCGGGGCGTTCCTTGCCGGCGCGGGCGGGGAGCGTGATGGTGTGGTTGTCGACCGTGAGCACGGCTTCCTTGTCGCTGAGATTGGTGAGCATCAGCGCCGCGCGGCCGGGCCGGGGCATGACATGCGCCATGGTCGCGGCCTCGCGGTTTCGCTGCACCAGATTGACTGAGGTGCTCGAGTCCTTGCGGTCAAGCTCCAGCGCCGCCGGCCCCAGCGGGGTCGCGAAGGTGAGCCGGACGTGATCGGTGGCGATCACGGCGCCATCGTGCTGTTCCTGCCAGCCGAGCTTTCCGAGCTCGGTGCGGTAGAAGGCGAGGACGTCGCCGAGCTTTGCGGGAATGCGAGCCGTGAGCCTGGTCCGCAGCGGCGCCTCGATGCCGAGCATCTTGGTGGTGCCGATCTCGCGATAGCTGGTTCGGGTCGGTGCGGGCAGGGCGGCGTCGGGATCCGGCGCGAGGGCGGACGAAAACAGCGGCGCGAGATGCGGCACCCAGGCGCCGGCGCTTGCGGCAAGCGCGCAGCTTGCGATCAGAGCGAGGCCGCACACGAACAGCCGCCATCGTGCCGGGACTTTCGCCCCTTGCCTTACCGTCGTCATGGTCTCTCTCTCCAGGGATATCGCGCGTGTCGATCGCGCGATTGCAACGGCTGCGACACCGCCAGCGCGGCCTCACAGACCTAGTCGCGGCCCGAATAAGCGAGGTTCAACAAAGCCGGCTATCGCCGGGCGGAAACGCGTCCGCTCTCGACGTCAAACACTTCGCCGCCGGCGCCGATCTCGCTGAACGCGGCCGGGTCCGCGCCGGTCAGCCAGACCTGCGCGCCGAGCTTGCGCAGTTCGTCGAACAGCGCGGTGCGGCGGTTGGGGTCGAGATGGGCGACGACCTCGTCGAGCAAGAGCAGCGGCACGATGCCGGTCATCTCCGCGACCAGCGTCGCATGCGCCAGCACGAGGCCGATCAGCAGCGCCTTCTGCTCGCCGGTGGAGGCATCGCGCGCCGGCATGCTCTTCGGTGCATAGATCACCTGGAGATCGGTGAGATGCGGGCCGTCGGTGGTGCGGCCGGCAATCGCATCGCGCGGGCGGTTGTCGCGCAGGATCTGGCGATAGCGGTCCTCGACCGACGTCGCGGTTTCCTGCAGCAGCGCGTTCTCCATCCAGCCGTCGAGCGCGATCTGCGCCGACGGAAATGCGGAGGCTTGCGCGCGCGCGTTGAGCATGCCGGTGAGCCGCGCCGCGGTCTGGCCGCGCGTCGCGGCGACCGCGACGGCGAGCTCGGCGGTCTCGCGCTCGATCGCGTCACACCAATGGTCGTCGTAATTGCGCGTCTCGAGCAGACGGTTGCGCGAGCGCAGGGAACGTTCCAGCGCATTGATGCGGCTGGAATGCTCGCTGTCGATCGCGAGCACCAGGCGGTCGAAGAAGCGCCGCCGCTCGGAACCAGCGCCCATGAACAGCCCGTCCATCGCCGGCGTCAGCCACACCATGCGGATGTGATCGCCGAAGGCGGCCGCAGAATTGACGGGCTCGCGGTCGATGCGGCAGCGGCGGCTCGCGGAAGCGTCCGCGCGCGGCGGCTCGATGCCGGTGCCTAGCGTGGCGAGCCCCAGCGCGCCCTCGACCTGCGCTGACACCGCCCAGGACCCATCGCCCTGGTTGTCGGCGACGTCCTCCAGCGTGGCGCGCCGCAAGCCCCGGCCCGGCGACAGGAACGAGATCGCCTCGATGCAATTGGTCTTGCCCGCCCCGTTCGGCCCGACCAACGCCACCATGTCAGCCGCCGTCTCGAGCCCCGCCGCCCGATAGTTGCGAAAATGCGTCAGCGTCAGGCGATGAATGCGGGAGGGGGTCATGCTGTCTTTGTCATTGGCGCGCGTCAGCGGCGCCGCCCTTCGGACGGCTATGCCCGGCCATGACGGATGTAGTCAATGCTTGCGGAGGCCGGTAGCCCCTCACACCCGCATCGGCATCAGCACGTACAGCGCGCTCTTGTCGTCGCGGTCTTGCACCAGGGTCGGTGAGCCGGGGTCGGCGAGCTTCAGGGTGGCGACGTCGCCTTCGATCTGGGCGGCGATGTCGAGCAGGTAGCGGGAGTTGAAGCCGATATCGAGCGCGTCGGAGGCGTATTCGACCTCGATCTCTTCGGTGGCGCTGCCGGAATCCGGATTGGTGACCGACAGCACCAGCTTGCCCGGCGACAGCGACAGTTTGACCGCGCGGCCGCGCTCGCTCGAGATCGTCGAGACGCGGTCGACCGCGTTCTCGAAGTCCTTCTTGTCGACGACGAGTTCCTTGTCGTTGCCCTGCGGGATGACGCGGCCGTAATCGGGGAAGGTGCCGTCGATCAGCTTCGAGGTCAGCACCACGTTGCCGATGGTGAAGCGGATCTTGGCCTGCGACAGCTCGATCGTCATCTCGGCGTCGGTGTCCTCGATCAGGCGCTGCACCTCGCCGACGGTCTTGCGCGGCACGATCACGCCGGGCATGCCCTCGGCGCCCTTGGGCTGCACCAGGTCGAGCTGGGCGAGGCGGTGGCCGTCGGTGGCGACGCCGCGCAGGGTCGCGGCCTTCGCCGTGCCCGCGGCATGCAGATAGATGCCGTTGAGATAATAGCGCGTCTCCTCGGTGGAGATCGCGAACTGGGTGCGGTCGATCAGCCGCTTGACGTCCTTGGCGGCGAGATTGAACGCGTGCGACAGGTCGCCCGCGGCGAGATCCGGGAAATCGTTCTCCGGCAGGGTCTGCAGCGTGAAGCGCGAGCGGCCGGCGCGGATCGCCAGCACCGCGCGGTCGCCGTCGGCCTCCAGCACGATCTGGGACCCATCAGGCAGCTTGCGCACGATGTCGTAGAACATGTGCGCCGGCACGGTGGTCGAGCCCGCGGTCGCGGTTTCCGCAGGAAGCGTCTCCGTCACCTCGAGGTCGAGGTCGGTCGCCTTCAGCGACAATTTCGCGTTCTCGGCGCGGACCAGCACGTTGCCCAGGATCGGAATCGTGTTGCGACGCTCGACCACGCGGTGGACATGGCCCAGCGATTTCAGGAGTTGCGCGCGTTCGACCGTAACCTTCATTGCACTACTCGCCCGATCCCCAAAGATGGAAAAAGCCGGGCGGAGGACAGCGCGCCGCGGCACCGAAGACCCCGGCAGGCCGGGTCATCGAGCCGATATGACCAAAGCCGTCAGGGTCGCGCAAGGTGGCGCGGATAGCCCCGGGATTCAAGGGATCGGGAGCCAGTTCCCCACGATTTACCGCCAAAACGAACACCGCCGCCCAGGCATGGCCGGGGCGGCGGGAGAATGGCGGGAGGTCTAGGCGTTTATTCCTGAAGCTGGCGCTTCAGCGACTCCACTTCCTCCGACAGCGCATTGTCCTTGGACACCAGCGCCTCGATCTTGCGCACGGCGTGCAGCACGGTGGTGTGGTCGCGGCCACCGAAGCGGCGGCCGATTTCCGGCAGTGAGCGCAGGGTCAGCGTCTTGGCGAGATACATCGCCACCTGGCGCGGACGCACCACATTGGCGGTCCGGCGCGAGGACAAGAGGTCGGAGCGGCTGACATTATACTGCCGCGCCACCACGCGCTGGATGTCCTCGATCTTGATCCGCTTCGGCTCCTGCGGCCGGATCAGATCGCGCACCTCGTGCTCGGCCATCTCCAGCGTCACCGGCCGGTTGTTGAGCTTCGAATGCGCCAAGAGGCGGTTGATCGCGCCTTCGAGGTCACGGCCGTTATGGGTGATGGCGCGCGCCAGATAATGCAGCACCTCTTCCGGTACGTCGAAAGTCGCATGATGGGTGCGGGCCGCCGCGACGCGCGACTTGAGAATGCCGTGGCGCAGCTCCTCGCCGAGCGAGCCCATCTCGACCACGAGACCGCCGGCGAGGCGCGAGCGGACACGATCGTCCAGGCTTTCCAGGTCGGACGGCGGACGGTCGGCTGCGATCACGACCTGACGGCCGGCATCGATCAGCGCATTCAGCGTGTGACAGAACTCGGCCTGCGTCGACTTACCCTGCAGGAACTGGAGGTCGTCGATAACGAGCACGTCGATGCCGCGCAGCGCTTCCTTGAAGGCCAGCGCCGTCTGCGTCTTCAGCGCGGCGACGAAGCCGTACATGAATTTTTCTGCGGTCAGGTAGAGCACCTTGCGCTCGTTGCCGGAATTGCCGGCCCAGGTCACCGCCTGCAACAGATGCGTCTTGCCGAGGCCAACGCCGGCATGGATGTAGAGCGGGTTGAACATCACGGGGTCGCCGCGACGTCCTTCGGCGACCTGGCGCGCGGCGGCATGCGCCAGCGTGTTGGAACGGCCGATGACGAAGCTTGCAAAGGTCAGGCGCGGATCGAGCGGCGAGCCGCCGAGCGCGTCATGATTGGCGGAGACCGGCGCGGTCGCGGTCGAGCGCAGTTCCGGCACAGGCGCGCGGCGTGCTTCGACTGGCGCCGGCGCTTCCTTCGGCTGCACCACGGGGCGCACGGCGGAGCGGACGGTGAGGTCGATGCGATGCACTTCCGGCATCTCGGCCTGCCAGCACGACAGCACGCGCTCGGCATAATGGGCCTGGATCCAGCTCTTCAGGAACCGCGTCGGGACCGAGAGACGCACGCTCTCGTCCTGCACGCCTTCGAGATCCATGCGCGCAAACCAGCTCGTATAGACGTCCTCACCAACGTTCGTGCGCAGGCGATTCTTCACGCGTGACCAGCGATCCTGTTCCGATGTCGTCATCATTTGAAAACTTTTCTCGAGAGATAAGGTTGCGTGGCGGGCGCCATGCGGAGTTCCTCCGGGATCTCGGCCATGGCGCGACCTCAAGCGAGTCCATCGTCGGGCAAAGCGCGACCGTTCGGCGCAAGCGCTGCGGGTCAGATCAGCGATGTCGTAGATGGAGAGTTCGCGAGGTCAGCGCGTACTCGACGCGCCCTCACACGGAGGATGATCGCAGGACGGATTGGAAACGGCATCGTGGGACGATGAAACGTGTGTCAATACCGCGTTGAATCCGTAGGACATGATACCTCCCCGTCCTGCCGTGATCGCTCACGACAAGGTCCTGCGTAAAAGAACTCCCGCGCTATACTCAAGTCGCGGATGTCCTGCCCGTCTGTTCGTGTCGTCCGCTCGGCTTCGCCATCGCGCCTGTCGGGGCAGCCTCGAGATGTCTCTCATATCCGCTTGACGCGAACGGGGTCGCTAAGATCCCGCTTGGAGACATTCAGACAAAGAGCTACCATTCCCATATTGCTATGGGTTTGATCCGACAATCGCTTGTTGAAGCGTCGCCTACGTGCACACCGCCGCCGATTTGCACGCTCGCCTCGTTTCTTAAACCGCGCTGGTCTCAAGATCGTGGGCGCCGCGAACGACTTAAGGAATACACTAAGCGGAAAGACTCGCAACGAAATTGATTCACACTTGAGGCATCAAAAAACTTGACCAGCGTTAACGCCGCGCACGAGTTGTTCACAGGCTTGAGACCAAGTTTTTGGATTCGTGCACAGATTCGAAAATGCGGCGCATCATGTGACATTGACTCCCCCATCGCCAAAAAATTTTTACAAAATCGTCACGCACGCGACGCGCGGGCGAGTTTTCCAAATGCTTGTCGCCGCTATGTCGATAAGTGATTAGCGAGACATCGTTTTTTGAGTCTCGTTTCACAGGGTAACTCCACCGCGAAACGTGTTCCGGTGAAACTACGGTGTGCAGAACTATCGCGCGTGCGAATTCAACTTAGGCCCGCGCCGCAGGGGTTTTTCGCAGCGCAGTGAAAGTTGCCGCTGTTGCAAAAACAGCGGCAGGTAGAACTACGGACGCAGCATGGCGAAGACGGCGAGACTCTTCCGACGGAAGATCAGTCGTCCAAAGACCGCAAGCGGGAATTGTGACAGGCAACAAAAAGCCCGGCGTGAAAGCCGGGCTGTTTGACCTGCGCGATGTTCGCTTCAGCCGATCGAATGAAGATCGGATCGCACTGCGAACTTTACTTCACGAGTTCACTTGGCGAGCTTGGCGATCTGCGCGGTGAGGCGCGAGACTTTGCGGCTGGCGTTGTTCTTGTGAATGATGTTGCGCTGAGCGGCGCGCATCAGCGCGGGCTCGGCACTGGCCAGCGCCTTGACGGCGGCGGCGCGATCGCCGGTCGCGATGGCCTCTTCGACGTTACGCACGGCACCGCGCATCTGGGTGCGGCGCGACTTGTTGACGGCAGTGCGGCGGGCGATCTTGCGCGTCGCTTTCTTGGCGGAAGTGGTATTGGCCATGGTCTCAATGTCCTTTGCGGTACCGGTCGCGTCTTGGTCGGGTAGCGCCGGCTGCTTGACCGCGGAATCGACGCTCGGATTTAGGGTGTTCGGTGCAAGGCTGTCCCCGGAACATGAGCGATAGACCTTGCGGCTATCTCTGAGGCCCAAAAGAGCCTGCAACTGCTCAAAGAACAGCGGCGGCAGGATTGCGCCCGCCGCCAGTTGGCGCCCTTATAGAGGGGGTCTTTGGCACCGTCAACGCTTTCCAGGCCGGGAAAACAGGCCCTTGGGCGTTCCGAGGGGGCCGTAACGCCCTGATGAGGTTGAATTTCTACCGTCTCCCGGCTATTGGCTGGCGGCATTTCGACGGCGTTTGAAGGGGCGTCCGACCGGGCGACCATTTGGGGTGGGGCATGATCCGCGGCTTTTTCCGACTGATTGGCTTGCTGCTGCTGGCCGGCGGGTTCTTCTTCATGGTCTATGACGGCGCCCGCTGGGTGGCCGACCAGACCCTGCGGTTCACCCGGTTCGGCCAGTTCTGGAACGACATCAACCAGGCCAGCCAGTCCGCATTCCGGACCTGGGTCGAGGCCAAGGCGCCCTGGCTCTGGACCTCGGTGATCCGCCTGGTGCTGGACCAGCCGGTTTTCGCCGTCCTCGGCCTCCTCGGCATTTTCCTGATGATCCTGTTCCGCCCGCGCAAGCCGCTGATCGGCTATTCCCGGGATTGATCTCCAATTCCCGCCGGACTGAGCTCCGAGCGAGGGACGGCGTAACAAGACTGCCGCTCCCAGCGTAAAAACCTATATTCCCACTCGATCACGAGCACGCGCCGCCCGAGCATCTGGCTCAGGCGACGCACATCTCGTTTGCGGAGGTTCATCATGTTGTTCATGCGCAAGTCCACCGCATTGCCGAGCGCAGCCGACGCGCTGCCCGGCCGTGTGCAAGCCATTCCCACCGCGAGCATTCATTTCGTCAACGGCGCGAGATTGCAGCCGCCTTATCCCGCCGGCCTTGAGCAGGCGGTGTTCGGCCTTGGTTGCTTCTGGGGCGCCGAGCGCAAATTCTGGGAACTCGGCGACGGCATTTACACGACAGCTGTCGGCTATGCCGGCGGTCACACGCCGAACCCGACCTATGAAGAGACCTGTTCGGGGCGTACCGGCCATACCGAAGTGGTGCTGGTCGTGTTCGATCCGAAGAAGATCTCCTATGAGAGGCTGCTGAAGACGTTCTGGGAGAACCACAACCCGACGCAGGGCATGCGCCAGGGCAACGACGTCGGCACGCAATATCGGAGTGCGATCTACACCTACTCCGACGCGCAGAAGAAAGCCGCCGATGAGTCGAAGGCGCTCTATCAGAAGGCGCTCAACGCAAAAGGTCTCGGTGCGATCACCACCGAGATCGCGCCGGCCGGCCCGTTCTATTTCGCCGAGGACTACCATCAGCAATATCTGGCGAAGAACCCCGCCGGTTATTGCGGCCTCGGCGGCACCGGCGTGTCGTGTCCGATCGGTGTTGGTGTGAGCGCATAAGCGCTCAATGGTGCCACACCGGCGCTACACCTCTTCCGCTTGCGAGAGAGGTCGCGCTGCGCTCCTGGCGTGCAGCGCCGCCCCACATCGCCCCTCAACCCTTTATTAACCATAACGGGTGCAAGACTGGAGCTGTCTCGTTTTTAGGGATGGTCCGGTGCGAGTTCTGCGCGCGTTTCGATGGTCGATCTTGGCAGCGTCCGCCGCGCTGACCCTGGGCGGCTGCATGCAGACCGCTGGTCCCGTCGCGATGGTTCAGCCCCGTCCCGATCTCGACGCGATGGCCTATGGCCAGCCCTATAGCGCTCCGCCGGTCGTCGTTGCCAACAACGGCGGCGGTGCCATTGCCGCGCTCAGCAATTCCTTTGCCTCGGGTCCTGCACCCGTGCCGGTCGCCTATGCCGCGCCGGTGGTGGCCGCACCGGTTCGCTACGACTCTTCTTATCACCTCGATGCCGGCGACAAGCTGCGCGTCGTGGTCTATGGCCAGGAAGGTCTCACCAACAGCTACGCCATCGATGCCGGCGGCTCCATCACCATGCCGCTGATCGGGGCGGTGCCGGCGCGCGGCCGCACCACGGCGGGACTTGCCGGCGAGATCGCAGCGCGCCTGCGCAACGGCTACATCCGCGAGCCGTCGGTCGCCGTCGAGATCGAGTCCTACCGCCCGTTCTTCATTCTCGGTGAAGTCGCCGCCCCCGGCCAATATCCCTACGTGCCGAACATGACAGTCGAAAGCGCGGTCGCGATCGCCGGCGGCTTTTCACCGCGTGCCAAGCGCGACGTGGTCACCGTCACCCACACCGAAGGCGGCGGCGCCATGCGCGCCGTCGTGCCGCTCGGCACACCCGTCAGCCCCGGCGACACCGTGTTCGTCGGCGAGCGCTGGTTTTGACCAAGTACAACGTACTTCGTCATTCCGGGATGGTGCGCTAGCACCAGACCCGGAATCTCGAGGTTCTCTGGTGCGCAATTGCGCACCAGAGTTCGCAGCTCGCGCGCCCCGGAATGACTGCGGAGCTTCATCGCCTGAAATCCAGCCGCCCGTTCGGAAAGCATCCGTCGATGCGCGCGGCATCGACCACGAGTCCGATCCACGGCCGCATGATCGCGGGATTGGTCAGGTTGATGTATTTCCCGACCAGGCGATTGCCGTCCTCGCGCGCAGCATCGATCAGTCCGTGTCGGCGGCCCTCATCCCAATCGAACCGCAGATAGATCCGACCAGCCATGACGCGGACTTCCGCGCGGCCTTGCTTCCATGCCTCCAGCGTATCGCCGGCGATGGTCGGATCGGCGCCACCGTTCCAGCGGCTCGCCCACGCGCCTTCGAGCGGGTCGGAGGGAGCGGGAATGGACGCCCAATGCGCGGCATTGCCGTCGGCCGCGCCCCCGGCGAGCGTCGCCGTCGCGGCGTATTCCGTCACGCCGTGATCGGTCGGCTCGGGAACATCGATGGTGCCGAATGGATTGCGGATGATGCGGGCCATGGTTTCCTGCATGAGTACTTCTCCGTGGAAAATAACTCGATTCAGTCAGCCTTATCGCCACGGCCCGCGATGCGCCCACCCGATTTCCCTGCCAGCCTACGCCGGCGCCACCGCTCACGCCTTCAGGTGAGTTTGCGCGAAGCTCGCCGCCTCTTCGATCGAAGCCATGCCCTCATCGAGCATCGGCGCGAACAGCTGCCAGGAATGGCACATACCGTCCCAAACCTTGAGCTCCGCCGTACATCCCGCGTTGCGCAGCCTGTCGGCGATCCGGATGCTGTCGTCGCGCAGCAGTTCCCAGGAGCCGACGTGAATGAGGGTTGGAGGCAGTTTCGACAGGTCGTCGTCGAACGGCGTCACCAGCGACGACTTCGGATCGCCCTTGCCAATATAGACATTCGTGAACAGCGACATCAGTTGCGGCGTCAGCAAGGGCGCGTCGCTGATCGTTCGATACGACTCGCTCTGGCCCGTGAAATCGAGCGCCGGCGACATCAGGATCAATGCGCCAGGTGCGGGCCGTCCGGCGTCTCGCGCCCGGACCGCGGCGGCGAGCGCAAGGTTGCCGCCTGCGGAATCGCCGCTCAGAGCGATGGCGGATGCCGGATAGCCGCGATCGAGCGCCCATTCGTAGACTGCGAACGCATCGTCGTGCGCGAAAGGCGCAGGATTTTCCGGCGCAAGCCGATAGTCGGCGGCAAGAACCGGAACGCCCGAGAGCCGCGCAAGATTTGCCGCGATCACGCGATGCGAACGCGACGAGCCGAAGAAGAAACCGCCGCCGTGGAAATAGATGATCAGGCGCTTGTCGTCCGCGCCGCTAAAGCGGATCAGGTCGCCTCCCGCCGGACCTGCCGGAACCCGCTCAACCATGATTCCTTCGGGGATCGGCGTCGGGGCATTGATGGCTTCGAACCACGCTCGCATCTCCGGCGGGCCGGCATTCTCCGGCGGTGGGAATTGGGCGCTGATTTCAAGGATAGCTGCGAGCTGCTGCTTGGACACGTTCACTCCTTTGTGGCGAACCGACCGCCGGTCGCGCCGGCCCGGATTCGTCGCGTATCGTGATGCGACCGATCTGTTGCTGCGCCGGCCCCGCGTGCGGAAACGGCGACGCCGCTCAGTTCATCCGCACGATCGGCTTGATGGCCTCGCCGGTTTCCGAGGCGTGGATCGCCTTGTTGATCTCGTCGAGCGCGTAGAACTTCACGAGCTTGTCGAAGGGGAAGCGCCCCTGCCGGTAGAGGTCGATCAGCATCGGAATGAAGGTGTCCGGGTTGGACTCGCCTTCGACGATGCCGATGAGGCGGCGTCCGCCACTCATGAAGTGAGTCTCGTTGAGGACGATTTCGGCATCCGGTCCCGATGCTCCCAGGATGCCACAGGCACCGCGCGGACCGAGGCTCTCCACAGCGCTGCGGATCACCGTGGGCACGCCGGTGGTGTCGAGCGCGAAATTGAGCCCGCTGCCGGTGATGCGCATGATCTCCTCGACCGGATTGACCGTGGTCGGATCGATCGTGTGGGTGGCGCCAAGCGCCCTGGCGATGCTAAGCCGGGACGGCTTGGTGTCGACGGCGATGATCTTGGTTGCGCCGACGACGACGGCGGCCATCAGGGCAGACAGACCCACCGAGCCCGCGCCGAACACGGCAAAGGACTTTCCAGGTAACACTCTCAGGGCATTCAGGACGGCGCCGGCCCCGGTCTGCACGCCGCAGGCGAGCGGGCCCAGCAGGTCGAGCGGCACGTCGCTTGGCACCTTCACGACATTCGCCTCGTGGCACAGCGCATGGGTTGCGAATGACGACTGGCCGAAGAAGTTGCCGTTGATACGCTCACCGTCCGCAGAGAGGCCGCTGGTGCCGTCGACCCGGGCGGCGAAGAAGTTGCGTGGGAAGAATTCGTGGCAATAGGTCGTCGCGTGGTCGCGGCAGCTCGGGCAGGCTCCGCAGGAGTTGAACGTCATCACCACGTGATCGCCCGGCTTCACTTTGCTGATGGCGGCCCCGACGGCTTCGACGATGCCGGCTCCTTCATGGCCGAGCACGACCGGCAGGGGCGTCGGCAGCATTCCGTCGCGCACGACGAGATCGGTGTGGCAGACGCCGGTCGCGGCCACCTTCACGAGGATTTCGTCGGCGCGCGGGGTTTCGATCTCGATGGTTTCGAGGCTGAGCGGCGCACCCTTTTCGCGGGCGATTGCGGCACGAATTTTCATGGTGGGATCTCCGGTCGGGAATGAAAGTTGCTGCAACAGAATTGGAAGTCGTGGGCGCGTCCGGCGCAGCGCGCCGGGCGCAGGTAGGAAGCTCAGAACGGGTACGGCGTCGCTTGCGGTTTCTCGGAGGTCCACACCCACTGCGTGAACTCTTCCCAGATCGCGGGGCCGCTGACGCGGCTGCCATTGCCGGAGCGGCCGCGGCCGCCGAACGGCGCGAACGGGCCGCCATTCACCGTCTGGTCGTTGATGTGGAGCTGGCCGACATTCAACCGCTCCCCGACAGCGCGGGCGCGCGCGACCGAGCCCGAAATGACGCCGGCGGCGAGGCCATATTCGGAGAGATTGGCTAGCGCGACCGCATCGTCGTCCGTCGCGAAGCTGACCATGCAGGCGACTGGTCCGAAAATCTCCTCTTCGAAGGCGAGCATGCCGGGCTTCACGTCGGCGAGCACAGTCGCCTGGTAGTAGCGGCCGTCATGGCTGCCGCCGGCGAGTAGCCGTGCGCCCTTGGCCACTGCATCGTCCACGATGGATTGAATCTTCTCGACTTGCGCATCGCTGATGATCGGTCCGAGCGCGACGCGCCCGGATGAGGGGTCTCCGGCAGGCAGATGACGCGCCTTTTCAGCAATCCGGTTCGCCAGGCCTTCGGCGACGTTCTTCTGCGCCAGCACGAGGCCGGTCGACATGCAGATCTGACCCTGGTGCAGGAAGGCGCCCCAGGCGGCGTTGGACGCCGCGATGTCGAGATCGGCATCGTCGAGCACGATCAGCGAATTCTTGCCGCCGAGCTCGAGTTGGACCTTCTTGAGATGGCGACCGGCGACTTCGCCGACCTTGCTGCCGCCCGCTGCCGAACCGGTGAAGGAGATCATCGCGATGTTGGGATCGGCGCACATCGCTTCACCTGCCACAGCGCCGCCTGGCACGACCTGGAGCACGCCAGCAGGCAGGCCGGCTTCCTCGAAGATTCGCGCGATGATGATGCCGCCCGACACGGCCGTGCGCGGATCGGGCTTGTGAACGACCGCATTGCCTACCGCGAGCGCCGCGGCGACGGCGCGGATCGAAAGCACCAGCGGGAAGTTGAACGGCGAGATTACGCCGACCACGCCATGCGGCACGCGCTTGGCTGTGTTGGAGCGGCCCGGCTCCATCGAGGGCAGCAGGATCCCGTTGGGCTCGAGAGCGATGGCAGCGGCATGACGCACGAAGCCCGCGCCATGCTCGATCTCGATCGCGGCCTTCGGCTGGATCGAGCCGCTCTCGCGCATGATCCAGCCGATCAATTCTTCGCCGTTTCGTTCGAGCAGGTCAGCCGCCTTGTTGAGGATTGCGGTGCGTTCCTGCGGGAGCTTCTCCGCCCAGGTCGGCTGGGCAAGACGCGCCGCGCGTGCGGCCCTCGCAATATCAGTCGCATCGCCGATGCCTACGGAGCCCAGCACTGCGCGCGTCGCGGGATCGCTCACGTCGGTAACGCCGCCGCCGGTCGCGCACCACTCGCCGAGGAACGCCTTACCGTGCCAACGTTCGACGGCAATGAAGTTGTGAGCCTGTGTGTTCATCAAATTTCCTCCCGTGGCCGCGTTGTGCGGCTGTCGTTGACGCATCGGCGGCATGACGCCGGCGGAGCAGGGAGGAAAACGAGACGCAAAGGCGCACAGTCGGTGGACAGGCATGGATCTGCCCGCCGTGGCCTTGCATGCCAGCCCTCTTGTATCGTTGTCCTTCCCTTCGTGCGGGGGCATTAGCAAGCCGGATGCCAGGGCCCCTCGATGCTTTTGATCTGGCTCTCGGCGCAGGATAAATAGTGTAATAAAATCAATGCGATATTGGTTACGAAAAGCCCCGTCTGGGGCCGCTTGGTTTCTTGGTCGGGCGTTTCCATCTTTCTCAAATGATGAAATGGGCTTAAAGGTCGATTTCATCATTTGAGAAAATAGAGGGGCCGTGTCGGACCCAGACGCTCTGATTTCATTGGCCGAGGCGTCGCGCCGGGCCGCCCGGATTCTGAGCCGGGGCGCGAGCAGCGAGGTCAGGACCGGCGCACCGCCGACCTTCGACGACCTCGCTGAATCCCTCCACTTTGCGCTCGGCGACGGCCGCATCTGGCTCAACGACCAGCGCATGGTCTTGATGCAGTCCCAGGTGCTCGGACGATTGCGTGCCGAGATCATCGACGCCTTCGGCGTCGAAGCCGCCAAGGCGATCTTCATGCGGGTCGGTTACATGCAGGGCGCGCGCGACGCGGCGTTGATTCAGAAGCGCTTTCCCAACGAAGATCTCACCCACGCGCTCGCCGCCGGCCCTCGCGTCCACACGCTGGAAGGGTTCGTCAAAGTCACGACGCGTCATTTCGAGTTCGACCGCGACAAGGGGACCTATTTCGGCGAGTTCTACTGGGATGATTCGTCCGAAGCCGCCGAGCACCTGGCAAGCTACGGCCCCGCCACCGAGCCAGTCTGCTGGCTGCAGATCGGCTATCCCTCCGGCTACACCACAAAACTGTTCGGCAAGCCGGTGATCTTTCGGGAGGTCGAGTGCGCCGGCATGGGCGCCTCGCGCTGCGTGGTGATCGGGCAACATGCGGACGCCTGGGGCGACGATGCGCCGGAGCGGCAATATTTCGGCCTGGAGTGGAAGAGCCGACCGGTCCGCGCCGCGGGCGGAAGTGCCGTTGCCAAAGGCGAGCCGTCCGCCACTATCGAGGCGAGAGGCGACGTTGCGGTCGGCGTTTCGGCTGCGTTCGTGCGCACGCGGCGCCAATTGGAGCGTGTCGCCGCAACCGATGCGACGGTGCTTTTCGTCGGTGAATCCGGCGTCGGCAAGGAGCTGTTCTCGAGCCAACTGCACGCGATGAGTCGGCGCCCTGAAGGGCCCTTCGTCGCGATCAACTGTGCGGCGATTCCCGAGCAGCTTGTGGAGTCCGAATTGTTCGGTGTCGAGAAGGGGGCCTATACCGGCGCGATTGCGTCACGCGCAGGCTACTTCGAGCGTGCCGCGGGAGGTACGCTCTTTCTCGATGAAATTGCGTCGCTGACCTATTCGGCGCAAGGAAAGGTGCTGCGGGCGCTGCAAGAGCGCAAGATCGAACGGGTCGGAGGATCGAAGACAATCTCGCTTGACGTCAGGGTGGTCGCCGCCTCCAACGTCGATCTGAGCGCGGAAGTTGCCGCCGGGCGATTCCGGCAGGATCTGTATTTCAGGCTCTGCGTGTTCCCGATCGCGATCCCACCGCTGCGCGAACGTCGAGATGACATCCCGCTCCTGATGGCGCATTTTCTGGGCGTCTATTCGGCGCGCCATGGGCGTCGCTTGACCGGTTTCAGCGGCCGCGCCACCGACGCGCTGCTGAAATACGACTATCCGGGCAACATCAGGGAATTGCAGAATCTGATCGAGCGCGGGGTCGTTTACGCCGAGGATGGCGGAGTGATCGACGTTGCTCATCTCTTCAGCAGTTCCGAACTGCTGCCGCCGTTCTCGATCCAGCTCACGAGTGACGGACGGCTCGGACGTGTGCCTCTTCATCAGGACGGGCCGCCGCAGCACGGGACGCCCGACACTCCGCAATTCCAGGGCAATGAATCGTTTGCGGAAGTCGAGCGTGCCATCTATGAAACGGCACTGACGCATGCGGGCGGCAATGTTTCGGCCGCGGCGCGTGCGCTGAAGATCAGCCGGGCTCAGCTCGACTATCGGCTGCGAAGGCTGGGCCTGCGCAGCTAGCCGGTCCGGAACGGCGTCTGCGACGTCACGTCAAATGCTTCGCAAAGAACGCCATGCTACGCGGCCAGGCGATATCGGAACTCGCCTTGTCGTAGCTTTGCCGCTCGTCGCAATGGAAGCCGTGCTGGGCGCCGGGATAGATGAAGACCTCGACATCGGGCCGCTTCGCCTTGACGCTCTCGACATCGGTGAGAGGAATGCCGGCATCCTTCTCACCGAAATGCAGTTGCGTCGGCACCTTCGGCTTCTCATCCGCAAAGCGCACGACGGCGCCGCCATAATAGCCGATGGCGGCTTTCAGGCCGGCGAGCCGCGTCGCCGCGACAAAGGCGATGCTGCCGCCGAGACAGAAGCCGATGATGCCGACCGGGCCGGCGCTTCTGACCGCGTCGATCGCGGCCTGCGTGTCGCGCAGCATCGCATTCCAATCGGGGCTGGCGACGAACTTGCGCGCTTCCGCGATCTCGTCGGGCGTATAGCCCGACTGGAAGTTCGGCGTGGTGCGATCGAAGATCGACGGTGCGATCGCGACATAGCCTTCGCCCGCGAGCCGGTCGCAGACCGAGCGGATGTGATGATTGACGCCAAAAATCTCCTGGATCACCACCACCGCGCCTTTCGGCGTGCCCGAGGGGTCGGCGCGATAGGCGCCGAGCTGGAAATTGTCCGACGCCGTCAGTTGGATGTCTTGTCCCACGCGGGTTGTCCTTCTTGGTTGTTCGTTGATTGAGAATTCTGCTCGTTCCGCAAACTCGTCATGCCCGGGCATGACGATGGGGCAACTTCAACGCAAAACCGCGGATACGATTTCTCTGAGACACGAAGAGCAGCGATCACTCCCACATCCAGTTCTCGCCGTAATCCTCCTTCCATCCCGCCAGCCGTCCGTGACGGAATTGCAGGAACAGGCGGTGACGGTAGGGCACCAATCCACTGCCGCCGATGTCGCGAAGGGCGAGATAGATCTCGTTGCCGGGGCGGCCCCGGACATATTGCAGGGGTTGTCCGAGTGCGTGCGCGGTCTGATCCGCATCCATCCCGAACGCCAGAGGCGTGTTGTTCGACAAGGTCTCGACGAAGGGCCGGCGCAGCGGCACCGTGCCGAAGGGCTCGGCCTGCACGGACGCCGCCATGGAGAGAAGCGCTGCGCCCGCAGCCAAGATTGCCCGCTTCATTTTCGTGATCCTCGTCTCGTCGTCTATTCCGGCAAGTTCTTCAGGAAAGGCACCACGGCGTCAACAAAAGCCTTGGGCTGGTCGATGTTGACGGCATGTCCGGCGGCGGGGATCACGACCTTTTGTGCGCCGGGGATCTTTGCCGCCATGTAGTCGGACGCCGCCAGGAACGGTGTGTCGTCGGCGCCGACCACGATCAGGCTGGGCACCTTGATGCCGGGCAGCAGCTCCATCACCGCGGCATCGCGCTGGGTCATCATGCCGCGCGCGGCGAGCGCCAATCCCCTGGCGTTGCGATGGCTGGCGGTGGCGCGCTCGCGCGTGGCCGCCTTCAGCACGTCGAGACCTTCGCGATCGAGCTTGTCGGCGGTGGCGAGCGCCCGCGCATTCCAGGCCTCGCGCGCATCGTCCTTCCTGAAGCCCGGACCGGTGTCGATGATCAGCAGCGCGCGCGTGCGTGTTGGATGGGTGCGATAGAACGCGAGCGACATGTAGCCGCCGAGCGACAACCCGCCGATGATGGCGCGCCTGGCGCCGACCGCATCGAGGATCGCCGCCATGTCGCCGACGGTGAGCGCCTCGCTATAGGCCTTGGGGTCGTCGGGATAATCGGACTGCCCGTGCCCGCGCATGTCCCACAAGATCAGTCGGTGGTCGCGCGCCAGCGCATCGATCTGGCCGTGCCACATCGCTGAGGTCGAGGAATAGCCATGGGTGAGCAGCAGCGGCGGCCCGTCGCCGTGAATCTCGTAATAGATGCCGACGCCGTCCCGATCGATCTTTGGCATTGTCTCCGCCTCTTTCTTTTCTTCTCGCGGCAACACCGGTGCACCCTCTCCCGCAAGGGGGGAAGGGAAGCCCGAGTCTGCGGCCTCATCCTAGCCTGCCAAGTTACTTCGAAGAAACTGCCTGAGCGCATTCGGCGCTTATGCCTCGCGTGCTCTACTTGTTGCGTTCAGTGGCTAACATCAGCGCGGGTGTCGCAGCGCACAACAAGCCGATGCCGAGTTAGTTTCGATCGATTCCAAATTGCATTTGCCTCTCGCCGCGAACCCGATCATTCTCGCGCGCAAGGTGGGCGCCAGCCCGGTGGGCGTCTGCTGCTCAAGTTGCCGCCGTAAGCGGCTTCATGCACCGGCAGGGGAAGACGCCTATGCCAACGCTCACGATCAACGGGCGGAGTATGTCCGTGGATGCGGCAAACGACACGCCGCTCCTTTGGGCCATCCGCGAACAATTGCAAATGACCGGCACGAAATTCGGCTGCGGTGCCGGCCTGTGCGGTGCCTGCACCGTGCACGTCAACGGCGAAGCCGTGCGCTCGTGCCAGACCATGGTCGGCGATGTCGCCGGCAAGAAGATCACCACCATCGAAGGGCTTTCCGCCAAGGGTGATCATCCGCTTCAGAAGGCGTGGATCGCCGAGCAGGTGCCGCAATGCGGCTACTGCCAGTCCGGGCAGATCATGCAGGCGGCTTCGCTGCTGGCGAAGAACGCCAATCCGACCAAGGAAGAGGTCGTGGCGCATATGGACGGCAATCTCTGCCGTTGCATGACCTACTCGCGGATCCAGAAGGCAATCATGCGCGCCGCCACCGAGATGCGCACCGCATCCGCCGCCGGCAACGAGCGGAGGCCCACATGAATCAGCACGTGAAGAACGTCACACCCGAAACGACCGATCTCAGCCGCCGCTCCTTCCTGGTCGGCACGGCCGCGACAGGTCTCGTGCTCGGCTATGCCGGCGTGCCCGGTATCGGCGAAGCGCTCGCTGCGGCGCCGGCCAATTTCGAGCCGAGCGTCTGGTATTCGATCTCGCCGGACGGCCTGGTCACCGTGACCTGCGGCAAGGCCGACATGGGTCAGCACATCGCCTCCACCATGGCGCAGATCGTCTGCGAGGAGCTGGGCGCGAAGTGGAGCGACATGCGGGTCAACCTCGCCTCCAACGATCCGAAGTTCAACGACCCCGTGCTGGGGGCGCAAATCACCGGCGGAAGCTGGTCGACCATGATGAACTTCGAGGCGATGAGCCGCGCGGGCGCTGCCGGCCGCATGGCCCTGACGGAGGCCGCTGCCGCGGCCATGGGCTTGCCGCCCTACTTCAAGGACGAGCTCGTCGTCCGCGACTCCATGGTTTCGCACCCGAAATCGAAAAAGCAGATGTCGTTTGCCGACATCGTGAAGAGCGGCAAGGCGACCAAGACCTTCACGCCTGACGAGATCAAGGCGATCAAGCTGAAGACTCCGGATCAATACACCATGATCGGTGTGTCGGTGCCGCAGCTCGACATCCCCTCCAAGACCAACGGCACGGCCAAGTACGGCATCGACGTGATGATTCCGGGCATGGCCTATGGCGCGATCGTCACGCCGCCGGTGCGCTTCGGCGCCACGGTGAAATCGGTCGACGATTCGGCTGCGAAGTCCGTGCCGGGCTTCATCAAGGCCGTCATCCTCGACGACAAGACGCAGACGACGTCGGGCTGGGTGGTCGCGGTCGCCGGCACTTATGCCAATGCAAAGAAGGCGGCGGCAGCGCTGAAGATCAGCTATGAGGGCGGCCCGAATGCGAAGCTGTCGAGCCAGTCGCTGCTCGATGAAGCCAAGCGGCTTCAGGGTCTGGACGATTCCGGCCAGTTCTTCGTCAAGGACGGCGATCCCGCAGCCGCCCTCGGCACGGCTGCCAAGGTGCTGGAGGCGGAGTACACCACCAGCATCAACATCCACGCGCCGATGGAGCCGATGAACGCCACCGCGGAGTTCAAGGGCGACATCCTGCACATCTATTCCGGCAACCAGTTCGCGACGCGCTCCGGCGCGATTGCGGCAGGCGCGGCCGGGATCGATCCAAAATTCGTGGTGATGCACCAGATGTGGCTCGGCGGCGGTTTCGGCCGCAGGCTCGATGCCGACATGATGGTGCCGGCCGTGCAGGCGGCGAAGGCCGTGGGCAAGCCGGTGAAGGTGATCTACACGCGCGAGAACGACATGACGATGGATTTCTCGCGTCCGCTCACCTACCAGAAAGTGAAGGCCGGCGTGGACGGCGACGGCAAGCTCGTCGCGCTCAGCCACGACGTGGTCTCGGCCTGGCCGACCGCGCGCTGGGGAATTCCTGATTTCCTCACGCCCTCGGTCGACAAGAAGGGGCCGCTCGATTCCTTCACCGTGAACGGATCGGACTTCTTCTACACCGTGCCCAACCATCATGTGCGGGCGATCAAGAACGAGATGGCGCACAACGCCACTCCGTCGGGTCAGCTCCGTTCGGTGGCGCCGGGTTGGACCTTCTGGGCGGTCGAAAGCATGATCGACGAGATCGCGGCTGCGACCGGCAAGGATCCGGCGCAATACCGCATCTCGCTGCTCGACGGCGCCGGCAAGAACGACGGCGGCGCGCAGCGGCTGCGCAACACCCTGCTCGCGGCGATGGGCCTCGCCGGCTACGGCACCAAGAAGCTGCCGAAGGGCGAGGGCATGGGCGTGGCCTGCGTGTCGTCGCAGGAACGCGCGACCGCAAGCTGGACGGCTTGCGTCGCGCACGTCGCTGTCGCGCCCTCGGGCGAGGTGACCGTGAAGAAGCTCACGGTCGCAACCGACGTCGGCACGCAGGTGCATCCCGACAACATCCGCGCCCAGGTCGAGGGTGCGGCGCTGTGGGGCCTGTCGCTGGCGATGTACGAGAAGGCGACGCTGAAGGACGGTGGCATCGAGCAGACCAACTTCGACAGCTACAGGCCTTTGCGCATGAGCCAGATGCCGGAGGTCGCAGTCGCGGTGATCGCCAATGGCGAGAAGGCCACCGGCGTCGGCGAGCCCGCGGTGACGGTCGTCGCTCCCGCCATCGGCAACGCCATCTTCAATGCCAGTGGCGCTCGCGTCCGGGCGCTGCCGATTACGGCCGAGGCCGTGAAGGGGGCGATGAAGGCGTAAGGCGAGCTGCCATCGCGGAATGAGATGATCCGCCGGAGGGGTAGCCTCCGGCGGATTTTTTGCGCGCTACATCCCCACACTCTCCGTCATGCTTTGCGAAAGCGGGGCATCCAGTACGCCGCGGCTTCTCGGTTCAAGCCGCGCCATCTCGGAGTCCTGGATCGCCCGGTCAAGCCGGGGGACGACGGCGGGGTTAAAATCCCCTTTGTTTTCAAGGGCCCGTCTACTGTGCATGGGGTTGTTTTCGCGGTTCGGGTTCCGCGCATCCGTAAAATTGCGTGCAATTCGCCAAGGTTCCGTTGAGCACGCCTCTTAAGGGCCGGAGAACCTGATCCGGCTTAGGCTGACGCCGAATACACTCCCGTGCTCTTGGGGAAGCCATGAACGCGCCAGCCAAATCCGCCGCCAAACGCCGGCTTCTGCTTGCCTCCGACCGGAGCGATGCGAGCACCGAGCTCGCCAGCATCCTGAAGGCGGTCGGCGACGTTGCGACGGTGACGACACAGGAAATCCCTGAACAGCCGTCACGCGAACTCTCCGGCCTCGTGGTCGACATCAACCTGCGTTCGCCCGAGAGCGTACAGCGCGTGCGCAACAGGCTGCGCGGCGAAGGCTATCGTTCGATGCCGCGGCTGTTCGTGCTGGCGGACGCCCTGCACCACGGCACCATGCAGGCGTGGGCGCTGGGCGCCACCGACACCATCTCGCGGCCGCTGCAGCCCGACGCGATCCTGCAGCGCATCCGCGCCGCGTTCCCGGACACTGCGACCTATGACGCGACCGATCGCGGCAAGACGCTCAACCGCGGCGTCGAGGCGGCGCATGCGGTGCTGACGAAGATGTTCGAGAGGCTGCCGCTCGGCGTGCCCCTGACCTTCGACGACGTCGTCGCCGCCGAGAACAAGATCCTGAAAGCGATCAAGCACTCCTCGCTGCGCGAATGGCTCACCACCGTCGGCTGCCACCATGTCGGCAGCTACCGCCACTGCCTGTTCGTCACCGGCTTCGCGGTCGCCTTCGCGCAGCATCTCGGCATGCGCGAGGACGATCAGCGCCGGCTGACCCGCGCGGCGCTGCTGCACGATGTCGGCAAGGCCTTCGTTCCCTCGAACCTGCTCGACAAGCCCGGCAAGCTCACCGACGAGGAAATGGCCGAGGTCCGCCATCATCCGCGCCGTGGCTATGACGCGCTTGCGGCGCAAGGCGGCTTCCCGCCGGAGATGCTCGACGTCGTCCTGCATCACCACGAATTCCTCGACGGCTCGGGCTATCCGAACGGGCTGTCGTCGAACCAGATCAGCGACATCGTGCGGCTGACGACGATCGTCGACATCTATGCCGCCCTGGTGGAGAAGCGAGCCTATCGCATGCCGTTCACGCATTCGCGTGCCTTCACGATGATGGAAGGCATGGGCGGCAAGCTGGACCAGCAACTGCTGCAGGCGTTCCGTCCCGTGGCGCTGGGGTCGTTCTAGGCGAGATGCCGTAGGGTGGGTTACGCCTTCGGCTAACCCACCCTACAAAGTCATCCCACCATCTTCCGTAGCTCTGCCTTCGCCACCTTCTCCAGGGTCGAGCGCGGCATGTCGTCGACAAGGTGGATCTCGCGGGGCACCTTGAAGTCGGCGAGGCCTTCGCGGCAGGCCGCGATCACGCGGTCCGGAAGATCCGGTGCCGCGCCCGCGACACCGCCATGCGGGATGATGAAGACAACGGGCACCTCGTCCAGCATCGGATGCTTCTTCGCTACCACCGCGGCCTCGCGCACGCCGGGGACGATTGCGATCACCTGCTCGATCTCGGAGGCCGCGACGTTCTCGCCGCCGACCTTCAGCATGTCCTTGGCGCGGTCGCCGAACCTGATGAAGCCGTTCTCCAGGCGCTCGACGCGGTCGCCGGTGAGAAAGAAGCCGTGCCACGGCACATCGAGTCCGTCGGACGGGCCCACGATTCCGGTTGCGGTCCGTTGAATGGACATGACTCCCCCGTGCAGCCTGCATCCTGATCGCGGCTGCCTCTTGATGATTGCGTCTTACCGCCATCACACGGCGCGGCGGTGGGGAGAAGATCTAATCTGCGTACGACGAAATCTCGATCAGGCTACCATCCGGATCCCGGCAATAGACCGATCGCAACGTACCGCGCGCGCCCTGCTTGGGAACCGGGCCTTCCTCGATCGCAACTCCGTGGGCCTTCAAATGCGTCATGACCTCGTCGGGCGTCGAGGAGGTGAGGAAGCACAGATCCTCGCTGCCGGCGGTTTGGTGGTCGGCGGTGAACCACTCCAGCTTGTCGGCGTCGCGCGGCCGCACGTTGATCTTCTGTTGACCAAACTGCAGCGAGGTCCGCGGCGCTTTGCCGCCGCCGGGATCGAACACCTTGACTTCCATGCCCAGAATCTTGCGATACCACTCGGTGGTGACAGCGACGTCGGCGACGTTGATCACGAGGTGATCGAGAGCCTGAACCTTGACTGGCATGCCTTATCCTTTCGTCGCCATGGACGTTGCGCACTTTCCGCGCGTGGCGCGCTTTGTTACAACGCCGCTGCCGCGACTTTCAAGACAGCTGCTTTTCAAGAACAACACCTGGGAGAACCCTTGAGATGATCACCCGCCGTTCCGCGCTCGGCCTGCTCGCCGCCACCCCGCTTGCAGCCAGCCCGCTGTCGAAGGCCTTTGCAGCGGACTATCCGTCCCGGCCGGTGAAGTTCGTGGTCGGCTATCCGCCGGGCGGCGCCACTGACATCCTGGCGCGGCTGATCGGCCAGCGCCTGTCGGAAAAGCTCGGCCAGCAATTCGTGGTCGAGAACAAGCCGGGCGCCGGCAACAATATCGGCACCGAATCCGTGGTGAATGCCGAACCGGATGGCTACACCGTATTGCTGGTCAATCCGGCGAACTACATCAACTCCACGCTTTATGCCAACCTCAAGTTCAACTTCGTCCGCGACATCGCGCCGATCGCCGCCTTCCAGCGCGTGCCGAACGTGATGACCGTCAACAAGGACGTGCCGGCCAAGACCGTCGCCGAGTTCATCGACTACGTGAAGGCCAATCCCGGCAAGGTGAACATGGCGTCCTCCGGCAACGGCACTTCGGTGCATCTGTCCGGCGAGATGTTCATGGCGATGACCGGCTGCAAGATGCAGCACGTGCCCTATCGCGGTGCGGCGCCCGCGATCACCGACATGCTCGGCGGCCAGGTGCAGGTGATCTTCGACAACATGCCCTCGATCATCCAGCACATCCGCTCCGGCTCGCTTCGCGCGCTCGGCGTCACCACGGCGCAGCGCTCGCCGCAACTGCCCGATGTGCCCGCGATCGGCGAGACCGTGAAGGATTACGAAGCGAGCGCGCTGTTCGGCATCGGTGCGCCGAAGAATATGCCCAAGGACTTGATCGCCAAGCTCAACAACGAGATCAACACGCTCATGAAGGAGCCCGACATGACCAAGCGCCTGGTCGAGCTCGGCGGTGATCCGCTGGTCGAGACGCCGGAGGCATTCGGCCGGGAGATCGAGGCCGAGACCGCCAAATGGAAGAAGGTCGTCGAGTTCGCCGGCCTCAAGGTCGAGTAGCGGACTCGCGCGTGAGCGTGAACGGAGCCCCGCCGTAAGGCGGGGCTTTTTTCTTGGCGCCGGTTCCCACTTGACGGAACGGCGTTTGCGCCTATACTAAACCGTATGGTTAAGTATCGGGATGAGGCGCTCGATCGCACCTTTGCTGCACTGTCCGATCCGACGCGGCGCGCGCTGCTGGCGCGTCTCGGCGAAAAGGACAGCCTGTCGGTGAGCGAGCTGGCGACGCCGTTCGCGATCTCGCTGCCGGCGATCATGAAGCATCTCGATGTGCTCACCGATGCGGGCTTGATCGTGCGCGAAAAGACCGGGCGCACGGTCTCCTGCCGGCTCACCGCGCAGCCGATGGAGCAGGCGATGAACTGGCTCAATCGCTACGCGCAATTCTGGTCCGAAAGCTTCGACCGCCTTGCCGCCTTTGTGGAGGACAAATCATGGTCAATGCAGCCGCCAGTGCCGCCGAACGCGCAACCGAAGGTCCAAGCCTCACGCTCACGCGCCGGCTCCGTGCGCGGCCGGAAAAGGTCTTCGCCGCCTGGACGCAAGCCGCGCAGCTAGTGCAATGGTTCGGGCCTCCGAACATGAGGCCGGCGACGCTGAACGCCGAGCTCGATGTTCGTACCGGCGGCCGCTACCGTATCTCGTTCACCCGCGACGACGGCGAATATTTCGAGGCGGGCGGCATCTACCGCGAGGTCGTGCCAAACGAGCGGCTGGTCTTCACCTGGGCCTGGCATTCGACGCCGGAGCGGGAATCGCTGGTGACGATCACGCTGAAGCCCGACAGCGCCGGTACGCTGATGATCTTTCATCATGCTCAGTTTTTCGACGAAATCGCGCGCGATAACCATCAGCGCGGCTGGAGCTCGTTCTTCGACAAGCTCGACGCATTCGTCGCCTGATCCCTGTCAGAGGAGGACATCATGCAGCAACATCAGGTCGTGTCGCGCGAGCAATGGATCGCCGCTCGCAAAACCCATCTGGCGCACGAGAAGGAGTTTTCTCAGGCCCGCGAGCGGCTGGCTGAGGAGCGCCGCGCCTTGCCCTGGGTGAAGGTCGATAAAGACTACGTGTTCGACGGGCCCAACGGCAAGGTGACGCTCGGCGATCTCTTCAGGGGGCGCCCGCAGCTGGTGGTCCAGCATGTGATGTTTGCGCCGGATTGGGACGCGGCCTGCAAGAGCTGCTCCTTCTGGGTCGATGGTTTCGAGCGCATGGTGCCGCATCTGGCGGCGCGCGACACCACCATGGCCGCGATCTCGCTGGCGCCAGTCGAAAAGCTCGAGGCGTTCAAGAAGCGCATGGGCTGGCGTTTCGACTGGGTATCTTCAGGCGGCAACGCCTTCAACTACGATTACGGGGTCTCGTTCACGCGCGAGCAGATCGAGCAAGGTGTGCCGAAATACAATTTTGGTACCACGCCGTTCTATGGACCGGAGTTGCCCGGCATCAGCGTGTTCTTTCGCAACGAAGCCGGCGAGATCTTTCACACCTATTCCTGCTTCGCCCGCGGCCTCGACATGATGAACGCCGCGTATCAGTATCTCGATCTCACGCCGCTCGGCCGTCACGAGGAAGGTCTTCCCTATCCGATGGATTGGGTCCGCCTGCACGACCAGTACGAGCCGCAGGCGAGGGGCGCGTGCTGCCACGGGTGAGGGGACTCGGCCTACATCAAAGATGTCATCGCCCGGCTTGGCCGGGCGACCCAGTACTCCGAGACGGGAGTGGTCTGATCGAGAAGCCGCGGCGTACTGGATTCCCTGCTTGCCGCCTACGCTAAAGCTTCGGCGCCCCAAGATCTCAACCCCGGCGAAGCCTTGGCGTAGCAGGGTCGCGGGGAATGACAGCGGGGGTGACGCGGCAGCGCGCCTCGGCGCGCGGTAGCTACTTCTTCGCGTCAGCCTGCTCCGTGGCGTTGCAAGAGATCAGCATCGTATAGGCGCGGGCATTGCCGGCGATGTCGGTGGTCTTGAGTTCACCCTTCGGCTCGGTCGTCTGGTAAGGCACCACCGAATTGTCGAGGAAGTCGCGCAGCGCGCCGGTCTTGATGGCGAAATTGATGTTTTCGGGGATGCTGCCGGTTGCCGCGGCGACGCGCAATCCGTCGAGCTTCCCGGTGACGACGCCGACGACCTGACCGGTCGTGTCGAACAGCGGGCCTCCGCTGTTGCCGGGCTGCACGGGCGCGCTGATTTGCAGGAAGCGCGAATCGTTGCGCATGCCGCTGAGCGAGCTCACAATGCCCGTCGTCACGGTGAAGTCCGAGGTCAGCAATCCGTGGAACGGAAAGCCGATCGCGACGACAGAATCGCCGGACCGAATCGGGCGGTCACGGATCCGGGCGAAGTCCTTGAACGTCGCCGTCGACGGCGCCTGCAACAAAGCGAGATCGTTGTTGGCATCAGCAGACACCACGCGCAACACCATCGCGGATTCGCCGGTGAGATTGCCCTTGAGCTCGCTGCAACCGTCGATCACGTGGTTGTTGGTGACGATGTGCCCGCTAGCGCTGACCACGAAGCCGGTGCCGAAGCCGGAGCTACTCTTGGCCCCTCTGCCGGGCTTGCCGGTTGGCGGCGAGCCTTGCTTGTCTGCCGTAGCTGCTGGCTTAGCGGCACCTTTGGTGAAATCGCCGGCCTTGTCGAGCCCGTCAGCCTTCACCTTGGTCACGCAATTGGCCAAGGCCGCGATCACCGGCCCGGTCGAGGTCAGATCGAAATTCAGAACCGCACGGCCGGCTGTCGCCACCATCAGGCTCGCCTTCTGAAACGTGCGGACGACATTGAGCGGCATCACGGCCGTGAGCATGTTGGGCTGGTAGGCCGTGGCGAACAGCCTGGCCTGCTCCTGCCCGTCAAAGATTACGTCGATCGCTGCATTCTCGCCCTTGGTGAAGTGGTAGCCGGGACTCGCGAAGGCCAACGACCATGTGCCGGCGGCATTCTGGCTCACAACCAGGATGACGCCGTTCGCGTAGGGCGCGGTCGCTGCGCAATGGGAGAAGGCGCCGGTCTCGTCGTTGCTGAAGGCGCCGCCGATCCAGTTGCCGACATTGACGTTGCCGAATGGTCCTTTCGCCTGCGCGACGCCGGCAAAACTCACCAGTAACAGAACGACGGCGACAAACGATTTCAACCACATGACTTCCCCCGGGTCGCTAAGGCTGCATCCTATCTGCGCGGGCAGGCTCTGCGCAACCGCTAGTTGTCTGTTCGCGCCGGATGCTTTTCGCGGTGACTCTCAGGCTTGCTTTCACTTTGTGATGCGGTATACTTTGCGATACAAAGTTACTGGGTTGGTACGTGAACCGGGTGGAGCGGAGTTTTGGCGTTGCCAATGCGCGATCTCGACAAAGCGCTGGCCGACATCGTGGCGATCCGCAGTCAGATTGCGGCCGGCACCGCGTTCCGCGGCTATGGTTCGGCGACGATGGCCGCCACAGGCGTGGTCGCGCTTGTCACCGCAATCCTGCAGTTCTGGCTGCTCGGTGATCCCACGGGCGAGCCGCTCAGCTTCTTTCTCGGCTGGTTCTTTGCAGCTGCGCTGTCCGGCTTGGTGATCTGGATCGAGATGCGCGCGCGTTCGCGTCGTCATCATTCGGGTCTTGCCGACGCCATGATCCACCAGGCGGTCGAGCAGTTTTTGCCTGCGGGCGTCGCCGGCGTGCTGCTTGCAGTGGTGATGTGGAAGTTTGCCGCCGAGACGCTGTGGCTCCTGCCGGGCTTGTGGCAGATCCTGGTGTCGCTCGGCATTTTCGCGTCGGTCCGCTCGCTGCCGCGCAGCGTGGCGTTTGCCGGAGCCTGGTACTTCGTCTCGGGTTTTGCAGTCGTGGTGCTGGCGAGCCGGACCCACATGTTGTCGCCATGGACCATGGGACTGCCTTTCGTGATCGGCCAGTCGGTGATGGCGGCCATTCTGTATTTCGCATCCGGAGACAACGATGTCGAAGACTGACAGCGCGCCCTTCTCCTATGAGGGGCTCGACCGTGTGATCCACGAGAAGGCAAGGCTCGGGCTTCTGACCTCGCTGATGGCTCACCCGAAAGGACTTGCGTTCGCGGACCTCAAGCAACTCTGCGGCCTCACCGACGGCAATCTCAGCCGTCATCTCGCCGTGCTCCAGGAGGCAGGCCTGGTCGAGGTGACCAAGGGTTATGAGGGCAATCGCCCGCACACCACCTGCCGTCTGACCAAGACCGGCCGCCGCCGTTTCCTCGATTACCTCGCCGTGCTCGAGCGGCTGGTACGCGACGCCGCCAAGGCCGCCGGCCGCGAGGCACCGCCGCTCGGCCGCCTCGGCATTCTCTCGACCTGATCGTCCCCCTTTTTGACCGGAGACTTTGCAATGCAAAGTGACGTCACGTCTCACAACGAGAAGCTTCATGTCGGCATCATCATGGACGGCAACGGTCGGTGGGCGACGCGCCGCGGCCTGTCGCGCGTGCGCGGCCACGAGGCCGGCGTCGAGACCATCCGCCGCATCGTCGAGGCCGCGCCCAAGCAGGGCATCGGCACCCTGACGCTCTACGCGTTCTCGACAGATAATTGGCGCCGGCCCAAAACCGAGGTCGCCGCGCTGATGACGCTGCTGCGCTTCTATCTCGCCAATGAAGTGCAGAGCCTGGTGAAGAACGGCGTGCGGCTCAATGTGATCGGCCGCCGCGACCGCTTGCCGGACGGCATCGCCAGCGCCATCGCACGCGCGGAGGACGCGACCGCACACTGCAATACGTTGCATCTGCGCATAGCCGTGGACTATTCCGCGCGCGACGCCATCCTCAACGCGGCGGCGAAGGCTGCCGCGCTGACCAGCCTCACCCGCGAAGCCTTCTCGCAGCTCGTCACGGGCGAGGCTGGCTTGCGCGACGTCGATCTCATCATTCGCACCTCCGGCGAGAAGCGGCTGTCGGACTTCCTGCTCTGGGAAGGCGCCTATGCCGAGCTGCATTTCACCGAGCGGATGTGGCCCGAATTCGATGCAGGCGATCTCGCCGCGGCGCTCGCCTCCTTCCATGGTCGCGAGCGGCGCTTCGGCGGCCTCCAGGCCATCATGCCGGAGGAGGTGCCCTCACTTTCTCGGGCGTGATGCTGAGGCGCGGCCGAGCAAGAATTTCCGCGCCAGCTTTCGGACGATGTCTTCAGGTTCAGTCGGGGGATTGGGCTTCTTCACAGAAGTGGGACGGACGATCACGCCAACCAAAGCGGGAGCGAAAGTCCATGCGTGTTCTTCTCGTCAACGTGCCTCATCCCTCGATCGGAAGCCGGATTCCGGACGATCATCTGCCGCCGCTCGGCCTGCTCGCGATCGGCGGCCCACTGATCGATGACGGTCATACCGTGCGGCTGATCGATGCCGAGTTTGGCCCGACGCCGATCGCAGAGATCATCAGCGCCGCGAGCCGCTTCGCTCCGGATGCCGTGCTGTTCGGCCATTCCGGTTCGACCTCCGGACATCCGGTAATTGCAGAGATTGCGCAGGCACTGGTGAAGGCGATGCCGCGCGTTCTGATCGTCTATGGCGGCGTTTTCCCGACCTATCACTGGCGCGAGATTCTGCGTGATGAGCCCTATGTCAGCGCGATCGTGCGCGGCGAGGGGGAGGAGACCGCGCGTCGCCTGATGCGGGCGCTGGAATATGGCCACGATCTCGACGGCATCAGCGGCATCGCGTTCCGCGACGCCGCGGGCCCGCGCGCGACACCGCCGGCGCCTGTCATCGCCGATCTCGATGCCTATCGCATTGGCTGGGAATTGATCGATCACGCGCGTTACTCATACTGGGGCGGCCTGCGCTCGGTGGTGGTGCAGTTTTCGCGCGGCTGTCCGCATCTGTGCAATTATTGTGGCCAGCGCGGCTTCTGGACGCGCTGGCGCCATCGCGATCCCGTTCGCTTCGCCAAGGAGTTGGCGCGCCTGCACCGCGAGCACGGCGTCAAGGTCATCAACTTCGCCGACGAAAATCCGACCGTGTCCAAAAAGGCTTGGCGTGCCTTCCTGGACGCGCTGATTGCCGAGAATGTCGACCTCATCCTGGTGGGCTCGACTCGCGCCGACGACATCGTGCGCGATGCCGATATCCTGCATCTCTACAAGAAGGCGGGCTGGCAGCGATTCCTGCTCGGGCTGGAGAATACCGACGAGAAGACCTTGGAGCTGATCCGCAAGGGCGCCACCACCGCAACCGACCGCGAGGCGATCCGCCTGTTGCGGCAGCACGGCATCCTGTCGATGGCGACCTGGGTGGTCGGGTTCGAAGAAGAAACCGATCGCGATCACTGGCGTGGATTGAAGCAGTTGCTCGCCTACGATCCCGATCAGGTTCAGCTCCTCTACGTCACGCCGCATCGCTGGACGCCATATTTCCGGCTTGCCGCCGACCGCCGCGTGATCCAGCCGGATCGCCGCCGCTGGGACTACAAGCATCAGGTGCTGGCGACGCGCTACATGGCGCCGTGGCGCGTGCTGGTGTGGTTCAAGTTCACGGAGATGGTGCTGCAATGTCGCCCCAAGGCGATCTGGCGCGTGCTGTTTCAGCGCGATGCGGGCCTGCGTCACGCCATGCGCTGGTACACGCAGATGGGCCGCAGAGTCTGGCCGCACGAGATCCTCGAGTTTTTGCGGGCGCGACGGCTGCGATGGGGGCCGACGGTGCGGGAATTCTGGGGCGCGCCGCAGGATGCCGAAGAGCAATCGATGACGGCCGTGCGGCCGGAGCGGCGCGTCGGGAGGCGCGAGGCCGCATGAGTGCCGTCTCTGTGTGACGTGCAGCGCTACGGCATGCGCTGTTCGCTTTTGGCCGCAAGATTGGCGGCCACGTCCAAGCGGCGAAAGCGCGGCTTCGGCTAGGTCTGCTGTTCCCGCAACCTGTCGAAAGCCTCGCGCATGTCACAGCTATCTCTGGATGCAGCTGTCGAGCTGCATCAAGCCAAGGCAATGGTCCGCATCCGGACCGCCAATGCATCTGACGTCGAGGGCCTCTCGATCTATTTCACCGGTCTTTCCGCCACAACGCGCAACAAGCGTTTCATGGGCGCACGCGCCGACGTCGCGTTGCTTGCCGCCGAGTGCATCGCCAAGGTCAGCCATCCCAATCATTTCACCCTGCTCGCCGAACTCAGGCAGGAGGAAGGTCCGAGCACGATCATCGGCGAGACGCGATATGCCTATGACGCCGCCGCACGGCACGGTGATTTCGCCATCTCCGTGGCCGATGTCTTTCAGCGCACGGGCGTCGGCCTGCAAATGGTGACGGCGATGGAGCGGCGTGCCAGCGATCTCGGTCACGAGATGATCGCGGCCGAGACCGCGCGTACCAACGCCGAGATGCGCGGCCTTGCGAAGAAGGCCGGGTTTGCGGATACCGGCCTCGGAGACTGGCAGTCGATCCATTTCGCAAAGCGGCTGTCACGCTGAGGTCGCTTGCCGAAAGTCTGGGCGGGCGTGCGGTGGGCTCAAAAATCGCTGCATCTCCTCGCGCATCGTGCTCTACTATCTCCCAAGATGGGAGTATGCGGCGATGCGCGCGGTTCTGGATTATTGCACCGGTGGCACTGAGCGGCAGATCGCGGCCGGCACGCATCTGCTGACCGAAGGCGGCGCATCCGGCCCCCTTTACGTGCTCATGACCGGCAGGCTCGAGGTGCTCAAGGGCGACATGGTGGTCGCCACCATTGCCGAGCCCGGTGCGGTGCTGGGCGAGATGTCCGTGTTGCTGGGGCTGCCATACACGGCGACGGTGCGGGCTTGCTCCGACTCGGTTGTTTACGAATTCGCGGATGCTGCCTCGCTCCTCAAGCGGGAGCCGGAGGTCGCGCTGTTGATCGCGCGGATGCTGGCGCAGCGGCTCAATGCTGCCAACACTTATCTTGCCGATCTCAAGCGGCAATATGCCGGTCACGGCACGCATCTCGCCATGGTCGGCGAGGTGCTGCAGAGCATGATCAACCTGCCGCCGCTCGAGGTCTCGCCAGGCTCGGATCGGCAATCCGATCCAAGGATGTGAGCCAGTCCGGTGGCAGCTCGATAGTCGACGCCGGTCGCTTCAGCGCTGCATCGAGGCCGATCCACTGCGCCTCGCCCGCCGCCAGCCAGAACGCCTTGTTTTCATCCATATCGAGCACGAGGTATGACGGCGGACGTCCCGGTTGCAGGCCGGTATTGAACACCCAGGTCTCACCCAGCCGGTCGTACCACGAGCCGTCCGTGATGAAGGGGGATTGATGCACATGGCCCGAGATCACCATCGACGGCTGATATTGTGTGATCCACTGCACCAGCTCGACATCGCCGAAGAAACGTTTGCCGCCCCAGCTCGTCGGTGAATTGGCCGGCGGCGCGTGATGTGTCCAGATCCACCGCTGCGCGCGGTTGAGCGAGGCGTCGTGCAGCTGGTCGACGATGCGCTGCTTCACCAGCGGTCCGTCCCACCACGGGCACACCGTGAACAGCGTGTCACCGATGGTGAGATTGTCGCCGTCGCACGCGATGCCAAGCTCGCGCACCTCCGAGATCCAGCGCGAGATCTTCTCGCCCTCCGCATTGCGCTCGTCGAGGTCGTGATTGCCGGAGCAGAGAATGACCCTGGTCTGCGCCGCGATCAGTGCGAGGTATTTCTTCACCACCACGATCTGGGCGCGGAAATCGACCATCGAGCCGATGTCCAGCGCATCGCCTGCGAAGATCACGAGGTCGAATTGGGGCGCCGCGCTGACCAGCCAGTCGAACTGCGGCAGCGAGTAGTGCAGGTCGGCCACGACCAGGCAGCGCATCGATCATCCGTCGGAGAGAGGGCGAAATGTCCGGGAATTCCAAAATGCCATGAAGCAAGAAGCGGACCAGCGCGCCCGGGAGCATGCCGCGGCGTGTGAAATCGGGCAGAGTGTCGCAGGCTGGACCGGGCCGTCGAATTCTGATGTCGTGGAGCATCCTTCATCGCGGCTGTTCGTATGATTTCCTTCAAGACCATTCGTGCACGCGCCGAGAAGCGCAAGGGCGGCCCCAAGGCGCTGGACAGGCTGATGCCTGACAAGCCCGATCTGAAGGGCCTGGCAAAGCTCGGCGACGATCGGATCCTGGCCGAGATGACCAGGCGCGTGTTCTGCGCGGGCTTTGCCTGGAGCGTGATCGACACCAAGTGGGACGGTTTCGAAGACGCCTTTCTGCGCTTCCAGCCGGCCAAGCTCAGCTTCCAGCCTGAAGATTACTGGGAGGCCCTGCTGCGTGACGCGCGGATCGTGCGCAACGGCGCCAAGATCATGTCGGTGCGTGACAACGCCGCCTTCGTGCAGGAGATCGCGAAAGAGCACGGCAGCTTCGGCAGGTTTCTGGCGAAGTGGCCGCCATCCAACGAGATCGGCTTGCTCGATCTTCTGACCAAGCGCGGCAGCCGGCTCGGCGGCAACACCGGGCAGATGTTGCTGCGCTTCGTCGGCTGGGACGGTTTTGTCACCTCGAAGGACGTCGTCGCCTGCCTGCGCGATGCCGGCCTCGACATCGCCGAGGAGGTCAAGTCCAAAGGCGATCTCGCCAAGGTGCAGGCGCAGTTCAACGCCTGGGCCGAGGAGACCGGTCTGCCCTACACCTATTTGTCACGCATCTGTGCGCTGTCGGTTGGCGAGAACCGAAGCGAGTAGCGGAGGGGATGGTTGGCGCGGAAGCGAGTGGATCGTGGACATCATGTGGCGATCCCGCGACGTGAGCACGGCAGATGCAATGCGCGATCACGAAATGCATTTCCGAGGAACATTTGTGCGCAGCACCCGTTCGGGAATCTGAGCCAGGCGGCACAGGCGCGGGGAACGCGCGCGCTCCGGCCAAAAGACTTGGTTCATGCCATGAAACCCGACATGATGGAACGGAGCAGCTCATGAAGCTCACATCCGAACAGGTGAAGCAGACCGTTAACCAGCTCGGCGCGCAGGTGCTGCCCGACGAGCATCCCGCCATGCCCCAGCTCAACAGCATGTTCGGCGAACATACTTTCTTTGTCGACGAGATGGGATTGAAAGTCCTCGAGCCAACCCCGTCGATCAGTGCGGATCGCGAGACCGGCGAAGTCGTCAGCCTCGCCGACTGGAGCGATGCAGATCTGACGCGCCTGATGGCGCATGAGCCCGAGCCGACCGGTGTGATCGTCGTGTTCGAGCATGTCAGGCACTGAAATC
This sequence comes from Bradyrhizobium manausense, assembly GCF_018130615.1. GTDB lineage: Bacteria > Pseudomonadota > Alphaproteobacteria > Rhizobiales > Xanthobacteraceae > Bradyrhizobium > Bradyrhizobium manausense_A. The sequence continues at coordinate 497,933 of NZ_JAFCKB010000001.1, forward strand.
TGCGAGGACGAGGGCCGCGTTTCGGCCCCCGTCCGGATGCTGCGAAAGATCAGTTGAGATCAGGGGCGGTCGAGCGGACGGCGGAGGTCGCCTGGGCCGCCGAACAGGCCGCGGAAGAAGCCGGCAATGCTTCCCCAGAAGCTTCCGCCGGCGATCATCTCGAGTTCGGTCTCCGTCAGTTCGCGAGCCATGTTCTGCATTTGCAATCTCCTCATGTCACATCGGGCGGATCATTCCGCGCGACACGAAGAGAATGTCGTCGACCACGCTGCGTCGCCGTGACGGAGACCACACAGGCGGCTAACCACCCCTGGGCGCCGAAGGGTGGTTGGAGCGGACGTACGACGCGTTGCTGATATCAGGACCCGATCAACGAAGGGCCGGCGCGATTGGTCGCGCGGCTCGGGCCTGTCCCGCCGCAGGTTGAACCTGTCAGCGAGGCCTTCAGCGACTCCAGGAATTTTCGAGCAGGTCGATCGTGCTCTTGATGGGCTCGGCTGGAATGACGCCAAGTCGCATCCCGTGCTGAGTTGGTCCCGGCAGTTGGATTTGCCCGGTCGGTCGGCGATAGGCACGGGAGCTGGCGCGGATCCGTTGGCCCTTGGCGGACGGGTTGCCCAATATAGCCATTGAACAATCGGAAATATTTAGAAGCAGAATAGGCGGCTTTGATGCGATACTCTCTCCCGTTCCTTTAACAACGACGATTTCGATCGGACCGCTGAATCGCATGTCGACCCTGGAAGCCGCGCTGCGAGGAGGGGCAGTCGTCATTCTTCTCTTCCGCGTGGCGATGGCTGCGCGCGACGCGCGGCGCAATCCCATCAGCCGCTATGTCGTATTGCTGAACTTGAGCATCGCGGCCTATATCGTCGACTCGGCCCCGGGCTTCGATGCGCTGGCTCTGCCGCTGCGCATGCCGGTCCATCTCGTCAGCGTCGTGATGCCGGCGGCGTTCTGGATGGTGGTGAGCGCCATCTTCGTCGACGAGTTTCGCCTGCGGTGGTACCATTGGGTCGGCGGCCTTGCGTTGATGGGGTTCGCGCTGGTCGACATGTTCAGGCATCCGATGTCGGTCGATGTGGCGCGCACCTGTCTGTCGGTGTCCTTGCTGCTGCTCGGCGTCTGGCACGTGCTGTCGGGGCGTGCGACCGACCTCGTGGAGAAGCGGCGAAGGCTCCGCGTCTGGTATGCGATGGTCACCGCGCTTTATGCACTGTTCATCATCGGCTCGGACTGGCTCTGGCCCGGGGGCCTTTCGGCGGCGTCGCTCAGCCTCGCCAACGCGGCCGGCCTGACGGCGCTGATTTTCCTGTTCGCCGTGCTGGGCACGCAGGCCTCGGCCGAGACGTCGCTGATTCCTGCGCCTGCGCTGGCAAGGACACTGACAAGCACGCTGGAAAGTCAGCCGGCCAGGATCCCGCGCAATCCGCCGTCCGCGGTGCTCGCGACCGAGCCCAATGCCGCCGAACTCACGGCACTGCGCCGCCTGCTCGACCACCACAAGGTCTTTCGCGAGCCGGATTTGAGCATCGCAACGTTGTCACAAAAGCTCGACATTCCGGAATACCGGCTGCGCCATCTGATCAACCACCAGCTCGGCCATCGTAATTTCAGTGCCTTCGTCAATGGCTACCGCCTGGCGGAGGCCGAAGCCGCGCTGGGCGATCCCGCGCAAGCCGAGGTGCCGATCCTGACCATCGCACTCGACGCCGGCTTCGGCTCGATCGGGCCCTTTAACCGCGCCTTCAAGGCGCAGACCGGCCTGACGCCGTCCGAGTACCGGCGCGCGCGTGCCGGCGGCGTCGCCGAAACTTGACCGATTCCCGGTTTTGGCTGGCCTTTTGCGGGAATCGGCCAGTCCTCGTTGAGGAATCGGCGCGCCACCGCGCTTTGTCGGTGCGATCCGTTGCCCCTGCAGGCGAGTCGTCTGTGGACACGAGGTTGACATGAAGCCGCTGATTTCCGTTTTGCAATTCGCTCTTCCCGCCGTGATCGCGATCGCGACGCTGGAGGGGCTCGTCCTGGCACTGGTGATGCGGCGCGACTACAATTGGCGCGCCTATTGGGCCTCGCTGGCCGATGCGCTCGGCCGGCAATATCTGGTTTACACCTTGCTGCCGCTCAGCATCGCGCAGCCGCTGGTCGACCTGGCCTGGAGCCACCGGCTGTTCACCGTGCCGCTCAATAGCGCGCTCTCGATGGTCGTGCTCGTGATCGCGCAGGATTTCAGCTATTACTGGTTCCATCGCGCCAGCCATCGCGTTCGCTGGTTCTGGGCGACGCATGCGATCCACCATTCCTCGAACGAGTTCAACCTCGCGGCGTCCTACCGCTTCGGCTGGACCGGAAGGCTGACCGGCGCCGCGGTCTTCTACGTGCCGATGATCTGGCTCGGCTTCGCGCCGGGGCCGGTGTTCATCGCCGCCGCCATCAATCTGCTCTACCAGTTCTGGCTGCACGCGGAGTGGATCCCGAAGCTCGGCTGGCTGGAATATGTGCTCAACACGCCGTCGCACCATCGCGTGCACCACGCCTGCAATGCGGAGTATCTCGACCGCAATTATGGCGGCATCCTCATCGTGTTCGACCGGATGTTCGGCACCTTCGTCGCCGAACGCGACGAGCTGCCGTGTCACTACGGCCTGGTGAAGCCGCTGCGCTCCAACAATCCTGTCATCATCGCGTTTCACGAATGGGCCGCGCTGGGGCGCGATCTCTGGCGCGCGCCAACCTGGCGTGCCCGGTTCGCCTGCCTGGTCGGCCCGCCCGGTGATGGTCCGGCGGTGCCGACGGCCGCGCCGGCCAAGGCGTACGATGGCGGTCAAAAGGTCGAGGCTGCAGCGGGATGAAATGGCGCACCGCGGCCGATGAAGACGGGCACTATTCCTTCGCCGTGGCGCTATGATGAAATGCGACATCGTCTGCGGCAGTGCCCAGCACCGCTAGCTGATTCGCCAGTCTGCCACGCGTCACTTTGACAATATCTCAAAAATGAGATATAAGCACAGCTGTGGCTTGGCAGGTAGAAATCCTCAACGAAACGGTCGCTGCGGAGATCGCCGGCCCTTCCGGCCGACATGCAGGCGCGGTTTCTGCGACTTGCGGAGTGCATCACCTCGGCCGGGCTTGAAAGCCTAAGCGAGCCGCATGTCAAACACCTGGAAGGGAAGCTGTGGGAGTTACGGCTGACAGGTCGTGACGGAATTGCTCGCGCGCTTTATGTCACAGCGATTGGCCGAAGGGTGGTCGTGGTTCGCGGCTTTGTGAAAAAGACGCAAAAGACTCCACGTTCCGAGATCGAGCTCGCGCTGCAGCGAGCAAAGGAGGTCAAATGACCATTCCGTTCGAAAAGCTCAAAGCTCGTCTCCTGGCCAATCCGAAGGTCAAGGCGGAGTACGACGCACTCGCTCCAGAGTTCGAGATTGCTGCCGAATTGCTCAGGGCTCGCCTGCGCGCAGGTCTCTCGCAAGCCGAACTGGCTGCCCGGATGGGGACCAGTCAGTCGACGATCGCCCGACTCGAAAGCGGTCAAACGCTTCCGAGCACGAAGACACTGCTGCGCTATGCCGAGGCTACCGGCAGCAAGTTCCACGTGCGGCTGTCGGCGGCTTGATGCGGCATTTGTCAGCGGCAGGATATGAAATCGTGCAAAATTGCAGATTGGCGCGCCACGGCCGATGAAGATGGGCACTATTGCTTCGCTGTGGCGCTATGATGGCGTGGCCGCTCACGCGATCCGGCCCGATACCCAGCGACGGGCTGCGACCTTACGCTACGCCTCATGGGCGGCTGTCCTCCCAATTTCGCGGGTGGTCCGGGGCTGCGGCGGTTTCGATCAATCCCGGGAACGGCACGTTGGAGCGTCCGAAGAGATCATCCGCACGCGCTATTCAAGACTTCGAGCGTACGTGCCCTTCATCAGGAGGTGGCTATAGAGAAGGATGACAACACCTGAGAGTCCTAGGCCAACCGCCCGCACGACCCAAAAATAGCGATCGATGAAAACAAGCCCGACTCGGTGGCCCGGTGTCCAAGCTTCGTAAGCCCAGACGCAGCCGATCAAGGCGATGCTCAACGCTGCCAGATGGAGCGAGGTCTCGCGATGAGGATGACCCACGCACCAGCGGACGAGGGTATCGTAGGCCTTCCACTGAGGCCAAAGAAACAAAAGCCAAAGCGCATATTGAATAGCAAAACGCCATTCGTGTTCAGCCAATAGCAGCGCTTGCCAATTGAGATGGAAGTTATTGGTGGCGAGCCAGGCCGCGAAGTCGGCGACAAAGCCAGATGGTCCGTTCAGCGCCAGAGCCAACGAGAAAAGGTAGTCATATAGCCCGGGGGCATGTCCTACAGCTCTCCAGTATGGCTCATCCGTTAGAACGCCAAATAGGCCAACGCTCGAAATGAGCAGGGCATTCAACGAAATTATCTTTCGGATCGACATCAGGTCTTGGAAAGTGGGCTCGCAGCCGAGCGTGCTTGGAACGTTACTAGCACAAATTCGCTCGGCGCAATTGGCCCGTGTGGGGACTCCAGATTTTTCTTCGCTCCGGGTCATTCGCGTCGATATTGCCTAGTCCGCCTTCTCGTCCGCTATCGACAATACCCAACCTTGCCGACCGAGAGCTGGGCACGGGGCACGGATCTCGACCGACTAGGACGGCTAGATAAAAGCGACGGTGTCACTCCGGGCCATCGGGGGTCGTAAGTATTTGTCTGCACATTGTTTTGGATGGCACTGCGGCGGCACCGTATTAGGCGGCCCGGTGCCGCTCGAACCAAGGAAGCATTCAAAATCAACGTTCCGAGCGCCATCGCTCGCAGCGTAGCGTCTTGTTGCGCATGTTTGGCATGATGCCTGCCGTGATCGCATGGGATGGCCGCTGCCGGACCAACGGAACGCCGTCAAGGCTCGCGCGTCCGCGACCGGCTCCGCCGGCTTGCGGCCTTGACGGCGTCCCGCTGGCCCGGCCCTTTGGCTGCCATGCGTTTATGGCTTGCTCTGTGCGATTGCGCACAAGCTGCAGAGGACGTGCGAGATCGGAGCGCTACCGCGTGACGCAGCGTAGACATCGGTCGTTCAGTGGATCGGCCAGACTTGCCACAGTGGCGCCATGGCTCCCCCTCACAAATCGCAGCTACGGCGTCCGCCGGACCGCGCCCCACTTGACGATCTCTACGACTATGCGCGTGCGCCCGCGCGTCCTGGTCAACGACGGGCCAAGCGCGCTTCGGTGCCATGGGCGGTGACGGACGACTGGCCGAAGGACGTGCCGGTGACCGAAACGGAGATCGATGTCTTCGAAGCTTGGTTCGGTGATCGTTCGGCGAGTTGTTTGGAAAGGGCTAAGGGGACATCACCATGGCTGCAACGGTTCGGGCGGCGCTCTACCTGCGGGTCTCCACGGGACGGCAAGCCGACAGCGATCTCTCCATCCCGGATCAGCGCCGCCAGGCGAAGGATTATTGTGAGTCGAGCGGCTTGGAGATCGTCGCCGACTATGTCGAGCCGGGCGCGTCTGCGACCGACGATCGGCGGCCGGAGTTCCAGCGCATGATCGACGCCGCGACGGTCAAGCCGACGGCATTCGATGTGATCCTGGTCCACAGCTTCAGCCGCTTCTTCCGTGACCAGTTCCAGCTTGAGTTTTATGTTCGCCGGCTTGCCAAGAACGGCGTGCGTCTGGTGTCGATCACCCAGGAGCTAGGCGACGATCCGATGAGCAACATGATCCGCCAGATCATGGCGCTGTTCGACGAGTACCAGTCCAAGGAGAACGCCAAGCACACGCTGCGGGCGATGAAGGAGAACGCGCGGCAAGGCTTCTGGAATGGCGCGCTGCCGCCGATCGGCTACCGCGTTGTGGAAGCCGCCGAGCAGCGCGGCCACCGCACCAAGAAGACACTGGAGATCGATCCCATCCAGGCCGAGACCGTGCGGCTGATCTATCGCCTGGCTCGGGAGGGAAACGGCTCCTCCGGCCCGATGGGCGTCAAATCGATCGCCAAGCATCTGAACGAATCCGGCATCCGAACGCGCGACGGTGGCCGCTGGGGCGTCGATGCCGTGCACAAGGTACTGACGCGCACGACGTATATCGGCCGCCACCGCTTCAACACCAAATTTTGGAAGACCCGCGAGCGCAAATCGGACGCCGAGGTAGTCGAAATGGTGGTGCCGCCGATCATCGAGGCCGCCGAGTTCGAGACTGTGCAGACGCTGCTTAAGACGCGCAGCCTCGCGATGAGCGCGCCTCGCATCGTCAGCGGCCCGACCCTTCTTACCGGTATATGCTTTTGCGCCGCCTGCGGCGGAGCCATGACGCTGAGGACCGGAAAGAGCGGGAGATACAGGTACTACACTTGCTGCACCAAGGCCCGGCAAGGTGAGACCGGCTGCAAAGGTCGCACCATCCCGATGGAAAAGCTCGACAACGTGGTAGCCGAGCACATCGAGCAGCGCCTTTTGCAGCCCAAACGTCTCGAGGAAGTTCTGTCGGCCGTCCTGCATCGCCGGAAAGAGCGCGGAGCGCCGAACGGCGCATATCGCCGAATTGCGCAAGCGTGCGACTGAGGCGGACGCCAAACTCAAGCGGCTGTACGACGCCATCGAGAACGGAATCGCCGACGTCTCCGACCCGCTGCTCAAGGAGCGCGTGACCGAGCTGAAGGCAGTCCGCGACCAGGCCCATGCCGACGCGAAGCGGGCCGAGGGTGCGCTGGATCGGGCTGGGCCGAGCATCACACCCCAGGCGCTCAAAACCTTCGCCAGCCAGGCCCGCAGGCGGATGCGAACCGAGTCGGGCGGCTACCGCCGCGATCACCTGCGCGCGCTGGCCCAGCGGGTGGAAGTGGACGCGAAAGAAGTTCGCATCATGGGATCGAAAAGCGCGCTTCTGCGCACGCTGGTCGCGGCTTCAAGCGCAAAATCGGCAGGTTTTGGAGTGCCCAGTTTTGTACCGAAATGGCGCACCCGACACGATTCGAACGTGTGACCTTTGCCTTCGGAGGGCAACGCTCTATCCAGCTGAGCTACGGGTGCAGCGAGGGTTCATGTAGCCGATTGGCGAGAGGTGGGCAACCGGTCTTGCCGCGACAATAGCCGCGCTTTAGGCCGATTTGCGCCGGGCGGGGCCAGGAACCTGACCATTGACCGGCCCATCGTCCCGGCCGAGGCCGGCGAACTCGGCCAGCACCCGCTCGGAGCAGACGACGCGGTTGCGGCCGAGCCGCTTGGCGGCATAGAGCGCCTGGTCGGCCGCACCCAACAGCCGGTCGGGGGCTCCGTCGGTCTCGCCGGGGACGTGACTGGCGACGCCGACACTGAGGGTGACGTGGTTGCCGGCCCCATGGGCGCCATGGGCGATCCGCAGGGCCATGACGGCACAGCGGATCTCCTCGGCGATGGCGCAGGCATCGTCGCAGCTCGTTTCGGGCAGGATCAGCGCGAATTCCTCGCCACCATAGCGGCTGGCAAGATCGAGCGGTCGCATCGCATGGCGGCTGACGACGCGCGCGACCTCGCGCAGGCACTCGTCGCCGGTCTGGTGGCCGTGCTGGTCGTTGAACAGCTTGAAATGATCGACGTCGACGAACAGCAGCGCCAGCGGCTGCTGCGTCCGCTGCGCGCGCGCCCATTCGCTCATCAGCATCTGGTCGAACGAGCGGCGGTTCGAAAGCCCGGTCAGCCCGTCCTTGGTGGCAAGCTCCTTCAGCGCCATCTCCGCGCGCTTCTGGTCGGTGAGGTCGCGCAGCGTCTCCACCACGGCGATCAGATTGCCGGCCTCGTCATGGATGGGGCCGGCGTCGATCGCGAGATAGAGCTGGCTGCCGAGCTTCGGCATCACGCACCAGTTCTCCGCGCTGAAGCCGAGGCCGTTGTGGCCGCGCGCGGCATATTCCGAATAGAATTCCGGCAGCTGCTCGGGCCGGTCGAGCGCGACCAGATCGGCGAGGCAAGGTCGCTTGGTCTCGTAGAAGGCCTGCCAATGCTTGTTGGTGCCGATCACCTCGGTGGCGGCAACGCCGGTCAGCCGCTCGCAGGCCCTGTTCCAGATCACGACGCGGCGCTTCGGATCGATCACGAAGGTCGGCACCACCAGATGCTGCATCAGCCGCACCGCGTAGGAATCGGCGACGTCGATAGCCTTGGTGGGAGCCGTGATACGCTTTGCCATCTCAGGCCACCGCCGCCACGGGCATGGCGTCGCCTCGGCCGAACAGCTCGCGCACTTCGGCCGCCGGCTTCGGCCTGCTGAACAGATAGCCCTGCATCTCGGTGCAGCCGAGCGCGCGCAGCATCTCGCGCTGCGCCTCGGTCTCGACGCCTTCGGCGACCGTCGTCATGCGGCTGGCGGAAGCGATATTCACCACCGCCTGTACGATCACGGGCGCACCGCCGGCATCGGCGATGTCGGCCACGAAGCAGCGGTCGATCTTGATCTTGTCGAACGGGAAGCGCTTCAGATAGCTCAGCGAGGAATAGCCGGTGCCGAAATCGTCGAGCGCGATGCGCACGCCGATCGAGCGGAGCTGGTGCAGGATCGAGAGCGCCGCCTCGTCGTCGCGGATCAGCACCGCCTCGGTGATCTCGAGCTCGAGCCGCCGCGGCTCCAGCCCGGAGGCGGCCAGCGCACCCGCGATCCGCAGCGCCAGCGTGTCGCATTTCAGCTGCACCGGCGAGACGTTGACGGCGACGCGAACATGGGCGGGCCAGGTCGCGGCCTCGTTGCAGGCCGTGCGCAGCACCCAGTCGCCGATCTCGTTGATCAGGCCGGTGTCCTCGGCGATCGGAATGAATTCGGCCGGCGAGATCATGCCGCGCTCGGGATGGCGCCAGCGCAGCAGCGCCTCGCAGCCGGAGACTTCACCCGATTGCAGGTTGACCAGCGGCTGGTAGTGGATCTCGAAGCCGCCATTGATCAGCGCCTGACGCAGATCCTGCTCCATGGTGAGACGGGCCTTGGCGCACGCATCCATTTCCGGAACGAAGAAGCGATAGGTGCGCCGTCCCTCCGCCTTGGCGCCGTACATCGCGAGGTCGGCATTCTTGACCAGCTGGTCGAGATCGGCGCCGTCCTGCGGCGCCAGTGCGATGCCGATGCTGGCGTCGGTGGAGAGTTGGTGCCCGAGGCAATGATAGGGGCGGCGGATCGCCTCATGGACCTGCGTCACGAAGGCCAGCACGTCGGTGGAGGATTCGATTCCGGTCTGGATCACGGCGAACTCGTCGCCGCCGAGCCGTGCGATCAAATCGCCCGGCTTGAGGCAGGCGCGGATGCGGCCCGCGATCGCCTTCAACAGCTCGTCGCCGACATGGTGGCCGAGCGAATCGTTGATGCCCTTGAATTCGTCGACGTCGATATAGAGCAGCGCGAACTGTTCGCCGCCTGCGACCTTCTTCAGCTCGCGCTCGATCTGCTCGCGGAACAGCACGCGGTTGGGCAGATCGGTCAGCGCGTCGTAATGCGCCATATGCGCGATCTTGTCATGGGCGCGGCGCCGCTCGGTGACATCCTCCACGACATTGATGAGGTAGCGTGGCTCGCCGGATTTGTCGCGGATACCGATCCGGGTCGAAGTGATGTAGCGCTGCCCCATGGTCAGGCTCTGCCAGGGATGTTCGTCCTTGAACAATCCCTCGGCCGTCTGCAGCGCCGCGCTGTCGTCTTCGCTGACCGCCCTTGCGGTGTCAGCCGGATAGATGTCAAAGGGGGTCTTGCCGAACACGGCCTCGCGCGATTGGCCGAACTGCTCTTCGGCCGTGCGGTTGATCAGCAGATATTGCCGCGTCCTGGCGTCCTTCACCGTGATCTGCGACGGGATGTGGTCGATGATCTCGCGCAGGAACGTGTAATTGCGGTCACGCTCCTGCTCCAGACTGCGCCGCTCGGTGATCTCCTCGATCGTCGCGACCCACCCGCCTTGCGCGAGGGGCGTGTTGATGACCTGGAAGGCGCGGCCGTTGGGCAATTGATGCATCTTTGTGGCGACCTTGCCTTCGGCGACGCCCTTCATGACCTCGGCGCAAAACTCCTCGACATTGCCGCTGAACGCGTTGCGCTCCTTGCGGTGGTACATCGCCTCATGGATGTGACAGCCGGGCTTGATGACGTCGTGGGAGAGGCCAAACATGTCGGCATAGCGGCGATTGCAGGTGACGATATAGCCGTCGGCGTCGTACAGGATCAGTCCCTGGGACATATTGTTGAGGGCGGTGTCGAGCCGTAGCCGCTCCGCCTCCAGCCGCTGCTGGGCCTCGCGGTTCTGCCGGTTGATCAGGCGGATGATAAGGAACAGGATCAGCGCGATCACGGCCGCCGACAAAGTCGCGGTGGTGACCATGAATCCGGTCTGCTGCCGCCAGTCGGCTAGCGCGGCCGACGTGGTGTTGGTCGCCATGATGACAAGAGGGAAATGGGTCAGCGATACGGCCGAGCCGAGCTTCTCTTCGCCGTCGACCGGGCTGGTGACGCGAAGCGTATGCTGGCCACCTCGGGTCAGCACCCTCTGCATCAGCGGCGCGCTCTTGTAGCTGGTCCCGATCATCGATTCGACACCCGGGTAGCGCGCCAGCATCACGCCTTCGCGGTCGAACAGCGAGATCGCGGCACCCTCGGCCAGCGCGACGGAAGCGAAATAGTGCTGATAGCTGTCGGGATCGATCCGACGGACCATGGCGCCGACGAAGGTGCCGTCCGGCAGGCTGAGCCGGCGCGCGACGACCGTGGTCCATTTGCCGATCAGGAAGCTGCGTACCGATTCCAGCAGCACCGGCTCCGCCATCGGATTGGTCTTGAAGGTCTGGAAGTAGGCCCGCGACGAGATGTTGATCTTGGGCAGGGGCTGGGCACGGGACCAGGAGATCAGTTCGCCGTCGGCGTCGTAGATCGCGATGTCGCCCAGGTAGGAGACGGCGCTGATCTTGCTCCTCAGCATCCGGTCGGCCTCGGGCCCCGACATGCGCTCGCGGAACATCTGCGGCGAGGCGATCTCCGGCAGGCGCATCTGCCCGATCAAGTCGGCTGCGACGACGTCGGAATCTTCAAACTGCTGATCGAAGTGCCGTGCAATCAGCTGCACGGTGTTTTCCAGCTCGCGCTCGCGATTGGTCAGCGTGCGTTCGCGAAACTCGCCGACGGCCATCGCGGTCACCGCAAAGATGCCGGCGACCAGCAATGCGCCCGAGAGTGTCAGCCACAGCACGGGACCGCGCCGCATGGCAGCGTCCCAGCCGCCCCTTGCGGTTCGCGACAATCTGGATGCCAAGCCTAAAACTAGGTCGCGCATTTCCTCCCCCTGGGGAACAGAAATACACCGCACAAATGGCACAAAGCTTAGGAAAACCAGTTACCTAAGCATTAATCCGGTTGCGCAACCGCATCCCTGTGCAGCGCAACGCGAATCGTGCAGTGGTTGTGCGGCTGCGATCGCAACCGCTGCGCTACATCGTTAATCGAAGCTTAATGCGAGGCGCCCGCGCTCTTGTTGCCGCCGCCATGGCGCAGCCGTCCGACCACGCCCGTCGGGAAGAAGTACACGCTGGCAATGAATAGCAGCCCGAGCCAGAGCAGCCATCGGTCGGGGTGGAGCAGCCCCGGCAGCAGCGGAAGACCGGCCTCGGATGCCGCCTTCGATGCGACGCCCATCAGCGACTGCAGATAGTTCTGGGCGAGGATGAAGATCGTGGCGCCGATGATCGCGCCGTAGATGGTGCCCATGCCACCGATCACGACCATCAGCAGGATGTCCAGCATGATCGAGAAGCTGAGCGAGGTGTCCGGGCCGGCATAGCGCAGCCACAGCGCGTTCAAGATGCCGGCGCCGGCCGCGACCAGCGCGGCGAGGCAGTTGGCATAGGTCAGATGGAAGACGGTGCGGAAGCCGAGGGCCTCAGCGCGAAAGCGGTTCTCGCGGATCGCCTGCAACACCCGTCCGAACGGCGAGTTCACCACGCGCAGCAGCGCGAGGATCATCAGGGTTGAGATGGCGAACACCAGATAGAAGGTCAGGATGCGTCCGTTGATCTCGAATCCGAACAGGTTTTTCGAGATCAGCACCGTGCCGGGGCGCAGCAGCTCGGGGAGCTGGAAGCTGCGCCCGTCCTCACCACCGGTCAGCCAGGAGAGTTGCGACGCCAATACCTGAAAGGCGGAGGCGACCGCGAGCGTGATCATGGCAAAGAAGATCGCGGCGACGCGCAGCGAGAACAGGCCGATGGCGAGCGCGAGCAGCGCGGCCAGCGGCAGACCGACGACGATGCCGGTTGCGACCGCGGCCCAATTCGGGCCCATCCCGTACAGCGCGATCGCGATCGCGTAGCTGCCGATGCCATAGAACATCGTATGCGCGAACGACACCGAGCCGGTGTAGCCGAGCAGCAGATCGTAGGAGGCGACCAGCGCGGCGAAGACGCAGATCTTGGCCGCGACGTTGAGCGCCTTGGCTCCCGGAAACAGGAACGGCGTCGCCGCCAGCGCCAGGATGATGACGACGAGAACGAGCGTGAGGACCCGGCTGCGCGGCGGATCGCCTGATAAGATCATCATCGGCTGGTCACCGCATAGAGGCCGCGCGGCCGCCACATCAGAACGGCGACCATCAGCAGGATGTTGGAGACGAGGGCGAGTTTGGGCACCAGGAAGCCGCCGTAATTGGCGACCATCGCCACCAGGATCGCACCGATGAAGCAGCCGCCGATCGAGCCGAGCCCGCCGATGATGACGACGACGAAGATCAAGACCGTGAGCTCGTCGCTCATGGAGGCGTGGACCTGCTCGCGATAGAGCGCCCACATCACCCCGCCGAGGCCGGCCAGCGCCGATCCGGTCATGAACACGCCGAGGAAGAGACGGCGGATGCGATAGCCGAGCGCCTCGACCATCTCGCGATTCTCGACGCCGGCGCGAATCAAGAGGCCGAGCTTGGTGCGGTTGAGCACGAGCTGGATTGCGATGAACACGGCCAGCCCGATCAGCATCGCCAGCACGCGGTACTTGGCGATGGCGACGTCACCGAGGATGAAGGAGCCGCGCAGTGACGCCGGCAGCGGCATCGGGATGATCTGCGGTCCCCACAGCGCATAAAGCGTCTGCTCGGCGACGATCAGGCCGCCCGTCGTCATCAGGATCTGCTTCAGGTGCTGGCCATAGACAGGCAGGATCAGCACGCGCTCGACGACCAGGCCGAGGGCACCGGAGACGGCCATCGACAGCAGCGCCGCCGGCGCCAGCACCGCAAGATTCACCCAGAGCGTATCGGCCTGCACGGAGGCCGCGAACGGCGCAAACACCAGCGTCGCGATATAGGCGCCGACCGCGATGAAGGCGCCGTGGCCGAAATTCAGCACGTCCATCAGGCCGAACACCAGCGTCAGGCCCGAGGCCATGATGAAGATCATCATGCCCATGGCGAGGCTCGCGGCCGTCAGCGTCAGCCAGGTGCTGGGCGAGCCGACCAGCGGGATCATGATCAGGGCGAGCGCGATCGGCAGCAGGATTGGCGCGATGTCGCGCTTCGGCTTCGGCAGCGGATCGGTTGCGGCGAGTTCGGTCACTGATGTGCCTCCAGGCTCAGGCCCAGCAGCCGCTCCTGCAGCGGCACGTCGGCGGCGAGCGCCGCCATCTCGCCGCGATGGACGATGGTGCCGTTGTCCATCACCAGCACGCTGTCGCCGAGCTCGCGGGCGGCAAAGAAGTTCTGTTCGACGAGGAGAATGGTCGCACCCTTGCGCTTGATCTCCTTCAGGCACTCGATCAGCGCCATCACGATGGCGGGCGCTAGGCCCTTGGTCGGCTCGTCGATCAGCAGCAGCTTGCGCGGCTCGATGATGGCGCGGGCGATCGACAGCATCTGCTTCTGCCCGCCGGAGAGGCTCCCCGCCCGCGACAGCCAGAACCGGCGCAGCGCCGGGAAGAAGCCAAAGATCCAGTCGAGCTGGGTGTCGTCCATCGGCGCATCGCGGGCGGCGAGGACGAGGTTCTCTTTCACCGTGAGGTCGGAGAATACGGCCATGCTCTCCGGCACGTAGCCGACGCCGAGCCGCGCGATGTCGGGCGTGGTGCGGCTCTCGATGCGCTTGCCGCCGAGCGTGATCTCGCCTGACGAGGCCTGCCACAGGCCCATGACGGTGCGCAGCGTCGTGGTCTTGCCGGCGCCGTTGCGCCCCAACAGCATCGTGACCTGTCCTTGCGGGACCGCGAGGTCGATGCCCTGCAGAATGTGATAGCGCCCGATATGGGTGTGCACGCCGGAGAGTTTGAGAAGGTCGGTCATGCTGCACTCTCTGCAGCGTTCTTGGGAGCCACGCCGAGATAGGCTTCCTGCACGATCGGCGAGGCGATCACGTCGGCGGGCGGGCCGTCGGCGACAAGCTGGCCGTTGTGCAGCACGATGATGCGGTCGGCGAGCGAGCGCACCACGTCCATCTTGTGCTCGACGAGGAGGATGATCTTGCTCTTGTCTTGCTTGAGCTGGGCGATCAGGTTCAGCACGACCGGCACCTCGTCGATGCTCATGCCGGCGGTCGGCTCGTCGAACATGAAGACTCTTGGTTCGAGCGCGATCATTAGCGCGACCTCGAGCTTGCGCTGGTCGCCATGCGACAGTGCGGTTGCGGCGACGCCGCGGCGATTGCCGAGCGCGACCTGGTCGAGGATGGCATCTGCGCGCGCGATGAGGTCGCGGCGCACCATCCAGGGACGCAGCATGTCGTAATGGGTGCCATCAGCGGCCTGCACGGCGAGGCGAACGTTCTCCTCGACGGTGAGGTTCGGAAACAGATTTGTCAGCTGGAACGCGCGTCCGAGACCGGCGCGGGTCCGCAGCGGCGCGGAATGCTGGGTGATGTCGGTGCCGTCGAACAGGATGCTGCCGCTCGAGGCGCGGAGCTGGCCCGAGATCAGATTGAAGTAAGTGGTCTTGCCGGCGCCGTTCGGACCGACAATGGCGGTGAGCTCGCCCGGGCGGAACGTGCAGGTGACGTTGTTGACGGCGACATGCCCGCCGAAGCGGATGGTGAGGTCGCGGGTCTCGAGGGTGAGCGTCATTGGCAATCTGTTGAATGATGAGACGAAGCTGTATCCGCGATCACGCTGCGCTCCCTCCCCCGCACGCGGGGGAGGTGAAGCAAGAAAGCTCAGCGCTTGTTGCGGACCGGAACGTCCATGTCCTCGATCTTCAGCTCGCGCACCGGCTCGAGCACGGCCCAGGCAACATTCGGATCGACCTTGACCTTGAAGGCGTACATACTCTGCAGCGCCTGGTGATCCTCTTTCCGGAACACCATCTTGCCTTTCGGCGTGTCGAACTCCATGCCTTCCATCGCGGTGATCAGCTTCTCGGTGTCGGTCGACTTCGCCTTGGTGACGGCGGCGACGACGGACATCGCGGCGGCGAAACCGCCCGCGGTGAAGAAGTCCGGCGGCGCGTTGAAGCGCTTCTGGTGCTCGGCGACGAGCCAGTCGTTCACCGGATTCTTCGGGATGTCGTAGTAATAATAGGTCGCGCCCTCCATGCCCGGCAGGCCCTTGTAGGCGGCGAGAGCCGGCAGGATATTGCCGCCGGTCGAGAGCTCGATGCCGTAGCGCTTCGGATCCATGTCCTGGAGCTTCGCCAGCGGATTGCCGGCGCCGGCCCAGATCACCCAGATCACCTTGCGGCCCGGCTTGTCCTTCAGCGCGTCGAATAGGCGCTGGCCGACCGCGGTGAAGTCGGTCGTGCTGGTCGGCGCATATTCTTCCGCGGCGAGCGTCGCGCCGGTCTTGGCGAGGGCCTCCTTGAAGGCGGCGACGCCGTCACGGCCGAAGGCATAGTCTTGCGCCAGTGTTGCAACGGTGACGCCCTGCTTGCCGATCGCGACCGCATTCGAGATCGCGTCCTGCGACGAGTTGCGCGCGGTACGGAAGATGTAGCGATTCCACTTTTCTCCGGTAATCTGGTCCGCGACTGCAGGCTCGACGATCAGGATCTTCTTGTTCTCCTCGGCAACGGGGAGAATGGCGAGCGCTGCGGCCGACGACGTCGTGCCGATCGCGATGTCGGCCTTGTCGTCCTGATAGGCTTCCGCGAGCGCGGCCTTCGAAAGATCAGGCTTGCCCTGGTCGTCCTTGGTGATGATGACGATCTTGCGACCGTCGAGCGTCATCGTGCCCTTGGTGGCGTATTCAAAGCCCATCTGCAGGCCGGTCTCGGTCTGCTTGGCATAGGCTTCGAGCGGGCCGGTCTTGCCGTAGATCAGCGCGACCTTGAGATCGTCTGCGTGCGCGGAGGCGGCCGCGGCCAAGCCGAGGATGGTTGTTGTTATGATGAGTGATCGACGCACGATGGTCCCTCCTGATTAGGATTTTCTGGGCAATAGCGATTTGCACAGCCTGACGCACATTGCAATTCAACCTTCCGGCCGAGACTCCGCATGCGAGGCTGCATCATTTTTGAGCCAGCCGCGCAGCCTGTTGCGCGCCGGTATCTGACGCCGCACCTTCGATCTGACGCCAATCCGATTGCGCCTCGTCGGCGCTCTCGAAAATATGCGGCGCGACGCCGCGCCGCTCCAGCGCCTCGCCGAGCTTGATGCGCAGGAAGCCCGACGTGGTGTAGCGGGATACGCCGACATAGAAGCGATCGACCAGGCCGCGCACCATGGCCGAATAGTCGTCCAGCAGCTCCGGCAGTATCGAGAAGTTGTCATAATTGACGATGGCGTAAACCTTGCGGCCGAGCGGGCTGAGCCTGGCCGCGACAATTCGCCCGATCTCGTCGATCTCGGCCTTGCTGCGCAAGGGATAGCGCTCGAGATTGATGAAGAACAGGTTCTGCTCCTCGTCGAGGCTGAAGCGCTGGTCGAGCGGGATGGTCAGCAGCCGTTCGCGCAGGTCCATAGGGCCGTCGCGGAAGATGCGCGCATCCATCAGGGCGGGATCGCGCGGGATCAGCGGCTTGAAATCCATCAGGCGCAGGATATCGCGCTCGATGTCGATGCCGGGCGCGACTTCCATGAGCTCGAGCCCGTCGGGGCGCAGCGCGAAGACGCAGCGCTCGGTGACATAAAGCACCCGCTGCCCGCGCGCCGCGGCGAACGGGCCGCTGAAGGTGACGTGCTCGACCGCGTCGACGAATTTGCGCGATTTCGCTTCCTCGACGATGGCGAGACGTCCGTCCTCGACCGCGATGCGCTGCTTGCCGGCGGCAAAGGTGCCGACGAACACGACCTCCTTGGCGTTCTGGCTGATGTTGATGAAGCCGCCGGCGCCGGCAAGCTTCGGCCCGAACTTGCTGACATTGAGATTGCCGGTGCGATCGACCTGCGCGAGCCCGAGAAAGGCGGCATCCAGGCCGCCGCCGTCATAGAAGTCGAACTGATAGGGCTGGTCGATCACGGCCTGGGTGTTGATCGCCGCGCCAAAATCGATGCCGCTTGCGGGAATGCCGCCGATCACGCCGGGTTCCGCGGTCAGCGTGATCAGGTCGATGATGCGCTCTTCATTGGCGACGGAGGCAATGCCCTCGGGCATGCCGATACCGAGATTGACCACGCTGTTGGCCTTCAGCTCGAAGGCTGCGCGGCGCGCGATGATCTTGCGCTCGCTCAGCGGCATCAGCGGCAGCGAGGCCGCGCGCACCCGGATCTCGCTGGAGAAAGCGGGATTATATTGCGTGCCAAACGTCTGCCAGTGATGCTCGGGCTTGGCCACGACGACGCAGTCGACCAGCACGCCGGGAATCTTGACCTGGCGCGGATTGAGGCTGCCGCTCTCGGCCACCCGCTCGACCTGCGCGATGACGATGCCGCCGGAATTGTGTGCGGCCATGGCAATCGCCAGCGCCTCCAGCGTCAGCGCCTCCTTCTCCATGGTCAGATTGCCGTCGGGATCGCCGGTGGTGGCGCGGATGATTCCGACATTGATCGGGAAGGTCCGATAGAGCAGGCATTCTTCACCGCGCAGCGTGATCAGCTCCACCATGTCCTCGGTGGTGCGCGCATTGAGCTTGCCGCCGCCGTGCCTGGGATCGACGAAGGTGCCCATGCCGACGCGGGTGATGTGGCCCGGCCGGTGTGCCGCGATGTCGCGGAACAGATGCGTGATCACGCCCTGCGGCAGGTTGTAGGCCTCGATCTGATTGGCGATGGCGAGCTGCTGGAGCTTTGGCGCAAGACCCCAGTGCCCGCCGATCACGCGGCGCACCAGGCCTTCATGCGCGAAATGATTGAGGCCGCGATGCTTGCCGTCGCCCTGGCCCGCCGCATAGACCAGCGTGAGGTTGCGTGGCTTGCCCTGCGTGTAGGGCGCATCGCCCTCGCTCGCCAGATAAAGTTCCTCCAGCGCCAGCGCGATCTCCTCGGCAAAGCCGATGCCGACGAAGCCGCCGGTGGCGACCGTGTCGCCGTCGCGGATCAGCATGACGGCCTCGGCCGCCGTGACGATCTTGCCCTTCTCTGAATTGGGCAGGTAAGCCAAGGCGGGATGCTGGCTCACGGCGTGTCCTCCCATGTTGTCTTGTCAGGAGCGGCCTGCAATGGCCGCTCCGTTTTTGCGGCTCCGTCCGGAGCTAACCGACCTTGCGCGTTTCGGTGGCGAAATAGACCGAGACGATCGTGATGATAGCGAGCGCGATCATGTAAAGCGAGATCGGCCAGGTCGCCGGCGCATAGGCCGTCATCAGGCCCGTCGCGATCAACGGCGACAGCGCGCCGGCGAAGATCGAGGCGAGATTGTAGCCGAGCGAGACGCCGCTATAGCGCACCTTGGTGCCGAACAGCTCGGAGAGGAAGCTCGCCTGCGGCCCGTACATAGCGGCGTGGCCGACGGCGAGGCCCAGCACGATCGCGATCCAGGCGAGTTGCGGGTTCTTGGTCGAAAGCAGCATGAACAGCGGGAACGACATCAGCGCCGAGAACACGGCACCGAAGATGTAGATCGGCCGCCGCCCGACCCGGTCGGACAGTGCGCCGAAGGCCGGAATGGTGAAGGTCTCGACGGCGGCGGCGATCAGCACGCCGTTGAGCATGTCCTGCTTGTTCATGCCGAGCGACTGCGTCGCATAGGCCAGCACGAAGGTGGCGTAGATGTAGAAGAAGCCGTTCTCTGCAAAGCGCGCGCCCATCGCGAGCAGGATGTTCTTCGGATACATCCGGATCGCCTCGAGGATCGGCATCTTCACGTCCTGCTTGGTATCCTTGACCTTCTGGAACTCCGGCGATTCCGCGATGGTGAAGCGGATCCACAGGCCGACCAGCACCAGCGCCATCGAGAACAGGAACGGGATGCGCCAGCCCCAGGCCAGCAGCTGCGCGTCCGTCAGCATCGCCGAGACCACCGAGAACACCAGCGTGCCGAGCACGAGGCCGAGCGGCGCGCCGAGTTGCGGCCAGCTTCCGTAGAAGCCCTTCTTGTCCGCGGGCGCATGTTCGACCGCCATCAGCACCGCGCCGCCCCATTCGCCGCCAAGGCCAAAGCCCTGGATCAGGCGGCAGGTGACCAGCAGGACCGCGGCCCAGATGCCGGCGGTGTCATAGGTCGGAAGGAATCCGATCGCCGCCGTCGCCGCGCCCATGATCAGCAGCGTGAGATACAGCATGGTCTTGCGGCCGATCTTGTCGCCGTAATGGCCGAACACGACCCCGCCGAGCGGGCGCGCGATGAAGCCGAGCGCATAGGTCGCGAACGCCAGCAGCGTGCCCATCATCGGGTCGAAGGTCGGAAAGAACAGCTTGTTGAAGATCAGCGCCGCGGCGGTGCCATAGAGGAAGAAATCGTACCACTCGATGGCCGTGCCGATCAGGCTCGCGGTGGCGACCGTGACGTGCGAGGGCTGTCTCGCCTGAAGCTGATGGACTGAGATCGCTTCACTCATCTTGCGTCCTCCCTGGTTGCAAATGCGCATGTGCAGCACGCGTCATTGTGCAAAGCGAAGAGCAAGGTCTGCGCCAGATGCCGTCGGCTTGTGCAAAACGACGGAAAATCCAGCAGATTCAGTCTGGGCGGCGTAGCCAAGGCGCAACGCGCCCTGTCAGGAATCCGAGACTCCGGACACGCATTGTCTCGAAACTCAGACGGATTCGGTGCCCGAGGCGAGGCCGAACTTGGCGAGCTTCTTGTAAAAGGTCGCGCGCGAGATCTGGAGCATCTTTGCGGCTTCCGAAATCTGACCGTGGCTGGCGGCGAGCGCCTGTTCGAGTGTGTGCTTCTCGAATTCGGCTTCCGCCTCGGCATAAGGCAGGACGAGACCGGCCGGCCGCATGGGTGCCGCGGGAATCGCCTCCGCCCCAACGGGGAGAATGCGATCGAAGTCGTCGCTGGTGAGGCGCCCCGAATCGCTCAGGATCAGGGCGCGTTCCAGGATATTGCGCAGCTCGCGGACATTGCCGGGCCAGCCATAGCGCGCAAGCGCAGCCAGACCGCTCGGCGTAATCCTGACGTTGAGATAGTCGCCGGACGCGCTGATGTCGTCGAGCAGCCGTCCGCAGATCTCGGGCAGGTCGTCCAGGCAGTGGCGCAGGGGCGGCAGCACGATCGAGAGCACGTTAAGCCGGTAGTAGAGATCGGCGCGGAACGTCCCCTCGCTGACCCGCTTGTGCAGGTCGACATTGGTGGCCGCTATGACGCGCACGTCGACCTTGCTGATCTTGTCGGAGCCGAGCGGCTCGATCTCGCGCTCCTGCAACACGCGCAACAGCTTCGCCTGCAATTGCAGCGGCATCTCGCCGATCTCGTCGAGAAACAGCGTGCCGCCGTCGGCGACCCGGAATTTTCCCTCGCGTCCCTTGCGATCGGCGCCGGTATAGGCCCCCGGCGCGGCGCCGAAGAACTCCGATTCGATCAGCGTATCGGGGATCGCGGCGACGTTGACGCTGACGAACGGCTTCTCGGCGCGGGATGACGCGTTGTGGATGGCCTGCGCCAGCATCTCCTTGCCGGTGCCGGTCTCTCCGGTGAGCAGAACGGTGACGCTCTGGCGCGCGGCACGGGCTGCAAGCTCCTTGGCCTGTGCGATGCCCGCGGTTGAACCGACATAGTCGTCGAAGGTGAAGCGTGCGGCGCGCGCATGGGACAATTGCCGTCGCGCCAGCCGCAGATCGTTCTCAAGCTGGGCGACGCGACCGAGCAACGGCTTCAGGCCCTCGAGGCGGTCATAAAGCACGAAGCCGATCGCGCCGATGATGTTCCCCTTCTCGTCCTCGATCGGCATCCGGGTCACGACGAGTTGCTGGCCGCCGAGCTCCATGATGTCGAGGATGATCGGCTCTCCCGTTTCCACGACCCTTCGCATCAGGCTGTTGGGAATGACCTCCTCGATCGGGCGGCCAAGCGCTTCTGATTCATGCGAGAGGCCGATCGCGGTGACATATTTCTCATTGACATACACCACGCGTCCGCTGCGATCGATGGCGATGGCGCCCTCGCACAGATGCTCGAGCCGCTCGAACAGCGTCTCCATGGCGCGTGCGCGGATATAGGCGGGATCGCTGACGACGGAGACGGGGGTGGCCATGGCGTGCCTCGCGGGAAGCCCGTCTGTTTATTACCAAAAGCGCAGGTATTTCAAAGGGAGAAATGGGGCGTTTGGAGCCCGACCTATATTCGGTCGTCGTCACGGGTTCGCGCTTTGCGCGCCCCGGGACGACACCGAGATTGTTGCTCTACCGTTGCGTGCCCTGCCGCCGTTACCGCCGATATCCGCTCGCCCGCGAATAACCTTGGCGGTTCTGCTGCATCGGGCGGGCGGAGACGCTGGCGCGGGACTCGCTCGAGGCGGGGGTGGCGAGCTTCAGCTCCTCAAGGAAGATCGGGCGGGCGAAATAATAGCCCTGCGCGTAACGGATCTTGGTGGCGGCCTGGAGATAGGCGAGCTCCTCGTAAGACTCGAGGCCCTCGGCGATCACGGTCATGCCGAGCGCTTCGCTCAAGGATTCGATCGCGCGCAAAATGCCCTGGCTGCGCGGGCGCTTATGGATGTCGGTGATGAAGGAGCGGTCGATCTTGATCTCGTCGGCGGTGATGTCGGCGAGCGCCGACAGCGACGAATAGCCAGTGCCGAAATCGTCGATGGAGACGCCGACGCCGAGCTTGCGGAACATCGGCAGGATCTCGCTCTGAAAATGATTCTTGGCGACGAAGGCGTCTTCGGTCACCTCGATCATGAAGCGTTGCGGAAAGCCGGTCTCGTCCAGGGCCAGTGCAAAGCTGCGCATGAACTCGGGATTGCCGGCCTGCTTGGCCGCGACGTTGATGCTGATGGTCGCTTCCGCGCCGAACGTCTCGTTGATCAGGTCGATCGACTTGACGATCTCGGCCAGCACGAGATGGGTCAGCTCGTCGATCAGCCCGAGCTCGCTGGCGAGATTGATGAACGAGCCGGGCGCCTGGATCACGCCCTCGTCGTCGCGCAGGCGCACCAGCGCCTCGATGCCCTTCACGGCTTGCGTGCGGATGTCGACCTTGGACTGGAAGGCGCAGCAAAAGCGCTTTTCGAGAATGGCGAGCCGCAGCGACTGCTCGATCTTCATCCGCGCCAACGCTTCGCGCTCCATGCCGGAATCGAAGAAGGCCGCCGTCCCCTTGCCGTTGTTCTTGATGCGGTACATCGCGATGTCGGCGTTCTGGCGCAGCGTCTCGAAGTTGCGGCCATGATCGGGATAGAGGCTGACACCGACCGAGGTGGAGGCGAAGATTTCCGAATGGTCGATGAAGAACGGTGCGGTCAGCCGCTCCAGCGTCGACTTCATGAATTCGGCGACTTCCTCCTGGCTCTGGATCGGCGAAAGCAGCAGCAGGAATTCGTCGCCGGAGATGCGCGACAGCATGTCGGAATCGCGCAAGTCGCGTCCGAGCCGTTTCGACAGCTCCACCAGCAGCGCATCGCCGACGGCGTGGCCATAATAGTCGTTGATGTGCTTGAAGTTGTCGACGTCGAGAAAGGCCAGCGCGAAACGCTCGTCGGCGCGGTCACGCGCCAGGAGGCTGTTGGCGCGATGTTCGATCACGCGTCGCGAGGGCAGGCCGGTGAGCTCATCGAAATAGGCCGAGCGGAACAGCTGGTCTTCAAAGTTCTTCTGCTCGGTGATGTCGGAGGACGCCGAGATCAGCAGTTCCTGTCCGGCGAGGCGGACCGGGCGATGGGTGGTCAGCAGCACCTGGCGCGCGGCTCCGTCGTGGAGTGCTTCTTCGGAGATGACAGGCTGGCCGGACTTCAATGCCTGCTGGCAGGCTTCGCGGCGCGGCGCGAGATCGGGCGAGGGCCGGCTGCCGTCCATGCCGAGCTGGGACGCTGCGACATCGTTAACCAGCAGGAGCTTGCCCTGCGCGTCCTGCACGGTCAGGCCGGCAGGCAGCATTCTAACGATTTCCTTGAGAAATCCGAGTTCGGCTTCACTCGCGCCGTTATATGCGTTGTCGTTCATAGAAGCCATGAATCTTGTTGTTCAGCGCGCGTTTGCAATGGGCGCGATCATGCGCAGTTCCCTCTTAGGTTTGGTTAAGGGGTCCGCAGAAATACGGGGGTGTTTTGCGAGAAACTTGGCGCGTCGCGACGCGCGCCGCCGATCGTCATTAACAGAAGGTCAACAGCGCGTGCGAAAGCGCGAGCAACGCGCGCGGCTCTCTTTCGCTTTCGCGCGGCTCGTTGCGCCATGGGCGTTGATTGAATCTGCGACGTGAGCTCCGGGATCGGTCCACCTCTCCCCGTCGGGGAGAGGTGACCCAACTCTATTCGCTCTTGGGAATGCGGCATTGCATGATGCAATGCAGGCCGGTCTTCAAATACGAGATCTCGGTCTTGCCGTCGAAGGCGGACAGTGCCGATTTCAGCAGCTTGGTGCCGAAACCGGGCGCGGAGATTTCGCCAACGGTCGGTCCTTCGGTTTCGTCCCACGTGACGGTCAGGCGATCGTCACTGACGGTCCATGACACCTGCAACAGACCGCGCGGCGAGGAGAACGCGCCGTATTTGCCGGCATTGGTGGCGAGCTCGTGAAACATCAGTGACAGCGTGACCGCGAGCTTCGGTGGCAGGAACAGGCGGTCGCCGTTGAGGGTGAAGCGGACATGGCCGTAAGGGCCGAGCTCAGAGATCAGGAGGTCGCGGATGTCGCAGCCGGCCTTGTCGATCCGCGAGATCAGGTCGTCGGTCGCGGCCAGCGACCGTAGCCGGGGGTCGATCCGGTCCCAGACTTGGGGCTGATCGTGCAGTACCTGGTGCAGCACCGCATGCACGGTCGACAGCTTGTTCTTCAGCCGGTGCTGCAGCTCGTCGACCAGAACCTTGCGATAGTCCTCCTCTTCGATCAGGCGCCTGGAGATCCGGCGCTGCTCCGCCAGCATCGTGCGGTAGTGCTCGACGCCCCAGATGGTCAGCGCCGAGACGCCCCAATAGAGTGTCAGCAGCGCGAACCGCGCGCGATCCGCAAAGGCATCGCCGAAATTCACGACGACGCCGAGCACACCGCCGACCAAAGCCGTCACGATGCCGACCCGAAGACCTCCGAATGCGGCCGCGAAAAACACGGCCGGGAAGTACGGCGTGAAGTAGACGTCGGGGCGGACATGCGCGAGCCCCCAGCGCGCCAGGGTCGCAACCAGCAGGCAGGCCACTGCGAACGCAATGCTCAGGCCGAGCGATGGCGGCGCCACGCCCTGCCAGCCCTTGCGGAATTCGTCGATCAGCTTCCCCATGCGCAGCCCGGTGACGATATGCGTTCGAAAATCTCGTGGCGATTGAGAATGTTACGCATCCCGCATGCGCAAGCAAAGCTTGCCTCATCGGGAGCCGCCAGGAATAGCGATGGTTGCCGCGCCGGCTGCCGCTGCGGCGTCATCGGCCGGTGTCCGCTATTTGGCATCAAATCATTCGAAAACAGGGACATTCCACGGGCGGCTGGATGGCAAGGTTGCGGTGATCACGGGCGCGACGAGCGGGATCGGACCGCGTACTGCGAAAGTCTTCGTTGCCGAAGATGCCAAAATTGTGATCGCGGGTCGCCCTATACCGGAAAGCGAGGCGCTGGTGATGCGGCGCGTGGCTGCCTGTGTTTTCCGTTAGGTGCCGTGTTGTCCCGCGGAAAGCGTTCGATCAGAGCGCATAGCGCGCCACGGCGACGGAGCCGCAGGATGGGCAAACGCGCGCTCTTCGCGCGCCGTGGCCACGATCGGTGCCCGAACCCGGAGAGACGTGGTGGGACGCTTCCGCCTTCGCTCTTCGAGCTACGGCGGACAAGTCGCTTTGCCCACCCTGCGAAACCGGGTCTCCATCATTGCGAGGAGCGAAGCGGCACTCACACCGCCTTCACCCGCACCTTCAATCCATCTCGCGGCTTCGGGATCGGCCACATCTGCCAGTCCGGCTTGTAGCCGGGCTCCAGCGACACCTCGATGTTCTGCAGGAAGTGTCGGGCAAAACATTTCGCCTGCATGTAGGCGAAGTGCAGGCCGAGGCACATATGCGCGCCGCCGCCGAACGGCACCCAGGCGAAGCGGTGACGGTTGCGCTGGGCCTCTTCGGTGAAGCGCAAGGGATCGAAGCGATCCGGCTCCGGCCAGATGTCCTTCATATGATGCGTATACAGCGGATTCACGCCGACCGAGGTGCCGGCGGGAATGTGGTAGTTCCTGAATGTGAAGTCGCGCACCGCGCGACGTGGCATCGACGGCACAGGCGGCTTGAGCCGCAGAGCCTCCTTAAAGGCCATTTCCGACAGCGGCAGCTTATCGAGATCGGCGAAGCTCGTCGGCGCATCGGCCGAAAGGCCGAGGGCAAAGACCTCCTCGCGCAGCTTCTGCTGCCAGTCGGGATGCGCCGCAAGCTCGCCGATGAAGGACGTCAGCGACGAGGTCAGCGTGTCGTGCGCCGCCATCATCAGAAAGCTCATATGGTCGATGATGTCCTGGTCGGACAAAAGCGCGCCATCCTCATGAGTGGCGCGGCAGAGGTGTGAAAACAGATCGTCGCCGCCGTGATTGCCACGGCGGAGCGGGATCTGCTCACGGAAATAGGCAATGATGCGTTTGCGTCCCCTCACGCCGGCTGCCATCTGCGTGCCGGGCAGGGGACGGCGGATCGGGGCGACGGCAGCCGCGACCATATCGACGAAGGCGCGGTTGATCTCGTCGACCTCGGGCCCGATGTCGGCGCCGAGAAAGGACGTCGCCGCCAGATCCAGCGTGAGTTGCTTCATCGCCGGATAGAGCTGGATCTCGCCCGGATTTGCCTTCCATTGCGCCACGCGCGCCGAAATGCCGCGATCGAGATTGCTGAGATAAGACTTCATCGGCCCGGACTTGAACGCGACCGAAAGCGCCTTGCGATGCAGCCGGTGCTCATCGAAATCGAGCAGCATCAAGCCGCGCGGAAACAACCGTCCCAGCACGGGGTTCCAGCCGTGCTCGGACGAGAACTGCCTCTGCTGGTCGAACATCACGAGCTCGTTGGCCTCGGGCCCGAGCAACACCACGCTGGTCTCGCCGAATACATGGGTCCGATAGACCGGGCCGAACTTTCGCCCATTCGCCTCGATATGCCCCTTGGGGTCGGCCAGGACCTGGAGGGTCTTGCCTATGATCGGCCAGCCCTCATCGCCGGGAATGTGCTTCAACTGATTGCGCTTGGGCGGCGTAGGCCCAGCCTGCATCGACATGACGATTGCTCCGATTGGCTGTCCGAACAGAGATCGCGCGACCGCAACATAGAGACGGCCTGAGCCAGCTTGGCGAGGTCAGCATAGCACAGGCCATCATGATTTGCTTGTGAACGTCGTGATAGGCGTCACCTCATTGATGCCTATCGCTTCGCCGCCTCCTTCTGCAGATCCGGCGCGTTGACGGCGGGTATCGCGACGCGGCCGGCGCCGGTCACCTTCAGCGCCTCGGCCGCCTTCTCGTTCTGCATGATCTTGGCCATCACCGCCTGTCCCGCACGCTCGAAGATCGCGCGGTTTTCGATCACGAATTTCTGCGACTTGCGCAGGCCGTCAATGTAGCCGTTGATCTCCGGCACGACGTAGCGCGCGACCATGTCCCAGCTACGGCGCGTGGCTTCCGGATTGGCCCAGTCGTGCACGAAGCCGATGATTGCGCCGACGCCGCCGGACACCTCCATCACGTTCTTGATGGTTTTGACGAGATCGTCGGGCGTGCCGATGGTGGATGCGGCGCCCTCGACGAACGCGGTCTTGTCCACGGCCTCGTCGGGCGAGGAGAATGCGGTCAGGCCCGGCCGTTGCAGCGTACCGACATTATATTCGTTGTGCCAGCGCATCAGCCCGGCGCCAGCCTCCTTGCGCGCCTGCTCGCGGCTCTCGGCGATGTGGAAGCTGAGGAGCACGCGCCAGTCGGCCCGGCTGACCGTTGTGCCGTGCTTCCTGGCGGCGTCTTCGGCGAACTGCCATTGCTGCTGCAGCGACATCAACCCCTGTGTCGTCATCGAGCCCAGCGAGATGATGCCGATGCCGTATTTGCCGGCGAGCGTCATGCCCGACGGCGAGATCTGCGACGCCACCACGAACGGCATCTCCTCCTGCAACGGCAGGATCTGCAGCGCCGCGTCGTTCATGGTGAACCAGTCGCTCTTGGCGGTGACACGTTCACCGCTGAAGAGGCGGCGGATCACGTCGATCGCCTCATCCTGGCGGTCGCGCTGCGTCATCGGATCGATGCCCAGCGTATGCGCGTCGGACGCGAGGGCGCCGGGCCCGGAACCGAAGATGGCGCGACCGCCGGTCATGTGGTCGAGCTGCACCATGCGCTGGGCGACGTTGAAGGGATGGTGATAGGGCAGCGACACCACGCCGGTGCCGAGCTTGATCCGCTTGGTGCGCTCGCCGGCCGCAGCCAGGAACATCTCGGGCGATGCGATCATCTCCCAGCCGGAGGAATGATGCTCGCCGCACCAGAACTCGTCATAGCCGAGCGCGTCGAGCTGCTCGACCAGATCGAGATCGCGCCGGAACTGGAGCATCGGATGCTCCCCGATCGGGTGATGCGGGGCAAGGAAGGCTCCGAATTTCAGGCGCGCCATGGCGTTCTCTCCGGCTGTCATTTTCTGTTTGTTAGATAGCGGAGGCTACGTGCCCGGTGCCACGAACGCAATCGCACGATGTCCCGCGCGGCGGAATGCTGGCATGCGTTAAGACGCTGCTGCGCCGTCCGAGGTTCGAGCACCTCGATTCCTACCTCCCAGGTAATCGCGCGGGTGACGCCAATCTGCGAGCTTGCCGCGCAAGCACATACCGTGGGCTCGCGCGCGAATGCATCAAACCGTCACAAGGCCAATCGATTCGACCCGCCGCTGGTGGGTGCTGGCGATCGTCGTCGCGGCGCAGTTCATGTTCGGCGTCGACGCCTTCATCGTGAACGTCGCGATCCCGACCATCGCTGTCGACCTGCACGCGACGCCGGCACAGATCGAATCCGTCATCGCGATCTATCTGATCGCCTATGCCACGCTGGTTGTCACCGGCGGCCGTCTCGGCGACATCCACGGCACGAAAAACGTGTTTCTCGCTGGCGTGCTTGGCTTTACCGCGACCTCGTTGTGGTGCGGCATGGCGTTCTCAGGCGCCGAGCTGATTACTGCTCGGCTGGCGCAGGGCGCGACCGCGGCGCTGATGGTGCCGCAGGTGCTGGCGACCTTGCATCTGCTCTTCACGGATGATTCGCGCAGCCGCGCCTTCGCCATCTATGGCATCGTGCTCGGGCTTGCGGGTGCCGCCGGCTTCCTGCTCGGCGGTCTCCTCGTCACGATCGACCTTGCCCACACCGGCTGGCGCTCGGTGTTCTTCGTCAACGTGCCCTGTGGCCTCGTCATCGCGATCGCCGCCTGGCGCATCATGCCGGCGGTGCCGCGCCGGGCCGGCACGAAGCTCGACGTCAAGGGCAGTGCGGTTCTGTTCGCCGGCCTGTTGTGCCTGATCGGCCCGCTGCTGTTCGGTCACGATGTCGGTTGGGCGCCATGGCTGTGGGCGGTGATGGCGACGGGTGCTGCCGTCCTCGCAGCGTTCCTGAGGCTCGAGCATGCGGTTGCGCGCGCCGGCGGCATGCCGCTGATCGACCTCTCGCTGCTGGCGGACGCAGCGTTCCTGCGCGGACTCGGCGCTGCCTTCTTTTTCTTCGTCGCCAATCTCTCGTTCTATCTGGTGATGACGCTGTTCATGCAGCGCGGTCTGAAAATTGCGCCGCTCGCCGCCGGCCTCGCCTTCGTTCCGCTCGCGCTCGCCTTCGTCGTGGCCTCGCGCCATAGCGGCGCGCGCGCGAAGCGTCGCGGCACGGGCGTGCTGATCGAAGGCTGCGCGCTACAGATCGCCGGTCTCGTGGCGCTCGCGCTTGTCGCAGACCTGATCGATGCCCCGACGCCGCTCATGCTCGCATTCGTCATGATCGTCTTCGGCTACGGCCAGGGGCTGGTGATGGCGCCGCTTTCAGGTGTGGTGCTTTCGACTGTGAAGCCTGTTGCGGCCGGTTCTGCCTCCGGCATGTATGGCACCACGGCGCAGATCGGAAATGCGGCCGGAGTGGCCGCAATTGGTGCGGTGTTCTTTGCGGTCGAAACGCTGCAATCAGCGCGCGCAGGATTTCTCGTTTCGCTTGCGCTGTTCGCGGCGTTAATCATGATCTGTGTCGCATTTCTGTCTTGGATGCGCCGCACCGCTGCACGAAGTTGAGGCATCGCGGTTAATTCATGCCGATTCCTGCTGGATTTTGCGTGATTCCGGGGGGCCGGCAGCACACGGCCTTTTCATTTTGCACTGCAGCAACTATCTGGTCTGGGTAAACGTTGAGAGCCGCCCACCAGGAATTTGCCGTGTCGTTAGCCCGTAATGTCGACCTTCTGAGACGTCTGCCCAGGATGGACGGTCTGCGCTTGCCTGACTTTGGCGCGAGCGCCGATGCCGCCAGCCCGCTGGTGGAGGTGACCGGCTTCGGCGACAATCCCGGAAATTTGCGCATGTTCGCGTTCGTGCCGGCGCAATTGCAGAAGCCCCACGCGCTCGTCGTCGTGCTGCACGGCTGTGGCCAGACCGCAGCAAGCTACGACCTCGGTGCGGGCTGGTCGACGCTCGCACGTCACTACGGCTTTGCGCTGGTGATGCCCGAGCAGCAGCGCATCAACAACGGCAACACCTGCTTCAACTGGTTCAACCCTGAAGACACCGCGCGCGACAGCGGCGAGGCGCGTTCGATTCGCGAGATGATCGCGCATATGGTCGGGGCGCATCGCATCGATCCCAAGCGCATCTTCATCACCGGCCTCTCCGCCGGCGGCGGCATGACCTCCGTGATGCTTGCGACTTACCCGGAAGTTTTCGCGGCCGGTGCGGTCATCGCAGGGCTGCCTTACGGCATTGCGTCGAATCTGCGCGAAGCGCTGGACGGCATGTTCCATTCCCCGGAGCGGCCCGAGCGCGAGCTTGGCGATTTCGTGCGGCGGGCTTCCAACCATCGTGGGCCCTGGCCAAAGATGTCGGTGTGGCACGGCAGCGCCGACCGCACCGTCAATCCCGGCAACGCCAGCGAGATCGTCAAGCAGTGGCTGGATCTGCACGATCTGCCGATGACGCCGATGGCGGAGACCAATGTCGACGGTTATCCGCGCCAGGCTTGGTGGAACAAGGACGGCGAGACGCTGGTCGAGTCCTATGCCATCACCGGCATGGCGCACGGCACGCCGCTCGGGCTTGCCGACAACGACCAGCGCTACGGCGTCGAAGGCGCATTCCTGATCGAGGCCGGCATTTCGTCGTCCTATCACATCGCAAAGTTCTTCGGCCTGACCGGCTGGATTGCGGATGCGAAGAAAAAGACGGAAGCAAAAGCCGCGCCCGCCCGCTCACCCGCGCCGCATCTCGCCCGTACGATCCGTGCGAAGGTCGCCGAAGAGAAGGCCGAGCCGAAGCGCGAGGAATCCCGCAGCTTCGATCTCGGCCAGATCATCACGCGCGCGCTGACGGCCGCGGGCTTGATGAAGTAGCCCCGCTGTCGCGCGCCCCGGAATGACGGCTACTTGGTCTGATCGATCATCTCGATCGGCGTTGCCGTGACCTCGCCGCCGGAGACCTGCCGCGTCATCGCCGAATAATGCTTGAAGAAGTCGCGCGATTGCAGCGTCTTCTGGGCGCCCTCGTCGGCGACGCTGGCGAGATGGAAGTAGTGGCCGTCGTCGCGGTTCTTCAGGACGCGATAGCCGATCCGCCCTTTCAGCTCCGGATCAGCGTCGATCGCCTTGATGAAGCGACCGATCTCCTGGTGCCAAGCCTTTATCGAATCCTCCGTCGCGCCGTTCTTGAACTCGTATTTGATCATGAAGTGCTTCATGTGACGCTCCTTGTCCGCTGTGCACCATCATCTGCGCCTTGTGCGCCACCCTGCAAGTACGGACAAAATTGATAGTATGGACTTTTTCGCCGTCGCTCCTATCCTTCTTCCCCACACATGGAGGAGACGGCATGGCGAAGGCAACCGCTCCGCGCGCCTGTCCGGTCGCGGCGTTTCAAAAGATGATCAGCGGCAAGTACAAGCTGCGCATCGTCTGGGACTTGAAAGACGGTCCGCGCCGCTACGGCGAGATCCGCAGCGGCCTGTTGCGCGGCACATTGGGCAGCGCCGAGATCACCCCGCGCGTGCTCAGCCGCGAATTGAAGGCGCTCACCGCGAGCGGTCTGATCGATCGCAAGGATTTTGGCGAGGTGCCGCCGAAGGTCGAGTATCGCCTCACCCGCAAGGGCAAAAGCTTTGTGCCGGTCGTCGCGGCGATCCGCGAATGGGGCGAGCGCAATCTCGGCGGGACGGCGGCGCTGGCGGACGCCGCCGAGTAGCGCATGATCCGGAAAAGTGTGAAGCGGGTTTCCGATCAGATCATGCGCAAACGAAAAAGGCTTACATCTCGCCGGTGATGAACGGATTGGTCATCCGCTCCTGGCCGATGCTCGAGCCGGCGCCATGGCCGCAGATGAAGCCGACGTCGTCGCCGAGCGGCAACAGCTTGGTCAGAATCGAGTTGATCAGGGTGGCGTGACTGCCGCCGGGCAGATCGGTACGCCCGACCGAGCCCGCGAACAAGACGTCGCCGACATGGGCGAAACGCAGATCCTTGTTGAAGAACACCACGCTGCCCGGCGAGTGACCGGGGCAATGCAGGATGTCGAATTTCAACCCGCCGATCGACACGGCATCGCCCTCGTCGAGCCAGCGGTCCGGCTCGAAATTACGCACGCCCGTCATGCCGAAGCGCGCGCCGCTCTCGACGACGTTGTCGAGCAGGAACTTGTCCGCGACATGCGGACCCTCGATCGGTACCTTCAGCGCTTCGCGTAATTCCGCCGCGCCGCCGACATGATCGATATGACCGTGGGTCAGCCAGATCTTCTCCACGGTGACGCCGGTCTGCTTGATCGCTTCCAGGATCTTCGGCACGTCGCCGCCGGGATCGATCACCACGGCCTTCTTGTCGGGCTCGTCCCAGATGATGGTGCAGTTCTGCTCGAACAGCGTCACGGGAACGATGATCGCGCCGGCCTTGGCTTTCGAGGAGTCCTGGGTCTCATTTTGCTCGGTCATGGCCTCACAATGCCGATTTTTGCTGCGCCGCCAAGCAAAAGATTCGGGGGCTTGTCCGGGAACAGCCGCGCCTGCCGTCACACGCCCGTCCCAATTCGCCCGCCAGTTTGAACCGGGGCGTTGCTTCCGCGTTCTCCCGCGCGAGAAGCAGATTTTGGATGGTCTTTCCGGCATGGCACAGGGCAGCGAGAATTGGTGGCGCGACGGCATCTTCTACCAGATCTACCCGCGCTCGTTTCAGGACTCCGATGGTGACGGTGTCGGCGATCTCGCCGGCATTTTGCGGCGGTTGCCTTACGTGAAATCGCTCGGCGTCGATGCAATCTGGCTGTCGCCGATCTTCCCCTCGCCGATGGCCGATTTCGGCTACGACATCTCCGACTATACCGGCATCGATCCGCTGTTCGGCACGATGGCGGATTTCGATGCGTTGCTTGCGGCCGTGCATGAGAACGGATTGAAGCTGATCCTCGATCTCGTCCCGAACCACACCTCAGACCAGCATCCCTGGTTCGTCGAGAGCCGCTCTTCGCGCGACAACCCGAAGCGCGACTGGTACATCTGGCGCGACCCTGGCCCCGACGGCGGCGTGCCGAACAACTGGCTTTCGGAATTCGGCGGCAGTGCGTGGCAGGTCGATGCGGCGACGGGTCAATATTACTACCACGCCTTCCTCGCCCAGCAGCCGGACCTCAACTGGCGCAATCCCGATGTCCGCGCCGCGATCTACGACGTGATGCGCTTCTGGCTGGAGAAGGGCGTCGACGGCTTTCGCGTCGATGTGATCTGGCATCTGATCAAGGATGCCGCGTTTCGCGACAATCCACCCAACCCGCATTATGTCGAGGGCCGGCCGCCGAACGAAAAGATCCTCACTCAATATTCCACCGACCAGGCGGAGGTGCATGACGTCATCGCCGAGATGCGGCGCGTGACGGATGCCTATTCGGCGCGCGTGCTGATCGGCGAGGTCTATCTGCCGCTGCACCGGCTGATGGCCTATTACGGCAACGATCTCACCGGCGCGCAGATGCCGTTCAATTTCGCGCTGCTTTCGACCTTCTGGAGCGCGCGCTCGATCGAGACGATCATCGAGGATTACGAGAAGGCGCTGCCGCGCGGCGCCTGGCCGAACTGGGTGCTCGGCAATCACGATCGTCCGCGTGTGGCGAGCCGCGTCGGGCCGGAGCAGGCCCGCGTCGCCGCCATGCTGCTGCTGACCCTGCGCGGCACGCCGACGCTCTATTACGGCGACGAGATCGGCATGCATCAGCTCGCCATCGCGCCGGAGGACGTGCAGGACCCCTTCGAGAAGAACGTGCCCGGCATCGGTGTCGGTCGCGACGGCTGCCGTACCCCGATGCAATGGGATTTTTCGGAGTTCGCCGGTTTCGCGGAAACCAGGCCGTGGTTGCCGTTGCCGGAGGATCATGTCCGCGAAAACGTCGTAAATCTCGATGCCGACGCGCGCTCGATCCTCAGCCTCTACAAGCGCCTGATCGCATTGCGAAGGACCTGCCCGCCGTTGGTCTCAGGCGACTATCATCCGATCGCCGCGCAGGGCGATCTCCTGGTCTACCGTCGAGAGGCCGCGGGCAGGTCGCTCGTCATCGTGCTCAATCTCGGCCCCGAGCCGATCGCGGTCACCACCAGCGCGCTCCGCTTCGGCAGCGAGATCCTGCTGTCGACGTTTCTGGATCGCGAGGGGGAAAGGCTCGAAGGCGTGCTGGATTTGCGGGGGAATGAAGGCGTGGTGGTCGTGCCGCCGGCCTAGCCGTCGTCCCGGGGGCGATGGCGTCATTCTCCGATGTCGTCCTGGACAAGCGAAGCGCAGATCGAGGACCCATTACCACAGGGGCTGGTTTGGCGACTACTCGGAGTGACCGTCTCCGCGCGACAACGACCTTTTGGGGTAATGGGTCCTGGCTTTCGCCAGGACGACGATGGGGGCTACCCCTTGCGCCCCTTCCGCACCGTCGTCGCATCCACATCGCTCCGCTTCAGCAGATAATCCAGTCCGCCGACGCGGTACCAGCGATAACCGTAGGGCTCCAGCACGACGCGGTGCTGGCCGCGCTTGTCGGCGTGGCTGTGGTCTTCCGCCAGCAGATTGATCAGATGCTTGCCGGCTTCGCCGGGCAGCCCGGCCGAGAACGCGATCTCGCGCGGCTTCTGGTTGAGGTTATGCACGAACAGCACGGAATTGCTGCGCCAGTCATAGCGGATAATGAAGATGGCGGGATCGCGCGTCGGGATCACGGTGAAATCGCCCCAGCCGATCTCCGGGACCTCCTTGCGCATGCGGACGATGCGTTCGGTCCAGTTCAGCATCGAATTCGGATCACGCCGCTGCTTGGCGACGTTGACGTGCGGATAGCCGTACGGCCCCTGGTCGATCACGGGGCTGGCCGGCTTGTCGCTCCTGGTGAAGCCGCCATGCGGTTCGGTCGACCATTGCATCGGCGTGCGCGCGCAATTGCGTTCGGACAGCGAGAGATCGTCGCCCATCGCGATCTCGTCGCCATAGCGGATCACAGGTGTTCCCGGCAGGGTGCACATCAGGCTGTAGGCGAGCTCGAGCCGCCTGCGGTCGCCACCGAGCATCGGCGCAAGTCGGCGCCTGATGCCGCG
Organism: Bradyrhizobium manausense; assembly: GCF_018130615.1. Lineage (GTDB taxonomy): Bacteria > Pseudomonadota > Alphaproteobacteria > Rhizobiales > Xanthobacteraceae > Bradyrhizobium > Bradyrhizobium manausense_A. The sequence goes on from NZ_JAFCKB010000001.1 coordinate 533,107, forward strand.
ATCGTAAAGCTGCATGTCCTTGTCGGGGCCGAACGCTGCAAACACAGTGTCGCGCTGCGCCTTGGTCAGCCGGCCCAGGTCGAGCTCGTCGTGATTGCGCAGGAACAGGCCCCATTGCGCCGAGGCCGGCCGCGGCTTGGTGGCCTTCAGCGACTTCGCCAGCGGACGCGAGTCGCCGGACGCCAGCGCATAGAACAGATGCTGGTTGACGTGGAAGTTGAACATCATGTGCATCCGGTCGGCATCGCGGCCGAAATACTCCATGTCGGTATCAGGCAGCACATTGGCCTCGGCCAGGATGATGGCGTCGCCTTCGCGCCATTGCAGGAATTCGCGGAACGCGCGCAGCATGTCGTATTGCTCGGCGGGCTTTTTGACTTTCGCGCCCTTGGCCGCGATCACGAAGGGCACGGCGTCCATGCGGAAGCCGGAGACGCCGAGCTGAATCCAGAAGCCCATGATCTTCAGGATCTCCGCCTGCACATGCGGATTCGACGTGTTGAGATCGGGCTGGAAATCGTAGAAGCGATGGAAGTAATACGCACCCGCGTCCTTGTCGCGCGTCCAGGTCGATTTCTGCACGCCGGGAAACACCATGCCCTTGTTCGCATTGGCCGGCTTCTTGTCCGACCAGACATACCAGTCGCGATAGGGTGAATTCCTGTCGCGGCGCGCCTCCTTGAACCAGTGATGCTGGTCCGAGGTGTGGTTGACGACGAGATCGATGATGACGCGGATGCCGCGCTGCTTGCAGCCATGGGTGAACTCGACGAAGTCGCCGAGCGTGCCGTAGCGGGAATCGACGCTGTAATAATCGGCGATGTCGTAGCCATCGTCGCGGCCCGGCGAGGTCTGGAACGGCATCAGCCAGATCGTGGTGATGCCGAGGCCGTGCAGGTAATCGAGCCGGCGCAGCAGCCCCTTGAAATCGCCGACACCATCGCCGTTGGCATCCATATAGGTGCCGACCGACAGGCAATAGATGATGGCGTTCTTGTACCAGAGATCATCGATCATGCGGCAGCCGCCTCAATGCGCCCGCCGAGGTGCGGCGGCTGCGTGATAAGTGCTGTGATGAGATCGGGTTCCCATCCTCGCCGTCGTCCAGGACAAGCGAAGCGCAGATCCAGGACCCACCAGAGGGGGTAGTCTGGCGAAGGCTCGTGGCTAGCCGTTCGCGCGACAACGACCTTTTGGGGTGATGGGTCCCGGCTTTCGCCAGGACGACAGCGGGGGTGGAATCGGCTACTCTCCCCGTATGGATAAACCCGCGCGCAACATCGCTCTCGTTCCGCCGCCCGATCGCCGCCAGTCCGAGACGGCGCTGGCGATCGCGCGGGGCACGGCGCGGCTGCTGCGCTCGCTCGGCTTTTCCTGCATCAGCGAATTGCCGCTGCCGTCGGGACGCCGCGCCGATCTGGTGGCGCTGAACGAGCGCGGCGAGATCTGGATCGTCGAGATCAAGTCATCGGTAGAGGATCTGCGCGCCGATCAGAAATGGCATGAATACCGCGCCCATTGCGACCGGCTGTTCTTCGCTTTCACGCAGGATTTGCCGTGCGAGATTTTTCCGCAAGACACCGGCCTGATCATCGCGGATGCCTATGGCGCGCACATGCATTGCGAGGCGCCCGAGCACAGAATCGCGGCCGCCACGCGCAAGCAGATGACGGTGCGGTTCGGCATGGCGGCGGCATTGCGCATCAACCGCCTGGTCGATCCGCAAGGGCACGCGGATTTTTGGGAATAGCGGCGCCGCAAATGCAAGTTTCGTAGGGTGGACAAAGCGGAAGCGTGCCCACAAAACCTATCGATGAAACTCGGAGAGAAACCGTGGGCACGGCGCAGTGCGCCTTTGCCCACCCCACGACACCGTTACCTTGGCGCGCGCTTGGCCAGAATCCGCTGCAGCGTACGGCGGTGCATGTTGAGGCGGCGCGCCGTCTCCGAGACGTTGCGGTTGCACATCTCGTAGATGCGCTGAATGTGTTCCCAGCGCACGCGGTCGGCGGACATCGGGTTCGCCGGCAGCTCCGACTTTTCGGCGCTGGTCGAGAGCAGCGCGGCGACGACGTCGTCGGCATCGGCGGGCTTCGAGAGATAATCGATCGCGCCCATCTTCACCGCGGTGACGGCGGTGGCGATGTTGCCATAACCGGTCAGCACGATGGCGCGGGCTTCGGGGCGCTTCTTCTTCAGCGCGGAGACGACGTCGAGACCGTTGCCGTCGCCGAGCCTGAGATCGACCACGGCGAAGGCGGGCGCGGACTTGCCGATTTGCGCGAGACCATCCGAGACCGTGTCACATGACGTCACCGCAAAGCCGCGTGTCTCCATGGCGCGCGACAGGCGCTCCAGGAACGGCTTGTCGTCTTCCACGATGAGAAGCGAGCGGTCGGTCTGTTCGTTCAGTTCGGCGATGGCGTTCAAGGTTTTGTCCTCTCTCCTGCACATCTATATATGGCGTCGCAATCGGGCGGTGCCAAGGCCGCCAATAGTCGATCGGCCCTCACGTGCGACGCAAGGTCGCGGCCTATCCTATTGTTTCTTCGAGGCTCTCGATAGCCTCAAAACGCTCGCGCGGCCACGCGATCTGGACCACGGCGCCGTGTTGCGGAAAGGTCCGGTTGGTAAACGAGACCTTGGCGCCGGTGCGTTCCAGCAGCGTGCGTGCGATGAACACGCCGAGCCCCAGGCCGCCGCCGGCATCCTGGGTGCGCCGCCGCGACAGATAGGGTTCGCCGATCCGGTTCATGAGGTCGGGCGGAATGCCTGGGCCATCGTCGGAGATCACGATCTCGATCGTGTCGTTGTTCCACCATGCGTTCACTTCTACGCTGGTGTGCGCGAAATCGACCGCGTTCTCGACAATGTTGCCGACCCCATAAAGCACCGCAGGGTTGCGTGAGCCGACCGGCTCGGCTGTTGCCGTCACGGCGATCCGCACCTTGATCTCGACGCCGAAGTCGCGGTGCGGCGCCACCACCTCCTCGATCAGCTCGGAAAGCTTCATGCGGTCGAACGGCGCGCCGGTCGAGGAAAGCTGGGTGATCTTGCTCAGGATGTCGCGGCAGCGCTGCGTCTGTTCGCGCAACGTCTTGAGATCGGCGGCGAAGCTCGGGTCCTTCACCGTCTTCTCCAACTCGCGCGAGATCAGGAAGATGGTCGCAAGCGGCGTGCCGAGCTCGTGCGCAGCGGCGGCGGCAAGGCCGTCGAGCTGGGTCAAGTGCTGCTCGCGCGTCAGCACCAGCTCGGTCGCGGCCAAGGCGTCGGCGAGCTTGCGCGCCTCTTCGGTCACCTGGAACGAGTAGAGGCTGGTGACGCCGATCGCGAGCACGATCGAAAGCCACACGCCGACGAGATAGATCGGCGGCAGCACCACGGGATCTTCCGCGTCCCACGGCAGCGGCAGATGAACGAAGAACAGGATCGAGGCGCAGGCCACGGCCAGAATGCCAAGGCCGAAGGTCAGCCGTGCCGGCAAGGCGGTGGCTGAAATCAAGACGGGAGCGAGGAACAGGAACGAGAACGGGTTCTGCAATCCGCCGGTGAAGAACAACAGCCCGGCCAGTTCCACGATGTTCAGCGCCAGCAGCCCTGCCGCCTGGATCGGCTCCAGCCGCCGCATCGGATTGACCGCGGTCTGGAGCGCCAGGTTGAGCATGGCCGACAGGCCGATGATGCTGACACAGGGCACGATCTCGACGTTGAACTCGAGCCCCTGCGCCACGATGAAGATCGCGGCGAGCTGGCCCAGCACCGCGAGCCAGCGCAGTCGCAGGATGGTATCCAGGCGGATGTGTCGTTGCGCCGGGCGGAAGTCGGAAGCGGTGGTCTCGGTCATCACAGGCCAATCTAGCGGTGCGCGTGTCCGATCACAAACACGCTGACTCGCGCCCTTCGGGCAGGTTGCAAGCCATTTACATCAAGTCTTTTCAAGCAAGCCTTGTCAGGCAAGTCTTGTCAGGCAAGTCTTATCAAGCAAGTCTTGCGCTCCACCGCGCAATGGCGGAAGAACGCCTCTAGCATGACCGGGAATGACAACGCTTCAAGCCGGCCGACTGTCGCGGATGGTATTTCGTCCGCGGCCATCGAGGTCGATCGCCTCGTCAAGGTCTACAAGCAGACCCGCGCGGTCGACGGCATCTCCTTTTCGCTTCCCTGCGGCAGCATCACCGGGCTGCTCGGCGGCAACGGCGCTGGCAAGACCACCACCATCGCGATGATCATGGGGCTGGTGCTGCCGACCTCCGGCCGCGTCCGCGTGCTCGGCCATCGGATGCCGGAGGAGAGCGCGGCGGTGCTGGGGCGGATGAATTTCGAAAGCCCCTATGTCGACATGCCGATGCGGCTCACGGTGCGGCAGAACCTCACCATTTTCGGCAAGCTCTATGCGGTGAAAGGCCTCGCCGACCGCATCGCCAGGCTGGCCGACGATCTCGATCTCAACGAGTTCATCGACCGCGCCAACGGCAAGCTCTCCGCCGGGCAGAAGACCCGCGTCGCGCTGGCGAAGGCGCTGATCAACGAGCCGGAGCTGTTGCTGCTGGACGAGCCGACTGCCTCGCTCGATCCGGATACGGCCGACTGGGTGCGGGCGCATCTGGAGCGCTACCGCAAGGACAACAACGCCACCATCCTGCTGGCATCCCACAACATGCTCGAGGTCGAGCGGCTCTGCGACCGCGTCATCATCATGAAGCGTGGCCGTATCGAGGACGACGACACGCCCGACGCCATCATGGCCCGCTACAACCGCTCCACCCTGGAGGAGGTGTTTCTGGACGTCGCGCGCGGGCGCGTGAATGGCGCCAGAGAGGACGCAGCGCGATGACCGACATCTCCCTCCACCGCGGCATCTCCGCCCAGCGCATCGGCGCGATGATCCTGCGCTACTGGTATCTCCTGTTGTCGTCCTGGCCACGGCTGCTCGAGCTGCTGTACTGGCCGGCACTCCAGGTCATCACCTGGGGCTTCATCCAGTATTACATCGCGCAAAACGCCAGCTTCTTCGCCCGCGCCGGCGGCACGTTGATCGGCGCCGTGATCCTCTGGGACATCCTGTTCCGCGGCCAGCTCGGCTTCTCCATCTCCTTCCTGGAGGAAATGTGGGCGCGCAACCTCGGCAACCTCATGATGAGCCCCTTGAGGCCGATCGAGTTTCTGCTCTCGCTGATGGTGATGAGTCTGATCCGGCTGGCGATCGGAATCATTCCGATGACGCTGCTCGCGCTGGCGTTCTTTCACTTCAATGTCTACAGCCTCGGCCTGCCGCTGATCGCCTTCTTCTGCAATCTGATCTTCACGAGCTGGTCGGTCGGCATCTTCGTCTCGGGCCTGGTGCTGCGAAACGGCCTCGGCGCCGAGAGCATCGTCTGGACCTTGATGTTCGCGATCATGCCGCTCGCCTGCATCTACTACCCCGTCAGCGTGCTGCCATCCTGGCTGCAATACGTCGCCTGGTCGCTGCCGCCGACTTACGTGTTCGAGGGGATGCGTGCGCTGCTGATCGAGCAGACCTTCCGGGCCGATCTGATGCTGGATGCGCTGGCCATCAATGCAGTGCTTCTGCTTGCTTCTTTTGGGGCATTCCTTGCCCTGTTGCGCAGCGCCCGGAAGCACGGCTCCCTGCTCGCGGGCGGCGAATAACGTCACTTTCCCGTGGATTCAGGCCGATTTGGCTGTCCGGGCCACGTAGATGTACGGAACCATGCATTGACGCAATATTACGCATTCGGCAGTATGCTGCGATGCGAAGAGGAACATAGCGATGCCTATTGGTGAGTTTGGCGGCGCGCCGCCCCTGGTGGCTGAAGGCAGTCCGGTCCTGACCACGCCGATGTACTGGATGTACGAGATGGCCCACGCCTCTCTCAATCCGGCACGTGCGGTCACCGACGCGACCAAGCTCCTGTTTCAGAATCCCTTGAATCCCTGGACGCGCACCGAGGTCGGCAAGTCGGTCGCCGCGGCCTGCGAATTGTTCGAGCGCACCACGCGCCGCTACGGCAAGCCGGAATGGGGCCTCAACGACACCGAGGTCAATGGCATCCGCGTCCCCGTCGAGGTCCGCTCGGTCTGGGAAAAGCCATTCTGCCGGCTGCTCTACTTCGATCGCAAATTCGCCCGTCCGCTGCGCAGCCCGCAGCCGCGCGTGCTGATCGTCGCGCCGATGTCCGGTCACTATGCGACGCTGCTGCGTGGCACGGTCGAGGCCTTTCTGCCGGCGCACGAGGTCTACATCACCGATTGGGCCGACGCCCGCATGGTGCCCCTGAGCGAGGGGCGCTTCGATCTCGACGATTACATCGACTACGTCATCGAGATGCTGCACGTCCTCGGCGGCAACACCCACGTCATGGCTGTGTGCCAGCCCTCCGTGCCCGTCGTTGCCGCGGTCTCGGTCATGGAGGCGCGACGCGATCCCTTCGTGCCGACCTCGATGACGCTGATGGGCGGCCCGATCGACACCCGCCGCAATCCGACCGGCGTGAACAACCTCGCCCAGGAGCGCGGCATCGACTGGTTCCGCAATCACGTCATCACCAAGGTGCCGTTCCCGCATCCGGGCATGATGCGCGACGTCTATCCGGGCTTCCTGCAGCTGAACGGCTTCATCAGCATGAATCTCGACCGGCACATGGACGCCCACAAGCAGCTCTTCGCCAATCTGGTGAAGGGCGACGGCGATCTCGTCGACAAGCATCGCGAGTTCTATGACGAGTATCTCGCGGTGATGGACCTCTCGGCCGAATATTACCTGCAAACGGTCGACACCGTGTTCGTGAAGCACTCGCTGCCGAAGGGTGAGATGACCCATCGTGGAACTCGCGTCGATCCTTCCAAGGTGACGCGCGTTGCGCTGATGACGGTCGAGGGCGAGAACGACGACATCTCGGGTCTCGGTCAGACCGAGGCTACGCACACATTGTGCAGCTCGATTCCGGATCATCGCCGGGTTCACTACGTCCAGAAGGGCGTCGGACATTACGGCGTGTTCAACGGCTCGCGCTTCAAGTCGGAAATCGTGCCGCGCATCCATGACTTCATGGTCTCGGCAGCGAATCCGACCTCATTGCAGGCGCGCGCTGCCGAATAAGCTGCGAATTTCGGCTTTCCCGTCGAAAAATCGAGCCCTGCTGGCGGCGCCGGCAGGGTCCGGTTCCGGCCAGATTCGCGGTATTTAGGTAGCCTTCTAGGAGTGAGTCACCCCTCACCTCTTGGGGGTGTCGCATGCATCCAGAGAGGGCGAAAAAAGCCGGTTCCAACCCCAGTCTGTAGGGTCTCCCGGACGCCCGACCCCTGTATATTGGGCAAATGATTTGTTTTTGCGCCGAGCGCTTTCCCTGGCGGCGGTTATGGCAGAATCCGGGCGATCTCTTGCTCCCCGGACTGACAGACATGGCCACTCGCGCGCTCCTTTATCGGCGGCCCCACGAACCGAAGACCCTTCTCATCACCCATGGGTCGCAATTCTTTGCGATTCGGCTGCGCAGGCACCGCCGAGCGCGCCGTTACACGTTGAGAATTCATCCGAGTGATCGCGAAGCGATCCTCACGATCCCGCCGCGCGGCACGCTCGCGGAAGCCAAGGATTTTGCGCAGCGTCACGGTGCCTGGATTGCAGCGCGTCTTGGTCGCCTGCCGAAGGCCGCGCCGTTTCAGCCTGGCACAGTGATACCGCTCCGTGGTGTTCCCCATCGCATCGTGCATCGCGCCGGCGCGCGCGGCACGGTGTGGACGGAGACGCGTGACAGCGGCGAGCGCATTCTCTGCGTCGCCGGTGGCCTCGAGCATGTCGATCGCCGCATCAGCGATTTCCTCAAGCGCGAGGCGCGCAAGGATCTGCAGCGCTCAGCCGAGACCCATGCCGCCGAGCTCGGCGTCAAGGTGAAGCGGCTTTCGATCCGCGATCAATCCAGCCGCTGGGGCTCCTGCACCTCGGCGGGCTCGCTGTCGTTCTCCTGGCGCCTGATCCTCGCGCCGCCCTTCGTGCTCGACTATCTCGCCGCCCACGAGGTCGCTCATCTTGTCGAGATGAACCATTCGGCGAGGTTCTGGCGCGTCTGCGGCAAGATCTGTCCGTCCATGGAGCGCGCCAAGAAGTGGCTCGATACCTGCGGCAACGATCTGCACCGGTACGGGGTCGAGGACTAGGCCTCGCTGCCAATCGAATGAACGGTGTCATCGCCCGCGAAAGCGGGCGATCGCATTTTACGACGTCGCATCAACGCCTTCGCACCATCCACCGCACATCGCGCCGGGGAATCGCCGCCTACTGTGCATGGGGTTGTTTTTGCGATTTTGTTTTGCGGTCTATCGATTCCCGCCAAACAGCCGGTCCATCAGCCAGCCATCAAGCCCGGCGGCTGCCTCCGGCCGTGCATTGACATTGGCGCGTGTCGGTGGCGGCGGTGCGCGATAGCCGCCATTGCTGACCGGTGCTGGAGCGGGGCCGGGCACTGCCTGTGTCGGCGGCGACACCTGCGATGAGATCTGCACGAGGTTCGACGGCCCCCAATTGCTTTGCAGGTTCGGCAGGGCCGCCACCTGCACGCCCTCGTGCGCGGCGCGCATGAAGCGGGTCCAGACTTCCACCGGCAGGCCGCCGCCGGTCGCCTTCTTGGTCGGCGAGTTGTCGTCATTGCCGAGCCAGACGCCGGTGACGAGGTTCGCCGTGTAGCCGATGAACCAGGCGTCGCGGTAATCCTGGCTGGTGCCGGTCTTGCCGGCCGCCTGCCAGCCGGGGATCTCGGCCTTCTTCGCTGTGCCGGAGATCAGCGTCTCCCGCATCATGGTGTTCATCATGCCCACGTAACGCGGCTCTATCACCTGGTTGTGCTCGTCGGGCTGGCGCATGTAGAGCAGCTTGCCGTCGAGCGTCCTGATCCGCGTCACCACATGCGGCGCGACGGCGAAGCCGCCATTGGCGAACGGCGCATAGGCGCCAACCAGCTCGACCACGGAGACTTCCGAGGTACCGAGCGCGATCGAGGCGTTGGGCTCGAGCTTCGAGGAGATGCCGAGCCGGTGCGCGGTGCGCACCACGTTCTTCGGCCCGACCTCGAGGCCGAGGCGGATGGCGACCGTGTTGAGCGACATCGCGAGCGCCTGCGTCAGCGTCACCGCGCCGAAATATTCATGCGTGTAGTTCTCGGGCTTCCAGCCCTTGACCTCGATCGGCGCGTCCTGGCGGACGGTGTCGGGCGTCAGCCCTTGCTCCATCGCCGTCAGATAGACGAACGGCTTGAACGAGGAGCCCGGCTGACGCTTGGCGGTGACCGCTCGGTTGTACTGGCTCTCGGAATAGTTCCGCCCGCCGACCATCGCGCGCACTGCGCCGTCGGGTGTCATTGCCACCAGCGCGCCCTGGCTGACGTTGAACTTCACGCTTTTGGCCGCGAGCTCGTCGATGACGGCGGCCTCCGCCACGGCCTGGAGTTTTGGATCGATCGTGGTCTCGACCTTGATGCTGTCGTCGATCTGGCCGACGAGGTCGTCCAGCACCTCGCCGGTCCAGTCGGCAACGTAGTTCACGGTGCCGGCGCCGACCGGCTTCACATTGTAGGAGGGATGGCCGATCGAGGCTTGGGCCTGCGCCTCGGTGATGAATTTGGCGTCCGCCATCGCCCCGAGCACGACCTGTGCGCGCGCTTCCGCGCCTTCCGGATTGCGGTTCGGCGCGAGACGCGAGGGCGATTTGACGAGGCCAGCCAGCATCGCGGCTTCCGCGATCGTCACGCTCCTGGCCGGCTTGCCGAAATATCTTTGCGCGGCAGCTTCGACGCCGTAGGCGCCGGAGCCGAAATAGACGCGGTTGAGATAGAGCTCCAGAATCTCGTCCTTGGAATGCTTGCGCTCGAGCCAGATCGCGAGCTCCGCCTCCTGCAGCTTGCGCTGCATGGTGCGTTCCTGGGTCAGGAACAGGTTTTTGGCGAGCTGCTGCGTCAGCGTCGAACCGCCCTGCGACACGCCGCGATGAAGCACGTTGGTGACGAGCGCGCGCAGGATGCCGACGGGGTCGATGCCGAAATGCGAATAGAAGCGGCGGTCTTCGATCGCGATGAAGGCCTTGGGCAGATAGGGCGGCAGGTCTTTCAGCGACACGTTCGCGCCGGCCATTTCGCCGCGCTGCGCCAGCAGGCTGCCGTCCATGCCGACGATCTGGATCGTCGGCGGACGTTTTGGAATCTCCAGCGATTGGATCGGCGGCAAATGGGCACCGACCCAGATCACGACGCCGATCACGGCGATCACGCCCCACAGGCTCAGCACGGCGCCCCAATAGACGAGGCGGCCGAGGCCGGCGCTGATGGATGATTTCGACCGCCGCTTGGCACCGCTGCTTTTGGCCGGTGTCTTGCGCTCGCGCGGCGGCTCGTCGTCGGACGCCTCGGCCTTGCGCTTGCTCGCGGGCTTTTTCGGCTTGTCGTCGCCGCCACCGGGAATGCGATCCGCCGCCGTCAGGCGCAGATCGGCGAGCGCCGCGGGCAAGCCGAACAACGGCTCCTTCCGCCCACCCTTTCTCTTTCCCGACCCCATACTAAAAACGCCCGCTCACCCCGCCCCGCCGCACGCTAGCGGTCGCTGTTTAAGGCCCGGTTACCCCGTGCTTAACGACTGATTAGGAGATGCGGCATTCCCTGGCCGCAGTTCCGCTCATTGAGCGGCAGAGCTAGGATCGCGGCCATAACGAAGAGGGAACTCGCATGGGCCATATCGATCCGACCAAGGAGATTTTTGCACAATTCCGGGAGAACGACCGCCCGGGTCCGATCCAAATGCTCAATCTGGTGCGATTGCGCAAGGAAGCGGCCTATCCCGACGGCCGCAAGGCCAGCGGCGCGGAAGCCTATGCGGCCTATGGCCGCGAAAGCGGCCCGGTATTCACGCGCCTCGGCGGCCGCATCATCTGGCAGGGCCGGTTCGAGCTGATGCTGATCGGCCCGCAGGACGAGCGCTGGGATCATTGCTTCATCGCCGAATATCCAAGCGTCGCCGCTTTCGTGGAGATGATCCGCGATCCCGTCTATCGCGAGGCCGTCAAGCATCGCCAGGCCGCGGTGGAGGATTCGCGCCTGATCCGGCACGCGGTGCTGCCGGTGGGGAAGAATTTTGGCGAGATACCGGCCTGAGTGTCGTCATGGCTGGGCCTAGCCGTCCGAAGGACGGCGTCGCGCTCGCCTATGATCCGGCCATCCGCGACGTCCTTGGTCGCCCTAATAACGTGGATGCCCGGGCCTTCGCCTTGCCGAAGCGGCTTCGGCCGCGCAGGCGGGACAAGCCCGGGCATGACGTCGTTGAGACAGAAGATTTCGAGAGCTAACCCGCGGGACCCGAATCCTCCAGGATCGGGCCGAACAGCTCCCAGCGCTCGCCGTTGAACTTCATCATCTGAAGCTGCTTGTTGACGCGGTAGTCGGTCGCCGAGGTGTTGGCCTTGATGCCGGGCAGCGCGACGTCGGTCGTGAAGTCCTTCAGTGAAGCGGCCTGCTTCATGACATTCTCGCGCGTGAGGTTGTCGCCGCACTGCTTCAGCACATGGACCAGCAGCTGGGCAGTGCCGTAGCCGTAGGTGTTGAAGTTCGAGTCCTTGTCGCCGTCCGGATAGTACTTGGCCATGAAGTCGAAATACTTCTTCAGGCCGGCGTCGTCTTTCCAGGTCGGATCGAGCGGCTCCTTGCCGTAGTTGACGCTGATCAGGCCCTTGGCGGCGTCGAGGCCTGCAGGCTTCAGCACCGCGCCGACCGAGGTTGCGTTGATGTCGACGATCTGGGTCGGATGCCAGCCCATCTCAGCGATCTTCTTGATCGCCTGGGCGGCCTGCTTCGGCGTGGTCGCGCTGAAGAACAGATCCGCGCCTGCGTCCTTGATCTTGAGGATCTGCGAGTCGACGGTGGGATCTGACACCTCGTAGGAGGCTTCGGTCACGATCATCTTGGCGGCCTTGTCGCCGAGGCCAGCTTTGAGGCCGTTGATGTAGTCCTTGCCGAGGTCGTCGTTCTGGTAGAGCACGCCGATCTTGGCGTCCGGATGCTCCTTGAGAATGTACTGGCCGTAGATGCGGCCCTCGACGAAGTAGTTGGGGTTGTAGCCCATCGTCCACGGGAAGTTCTTCGGATCGGTGAACCGCGAGGCGCCGGTTGCTGCGAACAGCTGCGGCACCTTCTTGGAGTTGAGATATTTCTGGACGGCCGCGTTCACGGGCGTGCCGATGATCTGGAAGGTCAGCAGCACCTCGTCGCTCTCGACGAGCTTGCGGATCTGCTCGACGGCCTTCGGCGGCGAATAGGCGTCGTCATACTGGATCAAATTGATCTTGCGGCCGTTGATGCCGCCCTGCTCGTTGATCATCTTGAAATAGGCGGCCTGGGTCTTGCCGATCGACGAATAGGCCGATGCGGGTCCCGAGAACGGCATGGTCTGTCCGACCTTGATCTCGGTGTCGCTGGCGCCCGGATCATATTTCTTCTGGGCATTGGCCGCAGAGATCGACAGCGCCAGGGTCAGCGCCGTTGCCGTGGCCAGATGCAAAACTCCATTCCTCATTCGCAATTTCCTCAGTCTGTTATTGCCGATGGTCTGCCGGACGCACTGCGCGTCCGACGCCATCGCTGAGGGCGAGTGTGGAGGAGAGGTTGCTGCAACGCAAGGCGGGAAGGTGCTGGCCGTTCGTAGGGTGCGTTGGTTCGTAGGTCCGTAGAGTGGGTTAGCCGGGCAGATGTGCGAAGCGCATCTGTTCGGCGTAACCCACCACTGTTTGTCTTCGGGGACGCAGAAGAGGTGGGTTACGCCCCGCGGACTGCGCTTCGCGCAGCCGCAGGTCTAACCCACCCTACAAGATCGAACTAACCCGCCGGTCCGGAGTCCTCGATGATCGGTCCGAACAGCTCCCAGCGTTCGCCGTTGAACTTCATCATCTGCATCTGCTTGTTGACGCGGTAGTCGTTCGGACCGGTGTTGATCTTGATGCCGGGCAGCGCGAAGCTCGGGGTGAAGTCCTTGATGTTGGCGGCCTGCTTCATGACGTTCTCACGCGACAGGTCGTCGCCGCACTGTTTCAGAACCTGCACCAGGAGCTCGGCCACCGAATAAGCGTAGGTGTTGACGGTGTTGAGCTTATCGCCTTCGGGAAAATACTTGTCCATGAAGGCGAAGAAGGCCTTCACGCCCGGATCGTCCTTCCACTGCGGATCGCCCGGCTCCTTGCCATATTGGGTCGAGATGATGCCCTTGGAGATGTCGAGACCGGCCGGCTTCAGCGTCGCCGAGATCGGGCTCGCATTGATGTCGAGGATATGCACCGGCGTCCAGCCGAGGTCGGCGAGCTTCTTGATCGCCTGCGCCGCGAATTTCGGCGTCGAGGCGTCATAGAACAGGTCGACACCCATCGATTTCAGCTTGACCACTTGCGAGTCCACCGTCGGATCGGTGACCTCGTAGGAGACCTCGCCGACGATCATGCTGGCAGCCTTGTCGCCGAGGCCGCTCTTGAGGCCCGCGAGATAGTCGCGACCCATGTCGTCGTTCTGGTAGAGCACGCCGATCTTGGCGTTCGGATGCTCCTTCAGAATGTACTTGGCGTAGATGCGTCCCTCTGACACGTAGTTGGGATTATATGCGATGGTCCAGGGATAGTTCTGCGGATCGTTGAACCGCGCAGCGCCGGTCGAAGCCAGCAGCTGCGGGATCTTCTTGCCGTTGAGATATTTCTGCACGGCGGCGTTTGCCGCGGTGCCGATGATCTGGAAGGTGAACAGCACCTCGTCGCCCTCGACGAGCTTGCGCACCTGTTCGACGGTCTTCGGCGGCGAATAGGCGTCGTCATACTGGATCAGGTTGATCTTGCGGCCGTTGATGCCGCCCTGATCGTTGATCATCTTGAAGTAGGCGGCCTGGGTCTTGCCGATGTTGGCGTAGACGGAATAGGCGCCGGAGAACGGCACGGTCTGGCCGATCTTGATCTCGGTGTCGCTCGCGCCGATATCGTATTTCTTCTGTGCGAGGGCTTGGTTGGCGGAGAACGCGAAGGCGAGCGCCACCGTGGCAGCTAGATAGGCTCTGCGAGTCTTCATGTTGGTTGTTCCTCCTGACGGAATTTTCCGGCCGACGGTCTTTTCCCGTTTTTGCAACGGTCGCCATCGCTGTCGAAGAGTGTGGAGGAAGGGCAGGCCGCGCGCAAGGATCGCGGCGCTGCGCCGTAGCGCCTCAGGCCAAGGTCTTAAGCCAGGAACAGTGCTGCCAGCGCGATTGCGGCCGGCAGCGCCTGCACGATCAGGATGCGCGTGCTGACGGTCGCCGCGCCATAAGCGCCGGCCACGATCACGCAGAGCAGAAAGAAGACCTTGATCTGGAACGCGAAGGCCGGATTGCCGTGGACGAGCCCCCAGATCAGGCCGGCGACGAGGAAGCCGTTATAGAGGCCCTGATTGGCGGCCAGCACTTTCGTGATTTCGGCTTTCTCCGGCGTATTGCGGAATGTCTTCAAGCCAAGCGGCTTGTCCCAGAGGAACATCTCCAGGATCAGAAAGTAGGCGTGCAATGCGGCGACCAGCGCCACCAGGATATTGGCGATGAAAATCAAGTTGAGCTCCCCCAAAAGCGTCAGCTTTCGGGTGGACGTTAGCACAGCCGGCATGGCAAGTGCGAAATGTGTTTCGATGCAACGGTGTCGCGATGACCGCTCGATCAACCAAACCTCCTGAACGCCTCGGTCTCGATCGGCTGGTGACGCCGATCGGGATCGCGTTGCTCATCACCGATGCCGACGGCGCGTTGCGCGCGCTCGACTGGGACGACTACGAGCACCGCATGCGCGAGCTCTTGAGATTGCATCATGGTGCGGTGGAGCTGATTGATCGGCCTGCGCCGACGGCGATGAAGGCCGCGCTGTCGGCTTACTTCGCAGGGGATCTCGGCCAGCTCGCGCAAATCGAATGGCGCATCGCCGGAACGCCATTTCAGCAAAAGGTCTGGACTGCACTGGCGAAGATCCCTGCCGGCACCACGATGAGTTATGGCGCGCTTGCCGCAAAGATCGACAGGCCGAAGGCCATTCGCGCCGTTGGTCACGCCAACGGCTCCAACCCGATCAGCGTGGTGCTGCCATGCCATCGTCTGATCGGTGCGGATGGCTCGCTGGTGAAATACGGCGGCGGGCTGGAGCGCAAGCGCTGGCTGCTGCGGCACGAGGGCGTTGAGGTTTGAAGCTCAGTCATTCCGGGTTCGATGCTACGGGTCGCCCCGGAATGACGGAAGAGGTTCACGCCGCCGGCTGAACCGCCTTGTCGCCCGCCATGACGTGCGTCAGTGCGCTCTTGATCGCGGCTTGGCGGGTTGGCGCGTTGATCTGCGCGCCCAAGAGATCGGTGACGTAGAACACGTCGCGGGCGCGCTCGCCGAAGGTCGCGACATGGGCCGAGGCGATGTTGAGGTTTAGCTTGGAGATCGCGGTGGTCAGCTCGTAGAGCAGGCCGGGGCGGTCGAGGCCCGAGACCTCGATCACGGTGTAGCGGTCGGACCATTGATTGTTGATGGTCACTTCCGGCTCGATCACGAAAGGCCGCGCCTTGCTGCGCACGGTGCGCCGCGCCACCACTTCCGGCAGGCGAAGCTTGCCTTCGAGCACGTCCTCGATCATCTCGCCGATGCGCGTGGCACGCCGGCCCTCGTCCTCGTCGCGGTCGTATTCCCGCGAGATCGAGATCGTGTCCAACGCACGGCCATCGGTCGTGGTGTAGATCTGCGCATCGACGATGTTGGCGCCGGCCGAAGCGCAGGCGCCCGCGATGATCGACAGCAGCCAGGGATGGTCGGCGGCGAAGATCGTCAGCTCGGTGACGCCGCGCACTTCGTCGAAGCCGACATTGATCGCAAGCTTGTGGCCGGCCTGCTCGCTGGAACGGACGAAGCGGGCATGGCGGATCTTGCGCGGCAGCTCGACCTTGAGCCAGTAGGCCGGATAGTGGCGGCCGATATAGGCATCGAGCTCGTCCGCCGGCCACTCGGCGAAGGCGTTACGGAATTCGGCATATGCAGCGGTGAGGCGCTTGCCGCGATCGACTTCCGAGAAGCCGCCGGTCAGCACCGGCTCGGTTTCATAATAGAGCGAGCGCAGGAGCTGCGCCTTCCAGCCGTTCCACACGCCCGGGCCGACGCCGCGGATGTCGGCGGTGGTGAGGATGGTGAGCAGCTTCATCTGCTCGACGGACTGCACCACGGCGGCAAAATTTTCGATGGTCTTGCGGTCGGAGAGATCGCGAGACTGCGCGACCGTGGACATCGTCAGATGCTCCTCGATCAGCCAGGCTATGAGCTCGGTGTCGGCCGCGCTGAACCCGAGCCGCGGGCAGAGCCGGCGCGCGACCTTGGCGCCTGCGATCGAGTGATCCTCGGGCCGTCCCTTGGCGATGTCGTGCAGCAGCGTCGTGATGTAGATCACCGCGCGGTGCTCGGGCCGGATCTTGCGCATCAAATCGCTGGCGAGCGCGAACTCCTCGATGCCGCCGCGCTCGATGTCCTGGAGAAAGCCGACGCAGCGGATCAGGTGCTCGTCGACCGTATAGTGATGATACATGTTGAACTGCATCATCGAGACGATCTTGCCGAAGGCGCGGATGAAATGGCCGAGCACGCCGGTCTCGTTCATCCGCCGCAGCACGATTTCGGCGTTGTCGGAGGTCAGGATCTCCATGAACAGCCGGTTGGCTTCCGGATTCTCGCGCATCTGCGCGTTGATCAGGCCGAGCGAGCGCGTCACGTCGCGCATCGCGTCCGGGTGGAAGGCGAGGTTGTTCTTCTGCGCCAGGCGGAAGATACGGATCAGATTGACCGGATCGTGCTTGAACACGTCGGGCGCGGCGACGTTGATGCGGTTGTTGTCGACGATGAAGTCGTCGCTGTCGGGGACGCGCCGCTTCACGGCCGTGGGACGCAGCCGTGCCATCATCCGGCTCAGCACCGGAGCGGGCTTGGCCTGCTGATCCTCGAGCTTGGCGCAAAGGATGGCGGTGAGGTTGCCGACTTCCTTGGCGACCAGGAAGTAGTGTTTCATGAAACGCTCGACGTCCTGCATGCCGGGATGCGAGGTGTAGCCGAGCCTGACAGCGATCTCGCGCTGCAGGTCGAAGGAAAGACGCTCCTCGGCGCGATTGCAGTAGAAATGCAGATTGCAGCGCACCGACCAGAGGAAATCGGCGCAGCGGCGGAAGCTCCGATACTCCTGCGCGTCGAACACGCCACGTTCGACCAGCTCGTCGGTGTCGCGGACGCGATAGACGTATTTCGCGATCCAGAACAGCGTGTGCAGGTCGCGCAGGGCGCCCTTGCCGTCCTTGACGTTCGGCTCGACCAGATAGCGCGACTGGCCGCCGCGACGATGCCGCTCTTCGCGTTCGGCGAGCTTCGCCGTGACGAATTCGGACGCGGTGCCCTGCACCACTTCCTTGTCGAAGCGCGCGACCAGCTCGTCATAGAGAGGCTGGTCGCCGGTGAGGAAGCGCGTCTCCAGGATCGCGGTGCGAATGGTCATGTCGCCGCGGGCCTGCCGGATCGATTCATCGACCGAGCGCGTGGCATGACCGACCTTCAGCCCCATGTCCCAGAGACAATAGAGAATGGCTTCCGCGACCTGCTCGCCCCAGGCGGTCTGCTTGTAGGGCAGGATGAAGAGCAAATCGATGTCGGACTCGGGCGCCATCAGGCCGCGGCCATAACCGCCGGTCGCGACCACAGCCATGCGCTCGGCCCCGCTCGGGATCGGCGATCGGTAGAGATGACGGGTCGCGGCCGAGTAGAGGATGCGGATGATCTCGTCCTGCACATGGCACAGCCGCTCGGCGCAGCGCCGTCCATGGCGATCCTTGAGCAGGATCGCCTGCGCTGCGGCGCGCGCGGCGATCAGCTCGGCCTTGAGCAATTGCGCCATCGCGGTACGGAACGCGTCTTCGCGGCCCTGATGCTTCTCCGCGAGTGCATCGACCGCGGCGGTGATCCGCGCGGTGTCGAAGCGATCATCCACCTCTGGCTTATGCTCGGTCGCAACGCTGTCCATGTCTCACCGGATATAAGAGGTGACAGGCGCTGTCACCCGCCATTCTCTGGCAATAGTCGTTCCATGCTGGAAAAGACCGGCTGGAAGCAAAATTGTTCTCGGGCCGCGCGCTTTCAAGGGTGGGATTTTCTCGTTGATTTCTAGATGTAACTCATTGAAAAATAATGAAGTTTTCAAGGAGGCTGGGCATGGCTGACATGACACGACGCATTTTGCTGGCGGGAGCCGTCGCGCTCGCGCTGACCCCCGCGGCAAGGGCTGCAGATCCGCTCAAGGAAATCCGCATCGACTGGGCGACCTACAATCCGGTGTCGATGGTCCTGAAGCAGAAGGGGCTTCTCGAGAAGGAGTTCGCCAAGGATGGCATCACCATCACCTGGGTGCAGTCGGCGGGCTCGAACAAGGCGCTCGAATTCCTCAATGCCGGCTCGATCGATTTCGGCTCGACCGCGGGCTCGGCGGCGCTGGTCGCGCGCATCAACGGCAATCCGATCAAATCGATCTATGTCTATTCGCGTCCCGAGTGGACCGCGCTGGTCACGGGCAAGGATTCCAAGATCGCGAGCGTTGCCGATCTCAAGGGCAAGCGCGTCGCCGTGACGCGCGGCACCGATCCGCACATCTTCCTGGTGCGCGCGCTGCTCGGTGCTGGTCTCACCGAAAAGGACATCACCCCGGTGCTGCTCCAGCACGCCGACGGCAAGACCGCTTTGATCCGCGGCGACGTCGATGCCTGGGCCGGTCTCGATCCCATGATGGCGCAGGCCGAGGTCGAGGAGGGCGCAAAGCTGTTGTATCGCAAGGCCGATGCCAACACCTGGGGCATTCTCAATGTGCGCGAGCAGTTCTTGAAGGACTATCCGGACGCCGCTCGCCGCGTGCTCGCGGTGTACGAAGAGGCGCGGAAATATTCGCTCGCCAACTACGACGAGCTGAAGAAGACCTTCATCGCGGTCACGAAGCTTCCCGACGCCGTCGTCGACAAGCAGCTCAAGGAGCGCACCGAGCTCACCCACAGCCGCATCGGCGCCCCCCAGCGCGAGTCGATCCTTGCCGCAGGCCTCGCCCTGCAGCAGGCCGGCGTCGTCGACCCCAAGGTCGACGTGAAGGCGACGCTGGACGCGCTGATCGACGACCAGGTGCCGCTGCCGACGAATTAGCTCGGCAAACGCGCGCCACATACTCCGCCGTCGTCCCGGGCGCGAAGCGATCCCGGGACGACGGCTGTGAGTGTGGCAACACTGTTGCATTCCTTTCCTGGACGCGCTTCCTAACGGCCATGATCTCCGACGCGCCAGTTTTGCAGCAATCTTCGGAACCCGCCGAGAGCACTGCCGTGCCCTCGCGGCTATCGCGCTATGCGCGGCCGATGCTGGGGCTGCTGCTGCCGGTTGCGCTAGCGGTCGGCTGGGAGCTGGTGGTCTGGTTCGGCTGGTCCAATGGCCGGCTGGTGCCGCCGCCCTCGCGGGTCTTCGCCACCATCACCGAGCTTGCACGCTCCGGCGAGCTGGTCCGCCACATCGCAGCGACGCTGTGGCGCGTCGGTCTTGGCTTCGCCTTCGGCGTGGTCGCGGGCACGCTGTTGGGCGCGATCTCCGGCTATTGGTCGCTGGCACGGCGGCTGTTCGATCCGACCGTGCAGGCGCTGCGCGCGATCCCGTCGCTGGCCTGGGTGCCGCTGTTCATCCTCTGGCTCGGCATTTTCGAAACCTCGAAGATCGCGCTGATCGCGGTGGGCGTATTCTTCCCGGTCTACCTCGGCGTGATGGGCGCGATTCTCTCGGTCGATCGCAAGATCGTCGAGGTCGGCCGCACCTTCCGTCTGTCCGGCTTTGCCATGATCCGCCGCATCCTGCTGCCCGCGGTGCTGCCGGCCTATGTCGTGTCCTTGCGTGTTGGCCTCGGTCTCGGCTGGATGTTCGTGGTGGCGGCCGAGCTGATCGGCGCCTCCGAAGGCCTCGGCTATCTGCTGCTCGACGGCCAGCAGCTCGGCAAGCCCGCGCAGATCCTCGCCGCCATCGTGATCTTCGCCATCCTCGGCAAGCTCACCGACTGGCTGATCGAGGTCGCGGCCGCGCCCTTCCTGCGCTGGCAGGACGCCTTCGCCCGACCGAAGGGAGCGTAACACGATGCTCGCGCTCGACCGGGTCAGCAAGACCTATCCCAACGGCGTGCAGGCGCTCGCGCGCTTCTCCGCCGAGATCAGGCAGGGCGAGATCATTGCCATCATCGGCGGCTCCGGCTGCGGCAAGTCCACGCTGCTGCGTGCCATCGCCGGGCTTGACCGCGCCAGCTCCGGCACGGTGACGCTCGACAGCGAAGCCATCGCCTCGCCGCATGCCAAGATTGGCATCATCTTCCAGGAGCCGCGGCTGCTGCCCTGGCTCAGCGTCGCCGACAATATCGGTTTTGGCCTTGCCGATCTGCCGGCGACTGAACGGCGCGAGAAGGTGACGCGCGCGCTGGCCCGCGTCGGGCTCGCCGACAAGGCGCAGGCCTGGCCGCGCGAGCTCTCCGGTGGACAGGCGCAGCGCGTTGCGATCGCCCGCGCGCTGGTGCCGCAGCCAGAGGTGCTCCTGCTCGACGAGCCGTTCTCGGCGCTCGACGCCTTCACCCGTCGCGACCTCCAGGATCATCTGCTCGACCTCTGGGCCGATACGCGCCCGACCTTGATCCTCGTCACACATGACGTCGATGAGGCCGTGGTGCTGTCCGACCGCGTGCTGGTGATGCGGCCGCGGCCCGGCCGGCTGTTCGACCAGATCGAGATCAATCTCGGCCGGCCGCGCGACCGCAATTCGCCGCTGTTCGAGAACTTCAAGCGAAGTGTGCTGACGTCGCTCGACCGTTCGCTGGACCGTAACGTGCCCGACCGTGACGCAACCCAGGGTCCCGGTCAGGCCATGTGGTGGTGACAATTTCTCCCTGAGCCGGTACATCGAGGGGCAATTTTTCCGGGAGAGAACAAGATGGACGCCGCAGAACTGCGCCAGATGCAGGCCCCGATCAAGGAGCGCTACAAGACCGATCCCAAGACCGCGATGATCACGCTGAAGGCAAAGGGCTCGACCGACAGCGAAGGCATCGCCTGCAAGGTCGAGACCGGCCGCGCCATCGCGATGGCCGGCCTGCATCCCGCCACCGGCGGCTCCGGCCTCGAGCTTTGCTCCGGCGACATGCTGCTCGAAGCACTGGTCGCCTGCGCCGGCGTCACGCTGAAGTCGGTCGCGACCGCGATCGAGGTGCCGCTGAAGACCGGCAACGTCTATGCCGAGGGCGATCTCGACTTCCGCGGCACACTCGGCGTCGACAAGGAGACCCCGGTCGGCTTTGCGGAAATCCGGCTGCGCTTCGAAGTCGACACCGATGCGCCGCAGGACAAGCTCGATCTCTTGCTCAAGCTCACCGAGCGCTATTGCGTGGTCTACCAGACCATCAAGAACGGCCCGAAGGTTTCGGTGTCGATGCAGCGGATGTGATTGCCTACCTCTCCCATAGGGAGAGGTCGCGCTGAAAGCGCGGCAGAGGGGCTGCGCTTTCTCGTGGGACCTGAATCCCTCACCCGATTTGCTGCACAAATCGACCTCTCCCTGTGGGAGAGGTGCTCGACCCCGCGGACAATACACCTCAACAAAATCACCCCGCGCTAGATGTCCCTCGAACTCTCCTTCATCATCTTCCTTCTCCTGCGCATGGCGATCGCGGCGGCGTTCGTGGTGACGGCGTCGATCATCGCGGAGCGCTCCGGGCCGGTGATCGGCGCGCTGGTTGCGACCTTGCCGATCTCGGCGGGGCCCTCCTATGTTTTCCTCGCACTCGACCATGACGCCGCCTTCATTGCGCAGGGTGCGCTCGCGAGCCTGCCCATCAACGGCGCGACGATCGTGCTGGGGCTGATCTATGTCGTGCTGGCGCAACGGCACGGCCTTGCCGTCAGTTGCGGCGCAGCCGTGGCGGTCTGGATCGTGCTCGCCTCGATCATCCGGATGTTCGACTGGTCGCTGACCGCCGGCCTTGCCGTCAACTTCGTCGCCTTCGGCATCTGCATTCCGCTGCTGGCGCGCTATCGCCACGTGAAAATGCCGCTTGTCACGCGCCGCTGGTACGACGTGCCGTTCCGCGCTTCGCTGGTCGCGACCCTGGTCGCGATCGTGGTCTCGACCTCAGGCTGGGTCGGACCGAAGATCAGCGGCATCATGGCGCTCTATCCGATCGTGTTCACCAGCATGATGGTGATCCTGCATCCGCGTATCGGTGGCCCTCCGACCGCTGCCGTGCTGGCCAACTCCGCCTGGGGTCTGCTCGGTTTCGGAATGGCGATTGCCGTGATGCACGTCGCGGTGGTGCAATTCGGCTCCGCCGTCGGTCTATGCCTTGCGCTCGGAACCTGCGTGGTGTGGAACCTGACGCTGTGGTGGATCGGCCGGCGTACGATGCACAAGGTGTGACAGGAGCAGTGAGACTACGGACTCGCGTGACATCGAGTCGCGAGAAGACATATCCCTCATGTCAGGCCGGCAAACCCGCGGCACGTTGGTCAAGCCATTGAATGAGAAACATCATTTCAAGCCGAGCGGCACGCCGTTCTCGAGGGTAGCCGCATTCGTTGCGCCAACGGCCGCGCCCAACTCTGCCGATTCTCGCTATTTCCATTAGAACTTTGTTCGAGTTTTTCCTTTACGAATAATGTTGCATGCCCGCCTCCGCTGCCGTTGGCGCGAAACTTGTCCGATCGGCATTCGATTGTGCGGACCCGCGGGAACTGTGGACTGGACTACGGCAATGTCGCCGGAGCGGCATATCCCCAGCGGACGTGTCCGCCCGGGCTTTTTTCAAGATGGAGATTGTCTGATGTTCGGTCGCAAGTCCCATGGTGATGCACAGGCGCGGCTCGACGCCATTGGCCGGTCGCAGGCCATGATCGAATTCAATCTTGATGGGACGATCGTCACGGCCAACAAGAATTTCCTCGATGCCCTCGGTTATCGGCTCGACGAAATCCAGGGCAAGCATCACTCCATGTTCGTGCCGGCCGACCAGCGCGACACCGCCGAGTATAAGGCGTTCTGGGCTGCACTGAAGCGTGGCGAGTATCAGGCGCGCGAGTTCAAGCGGATCGCGAAGGACGGCCGCGAGGTCTGGATCGAAGCATCCTACAACCCTGTGCTCGATGGGGACGGCAAGGCGGTGATGGTTGCCAAGATTGCGACCGACATCACCGAGAAGAAGATCCGGAGCATGACGGATGCCTCCAAGATCGCCGCCATCGGCCGCGCCCAGGCTGTGATCGAGTTCAAGCTCGATGGCACCATCGTCTCCGCCAACGAGAATTTCTGCAGGACGCTCGGCTACTCGCTCGCCGAGATCCAAGGCAAGCATCACAGCCTGTTCGTGGCCGACGCTGAGCGCAATGGCACGGCCTATCGCGAATTCTGGGCCGCGCTCAACCGCGGCGATTATCAGGCCGGCGAGTTCAAGCGGATCGGCAAGGGCGGCAGGGAGGTGTGGATTCTCGCTTCCTACAATCCGCTGCTCGACGAGAACGGCAAGCCGTATGGCGTCGTCAAGTTCGCAACCGATGTCACCGCGGAGAAGCTGAGAAACGCCGATCTCGCCGGTCAGATCGCGGCGATCGACAAGGCGCAAGCCGTGATCGAGTTCAATATGGACGGCACGATCATCACCGCCAACCCCAACTTTCTCAGCGCGCTCGGTTATTCGCTTTCCGAGATCAAGGGCAAGCATCACAGCATGTTCGTCGAGCCGAGCGAGCGTGACGGCGGCGCCTATCGCGAGTTCTGGGCCGCGCTCAACCGCGGCCAGTACCAGGCGGCCGAATACAAGCGCATCGGCAAGGGCGGCAAGGAAGTCTACATCCAGGCCTCCTACAATCCGATCCTCGATCTCAACGGTAAGCCGTTCAAGGTCGTGAAATATGCCACCGACACCACCAAGCAGGTGCTGGTGCGCATGGGCAACGAGCGCGTTCGCGGCATGATGGAATCGGTGGCCGCCGGTTCGGAGGAGCTCAACGCTTCGGTGCGGGAGATCTCCGAAGCAATGACCAAGTCGCGCGAGACCGCGATGAGCGCCGTGGATCAGGTCGCTGCCGCCGACGCCCAGGCCCAGCGGCTCACCGAAGCCGCGCAGGCGATGAGCGGCATCGTCGAGATGATCAACAGCATCACCGGCCAAATCAATCTGCTGGCGTTGAACGCCACGATCGAATCCGCCCGCGCCGGTGAGGCCGGCCGCGGTTTTGCCGTGGTGGCTTCCGAAGTGAAGAGCCTCGCCAACCAGGCCAAGCAGGCCACCGACAAGATCGGCCAGGAGATCGGCAGCCTCAACGGCATCTCAGGCGATGTCGTCAGCGCGCTTGGCTCGATCAAGCAGGCGATCAACAACGTCAGTGAATACGTCACCTCGACCGCCGCCGCCGTCGAAGAGCAGAGCACGGTGACGAACGAGATGTCGACCAGCATGCAGCGCGCCGCCGCCGAAGCCGCCGCGATCGCCGCGAGGGCGTAGGCAGCAACCACATTGTCATTCCGGGGCGCCTCGAAGAGGCGAACCCGGAATCTCGAGATTCCGGGTCTGGTCCTTCGGACCATCCCGGAATGACGGTTCCCGTCACTGTTTCGGCAGCTTGGCCTTCAACGCATACAGCGCATCGAGCGCCTCGCGCGGCGACATCTCGTCGGGATGCAGTGCCTTCACTGCGTCCATCAATAGCTCGGCCTCGGTCGGCGGGGCGGCCTCCGCGGCGGCACGCGAGGGCACGGCGAACAGCGGCAGATCATCGGCCAGCGCACGCGCGGTCTGGCCGCGGTCCTGCGCTTCGAGTTTTGCCAGCACCGATTTGGCGCGCGTGATCACGGCCGGCGGCAGGCCGGCGAGCTTGGCAACCTGGATGCCGTAGGAGCGGTCGGCCGAGCCCGGCAGAACCTCGTGCAGGAACACGACATTGCCCTGCCATTCCTTGACCCGCACGGTCGCATTGAACATCCGCGGCAGCTTTGCCGAGAGTGCGGTCAATTCGTGATAATGCGTGGCGAACAGCGTGCGGCAGCGGTTGCTCTCATGCAGATGCTCGATCGCGGCCCAGGCAATGGAGAGGCCGTCGAACGTAGCGGTGCCGCGGCCGATCTCATCCAGGATCACCAGCGCGCGTTCACCGGCCTGGTTGAGGATCGCCGCGGTCTCGACCATTTCCACCATGAAGGTGGAGCGGCCGCGGGCGAGATCGTCGGCGGCGCCAACGCGCGAGAACAGGCGGTCGATGATGCCGATCCGCGCGCGGGTGGCCGGCACGAAGCTGCCGATCTGCGCCAGCAGGGCAATCAGCGCGTTCTGGCGCAGGAAGGTCGACTTACCGGCCATGTTCGGGCCGGTGAGCAGCCAGAGCTGGCCGGACTTCTGTGCCGGGCTCGGTGAGAGATCGCAGGCATTGGCGATGAACGGTTCGCCATTGCGCTTCAAAGCCTGCTCGACCACGGGATGGCGGCCGGCTTCGATGGCAAAGCCGAGGGAGCCGTCGACCTCGGGCCGCACATAGTTCTCGTCAACTGCGAGCTTGGCCAGCGATGTCGCGACGTCGAGCAGCGCAAAGCCTTGCGCGGCAGCGCGCAGATCGTCGCTGATCTCGAGCGCCTTGGCACAGAGCCGCTCGAAGATCTCGAGCTCGAGCCCGAGCGCGCGGTCGCCGGCATTGGCGATCTTCGCTTCGATCTCGCCCAGTTCCGAGGTCGTGAAGCGCACCTGTCCCGCCAGCGTCTGGCGATGGATGAAGGTTGCGTTCAGCGGCGCCGACATCAGCTTGTCGCCGTGCTGCGCGGTGACCTCGACGAAATAGCCGAGCACGTTGTTGTGGCGGATCTTGAGACCCTTGACGGAGGTGTCGTCGGCGTAACGCGCCTGCATCGAGGCCACGACCAGGCGCGAGGCGTCGCGCAGGTTGCGGGCTTCGTCGAGCGCGGGCTCGTAGCCCGCACGCACGAAGCCGCCATCGCGCTTGATCAGCGGCAGCTGCTCGTCGAGCGCGCGGGCGAATTCGGCGGCAAGCTCGCGCGGCGGACGCTGCAACGCCGCCATCACCGTGGCGATCTCCTGCGGCGGCTGGTCGAGCTCGGACAACCGCGCCAGCACCTGGTCGGCGGCGATGATGCCGTCGCGCAGACCCGCGAGATCGCGCGGTCCGCCGCGGCCGACCGAGAGACGGGCCAGTGCGCGCGACATGTCAGGCGCGCCGCGCAAAATGCTGCGGATGTCTTCGCGCGTCGCCGAATCCGCCACAAAGGCGCTGACGGCATCGAGCCGCCGCGCGATCGCAGGCGCATCGGTCAGCGGTGCCGCCAGCCGCTGCGCGAGCAGACGCGAGCCGGCCGAGGTCACCGTGCAGTCGATCGCATCGAGCAGCGAGCCGCGGCGTTCGCCGGCAAGGGTCCGCGTCAGTTCGAGGTTGGCGCGCGTGGCGGGATCGATCGCCATGGTCGCGCCGGAAGCTTCGCGCGCGGGCGGCGACAGCGGCGGGTGCTTGCCGACCTGGGTGCGGTCGACATAGGTGACGGCGGCGGCCGCGGCGGTGGCCTCGAGCCGCGAGAGCTGCGCCAGTCCGTCCATGGTCGCGACGGCAAAATAGTCGCACAGGCGCTTCTCGGCGGTGGCGCCATCGAACACGTCGCGGGTCACCGGCGTCACCGCCGGCAGCTCGCGCAAGGTCTGTCCGAGCTCGTTATCGCTATAGAGCGCGTCGGTGACGATGGCCTCGTTCGGGTTGATGCGTGCCAGCGTGGCGGCGAGCTCGCCACCCGAAACTTCCGTGACCGTGAATTCGGCGGTCGAAATGTCGATCCAGGCAAGCCCGAAGCGATCGCCGCCGGCAGAGGAGCGGGCGCGCGCAATCGCCAGCAGGTAATTGTTGGCGCGCGCATCGAGCAGCGTGTCCTCGGTCAGCGTGCCCGGCGTCACCAGCCGCACCACGCCGCGACGTACGACGCTCTTGTTGCCGCGCGCTTTGGCCGCCGCAGGATCCTCGGTCTGCTCGCACACCGCGACCCGGTGGCCGGCGCTGATCAGGCGATGCAGATAATCCTCGGAGCGCTCGACCGGCACGCCGCACATCGGGATGTCGTTGCCCTGATGCTTGCCGCGCTTGGTCAAGACGATGCCGAGCGTTTTCGAGGCGATCTCGGCGTCCTCGAAGAACAGCTCGTAGAAATCGCCCATCCGGTAGAACAGCAGCAAGCCCTGATGTGCCGCCTTGATCTCCAGGTACTGTTCCATCATCGGCGTGACGCGCGATGCGGCTTCCGCCTGCGGCGCGGGGGTGGGTTCAGGCTCTGGCGCTGGGATTGGCTGTTGCATGGTCATGGGCGGCGCAACCTACAAAATTTCGCCTCCTGCTCCTATCGCTTTGGCCGGGGAGGGGAGGTTTTCCACGTTGTCCGCACCGCGGCATGCGCTGGCGGCGTGGACACCCCTCGGAACACGCAAGAAACCGTCAATTGACCTGCTGCGGGCGCCCTCCTAAAACTCCGCCGACATTGAAGAATTTTCGCCGGACCGCGGCATTCAGGGAGAACAACGATGCGTGACGTCTTTATCTGCGATGCCGTGCGGACCCCGATCGGCCGTTTCGGCGGCTCGCTCGCCAAGATGCGTGCCGACGACCTCGCCGCGGCCCCGATCAGGGCGTTGATGGCAAAACACCCCAATCTCGACTGGGCGCAGGTGGATGAAGTGTTCTTCGGCTGCGCCAACCAGGCCGGCGAGGACAACCGCAACGTCGCGCGCATGGCGCTGCTGCTCGCGGGTCTCCCGGACTCGGTTCCCGGCCAGACCCTCAATCGCCTCTGCGCCTCCGGCCTCGATGCGGTCGGTGCTGCGGGGCGCGCCATTCGCTCCGGCGAGATCGAGCTTGCGATTGCCGGCGGCGTCGAGTCCATGACGCGCGCGCCCTTCGTGATGGGTAAGGCGCAGGAAGCCTTCTCGCGCTCCGCCGAGATCTTCGACACCACGATCGGCTGGCGTTTCATCAATCCGCTGCTCAAGGCGCAGTACGGCGTCGATGCGATGCCGGAGACCGGCGAGAACGTCGCCGAGGAATTCCAGGTCTCGCGCGCCGACCAGGACGCCTTTGCCATCCGCTCGCAGCAGCGCGCAGGCAAGGCGATCGCCGCCGGCTATTTCGCGGAAGAGATCACGCCGATCATCATTCCCGGCGGCAAGGCAGGTCCGATCACGGTCGACAAGGACGAGCATCCGCGCCCCGAGACCACGCTCGAAGGTCTGGCCAAGCTGAAGCCGATCGTGCGCAATCCCGGCACGGTGACCGCGGGCAATGCCTCCGGCGTCAATGACGGCGCCGCCGCGATGATCCTGGCGTCCGAAGCTGCCGTGAAGAAGCATGGCCTGACGCCCCGCGCGCGCATCCTCGGCCTCGCCTCGGCCGGCGTGCCGCCGCGCATCATGGGCATCGGCCCCGTGCCCGCGACCCGCAAGCTGATGGAGCGTCTGGGCAAGAAGATCAGTGATTTCGATCTGATCGAGCTCAACGAAGCCTTCGCCTCGCAGGGCATCGCCTGCATGCGTCAGCTCGGCGTCGCCGACGATGCCGATTTCGTCAATCCGCATGGCGGCGCGATTGCGCTCGGCCATCCGCTCGGCATGAGCGGTGCCCGCCTCGCGCTCACCGCCGTCCACGGCATGGAGAAGCGCGGCGGCAAGCTCGCGCTGGCCACCATGTGCGTCGGCGTCGGCCAGGGCGTCGCGGTTGCGATCGAGAAGCTGAACTGACGGTACACGCAGTGGACCGTCATCCCGGAGCCGCTCGTTAGAGCGGAATCCGGGATCTCGAGATTCCGGGTTCAGCCCTGTCGGGGCTGCCCCGGAATGACAGGGAGAGAGCCATGATCATCGAGCGCGAGCAGGACGTTACGGCCGCGGCTCTGGCGGTGATGGAGCGGACGTCCGATCCGCGGATGCGGCAGATCATGATCTCGCTGGTCAAGCATCTGCATGGCTTCGTCCGCGACGTTCGCCTGACCGAGAAGGAATTCCGCGACGCCACCGCCGTTATTGCCGAACTCGGCAAGCTGACGACCGACACGCATAATGAAGTCGTGCTGATGGCGGGCTCGCTCGGCGTTTCGCCGCTGGTTTGCCTGCTGAACAACGGCGATCAGGGCAATACCGAAACCGATCAGTCGCTGCTCGGGCCGTTCTGGCGGTTGAACTCGCCGCGGGTGGAGAATGGTGGGTCGATCGTCCGCTCCGAGACCCCGGGCGCGCCGCTGTTCGTGAACGCCCGCGTCGTCGACAAGGAGGGCCGCCCCGTTGCGGGTGCTGAGGTCGATGTCTGGCACGCCTCGCCGGTTGGGCTTTACGAGAACCAGGATCCCGATCAGGCCGACATGAACCTGCGCGGCAAGTTTACGACCGACCAGGATGGGCGTTTCGCGTTCCGCTCGGTGATGATGGTCGGCTATCCGATTCCGACCGACGGTGTCGTCGGCCGCCTCCTGGAGGCACAAAGCCGGCACCCTTATCGTCCCGCGCATCTCCATGCCCTGATCTTGAAGCCCGGCTTCAAGGTGCTGATCTCGCAGATCTACGATCCCAACGACCCCCATATCGACAGCGACGTGCAGTTCGGCGTGACCCAAGCGCTGATCGGCAAGTTCGTGCGCCATGAGACGCCGCATCCGACCGTGCCAGACGTCGCAACCCCCTGGTACTCGCTCGATCACACCTACCGGCTCGAGGCCGGGGAGGCCGTGCTGCCGCGTGCGCCGATCAAATAGGGCAGCCGGCCCGAATGTCCGGGGGGAGATGGGTGCTAAAGCCGCTTCCCTAAATTAGTTATATTCTATAATGATTGGCGCAAATGTTGTCCGGGCCGGCCCAAAATGGCCGGGGCCGGGGAGGAGTTCGCCAATGACGTTCATTTATCCCACGGACAGCAACAAGGCGCATCCGCTGCCGCTGTCACCCGACTACAAGAGCTCGATCAAGCGCGCGCCGAACAAGCCCTTGATCCCGATGCGCCACACGTTGTCGGAACTGACCGGTCCCGTTTATGGCCACGAGACCGTGCGTGACGGCGACAACGATCTCACCACCCAGCACAAGGGCGAGCCGCTCGGCGAGCGCATCATCGTGCACGGCCATGTGCGCGACGAAGACGGCCGCGGCGTGCCCCACTCGCTGATCGAGATCTGGCAGGCCAATGCCTGCGGCCGCTACGTCCATGTCCGCGACCAGCATCCGGCGCCGCTCGATCCCAACTTCACCGGCGCGGGCCGCACCGTGAGCGATGCCGCCGGCTATTACCGCTTCGTCAGCATCAAGCCGGGCGCTTACCCTTGGGGCAATCACCACAATGCCTGGCGTCCCGCCCACATTCATCTCTCGGTGTTTGGCCATTCCTTCGTCACACGCCTGGTGACGCAGATGTATTTCCCGGGCGACCCGCTGTTCCCGTTCGATCCGATCTTCAACTCGGTGCCGGACGAGAAGGCGCGGATGCGCATGGTCTCCTCGTTCGATCTGGAGAATACCAAGCCCGAATGGGCGCTGTGCTACCGCTTCGACATCGTGCTGCGCGGCAAGAACGCTACCCCCATGGAGACCAAGTAAGTGCAGGATTCCGCGAAGCCCGATGGGATCACGCCATCGCAAACGGTCGGTCCGTTCTTCAAATACGGCCTGACGCCGACGGGCGAATATGCCTGGAATGATGCCTTCACCAACTCAACGCTGACACCGGATGTCTCCGGCGATCGCGTCCGCATCGAGGGCCGGGTGCTGGATGGTGACGGTGCCGCCGTGCCCGATGCCATGCTGGAGATCTGGCAAGCGGATGCGCAGGGTCGCTTCGCCGACCCGCAGGACAAGCGCGCGCTGCCGAATGCGAGCTTCCGCGGCTTCGCCCGCTGCGGCACCGACAAGGACGGTCATTATTCCTTCGACACCATCAAGCCGGGCGCCGTGCCCGATCCTGATGGTAAGCCGCAGGCGCCGCATATCGTTCTGGCGGTGTTTGCGCGCGGCATGCTGCGGCATCTCTATACCCGCATTTATTTCAGCGACGAGGCCGGCAACGCCGCCGATCCCGTGCTGGGATTGGTGCCTGCCGACCGCCGCGCCACGCTGATCGCGGTGCGGGAGGCCGGCAAGCCGCTCTATCGCCTCGACCTGCGCCTGCAGGGCGACACTGAGACGGTGTTCTTCGACGTCTAAGTCAATGCGTGCCGGCGATTTGCGAATCGCCGGCGCGAGCTTCTCATCCAGCGCATCGCAGTGCTTCATCAGTCTCGACACTTGTCTCTTCCGGCCAGTGCGTCGGCGTGACTGACTCAAAACCGATTGCCCGGCATCTGTTTCCCGTAGTTTTGCGGAGCATTCCTTTCGCCGATGCGTCCTCCGGGAAATCCCGTATTTACCGTATCCGGTTAGGCTCGCCGCAGTTTCAGCACGCGCCCCGGAATATTTCATGAAAATTCGCCTGTCCTTGTCCTCTGCGATCGTCGCGTTCGGGATCGTTCTTGCCATCGGCTTCACGGCGGTCGTCTCCACCAGCCTCTATGCATTGCGTGAGCTCAAGGTCGGTGGGCCGCTTTACTCCGATATCAAGCTCGGCAACGACCTCATCGCCGACATCCTGCCGCCGCCGGAATATGTCATTGAGGCCTATCTCGAAGCCACGCTTGCCATGCGCGAGCCTGACCAACTGGCGGCTCATGGCGAACGCCTGGTCCAGCTCCGCAAGGATTACGATGAGCGCAAGGCCTATTGGACCGCGTCCAGCCTCTCGGCCGACCTGAAGACGGCCCTGGTGTCCAAGTCCGACGCCGAGGTGCAGAAGTTCTGGAAGCTGTTGTCCGATCAGCTCCTGCCGGCGCTCAAGGCCAAGGACGCGGCCGCGTCCGAACGCGCCTATGCGCAGCTCAAGGATGCCTATACCGCACATCGCGCCGTCATCGACAGCATCGTCGAAAGCGCCAACAAGCAGAATGCCGACATGGAGAAGCTGGCCGCCGACCGCGACAGCGCGATGCTCTATATTCTGCTCGGGGTCTCCGCGGCCGTGCTCGCCTTCATCGCCGCCGGCCTGCTCGGCGTTGCGTTCGGCGTGGTGCGCCCGATCGTGCGCATGACGGACACGATGCAGAAGCTTGCGACCGGGGATCTCGCCGCTGAAATTCCCTTCGCGCAACGTCAGGACGAGGTCGGCTCGATGGCCGGCGCACTCCAGGTGTTCAAGCAGGGCGCGATCGAGAATTCGCGCCTGCGCGAGGAGCAATTGCGACAAGAGCAGGAAGCCGCGCTTGCCAAGCGCGGTGCCCTGTACCAGATGGCCGAAACCGTCGAGCGCGAGACCGGTCGCTCGGTCGACACCGCCAGCGCGACGACGCAAGGCGTCGAGCGGGCTGCCCTGAGCCTGTCCGAGATCGCGCGATCCCTATCGTCGGAATCGCAGGCGGTCGCCGCCGCCTCCACCCAGGCGCTCGGCAGCTCGCAGACCGTTTCGGCCGCCGCCGAAGAGCTGAGCGCATCGATCCGGGAGATCGCAACGCAGGTCGGACGCACCTCGACCGTCACCAAATCGGCCGTCGCAGGCCGCGAGCAGGCACGCTCGACCATCCAGGCGCTGGCGGGCGCCGTGAAGAAGATCGCCGAGGTCTCCGACCTGATCGGCGGCATCGCCGGCCAGACCAATCTGCTCGCGCTCAACGCCACGATCGAGGCGGCGCGTGCCGGGGAGGCCGGCCGCGGTTTTGCGGTCGTCGCGGCCGAGGTGAAATCCCTGTCCGACCAGACGGCGAAATCCACCGAGGAGATCGGGCGCCTGATTGCCGAGATCCAGGCCTCGACGCAGGCCGCGGTCGATGCCGTCGAGACCATGGGTGGTCATATTGTCGAGATCGACGGCGTGGCGACCTCGGTTGCCGCCGCGATGGAACAGCAGGACGCCGCGACGCGGGAGATCGCGCGGTCGATTTCCGAGTCGGCCTCCGCCGCGAAGGAAGTCTCGGCCAAGATCGCCAATGTCAGCCGCGACGCCGCGTCGGTGAACGAACGCGCCGCAGACGTCAGGCAGGCAATCGCAGGGATGGCGGCCAATCTGGAATCGCTGCGATCGGTCGTGGTCCGCACCGTGCGCGACTCGACCGCAGCGGCGTAAGCTCTGCCGCTGGCGCGCGGGGGTGTGATCGTGCAGTATGGCGCCGGGCAGGGGCATCATGGCTATGACACCTCCACAACTGCCGGCGGTCGTTGAGCCCGCCCGATTGACGGCGGCACTGCGCAAGGCCGGCGCACTGGACGCCGGCGCCGTGCGCGAGGTGAAGGTGCTGCACGAGCGCGATACGGTGGTGTCGCACATCGTTCGACTTGGCCTGCGCTATGTCGGGGAATCCGCTGGTGCGCCGCAATCGCTGATCCTCAAGACGCCGCATGCCGACTTCGCCAAGACGCTCGCCAATGGCGGCCGACACGAGGTGGCGTTCTACACCAGGCTCGCACCGCGAATGCCGCGGGGACTGGTCCCGCGCTGCTTCGACGGATTCTTCGACGAGGAAACCCTCAACTGGCATCTGCTGCTCGAAGACCTCACCGATAGTCATGAGATCGCAACCCAATGGCCGCTGCCGCCGTCGCGCGCGCAAACATTCGCGATCGTCACTACGCTCGCACGCTGGCATGCGGCCTGGTGGGACCATCCCGATCTCGGTGACACCGTCGGCACCTGGGCGAGCCCCGAGGACAGCGCGCAGCACATGGAGACCTTTGCCGGTCATTACGACCGGTTCGCCGATCTGCTCGGCGATCGCCTCAGCGAGGAGCGCCGGCTTCTCTATCGTCGCCTGATCGACCAGTCGGCCCGGCTATCCGAGCGCTACCACGCGCGCCGTAACCTCAGCATCACCCATGGCGATGCCCACACCTGGAATTTCATGCTGCCGCGCGCCGGCGTCACTGACACCGTGCGCCTCTTCGATTTCGACCTGTGGGGCGTCAACGTCCCGACCAACGACCTCGCCTACATGATGGCGCTTCATTGGTTTCCGGAACGCCGCCAGGCGCTCGAACGCCCCTTGCTCAATCTCTATCACGAGACATTGCTCGCAAACGGCATCACCGGATACACACGCGGTGCGCTCGATCGTGACTACCGCTTGTCGGTGCTCTGGCACATCACCAAACCGGTCTGGCAATGGAGCATCAACATCCCACCCGGCATCTGGTGGCACCATCTGGAACGGATCATGATGGCGGTCGAGGATTTGGGGTGTGAGGAGTTGTTGTAGGGGCAACAAAATCGGTGTCGCCCGGCCTTCGCCGGGACGACGTCGGAGATTAACGCTCCGGCTCGGCTCTAAACGACTGCAGCCTACTCCATCACCGCATGCTCCGGCCCGGCCGCCTGCTTGCGCAGCGTGGCTTTGGTCGAGCCGATCATCAGCGCCAGCGGGATGGTGCAGAGGATGAAGAACATCACCAGCTGGTAGTCGTGCGAAAACGCAATGATCTGCGCCTGCACGCTGACCATCCTGTCCGCCATGGCGCGACCGGCGCTGGTGGAGAGATCGATCATCCGGCTGACGTCAGGCATCTGGAGCGCCTGGTTGAACGGGTTGACGTGTTCGGACAGGATCGCATAGGTCCGCCGCGTCCCCTGCGTCAACTGGGCGATGACGACGGAGATGCCGACCGAGCTTGCGACGTTGCGCATCAGGGTCAGCATCGCGGTGCCGTCGGTACGCAGATTGTTCGACAGCGTCAGGAACGACACCGTCGAGAGCGGTACGAACACGAGACCGAAGCCAAAGCCCTGGATGACGCTGACGGTCACGATCTCCGGCACCTGGGTCAGGTCGGTCCAGCCGGTCATCTGGAATAGCGAGCCCGCAGTCAGCGACAGGCCGGCGATGATCAGCGTGCGCGCCTCGAAATATCGCATCATGCGCCCGACCAGCATCATGGCGAAGAAGGTGCCGAAGCCGCGGCTCGCCAGCAGCAGGCCGGCGGTGATGATGGGATAGCCGATCACGTTCTGCATGTAGGGCGAGGCCAGCGCCATGGTTGAAAACAGCACGAGCCCCATCACGATCATGAACACGCAGCCGGTGACGAAGTTGCGATCCCTGAACAGCGCAAAGCGGATGAACGGCGTCGAGGTCGTGAAGGAGTGCGCGAGGAAGAAGTAGAAGGCGACGGCCGAGACGATGAACTCCGCGATGATCTCGTCCGATTCGAGCCAGCCCAATTGCTCGCCGCGATCGAGCGCGAGCTGCAACGCGCCGATCGCGATCGCCAGCGCGGCGAAGCCGAGCCAGTCGAATTTGAGGCTGAGATCCTTCTTGGTCTCATCCATGAAGATGATGAGCCCGATGACCGTGATCGCGCCGAACGGCAGATTGACGAAGAACACCCAGTGCCAGGAATAGGTTTCGGTCAGCCAGGCACCCAGCGAGGGTCCCATGATCGGACCCATCATCACGCCCATGCCCCAGATCGACATCGCCTTGGCGCGTTCCTGGAGCGTGTAATAGTCGAGCATGACCGATTGCGACAGCGGCACCAGCGCCGCGCCGAACACGCCTTGCAGCAGGCGGAACAGCACCATCTGGTTGATGTCCTGGGCGAGACCGCACAGCACGGAGGCCATGGTGAAGCCGCCCGAGCAGATGATGAAGATGCGCTTGCGGCCGAAGCGGTTGGCGACCCAGCCCACCGGCGCCGTCATGATCGCGGCCGCGACGATGTAGGAGGTCAGCACCCAGTTGATCTGGTCCTGGGACGCCGACAGCGTGCCCTGCATATAAGGCAAAGCGACGTTGGCGATCGTGGTGTCCAGCGCCTGCATGATGGTCGCCGTCATGGCGCAGATCGTCACCATGTTCCGGCGCAGGCCGGGAACCATCAGGCTGGCATTCGGACCGGACATCGACTTAGTCCTTGTCCTGGTCTTTATCTTGGCTTGCGGTCGCAGACAGGCCGAGCAGGCCGGCGAGCGAGCGCTGATGGCCGGTGTCGATGGTGGCGTAGACGCTCATGCCGGCCTTCAGCTTCTTCACGTATTTGTCGCTCTCGTCGAAATAGATCCTGATCGGCACGCGCTGCACCACCTTGACGAAGTTGCCGGTGGCATTCTGCGGCGGCAGGATCGCGAATTGCGCGCCGGTGCCGGGCGAGAGCGAGCCGATCTTGCCCTTGAAGA
This sequence comes from Bradyrhizobium manausense, assembly GCF_018130615.1. Taxonomy (GTDB): domain Bacteria; phylum Pseudomonadota; class Alphaproteobacteria; order Rhizobiales; family Xanthobacteraceae; genus Bradyrhizobium; species Bradyrhizobium manausense_A. The sequence continues at coordinate 569,382 of NZ_JAFCKB010000001.1, forward strand.
CGTGGTTCGGGAACGCGTCGACCTCGAGCGTGACGGGCTGACCTTCGGCAACGTAGGTGAGATCACTCTCCTTCGGATTGGCGTCGACCCAGGGGTGGGCGACGTCGATGATGGTGAAGACCGGCGTGCCGGCGGCGACGTAGCGGCCGAGCTGAATCTGCTCGACCTGGGTCGCGATGCCGCCCATCGATGCGCGCACCACGGCGTGGTCGAGATTGCGCTCGGCATTCTCGAGCTTGGACTTGGCCTGGGCGTAAGGCGGGAATTTCTCCAACGGCAGGTCGATGTCGCCGAGCAGCTGGGTCTTGGCGGTCGAGATCTGCTGTTTGACGTATTGTGCGATCGAGCCTGATGTGACCAGGGCGTTCGAGGCATTGTCGAGATCGAGCTGCGAGCCAAAGCTGTTCTTCACCAGCGCCTGCTTGCGCTCGACGTCACGCTGCTTCAGGTCGATGCCCTTCTGCGCGAGATCGAGCATGTCGCCGTAGATCTTGATGTTGGCGCGCAAATTGTCATAGGTCGTCTGCGCCTGCATCAGCTGCGCCTTGGCGTCGTCCACGGCGAGGCGGAACGGCACGGGATCGATCTCGAACAGCACGTCGCCCTGTTTGACGAGCTGGCCTTCCTTGACGACGACCTTCTCGATCTTGCCGGAGATGTCGGGCGTGACCAGCACCTTCTGCGCGCCGACATAGGCATCGTCGGTGCCGACATAGCGGCCGCCATTCAGATAGAAGGTCAGGCCGGCGATCACGGCGACGGTCGGCAGCACCACCATCAGCAGGAAGCGGCGATAGCGGCGCAGGCCGGCGACGAAGCGGCGGCGCGGATCGGTCCCGGCCTTCTTTGTCGGCTTGCCGCTGTCGATCTTCTGCTCGGGCTGGAATTTGATGACCTGATCAGCCATAGCGCTGCTCCTTACGCGCTTGTTCCGCTCCGGACGTCTGGATCGCGGTACGCACGTTTTCCTTGATGGTTTCGAGTTGGGTGAGGAGACGATGGGCGTCCGCCGGGCTGATGCCGTCGAGCGCGTTCGCCGTGAGCTCCGATTTCAGGCCGCTCATTCTCCCCAGCAGCGCACGGCCGGCCTTCTTGAGGTAGAGGCGTTTGACGCGGCGGTCCGAGGCGTCGCTGCGGCGCTCGATCCAGTCGCTGTCGCAGAGCTTGTCGATCAGCCGGGTCAGCGTGATCGGCTGCATCTCCAGCAGCTCGGCGAGTTCCGACTGCTTCATGCCCTCGCTGCGTTCGACCTTGGCCAGCACCGCCCATTGCGCGCGGGTGATGCCGAAGCGCGAGGCCTCCTTGTCGGCATAGACGCGCAAGAGGCGGTAGAGCTCGCCGAGGGTGAACAGGAAATTCTGGTCGACAGACCCGCGGGTCATAAGCTTGGTCTCCAATAAGCTTGAATATAATAAGCAAGCTTATGATTTTTTCATGGCGGATTAAAGCGATGCTGTCCCGCAGCAAGAGCATGGCTGACCGCCGCGGTGCCGGACGAGCTTTGGGTTCCACGGCCGAAATGTTAGAAGGCAGGCCAAATGACCCTCGCAAAGCCGGCATTTCCAACGCCCGACCATGATCACGGCCGCTGTACCGCGGACGCGCTGGCGCATGCGGAAGCGGTCTGCGAGCAGCGGGCACAGAAATTCACGCCGATCCGCCGCCAAGTGCTGGGCGCACTGCTCTCCAGCCATCGCCCCCTCGGCGCCTATGAGGTGATCGACGAATTGGCAAAGTCGATGCCGCGGCCGGCGCCGATCACGGTCTACCGCGCTCTCGATTTTTTGATGGCCAACGGCCTCGTGCATCGCATCGAAAGCCGCAACGCCTATCTTGCTTGCGCCGCCCACGACCATGATGCGACCTCGGCGGTGGCGTTCCTGATCTGCGAGCGTTGCGGTCTCGTCGGCGAGATCCCATCGGCGTCCTTCGCCAAGGAGCTCAACGCGGCGGCGCGCGCGTCAGGTTTCGCACCAAAGCTGTCCGTGGTGGAGATCACGGGCGTCTGCACCCATTGCCAGAAGGTCTCTTAAAGCGATGGAATCGGCTCAAGCCAAAGCGGTGGTGCTCACCCCTCCCAAAGGGAGAGGTGAAGAGTCCGCCGTCTGACCAAACAAGCAACAACGGCGCAAAGCCGGGTCCCAGGAAGATATGTCCACACCTCAAGCCATACCGCCCGCCGGCCGTCCGCTCAGTGCTGGCGCCATCGCCCTGATGCTCATGCTGTGCCTGACTTGGGCCTTCAACCAGATTGCGGTGAAGCTGGTGCTCCCGGACATCCCGCCGATGCTCCAGGCCACCTTCCGCTCGATGGGCGCGCTGCCGGTGCTGTTCATCATCGGCAGCTTCCGCGGCGTCAAATTCTTCGAGCGCGACGGTACGTGGAAGGCCGGCCTCGCCGCCGGGGTGATGTTCGGCATCGAGTTCGTGCTGATCTACCAGGGTCTGCGCTTCACCTCGGTGTCCCGCGCCGTCGTGTTTCTCTACACCGCACCGTTTTTCGTCGCGCTCGGGTCCTATCAGATGCTCGGCGAGCGGCTTGGCGGTTCGCAATGGCTGGGGCTCGCCGTGAGCTTTGCCGGCGTCGCGCTCGCAATCGGCGTGCCGCAGCCGGACGTCGATGCCAAGGTGCTGCTCGGCGATCTCATGATCGTCGGTGGAGCGTCCCTCTGGGCCGCGACCACGCTGGTTGCCAAGAGCACGCGGTTGCGCTTCGCCGCGCCCGAGAAGGCGCTCGGCTATCAGGTCGCAACCTCGATCCCGATCCTTGGCGCCGCCGCCTGGTTGTTCGGCGAATCCATCACCCACACGCCGTCGCCGCTCTCGATTGGCCTGTTGGCTTTCCAGGCGATCTGGGTGGTGGGAACCACGTTCACGCTTTGGTTCGCGCTGGTGAAGGCCTATTCGGCCAGCAAATTGTCGGCTTTTACCTTCATCACCCCTTTGTTTGGCGTGGTGGGTAGCTATTTCATCATGCACGACACCTTAAGTCTGGCCTTCGGGGCGGCAGCCGTCCTTGTAATTGCTGGGCTTTTTCTGGTTAACCGTCCGAGCCAAACGGCCGCGACGCCAGCTGATGCATTGCTGAACGTCACCAAAACCTGATATTTGGACCCCATGAACAAGCTCGAAAACCCCCTCGATTCCGAGATCGCAGGCCCAGCGCCGCGTCACCGGACCACCCAGGTCAAGGTCGGCGACGTCGCCGTTGGCGGCGGCGCGCCGATCGTCGTGCAGTCGATGACCAACACCGACACCGCCGACATCGACGGCACCATCGCCCAGGTCGCAGCGCTCGCGCGCGCCGGCTCCGAAATGGTCCGCATCACCGTGGACCGTGAGGAGGCCGCTGCCGCCGTTCCGCACATCCGCGATGGCCTCGCCAAGCGCGGCATCACCACACCCTTGATCGGCGACTTCCATTATATCGGCCACAAGCTGCTCGCAGCCTATCCGGCCTGCGCCGAGGCGCTCGCCAAATACCGCATCAATCCGGGCAATGTCGGCTTCAAGGACAAGCGCGACACCCAGTTCGCCGACATCATCGAGATCGCGAACAAGAACGGCAAGCCGGTCCGCATCGGCGCCAATTGGGGCTCGCTCGACCAGGAGCTGCTGACCAAGCTGATGGACGAGAACGCCGCCTCCGCCAATCCGCGCGACGTTCGCGCGGTGACGCGCGAGGCCATGGTGCAGTCCGCGCTGCTCTCGGCCGCGCGCGCCGAAGAACTCGGCATGCCCAAGGATCGCATCATCCTCTCCGCCAAGGTCTCGGCGGTGCAGGATCTGATCGCGGTCTATCAGGATCTCGCGTCGCGTTCCGACTACGCCATCCATCTCGGCCTCACCGAAGCCGGCATGGGCTCGAAGGGCATCGTCGCCTCATCGGCCGCGCTCGGCATCCTGCTTCAGCAGGGCATCGGCGACACCATCCGCATCTCGCTGACGCCGGAGCCCGGCGGCGACCGCACCCGTGAGGTGCAGGTCGGCCAGGAACTGCTGCAGACCATGGGCTTCCGCACCTTCGTGCCGCTGGTTGCAGCGTGCCCCGGCTGCGGTCGCACCACCTCGACCACGTTCCAGGAACTGGCGCGCTCGATCCAGGATTTCATCCGCGACGAGATGCCGAACTGGAAGAGCAAGTATCCCGGCGTCGAGGAGCTCAACGTCGCGGTGATGGGCTGCATCGTCAACGGCCCCGGCGAATCCAAGCACGCCAATATCGGCATCTCCTTGCCCGGCACCGGCGAAGCGCCGGCCGCGCCCGTGTTCGTCGACGGCAAGAAGTTCCGCACGCTGCGCGGTCCGACCATCTCCGCCGATTTCAAGGCGCTGGTGATCGACTATATCGACCAGCGCTACGGCCAGGGCGCCAAGGTAGCCGCGCCGGCGGAGTAGCAGCTCTCAAATATTGGAATCGCAGGGCGGGTTCGCGGCGAGCGACCCGCCCTCTTCTTTTGCGCGACCGGCCCGGATTGCACTTCGCTCTATCCGGGCTACCATGTCTCCCAATCAAGAATGATCGGGAGCAACACGATGAGCTCGCTGTCCGGCAAGCAGGGCCCGCGCTATCGCCACACCGCCGAAGACGGCGCGGCTTACGAGACCATCGCGGTCGAAAAGCTCACTCCCATCATCGGCGCGGAAATCTCCGGCGTCGATATCGGCAAGCTCGTCGAGGGCGATGCGCGCTCCAACCAGCAGATGGACGAGATCCATCGCGCGCTCGCCGAGAACCTCGTCATCTTCTTCCGCGACCAGGCCATCACGCCAAAGCAGCATCTCGCCTTCGGCCGCAAGTTCGGCGAGCTGCATTTTCATCCCGCCGCCCCGCATGAGGACGAAGATCCGGCGCTGATGAAGATCTATGCCGACAAGAACTCGCCGCGCGCCAATGGCGAGGGCTGGCACTCCGACGTCTCCTGCGATCTCGAGCCGCCGATGGGCTCGATTCTCTACATCAAGCAATGCCCGCCGCGCGGCGGCGACACGCTGTTCGCCAATATGTACGCGGCCTATGAGGCGTTGTCGGATCGCATGAAGGCCTATCTCGACGGCCTCACTGCACTGCATGACGGCGAGCCGATCTATCGCGGGCTCTATGCGAACTATGGCGTGGCCGATCGCCCGTCCTATCCGAGCGCCGAGCACCCGGTGGTGCGCACCCATCCGGTCACGGGCAGGAAGGCGCTCTACGTCAACCGCGGCTTCACCCGCCACATCAACGGCGTTCCGCGCGACGAGAGCGACGCGATGCTTGCCTATCTCTACCAGCACGCCGAGAACCCGCTGTTCCAGTGCCGCTTCCGCTGGACCGAGAACGCCATCGCCTTCTGGGACAACCGCTGCACCCAGCACCGCGCGATGTGGGACTACTGGCCGCACACACGCTCCGGCACGCGGGTGACGGTGAAAGGGGAGCGGCCGGTGTGAAAATATCGTGGCGCATCACTGCCGCTATCGCTGTTTGGCTGATCCCGCTTTTGGCCTTGCCGGCTGACCATGGCGAGGCGGCTGTGGCCCGAAAGGCCGCGAGAGCCAGGATCAAGCCGCCGGCGCCGGAGGCCTGCGATCCGCGCAAATTCAGAATCATCCTCGATGTCGGACACACCTCGGAATCGCAGGGTGCGACCAGCGCGCGCAACGACGTGGAATTCGGCTTCAACCTGTATTTGACGCGGCTGATCGGAGAGCGCTTGAAGTCGGCGGGCTTCGCCGCGACCCGCGTGCTGGTGACCGAAGGCAAGGCGCGGGCCAGCCTGCTCAAGCGCGTCGGAACCGCCAATGACGCGCATGCGGATTTTTTCTTGTCAATCCACCACGATTCCGTGCCGGACAAGATGCTCGAAGCATGGGAATTCGACGGCGCCAAGAGCTATTTCAGCGACCGCTTCAGCGGTCATTCGCTGTTCGTGTCCGAGCGCAATCCGCATTTCGCTGCCAGCCTCGCCTTCGCCAAGCTGCTGGGCCGCGAATTGAAGGAGCAAGGCCTGCAATACGCCACCCAATACAGCCTGCCGCTGATGGGCCGTTACCGGCATCCATTGCTCGACAAGGATGTCGGCGTCTACCGCTATGACGGGCTCGTCGTACTCTCGCAGACCCGAAGCGCCGCGGTCCTGCTGGAAGCCGGCTCCATCATCAATCGCGACGAGGAGATGGCAATGAACTCGCCGGCGCGACGAGAGCTGACGGCGAAGGCCGTGGTGGCGGCGATGCGCGCGTATTGCGCTCGCAATGACGAAAAAAACTACAGCGGCGCCCCCTGATACTCCCGGTTCGCCAGACTCGCTTCCTCCAGATCGAGGTCGCGCTCGATCCTGCGCCGCGTCTCGTCGGTGATCTGCCCGTCGCGCAGCAGGTCGTGGATGAATTTGCGCTCGGCGGCGATCAGCTCGCGGGTCAGCGCGGTGCCGGCGGCGGAGACGTCGTGGTGGGTCGGATCGAGCGAATCCGGGAGCTGGTTGACGCGGATTTCATGGCGCGCGCGCAGGAGCCGCATCACCTCGTCCGACACCTCTTTCTCTTCCATCAACGCGTCCAGCGATTTCAGCGCGGCGTCGAGCGCCTGGCGCCGCGCCGCGATCTCGGCCTCGTGCTCGGCGACATGCTCGTTGCGGCCGGCCTCTGCGATGCCGAGCCAGCGCACCACCGGCGGCAGCGTCAGGCCGACGCCGATCAGGGTGATGAAGATGACGCCGAAGGCCACGAACAGGACCAAATCGCGATACGGGAAGGTCTCGCCGCCGGGCAGCGTGAACGGCAGCGCCAGCGCGGCCGCCAGCGACACCGCGCCGCGCACGCCGGTGAATGCGAGCGCGAATGGCCATTGCCAGGGCGGCGACGGATCGCGCGCGCGCAGCGACTTGCTGAGCATCCGCGGCAGATAGGTCGCGGGATAGAGCCAGGCGAAGCGCGCCACAACGATAATGGTCATGACCAATGCGGTCGCGATCATGATGTCGTCGAGCGGGAACATCTTCGATTTCTCGTAGAGCGCGCGCATCTGGAAGCCGGTGAGCAGGAACAGCAGGCCCTCGATCAGATAGATGATGAGGTCCCAGAAGAAGATGCCCTGCAGGCGCGTCGACGCCGAAATCAGCAGCGGCCCGTTCCAGCTCACATAAAGGCCGCAGGCGACGGTGGCGATCACGCCGGAGCCGCCGACATGCTCGGGCAGCCAATAGGAGACGTAGGGCGTGATCAGCGACAGCGTCAGCTCGACCTGCGGATCCCCGGACCATTTGCGGAAGCGCAAAGAGAGCCAGCCAACGCCGATGCCGAAGGCGATCTCGCCGGCGACGATGAGCGCAAATTCGCCGGCCGCCAGCGGCAGCGAGAAATGCCCGACCACGATCGCGGCCAGCGCGAAGCGGTAGAGGATCAGCGCGGTGGCGTCGTTGGCGAGCCCCTCGCCCTCGAGAATGACCAGAAGCCGGCGCGGCATGTTCAGCCGGCGGGCGATCGCGAGTGGCGCCACCACGTCGGGCGGCGCGACGATGGCGCCCAGCAGGAAACCGATGCTCCAGGGCAGGCCGATCACGTAATGGGTGGCCGTCGCGACCATTGCGGCAGTGAAGATCACGGCCCCGACCGCGAGCAGCACGATCGGACGTAGATTATTCCTGAACTCGCGCCAGCTCATCGCGACGCTCGCCGAGTAGATCAGCGGCGGCAGCACCATCAGCAGCACCAGCTCCGGCGGCAGTTCCACCGGCGGCATGCCCGGCACGAACGCGAGGCCGACGCCGGAGAGCATCAGCAAAATGGCAGGCGCCATGTTGAAGCGGCGCGCGATCAGCGCCGTGCCGGCCAGCACGGCCAGCAGGATGAGAAAGGTCTGGAATTTCGCTGCGATCATGACCTGTCTTGGCCGGAAGCGGCCAAGAGGTCAATGTGACTGGGTTAGACCAGCCGTTCGGCCACCACGCGCCCGATCCGCGCGAAAACCGCTTCGAGCTGCGCCGCATTCGGTGCGCCGCCCTGGGTATAGGCCGCGATCAGGATCGGCGCTTCCGGTTTGGGCCAGGCGACCGCGATATCGCCCGATGCGTCCTTGCCGTTGTTGCCGGTCTTGTCGCCGATTGTCCAACTGGCCGGCAGGCCGCCGCGCAGCCGGTTCGCGCCGGTCTTGCAGCCCACCATCCATTCGGTGAGCTGGGCCTTCGAAGCGGGCGACAGCGCCTCGCCCGTGACCAGCCGCTTCAGATTGCCGGCCATCGCCGCCGGCGTCGTGGTGTCATGGGGATCGCCGGGTGGCGAGCGGTTGAGCTGGGGCTCGTTATGGTCGAGCCGCGAGGTGGTGTCGCCGATCGATCGCCAGAATGCCGTGAGTGCGGCGGGGCCGCCGATCCGCGCGAGCAGCAGATTGGCGCAGGTGTTGTCGCTGAGCTCGACGATGGCTTTGCACATGTCCGCGACCGACATCGCGCCGGCCGACAGGTTCTGCTTCGCGACCGGCGCGTACTCCAGCAGATCGGTCTTGCCGTAAGAGATCATCGCCGCCAGCTGCTCCTCGCCGCGATCGACCCGCGCCAGTACGCAGGCTGCGAGCGAAGCCTTGAAGGTCGAGCACATCACGAAGCGCTCGTCGGCCCGCCAGGCGAGCTTGGCGCCCGTGGCGAGATTCTCCGCATAGACCCCGATCCGTCCGCCGCTTTCGCGTTCGTAAGCTTCGAGTTCGGGCGGCGCCTCCGCAGCAAGCACGGGAGAAGCGGCCATCCAGCACAGCGAGGCGAGCAGGGAGCGGCGGTCGAGCAGCATGAGATGACTTTCGAGGGAGACCGAGGTGGGGAGCAACGTGCGGGCTATCCCCGCGTCACTGCGAGCGCAGCGAAGCAATCCAGAATCCCTCCGCGAAGAGACTCCGGATTGCTTCGTCGCAAGGGCTTCGCAATGACATGTGGCGAGAGTTGGGGTCGCAATCGGAGAATGTGGGGCGGGCGCGCCAGATTTCGGTGAGCGGCAGGCGAGCCGCTCACTCTTTCAGATCGTACCGATACGATTTCGAAACGATCTGCCAGCCGTCGGCGAGCTTCATCGCCACCAGGTAATCCGTGAAAAACCGCGGCGGCAGCTGGCATTTGACCTTGATGAAGGCGGTCTTGTCGTCCGAGCGGTCGATGGTGACGATGAAATCCTGGCGCGGCTTGCCTTCCGCCTTGGCGGAAGGGCGCTTGCGCACCCAGGCGAGCCAGTCCGGCACGGTCAGGATCTTCAGCTCGCCCTTTTCGACCCAGCGCAGATCGGCGGACGGGTGGAAGACGGCACCGAGCTTGTCGGCATCACCCTCGTACAGTCCGTCAAAATAGGATTGCACGACCGCCTCGACGCTGGACCTGTTCTGGCTCATGGGTCATCCCTTTGAATGATGGCTGGCCGCGAACTTAGTCGTACACATCAAATTGCGCTATGGATGTCTTCTGCCATTTGCGTGAGGGCGCCATCATGACGGGTTCGCAACAACCGATCGCTCGCATCCTTGCCGGTGAATGCTATTGCGGCGCCGTCCGCTACGAGGTGGCGGACGCATTCGCCTACGCGCTGAACTGCCACTGTTCGAACTGCCGCCGCACCACCGGTTCCGCCTTCAAGCCGTTCGCCGGCATCGCATACAGCAAGCTCCACCTCGTCAGGGGCGAGGACCAGCGGCGGCTCTACGGGGACGACACCACCCATGACGCGCACTGCGCCCGGTGCGGCTCGCTGCTGTATTCCCGGGTCCGCGACGGACAATGGGCCCATGTCGCCATGGGAACCCTGGTCGATGCCCCCTCGATCCGCCCGACCGCCCACATTTTCGTCGGCTCCAAGGCGCCATGGCACGAGATCACGGACGATCTGCCGCAGCATCGGGGGCACATCGGCGATGGCTAGAGGAAACCGGCCCGCGTGCATTTGGCGGCGAACCGCCAACGCACTGGCGCGACTAACAAAAAGGGTTCCTCGGCCTGTCGGCGCCGCCTTCGTGACCTCCATCACAAGCGCAGGCGGCGGATCTTGCTAAGGCTGTCCCTGAGGGTGTGAACTACCTCGAATTTTGGAAGTCGTGTCATGCGCAATTTGTTCAGGCTTTGCCCATTGCTCCTCGCCGCCGCGCTGCTGTTCGGCGCCGGGCCCGCTTTCGCCGGAAAGCGCGTCGCGCTGGTGCTGGCCAACTCGGCCTATCAGCACGCGCCTTCGCTCGCCAACCCCGTCAATGACGGTGCGGTGATGGCGAAGACGCTGAAGGATGCCGGCTTCGATGTCGTCGATTCCCGTCGCGATCTGACGGCGCTCGACACGCGGCGCGTGCTGCGCGACTTCGCCGATTCGACCCGCGATGCCGACATCGCCGTGGTCTACTATGCCGGCCACGGCATCGAGGTCGAAGGCTCCAACTATCTGATCCCGGTCGATGCCAAGCTCGAGCGCGACACCGACGTCTATGATGAGGCGCTCTCGCTCGATCGCGTGCTGGTCGCGGTCGAGCCGGCCAAGCAGCTTCGCCTGGTGATCCTCGATGCCTGCCGCGACAATCCGTTCGGCAGGACCATGAAGCGCACGCTTGCCTCGCGCGGCATCGGCCGCGGTCTGGCCCAGGTCGAGCCGACCAGCACCAACACGCTGATTGCCTATTCGGCCAAGGCCGGCTTCACGGCGCAGGATGGTGACGGCGCCAACAGCCCGTTCACGATCGCGCTGTCGAAGCATCTGACGACGCCGGGCCTCGACGTCCGCCGCGCCTTCGGCTTCGTTCGCGACGACGTGCTCAAGTCCACCGGCAACAAGCAGGAGCCGTTCGTCTACGGCTCGCTCGGTGGCGAAGACGTGCCGCTGGTGCCGGTCAAGGCCGCGCCTGCGCCCGTGACCGCGGCAGCGCCTGCGCCCGCGACGAACCCGCAGGCCGACATGCGCCGCGACTATGAGCTCGCACTTCAGGTCGGCAACAAGCCGGCGTGGGAAGCCTTCCTGGCCCAGCATCCGGACGGTTTCTATGCGAACCTTGCCAAGCTCCAGCTCGACAAGATCCAGGCCGAGCAGGTTCATGCGGCCGCGACCGAGAAGACCAAGCAGGCCGAGGCCGAGCGCGATCGTCTCGCTGCGCTTGGTGCGCAGAAGGACGCCCAGGCCAAGGCCGCGGCTGACGCAAAGGCGGCCGAGCAGGCCCAGCTTGCCGCGCAGAAAGCCAAGGAGCAGGCGCAGCAGCAGGCGGCAGCTGCCGAGCAGCAGCGCGTCAATCTTGCCGCCGCAGCCCCGAACGCCGCTCCTGCCGGCGCGGCGAGCCCCGCCGGCACCAATGTCGCCTCGCTGACGCCGGCAACCGCGCCGGCGGATCTCAGCCGCTCGGTGCAGACCGAGCTTGGCCGCGTCGGCTGTTTCTCCGGTCAGGCTGACGGCAATTGGAATACGTCCTCGCAGCGGTCGCTGTCGCAGTTCAACCGCTACGCCGGCACCAAGCTTGACGTGAAGATGGCGAGCACCGATGCGCTCGACACGGTCAAGTCAAAGCAGTCGCGCGTCTGCCCGCTGGTCTGCGAGCACGGCTTCAAGGCTGACGGTGACAAGTGCACCAAGATCGTCTGCGGCGACGGCTATGCGCTGAACGACGACAATGAATGCGAGAAGCAGCGCGCTGCCAAGCCGGGCAAGCCTGCAACCGCCAAGCGCGACGACGGCGATGAGCGGCCCGCACGTCAGCGTCGCCAGTCCGGCGCGGCCATTGGAGCGGCGGGTGGCATCGCTGCCGCTGCCGGTCGCGCCACGGGCGGTGGCGGTCAGGTCTTTTGCAATGATCTGCTCTGCCGTCCCGTCAAGCGCGGCTGCCATCTCGAATATCACGGCGGCGGCGGCCCTCACAATGACGCCAATGTCGAGGTCTGCAACTGATCTGCCACAAGAAACCCGTGACGGTTATGTCGCGATCGCGCTCGCCGCAATGTTGACCGTCAACGCCAGCAACGCGGTGTTGTAGATGAAGGACACGATGCCGTGCGCGGTGGCGGTGCGGCGGATGGTCTTGTCGGTGATGCCGACGTCGGAGACCTGCGCGGTCATGCCGATCACGAAAGAGAAATAGACGAAGTCCCAATAGTCGGCGTGGTCTTCCTTGTCGCCGCTCGGGAACTGCAGTCCGCCGGGCGGATGGCGGTAATAGTCATGGGCGTAGTGCAGTGCGAAGGTCGTGTGCACGGCGGCCCAGGACAGCGCGATGGTGGTGATGGCGATGGTGAGCTCCGCGGCGCCACGGTGCGGGGTGCCGAGCTCGGAGACGATTGCCGCGATGCTGGCGAACGCGCCGATCGCCGTCACCAGCAGGATCACGAAGCGGCCGTCGTCCTGCATCGCAGCCGCACGGCGGATGTGCTGGTGGTCGTTACACAGCATCATCGTGTAGACCAGCACGAGATAGACCGCGATCAGCGCATCCCAGCCGAACAACAGTCGCGTCACCAGCCGGTGCGAACCGGGGACGAGCAGGCAAACGAGGACGCCGACGGCAAGCGAGATGAAGGTCCGCGGCCGCGCGTAAATCAGCCGCATCGGCCGCGACATCTGACGGAAGCGGGCGAGGACGGGATCTTCTTTTTCCATGCAGATCGTCCAGTGAGGCTTGAGCGGCATCGAAGGCGCTCCCTCCCCCGCTTGCGAGGGTAGGGGAGAGGGTGTCTCCGCAAGCAAGAACCCCCAAGGGGAGAGAGCCCTCACCCGCGCCTTCGGCGCGACCTCTCCCGCAAGCGGGAGAGGTGAAAACCCAAGGTCAGTTCTTCCGTTCGGCAACGAACCGCGCGGCGGCCTGCAGCACGGCGGCGCGATCGCCGAAGATCGAGACGGCGCCGTCCGCGCGCGCGAGCAGATCGCGCACGCGCTGCTTGGCGCCATCGATCCCGAGCTGGGTGACGAAGGTGGTCTTGCCAAGCGCCGCATCGGCCCCGGCCGGCTTGCCGAGCGCGGCCGCATCGCCTTCAACGTCGAGCAGATCGTCGGCGATCTGGAAGGCTTCGCCGAGTGCACGACCGTAATCATCGAGCGCCTGGTATTCCGCACTCGAAGCCTGGCCGAGGATCGCGCCGGCGATGCAGCCATAGCGCAGGAGCGCGCCGGTCTTCATCTGCTGAATGCGAGCGACATCGATCGGTTCGTTGCCGCCAAAGCGGCCTTCGCCGGCGAGATCGAGGATCTGGCCGCCGACCATGCCGCCGATGCCGGCGCAGCGCGCCAGCGCGCGCGTCAGCAGCAGCCGCACATTGGCGTCGCGATGGATCTCGTCGCGGGTGACGATGTCGAAGGCGAGCGTGAGCAAGCCGTCGCCGGCGAGGATCGCGGTCGCATCGTCGGTCTGCTTGTGCAGGGTGGGGCGGCCGCGGCGCAGGTCCGAATTGTCCATCGCGGGCAGATCGTCATGGATCAGCGAGTAGCAGTGAATACACTCGAGCGCGGCACCCACGAGCAGCGCGGCCTCGCGCGGCACGCCGAACACGGTGGCGCTCTCGACCACCAGGAACGGCCGCAGACGCTTGCCGCCATTCAGGCTCGAATAGCGCATTGCGTCCATCAGTCGCTTGGGCCGGGCGATCTCATCGTGCAGGATATCATCCGACAGCAGGCGGCCGAGCAGGGCCTCGGTGTCATCAGCGGTCTTGTCCAGACGTTTGGCGAAATCGGACGGGGACGTGCCGGTCATCAAGAAAGGCTCCAGAACTAAAATTCGGCGGGACAATCCTTTATGCGCCCGCCCCAGTCAATCGTTTGGAAGGCCTAAAAAGTGCTGGAAAAGGCCCGAATTATCACAGACTTAATGGCGGGATTCGCGGCCACGTTCATTTCGCGCCGGAAAGTTCGATTTGCGCATCGTTAAAATCCTGCTGGCAGCGTTCGCGATCGTGGTTCTCGCGCCCTACCTGATCGCACCGTTCTATCGCACGGGGCATCCGGTTTCGACGCTGATGGCCTGGCGCTCGCTGACGGGCGCGCCGATGCATCGGGAATGGATCGATCTGGCGACGATGTCGCCCTATGTACCGCGGTCGGTGGTGGCGGCCGAGGACGCCCATTTCTGCAAGCATCACGGCATCGACTGGGGCGCGCTACGCGAGGCCATCGACGATGCCCAGGAGGACGGTACGCCGTTCCGCGGCGCCTCCACCATCACCCAGCAGGTGGCGAAAAATCTCTTCCTCTGGCAGGGCCGGGATTTCGTCCGCAAGGCGCTGGAGTTTCCGCTGGCGCTCTGGATCGATTTCGTCCTGCCCAAGCACCGGATCCTGGAAATCTACCTCAACATCGCCGAGCTCGGCCCCCAGGGCCAGTTTGGCGTGGAGGCGGCCAGCGCCTATGCTTTCGGCAAGTCGGCCGCCAACCTGCCCCCCCGGGAAGCCGCCCTTTTGGCCTCGATCCTGCCGAATCCGGTCAAACGCAGCGCCAGGACCCCGGGACCGGGCGTTCGGCGGCTGGCCGGGACCTATGTGGCGAGGGGGCAGGCCCCCTCGCTTTTGACCTGTTGGCGGGAAAATCGCTGATTTCTGGCCCTTTTCGGGCAGATTTTCCGGTCCAAGAGCCTAGCTTTACGGCCAACCTTCCTCTATAAGCCCGGCCTTGATTGGCATTCAGCTCGCCTCGCATTGCGGGTGCTGAGCCGTCCCTCCGCGGACGATGCCCGGATGAACACCAATCCCTAGAGGATATTGAAATGGCCGTTCCGAGAAGAAAAACCTCGCCGTCGCGCCGTGGCATGCGCCGCTCGGCAGACGCCATCAAGAAGCCGACCTATGTGGAAGACAAGGACTCCGGCGAGCTCCGTCGTCCGCACCATCTCGACCTCAAGACCGGCATGTACAAGGGCCGTCAGGTCCTGAAGAAGAAAGAGTCCTAAGGTTTAGGACCTTTCTCCGGGCAGGATGATTTGACCTGCCTGATTTCGGCCAACCCATGAGATATGACAGTGACGGCGGCGGAGCAGATGCTTCGCCGCCGCATTGTCCTGCCCGGACATCTTGATCGAGAAGGCGCTTTGCCGATGGTCGGTTTCCCGCTGCTTCTGATTCCGCTCGCGGTGTACAACATCATCGCCTTCCTGATGCCGAGCGTGTCCTTTTCGGACGTGCTGTTCAAGGTGCCGATGGTGTCAGGGGAGGCCTGGCCGGTCACGCTGGCCGATCTGCTGCTGGCGCTTGGCGTGCTGCTGTTGCTGCTGGAAGTGGTCAAGGGCGCGCGGCCCGGCGCGAAATTCCTGATGGATCATCTGCTGTCGCTGATCATCTTCGGCGCGGCCGCGGCCGAATTCGTGATGTGGCCCAAATTCGGCAATTCCACCTACTTCCTGCTTGTGCTGCTTGCGATGGCCGACTTGTTCGGTGGCATTGCCCAACGTGCACGCCGCCGCATCACTTATGTTGCTGCCGAGACGGTCGCGGTGCCGCGCAAGGCGAAACGCCAGGCCGAGGCGCCGCCGCCAGCGACGGTGTTCGAGCCGAAGCTCGATCCGGTGCCTGCACCGCAGCCCGAGCCGCCGGCGCACTCGGCGCAATCGGTTGCCGAATCCGTTTTGATGGATCCCCCGGCGCCGAAGCCGGTCCAGGGCATCGCGCCATCGCCGGAAATTCCCTCGCCGCATTTGCAGCCGGGCAACGGCACGCCGTCCTCGCCCGAAGAGCCGCGCTGAGCTTGCCGCGATGCCGGTGCGCTCCCTCGCCCGCTTGCGGGAGAGGTGAAGAGGAGTTACCGCGCTGAGGGCCTTACGCCACCTGACGCGTGCGTGAAGTGACGCTCGGAAGCGGGCGCTTGTGTCCATAGGCGAGGTATGCGTCCTCGGACGAGCCGCGGCGCAGCCGGCTTGCCTGGGGCAGGTGCTCGGCATTGGCGATCAGCTGGGTGACGAAGCTCGGATCGGGGCGTGTCAGAGGCATCTTGCGGATCAACTGCAAAACCGGCGTCAACGGTACCAGCGCGGTACTCGCCTCCCGCGTTGCCTCTTCGATTTGATCCTCATTCACCATCGCAACACCGCTGATCCGGTCGAACTGGCGCGATTTGGGACGCTGGCGCCGGTGCATGTGATGGTCTCGCAAGGCCTATGCCGGACGAGCCTATTCCGTTCCGCCGAGTTCGGGAACGTGGTTTCCAAATTGTTTATGAACTTTGCATAGGGTCTGAGGCGAATCTGGCCGTATCCTGTGCCGGCTTAGGACTCCCCGCTGTCCCGAAACGAGGCGCTTTTGACCCCTGCATTGCCGCAAGCCTCCGAAATCCTGGCCGCCCTCGGCCAAGCCGTTTTCGTCTGGGATCTTTCCAGCGACGCCATCGTCTGGGGTGAGCAGGCCGGCGCGATTTTCCCCGGCATTCCCGCCGAGCGGCTTGCGACCGGCGCGGAGTTCGCCAAGCTGATCGAGCCTGCGCAAACGCTGCGGAGCGCCGCGCTGGCGCAGACATCCGCCGTGCACGGCGCCGACGGCACGCCCTACCGGGTCGAATATGGCGTGCGCATGAGCGCCTCCGATCCCGTGGTCTGGGTCGAGGAGACCGGCCGCTGGTTCGCCGGCGCCGACGGTCGCCCAATGCGTGCGCTCGGCTCCGTCCGTATCAACAATGAGCGGCACGCCCGCGACGAGGAATTGACGAAGCTTGCGCGGCTCGACCCGCTCACCGGCGAGCTCAATCGCTCTCATCTGATCGCGGCGCTGGCCGAAGCGATCGAGGAGACGAGCCGCTTCCGCTCGACCGCGGCCTTCATGCTGGTCGGCATCGATCATCTCGCCCGCGTCAACGACGCCTTCGGTTTCGACGTCGCCGACGCCGTGATCCTCGACGTCGCCCAGCGCATTCGCGCGCGCTTGCGCGGTGGTGACGTGCTCGGCCGTTTCTCCGGCAACAAGTTCGGCCTGATCCTGAAGAACTGTACCGTGGACGACATGAACGTCGCCGCCGAACGCTTCCTCACCGGCATCCGTGACGAGGTGGTGCCGACCAAGTCCGGTCCGGTATCCGTCACCGTCTCGATCGGCGCGGTCAGCCTGCCGCGCTATGCCCGCAATACCGACGAGGCCATCAACCGCGCCCACGAGACGCTGGACGCCGCCAAGCGCCGCCGCGCCGGTTCGTTCGCCGCGTGGCGTCCGAACGCCGAGCGCGACGCGCAGCGCCGCGTCAACATCCGCGTCACCGACGAGATCGTCACCGCGCTGAACGAGCGCCGCATCAAGCTCGCGTACGAGCCGGTGGTTTCGGCTGCCACGCGCGAGGGCGCGTTCCACGAATGCCTCGTGCGGATGGACCAGGGCGACGGCCAGGTGCTGCTCGCGCCGGATATCGTGCCGGTCGCCGAGCGGCTCGGCCTCATCCGCCTCGTCGATCATCGCGTGCTCGAGCTGGTGGTGGCCGAGCTCGCGGCGGCGCCCGACATCCGCCTCAGCCTCAACATCTCGCCTGATACGACGATGGACCCGGACTGGTGGGCGGGAATCGAATCGCTGATGCGCGCCCATCCCGGCGTCGCCGAGCGGCTGATCGTGGAGATTACCGAGACGGTCGCGATCCAGGACATCGACGACGTTCGCGCCTTCGTCAGCCGCCTCAAGAATTTCGGCAGCCGCATCGCCATCGACGATTTCGGCGCCGGCTACACCTCGTTCCGCAATCTGCGCAAGCTCGGCGTCGATATCGTCAAGATCGACGGCGCCTTCGTGCAGAACATCACCCGTTCTGCCGATGACCGCGCCTTCGTGCAGACCCTGATCGACCTCGCCCGCCGGCTCGACATCAAGACCGTCGCCGAATGGGTGCAGGACGAGGAAGCAGCAGGCATGCTGCGCGACTGGGGCTGTGATTACATCCAGGGCCGCCTGATCGGGTTGGCGTCAGCCGAGCGCCCGTGGGGCGCGCCACCGGACAGCGCGCTGCCCGCGGCAAGCTGAGAAGCCGTAGGGTGGGCGAAGGCGCACTTGCGCCGTGCCCACGATTCTCTCGGCGAATGCACAGAAATGGTGGCACGCTTCGCTTTGCCGCCCTGCGATAGTGTTCGTCGGCGCGGCCCTCCCGTTCATTGCTTCGCTGCGCTCGCAATGACGATGTGGTGACTACGCCACGCAAATGCCTGCTACCGCGACCTTCTGAAACAGATGCGGACTTGCGACGGCGGATGCGGGGTAGATCGCGATCTTCGCGCGGAATTCCGGGTGGGTGAACGCCGCGCGGAAATGCGCATTGGATTCCCAGACCGCGTAATTGAGATAGGTCGGACTGTCGCCGACGGCGCGGTGAAGCTGGGTCGAGATGAAGCCGGGCTGCCGTTTCATGAAAGCGGCGTCGTCCTGCCAGCTCGTCAGGAAGCTCTGTTCGTCCGCGGCATCGAGCGTGAACAGATTGACCAGCACCACGGGGCCGGTCTCGAGTGCGATCTGGCGGTCGATCGGGAAGCTCGGGTCGAGCGGGCGCATCTGGGGCATGGCATTACTCCTCGCGATTTGGTATTATCATGTCAATTGGACAATACATTACATATAGGTTTGACATGATGATGTCAATACGGAGCGGTGATTACAAATGAGCAAAGCCAGGCGAACCCCAGCGGGTGAGGCCCTGACCGGCCTCATCCTCGACCTGTTCCGGGCCAATGGCCTGCTCCTGACTGCTGGCGACCGGCTGGTCGCCTCGCTCGGCCTCACCAGCGCGCGCTGGCAGATCCTGGGGGCGATCGTCGATGCCGAACGTTCGGAGCCGGTAGCGTGGCTGGCGCGCAATCTCGGAGCCAACCGCCAGAACGTGCAGCGGATCGTCAACGACCTCGAGCGGGATGGCCTCGTCGCATTCGAGACCAACCCGCATCACCGCCGGGCGCAGCTCGTGGTGCTCACCGACAAGGGCCGGCAGGTCTACGATGCCGCCGGACGCTTGCAGGTGCCGTGGGTCAATGGTCTGGCGGATGGCTTGTCAGTGAAAGACATTGAGGCGACCCATCGCCTGATCAGCGTTCTGCGCGACCGGCTTGAAGGAACCGGCGAGGGCTGATCGCCCGTGGGGCGCACCGCCGGGCAGCGCGCTGCCTGCGGCAAGCCGAGAATCCGGTTTAGAATCAACCCCGTTCTACTGTGCATGGGGTTGTTTTCGCAGAAGTTCATGAGGCGAGAAGAAACCTCACGCCACGCGGCGAACGGCGTTGAGCGTCTCGATGGTCAGGCCCACCTCGGCCGCCGGGCAGGGCTTGCCGAAATAAAAGCCCTGCACCGCGGTGCAGCCGCATTCGCGCACGAAGTCGAGCTGCTCCACCGTCTCGACGCCTTCCGCCGTGGTCTCGACGCCGAGCACCGAGCCGAGGCTCGCGATGGTGCGGACGATGGCGACGCTCTCCGGGCTTTCGCCGAGCGTGCCGACGAAGGAGCGGTCGATCTTGATGCGGTCGAACGGAAACTTGCGCAAGTAACTCAGCGACGAATAGCCGACACCGAAATCGTCGAGGCTGACGCGCACGCCGAGGGCGCGGAGCTGATGCAGGATCCCGATCGTGGCTTCGCTGTCGTCGAGCAGCGCCGTCTCGGTGACCTCGAGCTCGAGCCGCTGCGGCAGCAGGCCGGCTTCCGCCAGCGCGCTCGTGACCATCGCCACCAGCCCGCGCGAGCGGAACTGCACCGGCGACAAGTTCACGGCGACCGTGACATCCGGCCATGCTGCAGCTGTGGCGCAGGCCGTGCGCAGCACCCATTCGCCGATCGGAACGATCAGCCCGTTCTCTTCGGCGATCGGAATGAACTCGGCCGGCGAGACGAGGCCGCGCGAGGGATGCTTCCAGCGCAGCAGCGCCTCGAAGCCGGTGAGCTCGGTGGTGTCGAGCCGCACCTGCGGCTGAAACACCAGATGGAATTGGTTGGCTTCCAGCGCGCCGCGCAGATCGTGCTCGACCGCGTGCCGGCTGCGCGCTTGTTCCTCCATCTCGGGCTCGAACAGCTGATATGCGCCGCGCCCCTTGGCCTTGGCCTGGTAGAGCGCAAGGTCGGCGCATTTCATCAGCTCGTCGGCATCCAACCCGTGATCGGGCGCGATTGCGATACCGATGGAGGCGCCGACATGGATGGACTGGCTTTCCAGCGGCGGCGGGTGTCCGATGATCTCGACCAGGCGTCTTGCAAGCCGCTCTGCCGATTGCGGCTGCGGTCCGCGCTGGAGCACGGCGAACTCGTCGCCGCCGAGGCGCGCGACGGTGTCGTGCTCGCCGACATTCTCCCTCAACCGTGCCGCGACCCAGCGCAGCAATCGGTCGCCGGCGGCATGTCCGAGCCGGTCGTTGACGGTCTTGAAATTGTCGAGGTCGAAGCACAGCACGGCCATGGCGCCGCCGGCGATCGCGACCTGGTTCAGCCCTTCGCTCATCTTCTCGCGGAACAGCGTACGGTTGGGCAGGTCGGTGAGCGAGTCGTGCTGCGCCATGTGCGCGACGCGCGCCTGGGCCTTGTGGCGCTCGGTGACGTCTTCGTAGGTGACGACCCAGCCGCCATGCACCATCCGCTTATGGTTGAGCTTGATGATGCGGCCGTCGCTCAAATGGCGGTGCAGCGTGTGCTCGCCCTCGCGCAGCCGCTCGACGTAGTCGGCATAGAGCCTGGCGCCGGTCATGTTCGGATGGATGCCGAGCGAGCAGCTGTGCTCCATGATCTCGCGCATTGAAATGCCCGGCTTCACGATGTCGGGCGACAGCCCGTACATCTCGATGTAGCGGCGGTTGCAGACGATCACGTGCAGGCTCGCATCGAGCATGCACAAGCCCTGGCTCATATTGTTCAGCGCCGCATCGAAGCGGCGATACTGCTCGCTCAATTCCTCGACGGCGCGTTCGCGCTCGGTAATGTCCTCATAGGTGGCGACGAAGCCGCCCTCGGGCAGCGCGCAATAGCGCACCGAGATCATCGTGTCGTTGATCATGCGCCGGCGCATCGGCGAGGAATCGTTGTTCTCGATCCGGGCGCGGGCAGCTTCCAGGATCTGCTGCGGGCTGTATTCGGAGGCGAAGGCGCCGTTGGCCATCGACCGCTCGATCAGCTCGGAGAGATGCGTGCCCGGCTTGCTCTCCTCCGGCGACAGCCGATAGATCTTCTGATAGGTGGAGTTGCAGATGCGGAGGCGCATGTCGCCGTCGTAGAAGGCGAGCCCATGCGCCATGTTTTCGAGCGCGGCATCCAGCATGAGGTTTTGCTGCTTCAGCGTCTCTTCGTGCTGCAACCGCGCGGTGACGTCCTCGTGCACGGTGACCCAGCCGCCATCGGGCATGAAGCGGGATACGGCCTGCACTTTTCGACCGTCATGGCATGTCACGAGAATGGTCTTCGGGCTTCTCGTCCGGATGTCGTTGGTCCGGGCATCGCGGAACGCGTCTCCGGACATCGCCGCTCGGTTGCCGCGTGACAGCCAATGATCGATGGCCGCGCCGTGGGCGATGCCGGGCTTCACCACGTTCGGGTCGAGATTGTAGAGTTGCAGGAAGCGCTCGTTGCAGACGACGACACGCCCGCCGGCGTCATACATGATGAGGCCGTGCGACATGTGGGCGAGCGCGTGCTGGCTGCGCTCTGTCTGCAGTTGCAGCTCGGCCTCGAGGCGGGCGAGGCGGCTGACATCGTCGCAGATCGTCATCCAGCCGCCGCCGGGAAGCGGCTTCAGTTCGAGCGTGATGACAAGGCCGTTTGGGAGTGTCTGTCGCGTCTGGAACGGCTCGCCGGCCGCAATCAACGCGATCCGCGAAGCGTAGAGCGCATCGAGCTCGCCCGCCGGGATATTCCCGCGTGCCACGCTGTGGGCGAGCACGTCGCGGTAGCTCGTTCCGAGCCTGACGATATCGGCCGACATGTCGAATAGCGTCAGGTAGCGCGCGTTGACCAGCACGATGCGATTGTCGGCGTCGTAGACGCAAACGCCCTGCTCCATGCCGTCGAGTGCAAGCTGGCTCAGTGAGAGCAGGGCCTGTTGGCCTTGCTCGCGGCACGCACCGAGCTCGTTGTCGCGGGTCGACGTCATGGGATCAGCGGGATCTCGGCGGCAATAGACTTAACGCAACGTAATTCAGCCACGGAGCGTAGCGAAGAGGCGGGAAAATTCCCTTAAGCGCCGTAGTTTACGGAGGGTGACTGGCGATGGAGAGCGAGTGCACGAACCGCTGGCCCACAGAGCGATAGCAGGGCTCAACGCCTACGGCCCGTACAACACGAGTTCCGTATCAGTGAGATCGGCCAGCCGTGGGCGATGCGGACCCTTGAAATATTTGCGGCCGCGTCGCTCGGTATAAATACCGACAAGGCCGGGGATGGGCTCGTTGGAATCGACCAACACCGAGATCTTGCCGAGCCGCAGCAACAACCGGCCGATGCGGCCGGCGCAGGCGGCGTATTCGGCGGCGTTGCGGCAGTAGATCAGCTGCATCGCCGGCGGTGCGATGAAACCGCGCCGGATCCGCACCGGTTGCAGGATGAAGGGGAAGACGCCCTTCGGCGTGCGGCAGACCAGGCTGAGGCAATTATAGCGCGCATGCCGTGTCAGCAACTCGGTCTCGGCCTCGGACAGGCCCTCGATCTGCTTGGTGTGTGGGGAGATGACTTCGATCTTGCTCCAGCGCGGAGCGCGCGACAGGGCCGGCACCGAGACGAACAGGCCGCGGCAATAGGCGCGAAAACCCTGCGTCTCGATGAGCGGCCAGGTCCACGGAGCCGGGCTGATGTTGAGATAAGTCACGTGCTTGTGCCGCTGCGCGATCTTGGTCAGCAGCGGCGCATAATTGCGGTAGGCCGGCTCGACATACCAGCTCGACAAATTGCACTGGATGGCGGTCTCCTCGCCATCCCTGCGCGCGGTGTAGATCAGGAGCAGTACGCCGACCGGTTCGCCGTCATTGTCGAGCATGTAGCCGAAGCGCGGATAGCCATCCGGCACCGGCCGGAAGGCCTGCCGGCGCAGACCCTGGATCCAGTAGCTGTGCGACCGGCCAACGAAGCCGCGCGTCAGCAAGTCCGCGATGGCTTCAACATCGGACTCGGTAATCTCGCGACATCGGACCTTGGTATGGATCACGCTCGTCTTGCCCGTGGAAATGGTCGGCCTCTTACCTTAGCGCCAGCCTTCGCCGTGAGCGTCCACCGCGACGTGCGGCATGCCCAGAATGTCCCGCACCTTGGCGGGCCAGGCGGAGAGATCCGTGCCGTGGGTGTGGAACATGGCGACGGCCAGGCGATCCATGCCGAAGGCGACGCAGCCGGTGTGCGCGGGCTCGCCATTGGCGTCCTGGATACCCCAGGTCGTGCCGAAATGTTCGCGATGATAGTTGAAGCTCATGCAAGCTGTCGGCTGCTCTTCCGAGCGTAGTGGGATCAGGAGCTCGAACTTGAGCTGCTGCTGCTTCTGGCTCACCGCCTTCATCTGGCCGACGCGGCCGAAGAAGGGATCGCTGGCATAATCGACGCGGAAGGTCAGGCCGAGATCGGTCGCGATCGCCTGCGCGCGCACCATCCAGCGCTCGCGGAAATCGGCGACGTCATCGGGGGTGCCGATGCAGACATATTCGCGCATCCGGAACGATTGCAGCCGGTCGAGATGCTTCGAGGGCTCGCGGCGGAAGCAGTCGGCGGCGACGTCGAAGCGCAGGCCGCCCTTCGGCAATTGGCCACGGCTCGCCGCGATCGGGTACACGGGATAGCAGGCAGCCGGCGACAGCACGAGATCGGCGGGCGAGAGCGACGAAGTCCAGTCGCCGCCGGCATCGAAGCGGCTCACCGCAGCGTTGATCTCGCGTTCGGTGCCGTGCAGGCCGCAGACGCAGCCGAGCAGATTCGGAAAGCTCTTGAGATAGCCGGACTTTTCCAGCTGCGCCCGGCTCATCACCGGCGGAAAGCGCATCACCTCGGTGCCGGCTTCGCGGTTGCCGGTGATCAGCGCGGCGAGCTTCTCGACGACGCCCTCATAGAGCGCGGTGCGGGCGTAGACGCCGTCCGAGCCCATGCGGTGGAACAGCTTGTCGGCGAGATGATCGAGCGGGTCGACAATTTCTGGCGCGGTTTCGGGTGAGTTAGGGAGGACGGCAATGTTCATGGGATGATGTCCTGCTATCTGAAAATTGTTCTTATTGGTTTAGTCACGAAGGCTCGTCGGCACGCCGCTCATCAGCGTCGAGGTGGCGGCGTTGGCCAGAATACGGTCGTTGTTGATCATGATCGGCGACGACAGCACGTCGCGCAGATGGCGGCCCATGGTGAACTCGCCGTCGTTGCGATAGCCGGAGAGGCCAGCGGTGCGCATCGCATGCATCACGGTCTCGACCGCGAGCTCGGAGGCTTGCACCTTGAGAAGGGTGATCGAGGACTGGAAATCGAGCGAGCCGAGCGCGCGCTCGTCATGTTCGGCGCGGGCGAAAGCGTCGATATTGGCTGATATCAGCGCGCGCAGCTTCGCCAGCGACATCTTCGCAGCCGTGAAGTGCGCGGCCGCCGGCGGCATCTGACCACCGGAGCTGCGGGCCGCCTTGCGGACGAAAGCCTGCGCGCGCGTGACGGAGGCAGCGGCAATACCGGCCCAGGCCGACGACCAGCACAGATGTGCGAACGGCGTCATGGTCTGAGCGTGGATCTTGTCATAGGCTTCCGGGAAGACGCGGTCGGCGGGACAATCGACCTTCAGCTCGAAGCCGGTCGAGCAGGTGCCGCGCATGCCGAGCGTTTCCCAGCCTTGCGTCTGCTTCAACGAATAATCGTCCTTGGCGAGCGCCAGCAGCACCTGGTCGGAAGCCGCGGCCTCAGTGGCGCGGCGGGCGATGGTGACGAGGCCGTCTGCCTCGGCGCCGTATGAGATCACGGTGGCGTCGCGCACCAGTGAGACGGTGTCGCCGGCGTGGTCGACGGCTGCCGCGCTGGCGCGGATGTTGCCGCCGTTCTGGCCTTCGGTGGTGGAGGAAGCGAGCAGCCACTGGTCGCGGGCGACCCGGCGCATCATGGTTTCCATCCACGGGATGCCGTGACCGTGCCTGACGACGCAGGCGACCTTGGTGGTGTGCATGGCATAGATCATCGCGGTCGAGGCGCAGGCGCGCCCGAGCGTGTAGCAGATGTCGGTGACATCGTGGATCGAGGCGCCAAGGCCGCCGAACTCGGCCGGGATCATGACGCCGAGTAATTTCTGCTCACGGGCAACTTCGAAAGCCTTGTGGGGGAAGCGGGCGTCGCGGTCGACCCCGTCTGCGTCCGTCGCTGCCGCAGCGGCGGTTCGCGCGGCGCGCTCGATCAGGGATGGACCCTGCTCGAGGAAGCTCGTCTGCGTTTCGTCGACAGTGAGGACCGCTTCACGCACGTTCATACTCGTCCGCCTCCGGTTTGTCGTTCAGGATCGCCGGCCATCATTCGCGATGCCGCTCGAAGCGATCCTCCGACCATCTTTGCTTGTGGGACGAGGCTACGGATTTAATTCAAATTCGTCGATGAAATAGAGGGTAAACGAACTGCAATTCCGGACGAACAGTTAAGGTCCGGTTGTTTGCATCCTCCGAATTTCGACGGTCACGTTAGGGATCTGGAAGAAGTCCGAATTTCCGACAATCTGAGTCATCGTTTACTAAGAAGCATGAAGTAATGGTCACGCCCATTGTAGGATCGGCCCGTCGCGGCCATCGTACGGGGCGACAGGTCCGACCTCGATAGACAGATGGGAATTTAACCATGCAGGCCTTCCACACCGACGTGCGTGATCGCATCATCAAGCTGGTGAAGGGCATCCTCGAACAGAATTCGCTCATCACCGATGTCACGCCGTCGACGAAGCTCGTCGATGCCGGCCTGACCTCGATGGACATGGTCAATCTGATGCTGGGCGTCGAAGCCGAGTTCGACTTCACCATTCCGCAGTCCGAGATCACGCCGGAGAATTTCAAGTCCGTCGAGACGCTGGAGCGCATGGTCGCGACCCAGCTGAAGCTGGCGGCCGCGGCTTAGTCGCGTAGTCGTCCCGGCGTAGGCCGGGACCCATACCCCGCGATCCGTCGGCCGCGGATGGTAGCAGTACCGAACGACTGATCTTCGCCAAATTACTCCCTATGGCAATGGGTCCCGGCCTTCGCCGGGACGACACTGAGTATCTAGCCAGCGCTTTACGTCCCTCACAGCACGCCCCCGTTCCAAAACCGCCGCAAAACTGGCATAGCTTAACCATGTCGCAGGTCGCGGACAGGGTGGAGCAGGCATGACGCAGGCGGTATTGGGCATCATCGGCGGCTCGGGCATCTACGATTTGCCGGGTCTCGAGGGCGCGCACGAAGAGGTGATCAAGAGCCCCTGGGGCGAGCCGTCGGCGCCGGTGCGGCGCGGGACCATTGCCGGCCTGCCGATCGTGTTCCTGCCGCGTCACGACAAGGGCCACCGGCTGTCGCCTTCCGACATCAACTATCGCGCCAATATCGACGTGCTGAAGCGCGCCGGCGTGACCGATCTGATTTCACTCTCGGCCTGCGGGTCCTTCAAGGAAGAGATGCCGCCCGGCACCTTCGTGCTCGTCGACCAGTTCGTCGACCGGACCCACAAGCGGGAGAGCTCGTTCTTCGGCAAGGGCTGTGTGGCGCATGTGTCGATGGCGCATCCCGTCTCGCCGCGGCTGCGGATTCATCTGGCCGCGGCGGCCGAGGTCGAGGGCATCGCGATCGCGCGCGGCGGCACCTATGTCTGCATGGAGGGGCCGCAATTCTCTACCTATGCGGAGAGCATGACGTACAAGACGCTTGGTTACTCCGTGATCGGCATGACCAACATGCCCGAGGCGAAACTCGCCCGTGAGGCCGAGATCTGTTACGCGACGGTCGCAATGGTGACCGACTTCGATTGCTGGCACCCCGATCACGACGCCGTCACCGTGCAGGACATCATCCGCGTGCTGACCTCAAATGCCGACAAGGCCAAGGCGCTGGTGGCGCGGCTGGCCAAGGATTTTCCGCGCGAGCACGAGCCGTGCCCCATAGGCTCGGATCGTGCGCTCGACACCGCGCTGATCACTGCGCCCGAGGCGCGCGATCCCGAACTCTTGAAGAAGCTCGATGCGGTCGCCGGGCGCATCCTGCGTGCTTGAGATGAAAGGCGGAATGCCATGAAGGTCGACGGAAAGCATTTCCGCAGCATCTGGCGCGAGCGCGACGGCTGGTCGGTCGGCGCGATCGACCAACGCAGGCTGCCGCATGAGTTCATCGTTGCGAAGCTCACCTCGTGCGGGGATGCCGCGGTTGCGATCCGCGACATGCTGGTGCGCGGTGCACCGCTGATCGGCGCCACTGCGGCGTACGGCATGGCGCTGGCGATGCGCGAGGATGCCTCAGACGCAGGCATGAAACGCGCCTACGACACGCTGATCGTCACGCGGCCGACCGCGATCAATCTGAAGTGGGCGCTGGACGAGATGCGCGCGGCACTCGCCCCGATCGATCCGATCGAGCGGGCCGAGGCCGCCTATGCGCGTGCCGACGAGATTGTCGAGCAGGACGTCGAGATCAACCGCGGCATTGCGGCCAACGGCCTGCCGTTGATCGAGGCGATCGTGGCCAGGAAGAAGCCGGGCGAGACGGTCAACGTGCTGACCCATTGCAACGCCGGCTGGCTCGCCACCGTCGACTGGGGCACCGCGACCGCGCCGATCTATCTGGCGCATGAACGTGGCATCAAGATTCATGTCTGGGTCGACGAGACCCGCCCGCGCAATCAGGGCGCTTCGCTTACCGCCTGGGAGCTCGGTCACCACGGCGTGCCGCACACGGTGATTCCCGACAACACCGGGGGTCATCTGATGCAGCACGGCATGGTTGATCTCGCCATCGTCGGCACCGACCGCGTGGCCGCCAATGGTGATGTCTGCAACAAGATCGGCACCTATCTGAAGGCGCTTGCCGCGCACGACAACGGCGTGCCGTTCTATGTCGCGCTGCCATCGCCGACGATCGATTTCGCCGTCAACGACGGCATTCGCGACATTCCGATCGAGCAGCGCAGCGGCGCAGAGGTCACTGACATGACGGGTCGTACCGCGGACGGACGGCTGGAGACGGTGCGCATTGTGGCGGAGGGCTCGCCAGTCGCGAACTACGCGTTTGATGTGACCCCGGCAAGGCTGGTGACTGGCCTGATCACTGAGCGCGGTGTGCTGAAGCCGGATCGTACCTCGCTTGCTGCTGCGTTTCCTGAGCGCATCGCTACTGCGGCGGAGTAGCGCTCATAGCGTGGGTACGCTTCGCTTTGCCCACCTTACGGCAGCCACAGCTTTCCGCGAACTATCTTAGCTTCAACCCCGTCGCTGCCTCGAGCTCGGCGATCGCCTGCGCGCCGCTCGTGACCTTGATCGTGGTCATACCCATCTCGCGCGCCGGCTTCAAATTGACGCCGAGGTCGTCGAGATAAACGCATGTTTTCGGATCGACCTTCAGCGTCTCGACCATCTGCTGGTAAATACGTGGATCGGGCTTGCGCAGGCCGATCTTGGCGGATTCGATCACATGGTCGAACAGCACCATGACCTCCGCGATGTAGAGTGAGCGACCGGTCATGCTGCCGATCGCGTTGGCCGGCAAATTGTTGGTGATGCAACCGGTCTTGAATTGCGCCTTGACGCGCTTCAAGGCCTCGACCATCTCGGGGCGCAGATCGCCCTGGATGAGCGGCAGCACCTCGCGGCCGCGCACCTCAGCGCCAAGCGCGCGTGATTCTTCGGCGAAAAGCTTGTCGAACGTGTCGATATCGACCTCGGCGCGCTCGAACCTGGCCCAGGCATTTTCCAGATGGTTGGCCGCATTGGTGCGTCGGATAATGTCGATCGGCAAGCCGCGCTCCGTCTCGAACCGCGAAAAGGCCTCGAACGGCGAGCTTGTCAACACGCCGCCAAAATCAAAGATCACCGCCTCGATGGTCACTGTCCCGCCCTCGTCAATTCCTTCCCAAGAGCGCTAGCATGCGGTATCGGCAAGGACCAGTCCGAAGCAGTCCCCGCTGATGCCGAAGCGTGTTCCCATGAAGAAGCTTGCAATTCTCATCGCATCTACGCTGCTGCTCGCCACGCGCGCTCACGCCATTGTCGGCGGTGGTACGCCGCAGACGGAAGGCGTCGCGCGCGCGGTCGTCACCATCGTCGGCTCGCGCGGCAATTTCTGCACGGGCACTCTGATTGCGCCGAAGCTCGTGCTGACGGTTGCCCACTGCGTGCAACCCGGTGCGGACTACAAGATCGTCGATCGCGGCGCTGACGGCCAGCCGCAATTGTTGAACGTGCGCACCGTGGCGATCCATCCAAGTTTCAACATGCAGGCCATGCAGGCGCATCGCGCCACGGCCGACGTGGCATTGCTGCAACTGGAAATTCCACTCAAGGGAAAATCGGCGGTGCCGGTTGGCGCGCCGACCATTCCAATTCAAGTCGGCAGCCGTTTCACCATCGCGGGCATCGGTGTCACTATGCGCGGTGATGGCAAGAGCGGCGGGACGATTCGGGTTGCCGGTCTCGTTGCCACGGGCCAGCCTGGCACGTTCCAGATACGCCTGGTCGATCCCGTAACCAACGGTGTTCGCGACGGAATCGGTGCTTGCACCGGTGATTCCGGCGGTCCGGTGTTCGAGGACAAGCCGAATGGCGCGGTGCTCGTCGGCGTCATCAGCTGGTCGACTGGATCGAATGGTGCCGCTGGCTGCGGCGGATTGACCGGCGTCACGCCGCTGACTCTTTACCGGGATTGGATCTTGCAGACCGCGCGGAGCTGGGGCGCGGCGTTGTAGTTTGATCGCGGCTTGATCTATGTCATTTTGCAGAGGAAGCGCGATGGGTGATCATGCCCGTCGCTGAGGAAACGTGTCGCCAATCAATGGCGGCCTGAACAAGACAAGGCATAGAAACAACAATGAATGTCGCTGTTCGCACTCACGCCACGGCCAAGCAGGATTCTGAACATTTCGACGTGCTGATCGTCGGCGCCGGCATCTCCGGCATCGGAAGCGCTTATCACATCGAAAAGCAGCTTCCGGGCACGAGTTACGTCATCCTGGAGACGCAGGCGACGTTCGGCGGCACCTGGAGCACGCATCGCTATCCCGGCATCCGCTCGGACAGCGATCTCCATACCTTCGGCTACAGCTTCAAGCCCTGGGTGGGTCCGCCGATTGCAACCGCCGACGAAATCCTTGCCTACATGAACGAGGTGATCGACGACAACGATATCGCCCGCCATATCCGCTACAAGCACGAGATCAATTCGGCGAGCTGGTCGAGCGAGCGGAATCTATGGACCATCGAGGCGGTGACCACGGACACCGGCGAGGCAAGGACCTTCACCGCCAACTTCCTCTGGATGTGCCAGGGCTACTACCGCCATTCGGAAGGCTACACGCCGCAATGGAAGGGCATGGATCGCTTCAAGGGCCGTATCGTCCATCCGCAGACCTGGCCTGACGATATCGATCTCAAGGCGAAGAAGGTCGTCGTGATCGGCTCGGGCGCGACCGCGGCGACACTGGTGCCGAACATTGCGGACGAGTGCGCGCATGTCACCATGCTGCAGCGCTCGCCGACTTATTTTCGCCTGGGGCGCAACGCCATCGAGATCGCGGAGGAATTGCGCCGGCTCCAGGTCGACGAGGCCTGGATCCACGAGATCGTTCGCCGTAAGATCTTGTTCGAGCAGGATGCATTCACAAAGCTCTGTCTGGCGAGGCCCGAGCAGGTGAAGAAGGAACTGATCGGCCAGATCAGCGCAGTGCTCGGTCCGGACTACGACGTCGAGACCCATTTCACGCCGAACTACCGGCCGTGGCGGCAGCGCATCGCCTTCGTGCCCGACTCCGACCTGTTCAAGGGCATCGCCAGCGGCAAGGCGTCCGTCGTTACCGATGAAATCGAGTGCTTCGTCGAGAATGGCATCCAGCTCAAATCGGGCAAGCTGCTCGAGGCCGATGTCATCGTCACCGCGACCGGCTTCAATCTTTCCGCGCTGGGCGACATCGCCTTCGAGATCGACGGCAAGCCGCTCGCCTTCGGCGACACCGTCACCTATCGCGGCATGATGTTCACCGGCGTGCCGAACATGGTCTGGGTGTTCGGCTATTTCCGTGCGAGCTGGACGTTGCGCGTGGATCTCGTTGCCGATTTCGTCTGCCGGCTGCTCGGCCACATGAAGGCGAAGGGCAGCAAGAAGGTCGAGGTCAAGCTGCGGCCTGAGGACCACGACATGCCGATCCTGCCCTGGATCGATCCGGAAAACTTCAACCCCGGCTACATCATGCGTAACATGGACTTGCTGCCCAAGCGCGGCGACAAGCCGGAATGGCAGCACAGCCAGGATTACTGGACCGAAAAGGACGAGATCCCGAAGACGGATCTGGACGACAACGCGTTTGTGTATGGGTGATTAGACCGGCCGTTCGTTCTCCGCTGTCGTCCTGGATCGGCGCTTCGCTTGTCCAGGACGACGGCCGGACGGAATCGTGCTCTGATTGCGAGAGGCTGCCCAACGGCGCCGCGCTGGCGACGGATTCTGCGCTGATCACGGCATCGGTGCAGATGAACTGGATGAACGGCTGGTCCGCATCGGCGACCTTCGAGGGCGAATTCTCGAATGTCACGCCGCTCATACGCCGGCAAGGGCGTTGTGCGCTACAACTGGTAGGCCCTACCGCTTCGGCTGCGCCGGCTTGCGCGGCGGGCGCGGAGCGGCGGCGGGTGCGGGAGTTCCGCTCATCTTGTTGGCGGCATCGCTGACGTCGAGCAGCGAGCGGCGGGTGTCTTCGAGGAAGTTGGCCGATTTCTTCTTCATGGTGTCGGCGAGCTCGTGCAGCCCCTTCACCTTCTCGAACAGCTCGTCGGCCTTGCCGTCGACGAAGCCCGGCACCACGCCCTCGATCTTGGTGACCGCCTTGTCGAACCCCGCAAAAGCATTGTCGACCTTCAGCATCACGGCGTCGATCTCATCGCCCTTACCCCTGAGGTCGGCGGTGTAGTTTTCGAATGTGCGCAGGCCGTCCTTGATCGCCGGCGCGTTGCTGATGATGGTGCGGTCGACGCTGTGCAGTGTGTCGACGATGGATTCGGCGTCGCTGAGATCTGCGGTCAGGACCGGCACGCCATCCGAGTCCAGCGGCACTGGCGGTGCGGACGGGGCACCGCCGATCAGCGAGACCGCAGCGACACCGGTGAGACCCTGGAACTCGATGCCGGCCACCGTGTCCTTGCGGATCGGCGCGCTATTGTCGAGCGACACCAGCGCCACGACCTTGCGCGGATTATCCAGCTTGATCGACAGGATCTGGCCCGCGGGCACGCCGTCGAAATTGACCGGGCCGCCGCGGCGCAGGCCGCTTGCGGAACCGCCTTCGAACACGACGCGCAATTGGCTACGGCTCTGGATGGCGCGCCATTTTTGTACGCCGAGCATGCCGCCGAACGCCACGGCGATCACCGCCAGTGTCGTCGTCCCGATCGCCAGATTGCTCGCGCGTGCCATGCGGGTGCGATTTTACGACCAAAGCGGGGAAGTTGGAAGGAGCCCGGACGGCCGCAATGTTAGCGCGGGCGGGTTAACGACTTGCCCGCCCATGCGACATCAATGCTTGGCAGCGCTTCTTGCCGCCGCATTGTTCAACACGATCAGGGCATCGACCGCGACACCGGTTTTGGCATTGATCAGGAAGGGGTTGACGTCGATCGAAGCGATCCGGTTGCCGGCATCCGCAATCAAATTGGACAGGCCGACCAGTGCTTTTACGGCCGAAGTCTCGTGCAGGGCCGGCCTGCCGCGATAACCGCGCATCTTGATGCCGGCCTTGGTGCGGCCGATCAGAAGCCGGGCCTCGGCCTCGTCCAGCGGTGCGCCGGCCAGCGCCACGTCCTTCATCAGCTCGATATCGATGCCGCCGGTGCCGAACAGCACGACCGGACCCATTTCGGCATCGAGCGAGGCGCCGACCACGAGCTCGAGCTCGGCCTTGACCTGCTGCGCGATCAGGATGCCGTCGAGCTTCGGCCTACCCTTCAGCTTCGTCACTCGTGCGGTGATGTCGGAAAAGGCCTTCTTCACTTCGGCCGCGCTGGTGAGGTTCAGCACCACACCGCCGATATCGGATTTGTGCAGGATCTCGGCGCTCACGACTTTCGCCACCACCGGAAAGCCGATCTGCTTTGCGATCTTCACCGCCTCTGCCGCCGTCTGCGCAATTCCTTCCCTCGAAACCGGGATGCCATAGGCCCTCAGCAGCTTCTTTGATGCGACCTCGTCGAGCGCAGCACCGCTCGCCGACTTCAACGCTTTCTCCAGCACGGCGCGCGCGGCGGGCTTCGAGCTGGAGACGATGTCAGGCACCTCCTTGCGCAGCTTGGCGTAGGCGAGCAGAGATTTGATGGCTGTCACGGCGCGGTCCATGCCCTGCATCGCTGCGAGATGCGGCAACGACTTTCGCAGGCCCTTGGTGAACTCGGTGAAGCCGATCGACATCGCGCTGATATAGATCACGGGCTTTGACGCCCGGCTTGCCATCTCGTTGACGATGCGCAAATTGCGCTCGCGCTGCTCGTGTGGCGCTTTTGGAAGCTCGGCGTCGATGATGACGATGTCGATATCGGGATCGTCGATCATCAGCTTGATCGACTTCATGTAGACGGAGGGATCGACCACCGCGGCAAAGCCGGCGTCGAGCGGATTACCGACGATCGAGCCCGGCCCCAGCATTTTTGCAAGCTCGCCGCTGACATGCGGGATCAGCGGCGCAAAGTTCAGGCCTTGTGCATAGAAGGCGTCGATCAGCATGCCGCGCTTGCCGCCGGATAACGTCACCGCCGCAAGCCGGTCGCCTCTCGGCACTGCGGCGTGGACGAAGCATTCGGTGGTCTCGATCAATTCGTCGAGCCCGCTCACGCGGATCACACCCTCACGGGTTGCGATCGCGTCGAACGTCTCGATCGAACCCGCCAGCGCACCGGTGTGCGCCATCGCGGCGGCGCGACCACCCTCCGACGATCCGAGCTTGAGCGCGATCACCGGCTTGCTCGCGGCACGCGCCGCTTTGCAGGCGTCGCGAAACGCCTTGGTGTTGCGCACGCCTTCGAGATAGACCACGATCACCCCAACGCTCGGATCTTCGGCGAAATAGCGCATCAGGTCCGGCGTCTCGAGCCCGGTTTCGTTGCCGGTTGTCACCATATAGCCGACACCGACGCCGCGATCCTCCAGCGCCTGCCGGATCGCCATGACGATGGCGCCGGATTGGCCGGCAATCGCTACCGCGCCCTGTTCCATGGTGACGATGCGGTCGTCGATATTGGTGAAAAGCTTTTCGCCGGCGCTCAGATTGCCGAGGCAATTCGGGCCGGTTACGGCGAGGCCCGTCTCGCGCACGGCCTGTCGCAGTTCGGCGGCGAGCTTCTGGCTTTCATCATCCTGCAACTCGCTGAAACCCGAAGTGACGATGGTGGCTGACCGCGCGCCGGCCGCAGCAGCGTCGCGGATCACCTGCACGGCAAAGCGTGCGGGCACCAGCACCAGGACGTGATCGGGCTTCTCAGGGAGACTCGCAAAATCCTTGTAGCAGGGCACGCCCCAGATGGTGTTGCGCTTGGCGTTGACCGGATAGAGCCCGCCCTCGTAGCCGTACTTGATCAGATTGTTCCAGATACGCTCGGCGTAATTGCCCGGCTTGTTGGTCGCGCCCACCAGCACGATGTTGTGCGGATGCAGCATGGCGTGGATGCCCTTGACGATCTCGCTGGCATCGGGCGGCGGCGACCATGGGCGGGCAGGAACCGACGCGGCAGAGACCTGAGCTTCCATGGTGTGACCTCACCTGTTGTTCTTCTTGGCGGTGCGTCACGTGGTTGTATGGCGAGTTGCGGGGAGTGGCAACCAGCACAGCTGCATGCCGCCGGGCGGAATGCGCGGCGGATCGCAAATGACGACTTCAATCGTCGGTTCGCGTCGCCGCCTCAATAGCGCAAGACCCCGCATTTGTAGGCATAGTGATAGGCGAGCTGCTGAAGGAGATAAGGTGCGATGGCACGGCGGATCTGCATCTGCGTCGGATCGAATCCGAGGACGCGGCGCCGCAAGATGCCCATTTCCTTGACGCCGATCGCGTAAGTGGCTGCGGTCTTCTGCGCATCATGGATGCGGAAACAGGAGAGAAACCGCGGCAGGCGCACGAACTTGAATCCAGCGCCCTGCGCCCGCAGGATGAAGTCCCAGTCCATCGCATAATGGAAGCTTTCGTCGATCGGACCGATCTTGTCCCACACGCGCTTACGCCAGAACATCGTCTCCTGCGGAATGTAGTCGGCATATTGCAGCGCCTTGCCGTCGTGGCGGGGCAGGACCGCGCGGCCGACTTCGAGCCCCTCGCGATCGATGAAGATGCGGTTGCCGTAGACGATGTCGACATCGGGATGCGACATGAAATAGCTGACGATATAGGCGAGCGTGCCCGGCAGCAGCATGTCGTCGCTGTTGAGATAAGCCATGATCTCGCAATCGACGCCGGCAAAACCGAGGTTGATGGCGTTGGACTGGCCCTTGTCCGGCTCGCTTTTCCAGCTGATGCTGTCGCCGCGGCTCTTCAGAAGATCGATCGTGCCGTCGATCGAGGCGCCGTCCTGCACGTGATAATAGAGGTTCGGATACGCCTGGCCCAGGATGCTCTCGATCGTGGCGTCGAGATATTGCGCGTGATTGTAGCTCGGCGTGACCATCGCGATCCGCGGTGCGTTCGCAGGGGTCGCGGGTGCGGAGTTGAACGCGTTCAGGTTGAGCAATCGCGCCGGATATTGCTCGAAGGTCCACATCGGCGGACGCCGCCAAAGACTGCGAAGCGAGGAACGTCTCTGACCGGCCGCAACGAGATCGAGATTCCGCTCCAGCAGCGCGACACGGTTTTCGAGCTGCTCCACTCGCTGCCTGAGTTCTTCGTCCATTTACCCCTTCTTCCCGCCCGGCTCCGCCGCAAAATTCGCAGGCCTTTGCTTACAAGTCTACAGTCGGTAGCGCCAGTTCAGCGGTTCCATTGACGCGCCTGCCGCGCACGCCACGCATGTTTGCGGGAGCGCGACCGATCCCACACGGGTCGATTGCGAATGGCTATTCACCATCTCCGATCAGGGTGGCATGCAGGAGGTAACGTTCGGGGCCGGGCGTGATGGCGTCGAACGGCCAGCAGGTCGTCAGCATAAGCTCGAAATCTCCAGTCGCGGGATCAATACCCGATGCGTCGAACCTGACAATCGCGGAGGAATCTGCGCGATAGCGAAAGCGCTTGCCGTCACTGCGTGTGACATCGATCACGTCCCCAATGGCAACATTTCGCAAGAAGCGAAAATGTGTATCGCGATGTGCAGCATATACCGCAACGCCGCGTTCGCCCGCATCAGCCGTTCGGTCGAGATGGCCAGGGCCGAAGGCAAGTGCCTGGCCGCTCGTGCCTTCCAGCACGATCGCGCTGGCTCCGATCCGCTTCACCTCGATCCGCGCCACCGGCCAGGTATCGGCCCAGGACCATGGCTTGACCACCTGCCCGGTCTCAATGCTCCTGTCGAACGCTCGCTCCAGCAGCACCTGCGCGAGCCACGCCTTGGCGTGGATGTAGGCGCCGTCACCGAACAGGATCGTTCCGACGAGCGCCAGGACAAGAGGCGAGATGAGGCGGGGCATTGGCATCTCTTGTTCCGTCAATCCGGGGCGATGCGAAGCATCGAACTCCGGTGCGGAATTGCGCACCGGAGAATCTCGAGATTCCGGGTTCGGCCCTGCGAGCCGCCCCGGAGCGACATTCCCAAAAAAGACGCGCGCGGCCGTTGGTTTCGGGACGGGCAGCCGCGCGCGCCAAGCAAGAGGAGTTCGGGGGGCTCCTCCCTCAAGCGGCGTCAGTGAGCAAGGTCCGACGCCGGTTGAACACGAACAGGATCAGGGCGAGAACGATCATGATGAGGCCTGCGATCATCTTCACCTCGGCTGATGTCGCGGTCTTGGGCAAGCGGATGGCGTCGGGTGTGACAGGCGCCGGCCGCCTTGTGGCAGGCTGGCCTGCATCGGCGCGGCGCTCGCGCAACTGTGTCGGGGTTAGCTGCGGCCGTTCGCCGAACACTTTTGCGAAGTCCCAGCCCGCGGGCAGGTTGATCGGCAGCTCGCTGAGCTTGAGCGGCTCGCCATCGGGACGGTTCGGCGTCTTGTCGACCGCGACGAGGCTGGTCAGCCGCGTGACAATCTGATGGTCGAGCGCCAGCGCAAGAATCGTCTTGTCCGTATCCTCCGGCGCCATCTCGCGTAGCGTCCGCGCCACTTCCGCATCGCCGATCTTGCGTCTGGCCCAGAGTTTTGACAGGCCTTTGCCTTCGGCGGCGTTCTGCAACGGCAGCGTCACCGACCATGGGCGGTCTCCGACACGGCCCTTGATCTCAAGCGAGCCAGCGAGCTTGTCGAGCTTGGCGGCGAGCACCAGCGGCTCGCCGCGGTAGACGTCGGGAATGATCGCGGGGGTGACGTCGGCCTTGGCTTCGGAAAATTTTGCGGAGAGCCCGGTCACGGCAGGGTTCTCCAGCTTGGCGAACAGGCCGCGCATGCGCTCCTCGACCTGCTCGACCGAGCCGATATGGGTGAAGGCACCGCGGCCAAGCTCGGAAGCGCGTGTCATCAGATAGGTGTTGGGCGCGGAGCCGATGCCGACCATGAAAATGCGCGAGCGGCCCCGCATCGCCGTGATGGTCTCGAACAATTGCTGCTCGTTGCCGATCGCGCCGTCGGTCAGGAACACGATCTGGCGAACCATGTTGGTGTCATTGATCTTGTCGGTCAGTGCCGCGCGCATCGCGGGCACCATCTCGGTGCCGCCGCGCGCCTGCAATGCGCGGACGAACGAGGTCGCTTCGCCGACATGCGCGGCATCGGCCGGCAGCGAGGTCGGAAACAGCACGTCCATGGTGTCGTCGAACCGGATGACGTTGAAGCGATCGTTCGGCTGCAGCCGGCCGAGGGCATAGAGCAGGCTCGCCTTGGCCTGCTCGATCGAGGTGCCGCCCATCGAACCGGAATTGTCGATCACGAACACGACCTCGCGTGGCAACGGCTTCTGCGTGGCTTGCTCGGCGGCCGGCGGCGTGACGAAGGCGAGCAGGTAATCGGCATCGCCGACATGCTCGCGGAACAGGCCGACCGACGGCGCTTTCTCGGCGACCGGCTTCCAGGTCAGCTCGAAGTCGCGGTCGGCGGGCACGGTGCCGTCCGCGAGTGTCACCACGCGCGTCCTGTTGTCCGGGCTCTCGATCTTGACGTTGTGGTGGTGGCTCTTCACCTCGCCTAGCGCGAAGCCGGAATTCAGGTGCACCGTGATGCTGGTCGGATTGAGCGGCGCGCTCCTGGCGGGATCCGCGACCTCCGGCGAGATGCGGTCACGGTCCGGCACCGGGTCTGATGCGGTGGCGCCCCAGCCGGAGCCGTCCTTGCGAAAGTCGACGCTCTGCACGATCGGCGCCGGATTGTAGCGCGGCCCGACGACGAGCGGCACACGCAGCGAATATTCGTTGCCGGACTGATGTATCGGCTCCTGATATTCGATCTGCACCAGCACGGTCTCGCCAGGACCGATATTGGCAACCGAGTTGGTGAAGATGTTGGGCCGCTCCTGCTCGGTGAGCGCGGCCTTCTGTCCGTCGCGGCGGGCTTGCTCGTAGATGATGCGGGCCTGCTGACGCTCCTTGATGTCGCCGACGATGACGCGGTCGCCGACCACCATCTTGAGCGTGTCGACGGCGCCGTCGGTGGCCAGCGGGTAGACATAGGTTGCCTCGACCCAGTCCCTGGTCGGGTTGCGGAAGGCTTGCGTGACGCGCGTACGCAGGGTCGGGCCTGATACCGTGATGTCGACGTCGATCCCGAGGCGGATGGCTTCGGTGTAAGCGCCGTCCTGCTTCAGGAGGAGGCTCCCTGACTTGGCATCGCCAGGTTGGAGCAGGCTTGCCTGCTCCGTCGTCGCCGACCAGGAGGTCTCGAAACTGACCAGCAGGGCCACGAAGCTCACCAGCAGCACGGCAATGCTTTGCGCCAGAAGGAACAGACCGACCTTGATCAGCCTCCCGAGCCAGGGGTGTTCGTGGCTGTCGACCGTGTCGTAATTGTCCATTTGGCCTGCTCCCGAAGCTGTTTGATGCCGCTAAGCATCGGTCCGGAGGGGGCGAATTCGCGAGCAGAATGATCGGCAATGTTCCGCCAAGGCTGGCCCGGGCAGGCCGCCGCCTTGGCGGCGATGTCCGGTTTTGTGCTGACTTGTCCGCCCTGCTAGACTGGCGGCCGTGGAGCAGGGTTAACGATGCAGACGCAAGACAAGCTCTCGGACCGGCAGCTTTCGGACGAGCAGAGCCGCGAGGTCGCGGAGACGATCCGCGAGGAAATTGCCAGGCGCCGGATCTCGCGGCAGGCGCTGGCCGAGCAGGCCAAGCTCAGCCTGTCGACGCTGGAGAAGGCGCTTGGCGGCCGCCGCCCGTTCACGCTGGCAACCACGGTCCGGCTGGAGCAGGCGCTGGGCGTATCCCTGCGCAAGAACCCGGTTGCGCCGGCGCCGGCGGCCGGTAGCGACGTCGCGCCCGACAGCCTCGGCTCCTATTCGCATCGCGCGGTGACTTGGCTCGAGGATGTCTACATCACGCTGCGGCCGTCCTTCGGCGACAAGGACGCGATCTTCGCCTATCGAACCGAGATCATCTGGGAGCCAAAGGTCTCCTCGCTGGTCTTCCGCGAGGGCGAGCGGACCGATGCGGCCTATGAGCACACCGGCGAAGTTGCCGTGCCGCATCAGTCGGGGTTCATCTATCTTGTCATCAACAAGCATGGTCAGCATCGCGTGATCACCGTATCGCGGCCGACCGTGTCTGGCGCGATGTATGGCATCATCTCGACGCTGCGCGCTGGCGCCGGCTCGCAATTGACGCCGGTCGCGGCACCGATAGCCTATGTGCCGGCGCGGACGATCACCGATCCCGTTGTGGGAAGGATCGCTCCCGACCACGCGAACTACAAGCTGTATCGCGATCACCTTCGGCGTACTGTCGAGGAGTCGTTTGCGGTGTTTCTGCCCGCCTGAACCTGCGCCGGACTGGCGTCCCGCGCGATTTTGTTGAGGAGGGGAATCCGGCATGAAATCCGGCTTGAGTCCCGACCGGCCGCTGTTCTCCGTC
Organism: Bradyrhizobium manausense; assembly: GCF_018130615.1. GTDB lineage: Bacteria > Pseudomonadota > Alphaproteobacteria > Rhizobiales > Xanthobacteraceae > Bradyrhizobium > Bradyrhizobium manausense_A. Next base: position 609,528 of record NZ_JAFCKB010000001.1, read on the forward strand.
ATCATCCCGCTCGAACACCACCGCGGGCAGTGGGAGCAGTCCTGGCTCGGCTGGACGTCGCAGACGGCCGATCGGTCTCTCTACGAAATCATCCTGGTCGTACCGCCGGATTTTACCGCACGTGCTGAGCTTAAGGCGCTCGCCGGCGACGCTGCGCGCCTCGAATTCGCCGATTGCGTTCACGATATCGGGCTTTGCGCAGTCGGTGCGGCCAGGGCTAGCGGCCGCTATCTGTTCTTCACGGAGGCACATTGCTGGCCCGAGCCCGACGTGATCGCGCTCTGCATCCGCGCGATTGATGATCATCCCGATTGGGCCGGGTTTTCCTGCCGCTCGGTTCCGATCTGCCACAACCGCCTGTCGGAGGCGGAAGCCGCGATGTATCAGGCCGACATCGAGTTCGGCATGAAGCAGCACCCCTGGCGCAAAGTGCTCGACCAGTGCTTCGTGACGCGGCGCGACGTCTACTGGGAATGCGGGGGTCTGCGCCAAGAGCTCGGCCATTTCGCCGAATGGGTGCTCGCCGCCGGATATTCTGCGCGAGGTTACGCCATCGGCTATCTCGAAGAGGCGCGCTTCCATCACTATTACGTCGGCCGGGTCGGTGAGCTGAAGACGTTCACCCTCGATTTCGTGCAGGGCGAGATCCGCTATCTCAGCGACGACAGGCGCGATCCCGGCAGTGAACTGCTCGAGATTCCCCGCGAATGGAGTGAGATGGACGATTTCGATCGTCCGCTGGCCCTCCACGCGCTGAAAGCGTTGCTGTGCGACGGAGGCTGGAGGCGGCCCGGCGAGAAGCTGCGGGCTGTGTGGCGCTGGATCGAGCCGGCGCTGCTTGGTGATCTCCATCTCCGCCTCGCGGCGCTGCTCGCCGTCGCACATGCACGATCGATGCTGACGGCACTGCTTTTGGTCGGGTCGAGCAGCGCCGTCGCGCATTGGTTGAAGCGCTACATCGCATCACTGATCCGGCTTCAGCGGCTTGTCTGTATCCATGATGTTCGCGGCCGTGCCGGACCTGCGCAGAGACTGCTCGGCGATCACGTGCTCGCGCGGATCGGATTTCACGGCCTGGAGGTCGCGGCCGGCCACACGTTTCGCTGGAGCGAGCCGGAGGCGGCCGTCCGCATCAGGGGCGTAGCCGGGCGCAACATGGTCTGCATCCGAAGCCCCGCCCTGCGCGCACCGCTCGCCAAAATCGGTGCGCAATTCTATCTCGACGGCGCGCGTGTCGATCCCGCGGCGATCGAGATCGGTCGTGACCGCTACACGCTGAGCCTCGATCTGCCGCGGTCGGGCATCGCCATCCTGGCATGGGCCTGCCCCGTGCTGATAGGCGTCGGCGATGTGCGTCGTCTTGGCCTCTCCGTCGTTGGCATTGAAGTGGCTCCGGAGCTCACGTGACCGTGGTCACAAAGAATAGCGGCCTTTCGGCCGCCATCTCGCGCGTACCAGCAATTTTTCGGCCTGAGCTAGCCGCTCGGCTCGGCGCTGATGATGGGGCCGAACAGCTCCCACTGACCGCTCTTGAATCGCCACATCTTGAGCTGCTCGATCGGTGCGAAGTCGGTCGCCGAGGTGTTGATCGTGATCCCCGGGATCAGCGTGTCGGGGGCGAAGTCCTTCAGGCTGGCGGCCTGCTTCATCACGTTCTCGCGGGTGAGATTGTCGCCTGACTGCTTCAGCACCTGCACCATGGTCTGGGCTGCGGCATAGCCGTAGACCAGGTTGGCGTCTGAAATGTTCGCGCCGGGCATATACTTCTCGATGAAGGCCATGAACTTCTTCATGCCCGCGTCGTCCTTCCATTGCGGATCCGACGCATCCTTGAGGTATCCCGCCGAGAGCACGCCTTCGGAGGCCTCGAGGCCGGCCGGCTTCATCACCGCGCCGATCGACACCGACACGTCGGTCATCAGATGCATCGGCTTCCAGCCGAGCTCCGCGATCTTCTTGATCGCCTGCGCCGCGAACTTCGGCGTCGAAATATTCACGAAGACATCGGCGCCGGTGTCCTTGAGCTTGACGATATGGGCGTCGATCGACGGCTCCGAGGTCTCGTAGCTTTCCTCGGCCACGATCAGCTTCGAGGCCTTGTCGCCGAACACGTCCTTGATGCCGGCCAGATAGTCTTTGCCGAAATCGTCATTGGCATAGAAGATCGCAACCTTCGCGTCCGGCTTTTCCTTCAGGATGTATTTTGCGAAAATCCGCGCCTCGACCCGGTAACTGGGCTGGAAGCCCATGGTCCATGGAAAATTCTTCGGGTCGTTCCACTTGCTGGCGCCGGTGGCGAGGAAGAGCTGCGGCACCTTCTTGGAATTGTGATATTTCTGCACCGCGGTCTGGGTCGGCGTGCCCAGCGCGTTGAACACCAGGAAAACTTCGTCGCTCTCGATCAGCTTGCGGATCTGCTCCACCGTCTTCGGCGGCGAGTAGCCGTCGTCGTAGGAGATGAAATTGATCTTGCGGCCGTTGATGCCGCCTTGCTCGTTGATCATCTTGAAATAGGCTTCCTCGGTCTTGCCGATGATGCCGTAGGCGGACGCCGGGCCGGAATAGGCCTCGACATTGCCGATCTTGATCTCGGTGTCGGTGACGCCGGTGTCGTACGCCTTCTGCGCGTCGGCGCCCTGGGAGGAAAGCAATGTCAGGGCCGCCGCCGCGGCGAGCAGGGAGAGTTTCTTGTTCTTCATGGAAATTCCTTGGGTTTCTTGTGGGATGGAGCAGGCACTTCAAAACAAGAAAGCGCCCGCGAGGGGCGCTTTGATCAGGCGTTGGCGACTTTCTTGTCGACCTCGGAAGCCACCGAAAATTCCTGGCGCAGGGTCGGCTTGTGGATCTTGCCGGTGGCGTTGCGTGGCAGCGCATCGACGAAGCGGACCTGACGCGGACATTTGAAGCGCGCCAGGTTCGCCGCGCAGTGCGCGAAAACATCCGCTTCGGTCAGCCGCTGGCCTTGTTTGACTGCGACGATGGCGAGGCCGACTTCGCCCCATTGCGCATCGGGAATGCCGATGACCGCGGCTTCCGCGATTGCGGTGAGCTGGTGCAGGACGTTCTCGACCTCGGCCGGATAGACGTTCTCGCCGCCGGAGATGTACATGTCCTTCCAGCGGTCGACGATGTAGTAGAAGCCCTCCTCGTCCACGCGGGTGGCGTCGCCCGTGTGCAGCCAGCCGTCGGTGAAGGAGGACTTGTTCGCCTCAGGCCTGTTCCAATAGCCGGGCGTGATGTTCGGACCCTTGACCCAGAGCTCACCGAGTTCGCCGGTATCGGCATCGCTGCCGTCGGGCCGCACGATGCGCACCTCCGTGTGCAGCACCGGCTTGCCCGCGGAGCCTGCTTTCCGCGCCGCATCCTCGCGGTCGAGCACCAGCACGGCGGGCGAGGTCTCGGTCATGCCATAACCCTGCTGAAGTGCGACGCCGCGCGCCTCCCAAATCTTCAGCAGCGGCACCGGCATCGGCGCGCCGCCCACGCCGCAGACGATCAGCCGGGTCAGATCAGTCGTCGAGAAGGCCGGATGCTGCGCCATGAATTGGTAGATCGCGGGCACGCCGAAGAACGCGTTGATTCCCTGCGCGGGATCGTTGATCAGGCCAAGCGCGGTGCCGGGATCGAACGCGCGCATGATCATCACGGTGCCGCCGGCATGCAGCACGGGGTTGGTGTAGCAGTTGAGGCCGCCGGTATGGAATAGCGGCAGCACGGTCAGCAGCACCGAGGACGGTCCGATGCAGGCGGGGCCGCCGAGATTGACGCAATTCCAGAAGGTCATGCCATGGGTGATGGTCGCACCTTTGGGATGACCCGTCGTGCCCGATGTGTACATGATGGTCGAGACGTCATCGAGCGTGACCTCCTCGGCGTAAACGAGCGGCTTGGCGGACGCGATGCCGGCCTCGTAGGCGCCGCCGGGGCCGAGCAGCAGGCTGGTCGCGACATCGCAGAGTCTTGCGACCGCGAGTGCGGTGTCGGCGAGATCGGCGTCGTGGATCATCACCTTCGGCGCGCAGTCGGCGGTGATGAATTGAAGCTCCGGTACGGTGAGACGGGTGTTCAGCGGCACGAAGACAGCGCCCAGCCGTCCGCAGGCGAACTGCACCTCCAGCGTATCGGTCGTGTTCAGCGCCAGCACCGCGACGCGATCACCGCGCGAAACGTTTAGCGTGTTGTGGAGGAACGAGGCGAGGCGCGAGATGCGGGAGTTGAGCTGCGCATAGGTGAACCGGCGCTCGCTCGCGAGGTCGATGGCCGCGACCTTGCCAGGCGAGCGGCGCGCATGATGGACGATCCAGTCGTAGTAACGAACGGCCAACAGTCCCTCCCTCGGCGGTCTTGTGCCGCCTGAACTTTATTGCTGTGCACCATGCCCGGCATGGCCCTGGGAGGCCAGCCGGAGTTTGTGCAGCAGTCTTTTTTGATTTGGAGTTGGCCCGCGCGGGGTGAAAATCGTCTTGCGTTGAGTTGCTAGGTCACGGCCGGCGAGGTGCGCCTCCCCCAGCCAGCCACTCCGCGCAAGTGAGCCGCTGATGTTCCAGCCATGGTGGAACGGCAGGAGTCGTCGAAAGCGAAATCGCAATGAAGAGCCCGTTCTATACCGCCGAGCACGACGCCTTCCGCGACGTGATGCGCCGCTTCGTCGACAAGGAGATCGCGCCGTTCGCCCATGATTGGGATGAGGCCGGCGAATTTCCGCGCGGACTCTATCGCAAGGCGGCGGAGATCGGGCTGTTGGGGCTGGGATTCCCCGAGGAATATGGCGGGATCGCCGCCGACCAGTTCATGAAGATCGTCGCGAGCCAGGAATTGGCGCGCGCCGGGGCTGGCGGTGTCAGCGCCAGCCTGATGAGCCACACCATCGGCTCGCCGCCGATCGCGCGCGCGGCGCGCCCGGAAGTCAAGGCGCGCGTGCTGCCGCAGGTGCTCTCTGGCGACAGGATCTCCGCGCTCGCGATCACCGAGCCGGGTGGTGGGTCCGATGTCGCGAGCTTGCGCACCCGGGCGCGGCGCGACGGTGATCACTACGTCGTGAGTGGCGAAAAGACCTTCATCACCTCGGGCGTGCGCGCCGATTATCTGACCGTTGCGGTGCGTACGGGCGGTGAGGGCGCTGGCGGCGTCAGCCTGCTCCTGATCGAGGGCGATACGCCCGGCCTGTCGCGCACCAAGCTGAAGAAGATGGGCTGGTGGGCCTCCGACACCGCGACGCTGCATTTCGATGATTGCCGCGTGCCGGCCGAAAACCTGATCGGCGAGGAGGGCCAGGGTTTCAAGATCATCATGCAGAACTTCAACAGCGAGCGCATGGGCATGGCCGCCGGCTGCACCGCCTTTGCCCGCGTCTGTCTCGACGAGGCCGTCGCTTACGCCAAGGAGCGCAAGACGTTCGGCAAGCCGCTCGCCCAGCACCAGGTCATCCGCCACAAGATCGTCGACATGGCGCAGAAGGTCGCAGCCTCGCAAGCGATGCTGGAGATGCTGGCCTGGCGTCTGGAGCAGGGCGAAAGCCCGGTCGCGGAAATCTGCATGATGAAGAACCAGGCGACGCAGACCATGGCGTTCTGCGCCTCGGAAGCTGTGCAGATCTTTGGCGGCGCCGGCTTCATGCGCGGCATCAAGGCCGAGCGCATTTACCGCGAGGTCAAGGTCAACGCCATCGGCGGCGGCACCGAGGAGATCATGAAGGATCTGGCATCGAGGCAGATGGGGTTGTGATCTCAGCGTCATTCCGGGGCGGCGCGAAGCGTCGAACCCGGAATCTCGATATCGTAGAACTCATCTCTGGATTCCGGGTTCGCGCTTCGCGCGCCCCGGAATGACGAAGAGGACAAAATGCTATTCACCGCCGATCACGACGACATCCGTCGTTCGCTACAGAAATTCATCGCGGGCGAGATCAATCCGCATGTCGATGAATGGGAGAAGGCCGACATCTTCCCGGCACATGAGCTGTTCAAGAAGATGGGCAGCCTCGGCTTCCTCGGCCTGAGTAAGCCGGTCGAGTTCGGCGGCTCCGGCCTCGATTATTCCTATGCGCTGATGATGGCGGAGGAGCTCGGCGCGATCACCTGCGGCGGCGTGCCGATGGCGATCGGGGTGCAGACCGACATGGCGACGCCAGCGCTGGCGCGGTTCGGCTCCGACGAGGTGCGGCGCGAGTTTCTGGCTCCTTCGATTGCGGGCGACTTTGTGGCCTGCATCGGTGTCTCCGAGCCCGGCGCAGGCTCCGATGTCGCCTCGATCAAGACCAGCGCCCGCGCCGATGGCGACGACTACCTCATCACCGGCGGCAAGATGTGGATCACCAACGGCACCCAGGCCGACTGGATCTGCCTGCTCGCCAATACCGGCGATGGTCCGGTCCATCGCAACAAGTCACTGATCTGTGTGCCCATGAAGAGCAAGGGTGTCACCGTCGCCCGCAAGCTCGACAAGATGGGCATGCGCTCATCGGATACCGCGCAGATCTTCTTCGACAATGTCCGCGTCCCCAAGCGCAACCGGATTGGCGAGGAAGGTCAGGGCTTTACATACCAGATGATCCAGTTCCAGGAGGAGCGGCTCTGGGGCGCGGCCGCTTGCCTGAAGGCGCACGAGTACATCATCGATCAGACCATCGAATACACCCGTAACCGCAAGGCTTTCGGCCAGAGCATCCTCGACAACCAGGTCGTGCACTTCAAGCTCGCGGAGATGCAGACCGAGGTCGAGTTGCTGCGCGCGCTGATCTATCGCGCCGCGGAGCAGCTGGTCGCGGGCGAGGACGTGACGCGGCTTGCGACCATGGCCAAGCTCAAGGCCGGCCGGCTCGGCCGCGAGCTCACCGATGCCTGCTTGCAATATTGGGGCGGAATGGGCTTTACCAACGAGACGCCGGTCAGCCGCGCCTATCGCGACAGCCGCCTGACCTCGATTGGCGGCGGCGCCGACGAGGTCATGCTGATGGTCCTGTGCAAGATGATGGGTACGCTGCCCGGGAGTCGTAAAGTTTGAGCATGATCTTGTCGGAAAACCGCTTCACACTTTTCCGGATCATGCTCTAGGGGGAAGTCCTGATGATCACGCTCTATCACTGCGACGCCGCGCGCTCGTTCCGCCCGCTCTGGATGCTGGAGGAGATGGGGCTGCCGTATGAGCTGAGGATGCTGCCGTTCCCGCCGCGGGTGTTCGCCAAGGAATATCTCGCACTCAATCCGCTCGGCACGATTCCCTTCATGGTCGACGGCGAGACCAAGATGACGGAGTCCTCCGGCATCTGCCATTATCTCGGCGTCAAGCACGGCCCGACGCCGCTGATGGTCGGCCCCGAGGATCCCGCCTATGGCGTGTTCCTGAACTGGATGTATTTCAGCGACGCCACGTTAACCTTCCCGCAAACGCTGGTGCTCCGCTACACCCAGCTTGAGCCGGAGGAACGCCGCAATCCGCAAGTCGCCACCGACTATGCGAAATGGTTCCTGGGCCGGCTGCGCGCCGTCGAGGCCGCGACCGCTAAAGCCGAAACCTTGTGCGCCGGCCGCTTCACCGCCGCTGACATTGTCATCGGTTATGCGCTACGTCTCGCCGACAATATCGGTCTCGCCAAGGATTTCGGGCCGAATGTCGCGGCCTATTGGGCGCGTTTGCAGCAACGCGATGGTTTCAAGCGCGCGGTTGCTGCGGAGCAGAAGGCCGGCACTGAACAGAATGTTGCGCCGCGTGTGAGGGCGTGAGCATTCCGCAGGGCGGGACTACGGGTCTCATCGCGGTTCCGGGAAGACGGATGCTCGTCCCGGAATGGTAATCTTTTGCGCGTCGTGACAGCGCTATCCCGTCGTGACAGTGCCCAAATTTCCGCTAAGGTGACCTCCGTCCGCAGCGGCCAAAGAGCCGCGCGAGGAGGATCCCAATGGAAGACCAGGGTCGCGAATCCGACCATCTGATGTTGATCACGCCGGAGCGGGTCTTTTATGCCGGCTTGCTCGGACGGCCCCGCAAGCGGACCCCAGGTTGCTGCCACGTCTATGTTGCTGTGAAAGGCAGTCTGCATCTGTCCATCGACGACGTTCTTGCCACCGCCGAATTGTTCGTCACCCTGCCGAATCAGCGGCATTCCATTGCCAGCGACTATCGCACTGCAATCAGCGTGACCCTCGAACCGGAAAGCATGCCTGACGGCGTGATCGAGGCCCTAGCCGAGCGGCTGACCGGAGTCGACAGGGCCGTCTACGCCCGCAAGATCCTCGCCGCCTACGCGCTGCTGCGCCAGCGCCGCTATGGCGACATCACCACTGCCGAATTCGACGAGATGTGCTTTGGCGAGGCGCTGCCGCGCCGCGTGCTCGATCCGCGCGTCACGCGCGCGGTTGCGCGCATCGAGCGCTTTTCCGGCGAACCGGTGACGGCTGACACATGCGCTGCCGAAGCGGGGCTCTCCGCTTCGCGCTTCCTGCATCTGTTCAAGGAAGAGACCGGCATCTCGTTCCGCTCCTTCCGGGCCTGGAAGCGCGCGCGGCATCTGCTGCACTTCGCCAACCAGGACCTCAACCTCGCTCATCTCGCACAGGATATCGGCTATCCCGACAGCACCCATTTCAGCCACTCGATCCGCCGGTTCTACGGATTGAAGCCGCGCGCCATCTTCGTCGGCTCGCGTGATCTCGCGATCTATCGCAGCACCGAGACGGTGCGGCTCGCGGAGGCGAGCTAACGGCGCTCTCGTAGGGTGGGCAAAGCGAAGCGTGCCCGCCATTCGTTGCGATGGAAAAAAGTGGCGGGCACGGCGAAAGAGCGCCTTTGCCCACCCGACGAGAGCTCGTCTTTAGCTAGCTTCTCCGCGCAAGAAGCCGCTTGTCCCGCATCACATGATCGCAAGCGTTGAATTCTCAACGTGCGAGATATTTTTGGCATGAGCGACAAGGCCGTCATCACCTGCGCGCTGAACGGCGTGCTCACCGACCCCAAGCAGCACAACGTGCCCGTGACGCCCGAGCAGATGGCGCGCGAGGCCAAGGCTGCGTTCGATGCGGGCGCGTCGATCATGCACATCCATCTGCGCCAGCAGGCGCCGGATAAGGGGCATCTGCCGTCCTGGGACGTCAGCGTGAGCAAAGAGATCCAGCAGGCGATCCGCGAAGCCTGCCCCGGCGTCATCATCAACCACACCTCGGGCGTGTCGGGGTCGAACTACTCCGGCGCGCTCGATTGCATCCGCGAGACCAGGCCGGAGATCGCCGCCTGCAACGCCGGCTCGCTGAATTATCTGAAGGTGAAGGCCGACAACACCTGGGCTTGGCCGCCGATGATGTTCGACAACGCGGTCGAGAAGGTGAAAGACTATCTCGACGTCATGAATTCAGTCGGCACCATCCCCGAGTTCGAATGCTTTGACGTCGGCATCGTCCGCTGCGTCGGCATGTACCACCAGGTCGGCATGTACAAGGGGCCACTGGAATATAACTTCGTGATGGGCGTTGCTTCGGGAATGCCTTCGGATCCGGAGCTACTGCCGATCCTGATCAAGCTGAAGCGGCCCGAAGCGCAGTTTCAGGTCACCGCCATCGGCCGCGAAGAGATCTGGCCGCTGCACCAGCGCTGCGCCGAGCTCGGCGGCCACCTGCGAACCGGTCTCGAGGATGCGTTCTATCTCGCCGACGGCAGGAAGGTGACCTCGAACGGACAGCTGATCGAAGCCATCGCCGCCTGTGCCCGGCGTGCCGGTCGCGAGATCGCCAGCCCCGCCGAGGCGCGGAAGATCTTTGGGACGAACAGGTAGCCACACTCCGTCATTCCGGGATGGCCGAAGGCCAGGCCCGGAATCCATAGCCACGATCGGGAGTATGGATTCCGGGCTCGCGCTCCGCGCGCCCCGGAATGACGAGCAGGAGATTTAATGTCCATTCTCGAAAACGCCATTTCCCCCGGCAGCGCCGCATATCGTGCCAATCGCGACGGCATGCTCGGCTTGATCGATCGCATGCGCGCGCTGGAAGAGCGCACGCGTGCGGCGTCGGCGGCGGCAAAGGATCGCTTCCACAAGCGCGGTCAATTGCTGCCGCGCGAGCGCGTCGCGCTGGTGCTCGATCCCGGCGCGCCGTTCATCGAGCTGTCGACGCTCGCCGGCTACATGTTCGACGTACCGGACGCCGACAAGAGCGTCCCCGGCGGCGGCGTCATCGCCGGCATCGGCTTCGTCTCGGGCGTCCGTTGCATGGTCAGCGCCAGCGATTCCGGCATCGATGCCGGCGCACTCCAGCCCTTCGGCCTCGACAAGACGCTGCGCGTGCAGGAGCTCGCGCTGGAGAACAAGTTGCCTTACGTCCAGCTGGTCGAAAGCGCGGGGGCTAATCTCTTGCGCTATCGCGTCGAGGATTTTGTCCGCGGCGGCAACATCTTTCGCAACCTCGCGCGGCTCTCGGCCGCAGGCCTGCCGGTCGTCACCGTCACGCATGGCTCGTCCACGGCGGGCGGCGCCTACCAGACCGGCCTGTCCGACTACATCGTCATGGTGCGTGGCCGCACGCGCGCCTTCCTGGCCGGGCCACCACTGCTGAAGGCCGCCACCGGCGAGATCGCGACGGAAGAAGAGCTCGGCGGCGCCGAGATGCACACGCAGATCTCCGGCCTCGGCGACTATCTCGCCGAGGACGACCGTGATGCGCTGCGCATCGCGCGCGAGATCATGGCGGCGCTGGAATGGGAGCGGCCGGGCCGAACGGCTCTGCAGTACAGACCGCCGCGCTATGACCAGGACGAGTTGCTCGGCATCATGCCGATGGATCACAAGCGTCCGGTCGATATGAAGCAGGTGATTGCCCGCATCATCGACGATTCCGATTTCACCGAGATGGCGCCGAATTACGGGCCGGCCACCGTCTGCGGCCATGCCCGCATCGAGGGCCAGGCGATCGGCATCATCACCAACAACGGCCCGCTCGATCCCGCCGGCGCCAACAAGGCGACACATTTCATCCAGGCCTGCTGCCAGACCCGCACGCCGATCCTCTATCTCAACAACACCACCGGCTACATGGTCGGCAAAGCCTATGAAGAAGCCGGCATGATCAAGCACGGCTCCAAGATGATCCAGGCAGTGACGTCAGCGACGGTGCCGCAGATTACAATCTATTGCGGTGCCTCGTTCGGCGCCGGCAATTACGGCATGTGCGGCCGCGGCTTCCATCCGCGGTTCTGCTTCTCCTGGCCCAACGCCAAGACCGCGGTGATGGGCGGCGAGCAGGCCGCCGAGACCATGGCGATCGTGACGGAAGCCGCCGCCGCGCGCCGCGGCAAGCCGATCGAGAAGGACAGGCTGGAGGCCATGAAGGCTGAGATCATCGGCGTGTTCGACGGCCAGATGGACGTGTTCTCGACCAGCGCACGGGTGCTCGACGACGGCGTGATCGATCCGCGCGACACCCGTGCCGTGCTGTCGGAGGTGCTCGCGATCTGCCGCGAGGGCGATGCACGCACGCCGCAGTGCATGCAGTTCTCGGTGGCGCGCCCATGAGGAACGAATCAGGGCAGCACCGGCCGTTCTTCAGGGTCCTGGTCGCCAATCGCGGCGAGATCGCACTGCGTGTGATGCGCAGCGCGCGGCGGCTCGGCCTCGGCGTTGTCGCGGTCTATTCGGATGCGGATCGTGATGCGCTTCACGTCAAGCAGGCCGATCAGGCTGTGCGGATCGGCGAGGCCCTGCCGGCGCAATCCTATCTCAGCATCCCCGCGATCATCGCTGCGGCCAAGGCCAGCGGCGCGGATGCCGTGCACCCCGGCTATGGCTTCCTTGCCGAGAACGAAGACTTCGCGCAAGCGTGTAAGGATGCCGGTCTCGTCTTCATCGGTCCGTCGCCGCAGGCGATCGAGGCGATGGGCAACAAGGCCGGCGCCAAGGAGATCATGAAGAAGGCCGGCGTGCCTATCGTGCCCGGCTATCAAGGTGCCGACCAGGGCGACGAGGTGATGGTCGCGGAAGCCAAAAAGATCGGCTTCCCCGTGATGATCAAGGCGGTCGCGGGCGGCGGCGGCCGCGGCATGCGGCTCGTCGGTGATGTTGCGTCGTTCCCGGATGCGCTGCGCAGCGCGCGGTCGGAGGCCAAGGCTGCCTTCGGCGATCCCACGGTGATCCTCGAGCGCGCGATCCAGAACCCGCGCCACATCGAGATTCAGGTGTTCGGCGACAGCCACGGCAACGCCATCCATCTCGGCGAGCGCGACTGCTCGGTGCAGCGGCGCCACCAGAAACTGATCGAGGAGGCGCCGTCACCGGCGGTGACGCCGGAGCTGCGCGCAAGAATGGGCGAGGTTGCGGTCGCCGCCGTGAAAGCGCTGCGCTACGAGGGCGCCGGCACGCTGGAATTCCTGCTCGATGCCAACGGCGAGTTTTACTTCATGGAGATGAACACGCGCCTTCAGGTCGAGCATCCCGTGACCGAAGCGATCACCGGGCTCGATCTGGTCGAGCTGCAACTGCGCGTCGCGCGCGGCGAGCCATTGCCGGTGAAGCAGCAGGACATCAAGTTCTCAGGCCACGCTATCGAAGTCCGGGTGTGCTCGGAAGATGCGGGGCAGGATTTTATGCCGCAGTCCGGTCGCATGGCGCGCTGGCAGGTGCCTGACGGCATCCGCGTCGAGCACGCGCTGCAGTCGGGGGCGGAGATTCCGCCGTTCTACGATTCCATGATCGCCAAGGTGATCAGCCGCGGCGCCGCGCGCGAGGAGGCGAGGGGCCGGCTGATCGTCGGACTGGAGCAGCTCACGGCTTTCGGCGTGACGACCAACCAGGCGTTCCTGATGGCTTGCTTGCGTCATCCCGGGTTTGTCGCGGGCGAGGCGACGACAGCTTTCATCGGCACGCATCGCGACGAGCTGCTGGCGCCGCGGGCAGACGCTGCATTCGATAGGGCGCTGGCGGGCCTGCTGCTCTACGTGACCAATCCGCGCGCGCCGTCGTGGCGAAGTGGTCGAAGCCTGTCGGCGACCTGTCCTCTGCCGGCGAAAATCGAGATCGCTGGCCACGCATACGAGCTCGACATCACCCGCGAGCGCGATGGCGGCTATGCCGTTGCCACTGACGGCCGGCTGGACAGGTTCGAGATTGACCAGCTCGATCCCGACGCGATCCGCTTCCGCCACGATGGCGTGATGGACAGCGCAAAGTTCCTGCGCGACGGCGACCGGCTCTACGTCCAGCATCGCGGCATTCCGCTTGCGGTGAATGATCTCACGCTCGCTGCGCCGAAGACTGCCGCCGCCAATGGCGGAGATGGAAAGATCCGCGCCGCCATGAACGGCCGTGTCGTCGCCGTCCTCGTCAAGCCGGGCGACCGCGTCACTGCCGGTCAGCCGGTGGTGACGCTGGAGGCGATGAAGATGGAACACGTCCACAAGGCCGGCATCGACGGCGTGGTGGCGGCGATCGCCGTGGCCGAAGGCGAGCAGGTCACGACGGGCAGGATCGTGGCGGAGATCGGGGCGGGGTAGCTGGCGCCTCAAACGGCCGTCGCCGGGACGACGTCAAGGATCTCGCCCCGTCCCCTCATTCAGCAGGCACGCCACCTGATGCCCATCGCCTGCATCCATCAGCACCGGCCGCTCCGTTTTGCATCGTTCCATCGCGTACCGGCAGCGCGTGTGAAAGGCGCAACCGGGCGGCGGATTGACCGGGCTTGGCACGTCGCCGTCGACGAGCGGCGCGAGCTTCTTCGCCAGCGGGTTGGGGATCGGCACGGAGGCGAGCAGCGCCTGGGTGTAGGGATGGCGAGGGTTACGAAACAGCTCGTCCTTGTCGGCGATCTCGACGATGCGGCCGAGATACATCACGGCGACGCGGTGGCTGATGTGGGCGACTACGGCGAGATCGTGCGCGATGAAGAGATAGGAGAAGCCGTGCCGCTTCTGCAGGTCGATCAGCAGATTGATCACCTGTGCCTGGATCGAGACGTCGAGCGCTGAGACCGGCTCGTCGCAGACGATCAGGCGCGGTGACAGTGCGAGCGCCCGTGCGATGCAGATGCGCTGGCGCTGGCCGCCGGAAAACTGATGCGGGAAGTTGCGCATCTGGTCGGGCCGGAGGCCGACCTGCTCGAACAGCTTTGCGACGCGCGCCTCCAGCGCCTTGCCGGCCGCGAGCCCGTGCACGGCCAGCGGCTCGCCGACGATATCGCCCGCGGTCATGCGCGGATTGAGCGAGGCGAACGGATCCTGAAACACGATCTGCATCGAGCGTCGATGCGGCCGCAGCGCTGCCTTGGACAGATGCGTGATGTCCTCGCCATCGAGGCGGATCCGGCCTGAGGTCGGCTCGACCAGCCGCAGCACGCTGCGCGCCACCGTCGACTTGCCGCAGCCGGATTCGCCGACGAGGCCGAGCGTCTCGCCGGCGCCAAGCGAGAAGGACACGCCGTCAACCGAGTGCACGGTGCCGACCTGCCGGCGCAGCACGCCGGCGCGCACCGGGTAATACTTCCTAAGGTCGGTGACTTCGAGCAGCGCTTCGGTCATGCCACCTCCGCCACTTCAGCCGCGCGCCAGCACGCCGCGAGATGGCCACCGCCCCAATCGGTCAGCGGCGGGTATTCGGCCTCGCAGCGCTTCACCGCGAGCTTGCAGCGCGGCGCAAAGGCGCAGCCCTTCGGCAGCCGCACCAGCGACGGCACGGTGCCGGGGATTTCGTTCAGCCGCTCTTGAGCGGGAACGCCCGACGCAGGGACGGCCGGGATCGAGGCCATCAGCCCGCGCGTATAGGGATGCTTCGGCGCGGCGAACAGCGCCTCGACGCTGGCTTCCTCGACCTTCCGGCCCGCATACATCACGATCACGCGCTGCGCCGTTTGCGCGACGACGCCGAGATCGTGCGTGATCAGCACGAGCCCGGTGCCGAGCGCCTTCTGCAGGTCGAGGATCAGGGCCAGGATCTGTGCCTGGATGGTGACGTCGAGCGCGGTGGTCGGCTCGTCCGCGATCAGCAGCGCCGGCCGGCACGCCAGCGCCATCGCGATCATCGCGCGCTGGCGCATGCCGCCGGACAGCTGGTGCGGATATTCGCGCGCACGCCGTGCCGGCTCGGGGATGCGCACCAGCCGCAGCATCTCGACTGCGATGTTGTGCGCCTCCTTGGCCGACAGGTTCCGGTGCAGCCGCACCGCCTCGACGATCTGGTCGCCGATCCGCATCACCGGGTTGAGCGAGGTCATCGGCTCCTGGAAGATCATGGAGATGCGGTTGCCCCGGATCTTGCGCATCTCCGCTTCGTCCAGGGTCAGCAGATCTGTGCCCTCCAGCGAGATCGAGCCGCCGACAATGCGGCCGGGTGGATCGGGCACCAGCCGCATCAGCGACAACGCGGTAACGCTCTTGCCGCAGCCGGATTCGCCGACAATCGCCAGCGTTTCACCGCGCCTCACCGTGAAGGAGACATCGTCGACGGCTTTGAACAAGCCTGAATTGGTGAAGAACACCGTCTTCAGGCCGTTCACCTCGAGTACGAGATCGGATTGTTTCGCCATCAGCCACGCTGCCGGGGATCGAGGATGTCGCGCAGGGCGTCGCCGAACAGGTTTGCGCCGAACACGGCGAGACTGATGGCGATACCCGGGAAGATCACCAGCCACGGCGCAGTGCGGACATATTCGGCGGCGGATTCCGACAGCATGCGGCCCCATGACGGGTAAGGCTCGGGGATCCCGAGGCCGAGGAAGGAGAGCGAGGCTTCGGTGAGGATCGTCGAGCCGAGCTGGGCGGTGACGAGCACGATCAGCGGCGCGAGCGTGTTCGGCAATACGTGGCGGAGCGCGATGCGGACTTCGCTCATGCCGATCGATTTCGCCGCCTCCACGAACGGCTGCTCGCGCAGCGCCAGCGTATTGGCGCGGGTGACGCGCGAGACGGTCGGGATCAGCGGAATCGCGATGGCGAGGATGACATTCGGCAGCGACGGACCGAGTGCGGCCGTCATGATCAGGGCCAGCACCAGCAGCGGCAGCGCCTGCAAGATGTCGGAGACGCGCTGGAATACGAGATCGACCCAGCCGGAGAGATAACCGGAGGTGAGGCCGACGATGACGCCGATCGTGCCGCCGAGGGCGGTCGAGCCGATGCCCACCGCAAGGGAAATCCGCGCGCCGTGGATGATGCGGCTGAAGACGTCGCGGCCGAAGGAATCCGTACCCATCCAGTGCGCGAGGCTCGGCCGCATCAGCGCGTGGGCCGAATCGACGCTCAGCGGGTCGTAGCGCGCGATGAAGTCGGCGAAGATCACAGTGAACACGAACAGCGTCATGATCATGAGACCGGCCGCGCCTAGAACGTGCCGCTGTGCCAGGAACAGCACGCGCCGCCACCCGCCGGTCGCATGCGCGCCGGCCCGCCTTAATTCAACGTCAAAGTTGATCGCGGCCAAGCGCCTCTCCTAATCCGTGTATCTGATGCGCGGGTCGAACACGGCGTAGAGCATGTCGACGATGAAATTCGCGCTCACCACCACGACGGCAATCAGCATCACGAGGTTCTGCACGATCGGATAATCGCGCCAGCGGATCGCCTCGACCAGAAAGCGGGCGACGCCGGGGATATTGAAAACGGTTTCCGTCACGATCAGGCCGCCGATCAGGAACGCCGCCTCGATGCCGATCACGGTGATGACGGGCAAGATCGCGTTCTTCAGCGCGTGGTGATAGTTCACGGCGGCGTCGGAGGCGCCCTTGGCGCGCGCGGTGCGGATGTAATCCTGCCGCAGCACCTCCAGCATCGAGGATCGCGTGATACGCATGGTCAGCGCCGCGCTGCGGAAGCCGACGGCCGCGGCCGGCACGGCGTAGGTCGCGAACGCTTCCAGCCACGTGGCCGGGTTTGGATTGAAGATCGGGATCTGGCCGAACATCGCCACCGCCGCGGTGAGGATCAACAGGCCGAGCCAGAATGAGGGCAGCGACAAGCCACTCAGGCTCACCACGCGCAGCGCGTAGTCGAGCCGCGTGCCCTGCTTCACCGCGCTGATGACCCCGAGCGGGATGCCGATCGATGCCGAGAACAGCAGCGCGAGGCCGGCGAGCCGCGCGGTGATCGGGATCCGCGGCAGGATCTCTTGCAGCGCAGGCTTCTCCGACACGTAAGAGTAGCCGAAGTCACCACGCAGAAAGCCGCTGATCCAGTGCCAATATTGCAGGATCAGCGGCTGATCGATGCCGAGCTCCTTCTCCAGATTGGCCTTGTCGGCCGGATCGACATAGCCGGCTGCCGCGAACAGGATGTCGACGATGTTGCCGGGCACGATGCGCAACAGGAAGAAGATGACGATCGAGATCCCGAACAGGGTCACGAGCATCAGGAACAGGCGCCGCACCAGATAGGCAAACATCCCGCGTCCTCCGCGAGCCGCTAGGGCATGATCCGGAAAAGTGCGTGGCGGTTTTCCGACAAGATCATGCTCAAACCAAAACCTCTTCAGCCTGCCGCACTATTTGTCGAGCCACACGTCCTCGTAGCGAAATCCGTTGTATGAGCTGTTCGACATGATCGTGATTCCCTTGACGTAGGGCTGCCAGCAGGTGCCGGCGCGCGCATGGAATATGATCGGACGGGCGACGTCCTCCTGCAGCTTCTTGTCGATGTCCCAGACCAGTTGCTTGCGCTTGTTAGTGTCGATCTCCTGCGACTGCACGTCGAACAGCTTCTCGATCTCCTTGTTGCAATAGTTGGTGTAGTTCCGCTCCGAGCCGCAGGAATAGTTCTCGTAGAAGGACTGGTCCGGATCGTCGACGGAATTGCCCGTCAGATTGAGGCCGAGCATGTAGTCCTTGCGCGCGACTTTCGGGAACCAGTTGGCGGTCTCCACGACATCGAGTTCGCCGTCGATATAGATGCTCTTGAGCTGGTCGATCAGGATCACCGCGGGATCGCGATATTCCGCGAGATTGCGCGTCGAGATTTTTACCGCCAGATGCTTGTCGGGGCCGTAACCGGCCTTCTGCATCAGCTTCTTCGCTTCCTCGCGATTCGCGTTCACGTTCGGACCATAGCCCGGAATGGTCTCAAGCTTGTCCTTGGGCATGCCCCAGATGCCCTGCGGCGGCGGCAGCATGGTGCCGCCGATGTCGGCCTGGCCTTCGAACAGGATGTCGACGAAGGCTTTGCGGTCGAGCGCCAGCGACATCGCGCGGCGGATATCGATGTTGTCGAACGGCGCGGAGGTCGAATTGACGATGATATTGGTCGAAACGTTGGTCGGTTCGACGACGCAGGTCGCGTTCGGCGCCTGCGATTTGATGTCCTTCAGGAGTGGGATGGTAATATGCGTCGGAAACGTCATATCGAATTTCCCGGCGACGAAGGCGAGGATCGCGGTCGAGCGGTTTGGGATGATCGTGTATTCGATGCCGTCGAGATAGGGCAGGCCCTTCTTCCAGTAGTCCGGATTCCGCGTCAGCTTGATCGATTCATTGGCTTTGAACTCGACGAATTTGTACGGTCCGGTCCCGATCGGATGGGTGCGCATGTCCGCCGGTGAGACGTGACAGGGGTAGATCGGCGTATAGCCGGAGGCGAGCATCGCGAGCAGGGAGGGTTGCGGCCGCTTCAGGTTGAAGGAAATCTCGAAGTCGCCGTTGGGCGCGACGTCGTCGACTTCGTTGTACCAGGCCTTGCGCGGATTTTGCCGCAGCTTCTGCTGCGATTTGCCCATCAGGAGATCGAAGGTGCATTTGACGTCGGCTGACGTGAATGCCTTGCCGTCATGCCATTTGACGCCCTGGCGAAGTTTGAATGTCAGCTTCTTGTTGTCGCTGCTCCAGGACCAGCTCTCGGCCAGCTCGGGCCTCAGGGTATCGGGACTGTTCTGCGCGATGTGCTGATCATAGATGACGAGATTGTTGAAGACCCCCATGAAGGGTACGTTGAGCGAGTAGGTCGCGCCCTCGAGGATCGAGGCGTTGCCGGGGCTGTCGCGGTGATACATCCGCAGGATTCCGCCCTGCTTGGGCTCACCGGCGAATGTCGTGGTCGAAAACGCCAGCAAAGATAGCGCCGCCGTCGCGGCGAGCGCCCAAACGCTCCGCATCCTCGGTCCTCCCTGGACATCGGCCTTTCTGGCCTGTTTGACCAGACGATAGCCGAGCCGCGTGGAGGGAGGCAACCGGCCAACGCGCTTTACCGCCTTGACAATTTGGATGACGTAATGCCGCAGGCGTTCACACTTTCCCAGTATGAGAGTGCAAGTGCGAACGGTTCCAGAGCCGTTGTTATGCAATGCTGCAACGCCAATCTTCGCTGTCGTCCCGGACGAGCGAAGCGAAGATCCGGGACCCATACCCCCAGAGAGCAGTTTGGTGAAGATTCGGAGTGACCTGCTCGCGCGACGATTGCGCGTCCTGTGGTTATGGATCCCGGGTTCGCGACTTCGTCGCGCCCCGGGACGACAGCGGAGTTTGCGGCGCTCGCTTCCTCACACAACGCGACTGAGCTGCTCACACGATCCGCGACGTCTTGTTGCCCCAATACCGGTCCCGCAGCAGCCGCTTGTAGAGCTTCCCCGTCGGCAGGCGCGGCAGTTCCTGCTCGAAATCGACCGAGCGCGGCACCTTCTGCCGCGACAGCGATGCGCCGCAGAAGGCGATCAGCTCCTCGGCGAGGGCCTCGCCGGGCATCACGCCCGGCATCGGCTGCACCACCGCCTTCACCTCCTCGCCGAGATCGGCATTGGGCACGCCGAACACGGCGGCATCGGCGACCTTCGGATGGGTGATCAAGAGATTTTCGCACTCCTGCGGATAGATGTTCACGCCACCGGAGATGATCATGAAGGTGGCGCGATCGGTCAGATAGAGAAAGCGGTCCTCGTCGACATAGCCGACGTCGCCGACGGTGCTCATGCTGCCGTCGGCCGAGCGCGCCTCTTTGGTCTTCTCCGGGTCGTTGAAATATTCGAACGGCGATCCCGTCTTGAACCAGACCTGGCCCGGCGTGCCGGTCGGACACGGCTGCATGTTCTCGTCGAGAATATGGAGATCGCCGAGCAGCACCTTGCCGACGGTGCCGCGATGAGCGAGCCATTCCTTGCTGTTGCAAGCGGTGAAGCCGAGCCCTTCGGTGGCGCCGTAATATTCGTGGATGATCGGCCCCCACCATTTGATCATGTCGTCCTTGACCAGCGCCGGGCAGGGTGCGGCTGCATGGATCGCGATCTCGAGCGAGGAAAGGTCGTAACGTGAGCGTACCTCCTCCGGGAGCTTCAGCATGCGGGAGAACATCGTCGGCACCAACTGGGTATGCGTGATGCCCCATTGCTGCACCAGCTGGAGGTAACGCTCGGGATCGAACGTTTCCATGATGACCACGGTGCCGCCCATCCGGATCGTGAGATTGACCGCGGCCTGCGGCGCCGAGTGATAGAGCGGCGCCGGCGACAGATAGACCATGCCCTCGCGGTAGTGCCATAGCTTCGTCAGGAAATCGAACAGCGGCAGATTGTGCTTCGGCGGCTCCTCCGGCAGCGGCCGCAGGATTCCCTTCGGCCGTCCGGTCGTGCCGGACGAATAGAGCATCGCGGTTCCGAGCCATTCATCCGGGATCGGCGTCTTCGGCAGGTCCGCGGTGACGTCGGCCAGTCCGACGATGCGATCGCTCTCGCCGGGACCGTCGGCGACAATGCAGAGCTTGACGTCGGGACAGGCCTGGATTGCCTCGCGCGCGATGTCGAGCTTTGCCACCGACGTGATCAGGATTTTCGACTGGCTGTTGACGAGGAGATAAGCGAGCTCGCCCGGCGTCAGGAAGGAGTTGATGCAGGTGTAATACAGCCCCGACCGCTCGCCCGCGCCGCAGGCTTCGAGATAGCGGGAATTGTTCTCCATGAAGATCGAGTAGTGATCGAGCCGCCGCAGGCCGTGCTTGCGAAACAGATGCGCCAATCGGTTGCTGCGTGCATCGAGCTCGCGATAGGTGACGGCCTCGCCCGTCGCCGCCATGATGAAGGCGGGTTGCAGCGGGCGCAGTCGGGCATGCAGACCTGGGTACATCAGTCCTCCGGGCTTACAATTATGCGGCGAGAAGCAGGATTTCGCGCACTTGCGCTGGGTTCTCGATCCTGCGCGGATTGCGCGGGATCCAGTTCGTGCGCATCGCCTGTTCGGCGATTCCATCGAAATGCTCGGGCATCACGCGCACGTCGGCAAGCCTGCGCGGCATGCCGAGCGAGCGGATGAAGGCATCGAGCACGTCCGCGGCATCGTGGCCGGGAAAACCCATCGCAGCGGCGACGATCATCTGGCGTTCGGCATTATCGCGCGCATTCCAGCGCATCACCGCTGGCAACATCACGCAGGACGTGTAGCCGTGCGCGACGTCGAAGGCGGCGCCAAGGACGTAGCCGATGCCGTGGCTCGCGCCCATCGGCACGCCGGCCGCGAGCGCGCCCATCGATAGCCAGGTGCCGATCTGCGCATCCATCCGCGCGTCGAGATCTCCGGGATCGGCCTTCACCCGCGGCAGTGCATCGGCGAGCATGGCGAGGCCCTTCACCGACTGGGCATCGGCATAAGGATGCGTCTCACGCGAGCAGATCGCCTCGACGCAATGATCGATGGCACGGATGCCGGTGGAGAGAAACAGCCATTCCGGCGTGTGTACCGTGATGGCGGGGTCGAGAATGGTCGCGCGCGGTACGGCGAGCGGATGCCGCAGCATCTGCTTCACATGGGTGCTGCGGTCGGTGACACCCGCGATCGACGAAAACTCGCCGCCGGCAATCGTGGTCGGCACGCTGATCTGGCGCACTGTCGGCGCGGTCATGTCGGGCACGGCGCCCTTGTGCACGCGGATGCGGTCGATGCCGTCGATATCCTCGATGCCGTTGGCAAGACAGAGCTGCACCGCCTTGGCGCCATCGGTGATCGAGCCACCGCCCGCGGTCACAATCAAATCGGCGCCGGCCTCACGTGCGGCATTGGTGGCCGCGATCACCGCCTCACGCGGCGTGTGGGCCGGCATGGCGTCGAACAGCCCGGCGCAGCGCGGGCCCAGGGCCGCGACAATTTTTGCGATTTCGTCGGTCTGGCGGTTCAGCGTGCCCGAGACCATCAGGAAGGCACGGTGGGTGCCCAGCCGGTCCATCTGCGCGACGATGGCCTCAGTCGCCGGATGGCCGAACACGACCTCCTCGATCGCGCCGTAAACGACACGTCCCTGGTGCACGCCTGTCCTCCCCGGACAATTCGTCTTGCTTTTGTGGATTTAATCTAACCGAGCTGACGACGTTCGTCATGCGCGAAGGCGCTGGGTCCTCTTCTCCCTCTCCCCGCGTGCGGGCAGAGGCGAAGAACGCACCACGCCCCTTCATGAGCCCGATGAATAAGTCCAATCGCAAGCAGTCGGCTAATCACCGCGTGCGAGGCGGGCTACCACCCTGTCAACCCGCCATCCGGCCAGGGCATCGTTCCGGGCTCTGCGCATGCTTTGGTCTTGAAGAGTTCATCAACTCGACCCATCTTGGGACCCCCGCGGGTAAACGCGTACCCCGCTTTTTCCGCGGCTTTTGAGGCGAGGACCTGGGATGACCGGACCAGACGGAAGCGAGCGACTCGTCAAAAGGCTTGTCAAAAAGCACGATTTCGTTCAACCGCGGCATTGCGCAGCCGCGGGCCTCCTCGCCGCGGCATTCGCGCTTAGCGGTTGCGGGCAGCCGGCCTCGCAAGCGTCGGCACCGCCGCCCGCACCGGTGACCGTGGCCCAGCCGGTCAAGCGCACCGTCACCGATTGGGACGAGTACACCGGCCGCTTCGAGGCGGTCGAGGAGGTGCAGGTGCGCCCCCGCGTCGGTGGCTTCGTCAATTCCGTCGAGTTCCAGGACGGCGCGATCGTGCATCAGGGCGACCTGCTCTACGTCATCGACCCGCGCCCGTTCGAGGCAGTGGCCGAGCAGGCGGATGGCCAGCTCTCCGACGCCCGCGCCAAGGTGGAGCTTGCCAAGCGCGAGCTCGATCGCGGTCTGAACCTGGTGCAGACCAGCGCGGTCTCCGAGCAGGTCGTCGACCAGCGCCGCCAGGCCTTGCAGGCCGCGCACGCCGCCGAGACCCAGGCCGAGGGCGCGCTGAAGGCTGCCAGGCTCAACATCGAGTTCACCCATGTCACCGCGCCGATCACCGGCCGCGTCAGCCGCCATCTCGTCAGCCCCGGCAATCTCGTGCAGGGCAGCGACAACGGCTCTTCGACCCTGCTGACCTCGATCGTGACGATGGACCCGATCTACATCTATTTCGACATGGATGAGACGACCTTCATCAAATACAGCAAGCTCTGGTTCGAAGGTAAGCGGCCGAGCTCGCGAGACACCGCGAATCCGGTGCAGGTGACGCTCGCCGGCGAGACCAGGCCGTCGCATGAAGGCTCTATCAACTTCCTCGACAACCGCCTCGATGTCTCTACGGGAACCCTACGCAGCCGCGCCGTGGTCAAGAACGCCGATCTATCGATTCTGCCCGGCCAGTTCGGTCGCGTTCGGCTGATCGGCAGCGCGCCTTACGAGGCGCTCTTGATTCCGGATGCCGCGGTCGCGACCGATCAGTCGCGCAAGATCGTGTTCGTGGTGAAGCCTGACGACACCGTGGAAGCGCGGCCCGTGGTGCTCGGGCCGCTCGATGACGGCCTGCGTGTGATCCGCGAAGGGTTGAAGGCCGAGGATCGCGTCATCGTCAATGGCATCCAGCGCGCCCGCGTTGGCGCCAAGGTCGCCCCGCAGGCCGCTCAACCGCCGGCCGGTGGCAAGGCTGGTGACAAGTCATGAATCTTGGCCGCCTCTCCATCAACCAGCCCATCCTGGCGATGGTGCTGTCGATCGTGCTCCTGATCGTCGGGACGCTCGCTTATTCGACGCTGCCGGTCTCCGAATATCCGCAGGTGGTGCCGCCGACCGTTGTCGTCACCACGCAATATCCGGGCGCCTCGGCGCAAACCGTGTCCGACACGGTCGCAGCTCCCATCGAGCAGCAGATCAATGGTGTCGAGGACATGCTGTATCTCTACAGCCAGGCGACCTCGAACGGCCAGCTCACCATTACCGTCACTTTCAAGCTGGGCACCGATCTCGACAAGGCGCAGGTGCTGGTCCAGAACCGCGTCGCGATCGCGCAGCCGCAGCTGCCGGACGAGGTGCAGCGCAACGGCGTCGTCACCCGCAAGAACTCGCCCGACATCCTGATGGTCGTGTTCATGCTGTCGCCGGACGACACGTTCGACCAGCTCTATATCTCCAACTACGCGCTGCTCCAGGTTCGCGACCAGCTGCTGCGCATCGACGGCGTCGGCGACATCCAGATCTTTGGCGCGCGCGATTATTCGATGCGGCTGTGGCTCGATCCCGATCGCATCGCCAATCTCGGCCTGACCTCGACCGAGGTGCTGGCCGCGATCCGCGCCCAGAACGTGCAGATCGCCGGCGGCCAGATTGCGGAACCGCCGATCGCCGATCGCGCCTTTCAGCCTAACCTGGTTTTCACCGGGCGACTGAAGGACCAGAAGCAGTTCGAGGACATCCTGATCAAGGCCGGCTCCGACGGCCGCACGGTACGCCTGCGCGACGTCGCCCGCATCGAGCTCGGTGCGCTCGCTTATTCGACCAACAGCTTCCTGCTGCGTAAATCCGCGGTCGCCATGCTGGTGACACAGCGGCCGGGATCGAACGCGCTCGCGACGGCAAAAAATATCTCCGACACCATGGCGAAGCTGAAGGAAAGCTTTCCGAAGGGCCTCGACTTCAACATTGGCTATAATCCAACTGAATTCATCGCGCAGTCCGTCCACGAGCTGATCAAGACCATCTACGAAGCCATGCTGCTCGTGGTCGTCGTCGTGCTGGTGTTCCTGCAGGGCTGGCGGCCGGCGATCATCCCGATCATCGCGATCCCGGTCTCGCTGGTCGGAACGTTTGCGGTGATGGCGGCACTCGGCTTCTCCATCAACAACCTCACCTTGTTCGGGCTCGTGCTCGCCGTCGGTATCGTGGTCGACGACGCCATCGTCGTGGTCGAGAATGTCGAGCGGCATCTCGAGCACGGATTGAGCCGGCGTGACGCCGCGCTGAAGACCATGGAGGAGGTCGGCGGCGCGCTGGTCTCGATTGCGCTCGTGCTCTGCGCGGTGTTCGTGCCGACGGCGTTCCTCGGCGGCATTTCCGGACAGTTCTTCCAGCAATTCGCCGTCACGATCGCGGTTGCGACCGCGATCTCCTGCTTCTGCTCGCTGACGCTGTCGCCGGCGCTGGCCTCGCAGATCCTGACTCCTCATGAGGAGAAGCGGCCGCCCGCCGCCTGGAATCTGATTGCGCGGGGTTGGAATGCCTTCACGGGCGCCTTCAACCGCGTGTTCGACCGGCTCGCGCACGGCTATGCCGGCGTCGCCAACTTCGTGATCCGGCACTCGGTGGTGATGATCCTGATCTATCTCGTGCTGATCGGCAGCGCAGGCTGGCTGATCGGGACGACGTCTCAGGGCTTCATCCCGGCGCAGGATCGCGGCTACGTCATCATCTCCGTGCAATTGCCGGGTGCGGCGTCGCTGGCGCGGACCACCGAGATCGTGCGGGAGATCGAGCGGATCTCGCTGGATACGCCGGGCATCATCCGTGTCGCCGCCTTCGCCGGTTTCTCGGGCGCCACGCGCACGCAGGCGGGCAATGCGGCCGCGCTCTTCCCGGTGTTCGATGAGCCCGAGGTGCGGCTGAAGAAGGGCCTGACGGCGAATGCCATCACGGCCGAGCTGCGCAAGCGCCTCGCCGCGATCCAGGGCGCCTTCATCATCGTGATTCCGCCGCCCGCCGTGCCCGGCATTGGCACGGGCGGCGGCTTCGCCATCCGCATCCAGGATCGGCAGGGCCGCGGGCCGGCGCTGCTGGCATCCGCGACCGACGAGCTCGTCGCCGCCGCGCGCAAATCGCCCGCGCTGCTTGCCCCCACGGTGTTCTCGCCGTTCTCGGCCAACACGCCGCAGCTGTTCGTCGACATCGACCGCACCAAGGCACAGAAGCTCGGTGTGCCCATCGCCAACATCAACGACACGATCCAGACCTATTTCGGATCGACCTATGTCAACGACTTCAACCTGTTCGGCCGCACCTATCACGTCACCGCGCAGGCTGATTTCCCGTTCCGGAAAGAGCCGAGCGATCTCGCGCGGCTGCGCACGCGCAAC
Source organism: Bradyrhizobium manausense (assembly GCF_018130615.1). GTDB lineage: Bacteria > Pseudomonadota > Alphaproteobacteria > Rhizobiales > Xanthobacteraceae > Bradyrhizobium > Bradyrhizobium manausense_A. The sequence goes on from NZ_JAFCKB010000001.1 coordinate 635,691, forward strand.
GCCTCCGGCGACATGGTGATGCTCGGCAGCGTGGTCGACTTCAGGGATGTCTCTGGCCCAGACCGCGTCGCACGCTACAATCTCTACGCGGCGTCCGAATTGCAGGGCGAGCCGGCGCCAGGGACCAGCTCGACCACCGCGCTCAACGCCATCAAGAAGCTCGCCGACGACACTTTGCCGAGCGGCTTCAGCTTCGAATGGACGGATCTCTCCTATCAGCAGGTTACCGGCGGCAATGCCGGCCTCTACGTGTTCCCGATCTGCGTGCTGTTCGTCTATCTCGTGCTCGCCGCGCAATATGGCAGCTGGACGCTTCCGTTCGCGGTGATCCTGATCGTGCCGATGTGCCTGCTCGCGGCCACCATCGGCGTGCGCATCATGGGCCAGGACGTCAACATCCTCACCCAGATCGGCTTCGTCGTGCTGGTGGGGTTGGCGGCGAAAAACGCGATCCTGATCGTCGAGTTCGCGCGCGACATCGAGAACGAGGGTAAGCCGCGGCTCGAGGCCGTGATCGAGGCCTGCCGCCTGCGCTTGCGGCCGATCCTGATGACGTCCTTCGCCTTCATTCTCGGCGTGCTGCCGCTGGTGATCTCGTCCGGCTCGGGTTCCGAGATGCGTCAGGCCGTCGGCGTGGCCGTGTTCTTCGGCATGATCGGCGTCACCCTGTTCGGGCTGCTGTTCACGCCGATCTTCTATGTGGTGGTGCGGAACCTGGCGGAAGGGCGGCGGGACAAGAAGCTGGAGAGAGTGACTTAAGCCTGTCTCTGCAGCCATCGGCGTCCCTACACCCTCCGCTGTCATCCCCGCGAAGGCGGGGATCCATAACCCCAGGGAGAAGGGTGGCGCGACGCTGACAACCACGAGTCTTCGCCAAACTCCTCCCTGTGGTGATGGGGCCCCGGGCTCGCGACTTCGTCGCGCCTCGGGACGACAGCGGTTATTTGACGCACAGCTGCCCTTACCAACGATCTACGCAAATTCGATGGGCACGGCCGGGGTTCTTCACTAGTATCCGCGCGATTTCAAAACAGAACACTGCTGGGAGATAACAGATGAAATCAGCACTTTTGGCCGCCGTCGCAACGTCGGCTCTGTTGCTGGCCGCGCCGGCCTCCGCGCAAGGCGTCAAGATCGGTATCCTCAACGATCAGTCCGGCGTCTATGCAGATTACGGCGGAAAATACTCGGTCGAGGCGGCCAAGATGGCGATCGAGGATTTCGGCGGCGAGGTGCTCGGCCAGAAGATCGAGATGGTCACCGCCGATCACCAGAACAAGCCCGATCTCGCCACCTCGATCGCGCGGCGCTGGTATGACGCCGACAATGTCGACATGATCACCGAGCTGACGACGTCGTCGGTGGCACTGGCCGTGCAGGACCTGTCGAAAGAAAAGAAGAAGATCGACATCGTGGTCGGCGCGGCCACGTCGAGCATCACCGGTTCTGCGTGCTCGCCCTATGGTTTCCACTGGGCGTTCGACACCCATGCGCTCGCGGTCGGCACCGGCGGCGCGCTGACCAAGGCGGGCGGCGACAGCTGGTTCTTCCTCACCGCGGACTATGCCTTCGGCTACGCGCTGGAAAAGGACACCAGCGAGATCGTCACCGCCAATGGCGGCAAGGTGCTGGGCTCGGTCCGCGTGCCCCTCAACTCCTCGGACTTCTCCTCCTTCCTGCTGCAGGCGCAGAGCTCGAAGGCGAAGATCGTCGGTCTCGCAAATGCCGGTCAGGATACGACCAACTCGATCAAGCAGGCGGCCGAATTCGGCATCGTCTCCGGCGGTCAGAAGCTCGCTGGTCTTCTGATGACGATCGCCGAGGTGAATGGTCTCGGCTTGCAGGCGGCGCAGGGCCTGGTGCTGACGGAAGGCTTCTATTGGGATCATAGCGACACGACGCGCGCCTTCTCCGAGCGCTTCTTCAAGCGCACCGGGAGGATGCCGAGCATGATCCACGCCGGCACCTATTCGGCGACGCTGAGCTATCTGAAGGCGGTGAAGGCCGCCGGCACCAAGGACACCGAGGCGGTGGCCAAGAAGCTGAAGGAGCTGCCGGTCGACGACGCCTTCGCCAAGGGCAAGGTGCTCGAGAACGGCCGCATGGTCCACGACATGTATCTGTTCGAGGTCAAGAAGCCCGCAGAATCGAAGAAACCGTGGGACTATTACAAGGAGATCGCGACCGTCCCCGGCGACAAGGCGTTCTTCACCGCCAAGGAAAGCGGCTGCCCGCTGACGAAGTGATCCTTTGTCGTCCTGGCGAAAGCCAGGACGACACTGAATGTGTGGCGCCGCAGTTGTCTCATACCAGCCTTAACACCACCGCCCCCAGCGCCCCCGCCCACAGCGCAATCGCGGCGATACCCTGGATCGCAAATCCGGGGCCACGCTTCGCGGCGGCCTGCGAATAGCCGATGAAATAGACGATACGGCCGATGATCCAGACCGCGCCGATGCCGGCCGCGACGGCGTCGCTGATGTAGATCGCGAACAGCCAGAGCGACGGCAGGAAGATCGGCATCCATTCCAGCGTGTTCATCTGGATGCGGAAGGCGCGCTCGAAATCCGGATGGCCCGACATCGCCGGCACCTTCACGCCGGTCTTAGTCCGCGATCGCGAGACATTCATGCACGTGAAGAAGAAAAACAGAATAGCGAGCAGCGTGACGAGCGCAGTCAGATGGTACATCGAAGCCTCCGGCAATCAGATGCAGCTCAATAGCCGGTCAGCTCGAGATAGCCAACGCCGTCATGTGTGCCGGCAAAGCTGATCGGCCCCTCCCAGTAAGAGAAGCCGGCCCCCATCCAGGCCCTGGGATTGAGCGGCTTGCAGAGAATCGAGAACGAGCGCGAGGGGATTGCGATCTGCCATTCCACCGGCAGCTTGCGGCCCGCAACCTCGGCGGTCGCCTTCGGACTCATTTGGATGTCGCCACCCGCAATCATCTGCGTGTCGCCATTGGCGCTGATCCAATTGCCGAACGGATAATCCCTGCCGTCTTTCTGGCGCAGCCGGTACAGCATCAGCTTGTCGCCGGATGAAAGATGCAGCGACAGCCAGTCCCAGCCGGTCTGGTCGGTATCGAGCGGCTGGCTGCTCCATTCCCTGTCCATCCAGGCCTGGCCTGAGACCTCGACCGGCTTGTCGTCGATGGTGAGCGTGCCGCGCGCGCGGTAGAATGGCTGGCTGTAATAGTACGACGCTTGGCCACGGTCGGATTTGCGGCTGTAACCGCCGTCGCCCTGCAAGACCACCGGGCGATCCGCTTCAAGCGTCAGCGCGTAGCTGAAATCCGTGCCGGAGGCTGTCAGCGTCACCGGCGACAGGGTACGATCGTCGGTGCGCTCGGCACCCTTCATCTCCCAATTGTCGATCCAGGCCGCGAACGGCTTGGCCTCGACGCCGGCCTGGCCGATACCGCCGCGCGAAAACAGCTCGTTGAAGCGGTGCGTGTCGGCGCGCGTCACCGCGGCATGCGCCATCCAGATCTGCTGATTGGCCCAGCCTTCCGCTTGCGGCCCCGGCCTCGCGGCCTGGCGAAACAGCGTCCATTGCAGCCCGCACGCCACACCGCCGCTGTCGACGAGGTTCGCCGTCAGGTACCACCACTCGATGCGAAACTCCGGATGCGGCCCATGATCGGCGGGAAAGGTGAAGGCCTTTCCGGGTGTGACCTTCGCAAAGCCGTCGGCGGTCTCGCCGAGTCCGGCATAGCCTTGCGCGCCGGCGCGGCGGGCTGCCGCGAGTGCGCCGATGCCGCCGACGAAGGCACGCCGCGAGAGTCCGTCAGCGCTCATTGGCAAACACCTTGACGAGGCTCGCCGGCTGCATCCGCGCCAGCCGCAACACCGGCAGCAGCGCGGCCAGCAGCGAGGCGACCAGCGCGACCGCGACCAGCTCGACCAGTTGCAGCGGAAAGACGTGGAACGGCAGCCGCCAGCCGAACGCCTTCACGTTGACGATCGCGATCAGGCACCACGCGACCAACAGCCCGAGCGGTACGGCCAGCAGCGATGTGAACAGCGCAACCGCTAGCGTCTTGGTCAGCTCGATCGCCGCAAGGCGGGGTCGCGTGATGCCGATCGCCCAGAGCGGCGCGAGTTGCGGCAGCCGCGAGTTCGCCAGCGTCAAGAGGCTGGTCAGGAGTGCGATGCCGGCGACGCCGAGCGTGAAGGCGTTCAGCGCCGACGTCACCGCAAAGGTGCGATTGAAGATGCGGATCGATTCCGCCTTCACGGTGGCCTGGTCGGCCACGCCGCGGTCGTCGAGCGCGAACTGCTTTTGCAAGGCTGCGATCAGGCCGGGAATGTGATCCCGTGGAACAATAAGCCCGATCCGGGTCTGCGGCGTCTGCGGAAACTGCCGGATCAGCGCCGCGACATTGACGGCGAGCTGGCCTTTGGGGTTGCCGTAGTCGGCATAGATGCCGACGATGTCGAGCTCCCAGGTCCCGCCCGGTGCCGGCACCGCGATGACGTCGCCGACACGGATATTGAGGCGGCGGCTGAGCTGCTCGCTGATGAAGGCGGCATTGCCGGGCACGAGCTGGGTCCAGGCGCGCGGCGCTGTCTCCAGCAGTGGCCAGCGTTCACGGTAGAGCGCGTGATCGGGCAGGCCGAGCAACTCCACCGGCTGGCCCGCTACCTGCGTCTCCGCGCGTCCGCCCGACAGGATCGCCTGCACCTCGCTGCGGTCCTTCAACCAGTTGCGGATCGCGGTGCCTTGCGCATTGTCGGCGGCGCTGATGTAGACGTCGGCGGCCAGCCGCCCGTCGAGCCAGCCGACAAAGGTCCGGCTGAACGTTTCCACCATGGTCGAGACGCCGACATTGACCGCGAGTGCGAGCAGCAGCGCCATCAGCGCCAGCGACAAGCCGGAGAGCTGCTGCCGGCTGTCCGCCCAGAACCACAGCGCCAGCGGCCCGCGCGCCAGACGCTGGCCTGCGACCAGGAGAATCTCGAGGAAGGCTGGCAGGATCAGCGCTGCACCGAGCATCAGCGCCGCCAGTACGCCAAACCCTGTGATCAGCGATTGTCCGTAATGAAGCAACAGCAGCGCAACCGCGAGCACGGCGCAGGCAGCGAGGCTTTGCAGGACGAGCCAGCGGCGCTGCCGCTGCTGCCAGGCGCGCGGCTGCGCCGTCGCCAGCACGGGCATCCTGATCGCCTTGATCAGGCTGGTCGCGGCCGCCAAGATGGCGCCGGCAACGCTGATGCCGATGCCGGCGAGCCACCACTGAGGTTGCAGTGTGAGCTGCCCTGGAATCTGCGCGCTATAAAGCCCGCGCAGTGACGCCGCCACATCAGGCAGCAGCGCCGCCGCGATGACATAACCGCAAACCAGCCCGATCAGGCCCGCGACCAGCGCCAGCGCCACCAGCTCGACCACCAGCACGCTATTCACCAGCCGCGCCGAAGCGCCGCAGGCGCGCAAGGTCCGCAGCATCGGCAGCCGCTGCTCGAAGGCGAGGCCGACGGCGGAATTGACGATGAAGAGGCCGACGAAGAACGACAGCAGGCCGAACGCGGTGAGGTTGAGATGGAAGCTGTCGGTCAGCCGCTCCAGCTCGGTCTCGGCGGTCGGCTCGACCTGCTGCAACTGGTCGCCGACAACGCTCTGCAACGGCGCGGGCTTGCCCTTGGCCTTGCCGATCAGCAGTCGCGAGATCTGATCCGGCTTGTTGAGGAGCCGCTGCGCCACGCCGATATCCACCACCAGCACGTCGGGCACGAGTTGCGGCTGCACGCGCAGCGGCGGCAGTTTTGCGCCGCTGCTGGTCGACGGCGCAGCACCTTCGCCCTCGTGCAGATCGTTCAGCGTCTCCCGCGCGACCAGCGTCTGGCCGGGGGCGGCGACGAAACTGCTCAAGTCCGCAGCGCCGAGGCGCGGCGCATTGCCGACATCGGCAGGCAGCGTCACCGGCTCGATGCCGAGCAGCCGCATCGATCGTCCGTTGATCTGAACCCGGCCCTCCAGCATCGGCGAGACCGGCCAGCCTGCGCGGCGGAGTTTTATGAAAAGGTCTTGTGGGAAGGTCGCTGCATTGGGTGCGACCAGTGTCGCCGTGCGCACCCCGCCGAACGTCGCCGCCGCGCGGTCATAGGCGCTGCGGGCCTGCTGATTGATCGCCTGCACGCCGCTCCACAGCGCGGTCGCCGCGATCAGCCCGATCAGAAGCGTCGCAAACTGCATCCTGTGCCGCCGCCAATGGCTGAGCAGTACGGCCAGCACCCACAGCGCGCGTCTCATGCGATCCGCCCCGCATGCAGCACGATGTGACGATCGAGTGTGCCGGCCAGATGCAGGCTGTGCGTCACCATCAGGAAGCCGCAGCCGGTGCGCGCCACGAGATCGCGCGTCAGCGCCAGCACGTCGTCGGCGGTGGCTTCATCGAGATTGCCGGTCGGCTCGTCCGCGAGCAGCAGCGACGGCTTGGTTGCCAGGGCACGGCCGATCGCGACCCGCTGCTGCTGGCCGCCCGACAATTGCTCCGGATAACGCTTGAGCAGGCCGCTGAGCCCGAGCCGTTCGACCAGCTCCTTGGTCCAGGCCGCATCATGCCGGCCGGCGATCCGCGCCTGAAAGGCGAGGTTGTCTGCGATCGAGAGACTCGGGATCAGGTTGAACTGCTGGAATACCAGGCCGATCCGGTCGCGGCGCAACGCGGCACGGCCCGAATCCGGCAGCTCCGTGACCTCCGTGTCCTGCAGGCGGATCGTGCCGCCATCGGCGGCATCCAACCCCGCGATCAGGTGCAGCAGCGTGCTCTTGCCGCTGCCGGATTCGCCGGTCAGCGCGACGCGTTCGCCGGCCCTGAGGTCGAGGTCGACGCCACGCAACACATGGACCGGCTCGCCGGCCGAGGAGAAGGTCTTTGAGAGGTTTCGGATGCTCAGCAAGATCAGTGCGCCGGACGGAATTAACACAATGCTGCGTAGCACACTTGCTGCGGAAATGCCGGGGTTGCGTTGCCGTTCAAGCCGTTGTTAGCTCCGAAGACGGCCAAATCAAAAGTGCCGAACAAAGAATATGCGGGGAGAATGATGAGCGCTCAGGGAACGCCCAATGCGGCGGGCAGGACGGCAGGGGTGTCCCAAGGGACGGGCGCAACGCCGAAGGGTGCCTGGACCGTCACTTTTCTCCTGTTTCTCTTCATGGTCGTGAACTTCGCCGACAAGATCGTCGTCGGCCTCGCCGGCGTGCCGATCATGACCGATCTGAAGCTCGAGCCCGCGCAATTCGGCGTGCTCGGCTCCTCGTTCTTCATCCTGTTCTCGGTCTCGGCCATCGTGGTCGGCTTCATCGTCAACAAGGTGCCGACGCGCTGGGTGCTGCTGACGCTGGCGGTGATCTGGGCGCTGGCGCAGTTTCCGATGGTCGGCACTGTCTCTTTCACCACGCTCCTGATTTGCCGCATCGTGCTTGGTGCCGGTGAAGGTCCGGCGGCTTCTGTCGCGACGCACGCGATCTACAAATGGTTCCCCGACGAGAAGCGCACGCTGCCGACCGCCATCCTGTTGCAGGGCTCGGCCTTCGGCGTCATCCTCGCCGTGCCGGCGCTGAACTGGGTCATCGTCAATCATTCCTGGCACTACGCCTTCGGCGCGCTCGGCGTGGTCGGCCTGATCTGGGTCTACGCCTGGCTCGCGCTCGGCAAGGAAGGCCCGCTCGAGGACACCCAGGCCCTCGCGGCCAATGAGGCGAAAATTCCCTACCTCCAACTTCTCACCTCGCGCACATTCCTCGGCTGCGTGGCCGCGACCTTCGGCGCCTATTGGGCGCTGTCGCTCGGACTCACCTGGTTCACGTCCTTCATCGTCACGGGGCTTGGTTTCTCGCAGAGCGATGCCGGCTGGATCTCGATCCTCCCCTGGGTGTTCGGCGCCACCATGGTGATTCTGACCGGCTGGATCTCGCAGGTGATGATGGCGCGCGGCTACACCACGCGCATCTCGCGTGGCGTGCTGGGCTCAGTGCCGCTGATCATCGGCGGCCTGATCCTGGCGGCGATGCCGTACGTCCCGGGTGTGGGGCTGAAAATCGTGATGCTCGTGGTCGGCCCTGGGCTTTGCAGCGCGATTTATGTCGTCTGCCCGCCGATGCTCGGCGAATTCACGCCGGCCTCGCAGCGCGGCGCCATCCTCGCGATCTACGGCGCGCTCTACACGCTCTCGGGCATCATCGCACCGAATGTGATGGGCACCGTGATCCAGCGCGCCGGCAGCATGCTCGACGGCTACATGACCGGCTTCACCATCAACGCAGTGGTGTTGGTCGGCTCCGGCGTTATCGGCCTGCTGCTGCTCTGGCCGAACACGGAAAAGGCCCGCCTGACGCGCGGTGCCGCTCCGCGGGAAACCGGGCTGAAGGGCGCCGTCTCGCCGACCTAAGCGGCGGCGCAACCAGGCCCAACCGCAATTGTCATCCCGGGGCGCGCGTAGCAGAAAGCGGTTTGGTAAGTCTTCGCAAAGCGATTGCTGCGGCATATGGGTCCCGGCCTTCGCCGGGACGACACCGAATTTGTAGCTACGCCTTGGCTTGCGTCTTCCGCTCCGTGAACGGTGACAGCACCACGGTTGCGACCATGAAGATCACGGAGGCGCCGAACACCCAATGCGGCGCGTTCTGGTCCATGATCCAGCCGAACAGCAGCGGTGAGACGATGCCGCCGAGATTGAAGCCGGTGGAGACGATGCCGAAGGCGCGGCCCGCGGCACCGGGAGGCGCCGCGTTGCGCACCAGCATGTCCCGCGATGGTGCGATCACGCCGGAGAGGAAGCCCGCGGCTGCCATTGTGGCGGTCAGCGCCCATCCGGGCAGCGTGACCAGCGCGATCAGGAGAACGATGGCCGCATTGGCGGCAAAACAGGCCGCGGCGACGTAGCCGTGGCGTTCGGTGTGGTCGGCGAGGAAGCCGCCCGCGAGCACGCCCACGGCGCCGCAGCCAAGGCATGCCGTCAGCGCGACATTGGCGACGGAATAGCTTGCGCCGTAGCCGCTCATCAGCGCGACCACGCCGAAATTGTTGATGCCGGCAACCGACAGGCTCAGCAGCATGAACAGCGCGGTCAGCGTGATCAGCGCGGGCGTGATGACGGCCTGCTTCGGCGCATTCGCGGCGCCTGGCTTGGTCTTGTGCGCGCCGGCATCGGGAATGTTCATCACCACCAGCAGCAGCGCCACCAGCGCGCCGATCGCGCCCGCTGCGAGCAGTGCGCCGACGCCTCCGGACACCGTGATCAGGGCGGCGACGATCGCCGGCGCAACGGCGCCACCAAAATAGCCGGCAAAGGTGTGGACCGAGAAAGCGCGGCCCATCCGCGCCTCGTCCATGTGCGCGGCGAGGATCGCGTAATCGGCGGGATGATAGACGCTGTTGGCGAGCCCGAGCAGCACGGCGCAAGCGATCAGCGAGGCGTAGCTCAAATGCAGGCCGAGCATGATCAGCGCCAGTCCGCCGAGGGTCAGTCCGCCGAGCAGGATCTTGCGCGCGCCAAAATGGTCGACGAGATAGCCGGTCGGCGCCTGCGTCAGCCCGGAGACGACGGCCGACACGGTCAGCGCGAAGCCGAGCTCGACATAGCCGACGCCAAGCTGCCCCTTGAGAAACGGAAACAGCATCGGCAGGACCAGCAGATGGAAATGGCTGACCCAATGCGCAATCGAAATTCCCGTCAGCGTGCGTAGCGCGCTGTCCGCCTTGCCTTGTTGCGGTGCGGCGAGAACGTCGACCATTGCAGTTCCGTTTGCGTCCTAAGAGAGGCGCAAACTATCGGGCACAGCGGTTATTTGTCCATGAACGCAGGCGCATGGCAGGTAGTGCGGGTGGGGCTCAGTCCCGTCGTCCTGGCCAAGGCCGGAGTGGTGAAGACAAGCTGCATCCCCATCGTCGTCCTGGCGTTCGCCAGGACCCACCGCACGATCTCTCGATTGGGATCGATCGCATTACCGAACTGGGTGTCTTCGCCAAACTGCGCATTGGGGTAATGGGTCCTGGCTTTCGCCAGGACGACGGCGGAGCGTGTCGCGCCGGCGCGTAGTCAAAACACACGTCTCACCCTCACAACGGCTCGTCATCGGTCCCATAGCGATCGCGCTTCGGGGTGGCGATGTCGCCGTCTTCGTAATCGTCGTCGGTGTCGCGCGGCGGCTCGGGCTTCTTGGCCTTGTCGTCCACGGTCTTCGGCGGTTCGCTCGGCTTGGCAGTCTTGTTTCCGATCTTGGCCATGGCTGATCCCGGATGGTGATGCGTCATCCGCTTCTAATCACGAAATCTATGCGGCGTCTGACCTATCTCAAGACCCGCGAGGATGTCGTCAGCCCTGCACCACCGGCCCGCCGGCCTTCTTCCAGGCATCGATGCCGCCGGCGATGTGGGCGGTGTTGGTGAGCCCGGCCTCCTTGGCGGCGGCAACAGCCATCGCCGAGCGTTCGCCGAAGGCGCAGAAGAAGACGATGCGGCGCCCCGTGGCGGCGGCGACCTCGCGCAGCATGCCGCCGGGCTTGAGGCCCTCCTCGACGCTCGGATAGGGCGTGTGCAGCGCGCCTTCGAGCATGCCGTGCTTCATCCGCTCATTGGTTTCGCGCAAGTCGACAAGCAGCATGTCGGGCCGTCCGAGCGAGCGGATCGCCTCGACCGCGCTGAGCGCTCGGCCCTCTTTCTCCAGCTCTTCCTGATGCAGGCCGACATGCATGTTGGCCGGCACCGCCACGTCCATCATCTTCGGATTGGGCAGCTTCAAGTTCGCCATCAGCTCGATATATTCGTCGACCGAGCGCACCTGGAGCCGCGGATTGTATCGCTTCTCCTCGCCGATGGTGGAAACGGTGTCGCCCTTGTAGTCGTGCGCCGGAAAGACCATCGTCTCATCGGGCAGCTTGAGCAGGCGGTTGAAGATCGAATCGTACTGCGCGCGCGATGAACCGTTCTGGAAATCCGTGCGGCCGGTGCCGCGGATGAGCAGCGTGTCACCAGTGAAGACGCGGTCGCCCATCAGATAGGAGTAGGAATCGTCGGTGTGGCCCGGCGTGTACATCACGTCGAGCGACAGGCCCTCGATCGTCACCTTGTCACCGTCGGCGACACGCATCGCCACCACGTCGGCCTTGGTCTGGTCGCCCATCACGGTCATGCAATGGGTGCGGTCGCGCAACTCGCCGAGGCCGGTGACATGGTCGGCATGCAGATGGGTGTCGACGGCCTTGACCAGCTTGAGGTCGAGCTCGCGCAGCAGCTGGCAGTAGCGGTCGACCTTCTCCAGCACAGGATCAAGGATCAGCGCCTCGCCGCCGGGGCGGCTGGCGAGGAGATAGCTGTAGGTGCCCGAAACGCTGTCGAAGAGCTGGCGAAAGATCATGGCAGGACCCGGCGTGAACTGATGCCGAGGATTCTACTACGCGGGAAGCCGGAAAGAGAAGTAATGTGCTGCTGAAATAAGAAAATTTAGAAGATTTTTATTGCGGCTTGAGACCTCAAGTGGATCTCCAAAAAAATGGTGTCGTCCCGGCGAAGGCCGGGGGACCCATTACCCCAGGGAGTAGTTTGACGAAGATCACGTCGTTCGGTACGCCGACTGCGGCGGACGAGAGGTCACGCGGTGGGCCCCGGCCTTCGCCGGGACGACAGCGGAGGGTGTGGCCAAGACCTACGGCCTCACCACCGTGTACCCGTTCTCCGCCAGAAACAGGATCTGCCCGACCCCCACCTGCACCGGCGTCGCGGCCGGGATGAACTCCGGCCGCTTGCCCGTCTCCCGCTCGATCGTGTCGACGGTGTTGAGGCAGATATCGAAGCGCACGCCCTGCGCGATCAGGCTCTCGACCTGCATGCGGCGCTCACTGCCTGACAGCAGCAGATCGATGCCGGGACCGAAGGCGACGACCTCGACCGCAATCTTGTCGGGGTCGTAGGCCTTCAGGAGATTGTTGGCGACGCTGAGCACCAGCGCCTGCTTCTTCACATCGCCATCGGAGAGCTGGAGCACGATCTTGTGTTCGGCGAACGGCTTGTCCTGGAGCGGCACCTGCTGCGCAACAGCGAGCGGCATCGCCGCCCAGGCGAGCAGCGCCAACAGCATCGCGCGAAAAATCTTGAACCGCATCATTCCTATCCTGCGATGCCCGGATTGCCGTCGACGCCTTTCAGGGTGACGCCGGTGCCGAGCCGCTCCTGAAGCATCCGGCCCGAGCGCAGATATTTGGCCACGACATCCCACACCGCAGCGCCCTGCTGGTCGTTGACCGAGGCCCAGCCCGCAACCTTGTAATGTCGGTTGGCGCTCAGCGCCTTGCCATTGTCGAGCTTGAGCTCGGAGATGCGGCTGCCGATCGCGTTGGTGGGGCTGCAGGCGTAGCTGAGTCCGCCGGCGCGTACCATGTCGCCGCCTTGCTGGTAATACGGATCTGCATTGAAGAGATTGTCGCAGACGTCTTCCAGCACGTCCTTGATCTGCGAACCGGTCATTTCCTGCACATAGGTCTCGGGATAGGTGATCGCGGTTTCCGCGAGCACATCCTCCATGGTCAGCGGCTGGCCCGACAAGGTGGTGACACCCCAGCGGAAGCCGGGCGACAGCGCGATCTCGGCGTTGAGCTCGGTTCGCAGCGCGGTGCAGATCAGCTCGTCGATGGGGCCTGCGAAATTGTCGCGGCGATAAAATAGGCGATCGGGCGTTGCGATCTTCTCCGACCAGTCCGTCACGTGCGGTGCGCGCAGCTTTCCGATCAGCTCGGCCATCGCAGGATCGGGCTTCAGCAGTTCCGAATAGACCGGCAGCAGATGGTATCTGATGTCGCCGACCTTGCCCTTGTCGAGCGCCAGATCGAGCACGGCCAGAAATTTCCCGTTGGAGCCGGCGTTGGTGACGAGCGTCGTGCCGGCGGCGTTCTTCACCGGGATGGGCTGCGGCACGGCATCATGGGTGTGGCCGCCGAGAACGACGTCGATGCCGGTGACGCGGCTTGCGAGCTTGAGGTCCACATCCATGCCGTTGTGCGACAGCAGGATCACCGCATCGACCTTGTCTTTGCCGCGCAATGCGTCGACATGCTTTTGCAACTCTTCCTCGCGGATGCCGAAGGTCCAGTTCGGCGTGAACCGCTTGGGGTGCGCGATCGGCACGTAAGGGAAGGCCTGGCCAATGATCGCGACGCGATGGCCGGCGAGCTCCTTGATGATCGATGGCTTGAATACGCGCCCTGTCGCCTTGTCGAAGGCGGGCGCGTCGTTGAACGCCGCTTCCTCGGTCAGGAAGACGTTCTGCGCCAGAAACTCGCCCTTGAAGTGCTCGAGATTGTCGCGGAGCGCCTGCTCGCCATAAGTGAATTCCCAATGCCCGGTCATCGCCTCGATGCCGAGCAGATTGGCGACCTCCACCATGTCGCGGCCCTGCATGATGTTGGCAAGGCCCGTGCCCTGCCAGAGATCGCCGCCGTCGACCAGCATGGCGTGCTTCTCGCCGACATCACTGCGCAGGCGGTCGATCAGTGTCTTCAGATGGGCGAAGCCGCCGAGCTTGCCGAAGCGTCCGGCGGATTTTTCGAACTCGACACAGGTGAAAGCGTAGGCATCGGCGCTATCGGGCCGGATGCCGAAGCGCTCCAGGAAGGCGCGACCGACCAGATGCGGCGGCCGTCCCGCCATCTCGCCGATGCCTATATTGATGCTGGGCTCGCGGAAATAGACCGGGTTGAGCTGCGCATGCGTGTCGGTGGTGTGCAGGATCCGCGCATTGCCGAAGCGTTCGATGTCGTAAATGCTGGCGGCTTCAGCGCCGCGCGCCAGCCGGGGCAGGCTGAGCGAGGTGGCGACAGCGGTTGTACTCTTCAAAAAGTCGCGGCGGCGGATCGCCATCACACATTCTCCGCGCCGGTTCTCGGCAGTTCCACAGGGTTCGAGTCTAGCGGATTTCCATCGCCTTCCAGGCTTCTTTTTCAGTGGTTGCCTGGACAATCGAGGCTTTCGCCAGCGCCTCGGCTTCCTTGGCTACGGCCACGGCGCGGTCGAAATCGCCGCCATCGCCCGCCTTCTTGGCGGCCGCCAGCGTCGAGACGGTCGTGGTCCATTGGTTGCGCATGCCGGCTGCCTCCTTGGAGGCGGCCTCCGCAGCGGCATAGGCCGCCTTGTAGTCTGCCTCGGTTGCCGCGCGCGCCGCCGGCGCGAAGCTCAGAGCAAGCAACATGGCCAAGGTAAGTGACCGCTTCATGGCCGCGCTCCCGGGCCCGATATCGGCAGGCCGTTGGCGACGTAGGACAGGAAATATTCGACGTCGCGATATTCGTCCGACTGAGGCTCCAGCGGAACCGCGCGGGTCTGGCTGTTGCAGGTGATGAAGCGCCGGCTGGTGGTGCCCATGCCGCTCCATTCGGAGCGGTAGATCGGCATCGCGTTCAAAATACCGAGCGCTGGCGCCAGAATTTCGGCGCGGATGCGTTCGCCCGGGCTCTGCACGTGGCAGCTCGCGCAGGAGAAATTCATCTGGCCGCGACGGGTGTAGAAATAGCGCTTGCCGTTCTCGAACGCTTCGAGCGCGCGCGGGTCATCGGGAATCCTGATGTCCATCGTCTTGCCGCGCGACGTGAAGGCCATGTAGGCGGTGAGCGAGGCCATCTCGTCCTTGACGTAGGAGTAGGGCGCTTCGCCATTGGCCTCGCGGCAGCGGTTGAGCGCGAGCTCCAGCGTAACGACCTTGCCTTCCTTGGTGTCGAAATAGGGATAGTTCTGACGGACGCCGATGCCGCCATTCGGGAAGCAGTCGGCATAGGTCTTGCCGTTCTTGAACGGCGTCGCAAACATCTCCTTGCCGGCGTCGAGCGCGAACTCGTAGGGCGGGAATTCCTCCTTCTCCTGCCACTGTCGCTTCATATCCTCGTTCAGGGAATAAGGACCGTTGACGAAATCCTCGTGCTTCACGTTCGGAAATTTCTGGAAGAAGAAATTCTGGAACGCCCTGGCGTCAGCGACGGGATCGACCTTGTCGGCTGCGCTCACGCGCGGAGACGCGAGCACGAACGCGACGAGCGCAGCGCTCAACGAGCCAAGCAGGCAGGAGGTGCGGGCCTTCATCACGCGATCTTCGCGGTGGTCTCGTCGGACGCACCCTTGTTGTCGGTCCAGGAGATCTTGAGATCGTCGCCCTTCTTGGCGCCCTTGAAGCTGAACTTGAGGTAAGGATCCTTGGAAACCGCGGTGCCCCAGTTGGCGACGAAGACGTCCCTGCCGTTACATGCGAATTTCAGCTCCTGGATGTAGTGCGCTGGGATCAGCTCGCCCTTGGCGTCCTTGACGAGGCCGGTATCCATGGGATGCTGGATCAACGTCTGCACCTCGGTGATGTCGCCGTTGGATGTTGCGCGTACTCGAATGCTGGATGCCATCGGACCGATCCTCCTTAACCGCCGCAGCCGCCGACGGTGACCTTCACTTCCTTGGTCGCGCTGTAGAGCTTGCCGTCGGCTTCCACGATTGCAGTCACGCTGCTGGTCTTCGCCATCTTCAGGCGGTTGGCGACAGCGGGAATCGTGCCGTCGGGAAACTTGTAGGACGCCGCCAGTGCGTTCGGGTTCTCGGCCACGAAGAACGAGATCGAGGTGACCTTGTCGAGCGTCGTCGCGACCGAGATCGGCACGACCCCGCCGTTCTCGGCGATCTCGGGCGCATCGAGCTTGATCTTGTCGGACGGCTCGGCGGTCCTGCCATAGAGCGCCTTGATCGCATCCGCTTCGTTCTTCAGCTTGAACGCTTCTTCCGGATATTTGTCGTTGGCCGCGGCGCGCGCGGGCGCAAACGGCAGATTGCCGAGGCCGATCAGGGCGACCGAGACCGCGCCTTGAAGGATCAGGCGCCGCGTCGGATGAGGGCTGGTGTGCGTGGTCATCTGAAATCTCCTGGGCCGACCGTTACAGCGTCTGCAGGAAATCAACGATCGCGCTGATCTCCTGGTCGGTCAAAATCCGGTTGCGGCCGAACGGCGGCATCATGGTCTGCGGGTTGCGCTTGGTCTCGTCGAACAGGATCGCGGCCAGCTCGTTGCGATCGGGATACTTGACCTTGAGGTCCTTCAGCTCGGGCCCGATCGTGCCCGGCAAATCACCGCCCTTGATGACGTGGCAGGTCAGGCAATTGCCCTTGCCGCGGTCGAAGGCGAGCTTTTGGCCTTCGGTGACGGTCGATTGCGCCCATGCCGGGCGCGCGGCAAGTCCGGTGAGGACGACCAGCGAAAGCAGCAGGGCGGACTTGCGAGGAAAGGCGGTCAAGGCGTCGTTCCGAAGCGTTAGGTTGAGGGTCTCGTTCGCAGAAATATAGTGCTCAAAGCACAAAGGACACACCCTGACAATCAAGACTATGCAGGCTGCAAAATGGCGTTAATATCTGCCGCATTGCAACTGACGAGATAGGTCGTTCATCAAGCCGGGTTTAACCGGCAATTGTTCGGGGCGTTTGGTCCTTGCTCGCGTTTTCGTCTGCTTTTTCGTTTTCCGGGGACATCGATTGGCTGAATATGTCGTTGAATTTGGTAGGGACGGCGGGAGAGTCGAGCCTGACGGCCGCCTCGATGCGCCTGCTTTCCATCGCAATCACGAGCCGCTCTGGGGCGCGCTCGCTAAGCACCTCATTGGGCGGTCGGGCGACGTGGTCGAGGTCGGCAGTGGAACCGGCCAGCATGTGGTCCATTTCGCCGGTCACACGCCCGATCTCGTCTGGTGGCCGAGCGACCTCAACCAGCGCCACGTGAAGAGCATCGAGGCCTGGCGGGTGCATTCGGGCCTGAAGAACATCCGCTCACCCCTGCGGATCGATCTCGCCGATCCCGACTGGTGCCCGGAGATGAAGAGCGGACAGGGGCCGACCAATCTCGCAGCCGTGTTCTGCGCCAATGTCATCCACATTGCGCCCTGGGCCGTGGCGGAGGGCCTGTTTGCCGGCGCCAGCCGTTACCTGCGGTCCGACGGCGAGCTGTTCCTCTACGGTCTGTTCAAGCGCGACGGCAAGCACACCGCGCTCAGCAACGCCGTGTTCGATACGTCGTTGCGCGAAGGCAATCCCGAATGGGGCGTGCGCGATGTCGGCGATGTCGAGGCGCTGGCGCGCGGTGCGGGCCTCAGCCTCGTCGATACGATCGGCATGCCCGCAAACAATCTGACGCTGGTGTTCGCGCGCGGGTGAGGCGCGACGCCCTCACACCTCGCCGTCGCGCCACCCGATCCTCTCCTTCAAGAACTGAAAGCCCAGCACCTGGAAGCCGGCGCGCTCCTTATTGTCCTTGCCGTAGCCATGCCCGCCGGCGGCCGGCTCGTAGAACCAGGCCTCGTAGCCCATCGCCTGGAGCTTTGCGGCCATCTTGCGGGCGTGACCGGGATGGACGCGGTCGTCGCGCCGCGTCGTGGCGATCAGGATCGGTGGATAGGGCTGGCCGGGTATGGCGTTGTGATAGGCGGAGTAGGTCTTCAGCCACTCCCATTCCTCCATTTTGTCGGGATCGCCATACTCCGCAATCCAGCTCGCGCCTGCGAGCAGCTTCGTGTAGCGGCGCATGTCGATCAGCGGGATGGTGCAGAACAGCGCGCCGAACCGTTCGGGGTAACGCACCAGCATGTTGGTGATGAGGATGCCGCCATTCGATCCGCCCTGCGCGGCGATTCGCTTCGGCCTGGTCACGCCGCGGCGCACGAGATCGGTGGCGACGGCGGCAAAATCATCGTGCGATAATTTCTTGCCAGCGTAGCGGCCGGCATCATGCCAGCGCGTGCCGAACTCGCCGCCGCCGCGCAGATTCGCCTGCACCGTCGTGCCGCCGCGCTCCAGCCAAAGCTTGCCGAGCGACGAATTGTACTGCGGCTTCACGGCGAGTCCGAAGCCGCCATAGGCGCTCATATAGACCGGCGCATCGCCGGTCTCGCCTGCGGGCCCGGTCTGGACATAGGGAATGCGCTCGCCGTCGATCGAGATCGCCTCGTGCTGCGTGACGATGAGGCCATCGGCGTTGAACGTCTTCGGCGCCTGCTTCAGGAGCGTCGGGCTTTCGACGCCGCGCTCGATCAGCATCAGCGAGGGCGGCGTGAGCGGGTCCTGCACATTGGCCAGCAGGTCGCCATTGCTCTCGGAGTCATAATGATCGAAGCGCCAGACGTCGACCACGCCGATCCCGGGAAGGCCACGCAGCGTCTCGCGGCTCCAGCCGGCCGGCGACGGCGTGCAGATCTCGAACACCGGCCGCAATTCGTCGAGGATGGACAGCAGCAGCTTGCCATCGGCCCAGGAAAATCCCTGGAGGGCGCGGCGTGCGCCTGGCTCGAACAGGATCGCGAAGTCGCGATCGCCTGCGAGAAATGCCGAGAGCGAGATGCCGAGCACGCTGTCCGCCACATAGGTTCGTCCGGCAACGGTCCAGTCCTCTCGCAGCTTGATCGCGAACCAGTCGCGATGTGCCTGCATCCAGACGTCGGTCGGCAGGTCGAGTTGCGTGAGCGTGCCGGTGGCATCACGAAGCCAGATCGCAAAATTGAAGAAGTCGACCTGATCGATGATCCAGGCGCGCGGCGCCGCACCGGTGTCGTCGACCCCGCAATAGACGCGCATCCGGTCGGCGGTGGTCTCGAAGATCACTTCCGCCTGTTCGATCGGCTGCCCGCGCCGCCACAGCCGGACCGTTCTGGCGTAGCCGGATGTCGTCGCCATGCCCTCGCCATAGGCGCTGGAGAGCACAAGCGTGTCCGGATCGAGCCAATCGACGCTGCCCTTCGCTTCCGGCAGGACGAAGCCGTCGCTCACGAAGCTCTTCGTCTCTCCGTCGAATTCGCGCAACACCACGGCATCGCTGCCGCCGCGCGACAGGCTTAGGATGACCCGCGAATATTTGGACCGCGAGGTCGTCCAATTGAGCAGCCAGTCTTCGCCTTCCCGTGCCGCAAGCTCGTCGATGTCGAGGATGGTTTCCCATGACGGCTCAGCTTTGCGAAATTCGTCGAGCGTGGTGCGCCGCCACAGGCCCCGCGGATGGTCCGCATCCTTCCAGGTGTTGTAGAGCAGGCCGCCACTTCGGCTCGCATAGGGAATGTTGTCCGGACGATCGTAGATCGCCGCGAGCAAGTCGCGATCGCGTTCGAAGGCCGGGCCGCCGAATTTGTCCAGCGTCAGGATGTTCTGACGCTCGACGAAATCGAGCGCGCGGGCGCCTTCGACCTCCTCCAGCCAAAGCCAGGGATCGTCGTCGGGAGCGCTGACCGTAGGCCTGTCATCGACGGACATGAAAAAAACTCCTAAAAATCGCGGCGGATAGGATTTGATCGAGCGCAAGCCGTCAAGAGCGCGGGCCGGTATCATCGGCTCGATTGCGTCGGAGGCATGGCCTGCGCCCGTTTGCGCCGGTTGCCCGGTCCTTTCGGCCCCTCCATAGTGCCGGGAATCAACCCCCCGCTATAAATAGTGCCTTGGGCGGAAATGCCGATGTTAGACGTGACTTCGACCCATGAGATCGCCGATGACGCCCGCGCGCGTGCCAATGTGGTGCGCCTTGCCGCTGCGCAGGCCCTGACCGGCGCCAACTCGGCGGTGATCTTCGCCACCGGCTCGATCGTCGGCGCCACGCTCGCGCCCGACATGTCGCTCGCGACGGTGCCGCTGTCGATGTACGTCGTGGGCCTTGCCGCCGGCACGCTGCCGACCGGCGCGATCTCGCGCCGCTTCGGCCGCCGCTGGGCGTTCGTGATCGGCACCGGCTGCGGCACGTTCACCGGCCTGCTCGGCTCGTTTGCGATCCTGCACGGCTCGTTCGCGCTGTTCTGCATCGCGACCTTCCTCGGCGGCCTCTACGGCTCGGTGGCGCAATCCTATCGCTTTGCAGCCGCCGACGGCGCCAGCGCGGCCTACCGGCCCAAGGCGGTGTCGTGGGTGATGGCGGGCGGCGTGTTCGCCGGCGTGCTTGGTCCGCAACTCGTGCAATGGACCATGGATGTCTGGTCGCCTTATCTGTTCGCGTTCAGCTTCCTGGTCCAGGCCGCCGTCGCGCTGATCGCGATGGGTATCGTCGCCGGCGTCGACATGCCGAAGCCCGCGCCCGCTGATCTGCATGGCGGCAGGCCGCTTCTCACCATCGTGACCCGGCCGCGCTTCATCGCAGCCGCACTGTGCGGCGTCATCTCCTATCCGATGATGAATCTAGTGATGACCTCGGCGCCGCTCGCGATGAAGATGTGCGGGCTGAGCGTGTCCGATTCCAATTTCGGCATCCAATGGCACATCGTCGCGATGTACGGCCCGAGCTTCTTCACCGGCGCGCTGATCGCGCGCTTCGGCGCGCCGAAGATCGTGGCTGCCGGGCTGCTGCTGGAGGCCAGCGCCGCCGGCATCGGGCTCTCGGGCCTAACCGCGATGCATTTCTGGGCGACGTTGATCGTGCTCGGCGTCGGCTGGAATTTCTCCTTCATCGGCGCCTCCGCTCTGGTGCTGGAGACGCATCGCCCGCAGGAGCGCAACAAGGTGCAGGCCTTCAACGATTTCCTGGTGTTCGGCATGATGGCGATCGGCTCATTCTCCTCCGGTCAGCTGCTCGCCAATTATGGCTGGTCCGCCGTGAACCTGGTCGTGTTCCCGCCGGTGGTGCTCGGCCTCGTCGTGCTCTCATTCGCGTCCTGGGCGCGCCGCCGCAAGGCGCGGCTCGACGCGGCCATGGGCGAGTTCCCGGACGCGATCTGACTGCGCGATCTGAATTGGCAGGAGGCTGTCAGCAACGTTGATACTTCGATCGCTGTCGAAGTGATTTTCGGATGAGGGTTCATTAGATGATGCGTCATGGCCGGGCTCGTCCCGGCCATCCACGTCTTAGGACGTCGAAGAAAGAACGTGGATGCCCGGGACAAGCCCGGGCATGACGGAGTAGGCAGCATGCTCGACAATCCTCAGACTCAAGCGCTCGACGAATCCTCGCTCCACTACCAAGGCTGGCGCATTGTCGCCGTCTGCTTCCTGCTCGCAACCTTCGGCTGGGGCCTCGGCTTCTACGGCCAGAGCGTCTACGTCGCCGAGCTGCAGCGCGCGCGGGGCTGGCCGGCCTCGCTGATCTCCTCCGGGACAACGTTCTTCTATCTGTTCGGTGCGCTGCTGGTCGTCTTCGTCGGCGAGGCCGTCAGAAAATATGGCCCGCGAATCTGCCTGATCGCCGGCACGCTGGCGATGGCGGCAGCTAGCGTCGCGATCGGCGCGGTGCGCGAGCCCTGGCAGCTTTATCTGGCGGATGCCGTGCTCGCCTTCGGCTGGGCCGGCACCAGCCTCGCCATGATCACCAACACGATCAGCCTGTGGTTCGACCACAAGCGCGGCATGGCGATCAGCCTGGCGCTGAACGGCGCCAGCTTTGGCGGTATCGTCGGCGTGCCCTTGCTGGTCACGCTGATCGGTCATGCCGGCTTTGCCAATGCGATGTATGCGGCTGCGGGCGCCATGCTGGTGCTGCTGGTGCCGGTGATTTTGCTTGTCGTCGGCCGGCCGCCGGACCTCCATGGCTGGCACGGGGCGGCGAAGGCAAGGCCGCAATCATCGGCGCAGATCCGCGCATGGGCGCTGCGCGATGTCGGCTTTCTCGCGGTGACGATCGCCTTCGCGCTGGTGCTGTTCGCGCAGGTCGGCTTCATCGTGCACCTGATCTCGTTCCTCGATCCCGTGATCGGCCGCGAGCGCGCCGCCGTGGCGGTCGCAGTCCTCACCGCAATGGCGGTGGTCGGCCGGGTGCTGTTCTCGATGGTGATCGATCGCCTCAACCAGCGGCTGGCGTCGGCGCTCTCGTTCCTGAGCCAGGCGGCGGCGCTGTGCGTCGTCATCAATCTGCACAATGATTACGTGCTGATCGCGGCCTGCGCCGTGTTCGGCTTCTCCGTCGGCAATCTCATCACGCTGCCGTCGCTGATCGTGCAGCAGGAGTTCGATTCGGCCTCGTTCGGCGTGCTGATCAGTTTGAACACCGCGATCAACCAGGTGACCTACGCGTTCGGCCCCGGCGTCGTCGGTGCCTTGCGCGATTGGTCCGGCGGATACACGCTGCCATTCTATCTCTGCGTCGCGCTGGAAGTGGTGGCCGTAGCGCTGATCATGGTGCGGGGCGCTCCGCGAACGAAGGCTGCGTAGAGATGCGACGCCGTTTCCACGCATTCCGTCATTGCGAGCGAAGCAATCCAGGATCCCTCCGCGGAAACAATCTGGATTGCTTCGTCGCAAGAGCTCCCCGCAATGACGGAGGAGAGAGCGGAGTTCACGTCTCGCGCTGCCTCAACAGCGCCTCCACGTCCAGCCGCTTGGTGACCATCGCGAGCTTCCCATCCGGCCCGAATGGCCATTGCTCCCGCGGCTTGTCCCAATACAGCTCGACGCCGTTCTGATCGGGATCGCGCAAATACAGGGCTTCGCTGACGCCGTGGTCGCTGGCGCCGTCCAGCGCAATGCCTGATGTCAGCACCCGGTGCAGCGCGTCCGCCAGTGCCGCCCGGGTCGGATAGAGGATGGCGGTGTGAAACAGTCCGGTCGTGCCTGGCGGTGGCGGCGAGCCGCCCTTGCTCTCCCAGGTGTTGAGCCCGATGTGGTGATGATAGCCGCCGGCCGAGACGAAGGCTGCCCCCGAACCCATGCGCTGCATCAGCTCGAAACCAAGCACGCCGCAATAGAAGCCGAGCGCGCGATCGAGATCGGCGACCTTGAGGTGGACATGGCCGATGCGGGTGCCGGCGGCGACGGGTGATGTTTGCGACATGTGGCTGCTCCGTGTCTGAACCCCACTTAATCCGGGCATCGGGACAGTGCCACTGGCTGATCCCGAAACCCAGCGTTTCCCGATGCGAAACTATGACAGCTCCGCCACCTCGCCCTCCGGCAGCTCGAACTCAAAGGTGTTCAACGTCATCGACACCATCGTGTAATAGCCGCACAGCCCGATCACCTCGACCACACCACGTTCGCTGAGCAGCTTCACCGCCGCGTCGTAGAGACCCTTCTCGACGCCGTGGCCCTCGTGCAGCGATTTTGCGAGATCGTAGATCATCTTTCCCTTGGGGTCGTCGAAATCGGGCGTACGGCGGTCGCGGATCGCGTCGATGATCTCCACCTTCATGCCGCCCGCCAGCGCGAGGCGCTTATGCGCATACCATTCGTAATGCGCTGTCCAGTGCCGCGCCGTCACCAGGATTGCGATCTCCGAAAGCTTGGCCGGAAAAATCGTGTCATAGCGCAGCACTTCGCCGAGCCGCGTGGCGTGACGGGCCATGTCGGGACTGTTGAGCCAGGCCATCATCGGCGCCGGCGGCTTGCCGCGCTTGCCGGCAATGGACTCGTCATAGGTTTGCCGCTGGCTCTCGCTCATTTCGCCAGGCGAAAGAAGTTTCAGGCGCATTCTCGTTTCCTCTTTGTTTTCAAGCACCGTCGCGCTGGCGAGTATAGCGGATGACACGACACGGAAGTGGTTGAATTCCGCAGTGCGATGGCCCAGAGTCGCGCCCAACAACTCGATTGTGATTGATGGAAACGACCATGAGTGAGACTGAGACCGCCGAACTCGAACAATTCCGCAGCGAGGCGCGCGCCTGGCTGGACGCCAACTGCCCGCCGGAGATGCGCAAGCCCGCAACGTCGGATGCCGACGTGTTCTGGGGCGGTCGCAACGCAAAATTCTCGTCCGAGCCGCAGCGCATCTGGTTCGAGCGCATGCGCGACAAGGGCTGGACCGTGCCGGACTGGCCGAAGGAATACGGCGGCGGCGGTCTCAGCGCCGCCGAGCACAAGGTCTTGCGCTCCGAAATGGCCAAGATGGGCGCGCGCCCGCCGCTGTCGAGCTTCGGCATCTGGATGCTCGGCCCGGCGCTGCTGAAATACGGCAACGAGGCGCAGAAGAAAGAGCACCTGCCGAAGATCGCGGCGGGCCTGATCCGCTGGTGTCAGGGCTATTCCGAGCCCAACGCCGGCTCGGATCTCGCTTCGCTGCAGACCCGCGCCGAGAGCGACGGCGACGATTTCGTCATCACGGGGTCGAAGATCTGGACCTCCTACGCCAACTATGCCGACTGGATCTTCTGCCTCGTGCGCACCGACTCGGCTGCGAAGAAGCACGACGGCATCAGCTTCATCCTGTTCGATATGACGTCGAAGGGCGTGACGACCAAGCCGATCCTCTTGATCTCCGGCTACTCGCCGTTCTGCGAAACCTTCTTCGACGGAGTCCGCGTGCCGAAGTCGCATGTGGTCGGCACCGTCAATCGCGGCTGGGACGTCGCGAAATATCTGCTGCAGCACGAGCGCGCGATGATCTCCGGCATGGGTGAGCGCGGCGTCGGCCGTCCGCTCGGCCAGATCGCTGCGGATTCGGTCGGCTCGGATGCGCTGGGCAAGCTCGACGATTCCATGCTGCGCGGCCAGATCGCGACATTCGATGTCGACGAAGCCGCGCTCGCCGCCTGCGCCGAGCGCGCGGTCGATCTCGCCAAGGCGGGACAGGCGCATCCGGCATTTTCATCCGCGATGAAATATTACGGCACCGAGCTCAACAAGCGCCGCTACGAAATCCTGATGTCGGCCGGCGGCGTCGATGCGCTGGAATGGGAAAGCGAACGCTCGAAGCAGGGCGCTCGTCCGCGCGCCTGGCTGCGCACCAAGGCCAACTCGATCGAGGGCGGCACCAGCGAGGTGATGCTCGGCATCGTCGCCAAGCGCATCCTCGATTTGCCGGGGGCGTAACCCCACCGTCGTTCCGGGGCGTCGCGAAGCGGCGAACCCGGAACCTCGAGATTCCGGGTTCACGCTTCGCGTGCCCCGGAATGACAGCAACAGATTTCCAAGACGCTAGAGACTCAAGCACATGGCCCTCGTCCTCACTGAAGAACAATCGATGCTCCGCGACTCCGCGCGCGGGCTGATCAGCGACAAGGCGCCGGTGTCGCATCTGCGGCACTTGCGCGACAGCAAGGACCCCACCGGCTTCTCCAAGGAGCTGTGGCACTCCTTTGCCGAGATGGGTTTTGCCGGCCTGCTGGTGCCGGAAGAATTCGGCGGCAGCGGCCTTGGCTTCATGGAGGCCGGTGTGGTGATGGAGGAGATCGGCCGCACCTTGATGCCGTCGCCCTTCCTCGCCACCAGCGTGGTCGCGGCCTCGGCCCTGAACCGCGGCGGCAATGCCGCGCAGAAGTCGGAGTTCTTGCCGAAAGTCTCCAACGGCTCGCTGCTCGCGACGCTCGCGATCGACGAGGGCGCAAAGCATCGTCCGCTCCACACCAATTTGCAGGCCGTGCGTGCCGGCAACGGCTTCAAGCTTTCCGGTGCCAAGGCACTGGTGGTCGACGGCCACGTCGCCGATCTCGTCATCGTCGCCGCGCGCACCGCTGGCGCCGCCGGCGAGCGCGACGGCCTGACGCTGTTCCTGGTCAATCCTGCGGCCAAGGGCGTATCGATCGAGCGCACCATCATGGTTGACGCGCACAATGCGGCGCGGATCGAGTTTGCGAACGTCCAGGTCAATGCCGACAGTGTGCTCGGCGAGGTCGATCAGGGCGCCGCGCTGCTCGACGGCGTGCTCGACATCGGCCGCGGCGCGGTGGCCGCCGAAATGGTGGGCCTCAGCGACGAGGTCTTCAACCGCACCGTCGAGTATCTCAAGAACAGAAAGCAGTTCGGCAAGCTGATAGGCGAATTCCAGGCGCTGCAGCATCGCGCCGCCGAGCTCTATGTCGACATCGAGATCACCCGCGCCGCCACGATGAAGGCGCTGCAGGCGCTGGATGCCGACGTCGCCAAGGCCGCATCAAGCGTCGCCGTGGCAAAGGCGCGCGCCGGCACCACCGCCACCCGCGCGGTGCAGGAAGGCGTGCAGATGCATGGCGGCATGGGCATGACCGACCAGTTCGACATCGGCTTCTTCATGAAGCGCGCGCGGGTCTGCGAGGAGCTGTTCGGCGACGCGAACTACCACACCGAGCAACTCGCGCGGGCGCGGGGGTATTGAGGGGGACACCGTGACGCCTCAATACCAGGCGTCGTCCCGGCCTTCGCCAGGACGACCCAGGAGAGACAGGCCGCCTACCGCATCGGCGGTGCGTACTGCACGCCACCGGCGTTCCACAGCTGGTTCATGCCGCGCGGGATCTTCAGCTGCGACTTCTCGCCGATGTTGCGCTCGTACATCTCGCCGTAATTGCCGACGCGGCGGATGATGCGCACGGCCCAGTCCTTGGTGAGGCCGAGCTGCTCGCCGTAATTGCCCTCGGTGCCGACCAGGCGCATCACGTCCGGCTTCTTGGACTTCAGGGCCTCGTCGATGTTCTCCGAGGTGACGCCGAGCTCTTCGGCGTTGATCATCGCGTAGAGCGTCCACTTCACGATCATCATCCAGTCGTCGTCGCGCTGGCGCACGACCGGCGCGAGCGGCTCCTTGGAGATCATGTCCGGCAGGATCATGTGGTCGCCTGGCTTCGACAGGTTCAGCCGCAGCGCATAAAGCTGGGAGACGTCGGCGGAGAGCGTGTCGCACTTGCCGCTGTCGTAGGCCTTCACCACGTCGTCCAGCTTGTCGAACTTCACCTCTTCATACTTCATGTTGTTGGCCCGGAAGTAGTCGGCGACGTTGAGCAGCGTGGTGGTGCCGGACTGGACGCAGACCTTGCTGCCGGTCAGGTCCAGCGAGGTCTCCTTGTTGCGCGACCGCGGCAGCATGAAGCCTGCGCCGTCGTAATAGGCAACCGCCGGAAAATAGAGGTCATAGTCGAGCTCGCGCGCCATGCTCCAGGTCGAGTTGCGCGAGAGGATGTCGACTTTCCGGCTCTGCAATTCCTTGAAGCGCTCGCTGGCGTCGAGCGGAACGAACTTGGCCTTGCTCGGATCGTCGAAGATCGCCGCCGCCACCGCGCGGCAGAAATCGACGTCGAAGCCGGTCCAGTTGCCCTTGTCGTCGGGGATCGAGAACCCCGGCAGGCCCTTGTTGACGCCGCACAGCACTTCGCCGCGGCGTACCGTGCGCTTCAGCGTGCGGGTATCATAGAATTCGTAAGTGATGGCCAAGGCGCCGACCAGCACGGCGACCGCGAGCCCGATCAGCAGGCCGCCTCGAAATGTGCGCATCATGTTGCTCTCTCGAAAAATCGGGAAATTGAATTTGGGGCAGGGCGTAGAGCATGATCCCAAGGGGATTCCAACGGATCATGCTCAAACGACAGGCTTACAGTTCAGGCTTCTGCCGGATGACCACCTTGGTGCCAACAGGGACGCGATCGTAGAGATCGGCGACGTCGTTGTTGACGAGACGGAAGCAGCCCGAAGACACCTTGGTGCCGATCGTGTCGGGCCGGTTGGTGCCGTGGATGCGGTAGACCGTGGTGCCCAGATACATGGCGCGGGCGCCGAGCGGGTTGCCGGGGCCGCCGGCCATGAAGCGCGGTAGATAGGGCTGGCGCTGGATCATCTCCGGCGGCGGCGTCCAGTCCGGCCATTCCTTCTTGTTGGTGATGTTCACCAGCCCCTGCCACTGGAAGCCGTCGCGGCCGACGCCGATGCCGTAGCGGATCGCGCGTCCGCCGGGCTGGACCAGATAGAGGTGACGCTCGGAGGTCGAGATGATGATGGTGCCCGGTGCTTCGGTCGTGCGGTAGTAGACGACCTGCTTCTGCCATTCCGGATCGAGCTGGTAGCTGTCGTCGGCGATCAGGCCGGGCTCGTCGCCGCGGTCGGGCTGCTGGGCGAAGGCTTGCGGCGCGGACAGCATCAGGCCGATCGCAGCCACAACCGCCCCGGTCAGGCGACGAAAATCCGTCATTTCAAGCTCTCCCCGCTGCCACAGCGCAAATCGTTAGGAACCATCTGAACTCAGGGGCAGCTTCGTGGCAAGTTAAAGGCACGCCCGGCAGGTATGTCACGACAATGCTTTGGTTTTTTGACGGGGCCCGGCAATGCCACAAACAGGGGATGGCGCGAAAAGCATAGGTTGTTGCCGCTGCGGTGGTGCGCTCCCTCCCCCGCAAGCAAGCGGGAGAGGCTCAGGACCGAGCTGGCGGCGAGGTCAACTTCGTCAATGGATCAGATCTGATTGGCCTCCGCCCCGATCCGGAGCCGCCGGACGATCTCGGCGCCCACGGCGCGGGCCTCGTTGCGGGAGCCGATCCGGGGGCTGCGAAACCGCCGTCCGGACTGCAAGCGGATCGCGACGATGCAATGCTCGTCCTCGGACCGCCCGCGGCGCTCGATCGTGATCGTTTTCACATCGTGCCCTTCGATATGATCGGCGCGCGGCGTGCCGTTGCCCCACAGGCGCTCGACGCGGATATCGCCCTCGCGGACGATCCAGAAGGCGCCGGTGACGAGATTGGCGAACCGGTAGACGCCGAACGCGGCGATCACGCCCAGCGGCAGCAGCGTGTAGTCGATCCATTGGGGTGGCAGGCCACGCCAGAGCCTGTAGGCATAGGGTGCGGCACTCAGCGCGACGGCGATCAAGGCCGCGATCCGGATGTCTCTTTGGGAAAACGGCTCGACGGGGTCGCCAAGACGCATCTCGGGATTGCTGGCATCGAGCGGGTTGATGGGCGACTCGACGTCGGGAACCTCGAATTGCGCGGCGATCCGCGCCACTGTGTCGCGCACATGAGTGACGTCGGTGAGCGGCGGAGAGGTCAGGCGTTCGCCTGAGGCCAATGTGAAGGCCAGCTGAAAGCGGGCTCTTGCGGTCTTGCTGCCGGGAACCTGCAAGCCGAGGATGTCGTCTTTCGGGACCGTTCGTGTCTGCAGCTTGCCGAACGGACGCTGCCGTCCGATCAGGATCTCATCCGGTGTGATGATCCACACCACCGCCGGCGTCATCATGACCACGCCGACGAAAGCAGCGCCCGCCAGCAACGCGACCACGGAGATGATCATCTCCAGCGCATCGTGCGTGAACAGGCCCGGCGTGAAGCAGAGCGCAACGGCCGCCGCAGAGCCGGCCACGACCAGCCGCTGCGCGATCGAGGAGCCTTCGCGAAGGCGGATGTCGTTGCTGGTGGTCGCGTCGTTCATTGCGGCGGCTGATTTCGAGGTTGCGAACCTCCACGGACGGGTCCGTGGAGTCAAGCAACAACATGGCGCCGCTGCATGCGGCGTCAGCTGTTTGCGTTCAGCAGCTTCGCCACCGTGCGGTCGATCTCGTCGTAGCGGCCTTCGCCTTCATGCTGGAACACGATCTTGCCGCTCTGGTCGATGATGTATTGCGCCGGCCAATATTGGTTGCGGTAGGCGTTCCAGGTCTTGGACTCATTGTCCTGTGCCACCGGATAGGTGATGCCGTGGCGCTTCAGCGCGGCCTGGACGTTGGACGCGGAGCGCTCGAACGGGAATTCCGGCGTGTGCACGCCGACCACGACGAGGCCCTTGTCCCTGTACTTGGCGTAGAGGTCGGTGACGTGCGGCAGCGTGTTGACGCAGTTGACGCAGCCATAGGTCCAGAAGTCGACCAGCACGACCTTGCCGCGGAGGTCGGCGATGGTGAGCGGTTTCGAGTTGAACCAGTTGCTGATGCCGGCGAAGTCGGGCGCGGTCACTGCCTGCGCGGCCGCAACCTTGACCGGCACGGCCGGCGTCGCCTCATCGCAGATGCCGGGGATGACGGCGCCGGTCACGGCGAAGCCGACCAGTGCGGTGGAGACGACGAGCAGCTTGAAAGTCATGGTCATGTTCTCCGTGAAGAGGGATGCGATCACAGGCCGATCTGGCCGGTGGGGTAGAAGCCGGTGAGCCACGCCACGATCAGCGTGTCGTATTGGAAGTAGGCGGCAACGGCGAAGGCGATCACGACCACGCCAAAACCCTGCTGCAGGCGCGGCGAGATGCGGGCGAGGCTGCGCACGCGCGTGGTCGCGGCCTGGCCGCCATAGGCGATCGCCAGCATCGGGATGGCCGCGCCGATGGCGTAGGCAACGAGCAGTGTGCCGGCCCAGGCGAGATTCCGGGACGTCGCGACCAGCGTCAGGATCGAGCCGAGCACCGGCCCGGCGCAAGGCGTCCAGACGAGGCCGAGCGTGGTGCCGAGCACGAGGCCGCCGAGCGCGCCCTCGCGTTGCACGCCGCCGGCCGCGCCGGGATCAAGCCAGCCATTGAGTCGAATCGACAGCCACTCGAACGGCGCCGGCCAAAGCATCAACAGACCAAAGCCGAGCAGCAGGATCGCCGCTGCCTCGCGCAGCACATTCGGATCGAAATCGAACAGCCTCGTCAGTGCGCCAAGCAGCAGCGCCACCGCGGAAAAGGAGACCACGAAGCCGAGCGCGATCATCGCGGGCCGCAGATGCGACGTGCGCCCGATCGAGGCGCCGAGCAGGATCGGCAGCATCGGCAGCGTACAGGGGGCGGCGATGGTGAGGATGCCGGCGAGCAGAGCGAAGAGAAGTTCGAGCATGGGGCACTCGTGAAGGAGGTCACGAGAGCAGTTCGGGATGGGTGTGCCGCTCGTTACGCGGTGTCACGCGCTCGTGACGGGGAGATCGCCAACCGCAACAACGGTGCGCTCCCTGCCCCGCTCTTGTCCGCCGAAGCCTCTTGGCGAAGGCGGAATCTGTGCCCCCCAAATACAAAACGACCCGGAGGGGGGCATCCCGTCCGGGTCGTTGGAGGTTCTTGGGAGGTTTAACTAAAACCGTATGAGAGCTTTATAGGGACGAAGTTTTTCCGCCTGATGTTGTGCTTTGTTTCATTTGTTTCGTCGGCGGTAACGCTTTCGTGTCCCGGGATGGGGCCGAAAACTCGGGCCTATCCCATTGAAATCATTGGCCTTAGGCCGCGAAACGGTCGACGCCGCAACCCTTAAGCAAATCGGCGAGCTGCTTGCGGGCATAGAACATCCGGGTCTTCACCGTGCTCTGGGGGATGCCGATGATCCGCCCGACCTCCTCCACCGACTTCTCATGGTAGTAGACGAGGGTGATGATCTCGCGATGCGCGGGCGACAGCTTGGCGACGCAGGCGCGCAGGATGGCGCTGGTGTCGCTGCGGTCGAGCGACGCCTCGGGCGTATCGGATCCATCCGGAATCTCGCGCACGTCTTCCTGATCGATGTCCTCGAAGCGGCGTTGGCGCATCGCGGTCAGCGCCTTGAAGCGGGCGATCGAGAGCAGCCAGGTCGAGACCTGCGAGCGGCCCTGGAACTGGCCGGCGGTCCGCCACACGTCCAGAAACACCTGGCTGACCAGGTCTTCCGCGGTGGTGGCATCGCGCACGATGCGCAGGATGAAGCGGTAGACCCGCACATTGTGCCGGCAATAGAGGATGTGCATGGACGTCCGATTGCCGTCGGCAATGCTTTCCAGGAGCATGTCGTCCGAAGTCGCCTGAGCGGCAATGATGCTCTGACTGGCCTGGGCGTTGATGGCGATGACGTTCCGCATTGACTTGGCTCCCCGGTGCGCCGCAACCGAGCGGCGTTTCCTTGGACCAAAGTGTTAATGAGCCAACGTTTCGGGATGTCTGCACGAAAAGGGGAAAATGGTTTCGTCGGCGGTTAAATTGTTTCGTCGGGGCACGTGCGACGAAACATTCGGGACAAAAAAGCTAGTAATTTCAATGTGCGGAAAATACGGGAGTGCGGATTTGGCGTAGCAGGAACCAATTTCCGGGACTTGCGTTCGCTCGCGCCACACCCACTGCCGTCGTCCCCGGGCGCGCGTAGCGCGAGCCCGGGACCCATCACCACGGGACGTGCTTGGGCGAAGACCCGGAGTGACCGGCTTCGCGCCGCAACGTTTTCCTGTGGTTATGGATCCCGGATCCGCGCTTCGCTTGTCCGGGATGACGGCGTGGGCGCCGCCCGCCTAGGCCTTCTCGCCGGCCGGCGAGAACAGGTAGCCGCCGCCGCGGATGGTGCGGATCACGGCAGGCTTGGTCGGGTCGGGCTCGATCTTGCGGCGGATGCGCATGATGCGCAGGTCGACGGCGCGGTCGAAAGCTTCGGCATCGCGCGCATTGGCCAATTCCAGCAGGCGCTCGCGCGACAGCACGCGTTTCGGATTGGCCGCGAACACCTTGAGCAGGCCGAACTCGGAGGCCGTCAGCGGATGCTCGTTGCCTTCGTCGTCGCGCAGGGCCTGGGCTTCCAGGTCGAGCCATTTGGTGCCGAAGCGCACCAATTGATCCTTGTCCGATTTCCCAGGCGCTGCGTCAGAGGCGGCGGCTTTCACCGGCGCGCTTCGCCGTAGCACGGAGCGGATACGCGCCATCAGCTCGCGCAGCTCGCAGGGCTTTGCCACGTAATCGTCGGCGCCGAGCTCGAGGCCGACGACGCGGTCGATCGGGCTCGCGGTCGCCGTGAGCATGATGACGGGAACGTTGATGCGGCTCTTGAGGTCTCGGATGATCGAAAGGCCGTCTTCCTCGGGCATGTTGAGGTCGAGCACGACGAGGTCGGGCATGCTGCCGTCGATCGCGGTGCGGAGCGACTTGCCGCCGTCGCACAGCGTCACGGTGAAGCCGTGCATCTTGAGGTAATCGCCGACCATCTCCCGGGCCGGGGCCTCGTCGTCGACGATCATGATGTGCTGGCTTTGTGTCATGTCACTTCGGAATCTTGGAGATCTCGATACTCAAATCACGGCACGTCGGTCGCGGGCAGGGTGATGGTGAAGGTCGAGCCCTTGCCCGGTCCGTCGCTGTCGGCGGTTACCTCGCCGCCATGCATGTCGATAATACGCTTGACGATGGACAACCCAAGCCCCGTCGAGCTCTCGCCCGCAGTCGGTTTTGCCGACAGTCGCTGGAACCGGCCGAACAGGCGGCCGAGATCCTCCGGCGACAGGCCGGCACCCTCGTCGCTGACGCGGATGATGGTGTCGTTGGCCTCATGGGTGACCGCGACGGTGATCTTGCCGGATATCGGCGAGTATTTGATGGCGTTGCTGATGAGGTTGTCGATCGCCTCGCGAATCCGGTCGGTGTCGCACATGGTGACGATGTTGGCCGGCGCGCTGACGCTGATCGCCTGCTGCTTGTTGACCGCGAGCGGCTGGTTGGCCTCGGCGACCTCCTTCACCAGCGCTGCGACGTCGACCGGCTCGCGGCGGATGGTGATGTCGAACGCATCGGCCATCGCGTCCGAGATCAGATGGTCGACCATCGTGGTCAGGCGCTTGGTGGCATCGCGGATGTGATCGACCTGGGCGACTACGCCGTTTGACGAGGCGCCGGTCGAGATCAGCTCCTTCAGCATCTCGGTACGGCCGAGGATGACGCCGAGCGGGTTCTTCAGATCGTGCGCGACCGTGCCCAGAATCTCGTTCTTGAAGCCGTTGGCGCGCTGCAGCCGCAGCCATTGTGCCGAGAGGCGGCGGTTGGCCTGCATCAGCGCGCGGGTGCGCTGGGCGACACGGTCTTCCAGCTGGGTGTTGGCGTCCTGGAGCTGCTGGTAGAGGATCACGTTGTCGAACGCGATCGACAGCCTGGAGGAGAAGATCTCGACCAGCGAGCGGTCGGTCTCCGAAAGGTCGCGCTCGGATTGCAGCAGCACCACGACCTCGCGGCCGGATCCGGTGCGCAGGTAGATCACGCTGCGATGGTCGGCGAATTCGTTCTTGCGGCGCTGGAAGGCGTCCTCCACCAGCTGGCGCAGATCGGGGTCGAGCGCCTTCGACGAGGTCGTGCCGATGAAGCGGCTGTAGCAGCCGCTGCCGGCGAGCACCGAGAGCTCGGGATCGACGCCGCCATTGTCGCGCAACACCAGGATGCCGGCGCAGTCGACAT
This sequence comes from Bradyrhizobium manausense, assembly GCF_018130615.1. Lineage (GTDB taxonomy): Bacteria > Pseudomonadota > Alphaproteobacteria > Rhizobiales > Xanthobacteraceae > Bradyrhizobium > Bradyrhizobium manausense_A. The sequence continues at coordinate 669,406 of NZ_JAFCKB010000001.1, forward strand.
TGAGCAGCGAGGCGAGCTGGGTCAGCACGCCCTCGGCGAGCCGCTGCATCGACTTGAAATCGTACAGCGTCGAAGCCGCATCGATGATGATCTCGAGCCCGCGCCTGGTCTGCACCATGCGCTCGAGCTGCTGATAGGAGCGCAGCGCCGCGGTCAGCGAGGTGAACAGCTTGTCGGCGGTGAGCTCGGTCTTGGCCTTGTAGTCGTTGATGTCGTACTGCACGATCACGCGCCGCTCCGGCGCCTGGCCGGGCTGGCCGGTGCGCAGGATGATGCGCACGGTCTCGTTCTTGAGCACGTTGCGGATGTATTCGACGAGCTCCAGCCCGGCGACGTCGGTCTCCATGATGACGTCGAGCAGAACGGCGGCGATGTCGTGGTGCTCCGCCATCAGCTTGCGGCCTTCGGCCGCGGAATGGGCGGAGAGGATCTCCAGGCTCTGGCCGTTGAGGCTGTAGTCGGACAGCGCGAAGCGCGTGCCGTCATGCACGGCCGGATCGTCGTCGATGACGGCGATCTTCCATTTCCGGGCGTCCATATCCTCCGACGCGGTACCGGTGTCGTCGATCAGGTGGAGGACATCGTCCTGTTCGGCCATTGAGAAGTCCCGTCACTTTCTGCGCTTTGCGCGCCGCCCTTGGCGATCCGCGGCATGATAATCCGAAAAGTAGTACCTTGTCCCAGCTTGGATTCCAGCATCATCCGCCCGCCGAGCTGCTGGGTGACAAGGTTATAGACGATATGCAAGCCGAGTCCCGTACCACCTTCATTGCGCCGGGTGGTAAAGAATGGGTCAAAGGCCTGGCGCTGCACGTCGGGGGTCATGCCGGCCCCGTCATCGGCAAAGATGATCTCGATGTCGTCGGCCCCGCGCGGCCGGGCCGAGATCGTGATGGTGCCGGCGCGGCCATCGGCGAAGGCGTGGTTGGCGGCGTTGAGGAAGAGGTTGGTCAGGATCTGGCCGTAGGAGCCGGGATAGCCGTCGAGCAGGAGCCCCTCGGGCACGTCGACCTGGAGCGTGATCGGCGACCGCTTCAGCACGGGCCGCAAGCTCGCGATGATCTGGTCGGTGGCTTCGCTCAATGAGAACTGCCGCCGCTCGGCATGGGAGCGGTCGACCGCGACCTGCTTGAACGACTGGATCAGCTCGCCGGCGCGGGTGAGGTTGGCGACCAGCTGTTGCGAGGCGTCGCGCGAGGACTGCACGAACTCGTCCAGCTGCGAGCGGCGCAAGCCCCCATCGCCCCTGAGCTGGGCCTCGAAGATCTCGCTGCGCCTCGCAAAGCTCGAGGCCACCGTCAGGCTGATGCCGATCGGGTTGTTGACCTCGTGTGCGACGCCGGCGACGAGGCCGCCGAGGGCTGCGAGCCGTTCGGCGTCGATCAGGTTCTGCTGCGCCGTGTTGAGCTCGAGCAGCGCGCTCTCGGCCTTTTCCTTCGACGCGCGCAGCTCGTCCTCGGTCTCGCGCTTCGCGATCGCGTTCTCGCGGAACACTTCCACCGCGCGGGCCATCGCGCCGACCTCGTCGCGTGCCCTGGTGCCCTGCACCTCGCGGCCGAGATCGCCGAGCGTGATCGCGCGCATCGCCGCCATGATCTGCTGCAGCGGCAGCCGGATCGACAGCGCGATCAGCACGCCGGCGGAGAGGATGATGCCGAGGAAAATCACCGCGATGGAGAGAACACGACGCGAAATCGCCGCCAGCGTGCGGTCGAAGGTCTCCTGCGCCTTCTGCTCGCGCTGGCGCATCTTGGTCGAGAGATCGTCGATGGCCCCGATCGCCTCGGCCTGGCTGGCGTCGATGGTGTTGCGCAGGAGCTCGGTGCGGCTGGTCAGCTGCTCGCTGAGCTTTGCAAAGCCTTCGCGCAGCGCCATGGTGCGGGCCCCGAGCTTTTGCAGCGCCATCTTCTGGAGATCGTTGTCGGCGAGATCGATCATCACGGGGATGGTCTTCTCGATCGTCTCGGTGTGGCGGCGCGCGTCGTCAGCCGCAGCGACCGACTGCGACAGATAGTAGGAATTGGCCGCGACCAGCATCGCGGTAAAGGCCTCGCGCGACTTGCCGAGCGAGGGCCAGATCAGCGCGTCGCGATGGCCGGTGGCGCCCTCGATGATGGAGTACAGGCCCGCCATGTCCCTGGCCGGGCCCTGCACCTGCTCCTCATAGGTCTTGGCGATGGTGGCCTGCACGGTGCGCAGCTCGCCAAAGCCGTTGAGGAAGCGGTCGGTCGTGCGCTCCAGCTCCTCGACCGAGCCCGCCAGCATCGGGTCCTTGGCGGCGCGGTCGGTCAGGGTGCCCAGCACGGCTTCGCGCAGCAGCAGGATCTCGGCGAACAGGTCCGGGCTCGGCTGGTTGATGTAGCGGTGAATCAGGTTCTGCAGCCGCCCGGTCTCGCTTTCGAGCAGCGCCAGGATCCGGTCGGATTCGCGCACCTGGCGCACGTCGTCCCAGGCCGATCCCAGCACCTGCGCGCCGTTCCAGATCATCGCGACCAGCACGATCACCACCGCGGAGTTCAGCGCCGCGATCGACAGGATGCGCCAGCGGATCGGCACCGCCCGCAGCACGCCCACGAGCCGCGCGCGCATCCGCCCGATCGGGCCGGGCGGCCGCTCCGCGATCTCGCTGGGTCCGGGCACGATCAAATGGACTCACTCCACCTTGCGGATGCGTTCGATCAGCGCCGCCGCGGCGGGATCCTGCGCAGCCTTGGTGTAGATCGGCGCCATCGCGTCCTCGAACGGCTTGCGGTCGATATCCCTGACGACAGTGATGCCCCCTTCCTCCGCCTTGTGCTGCGACTGCTCTTCGAGGTCACGCCACTTCTCGCGCATGAACAGGCTGGAGCGTCGCGCGGCCTCCCGGAAGATGGCCTGGTCCTCAGTCGTCAGGCTGCGCCAGGCCTTGAGCGAGATCACCAGGACCTCCGGGCTCATCGTGTGCTCGGTGAGGGTGTAATAGCCCGCATATTTGTAATGGTCTGTCGTCACGAAGGATGGCCAGTTGTTTTCCGCGCCGTCGATCAGATGGGTCGCCAGCCCCGTGAGCACCTGCCCATAGGGCAACTCGACGGGCTCGGCGCCGAGCGAGCGGATCATCTGACTCATCAACTCCGATTGCTGCACCCGGATCCGCAATCCCCTGAGGTCGGCAAGGCTCTTCACCGGACGGACGGAATTGTAGATCGAGCGTGCCCCGGAATCGTAGAAGGCGAGTCCGACGAAGCCGTAGGGCTCGAAGCTGTCGAGGATCTCGTTGCCGATCGGCCCGTCCAGCACCTTCTGCATGTGCTCGATGGACCGGAACAGGAACGGCATGGCGAGCACGTTCATCGCCGGGACGAAATTGCCGATCAGCGCCACGTTGGTCCGGTTGAGGTCGATCGCGCCGGCGCGAGTCTGCTCGATCGTCTCCTTCTCCTCGCCGAGCTGGCGGGAGTGAAACACTTTGATCTCGTGCCTGCGGCCGGTGCGCTCGGCGATCAGCGCGCCCATGTAGCGCAGCGCCTGGACGGTCGGGTAGTCCTCGGTCTGGGTGTCGGCGGCGCGGAATTCGCGCGCAGCAGCTCCCGTCGCGCAAATGGCGAGTAGAAGCGCGACGAAAATCACTCCGGTCCGCGAGAGTTCGGCACGGTTTAGCACTGGCACACTCAACCCCTCGGTGATGGAGTCTATGGCGGGACCAAAAGGTTCAATGCAATCTAAAGCGTTTTCAAGCGAAGTGGATACCGGTTCGCGTAAAGAAAACGCGTCAAACCAGGAATCTGGAGGCCCGGCCCGATCAGAGCGGGGGCTCCAGCAGATGATAAAGGGAAGGCCATCCCACGCCACCCGCGGTGCAATTGTGCGGCGCGGCCGTTCATCATTCCCGGTTGAAACCGCGAAGGGCCCGCCTTAAGCAGGGTGCGGTCGCCTTTTGCCGCTTGATCCGGGACGCGCCATCGTGACTTCAGCATTGCGCCTTTTGCAGGTCGCCGCCGCCACTCTGGTCTTCGCGTTGAGCTGCGAGGCGCGTGCCACGACCGACATCGCGTGGTGGCACGCCATGTCGGGCGAGCTCGGCAAGCAGCTCGAAAAGCTCGCCTCCGACTTCAACGCGTCGCAGTCCGATTACCGCATCGTGCCGAGCTACAAGGGCAATTACACCGAGACGGTGACGGCCGCGATCTTCGCCTTCCGCTCGCGCAGCCAGCCCGCGATCGTGCAGGTCAACGAGGTCGCCACCGCCACCATGACCGCGGCCAAGGGCGCGATCTATCCGGTCTACAGCATGATGCGCGACATGGGCGAGCCGTTCTCGCGCACCGACTACCTTCCGGCAGTCTCCGGCTATTACACCGACGCTGCCGGCAATCTGCTCTCGTTCCCGTTCAACTCCTCGACGCCGATTCTCTATTACAACAAGACCATGTTCCGCGACGCCGGGCTCGATCCCGAGACGCCGCCGAAGACATGGCCCGAGCTCGGCGCCGCCGCAAAGCGCCTGCGCGAGCGCGGCGCCGTCTGCGGCTTCACCACGTCATGGCCGTCCTGGATCCATGTCGAGAATTTTTCGGCGTTTCACAATCTGCCGCTGGCCACGCGCGCCAACGGCTTTGCCGGGCTCGATGCCGAGCTGACCATCAACAACCCGGTCGTCGTCAAGCATGTCGCCCAGCTCGCCGAATGGCAAAAGACGAAGCTGTTCGACTATAGCGGCCGCGGCCAGGCGGCCGAGCCGCGCTTCCAGCGCGGCGAATGCGGCATCTTCATCGGCTCCTCGGCGACGCGCGCCGACATCACGGCCAATTCGAAATTCGAGATCGGTTACGGCATGATGCCGTACTGGCCCGACGTTGCGGGCGCGCCGCAGAATTCCATCATCGGCGGCGCCACGCTGTGGGTGCTGCGCGACCGGCCGCGCGAGGAATACAAGGGCGTGGCGCGGTTCTTCGCCTATCTGTCGCAGCCCGGCGTGCAGGCCGCCTGGCATCAGAACACCGGCTATCTGCCGATCACCCGTGCTTCCTTCGAGTTGACGCGCGCGCAAGGTTTTTACGAGCGCAATCCGGGCTCGGCGATCTCGTATGAGGAGATCACGCTGCATCCGCCGACCGGGAATTCGAAGGGCATCCGGCTCGGCTCCTTCAATCTGATTCGCGGCACGATCGAGGAGGAGCTCGAGCAGGCCTTCGCGGGCCAGAAGAGCGCGCAAGCCGCGCTCGATGCCGCCGTCGAGCGCGGCAACAAGCTGCTGCGCCAGTTCGAGCGCGCCAGCCCGGAGCGGTAGTGATTTGCGATTGGATCAGGCCGCAGCCGAGAGCGGGGTGCGCTCCCTCCCCCGCTTGCGGGGGAGGGCTGGGGAGAGGGTGTCTCCGCAATGGGACAATCCCCAAGAGGAGAGAGCCCCCACCCGGCGCTTCGCGCGGACCTCCCCCGCAAGCGGGAGAGGTGCACCGCGTTCTTGGCTCGCACTGAATCGACCAAACCTGATAAGTGAAAGCGAATGACCACCGCTCCATCGCAGCAGTTGCCGGCTTTCGCCGACGCGAATGCCTTTCGCGCCTGGCGCTCCGATCCGCCGCAATGGCTGCCGATCGCGCGCGACATCGCGCGCAGCCACGGCATCGAAACCAGCGCGCCGCATGTGTTCTCGACCGGCACCAATCTCGTGGTCGGCTTCACTGACAAGCTGATCCTGAAAATCTTCCCGCCGCTATTGCGTGCGCAATTCATCTCCGAGCGCGGCTCGCTGATGCAGCTGGCGGGCCGGCTTGATCTGCCGATCCCCGAGATCGTCGCGGAGGGGATGCGCGACGGCTGGCCCTATCTCGTCATCACGCGCCTCGCCGGCACGCTCGGCTCGGAGGTCTGGCCGCAGCTCCCTGAAGTGCAGAAGGAACGCGTGCTGCGCCAGATCGGCGAGACCATTGCCGCCGTGCAGCGCGCGCCGCTCGGCCCGCTCGCCGACATCGAGCCGCGCTGGGACGCGTTCATCCACGCGCAGATGCAGGGCTGCCGGAACCGGCATACGCGTCTCGGACTTTCGCCGAAATTCCTTGAAGGCCTCGACGATCTCCTGCGTGACGCAGCGACGCTGATCCCGATGGACGCGCCGCCGGTGATCCTGATCGGCGAATACATTCCGGAGAACTTCTTGCTCGCCTGCCACGACGATCAATGGTCGCTCGCCGGCCTGTTCGACTTCGGTGACGTCCGCGCGGGCTGGCGCGATTACGATCTACTCGGCCCCAGCGCCTTCATGGCGGCGGGCCGGCCGGGGAGGGTGCGCAACCTGCTCGAAGGCTTTGGCTATGAGAAGCCAGACTACACGCTCAAGCGGCGCCTGATGGCCCTGATGCTGCTGCATCAAGCCAGCGACCTCAAAAGCCATATCTGCATCGAGGGCTGGCAGGACAGGGCGAGGGATCTGGTCGATTTGCAGGAGCTGATCTGGGCGGAGTGATTTTCACCTGTCGTCCTGGACAAGCCTAGCGAAGCGGAGCGCCGATGGCCGCCTATCAAATAAGCCGACGAAAAGAGCTGCTCACTTTAAAGGCAAACGAACATGTTTGTATGCAATGCTAGAGGCCTGGGTGCTCGCTCCGTTCTGCCAAATTCCAAATCTATTCAAGGTATCAATGCATTAGGTCGGAAGTAAACTTTCCTTAACCCTTGGCACGAACCTTGCGAATCCTGTTCCAACCAGAAACTTTCGAGTTGGAGCAGGCTCATGAAGCGTCGCGATTTCCTCAAATCCGTGTCCGGATTGGCCGCCGGCGCGGCACTTCCGGCGATGCCGCAGGTGATCTCGTCCGCCTATGCCGACGCGCGCTCGGAGACGCTGCTGATCGTCTCGGAAGGCGGGCCCAACAATCTCGACATCCACGGCGTCGGCACCAACGTGCCCGGCTATGAGGTGTCCTGGAATTGCTACGACCGGCTGATCAGCCACGAGATGAAGAGCGGTCCCGGCGGCGTGCCCTATTACGACCGCGACAAGTTCAAGGGCGAGCTCGCCGAGGAATTCAAGATCGACGACATGTCGGTCACCTTCAAGCTGCGCAAGAACGCCAAGTTCCACGACGGCACGCCCGTGACCGCCAAGGATGTGAAGTGGTCGCTCGATCGCGCCGTCAACGTCGGCGGCTTTCCGACCTTCCAGATGAGCGCGGGCTCTCTCACAAAGCCGGAGCAGTTCGTCGTGATCGACGACTATACCGTGCGCATCGACTTCCTGAAGAAGGACAGGCTGACGATTCCCGATCTCGCCGTCATCGTGCCCTGCATCGTCAACTCCGAGCTGGTGAAGAAGAATTCCAGCGAGAAAGACCCATGGGGCCTGGAATTCACCAAGCAGCAGACCGCGGGCTCCGGCGCCTACAAGGTGACGAAGTGGACCGCCGGCACCGAAGTCATCATGGAGCGCAACGACGACTGGGTCTGCGGTCCGCTGCCGAAGATCAAGCGCGTGATCTGGCGCATGGTGCCGCAGGCCGGCAACCGCCGCGCGCTTTTGGAGCGCGGCGACGCCGACATTTCCTACGAACTCCCGAACAAGGATTTCCAGGAGATGAAGGCGAACGGCAAGCTCAACGTGGTGTCGCTGCCGTTCTCCAACGGCATCCAATATATCGGCATGAACGTCACCAAGCCGCCGTTCGACAATCCGAAGGTGCGTCAGGCCGTGGCCTACGCGCTGCCCTATCAGAAGATCATGGACGCCGTGATGTTCGGTTTGGCGAACCCGATGTTCGGCGCGCCGAAGGACAAGCCGACCGAGGTCGTTTGGCCGCAGCCGCACAAATACAACACCGACATGGAGAAGGCGAAGGCGCTGATGGCGGAAGCCGGCCTCGCGGGCGGCTTCGAGACCACGATCTCGTTCGATCTCAACTTCGCCGGCGTCAACGAGCCGCTCTGCGTGCTGGTGCAGGAGAGTCTCGCCCAGATCGGCATCAAGACCACCATCAACAAGGTGCCCGGCGCCAACTGGCGCACCGAATTGAACAAGAAGGAGATGCCGCTCTTCACCAACGTGTTCTCGGGCTGGCTCGATTACCCCGAGTACTTCTTCTACTGGTGCTATCACGGCAACAATTCCGTCTTCAACACCATGAGCTACAAGTCGGCGGAGATGGACAAGCTGATCGACGGCGCGCGCACTGCCGCCGCGGCAGGCGACATGGCGGCCTACGACACCGACGTGAAAGGTTTTGTCGATCTCGCCTACGCCGACATCCCGCGCATCCCGCTGTACCAGCCCTTCGTCAACGTCGCGATGCAGAAGAACATCTCAGGCTACCAATACTGGTTCCATCGCAGGCTCGACTATCGCGCAATGGCGAAGGGGTGAGGGGCGTGGGTGAGGTGAGCATGCTCTTCAGGCTCCCTCCCCCCTTGTGGGGGAGGGTTGCGGAGAGGGATGGCCACGAACTCAGACCCCTCCCGGAGCCACCCCCCTCCCTAGCCCTCCCCCACAAGGGGGGAGGGAACGCAGCGGAGCGTGGGGCGCTACTTCAATTCCACATCAGGAGCATCCAATGCTCACCATGATCGGCAAGCGCCTGGTGTTCGCGATTCCCTCGCTCATCGGCGTCGTCATCGTCACCTTCCTGCTGACGCGCGCGCTGCCGGGTGATCCCGCGGCGTATTTCGCCGGGCCCGCCGCAACAAAGGAAGCGGTCGAGCAGATCCGCAAGAAGCTCGGCCTCGACAAGCCGCTGATCGAGCAGTTCTTCCGCTACACCAACGATCTCGCGCAGGGCGATTTCGGCAACTCACTGACGACAGGCCAGCCAGTCGCGGCCGAAATTCGTAACCGCCTGCCGGCCTCGGCCGAGCTGACGCTGCTAGGCCTGATCGTCTCGATCGTCATCGCCATTCCGCTTGGCGTGCTGGCGGCAACGCGACCGGGATCATGGGTCGACCATCTTTGTCGCATCACGACAACAGCGGGCGTCTCGCTGCCGGTGTTCTTCACCGGCCTCGTGCTGGTCTATGTCTTCTATTTCCGGCTCGGCTGGTCGCCTGCGCCGCTCGGGCGTCTCGACGTGTTCTACAGCGCGCCGCCGACGGTGACAGGTTTCTATCTGATCGACACGCTGATCGCGCGCGATGTCGAAGCGTTTCGTTCGGCGCTGAGCCAGCTCATCCTGCCGGCGACGACGCTGGCGATCTTCTCGCTGGCGCCGATCGCGCGCATGACACGCGCCTCGATGCTGGCAGTGCTGGCAAGCGAATTCGTCCGCACCGCCCGCGCCAGCGGGCTGTCGCCGACGACCGTCATCGTCACCTATGCGTTTCGCAATGCGATGCTGCCTGTCATCACCACGCTCAGCATGGTGTTCTCGTTCCTGTTAGGCGCCAACGTGCTGGTCGAAAAAGTGTTCGCCTGGCCCGGCATTGGCTCCTATGCGGTGGAAGCGCTGATCTCGTCGGACTTCGCGCCGGTGCAGGGTTTTGTTCTCACCATGGCGGTGATGTACGTGCTGCTCAATCTCGTGATCGACATTTTGTACGGCGTGATCGATCCACGCGTGCGGTTGGAGGGCTAAGCCATGAGCTCCGTTGCGCCTGCCGTTGAACCCGTCGGTCCCGCGCGAACGTCGGGACTGACCGCGATCCTCGAACAGACCCGCTATGTTCTGAGCGAGAACAAGGTCACGGGCTTTTCCTTCGCTCTGCTGATCGTCATTCTCCTTGCCGCGGTCTTCGGTCCCTATGTGGTGCCGTACGATCCGCTGGCGTCAGATACAGCCGCTGCGTTGAAGCCGCCGTCAGCCGCGCACTGGTTCGGCACTGACCAGCTCGGCCGCGATATTTTTAGCCGCGTTGTGGTGGCGACGCGGCTCGATACGTTCATCGCGGTTGCGTCCGTCGTGCTGGTGTTCCTGATGGGCGGCCTTGCCGGCATCGCGGCCGGCTATTTCGGCGGCTGGACCGACCGCATCGTCGGCCGCATCGCCGACACCATCATGGCCTTTCCGCTGTTCGTGCTGGCGATGGGCATCGTCGCCGCGCTTGGCAACACCGTGCAGAACATCATTCTGGCCACCGCCATCGTGAACTTCCCGCTCTACGCCCGCGTCGCGCGTGCCGAGGCGAACGTGCGTCGCAACGCCGGCTTCGTGCAGGCCGCGCGCCTGTCCGGCAACGGCGAATTCCGTATCCTGCTGGTGCACATCCTGCCGAACATCATGCCGATCATGATCGTGCAGATGTCGCTGACCATGGGCTACGCCATTTTGAATGCCGCGGGCCTGTCCTTCATCGGCCTCGGCGTCCGGCCGCCGACCGCCGAATGGGGCATCATGGTCGCTGAAGGCGCTGGCTTCATGGTGTCCGGCGAATGGTGGATCGCACTGTTCCCCGGCCTCGCGCTGATGATCGCCGTGTTCTGCTTCAACCTCCTCGGCGACGGCCTTCGCGACATCGTCGATCCGCAGCGGAGGACGTGATGGTCTGGACAGAATTCTTCAACGATTTCAACGCCCGTTCTACTGTGCATGGGGTTGTTTTCGGCCGTTTGAGCGATGGGAGGTCCGCATGACGGCCCAGCCGCTGCTCGACGTCCAGGATCTCACGGTCGAATTCACCACCCGCCGCGGCATCGTCAAGGCCGTGCAGCACGTCAACATCTCGGTGGCGAAGGGCGAGACGCTCGCCATTGTCGGCGAGTCCGGCTCGGGCAAGTCGGTGACCTCCTATGCCGTGATGCGCATCCTCGACCGTGCCGGGCGGATCGCCGAGGGCTCGGTGATGTTCTCCGGCATCGACGTGAAGGCCGCCACCGAAGCCCAGATGCGCGATCTGCGCGGCCGCGAAGTCTCGATGATCTTCCAGAACCCGCGTGCCGCCCTCAACCCGATCCGGAAAGTGGGCGACCAGATCGAGGACGTCTTGCGCACCCATGTGCAGCAGGCCCAGGTCGCCGATCACGGTGAGAAGGCGATCGAGGCGCTGGAGCAGGTCAAGATCGCCCGCCCGCGCGAGCGCTATCACGCCTATCCGTTCGAGCTGTCCGGCGGCATGTGCCAGCGCGTCGTCATCGCGCTCGCGCTCGCCTGCAATCCCCAGCTCCTGATCGCCGACGAGCCGACCACGGGCCTCGACGTCACCACGCAGAAGGCGGTGATGGATCTGATCGTCGAGCTGACCAAGCGCCGTGCGATGTCGACCATCCTGATCACCCACGACCTCGGCCTCGCCGCCGCCTATTGCGACCGCGTCGTGGTGATGGAGAAGGGCCGCGTCGTCGAGACCGCCAAGGCCGCCGACATCTTTGCGAGCCCGCAGCACCCCTACACCAAGAAGCTGATGCGCGCGACGCCGCGGCTGGGTGTGAGCTTGCGGGATCTGCTGCCGGAGGAAGAGGGCGCTTCCTTCGCCTCTCCCCGCACGCGGGGAGAGGCCGACACGCTCGGCAGCGCAATTGCGCGCCTGAGCGTGGCGGGTGAGGGGGAGTCTCCAGGAGTCGTGTACGTGGAAACAGTCCCTCACCCCAACCCTTTCCCCGTGAAGGACGGGGAGAGGGAGAGCCCCCTTCTCCTCATCGAGAAGCTCGTCAAGGAATATCCCCGCCAGGGAGCCACGGCGACGCTCGGAAAACTGTTCGGCCGCAAGCCGCCCGTCGAGCCCGATGTGTTCCGCGCCGTCGACGGCATCAGCTTCTCGATCGGCCATGGCGAGAGCGTCGGCCTCGTCGGCGAATCCGGCTGCGGCAAATCGACGACGTCGATGATGGTGATGCGCCTGCTCGACCAGACCTCCGGCCTGATCCAGTTCGACGGTGAGGACATCGGCGGCATCGCGCCGGCGTCGTTTGCTCGGCTGCCGCAGCGCAGCCGCATCCAGATGGTGTTCCAGGACCCCACCGACAGCCTCAACCCGCGCTTCACCGCCGCGCGCGCCATCGCCGACCCCATCATGCAATTGGGCGATATCAAGGAACGCGACGCGCTCCGCGCCCGCTGCGAGGAGCTGGCCACCATGGTCGGCCTGCCGCACAATCTGCTGGATCGCTTCCCGCACCAGCTCTCCGGCGGCCAGAAGGCCCGCGTCGGCATCGCCCGCGCCATCGCGTTGCATCCGAAGCTGGTCATCCTGGACGAGCCGACCGCGGCGCTCGACGTCTCGGTGCAGGCCGTCGTCCTGAACCTGCTGCAAGACCTCAAGGCGCGGCTAGGTATGAGCTATCTGTTCGTCTCGCATGATTTGAATGTAGTGCGCTTGTTGTGCGATCGTGTCATTGTGATGCGGACGGGGCGGATCGTCGAAGAGGGCTCTTCCGAAAACGTCCTCAGCGATCCGCAGGACGACTACACCAAGGAACTGCTGACGGCGATCCCGCATCCGCCGTTGCCGGTGCACTGAGATCAGCTTGAGAGAGTGATGGCCGAACCGCTGGACGACTATATCGACGCCGTATCGAAAGCGCTGGCGCTGCCGGTCGAGGAGGCCTGGCGGCCCGCGGTGCGCGCCAACCTCGAAGTGTCGCTGCGGCTCGCCCGCCTCGTCGACGAATTCGCGCTGCCGGACGAGACCGAGCCGGCGCCGATCTTCACGGCCTGATGCTGCCATGACCACCAAGCCAGAGATGACGGCCGCCGAGATCGCGAGTGCGGTCGCGGGCCGCAAGATGTCCGCGCTCGATGCCACGGACGCCGCGCTTGCGCGTATCAAGCAGCACGACGGTGTTCTCAATTGCTTCACCGACGTCACCGCCGAGCGCGCCCGTGCCAAGGCGCGCGCGATCGACGCCGACATCGCCGCCGGCAAAGAGGTCGGCCCGCTCGCTGGCGTGCCCTTCGCGGTGAAGAACCTGTTCGATGTCGCTGGCCTGCCGACGCGGGCGGGCTCGAAGATCAACCGCGACCTCGCGCCGTCCAAGCGCGATGCCACGCTGATCGAGCGCATGGAAGCGGCCGGCGCCGTGCTGGTCGGTGCGCTCAACATGGGCGAATACGCCTACGATTTTACGGGCGAGAACGTCCATGACGGTCCCTCGCGCAATCCGCATGATACCACGCGCATGACCGGCGGCTCCTCCGGCGGTTCGGGCAGTGCCGTCGGTGGCGCGCTGGTGCCGATCGCGCTCGGCTCGGACACCAATGGCTCGATCCGCGTTCCGTCCTCCTTTTGCGGCATCTTTGGCTTGAAGCCGACCTATGGCCGGCTGTCCCGCGCGCGCTCGTTCCCGTTCGTCGCGAGCCTCGATCATCTCGGCCCGTTCGCACGCTCCGTCACCGATCTCGCGCTTGCCTATGACGCGATGCAGGGACCCGACGCCGACGATGGCGCCTGCACGACGCGCGGACTGGACCCGACGCTGCCGCTCATCGCGAATCCGATCTCGGACCTGCGCATTGCGGTCGCGGGTGGGTATTTCCAGAAGAACGTGTTCCCGGAAGCGGTCGAAGCCGTCAGCCGCGTCGCCAAGGCGCTCGGCGCGACAAGGGTCGTCGACGTGCCCGAAGCCTCGCGCGCTCGCGCGGCGGCCTATATCATCACCACCACCGAAGGCGCCTCGCTGCATCTCGATCGCCTGCGCAAGCGCCCGAACGATTTCGATCCGGCGGTGCGCGACCGGTTGATCGCGGGCGCCATGGTTCCGGCGCCGCTGGTCGATCGCGCGCAAAAATTCCGCCGCTGGTATCGTGCGCAGCTTGCCGAGATCTTCAAGTCGATCGACGTACTGCTCGCGCCCGCGACGCCCTGCACCGCGCCGAAGCTCGGCCAGGTCAACTTCAATCTCGATGGCGTCGAGCTGCCGGTGCGCGCCAATATCGGCATCCACACCCAGCCGATCTCGTTCATCGGCCTGCCCGTGGTCGCGGTGCCGGTGCCGCTCGAGCCGCTGCCGATCGGCGTGCAGATCATCTGTGCGCCCTGGCGCGAGGACATCGCGTTGCGCGTCGCGTACGCATTGGAACAGATGGGCGTGGCATCCGCGCCATCGCCAAGGGGACTCTAAGAGGAATCCAAAATGGAGATCGATCTCCCCGACGTGATCGCGGAAGTCACAGCCGCGTTCGAGCGCTATGAGCGGGCCCTCGTCAGCAACGACGTCGCCGTGCTCGGTGAACTCTTTCGCAACGACCCCCGCACGCTGCGCTACGGCATTGGCGAGAACCTCTACGGATATGAGGCGATCTCCGGCTTCCGCGCGGGCCGTTCGCCGGTCGGCCTCAATCGTCGCACCGCGAAGACGGTGATCTCCAGCTATGGCCGCGATACGGCCGTGGCCTCCACGCTGTTCTATCGCGACACGGCGCCCGGCAAGGTCGGCCGCCAGATGCAGACCTGGATTCGCTTCCCGGAGGGCTGGCGCGTTGTCGCTGCCCATGTCAGCATCATCGACGAGTCGAAAGAGACCTGACCGTATGACGCTTGACGATTTTCCGCCCGGGATACTGCCGGCCGAGCCGGTGGTGCCACGGGTCGACCGGGCGCAGCCGAGCATGCACAAGGTCACGCGCGCCGAGGAGCTGCGGCTTCAGCTCGCCGACGAGATCGTGCGTGGAACCCTGGCCCCCGGCGCGCCGCTGGACGAGACCGACATCGCGCGCCGCTTCAGCGTGTCGCGGACCCCGGTGCGCGAGGCGCTGCGGCAACTGGTGGCGAGCGGTCTGGTCGAGGCGCGGCCCCACCGCGGCGCGGTGGTGGCGCAGCCCTCGATCGAGCGGCTGACGAGCATGTTCGAGGCGATGGCGGAGCTGGAGGCGCTCTGCGCCGGCCTCGCCGCCGAGCGCATGTCGGCTGCCGAGCGCCATGGGCTGGAGGCCATCCACGAAGAGCTCCGCGTTCTCAGCTACGCCGGGAATCCCGATCGCTTCCACGAGGTCAACGAGCGCTTTCACAACGCGATCTACGCGGGATCGCAGAACGGCTACATCGCCGAGATTACGCTCGCGACCCGCGTGCGCGTGCAGCCGTTCCGCCGCGCCCAGTTCCGCAATCTCGGCCGCCTGGCAAAATCGCAAGCCGAGCACGACCGCGTCGTCGTCGCCATCATGCGCGGTGACAAGCAGGGCGCCGCCGCCGCGATGCGCGCGCATATCGAGCTGGTGCGCGGTGAGTATGAGATCTACGCGGTGTCGGTGTAGGCGACGGCGCTTCGACAAGTGCCGTAGGGTGGGTTAGCCGAAGGCGTAACCCACCCTACGAGACCTACGCCTTGGCAGCTTCCGCCATGAACTTCCGCCAGCCGCCATACACGGTGATATCCCGCGCCTCGCTCAGCACCTCCGGCTCGACGAGAAATCCCTTCACGCTCCGTCCGTCCGCCAGCCGGATCGTCCCGATCGCCATTGGCGCCGGGATCGCATTGACGAACTTGCCGAAGGCGGAGGACGACAGCGACCAGATCTCCAGCTCGATCGACGCGCCCGCGCCGGCCGCAACGCGTAACAGGCCTGGCTTTGGCGGCGTGGTCGTGAGTGCATAAAGCTTGTAGTCCGGCGTAGTCTTGGTCGCCTCAAGCAGCTTTGCGCTCAACGCCGTCAATTCGCCGTTCAGCGCCATGCCGGAGAGATGCGCGCCGACGACGGCGATGGGGATCTCGTCGCCGCTGTTTGCCGGCAGCGGCGCGAGAGCAGCTTGCGGCACGCCCTTCGCGCCGACGGTCAGCTTCGTATCAGCATGGAACACGCGGCCGATGCTTGCGAGCAGTGCATCGCGGCCCGCGGGAGCCAGCAACGTGATGCCAAACGGAATGCCATCGGCGCGCATCGACGCGGGAAGTGCCAAGCCACAGAGATCTAGCAGGTTGACAAAATTGGTGTAGGTGCCGAGCCGGCTGTTGAGCTCGATCGGGTTGGCCAGCACTTGTGCGGTCGTATAGGCCGTCGGTGCGGTCGGCAGCACCAGCGCGTCGATGTTGGCGAATGTGCGCTCGGCGGTCTTGCGCAGGCCCTGCAGGCGGTAGAGCGCCGAGAAGGTCTCCGCCGCAGTCAGCCGCGCGCCGGCGGCCGTGATCTCGCGCGTGACCGGATGAATCGAATCGGGTGCGGACGCCAGCAGATTCTTGATCACGAGATAGCGTTCGGCGACCCAGGGACCTTCGTACAACAACCTTGCCGTCTCGTAGAACGGCTCGAGATCGAATTCGACGAGCGTTGCGCCAAGCGCGGTCCAGCGCTTCAGCGCATCGGCATAGGCGGCCTCGGCCTTCTTGTCGCCGAAGAAGATCAGCTGTCCGTTGCGCGGCACGCCGAGGCGAAGATTTGCAGGGAATGGCGTGAGCGCGCCGAGCGGCCGGTCGCGCGAGAACGGATCAGCCTGGTCGGGGCCGGCCATCACCGACAGCGCGAGCGCGGCGTCGTCAACCGTCAGCGCGAAGACCGAGATGCAATCGAGCGTGCGGCAGGCCGGCACCAGGCCCGCATTCGAGATCATGCCGAGGCTCGGCTTCAGCCCGACGATGTTGTTGAGCATCGCCGGCACGCGACCTGAGCCGGCGGTGTCGGTCCCCAACGACAGCGGCACCAGGCCAGCGCCGACCGCCACAGCGGAGCCCGAGCTCGATCCGCCGGGAATGAGATCGTCGCGGATCGAATTTTTGGGAATGCCAAAGGGCGAGCGCACGCCGACGAGGCCGGTCGCGAACTGATCCAGATTGGTCTTGCCGATGATGATCGCGCCCGCGGCGCGCAGCCGCTGCACGGCGGTCGAGTCATGCGCCGGTGCATAAGCGTAGGCCGGGCAGGCCGCCGTGGTCGGAAAACCCAGCGCGTCGATATTGTCCTTCACCGCGACAGGCACGCCGTAGAGCGGCAGATGAGCCGCATCCTTCGCGGTCAGCTTCTCGGCCTCCGCGATCGCATCCCCCTCGTCGCGCAGGCTGATGAAAATGGCGGGATCGTTGTGGTCGCGGATGCGCTGATAGGTCCGCGCGACCGTCTGCGCCGGTGTCATCGTGCCCGCGCGATGCGCGGCCACGATCGCAGCGATCGTTTCAGGCTGCTCAGCCCCCATTTCGGCCTTCATGGCGATAAAGCTCCGGCAACTTGTCTCCCCCCGGTGAAGCAAGCGATGTGCCATTGTGTACAATATCCGGGCAGCGCGGTCGCTGCAGATATTATTGCGAGATCAGTGGCTTGGGAGACGCTCTGATGAACCATCAGGCGGCCGCGCCGGCGCCCGGTTCAGGTCACTTGCCTAAATCGTATGCAGTCATGATCAGGTGAAGTCAGCCAGGATCCGCAGCAGCCGCTCCCGGTTCTCCTTGCCGATCTTGTCCTCGACATGCCGCTCGTGCTCGGCGGCGAGCCGCTTGAATCTGGCCAGTGCGGTTTCGCCCTGCCTCGTGAGGTGCAGTGCGTGGGAGCGGCGGTCCGTCTTGGACTTGATTCGTTTCACCAGCCGGCGCTGTTCGAGACTGTCGAGCAGGTGCACCAGCCGGGCGCGCTCGATGCCCAAGCGTTTGGCCACGGCCATCTGCGACAGGCCGGGATTGGCGCCGATCACGGTCAGCACCGAATATTGCGTCGGCCGGATGTCGACGTCGCCGAGCGTCTTGATGAAGTCCTGGAAGATCCAGATCTGGAAGCGCCGCACCGCATAGCCGGCGTGGCCGACCAGGGCGTCGAGGCCGATCTCGTCCGCGTCGATCCGCCGCGCGGCGCCGTTGCCGGCGCGTTTGCGGGGGGAAGTCCGGGCTGCGGTGGTTGTCACGTCGCCTCTCCTGCCGTGTGACCTTAGCGCCTCGCGGGTTCAAGCGGAAGATTGTTGTTGACGACAACAATTGCTGTGCCCAACATTATGGCCAAAGGGGCCCGGAACGAGGCCGCGACCGATCCCCGATGTGGGCGAGGAGGAAACCATGACGATCGCCTCACGCGGTGGCGCCGCAAGCCTGTTCGCAACGCCCAACACCGTCGCCGAGCATCGCGCCGATGGCAGCATCGTGCTGCGCTCGCAGGACGCCTTGCGCGACACCGTGCGCTGCATCGGCGACTGGCTGGAACAATGGGCGCGGCAAACGCCTGACGCGATCTTTCTCGCCGAGCGCGGCAGCATCGAAGCGCCGTGGACGACCGTGAGCTACGGGCAGGCGCGGCGGCAGGTACGGGCGATCGCGTCCTGGATATTGGCGCAAGGGTTGAGCGCCGAGCGCCCGCTCGCGATCCTCTCCGACAACAGCATCGACCACGCGCTGCTCGCGCTGGCCGCCCAGCATGTCGGCGTGCCCTCGGCCGCGATCTCGCCGGCCTATTCGCTGATGTCGAAGGATTTCGACAAGCTCAAGAGCATGATTGCGCTGCTTCAGCCCGGCGCGATCTATGTGTCCAGCACCAAGCCGTTCGCGGCGGCGCTTGCTGCGATCGAGCCGTTGCACAACGCGCAGGTCATCAGTGGCAACGCCGGCGACGCCGATGCGCTCGCCTTCCGCACCATCGCGGCAACGCCTGAAATCCCCGAGGTCACAAAAGCCTTCGCGGCGGTGACACCTGACACGATCGCAAAATTCCTGTTCACGTCGGGCTCGACCGGTACGCCCAAGGCAGTCATCAACACCCAGCGCATGCTGACCTCAAGCCAGCAGGCCAAGGCGCAGACCTGGACTTTCCTCGAACAGGCCGGCAGCGAACTCGTCATCCTCGACTGGCTGCCCTGGAGCCACACATTCGGTGCCAACCACAATTTCAATCTCGTGCTGCGCAACGGCGGCTCGCTCTATATCGACGGCGGCAAGCCCGCGCCCGGTTTGTTTGCGACCTCGCTCGCCAATCTGAAGAGCGTGATGCCGACGGTGTATTTCAACGTGCCGCGCGGATTCGATATGCTGATCGCGGCGCTGCGCGGCGACGAGGAACTCCGCCGCCGCTTCTTCAGCGAGGTGAAATTCGCCTTCTATGCCGGCGCCGCGCTGCCTCAGAACCTTTGGGATGCGCTCGAGCAGCTTTCCGTCGAGGCCGTCGGCCACGCCATGCCGATGGTCTCGGCCTGGGGCTCGACGGAAACATCGCCGCTCGCGACCGACTGCCATTTCCTTGCCGAACGCTCCGGTAATATCGGCGTGCCCATTCCCGGCACGGAGCTGAAGCTCGTCACCTCCGGCGACAAGCTGGAAGTGCGCGTGCGCGGGCCCAACGTCACGCCGGGCTATTGGAAGGCGCCGGAGTTGACCAGGCGGGCCTTTGACGAGGAGGGTTTCTACCTCATCGGCGACGCCGTGAAGCTCGCGGACGCCGATCGGCCGGAGCGTGGTCTGTTCTTCGATGGTCGCGTTGCGGAAGACTTCAAGCTCAACTCCGGCACCTGGGTCAGCGTCGGCACGCTGCGGGTCGCCGGCATCGCCGCGTTGGCGCCGCTTGTGCAGGATATCGTCGTGACCGGCCATGGCGGTGACGAGGTGCGCTTCCTGGTGTTTCCGAACATCGTCGCATGCCGCGCTCATGCCGGCTTGTCCGAGACGATCGGCGTGAACGACGTGCTCGCGCACGACAAAATCAGGACCGCGATCGCGCAGGGGCTGGCAAAGCTCAAGCAGCAGGCCGCCAACTCGTCCGGTCACGCCACGCGCGCGCTGTTGCTTGCCGAGCCGCCGTCGGTCGATGGTGGCGAGATCACCGACAAGGGTTACATCAACCAGCGCGCGGTGCTGACGCGGCGGGCCGATGCGGTGACGCGGTTGAATGATGATGCGTCGGCGGAGTGGATCGGGCTGTAGCGGTCGAGTTAGCGAAGCCACGTTCCGCTGTCATTCCGGGACGCGCCTCTTGGCGCGAGCCCGGAATCCATTTCACCGCTGGGGTGTTGCACGATGGATTCCGGGGTTCGCGCTGCGCGCGCCCCGGAATGACGAGCGGGATACGCCAGCTATCCTGTCGCAATATCCTGCACAATTCTTTTGTTGCCTAAGCAACTAATTTATGCGAACCGTTCTGATAGGGATGACGGCGGAGGAAACCGCTGCGTCCGATTTCGGAGGAAACGATGCTCGGCAGCAAAGGTGCCGCTGGCAAGCGCCGGCGTGTGCCCGGAGACGATAGCGGATCGCGCCCGGCGCCCGGCCTGTCAGCTCTCGGGGCCGCCGGTCACTGCGCCGAGATTCTCGTGCAGCCGGCGGACGAGGTCGATCAGTACCTCGCGCTCGTCCTTGCTGAGGCAGGACAGCAGGCGGCGTTCGCGGTCGAGGGCAGCAACAATCACCTTGTCATGGGTGGCGCGGCCCTTTGCCGACAGCGAGATCGAATGGGTGCGGCCGTCGTTCGGGTCGGTGCGGATCGAAACCAATCCGCGCTTCTCCAGTCCTGCCAGCGTTCGGCTCACCGGCCCCTTGTCGAAACCAATGACGTGACAGATTCGCGAGGCTGGAATGCCGGGCTCGATCGCCAGCAGCGACATGATCCGCCATTCCGTGACGTTGACGCCGAACTGTCGTTGGTAGAACGCGGTGGCGCTATTCGAGAGCTTGTTGGCGATGAAGGTGATGAGGGCCGGGACGTAACGGTCGAGATCGAGCGTCGGTCCCGCCTCCGTGGGCGCGGGCTTTTGGCGGGATCTGGTCGAAGGCGCAGGCATATCGGGATTCTGACTTGCGGCGGGTCCCAAGACCTAAGGGCATGCGCCGCGCTTTCACAAGATCAAAATGAGGGAGAACCCTTATGAGTGCATCCGGCTCGATCGCAACCGACGTCCCGCATCTCGATGTCGATCCCTTCGACATGAACTTTTTCGCCGACCCTTATCTCACGCATGAGCTGCTGCGCGAGACCGGTCCCGTCGTCTATCTCGACAGGTGGAACGTCTATGGCGTGGCCCGTTATGCTGAGGTGCACGCCGTCCTGAACGACCCCGCGACGTTCTGCTCCAGCCGCGGTGTCGGCCTCTCCGATTTCAAGAAGGAAACGCCGTGGCGGCCGCCGAGCCTGATCCTCGAGGCCGATCCGCCCGAGCATACTCGCACCCGCGCCGTACTCTCCAAGGTCCTGTCGCCAACCGTCATGAAGGGGCTCCGCGACCGCTTTGCCGCGGCGGCCGAGGAGCGCGTGGACGTGTTGCTGGAAAGGCGCAGCTTCGATGCGATCGCCGATCTCGCCGAAGCCTATCCGCTCTCGATCTTCCCGGATGCGCTCGGCCTGAAGCCTCAGGGCCGTCAGCATCTCATTCCCTATGCGAGCGTCGTCTTCAATGCGTTCGGCCCGCCGAACCAGCTGCGCCAGGATGCCATTGCTCGGTCGGCGCCGCACCAGGCCTACGTCGCCGACCAGTGCCAGCGCGACAATCTCACGCCCGGCGGCATCGGCGCCTGCATTCATGCCCATGTTGACGAGGGCGCCATCACGGCCACGGAAGCGCCGCTGCTGGTGCGTTCACTGCTGTCGGCCGGCCTCGACACCACGGTCAACGGTATCGGTGCTGCCATCTATTGCCTGGCGCGTTTCCCCGATCAGTGGCAGCGCCTGCGCGACGACCTCACACTGGCGCGAAATGCCTTTGAGGAAGCGGTGCGCTTTGAAAGCCCGGTGCAGACTTTCTTCCGCACGACCACGCGAGAGGTCGAACTCTCAGATGCCACCATCGGTGAGGGCGAGAAAGTGCTGATGTTCCTCGCCGCCGCCAACCGCGATCCCAGGCGCTGGGACAGGCCTGACAGTTACGACATCACCCGCCGCACCTCCGGCCATGTTGGCTACGGCTCCGGTATCCACATGTGCGTCGGCCAGCTCGTGGCGCGGCTCGAAGGCGAGACGATGCTCTCGGCGCTGGCCCGTCGGGTCGCCCGCATCGAGATCACGGGCGAGCCCAAGCGCCGCTTCAACAACACACTGCGCGGGCTTGACAGCCTGCCGGTGACGATCACGCCCGCCTGACGCGGCTGGCGGCCAAAGCAACAAACGGGGGAGGGACCCATGAAGAATCTGACGTGGACGATCGCGCTGGCGGCGAGCCTCATCGGCGGCGCAGCGAGTGCCGAGATTTCCGACAATGTCGTGCGGATCGGCGTACTCAACGACATCTCCGGAATCTTCCAGGACACCAATGGGATGGGCTCGGTCGAGGCCGCGCGCATGGCGGCGGAGGATTTCAACGGCGGAGCTAAGGGCATCAAGGTCGAGATCGTCTACGCCGACCACCAGAACAAGGCCGATGTCGGCAATGCCATCGCGCGCAAATGGCTCGACGTCGAGGGCGTCGACGCCATCGTCGACGTGCCGAATTCGGCGGTCGGCCTTTCCATCAACACGCTGCTGCGCGACAGCCGCATGACGTTCCTGGCGTCGTCGACTGCGAGCGCCGATCTCACCGGCAAGGCCTGCTCGCCCAACACTATCCAATGGGTCAACGACACCTGGGCGACCGGCAATACCACGGCAGCCGCCATGGTGTCGCGCGGCGGCAAGGACTGGTACTTCCTCACGGTCGATTTCGCTCTCGGCAAGGGCATCGAGTCGGAGGCGCAGAAATATATCGAAGCCCATGGCGGCAAGGTGATCGGCTCCTCGAAACATCCGCTCGGCACGTCCGATTTTGCCTCGTTCCTCTTGCAGGCGCAGGGCTCGAAGGCGCAGGTGATCGGCCTTGCCAATGCCGGCGGCGACACCATCAACGCGGTGAAGCAGGCCGCCGAATTCGGTATCCAGCAGAACGGGCAGAAGCTCGTCGCCTTCCTGCTCTTCATCAACGACGTCCACGGCATGGGCATCAAGGTCGCGCAGGGCCTTCAGCTCATGGAAGCCTTTTACTGGGACACGAACGATGACACCCGCGCCTTCGCCAAGCGCTTCGCGGCGCGTCCGGGCATGAACGGCAAGATGCCGAGCGGCAATCAGGCCGGCGTCTATGCCTCTACACTGGCTTATCTCAACGCGGTCGCCGCGACCGGAAGCGATAGTGCCAAGGATGTCGTGCCTGAGATGAAGAAGTTCAAAGGCAGGGACAAGCTGTTCGGCGACACCGCAATCCGCCAGGACGGCCGTGTCGTGCATCCGATGTACCTGTTCGAGGTGAAGAAGCCGGAGGAGTCGAAATATCCGTATGATTATTACAAGCTGGTCTCGACGATTCCCGCGGAACAGGCATTCCGACCGATGGCTGAGGGCGGGTGCGAGTTGGTGAAGTAGGTGGTCTTTTCACCTCTCCCCGCGGGGAGAGGTCGGAATTCGCGCTGAAAGCGCGGATTCCGGGTGAGGGGGTACAGGTCCCACGTCCATCTGCTCCGCGGAGAGGGCCCCTCACCCCAACCCTCTCCCCGTAAGAACGGGGAGAGGGAGGAGAGTGCTCACACCACCTTGCTGCTTCCCTGTGTGATCAACCGCGCCGCCCGCTGGTCGCGGGCGTAGATCCAGAGCCAGCTCAGTGCCACGCTCAGGCGATGGCGCAGCCCGATCAGGAAGTAGATGTGGGCGATGCCCCAGATCCACCACGCGATGGTGCCGCGCAGTTTCACCTTGCCGAAATCGATCACGGCAAGTCGCTTGCCGATTTGTGCGAGGCTGCCGGCATGCTTGTAACGGAACGCGCCCTTGCTCTCGCCGCGCAGCCGCGCCTTGATGGTCTCGGCGACATGCTTGCCCTGCTGCTTCGCTGCCGGAGCGATGCCGGGTACCGGCTTGCCGTCCCAGGCGTTGATGTTGATGGTGTCGCCGATCGCAAAAATCTCGGCATGGCCGGGAATGGTGAGGTCGTCGTTCACCTGCACGCGCCCGGCGCGATCGCTCGGTGCGCCCAGCCATTCGGCGGCCGGCGAGGCGCGGACGCCGGCGGCCCAGATTCGCGTCTTCGCCTCGAGCAGTTTGCCGCCGAACACGACGCCTTCACGGTTGATCTCGGTGACGGCCTGTCCGAGCACGACCTCGACGCCGATCTTTTCGAGCGAGGCCTGCGCATAGGCGGAGAGATCGTCGGGGAAGCCCGCGAGCACGCGCGGGCCGGCCTCGATCAGCACGACGCGGGCCTTGGTCGTGTCGATATTGCGGAAGTCGCCGGGCAGCGTGTGGTGCGCCATCTCGGCGATGGTGCCGGCGAGCTCGACGCCGGTCGGGCCGGCGCCGATGATCACAAAAGTCAGCCGCGCAGCGCGCCTGGCCGGATCGGTCTCGCGCTCGGCGCGCTCGAAGGCCACCAGGATGTGACGACGCAGCGTGGTTGCGTCCTCCAGCGTCTTGAGGCCTGGCGCCCACGTCTCCCATTCATCATGGCCAAAATAGGCGTGGCGCGCGCCGGTCGCGAGCACCAGCGTGTCGTAGGGCACCTCGCTGCCGTCGTCGATCAGCACGCAGCGTCTGCCGGCATCGACGCCACTGACGGTCGCAAACAGCGTCGTCACCTCGCGCCGGTCGCGCATGAGGTGGCGGACAGGCCAGGCGATCTCGCTGGTGGCGAGCGAGGCGGTCGCGACCTGGTAGAGCAGCGGTTGAAACAGATGATGATTGCGGCGGTCGATCAGCGTGATCTCGACCGGCGCCCCCGCGAGCCGGTAGGTGGTCTCCAGCCCGCCAAAGCCGGCCCCGACGATGACGACGCGATGCGGTGTCGTGGTCATGATGTGTCCTCGAATCTCGCTGCTCACTTCTTTCATTTAAGTGCGGATCGGGGGGCGCGGTCCAATAGCCGTCATCTATCGCCGCATAGGCCGGATGTATCGACATCCCGCGAAAAAGCGCCGCAGCCTCGGCCAAAGTGAGTAGAATTATATTTCTTGCCATCCCCGTTTGGGGCGAAATATGGTGCAGGGCGGGCGCTGAGCCATTGGCGGCGCGACGGATTTTGCGTTCAATAGACACAGGCCCGGGGCGGCGATCACCCCGTTTCCGGGATCAATAATAAGGAGGGGAGTGAGTTATGAGGACGGCATTCTGGCTGGCGGGCGCAGCGGCGCTGGTGCTGGCGAGCCCGGCATTCGCCGGCGACACCATCAAGATCGGTTTCGTCTCGACCTTCAGCGGCCCGACCGCCGTGATCGGCAACGACATGCGCAACTCCTTCGAGCTCGCGCTCGATCATCTCGGCCGCAAGATGGGCGGCAAGCCGGTCGAGGTGATCTATGAGGACGATGGCCAGAAGCCCGATGTCGGCAAGCAGAAGACCGAGAAGCTGGTGCAATCCGACAAGGTCGATTTCCTCGTCGGCTACATCTGGTCGAACGTGCTGCTCGCCTCGCTCAAGACCGCGGTGGACTCCCAGACCTTCCTGATCTCCGCCAATGCCGGCCCGTCACAGCTCGCGGGCGAGCTGTGTTCGCAATACGTGTTCTCGACCTCTTGGCAGAACGACCAGACGCCGGCCGCTATGGGCCTCTACATGAACGCGAACGGCGTCAAGAGCGTGTTCCTGATCGGCCCGAACTACGCCGCCGGCAAGGACATGCTTGCGGGCGTGAAGAGCACGTTCAAGGGCGAGGTCAAGGGTGAGGAATACACGGTCTGGCCGAGCCAGCTCGACTTCTCCGCCGAGCTGGCCAAAGCCCGCGCCTCCGGCGCCGAATCGATCTTCGTTTTCTATCCCGGTGCGGCCGGCGCGCAGTTCCTCAATCAATATGTCCAGGCCGGCATGAAGAGCACCATGCCGCTCTACACCGCCTTCACCGTCGACGAGACGACGTTGCCTTTGCAGAAGGAGAATGCGTTCGGGGTGCCCGGTGCGCAGGAATGGGTGAACGACTTGCCCAACGAGCAGAACAAGAAGTTTGTCGCCGACTACCGCACGAAATATCCCAGCGCCCGGCCGAGCTACTACGGCGCACAGGCCTATGACGCGGCCCAGCTCATCAACAGCGCGGTGGTCGCCGTCGGCGGCGACACTTCCAAGAAGGATGCGATGAAGGCCGAGATGGAGAAGGCCAATTTCAAGTCGCTGCGCGGCGCGTTCAAATACGGCAACAATCACATCCCGATCCAGAACTTCTATCTTCAGGACGTGGTGAAGGGCGCCGGCGGCGAGCTTTCGCTGAAGACCGTTGCCACCATCGTCACCAACGATCAGGACCGCTTCCACGACAAGTGCCCGATGAAGTAGCCACATGCGATGTTGCCCCTTCTCCCCTTGTGGGAGAAGGTGGCGCGAAGCGTCGGATGAGGGGTTGCTTCCGCGAAGCAATCTCTATCGCATTCGCGGAGAGATACCCCTCACCCGTCTCGCCCACCCTCTCCTACAAGGGGAGAGGGGAAGAGGGAGCCTACACCCGCGGCATGCTTGCAGGTCGTACCTCGCGGGCCTGCGCGGCCAGCCTGATGCCCGCATTCGCCGCACCAAAGCCCTGATAATTCCTCCGCTCCACGATCTCGAAGAAGAACCGCTCGTCGAAAATGTGGGTGTAGACCTGGAAGAACTCGCCGTCACCCTCGCGGTCGTAGAGAATGTGGTTGGCACGGAGGTTTGCCATGACATCGGGCGCGAGGTCGTATTTGGCTTCGATGTCGTCGTAATAATTCTCGGGGATGTCGAGGAAGCCTGCGCCACGGGCGCGCATCGCGGCGACGGTCGCGAAGATATCCTCGCACGCAAACGCGACGTGCTGCACGCCCGAGCCGAAAAATTCCGAGATGAAACGCGCCGGCAGAGTGCGGTTGGCTGAGGAGCCGTTGACGACGAAGCGCAGGCTCTGGTCGGCGTTGATGAGGGCTTGGCTCTGCACGAGGCCGCGGGGGTCGGCGATCTCCATCTGCGGCAGGCGCTTCAGATCGAGAATGCCGGTGTAGAACAGCAGCCAGGACAGCATCTCGTCATAGGGCATCGACTGCGCGATGTGATCGATCGCCAGCAGCGCATCGGCGCCTGCGTCGCTCGTCACAGGCTCGAAATCGGTGTCCCAGTTCTTGCCGGCCTGGTCGAGAAAGTAGAGCAGGCTGCCGCCGACGCCGTGGATCGCCGGGATCTCCAATTCGCCCGGTCCGACCGGCTGATAGAAGGTGCGCGCCTTCAGCGTCTCGGCGCGCTGCATGGCGAGGCCGGCATTGTCGACATCGAGCGCGATGGCGCAGACGCCGGGGCCGTGCGTGACATAGTGCGAATGCGCAAAGCCGTCGGTCTCCGAATTGATCACGAGCTCGACCTTGCCCTGCGACCAGCGCTCGACCGCCTTGCTGCGATGCTTGCCGGTCTTGCGGAAGCCGAGCTGTGAAAACAGATGCGCGAGCTCGCCGGCCTTGGTCTCGTTGACGGCGAATTCGATGAAGCCGGTGCCGTGGCTCTTGGCCTTCGGCGCCAGGGGCTCGCCGACGAGCTTCGGCCAGTCCGGGGCGAGCTGGTCCTGCAGCAGGATCAGCGAGCGCAGTCCGTCGACCGCGGTCTGCGCCGCCGAGCCGGCGCGGAACTGGTCGTTGAAGATCTCCAGCGACCACGGGCCGGCATAGCCAGTCGCGGCGATCGCCTGCATGAATTCTCCGACCGGCAGGTCGCCCTGACCGGGGAACGAGCGGAAGTGCCGGCTCCACGACAAGATGTCGAGCTCGAGTTTGGGTGCGTCGGCAAGCTGCACCAGAAAAATCTTGTCGCCGGGGATCGAGGCCATCGCGCGGGTCGGGAAGCCCGGCGCCAGCGCGTGAAAAGAGTCGAGGATGACGCCGATGGCGGGATGATCGGCGCGGCGGACGATTTCCCAGGCGTCGCGATAGTCGTTGACATGGCGGCCCCAGGCCAGCGCCTCGTAGCCGACGCGCAAGCCCCGCTTGGCGGCGCGATCGCCGAGCTCGCGAAAATCATCGGCAGCGCGGTCGATGCCGCCGAGCGAGGCCGGCGACACGTTGGAGCAGATCAACAGCAGATCGGTGCCGAGCTCCTGCATCAGATCGAACTTGCGCTCGGCGCGGGCGAAATTGCGCGAGCGCTGCGGCTCCGGCATGCCCTCGAAATCGCGGAACGGCTGAAAGGCGCAGATCTCCAGATTGAGATCCTTGCAGAGACTTGCGATGTCGCGCGGGCCTGAACCGAACGACAGCAGATCGTTCTCGAAGATCTCCACCGCTTCAAAGCCGGCGGATGCGATCGCGCGCAGTTTTTCGTCCAGCGCGCCTGAGAGGGAGACGGTCGCGATCGAGCGCTTGTTCATGCTGCCTGCTCCATGATGTGGCCCGGCGATATTTTCTGGCCCGTGCGTGCCGCTTCGCTGACGGCCTCGACGACCGCGAGCGTGCCCATCGCATCTTCGACTGAGATCAGTGGCTGTTCGCGGCCCGTGATCACCGCGCAGAAATGCCTGAGCTGCTCTGCCAGCGGATCGGATGCCGGCGGCGCGATGGTCTCGCGCGACAGCGGCGCGTGCCAACCGGGCGGCTGCTTGTAGGACCACAGCTCCATGTTTGGCACGGAGAGCGAGCCGCGGGTGCCGGTGAAGATGTAGCAGGGCTGATCCTGCTTGGGGTACGCAGCGTTCTCGCCCGACGCGAGCTCCCAGCTCCACGGGGCCGGCGTCGCATCCGACACGGTTACCGTTCCCAGCGCGCCACTGGCAAAGCGCAGCAGCAGTGCAGCGGTGTCCTCGACGGCGAAGCCGCGAACCTTGTTCGAGGTCATCGCCTGCACTTCGGTGATTTCGCCGCAGATAAAA
The DNA here is from genome assembly GCF_018130615.1 of Bradyrhizobium manausense. Taxonomy (GTDB): domain Bacteria; phylum Pseudomonadota; class Alphaproteobacteria; order Rhizobiales; family Xanthobacteraceae; genus Bradyrhizobium; species Bradyrhizobium manausense_A. The sequence continues at coordinate 697,880 of NZ_JAFCKB010000001.1, forward strand.
CGAAGATTGTCGATGTCGTGGATGAGGTTGATGAGTAGCGGGCCGCCGCCTGCCTCGCGCCGCCAACTCACGTCGAAGTAATCATCAGGCTTCTTCAGGAGCCATAGTCCGGCCACGGCCGTGAGCTGGCCGAGCATGCCGCTCGCCACGCTTTCGCGTGCGGCCTTGATGATCGGATTGTGCCGGCGGTGATGACCGACCAGCATCGGCACGCCGGTCCGCTTGACGGCTGCGCAGAGGCGCTGCGCGGCCGCGACCGTGTCGGTGACCGGCTTCTCGATCAGCGCGGGCACTCCGGCTTGTGCGCAGTCGAGCGCCACCGGCGAATGCAGCGCGTTCGGCGAGGCAATGATGAGACCGTCCGGTTTCTCGCCTGCCAGCAGTGCGCGGTGATCGACATGCCAGGGCGTATTGCGCGCCTGCGCATATTCTTTCGCGGCGGGGGAGGGGTCGGCGATACCGGCCAGCATGCAGTCCGGCGATGCCTCGACCAATTCGATATGGCGGCGGCCGATCAGGCCGGCGCCGGCAACGGCGATACGCAGAGGCGCGCTCATGCTGCGCTCTCCTCCATGGCGCCCCCGAGGAAGAGCTGGCCGATGCGTGGGTCGTTGAGGATGCGCTCTGCCTTGTCGACCATGCGGGTCTGGCCGAGCTCGAGCACGATGCCGATATCGGAGATCTCCAGCGCCGAGCGCGCGTTCTGTTCGATCATCAGGATCGTGACGCCGCGGCCACGCAAGCTCTTGAGGATGTCGAAGGTCTGCTGCACCATCAGCGGCGAGAGGCCGATCGAAGGTTCGTCGATCAGCACGAGCTTTGGCTCGAGCAGCAGCGAGCGGGCGATCTCGAGCTGCTTCTGCTCACCGCCCGAGAGTGTCGAGGCCTGCTGCGTCGACTTGCGGCGCAGCGCGGGAAACAGGTCGAGTGCGGCCTCGATCCGCGTCGGCAGGTCGATGCCCTTGCCGGCAGCGACGCCACCAAGCTCGACATTGTGGCGCACCGACAGTTCCGGAAAGATGTTGCGGCCCTGCGGCACGTAGCAGATACCGGCATTGAGCAGCGCGCGCTGACTCAAATTGGTGACGTCACGTCCCGCAAAGCTGATCTTGCCCTCGCGCAGCTTGAGCAGGCCGAAGATCGCCTTGAACACAGTGGACTTGCCGGCGCCGTTCGGGCCGATGATGGTGGTGATGGTCGCCGGCGGCACCGAGAATGTCGTGCCGTTCAAGATCGTCATCTTGCCGTAGCCGCCGACGAGATTGTGAACCGAGAGGATCGGGTCGCTCATCGTTGCACCTCAATGTCCGAGATAGGCTTCGATCACGGCGGGGTTCTTGCGCACCTCGTCCGGCCGGCCCATCGCCAGCACCTTGCCTTCCGCCATCACCATCACGCGTGAGCACAGCGACATCACGAACTCCATGTTGTGCTCGATCACGACGAAGGTCGCGTTCTTCTCGCGGTTGATCGCGACCAGCCGCTCCTTGAGGTCAGACAGCATCGTCGGGTTGACGCCGCCGGCGGGCTCGTCGAGCAGCACCAGTCGCGGCCCGCCCATGAAGGCCATGGCGGCATCGAGCAGCTTTTGCTGTCCGTAGGAGAGGCCGCCGGCGGGCTCGGCTGCGAGGTGGTCGAGCTTGAAAAAACCGATCATCTGGTTGGCCGCGTCGGTCAGTCCGGCATCGGAGCGGCCGACCAGGCGCGAGGCCATGTTGCCCTGATGCTCCTGGCCGGCGAGGATCAGGTTCTCGCGCACCGAGAGTTTTGGAAACACCTGCAAGAGTTGGAAAGTACGGCTGACGCCGAGCTTGTTGAGCTCGGAGGGGCGCAAGCCGGTGACGACCTTGCCGTCGAGCTTGACCTCGCCGCCTGACGGCGTGAGCTGGCCGAGGATGCAGTTGAACAGGGTCGACTTGCCGCAGCCGTTCGGGCCGATCAGGCCGAGGATCTCGCCCTCGTGGACGTCGAACGAGACGCCGTCGACGGCGCTGATGCCGCCAAAGTTCTTCTTGATATTTGTGACTTCGAGCACCGCACTCATTGCGCCGTCTCCAGGCGGGACTTGGCAACGGCGCGCAGCGCTGAGGCTGCCTTGGTGCGCCGTGCGGCCATGTAGCGGTCGAGAATTCCCAGGATGCCGGTCGGCGACCAGATCAGCAATGCCATCACCGCGATCGCATAGAGCATCAGATAATAGCCCTCCGTGAAGCGCAGCCATTCCGGCAGCAGCACCGCGATCATCGCTCCCAGGAACGGGCCGAAATAGAAGCCGGCGCCGCCGACGATCACCATCATCAGGAGGTCGAGTGAGAGCGACAGGTTGAAGGGAACGGGGTCGATATATTGCGTCAGCGGCGCATAGAGCGCGCCGGCCACGCCGCCGAGCGCCGAGCCGATCGCAAAGGCCATCAGCGTGTAGCGGCGGGTGTCGATGCCGAGTGACTGCGCACGCAGCGGATTCTCGCGCAGCGCCATGAAGGCGCGTCCCCAAGGCGATCGGATCAGCCACCACACCGCGACCGAGACGATCGCGAGCGATCCGAGGCAGACATAATAGAATGGCAGCGGCTTGTTGGTCGCGATGCCGAAGACGTGCGGCCGCGGAATGTTGGAGATGCCGTAGATGCCGCCCGTGAGCCAGCTCTCGTTGCGGAACACCAAAAAGGCCAGCGTCGAGAACGCCAGCGTGACGAAGGCAAGGTAATGATGCTGCACGCGCAGCGCGGGATAGCCGAGCACCCAGCCGACTGCGAAGCTGAGCACGATCGCAGCCGCAATCGCTGCCGGCAGCGGCCAGCCATGCGTCGTCATGATCGCCGCCGCATAGGCGCCGATGCCGACGAACGCGCCCTGCGCCAGCGAGACCTGTCCGGCATAGCCGAGCGTGAGGTTGAGCCCCATCGCGGCAATCGTCATCACCGCCCACTGGCTCAGGATGAACAGGCCGTAGCGGTTGAAGTTCATGGGGACGACGATCAGGCCGGCAATGACGATGAGGCCGAGCGCGATCTTCAGGGGTTTGGCGAAGCCGCTCATACCGTGCGCTCCTCGGCGCGGCCGAGCAGTCCTTGCGGCCGGAACAGGATGACGACGATCAGGAAGATCAGCGGCACCGCGGCGCGATACTGCGTCGAGACATAGGAGGCCGCGAGATTGTCCAGCACGCCGATCAGAAGGCCGCCGGCGATCGCGCCGCGGACCTGGTTGAAGCCGCCGACGATCGCCGCGATGAAGGCCGCCTGGCCAAGCACCTCGCCGGAGGAGAATTTTGCCAGATAGATCGGCGTGATCAGCAGCGAAGCCAGCGCGACCAGGAAGGCGTTGATCAGGAAGGTGAGCAGGATCATGCGCTCGACGGGCACGCCGATGATGCGCGCCACCGTCGGGTTCTGGGCTGCCGCCTGCATCTGGTGGCCGAGTGAAGTGCGGTTCAGGAGCGTGGTCAGGCCGAATACGGCAAGGATGGCAACGACCAGGACGCCGATGCTTTGCAGCGAGACGGCGTGGCCGAGCACGGAGATGTCACCGGTCGGCACGATCGACGGGAAGGGCGAAGCCTCTGCGCTGAAGAACTGCTTGACGGCCTCCTTGATGCCGATCGCGAGCGCCATGGTCGCGATCGCCAGCGGCAGAACACCATGGCGCATCATCGGGTCGACCAGCAGCATCTTGAAGGCGAGGCCCAGCAGGATCATCGACAGCAGAATGCCGAGGATGATCGCGAGCCAGAACGGCGCGCCGACATGCATCGCCGCCAGCATCAGGAATGCCGGCAGCATCACGAACTCGCCTTGCGCGAAATTGATGGTCTGCGAGGTCTGCCACAGCAACGTGAAGCCGACCGCGACCAGCGCATAGATCGCGCCGGTGGCCAGTCCCGCGACCAGAAGATCGAACAGATTGGACATTTTCCCCTCTTTCTTCTCCCTCTCCCCGCTTGCGGGGAGAGGGTCGGGGTGAGGCTCCCCCTCACCCGGAATTTGCTTTGCAAATTCCGGCCTCTCCCCGCCTGCGAGGAGAGGCGAAGAACGCCTCACTTCATCTTCGGCAGCACCTGCTTCACGACCTGCTTGCCTTCGACGACCTCGACCAGAAAGCTCTGGCGATCGATGTCGCCGTTCGCATCGAAGGTGACGTCCATCAAAATGCCCGGCTCATCCGCGGCCTTGATCGTCAAGCCGTGGAGCGTGTCGGCGAAGGCTTTGGGATCGACCTTGCCCATCTTCTCGGTGGTGGCCTTCACCATGTAGACGGCGAGGTAGCCCTTCAGGCCGTTATGGTCGGGGACATAGTTGTACTTCTTCGAGAAGCGGTCGCGGAAACCCTTGATCAGGTCGACTGGGGCATCCGTGGTGAGACCGACATGGCCGCGGGCGCCGTTGGCGGCGTCGCCGGCGAGCTCGATCACCTTTTGGCCGATCAGCGTGGTCTCGCCCATCAGCGGTGCGGTGACGCCCTGGCGCTTCAGCTCCTTCAGGATGCGCGCGCTCTCTTCCTCGTTGAGATAGACGAAGACGGCGTCGGGATTGGCAGCCTTGATCTTGCCGACGTCGGCGGCGAAATCGGCCTGGCCCGCCTCAGTGGAGAGGTCGGCGACGACCTTGGAGCCGAGCCGCTCGAGCTCCTTGATGACGACGTCGCGTCCGCCGCGACCGAAATCGTTGTTGACCCAGACCACCGCGACCGACTTCGCCTTCATGTCGTCGTGGATGTACTTTGCCACCTTCGGCATCGAGGATTGCTGGCCGAACGAGGTGCGGAACAGGAACTTGTTGCCGGCCTGCGTCAGTTCGGCAGCTTCGCCGCCCATGATCTGCGCGATACCGGCTTCGGCTGCGAGCGGCGCGGTGACCTTCACGGATCCGGAATAGCCGGGCCCGAGCAGCACATAGGGTTCTGCGTCGAGTGCTTTTTGCACCTGCGCGCGGGCGACGCCGGGATTGGACTGCGAGTCGGCATGGGTGACTTCAAGCTTGCGGCCGAGCACGCCGCCCTTGGCGTTGATCTCCTCGATCGCGAGATCGATGCCGTTCTTCCAGTTGGTGCCGACGGTGGCGCCGCCGCCAGAGAGCTCGGCGACGTCGGCGAGCTTGATCGCCTGTGCGAAGGCGCCCGTCGTCGTGATTGCAGTGAGCAGCGCGCCCACCAGTAGCGTTGATTTCATCGTCCTCTCCTCCCGTTTCAATTTTGCAAGCGGCCTTGTGTCCGGCCGCTTCGCCTCAAGCTGCCTGATAGGCGGCGCTGCGCGCAGCCATCACGGCGTCAAAAGCCTCTCCCATGACTTCGGTCGACGGGGCAAGGCCGGTGAACAATTCGAAGGCGTCGGCGGCTTGGTAGATTGCAAGCTCCCGGCCGGTCATGACGCGCGCGCCCTTCTCTTGCGCTGCGGCAAGGAGCGGCGTGATCAGCGGCGAATAGACGGCATCCGCGACCCACAGGTCTGCACGAAGCAGCGCCGGCGGCACCGGCGTGTTGCGGTTCGGCAGCATGCCGACCGGCGTGCCGTTGACGAGGCCGGTGGCGCCATCCAGCGCGCTCTCGACGCTGGTTACGACTCTTGCGCCTGTGGCGTTCAGGAGCGAGGCAAGCCTTTCGGCCCGCGCCGGCTCACTGTCGAAGATGCGGATGTCGGAAACTTTTCGGTCCGCCAGGGCAAAGGCGATCGCCTTGCCGACGCCGCCGGCGCCGATCACCGCCACCGCGTTGCCTGATGGCGTCAGCAGCGGTGATACCGCACGGGCAAAGCCCGTGGTGTCGGTATTGTGGCCGATCAGCCGGCCGTCCTTCACGACCACGGTGTTGACCGCGCCCATGGCGGCCGCGCCCGGCGCCAGCGCGTCGAGCAGCGGTACCACCGCCTCCTTGTAGGGAAAGGTGACGTTGACACCGGCAAAGCCGAGCCGCCGCACGCCTTCGAGCATCATCCTCAGCCCGGTCGCATCGGCGCCGGCGACCTCGATGAGCTGATAATGGCCGCGCAGTCCGAGAGCCTCGGCGGCGCGCTCGTGCATGGCGGGAGAGGCGGAATGAGCGATCGGCGCACCGATCAGGCCGGTCAGGAGCTTTTTGGGGGCAGCGGGGGCGCGGCTAGACATGATCCACTATCGTCTCTTGATAGGCTTTTGGGGCGCGTTGATGTCCGGCCATTAGCGGAGAAATCCGCGCAATTCCAAGAGGGACGATAGTCATTCCCCTGCCTAACACAATTACTCATTTATCCGACAAACCTAACATTATGTTATTTCCTCCGTCCGCGCGCTGCGGCGGCCTTGCCGGGGCCGCGGGACGGTTCGACCGCGCGCATCTCGGCGCGCAGGGCCTCGATGAAATGCTCGACATGGAGCGACAGCGGCGCGCCGCGCTTGACCGCGATGTAGGTGTCGAACCGGGTCGGTTCGGTGATCTTGATCAGCTCGATCCCGGGATAGCCGCCATGGGCGACCGTGAACTGGTCGATGATGGCGATGCCGAGCCCGGCCTTCACCAGCGCGCAGACCGTGGTGCCGAAGCGCGCGCGGATGGTGATGTTGTACTCCAGCCGGTTGCGCGCAAAAATCTCGGCCATGATCCGGCCATAGGGGTCGTTGGGATCGATGCCGATCAGCGGGTAGCGGGTGATCTCGGCGGCCGAGACCTGCTTGCGCCCGGCGAGCTCGTGGCCCGGCGGCACGATGCAATAGAGCTCGCCAGAGGCGAGCGGCATGAAGTCGAGCCCGGAGTGCTCGAGCCGGTAGCTCATCGCCACGCACTCGCCGCGGCCGAGCATCAGATAGTCGATCGCTTCCTCGAGCTTGAGGATGTTGATGTCGATGCCGAGATCGGGATAGCGGCGGCGGACCCGCTCGATCGCGCGCGGCACCATCACCTGCGAGATGCTGGGCACCGAGCCGATGCGCAGCTCCGACAATCCGCCGCGGCCGATCTTGGAGATGATCTCGGAGAGATCGTCGACCTTCTTGTAGACGCCGTTGATCTGCTCGAAAATGTTCTCGGCTTCCGGCGTCGGGAAGTAGCGGCCGTTCTGGCGCTGGAAGAAGCGGATGCCGAGCGAGCGCTCGGTGTATTTGACAAGCCGGCTGATCCCCGGTGCCGATACGTTCAACAGCTTTGCCGCGCCGCCAATGGTGCCCGTCACCATCACGGCACGGATCACTTCAACCTGGCGCAGGGTCATCATGGTCTTGGCATCCGAAAGACGATCGTGGCGGCGATCATCTCACGACAACCGTGATGTCATCCAGCGGCAAGTGGGCTCTGATCGAAGTGGGAAAGGATGGGCAACGTCGCAGTCAGATTGTTTCAACCAAGGTCAGCGCGCTCAAAACGAAGGGCATCGTTGCACAATCGGCTGCATCGGGGGGGTATCCGCTGCGACCTGCGCGGCTAGCCCGCGGGTTTTTCCGGCGAGACGCTGTCGACGAGCTTCGGGCGTTCGCTTTGCAGCACGTCGCGCGCGAACTCGATGATCTTCTGCTTGTTTGCCGTATCGCGGACGGCGAAAAACACGCGGTTCAATTCCAGGCCAAGCACGCTGTTGAGCGCGATGTTCTCATCTTCCATCGTGGTTTTCCCGCTCTAGAAGCGTTGGGTGTAACTGGGCGTCACTTCCTCCACAAGTAGATTAAATCTTCGGTGCGAGTGCCACACCGGGAAATTACGGATGCAGTGAATTGAGGCGGCCGCCCAAGACGTGCTATATCGAGCGGCGAGGAGGCAGGAAACGCACCAATGTCCGCCGTGGATTATGGCCGCGAAGCGCTGGACTTCATCGAAGGGCTGGGAGCCTATGACAGGGTTCCGGATGCGATGGATGCGCTCGCCATCACCTTTGGCCGCTATGGCTTCGAGCACATCATCGTCACCGGATTGCCGAATCCCGATCAGCGCTTTTCCCAGATGGTGCTGGCCAAGAAATGGCCGGCCGAATGGTTCAGCCTCTATACCGAAAAGAGCTACGATCGCGTCGATCCCGTGATTCGGAAGTGCCGCCAGACGGTCAATCCGTTCGAATGGTCGGAAGCGCCCTATGACGCGGAGTTCGAGCCGGGTGCGGTGGAGGTGATGCGGCGCGCTGTCGATTTCCGCATGTCGCGCGGCTTTGTCGTGCCGATCCACGGCTTGACCGGGTATGAGGCCGGTGTCTCGCTCGGCGGCGTTCATCTCGATCTCAACGTCCGCAGCAAGCCGGCCCTGCATCTGATCGCGATGTACGGCTTCGATCACATTCGTCGTTTGCTTGCACCGTCGCCGCATCCGTCGGCACGCTTGACCCCGCGCGAGCGCGAGGTGATCGCCTGGGCGTCGCAGGGCAAGTCGGCCTGGGAAATCGGCGAGATTCTGAACATCACGCAGCGCACCGCGGAAGAGCATCTTGCAACCGCTGCGCGCAAGCTCGGCGCCGTCAACCGGACGCATGCGGTCGCGATCGCGATCCGCCAAAGAATCATCAATCCCTGAAATCGTCGCCTACTGGGAAATTTCCCAATAGTCGATTTGGCCTTTTTCGCTGAGGCTGCCCCCATTTCAAACTATGGGGGAGTTCATGATTCATGTGATTTCTGCCGTCAACCGGCACCTCTACGAGGATGTCCTCGAGCAGCATTTCCGGGTACGTCACGAGATTTTCGTCGAAGAGCGGAAATGGGAGGGGCTGCGCAAGCCCGACAGCCGCGAGATCGATGCCTACGACAATGAGGACGCGATCTATTTGCTGGCCCTCGAGAACCGCCGCGTGCTCGGTGGCTCGCGCCTGTATCCGACCACCAAGCCGACCATGATGAGCGACGTGTTCCCCCATCTCGCCGCGGTGCGTGGCTGTCCGGTAGACCCGCAGGTCTGGGAGTGGTCGCGCTTCTTCGTGACGCGCGAGCGCCGTGATGGCGCGTTCAATCTGCAACTGATGGCGGCGGCGCAGGAGTTCTGCCTCGATCAGGGCATCGAGCGGCTTTGCCTTGTCATGGAGACATGGTGGCTGCCCCGTTTTCAAGACATCGGCTTTGTCGTCACGCCGCTGGGATTGCCGGCCTTGATCGAGGACTCCTGGACCATGGCCGCGACCATCGAGGTCCGCCAGGAATCGCTGAACATCGTGCGCGACCGTATCGGGATGAAGAACGTCGTCCATCAGGACGGACCCCGTCTCGATTGCCTCGCCCGTGCCAACCTCTGCGGCCGCACAGCCGCGCAACGAAAGAGCGCCTGAAATGTCGAATATGATGCGGGACAGCCAGATCATGGCGGAAACCAAGGACGAGAATCTCGGCTACATGTCCGACATGGCGCTCGAGCTGGCGCAGATGGCCGAAGATACCGGGCTGGCAACGCTGGCCTACCTGTTCCGGATGGCGGCGCTGGAGGCCTCGACGGCCAACAGCGAACTCAACGAGCCGGACGATTTTCCCCACCAGGTCACGTCGCACTAGACGTCGCCCTTTCATCCGGGCCTCGCGCGCACCCCTCTCCCTGGAAAACGGGGGGAGGGTTATCGTTTGGGTGCGGCAGGCTGCCTCACCCTGTGCGGAGCCTTTGCCGGGCGGGTTCTGCAGGGACGAATTTACAAGGGTGATTTCGAGCGCATGCACCGGCATGCAACAAAGTGCATGTTCAATGTCGAATCGCTCTTGCCTCGGAACGATACTGCCATTACCCATTTTTCCGCCTTGAAGAGGCGGGGGGAGCTCTTTCACTGATGGCGACTGTGTTCGAACATCGGCGCGTGTGCGTGTGCGCCTGAAAGAGTCTTGATGCTGCTCGTTGTCGAACAGTTCTTGAACGGATTGCAATTCGGCCTGCTGCTGTTCCTGCTCGCCGCCGGCCTGACGCTGGTGTTCGGGATCATGGATCTCGTCAACCTCGCGCACGGCTCGCTCTATATGATGGGCGCCTATTTCGCCGCGACCTTCGCCGCGTGGACCGGGAGCTTCCTGCTCGGCGCACTGCTGGCGCTCAGTGCGACCCTCGTGCTTGGCATCGTGCTGGAGATGAGTGCGCTGCGGCATCTCTACGGCCGCGACCATCTCGACCATGTGCTCGCGACCTTCGGCCTGATCCTGTTCTTCAACGAGGCTGTGCGGCTGATCTGGGGCCCGGCGGGCCTGGCGCTGCCGCTCCCGGCCTGGCTCACCGTGCCGGTGCCGATCCTGCCCGGCATTCACTATCCCGCCTATCGGCTTGCGATCATCATCGTCGCGCTGCTGGTTGCGCTGCTGCTCTATCTCGGCGTGATGCGCACCCGCATCGGTATGCTGATCCGCGCCGGCGCCTCCAACCGCGAGATGATCGGCGCGCTCGGAATCAACATCAAGCTGCTCTACACGTTGGTGTTCGGGCTTGGCGCCGCGCTCGCAGGATTGGCCGGCCTGATGCAGGCGCCGATCCTCACCGTGCAGATCGGCATGGGTGAGAACATCCTGATCCTCGCCTTCGTCATCATCGTGATCGGCGGCATCGGCTCGATCCGTGGCGCCTTCCTCGCCGCGATCTTCGTCGGCATGATCGACACGCTCGGCCGCGCCTTCCTGCCCAACCTGTTGCGGCAGGTGCTGAGCGGTGCCGCGGCCTCCACTGCCGCGCCCGCGCTGTCGTCCATGCTCATCTATCTGCTGATGGCGATCGTGCTGGTGGTGCGGCCGGAGGGGCTGTTTCCGGCCAACCGTCGATGAAGACTTTCTCGGTAAGCAAGGCCGTCACGGCCGTGATGCTGGCGGGCCTCGTGCTGCTGCCGCTCTATTCCTATCTGTCCGGCAACATCTTCATCCTGACGCTGTTCACCCGCATCGTCATCCTGGCGCTGGCGGCGGCGAGCCTCAACCTCATCATGGGGTTTGGCGGCATGATGAGCTTTGGTCACGCCGCCTATCTCGGCATCGGCGGCTACGCCGTCGGCATGCTCGCGCAGGAAGGTGTCGGAAGCGGCTTCATCCAGTTCCCGGTCGCGCTCGCGGCCTCTGCAATTTACGCGCTGGTGATCGGCGCGCTCTCGCTGCGAACGCGTGGCGTCTATTTCATCATGATCACGCTGGCCTTCGCGCAGATGGCTTATTACGTCGCCTCGGGCCTTGCGCGCTACGGCGGCGATGACGGCCTGACCGTCTACAAGCGGAGCGACTTCTCCGGCCTGATCAACCTGTCGAACCGCACGCAGTTTTATTATCTCTGCCTTGCCTGTCTGTTCGGCGTGATCTTCCTGATCTGGCGCATCGTCAATTCGCGCTTCGGCCTCGTCGTGCAGGGCCTGCGCTCCAACGAGCAGCGTATGCAGGCGATCGGCTTTCCCGCCAAGCGCTACCAGCTCGTCTGCTTCGTCATATCAGGCACCATGTGCGGCCTCGCCGGCGCGCTGCTCGCCAACAATACCGATTTCGTCAGCCCGGCCGTGATGTACTGGACCCGCTCCGGTGACCTCATGGTGATGGTGATTCTCGGCGGCATGGGCACGCTGTTCGGCCCCGTCATGGGTGCGGTGGTCTATCTGCTGCTGGAAGAGTTTCTGTCGCAGATCACCGAATATTGGGCACTGATCATGGGCCCGCTGTTGCTGCTGATCGTGCTGTTCGGCCGCGGCGGCATCATGGGCCTTCTGGGGAGGCTCAATCGTGGCTGAACCGCTGCTCCGCGTCGAAAAGCTGGTGCGCCGTTTCGGCGGCATCGTCGCGACGGACAACGTCTCGCTCGACGTCGCGGCCGGCGAGTTGCACGCCATCATCGGTCCGAACGGCGCCGGCAAGACCACGCTGATCAGCCAGCTTACCGGGCACCTCGAACCGCATTCCGGCAGCGTCTCGCTGGGCGGACGGGACATCACTTATCTGCCGGCCTATCGCCGCTGCGCGCTGGGCCTCGCCCGCTCATTCCAGATCACCTCGCTGCTGCTCGACTTCACCGCCGCCGACAATGTCGCGCTGGCGGCGCAGGCGCATGCAGGTCACTCATTCCGCTTTTTCGCCAATGCGCGGAAGGAGAAGGGCCTGCGCGATGCCGCGCACGCCGCGCTCGACCGCGTCGGTCTGGCTCATCGCGCCGATGTTCTGGTGTCGAAGCTCAGCCATGGCGAGCGGCGCCAGATCGAGCTTGCGGTCGCGCTCGCCAGCAAGCCGAAGCTGCTGCTGCTCGACGAGCCGATGGCCGGGCTCGGCGTCACCGAATCGCAGGGCATGGTGAAGCTGCTGCAGGAGCTGCGGAGAGAAGTCTCGATCGTGCTGGTCGAGCACGACATGCCGGCGGTGTTCGCGCTCGCCGACCGCATCTCGGTGCTGGTCTATGGCCGCGTCATCGCGTCCGGAGATCCCGCGGCGATCCGCGCCAACGAGGACGTCAAGCGCGCCTATCTCGGCGACCAGCATGTGGTGACGCACCATGGCTGATACGCTGCTCGACGTCGACGGCATCGAGACCTGTTACGGTCTCAGCCAAGTGCTGTTCGGCCTGTCCCTGTCGATCAGGCCGGGCGAGATGGTCTCGCTGATGGGCCGCAACGGCATGGGCAAGACCACGACGATCCGCTCGATCATGGGCCTGACGCCGGCACGCGCCGGCAGCATCCGCTTTGCGGGTACGGAGGTCCGGCAGCTGCCGTCGTACCGCATCGCCAAGCTCGGCATCGGCCTCGTGCCCGAGGGCCGCCAGATCTTTCCGAACCTCACCGTGCGCGAGAATCTCGTCGCGGCCGCCGCCGACCGCTTTGATAGCGCCAATCCCTGGACGCTCGCCGCAATCTACGTGCTGTTCCCGCGCCTCGCCGAGCGCGCCGCCAACATGGGCAATCAGCTCTCCGGCGGCGAACAGCAGATGCTCGCCATCGGCCGCGCGCTGATGACCAACCCGAAACTCCTGATTCTGGACGAAGCCACCGAGGGTCTCGCGCCGTTGATCCGCGAAGAGATCTGGAATTGCCTGTCGTTGCTGAAAAGCCGGGGCCAATCGATCCTGGTCGTCGACAAGAACGTCGACCACCTCGCCCGCATCTGCGATCGCCACTTCATCATCGAGCGCGGCAAGACGGTGTGGAGCGGCACGTCGAACGAGCTGATGGCCGAGCCGGATCTGCAGCACAAATATTTGGGGATTTGAGGCGGCGTGAGGCGCGGAAAGGTCCGTGCCGCGAACGCGCCGTCGTCCTGGCGTAAGCCAGGACCCACCGCGTGATCTATCGGTTGCAGCCGCAATCAGTCGCGAACGACCGGTCGTCCCCAAACCTCTCCATGGGGTAATCGGTCCTGGCTTTCGCCAGGACGACACCGGTCTCTCACCAATAAATACCGTGCCGATGCAATTCGCGGATCACGCGTGCCGCGGTGGACGGCTGGCGGTGCTTCGGCTTGGCGGTCTGCGCGGGCGTTGCGGCCGGCACTGTTGCGGCTTGTGCTGGAACTGCCGGCTGGCTTGACGCTGGTGTGGTGGTCGCCGTCTGGACATTCGCCTGCGGCGTTGTGGTCGGAGCCTGCGTTGCTTGCGGCGGGGCCTGAGTTGCCGGCTGCTCGGTCGCCTGGCTCGCGTTGGTTGCAGCCAGGCTCAGGCTGCGTGAACCGCCGGCATAGGCTTGACCTGCCAGCAGCGACAACGTCGCGATCAGGATCAGCTTGCGCATGGAAACCCTCCCTTTGGTCAGTCCGTCTGACCTGACTTGCGCGCCGTCAGCGGGCGAGGCGGTGGGTGCCGATCTCAAGCAGGGTAGCCCGGCAGGACAGGCGATAGATCAGGCTGAACAATTGACCCAACATGATCGAACTCCACTGTTGATCATGGGAGACAACAATAAACCTCGCGCCTTTCACGCGGTTTTCGTGGCGCAGGAAAATGGCTTCGTCGAAGACCGGCGTGATGTCGTCGGAACAGATGGCATGAAGTCGCCTCACAGCGCCGTGAGGCGGTCTCCCTCAAAACATCTCAAAATATTCGCGATGCTCCCAGTCGGTCACCTCCGCCAGGAAGCGGTCGATCTCGGCGTTCTTGATGTGGGTGTAATAGTCCACGAACTCCGCGCCGAACTTTTCGCGGAAGAACGGATCGTCCTTCAGCGCGGAGACCGCATCCCGCAACGACTTCGGCAGCAGCGGGGCCTTGGTCTCGTAGGGCGTGTCGGCCGAGGGGCCGGGATCGAGCTTGCGGTCGACGCCGTCGAGGCCGGCGAGGATCTGCGCGGCCATGTAGAGATAGGGATTGGCGGCGGGCTCCCCGACCCGGTTTTCCAGGCGGGTGGCGGCATCGCCGGCGCCGCCGAGCACGCGGATCATCACGCCGCGATTGTCGCGGCCCCAGATCGCGCGGTCGGGCGCCAGCGAATAGGAGCGGTAGCGCTTGTAGCCATTGATGGTCGGCGTCGTGAACACGGTGGCCGCACGGGCGTGATCGAGCAGGCCGGCGAGATAGGCGCGGCCAAATTCGCTGAGCGGCTGGCCGGCCTCTTTCGCCATGAAAAGATTGTCACCGCTCGCGCGCGAGACGATCGATTGATGCAGGTGCCAGCCGCTCGCGAACAGGTTCGGTAGCTTTGGCCGGCACATGAAGGTGGCGTGATAGCCGTGGCGGTGCGCGATCTGCTTCACGGCGGAGCGAAACAGCACCATATTGTCTGCGGGCTCGAGGCCCTTCTTCGGCGCGAAGGTGAATTCGCACTGGCTCGGTCCAAACTCCACCTCGACCGAGCGCAGCGGCAGCCCGAGCGCGACGATATCGCGGCGCAGGATCTCCAGCACCGGCTCCATCTGATCGAAGCGCTGCTCGGTGAGATATTGATAGCCGTGAGACAGCAGGCTCACCGAGGGCGGGGTGCCCGGTTGGCCGGCGTCCTCGGGGCGCATATGGGGGTCGTCGAGCTTGAAGATGTGGAATTCGACCTCGAGGCCCGCAACAAAATCGTGGCCGTGGCGGCCGAGCTCGTCGAGCACCTTGCGATAGAGCCCGCGCGTCGCGAACGGCACCGGGCGGCCGTCATTGAAATAGAGGTCGCACAGCACCCAGCCGGTCGCCGGCGCCCACGGCAAGACGCGAAACGTGGTGGGATCGGCGACCATCAGCACGTCGGCCGCACCCTCCATCTCCTTCATGCCGAAGCCGCCGCCCGCGGTGAACACCGGAAACACCGTGCGGTGCGAGGTGTCCTTGGCGAGCATGGTGGTAGTGATGGAGCAGCCGTTCTCCAACGACGCAATCGCTTCGGAGGCGATGATGGTCTTGCCACGCAAGATGCCGTGCTGGTCGGGAAAGGCGAGGCGGATGACCTCGAGATTCCTGTCCTCGACGAGACGGCGCATGCGCGCGGCCGCGTCCTTCTGTTCATCCGACCACAGCGCATGACGCGCGACGAAAGTCACTTGGCCACTCCCTCAACTGCCGTAGGGTGGGCAAAGCGAAGCGTGCCCACGATCTGTGTCCATCACGGAGAAATGGTGGGCACGGCGCGTTGCGCCTTTGCCCACTCTATGGGAGCGGTGCACGAACGTCACTCCGCCGCTGTCAGCCGGTGCACATTATCGGCGATCTCCTTCGGTACCGGCGCGGTCCACGGCGCGCCGCGGCGGCGCTTGACGTCGACTTCCATCCAGTAGGTCTCCCAGCCGCGGGTTGGCCCGATGCCGTCCATGGTCGCCGGACCCTGGATGCTGCGCGCATTGGCCGCGTCCAGGAACAGCATCGGCTTTTCGCCGCCGCCGACCTTCTCGATCTCCTGCCGCAGCAGGCGGCGGTATTGCACGATCGCCTTGTCGCTCGACCCGAGATGCTCCTTGGTGCGGTCCTGGATCGCGCCCATCGATTCCACCGCCCACTGGTCGTGGACGTTGATGTCGTTGCCCATGCCGGTATAGGTCGCGGTCTGCTGCTCGTGCGGGTCGAAACCGTAATCGTTGGCTTTGTTCTTGCGCGATTTGTAATCCGGCAGCTCATAGAGCTCGAGCCGCTGGTCGCGCATCTTCTGCTTGTCGACCGGGTTGGAATAGCTGGTGAAGATCGCGTACCAGTAGCAGTTCTCGTCATCGACCGGCACGTGCCACTGCGTGATCGTCATCTCCGTGCTCATCGGGATGACGAAGCCATGCGGGAAGAGCTGGTTGGTGACGCGCACATGGGTGCGCTCCTCGTCGATCTCGCGCAGCGCGATCAGCCGCAGGCCGTATTCGGTGTGCTCGACATTGATGATCGGGCGGTCGTATTCGCGCAGGATCTTTGTCATCGGCAAATCGCTTCCCGCGGATGCGCCCCGGAATTGCTTGCCGTAAGCGGTGGAGGTGTCCTCGTCCTCGAAGAAGCGGTGCAGATAGGAGGCGTGCGCGGGATCGATGCCGACCTCCAGCGCCTGCAGCCAGTTGCAGGCCATGTGGCCCTTGAAGGCAAAGGTGTGTGTGCCGGGCGCGACGAAGCAATCGATCTCGGGGAATGCCGGCGGCTCGCCCCTGCCGAGATAGGCCCAGAGGATGCCGCTCTTCTCCACCACGGGATACGAACGCTGGCGGATGTTCTGGCAGAGCTTTGAGTCCTTCGGCTCGGCTGGCGTCTCGATGCATTGGCCGGTGGCGTCGAACAGCCAGCCGTGGAAAGCGCAGCGCAGCCCGCCATGTTCGAGCCGACCAAAGGCGAGGTCGGCGCCGCGATGCGCGCAATGGCGGTCGATCAGGCCGTAGCGCCCCTGCTCGTCGCGGAACAGCACCAGGTTCTCGCCGAGCAACTTCACGGGACGGATCGGCCGCTCGCCCTCGAGTTCATCGACCAGCGCCGCCGGCTGCCAGTAGCTCCGCATCAGCTTGCCGCAGGGGTCCTTCGGCCCGGTGCGGGTGATCAGGTCGTTCTGCTCCTGGCTCATCATGGCGAGTGCATCCCTTGTGGAGTGGCGTTTGTTCGCCTATTGAACGAATGGGCGAATTATGACAGGCTTGGGATCGGCAGCAAGCACTATTTTGCAGGATTGTCCCGAGCCCATGCCCAAGCTGAAGCGCAGCGAGACTGACGAGCGCGCGACGGATTTCGTCGAGGCCCTCGATCGTGGCCTGCGTCTGCTGCAGTGCTTCGGCACCAGTGCAGGCCCAATGACGCTGAGCGATCTCGCCCGCGCCGCCGATCTGCCGCGCGCCACTGCGCGGCGCATGCTGTTCACGCTTCAGCGTGGCGGTTTCGTCTCCGGTGACGGCAAGCTGTTTTCGCTGACCCCGCATGTGCTGACGCTGGCGGCGTCCTATTTGCGTTCCAATCAGCTCGTCGCGGTGTTGCAACCGGTGCTCGATCGCGTCGCAACCGCGGCGAACGAAATCTCCTCGCTCGCGGTGCTCGACGGCGACGACGTCGTGTTCATCGCCCGCAGCAGCCCGGCGCGCATGTTCTCCGGTGGATTGGAGATCGGCTACCGGCTGCCGGCGTTCTGCACCTCGGTCGGCCGCGCCATGCTCGGTCAGTTCGACGACACCGATCTGCTTGTCCGCCTGAAGAAGACGAGGCGTGAGGCGCTGACGCCGCAGACGGTGACCGACCCGAAGACGCTGCTCGCGCACATTGCGGCTGATAGATCGCAGGGCCATTCGCTGGTCGATCGCGAAGCCGAGCCGCATTTCCGCTCGATCTCCGTGCCCGTGCGCCGCTACGACGACGTGATCGTCGCCGCCATCAACATGGGTGCCCATGTCGACCGCGTGCCGGCGCAGGAATTGATCGACCGCTTCCTGCCGCTGTTGCGGGAGGGGGCGGAGGCGGTGCGCTCGCAATTGCTGTAGTTGACGCCAATCCCCCAACGTCGGCGTCTGTGCTATTGTGCTATAATGTACCTACACAACACCAGGGAGCACGCCATGCAACACACCATGGTTCCCAGTGATCGCGTGGAGCACGTCGCCGTCTATGGTTGTGACGGCACCAAGCTCGGCACGATCGAGCGATTGATGCTCGACAAGGTGAGCGGAACGGTTGCCTATGCGGTGATCAAGACCGGCAGGCCATTCGGTGCCCACCATCACTACCCCGTGCAATGGAGCGCGCTGAAATATGATCCGGGACGTCAGGCCTTCCAGGTCGAGCTGACGCCGGAGCAATTGAGCAGCGGCCCCTGCGAGGTCGATGGCGATGAGTTCGACTGGGGCGACCGCTCGCGGTCCTACCAGCATCCGAATTATTGGTCGATCTAGGCGATCGAATTTCATTCGTCGCGCTGCCACGCCGCCTCGCACGCCCTGTCGTGCCCGCGATATCCTCCGCTCATCGGCGCCGAGCGCTACCGGTTGCGCATCCAGTCGGCGAGGCCTGATATCGCGCGATCGAGGTCCTGCCGCGCGGCGCTATCCGTGATGGTCTCTTCCATCGCGCCGCGCATGCAAGCCATCCACGAGTCGCGTTCGGCATCGCCGATGGCAAAGCCGATATGCCGCTGCCGCAATCGGGGATGGCCTTTCTCGGGGGTGTAGAGCTTTGGGCCGCCGGTCCATTCCGTCAGATAGCGCTTCAGCACGTCCCTGATCAGGCCGAGGTCGTCGGCATGCATCGCGCGGATGATCTTCGCTTCCGGCAGCGAGTCCATGCGGTCGTAAAAGCTGTCGACCAGACGGTCGATCGTGGCACTGCCGCCGATCCGCTCGAACATGGAGGTGGTGACGTCGCTGTCGGTCATCTCTACAGCGCTACACTGCGCAGCCCAAAGCTGCGCGCCTCGTTCTGCAGCACCGGCCGCACCGCATCGATCAGTCGCGCAGCGGCCGCATCGACGCTGAGCCCTGCCGTATCCACGACCGCCGTTGCACGTGCGTAAAGCGGTTCGCGGCTGAGCAGGATGTTGCGCAATTCGGCCATCGCGGAGCGGTCATCCGCCATCGGGCGGAGATCGCCCTGGCGGCGGACGCGGGCCATGTGCTCTTCGGGCTCGGCCTTCAGCCAGATCGTGTAGAACGAGGTCAGGATCTGGTCGAAGGTCAGCGGCTCGGAGACGATGCCGCCGCCGGTCGCCAGCACCATCAGTTCGTTGCGTGCAAGCAGCTGCTGCAGCGCGGCCTGCTCCAGGCGGCGAAAACCTTCCTGGCCGTAGAGCGCGATGATCTCGGCGACCGAGAGGCCGTTCTGCTGCTCGATCTCCTTGTTGAGCTCGACAAAGCTCCAGCCGATCTTCTTCGCCAGCATGCGCCCAAGCGTGGATTTGCCGGCGCCGCGCAGGCCGATCAGCGCGATGCCGCAGAACGGCGCGCGCCGCGGCGCAGTTGCGCTGCCGCCGGCGAGCAGGTCTTTTGCTTGGGCAATCTGGCCCGGTGTCGCCTTGCGGAGGAGATCGCGAAACATCTGCCAGTCCGGTGTCGGATCGGCGGAGGGGAGCAGATCTTCGAGATGCGCGCCCATCGCGTCGGAGACGCGGCGCAGCAGCACGATGGAGACATTGCCCTTGCCGCTCTCGAGCTGCGCGATGTAGCGCTCCGAAATTCCTGATACTTTGGCGAGCACCTTGCGCGACATGCCGCGCAGCGCGCGCATGGTGCGCACGCGCTGCCCGAGTTGTTCGAGAAAGTGGGATTCGGCGTCGGGACTGTCGGTCATGAGCCTTCTTTACAGGGGTCCTGCGGCGCGTTTTAATGAAACATAGTGCCTGCTGGCATTGACAGCAAGCTGTCACAATGTCTTTCTATGAATTATAATTCTAAATTCAGGGGAGACGACGGTGAGCGAGGGATCCTACAACGCGGTGACCTGGCTGCTCGACCGTAACGTCGAGGAGGGCCGGGAAGGCAAGCTCGCCTTCGACGACACCGTCTCGCGGCTCAGCTATGGCGAGCTCCAGCGTGAGACCCGGCGCGCCGCCAACATGCTGCGCCGGCTCGGCGTCCGCCGCGAGGAACGCGTGGCGATGATCATGCTGGATACGGTCGATTTCCCGGTCGTGTTTTTGGGCGCGATCCGCGCCGGCGTCGTGCCGGTGCCGCTGAACACGCTGCTGACCGCGGACCAATACGCCTACATCCTCGCCGACTGCCGCGCCCGCGTGCTGTTCGTCTCCGAGGCGCTCTATCCCGTCATCAAGGACGTGGTCGGCCGCATGCCTGATCTTGAGCACGTCGTGGTGTCCGGCGCCAAGCAGAACGGGCACAAGCAGCTCGCGGAGGAGCTCGCGGGCGAGAGCGACCAGTTCACAACGGCCGCGACGCATCCGGACGAGCCGGCGTTCTGGCTCTATTCGTCGGGCTCGACCGGCATGCCCAAGGGCGTGCGCCACATTCATTCCAACATGCAGGCGACCGCCGATACCTATGCGAAACAAGTGCTCGGCATCCGCGAGAGCGACGTGTGCCTGTCCGCAGCAAAACTGTTCTTCGCTTATGGCCTCGGCAATGCATTGACGTTTCCGATGTCGGTCGGCGCAAGCGTGATCCTCAATAGCGAACGCCCGACGCCGCCGCGCATGTTCGACCTGATGAACCGCTACAATCCGTCGATCTTCTACGGCGTGCCGACGCTGTTTGCGGCGATGCTGAATGACGAAGCGATGAAGAGTGAGCGCGGCGGCAAGTCCTTGCGCATCTGCACCTCGGCCGGTGAGGCGCTGCCGGAATCCGTCGGCAGCAGCTGGAAATCGCGCTTCGGCGTCGACATCCTCGACGGCGTCGGCTCGACCGAGCTCTTGCACATCTTCCTGTCGAACGCGCCGGGCGACATCAAATACGGCTCCTCCGGCAAGCCGGTGCCGGGCTATGCGGTGCGGCTCGTCAACGAGGCCGGTCAGGACGTCGCCGATGGCGAGGTCGGCGAGCTCCTGGTCGATGCCCCCTCCGCCGGCGAGGGCTACTGGAACCAGCGCCACAAGAGCCGCCGCACGTTCGAGGGCCCGTGGACCCGCACCGGTGACAAATATGTCCGCGACACCGAGGGACGCTACACCTTCTGCGGCCGCGCCGACGACATGTTCAAGGTCTCCGGCATCTGGGTCTCGCCGTTCGAGGTCGAGAGCGCGCTGATCACGCATCCGGCCGTGCTGGAGGCTGCCGTCGTGCCCGAAGCCGATCCGGAGGGGCTCTTGAAGCCGAAAGCGTTCGTCGTGCTGCGCCCGGGTGTGAAGACGAACGACCTTCAGGAAATGCTGAAGGAGCACGTCAAGCAGAAGATCGGCCCGTGGAAATATCCGCGCTGGATCGACGTGGTGGAATCACTGCCGAAGACGGCAACGGGAAAGATCCAGCGGTTCAAACTGCGCGAGGGCGCGAATTGAGTGGCCTCGTCATTCCGGGTCGGCTCGCGTTGCGATCCGTCCGGAATGACGGAAATGAACGGGAACGACAGCATGACCAGCCTCACCCCCGCCGGCTTCCTCAGCATCGGCACGGCCCGCCTCGAATACAAATGGCTTGCGCCGCCGGCCACCGACGCCCCCACCATCGTCATGCTGCACGAAGGCCTTGGCTCCGTCGGTCTGTGGAACGACTTTCCTGAAAAGCTGCAGCAGGCGACCGGCGCCGGCATCTTCGTCTATTCGCGCGCGGGCTACGGCCAATCGAGCTCGGTCACGCTGCCGCGGCCGCTCGACTACATGCAACGCGAAGCGCTCGACGTATTGCCGAAGGTGCTCGATGCGATTCCCTTCAAGCGCGGCCTGTTGCTCGGCCATTCCGACGGCGCCTCGATCGCGGCGATCTATGCCGGCGCACATCAGGACAATCGCCTGCAAGGCATCGCGCTGATCGCACCGCATTTCATCGTCGAGGACGTCTCGGTGAAGTCGATCGCCGAGATCAAGACGACGTATGAGACGACCGATCTCAAGGTAAAGCTCGCGCGCTGGCACAAGGACGTCGACAACGCCTTCTACGGCTGGAACGGCGCCTGGCTCGACCCGTCATTCCGCGACTGGGACATCTCGGAGTATCTGGCCTACATCCGCGTTCCCGTCCTGATCGTGCAAGGCGGGGACGACCAATACGGGACGCTGCGTCAGGTCAAGATCGCGCAGGAGGAATGTTATTGCCCGGTCGATGTGACGATCATTCCAGGCGCGGGACATTCTCCTCAACGTGAAGCCCCGGCGCCAACGCTCGACGCAATCGCGCAATTTGCAAAGGCCGCCTTGCGGGATGATCGAGGTCTCCAGGCTGCGTAACGCGTAGAGGGCGGCGTGGCTGCGACCGGCTGTCGCTCAGATGAAGCAAAGTGCATGTTAGGTCAAGATTTGGGCTAGACGCCTCTCACAAGATGCACTATTGTGCATCTAACGCTTAAACCATGACGAGCTCAAGGGTGGCCCATGGCCGGGGAAGATCGGCGCCTCGCAGGCGGCGCGACATTCATCGATTTCCAGACCGAACCGTCCCGCTACAAGCACTGGAGGCTGGCGGTCGACGGTGACGTCGCGACGCTGACCATGGATGTCGACGAGAATGGCGGCCTGTTCGAGGGCTATCTGCTCAAGCTCAATTCCTACGATCTCGGCGTCGACATCGAGCTGGCCGACGTGGTCCAGCGGCTGCGCTTCGAGCGCCCCGAGGTGAAAGTCGTGGTGATGCGCTCGGCCAAGAACCGCGTGTTCTGCGCCGGCGCCAACATCCGCATGCTCGCGGGCTCGACCCATGCGCACAAGGTGAACTTCTGCAAATTCACCAACGAGACCCGCAACGGCATGGAGGATTCGTCCGAGAATTCCGGCCAGCGTTTCATCACCGTCGTGAACGGCTCGGCCGCCGGCGGCGGCTATGAGCTCGCGCTCGCCACCGACCATATCATCCTCGCCGACGACGGCGCGTCTGCCGTGGCGCTACCGGAAGTGCCGCTGCTCGCCGTGCTGCCGGGCACTGGCGGCCTCACCCGTGTCGTTGACAAGCGCAAGGTGCGCCGCGATCACGCCGACTTCTTCTGCACCATCGAGGAAGGCGTGAAGGGCAAGCGCGCGGTGCAGTGGCGTCTGGTCGACGAGATCGTGCCGAACTCCAAGCTGGAAGCGAAGATCATCGAGCGCGCCAAGGAGTTCGCGGCTGCCTCGAAGCGCGCCGGCAACGGCAAGGGCATCGCGCTCTCGCCGCTGAAGCGGACGATCGACGAAACCAGCATCCGCTATGGCTTCGTTACCGTCGACATCGACCGTGCCGCCCGCATCGCCACCATCTCGATCAAGGCGCCGGAAACGGCGCCGCCCGCAGACATCGACGGCATGATGGCGCAGGGCGCTTCGTTCTGGCCGTTGCAGGTCGCGCGCGAGCTCGACGACGCCATCCTGCACCTGCGCATCAACGAGCTCGAGATCGCCATGCTGGTGTTCAAGAGCCATGGCGACCGCGCCCATGTGCTCGCCAGCGATGCCTTCCTCGAAGCCAACAAGGCGCATTGGCTGGTCAACGAAATCCGCCACTACTGGAAGCGCGTGCTCAAGCGCATCGACGTCACCTCGCGCACGCTGGTGACGCTGGTCGAGCCCGGCTCCTGCTTTGCCGGCACGCTCGCCGAGCTCGTCTTCGCGGCCGACCGCTCCTACATGCTGATCGGCACGCGCCAGGGCGACAACCGTCCGCCGCCGTCGATCGAACTCTCCGCGATGAATTTCGGCCCCTATCCGATGAGCCACGGCCTGACGCGGCTGGAATCGCGCTTCCAGGCCGATCCAGCGGATGTGGAGCGCGCGGAAGCCACGCTCGGCACCGCGCTCGATGCCGAGCAGGCGGAAGAGCTCGGCCTCGTCACCTTCGCGCTCGATGACATCGATTGGGACGACGAGGTCCGCGTGTTCCTGGAAGAGCGCGCCAGCTTCTCGCCCGACAGCCTCACCGGCATGGAAGCCAGCCTGCGCTTCGTCGGCCCCGAGACGATGGAATCGAAGATCTTCGCGCGCCTGACCGCCTGGCAGAACTGGATTTTCCAGCGCCCCAACGCGGTCGGCGAGGAAGGCGCGCTGCGCCGCTACGGCAGCGGCCAGAAGCCGAAATTCGATATGACGCGAGTCTAGCGAATAGGGAGTGGCGAATGGCGAATAGGAGTTTTCACTCGCCACTCGCTACTCGCCATTCGCCTCATTAAACGAGCTAGTCCCCAACGGGAGGTCCACCATGAACATGAACATCATGAACGTCGACTACTCGACCAAGATTCCGAACAACGTGAATCTCGCTGAAGACCGCCAGGTGCTGAAGGCGCTGGAGGGCTGGCATCCCGGCTACATGGACTGGTGGAGCGACATGGGGCCGGAGGGCTTCCAGGAATCGCTGGTGTACCTGCGCACCGCTTACTCCGTCGATCCGCGCGGCTGGGCCAAGTTCGATTACGTCCGCATGCCCGAATATCGCTGGGGCATTTTGCTTGCGCCGCAGGAAGAGAACCGGGTCGTTCCCTTCGGTGAGCATTATGGTGAGCCGGCCTGGCAGGAAGTCCCGGGCGAATATCGCGCCTTGCTGCGCCGTCTGATCGTGATCCAGGGCGACACCGAGCCGGCCTCGGTCGAGCAGCAGCGTCATCTCGGCAAGACCGCGCCCTCGCTCTACGACATGCGCAACCTGTTCCAGGTGAATGTCGAGGAAGGCCGTCACCTCTGGGCGATGGTCTATCTGCTGCAGAAGTATTTTGGCCGCGACGGCCGCGAGGAAGCCGACGATTTGCTACGCCGCCGTTCGGGCGATGCCGATGCGCCGCGCATGCTCGGCGCCTTCAACGAGGCGACGCCGGACTGGCTGTCCTTCTTCATGTTCACCTATTTCACCGACCGCGACGGCAAGATGCAGCTGCACAGCCTCGCGCAGTCGGGCTTCGATCCGCTGTCGCGCACCTGCCGCTTCATGCTGACCGAGGAAGCACACCACATGTTCGTCGGCGAGACCGGCATCACCCGCGTCGTGCAGCGCACCTGCGATGCGATGCGCGAAGCCGGCATCACCGATCCCGCCGATATCGCAAAAGTCCGCGCGCTCGGTGTGATCGATCTTCCGACCATCCAGAAGAAGCTGAACCTGCACTATACGCTGTCGCTTGATCTCTTCGGCTCGGAGGTCTCGACCAATGCGGCCAACGCCTTCAACACCGGCATCAAGGGCCGCTACCACGAGACCCAGATCGACGACGACCACCAGCTCAAGAACGCCACGTATCCGGTGCTGAAGTTCATCAACGGCGAGATCAAGCTGGTCGACGAGCCGGCGCTGACCGCGCTCAACATGCGCCTGCGCGACGATTACAGCCAGGATTGCGTCAAGGGCATGCTGCGCTGGAACAAGGTGATCTCGACCGCAGGCTACGACTTCCAGCTCAAGCTGCCGAACGTCGCCTTCCATCGCCATATCGGCGAGTTCAAGGATATCAAGGCCACGCCCGACGGCATCTTGATCGATGATGCCACCTGGGCGAAGCGCAAGGACGAGTGGCTGCCCTCGATCGCCGACGGCGACTTCATCACCTCGCTGATGCAGCCGGTGACCGAGACCGGCAAGTTCGCGTCGTGGATTTCGCCGCCGAAGGTCGGCATCGACAACAAGCCGGGTGATTTCGAGTACGTGAAGATCGAGTCGTAGGCTTCTTACCTCTCCCCGCTTGCGGGGAGAGATCGACGCGCAAAGCGCGGCGGGTGAGGGGGTACAGGTCTCACGTCTATCTCGGGTGGGGAGAGAGGCCCCTCACCCCAACCCTCCCAGCGCGAGCGAAGCTCGTCGCGGCCCCGCAAGAGCGGGGCGAGGGAGCGGACCGAATGCGCCGCGTATAACGTGCCTTTCAGTTTGCGTCGCCTACCCCGCGATCTCCAGCCCCGCATTCGCATACACCACGCCGCCATCGACCGCGATGGTGTTGCCCACCACGTAATCGCCCGCGCGCGAGGCGAGATAGATCGCAACGCCCGCCATGTCCTCGTCGGTGCCGATGCGCCGCGACGGAATGCGCTTGGCGACGTCGTCTGCGTGGTCGCGCGCGGCGCGGTTCATGTCGGACTTGAACGCGCCCGGCGCGATCGCGGTGACATTGATGTTGTCCTTGATCAGCTTCGTCGCCATGCGCCGCGTCAGATGGATCACCGCGGCCTTGCTCGCCGCATAGGAATAGGTCTCGCTCGGATTGACGAAGATGCCGTCGACGGAGGCGATGTTGATGACCTTGGCGGGCCGCTCGTGCGACGCCGCCGCGCGCAGCGGCTTCGCCAACGCCTTGGTCAGGAAGAACAGCGACTTGACGTTGAGGTCCATCACCTTGTCCCAGCCGCTTTCGGGGAATTCGTCGAACTCCGCGCCCCAGGCGGCTCCTGCATTGTTGACGAGGATGTCGAGCTTCGGCTCGAGCTTGATGATTTCGCCGGCGAGCTTGTCGCAGCCTTCGACGGTCGAGATGTCGATCGGCAGCGCGATGCATTCGCCGTCATATTGCGCCGAGAGCTCTTTCGCGGTCGCTTCGCAGGGGCCTGCCTTGCGCGCGGTGATGTAGACCTTCGCAGCTCCTGCACCGAGGAATCCGGCCGCGATCATCTTGCCGATGCCGCGCGAGCCTCCGGTCACGAGTGCGATGCGGCCTTTGAGCGAAAAAAGATCGTTGGACATGGTGCCTCCCTTGGGTTGGCGACGTTTTGAGCGCCGCGGGAGGGGGAGTCAACTATGCCGCCGCGATCCGGCGGAAGCCGTTCCACATCGCGGTCGCTGCGCCCGAGGTCAGCACCGGCAAGATGCGCGCGTCCTGGTAATTTCCGTTGAGCGAGACGCGCGGCAGCGCGGTCATGTGGCCGGCGCTCTCGGCGAACAGCATGCCAGGGCGTGTCGTCACCGCGGTCTTGAAGCCGGCGGACGCGGCCAGCGCGAATTCGCGCATTCCTGCGGCTTCGCGGTCGCCATAGGGGTAGGCGAGATGCAGCACCTCGCGCTCCAGCGCGTTCTCGATCCGCGCCCGGCTCACGGCCATCTCCTGCGTGGCGATCGCCTCGCTCTGCTTGGCGAGATTGCAATGGCTGATGCTATGGGCGCCGATCGTGACCAGCGGATCGGCGGCGAGGCGTTTCACCTCGTCCCAGGACAGACAGAGGCTGCGGCACAACGCGCCCATGTCGACACCATGCGCGGCGCAAAGTGCCTCGATCTCCCGCTTCAAATCGTACTCGCCCGGCAGCGCCCGCAGCCAGTCATGCAGACGGTCGAAGGCCGCCTGCTTCGCGGCCGGATTCGTCGTGTCGAGCCGCAGCGCGGAGTGGCCGATCTGCACGTCGACCTGCTCGGCCTTGGCGATGACGGCCTCCAGCGCGGTCCACCACAGCCGCCCGGTGCCTTCGGCGAAGTCGCTGGCGACGTAGATGGCCGCCGGCGCGTCGAATTCGCGCAGCACCGGTAGGGCATGGTCCCGGTTGTCGCGGTAGCCGTCGTCGAGGGTGATGGCCGCGAAGCGGCGATCGAACCGGCCCTGCACCAGCCGGTCGTGCAGTTCGTCCATGCTGACGATGTCGATCTCGCGCGAGCGCAGATGGCACAGCGCTGCGCGCAGGAAATCGGGGGTGACCTCCAGATGCCGGTTCGGCTGGAACGCACCCTCACGGGCCGGCCGCACGTGGTGCAGCATGAAGATCGCGCCGACGCCCGACAGCAGCGGACGCAGCAGATGGTGCGCCCCGCTGAAGTATAGTGCACCCAGCCCGGCGCGAATGACGTTGTTACGGAGTTGTTTCATGACCGGCTGGCGGACCCCAGGGCATTCCGCCCTCAACTTACGGAATAACCCTTGAAGAAAAAGTTATTCCAATTGTCCACGCACGGCCCCCGAAACGGCCCCATTTCCGGTTTGACAGCCTGCCAAGGGTTTGTTTTGTCTCCGGTTCCAGAGTTCGGGTCGTCGAATGCAGATGCTTTTCAGGTGGGCCAGCAAATGGTGGCCAGGGCTGATTCCCCTGGCCGTCATGTGGGGATTTGCGGCCTGGAATAATACCTTGCCGGTCGAGGCAGACCTGTCGGCCCGCAGCTCGGCCGCGCTCAAGGAGACCGTCCTGGACAAGACCCGGATCGCGGTCGACGGCCGTGACGTCCGCCTGGCGGCGGATGCATTTTCCGAGGAGGGCCGCCGCGACGCCGTGACGGCGGTCGAGATGGTTCCCGGCGTACGGCTGGTCGACGACCAGACCCGCCTTGTTCCCGAAGCCAAACCCTTCGTCTGGAACGCCGAGCGCGACGTGGTGCGGGTCACGCTGTCGGGCTCCGCGCCGCTGCCGTCGATGAAGGTGCGGTTGACGGACGCCGCGCGCAAGGAGGTCAACGGGACCGAGGTCGCCGATCAGATGGGCCTGGCGCGCGGTGCACCGGCGCGGTTCGAGGCCGCGGCCATGCTGCTGCTCGACCAGATCGGCAAGCTGAAGGACGGCAAGATCACGATAACAGACACCAAGGTCAGTCTGTCCGGCATGGCGCGCGACCTCGGTGGGCGCGAGGCGATCGCGGCGGCGCTGAAGAATCTGCCTGAAGGATTTTCGATCGCCGCCAACGAGATCAAGGCGCCGCCTTACATCTTCCAGGCCTACAAGGATCCGGTCGCGGCCACGGTGACGCTGACCGGCTACGTACCTGACAACAACGTCCACGCCTCGATCGCGACCAGCGCGTCGCGAAAGTTCTTCACCGAGAAGGTGGTCGACAGCCTCAAGGCCAGCATTGGCGCGCCCGGCTCGTTCAACACCGCCGTGGTCGCTGCACTCGGTGCGTTGTCGCGGCTGTCGACCGGCACGCTCGTGGTGTCCGATCGCGAGGTGAAGCTGTCGGGCGATGCGCTGTACGAAGGCGCTGCCAACGACATCCGCGCCGGCCTCGGCAAGGATTTTCCAAAGAACTGGCAATACAAGCCTGAAATCACCGTGAAGCCCGCGGCGGGGCCGGTCGACGGCACCGTCTGCCAGCAGTTGTTCTCGGAGCTTTTGGCCAAGGGCAAGATCCGCTTCGCAACCAAGCGCGCCGACATCGATCCTGACTCCGCCGGCATTCTCGATCATCTGATCGAGACCGCGCTGCGCTGCCCGACCACCAATATCGAGGTCGCCGGCCATACCGATGCCGACGGCGAGGACTCCTTCAACCAGGCGCTCTCCGAGAAGCGCGCGCAGGCGGTGATCGACTATCTGGTCAAGGCCGGCCTGCCGGCGGATCGTTTCACCGCGGTCGGCTATGGCGCCACGCAGCCCGTCGCCGGCAACGACACCGACGACGGCAAGGCGCAAAACCGCCGCATCGAATTTCTGGTGAGGTGATGATGCCCTATCTCGTCTCGTTCCACATGGGCTGGTTGATCGGCGCGGTCCTGTTGGGCTTCTGCATGGGCTGGATCTCCGTGGTCCAGCGCGGCAATGGCACCTCGAAGGTCACGGCGCGCTGGCTCGCCGCACTCGCGGCGGGCCTGGTCGGGGCCTCCTTCGCGCATGTTGTCCCGGGCCGCTTCGGCTACTGGCTCGATCTCGGTCTGGTCCTGTTCGCCTGCTACCTCGTCGGCTGCACCATCGGGGCGTGGCTGCGCTATTGGGTCGTCTCGCGCAGCCAGCCTGCGGCCTGACGGTTTCCTGGCCATATGCCGGGACCGGCATCCGGCAGGCATCAAGCTCCAAATTCAACATCCGCGAGTCATGCAGCGAGCTGTCCCGTCACGCGCGGACGGGACATTTCCTGGCGCGACGTGCTCAGCGGAAGCCGGCACTGAAATTGTGGTCGCGAATGCCGATGGCCTTGGCCTGCGCCGCGGACACGCCATCCCGGCACTGGATATACCGCAGCACTTGCGCGTCAGTGCCCGCGGAGTGCGCACGCCACATGTCGAGAGTGAAGCCGTTTTTGGCCATGCAGGCCTGCGAATGAGGACTGTCGTTGCGCTCTCTGGCGCCGGCGGGAGTGGTGGCAAGAACGATGACCGCGTTGGCGGCACCGAGCAGAAGCTTCATGGTTTTCTCTTTATCATGCAAAGTATCACGCAAAATGCCTGGCTGACTTGACGGCTGCCCGGGGGCGACTGCCTCGTCCGCCGAAAACCTCGCCGATTGCAAGCTGGCTCGCCATAGGCCGTCGAGCGATAGCCACAGGTAGTTGTGCAAGGGCCGAGGAAAGCTCAAGACGATTATCTCGTTACTCCCCCCGGAGGGCGCCCGGGATGGGCCAGCCGGCCCGTGGGGCCCCTCTTTCAACAGGCCGACGCTGCCCATAGATTGATTTCGACTTAAGCCGTGAAGGAACATTGTCCGGCCGAAATCATCAAAACTTCACGGCGACTGCGCAGGATTGCCATGGAGATTCGCGTCAGCCTTGCCGCCGAAAGCGCCAAACCGTGCATCAGGAGCCCGCAAACCTGCCTAAAATATTGAAGGCACGTGATTTTGTTCACATTGGCGAATTCCACTCCGCCCCAAAACGCGCTAGTGGAGGGACGGGGGGCATGCGCGATGCTGGAGCCGGCGGCGAGTGTTCGTTGAGTGCCACTGCGTCGTTCGCCTGTTCGCCGGCCACCCTGGCCGCTGAAGCGTTATTCGAGGTCTAGATGCTGGAAGCCATACGCAGGGCGATGACGTTTCTGCGCCAGAAGCAAATCCTGCATAAGCTTGGAGTTGTGATCAGCGTCGCGGTCATCGGCATCGCTTGCTATGTGCTCTACCACATGCTGCGCGGCATCGACATGAACGAGGTGATCGAGGCGATCAAGAGCACCGAGCCGCGCCAGATTGCGATGGCCGCGCTGTTCGTCGCCGCGGGCTATTTCACGCTGACATTCTACGATCTGTTCGCCGTGCGCGCGATCGGCCATTCCCACGTGCCTTATCGCATCAATGCGCTTGCGGCCTTCACCAGCTATTCGATCGGACACAATGTCGGCGCCAGCGTCTTCACCGGCGGCGCGGTGCGCTACCGCATCTATTCGGCCTATGGGCTGAACGCGATCGACGTCGCAAAGATCTGCTTCCTCGCCGGCCTCACCTTCTGGCTTGGCAATGCTGCCGTGCTCGGCCTCGGCATCTCCTATCATCCGGAGGCGGCCGCCTCGATCGACCAGTTGCCGCCGTGGCTGAACCGGACGATCGCGATGATCATCATCGTCGCCCTGGTCGGATACGTGGTCTGGGTCTGGACCCAGCCGCGGGTGGTCGGACGCGGCCCCTGGACCGTGGTGCTGCCGGGCGGCCCGCTGACCTTGCTCCAGATCGCGATCGGCATCATCGATCTCGGCTTCTGCGCGCTCGCGATGTATGTGCTGGTCCCCGACGAGCCCAATCTCGGCTTCGTCGTCGTCGCAGTCATTTTCGTCTCGGCGACGCTGCTCGGCTTCGCCAGCCATTCGCCCGGCGGGCTCGGGGTGTTCGACGCCGCCATGCTGGTCGGCCTCTGGCAGATGGACCGCGAGGAGCTGCTCGGCGGCATGCTGCTGTTCCGGGTCCTCTATTATCTTTCCCCGTTTGTCATCTCTGTAATCTTGCTGACGTTTCGCGAGGTTATCATCGGCGCCCGATCGAAGCGCCTGCAGCAGGCGGCGCTCAAGCTCGATCCCGGCCCACCGCCTGAAGCCGCTTACGTGAGAAAGCGCAGCGACAGCAGCGGCGCCTGACCGGCGCCAGCCCCTAGGAGAAGTTCCGCCCCGATGGCGATCGACGCCCCATCTTCTCCCCCCGCACAGCCTTGGTCCGACCGGCTGCGGCATTCGACGATCATCCTGATCGCTGCTGCGCTGGCGCTCTCGATCGTGGTCTCCCTCGGCGAATTGTCGGCGCTGCACGCCGCGGTCATATTCCTTTGCATCGCGGCGGCTGCACTGATCCCGTGGCGGCTGCATGATACCGCTGCCTCACGCGAGGACGTCAGGCGCGTCAATCCGGTCGAGAGCGCGGCGGTGGCCGCTGTTGTCGCCGGCATGCCGGATCCGGCCGTGCTGCTCGACCGTGCCGGCCGCGTCATTCATCTCAACGCCGCCGCCGCCCAGCTTGCGCCGGCGCTGCGCAAGAACGAGCTTGCCCAGTTCGCGCTGCGCTCGCCGGAGATCATCACGGCGCTGCGCGAATCCATTGCGACCACCGAGCCGCGGCGCGCGACCTATCTCGACCATGTGCCGGTCGATCGCTGGATGGAGCTGATCATCACGCCGGTGCCGGTGCCGACCAATTTCGGCGGTGCGGACAAATGCATGCTGATGACCTTCCACGATCAGACGCCGCTGCGTCGGGTCGAGGAGATGCGCGCCGATTTCGTCGCCAATGCCAGCCATGAACTGCGCACGCCGCTGGCGGCGCTGTCCGGCTTCATCGACACGCTGCAGGGCCAGGCCAAGGACGATCCCAAGGCGCGCGAGCGCTTCCTCGGCATCATGCATAATCAGGCGACCCGCATGGCGCGCCTGATCGACGATCTGCTGTCGCTGTCGCGGGTGGAGCTGTCGGCCCATGTGCGGCCCGATACGCTGGTCGACCTGCTGCCGATCATCTTCCAGGTCGCCGACGGGCTCGAGCCGCTGGCGCGCGAGCGCCAGGTCGAGGTCGAGACCCATCTGCCGGAGACCCCGGTGATGATCGCCGGCGATCGCGAGGAGCTGCTGCGCCTGTTCGAGAATCTGATCGAGAACGCGCTCAAATACGGCGCCTCCGGCGGCCGCGTCATCGTGTCGCTGACCACGACGCCGGCGCCGGACGGAGCTCAGGAAATCAGGGTCATGGTGCGCGATTTCGGCCCCGGCATCGCGCCCGAGCACCTGCCGCGCCTGACCGAGCGCTTCTACCGGGTGGACGTCGGCGACAGCCGCTCGCAGGGTGGAACCGGGCTCGGATTATCGCTGGTGAAACATATTCTTAACCGTCACCGCGGCCGTCTTTTGATTGAAAGCGTGCCCAAGCAGGGCGCCACCTTCACCGCCTGTTTTCCCCCGGCTAAGACTTTAGTTTAATCAGAAAACGCAAGCGATTTCAATCGCTTGGTTGTGTCATCCGACTGTCACCAAACCTTCGTAAAAGCTCAGCCGACCGCTCCTAAAGGGGCGGCGCGGGGAGCGCGATCGGGCGCGGATGGCGCTTCGCTCCCCTGTATGGAGACCAGCATGAATTTCATCAAAACGATCGTCGCTGCCGGCTTGGTCGCCGCCACGACGACGGCGGCGTTTGCTGCCGATATCACCGGCGCAGGTGCGACGTTCCCGTTCCCGATCTATTCGAAGTGGGCTGACGCCTACAAAAAGGAGACCGGCAACGGCCTGAACTACCAGTCGATCGGTTCCGGCGGCGGTATCAAGCAGATCCAGGCCAAGACCGTGACCTTCGGCGCCAGCGATGCGCCGCTCAAGGCCGAGCAGCTCGAGAAGGACGGCCTCGCGCAGTGGCCGATGGTGATGGGTGCCATCGTTCCCGTCGTCAACCTCGAGGGCGTCAAGGCTGGCGAGCTCGTGTTCGACGGCGAGACCCTCGCCAACATCTATCTCGGCAAGATCACCAAGTGGGACGATGCCGCGATCAAGAAGCTCAATCCGAACGTGAAGCTGCCGTCGGAGGCGATCACCGTGGTCCGCCGTTCGGACGGTTCGGGCACCACCTTCAACTTCACCAACTACCTCTCCAAGGCCAGCGCCGACTGGAAGAGCAAGGTCGGTGAGGGCACCGCCGTCGAGTGGCCGGTTGGCGTCGGCGCCAAGGGCAACGAAGGCGTGTCGGGCAACATCAGCCAGACCAAGAACTCGATCGGTTACGTCGAGTATGCCTATGCCAAGCAGAACAAGCTGACCTACACCGGCCTCGTCAACAAGGCTGGCAAGTCGGTGCAGCCGACCGTCGAAGCCTTCCAGGCAGCCGCTTCCAACGCCGACTGGGCCAAGGCGCCCGGCTATTACGTCATCCTGACCGACCAGCCCGGCGACAAGTCCTGGCCGATCACCGCGGCGACCTTCATCCTCATGCACAAGGACGCCACCGACAAGGCGGCGTCGCAGGAAGCCATCAAGTTCTTCCGCTGGGCGTTCAAGAACGGCGGCAAGGCGGCCGAAGAGCTCGACTACATCCCGATGCCGGACAGCGTCGTCCAGCTGATCGAGAAGACCTGGGCTGCCGAGATCAAGAGCTAAGCGCTTTCTCTTCGGGCGCGGTGCGGCCTCCAACGTGGCCGCATCGCGGACCTCACGACTTTTCGGCCCCGGATCAGCCTCGTGCTGCTTCCGGGGCCCGAGACCAACAAAAAGCGTATATGACTTGGTACAGGGGATCGGCGTGGCAGAGATGGCCGTTCAGAGCGATGTAATCGACGACGCCGGACCGTATGATCGCGCAAAAGCCTTGAGCGCGTTCAAGCTCGGCGATGTCACCTTCTACTGGATCACGCGGCTTTCCGCGATCTCGGTGCTTCTCATTCTCGGCGGCATCATCCTGTCGCTGATCGTCGGCGCCTTCCC
This sequence comes from Bradyrhizobium manausense, assembly GCF_018130615.1. Lineage (GTDB taxonomy): Bacteria > Pseudomonadota > Alphaproteobacteria > Rhizobiales > Xanthobacteraceae > Bradyrhizobium > Bradyrhizobium manausense_A. Next base: position 732,137 of record NZ_JAFCKB010000001.1, read on the forward strand.
GGCGATGAAGGAATATGGCTTCGCGTTCCTGTGGACGCAACGCTGGGCGCCCTCGGCCGATCCGCCCGTGCTCGGTGCGCTGGGACCGATGTATGGCACGCTCGTCACCTCCTTCATCGCGATGCTGATCGCCATTCCCGTCGGTCTCGGCATCGCGATCTTCCTCACCGAGCTCTGCCCGCAATGGCTGCGCCGCCCGATCGGCATGGCGGTGGAGCTGCTCGCCGGCATTCCCTCGATCATCTACGGCATGTGGGGCTTCTTCGTGCTGGGGCCGTTCCTGGCCAACACCTTCCAGCCCTTCATGATCAAGATCTTCGACGGCGTCCCTGTGCTCGGCGCAATCTTCGCAGGTCCGCCGTCTTACCTCAGCCTGTTCAACGCCGCGCTGATCCTCGCGATCATGGTGCTGCCCTTCATCACCTCGATCTCGGTCGACGTGTTCAAGACGGTGCCGCCGGTGCTGAAAGAGGCCGCCTATGGCGTCGGCTGCACCACCTGGGAAGTGGTGCGCAGCGTGGTGATCCCCTACACCCGCGTCGGCATCATCGGCGGCGTCATGCTGGCGCTGGGCCGCGCCCTCGGCGAGACCATGGCGGTGACGTTCATCATCGGCAACTCGTTCCGCATCTCGTCATCGATCTTCGCGCCGGGCACCACGATCTCGGCGGCGATCGCCTCCGAATTCGCCGAGAGCGACGGCCTGCACCAGTCCGGCCTGATCTTGCTCGGCTTGTTGCTGTTCGTGCTGACGTTCTTCGTGCTCGCAGGCGCCCGGCTGATGCTGCTGCGTCTGGAAAAGAAGGCGGGGAAGTAACATGAACCCGATTTACGCACGCCGCCGCCGCAAGGACATCGTCGTCCGCGGGCTTTGCATCGGTGCCGCCGCCTTCGGCGTCACCTGGCTCGCGCTGATCCTGATCACGCTGCTCTACAACGGCCTGGCCGGCCTGAACCTCGAGCTCTTCGCCGCTGATACCCCGCCTCCGGGCTCGACCGAAGGCGGTCTGCGCAACGCCATCGTCGGTTCGCTGATCATGACCGTGATCGGCGTCGGCATCGGCGCGCCGCTCGGCCTGTTCGCCGGCACCTATCTCGCCGAGTATGGCCGCAACGACAAGCTGACCTCGGTGATCCGCTTCATCAACGACATCCTGCTCTCGGCGCCCTCGATCATCATCGGCCTGTTCATCTACGGCGCGGTGGTGGTGCCGATGCGCGGCTTCTCGGCGATCGCAGGCTCGCTCGCGCTCGCGGTCATCGTGATCCCGGTGGTGCTGCGCACGACCGAGGACATGCTGCTGCTGGTGCCGAACGCGCTGCGCGAGGCGGCCTCTGCGCTTGGCCTGCCGCGCTCGCTGGTGATCAAGCGGATCGCCTACCGCGCCGCGCGCTCCGGCCTCATCACCGGCGTGCTGCTCGCCACCGCCCGTGTCGCCGGTGAAACCGCGCCGCTGCTCTTCACCGCGCTGTCGAACCAGTTCTTCAGCCTCGGCCTGAACAAGACCATGGCCAACCTGCCGGTCACCATCAACAACTTCGTCCAGAGCCCCTACGCCTATTGGAAGCAGCTCGCCTGGAGTGGCGCGTTGCTGATCACATTGACCGTGCTTGCCCTGAACATTGGCGCGCGCATTCTCGGCGCCGAGAGGACCGCAAAATGACCGATCTGTCCGTATCCGTGAGCTCGAATGCTCATTTGGCGTCGCAGCAGCCGCTGCCGGAGGCGCCCGCCAAGGTGACGGTGCGCAACCTCAACTTCTATTATGGCGAGCATCACGCACTGAAGAACATCAACCTGGCGCTCGGCACCAACCGGGTCACGGCGTTCATCGGCCCGTCGGGTTGCGGCAAGTCGACCCTGCTGCGCATCTTCAACCGGATGTACGATCTCTATCCGGGCCAGCGCGTCACCGGTCAGCTCATGCTCGACCAGACCAACATCCTCGACCCCAAGCTGGATCTCAACCTGCTGCGCGCCCGCGTTGGCATGGTGTTCCAGAAGCCGACGCCGTTCCCGATGACGATCTACGAGAACATCGCGTTCGGCATTCGTCTTTACGAGAAGATCTCGAAGTCCGAGATGGACGACCGCGTCGAGAAGGCGCTGCGCGGCGGCGCGCTGTGGAACGAGGTCAAGGACAAGCTCAACGCTTCCGGCCTGTCGCTCTCCGGCGGCCAGCAGCAGCGCCTCTGCATCGCCCGCACCGTCGCGGTGCGGCCCGAGGTGATCCTGTTCGACGAGCCCTGCTCGGCGCTCGACCCGATCTCGACCGCCAAGGTCGAGGAGCTGATCCAGGAACTGTCCGAGAACTACACGATCGCGATCGTGACCCACAACATGCAGCAGGCGGCCCGCGTCTCCGACAAGACCGCCTTCATGTATCTCGGCGAGCTGATCGAGTTCGACGACACCAGCAAGATCTTCACGTCGCCGACCGACCGGCGCACGCAGGATTACATCACCGGCCGGTTCGGCTGAGGAGACAGGACATGGGTTCTGAACATACCGCAAAAGCCTTCGACACCGACCTCCAGGAGCTCACCCGCCTGGTCGCCGAGATGGGCGGCATCGCCGAGCGCATGATCGTCGACTCCGTCGACGCGCTGATCCGCCGCGACGTCGCGCTCGGCCAGCGCGTGGTCACCATCGACGCCGAGCTTGATACGCTGCAGAAGAAGATCGAGGAGCGCGCCGTGCTCACCATCGCGCGCCGCCAGCCGATGGCGGTCGATCTTCGGGAGATCGTCGGCGCCATGCGGGTTGCGACCGATCTCGAGCGGATCGGCGATCTCGCCAAGAACATGGGCAAGCGCGTCGCGGCGCTGGAGACGGATTTCCATCCGCTCAAGCTGTTCCGTGGCCTCGAGCACATGACCGACCTCGTGCAGCAGCAGGTCAAGTCGGTGCTGGACGCCTATGCCGCGCATGACCTGCCGGCGGCGATGGCGGTGTGGAAGGGCGACGAGGAGGTCGATGCCATCTGCACCTCGCTGTTCCGCGAGCTCCTCACCTACATGATGGAAGATCCGCGCAACATCTCGTTCTGCATCCATCTGATGTTCTGCGCCAAGAACATCGAGCGGATCGGCGACCACGCCACCAACATTGCCGAGACCGTGTTCTACATGATCGAAGGCCAGGCCATCACCGACAAGCGGCCGAAGGGCGACATGACGACGTTCGCCACGACGGTCCCGAACACCTGATTACGCAAGGAGCGACGACCCCATGGGCGCACGCATTATGGTGGTTGAGGACGAGGAAGCTCTGACCGAGCTTCTCCGCTACAACCTCGAAGGCGACGGCTATGACGTCGAGACGGTGATGCGCGGCGACGATGCCGACACCCGTCTCAAGGAGCACATTCCTGATCTGATCGTGCTCGACTGGATGCTGCCGGGGCTGTCGGGCATCGAGCTGTGCCGCCGGCTGCGGACGCGATCCGACACCAAGCAGCTGCCGATCATCATGCTCACCGCGCGCGGCGAGGAGAGCGAGCGGGTGCGGGGCCTGGCGACCGGCGCCGACGATTACATCGTCAAGCCGTTCTCGGTGCCCGAGCTGCTCGCGCGCGTGAAGGGCCTGCTGCGGCGCGCAAGCCCTGAGCGGCTTGCGACCATCCTCGCCTTCGGCGACATCGAGCTCGACCGCGAGAAGCGCCGCGTGGCACGCTCGGGCCGGCCGATCGATCTCGGGCCTACCGAATACCGCCTGCTGGAGTTCTTCCTGGAGCATCCCGGCCGCGTGTTCTCGCGCGAGCAGCTGCTCGACAGCGTCTGGGGCCGCGACATCTATATCGACGAGCGCACCGTCGACGTACATATCGGCCGCCTGCGCAAGCTGCTCAATCTCGGCCGTGAGCAGGACCCGATCCGCACCGTCCGCGGTGCCGGCTACGCGCTCGATGATCGGTTTGCGAAGGCGGAGCAGACATAGGGTTTGCGGGCGACTGGTTTAGTGAGCTGCGGCCACATTCTCAGCTGTCGTCCCGGGGTGCGCGCAGCGCGAGCCCGGGACCCATAACCACGGGGAGTGGTAGCTATGGATTCCCGCCTTCGCTGGGATGACACCGAATAATTGGCGCCGTCATCGTGTCACGGCCGCCGTCTTGGCAATCAATAGAATTGGTAGCTCAGCGCGTGCCGGGCTTCGCCGGTGCGCGACGCCGGTCGGCTGCCGGCTGATACGCCACCCGCGAGTGCTGAGCGCAATAGGGCAGGCCGGAGAGCGCCTTGCCGCCGCAGAAGAAGAAATCCGGGCTCGAGGGATCGCCGACCGGCCAATGGCAGGTTGCCTCGTTCAATTCGAGCAGCGACAGCCGCTGGCTCATCGGCACTACGTTGTCGTAGGTAACCGGCTCGGCCTCGACCTCGACCTCGAAGGCCTGCGCCAATGCGGTGTTGCCGCGCGCGATGGGCCTGCTCACCCGCATCATGTGCTGCGCGGGACGCGCCTTGCGCGGCCGCGGAGCTGCCGAAGACGGGCTCTTGGCGCGGCCGGACAGGCCGAGCCTGTGCACCTTGCCGATCACGGCATTGCGGGTGACATTCCCAAGCTCAGCGGCGATCTGGCTAGCCGAAAGTCCGGCCTCCCAGAGCTTTTTCAACTGCTCGACGCGATCGTCCGACCAGGTCAAAACCGTCATTGTAACCTTTCCTTCGCCGCGCGCCTGCCATCCTGGGGCGGCACAACGAATGCCTAAGCCTCGAAAAACCCGTGCCGCCAGAATCCCTTAAGGCTCGCCGGGCGTGACTAGAACGCCCGAACGTTTACGCCGGTACATGAGGACTCTTGGGATCAGAACCGCTGCACGAGATGTCGTATCTGACAAGCCAAACGCTACAATATGGCGTGACTCACGCGCAAGAGTCCGCCGACTCGCTTCCACATGTTCCGTGGTGAAAATCCCGCAAAATCGCCACCGCAAGACTACGGATTCAGCGTTTCGCGAGGCTTTCCGGGCGGCATTGACACCCGTTTCACCAGGCCTAAGATAGTCGCGCGTGCCGCCCTTAAAAGGCGGCACGTTTCGTTTTCCGGGCCGGTCAATGGTGCGTTGCGCAAAGCACGCGTTACACCGTCCGCAACATCAAGTGATCGTCATGACTAGCAGCGCAGCGCCGCATTTGCTCCCCGTTTTCGCCAGGGCCGACATCGGTTTTGAGCGCGGTGAAGGCGTCTGGTTGATCGCAACCAACGGCGATCGCTATCTCGATTTCACCTCGGGCGTGGCGGTGAATGCGCTCGGCCACGCCCATCCCGCGCTGGTCAAGGCGTTGCAGGAGCAGGCGACCAAGCTCTGGCACATGTCGAACCTGTTCCAGAGCCCGGACGGCGAGAAGCTTGCGAACCGTCTCTGCAACGAGAGCTTTGCGGACTTCGTGTTCTTCTGCAATTCCGGCGCCGAAGCGCTGGAAGGCGTGATCAAGCTGGTCCGCCATCACCATTTCTCCAAGGGGCATCCGGAGCGCTACCGCATCATCACGTTTGAGGGCGCCTTCCATGGCCGCACGCTGGCGACGCTCGCCGCGACCGGCTCTGCAAAATATCTCGAAGGGTTCGGTCCGCCGATGGACGGCTTCGACCAGGTGCCGCATGGCGACCTCGAGGCCGTGAAGAAGGCGATCGGTCCCCACACTGCGGGTATCCTGATCGAGCCGATCCAGGGCGAGGGCGGGGTGCGCTCGTCGACGCCGTCGTTCCTCAAGGCGCTGCGCCTGCTCTGCGACGAAAAGGGCCTGCTGCTTGCGTTCGACGAGGTGCAGACCGGCATGGGCCGCACCGGCGATCTCTTCGCCCATCGCCGCACCGGCGTCACGCCCGACGTGATGTCGCTGGCGAAAGCGCTCGGCGGCGGCTTCCCGATCGGCGCGGTGCTGGCGACCGCGGACGCGGCCTCCGGCATGGGGCCCGGCTCGCATGGCTCGACCTTCGGCGGCAATCCGCTGGCGATCTCGGCTGCGAATGCCGTGCTCGACGTCATGCTCAAGCCCGGCTTCTTCGACCACGTGCAGAAGATGTCGCTGCTCTTGAAGCAGAAGCTCGCCTCCGTGATCGATCGTCATCCCGATATCGTCAGCGAAGTGCGCGGCGAGGGGCTCCTGATCGGCATCAAGGCCGTGGTGCCCTCGGGCGACCTGGTCGCAGCGCTCCGCAACGAAAAATTGCTCACGGTCGGCGCCGGCGACAATGTCGTGCGCTTCCTGCCGCCGCTGATCGTCACCGAGGCCGAGATCGAGGACAGCATCGGCCGGCTCGAACGCGCCTGCGCTGCGTTGTCCGGCAACAAGCGGGCGGCAAGCTGATGAGCAAGGCTCCAAAGCACTTCCTGGATATCAACGAGCTGCCGTTGTCGGAGCTCAAGAGCATGCTCGCGGCCTCCTCCGCCATGAAGGCGAAGCAGAACGCGCATCAGCCGGTGAGGCCGCTCGAAGGCAAGACGCTGGCGATGATCTTCGAGCGTCCGTCGACCCGCACGCGCGTCTCGTTCGATGTCGCCATGCGCCAGCTCGGCGGCGAGCCCATCATGCTCACCGGTGCCGAGATGCAGCTCGGCCGCGGCGAGACCATTGCAGACACCGCGCGCGTGTTGTCGCGCTATGTCGACGCCATCATGATCCGCATCCTCAATCACGAGGCGCTGCTGGAGCTCGCGGCGAATGCGACCGTGCCCGTCATCAACGGCCTGACGCGGCGCTCGCATCCCTGCCAGGTGATGGCCGATCTCATGACCTTCGAGGAGCATCGCGGGCCGATCGAAGGTCGGACCGTGGCCTGGACCGGCGACGACAACAACGTGCTGGCGTCCTGGGCCCATGCCGCCGAGCGTTTCAAGTTCAAGCTCAATGTCGCGACCCCGCCGGAGCTGGCGCCGAAGAAAGTCATGCGCGACTTCATCAAGGCCACCGGCGCGCCGATCGTGATCGGCACCGATCCCGAGGCCGCCGTCAGGGGCGCCGATTGCGTCGTCACCGACACTTGGGTGTCGATGGGCGACAAGGAAGGCGAGCATCGCCACAACGTGCTCAAGCCCTATCAGGTCAATGCCAAGCTGATGTCGCTGGCCAAGCCCGACGCGCTGTTCATGCACTGCCTGCCCGCCCATCGCGGCGAGGAAGTCACCGACGAGGTGATCGACGGCCCGCAATCGGTCGTGTTCGACGAGGCTGAAAACCGCCTGCACGCGCAGAAGGGCATTTTGGCCTGGTGCTTTGACGCGGTGAAGTAACGCTGCGGTGGAGCGGGTGGCTGTTCGGCGACTCCATCCTCCGCTGTCGTCCCGGACAAGCGTAAGCGCAGATCAGGGACCCGTAATCACAGGACCTCGTTTGGCGATGAGTTGTCATCGCCGACAACAGCCTGATCCTGTGGTTATGGATCCCGGGTTCGCGCTTCGCGCGCCCGGGACGACGCTGAGTTTGAGGCCCCTGTGCCTCTTCCATTTCCACCCTCCGACCCCAGATAAAGCGCCATGGTTTCCCAATCCCCTGACATGAAAACCGGGCCTGAAGGCCCGGTTCGCGCACCATCCGCGGTTCCGATCGATGACGCTGTGCTGCCCTACGAGGTCGATGCGCTCGATGTGCGCGGCCGCCTGGTGCGGCTTGGTCCTGCGCTCGACGACATCCTGACCAAGCATGATTATCCTGCGCCGGTCGGCAAGCTGCTCGGCGAGGCCATCGTGCTGACGACGCTGCTCGGTTCGGCGCTCAAATTCGAGGGCCGCTTCATCCTGCAAGCCCAGACCGACGGCCCGGTGTCGTTCCTGGTGGTGGACTATCAGGCGCCGGATCGCCTGCGCGCCTATGCGCGCTTCGACGCCGAGCGCCTCGGCGACGCCAGGGACTCCGGCGCATTGCTCGGCCGTGGCCATCTCGCCATGACCATCGACCAGGGGCCGGACATGAGCCGCTACCAGGGCCTGGTCGCGCTCGACGGCGGCAGCCTGGAAGATGCCGCCCACGAATATTTCCTGCGCTCCGAGCAGATCCCGACGCGCGTGCGGCTCGCGGTCGGCGAGGAGTGGCGCAGTAGCGACGGTGGCAAGCATCGCTGGCGCGCCGGTGGCATGCTGATGCAGTTCTTGCCGAAGGCGCCGGAGCGCGCACGGCAGGCCGACTTACACCCCGGCGACGCGCCTGATGGCGCCGAGGTGCACAGCATCGCCGAGGACGATGCCTGGGTCGAGGCGCGCTCGCTGATCGAAACCGTCGAGGACGTCGAACTGATCGATCCCGATCTCTCCGGCGAACGGCTGCTCTATCGCCTCTTCCACGAGCGCGGCGTGCGCGTGTTCAATCCGCTGGTCCTGAAGGCGCAATGCTCCTGCTCGCGCGACGCAGTCGCCTCCATGCTGAAGAGCTTTTCGCCGGATGACCGGAGTGCCATGGTCAAGGACGACAAGGTCGTCGTGACCTGCGAATTCTGCTCCTCGGTGTACGCGTTCACGCCGGACGAAGCGGGCGTCGAGGACGCGTAGCGCGGTAGGTAGGTTCGTACGGCACCTCGCTAATTCAACACCCGCTTGTTGTCCGGGCTGTCCAGCGAGAACGTCGGCACGTCGATCTCGAAGCGTTCGCCGCTTTCGCTGACCATCTGGTAGCGGCCGGTCATGAAGCCGGACGCGGTCGAGAGCGGGACGCCGGAGGTATATTCGAAGCGCTCGCCGGGGGCGAGCGTCGGCTGCTCGCCGACCACGCCTTCGCCCTTGACCTCCTGCTGGCGGCCGGAGGCGTCGGTGATGATCCAGTGCCGCGTCTTGAGCTGCACCGTCTCGTCGCCGGAATTGGTGATGACGATGGTGTAGGACCAGAAATAGCGCGAGCGGTCGGCCGACGACTGCTCCGGAACAAAGTTCGGCTCGACGGTCACTTCGATCTGGCGGGTCACGGCGCGGTACATGATTGCCATCATAACGAAATCCTGGCCGGGAACCAAACGCCGAAGTCCGCTTTGGCGACATCGTCCCGCCAGAATTGACGGGGAAGTACACCCCGAGAACACCCGTATGTGATCCCGCCGCTTTGCGAGGCGGCGACGGGACCGGTACACTCCTTTAAGCGTCGCGATTTGCGGAAGGGTTTTTGGGCCCCGATGACCATTGCCGATCAAGTGACGGGATCGACGATCGCGGGAACCGCGGGGGCCACGCCTGTGGGTGCCAAGCCCGTGGATGCCAAGCCCGTGGATGCAAAGCCGCGGATTGCCGCGCCGGCCATCACGCTGCCCGCCATCGGCGAGCGCGAGCTCAGGCTCGACCTGTTCCGGGGCCTCGCGCTGTGGCTGATCTTCATCGATCATCTGCCGCCGAATTTGCTGACCTGGTTCACGATCCGCAATTACGGCTTCAGCGACGCCACCGAGATCTTCATCTTCATCTCCGGCTACACCGCTGCCTTCGTCTACGGCCGCGCCATGCTGGAAAACGGCTTCCTCATCGCCACCGCGCGCATCCTGCGCCGTGTCTGGCAGATCTATGTCGCCCACGTCTTCCTGTTCACGATCTTCCTCGCCGAGATCTCCTACGTCGCGACCAGCTTCGAGAACCCGCTCTATACCGAAGAGATGGGCATCATGGATTTCCTCAAGCAGCCCGACGTCACCATCGTGCAGGCGCTGCTCTTGCGCTTCCGTCCCGTCAACATGGACGTGCTGCCGCTGTACATCGTCTTGATGCTGGCGCTGCCGCTGATCCTGTGGTCGATGAAGTGGCGGCCCGACGTGACGCTTGCGCTCTCGGCCCTGCTTTATGCGGCGACCTGGGAATTCGACCTCTATTTCTCGGCCTATCCGAACGGCTTCTGGGCGTTCAATCCGCTGGCCTGGCAATTGCTTTTCGTGTTCGGAGCCTGGTGTGCGCTCGGAGGTGCGCGACGCATGTCACGCATTCTGGCTTCCCCCATAACGATGTGGATCTCGATCGCCTATCTCGTCGCGGCATTCTACGTGACGCTGACCTGGTACCTGCCGCAGCTCTCGCACTTCATGCCGAAGCGGCTTGAACAGTGGATGTATCCGATCGACAAGACCGACCTCGACGTGCTGCGCTTCACGCATTTCCTGGCGCTGTCGGCGCTCACCGTTCGCTTCCTGCCGCGGGATTGGCCGGGCCTGAAGTCGCCGTGGCTGCGGCCGCTGATCGTGTGCGGCCAGCATTCGCTGGAGATCTTCTGCCTCGGCGTCTTCCTGGCCTTTGCCGGCCATTTCATCCTGGCCGAAGTCTCCGGTGGACCGGCCATGCATGCGCTGATTAGTCTCTCCGGAATCCTGATCATGTGGGCGATGGCCTGGGTGATTTCGTGGTACAAGCGCGTGGCCGACAAGAGCGGTACGAAAAACAAAGCCGCCGTCGGCAACGCCGATCTGGCGGGAGGGGGCTGATGAAGGCTAAGGTTCTCCTGAGCCTGATCCTGCTGTGCGGTGGTCTCGCTGCGCCTTCGGCGCGCGCGGGCGATGCCGTGCCTGCTGCGCCCGCAGCCTGCGAATTGCCACCCTATCTGCTCGCCACCGACAGCCAGCTCCACAAGGTCGCCGACACCGTCAAATCGGGCAAACCGCTCGAGATCCTGGTGATCGGCAGCCGCTCCACCACCATTCCGGCCCAAGAGGACAGCTCCTATCCGGCGCGGATGCAGGCCGTCTTGAAGGACAAGCTGCCGCCTGCGGAGACTGTGCACGTATCCGTAGAAATACAGAGCAAGAAGACGGCGGAGGAAGCTGCCGGGACCTTCGTTAAGCTGATGGAAGCAAAAGCACCTACTTTGGTCATCTGGCAGACCGGGACCGTGGATGCTATCCGCTCCGTCGATCCCGACGACTTTCGCGGCGCCGTGACCGAAGGGGTCGCTGCGTTGCAAAATGCAGGGGCTGACGTCGTCTTGATGAATTTGCAGTACAGCCCCCGTACCGAAACCATGATCTCGGCACCGCCTTACCTCGATAACATGCGGGTGGTGGCACAAGAGCATGATATCCCGCTGTTCGACCGTTTCGCGATGATGCGGCAGTGGAATGATCAGGGTCAGTTCGACCTGTTCAGCCCATCCCGCGGCCCCGAGCTGGCGAAGCAGGTCCATGATTGCATCGGCCGGGCGTTGGCACAGTTCGTGATGGACGCAGCCCATCTGGGGCCGGCCGAGCAGCAAAATTGAGGTCTAGCGTTAATGAGTTCTTTCCGCCCTTTTGGCCTGTCGACACGGCTGGTCGCGCCCGCAGCGGCGGTGCTGCTGGTGCTGACGCCCATGCTGCAGGTCCCCGCTCGCGCTCAAGCCGCGCAGGCGACGCCTGCTCCGCAGCAATCCGCTAATCCCGCACCGGCATCACCGTCCCAGACGACCGTGGCCGCGACCGGCCAGTCGACCACCGACCAGCGCGGTCTCACCTCGCGCGCCATCGACAAGGTGAAGCAGGTCGCGAAATCCGCCGGCGACATTTTCAGCCGCGTGCCTTGCCTGTCGCCGAAGGGCGTCTCGAAGACCATGGGCTCGCTGCCGCATGTCGCGAACAAGCTCGTCGCCGGCAAGCCTGTCGTGATCGTCGCGTTCGGCTCGTCGTCGACCGCGGGTTACGGTGCGAGCTCGCCCGATTTCAATTATCCGAACCGTCTCGCCGCGCAGTTGCGCCGGCAATACCCGACCGCCGACATCACCGTCATCAATGCCGGCGTCGGTGGCGAGGACGCGCCCGAGATGATGACGCGCCTCCAGAAGGAGGTGATCGATGTGCATCCGGATCTCGTGATCTGGCAGGTCGGCACCAACGCCGTGCTGCGCAACCTCGATCCCGGCGATACCGCCAAGATGGTCGAGGACGGCGTCACCCGCATCCAGACGGCCGGCGATGCCGACGTCGTGCTGGTCGACCCGCAATATTCGCCGCGCGTCACCGAGCGTCCCGAAAGTGCGGGCAAGATGGTGAAGCTGCTCGGCAAGGTCGCCGAGCTCCGTCACGTCGGCATCTTTCCGCGCTTCGAGGTGATGCGCGAGTGGCACGAGAAGCAGGCGCTGCCGGTCGAGAGCTTCGTCATCGCCGACGGCCTGCACATGAACGATTGGGGCTATGCCTGCTTCGCCCAGTTGCTCGGCGACGACATCATCCGCTCGGTGGGGCAGATCAAGCTAGGGGTGAACGTGCCGGCGGACGTGCGGACGTACCGGCCGATGTAAGGGAAGCGAGTAGGGAGTGGCGGGTAGCGAATGGGGATCGATCCATTCGCCACTCGCTATTCACCCCGTTACGCCTTCTCCAGCGCCGCCGTCAGATCCTCGATCAGATCATCCGCGTGCTCGAGCCCGGCCGAGTAGCGGATGAATCCTTCGCCAATGCCGAGTTCGGCGCGCACTTCCGGCTTCAGCCGCTGATGCGTCGTGGTCGCCGGATGTGTCACCAGGCTCTTGGCATCGCCGAGATTGTTCGAGATCTTGGCAAGCTTCAGCTCGTTGAGCACGCGGAACGCCGCGGCCTTGCCGCCCTTGACCTCGAAGCCAACCAGGGTCGAGCCGCCGCGCATCTGCTTCTTGACCAGCGCCGCCTGCGGATGATCTTCGCGTCCGGGATAGACCAGCCGCGCAATCTTCGGATGGCTCGCCAGCACGTCGGCGATGCGCGCCGCAGTCTCGGTCTGCGCCCGTACGCGCACGCCGAGCGTTTCCAGGCCCTTGAGCAGGACCCAGGCGTTGAACGGCGAGATCGACGGGCCGGTCTGGCGCATGAAATTGTGAATGTGCTCGGCGATGAAGGCTTCCGAGGACAGGATGATGCCGCCGAGACAGCGGCCCTGGCCGTCGATGTGCTTGGTCGCGGAGTAGACGACGACGTCGGCCCCTAACGCGAGCGGGCTTTGCCAGATCGGCGTCGCGAACACGTTGTCGACGACGAGCCGCGCGCCGCCGCTGTGGGCGATCTCGGCAATGCCGGGAATGTCGAGCACGTCGAGCGTCGGATTGGTCGGGCTCTCCAGGAAGAACGTCTTGGTGTTCGGCTTCAGCGCACGCTGCCATTCATCGAGATTGGCACCGTCGACCAGCGTGGTCTCGATGCCGTAGCGCGGCAGCAGGTCCTGAATGACATAGAGACACGAGCCGAACAGCGCCCGCGAGGCGACCACGTGGTCACCAGCCTTGAGCGGCGCCAGGATCGCAGTCGTCACAGCGGCCATGCCCGTTGCGGCCGAGCGCGCGGCCTCTGCCCCTTCGAGCTCGATCATGCGGCGCTCGAACATCGCGATCGTGGGGTTGGAGTAGCGCGAATAGATGAAGCCGGGGTCCTCGCCCTTGAACCGCGCCTCGCACTCCTCGGCGCTGTTGTAGACGTAGCCCTGGGTCAGGAACAGCGCCTCCGACGTCTCGCCATATTGCGAGCGCAGGGTGCCGGCATGGACCAGGCGGGTTTCGGGACGGTAAGTAGCAGGCGACTTCGACATAAGACCCTCCGAGATGACCGTCTCGTCGAAAACGGTCACAAAAAAACCGGCCTGGATATCTCCACGGGCCGGGATCACAGAGGTCCCCGGCCTGTTTAGCGACTTATTTAACGTGGCTGCAAGCCGGCCGGCTCAAATCACCACGGGATAAGTGATGCTCATATTCCGCAATGCCCTTTCCGTCAAGGCGTCCATCGGATAGCCGTAAAAGACTAGTATTTCCCGCAAGTCCGGATGTACTTGACCCCTGATGAGGACCCACGGTTGACGTTCACGGTTGCCGCCGACGCCAATGGTATCCTGCCCGACCGCATGATCGCGGCGATGGCGGAAGCAGGCCTCATCCTGCCCGCATACGATTTCGTCGAAAGCCAGATCCAGCCGGCGAGCCTCGATCTGCGCCTCGGCGACATCGCCTATCGCGTGCGCGCGAGCTTCCTGCCCGGCCCCGGTGCCACCGTCGCCGAGCGCATCGACCAGTTGAAGCTGCACGAGTTCAGTCTCGCCGACGGCGCGGTGCTGGAGACCAACTGCGTCTACATCGTGCCGCTGCTGGAAAGCCTGGCGCTGCCGCCGGAGATCGTCGCGGCAGCCAATCCGAAAAGTTCGACCGGCCGGCTCGACGTTTTCACCCGCGTGATCGCCGACGGCACCCGCCGCTTCGACATGATCGGTGCCGGTTATCACGGCCCGCTTTACGCCGAGATCAGCCCGAAGACGTTTCCAGTCCTGGTGCGCGAAGGCTCGCGCCTGTCGCAGGTGCGCTTCCGCACCGGTGACGCCATCCTCAATGCCGATGCGCTCGATGCACTCCACGCCACCGAGCGTCTCGTCGACATCGACGATGCCGATCTCACCGGCGGCGTCGCCGTCTCCGTCGATCTCTCCGGCGAGAAGGGCACCGGCTTCGTCGGCTACCGCGCCAAGCGCCACACCGGCGTGGTCGATGTCGACCGTCGCTCCGGCTATGCCGTGGAAGATTTCTGGGAGCCGATCTCGGCGCGTCCCGACGGCAGCCTGATCCTCGATCCCGGCGAGTTCTATATCCTCGCCTCCAAGGAGGCGGTGCAGGTCCCGCCGGATTACGCCGCGGAGATGGTGCCGTTCGATCCCTTGGTCGGCGAATTCCGCGTGCATTATGCCGGATTCTTCGATCCCGGCTTCGGCTATGCCGGTGCGGGCGGGCAAGGCGCGCGCGCCGTGCTGGAAGTGCGCTCGCGCGAGGTGCCGTTCATCCTCGAGCACGGCCAGATCGTCGGCCGTCTCGTCTACGAGAAGATGCTGGCGCGCCCCGACGCGATGTACGGCCAGCGTATCGGTTCCAACTACCAGGCGCAGGGCCTGAAGCTGAGCAAGCACTTCCGGGTGTAGCTGCACACTCCACTGTCATGCCCTGGCAAGTCGGGCGACGACACCGAATGTGTGCCAGGATGTGCAAAATCCGGCGACATGCGAGGTGGTGCCATGACCGATCAATCTCAGCTCGACGCAAACATCCTCGACGACGTCGCCGACGCGCTGATCTATTCGGATCGGTCAGGTACGATCATGCGCTGGAATCGTGCGTCCACCGCGCTGTTCGGTTTTGCGACAGACGAAGCGCTCGGCCAGAATCTCGATCTGATCATCCCGGAGCATCTGCGCGCCGCGCACTGGAAGGGCTTTGAGGCCGCCCTTGCCAGCGGAGCGATGAAGCTTGCGGGCCGGCCGACGCTGACCCGCGCGCTGCACAAGAGTGGACGCAAGCTCTACATCGAAATGACCTTCGCGCTGGTGCGTGATGCCGGCGGCAATGTGCAGGGATCGGTCGCCATGGCGCGCGACGTCACCGAGCGCATTGAGCGCGAGCGCGCCGCCAAGGCTCCGCAAAAATAAGGCCAGGCAAACTTCGTGATGCGGAATTGGCGCGCTGTCGTGCAAGGCGTTCTGCGTGCGCGTCATGTTGCCTGCTGCCTGCCGCAGTGACACACTCGATCAATACAACGATCGGGAGCGATCATGACCGCCGCAGCAGACGCCGCGCAGGAAGCGCAATGGAAACGCTGGCGCGTGGTCGCCGACCTCTACCACGCTTACTTCACCGGCCTCATCCTCACGGTGGTCACGCGGCGCGGTACGGCAGAGGCCGCCGAGTTCGTCTTCCGCGTGTTCCGCCGCCAGCAGCAGGAGCGTTTCCTGCCGGGGCTCAAGAAGCTCGGGATTGATCATCTGCCGCCGGCGGTAGCGGCCGCGCAATATCACTACCTCTCCAACTGGATCGGCGGCGTGCACGTCGAATACATGTATGAGAGCGACACCAAAGCCTGGATCCGCTACCCGCCGCCGCGCTGGATCTGGAAAGGCCCGGCGATCTGCGGCGTGCCGGGCGAGGTCAGCCGCGCGATGCTGCGCGGTTGGCACGCCAACAACGGTGTCGCGCTCGGCGATCTCAGGCTGGGCTTCGTCTGCACCAAGCAGAGCGTCGATGGTCAGGACGGGCTCGAAGGCTACTACCACCAATACGACCATCCACTGGAGCTGGACCAGCGTCTCGCCTATGCGCGCCATCTCGACGCGCCTTTATTCGACGCGAAGAGAGCACCGGCGCTTCCCGTCGCAAGCTGGCCGAAGTCTCGGCTGGAAAAGGCCTATCGCAACTACGCGATGGAATATGTTCGCACGGCAGCGCCGGTGATGGTGCAGCTGTTCGGGCCGGAAGATGCCGGCTATCTCCTGCACATCACCGGCAAGCTGATCGGCATGCAATTCTTCGATGAGATTGCGGAGCCGCTGGCAATGCGCCGCGGCGGTGCGAAGGAGTTCGCATCCTTCCTCAACGCCCTGTTCGCCGCGCAGGATGATGCGGCCGATACCGCGCAATCCGAAGGCAGCTTCGAAATCCGCCAGCAGAGCTGGAAGCTGATGGATGACGTCGCCGATTATCACCGCGCCTGCGCCAAGGTGCTGGAAGGTTTGCTCGAGGGACTGGCGGCAGGATGCGGCCGGCATATCAATGTGCACTTGCGCCCGACGGCAGGCGGCCACCCGCCGCTGGTCTGGACGATTGGGTAGACGACCGTGTTTCCGCGGGCTTCACCTCGCCCCGCAAGCGGGGCGAGGGAGAAGAACCAATTCCACCTACTGAAATGCGCTGCCGCAGGGCACGCCTGCACCCGACGCAGGAGGAATCGGCCGCCGCCGTGCTAACAAGTGCATACCGCGCCTTTCGCGCGAGTGAATTCATTAGCGCACCTAAGCATTGCCGCGCCACAAGTGGCGCTTATGCCGGAGACGAAATGACGGACATCGCCGAGATCCCGGTCGATGAGCAGGAACGTCCGCTGCCGCCCTCTCCGCGCCCCGCGCGGAGCGCGCTGACCGACGGGCCGATCCTGCGCACGCTGCTCGGGCTCGCCTGGCCGAATGTGGTCGCACTGTCGGCCGGCACCTGCGTGGTGATCGCAGAGACCTCCTATATCGGCCGTCTCGGCGTCGAAGCGCTGGCCGCGATGGCGCTGGTGTTTCCGACAGTGATCCTGACCATGACGATGTCGGGCGGCGCCATGGGCGGTGCCGTGGCGTCCGCCATCGCACGTGCGCTCGGGGCCGGCGATCGCGAACGCGCCGGCACACTGGCTGCGCATGCGCTGCTGATCGGCATCAGCTTCGGTCTCGTGTTCATGCTGGGCATGCTGGTCTTCGGGCCCCAGGTGCTCACGATGCTCGGCGGCCGCGGCGACGTGCTGACCCATGCGATCGCCTACACGCAGGTGTTTTTCGGTGGTGCCGTGCTGCCCTGGCTGCTCAACACCATGGCCGGGGTGCTGCGCGGCACCGGCAACATGAAGCTGCCGTCGCTTTTGATCCTCAACTCCGCGGTCTGGCAGATCGTGCTCGGCGGCACGCTCGGCCTCGGGCTCGGGCCCTTCCCGCAACTCGGCATGCGTGGGGTCGCCGCCGGCGCGCTGACCGCCTACTCCATGAACATCTGCGTGATGGGCTGGTACCTGTTTTCCGGCCGCGCGCGCGTGGTGCCAAAATTGCGAGGCTTGCGTATCCAATGGGCGATGTTCTTCGACATCCTGAAGGTCGGCGCCATCGCCTGCTTCTCGCCACTGCAATCGGTGCTGACGATCTCGATCTTCACCCACATGCTGGCGAAGTTCGGCACGGCGATCCTCGCCGGCTACGGTATCGGCGCGCGGCTCGAATTCTTGCTGACCTCGATCGCGTTCTCGTTCGGCATCGCGTCGGTGCCGATGATCGGTATGGCGGTCGGTGCCGGTCGCATCTCCCGCGCGCGGCGCATCGCCTGGACCGCAGGCGCGAGCGCCTTCGTCGCCGTAGGTACGCCGGCCTGCCTCGTCGCGCTGTTCCCCGACCTCTGGGTCAACATCTTTACGGACAGTGCCACGGTGCGTGCAACCAGTCATCAATATCTGTCGACGGTGGCGCCGTTCTACGCGTTCATCGGCCTTGCCTCGACGATGTACTTCTCGTCGCAAGGGGCAGCCAAGGTGATCGGGCCGGTGCTGGCGCAGACCGCGCGGCTGATCTACATCGCGACCTGCGGCTGGTGGCTGTCGACGCATGACGCTACGGCGCAGAATTTCTTCTGGCTCGCCGCAAGCTCGATGGTCGTGCTCGGCCTGCTCTCATCCTCCAGCGTGGTGCTGACCCGCTGGGGACCGCGTGAAGCCAAGCCGGCGGTGCGCCCCGCCCTGTCGGTTGTGGACTAGCGATGTCTGTGGCGGCGATGGCCTCCGCCGCCGACATTGGCGAGCCGCATCAATTGCGGGATCATCGCCATCATGTCGCCGCCGCCGAGCATGCCCATGATATCGCCGCCGCCCATGCCGCCGATCCCGGTCGGGATGGTGCCGCCGCCCATCGGCGCATAGCCGCCGTAACTGGGTGCGCCGAAGCCGGCCATGCCGCCGCCACCCGTCATGCCGCCGAGTCCGCCGCCGCCATTCTCCATCATGCGGCTCATCATCGGGCCCATGGTTTGCATCATCATGGCGAAGCGGCGCTTGCCCATCTTCGCCTTCATCATTTCCAGCATCGGCGCCATCTGGGTCATCATGTCCTCGCCGCCGGCACCACCGCCGCCGAGGAACTGCGCCTTGGCCGGCGCGCCCGAAATTGAAAGCAGCAGCAGCACGGCGGCTGCCTGGCAGATCACCTTGTCCGCACGTCTCATGGCATGCTCCTCGCGTGCGTGGCGCCGCCGGGAGAGCGAGGCCAACCGGACGCACGCGATCATGGGTACGGCCGATGAGAGCAGGGCTCTGTGAGAAAGGTCACGTACCTTTCGGCGGAAACGCCTTGTGCATGGCGATCACGGCGGCTTTGGTCTGCTCCTGCACGTAGGCCGCAAGCTCGTTCGGAAGCATGTCGATGATCCAGACCAGGCGGCATGTCGTCTCACTCTCGGCAATCACCTGCGCCGAGGCGCTGTAATGCTTCAGCCGCTCGCTGTTGATCGCATAGACCAGCCGCCGCCGCGCATCGTCGCAGTCGATCAGCACCTCGCGCGCCACCGAGCCGTTGGCGAAAGTGACGATGCGAGCGTCGCCATCGAGCTGGCAAGCGGTGACAAAGCCCGGCACGAGCCGCTGATGCAGCGCGCCGAAATCACGCACGGCATCCCAGACCTCGCGGGCCGGGGCGGGAAGGGCAACATCGTTGTGGATAGAGGCCATTGAGTTTCCATTTTGCTGGAGTCATTCCGGGGCGCGCGAAGCGCGAACCCGGAATTTCGAGATTCCGGGTCTGGTGCCACGCGCGATCCCGGAATGACGGCGCGTGCAGCGGGCGTCGTCGCAGCTCACACACAAACCGCCTCGACATTGTTGCCATCAGGATCGATCAAAAACGCCGCATAGTAAGTCGGGCTGTAATCCTTGCGCGGCCCCGCTCCGCCATTGTCACGGCCGCCGCTCTTCAGGCCTTCGCTGTGAAACGCCTTCACCGCAGCATGGTCCTTGGCGCGAAATGCGATGTGTGCGCCGTCGGCCTTGCGGCCCTTGTTCAGGTGCAGCCAGAGTGCCGGCTCGCCCTTCGGCCCAAAGCCGGCATAGCCGTCGCCGCTCGAGCACAGGACGTAGCCGAGCGGTGCCAGCACCGCGGTGTAGAAACGCATGGCGGCGTCAAGGTCGGCGACGCGCAGTCCGATGTGGTCATACATGGTCGTCTCCATTGCAAAGCGCGCCGTATGGTGGCGCGCGCCGGAGACGACCCTAGTCAGTTGAGGGCGGGCTGCTCTTGGAGAATCTTGCGCTTCCCCTTCGATGCCTGCCGGAACTTGGTCGGTGACATGCCGGCGGCGCGGTGGAAGGTGCGGACGAAGTTGGAGAGGTCGCCGAAGCCGACGTCATAGGCGATGTCGGTGACCGCGATGTCGTCGTCTGTGAGCAGCCGCGCCGCGTGGCGCAGCCGCGAACGCACCAGATATTGATGCGGGGTGACGCCGAGCACGTTGGAGAACAGCCGCAGGAAATGGAACGGACTCAAATCCGCCAGGCGCGCGGCCTGTTCGAAGTCGATCTCGGCCTGCGAGTTGTCGTCGATCCACAGCGCCGCCTCGACCGCGCGGCGGCGGTCGCGCGCCGTCGGCGTGGCCCGTTTGCGCGGCTTGCCCGAGACCACATCGACAAAACGGCCGGCGAGGATCTGACCGACCTCGTCGAGGCCGAGGTCGCTGTTGCCATCTGCTGCCGTCTGGGCGAGCTCGCCCAGCACCATCAACTCGGGCAGCGGCGGCGTCGCGCCGATTTGCCACGTCTCGCGCCGCCCGCCGAGCGCCTCGACCAGATCTTCGCTGAAGAAGAACGACAGGCAGACGTCGCCGCAGACATGCTCATGCGTGCAGGTGTACTCGTCGCCGGGCGCGCCGACCAGCAGCGAGCCCGCCACCAGCTCGAAGAAGCCGGCGCGGCAATGGCAGCCAAAGCTCCCCGCGCGAACATAGGCAATGGAATGACCGGTGCGGCACTCGGCAAATGGTTTGTCGTCCGGTCCCGCGTCACAGCGAAACTCGGACACCGTCATCGTCCGTGACGTCAGCAGCGTGGTCGCATCCATGCCACCTATCTAGGTAGGTGACCGCGGCGGGGCAACGGGCAGGAGCACCTCGAACAGCGTCTTGCTGGCGATCGGGTGGACGCCTTCGAGCGACAAGAGACGTCGCTTTGAGATCATCCCGCCGTAAGCCGAGATCCGGTCGGGATAGCCGCCGGCCTCCAGCACCCGGTGGCAGGGCACGATGATCATGTAGGGATTTCGACAGATCGCCTGCGCCACCGAATGCGCGGCGCCGGAGGCGCCCAGCGCCTTGGCGATCTCGTGATAGGTGCGCGTCTCCCCGCGCGGGATGGTGCAGGCATATTCGTAGACCCGCCGGTTGAAGGCAGGTACGTCGCTGGCATCGAGGCTGACGTCGGAAAAATCAGGATCGCTGCCTTGCAGCAAGGTGACGATGCCCTCGATCGCCAGCTCGGTGTTGAGCGGCGGCGCCTGCTCGCGCGCCTCGGGCTGGACTTGGAAAATCCGGCGGCGCGTATCGATCTCCCGCGCCTCCGGCAATTGCACGGCGACCACGCCGGAATTGCTCCAGACGATGCCGCAACGGCCTATAGCCGTGTCGAAAACCGCGTAAGCCCGCCCCACCATGCACACGCCCCACTCAGTGCAGGTCTCTCCCCAGAGCCCAGATCATAACACTGCCACAATCCGGCGCACCCGGAATCTTGCCAGGACGTTAACAACCGTTCGGCCGGACGCGCCAAACCGCTTGGCGCCGGACGCCGTCTCGGCTAATCAGGACAGGCGCGGAGCACGCGCATAAGCGGGCGTAGTTCAATGGTAGAACGGCAGCTTCCCAAGCTGCATACGAGGGTTCGATTCCCTTCGCCCGCTCCAACCTCCTGGGACACCAAATGGCCGACAAGGACGAGAGCACGCGTTTGGTCGCCATTGCCTGTGATCACGGAGGCTTTGCCCTCAAGGAAGCCCTGAAAGCCGCGCTGCCCGATCTGGCATGGCTGGATCTGGGCACTGACGGCGCCGCGTCCGTCGACTATCCCGACTTCGCCGACAAGCTGGCCGACGCCATCAAGGCCGGCAAGGCCGGGCGCGGCATTCTGATCTGCGGGTCGGGCATCGGCATCTCGATCGCCGCCAACCGTCATGCGCACATCCGTTGCGCGCTCGTGCACGATGTCACCGGCGCGCGGCTGTGCCGCCAGCACAATGATGCGAACGTCCTGGCGTTGGGCGGACGGATGACCGGCGAAGCAGTGGCAAAGGACTGCGTCGAAGCGTTCCTGGGCACGGCATTCGAAGGCGGCCGCCATCAGAAGCGGATCGACAAGCTGGGCTCCTGAGAGGGCCGACCAGCACGACGATCTGATCGGGGCCGAACGATAGCGGAGCGACATTGAGGCTGATGCCGGTGGTCGTGACGATCCGCTGCGTCGGTCCGCTCATGCCATCGCGGTGCATTGTCGTTTGGCGCATTCTTGACGGTGCTAACAGCCGCGCAAAGATTCCAATATATTAGCACCTCGCTCCCGGCACGCATCGTTCCTCCGGCCTAAGCTCCTCCGGTCCGGCGGATGCGGTCCATGCGTCGGGCAAGTTCGGATCAGAGGCCATCGACCAGCAAACATGGACCAGCAAAAACTCGACAGGGCGATCGGTCGCCGATTGAAGATTCTGAGGACGCAGGCCGGCATGACCTTGAACGAACTCGCCAGCCGCTCCGGCGTCAGCCGGGCCATGATCGGACGGGTGGAGCGGGCGCAGAGCAGTGCCACGGCGGCGCTGCTCAACAAGCTCTGCGCCGCGCTCGATGTCTCGCTCAGCGACATCGTCGCACTCTCGGAGAAGCCGCCGGAGCGGTTGACGCGGCTTGCCGACCAGCCGCAATGGCGCGACCCCGACAGCGGCTACCGGCGCCGCCATGCCTCGCCGGTCGATGCGGCGAGCGGCATCGAGATCATCGTCGTCGACCTGCCGGCCGGGTCGCGCGTGCCCTACAGCCCCTGGGGCCGCAACGCCTTCACCCAACAACTCCTGATGCTGGAGGGAGCGGTCTGCGTGCATATCGACGCCAAGACGGTGCGCCTGCGCGAGGGCGATTGTCTCGACTTCGACGTCATGCGCGCGGTGACCTTCGAGAACGAAACCAAACAGGATGCCCGCTACGTCATCATCACGCGGCGCGGCACCTCTTACGGGAAGATGTGATGTCGCTGATCGTACGTGACGCAACGCTCGAAGATGCCGAGGACATCCTCGCCATCTACAATTATGCCGCGATCAACACCACGGCAGTGTGGACCGACGGCCCGGCCGATCTCGCTTCGCGGCGCGAATGGATCCGCGCGCGGCAGGAGGCCGGCTATCCCGTTCTGGTCGCAATGAAGGGCAGGGACGTCGTCGGCTTCGCCTCGTTCGGCGATTTCCGCCCGTTTCCCGGCTATCGCCACACGGTGGAGAATTCGGTCTATGTCGATGAGCGGCATCATCGGCTCGGCATCGGCCGCAGCCTGCTGGCCGCGCTGCTCGAACGCGCCAAGGCGCTGAACAAGCATGCGATGATCGCCGGGATCGAGGCGCTCAATGCCGGCTCGATCGGCCTGCACGCCTCGTTCGGCTTTACCGAGGTCGCGCGCATGCCGGAGGTCGGCTGCAAGTTCGGCCGCTGGCTCGATCTCGTCTTCATGCAGAAGCAGCTTGCGAGTGACGTGAGGCCCTGATGATGCAGATCCGTACCGGCGACACATTCGATCCGCGCGTCGTCGCGCTGCTCGATCACCACGTCACGGCGGCGCGGGCGCAGACCGCCCCGGGCAGCGCGCACGCGCTCGATCTCGCCGGCCTTCGCGCCAGCGACGTCGCGTTCTGGACCGGCTGGGACGGCGACACGCTGGTTGCAACCGGGGCGCTGAAGACGCTCTCGGTTGACCACGGCGAGGTGAAGTCGATGCATACGCTCCAGACCACGCGCCGCCGCGGCTTTGGTGGCCTGATGCTCCGTCACATCATCGCCGAGGCACGCCGGCGCGACATCAAGCGGCTGAGCCTCGAGACCGGCTCGTGGGATTATTTCAAGCCGGCGCATGCGCTCTATCGTGCCCACGGCTTCGTGCCCTGCGGCCCGTTTCAAGGCTATGTCGAGGACCGCAACAGCCTATTCCTGACGCTCGATCTCGGCGGCTAGCGCCGGATCAGATGCAGCGGGTGCTCAAAAATGCCGTCGCAACCCTCAAAATGAGTTGCGTACCTCAAAACGCCTCTGCTAGCCTTCAGGCATGGCCGAAGACACCGTTTCCGCCGCGCTGACGCTGAAGGACATCGCCCGCGAGGCCGGTGTCAGCCTCGCCACGGTCGACCGTGTCCTGCACAACCGCCCCGGTGTGCGGCCGGACACGGTCCGGCGCGTCCAGGAGACGATCGCGCGCAATTCCTTCCAGCCGCATGTGGCGGCCGCCGAGCTCGCCCGCGGCCGCGCCCGCCGCTTCGCCTTCGTGATGCCGTTGGGGTCGAATCCCTTCATGCAGCAGATCCAGGCCTATCTCAGCGAGATGTCGGCGTGGCTCTCCGCCCGCCGCCTTTCGATCGAGATGGTCATCACCGACGTGTTCGACCCGTCCGTGCTGGCGGCCTCGCTGGAGGAGCTCGCCGGCGGCAATTATGATGGCGTCGCCGTCGTCGCGCTCGACCATCCGAGCGTGCGTGCCGCCATCAACGATCTCGTCGATGCCGGCGGCAAGGTGGTGACGCTGGTCTCGGACGTGCCGTCGTCGCGCCGCCACCATTATGTCGGCATCGACAACATCGCCGCCGGCCGCACTGCCGGCGCTCTGATCGGTCGTCTTGTCCGCCCGGGATATGGCTCAAGTCCGGGGAAGATCGCGATCATCGCGGGCTCGCAGAGCCTGCGCGACCATGCCGAGCGCATTTTTGGCTTCAATCAGGTGATGGCGTCGGAGTTTTCGCATCTCGACATCCTGCCTCTGCTCGAGGGGCGCGACGAGGACGATCGCTCCGAGCAGCTGATATCGCAGCTGCTCGGCGAGCATCCTGACATCATCGGTCTCTACAATGTCGGCGCCGGCACGCAAGGCGTGGCCAAGGCCCTGACCGAGGCCGGTCGCGACAAGCAGATCGTGTTCATCGCCCACGATCTCACGGCGATGACGCGAAAACTGCTGCTGCAGGGCACGCTGGATGTCGCGATCTCGCAGAACCCGGGCCATGAGGCGCGCGCCGCCGTGCGCGTGCTGCTGTCGCTTGCGCGTAACGAGCCGATCTTGAGTGAACAGGAGAAGATTCGCATCGATATCTTGATGCGGGACAATCTGCCGTAGCAGCGGCGCAAAAGGAGGACGGTCCGCGAAACAGGCGACGGAGATCGCCAGCCGGGCCAGCAAGGGAGGACGAATTGTATCTCGGACTGGATATCGGCACGTCCGGTGTGAAGGCGGTGCTCGTGAACGAAGCCGGCGCGGTTATCGCGACGGCGGCGCGCGAGCTTGCGCTGTCGCATCCCGCGCCGCTGTGGTCCGAGCAGGATCCCGACGCCTGGGTCGATGCATCGATCGGCGCAGTCGACGATCTCGCCGCCGCTCATCCGCGTAATGTTGCCGGCGTGCGCGGCATCGGACTGTCGGGCCAGATGCATGGCGCGACGCTGCTCGATGCGGACGGCCGCCCGTTGCGGCCCGCGATCCTCTGGAACGATGGCCGTTCGCATGCCGAATGCGTCGAGCTCGAGCGCCGCTGTCCCTCGCTGCACGCCATCGCCGGCAATCTGGCGATGCCCGGCTTCACCGCGCCGAAGCTGCTCTGGGTCGCGCGGCATGAACCCGATATTTTCAAGCGCGTAGCAAAGGTACTGCTGCCGAAAGCCTATGTGCGCTATCGCCTCACCGGCGAGATGGCCGAAGACATGTCGGACGCCGCCGGCACGCTGTGGCTCGACGTCGGCCGGCGCAGCTGGTCGGCAGAACTGCTGCATGCCACCGGCCTCGACCTGCATCACATGCCGCGGCTCGTCGAAGGCAGCGCGGTGAGCGCCGTGCTCGCCCCCGAATTCGCGCAGCGCTGGGGTATGGCGAAGGACGTCGTGATCGCCGGCGGCGCCGGTGATAACGCCGCGAGCGCGGTCGGGCTCGGCGCGATCGCACCCGGCGATGCCTTCCTGTCGCTCGGCACCTCCGGCGTGGTATTCCGCGTCACCGACCGCTTTGCACCGGCGCCGGCTTCGGCGGTGCATGCGTTCTGCCATGCGTTGCCGGGTCTCTGGCACCAGATGGGCGTGATGCTGTCGGCGGCGGCCTCGCTCGCCTGGCTTGCGGGCGTGATGGAGGTGCCTGCCGCGACGCTGCTGGCGTCGCTCGGCGAGCACGTCGACGGACCGAGCCCGGTCAAGTTCCTGCCCTATCTCGACGGCGAGCGCACGCCGCACAACGACGCAACGGCGAGCGGCGCCTTCGTCGGCTTGCGCGGTGCGACCAGCCGCAGCCAGATCGTCCAGGCCGTGCTCGAAGGCGTCGCCTTTGCCGCGCGCGACAATCTCGCGGCGCTGAGCGCGGCGAGCGGGCCGATTGCCGAGCTCGATCTCGTCGGCGGCGGCTCGCGCTCGCCACTTTGGGCGCAGATCTGCGCCGATGTGCTCGGCATTGTCGTGCACCGTGTCGAGGAGGGCGAGGTCGGTGCGGCGCTCGGCGCCGCGCGGCTCGGCCGGCTTGCGGCCACCGGCGAAGATCCGGCGCAAGTGTGCACCCGTCCGCGACGGCTCGCCAGTTTCATGCCCCGCGCATCCGCCGCGCCCGCCTATGACGAGGCCTATCGCAGCTGGCGCAATCTTTATCCCGCATTGAAGGAGTCTACTTAAGTGAACGCGTCAGCCAAATTCTTCGATGCAAGCGCACCCGTCGCCTTTGCCGGCAAGGATGTTGGAAATGGACTCGCCTTCCGCTGGTACGACAAGGACCGCATGGTTCACGGCCGCAGACTGGAAGATCACTTACGCTTTGCGGTCTGCTACTGGCATTCCCTGTGCTGGCCGGGCGGCGATCCCTTCGGCGGCGAGACGTTCATGCGGCCCTGGCACCACGGCTCCGATCCGATGGCGATGGCGCGCGCCAAGGCCGATGTCGCCTTCGAGCTGTTCCGCCTGCTGGATGTGCCCTTCTTTACCTTCCACGATGTCGACGCCGCGCCGGAAGGCGCTTCGCTCAGCGAGTCTGTCGCCAATCTCAACGCAATCGCCGATGTCTTCGAAGCCAAGATGGCATCAGCCAAGGTCCGCCTGCTCTGGGGGACCGCAAACCTGTTCACGCATCGCCGCTACATGGCGGGCGCTGCGACCAATCCGGATCCTGAAATCTTCACCTATGCTGCCGGCCAGGTCCGTGCCGCGTTGGAGGTGACGCATCGGCTCGGTGGTCAGAACTATGTGCTCTGGGGCGGCCGCGAGGGCTATGAGACTCTGCTCAACACCGATCTCAAGCGCGAGCTCGACCAGCTCGGCCGCTTCGTGTCGCTGGTGGTCGAGCACAAGCACAAGATCGGCTTCAAGGGTCCGATCCTGATCGAGCCGAAGCCGAAAGAGCCGACCAAGCATCAATATGATTTCGACGTCGCCACCTGCTACGGCTTCCTCGCGCGCTACGATCTGCTCAAGGACGTCAAGCTCAACATCGAGCAGAACCACGCTATCCTCGCCGGCCATTCCTTCCATCACGAGGTCGCGCTCGCTGAGGCGCTCGGTGTGTTCGGCTCGCTCGACATCAACCGCGGCGACGATCTGCTCGGCTGGGACACCGACCAGTTCGCGATGAATGTGGGCGAGCTGGCGCTGGTGTTCCACGAGATCCTGAACCGCGGCGGCTTCACCTCGGGCGGGCTCAATTTCGACGCAAAGATCCGCCGCCAGTCGATCGATCCGGATGACCTCATCCATGCCCATGTCGGCTCGATGGATGCCTGCGCGCGGGCGTTCCTCGCTGCGGCCGACATGCTCGATGCCGGTGCCCTCACGACGCCGCTGGCTTCGCGCTACGAGGGATGGGCCGGGCCTGAGGGCCGGGCCATTCTCGCCGGCCAGCGTTCGCTTGCCGATCTCGCCGATCGCGCGCAGGATCCGGGCTTCGACCCGCAGCCGCGCTCGGGACGGCAGGAATACCTGGAATCGCTGGTCAACCGCTACCTCTGAGGTCGATGATGACAAGTGCTGCAACACCGGTTCTAGAGCTCTCCGGCATCGGCAAGGAGTTCGGCGCCATCCGCGCGCTGCACGACGTCGATCTGCATGTGCGTCCGGGCGAAGTGGTCGGCCTGATGGGTGACAACGGCGCCGGCAAGTCGACGCTGGTCAAGATCATCGCCGGCAATTTCCGTCCCACCCACGGCGAAATCCGCTTCGACGGCAACGCGGTCCATTTCTACCGTCCGATCGATGCCCGCGCGGTCGGCATCGAGGTCGTCTACCAGGATCTCGCGCTCGCCGACAATCTGACGGCGGCTGCGAACGTCTTTCTCGGCCGCGAGCTCAAGCGCAAATTCGGACCCGTTGCGCTGCTCGATCACAAGGCGATGGCGTCACGCGCGCTGGAATTGTTCGGCGAGCTGCGCTCGGAGACCCGGCCGCATGATCTGGTCAAGCAGATGTCCGGCGGCCAGCGCCAGGCCGTGGCGATCGCCCGCACGCGACTGTCCAACGCCAAGCTCGTGATGATGGACGAGCCGACGGCCGCGATTTCCGTACGCCAGGTGGAGCAGGTGCTCGGCCTGATCCACCGGCTGAAGGAGCAGGGTGTTGCCGTGATGCTGATCTCCCACCGTATGCCCGACGTATTCGCGGTATGCGACCGCGTGATCGTCATGCGCCGCGGCGAGAAGCGGGCCGACAAGCCGATCCACGAGACGTCCCCCGAGGAAGTCACCGCCCTGATCACCGGCGCGAAGGAGGCGGCGTGATGTCCGTACCCATGGAAAACCCGATCTCTTTCACCAATGTCGGTCGCACCAAATGGTGGCATCGCGGCATCTTTGCCTCGCAGACCGGTTACGTCCTGCTGGCGCTTGTGGTGCTGATGATCGTGATGCGTTTTGCCAGCCCCTATTTCTTCACCGAAGGCAACATGCAGAACGTGGCGAAGAACTTTTCTTTCATCGCCATCGCCACGCTCGGAATCACGTTCGTCATCATCACCGGCGGCATTGATCTCTCCGTCGGCTCGATGATGTGTTTTTCCGCGATGATCACCTCCATGGTCATGGTGGAACTGTCGGCGCCGGGATCGTCCTTCGTCCATCTGGCCGCCGATGGCAAGACGGCCGTCGCCAACGTGCCCGGATTGATCCTGCTGATCTCGGTGCTCGCAGGCCTGTTCGTCGCGTTCATCGTCGGGATGATCAACGGCTTCTGCATCGCGGTGCTCGGGCTGTCGCCCTTCGTCACCACGCTCGGCATGCTCTCGATTGTGCGCGGGCTCGCTTATGTGGTCTCGAACGGCCGTGGCAGCTTTCCAGGCGGGCCCGATGCCGATCTGTTCTACGCGTTGACCTCGGGTGATGTGCTCGGCGTTCCCGCGCCCTTCATCTATCTGGTGATCCTCGCGGTTGTGATGGCGGTCGTGCTGCATCACACCAGCTTCGGCCGCCACGTCTTCGCGCTTGGCGGTAATGAGAAGGCGGCGGAATTGACCGGTATCCCGGTCGTGCGCGTGAAGATCGAGGTCTATGTGATCTGCGCGCTCGCCGCAGGCCTGCAAGGCATCATCATCTCGGGCTGGCTGGGATCCGCGCCCGCGAATATGGCGACGTCCTACGAGCTCAACGTCATTGCCGCCGCGGTCATCGGCGGCGCCAACCTCGCCGGCGGCCTCGGTGGTCCCCTGGGCGCCATCGTCGGCTGCGTGCTGCTGGAGGTGATCCGCAACGGCCTCGTGCTCGCGCAGGTCAATTCCTACTGGCAGCAGACGCTGGTGGGCGTGATCATCATCCTTGCCGTGCTGGTCGATCGCATCCGCTCGCGCATGACCTGACGAGTTACTCCGGAAGGACAACGAAAGATCGTCTATCCGCCTGCCGGAGCATCACATCACAAATGGATAGGCAACAAAGTGTGGAGGGAATGGTATGAAGAAGCTTCTGTTGGCCGGCGTGACCATCGCGATGATGGCGACCCCGGCATTTGCCCAGACCTACAAGTTCGCCGTCGTTCCCAAGGCGATGAACAATCCGTTCTTCGACGTGGCGCGTGACGGCTGCATGAAGCGCGCCAAGGAGCTCGGCAACGTCGAGTGCATCTACAAGGGGCCGATCGAGCACGAACCGGCGACGCAGGCGCAGATCATCCAGGACTTCATCACCCAGAAGGTGGATGGGCTTGCGATCTCGGTTGCCGACGTCGCGTCCATGACCAAGTCGATTGAGGCTGCGACCGCGGCCGGCATCCCGGTGATCACGTTTGACGCGGACGCGCCGGGCTCCAAGCGGCAAGCCTATATCGGCACCAACAACAAGGACTTCGGCGTCGCGCTCGGCAAGCAATTGCTGCAGCTCCGGCCCGAGGGCGGCAAGTACGCCATGGTCTCCGGTGGTCCGGGTGCGAAGAACCTCGCCGAACGCGTCGATGGCGTTCGCGAAGCACTCAAGGGCTCGAAGTGGGTCGAGGTCCAGGGCTCGCCGACCTTCTGCAACGACGATTCCACGCTTGCGGTCCAGCAAATGACGGATCTGCGTACCGCGACGCCGGATCTCGCCGCGATCGTGCCGGTCGGCGGCTGGCCGATGTTCGCGCCGGAGGGCTTCAAGGCCTTCGTCAACAAGAACAAGAAGGACATCGACAGCGGCAAGCTGACGCTCGTCGTCGCCGATACGCTGAAGATGCAGCTCGAGTTGCTGCGCGACGGCTACTCCAACGCGCTCACCGGCCAGCGCCCGTTCGAAATGGGTGAGAAGTCGATGGACACGTTGCTGGCCATCAAGAAGGGCCAGAAGGTTCCGGAAACCATCTACACCGGTCTCGATCTGGTGACGAAGGACAACGTTGCTCAGCTCCTGAAGTAGGGCCATCAAGCAGGAACGTCTGCCAGCCCCGACGTTCCTGCGCTACACTCCCTCCTCCGCCCGCGGGGGAGGGAGTGCTGCTTTTGGAAGGAGCTTACAATGAAGCGTACCCGGCTTGCTGACGGTCTCGATGTCACGTCGATTGGCCTTGGTTCGGCGCCACTCGGCGGACTGTTCTCGGCGGTCAGCGATGCGGATGCGGAAGCGACACTCGCGGCCGGTTGGTCGGCCGGCATCCGCTTCTACGATACCGCGCCGCTTTACGGCTTTGGACTGGCGGAACAACGACTGGGTGCCTTCCTGCGGCAACAGAAGCGCGACTCCTATGCGATCTCGACCAAGGTCGGCCGACTGCTGCGCGCGCCCGGTGGCGCGACGGTCGAGGATGATCATTACAAGGACGCGCCTGCGTTGCGGCCGCAATTCGATTTCAGCTATGACGGGGTGATGCGATCGGTCGAAGAGAGCCTCGACCGCCTCGGGCTCGACCGCGTCGATGTTCTGCTCGTGCATGATCCCGATGATCACTATGACGACGCCGTCAGCGGCGCTTTCCGCGCGCTGATGCGACTGCGCGACGACGGCACCGTGAAGGCGATCGGCTCCGGCATGAACCAGTCCGAGATGCTGACGCGTTTCGCCGAAGCCGTACCGGTCGACTGCTTCCTGCTCGCCGGCCGTTACACGCTGCTCGACCAGGGCGCGCTCGAAGCGTTGTTTCCGGTCTGCGCTGCCAGGAACATCGGCATCCTGCTCGGCGGCATCTACAACAGTGGCATTCTGGCCAATCCGCATGCGGGCGCGAAGTTCAACTATGAGGACGCCGACGCTGCGCTCGTTGCGCGCGCGCTCGCGCTCGATGAGCTCTGCCGCAAGCATGGCACCGAGCTGAAGGCCGCCGCGCTCCAGTTCTGCATGGCCCATCCGGCCGTGACGGTGGCCGTGATGGGTGCCCGCAACGCCGCCGAGGTCGCCGACAACATCGCGATGTCCAAGCGCGCGGTACCGCAAGCCTTCTGGCAGGAGCTGCGCGCTAAAAACCTCGTCGACGCGCGAGCGCCGCTGCCGGGCGGAGCGTGAGACATGGTGATCGACGCTCACCAGCATTTCTGGGATCCCGCGCGCGCTGACTATCCGTGGATGGCGGCGCCCGAGCTCGCGCCGATCCGTCGTGCCTTCGGCCCTGCCGATCTGGCGCCGCTGTTGAAAGCGAATGGCATCGATGCCAGCATCGTGGTGCAATGCCGCTCCTCGGTCGCGGAGACTGAGGAGTTCTTGCGGATCGCGCACGCCACGCCCTCCGTCATCGGTGTCGTCGGCTGGGCCGATCTGACTGATGCATCGCTCGGTGACACGCTCGGTCGCCTGCGGGCGCTGCCCGGCGGCGCCAAGCTGGTCGGCATCCGCCACCAGGTCCACGATGAGGCCGATGCCGACTGGCTGTTGCGCGCCGATGTTCAGCGGGGACTGGCAACGCTGTTCGCCCATGATCTCACCTACGACTTCCTCGTCCGCACCCGCGAGCTCCCCGCTGCGATCGCAACCGCAAAAGCCTTTCCGCAAGCCCGCTTCGTGCTCGACCACGCCGCAAAGCCGCCGATCGCCGAGGGCGGCTGCGCCGAATGGTCCGATCGCATCGCAGCGCTCGCGGCTTGTGGCAATGTCTGGTGCAAGGTCTCAGGGCTCGCGACGGAGGCGAAATGGAGCGATTGGGACGCCGAGCGGCTGTTTCCGTTCGTTGCGCATGTCGCGAAGTGCTTTGGCGATGATCGCATGATCTTCGGCTCGGATTGGCCGGTGTGCCTCCTGGCGGGCAGCTATGGCGAGATCAAGAGCGCGCTTGAGGCGTGCCTGGCGAAGTTAGGTACGACCGTGCGCGCGAAGGCATTTGGGGTGAATGCGAAGGCTGCGTATCGGCTGGCGGAGTAAGCCGAGCGCGCGCCTAACAACAGGTGTCGTCCCGGCACAGGCCGGAACGACGGCGGCGTTTGTGGTGGCGCTCGCGGCTCACGCGCCCGCGGGCACCTGATCCAAAAATCCCGTGATGCTCTTGATCCGCCCGTCCTTCAGCACGGCGAAATCGGTCCCCTTGATCGGGCTGTCGACACCTTCGGGACCGAGACCCCAGCTGAAGCGCACATGGTCGCCATAGCCGTTGGGCTCGCCGATCAGGCTGAACTTGAAATCCGGGAAGCGCTGCTGCACGCCGGCGATGAGTACGTCGATGCCGTCCCGGCCATCGCCCTTCATCAGGGGATCGACATAGCTCGCATCGGCCGTCCAGTTCTCGCCGAGCAGTTCGCGCCGGCGGCCGGCCGCGCGCTCGTTCCAGAGATCAATGTAGCGGCGGGCGATGGTGACGTGGTCGGTCATGTGCTCTCCTTCGGTGGCGCCGTGGTTCGGCTGGCCGTCACTATCGAAGGTTCGCGCGCGGGAATCGATTACCTCGGAGATCATGCATCCATGAAAAAGAGCGCGATGATGGTCTCATCGCGCTCCGGTCGCATGTGATGCTGCGCGAATTACTTCGCCGCGGTCACCATGATCTCGACGGTGTACTGCGGCGCCGCGAGCTTGGCTTCGACGGTGGCGCGGGCCGGGGTGTTGCCGGGCGACACCCAGCCGTCCCACACGGCGTTCATTTCCTGGAACGTCTTCATGTCGGTGATGTAGATGGTTGCCGACAGCAGCTTCGACTTGTCGGTGCCGGCCTTTGCGAGATGGCCGTCGATGGTCTTCAGGATGTCCTGGGTCTGCTTGGTCACGCTTTCGCCAGCCGCGTTGCTGGCGACGACGCCGGCGAGATAGACGGTGTTGCCGTGCACGACGACCTGGCTCATGCGCGGGCCGGTTTCAAAACGCTGAATGCTCATTTACGGGATCTCCTTAAGGGAATGGCGACCCTGTCTAGCGCAGCATCTCGCACTGTGCCACCCCAGGCACGCAGGCTTTGCCGTTCACGCATGCGTAGCCGGCAATGCATATTCTTCTTCATCGAAACCGACTGAAAAACGACCAGATCGTCTCGGCGCCGTCGATGTCGCTGTTCTGCGGCCCCAGCAGACGCGTTGCGATTTTCGGGAAACGCGCATCAGCAGCGAAGCCCGGCATGCGGTGGCCGCCATGATTGATGCGATAGAGCACGACGTCATGGCCTTTCGGGCAGCGCGATGAGATCCGCGTGACCGCGGATTGGTCCATCGACGTCTTGTCGGGTAAATCAGCCACATCGGCGTCATCGATCTCGCAGCCGTTGAGCTTGCGCCAGAAGGCCAGCGTCTCCTCGGTCGACCAGAAGCCATCTGCGGCAAAGTAGCTCGATCCGTGCCCGCCCTCGTAGGGCACCAGCGGGTCCGCGGTGCCGTTCATGAGCAGCATCGGCAGCGGCCGCGACGGATGGCAGGTCACCGCGGCCTCGTCGGTCAGATTCATGATCACGCTTGCCCCGGCGGCAAACAAATCGGCGCGGGCGCAGAGGAGGGTCATCGCCATGGCGCCGCCATTGGAGATGCCGGCGACATAGACGCGGTGAGGGTCGGCCGTACCGTTTGCAACCAGTTTCTCGACCAGCTTGGCGATGAAGGCGACGTCGTCGGTGCCCGGAGGAGGGCCACGCAGCGCGGGTCCCGCCTTGGTCCGCGCGTCGGCCCAGGCATGGTTGAGTCCGTCAGGAAAGACCGCCGCAAATCCTTCGCGCTTTGCCACTTGCGGC
The DNA here is from genome assembly GCF_018130615.1 of Bradyrhizobium manausense. Taxonomy (GTDB): domain Bacteria; phylum Pseudomonadota; class Alphaproteobacteria; order Rhizobiales; family Xanthobacteraceae; genus Bradyrhizobium; species Bradyrhizobium manausense_A. The sequence goes on from NZ_JAFCKB010000001.1 coordinate 766,343, forward strand.
CACGCCGTGCGCGCGACCATATCGGCGCCGCGCTGGGTCTTGCCATGGAGCACGATCACGAGGGGCGACGGCTTCTTTGCCGGCAATTGCACGGTGTAGGAGCGCATCACGCCGTTGACGTCGATCGTGTCGGCGCCGGCCGAGTGGGTGCAGGCAGCGAGCGCTGCAACGACTACGCCGATGCGCAACCACCGCGGCATGATCTACCCCACCGCTTTCGCCGCGGCGCGGCCCGCATTGCGGCCCGAGAACAGGCAGCCGCCGAGAAAGGTGCCCTCCAGCGAACGATAGCCGTGCACGCCGCCGCCGCCGAAGCCTGCGGCTTCGCCGACCGCGTAGAGCCCGGGAATGATCTGCCCCTCGCTGCCGAATACGCGCGAGTCGAGATCGGTCTCGAAGCCGCCCAGCGTCTTGCGGGTGAGGATGTTGAGCTTGACCGCGATCAGCGGTCCCTTCGCGGGATCGAGGATGCGATGCGGCGAGGCCGTGCGGATCAGCTTGTCGCCGATGTAGCGTCGCGCATTGTGAATATTCATCACCTGCACATCCTTGACGTAGGGGTTGGCGATTTCGCGGTCGCGCGCCTCGATCTGCATCCTGATCTCGTCGAGCTTGAGCAGATCGTTGCCGGCGAGCTTGTTCATGGCTGCGACGAGGTCTTCGATCTTGTCGCGCACGATGAAGTCGACACCATGGCTCTTGAACGCCTCCACCGGCGCCGGCGCGCCCTTGTTGGTGGCGCGGCGCAAGGTCATGCGCCAGCTTTTTCCCGTGAGGTCCGGATTCTGCTCCGAGCCCGACAGCGCAAACTCCTTCTTGATGATGGCCTGCGTCAGGATGAACCAGGAATAATCATAGCCGGTGGACATGATGTATTTGAGCTGGCCGAGCGTGTCGGAGCCGGGGAACAGCGGCGCCGGCAGCCGCGTGCCCGTGGCGTCGAACCACATCGAGGACGGGCCGGGGAGAATGCGGATGCCGTGGCGCGGCCAGATTGGATTCCAGTTCTGGATGCCCTCGACATAGTGCCACATGCGGTCGCGGTTGATCAGCCGCGCGCCGGTCTTTTCGGTGATGCCGATCATGCGGCCGTCGACATGCTCGGGCACGCCGGAGATCATGAACTTGGGCGGCTCGCCGAGCCGCTTGGGCCAGTTTGCCCGCACCAGGTCATGATTGCCGCCGATGCCGCCGGACGCGACGATCACGGCCTGCGCCTTCAACGCAAACTCGCCGACGACGGTGCGCGACGAGCTCTTGCCGCGCTCGACGTTGTCAGGGGCAAGGATCGCGCCGCTGACGCCGTCCACCGTCCCGTTGGTGATGGAGAGTGCATCGACGCGATGGCGGAACTTGAAGATCAGCCGGCCGCTCCTCGCGGCCTCGCGCGCGCGGCGCTCGAACGGCTCGACGATGCCGGGGCCGGTGCCCCAGGTGACGTGAAAGCGCGGCACCGAATTGCCGTGGCCCATCGCGTCGTAGCCGCCCCGCTCGGCCCAGCCGACCACGGGGAAGATGCGGTGGCCCATCGCGCGCAGCCAGTCGCGCTTCTCGCCGGCGGCGAAGCCGACATAGGCCTCGGCCCATTTGCGCGGCCAAAAATCCTCGTCGCGGTCGAAGCCGGCGGTGCCGAGCCAGTCCTGCATCGCGAGGTCGAAGGAGTCCTTGATGCCGAGCCGGCGCTGCTCCGGCGAATCAACCAGGAACAATCCGCCGAACGACCAGAATGCCTGGCCGCCGAGCGACTGCTCGCCCTCCTGGTCTACGATGACGACGCGCTTGCCGGCGTCGGCAATCTCGGTCGCCGCCACCAGTCCCGATAGTCCTCCGCCGACGACAATGACGTCGGCCTGCTCAGTCGAATGCCCGGCCATCAGTTCCCCCTGTAGTTGCCCGGATTGAAGCCAGCGGTTCTAACTGAGATCAAGGGCTTGTCGCGTAAGACATCGTTAACTTGTTCCACATTGGGATTGAGGCCGGCCGGGTGCAGCGTGGACGCAACACTGGATTTGAATTTGTTTTGAGTGAGCCGGCGTGCCTAGACAAAACCGCAGAGTCGACCGACGCTAGGCGCGCATCAGCACCTGACACGCAGATTCGAAAACGACTGGGGCGGGGAACAATGAAGTTTCTGACGGGGTTGCTTGCGGCGGTCCTCTTGATCGCTTGCATGGGGACTTCCCACGCGGTGGTTCGAATCGCGGATGATCGCGGTGGCCGGATCGGAACCTACGTCGACAAGTACCAGGACCTGCGCCAGTCCGGTGACACCGTCATCATCGACGGCCTCTGCGCTTCCGCCTGCACCATCGTGCTCGGCGCCATTCCGCACGACCGCATCTGCGTGACCTCGAGCGCGACGCTCGGCTTCCACGCCGCCTGGGATTTCGGCGCCAATGGCCGCGCCGTCACCAATCCCGAAGCGACCCAGATGCTCTATGCGATGTATCCCTCGCAGGTGAAGCGCTGGATCACGCAGCGCGGCGGCCTCACGCCGCACATGCTGTTCCTGAAGGGCAAGCAGCTCCAGGCCATGTACAAGCCCTGCTACCTCGATGCGCAGGCCTCGACCATCAAGCCGTCGCGCCGGCCGCTGCCGCAGGCAGATCAGCTCGAATCGGCCCGCGGACAGCTCCTGCACTGACATCCCCGGGCCGGGCCTCCTCGGCCTGGCGGGATCGTTCCGGTCCGCCGGAGGCGCCTTGCCCCCGGGCGGGCCAGAGCCTATCTGAGCACCGGGAACCCGGGACCTTCGCTCCGGTCATTGTCATGGCTCAATCCGTGCATCCGGCACATCCTGTATCGGACAATTCGCCCACTGCCGGTCGTGCGCCGTCCGTGCTGCTTTGGGCCGGCGCGGGCGTTGGCGGGCTGATGGTGATCAGCGCGCTCGCGCTCTGGTTCCACTACGGCACCCAGGTGTTCTTCGAAATGATCAGGACCGGCTTCGCCGCCTGCTTCTGATCCGCGACAGGAAGTTTTCCGCTCATGAGCTCCGCTGCCCGTCCGCTGGTGATCGCGACCGCCTTCGCCGCAAGCCTCGTCGTCGGTCTGCTGGTGGTGTTCTGGGCCATGGGCGGGGTCAGCAAGGTGGCGCAGCCGGCCGCGATCGGCGGTCCGTTCCAGCTCACCGACCAGAACGGCAAGGCTGTTACCGAAAAGAGCCTCAAGGGCAAGCCGACCCTGATCTTCTTCGGCTACACCCATTGCCCCGATGTCTGCCCGACCTCGCTGTTCGAGATGTCGGAGGTGCTGCGCGCGATGGGCAAGGATGCGGACAAGGTCAACGCGGTCTTCATCTCGGTCGATCCCGAGCGCGATACGCCCGCGACCATGAAGGAGTATCTCTCGAGCTTCGATCCGCATCTCGAGGGCCTCAGCGGCGACCCCGCCGAGACCGCCAAGGTGATCCTCTCCTATCGGGTCTATGCCAAGAAGATCCCGACCAAGGACGGCGACTACACCATGGACCACACCGCGCTGATCTACCTGATGGACCGCGACGGGCGTTTCGTCTCGCCGTTCAACCTGAAGCGAACCCCGGAAGAAGCGGCGGCGGATTTGAAGCGGTATCTCTGAGTTTCACCTCCCCCGCAGGCGGGCGAGGGAACGCACCTTCAGCCAGGCCACAATCACCGCTCGCGTTCCCGGCCGGATGGTCTATAAGGCCCTCCGATCCCAACGGAATTCATTGCTTTCCGGCCGATGGCTCCATCGCAACAGGCGAAATCGTCCAAATCTGCCCGTGGCCTGCTGACGGGGCTCGCGGTCGCCGCGTGCCTGCTCGCAGGTCTGCCCCGCGCCGAGGCCCAGATCCCGGCCAAGCAGCCTCCGGCGGCTCCTCAGGCCACACCGCAAGTCGCGCCCCAGGCGGCGCCCCAGGCCGTGCCCGGCTTCTGGGACCCGCGGCGACGCCCGGAGCGGCCGGACCTGTCGCGCCTGACCGTGATCCGCTTCCTGACCGAGACCGACTACCCGCCGTTCAACTACACCGGTGCCGACGGCAATCCGGCCGGCTTCAACGTCGATCTCGCACGCAGCCTGTGCGAGGAGATCAAGGTCACCTGCACCGTGCAGATGCGCCGCTTCGAGACGCTGGTCGATGCGCTCAGCTCGAACCGGGGCGATGCCATCATCGCTTCGATGGCGGTGAGCCCGCAGCTTCGCGCGCGCGTCGACTTCACCGATCCCTATTACCGCGTGCCGGCGCGCTTCGCCTCGCGCAAGGATGCGGTGATGCCGGAGATCCGGCCCGAATATCTCGAAGGCAAGAAGGTCGGCGTCATCGCGGGCTCCGCGCATGAGGCCTATCTCAAGGCGATGTTCACCGACGCCGAGCTGCACGCTTATCCCAACGATGAGAGCTTGCGCGCCGCGCTCCGCAAGGGCGAGGTCGATTTCATCTTCGGCGACGCCATCTCGCTGGCGTTCTGGATCAACGGCACCGATTCCGGCGATTGCTGCGCCTTCTCCGGCGGTCCCTTCGTCGAGAGCCGCTTCTTCGGTGAAGGCATCGGCATTGCCGTGCGCAAGGGCAACGACGTGCTGCGCCAGGCCCTGAACTGGGCCCTGTTCCGCGTCTGGGAGAAAGGCCGCTACACCGATCTGTGGCTGCGCTATTTCTCGGTGAGCCCGTTTTAGTTTCTTCTTCGCCTCTCCCCGCTTGCGGGGAGAGGCCGGATCGCATCGAAGATGCAATCCGGATGAGGGGGACTCTCCGCGAGTCCAACTCTCACCGTGATCGCGGAAGCAGCCCCTCACCCCAACCCTCTCCCCGTAAGAACGGGGCGAGGGAGTAAGAGCGGCAATAGCCGCGCCAACTTTTGCATTCTGCCCGGAAATCGCTATTTTCCGCGGCCCGGAGGCCCCTTGATGTCCGTTATCGACCCCAATATGAGCCCGAGCGATCTTCGTGCGCTCGCCGAACAATCCAACGCCTGGCCGTTCGAGCAGGCGAAGGCCATTGTCGCGCGGCTGAAGAAGAGCCCGAAGGACGAGGTGCTGTTCGAGACCGGCTACGGCCCCTCCGGCCTGCCGCATATCGGCACGTTCGGCGAGGTCGCGCGCACTTCGATGGTGCGCCACGCCTTCCGCGTGCTCACCGAGGACAAGATCAAGACGCGGCTGCTCGCCTTCTCCGACGACATGGACGGCTTCCGCAAGGTGCCGGACAATGTGCCGAACAAGGATCTCCTGGCGCAATATCTGGGGCGGCCGCTCACGTCGGTGCCCGACCCGTTCTCCAACGAGCATCCGTCGTTCGGTGACGCCAACAACGCTCGCCTGCGCGCGTTCCTGGATCATTTCGGCTTCGACTACGAGTTCGCGAGCTCGACCGTCTATTACAAGTCGGGCCGCTTCGACGCGACGCTGCTCAAGATGCTCGCCGCCTACGACAAGGTGATGGACATCATCCTGCCGACGCTCGGCCCCGATCGCCGCGCCACCTATTCGCCGTTCCTGCCGATCAGCAAGACCACGGGTGTCGTGCTGCAAGTGCCGATGATCCGCCGCGACGTCGCCGCCGGCACGGTCACCTATGTCGACCCTGACACCAACGAGGAAGTCGAAACGCCCGTCACCGGCGGCAATGTCAAGTGCCAGTGGAAGGCCGATTGGGCGATGCGCTGGGTTGCGCTCGGCGTCGACTATGAGATGGCCGGCAAGGATCTCATCGACTCCGTGAAGCTGTCAGGCGCGATCGCTAGGGCGCTCGGCGGCACGCCGCCCGAAGGCTTCAACTATGAGCTCTTCCTCGACGAGAAGGGGCAGAAGATCTCGAAGTCGAAGGGCAACGGCCTCACCATCGACGAATGGCTGCGCTATGCCTCGCCGGAATCGCTGTCGCTGTTCATGTATCGCGAACCGAAGGCGGCCAAGCGGTTGTTCTTCGACGTCATCCCGCGCCAGGTCGACGATTATCAGCAATTCACTGACGGCTTTGCCAAGCAGGACGGCAAGCAGCAGCTCGGCAATCCGGTCTGGCACATCCATGCCGGCCATCCGCCGCAGGCCGACATGCCCGTCACGTTCCAGCTGCTGCTCACGCTGGTGTCGTCGTCGAACGCGGAAAATGCCGAGACGCTGTGGGGCTTCATCGGCCGCTACCGTCCGGGCGTGAGCCCGCAGACACACCCGAAGCTGGATGCGATGGTCGGTTATGCCATCAATTACTACCGCGACTTCGTCGCGCCGACCAAGCAGTTCCGCGTGCCGACGGACACCGAGCGTGCCGCATTGCAGGACCTGCGCGATGCGCTGTCGCAGCTGCCGCAGGATGCTTCGGCTGAGGACATCCAGAACGTCGTCTACGAGATCGGCCGCCGCGAGCCGTTCCTCGACCAGGTCAAGAAGGGCAAGGACGGCCGCCCCGGCGTCACGCTCGACTGGTTCAACATGCTGTACCAGGTGCTGCTCGGCCAGGAGAAGGGCCCGCGCTTCGGCTCCTTCGTCGCGGTGTATGGCGTGCAGAATGCCGTCAACATGATCGACGGTGCACTGGCGCGGAGTGCGTGAGGGGAGTTATCGAACGCGATGCCTCCCCATCGTCGTCCTGGCGAAAGGCAGGACCCATAGCCACCGTCGGATGTGGTTACGGGGACTCGGAGTTGCCGTCTATCGCTTCGGCTTGCCCTTGGGGTAATGGGTCCTGGCTTTCGCCAGGACGACGGCAAGCTCACTGGCTCGCCCACACGATCCTTGCGATCCACGCCACCTCGCCCGCCGCCACCGTCCGCTCGCCATGCGCCGCATCGAGCGACTGCAATTCCAGCGCCTTCGCGGTGCGGCGCTTCAGCGTGGCGAGCGTTATGTCGCCGGCCTTCGTCTTCAGCACCACGCGATCGCCTTTGCGGATTGCGGTGCCTGGCGAGACCAGGAGGACATCACCGTCGCGGTAGGCAGGTAGCAGCGCATCGCCGGAAATCTCCAGCGCAAAGGCGCGGCTGTCCTCGGTGGTCGGCAGCGCGATCTCGGTCCAGCCCTTGCCGGACGGCAAGCCGGCCTCGTCGAAGGCGCCGCTGAGGCCGGCCTGTGCCAAGCCAAGCAGCGGTACAGAGCGACCGTTGCCGGCATCGTTGTCGATCATCCGGGCAAAGATCTCGATCGACGATTCCGCAGCCGCCAGCGCCTTCGCGATCGATTCGGTCGAGGGCCAGCGTTCGCGGCCGTCGGAGGTGACGCGCTTGGATTTGTTGAAGGTGGTGGGGTCGAGCCCGGCCCGTTTGGCAAGGCCGGACGGCGACAGACCGGCGCGCGCGGCCAATTGATCCAGCGCGCCCCAGATCTGGTCGTGGGTCAGCATCCTCTGCGCTTTGGCCTGTTTGACCATGGGAAGGTCCAGCCCGTCGCAACTCAGGAAAACTGTCCTCAAATCAACCGGTTTTCCGTTTTTCGCGCAAGGGGTCGCGCGGTAAAGCCTTTTCGAGCGAAACGGGTACCGGTCCGCGTCAAGAAAGCACGTCAAAACAAGAACCTGGAGCTCTGTTCCGATTTCATCAGAACGGAAAAGGCTCTAGGCCTTGAGTTCAGGGAGGGCGGCCTTTACGGTCGCGCCGGGTTTTGAGACCCGGACGGGATGAAAAACCCCAAAAGACTCAAGCAGCTGACTCAACGAGCAGCTCGGTGGCAAACAGGGCTCCGCAACAGGTGGTCAAGATCTACAAAATCTGTCCGGCCTCGGCCTGGCGCGAGGCGGAACGGCAGGGCGTCTACCGCGGCAGCGCAGATGATGCGCGCGACGGATTCATCCATTTCTCGACCGCCGCCCAGGTTCCGGAGACGCTGCGCAAGCACTATTTCGGCCAGCGCGCGCTGTTCCTGGTCGAGGTCGACGGCGACGTGCTCGGCAGCGAATTGCGCTGGGAGCGTTCGCGCAATGAGGAGCTGTTTCCGCATCTCTATGGCGAGCTCGATCTCGGCGCGGTGCTCTCGGTGATGAACCTCAACATGCGCTCGGATGGCGGGCACGACGTTCCGGAGCTTGCCCCGTGATCCGCGCTTTCGATGCTTTCTCGCTGCCGGTGCTGCGCTGGCTCGATCCGGAGGACGCCCACCGCCTCGCGATCCAGGGCCTTCGCTTCCTGCCACCGGTGAAGCCGCGCACCGACGATCCGAAACTCGCGGTGCGCGCCTTCGGACTCAACTTTCCCAACCCGATCGGCATGGCCGCGGGCTTCGACAAGAGCGCGGAAGTGCCGGACGCGCTGCTGCGGCTCGGCTTCGGCTTCGTCGAGATCGGCTCGGTGACGCCGAAGCCGCAAGCAGGCAATCCGCGGCCGCGGCTGTTTCGCCTGGAGCGGGACGAGGCCGTCATCAACCGTATGGGCTTCAACAATGACGGCGCGGAAGCCGTGCTGCGCCGGCTTGCCGCGCGCGCCGAGAACGGCGGTATCGTCGGCGTCAATGTCGGCGCCAACAAGGATTCGCCGGATCGCGTCGCCGATTACGTCAAGCTGATCGAGACCTTTGCGCCGGTCGCGAGCTATTTCACCGTCAACGTCTCCTCGCCCAATACGCCGGGCCTGCGCAATCTGCAGGAGGGCGCGTTGCTCGACGATCTGCTCGGACGCGTGATCGATGCGCGCGAACGTGTCAGGCAGAAGGCCGGCGACACCCCGGTGCTGCTGAAGATCGCTCCGGATCTGAGCCTCGCTCAGCTCGACGACGTCGTGCAGGTCGCGCGCTCGCGCCGGGTCGACGGCATGATCGTGTCGAATACGACGATCGCGCGGCCGAGCACGCTGCGCGACGAGATGCGTGCGAAGGAGCAGGGCGGCCTGTCCGGCCGACCGCTGTTCCGGCTGTCGACGCGCATGGTCGCGGAGACCTATGTGCGCGTCGAGGGTGCGTTCCCACTGATCGGTGTCGGTGGTGTCGACTCTGGCGGTGCGGCCCTGACCAAGATCCGTGCCGGCGCGAGCCTGATCCAGCTCTATTCGTCGCTGGTCTACAAGGGCCTCGGCCTCGTCGACGAGATCAAGCGCGACCTCACCTCGACGCTGCTGCGTACGGGGCGGGACTCGCTCTCCGAAATCGTCGGCGCCGATGCGGCCACGCTCACCGCGGAAGACTGGCCCGGGATGTAGCTCTTCGCCTCTCCCCGCCTGCGGCAGGGCTATCGCATATGACCGAACAGGGCGAGGAGGAAGCTGTTGTCCCACCCCGCGCGCTTGATTTTGCGACGTA
>NZ_JAFCKB010000010.1 GCF_018130615.1 Bradyrhizobium manausense
CCGCCTTCATCATCTTCGTGCCGAACATCGCAGAAGGGATCTCCAAGGGCCTCTCCGGCGCCGTGTTCGGCGTGCTGCTGTTCCTCGTCATCTACCTCGTGCCCCACGGCGCAAGGCAAGCCGCAATCCTGGGCCAGCAACTCGCCGGACGGCTCAGAAGAAACTGAACCTGTTGAATTAAGGAAGGAGACCAAATTGCTTTTCGGAAGAACACTAAGAACCGCTGTCCTGATAACGGCGGTCGCAACTCTCACCTCCGGCGCAGCACTCGCCCAAAAGAAATACGACACCGGCGCGTCCGATACCGAGATCAAGATCGGCAACATCATGCCGTACAGCGGTCCGGCCTCGGCCTATGGCATCATCGGCAAGACCGAAGAAGCCTATATCAAGATGATCAACGACAAGGGCGGCGTCAACGGCCGCAAGATCGTCTACGTCACCTATGACGACGGCTATTCGCCGCCGAAAGCGGTCGAGCAGGTCCGCAAGCTGGTCGAGAGCGACGAGGTGCTCGCCGTATTCAACCCGCTCGGCACGCCCTCGAACAGCGCGATCCAGAAATATCTCAACGCCAAGAAGATCCCGCAGCTGTTCGTCGCCACCGGCGCCACCAAGTGGAACGATCCGAAGAACTTCCCCTGGACCATCGGCTGGCAGCCCTCCTACCAGAGCGAAGCGCAGATCTACGCGAAATGGCTGATGAAGGAAAAGCCGAACGCCAAGGTCGCGATCCTCTACCAGAACGACGATTTCGGCAAAGACTACCTCAAGGGCACCAAGGAGGGTCTCGGCGCCAAGGCCGCGTCCATGATCGTCATGGAAGAGAGCTATGAGGTCTCCGAGCCGTCGATCGACGGCCACATCGTCAAGATCAAAGCCGCCAATCCCGACGTGCTGCTGATCTACGCGACGCCGAAGTTCGCGGCCCAGACCATCAAGAAGACCGCCGAGCTGAGCTGGAAGCCACTCCAGATCCTCACCAATGTGTCGATCTCGGTCGGCAGCGTGATGAAGCCGGCCGGCTTCGAGGCCTCGCAGGAGGTGCTGTCGGCAGCCTATGCCAAGGACTCCACCGACCCGCAGTGGAACAACGACCCCGGCATGAAGAAATGGAACGAGTTCGTCGACAAGTACATGCCTGGCGCCGACAAGACCGACACCGGCATGGTCTACGGCTATGGTGCCGCCTCGACCCTCGTCAAGACGCTGGAAATGTGCGGTGACGACCTCACCCGCGCCAACCTGATGAAGCAGGCCGCGAGCCTGAAGGACTTTGCACCGGACACGCTGCTGCCCGGCGTCAAGATCAACACCAGCGCCACCGACTTCGCCCCGATCTCGCAGCTCCAGATGCAGCGCTTCAAGGGCGAGAAGTGGGAACTCTTCGGCGAGATCATCAGCGGCGACGTGGCTCCGGAATAGGGCGCTGTCGCAAGAGTCCAGACTGCAAAGGCCCCCGCGGGCGATCGCGGGGGCTTTTTGTTGACGCCGTGCATCAATCTTGTTCAATGCGACGCCGATCCAGGTGGGGCAGGAGAGCAATGACTGTCGTTCGATTTCAGGCTGCGATGCTTTCAGCCGCATTTGCGTTGTGCACTGCGATGAGCAATCCCGCCTTGGCGCAGCAGAGCTACGACAGCGGCGCCTCCGATACCGAGATCAAGATCGGCAACATCATGCCCTATAGCGGCCCGGCCTCCGCCTACGCCGTGATCGGCAAGGCCGAGGAAGCCTATTTCAACAAGGTCAATGCCGAGGGCGGCGTCAACGGCCGCAAGATCAAGTTCATCTCGTATGATGACGGCTATTCGCCGCCGAAGACGGTGGAGCAGGCGCGCAAGCTCGTCGAGAGCGACAACGTGCTCTTGATCTTCGGCTCGCTCGGCACCTCCACCAACGGCGCCATCCGCAAATACATGAACGAGAAGAAGGTGCCGCAATTGTTCGTGGCGAGCGGCGCCTCGAAGTGGAACGATCCCAAGCAATATCCCTGGACCATGGGCTGGCAGCCGAGCTACGCGAGCGAAGCCAAGATCTACGCCAAATACATCATGAAGGAGAAGCCCGACGCGAAGATCGGCGTGCTCTACCAGAACGATGATTTCGGCAAGGACTATCTAAGAGGGCTGAAGGACGGGCTCGGCGCCAAGGCCGGGATGGTCGCGCTGGAGGAGCCCTACGACACCTCGGAGCCGGCGATCGACGAACACATCGTGAAGCTGAAGGCCTCCGGCGCCGATGTCTTCGTCAGCATCACCACGCCGAAATTCGCGGCGCAAGCGATCAAGAAGGCGGCCGAGATCAACTGGCATCCGGTCTACATCATCTCGAACGTCTCGGCGTCGGTCGGCGGCGTGATCGAGCCGGCGGGCTTCGAGATTTCGCAAGGCATCCTGTCGGCCAGCTATACCAAGGACGGCTCCGACCCGCAGTGGAATGCCGACGACGGCATGAAGAAGTTCTACGATTTCGTCGCGCAGTATGATCCGAAGGCCAACAAGCTCGATGCCGGCGTGGTGTTCGGCTATGCGGCCGCTCAGACCATGGTGAAGGTGCTGCAGATGTGCGGTGACGACCTCACCCGCGACAACGTCATGAAGCAGGCCGCTTCCCTGAAGGATTTCGAGCCGGACACGCTGTTGCCCGGCATCAAGATCAACACCGCGCCCGACAATTTCGCGCCGATCGAGCAGCTCCAGATGATGCGTTTCAAGGGCAAGTCGTGGGAATTGTTCGGCGACATCATCTCGAGTGACCCCGGCCATTGACGGCAACTCAGAATAGCTCGACGTCCATCGGGCAACCCAAGACAGTTTCGCCTTCGCAGTTGCACAGGACGAATCCCGGCCGTGCCTGACTACTAAAGACGAAGCTCCTGTGACAACGTCACGGGGGCTTTCTGTTGAAGGCATCAGGCAAATCGTATTGAATTGCGGCTGCGCGGCCCAAGAACAATCACGACAAGAAAAGGAGCGCACACACACCAAGAAAATATAGGGAGATTGGAATGCCCGCTGTCACCGGCAAGCTTGCGGCCGCGTCACTGGCGCTCGCGCTCATTGCGGCCACGACCTCCATCGCGTCGGCCCAGAAGAAATACGATACCGGCGCGACCGATACCGAGATCAAGATCGGCAACATCATGCCCTACAGCGGACCGGCCTCCGCCTACGGCATCATCGGACGGACCGAAGCCGCCTATTTCAAGAAGATCAACGACGAAGGCGGCATCAACGGCCGCAAGATCAACTTCGTCTCCTACGATGACGCCTATTCGCCGCCGAAGGCCGTGGAGCAGGCGCGCAAGCTGGTCGAGAGCGACGAAGTGCTGTTCATCTTCAACTCGCTCGGCACGCCCTCGAATTCGGCGATCCACAAATACATGAACTCCAAGAAGGTGCCGCAGCTGTTCGTCGCGACCGGCGCCACCAAGTGGAACGATCCGCAGAACTTCCCGTGGACGATGGGATGGCAGCCGAATTACCAGAGCGAGACGCAGATCTATGCGAAGTGGCTGCTCAAGAACAAGCCTGACGCCAAGATCGCGGTGCTCTACCAGAACGACGATTACGGCAAGGACTATCTCAAGGGCCTGAAGGACGGCCTCGGTGCCAAGGCTGCCTCGATGATCGTCATGGAGGAGAGCTATGAGACCTCCGAGCCGACCATCGACAGCCACATCGTCAAGCTGCGGTCGACGAACGCCGATGTCTTCATGAACATCACCACGCCGAAATTCGCCGCGCAGGCGATCAAGAAGAACGCCGAGATCGGCTGGAAGCCGCTGCACTTCCTCAACAACGTGTCGGCCTCCGTCGGCAGCGTAATGAAGCCCGCCGGTTACGAGAACGGCCAGGACATCATCTCCGCCGACTATCTCAAGGACGTGTCCGATCCGGAGTGGAAAAACGATCCCGGCATGAAGGAATTTCAGGCTTTCATGGACAAATACTTTCCGGAAGGTGACAAGCTCGACAAGGGCACCATCGTCGGCTTCGCTGTGGCGCAGACGCTGGTCCAGGTGCTGAAGCAATGCGGCGATGATCTCACGCGCGAGAACATCATGAAGCAGGCCGCCAGCCTGAAGAACTTCCGAACCGAGGCGCTCCTGCCGGGTATCCAGATCAACACGGGGCCGAACGACTTTGCGCCGATCAGCCAGCTCCAACTCGAGAAGTTCAAGGGCGAGCGCTGGGAACTGTTCGGTGACGTGATCAGCGCCGACGCCGGCGGCTAACCCTCCACGCGTCCGACGAAAACAGCCCCCTGCGAGATGATCGCAGGGGGTTTTGCTTGCGCGCCGATTATGATCACGCGATTGCACAATCGAATGATGGTAAAGCCTGCTTACCCTTTGGCGCCCGATGCGCTAGGCAGGGGAATGGCGACGTGCTCGCCACAGCTCTAGTCTGCTCACGAGTTTGCCGAAGGCCACCGTCATGACCGACCGACGCCCCCTGCTCCGCGCGCTCTACGACGCCGCCGTTGCCGCGGCCCATCCCAATACGATCCTGGCGCCGCACTTGCGGCCCGCGCCCAAGGGCCGCGTGATCTGCCTCGCTGCCGGCAAGGGCGCCGCCGCGATGGCCGCAGCCGCGGAGAGGCACTATCTCGACACGCTCGAGCTCGCGCCGGAGCGCCTCCTCGGCATCGCCACCACGCGCCACGGCTATGGCGTTCCGACGCGCCGCATCCGCGTCGTTGAGGCCGGACATCCCGTTCCGGATGAGGCCGGCCTCAAGGGCGCGGCCGACACGCTCGCACTCGCCGGCGAGGCCGGCCCGGACGATCTGCTGCTGGTGCTGCTCACCGGGGGCGGCTCGGCGAACTGGATCGCGCCGGTGGACGGCATCAGCTTCGCGCAGAAGCAGGCGGTCAACAAGGCGCTGCTGCGCTCGGGCGCACCGATCGGCGAGATGAATATCGTCAGGAAGCATCTGTCACGCATCAAGGGCGGGCGGCTGGCGCGCGCCGGCAAGAATGCCGCCGAGATCGTGACGCTCGCGATCTCGGATGTGCCGCATGACGACCCTTCCGCGATCGCCTCGGGGCCGACCGTGCCGGATCCAACCACGCTGGCCGATGCGCGCGCGATCGTCGCAAAGTACAAGCTCGCCGTCGACGATACCGTGCGCCGCGCGCTCGACGATCCCGCCAATGAAAGCTGCAAGCCCGGCGACGCCGCGTTTACCCACGCCCATTTCGAATTGATCGCGCGTCCCAAGCAGTCGCTCGACGCCGCGGTGAAGCTCGCGAAGGAAGCCGGCTACGAGACCGTCGATCTCGGCGCCGATCTCGAAGGCGAGGCGCGCGAAGTCGCCGCCGGTCACGCGCAGCTCGCGCTCCAGGCCCGCGCGCAAGGCAAGCGCGTCGCGATCCTCTCCGGCGGCGAGCTCACGGTCACCGTCCGCGGCAATGGCCGCGGCGGCCCCAACCAGGAATACGCGCTGGCGCTCGCCTCCCTGTTGAAGGACACGCCTGACATCTCGGCGCTTGCCGGCGACACCGACGGCGCCGACGGCGGCGCCGGCCATCCCACCGATCCCGCCGGCGCGCTGATCGACGCAGCGACGTTTGCCAAGATGACGGCGCAGGGGCTGGCACCCCAGGCATATCTGGACAACAACGACGCGACGACGTTCTTCGAGGCGACGGGCGATCTGCTACAGCCTGGCCCGACGCTGACCAATGTGAACGACATCAGGGTGATCCTCGTCGACTGACGCCGCCTCCGCCCCAGGCCGGTCCGCCGGTGATTCCGGGATCGCCATGGTTAACGATCTCTGAGTTCTCGCCGGACACAGCCAATGGCGTCACCGGCGCTGCCGCCCTTAACCTCCCGTTCGCCGCAGTTTCAGGAACAAGCCCCCGATCCGGGCAAATCGTTGGGCTCGTTCACCATCGCCTGCTCTAATGCGCGCTTGGGGACAACGCGCATGGCTGAGAGTGACCAGGAGACGGCAGGCGTCGATGCGCTCGCGCTTGGCGAGCTGCTCACGTGCGCCACCAATAATCTGTGGCTCGGCATCATCCTGTTCAGCAGCGACCGCAAGGTCATCTTCTGCAATCCGCGTTACCGCGAAATGTACGCGCTCTCACCCGAACAGGTTCGCCCGGGCACGCCGATCAAGGATCTGATCGCACATCGGCTAAAGCTGGGCCTGAACATTCGTGGCGAAGCCGGCGCCTATATCCGCGCCCGCACCGAAGGTTCCATCGCCAGCGAAAAGACCGTCCAGCAATTCGCCGACGGAAAGATCATCGCCTACACCATCCACCCCCTGCCCGGCGGCGGCGGCATGGCGACCCACGAGGACATCACCGAGCGCGAAGAGCTCAGTGCGCGGCTCCAGGAGCGCAATCTCCAGTTCGACACCGCGGTCAACAACATGTCACACGGGCTTTGCTTCTTCGACGCGGGCCATCGGCTGCTGGTCTGCAACACGCACTACATCGACATGTACGGCCTGCCGCCCGAGCGCGTTCGTCCGGGCACGCCGCTCTCGGAGATCCTGGACCTGCGCTTCGAAGCCGGCAGCGTGCCGGCGATGACGCGAGAGGAATATGCCAGTTGGCGGACCGGTGTCGCCACGTCGGCCGAGGCCACCGACAGCATCGTCGAGATGCGGAACGGACGCACTTTCAAGATCAGGCACCGGCCGATGCCCGATCTCGGCTGGGTCGCAACTCACGAAGACATCACCGAGCAACGAAAGGCGGAGTTGCGGATCGCGCATATGGCGCATCACGATGCGCTGACGGATCTCGCCAATCGTGTCCTGCTCGGCCAGCGGCTCGAGCAGGCGCTCGAACAGGGCGGAATGTTCGCGGTCCATCACATCGATCTCGACAAGTTCAAGGCCGTCAATGACACCCTCGGCCATCAGGCCGGCGACAGCCTACTCCAGGACGTCAGTCGCCGCCTCAGGCGGCTCGCGCGCGATAGCGATACGATCGCACGCATGGGCGGCGATGAGTTCGTGATCCTCCAGATGCCGATCTCCGACCAGGGCGAAGCGGAGGCGCTGGCGCACGACGTCGTTGGCGCGTTGAGCGCGCCGTTCGGGCTCGACGGACACCAGGCCCTCGCAAGCGCGAGCATCGGCATCGCCATTGCCCCGCGCGACGGCGCGACGTCCGAGCAACTCCTGCATAATGCCGATCTCGCTTTGTATCGCGCAAAAAGCGATGGTCGCGGCATGCACCGCTTTTTCGAACCGGCCATGGACGAAGAGGCGCAAAACCGTCGTGCGCTGGAGTTCGACCTGCGCAACGGCCTTGCGGCCGGCGAGTTCGAGTTGCACTACCAGCCGATCGTGAAAACCGACGGGCGTGAGATCAGCGGGTTCGAGGCCTTGATCCGCTGGCGGCATCCGCGGCGCGGACTGGTGCCGCCGGGCAGCTTCATCCCGTTCGCGGAGGAGATCGGCTTGATCGTTCCGATCGGGGAGTGGGTGATCCGGCAGGCCTGCGCCACTGCGAGCCGGTGGCCAAACCATCTGCACATCGCCATCAACATCTCGGCCGTGCAATTCCGCCAGCCGGGTCTGACCGAGGTGATCGTGGGCGCGCTGGCAGCCACCGGCCTTGATCCGGGGCGGCTGGAGATCGAGATCACGGAAAGCGTGCTGATACAGGACCGGAATGGCGCGCTCGCGACGCTGCACCAGCTCCGCGCGCTGGGCATCAGGATCGCCATGGACGATTTCGGCACCGGCTATTCGTCACTGACCTATTTGCAGTGCTTCCCGTTCGACAAGATCAAGATCGATCGGTCTTTCGTCGGCGGCGTCGGTAACGATACCGGATCCCTCAGCATCGTGCGCGCGGTGGCGGCGCTGGCGCACGGGATGGGCATGACAACCACGGCCGAGGGCGTGGAGACTGACGAGCAGCGCGACCGGATCACGGCGGAAGGCTGCACGGAAATGCAGGGCTACTTGTTCAGCCCTCCCCTGCCCGCCGCGGAGATCGAGCGCCGCTTCCTCACTGCGGAAGTGCCCGCCATGCCCGACCGGTTCGCCGCGGCATAGCCGCGTCGTCGCCGGGACAGTGGCGACCTCAAAACTCGTTGGCGATCTTCGAGAGCATCTCGAGCAGGGCTTCGCGGTTGGCCTGACCCAGAAGCTCGTTCAGTCGCGACTCGTGCTTGGTGGCGACCAGCTTCTTGGCCCGCGTCAGCACGGCCTTGCCCTTGTCGGTCAGCACCAGGATGTGCGAGCGGCGGTCGTTGGTGGAGCGGATCCGGGCGCAGAGGTCGCGGCTCTCGAGATTGTCGAGCATGGCGACGAAGTTCGGCCTGAGGATGCCGAGGGTCGAGGCGATCTCGGTCTGATTCCGGCCCGGATTCTTCTCGACCAGCAGCAGCACCGAGAACTGCGCCGGCGTCAGCTGGAGCGAGGCCATGCAGCGCAGGAAGTTCTCGAACACCTTGAGCTGTGCCCGCTTCAGCACGTAGCCGAGCTGTTCGGAGAGCTCGCCGAGCTGGAGGGCTTCGGGCAGGCCTTCGGGAGCATCCTTGCGGCCCTTGGCCGCGTTGGACGCCTTTTCAGAAGACTTTTCAGCGGCTTTGGAAACGGTCATCGCCTCGTGCTCGTAATCCCGCTAAATTCGGGGCAGGCCGTCCTGCCTCCCCTTGATGTTATATTTGATAATTGTTATGAACCATATCAAATATCGTCAGCGTATTTCAATGGCTGTGAGGGACCATCCACCGCAATTGCGGAGACCGGTCCCTAATCTTTAAGGGGGAGCGTCGGGTCTTGAACACCACCATCATGCTGTTCCTGCTGCAGGACGGCATCACCAATGGCGCGATCTATGCGCTGCTCGGCCTGGCGCTGGTGCTGGTGTTCGCCGTCACCCGCGTCATCCTCATCCCCCAGGGCGAGTTCGTCACCTATGGCGCGCTGACCTACGCCTCGCTGGCCTCCGGCCAGATGCCGGGCACGGCCAAGCTCGCGCTGGCCATGGGCATCGTCGCCTGCGCCTTCGACCTGTTCGTGGCGCGCAAGGCGCTGCATGCGCGGCTGGTCCTGCGCTCATTCTTCGCCAATATCGTGCTGCCCGCGATCGTGCTGGCGGTGACCCTCTATTTCGCTGCCCAGAAGCCCCCGGTCGCGGTCTGCATCGCGCTGTCGCTGGTGATCGTGGCGATGATCGGCCTCTATCTTTACCGCATCGCGTTCCAGCCGCTGGCGCATACCTCGGTGCTGGTGCTGCTGATCGCCTCGGTCGGCGTGCATCTGGCGCTTCAGGGGCTGGGCCTCTTGTTCTTCGGCGCCGAGGGCCAGCGCGGACCGGCTGTGCTCTCCGGCGCGTTTACCGCGGGCTCGCTACGCTTCACCGGCCAGAGCCTCACGGTCTACGGCATCACCATCGCCTTCATCGTCGGGCTCTGGCTGTTCTTCGGCCTCACCCTTTACGGCAAGGCGCTGCGCGCCACCGCCGTCAACCGGCTGGGTGCGCGTCTCGCCGGCATCCGCACCACGCTGTCGGGCCAGATCGCCTTCCTGCTGGCCTCCGTCATCGGCGCGCTGTCGGGCATCATGATCGTGCCGATCACGACGCTCTACTATGACTCGGGCTTCCTGATCGGCCTGAAAGGCTTTGTCGCCGCGATCATCGGCGGCCTCGTCAGCTATCCCCTCACGGCCGGCGCCGCGCTGGTCGTCGGCATCGTCGAGGCGTTCTCGTCCTTCTATGCCTCCAACTACAAGGAGGTGATCGTTTTCATGCTCCTGATCCCCGTGCTGCTGCTGCGCTCGCTCGCCGCGCCCGCCGTCGAAGAAGAGAAGGACTGAGGCTAAGATGCAGAGCCGGCTTCCCATCCTCGTCTTCGCGCTCGTCATGGCGGCGATCCCGTTCGTACCTAGCATGCCGCCGTTCTGGATCGTGCTGCTCGACAATATCGGCCTCGCCGCACTGGTCGCGATGGGCCTCGTGCTGCTGACCGGTGTCGGCGGCCTCACCTCGTTTGGTCAAGCCGCCTTCGTCGGCTTCGGCGCCTACACCACGGCGGTGCTGACGACGAGCTACGGCCTGTCGCCGTGGCTGACCCTGCCGCTGTCGCTGGTGGTCAGCGGGCTGTTCGCGGTGCTGCTCGGCCTGATCACGGTCCGCCTCTCCGGCCATTACCTGCCACTCGGCACGCTCGCCTGGGGACTCGGCCTGTTCTACCTCTTCAGCAAGCTGGAATTCCTCGGGCGTAACGACGGCGTCTCGGCGATTCCGCCGCTGTCGATCGGCACGTTCAAGATGCTCTCGCCCGGCTCGATCTATTACGCGATCTGGGTCGCCGTCCTCGTCTCGGCCCTGCTCACCATGAACCTGCTGGACTCCCGCACCGGCCGCGCCATCCGCGCGCTCAGGCGCGGCCATGTCGCAGCCGAAGCCTTCGGCGTTCACACCCCGCGCGCAAAACTCCTGGTGTTCATCCATGCCGCCGTGCTCGCCGGACTCTCCGGCTGGCTCTACGCCCATCTCCAGCGCGCGGTGACGCCGACGCCGTTCGGCGCGCATGCCGGCATCGAATATCTCTTCATCGCGGTGGTCGGCGGCGCCGGCTATGTCTGGGGCGGCGTGCTCGGCGCGGCGATCGTCGTGATCCTGAAAGAGGTGCTGCAAAGCTATCTGCCGCTGATCCTTCCCGGCTCCGGCCAGGTCGAGACCATCGTGTTCGGCATCATGCTGGTGGCCCTGCTCCAGCTTGCCCCCGGCGGCGTCTGGCCCTGGCTGATGGCGTTCTTCCCCGAGCGCACCGGCGGCAGGAAGCCGGATACCTCCCTGAAGCTCGAGACCCGCCCCCGCTTGCCCGGGCAGGGGAGCGTCCTGCTCCAGGTCGAGAAGGCGCGCAAGCAATTCGGCGGCGTGGTCGCGGTCAACAACGTTTCTTTCGACGTCCAGGCCCGCGAGATCGTCGCGCTGATCGGACCGAACGGCGCCGGCAAGAGCACCACCTTCAACCTGATCACCGGCGTGTTGTCGGCAACCTCGGGCTCGATCTCGGTGCTCGGCAGGAAGGTCGACCGCGCGCCGCCGCAGGAGATCGTCAAGCTCGGCATTTCCCGCACCTTCCAGCACGTCAAGCTGGTGCCCGACATGACCGTGCTGGAGAATGTCGCCATCGGCGCGCATCTGCGCGGCCAATCCGGGCCGCTCGCCTCGATGTTGCGGCTCGATCGCGCCGATGAGGCGAAGCTGCTCGCGGAAGCCGCGCGCCAGATCGAGCGCGTCGGCCTCGCCGAGCAGATGCATCAGCTCGCGGGCAGCCTGTCGCTGGGCCAGCAGCGCATCGTCGAGATCGCGCGGGCGCTCTGCGTCGATCCGCTGCTGCTGCTGCTCGACGAGCCGGCCGCCGGCCTGCGCCACATGGAGAAGCAGCAGCTCGCGAAATTGCTGCGCGATTTGCGCGACGGCGGCATGAGCGTGCTGCTGGTCGAGCACGACATGGGCTTCGTGATGAACCTGGCCGACCGCATCGTGGTGCTCGATTTCGGCACCAAGATCGCGGAAGGCACGCCCGCGACGATCAAGACCAATCCCGAAGTGATCAAAGCCTATCTCGGAGTGGCGGCATGAGCGCGCTGTTGTCCGTCACCGACGCGCATGTCGCCTATGGCAAGGTCGAGGCCGTGCGCTCGGTTACGCTCGAAGTCGGCAAGAACCAGATCGTCACCATCGTCGGCGCCAACGGCGCCGGCAAGACCACGCTGCTGTCGGCCATCATGGGCATCCTGCCGCTGAAGGGCCGCGTCGCCTTTGCGGGCCAGGATCTCGCCCGGCTGGACATCGAGGACCGCGTCGCGATGGGGCTCGGCCTCGTGCCGGAGCACCGGGAATTGTTCGTGACCATGAATGTCGAGGACAATCTCGAGCTGGGCGCCTTCCGCATCGAGAAGAGCAGGGCGAAGGCCTCGATCGAGCGGATCTACACGCTGTTTCCGCGCCTCAAGGAGCGCCGCAAGCAGCTTGCCGGCACCTTGTCCGGCGGCGAGCAGCAGATGCTGGCGATGGGGCGCGCGCTGATGGGCGAGCCAAAACTGCTGATGCTGGACGAGCCGAGCCTCGGCCTTGCGCCGATCATCGTCGCCGACATCTTCCGCATCGTCACCGAGCTGCGCGCCAGCGGCGTCTCCGTGCTGCTGGTCGAGCAGAACGCGCAGGCCGCGCTGAAGATCGCCGACCAGGCCTATGTGATGGAGCTCGGCGAATTCGTGCTGAGCGGCAAGGCCAGCGACATTGCGGCAAATGAGCGGGTGGCGGCGAGCTATCTCGGCTTCCAGCACGAAGGCGCAAGCGCGCTGTAGCCTCTCAATTGAGCATGATCTTTTCGGAAAACCGGTTCACGCCTTGCGCTAACGCGGCCCTCCGGGACCGGATCATGCTCCTGCGCGCTTCGCCGTCCCGGCAAAGCCCCAGGCGGCGATCGCGGCCATCAGCAGCGAGATCAGCACGTTGTAGCCGGCGAGCGAGAGGCCGAGGAAGCGCCACTGCACCTCGTCGCAGCGCACCACCTTGACGGTATCGAGCCGCGACAGCAGATCGCCGGCGCTGCCGAGGTTGACGACCGGACCGGAGCAATCGGTCGGCCCCTTCCAAAATCCCCATTCGACGCCGGAATGGTAGGTGCCGAGGCCGGCATTGGCGAGCGTCGCCAGCGCGAGGATCGCCAGTCCCGCCAGCAGCAGCGGCCGCGGCGCGCCGCTCCGCGCCGCAAGCACCGTGACCACCCCGACCGGAATCGCGAGATAATAGGCGTAGCGCTGCTCGAGACAGAGCGGACAGGGCAGGATCTCCAGGACGAGCTGGAAGAACCAGGCGCCCGCGATCGTCGCCGCCGCGATCAGGGTGACGGCCAGCGCGGGGGTGAGCGCAGGGCTGCGCGCAGCCGGTCGAAACGCAGGTATTGCAGCACTTTGGGTCGTCACGGCGGCCTCTTTCGGATGGGGCGTCGCTTTATATTTTGGCGCGTTTTCTTCACGCGAACCGGTATCCATTTCGCTCGAAAACGCTATTAGCCTCTAACCCCGGCCCAAGCCCCTGTCGAGAACGGCGAGGATCACTTTGGCGCGGGTTGACCCCGTCTTTCCCATGGCTATAGTCCGCCGGCTTCGCGACGCCCTCCACCGGAGGTGGCCGACCGAGGGCCCCTGTGGCGGAACTGGTAGACGCGCTCGACTCAAAATCGAGTTCCGCAAGGAGTGCTGGTTCGATTCCGGCCAGGGGCACCAAATTTTGCTGTTAGATCCAAAATAGCGAACAATCCGGCATCGACACAAAGCGGACACGCCGACGGCCATCCTTCGCGTGCGCGATGTACACAACCATGCGCCGGCGCTAATGCGCGGCGATGCCCGCGCTCTCGATCACCCGCTTGTAGCGCGCGGTCTCCTCGACGATGAACGGGCCCATCTCGGCCGGCCCCTTGTCGGCGATCGACACTTGGCCGTTGGTGGCGAGGTCCGCGACGATGCCGGGGTCAGCGAGCACGGCGGCCAGCGCCTCAGAGAGCCTACCCACGATTCTCGGGTCCGTCCCGGCCGGGACCGAGACCCAGGTCGAGCCGACACTGACGGCGTCCGGGTAACCGGCCTCCAGCACCGTCGGCGCGTCGGGCAGCGCAGCCAGCCGCGCCGTGCCGGTGGTGCCGAGCACCTTGACCTTGCCGGTGTCGATCAGCGGCCTGAGCACGGCGAGGTAATCGAAGGAGACGTCCAGGATGCCCGACATCATGTCGGTCATCTGGCTCGAGCCCGACTTGTAGGGCACGTGGGTCAGCTTGATGCCGGCGGCCGCCTGGAACATCTCGCCGGCAAGGTGCTGGGCGGTGCCGGGGCCGGGGGAGCCGAAATTGACCTTGCCCGGGTTCGCCTTCGCGTAGGCGACGAACTCAGCCAGCGTGTTGTAGGGCGCTGTAGCGGTCGCGACGAGGATCTGGTTCGCCGAGCTCACGCCGCGGATATGGACGTAGCTCGTGAGCGGGTCGTAGTTGAGCTTCGTCAGCCCCAGGTTCGGCTGGATCGTCATCGGTCCGCCGGAGGCGTAGAGCACGGTGTAGCCGTCGGGCTGAGCCCGGGCAACGAACTCCGTCCCGATGGTCCCGCCGGCGCCGGGTCGGTTCTCCACCACCACGGGCTGCCCAAGCCGCGTCCGCAGCAGCTCCGCGATCTTGCGCGAGACGAGGTCGGTGACGCCGCCGGCTCCAAACGGCACCACCCAGGTGATCGCGCGGTTCGGCCAGGATTCCGCGGCCGTCTGGGCCCCCGCGGCGCCCGCCTGGAGCACCAGCGTCGTCGCGGCGACGAGACATAGGAACTGACGATAGCCGCGCTGGACGAAGAGTCCGAAGTCCATGGATGCAGTCCCTCCCTCGTTGCGGCATGGCGTTTATGGCCATGTTGACCGAAGGCTACAGACTTGAGTCTCTTCCAACCATTGGCGCAATCCGAGCATCTCTTTTGCAAAATATGAAAAGATCGATGCATCGCCTTCAGGCCATGGAGCTGCTTGTCAGCACCATCCGCGAGAGCTTCTCTGCCGCCGACCACAGCGCCGGGCTCGCTGCGGCGCACAACCTCTCCGTTTGTCTGAGGCCCTCTGGAAGAGGGCGATCTCCGCGCAGGCCCCACCAAATTACCTATTGCCGGGAAAGAGCCCGCACGCGTAAGTTGTCGCCGCGGGGAGCGTCCCTCGTCTTAAAACATAGAAAAATTTGGGGCATTGGAAATGAGCTACAAGGCATTGATGGCAGCGGCTGTCCTGGCGTTTGCCGGGCTGAACAGTGCTTCGGCGACTGTTATAAACGACACGAACCTCACGGCGGGATGGCATAACGGCACTGGTACGGTTGATGGCCATTTCACGGTCGATCAGGAAAATGGTGTCGAGCTGGGATTGCGTGCAGCAATTCGTTTCATCGGACCGATCACGCCCTCCGGCAACGTGTATGTTGCTCCCCAGAGCACAATCGGATCGACGCTCGCTCTCTGGAATTTCGAGTATTCGTACGATCCTGGAGCGAATGCCGGCACGACGACCACTATCAGCGTTACCGACCATCTCGGTCACACGCTGGCTTTTCCTCTCGATCTCATTCTCGACAATACACACGTTGGGACGGCGTCGCAGAACAGCGAAAACATCGGCTTCTTCACGACTCCCGGCGGTCCGTTTGATCCTACCATTCCAGCGATCTACTCGATCGATTTGCTGACGACGGACAGCAACGGCGCCAGGCTCGCCTCGGTGGATATCCAGGTGAACGTGGGCGCCGTTCCCGAACCGTCGACATGGGCGATGATGATCCTTGGTTTCTGCGGCCTCGGCTTCATGGGCTACCGCCGGCGCGCCGGCTATTCGGCCGCTTAGAACCTCAGGCTGCGAGAGTAGAGAAAGGCCGCCTTCGGGCGGCCTTTTTCCGATCGGGCCTTCACGACACCCGCGTGTAGGCCGTGACCATCGTGTAGTCCTTGCGCGGGCCTGACACGACGTGACGAATGACGAAGCCACCATCGCCGCAGAAGGTGTAAGTCGATTGATAATGATCGAGATTGCAGAGATGGCCGGCGCTTCCGCTCAAGGCGCCGCTATCGGATGCGGACAGTGAGATCGCGTGGAATAGCCGCGGTGGATCTTCCTTGAAGAAGACGTCGAATCCTCGCTCGCCTTTGCGGAAGATGTACTCGCGCACGGCCTCGAACTCGGCGCCGTTCAAGAGCTTCAAGCGTCCCTGCTCCTGATAAACCAGGCGCTCCGCGTCCAATGGCGTGAAGGTCGCAAGGCCCTGCATGGTTCCTTGACCCCGGATGACCCGGTCGAACGACCAGGCGCCGGTCAG
Organism: Bradyrhizobium manausense; assembly: GCF_018130615.1. Lineage (GTDB taxonomy): Bacteria > Pseudomonadota > Alphaproteobacteria > Rhizobiales > Xanthobacteraceae > Bradyrhizobium > Bradyrhizobium manausense_A. The sequence continues at coordinate 15,842 of NZ_JAFCKB010000010.1, forward strand.
TCGCATCGTCACCTGCGATACATCACGCCAACCATCGATCAAGGTTTCGTTCATGTCCTCTGGACCCAGGGCTCCGTTCGACTCCGCCACGCCAGTATCTATATCCTGGAGGCAACGCATTTGGATGTAGTGAGCAAATGATGGCCAGGAGACCCAGGACGGACACCGAGGCCGACGACTTCCCCCGCTATTTCGTCTGGGTCCGCGGCCTTGACGGGCCGGAGCCGCAGAAATGGGTCGACATGGAGTTTGGCGTCGGCGACTGGAAGCGGCCGCTGGTGCTGGCCTGGCGGGAGCTGCCGGCCGACGAGCGGCGTCTGTCGCTGTCGATGCTGGCGCGGCGATATCCGCCGCCGAAGGTGGAGACTTTATAGGCGCGCCCCCTCACTTGCCCCGTGCGGCGGTCGGGGTCAGGCCGAACCTGCGGCGAAAGCAGCGGTTGAAATAAGAGAGATCGTTGAAGCCGCAGGCGAAGGCGACATCGCTGATACGGCCTTCGCGATGGGCGAGCAGGTCGGCCGCCTTGCGCAGGCGCAACTCGGTCAGGCGGGTGGTGAAGCTGGCGCCGGCCTCGAACAAGAGCTCGTTGACGTAGCGCTCGGAGAGACCGGCGGCAACGGCGAGCTTCTGCGCGGAGAAATCCGGCTCGTGGAAACGCGCCTCGAGGACCGACAGCACGGCTTTGAGCCTTACCGCACGCAGGCCCCGGCGCCGCGCCGCTGCAGCGATGTCGCTGCGCGCCCCCAAACCGATCGCGGCGAGATCGAGCAGATGGGATGCGATCGCCATGCCGGCCTCGTCGGCCGCCACGGGATGGCGGAGCAGGAGATCGCTATAGTCCATCACCAGCGACAGCGCGCCCCCGGCCTCGAGCTCACAGCCGACGAGGTCGTCGACATCGGTGACCATGGCGCGCAGGGAATCGACCGGCAGATGCACGTTGGTGAAGCGCTTCTGGCTGGCGCCGTCGGCGGCGAAGAACGGCTCGTCGAGCTTGAGCAGCACCATCGATCCCGGCCGCATGGTGAATTCGCGACCGCGATGGCTCACCTGCGAGGCGCGATCGCCGGTGTTGCGCACGAGGCAAAAGCGATCGTCCCCGGTCTCGATCACCTGGCGCTTTTCCCGCCGCACCGTAACGAAGCTGCCGTCGCAACGGCCGAGCATGGTGGTGCCGATATGGATCGAGTTCATCGTGGCGCGAAACGGCACGTCGGAGGCCGGATCGAGCTCGCCGGTGTTGGAAAAATGCTCGAACAGCTCGGCAAAACGGATGAAGCGCTGCCGGTCCGACAGCTCCCTCGGCAGCATCTCGGTCGAGAGCGACTTCCTGATGACGGACATCGAGAACGACTTTTTCGAGAAATGGCTTTTCGAAGTTGAAAAGGCGGGGCACGACGAGATCAATCGGGCTACGCTGGTCAGTCCAAGCCGCGAGGCCGCGGGCGCCGGACAGTCCAAGACGGCCCGCAGCGCCTATCCTATTCAAGCAGAGGATGCGACATCCCGCCGCACACGATTCGCGTCCGGGCAACCGGGCGGCCCCAGCCTGACGCCCGCTCGAGGAGACAACGACATGCGAACCTCTCTACCCCGCAGCCTCGTGCTCGGCGGCGCCATCGCAACCAGCCTCTGCATCGGCTACGCGCTCGGCGCGCAACCGCACATGGACGAGGCGATCGCGATCCTGCAATCGGCCCGCGGCGAACTCGCGAAGGCCGAGCCCAACAAGGGCGGCCATCGTGAACGGGCGATGGGGCTGATCGACCAGGCGATCACCGAAGTGCGCGCCGGCATCGCTTTCGCAGCCACCCACTGAGACGACAGCACCAGGGAGCAAGACGCATGATACGAATGGCTTTTGCCGTGGCGCTCACGCTCGGCGCAGTCATCAGCTCTGCCCAGGCCATGCCGCTGGCGCCGTTCGGCGCGGCGGCCAACGGCGATGTGATCGCCGTCGCCGGCGGTTGCGGCGCGGGCTGGCACCGCGGTCCCTATGGCGGCTGCCTGAGAAACTACGCCAACCCTGCCGCCCATGCCTGCCCGCGCGGCTACCATATCGGCCCGGGCGGCGCCTGCCGCGGCAACGGCAGGTGAGAGCCGGGGGCACGACCGTTTCGCAATAGCGGCCGCTGCGCAAAGCAAACAGAAATGCCCGGGCTTGCCCCGGGCATTTTCTTTTGCCGACTGTGGCGCAGTTCATAGACGGCGGGAGCGAGACGTCGCAATCCTCATTGCTACCTCGGCGCGTTTGTCGGCAGAATACATCCATCACGTATTTCATGACGCACTCGTTGATTGAATTCGGAAGGTGCCGCCCCAACGGGGCTTGAAGCATCTCCACTGACATTTCGGAGGAGTCCATGACGCACCGGGACGGAGCGCTGCATGGCGGTCCTGCAAGGCCGGACCCTGCGCACGATGATCCAAATGCTGCGGCGACTGCACCCGACCCATGTCCACCGCGCAAGCTTGTGCTGTTCGCTGACGGCACCGGCAACGCCTTCACCACCCAGGAGTCCAGCGTCTGGCGTCTCTACGAGGCGCTCGACCATACCCAGCCCGATCAGATCGCCTATTACATCAAGGGCGTCGGCACCGCCGGCTGGGCGCCGCTCGCCGCACTCGACGGCGCCACCGGCATCGGCGTGCCGGCCAACGTCCGCAAGCTCTATCGTTTCCTGTGCTGGAACTGGCGCGAAGGCGACGAGATCTACATCTTCGGCTTCAGCCGCGGCGCCTTCACCGCGCGCACGCTGGCAGCCCTGATCGCAAGCCAGGGCCTCGTGCCCGCGATGATCGGAGACGAGCCGGTGTCGCATGAGGAGATGGTGCGCAACACCATGTCCGCGTGGCGAGAGTACCGCCGTGACACCGTGCCGTGGAAGAAAAGCCTGCCGACGATCTGGATCGCGCGCGTGATCCGGGACATCGTGCTCTACTTCTACCATTTGATCTGCGGACACCGCTCCTACGCCGATGTCCGCGCGGCGATGAACGGCCGCAAGGACGTCAACATCGAGTTCCTCGGACTGTTCGACACGGTCGAAGCCTTCGGCGTCCCGATCGAGGAGCTGCGTGTTGCGATCGACTGGGCGATCTGGCCGATCTCGTTCCGCAATCACCGGCCCTCGCACAAGGTGAAGCACATCTGTCACGCGCTCGCACTCGACGACGAGCGCACCACATTCCATCCGCTGCGGATCGACCAGAGCCATCTGGCGGCCGACCAAACGGTCAAGGAAGTCTGGTTCGCCGGCGTCCACTCCGACATTGGCGGCGGCTATCCGGAATGCACGTTGTCCTTCGTGCCGCTGGTCTGGATGACCGATCAGCTCGGCGGCCAGCTCCGTTTCCAGAACGGCGAGATCGAGCATTTCAGGGAGTATCAATCGGCGATCGGCCCGATGCACGATTCGCGCAGCGGCGCGGCGATCCTCTACCGCTACGGGCCGCGCCCGGTCCTCGCGGGTGAGGTCAATGGCGGCCTACCGGTCGTGCACTTCGCCGTCATCGAACGCATGCTGTTCGGCTGCGATGCCTACGCGCCGATCATGCTGCCGGCGGAAGCGCTGGTGCTGATGCCGGACGGCACCCACCTGAACCTGTCCGCAAATACCACGCACGAAGCGATGAAGGAAGCCTATCTGGCGATAGCCGATGACGCGCGACGCACGGCGGAGGCCGAGGCATTTGCGCTCATGGGCACGCCGAGCGCCGAGATGGCGAAGCTCACGCGCGATACGGTGTGGTTGCGGCGCGTCGCCTATTTCTCGCTGCTGTTCATGGTCGGCGTGATCGTAGCCTGGCCGTGGATCGCGTACAGCCTGGTCGGCGTCTCGAAGGACCACGGCCTGCGAGGCACGCCATTGCTCCACATCATCGCCACCATCGATTGGATCGTTGGCGGCGTCCTGGGTCCGCTCGCCAAGCTGGTTGGAAACATCCTGCCGTCCTATGCGGCCCCGTGGATCAACATCACGCTGTATTACCCGTTCATCACCTCGATCGTGCTGATCATCACCTATCTGGTGTGGCGCAGGAACACTGTGCTGCGTGACGCCATTCAGGAGCGCGCGCGACTCGCCTGGAGCCGGCCACGCCGAATGGCAAGCCGGAAACATGCCGACGAGCCAGGTCTGCTGCTCCGCTCCGCCCGGTGGATGCGGTTGAATGCGGAGCCGGCCCGCTGGCTCTTTTCCAGGCTCGTGCTGCCCTTCGTCTTCCTGTTCGTCATCTTCTACTCTGCGCTGCTGATTGGATCGACCAGCGTCTTCACGGCCCGCATTGCGACGGGCAGCATTTGCGCCGCGCCGACCGTCAAGAACCCGGCTTCCCCAGAGCTTGAAGTCGGAACACCGGTGCTCGACGAACCGATCGATGCCCGCGGCCTGTTCGAGACAAAGGCATTTTGCTGGTGGAGCGGCCTTGCGGTCGAGAAAGGCCGGAAATACCGGGTCTGGATCCAGATCGAGGATCCCTGGTTCGACAGCACCATCATGAGCGGGACAAACGGCTTCACGACCTATTCGCTGCCGCATTATCTCGCCTTGCCGACGCTCCGTCAGTTCGGTGCCGATTGGTTCCAGCCCGTCGTACGCATCGGCTCGAAGGGGATGAGCGACATCCCGCTGAAGGCCATCAACGTCATGCCGGCGGAGGAGCTGCCGCGCCGGTTACATCCAACGATTCCGGCGGAGGACGATCCACCGACGGACGAGGCGGGGAAGAGCCGCAGATATCCGGTTCGGCTCGAACAGACGCAGGAATTTGCCGCGCTTCCCAGCGACAATCCGTTCAAGGTCGAGATCGACAAGCTCGGGCATTTCAAGCCTATGCCGAAGGACCCGACGGCGCGCGCAATCTGGCAGAGCCAGAACCTGGAAGGACGGCTGGTCGCGGAATTCGTCGCGCCCGACGCCGGCGACCTGTTCTTCTATGTCAACGACGCCGTCCAGATTTATCCAACCCTGCTGCCGTCATGGCTGCGCCCGGCGTCGCTGGACCCGCTCCAGGGCCCGTACGAGCAGTTCTACAAGAACAATGGCGGCACTGCGCGCATCACCGTACAGCGGCTGCCTGGTTCGCGCATGCCGCCGGAAAGGCTGGCCGCGACGAAGCCATAACCGTCGCCATCGCTACACCAGAGTCTGCGCGCCAGTCAGCGGTGCCGTGCTGCGTGTCGGAATCAAGGTCCGATCGACGGCCCCTTTGAGCGTGATCGTCAGATCGCGGAGAAACTTGGCGTCGGAGAAATACCATGAATGCGACATGGGCACATCGATGCTGACGTCACCCGTAGGTGGGTAGGTTGCGTGAAAATGTTCGGAGCAATCGACATTGACCGCTTTCGGCGGCGCATCAGCAGGCAGGCCCACACGACCGACGCGCGGCGAAAGCCCGATCCGCTTGACGTTGGAAATTTGCAAGACCTCGTCATAGCCGCTGCAGAAATTGGTCAAACGGTAGCAGTGCCGGTAAGTGCTTTCGGTCTCCGGATTGCCGGCGGAGAATGACGCCGCGGACACATCACCTGCGATGAGCACGAGCTGACCGGCAGTCCAGGCGGTTGCCGTCGCCTGGCCGTCGTCGGCATGATCGAACGCCTCCCGAATGAGGAACGCACCGGTCGAATGACCGAGGACGTGGACGTTGATGTCGCACTTTTCCGCCTGCGCTCGTACGAACAATTTGATCCCGTGGCTGACCAGGCGAACCGACGCCAGCCGTGCCTCGTCGCGATCCCTGAGGTAACCAAGCGCGAGGTCGCCCGACGGCCAATCAAAGCTGATCACTTGGCAGGAAAATCCGTTTGCCGTGAGACCGGCCTGGATCAGCTTGTGACGGTCGTCGACATTCTCAACGGTGTTGGCATAGCCGTGAACAAAGAAAAGAATATCGCCACTCGGTCCGTCATCCGGATAATGCGGATCCGGCGGAAAGATGGCCATGATCTGCCGGAGCCATTGCATCTGCGGAATCTGATGCCGAGGCGCAGGGATCTCGTTATCGGGAATGGCGAGGTAGCGAACGGGACCCAGCTCATCCGTAAACGCGTCGCCGGATACTTTCCGCAAGCTGATCCAGTATTTCATCGTGATGCCTCAAATGGTTAAGGCTGAAATCGTCACGGCTCAAATAGCGGACGCTCAAATCGCGCGATCGAAAGGATCGCCGCATCCGATTTCGAAGCCTAGGCGCAACGCGGCAAGCCGTCAATCAAGAGGTGTATCGCAACCGCTTTACGCTCCTCGCGCGCCACTGCCGTTTCCCCCGCCCCCATGATTATGGGTGTCGCGCCCGCAGCACCGCGGCTAATCTTGCCTTGCGCGCCGCGGGGGACACGCGGCCGGGGCCATGATCATGACGGACCAGGGCAAGACCGGTGAAGCCATCACCATCCTCCTCGTCGAAGACGACGCACCGACCTGCTGGCGTCTCCAGGATGCGCTGGTGAAGGCTGCTTACGAGGTACGTACCGCCGGCACGCTCGGCGAAGCCCGCAGCGCGCTGGCGGCCAGCGCACCACGCGTGCTGCTGACCGACCTGCGGCTGCCCGACGGCCATGGCGTCGAGCTGATCCGCGAGACCAGACGGCGCTTTCCGGATACCGAGATCATGGTGATCTCGGCGCTGGGCGACGAGGAAAGCGTGATCTCCGCGATCACCGTCGGCGCCACCGGCTATCTGCTCAAGGACGCCTTCCCGACCGACATCGCCACCACGGTCCGCGATCTCGTCGCCGGGCACTCGCCGATCTCGGCCTCGATCGCACGCTTCATCGTGCGGCGAACACAGAACTCCACGGAGCCGCCGCCCGGGCCCGCGCTCAACACAGCAAGGCTCACGCCGCGCGAGATCGACATCCTCTGGGGTATCGCCAAGGGTTTCAGCTACGCCGAGATCGCGAGCCATCTTGGACTGTCCCGGCAAACCGTGCCCGGCCACATCAAGAACATCTATCGCAAGCTCGAAGTGCACACCCGGAGCGAAGCGGTGTTCGAGGCGGTGCAGCAGGGCCTGATCAAGCTGTGAGCGAGATCGCAGCGAAGGCACCTGCGCGACCGAAACGCCGGCTGATCGTGTCGCGCCTTGTGCCTTATCTGCTGCTTCAGGCGCTGATCGTGATCGCGACCATCCTCGGGCTACGGCTGCTCCAACCCAGCGATCCCGAAGATTTCGCGCTGAGCGGATTTTCGCTCAAGGAGGGCGGCACGACACGTCCGGTGACGTTGCCGCATTTCGCGTCGTCGCGCTATTCGCTTCCAGATCCTCCGCTCTACACCGGCGCTTTCACCTTCAGGAGCGGCGATGGCGGATGGTCCGTGTTCCTGCCGCGCTTCAGCAACGCGGTGGAGGTCGCCGTCAACGGCGTTGTCGTGCTCGACTCCCGCCGCGATGCCAATGCCAACCGGCCGGACCGCAACACGCCGCAGATCGCTGCCATTCCATCCTCGCTGCTGCATGACGGCAGCAACGAGATCACGGTGCGGCTGTTCGTGTGGGGGCCGCTGAAGGGATTTCTCGACACCGTCTATGTCGGGCCCGACGCTGCCTTGCGTCCCGCCTTTGAGACGCGCACGCTGCTGTTCGTCACCCTGCCCGTGGCATTCTCCGCCTGGCAGTCGATCCTCGCCGTCATCCTCGCGATCATGTGGCTGATGCGGCGGCGCGAGCCGGTCTACGGCGTGCTGGCCGCCGCGATGGTGCTGGGCGTGATCCAGGCTTTCGTGCCGCCGCCGGTGCCGCCCGCCACCGTGTCGCGCCTCGCCGGGGTGCTGCTCGCAACCGCGCCGATCGAGAGCGCGCTGATTGTCGTCTTCAGTGTGCTGTTCTTCGGCTGGCGCTGGCCGCGTTACGGCATACTGCTGTTCGCGCCGGGGCTGATCGTGTTCGCAGTCGGTCTGGTCGCAGGCCCGCCGCTGCCACGCATCCTGTTTCTGGTGCTCGGCATCCCCACGGTCGGCCTCAGCCTCGTCCTGATGGCCTGCATCACCGCGGCCACGGTGGTGCGGCGGCAGGATGCGGCGAGCTTCACGATCGGCTGCGCCGTGACGATCGTGCTGACCTGCTGGGTTCACGACATGCTGTCGGTGTTCGAGGTCATCACCAACGAACGCACCTTCGTGTCCCGCCTGTCCTATTCGGCGATGCTGGTCGCGATCGGCGCCGGGCTGACCTGGCGCTTCGCCCGCGCACTGAACCAGGTCGACAGCTTTGCCGGTCAGCTCGTCGCGCGGGTGCGCGAGGCCGAGGAGCGGCTGAAGGCGAACTTTGCCGGCGAGGAGGCCCGCGCGCGGGCGGCAGCGCTGGCCAACGAGCGAACGCGGCTGATGCGCGACCTCCATGACGGCCTCGGCGGCCAGCTAATCAGCATCGTCGCGCTCTCCGAGCGCGGGCAGGAGGGCGCGACCATCACCGAGGCGGCGCGCACGGCGCTGAAGGATCTTCGACTGGTCATCGATTCCATGGACGACATCGGCGGCGATCTCATGCTCGCGCTCGGCTCCTGGCGCGAGCGCGCGGCGATGCAATTGCGGCCCCATGACATCGCGCTCGACTGGCGCGTGGCGACGCCACAAGGCCTGCCGCTGCATCCTGAACTCAGGCCCTGGCACGTCATCCAGATCGTACGGATTCTCGACGAGGCCGTGACCAATGCGGTCAAGCATGCGGCCGCGCGCCATATCACCGTAACCATCGAGACGCACGATGACGGCCGTGGGCCATATGGCGTGATCAGCGTCGCGGATGACGGGCGCGGTTTTACGCTTTGTGATGACGGCGGCGCTGGGGGCGCAGGCCAGACCGCGCGCGGCCTGCGCAACATGAGAAGTCGCGCCACGCGCTGCGGCGCAACTCTCGATCTGAGCTCGGATGAATCGGGCACGCGGGTGCGACTGCAATTGCCGCAGGTCTTCCCCGACAGCGATGCGGCCGCGAGCTGAAAAGCCTCTCCCCGAACGCGGGGGCATTCGGAGAGAGGATCAGGCCGGAATGTCGGCTTGCGAAGGACGGGGATTCGTTCGCAGGCTCCTTTGCCCAATTGCCTCGACCCGCAAGTCTTTCCTCTCCCCGCAAGCGGGGCGAGGTGAGGACGCGAAGCTTAGCGCACGCCGACGCGATTGACCGGGCCGCCGCGATTCATCGGCGTGCCGGCGCGAACGCCGACGCCGGGCGCGCCGACGCCGGGCGTTGCCACGGCTGCAGCCGCGACCGGCGCTCCCACCACAGCCGCCGTCGGCCGTACCACGCAGCCCTTGGGCACGCCGACCGTCTTGCAATAGACCACCGCCTGCGCCGGGCTCGTGCCCAGCGACACCGTCGCCGCACCCGCCAGCATCATCACCGTCAGCCCGGCGCTCAGCGCTCCCGCTTTTTTCGACATCTTGCTCTCCTGCTTCCCGTTCGGCGCCCGATGCGATCACCGGGTCTCGCAGCCGACGTGCAGCCTCAATGGCAAAAGACAATGCGCCAAGACATGCCATGAAGATGGGGGTGCGGCAGGCGGGCAAGCGACCCGATGCCATGAACATGGCATGGACCGGCCAAGGATCTCCGCGAGATGGTCCGGCTCGCCCGAACCCGAGCGGAACCGACCGCCATTCCAACGAGGTGCTTTATGAAGATTTCAGTTCTTGCCGCGCTACTGCTCACCGCCGCTGCCCTGCCCGCCGCGGCACAATCCGGCCCGACGCCGCAGGAGCAGATGGCCTGCCGTAGCGACGCCGGCAAATTCTGCGCCGAACACATCGGCAAGCCGCCGCAGATGAATGCCTGCCTGCGCGAGAACAAGGCCAGGCTGTCCGACAGCTGCCGCAAGGTGGTGGAGTCGCACGGCGGGTAATCCCGCCATCACTCCCGCGCGCCAAGCGATCCCGGAAAACACGCCGGCCGCTTTCCTCGGCCGGCGGGCTCTCATGCACCCGACCGGATGACGGTCACGCGCTCGTTCGAGCAAGGTCGCTTCGTCGTGTGGACAGGAGCTTGAATATGGCGGTTCTTTCCAGCACCAGATTGCGATACGCGTCTATATCAAGATCGCGATCTACGATGGCCGAAAGACCGCGCGAAACCGGGAGGAGGAGATCGCCATCGAAGCGGCCGCGCATGGCGCCGATCGTCGCAGCATCCGCCCCCTGCGCGCCCAACCCCGGTGCAAGTATGATTGATCGTGGCATGAGTTGCCGCAACCGCCTGCCCTCATGAACCGCCGTTGCGCCAATAACCGCGCCAATCGCACTCAGGCGTTGCGCGCCCTGCTGCGGAGGCTCAATATTGGCAATCAAATCTGCAACATGCTCGGAGACCAGCCTGTTGCCTGCCACCTTGTCTTGAAGCCAACCAGCGCCCGGATTTGACGTTCTGCAGAGAACAAACAGACCCTTACCGTAGCTCCGCGCGCAATCGACAAAAGGCTCCAGCGTGTCCGGGCCCATGAATGGAGCGACTGTCAGGCAATCGACTTCAAAGTCGCCGCTGCCACCGGCTGAGGTCGGGGTGAGATAGGCCCGGGCGTAGGCCGTCGCAGTTGATCCGATGTCACCTCGCTTGGCATCGAGAATGACTGCCATCCCATTGGCCTTTGCCTGCCCAATACCGGCCGATAGTGCCGTCAGCCCCTTCAGTCCGCAGGCCTCAAAATATGCGGACTGAAATTTGACAAAGCCGACCTGGCCCTTGAGGAGCTCAAGCATGAAAGTGACGTAATCTCCAATCCACGAGCCGTCGCGCCTGTGATCGAAAAAGGCAGGAAGCTCAGGCAGGTGTGGATCGATGCCCGCGACCAGCTCGCCGAACTCGGCGGCATTCTTCTCGACGAGGTCGATCCAAGAGATCGTGGTCATCGCTAGCTCTCCGAGCGTCAGGGAGTTGCGGTCTAACCCGCGAAAGACCTTGCTTGCAACCGGGGCGAGCGGTTCTTCAACAAAATCAAACAATGCCGTCGGGTCGCGGCGCGCTTCGATAGGCTCGCCGCCAACGACCTCACTTTCCGTTCAATCTGAATCAATCAGAATGTGGCTGCACCTGAATGAGCCCGCGTCCTAGTTCGTCAGCCCATAAACGTCGAGCTGCCCGTCATAGGTCGGGCGATAGATGCGGCCCTTCCAGACGATCGGACGGTTGAACTTGGGATGTGTGAAGGCGTGCTCCGGACCCCAGTTCTCGCTGTCCCAGATCACCTGGAGCCGCTTCGAGCCGTCCGGATTGGTCGCAAAGTTCTGGGCATCATAGACCAGGAAGCGGCCGGGGCTCAGCATCATGTTGCTGTCCTTGTAAGGGACCATCGCAACGACGATGGCGTCAGAGCCGTTGTTGGCCGCGAGCGTGATGCTCCAGCCGGGCATGCCGCCCGATGGTCGCGGCGATTGCGGCGAGGCGATCTCGTTGGATCCGGCGAGATAGGTCGAGGTCCCGTCGGCAGCGATCGACCATGCCCGCAGGGCGCTATTCTCGCCGCCGACGATGTGCATCACGCCATGCGTGGTTGAGGAGAATAGCAGCGGCGTACCGTGCAGATGCCGCGTCGCGCCGCCAGGATACAGATTCAGTTGCGTTGGCGAAGCCGGCGCCGGCGGCACGGTGGGATCAAAGTACGTATAGAGGATCGGCGGCATCTTGAGCTTGGCATAATTGGCGGCGAAGTGTCCGGCCTGGAGATCGCCCGGCTGCGTGTCGCCGAGCGCTGCGGCGTTGCCCGTGTAGAGAATGCCGTCCTTGCCCGCCGCCAGCACGGCGTGGGCCGATGCGACGTAGACCGGACCACCCGATCCAAAATCCTGGTCGCTCCACGCCGATTCCTTCATCGCGGCCAAATGATGCGCCACGACCGGCGCGATCTGCGCATCCATGGCGTCGGGCCCGGACGTCACTGCCACATGCGCCATCTCGCGCGCATGAAGCGGCGTGAGCGCCATTCCCATTCGCTTGGCGTGGCCGATCACCGCCGTCAGCGAGACATTCGACGGCAGCGCGTGCGCGTCGTCATCATCGTCGTCGATCGCGGCGGCAAGTCCGGCGGCAGGTGCGGCGCCGACCCGATTGGCGTCGGTCCATGGCGTCCACCACGACAGCACCTCGAAATGCGCGTGGGGTCCGGTGTGCAGGGCGAGCCGCACGATGCTCTCGCCGAAATCGCCCTGCTGCGGCGAGAACGCGCCGTTGCCGGTGATGACGTAGATCGAGCCGTCGGGAGCAATGGCCGGGCCTGCGCCGCTCTGCCATAGCCCGCCGCCGGAGCGCGTGACGGTGGAGCACCATGCGGCCGCAAGATGCCAGGCATGGACATCGACCGCAATCAGCCAGCCCCGCGCCGCCGCCGAGGTCTCCCTGACCGTGCCGAAGGGAATCAGCACGTGGTTTCGTGTCAGCGTCAGCGCGCTGCGCTGCTTGCGTTGGATCGAGATGAATCTCTGCACGGGCAAGCCACCCGGCGGGGTGTAGACCGCGCCCTCGAGATTGAGCAGGTCGTGCACTTTCGAGCCGTCGCTGATCCGCAACGCTCCGAGAAAATGCTGCGCCTTGGCAACGCTGCCATCGTCGCTGATCCAGGCGCAGGCGTAGAGAATGCCGGCGGCCTCGTCGATCACAGGGGTCGAGAGGATCCCCCAATTGACGTTGGTCATGTGGCCGTCGATGGCCGGTGTCCCGACGATGGGACGACCGAGATTCGTCGCCCAAATCTTTTCGCCGGTCATCGCATCAAAGGCGTAGACCCAATTGCCCATCGTGGCCTGGAAGATCAGGTCGCGGGTCCTGCCGTCGGGCGTGTGCACGCCGGCAACCGCCAGCGGCTGCGCCTCGAGCCGGGGATCGTCGGGAATGGGAATGCTGAAGAGCTTGATGATGCCCTTGGTGCGGACGGCGGTCGCCGTCAGCACCGTCTCGGCATTGTTCGTGCCAGTCCTCGCGAGATCATAGCCGCGGGTGGTGACGGAGGCGACCATGGTTAGCCTCCCCAGGCAAGCAGGCTTCCGGCCGCGATCAGGCAGGCCGCCGCCGGCGGCCGCGCATCGCGCAAGCCTGCGCGCCACCAATTCAGCACGATAGCCCCGCTGGCAAAACCGAGCCCGGCCATGATCGCGCTCGCTAGCGCCGCAAGGGCGGGCGCATCGCTCGTGCGTGACACGACATTGTCGATCGCCAGCAGCGGCGGCAAGACGTAGAGCCAGCCCGGCGCCGTCAGGAGGCGTTGCGCGATGGGCAAGCCGACGAGAAGCGCCGCGCCGCTCGCCATCAGCAGCATCGCGCCAAGCCCGCCCGCGAACGGCAGACTGACGCCGAGTGCGGAGCCGAGCCCGTCGCAGAGCCCGAACATCAGCGCAAGCGGCAGCGCGTGTCGCCAGGGCACAAGGACCGACAGCGCGAAGGCGGCAACGAGACTGTCCGCGGACGTCCACAACAGGTGCAGCGTCATGGAAACCTCTCAAATGATTTGTGGGCGAGGTAGGTGATGTCGATCGAAAACGCCGCGCCGTGCTCGGGCAACTGCCGTCCCGCGACGCGGATATGATGTTCGCCGCTGGCGCCGGCCGTTCCGTCCGCGCTGACATGGCCGCCGTTGCACACGGCTTCGACCACGCTGTGCCCGTGCGCATCGGTAACGGTGACCTTGAGCGAACCATCCGCCGGCACGCCGTGGCGATCGAGGCCGACTTGAAGGGCGATCTTGCTCCCTTGCTCAATCCAGATCCGTGCCGTCTCGGTCTCGACATTGGTGGCAGGCCCCGTGTCGAGATCGACCGCGCCGAAGATCGTCTGCGTGGTATGGCGCGGATGCCGGATGGATGCGAGCTTCAGGCCTGCACGCGAGAAGCACAGATAGCTCTGGCCCTTGCTGAAGGCGTTGCTTGGAATCGTGAAGCGCGCGACACCGTTTCCGTCGGTCCAGATGTCGTCATGATGGCCGGTGTAGTCGTGCAGATGCACGTTGGCGCCGAAAGCAGTCTGGCAGCTGATCGTGCGCGCGTTGATGGTGTCGAAGTTCAACGCGGTCAGCAGGCCGGGCGCGCCGGTCCGGTTGAGCACCACGACCTTGTCGTCGAGGAAGCGCGTGCTGGTCGGCCCGTTGGCGAGATGCTCGTGGATCCAGACCAGATTGTCGATCCATGGTTTCAGCCCGTAGGCGCCGGGCCAGACGCTGGGCGGGAAGTAGTCCTTGCCGTAAACGAACGGGTAGCCTTCGATCGACAGCAGGAAGGCATAGGCGAGCAGCTTGTTGCTGATGACCTGCTGGCCCGGCGAGGTGTCGGTATCGGGATTGTCGACGAAGGTGCAGGTGAGATCGGGACGCCAGCTGGTATAGCCGGCGCCATCCAGCGCGCGCGCGTTGCCGCCGTCGCAGGCCGCCTGCAGCGCCCAATGCAGGGGGAAGTCGGCGACCAGTGAACGACCGTTGAGTGGCGGCTGCGTCGCCCAGCCGTTGAGGATCGCGCGATTGCCGTCGAAATACTCCGAATAAAAGAACTTCGACGCCATCACGCCGTGAGTCATGAACTCGCGCACGAACGGCGCCCAGGTGCCCTTGACGTCGTCGAAGCGGGCGCCGTCCGCACCCGTGGTGCGGAACACCCACTGGCCGAAGTCGAGTGCATCCTCGATCGTGACGCGCGGCGGCCGGCAGCGCTGGTAGGACAGCTCGCGGCCGAACGGAAGATCGTTGGGCGGGCTCGGCACGTCATCGTCGGGCAGATCGTCCGGCGGCACGCCGCGAAACCAGCCGGGCGACGTCGTGTGCCTGCCGTTCAGCGACTGCCCGTCCGCGCCGAGATAGCGAAACACGCCGGGCCCGCCATTCTCGCCGCTGCGCTGATGCAGCACGAGGTCGAGATAGACGTCGATATCGCAGGCGTGCGCGATGGCGACGAGGCGTGTCAGCGACGTCTTCGTGCCATAGCGCGTGGCGACCGAGCCTTGCTGGTTCTTGCTGCCGATGTCGCGGGGATCGAACACGCCATAGCCGTCACAGCCTGGTCCGGCACCGCCTTGCGCTTTCGACGTCGGCGGCAGCTGGATCGCGGTGAAGCCGACATTGCGCAATGCGCGGGCATGGATGGCGAGGAAATCGAGCAGCCAGGGGGCGCCGCGCCCGTCGACCGGCGCCGGCACGGTCACGCGTTCGCCGTGCGGGCCGAAGAAGCGTCCCCAAGCTAGCAGCGCAACTCCCATGACGCGGCCTCTGGCTGGCTGCGTCGATCATGCCTCGCACAGGGATCATCCGGAAGTTGAAAATTGAGGCAAGCGCTTCCACAGGACGAATCGCCACTCACGATCGCGTGCGCGGGACGTCAGGCGCTAATCGTCGTCGTCGGAGCCAAACAATCGGATTTGCGGGAAGCCGCCACGCGAACGGCCGGCATAGTCGCGCGCGTCGGAATCCTCGCGGACGCTGCGCGCGACATCATCCCAATCGGCCGGATCGCGCGCGCCGCGTGCATCGCGCTGATCATAGCGGCGGCGCTCGGCCCAGCGCTCGCGCCGCTCCGCCCGCCGCCGTTCGGATGCGGCGCGCTTCACGTCAGAGTTGCTGGCCTTGGCATAAGCATTGTCAGGAGAGGATGCCGGCTCCGTCGCGGCCTGCTGCTCGGCCGGTCTTGCGGCTTGCGCTGGCGATGGTTTTGGCGGCTCGACCGCGGCAGCTTGCGAAAGCGGCGGCGCCGGCGATTCAGCGTTGGCCTGGGAGCTTCCCGCGTCAGGCTTCGTATCGGGTTTGGCGTCGTTCTGCGCCTGAGCCGGCGCAGCGGCCATCGCGCCGAACGCCTGCGATCCCGTGAGATATTGCACGCGTTCCGATGGTGCGTTGGTGGCAGCCGGCGCCGCGGCTTCCGCGCGTTGCGCCATCTTGCTGGTATCGGGCCCTTGCTTGGGCGCGATTGGATTCATGATGTTGCCGGCAACGATTCCACCGCCGAGACCAATGGCGATAGCGGCGACAATCGTTCCGGCACCGACGAAATAAGCTGTCGAGGCGCGCATTTGGCCCACTCCCTGTTTGGAGCGAGCAACGCAGTGGGATTGCCGGATGTTCCTGATTCAGAACGGTTCCTGAGAAGGAACGTCGTATCAGATCTGCTGCGCGACCTTCTCGAGGCCGATGACGCGGGCGAGCTTGCGCACTTCTTCCTTCTGGTCGTCACGCAGCTGGAACAGCAGCGGCATCGCAGCCGACTTCAGCTGCTGGACCTCGTCGCAGTTCGGATCGATCTGCACGTTCGGCCCGTTGGGATTTGAGAGCTTGTTCGCCGAGATCTTGCGGACGACGTTGCGCAACGCAGTCTCGACCGAGGGCCAGTAATATTCCTGCGACGACGACAGCTTCAGACGATCCCTGATGCCGGCGATCTGCACGTCGGAGAGCAGCGAGTAGGTTTTCTGCGGCTGCGGCTTGGCGACGGGCCTCGGCTTCGGCGGCGGCTCAATGGCGGCGGTGGTCTCCGCAGGCGCGGGCGCCTCGTTGACGCTCGCTTTGGGCATCGGGAAATCGGTCGGCGTCGCTGCGGCAAAAGCCTGGCGCAGCGGTTCGGTCAGCACGGGAGCCTGGGACAGCTTGTCGGCGGGAACCTGCACCGGGTCGATCGCGGCGGATGCCAGCGCCAAGGTCGGAACCAGCCGGTCCGCCTTGGCGGCCCGGTTGGTCGAAAGCGGCTTCGGCGGGGCCGGCGTGACCATCTCCGCACTGACGCTCGGCACGCTGTCGCGGCCGAGAATGGCAGTGGTGGCGGCACCGAGGACGAGGAAGCAGGTCAGCACGGTGATGGTGATGGCTCTGGACAAACGTCTCTCCGGAAGGGCCGCTTCACGATGTTGTTAGAGATGCCCGGGAAAAGGGCGCGAATTAAGGCTTGAGTGTGCCTTTGCGGCGACAATCATCGGGTCCACGGCGACAAGGTCGAAAAAGCCAAGGAAAATCAAGCGGCTGCCGACAGATCGTAAGCGTCCTGGATGTCGGCGACGATCTCGGAAGCCTCCCAGACGGCGCGTGGCTCGACCGATTGCAGCGTCACGGTCCAATTGCCGCCCCGGCGGGTGCGGGGGACGCTGACGATGTCGAAGCGGACATTGCGGCAGAGCGGGTGACGGGCCAGCGCGTGCGCGACGCGGACGCGGATTTCGTCCAGCGTTGCGCCGGTCTTGCTGTTGAGAAAATCGAAATCCATCGCCTGTCCCCCTCGTTCTGATTGGCGGCCGTGAGGGGGATTCTTGGCGGGCGATGGTTAATCTGCCGTTAAATGGGCGCGTCCGGAGCCATGCGGGATTAACCGTGCCGGGCGGCGCGGAGCATTACCGGCCACCCGCTTCGCGGTACTCCGCAACCGTGCGGGCAACGAGGTCGTCGACCGCCATTACGTCGGTAACACCCGACGTCGAATGCCCGCCGCTCCAGATATCGCGCCAGCGCTTCGGCCGGCTCTCGCGCGCATTGACGTCGATGTCCGTGCCGATATCGATCGTACCGCGCGCCGGAAGGTCATCAGGGTCAAGCCCGGCCGCGACGATCGACGGCTTCAGCATGCTGGTCTGCAGGCCCGTGAATGCGGTGGTGAGCAGAATGTCATCGGCGCTGCTTTCGACCAGCATCTGCTTGTGACGCGCGTCCGCCATGCTCTCGCGCGTGGCGATGAACTTCGTGCCCATGTAGCCGAGATCGCAGCCGAGCACTTCGGCCGCATGCAGCGCGCGGCCGTCGCTGATGCCGCCGGCGAGCACGATGATGCCGTCGTAGAATGCACGCACCGCGCGGACGAAGGCGAACGGATTGAGCCAGCCGGTCTGCCCACCCGCGCCGGCGGTGAGCAATACCAGTCCGTCAGCCCCTGCTTCCGCCGCGCGCTCGGCGTGGCGGATCGAGGCGACATCCGCCAGCACCAGCGCGCCGGCATCGTGCAGCGGCTTCAACACCGGTGCAGGCGAGCCGACCGAGGTGATGACGATCTCCGGCTTGTGCTCGAGCAGCACGGCGAGATCCTGCGCCAGCCGCGCGTTGGAGCGATGCACGATCAGGTTTGGACAGAGCGGCGCGGCCTTGCGGCCAGCTTGATCCTCATGCCGCCGCAGCCGCATTGCGATCTCGGTAAACCATTGATCGAGCTGTTCCGTGTTGCGGCAGTTCACGGTCGGGAAGCTGCCGATCACGCCGCTCTGGCAAGCCGCAACCATGAGCTCGACACCGGACACCAGAAACATCGGCGCTGCAATCAGCGGCAGGCTGAGACGATCGCGAAAACGTTGCAGTCGATCGGATGTCACCAGAGCCTCCCTTATCACGCTCGCCTCCCTGCGCGGGCTTTGTCGTTCCATCCCGCATTCTCTGTGCTAGCGTCATCGGCAACATTGGCACGTGAGAAGCCGATGACAAAGCAACGAGGAAACATATGTCCGATCCGCTCCACGCATCGTCACCGACTTGTGCGCAGACGCTACGGGCGCTGGCGCGCTATCCCGACCGCATTGCGTTCGCATGGCCCGGCGGATCGCTGAGCTATCAGGGCACACTCGATCTGATCGGACGCATCCAGGACGTGTTCATGCGGCTCGGCCTGCAGCCCGGCGCGCGCGTCGCCTTCCTCACCGCCAACCGCGCCGACACCTGGTGCGCCGGCGTCGCCGCGCAATTGTCGCGATGCTGCATCACCTGGCTGCATCCGCTGGGATCGGAGACGGACCAGCTGTTCCAGCTCGAGGACTCCGAAGCTGAAGTGCTGGTGGTCGATGTGGCCGCCTTCCGCGACCGCGGTGGCGAGCTCGCCGCAAAGGCAACCCCGCTCAAGGCGGTCTTCACGACGGGACCGGCCGACTATGGCGTCGATCTGCTGGCGACGATCGATCGCGCGGGACATGCCAGCGCGCGATGCCTCGCGAGCCTCGATGATCTCTCCACGCTGAACTACACCGGCGGCACCACGGGCAAATCCAAGGGCGCGCTGCGCTATCATCGCGAAAACGCCGGAGCCGCCGGCGCGATCCTCGCCGACTTCGAGATCCCCGACGCCGCGCGCTATCTCACCGTTGCTCCGATCAGCCATGTCGCCGGCACAAAAGTGCTGCCGACGCTGATGCGCGGCGGCACCGTGCACATGTTGAAGGGCTTCGATCCCGAGGCCGTGCTGGCGACGATCGCGCGCGAGCGCATCAATTTCACGCTGTTCGTGCCGACCATGATCTATGTGCTGCTCGATCATCCCGCGCTTGATCAGACCGATCTCTCCTCGCTCGAGCTCGTGCTCTACGGCGCCTCCGCGATGTCGCCGAGCCGGTTGCTCGAGGGCATCGAACGCATTGGCCCGGTGTTCTCGCAGCTTTACGGCCAGACCGAATGCTATCCGGTCTCGGTGCTGCGCAAGAAGGACCACGATCCGAAGACGCCCGAGCTGTTCTTGTCCTGCGGATTTCCGATCGCGGCCTGCGAGGTCAGGATTCTCGACGACGACGACCGGGAGGTGAAGACGGGCGAGGCCGGCGAGATCTGCGTGCGCGCCCCGCACGTGATGGCGGAATACTGGAAGCGGCCCGACATCACCGCCGAGACGCTGAAGAACGGCTGGGTCCACACCGGCGACATCGCGCGCCAGGACGAACGCGGCTACATGTTCATCCTCGACCGCAAGAAGGACATGATCGTCACCGGCGGCTTCAACATCTTTCCACGCGAGGTCGAGGATGTGTTGTCGCAGCATGCGGACGTCGCGATGGTCGCGGTCGTCGGCATCCCCGACGAGAAATGGGGCGAGGCCGTCACGGCCATCGTCGTGCCGCGCGAAGGCACGAAGCCCGATCCGGACGAGCTGATCAATCTGGTGAGGTCGCGAAAGGGCTCCGCGCATGCGCCGAAGCAGGTCCAGTTCGTCAAGCAGCTGCCGATGACCGGTGTCGGCAAGGTCGACAAGAAGGTGCTGCGCGCAGGCTTCTGGAGCGGCCGGGACCGCATGGTCGGGTAATCTTCCTGATTGCAGCGACGGGTTCGGAATACACGCATCGCGCGAAATCCCGGGAACGAATGGCGTTTTTACCCGGGATTTTACGGTGTCATTGTGGCCCCGGCACCACAACGCGCGGCGGAGTGCGTGTCCGCGCGGCCTGCGCGATTGCGGGCGAATCAGGGAATCAACTAGACCGCTGGTGGGGCTGGGAAGCGGAGTGGGACATGAGAGTCGCTTCCCTGGAAAGTGCGGTCGCCGCGGTCACGTTGATCACGGCTATCATCGTGGTGCTGTGGGAGATCAAGATCTTCTACGGATTATGAACTGGCAGGATGGCAAGCATCCCTTCCGCGGCGGCGGAAGTCTGCCGTTCAATCGGCTCCAAAAACAATCGCGGCGCTTGCCGTGACGCTCACCGCTTCTCGATCACCTGACTTTACCACGCAACAGGTATCATCGCCCGGCTTGCCGCCTTCGCTAAAGCTTCGGCGTGCCGAGCAGCCCTGTGGGCCTCGGCGTAGCCTTGGCGGGGCCGGGACCTGGCGATCCGGTACTCCGAGACAGCTGTCATTGAATCGATAGGCCGCGGCGTACTGGATGCCCCGCTTTCGCGGAGCATCACAGCGAAAATGACGCACAGACTTCGCAATCCTCACCGTTTCTCGATCACAAGGCTCTGCACTGCGCGGCCGAAATAGCCCCGCCTGTCCGCGAGCCGCGACATCGCAAGCCCGGCACCGTCAGGGCCGATCCAGGATTCACCGTCGAGCAAAATCCAGTCACCGACCGGCTGACGCGCGAGGCTCACCGAGAGGTCGGCGTTGATGTAGGTCCAGGTGCGGAAGTCGAGCGTCGAGGCTGTGCCATTGGAGAAATCGGCGGCCACCACGGCACGCATCGCCTGGGAGACCGCTTCGCCTTCGACCAGCGGATGGTCGAGCCGAAACCAGATCGCACCGGCGCCGGCCTGGCCGAAGCGCCCCCGCGCAGCGCGCATCGAGACCATGCCGGCGAACGGACTGGTCGCACCGTGGCCATCCTCGACCAGCGAGTCCTCGGGCGAGGGCAGCGTGACCGGCAGATCCCCGACGTCATCGGGCAAGGGCTGCGCCTGCTGCTTGATCTTGAGCACAGTGGCGCCGACGACCTGAACGCCGTCGGCGAGCAGCTTGACCTCGCAGAGCTGGATCTTGCGGCCCTCGCGCAAAACCTCGCTTTCAATCGTGAGCGGCGCCACCGGCACCGGGCGCATCAGGTCGATGGTGACGCGCGCGATGTTCATCGGCACCGGCGTCGGAATGCGCTCCGACGCCCACGTCACCAGCGCAGATGGCGCCGAACCGTGCTGCATGCGCCGGTCCCAGGGACCGGCGGCATTGGGGCTGGTAACGACGCTGTTGCCGTCGACGCGATAGATGGCGCTCATCGCGAGCGCCATCACAACGGCGGATCGATCGCCTCGTCGTATTCCTTCTTGAAGCGCGCAATCAGTTCGGCAGCGGGCACGATGCCGTCGACGCTGCCGATACCCTGGCCGGAGCCCCAGATCTCCTTCCAGGCCTTCGGCTTGGCCCGCTCGCCGGAGGCATCGGTACCGAAGTTCATCTTCGACGGATCTGACGTCGGCAGGTTTTCCGGATCCATGCCGGCGGCGAGGATCGAGGGCTTCAGGTAGTTGCCGTGCACACCGGTGAAGAGATTGGAGTAGACGATGTCATCGGCCGTCGAGCCTGCGATCATCTCCTTGTACTTCTCGACCGCGTTGGCTTCCTTGGTCGCGATGAAGGCCGAACCGATATAGGCGAAGTCAGCGCCGAGGATGCGCGCGGCGCGGATCGCCCTGCCGTTGCCGATGGCGCCCGACAGCGCGATCGGACCGTCGAACCACTTTCGCGTTTCGGCAACGAAGGCGAGCGGCGAGATCGTGCCGGCATGGCCACCAGCGCCTGCCGCAACCAGGATCAGGCCGTCGGCGCCCTTCTCGATCGCCTTGTGCGCGAATTTCTGGTTGATCACGTCATGGAAGACGATGCCGCCCCAGCCGTGCACGGCCTGATTCAGCTCCTCGCGCGCGCCGAGCGAGGAGATGATCATCGGCACCTTGTACTTGGCGCAGAGCTGCATGTCGTGGTCGAGCCGGTTGTTCGACTTGTGCACGATCTGGTTGACCGCGAACGGCGCCGACGGCCTGTCGGGATGCGCGCGGTCGTAGGCCGCGAGCTCCTCGGTGATCCGTGCCAGCCATTCGTCGAGCAGCTCCGGCGGCCGCGCATTCAGCGCCGGGAACGAGCCGACCACACCCGCCTTGCACTGCGCGATCACGAGGTCGGGCACCGAGATGATGAAGAGCGGCGAGCCGATCACGGGGATCGACAGGCGTCCCTTGAACAGAGCAGGCATGGACATTGCGGGGCGGTCCTTTGTTGGCAGGCGCATTGAAGGTTGGGGGCCATACCAACAAGGCAATCTTTCCACTGTCAAGTATTGCGTTTTGACGTCGTGGCGGACGCAGCTACCGCAATTCCAACGCGCGGAATTCCTTGCTTGTCATTCCGGGGCGCGCGAAGCGTCGAGCCCGGAATGACAGCAACCGCCTACCCGATCAAATCCGGATTGATCAGCCGCTCGAACGAGAACATCTCGTCCCATTTTTCCTGTGTCAGCAGCTTACGCTCGACCACGACGATCTGGTGCAGCGACTTGCCGCTCTTGTAGCCCTCGCGCGCGATCTCGGCGCATTGCTTGTAGCCGAGCAGCGGCTTCAGCACGGTCACGATGCCGAGCGAGTTGAGCACCATGTTGCGGGTGTGCTCCTCATTGGCGGTGATGCCGACGACGCAATTCTCGCGCAGGCTGTTGACGGCGCGCTCCATGGTGCGGATCGAGAAGAACAGCGCGAACGAGATCACCGGCTCCATCACGTTGAGCTGGAGCTGGCCGGCGGACGCCGCGAGCGTCACCGTGGTGTCGAGGCCGATGACGAGGAAGCTGGTCTGGTTGACGACCTCGGGGATCACAGGATTGACCTTGCCCGGCATGATCGAGGAGCCCGGCTGCAATTGCGGCAGGTTGATCTCGTTGAAGCCGGCGCGCGGGCCCGAGGCGAGCAGGCGGATGTCGTTACAGATTTTGGTCAGTTTGCTCGCTGTGCGCTTGAGCACGCCGGAGAGCTGCACATAGGCGCCGGTGTCCGAGGTCGCCTCGACGAGGTCGCCGGCGAGAATGAAGTCGACGCCGGTCAGTGCGCTCAGGTGCCTGACGGCCAGCTTGGGATAGCCGACCGCCGCCGTGACGGAGGTGCCGATTGCGGTGGCGCCGAGATTGATCTCGCGCAGCAGCGCGCGCGCCTCCGAGATGCGGTCGACCTCCTCGCCGATCGTGGTGCCCCATCCGCGGAATTCGGCGCCGAGCGACATCGGCACCGCGTCCTGCAGATGCGTACGGCCCATCTTCAGCACGCGATCGAACTCGCGCCCCTTGGCGAAGAAGGCCTCCTGAAGCTGGCGGAGCGCCGTCATATAACTCTCGAGCCGCAGGATCAGGGCGAGACGAAATGCGGTCGGATAGGTGTCGTTGGTCGATTGGCCGTAATTGACGTGGTCGTTCGGGCTGACGTGCTGGTAGTCGCCCTTGCCAAAGCCGAGCGATTCCAGCGCGAGGTTGGCGATCACCTCGTTGGCGTTCATATTGGTCGAGGTACCGGCGCCGCCCTGGATGAAGTCGGTGACAAACTGGTCCATCATGTCGCCGGCGATGACGCGATCGCAGCCGAGGATGATCGCGTCGGCTACCTTGGCGTCGATCGCGCCGAGATCGCGATTGGCCATCGCCGCGGCCTTCTTCACGTAACCGAGCGCCTTCACGAAGTAAGGCTCCTGGTTCATCGGAATGCCGGTGATGTGGAAGTTCTCCTTACCCCGGATGGTCTGGACGCCGTAATAGATGTCGTCGGCGATCTCACGCTGTCCGAGGAAGTCCTGCTCCGTGCGGCTCATGGGCGCTCCTTGCTGCTCGCGCGACGTCCTTAGTTCTGGCACAACGCGCTGGTGACGACGGTATCGGTACGGCAATCATCCGGTTTGCGTTGCCGGCCCGGAATGAGAACCTTGGCCGAGCACTTCTCGGCGGAATCAGTGTTGAGACTCTTGCCTTCCTTGTAGCCCTTGCTCTGACACAGCTGGTCGGCGGCGAGTTTGCAGTCGGGTGCGCCGTTCGAGGAGAGCGGACAGGCCGAGCGTCCAGAGACCATGGTCGACGGCTTTGCCAGCCGCGACAGGTCGTTCATGGTCTCACCAGGGCTTTTGATCGGCGGCAGGATCGAGGGCAGCTTGTCGAACAGCTTGCCCATTTCGTTGATCAGCCCGGGATTCTCCTCGCGGGCGGGCGGTGGCGTCGAGGGCGGCGGCACAGCCTGCGGCCCCTGCTCTTGCAAGCCGAGCGTGGGAGCGGATTGCGGCCAGCCGGTCCCGCTGGCCGCGAGCAGGAGCGAAAGCGCCGCAACTATCAGCGTCCCCAGCCGCAGGACCGGATTGCCGGATCGAACCATCATGACCACAAGCGTAGCCGAACCGGACGCGGCGGCAAAGCTTTGTGGGTCAGATCAGCTTGATCGCCACCACGAAGCCGAGCACCAGCACCAGGGCGCCGAGCGCGACCCACAGACCGAGGTGCCTCTCGATCCGCTCGCGGATCCAGTCGCCATAGCGGTTGAGCAGAATCGCCACGATGAAGAATCGTCCGCCGCGCGCGACGATCGAGCACAGGATGAACAGAACGAGATTGTAGCCTGCGAAGCCCGAGGTGATGGTGACGAGCTTGTAGGGAATCGGCGTCAGGCCCTTGAGCAGAATGATCACCGCGCCCCACTCCGCATAGGAGGCGCGGAAGGCATCGACCTTGTCGCCGAGGCCATAGACCTGGATCAGCCAGTGGCCGACCGAGTCGAACAGTAGCGCGCCGATGGCGTAGCCGAGCAGGCCGCCCAGCACCGAGGTGACGGTGCAAATCGCCGCATAGACCCAGGCGCGCTGCGGACGCGCCAGTGACATCGGGATCAGCATCACGTCGGGGGGAACTGGAAAGAAGGAGCTTTCGGCGAAAGCCACCGCCCCCATGATCCAGAGCGCATAGGGCTTGTGGGCGGCGTCGATGCACCAGTCGTAGATACGTTTCAGCATGGCGCCGCGATGAAGCACCACGGGACGGATTTGTCCATCGGCAGTTTTGTGACGTTCTAGTGGCGCTTGCGCGCCACGCGGCCCTCGAGCGCGGCAATCGGCCGCCTGGCGGCAACGCGCGGTGACGCCACTTTGGGCAGCTTCATCGGCGACTTCGGCAGCTTTTCGGCAATGCCCAGCATGTCCTCACGCCGCGACATCTCGCGCCAGACGTCCTCGGGACGCACGCCGGCCGAGGCCCAGAGCACGGTGAGATTGTAAAGCAGATCGGCGCTTTCCCGGACCACGGCCTCGGTGTCGCCGTTGACCGCGTCGATCACGACCTCGATCGCTTCTTCCGCCAGCTTCTTGGCCATTTTGGAGGGCCCACGCTGAAACAGCCGGGCGGTACGTGAGGTTGCCGGATCAAGGTCCCTGGCCGCGAGCACAGCCAGATATAGCCGCTCAAGCGAATCACTCATGGGCGCAAAACTACTCTAAACAAATGGTCGACGCGTTAATGCTTGACAATAAAAGGCAAAAAAGGCCGGCGCGGCAAGCGCGCCAGCCTTTCGTGGTCAATGACTTACCAACAACCCGCGCCGCCCCGGCTGCACGTGGCAAAGGGGTCGCGACCGACGCTGCCGTTGCCCGGGTATTCGCGACTGTTGCTGTAGTGATAGCTCGGGCCACCGTAATAGACCGGCCCCTCATCGTAATAGACCGGACCGCCGCCGTAATAGGCCGGGGCATCATAGGCGTAGGCGTCACGGGTCGCGGCGATCGCAAGCCCGGTGCCGATGGCGCCGGCAATGGCTGCGCCGGCAAAGGCCGCACCGCCGCCGCCATGCCAGTGACGGCCGCCTGCGAAGGATGCGGTGGGAGCGACGGTGGTCAGCGCCAGCACTGCGGCGGTGGCGAGAACGGCCTTACGGCCGGCAAATTTAGAAAACTGGCCAAGCATGATTTGGACCCTCCTTGGGACCTTCATTGGTGCCTCGAGACAGGCTCATGCCTCTCAAACACCCGCATCCCATGTTGGGTTCCCCAACCCCAATGGAAGATGAACGGGGTTGCGTGATCGTGACGCAACCACCGCTCATCTGCCGTTCAGGTTGACGTGATCAGACTTTGCCGGCAGCCGGCGCTGCAAGCGTCACGAAACCATAACAAGGCGGAACCGGCGCGACCGATGGTTGGATTCAAGACGATCGCTTCTCACTGCCTGCTGGCCCTCTCGATCGCGCTTGCCGCATGCAACGTCCATGCGTCTGAGACGGCCGCGCCGTCCGTCGCGATCCATTTCAGCTTCGATCGTCCGGTCGATGCGAGCATGGCGCCATTCTTCCTGGCGGCGAAGGACGGCAGGTTCGCTGCCGAGCATCTGAACGTTTCCTTCACCAGCGCGGCCGGATCGCCGGAAGCGCTTGCCCGCGTTGCCGCAGGCGACAGCGACCTCGCGCTCGTCGACATCAACGCGCTCATTCGTTTTCGCGACAAGGCCGATACGCCGCCGCTCAAGGCGGTGTTCGTGCTGTTCAACAGCGCGCCTTACGCGATCGTCGCCCGCAAGAGCCGCGGCATTCACCTGCTCTCCGATCTCGACGGCAAGACCGTCGGCGTCGCCGACAGCGATCTGTCGATCCGGTTATGGCCGGCGCTGGCGCGCCAGAACGGCATCAACGTCTCGCACGTGAAATTCTTTGGGATGAGCGCGGCGGTACGTGAGCCGGTGCTCTCGGCAGGACAGGTCGATGCCGTCGCCGGGTTCTCCTATCTCTCCGCCGTGAACCTGCGCGACCGCGGCGTGCCGGCCGACGATCTCGCCGTGCTGCGCTATGCCGACTATGGCTGCGAGGCCTATGGCTTCGTGGTCGTCGCAAATCCCGCCTTCGCCGCGGCGAGGCCGGACGCACTGAAGGGCTTTGTCCGCGCCCTGATTGCAGGCATCAATGCAACTGCGAAGGAGCCCGCCCGTGCGGCGGACGAGGCCGCAAGCCACATCGACGACGGCGACCGTGACCTCGAGCTTGCGCGCCTGCGCACCGTGCTCGCCGACAACATCCTGACCGACGTGGTCCGGCGCAACGGCCTCGGCGGCATCGACCCGGCACGCCTGGAGCGTTCGATCGACCAGATCGCGGAAGATTTCAAATTTCGCAAGAAGCCTGTTGCAGGCGACATCTTCGACGGCAGGTTCCTACCGCCGGTCGAAAGCCGGCTTATCAATTGAGCAAAACCGACAGCTTCCGCTGTATCTCACGGGCAATCCCTGCTTAGAATAACGGCTCCGTGACCCGCCCGAGCTCTTCGCCCGCATGCCCATCCTTCGCCTTTATACGCGCGTTCTCGAGTTGCTCGGCAAGGAGGCGCGGCTCGGCTGGCTGCTTGCGGTCGCCAATCTCCTGCTGGCTGCGTCGCAATTCGCGGAACCCGTGCTGTTCGGACGGATCGTCGACGTGCTCTCCGGCAAGACGGTGGCCGGCTCCAATTCGGCCTGGCCATTCCTGGCCGCCTGGGTCGCATTCGGACTGTTCACGATCGGCTGCAGCGCGCTCGTGGCACTGCAGGCCGACCGGCTCTCGCACCGCCAGCGTCAGGCAGTGCTGACGAGCTATTTCGAGCACATCCTGCAACTGCCGCTGACCTTCCATTCCGGCACCCATTCGGGCCGGCTGATGAAGGTGATGCTCAACGGCACGGACGCGCTGTGGCGGCTCTGGCTCGGGTTCTTCCGCGAGCACTTTGCAGCGATCCTCTCGGTCGTGGTGCTGCTGCCGCTGTCACTCTATCTGAACTGGCGCCTAGCGATCCTGCTGTTCGTGCTGTGCGTGGTCTTTACCGCGCTGACGACCTTTGTGGTGCGCAAGACCTTCGGCATGCAGATGGCGGTCGAGGAGCACTACAGCGAGCTGTCCGCGCGCGCCTCGGACGCGCTCGGCAACGTCGCGCTGGTGCAGAGCTTCGTCCGCGTCGAATCCGAGGTGAAGGGACTGCGCTCCGTCGCCGACGAGCTGCTGGCCGCGCAGATGCCGGTGCTGTCCTGGTGGGCACTTGTCACCGTGATCACGCGCGCCTCCACCACCATCACGGTGCTCGCGATCTTCACGCTCGGCATCGCCCTGCACGACCAGGGGCAGACCTCCGTCGGCGAGATCGTGATGTTCGTGAGCTTCGCGACCATGCTGATCCAGAAGCTCGAGCAGGTCGTGAGCTTCATCAACAACGTGTTCATGGAAGCGCCGCGCCTGCGCGAGTTCTTCAACGTGCTCGATGCCGTGCCTGCGGTGCATGACCGGCCCGATGCGATCGATGCAGGGCGGCTCTCCGGCCTCGTCGAGTTCAACGACGTCACCTTCTCCTATGACGGCAAGCGGCCGGCGATCGAGGACCTCTCCTTCACCGCACTGCCGGGCCAGACCATCGCGCTGGTCGGCCCGACCGGCGCGGGCAAGTCCACCGCGATTGCGCTGCTGCACCGCGCCTTCGATCCGCAATCCGGCTTCATCAAGATCGACGGCATGGACGTGCGCGGCGTCACGCTGACATCGCTGCGGCGAAACATCGGCGTCGTGTTCCAGGAAGCGCTGCTGTTCAACCGCTCGATCGCGGAGAATTTGCGCGTCGGCAGGCCGGATGCGACCGAAGCCGAGATGCGCAAGGCGGCCGAGCGCGCGCAGGCGATCGACTTCATTGATCGCAGCGGCGGCTTCGAGACCAATGCCGGCGAGCGCGGCCGCATGCTCTCCGGCGGCGAGCGCCAGCGGCTATCGATCGCCCGCGCGCTGCTGAAGGACCCGCCGATTCTGATCCTGGACGAGGCGACCAGCGCGCTCGATGCCGTCACCGAAGCCAAGGTGAATGCCGCTCTCGATGAAGTGATGAAGGGCCGCACCACCTTCGTGATCGCCCACCGCCTCTCCACCATCCGTAATGCCACGCGGATCCTGGTGTTCGAGAACGGGCGCGTGACCGAAAGCGGAACTTTCGATGAACTCGTGGCCAAAGGCGGCCATTTCGCCGATCTCGCCAAGGCCCAGTTCATGGTGCAGGAACAAAAACAGACGAGCGCGCAGGCTGGTGTGAGTCCCGCCGAGGCCGCTTCCTCTGCCGCCAGATCCCCTTAGCAGGTCCCCGTAGCACCGTCGAAATTCGGCCTACTTCGTTGCGGAATACGCGGCAGAAGCCCCTATTCTCGACGCACGAGCCGGTATAGGTTTGCGCTGCCGCGAGCGGCGGCGCTGGATTTCAGAACCGAACATCAGATCACGAGGGCCGCCCGTATCAGGCGGTTCTCCAAGGACCGGAATCGGATAGTGCACGCCTTTCGCCCGCTGCTTCGCAAATCCCTGTTCAATCTGTTCGCTGCGACGCTCGCCGTCGGTGCGCTCATGGCACCGCGCCTCGCCAAGGCCGAAGCGCTGCTGCTGATCGAGGCCGACAGCGGCAAGGTGCTGCAGGCGGAGAATGCGACCATTCCCTGGTATCCGGCCTCGGTCACCAAGATCATGACCGCCTATGTGACGCTCAAGGCGGTGAAGGACGGCAAGATCTCACTCGACACGCTGGTCACGGTGTCGCCGATGGCAGCCTCGCAATCGCCGTCGAAGATGGGGTTCCGTCCGGGAACGCAACTCACCATCGACAACGCACTGAAGATGATGATGGTCAAGTCGGCGAACGACATGGCCGTGGTGCTGGCAGAAGGCGTCGGCGGCTCGATCGACGGCTTCTCCGCGATGATGAACGACACCGCGAAGCGGCTCGGCATGACGCAGACGAGCTACGTCAATCCGAACGGCCTGCCGGCCGACGGCCAGATCACCTCGGCGCGCGACCTCGGCATTCTCGCCCGCTCGTTCCTGCGCGACCTGCCGGAATACGAGTATTTCGTGCATATCCCGGCGATCCGCTTCGGCAAGCGCGTCACCGGTAATTTCAACAAGTTGATCGGCCGCTATCCCGGCGCCGACGGATTCAAGACAGGCTTCATCTGCGCCTCCGGCTACAACCTCGTGGCATCGGCCACGCGCAACGGCCGCCGGCTGATCGCCGTGGTGCTCGGCGCCAACTCCGGTACCGCGCGCGCGGTGAAGGCGGCGCAGCTGCTCGAGCGCGGCTTCGGCCAGGACAATCTGTCGTGGCTGCGCCCCTCGCTCGGCACCGTCGAGAACCTCGTGCCGGTGGACGCCTCGCCGCCGAACCTGCGTGAAGAAATGTGCGGCGGTCACCGCAAGCGTCCGGCCAGCGACGACGACGACGCGCTGATCGCGACCAATGGCGGTACCAGCGGATCGGGCTCCGCGACCGGCGGCGAAGCCCAGGTGACCTTCTTCACCGCAGGACTCCAGCCGCCGCTGATGAAGGCGTCGGAGCTGATGGCCTCGGCGCCTGCGGCCGCAGAGCCCGTGCTGGTCTACACCGGCCCGACCCGCACCGGCGCCGCCCTGGTCGCGGCGGTCGCAGCCGATGCCGACCAGCAGAACCCTCCGAAGGCGCGCGGCAAGAAGACGCGTATCGCCAAGAAGCCCGACACCGGCAGCGATGCCAAGCCTGACGCCAAGACTGACGCCAAGACTGACGCCAAGACTGACGCCAAGACTGGCACCAAGACGGCTGCGGCGAAACCGGCAGCCGCCAAGCCCGATGCTTCGGCCAAGGGCGATGCAAAGGGCGAAGCCAAAACCGCAGCAAAGCCGGCGGCAAGCAAGCATGCCGCCGCCAAGCCCGCAGAGAAGCCGGCGAGCGGCGATGCCAAGCCGGCCAAGCCCAAGGCCGCCACCAAGCCGAAGCCCGCGCCCAACAACAGCTAGGTTAACGGGCCGAGCCCGCCAGGCGGCGTCTGCACTTCGCACCTGCGGCAGCGATTTGCGACGATTCCAGTAGCCACTCTCCAGCCTTTGCCCTAAGCCTCGACCGCTTGCCAGCCGTTCAGGCAGGCTCGATACTGCCGGCAATGAGGCAAGCCCGAGACACAACGGGCTCTGGTGCAAGAGAGGGGAGTTTCCATGGAGCGCATCTGGCTCAAGCAATATCCACCCGGCGTGCCCGCCGATATCGAGCCGACGCAATACGCATCGCTGGTCGACCTTCTTGAGGAGAGCTTTGCGAAGTTCGCAGACCGCAAGGCGTTCATCTGCATGGACAAGGCGATCACCTATCGCGACCTCGACCAGATGTCGCTGGCGCTCGCCACCTATTTGCAGGGACGCGGCCTGCAGCGCGGCGCCCGCGTCGCGATCATGATGCCGAACGTGCTGCAATATCCGATCGCCACCGCCGCGGTGCTGCGCGCCGGGTTTGCGGTCGTCAACGTCAATCCGCTCTACACCCCGCGCGAGCTCGAGCATCAGCTCAAGGATTCCGGCGCCGAAGCCGTCATCGTGCTGGAGAACTTTGCCCACACCGTCGAGCAGGTGATTGCGAAGACGCCGATGAAGCACGTCATCGTCGCCAGCATGGGCGATCTGCTCGGCTTCAAGGGCGTGATCGTCAATCTCGTCGTCCGCCGCGTCAAGAAGATGGTACCGGCCTGGTCGCTGCCGGGCGCGGTCTCGTTCAACGACGCACTGTCGGCCGGCCGTGGCCAGACCTTCAACAAGCCGAAACTGTCGCCCGGCGACGTAGCCTTCCTGCAATATACCGGCGGCACAACCGGCGTCTCCAAGGGCGCCACGCTGCTCCACCGCAACATCGTCGCCAACGTGCTGCAGAACGATGCCTGGCTGCAGCCGGCGCTCAATGCGCCGCCGCATGTCGAGCAGCTCATGATCGTCTGCGCGCTGCCGCTCTACCATATCTTCGCGCTGACAGCCTGCTACCTACTCGCAGTGCGGGCCGGCGGCTGCAATCTCTTGATCCCGAATCCGCGCGACATCGCCGGCTTCGTCAAGGAGCTCGCCAAGTACCAGGTCAACAGCTTCCCGGCCGTCAACACGCTCTACAACGGCTTGATGCATCATCCTGACTTCAAGAAGCTGGACTTCTCCAAGCTCAAGATCTCGAACGGCGGCGGCATGGCCGTGCAGCGCCCGGTCGCCGAGCAGTGGAAGGCCGTGACCGGCTGCTTCATCGCTGAGGGCTACGGCCTGTCGGAGACTTCGCCGACGCTGACCTGCAATCCCGCGACCACGACCGAATTCTCCGGATCGATCGGCATTCCCGTGCCCTCAACCTGGATCTCGATCCGCGACGACGACGGCAACGAGGTCCCGCTCGGCCAGCCCGGCGAGATCTGCGCCAAGGGCCCGCAGGTGATGTCAGGCTATTGGAACAGGCCGGAGGAAACCGCGAAAGTGATGACCGCGGACGGCTATTTCCGCACCGGCGACATCGGCGTGATGGACGAGAAGGGCTACACCAAGATCGTGGATCGCAAGAAGGACATGATCCTGGTCTCCGGCTTCAACGTCTATCCGAACGAGATCGAGGAAGTGATCGCGAGCCATCCGGGCGTGCTGGAATGCGCGGTGATCGGCATTCCCGATTCCAAATCGGGCGAGGCGGTAAAGGCCTTTGTGGTGAAGAAGGATCCGAACCTCACTGCCGAAGCCGTGATCAAATTCTGTCATGAGCAGCTGACGGGCTACAAGGTGCCGAAGCACATCGAATTCCGCACCGACCTGCCCAAGACCAATGTCGGCAAGATCCTGCGCCGACAGCTCCGCGACGAGAAGAAGGCCGAGGCCGCGTAAGTCTTCACCGTCGTTCCAGGGCGCACGCGTCGGTGTGAGCCCGGGTGCGCAATTGCGCACCCGAGAATCTCGAGATTCCGGGGCCGGTGCTTCGCACCGCCCCGGAATGACGCGCCCGTCCCCTCATCACACCTCTTTGAAGCCGTTTCCCTCGGCCGGTAAAATGTTCTAGAACGGCCCCGCCCCTTTTTCAGGAGAAACGACGATGGCAATCCAAGTTGGCGACAAGCTGCCCGAGGCGAAATTCCGCGTGATGACGGCGGAAGGCCCGCAGGTGAAGACCACCGACGATATCTTCAAGGGCAAGAAGGTGGCGCTGTTCGCGGTGCCCGGCGCCTATACCGGCACCTGTCACAAGATGCATCTGCCGAGCATCTTCCTCAACGCCTACGCCATGAAGGACAAGGGCGTCGACACCATTGCGATCGTCTCCGTCAACGACGCCTTCGTCATGAACGCCTGGAAGCGCGACACCGACCAGCGCGACGAGGCGATCTTCCTCGCCGACGGCAATGCCGACTTCGCCAAGGCGATCGGCATGGAGCTCGATGCTTCCGGCAACGGCCTCGGCATCCGTTCCAAGCGCTACTCGATGCTGGTCGAGGACGGCGTGGTCAAGAAGCTGAACCTGGAGGCGATGCCCGGCAAGGTCGAGGTGTCCGGCGGCGATACGCTGCTGGGACAGCTGTAAGCTTTAGCCGCAGGCTGATGTCATTCCGGGGCGCGCCAAGCGCGACCCGGAATCTCGAGATTCCGGGTTCGGTGCTACGCACCGCCCCGGAATGACGGAGCAGAGGTCCTACTCCGCCACCCGCTGCTGCAACCTTGCCTTCACAATCCCGTCGCGCGCCAGCTGATCGGCCCGCTCATTCTCGGGGTGCCCAGCGTGGCCTTTGACCCAATGCCAGCGCACCTCATGCGCCTTCAACGCAGCGTCGAGGCGCTGCCATAGCTCGACATTCTTCACCGGCTTCTTGTCGGCGGTGCGCCAGCCATTGCGCTTCCAGCCGTGGATCCAGCCGGTGATGCCCTGCCGGACATATTGGCTGTCGGTATAGAGATCGACGGTGCACGGCTTCTTCAGCGCTTCAAGCGCGGAGATCGCCGCCATCAATTCCATCTGGTTGTTGGTGGTGTGGCGCTCGCCGCCGTTCAGCTCTTTTTCCTTGTCGCCGAACTTCAGGATTGCGCCCCAGCCGCCGGGCCCGGGATTTCCCGAGCACGCGCCATCGGTGAAGATCGTGACATTGGGGAGCTCGCTCACGCGACCAGTCCTGACGGCATCAGCCCGTAGTCGCGCGCACTCGTCACGCTCTGGTGAAAGCGCAGCTTGCGGACATATTCCAGCGGATCCTTCGGCTTGACCAGCGCGCCGGGCGGCACATTGAGCCAATCCACCAGCCGCGTCAGCAGGAAGCGGATCGCGGCGCCACGCGCGAGCAGCGGCAGCGCGGCCTCTTCCGCCTCCGAGAGCTTCCGCACCCGGCCGTAAGCATTGAGGAAGGCGCGCGCCTTGGTGACGTTGAAGGAATGATCCGGCTCGAAGCACCAGGCGTTGAGGCAGATCGCGACGTCATAGGCCAGCATGTCATTGCAGGCGAAAGTGAAGTCGATGATCCCCGAGAGCTTGTCGCCGAGAAAGAAGACGTTGTCGTTGAAGAGATCGGCGTGGATCACACCTTCGGGCAGGCTGCTCGGCCAGACGCCGCTCGAGAGATGGTCGAGCTCGGCTGCGAGGAAGGCGCGCAGTCCCGGCTGGACCTCGTCGGCGCGGTCCGCCGCCGCATCGAACAGCGGCCGCCAGCCCGCGACCGACAGCGCGTTGGCACGCTTGATCGCGAAATTGGCGCCGGCCAGATGCAACCTGGCGAGCCCGTCGCCGACACCGGCGCAATGGGCTACGTTGGGCTTGCGCGGCCACATGCCTTCGAGAAAGGTGATGATCGCGGCAGGCCGCCCCGACAGCTCGCGCAGCGCCTCGCCATCCCTCGCCTTCACCGGCAGAGGGCAATTGACGCCGTGCTCGGCCAGATGCGTCATCAATGCGAGGAAGAACGGCAAATCGTTCTTCGCAACGCGCTTTTCATAGAGCGTGAGAATGAACGAGCCTTTGCTCGTATGCAGCAGGAAGTTGGTGTTTTCGACGCCCTCGGCGATGCCCTTATAGGAGAGCAGCTCGCCGAGATCGTATTGCCTCAGGAAATCCGCAAGCTCGTCGGCGGCAACGTCGGTGTAGACCGCCATAAAGGTCTACTCGGCGGCGGCTTCGGGGCGCACCTGGCGCGGCAACGGGAAGAACTCGTTCTCTTCCGCGGCCGAGACCGTCTCCACATGCAGCGTGTAGCGCTCGGCGAACGCGTCCATGATCTCCTCGACGATCACTTCCGGCGCCGAGGCACCCGCGGTGATGCCGAGGCTCGAAATATTGCCGAACTTGTCCCAGTCGATGTCGGCGGCGCGCTGCGCCAGCACTGCGATCTTGCAGCCCTCGCGCTCGGCGACCTCGCGCAGACGCTGCGAGTTCGACGAATTGGGGGCACCGACAACGATGAGCGCGTCGACCACCGGCGCCACCTTCTTCACCGCGAGCTGGCGGTTGGTGGTGGCGTAGCAGATGTCTTCCTTGTGCGGGCCGTTGATGTTCGGAAAGCGCTCCTTGAGCAGCGCCACGATCTCCGCAGTGTCGTCGATCGACAGCGTGGTCTGGGTCACGAAGGCGAGGTTATTCGGGTCCTTCGGATTGATGGTCTTGGCGTCCTCGGCGGTCTCGATCAGGGTGACGGCGCCGACCGGAAGCTGGCCGAGCGTGCCGACCACTTCAGGATGATGCGAATGACCAATCAGGAAGATCTCGCGGCCGCGCTTGAAATGAATCGCCGCCTCGCGGTGCACCTTGGTCACCAGCGGGCAGGTCGCATCCAGCGAGAACAAATTGCGGGAGGTGGCGTCGGCCGGAACCGACTTCGGCACGCCATGGGCAGAGAAAACCACCGGCGCGGTGGCGTTTTCCGGGATTTCGGCGAGCTCCTCGACGAAGATCGCACCTTTCTTCTTCAACCCATCGACGACGTACTTGTTGTGCACAATCTCGTGGCGAACATAGACGGGAGCGCCATACTTATCGAGCGCCCGTTCCACGGTGTCGATCGCCCGGACCACCCCGGCGCAGAAGCCACGGGGAGAACAAAGCACGATCTTGAGGTCTGGTTTGGCTGACATTGAGCGATCTCGGGACCGAATCACCCGTTTCGCCTTCCGGCGGGGGCGGTCGATGGGTGGAAAGGGGCTAAAAACGGTCTGCTTGGACTTTACAGCGACTTCAGAGGGAATTGGCCCCCCTTTCGGGCGCTGTCAAGGCACTATCTATAGCAGAACCATTGCGTGGCTACCCCCTCCGGGCTTATATAGCGCGAATTCCCTGTCATCGCTGATGACCACCGGTTTCGCCTCCTGAGGGGGTGGGCGAAGCACAAAGGAGATTTGCCATGAGCAACGCACCTCTGATGCCCAAGGCGACCGCCGTCTGGCTGCTCGACAACACCGCGCTGACCTTCGACCAGGTCGCCGATTTCACCAAGATGCATCCCCTTGAGGTGCGCGCGATCGCCGACGGCGACGCCGCCCAGGGCATCAAGGGCATGGATCCCCTCTCCAACGGCCAGCTGACCCGCGAGGAGATCGAGAAGGGCGAGAAGAACCCGGACTACCGCCTCCGCCTCCAGGAGAGCAAGGTGGTGTTGCCGCCGCAGCCCAAGCGCAAGGGCCCACGCTACACCCCGGTGTCGCGCCGCCACGAGCGCCCCAGCGCCATCCTCTGGCTGCTGCGCAGCCATCCGGAGCTGAAGGACGCCCAGGTGATGCGCCTGGTCGGCACCACCAAGAGCACGATTGCCAGCGTTCGCGACCGCACCCACTGGAATACGTCCCAACTGACGCCGATCGACCCCGTCACCCTCGGCCTCTGCTCGCAGATCGAGCTCGATTTCGAAGTGGCGCGCGCGGCCAAGGAAAAGCCGATCGACGCAGCCTATGGCGGCGCCACTCTGCTCCCGGCCTCCGAGACCACCAAGAAGGACGAGTACGAGCCGTCGGAGAAGTCGAGCGACGACCTCAACGTCGACGCCGTGTTCGCCAAGCTGAAGACCCTCGGCGGCAAGAAGCACGAGGAAGAGGAGGAGTAGTCCTCCTTCTTCCTTCGTCATTGCGGGCAAACGCGGCGGAGCGATCCGCCGCGTTTTGTTTTCGAATGGAGATTTGGTGGCGCGGCTGCGGGGAACCATGCAGCTGCCGTCGCATTATTTCCAATCCGGAGGATCTGCGATGCGGGCTGACGAAGACCATTTTGCGGTGATGCTGGGACGCGCTGTCCTCGCAGCCTGGGGGGATATGCCCCGGGATATCCAGGAAGCACTGTTCGAAATTGCCCTCAAAGACCGCCCCGGCGATCGCGACGCACTGGCGAAGTTATTGCATGAGCGGCATCCGCGAACGGTGCACGCGGGATAGCGGTATCTCCGCTCGTGAAGCGAATACGACGATGCCGTCTCTCAGGGATGATCTCGGACGAATCGAACGGGAAAGTATTGCCGCGGCGCCGGGTGCCCCCACCCGGCGCCGCAGGAGCGTTAGAACTTGTAAGTGACACCGCCGCCGACGAGCCACGGATCAATATGCGCGCTGCCGGTGACGGGCAGCCCGCTCACGGTCGCGCTGTAGTCCGGCCGCAGCCAGAGCTTCTTCACGTCGACGTTGAGGCCCCAGTGCCGGTCGAGCATGTAGTCGAAGCCGAACTGAACGGCGCCGCCCCAGGCGTTGCTGACATGCAGGGACGTGGTTGTTGCAACGATTGCGGGCGGCCCGGCGATGGCAGCGGGCGTGTTGGCGGCCGAGTTGTTGAAGAACACCGTGTAGTTCACGCCGGCGCCGACATAAGGCTTGAACGCGCCGAAATTGTCGAAGTGATATTGCAGCGTCAGCGTCGGCGGCAGCAGCGTGGTCTTGCCGACAGGCAGATTCGCAAGCGAGCCGGTGCCGCTGATCGAATGCCTGGTCACGCCGAGGATCAGCTCGGCCGCGATGTTCTTCGTGAAGAAGTAACTGATATCGAGCTCAGGCACCGCCTGGTTGCTGATCGAGAGGCCCGAGGTCGGCGACGACAGCGACGGCACGCCGGCGACATTGACGGTCGAGCCGCCCGCATCCGGCAACACGCCGAGCACGCGCAGACGGACCATCCAAGGATTGAAGCTCTCAACGGGTGGCGGCGCTTTCGTGTAAACCGGCAGATCGGCCGCCTGCGCAGCGCCAGCCGTCACCGCGACCATCGCACCAAGCGTCGCGAGCCGCGCCAGGTTTCTCATCGTTCTCTGCATTGCATTCCCCTTCAGCCATGTCGCGCTTCGTTGCGCGACGCCCGCGTCAGAGCAGAAAGGGAACGAGGAAGGATTTGATGCCGATCAAATCAGCGCAGACACGTCGCGATTTGGCCACGACGTTGCAGATGTGCCACGAGATGCGCGATTGCCGTGCGCAGGATAGTTCCGCAGCCGGCGTCAGGGCCGGTCGGGATGGTTCAGCATGTATTCACCGAGATCGCGCTGACGGCGGTCGGCACGGGCGGTGGCGGCGCTGCGCTGCACGTCGCGGTCCTTGCGGCAGGCCACGTATTCCGGCGAGCCCTGCGCATAGCCGCGGCTCTGGCACACCGCATCATCGTCGTCGCCCCCCATCGCGGTCGGCGTCTGGTAACGCGCCGAGCAGGCGGAGAGAGCGATGGCGAGAGCCACTGCAATGAGCAGGCGCGACGTGGTAGCGAGTGGCATGCAAGGTCCCCTGTTGGCGGCCCCTGTTTAGCGCGGAATGCGGAGAATGTAAGTCGGCAAGCCCATCATTCCGGGATGGTGCGTAGGCACCAGACCCGGAATCTCAAGATCCTCAGGTGCGCAATTGCTCACCTGAGTCTAGTTCGGTCCTGCGAACCGCCCCAAGGTGACGCCTCGCGTCACACCCTCCCCTTCAGCGCATCGCCGATCTCGTCCAGCACCTTGGGGTCCTCGATCGTGGCCGGCATGGACCAGGCCTCGCCGTCGGCGATCTTCTTGATGGTGCCGCGCAAGATCTTGCCCGAGCGCGTCTTGGGCAGGCGGCCGACGGTGATGGCGAGCTTGAAGGCGGCGACGGGCCCAAGCTTGTCGCGCACCAGCGCGATGATCTCCTTCTCGATCTCGGCGGGCGATCGTTTCACGCCGGCCTTCAGCACCAGGAAGCCGCAGGGAACCTCGCCCTTGATCGCATCCTTGACGCCGAGCACGGCGCATTCGGCGACATCGGGATGCGATGCCAGGATCTCCTCCATGCCGCCCGTGGACAGACGGTGGCCGGCGACGTTGATGATGTCGTCGGTGCGACCCATGACGAAGACATAGCCGTCCTCGTCCTTGTAGCCGGCGTCCGAGGTTTTGTAGTAGCCGGGAAATTCGCTCAGGTAAGCTTCCTTGAAGCGCGCGTCCTGATTCCACAGCGTCGGCAGGCAACCCGGCGGCATCGGCAGCTTGATGACGATCGATCCCATGGTGTTGGGACCGACTGGCTTCGCGGCCTCGTCGACGACGTCGACTTGGTAGCCCGGCATCGGCACCGTCGGCGAGCCATGCTTGACCGGCAGCACCCCCAAGCCCACAGGATTACCGGCGATGCACCAGCCCGTCTCGGTCTGCCACCAGTGATCGATCACCGGCACCTTCAGCTGCTGCTCCGCCCACTCCACCGTCGGCGGATCGGCGCGCTCACCGGCGAGGAACAGGGTCCGGAATTTCGACAGATCATATTGCCGGATGTACTTGCCTTCCGGATCCTCCTTCCGGATCGCGCGGAATGCGGTCGGCGCGGTGAACAAGGCCACAGCCTTGTGCTCTGAGATCACACGCCAGAACGCACCGGCATCGGGCGTGCCGATCGGCTTGCCCTCATACATGATCGAGGTCGCGCCATGCAGCAGCGGGCCGTAGACGATGTAGCTGTGGCCGACCACCCAGCCGATGTCGGAGCCGCACCACCAAACCTCTCCCGGCTTGACGCCATAGAGGTTGAACATCGACCATTTCACGGCAACCAGATGCCCGCCATTGTCGCGCACGACGCCCTTGGGGATACCGGTCGTGCCCGACGTATAGAGAATGTAGAGCGGATCGGTCGCAGCAACCGGCACGCAAGGCGCTTTCTTGCCATCGTTCATGGCCTTACGTCGCAGGCTGGCCCAATCATAGTCGCGCTTCGGCGTGAGGTCGCAGACGAACTGCGGCCGCTGCAATATGATGCAGGCCGCGGGCTTCGCAGAAGCGAGCTTGATCGCCTCGTCCAGCAGCGGCTTGTATTGCACGATACGACCAGGCTCGATGCCGCAGCTTGCGGAGAGAATGAGTTTCGGCTGCGCATCGTCGATGCGGGTCGCGAGCTCCTTTGCGGCAAAGCCGCCGAATACCACGGAATGCACCGCGCCGATGCGCGCGCAGGCGAGCATCGCAACCACGGCCTCCGGCACCATTGGCATATAGAGAATGACGCGGTCGCCCTTGACGACGCCAAAATCCTGCATGATAGCGGCGAGCGCCTGCACCTCGGCCAGCAATTCGGCATAGGTGAACTTGGTGACCGAGCCCGCCAGCGGCGAGTCGTGTATCAGGGCCACCTGGTCGGCGCGGCCGCGTTCGACATGGCGATCGAGCGCATTGTAGCAGGTGTTGACGACGCCGCCGGCGAACCAGCGGCCGTAGACGCCTTGCGCGGGGTCAAAGATCGTCTTCGGCGGCTCGATCCAGTCAATCTCTTTGGCAGCCTCGGCCCAAAAACCCTGAGGATCGGCCAGCGAGCGCGCATGGACCTCGTGATATTTGCTCTGCACTTGGCTGTTCATTCCCGCGCTCCCGTTCCCCTTATCGGCCTCACCTGAACCTTGCGGCAGGACCGGCGTCCCGCCATGACAGGGATCAAGTATGGGCCTTGTTTGGGAGCTATTTTCCCGGGAACGGGCCGCGGTTCAAGCCGAAAAGACCCCATCCTCTCCCTCTCCCCGTTCTTACGGGGAGAGGGTCGGGGGGTGAGGGGGCTGTTTCGGCGGGCAAAGTGAGAATTGGATTCGCGGAGGGCCCCCTCACCCGGAATTTGCTACGCAAACTCCGGCCTCTCCCCGCACGCGGGGGAGAGGCGAAGAAAGCGCCTACCCCTCCATCGCGTTCAGCCGCTGCAACCGGTCCTGCATGACCTTCTTCAGGTCGTAGCCGGGGCGGCGGAAGCTGGCGTCGCGGGTGGCGAGGAACTCATGCTGGGATTTGCGCAGATCGGCCGCCGAGCGCCGGTTCATCGATTTCAGCACGCGCTCAAAGGCCTCGGCGAGTTGGCGGTCGAGCGCACCCAATTGCGGATCGGCGCAGATCACCTTCTCCACCTCACGCTTGGCATTGGCGCAATCGAATGACGGGCCGTTGCCGGAATTCGCGGCCAGCGGCTGCGGCGCCTCGGCGCCGAACTTCGCGATCTCCGCCATCATGGTGCGGCGGCCGTCTGCCGCGTTCGTATTGCCGGGGTCGAGCCGCAGCGCCGTCTCGTAATCGGCCAGCGCCTTCTTGCGCTCGCCCATCTTGGTATAGAGCACCGCATTGTTGTAGGTCTTCGCAAAATTCGGATCGAGCTTCAGCGCGGCCTCGTAATCGCCAAGCGCGGCGCCAAACTCACCCTTGAACTGATAGGAATCGCCGCGGTTGGTGAAGAAGTTCGGCCGCGGCGCCAGCCTTAAGGCCTGCTCGTAATCGGCAATCGCCTTGTCGTAGTCTTTCATAGCGGCATAAGAGAGACCGCGATTGTCGTAATATTCCGGCACCTTCGGATCGAGCCTGATCGCCTCACTGTCATCGGCAATCGACTTGTCGAGCTGGCCGAGCTTCTTGTAGGCGGCGCCGCGATTGGTGTAGCTCCGCGCCCGGTTCGGGTCGAGCCTCAGCGCCTCGCTGAGATCGGCGACCGCCTTGTCGTTGTCTCCGTTGAGATAAAAGGTTGCGCCGCGGTCGGACCAGGCCTGCGCATAATCCGGCTTCAGCTTGATCGCTTGGTCGTAGTCGGCGATCGCGCGGTCGAGCCGGCGCTGGTTGGTGTAGGCGACGCCGCGCAGCTCATAGGCTTCGGCATCTGCGGGATCGAGCTCGATTGCCTTGCTGAGATCGGACGTGGCGCGATTGAGATCCCCGCCCGCCTCCCGCAACAGGTCGCCGCGCAGGCGCCAGGCCCGCGCGTTCTTGCCGTCCAGCGCAATGGCGCGGTCTATGTCCCGCAGCGCCTGCGTGAGACCGCCTGATGTCCGCGCATTGGCATCCGCCCGGACCAGCAGCGCCGCGACGCGCTCGGAATTCGGGTTCGAAGTCTGGTCGATGATGGCGCTGCACGCCGGGATGATCTCCGCCGGTGCCGCCTTGCTGCCCGTCACGCAATCGGCTGCGGCCGCCGCCGGGGCGGCGAGGACAAGGCTGATTGCTGCACCGAGGAGGAAGGTGCGCAGCGGATTTCTGGATATCTGCGCGGAACAACGCGTGCGCATGCCGAAGCACTCCATGGCATCAGGTTTTCACCATTGTCGCGGCGGGCGAGGGATGGGTTCAAGTCGGGCCCGTCTACCCGGGCATGACGCCCCTTCGAGCGGCGAAGGACCTCAATACCCGTCCACCCCGTTCAGCCGTTGCAGCCGCTCCTGCATCGCCTTCTTCAAGTCATATCCCGGACGGCCAAAGCCGGCATTGCGGCGGGCGATGAAATCATCCTGCTCGCGCTGGAGAGTCTTTGCTTCACCCGCATTGCGCGCCTCGCGCAGCACGCGTGCATTGGCGGCATAAACCTCACGGTCGAGATCGGCTAGCTCGCGATTTGCGCAGATCGCCTTCTCGACGGGGCGGCGCACGCCTGCGCAATTGAAGCTGGGCTTGCCGGCGACCGCCATCTGCGCCCCGATCCGCTCGAGCTCGCGCGCCATCGCCCTGTGATTGGCCTTGGCCTTTTCGTGGTTCGGATCAATCCGGAGCGCCGCGCCGAAATCCTGCACCGCCTTCGGCTTGTCACCCTTCTTCAACCAAAGCTCGCCGCGCGCGTTGAAGACGTCGGCCAGCGTGGGATCGAGCAGCAGGGCGCGGCTGTCGTCGGCGATGGCCCGGTCGATCTGATCATGCCGTGCAAAGAGCCCGCCACGCGCGACCAGCGCCTTGATCAGGTCGGGCTTTGCGGTCTTCTCGTTGTCGATGACGGCTGCGCAGGCCGGGCCTGCTCTGTCCATGTCATCGGCCGTGACGGCGGCCAGGCATGCCGCGACGTCAACCTGCACGACGGCGGCCGGCTCGCCGCCAGTCGCAGCCTTGGCCGGGCCGGGCCAGAGTGCCGAGAGCATCAGAGCGGCCGACAATTGAATGAGTTTTTGAAAACGCATGCTCATTGCAGTCGGAAAATCTTGCCTCGAGGCCATACTATCCATCATACGGCCGGATTGGTGCTAGCTTGTAGCGCCGCTCAATTCGGTATCGGGGACCAATTTGTCGACATTCGAATGGATCATAGTGCTTCTGCTTGGCGCCGTTGCATTATCGGCGCTGGCGCGGCGGATCAAGGTCCCCTACCCGACCTTTCTCGCGATCGGCGGCGCGCTGATCGCCTTCGTGCCGAACAGCCCGTCCTGGACGTTGGAGCCGGATCTGGCGTTGGCCCTTTTTGTCGCACCGGTCCTGCTCGATGCCGCGTTCGACACGTCGCTGCGCGATCTGCGCAACAACTGGGTTCCGGTCTCGACCCTGGTCGTGGCCGCCGTCGGCCTGACCACGGCCGGCGTCGCCTATGTTGCACATCGGCTGATGCCTGACATGCCCTGGGCCGCGGCGGTGGCGCTCGGCGCCATCGTCGCGCCGCCGGATGCCGCGGCTGCAGTCGCGATCCTGAGTCAGGTGCAGCTGCCCTATCGCATGGTGAAGGTGTTGGAAGGCGAGAGCCTGCTCAACGATGCGACCGCACTCCTGATCTATCGCATCGCCGTCGGCGCGGTCGTCACCCAGCATCTAACGTGGAGCCAGGTCGCGCCGACCATGGCGCTGGCGCTGGTCGGCAGCGCCATCGCAGGTCTCGTCGCAGCCCGCCTCATCCCGCCCATCATGGAACGCGTGACGGAAGCACCGAGCGCCATCATCGTTCAGTTCGCCACCACCTTCATGATCTGGATCGGCGCCGAGCATCTCGGTCTCTCCGGCATCCTCACTATCGTCGTTTACGCCATCAGCATCGCGCGCACGGCGGGAGAGCGCATGCCGGCTCGGCTGCGGGTGCCCTCGTATGCAGTGTGGGAAACGACGGTGTTCGTGCTCAACGTGCTCGCCTTCATGCTGATCGGCATGCAGATGCGGCCGATCTGGACGCGGCTGGACGCCGACGTGCGCTGGGAATATTGCGTGGCCGCGGCCTCGGTCCTGCTCACGGTGGTGCTGGTGCGGCTGCTCTGGGTGACGTTCTACCGCACGACCCTGCGTGTGCTGGTTGCGCAAGGGATCTATCATCCGAAAGACCCGAGAGCCGTCGCCTCGCCCAAGGGCGGTCTCATCATCTCATGGTGCGGCATGCGCGGCCTCGTCACGCTCGCCACCGCATTCGCGCTGCCGGAGAACTTTCCCTATCGCGACTTCATCGTCTTCGTCGCCTTCGCGG
Organism: Bradyrhizobium manausense; assembly: GCF_018130615.1. GTDB lineage: Bacteria > Pseudomonadota > Alphaproteobacteria > Rhizobiales > Xanthobacteraceae > Bradyrhizobium > Bradyrhizobium manausense_A. The sequence goes on from NZ_JAFCKB010000010.1 coordinate 60,329, forward strand.
TGGTGCTGGGATCGCTGGTGATCCAGGGCCTGACGCTGCGGCCGCTGATCCTGGCCTTCGGCCTCAAGGACGACGATCCCGTCGGCATCGAGGTCGCACGCGCCCGCACGATTGCCTATCGCGCCGCGCTCGATGCGATCGAGGACGATCCGTCGGAGGAAGCCGAAATCCTCAGGCTCGAATACCGCGCCGTCCTGATGCAGGCCGACGACGATCCGCACGGCGGCATCGCCAATGGCGAACTGCCCGCCGATCCCCTGCGCCGCCGCGCCATCTCGGCTGCGCGGAAATCGATCTTCGACCTCCGCGCCACCGAAGTGATCGGTGATGACGCGTTCCATCGGATCGAGGAAGAGCTGGATCGGGCGGAGTTGAGCGCCGGGGGATAGATCGACAACCTCCGCTGTCGTCCCGGACAAGCGAAGCGCATATTGCGCGCGCCCCGGGACGACGTTGGAGGGGCGTCTGGCGTTGAACCAAACCCTGCCTCCCTAGACTCATTCCAGATGACGACCCTGATCGACGACCGTCGTGTACGCGCGCGTGATGCGCCGCCCGCACGATATTTTTACCTTCACATGGCGCTGGCCTGCGCGGCCACCGCCTTCCTTGGCTTCGCACCGACCTATTGGATGCCGCTCGCCCACCGGACGTTTTCCGCAAGTCCGGTGATCCATTTTCACGGATTCTTGTTCTTCACCTGGACGCTCTATTTCGTGCTGCAGACCTGGCTCGCAGCCTCGGGACGCGTCGTCAATCATCGTTCGCTCGGGATTGCCGGCGTCTCGCTCGCGACCGCGATGACGATCTTCGGCTTCCTCGCCTCGGTACATGTGATGCAGCATTCCGCCGCGCTTGGACAGAAGGATGCGGGCATAGCCTTCTCGATTGTGCCGATGAGCGGAATCGCGTTCTTCGCGTTGGTGTTCGTGCTCGCCATCATGAACACGCGCCGGCCGGAGATCCACAAGCGCTTGATGCTGCTCGGCGCGGTCTCGATCCTCGATGCCGCGATCGCGCGCTGGTTCCTGACTTTCCTCGCTCCTCCGGGACCGCCCGGCCCGCCGCCGGTGCCGGTGACGATCGCCCCGGCCGTGGTCGCTTCGCTTCTGCTCGTCGTCGCCATGGTGCGCGACTGGCGCACCGAAGGCCGCGTGCATCCCGTCTACATCTACGGTACGCTCGCGATGCTGGCGGTGAAGGTGTTGAACTGGCCAATCAGCGAAAGCGCGGCGTGGCACGCATTCGCCGGCGGAATTCTGGCGCTGGCGCAATAGCGGCCGCTGTCGACCCGGACAAGCGCAGCGAAGCGGAGCGCCGATCCGGGACGACGACGGAGGCCGGAGCTACGCCCCCGCCTTGCACGTGATCCCGCCATCGACCACGAGCTCGATACCCGTCACATATTTCGACTCGTCCGACGCCAGGAACAGCGCCGCGTTGGCGACGTCGAAGGCGTCGCCCATATGGCCCATCGGCACCTGGGCGTCGCGGGCGCGCCACATCGCCTCGACATCGCCCTTGGCGTAGCTGTTGGCGAGGCCTGCGGAATGCTCGACCATCGGCGTCTTCATCAGGCCGGGCAGGATCGCGTTCACCCGCACATGATGCCGCGCAAACTCGATCGCGGTGGTGCGCGTCATCTGGTTCATCGCCGCCTTCGAGGTGCCGTAGGTGACGTAGGAGATGCCCATGTGACGGATCGAGGCGATCGAGGAGATGTTGATGATCGAGCCGCCGCCCTGTTTCACCATGACGGGAATGACGTGCTTCATGGCGAAATAAGCGCTCTTGAGGTTGACGGCGAAGACGCGGTCCCAGCTCTCCTCGGAGACCTCGACCACGCTGCCCATCTCGGCGATGCCGACATTGTTGTCGAGCACGTCGATCCGGCCATAAGTCTTCAGGCACGCCGCGACCATCGCCTCGATCTCGGCGGACCGTGACACGTCGGCGGTGAACGCCGTCGCCTTACCGCCTTCGCCGGTGATGATCTTTGCGGTCTCCTCAGCGGCGGCGCCGTTGCGGTCGACGCAAAAAACCTGCGCGCCCTCGCGCGCAAAGGTCACTGCGGTTGCCTTGCCGTTGCCCCAGCCGGGGCCGATCGAGCCGGCACCCACGACCATCGCAACCTTGCCCTTGAGCCGGTCCATCGCATGTCTCCCTTATTTCTGCTGTTCGTCGCAGATGCTCATCTTGGTGACGTTAGCACCGATGGGATGGCCGACAATCTGCGAAAGCGTCCGGCAGCTTCCGTCATGGCATAGCCGCCATTCCCCGGCCGCGCCGGAATTGCCGAGCACCACTTCCTGCATCGGGGCACGCGCGGGCTTCCATTGAAACCAGCCGTCGATCAGCCGCGCCTCGGGCGGCGGCTCCATGCCGGGGCCGGTGCCCTTGACGCGGGCCTGCACCAGCTCGAGGCCCGCAGGCGTGACGCGCCAGTCTTCCTGCCAGTCGACTTTCGCGATCGAATGTGTCCACACCAGCGTGAACGCCGACAGCGCCAGCGCCTTCACGCCCCCGGCTGTTGCGAAGCAGAGGCTCACACCGCCTCGACCGCTGCCGGCGGACGCTGCCGCCATTGCCACAGCACGAGCGCCGCCGAGAGCACAAAGCCGGCGGTGTCGCTGAACGGGAAGTCGCCGAGCAGGCACAGCGCGGCGCCGAGCGCCACCAGGCGCTCGATCAGCGTGAGCCGCGTAAACAGGAAGCCGATCGCGACCATGCCGAACAGCGCAATCGCCACCAGCGCCTTGAAGCTCGCAAGCGCCACCGCACCGTAGAAGCCGAGCTTCGCCGCCATGGGGTCACCGGCCTGCAGCATCAAGGCCGGCGAGTAGACGAAGATGAACGGGATAACGTAGCCGGCGAGCGCGATGCGCATCGCCTCCCAGCCGATCTTGTCCGGATTTTCCTTCGCGATGGGCGCCGCGGCAAGGGCCGCGAGCGCGACCGGCGGCGAGAGGTCGGCCATGATGCCGTAATAGAACGCGAACATGTGGCTCGCGATCAGGGGCACGCCGAGCTTCGCCAGCGCCGGCGCGGCAAGTGCGGCGGTGATGATGTAGGTCGGGATGGTCGGGATGCCGGTGCCGAGCAGGATCGACAGCAGCATGGTCATGATCAGCGCCAGGAACAGGCTCTTCTCGCCCAGACCGATCACCCAGCTGCCAAAGATTGTGCCGACGCCGGTCTGCGACATCATGCCGATGATGACGCCGACGATGGCGCAAGCCATGCCGACGGTGATCGCGGATTTAGCACTTTCGGCCAAGGCATCGCGGCATTCGCGCAGGGCTTTGAGGCCGCCACGAATGAAGCCCGTGATCACGATCAGGCCGACCACGACGCTCGCGACCGGCACGATCTGGAAACCGTCGCGCGACAGCGCGGCGACGACGAGCGCGAGCCCGATCCAGAAGATATAGCGGATCACCATCGAGGAGGCGCCCGTCGTGATGGCGGTGCCGAGGATCAACGTCACCGTCAGCGCAAGGCCCATGCTGCCGGCATAGAGCGGCGTGAAGCCCTCGAACAGCATGTAAACGAGCGCTGCGAGCGGCAGCACGAGGTACCAGCGCGTCACCAGCGCCTTCCAGGCGCTCGGGATCTCCGAGCGCTTCATGCCGACGAGGCCATGCTTTCCGGCTTCGAGATGCACCATCCAGAAGGCCGAGGCGAAATAGAGCACCGCCGGAATAGCGGCGGCCTTCACGATCTCGGAGTACTGGACGCCGAGCGTCTCCGCCATGATGAAGGCGACCGCGCCCATCACCGGCGGCATGATCTGCCCGCCCATCGAGGCCGTCGCCTCGACGCCGGCGGCAAACGCGCGGCGGTAGCCGAACCTGATCATCAGGGGAATGGTGAACTGGCCGACCGTGACGACGTTGGCGACGCCGGAGCCGGAGATGGTGCCCATCATGCCCGAGGCGAACACGGCGACCTTGGCGGGGCCACCGCGGGTGCGGCCGAACAGGCCGAGCGAGACGTCGGTGAAGAGCTGGATCATACCGGCACGTTCCAGGAACGAGCCGAACAGGATGAACAGGAAAATGTAGGTCGCCGAGACGTAGACCGGCACGCCGTAAAAGCCTTCGGTGCCGTAGGACAGGTGCGTGACGATCTGGTCGAAATCATATCCGCGATGGTTGAGCGGCGACGGCAGGTACTGCCCGAAGAACCAGTAGACAAGACACGCGCCGCACATCAGCGGCAGCGCCCCGCCCATCAGGCGCCGCGTGCCCTCGAAGATCAGCACCGCGAGCAGCGTCCCGACGGCGAGGTCGAGTTTGGTCGGATCGCCGTCACGCGCGATCAAATCGGCATAGAAGATCCATTGATAGAGCCCGCAGAAGAAGCCGGCGGCACCGATCACCCAGCCGAGCGTGCGGCCAAAATTGCTCTTCGCGGTGAAGTTGGCGATCAGGCCGAAGGTAAGCAGGATGAGAAAGCCGACATGGACGCCGCGCACCACCTGGCTCGGCAGATAGTTGAAGGCGGCGACATAGAGCTGGAAGGTCGCAAAGGCGATGCCGATCCAATAGGCGAGCGCGCCCCACCAGCCGGGGCCAAACCCTTCCGGAAAACCGTGCTCGAAATTGTCGAACTCGACCTTGATCGGCGCCGCGCCGGTGCCCTCTGCCTTTTCCAGCATTTTTAGATCGCCCCAGTCCAGCCTATTCAAATCATAGCAGCAGCAGGATCCTATCGGATCATCATGGCCGGGCTTGTCCCGGCCATCCACCGCCTGCGGTGCCTTCCAAGAACGTGGATGCCCGGGACGAGCCCGGCATGACGTCCGTTGCCAAAAGCAGACCTTACTTGATCAGCCCTTTTTCCTTGTAATAGCGGATCGCGCCGGGATGCAGCGGGATCGGACTGCCGGTGGCCGCCGTCTCGAGCTTGATCTCCTTGCCGGCCGCGTGCGCGTTGGCGAGCTCGGGCAGCGATTCGTAGACCAGCTTTGTCATTTGATAGGCAAGGTCGTCGGACACGGCTGAACTGGTGACCAGGTAGTTGACCACGGCTGCGGTCGGCACGTCCTTGTCCTGGCCGGTATAGGTGTTGGCCGGGATGACCGCCGAGATGAAGGGCGGCCCGATCTTGTCGACGGCCTCCTTCGGCACCGCCACCACCGTGATCGGGCTTGAGGTCGACAGATCCTTCAACGAGGCGACGCCAAGGCCGGCCGACTGCAAGGTCGCGGCGAGCTGGCGGTTCTTCATGAGATCGACGGATTCGGCGAACGGCAGATATTCGACCTTGCCGAGATCCTTGTAGGTCATGCCGGCCGCGGACAGGATCGCGCGCGAGTTCAGCTCCGTGCCCGATTTCGGCGCGCCGACCGACAGGCCCTTGCCCTTGAGATCCGCGAGCGTCTTGATGCCGCTCTCGGCGGTGGCGACGATCTGGATGTAGTTCGGGTAGATCGCACCGATGGTCCTGAGCTTGTCGAGCTTGGTCTTGAAGCCCGCTTCCTCGTCGCCGTCCCAGGCGGCCTTCAGGGAGTCGCCAAGCGTGAACGCCAGTTCGCCGCGACCCTGCTGCAGCAGAATGAGATTTTCGACCGACGCCTTGGTGGCCTGCACCTGCGTCTTCACGTTCGGAATCTTGTCGCCGTAGATTTTTCCGATCGCGACCCCGAGCGGATAATAGACGCCTGAGGTGCCGCCGGTCAGCACGTTGATGAAGGATTGCGCATGCGCGCAAGGTGCCGACGCCGCCAGAGCAAGAGCCGCGGCCGCGCCGAAAATCGTCCGTTTCATGGTTGTTGTACTCCCCAAACCGGCGGCGAAATTGGCCGGATGAGGAGGACTGGTCAACCCATCCAAAAGACAAAACAGGGCTGCGGAAGCGCCTGTTTTACCTGGGCTTTGATGGAACCCGGCGGGTGCGGCGACGTGGCGCAGCTGGACCGGACGTGGATGCGAGACTCAATCGGGCGCCGCTGGCTCGATCACCTCTCCCGCTTGCGGGAGAGGGAGCGCACCGTCATTGGAAGGTCATGTCCAGGCACTTGGAGATGTCAGATCCAAGGCCGGAGGAGATGGTGATGCAGCCGCGGATCTTCTGCGCGGCCATGTCGGCCGCCCAGATCGAGTAGCCGCCGGGGCCGAAGAACGAGTTGGTGTTCGGCGGCTCGGTCTCGGTCGCGTCGAAATCATAGTGCCCGTCGGTCTCGAAGATGCGCGGCTTCTTGGTGCAGCCACCGTCAGTCTGGACGTTGATGACTTCCTTGTTGTCGCGGGTCAGCGCCAGCGAGACCTGGCAACGAAAATATTCCGAGGTCTTGGTGTTGAAGAGATAGGTGTAGGATTTGCAAGTCGCAGTGTTGAGCTTGCCCGGAGCTAGGCCACGGCTGCATGAAATCCGCTGGTTATGGCTGAGCTGGTAATCATCGGCCCGGGCGGCCGGCACCAGCGCCGTCAGCGACAATACAGCGGCCCAGCAAAATTTAGTGACGTGGCGCATTCGAATCATCCCCACCAATATCTTTGTCGTGTTGCGTTCTAGACTGAAAGCGGAACATAGTCGCGAGGGGACGAAGGGAAAATCACAAACTGCTGGGTGAGACGTGATGCGCTGCGGCGTCATCGCGGATTGACCCGCAAACGCCGTTCGTGATTTGTTCAAGCGGGCACCCCAACGGACGGGGAGAATGGATGATGGCATTTTCAATCAAGACATTTGCAATTGTAGCCGTGCTGGGCGCGTTCGCCGCTCCCGCATGCGCTCAGACCGAGGCGGCGCCGTGGGAGCTCAAGCCGGACATGGGCTATGCCTATGACAAGGAAGGCAAGACCTTCTCCTACAAGATGGGCACCAGCAATGCCGGCGAACTCCTGAAGGGCGCCAAGAAGGTGCCCAAGGGAACGCTGTTCTTCATCGGCCACAATGGCCAGCTCTACATGCGCAGCGGCCAGTATCTCGAGGGCGACGGCAAGTTCAAGTTTGGGCCGGACCAGTAGAGGCTGCGATGACGGTGCGCTCCCTCGCCCCGTTCTTACGGGGAGAGGGTTGGGGTGAGGGGCATCTCTCCGCGCATGAGATTGTCGAGGGACCTGTACCCCCTCACCCGGATTGCATCTTCGATGCAATCCGGCCTCTCCCCGCAAGCGGGGCGGGGTTAAGAGGCAGCTCGCCAGCCATCAAAACGCCCCCGCCAATTCTCTTGCGCCGGCGTTGTTGCTGTTCGAATCCATCCGCGCATCCGTCACTGCGAGCAGCTTCGCCACCGTGTTGTGGCGGATCGCGACCGGGTTGCGCTCGTAGCCGCCGCGCTGGAAGAAGTTCGAGGTCGGTACCTGCTCGCGCATGGCCTGCGGCATCGTCACCATGTCGAGGCCGGTGCCATCGCCGGTGAGGTTCATCATCTCGAGCTCGGCGGCGGTGAGCGGGCGGGTGTAGCCCTTGGCGCGGGCGAACAGCACCGAGGTCAGGAGCTTGTGGGTTTGCAGCATCGGCCCGATGTCGACGTCGAGCACCATCGCATGCATGGCCCAGCCCTGCGCGGTGTCGCCGATCTTCTCATGCTCCGACCAGGTGTCCGGCACCGACTTCGCATGGGTTACCATCTTCTTCAGGACAACAAGCTTGCGCTCCAGCGACTGGCGCGACGGTCCTGAGGTGCGGGCCACCTTGTCGGAAAGCGCGCGGATGAATTCATGGCCCTGCTCGGCCAGCAGCTCGACGCTGTTGGTGGTGAGCAGCTGGTTGTAGCCCATCGCGGTCGAGATCGCGCGCTTGCCGCCATGCTCGATGCCGGCCTGCACGTCGTAGTTTCCGGTTCCGCCGGTCTCGAACGAATAGACCCGCACCGCCTGCTCGCGTGTCAGTCCCGCGGCGAGCGCGTAGCGCGCATAGGCGCGCTTGAACTCGACCTCGTTCGTCGGCCGCTGCGGCGTGAATTGGTAGAGATCCAGCGCCGCGCGCAGGAGATCGGAAGCCACCGGAAGCGGCTTGCGGGCGGGGCGTTCCGGAGTTTCCTCCGGCTCCGGGTTCACCGGCCGCTTCGGCCCGGTATAAACCGGCGGCTGCTCCAGCACATAATCATCGAGCGTGATCTGCTGCCCGCTGCGTCGCTTGGCATTGCGGCCTTTCCGCTTTTCCGTGACCTGGCTCCAATAGGCGCCGGCCTCGGCATCGAAGGCGCCGCGAATTTGCTGATACTCGGCCAGCTTGCGGCGATATTCGAGCACGGCCGGCGACGCACCGCCGCCTTGCGCAAAAAACTGCGACAAGAGCTGGGCATTGGCGTTGCTGACGGCGGGTGGCAGCGTCTCGGACTCACCGCCGCGCGCGGCGGAGACGAGCAGGACGAGCGCGAGTGGAACCAGCGCGAGATGATTTCGAATCGAATGATGCATGCTGCCCTCTTAGCAGGCATCCGGTAACCGTCACGTTAACGCGCCGTTTACCATCACTTCCAGGCGAAAACAGGCTGTTCCAGGTCGGTGACGCGCGTCTGCCGCCCCGCCAGCACCTCGCGGAACTGGTAGATCAGCGCCGCCGTCGGCGCGTGGATCAGGCTCATCTGGTGATGGAAGCGGATCACCCTGCGGGTGCTTTCCGGAATCGCGGTGAAATCGAAGGCATCGTCGCGCTCGATCGTGTCGAGCGCGATGCGATGAACGGAGGCGACCTCGTCGGGGTTCGGTCGGATCGTCGCGCTGTCGGTGGCCCACACCACGACCGGCGTGATCAGATAGCCGGAGCGCGTCGGATAGTCGTCGAGCGTGCCGAGCACCGCATCGACTGAGAGCTTGAGCGCCAGCTCCTCGTCGAGCTCGCGCAGCGCGGCCCCGACCGGCGTCTCTCCGGCATCACATCGCCCACCGGGCAGCGCCCACTGACCGCGATGCGCGCGCAGATGTGATGCGCGCCGGGTGAGCAGAAACGCAGTGCCCTCGCCGTCATCGGATGCGGTCAGTGCCAGCACCACCGCGGCGCGCTTCAGCTTCGGCGGCTCGGCCGCATCGGGTAGCCGCGCGAAGGACGCGCAGGCCTCTGCGATATTCCGTCTGGTGGCATTGCCGAAAGCTCTCATGATGCTTGACTACACCAGGACCTCGCTCGATGAAACGAGGAGAGATCAAGCGTTGCACGGATGGACGGGGCGATGACCAGCAAGACCGCCGCAAAGCTCAAATCGGACGGCTGGACCATCCTGGAGACCACAGGCTTCATGCACCTCGTCGGTCCATTGTGGGAGCGCAAGGTCGGCGGCCAGCACGAATTCGCGCTCGCCACCGAAGACAAGCACCACAATCGCCGCGGCATGGTCCAGGGCGGCGTGATGATGACCTTCGCGGACCGCACCTGCGGCATGACCGCCCGCTACGTCTCCGGCAAGGAGTACATGGCGACGGTGCAGCTCGACACCCATTTCGTCGAGGCCGGCCAGATCGGCGACATCCTGATCTCCCGCCCCCGCGTCGTGCGCTCGACCCGCAGCCTGATCTTCATGAGCACCGAAGTGACCGTCGATGATCGCTGCATCGTGATGGCGAATGGTGTGTTCAAGATCTTGAAGGGGCCGGGATAGGTTTGCTCTGCGAGACTGCCACCGCCGCGCATCACACCCTCCGCCGTCGTCGCCCGGCCTAGCGCGCAATTGCGCGCGGGGAGCCGGGACCCATAATCCCAGGGAGTAGTTTGAGGCAAAGCTGGTAACTCCGAGCCTTCGCAAAACTATTGCTGCGGCGTATGGGTCCCGGATCTTCGCTGCGCTCGTCCGGGACGACGAGAGGAGACGGCATTGCTGGATTGCTTCGCTGCGCTCGCAATGACGGGCGTAGCTGGCTATGGTGGCCACAACAGGAGCCTCGAGGAAACAGCCCATGCAGTACCGCCAACTCGGCCGCAGCGGCCTGAAAGTGTCGCCGATTTGTTTGGGCACCATGATGTTCGGTGGGCCGACCGACGAAGCCGCATCAACGCGGATCATTGCCAAGGCGCATGATGCCGGCATCAATTTCATCGACACAGCAGACGCCTATTCGAAGGGCGGCTCCGAGGAAGTCGTCGGCCGTGCGATCGGCAACAACCGTCACGCCTGGGTGCTCGCGACGAAACTCGCCAATCCCATGAACAACGATACGCGCGACGACCCCAACCGCGTCGGGCTGTCGCGGCGCTGGGTGCTGCAAGCCGCCGACGAGAGCCTGAAGCGGCTCGGTACCGACCACATCGACATCTACTATCTGCACAAGGAAGACCATACGACGCCGCTGGAGGAAACGGTGCGCGCGATGGGCGATCTGATCCGCGCCGGCAAGATCCGCTATTTCGGCGCCTCCAACTACCGCGCCTGGCGCGTCGCCGAGATTTGCAACATCTGCGATCGGCTCGGCATCGACCGTCCCGTGGCAAGCCAGCCCTATTACAACGCGATGAACCGCATGCCCGAGGTCGAGCACTTTCCGGCCTGTTCTTATTATGGCCTTGGCATCGTGCCCTATAGCCCGCTGGCGCGCGGCGTGCTCACCGGCAAGTACAAGCCCGATGCGGTGCCGGACAAGAACACGCGCGCCGGCCGCAACGACACCCGCATGATGCAAACGGAATGGCGGCCGGAATCGCTCCAGCTCGCGCAGGAGATCAAGAGCCACGCCGAGAAGAACCGCATCACCGCCGGCCAGTTCGCGGTCGCCTGGGTGCTGAACTCCGCCTTCGTCTCCTCGATCGTTGCAGGTCCGCGCACCGAGGAGCAGTGGGACGGCTACATCCGCGCGCTCGACTACCGCTTCACCGCGGAAGACGAGGCGCTGATCGACCGGCTGGTCGTGCCGGGCCATCCGTCGACGCCGGGCTATAACGATCCTGCTTATCCGATCGAGGGACGTCGCGCGCGGACGGCTTAACCGGAGACCACGATGGCGCTTGAAGACCGCTACGGATTGCCGCTCTCGACCTCTTCGCATGAAGCCGCCTCCGCCTATCGCGAAGGCGTCGACCTCATGCTCGCCGGCTGGACCGGCATGGCGGCGACGCTCGAGCGCGCGATTGCCGCCGATCCGGATTTCGCGCTGGCCCACATCGCCCGCGCTCGCGTGCATGCGTTCTATCAGCAAGGCGATCTCGCGCGGAGCAAGGCGGCCTTGGCGCGCGAGCACGTCGCCAGGCGCGGCACGGAGCGCGAGCGCTCCCACGTCGAAATTCTGGCGCTCGCGATCGAGGGTCGGGGACCCGAGGCGATCGCGGCGATGTCTCGGCATGTCGACGCGTGGCCGCGCGATGCTATGGTGTTGTCATTGCCGCTCGGCGCGTTCGGCCTGTTCGCCTTCTCCGGCATGGCCGATCACGACCGTGCGCGACACGAGCTGTGCGAGCGCGTCGCGCATCATTACGGCGAGGACTGGTGGTTTCTCACCATGTCCGGCTGGGCGATGACGGAGAATGGCGACGTCGCCCGCGGCCGCACCGTTACCGAGCGCGGATTCAGTCTACGCCGGGCCAATGCCCACGCCGCGCACGCCGTGCTGCATGCGATGTTCGAGGACGGTTCGATCGAGGACGCCGACCGGCTCGTCGATGAATGGATTCCGACCTATGACCGCGCCGGCATCCTGCACGGCCATATCCTCTGGCACCAGGCGCTCGGCGCGCTCGAGCACGGCGATGCGGCCCGCGCGCTCAAGATCTATGCCGACGTGCTGCAGCCCACCGCCACGCAGGCGCCACCGCTCAACGTCATCACCGACAGCGCCTCGCTGCTGTGGCGCCTCTCGGCCTATGGCCACAAGGTGCCGAATGCGCTCTGGGTCGATGCCGACGCTGCCGCAAAAAAGCTCTTCCCGAAATCGGGCTTGGCCTTCGCGGACATCCACATGGCGCTGCTCGCGGCCGCGACGCAAAATCGGGAGGCGCTCACCGCACGCCTCACCGTGATCGAGCAGCGGCTCACTGAAGGCAAGCTCCCGGCAGGCCCGGTAGTGCCGGCGATCTGCCGCGCGCTGGCGGCCTTCGCGGATGAGAATTACGCGGCTTGCGTGCGCGAGCTCATGCCTGTCCTTGCCGACGTCGTGCGCATCGGCGGCAGCCATGCCCAGCGTGAGCTGATCGAGGACACCTTCCTCGTCGCCCTGATGCGGAGCGGTGAGCTGCCCCGCGCCCGCAGCCTTCTCGACGCCCGCCTGCACCGCCGCCCCTCCCCGCGCGATAGGCGCTGGCAGGCGGCGATGGCATGAGGCAGGATGGAGACAACAGACCGGGAGGACGCCCATGACCGAGATCGTTGCGCTGGAGGCGCTGGCCGCGCGCGTTACACCGGGGCAGTCGCTGGCAATCCCCGTCGACGGTTCGGGCGTGGCGATGGCGGCGACCGCCGCGTTACTTGAAACGGGCATCCGTGACCTCAAGCTGATTTGCGTACCGATCTCCGGCATGCAGGCCGATCTCCTGATCGGCGCTGGTCGCATCGCCTCGATCGAGACGAGCGCGGTGTCGCTGGGCGAGGCTGGCGCCGCGCCGCGCTTCACGGCCGGCGTCAAGAACGGTGCGTTCACGATGCGCGACTCCACCTGCCCTGCGATCTATGCCGGTCTGCTCGCCGCGCAGAAAGGCGTGCCGTTCATGCCGATCGCCGGCATCATCGGCAGCGATCTCCTCAACGTGCGGCCCGACTGGCAGGTGATCGACAGTCCGGTCGGCGAGGCGCGCAAGGTGGTCGTGGTGCCCGCGATCTCCCCCGATGTCGCACTGTTTCACACGCCCGAGGCCGACCGCGCCGGCAATGTCCGCATCGGCCGGCATCGCGAGCTCGCCGACCTCGCTTATGCCTCCAAGCGCACGCTGGTCACCGTCGAGCGCATCGTCGATCGCAATCTGCTAGACAGCGAGGATTCCGCCGCCGGCGTATTGCCCTCGCTCTATGTCGACAGCATCGCGGTCGCCACAGGCGGCGCCTGGCCGCTGGCATTGTGGGACGAATATCCGGCCGACGAGGCCGAGATCGCGCGCTATGCGGCGATGGCGCGCAGCGAGGACGGCTTCCGCGCCTATCTCTCGGCGTTCCTGACGCATCGCAAGCAGGTGGCCTGATGTCGACCGAGCGCGAGCGGCGCGAGATTCTGATCGCCACCATTGCCGATCTGCTCGACGGGATCCGTCACGTCGCGGTCGGCGCATCCTCGCCGATCCCCGCGGCCGGCGCCATGCTGCTGCGCGCCCGCAACGAACTCTGTGGCAAGCCGCCGGTGCGTATCTCGATCCTGGGATCGCAGGCGCACAATTTCTTCACCAATGGCGGCGTCGAGCTGTTCGACTGCGCCGCACAGGGCCGGGTCGACGCGTTCTTTCTCGGCGGCGGCCAGATCGACGGCCATGGCAACATCAACCTGGTCGGCACCGGCGATTATCCCACCACCAGCGTGCGCTGGCCGGGCTCGTTCGGCTCTGCCTATCTTTATCATCTCATTCCGCGCGTGATCCTGTTTCGCGAGGAGCATTCACCGCGGGTGTTCGTACCCCAGGTCGATTTCGTCAGCGCACGCGCCATCACGCCGGAGATCCCGCGGCGCGGCGGGCCGCACGCGCTTCTGACCAACATGGCGCTGTTCGACTTCGACCGCGAGGCAGGCGGCTTCTCACTGCGCTCGGTGCACCCGCCCTTCACCCCGGCCGACATAAGGGAGAACACCGGCTTCGCCTATCAGGAGCCGGATGTCGTGCGCGAAACGCCGCGGCCGGACGCTGCAACGCTGGCGCTGCTGCGCGGGCGGATTTTCGACGAGCTCGCCGAGACTTACCCGGCCTTTGCGCGGACCATGAAGCAGGCGGCATGAGGCCGTCTGCCACGAAAAAAACATCGGCTTGGCGGCATGTGCCTGCTAGACGGATCGGGGCGATCAGGGACGAATCGCCGATGGGGCGCGCGGTGGTATTCCAATCGGGGTTGGCCGGACAAACGGGATCGCAACCAATTTGCGCTTCGATGGTTATCGGGCGGGACGTCTGCCCGTCCATGGCCTCCCGGCACATGAGCCTGACGATGCGCCTCCGCCGACCGGTCCTGGCTGCAATCCTCGTTTCCCTCGCAAGCCCTTGTTTTGCCGAGTCTTCCACCGCGATCCCGGTGAACAATCCGCCGGCCCGGCAGCATTCCTTCATCGACCTCCTGGCGCTGATGTCAGGCCACTGCAAGACGCTGAAGGTCGCGGGCCGCACCTTTGCGTGCAAGACGGTGGCCTATGCGCACGGCGACAAGGGCCGGGTCAATTTTGCGGTCGCCGTCGACGACCCCACCGACGCCAACCACGTGGTGTCGTTCTCCGGCGAGAACGGCAAGCGGGCCGATGACAATTCCTACGAGTTGCCGATCGACCGCATGCTGCTGAACTCCAAGGACCGGCCCAAGATCGACGGCCTTCCGGTACCGGCGGAGCAGACTTCCACGGGCGTCTGCCGCCAAACCGGCAATTTCGCCGCCAAGAAGGTCAAGGACGTCACCTGCTCGGCGACCGACAATGAAGGCCGGACGTACGAACTCCTGTTCGTCTCCGATGGCACGCCGGTGAGCGTGCGCCGTATCAGGCAATCGTCGCCGTCGATCCAGGATCCGTTCAAGTAGCAGGTATCACGCGAACGCCTTCTCCAGCGTCGCAAAGATCACGGCAAGCGACTTGTCGTGGCGGGTCACGGCCGGCACCGGGCGGTCGATCTTCATCAGCTGATAGACCGCGGTCTGCGCCGCGCGCACCGAATATTCGACGGTGAAGACGACGTCGTCGGGAATCTCGACGAACTGGCTGACGAAAGCGAGGTTCACCGAATTCGCGGGCACCGGCAACGGCCGGTCGGCGGCGTTGCGCGGCATGAACATGCTGGTGATGTAGGGCATGCGGCATGGGATGCAGATCGCGTCGTCGAACACGGCGCGGTCGAAGTTCAGATGGCCGCAGAGCTCCTTCAGGATATCGGCACCGCCGCAATCGGACATCGGCTTGGCGACGAAATTGCCGATGCGATCGGGATGCAGCGCATAGCCCCAGAACACCTGGACGTTCTTCGGCTGGCCGACGAAATGCGGCTGGTGATAGAGCACCACCGACATCAGCCAGTTGGAATCCCTGAATGTCACGAGACCGCCGGTGCCCGCCTTGTTGCCGGAGAGCGCTTCCATCTGGTCGAAGAAGCGCGGATCGCGGCAGGTCACCGTGAAGGACTGCCAGTAGGATTCGGGAATCGAGGCATTGAACGCCGACGGATTGCCGAATTCGGGACGCCCCCTGGCGATCGTCTCCCAGAGCGTCCAGCCCTGGCTGTCTTCCTTGGTCAGGCACGGCGCGGGCTCGGTCATGGAGCCGAGGCTCGAAGCATCCGTCATCGAGCCGTTCTGGAAGAACGCGAGGTCGCCGTCCTCGAGGCGGACATTGGCAGTGCGGCCATCGCGGTCGAGCACGAGCTGGCGCACCCGAAGCTTCTCGCCCTCTTGCTCGAACGCCATGTCGGTGACGCGCGTCCCGCGCACGAATTGCACGCCCTGCCGCTTCAGCCAGTCCTCGAGCGGCCGCACGATCGCGTCATACTGATTGTAGACCGTGCGCTTGACGCCGCCGAGCGTCTCGATGCGGGGGAATTCGTTCATGAAGCGGTGCAGATAGCGCTTCAGCTCGACCGCGCTGTGCCAGGGCTGGAAGGCAAAGGTGGTCTGCCACATGTACCAGAAATTGGATTCGAAGAATCCCGGCGACAACCAGTCGGTGATGCGGCTGGCGCCGAGCGTCTCTTCGGAGGCCTCCGTGAGCCGCAATAACTCGAGCCGGTCGCGCGCGGTAAAGCCCATATGCGAGACGTCGATCTTGAAGCGGTTGCGGTCGACCAGCCGCGCCCGGGAATGCGCCGGGTTCTCCAGATTGAACGCGACGGTCTCCTCGCGCACGCTGAGGCCGGGGCGTTCGAGCGAGGGAATCCCCGAGAGCAGGTCCCAGGTGCATTCGTAGTGGTCGGTGGTGAGCATGCGTCCACCGCGAAGCGAATAGGCTCCGTTCGCAAGCTGCGCTCCGTCGAGGCTGCCGCCGACCAGCGGCTGCGCCTCGTAGATCATGATGTCGCGCCCCGAAAGCCTCGCGTCACGAATCAGGAACGCCGCGCCTGCGAGCGATCCGATGCCGCCGCCGATGAAATATGCCTTCATAACCTGCCTCGATTGCAGTCCAACTTCCGGCGCGACATTGCATCGACGGGCGGCGGCTGAAGTTGCGCTGGATCAAGCGGCCCCGGCGTGGGCATCACGTTGATTTGAGGCCAAATTTTCGAGAGGTCGCTGCCCCCTATCGGCGAGGCAGGTCGGACGTCACCGGAGGCTTCTTCGCGTAGATCTGCTCGATCTCGGCGGCGAAGCGGCGTTCGAGCACGGGGCGCTTGTTCTTCAGCGTCGGCGTGAGCAGCCCCGCACCAATGGTCCAGGGATCCAGCGTCCACCATACCGCGCGCGGCGTCGCGTAGGACGGATAGGCCTTCACCGCCGCTGCGATCCGCGCGAGCAATGCGGCGCGCTCAGCCGCCCCGCCTTGCTGGCCGCCGGCCGCGAGCCTCTCCTTCTCCTGGACCCAGGCTTTTGTGTCGAGCACGACCAGCGCGGCGAGGAAGGGACGCTGCTCGCCGATCACCAGCGCCTGCTCGAACAAGGGATCGGCGAGGATCGCCGTCTCAAGGTCGACCGGCGCGATCTTTTCGCCCGTCGAAGTGACCAGGATGTCCTTGAGGCGGCCGGTGATGGTGATGCGTCCGTTCTCGATGCGCGCCTGGTCGCCGGTGTGCAACCAGCCGTCGGCCTCCTTCATGCGCCGCGTCTCTTCAGGCTTGTGCCAATAGCCCAGCATGACGCTTGGTCCGCGTACGAGCAGCTCGTCGTTCTCGCCCAGCCTGACCTCGACGCCGTCAAGGACATGACCGACCGAACGCGGATCGTTGTCGTCGATGGTGTTGACGGAGACCACGGGCGAGGTCTCCGTCATGCCGTAGCCCTGGAGGATGTCGAGCCCAAGCGCGAGAAACAGGCGGATGACCGGCTCTGCGATCGGCGCACCGCCGGAGACGGCGACGCGCAATCGGCCGCCGAGCTGCGCCAGCACCTTGTCGGCGACGAGCCGCTTCAGCAGCGGCCAGGCCAGGCGATCGAGCACAGACCATGTTCCGCGTCCCTGTCGCGCCTCGAAGCGCCGGCCGCCGACCGCAAGCGTAAGATCGAGCAGCGTTCGCTCCATGGTCCCGGCTGCGGCGCGGTGCTGCATGATCAGCGCGGAGATGCGCTCATAAATCCGCGGCACCGAAACCAGCACCGTCGGTCGGACATGCTTCAAATCCTCCGACAACAGGGGCACCGAGCGCGCATAGGCAACGCAGGCGCCTGCCGCGATCGGATAGTAGTAGCCGCCGGTGCGCTCGAACGTGTGCGAGAGCGGCAGGAAGGACAGAAAGACATCATCCGGCGCGGCCGCGATGCGCTGCGCGACCGCTTTCACATTGGCGAGGACGTTGCCATGCGACAGCATCACGCCCTTCGGCCGCCCCGTCGTCCCGGAGGTGTAGACGATCGCGGCGAGATCGTCCGGTTTCACCGCGACGTCCACCATCGGCGCATTCGCGCCGGGTGCGGCGGCGAGCCAGCGGTCGAGCGCGACGACGCGCGCATCCGCCGCCGGTCCGCTCGCATCCGCACAGATGATGCGCCTGAGATGGTCGAGCGGCTGGCCGGTCGCAACGATGGCCTGCCAGCGCTCCAGCGTATCGACCAGCAGGAATTGGGCGCCGGAGTCGGCGAGGATGTAGGCGATGCTGTCGGGATTGTCGACCGCATGCATCGGCACCGGCACGAGGCCGCGCGACAACGCCGCCTGGTCCATCGCGATATGCGCCGTGCCGTTCGGCATCAGGATCGCGACGCGCTCGCCGGGCGCGAAACCTTCCGCCGCGAGCGCCCGTCGCCAGATCTCGAATTCGGCGTTGATCTCCTGCCAGGACTGGCTGATCCAGCGCCCGACCGACGCTTGGAAATGCCGATAGGCTTCCGCTGCCGGGGTCGCGCCGACGCGCCAGCGCAGGAGCTCCGGCAACGTTCTTACCGCGGCGAGCGTCTGCGGTTGACTGATCGGCTCCGGCATGGCGTCCTTTCGCAACGTCCCGATTCCCAATCGATCTAGGGATCGGACATTAGGCTGGCCAGTCCTTGCCGCTTTGATCCGCAGCAAAGCGGCCATGCTTCGGAGCGACCCATGACGCGCGACCGCCTTTTTCTCCTGCGCCCCGGCTTCGAGGACCCAGCCTACCCCGGCCAACGCTTCTATTGCTGGCATTGCGCGCTGATCGAAGGCGTGCTCGCCTCGTTTCCGGCGCTGGCCGAACAGCTCGACGTCGAACGCATCGCCTGGCCGAAGCCGCGGGAGGCCGTGATCGCGCTTGTCGGCGAAGAGAACCAATGGCTCCCGCTGCTGGTTCTGGCGGATGGGACGACATCGCCGCACCAGACCGGCAGTCATCAGGGGCGCGCCTTCATTGCCGACAAGGACGCCATCCTCGCCGCGCTGTCGGACCGCCACGGCTTTCCCGGTCCACATCCGTGAGGCGCGCCGTCCCGAAACGAGGGAAAATCGCCATTGCCTGGCTCCGCAATCGCCTCGCATACTCGACCAAATTGCGGAAACCCTCGTCATGCCTCATCGCCTCCCCGCCCTCATCGTCGTCGACGTCCAGCGCGCGTTCGATGAATGGGAGGCGGCGGGCAAGCGGCGCAACAACCCGGATGCGTTGGCGCGCATCGTCGATCTGCTCACAGCGTTCCGAGCGAGCGCCGCACCGATCTTCCATATCCGCCACGAAGGCACCAAGCCGAACTCGACGTTCCTGCCGACGCGCACCGGCTACGCGGTCAAGGACGAGGCGCGCGAGCAGGCCGGTGAGGCGGTGATCGTCAAGCGCGTCAACAGCGCCTTCATCGGCACCGATCTCGAGATGCGCTTGCGCGCGAGTGACATCGCCACGCTCGTGATCTGCGGCGCGACCACGAATCATTGCGTGGAGACGACGACGCGGATGGCCGGCAATCTCGGCTTCGACGCAAGACTCGTGCGCGACGCGACATGGACATTCGACCGCACCGGTCCCGACGGCGACACACATTCGGCCGAGGAGATTCACGCGATGACGCTGTCGAATCTAAACGGCGAATTTGCCCGCATCGTGACCACGAGCGAAGTGATCACCTCGCTGACGGCGATGCGACAATAGACCTCAGTGCGCTTTCCGCGCTGATGGTCTGCGTCGTTTCGACGCCCGCTCTCGCCGGAACGCGGGGAACGCCCATCTGTTGTCACTCGACATCTCAACTGGAGTGATGACATGAAGTATCTCTTTGTCGCGATGGCTATCGGCGCTGCAGCGCTGGCCGGCGGATCCGCAGCCAACGCGGCCGGTGACGGAAAGGCCAAGCCGAACGCACAGACGCGCCAATCGACCGATATCAGCGCGCAGCATCGGCATCATCATGGCCATCGCCATCACGGCTGGCGTCCGCACCACCACGGCTATTATCGGCCGCACTATCGCAGCTATGGCTATTACCCGCGGCACCAGGGCTATTACGGCGGCGGACCCTACGGCTATTATGGCGGTGGCGGCCCCGGCGTGAGCTTCAGCTTCGGCGGCAATCGCTGGTGAGACCAAAGGCCCGCAGAGATGCGGGCCTTCTTTCCTATCCGCGCAGGATCAGCCCCGCCGTCTCCGCTCCGCTCGCGAGCGCTGCCTCGACCGTCCCCATGTCGCGACCGCGATAGAGCGCTTCACCCGAGAACAGCACCGGGCCATCGGCGCGCGCGAGACGCTCTTGCGCTGCGCGCGTCCGCAGCGTTGCCCAGGAATAGGCCCCGCGGGCGAAGGGATCATGCGCCCAATTGGGGGCTGCGGCCACCATGAGCTCCCGCGCAATCTCCTGGCGCGGAATGCGGAAGATTGCGGCGAGCGAGGAGATCCCGGCGTCGATCAATCCTTGCGGATCGAGATGCGACAGCTCCGCCGTTCGCGGACCGCCAAGCCATCCCGTGAGCACGGGATGCCGATCCGGCTGCCGCGTCCACCACACGGGGATGGTTTCATCCGACAGCAGGAACAGCATGTCCGAAAACTCTGCGCGCCGCTCGCGCCACCATGGCCGCGCAAACCGCAGCAGGATTTTGATGACGCTGCCGAAGCCGATGTCGTCGGCGGCTGCGGCCTTTGCGCGCGCGGTCGCGGGCAGCGTAATCTCGCGCAGCAACGGCAGCGGCACCGTGAGGACCACGCGATCGCAGCTTTGTGCCGCGCCGCCGGCAGAGCGGATGGCGAGCTTGCCATCGCTCTCCTCGATCGCCGTGACCACGGCACCGAAGTGAATGGCAACGCCAGACTTGCGGCACCCGGTTTCCAGGAAATCGATCAGGCCGCCATAGCCGCCGTCAATGCGCGCCTGCATGGCGTGTCCGTCGTTCATCCATTCGTCGCGTAGCGCCAGTGTCGAGGCGCGCTCGGGGTCGGCCGCATCGTAGCCCTCGACCATGCGTTCGACGGCATGGCGCAGGCGCGCGTCGTCCGGTCCGCCAAAATGCTGGCGCAGGAAATCGGCGACGGTGAGATCGTCGGCCAGATCCTTCACCGCGGCATGAAGCCTTGCGTCATGGAGATCGCGCGGGTTCTCCCGCGAGAAGTCCGTGCCGTCAAAGCTCCATTGCGCGCCGCCGATGGTCCGCACCGTCAGTCCGGCCTCGCGTGCGAGGCCGCGCGTGACCGGCGCCTCGCCGTGGACGAACTCGGCACCGGCATCAGCGGGATAACCGAACTCCGAGGCCGGCAGCGGATGGATACGCCCGCCGCAGCGGTCGCGCGCCTCCAGGATCGTGACTTGTTTGCCGCCGCGCGCAAGCTCGCGGGCAGCCATCAGGCCGGCGGCGCCCGCGCCGACGATGACGATATGCTCTGACGTGTCCGACATGCTGTTATTGGCGCGCGGCCTCGTTCTGGATCAGATAGCGCAGCAGCAGGACGCCGCCGCCGAGATCCCGCGTGCTCTCCAACGTCATCGCGGTGAGCGGCGCGCGCTTGTCGCTGTCCGCCTCGACCGAATCGAACACGAAAGGTGCGCCCCGGGCACCGTCGATCGCGGGGCTGAGGATCAGGTTGAATTCGTCGATCAGGCCGGCGCGCAGGAACGCGCCGTTTGCGACGCCACCACCCTCCACCAGCAGGCGCTTCACACCAAGCTCGCGATTGAGGATCTCGACCGTCAAGGCGAGGTCGATCTCGGATTTTCCGGCAAAGATGTAGGACACGCCCTCGCCGCGCAGACCGGCGAGATGAGAGTCCGGCACGCCCTCGGTCAGCACCACGACGATCGGATCGCCGCCAATGTCGGAGCGGCCCCAACCGATCTTGCCGTGCGCGTCCAGCACCACGCCGTAGGTCTTCACATTGTTCTTGGCATCGCGCCGCGCGAACCAGTTCTGGCGGGGAAATGTCGCGCTGGACGTCTCGGGATAAGGCTTGCCCTTGGCGAATTCGGAGCCGGTGACACGACCGATCACCCAGGCATCGCCGCCGAGCTCGTCATGGATCTTCTCGAACCAGTCGGTGCCGGCTCCCTTCGGACGCCAACGGCTGGGATGCGTACGGCCGTCGAGGCTCGCATGCATCAGGCAGACGACATAAGGCTTCATATGCATTCTCCGTAGCAGCGCGTCACGCCGGGTTGCTGCCTTTCTCGCCATCGTTCTTGGCGCGGGCGCTCACGATCACCGCCAGCGGGTTGAGCTTGGGCGGCGCGACCAGCTTCAGCGTGTTGCTGTCGTGATGATTGAACGGCGCCCCGCGGACGAACAACTCGGTCTGGATCAGATAGCTCCAGCTGCCATCGTCGTTGAACGTGATGTCGCAGCGATAAGCGTCGGTGCGAAAAGCTTGTTCCAGGAAGTCGGTCGAGCAGATCCCGTAAGCGGTATCGCCGCGCTTCGCCGTAACGGAGATCTTCTTATCATCCGGCTTGGCTTGACCCGAGGCGAGCAGCACCTGCCCGCGCGGGATCGCCAGCGTCTGCATGATCAGCCCGGTCGCGGGCTCCCAGAGCCAGTAGCCGACCTGGTCGTGAAAGGTGATGTCTTCCTCGGGCGTGTTGATGTGAATGTGATAGCGCAAGCCATAGAACAGTTGCGGCCCGTTGGCCTGCGGATCGATTGGGTCCATCCGGACGTGCTCGATGAAGGTCCGCCGCTCCGGCCCCTCCGCTTTCGGATTGATGTCGATGCCCTTGTCCGCCTGCCAGGTGCCGGCGAGCCGGCGGAGTGGCCCGAGATTGGCAAGGCTGTCGGGCGAGACGTCTTCGGGCTCGGTGAAGATGTCGGCGGGAAGGGGGAGCATGGCGTCCTCGCATCGTTGCGCGCAGCAGCAATAGCACAAGGGCGCCGCGAAACTAGCGCGACGGAACCGCAGGGCTGCCCATGCGTTATGACAGCTTGTGCACGAGTCCTCGAAAATCCGGGCTCGAGTGGGCAGGACGCCCATGTCATGCGTTGCGAGGGGGTCCCGTGCTGTCTGAGAACACTGCTCGGCAGTCAAGTGACATGGACTTCCTCGCCGGCGGAGGCGAGCTGGGTGCGATGATGCACGCCCTCGACTGGTCGGATTCGCCGCTCGGCCCTCCCCTGCAATGGTCCCAAGCGCTCAAGACCACGGTCCGCATGCTGCTGCCCGCACAGGCCCAGATCGTTCTGTTCTGGGGTCGTGATTTCGTCGCACTTTACAATGACGCCTACGCGCCCGGCATCGGCGCCAATCATCCCCGCGCCCTCGGCCGGCCCGCGATCGAAAACTGGGGAGAGTTGTGGGACGATCTCGAACCGTTGCTGGCTGGCGTCCGCAACACGAGAAAGACATTCGCGGCGAAGGATCGTCCCTTCTACGTCGAGCGTCACGGTTACGGCGAGACGAGTTACTGGGACGTCTCCTACTCGGCCGTACCGGATGACGAT
This sequence comes from Bradyrhizobium manausense, assembly GCF_018130615.1. Lineage (GTDB taxonomy): Bacteria > Pseudomonadota > Alphaproteobacteria > Rhizobiales > Xanthobacteraceae > Bradyrhizobium > Bradyrhizobium manausense_A. Next base: position 83,326 of record NZ_JAFCKB010000010.1, read on the forward strand.
GGCTCGGTCGGCGGCGTCCTCTGCATCGTCTCCGAGACGACCGAACGCGTTCTCGGTGAGACGCAGCTGCGGGCGAGCGAAGCGCGCTACAGGGAGCTCAATGCCACGCTCGAGCAGCGCGTCGCCGAACGCACCGCCGAGCGTCATTTGCTCGCCACCATCGTCGAAACCACCGACGGGCAGATTGAGGCGCTCGATCTCGGCTATCGCTGGCTTGCCATCAACGCGTCCAGCGCCGACGCCTATGAGCGCATCTACGGCAAGCGCCCGAATGTCGGCGATTCCCTGCAAGAATTCCTGGCCGACCGGCCCGAACATCTCGCTGCGGCAACCGCGATCTGGGGGCGCGCACTTGAAGGCGAAGCTTTCACCAGCATCGAGGAGCTCGGCGATCCCCGTTTTGACCGTCGCGTCTACGAAATGAAGTTCGAGGCACTGCGCGCGGCCGACGGCACGCGGATCGGCGCGTTCCTGACGGGGGTGGACGCGACGGATCGCCTCGAGGAGCAGGCGCGGCTTGCGCGGGCCGAGGAGGCGCTGCGTCAGGCGCAGAAGATGGAGGCGATGGGCCAGCTCACCGGCGGCGTCGCGCACGACTTCAACAATCTGCTGACGCCGATCGTCGGCCTGCTCGACCTGTTTCAGCGCAAGGGTATCGGCGGCGAGCGCGAGCGTCGCCTGATCGCCGGCGCCGCGCAGGCAGCCGAGCGCGCCAAGACGCTGGTGCAGCGCCTGCTCGCTTTCGCGCGCAGGCAACCGCTTCAGGCCATTCCAGTCAATATCGGCCGGCTCGTCGCCGACATGGGCGAGCTGATCTCCAGCACCACCGGCCCGCAGATCCAGGTGAACGTGGACACGCCGGAAGGCTTGCCGGAAGCCATGGCCGATCCCAACCAGATCGAGATGGCAATCCTGAATCTCAGCGTGAACGCGCGTGACGCCATGCCCGACGGCGGCAAGCTGCGTATCTCGGCCAAGGCCCGGACGATCGAGCACGCGCACGGCTCCGAGCTCGTGCCGGGCACTTATGTCTGCATCTCGGTTGCGGATACCGGCATCGGCATGGACGAAGAGACGCTGGCTCACGCGGTTGAGCCGTTTTTCTCGACCAAGGGCATCGGACAAGGGACCGGCCTTGGTCTGTCAATGGTCCACGGCCTGGCATCGCAGCTCGGTGGGGCGCTGACGATCAAGAGCACTGTGGGAGCGGGCACTACAGTCGAATTGTGGCTGCCGGTCAGTCACGCGGCCGCGGGCGCGACCGATACGGCGCCCCAGGCAAGACCGCGACCGCTGCCCGCCGGCACGGCACTGCTGGTGGACGACGAACCGCTGGTGCGCATGAGCACCGCCGAGATGCTGAGCGAGCTCGGCTACAGGGTCGTCGAAACAGGATCGGCGGAGGATGCGCTTCAGCGCGTCAAGGACGGCCTGCGGCCGAACCTGCTGGTCACGGACCATCTGATGCCCGGCATGAACGGAACAGACCTCGGCCTCGCCCTGCGCAATCAATATCCCGAGCTCCAGGTTCTCATCGTATCAGGCTACGCCAACAACGAAGGCATCACGCCGGACCTGTCGCGGCTGACAAAACCCTTCCGAAGCGACGAGCTCGCGGCGAGCCTGGCGAACCTGACGAAGGCCGCCCGGTAGCGGTGAGATGCCCGCATGGTCATTTCCGAACCATGCCATCCCGCACTGCAATCTGAACAATAGGCTGGCGATCAAATCGCGCTGACGTTGCGCCACGAAAGTTCTCGCCCTATGCTGAATTTTGCGTCGGGATGGGGCATGTGCGGCATGCCCGTCTTCCAGCGGGGCGCAATCCCCATCCTGACGGCACGACCGATTTTGATCCGGCAATTCATACGAACCAGCTGACGCTCTGCAGCGCCCTTTTCTCGACTGCGGAGCGATCATCGGCAACCACTCTGGAATTTCGCCACAACCTGATCGCGCGGCAACGCCGCAACATGCCAACGGAGAGGTGCGTGATGGCCAAAGCCACGACGAACGCGTATCTGCCAAAGGCCCTGGTCGCTCCGCAATTGACGCACGCCATCCACAGCGCCGCAGCGGCTCTTGGCGGAAAAATTTCGACGACCACCGTGCGGATGCCCATCACCAACGTCCTCAACGACGGCGACTACAGCGGCAGGATCTATGTCGGCAACAAGAAAGTTGAGGTCGACGTGCTTCTCGATACCGGCAGCAGCACGTTGGCGGTGGACGGCCATATCTACGACCCGACCAAGGACAGCACAGCCGAGCTCACCAATATCGGTCAGGAGATCGGCTATGAGGATGGCAGCCGCTGGGTCGGCGGCATTGTGCTGACCGACATCAGCGTCAACTCCGCCCACCCCCTCACCCTGCCCAAGGTCCATACTGCCGTCGCCTATCACGCGACCAAGGAGATGTTCGGGCGGGCGCACGGCATCCTCGGCCTCGCCTACGCCAGGCTCAACGAGGCCTACAGAATGCCGGGCCCGACCACTCCACCTCACTACACCTACAACCAGATTCAACACGGCCACCGCACCTATATCGAACCGTACTTCTCGCAACTCGAGGGCGCCGGCCTGGTGGCCAACAAGTTCGCCTTCTACACGCTGCGATCTTCGGTCAGCATGGCGACGGCGAAACCAGCGACCGATCCGCAGAACAGCGGATTTCTCATCCTCGGAGGCGGCGAGGAGCAAATCGATCTCTACGACGGCGCCTTCCAGGTCGCGCGCGTGGTTCACGACACCTACTACAATGTCAATCTGAGGTCCGTCACGGTCGGCAATACCGCGCCCGTGCAGGCCTTTCCGCCGACCAAGGCCAGCGGCGACGCGTCCAATGCCGTCGTGGACAGCGGCACCACCGGGATCTATCTCGACAGGCCGGTGTTCAAGGAGGTCCTCGCGCGGTTCAAGTCTCTCGGCTTCGAGGATGAAATCCACGCCGGGTACCTGCCGATGAGCAAGCTCAAGCTGGCCGACTGGCCGGTGCTGACCTTCGTCCTGGAAGGCGCGCTCGGCAGCGACGTCAGCCTGGAGGTCACGCCGCAAACCTATTGGCAGACCGACGCACCGAAAGCCGGCCATGCCTCGCTGGCTTTCGGCAGCGAAAACGGCCCGTCGATTCTCGGGCTGCCGCTGATGAACAACTACTTCACCGTGTTCGACCGCTCGATCAACAAGGGGCTCGGGGTTGTCAGCTTTGCCCGGATCAAATAGGCCGGCATCCCGGAACCGCAGTTCGGTCGGGAACTCCCCGCCGCAGCGCACGTCAAGCGGCGTTGCATCGGGATAATCCTGCAACTTGATACAGGCTGCATACAAGGCGGCGCGCCTGCCAGAAACTTAGTCAGGCCAAGCACCGGACGCACGGCCACACAGGCGCAAGGCGCGTCATCAGCAAAAATTCATCGGGCGACCCATGCGCTTGTGTGAAGTGCTCCCATTGCGTCGCGGACTCACAATGCTAAGACCTTGAGGTGAGACTTGCCTCACGAACCGGGACACCCGCCAGCGGCGGATGGTGCGGTTCCCCAAGTGACTTTGAAGTGACTTTCAAGCGACATTTTTCGAGTGAGTGGTTCGGAATGCAGCAGGCCTTGGTCGAGAAATTCTCTGACCTCATCGGCGCGATCTACGATTGTGTGATTGCGCCCGAACAGTGGACGAGGGTTCTGAACGAGATTCGCACGGAGTTCGGGTTCGCGACCGCGATACTCTCGGCATGCAGCCTGACAAACCGGACGATCGGAGTAAATGCGGCCGCTGGTACCGCCCCTGTCCAGACGTTAGCCCAGTACAGCATCGAGTATGCGGCTGATATCGTCGAACTCTGGGGCGGCGCCGAGCGCATTCGGCGATATCCGCTTGGAGAACCGATCATTCGATCCCAGGCCGTTCCGGAGGAGGTCATTCTCGGCAATCGGTATTATCGGGAATGGGCCCGGCCCAGGGGCTTGTCTGACGCCGTCGGCGTCGCCCTTGTTCGCGAGAAAACAATAATCGGAAATGCCATGTTCGCTCAGCATGAGTCTGACGGGGCCATTGAAGAGATACAGATCAGCGGTTTGCGCGTCCTCGCACCTCACATCCGCCGCGCCGTGACGATCAGCAATCTCTTCGACATGAAGACCGTGGAGGCCGCGACATTCGCCGCGACCGTCGAGGCCCTGACGGTCGGCGTCGTCCTCGTCGACGAGGATGCGAAGATCGTTCACGCCAATGCCGCAGCCGATGCCATGCTCACGGCAAACGATCCTATCCTGGTGCGACAGGGCCGGATCGCGGTTCAGTCGACGGCGACGACCACCTCGTTGCATCAGGCCATCGCACAGGCCGCGAAGGACGAGGCGGCACTCGGCCAGAAGGGCATCGGCATCCCGATCCTTCGCCCGAGCGGTGATCCGCTCGTCATCCACGTCATGCCGCTGCGACGCGGCTCCGTGCGGGCCCGCCTCGCCCAGCGCGCCACCGCCGCCCTCTTCGTGGCATCAGCCTCCGGCCCGCCGCAAATGTCTCATGTCGCGCTCAACCAGCTCTATGACCTGACGCCGGCCGAGATCCGCATCTTCGAGCTCATCTGCGAAGGACACACACGCGACGCGATCTCGGACTTGCTCGGCGTGTCCGTCGCCACCGTGAAAACGCACCTGCTTCATGTGTTCGAGAAGACGGGATGCCGCCGCCAGGTCGATCTGGTCAGGCTCGCGAAGTCGCTGACGTTTCCGGTATAATTTTGAAGTGAGTGGTTTGGAATGCAGCAGGCTTCGGTCGAAAGGTTTTCGTACCTCATCGGCGGCATCTATGATTGCGTGCTCGCACCTGAACGCTGGGCCGACATCCTGAACGAGATATGCGCGGAGTTCGGCTTTGCCACCGGCGCGCTTTCGGTGGCCAGCCTCACCAACATGAAAGCCGTCGTCAATGCGGTCTCCGGCTCCGACCTGACCGAGATGACCCGGAATGCGATCGGCTATGGGGCCGACATCATCGAGCTCTGGGGCGGTGCCGAGCGTATCCGGCAATACCCGCTCGGCGAACCCATCGTTCAATCCCAGGCGGTCCGGCAGGAGATCATTTCCGGCAATCGCTATTATCGCGAATGGGCCCTGCCCAAGGGCCTGTTCGACGCCGTTGCCGTCGGTCTCGTGCGCGACAGAATGATGGTCGGAAATGCGATCTTCAGCCAGCACGAATCCGCCGGCGCCATCGACGATGCGCAGGTCAACGGATTGCGCCTTCTCGCGCCCCACATCCGCCGCGCCGTGACCATCAGCAACCTGTTCGACATGAAGACGGTGGAAGCCACGACATTCGCCGCGACCATGGAGGCTCTGACCGTCGGCGTCGTCCTCGCGGACGAGGAGTCGAGGATCGTTCACAGCAACGCCGCCGCCACCGCGATGCTCGCAGCCGGCGATCCGATCACGACCCGACATGGCCGGATCGCGGTTGAGTCCGCGACGACGAGCGCCACATTGCAGTCGGCCGTCGCACAAGCCGCAAGGGACGAGGCCGCACTCGGCCAGAAAGGCATTGGCATCGCGGTCCCTCGCCCGAACGGCGCCCCTCTCGTCATCCACGTCCTGCCGCTGCGACGCGGCCACATGCGAGCCCGCCTGGCCCAGCGCGCCGCCGCGGCGCTGTTCGTGGCGTCGGCCTCGGGACCGCCGCAGATGTCTCACGTCGCCCTCAACCAGCTCTACGATTTGACGCCGGCCGAGATCCGCATCTTCGAGCTCATCTGCGAGGGACATACACGCGACGCGATCTCAGGGCTGCTCGGCGTGTCCGTCGCCACCGTGAAAACCCATCTGCTTCATGTGTTCGAGAAGACGGGATGCCGCCGCCAGGTCGATCTGGTCAGGCTGGCGAAATCGCTGACGTTCCCGCTATGACGCACGGGTCGGACGGCGCGGCATCAAACGTCGTCGGGCTCAGGCGACTGAACCGACCTGACGCGGTCTTCGATGTAACGCCGCAGCGCCGCCGCGGCGTTCAGCATATGCGCACGCATCCGGCGTGAGGCGGTCTCGCCGTCGCCCTCGGCGATCGCCTGCATGATGGCATCATGCTCGTCGCGGGACTTGCGAATGCGATCGCCCTGCCGCAATTGCGTGCGGCGGAAGGCACTCAACCGCGCACGCACGTCCTGGGCCTGCTCGGCCATGAACGAGTTGTGCGTCGCGCTGTAGATGCATTCGTGGAACACCCGGTTGAAGGCATCGTAGGCATCGACGTCACTGGCCTCGACCATCGCCCGCGAACCTTCGTGCAGCTCGATCAGGCGGCTGCGCTCGAGCGGCGTCATGCGATAGGTCGCGAGGCGGACGCACATGGCTTCCACCTCTGCGCTGGTCTCGAACATGTCCATGATCCGCTCGGGCGTCATCCGCGCCACCACGACCCCGCGACGCCCACGCACCTCGACCAGTCCGCTGACGACGAGCTGCCGCAGCGCCTCCCGCACCGGCGTGCGGGAAGCCCCGAAGCGATCGGCAAGCTGCTGCTCTTCCAGAGCCGAACCGGCGACGAGCGCACCGGACGCGATCTCGTCCGTGAGCGCATTGCGGATGCGATCGGAGAGGAGGCCGCCATCTTCTTCTGCTTCGGCTGCGACTTTGAACAGACCTGCCATTCAGCTTCCTATGATTGCGCGCACCGTGAAGTAGAGAATGGACGGTGCGGCCAGGCATCCCAACCCGGTATGAAACGTCGCGGTCAATGCGCCGTAAGGCACCAGACGCCGATCGGTTGCCGCAAGACCTCCGGAAACGCCACTGACCGTCCCCATCAAGCCGCCGAACACCATTGCGCTGCGCGGATTGTCGAGGCCTATCATCTTCGCGACGAAGGGCGTACCGATCATCACGATCACCGCCTTGAATACACCGGTCGCGATCGAGAGCGCAATGACCGGCGACGACGCGCCGATCGCGGCCCCCGTGACCGGACCGACGATGTAGGTGACCGCACCCGCGCCGATCGTCGTGAGCGATTCGGCATCAGTGTAGCCAAAGGCTGCGGCAACGAGAACGCCCAGAATGAACGGAACGACCGTTCCCAGTCCGAGCGCGACCGCACCGATCAATCCGGCCTTGCGCGCATGGATGACATCGACCTCGAAGGCGGTGGCGACGATGGCGAAATCCCGCAGCATCGCGCCGCCCATCAGGCCGATCCCGGTCAGCGCCGGCAGGTCGGCGACGCCCTTTTCGCCGCCGGTGGCAAGCCCGCCGAAAAAGGCCAGCACGAGACCCAGCATGATCGCGATCGCCGAGCCGTGGATGCGCCCGAAGGTGAGGTATTTCGAGATCGCACCCGAGATCCACATCAGGATCCCGACGGCGGCGAACGCCGTGATCAGCGCATTGGCGGCGAGAACGTGAGAGATCATAGTCATCCAACCCTCCCGGATTTGAAGTGGGGCACATTCGCCTCGATCGCCTCTCGGGCCTCGATCTCGTCCATGGTCTCGACGCGGCCACTGAGCCGGCCGATCAAGGCCACCATCGTGAAACACACCGCGACCGCGCCTAGCCCCGCAATGACGACAATCGGACCGCCTTTCGCCGCGGCGACGACGTTCTGCTGCGCGGCCATGGCGACCACGATCGGAATGTAGAAGCTGCCCCAGAACTCGACGCCGGTGTTGAGCCCGCGGCTGAGCAGGCCGTGCCGCACCAGCCAGAGCCGGGCGGCGATCAAGAACATCATCGCAATGCCGACGCCGCCGACATTGGCCTTCACACCGAGGGCAACGCCGAGCAGGTCCCCAAGCAGGCCCCCCAGCAGCGTGCAGATCGCAAGCAGAGCTACGCCTGAAATGGTCACGGGCGCCTCCCCTCTGTGAGCGGGGCGCGAGTCCCCGGATACGGGCCTTCTGCATGCATTCGCATCATAAATTCCCTCCTGTGTATGCGAATATCCATCGCTTATGGGTTTACGTATACACTAATTGACATTCGAAGGCAATACGCATACATTCGACGCCATCGAAGACCAACCTCGCATGCCAGGGAGCCGAAATGAGCGATTGGGGTATGCAAAAGGCCGCCCTAGGCGAACGCCTCGCGGCCGGCCGACAGCACGCCAGGGGGAAGGTCGTCCCGATTCCCGACCTCCCCGCATTTCTGAAGGGGGTGATCCGGTCAGGCGACCGGGTGTGCCTGGAGGGCGATAATCAAAAGCAGGCCGACATGCTCGCCTCGGCGCTCGCGAACCTCGACCCCCGGGATGTCCATGACCTGCACATGGTGCAATCAGGCGTGGTCCTGCCCTCCCACCTCGACATCTTCGAGAAGGGCATCGCGCGGCGGCTCGACTTCTCCTATTCCGGCCCGCAATCGGCGCGCATCGCGCGCATGCTGTTCGGCGGCAAGATCGAGCTCGGCGCCGTCCATACCTATCTCGAGCTATTCGCCCGCTACTTCATCGACCTCACGCCGAACGTCGCGCTGATCGCGGCGGTGAGCGCCGACAAGGACGGCAATCTCTATACGGGGCCGAACACCGAGGACACGCCGACGGTGGTCGAGGCGACGAGCTACAAGAACGGTCTCGTCGTGGCGCAGGTCACCGAGATCGTCGACAAGGTGCCACGCGTGGATATCCCTGGCGACCTCGTGCATTTCGTGGTCGAGGCTGGCCGTCCCTTCTATGTCGAGCCGCTGTTTACCCGCGACCCCGCCGCCATCACCGAGACCCAGATCCTGACGGCGATGCTCGCCATCAAGGGCATCTACGCACCCTACGGTGTGCGCCGGCTCAATCACGGCATCGGCTTCAACACCGCCGCGATCGAGCTGCTGCTGCCGACCTATGGCGAGAAGCTCGGCCTCAAGGACAAGGTCTGCACGCACTTTGCGCTCAACCCGCATCCCACGATGATTCCGGCGATCGAGGCCGGCTGGGTCGAGCAGATCCATTGTTTTGGATCGGAAGTCGGCATGGAGGATTACGTCGCGGCGCGCTCCGATGTGTTCTTCACCGGCCCCGACGGCTCGCTGCGATCCAACCGCGCCTTCTGCCAGACCGCAGGCCTCTATGCCTGCGACATGTTCATCGGATCGACGCTCCAGATCGATCTCGAAGGCCACAGCTCGACAGTGACGACCAGCCGCATCGCCGGCTTTGGTGGCGCCCCCAACATGGGCTCCGATCCGCGCGGCCGCCGCCATCCGAGCGAACCCTGGCTCAAGGCCGGCGCCGAGGCCGACCCTGATACCAACGCAGCGCTGCGCCGCGGCCGCAAGCTGGTGGTGCAGATCGGCGAGACCTTTGGCGATCGCAACACGCCTCTGTTCGTCGAGCGGCTCGATGCGCTCGATCTGGCCGAGGAGCTCAAGCTCGATCTCGCGCCTGTCATGGTCTACTCGGACGACGTGACCCACATCGTCACCGAAGAAGGCATCGCCAACCTGCTGATGTGCCGCAGCAAGGACGAGCGCGAGCAGGCCATCCGCGGCGTTGCCGGCTACACCGACATCGGCCGCGCGCGTGATGCAAAACTGATCGAGCAGCTCCGGCAGCGTGGCGTGATCCAGCGCCCTGAAGATCTCGGCATCGATCCGCTCGACGCCGACCGCAACCTGCTCGCGGCCCGCTCGATCAAGGATCTCATGCTGGCGTCCGGCGGTCTTTATCGTCCGCCCAGCCGCTTCCGCAATTGGTGAGGTTTGCATGGAAAAGCTCAGCTTCAGACTGACTGCCCCACGAAGTGCCGGCGGCACCCGCGCGCAGGCGATCGTCGGCGTGGTTGCCTCCGGCAATCTCGAAGTGCTGCTGGAACGGTCCCCGCCGGCCGACACCTGCACAATCGACATCGCCACCGCCGCGCACGGGTTCGGCGCGGTGTGGGACGCCGTGGTCCGCGACTTCGTCACACGTCGCCCTGCCGGCGGCTTGCGCATCTCCATCAATGACGGCGGCGCGCGGCCTGACACGGTCGCGCTGCGGCTTGCCCAGGGCGTTCGCAAGATCGAGGAGCCGGAACGATGACAGCTGCGACCTGCAATGACGTCTCGCTGAGCTGGTACGAGGCCAGCGCCCGGCAGCGCATCGACGCGCTGGTCGATGCCGGCAGCTTCTGCGAATTCATCGGACCGGAGTTGCGCGAGATCAGCCCGCATCTGGCGATCTTCGACCTACCCGAGCAGTTCGACGACGGCATCGTCGTCGGCCGCGGCCGGCTGGACGGCAAAGCCGTTCTCCTCGCCGCGCAGGAGGGGCGCTTCATGGGCGGCGCCTTCGGTGAAGTCCACGGCGCCAAGCTCACCGGGCTCTTGCGAGCGGCGCGCGCGCTCAGCCAAGACGTGCTGATCTTGTTCGACACCGGCGGTGTGCGGCTGCAGGAGGCCAATGCCGGCGAGCTCGCGATCGCGGAGATCATGCGCGCGGTGATCGAGGCGCGCCGCGCCGGCGTCAACGTCGTCGGCCTGATTGGGGGCCGCGCCGGCTGCTATGGCGGCGGCAGCCTGATCGCCGGCACCTGCTCGAAGGTGATTATCTCCGAACAGGGCCGGCTCAGCGTCAGCGGCCCCGAAGTGATCGAGACCAACAGGGGCATCGAGGAATTCGACTCGCGCGACCGCGCGCTAGTCTGGCGCACGATGGGCGGCAAGCACCGCTTCCTGATCGGCGGCGCCGATGCGTTCGTCGACGACGAGGCGCTGGCGTTTCGACAATCCGCGATCGTCGCGCTCAAGATCAGCCCAGGATGTGACGTCGCGGTTCTCGCAGCCGAACAGGCGCGTCTGGAGCGACGGTTGCAGCGCTTTGGCGAAGTCGAGGATGCCGTCGAGATCTGGCAGACGCTTGGCATCGACCAGCCGACCGAGATCCCCGCACGTCCGACCGGCGCGTTCCTTCGCGCGGCCAATAACAGGGAGAGCGCCGATGACGCTCGATGACATCCTGGCCGGCCTTTTCCCGAACGGCAGTAGCATCGAAACCTCGGGCGCGATGATCTCCGGGCAGGCGGTGCTGTCCGGCGGCGGACCAATCCACGTGCTCGGCATCACGCAAGGCCAGCCGCTCGGCGTGGACGAAGCCATCGTGCTCGCGGGACGCCTCATCGAGATCGTCAAATCGGGCAATCGCGCGCCGATCCTGATCCTGGTGGATTCTGCCAGCCAGCGCATGAGCAAGCGCGACGAGCTGCTCGGCCTCAGCGAGTATTTGTCGCATCTCGCCAAGACGCTGCTGCTGGCCGAAGCCGAGGGGCATCACACCATCGGCCTGCTCTATGGCGGCAGCGCCGCCGGCGCATTCATCGCTACTGCGCTCGCCACCGGCACGCTGGTCGCGCTGCCCGGCGCCCATCCTGCGGTGATGGATCTGCCATCGATGGCGCGGGTCACCAAGCTGCCGATCGATGTGCTGAAGGCGAAGGCCGAAGCAACGCCGGTGTTCGCGCCCGGGCTCGACAACATGGTGCGGACAGGCGGCATTGATGTCGTCTGGGACGCAGGCGCGCCCCTCGCGCCGCAGCTTGCCGCCGTGCTGCAACGACCGCAAGGACAGGACGATCGCAGCCGGCTCGGCGCCGCGCGCGGCGGCCGGCGCAAGGCGCTCGAGATCGCCGATCGTGTTGTCGCACTCGCAACGGCATCCCATCAGGACGCGCGACATGGCTGACACTCTCGCGCGCCACAGCATGGTGAAGGCGTCGGCGTCCGGATGGAGCGCCGTGATGAACCGCTATCCCGAGCTCGCCAGCGAGCCGATCGTCGCAGGCTGGGTCGGTGCCGGCCATCCGCTCATCGTTCGCCGGCCAGCTTGCAGCGACGTCGCCGGAATGATTCCGCTCGGCCTGCCGCTGCCGGCCAGCCACGGCAAACGGCGCATTGCGATCTCGCTCGCCGCCGCCGATATCGTCGCATCCGCCCCGCCCCCCTTGCTGGCCGACGCCGCAGCAGCAGCGCCTGCGCATTGGCGCACGACGATAGACCTGCTGCTTCAACTTCTGCCGGAGACCCGCACGTTCGGCAGCTTGGCCTGGCAGCATCTCACCGGCCTTCCCTACCTTACCGAGGGTTCGGACCTCGATCTGCTCTGGCCGCTGTCGGCAGCAACGCAAACGGAGACCCTGCCGTCCGCCATCGCCGCGATTGCCAGGCAAGCGCCAATGCGGTTGGACGGCGAGATCACGGGTCCCGCCGGCGGCGCGCAATGGCGTGAGCTGATCGGCAATGACGAGGACGAAGTTCTCGTGAAAGGTCCGACCGGTGTCGCGAGCACGACGCGCGCGGCCTTTCTGTCCGGAGCCGCGTCATGAACCTTGCCCTGAGATGGCAAGCGGCGCCGCAACGCGCATTCGATGCTGAGCAGCTCGGCCGTCTCGCCTCGCTCTGCCTGACGCTCGAGGTCGAGACCTATCCGAAGCCGGGGCTGGTCAGCCATGTCGACAACGGTGCGCATCGCGACATGGATGCCGCGCTGCTGCGCCGGAGCGCCGACACGCTGGCACCATTCTTCAGCGAACTCGCCGCCGCAGGCGCCGAGGGCGCCGGCATGGGCCGGTTGCGCGCGATCGGAGTTGCGGCGGAACGTGCGATGCTGGCGGCGACCTCAGGCGTGAACACGCATCGCGGCGCGATCTTCGGACTGGGCCTGCTCTGCGCCGCGGCCGGCTATCGCGGCGCACTCGGCATCCGCAAGCCGCTCGGCGAACTGGTGTCGCAACGTTGGGGCAACGCCATCCTCGACGGCCCGATATCCCTGCGCAGCCATGGCGCCGTGGCATCACGGCGCTACGGCGCCGGCGGCGCCCGGGCGGAAGCCGCTTGCGGCTTTCCCTCCGTCTATAATGTCGCCGTTCCCGCGCTGCATGCGGCGCGGCAGCTCGCGGCTCATGATGAGGAGGCGGTCCGGGTCCAGACCTGCATGGCGCTGATCGCCGAGGTCGCCGACACCAATCTGCTGCACCGGGGTGGAGCCGATGGATTGCACTTCGCACAAGCCAGCGCATCCGCATTTCTTGCCGCGGGCGGAATCGGCCGCCCAGGCTGGCATGATCGCGCAACCGGCATTCACCGGGCTTTCGTCGCGCGCAATCTCAGTCCGGGCGGCTCGGCAGATCTGCTTGCCATGGCCCTGTTCGTCGATCGGTTTGAATCCGGATGCTAGCACTGCTCTGCGGCGGTCAGGGGACCCTCTCGGACAAGATCCTTGATCTGGTCTCGGAGAACCCTGTCGCGGAGCCGATCTTCATGGCGGCAACAGCTTGTCTCGGTGAAGACCCGCGCGAGCTCGTTAGGACGCGCGGCACGGACGAGCTGGCCGCCAACCGTGTCAGCCAGATCCTGACCGTCACATCGGCCCTCGCGATCCACGCCTGCATTGCCGATCTGCTGACCGGACCAACCGTCGTCACTGGCTACAGCGTCGGCGAAATGGCAGCCTGGAGCGTTGCGGGAATATGGACTGCCGACGAAGCCTTGCGGCTAACAGCTATTCGCGCGCGATTGATGGATAGCGTGCCCGGTCCGGACGGACGGCTCGGCTATGTCCGCGGGCTCGAACGGCCAACACTCGAAACGCTGCTTGCAAAGCATAGCTGCGAGATCGCGATCAGGAACCCCGATCTCCTTTACGTGGTTGGCGGCACGGAGCGGGACGTGATCAATCTCTGCCACGAGGCATCAACGCAGCGCGCCGCGCGCGCCGGCCTTCTCGCCGTCAAGATCGCCTCTCACACGTCGCGGCTCGCGCCCGCCTGTGAGCCCCTGCAGCAGGCGCTCGCGGCAAGCACATTCGCCCCTGTCGCAGACCGGAAAATCCTCCTCGCCGGAGATGGCGGCGAACGCATCTTCTCCGTGCCGGATGCAATGGCAAGGCTCGCAAGCCAGGTCGCACGCGAGATCGGCTGGGCGGCGACACTGGAGGCTCTTGCGGAGCAAGGCGTCGATCGTGTCCTGGACCTCGGTCCAGGACACGCGCTGGCCGAGATGATGCAAGGCGCCGCTCCGTCGATCCACTGCTACGCCGCCGACGGATTCCGCAGCGTCGAGGGCTTGCGCAACTGGATTGCGTCCGGATAAGGCGCCAGGTGAACCTCGCGGTCACCGACCGACACCAACGCAGCATGATTTCTCACCTGATGATCATCGCCCTCGGCTTCCGGCTAACCGGAGCCTTGCTTGGCGTCGCAGCCGTCGCCGCGCTGATCGATTTTGCCGACACCGCAATGACGCTGCGCCGATTGCCGGCGGATACCAGCGCGCCGGTGGATGTCGGCACCTATGGCCTTGCCGGACTGCTGCACAACGGCGCGCGCGGCGCCGGCAAGGTCCTGTCCGCGCTGCTCACCGGCCCCGGTTTCTGGGTCGTCGTCATCCTGGCGATTGCGGCGGTCGCGGCGCTGTTGTTCGCCATCCTGCTCTACCTCGTCGGGCGCGGAATCGGTCACCACGCCAATTGGGCCCGCATCATCGCCATCATGATGAGCATCGGCCTCGCGACCGCGTCCTGTGCGATCCTCGCCGCACTGCGCGGCGATCAGGCGCCGGTGGCGATCGCGCCGATCGCGCTGTCGCTCTACACGTTATGGGCCCTGATCTGGCGCTTTGACTAGACCAGCGGCGCGCCCTGCCGCAGATTCATGTGCCGGTTGACGTCCTTGTAGAGAAGATAGCGGAACCGGCCGGGGCCGCCTGCGTAGCAGGCCTGCGGGCAGAACGCGCGCAGCCACATATAATCTCCGGCCTCGACCTCCACCCAATCGCGATTGAGACGGTAGACCGCCTTGCCCTCGAGCACATACAGCCCGTGCTCCATGACGTGCGTCTCCATAAAGGGGATCGTTCCCCCCGGTTCGAGCGTCACGATGTTGACGTGCATGTCATGGCGCATGTCGGCGGGATCGACAAAGCGCGTGGTGGCCCACCGCCCCTCGGTATCAGGCATCGGCACCGGCGCAATCGAACCTTCGTGGGCCACGATCGGCTCGGGATCGGCCAAACCCGGCACACGCTGGTACAGCTTGCGGATCCAGTGAAGCTGGGTCGGCGCCGCCCCGCGATTGCGAAGGCTCCACTCGCAACCCGACGGCACATAGGCAAAGCTGCCGGCCTTCAGCTCCGTTTCCTTGCCCACCAGCTTGAGAGTGACCTGCCCGCCCACGACGAACAGCACACCCTCGGCGTTCTCATCGGGCTCGGGCTTTTCACTTCCCCCGGCCGGCGCGATGTCCATCAGATAGTGGGAGAACGTCTCGGCAAAGCCGGAGAGCGGGCGTGCCAGCACCCAGACGCGCGTATTGTCCCAATGCGGCAGGTAACTCGTGACGATATCGCGCTGCACGTTGCCCGGAATGACGGCGTATGCGGTCGTGAAGACCGCCCGGCCGCTCAGAAGATCCGTCTGCGGCGGAAGGCCGCCCTGCGGCACGTGATAAGTTCGCGATGACATCTTTGCGCCTCGTGAGGTTACCGGTGCGATGGGTCAGCAGTAGCCCACGGATTACGCTCCGGAACGGTGATCCGGCATCAGATCGAGCTGCATCGTCTCGTCCAGCCAATATTCTTCGAGATTATTCCCCTCGCCCTTGCGGTCGACCACAAGAAACGGGCTTGCCTCCTTGCGAACCAGAAGCGGGTGGTGCCAGCAGTTGCGGGCATAGTTGACCCCCTGATGCCCCGTCGCCGCGAACGCCCGATAGCTAGCAGCATTGCGCGGGTCCATGCAAACCACGACCAGCCAGTCCACGCCATTGAGCGGCATGAACAGCTGGCTTCCGAGCGGATGGCGCTCCATCAGGCGGATTGCGATCGGCGCGGGGCGCACCGAGGCGACAAACCAGCTGATGTTGACCTGTCCGCCCTCCGCGGCGACGTCGATATTGGCAAGCTCGTTAAAGCGGCTGGCATAGCCCTGGTTGATCGACAGGGGTATTGCCCCTTCCGTTTCGACGACGTCCCCGAACGGTGCGAACGCCTGCTTCGTCAGGAGTTCGATCGAAAGTGTCGCCATCGCCAACCTCACATGCGTCCACGTTCAAAGCGTCTGCAAACCCGCGACGGGAGCATCCGCACCCGCGGCATCGGCCTGCAGAGATTCGCCTGAAGGAACCATCTCGCCATCCAGGATACGACGGGCCTTCGCGCGATCAAGGTCGCCTTCCCATGAGGCGACGACGACCGTCGCAACGCAGTTTCCGACATAATTGCCGAGCGCGCGAGCGATACCAATGAACCAGTCCACCGACAAGATCAGCACCAGCCCGATCGCTGGGATGGCCGGTATAGCCGACAGCGTCGCGGCGAGGACGACAATGGCCGAGCCCGGGACGCCGTGAGCCCCCTTGGAGGTGAGCAGCGCGACGCCGAGGATCGCCAGCAGGTCTCCCATGGCAAGCGGGGTATTGGTCGCCTGTGCAATGAAGACCGCCGCCAGGGTCAGGTAGATCGAGAACGCATCCAGGTTGAACGAATACCCGGTCGGGATGACGAGGCCGACCGTCGATCGCTTGATCCCGAGCAGTTCGAGCTTGCGCATGGTCTGCGGCAGCACGCTGTCGCCCGCGGCGGTGCCGAGCACGATCATTAGTTCCTCGCGCAGATAGGCCAGCAGCTTGAACAGGCTGAAGCCGGACAGGCGCATGATCGCGCCGAGAACGACCACCACGAAGAGGATGACGGCCAGGTAGAACAGGCCGACGAGGCCGCCGAGCTGCTTGAGCGAACCGATGCCGTACTTCCCGACGGTGAACGCGATCGCACCGAAGACGCCGATCGGGGCGAGCCGGACCACGAAATTCATCATCTTGAAGATGATCTCGTTGACGCGCTCGATGAAATCGACGACCGGCTTTGCGCGCTCGCCGCACAATGACACGGCGCAGCCGAACATGATCGAGACGATCAGCACCTGCAGGACGTCGCCGGAGCTGAAGGCGCCCACGATCGTGCCGGGAATCAGCTTCATCAGGAACTCGGAGACGCCGCCGCCGGCGACCTGGGCCGCGGTCTGGCTGAATCCGCTGAGCGCCTTGGCATCCAGCGTGCTGGGATCGATGTTCATGCCGGCGCCGGGCTGGAAATAATAGGCCAGCGCAATGCCGAACATCAGGGCGACGGTGGTGACGATCTCGAAATAGAGCAGCGCGCGGATGCCGACCCTTCCGACCTTCGACAGGTCCCCGGCCGCTGAAATTCCCTGCACCACGACGCAGAACACGATTACGGGCACCAGCATCTTGATGAGCTTGATGAAGCCGTCACCGAGCGGCTTCATCTGCAATGCTGTGCCCGGATAGGCCATGCCGAGGGCAATGCCGAGCGCGAGTGCGACGACGACCTGGAAGAAGAGTGACTTGAAGATCCTGGGCATGGTTTTCCTCGCTCGCTGGGGCTTGTGTCTGTCTGGCTTGGTCGGCTTTGAGCCTTTCGCCATTTCTTGTCGTTGGCGGCGACATGGCGCCGCTGCGTCCGGAGCCATCCGCCGCTTGCACGACGGAAGAAGGGCTCCATCGGTCATTCGTTGACCAGGTGCGACATCAAGTCCAATATATAGAACGACACGATTGATAGGTTTTCCCTATGGACCTTCGCCAGGTCAGATACTTCATTGCGGTGGCCGAGGAGCGCAGCTTCACCCTCGCCGCCCGGCGGCTGCACCTTTCGCAGCCGCCGCTCAGCCAGCATATCCAGGCCCTCGAGGCGGAGCTGGGCACCCAGCTGCTCTACAGAACGAGCCGCAAGGTCGAGCTGACGCAGGCCGGTGAAGCGATGCTGCTGCGGGGGCGCGCGATCCTGCAACAGGTCAAGTCCGCTGAAGACGAGGTACGGTCGATCGGCGCCGGCCTGATCGGAACGTTGGACCTTGGCGCGACCGGCTCCATTCTGCGCGGTCGTCTGGCGGAGTTGCTTGCGGCCTACCGGCAGGTCGCGCCCCTGGTCAGGATGACGGTACATGAGCAGGCGCCAGCGCTGCAGATCGCGGCCCTGCTCAACCGCACGACCAACATCTCGCTCATTCGCGGCATTCCCGGTGAACGCGACCTGACCAGCAAGCTGGCATGGCGGGAAGAGGTCGTCCTCGCGGTGTCCCGCTCGCACCGGCTGGCGCAACGCAAGCGCATCGCCCTCGGTGAGTTGGCGTCGGAGGATCACGTCATCCTGGACCCCAACAGCTCCGATTTCGCGCGCTATGTGCAGACCTGCTGCGTCGATGCCGGCTTCCTGCCGAAGGTGTCCCAGCAAGTCGTGGACGCGCAGTCGATCCCGAGCTTGATCGCGGCCGGCTTCGGCGTCGCGCTCGTGCCGCAGTCGATCGCGCGTTTTACGACGGCCGATATCGTGTTTCGTCCGATCCGGCCCTCACCGCCCGCGGCCGACGTGTTCCTGGTGTTCAGGGAGGACGAGACGTCGATGGTGGTCCACAATTTCATCAAGCTCGCGCTGCGGTATCTGAGCCAGCGGAAGAGGCTGGGGTAGGACTTCGCGGCCACGGGACTGCTCACCTCACGCACTTGTCGCTGTCCCGGTCCCATTCGGGACGATTGTGAGCGCGCTCCGCGGCCTGCACGATGAAGGACCGGCCTTGGGCGATGTCCTGAGGGGTAGACTTCGGCGGAAACGGTACCTCGTCGATCGCGCGACCCATGCGAACCATGGCGACGCCCCACCAGGACATGTGACTCACATCGCCGCCGAGCGGCCGACGCGGTTGATCGAACAATGCGATGACATCAGGCAGCGCACCGGCGGCATCAGGCCCCAGCCGAATGAACGCACGGCACACGGCCTCGACGACGTGTCGCCGCCTCTGCCACGGCTCGACCTGCACATCCGCCTGAAGGATACGCACCAGTTCCGGTACGGCTGCCTGGCCCTGATCGGACAGGCGCTCGATCAGATGGGGCAGATTCAGTCGCATCGACTGGTCGCGCAACAGCGCAATCTCGTCGGCTGTGGGCACCGCAAACGTGCCAGGGGCCATCTTGCGCACCAGACCATCGAGACTGCTGCGCAGCTCAGGAGGCGTCGCGGGATTGATCAATCGCGCGATGATGGCGCCGCGAAGCTCCGGCCGCACGGGAGCGCGGACGTTGTCGAACAGCGGCCGCAGATCGGTCACCCTGGTGTCGGCAATCACCTTGCCAAGCAGTTCGTAATCGCCGTCTTTCATGGAAAACCAGTCGAGCGTCGCAAGCCAGCGGGGCGCGAGCGCGAGGTCCACCTGAGGATCGGGTTGCCGCAGGGCCGCGGCGACCCGGTCGCGCATGTCGGTCACGCCATCGCGGCGGTCGACGGCCGTGGCATCTTGCGGTTCGGGCGGCCGCGCCAGCGTCGTTTGATCGAACAGCACCTTGATCGGCTGGACGCCGGCGAAGCCGTTACCGGCTTGCAGCGTGGTCCGCGCCAGTTCCCAGCCAGAGCGGGTGAGCATGTCGGAAGGCGTTAGAAGCAGCGGCGCCACGACGACGTCGGCCGTCGCGTATTCACGGCGCAGCAGCACGCGTCCACCGCGGTCGCGCAAATCCAGTTGCTTGAGGCCGACCCCATGGGCGTCCCGGCCGATCGCGGACGTCATCTTGATCGTCAGATCGTGATGCGGAGGCGACGGAACGATGGACAGCGTGACGTCGCTTGCAAGCCGCAGAGCCCAGTGGGAGATGACTGCATTCTCCCGCGCCTTGCGCGCCGCGATGATGACCTCGGGAGCACCAATGACCCGCTTCTCCGGCAGGTATTGCAGGATCAGCTCGGGCTTTTTCGGAGCCACATCATTGGAGCCGGCTTCGCTCTTGGGCACCAGGCGATAGCTGATCGGCTTCACCGCATCGCCGCGCTCATTCGTGCCGGTGAGCGTGACCGAGGTCACGCCGGGCGTATCCAGCAATGAGGCGCACAGCGCATAGCACGGCACGCGCCAATTGAGCTCGCTGCCTTCGGTCGGTGTCCTGTCGCTGTCGAGGAGAACGTCCCCGGCAATGACGACGCGATCGGACGGGACCACGTCCCCCTGTGTCGCCTGATGGAAGGCGTGCCGCCCGGACAGTGCCATCGGCAACGTTACGACGACGCCGAGGCCGAGCGTCATGACGCCCGCAATGAGATTGGCAGCGCGCGGGAAAGGGACGGGCAGATAGCGGCGCACGATCGCAAACGTCGCCGTATAGAGGAACACGGTGGGCGCGGCCCAGAGAACGAGGCCGGGAATGATCAGAAGCGCCAGGCCGAAAACTATCAACTGCGGTATCGCGACAGCGATCAGCGCCAGAAGCCCGCTAACCCCTAAGACGATCCAGACCATGACGTCCTCCGCGCCATGAGCCGGCGACAACAGCTGCACGATCCGGCTGCGTCGAACCCTGCGCCGCCAAACCTAGGCTCGGACGCTTAAGGCTCGGCTATTGAAGATCGTTAACTGTTCCTCTCGCGGGGCGGGCGAGATTGAATGAAGGAAATTCGGTGGGGGCTGGAGGGAGGCTGGGATCGCTTCACACGCGGCGCCCGCTGCGCTCAACTTATGCCAGATGCGAACAAGCCAGCGCAGTTCAGCGAGGGGCAAACGATGCAAGTCACCTGCGCCCGCAGCAAACGCCGCGGGCGATCAGCCATAGAGCCCGGCGACAATCGGCATGCGGGCGGCGCGGAGGGCGGGAAACAGTCCGCCGAACAGGCCGACCGCAAGCGCGAGCAACAGGCCCTGGCCGATGAGGCGTGGGCTGAGCTGGAAGTTGAACACGACCTGGCTGAAGCTTCCGCCCATGGTCGAGGCGGTGAAGCCGTCAAAAATCAAGAAAGTGGCCGCGGCCCCGATCACGCCCCCGATCGCAGCGAGGATCAGCGACTCGACCAGCGTGCCGACGAACGCCGAAAAGCCGCCGAACCCGATGGCGCGCAAGGTCGCGATCTCGGTCGCGCGCGCCGCGACCGAAGAGTACATCGTGTTGAGCGCGCCGGCGAGCGAGCCGAACGCCATCGCGATCGCCAGTGGCCAGCCGAGCTTCTGAATCAGGTCCGAGGTATTCGACGCCTGCTGGGCGAAGTAGGCGGCCTCCGACATCACGTCGAGCTTGAGTCGCGGATCGTTGTCGCTGTACGCACGCAGCGTCTCGATCGCCGCGGGGCTCGATAGCCGCGCGCGGACGGTCTGGACGGCGCCGGCGCGCTTGAACAGGCTCTGCAGCACCGGCAGATCGGCCCAGATCTCCGATTCGAACACGCTGCCGTCAGCGGCGAAGATTCCGACCACCGTCCACCGCGTATTGTTGAAGGTCACCGTCTGGTCGAGCTCGAAACCCTCGAATTCCTTGCCCAGCGCCCGGCCGACGATGATCTCGTTGCTGCCCGGATTGAACATCCGGCCAGCGGTCATGACGACGCCACGACGCAGCGCCGGGCCCTGCGGGCCAAGACCCCGCAGCGGCAGGCTCGCCTTGGTCATCGTGCTGCGCTTGATTCCATTGACCGTCAGATAGAGCTCGCCCGAGGTCTGCGGCTTGCCGTCGGCGGCTTTGGCGATGCCCGGACCGTCCTCGATCAACCGGACCTGATCGCGCAGGACGACGCTGTTGATCTCCGAAACCGCGCCGCTGCGCAACACAACGGCGATATCCTCCGCGCCGGAATCCGCGATGGTGCGCCGGAATCCATTGGCCATGGAGAGAAACGCCAAGAGCACGGTGACGACGAGACCGACCGCGATCACCGTCGCCAGCGACAGCCACAGGCGCTGCGGCAGGCTCTTGAGATTGATGGTGGTGACCGCCAGGATCTGCAGGATAATCGAGCGCATCGGGTCAGCTCCGTCCGAGCGCAGTGACGATATTGAGGCGCATCGCATTGAGCGCCGGTACCAGACCGGTGATGATACCGAACACGACCATCAGTCCCACCGCCGCCGCTGCGATATCCGGATATAGCGACAACGTGGGAACGAAGCTCATCAGGCTATCTCGCACCCTGGTGATCAGAAGCAGCGCGACGCAGAGGCCGGGCAGCCCGCCGAGCAACGCCAGCAGGATCGATTCGCCGAGCACCAGGCGCAGGATACGGCCACCGGGAAAGCCCAGCGTCTTCAGCACCCCGATCTCGCGTGTGCGCTCGCGCACCGTCATCACCATGGTGTTGCCGACGATCATCAGGATCGTCACGAAGGCCGCCCCGACCACCAGCTCGACGATCAGCGCGACGTTCCCGAGCTGGGCGGCGAACGCCTTGTTGAAGGCCTTCTCGCTGTCGGTCGTCGTCTCATAGGGAGAATTGGCAAACATCCCGTCGATGGCGTCGGTCACGCGCTCGTTCGCGGCCACCGACGTGGTGCGCAGCGCCAGCCAGTTGATCAGGTCCTTGCCAAACGAGCGGGTCTCGTTGAAATAATCGTAGCCCATCAGCATGACGTTGGTGTCGGCCTGCGGAATGCGGGCGGTGAAGCTGCCGACGATGATGAAGTCCCAGGCGTGCGAGCCGTTCTTTTGGGACCAGATGCTGCTCGAGATCGGAATGTGATCACCGATCTTCCAGCCCCATTTCTCCATCATACGCGCCCCGACCAGCACGCCGGTGCGCTCGCGGATGAAGGCCGCGCGGACCTCGGGTGGAAACACGAAGTCGCTGTCGCGAAGCTTCATCCAGTTCTCCGGATCGACAGCAAAGGCAGCGATGAAGTTCCTGGGCTCCTGATAATAGCCTCCGAACCAGCTGAAGTGGGTGATCTGGGCGACGCCATCGATAGCCGCGACGCGATTGTAGTAGGAGATCGGCAGGGGCTGGGTGAAGTTGATCTTGTTGAGGACCACCAGGCGGTCGGGCGTGGCGCGGTCCTGGCCGGCGTTGAAGGCGCGCTCGAAGCTCGCCAGCACGGCGAAGATCGCAAACGCGATCAGGATCGAGACCATCATCAGGACGGCTCGCAATTTCCGGCGGAACAGATTCTTGCGGATCAGGACCAAATCGTTCACGCCGCGAGCTCCTTCTCGATGAAGTGGCCCTTGTCGAGATGCAGCGATCGCTTGGCGTATTGCGCCGCCGCCGGGTCATGGGTCACCATCACGATGGTTTTGCCGAGATCGCGGTTGAGCACTTGCAGGATCGACAGGACCTCGTCGGCGGTTGTGCGGTCGAGATCTCCGGTCGGCTCGTCGCACAACAGCAGCGCCGGATCGGAGACGATGGCGCGCGCGATGGCGACGCGCTGCTGCTGCCCGCCCGACATCTCCTTGGGATAGTGCTTGACCCGATCGGCGAGCCCGACCACGCCGAGCGCCG
The DNA here is from genome assembly GCF_018130615.1 of Bradyrhizobium manausense. Taxonomy (GTDB): domain Bacteria; phylum Pseudomonadota; class Alphaproteobacteria; order Rhizobiales; family Xanthobacteraceae; genus Bradyrhizobium; species Bradyrhizobium manausense_A. The sequence continues at coordinate 106,550 of NZ_JAFCKB010000010.1, forward strand.
TCTCGACCCGCTCGCGCCGCTCCTTGCGGCCGAGCCGGGTCAGCAGCAGCGGCAATTCGACATTCTGCGCCGCGGTCAGCATCGGCATCAGATTGTAGAACTGGAAGATGAAGCCGATATGGGACGCCCGCCAGCGCGAAAGCTCGCTCTCGGACAGGCGGTCAAGGCGCTCACCGGCGACCTCGATCCCGCCTGTGTCGGAGCGGTCGATGCCGCCAAGCAGGTTGAGCAGGGTGGTCTTGCCGGATCCCGACGGTCCCATCACGGCGACGAAATCGCCGCGTGGAATGGCAAGGTTGAGACCATCGAAGATGGTGATCGTCTCCTTCCCCTTGGTGAACCGCTTGCACAGATCGACGATATCGATCATCGGGTCGGTTGGCGATAACATGGGTCTTGCTCCCGCGTGCTTAGGGGGGATCGGACCGCGCCGCCGCGGGCGCGCCGTCTTCCTGGAATGTCACCTTGATCGCCATGTCCGGCAGAATGCGCGCATCTTTCACATCCATGCCGACGCGGACCTTGACGGTCGCCTTCTCGCGATTGGCGGTTGGCACGATTGCGATGACGGCGCCCGGGATGCGCCAGTCCGGATAAGCATCGAGCACGGCTTCGACGCGGGTGCCGGCATGCAGGCGGCCGATCGAGGCCTCGTTGACGTCAACCTCGATCTCGATCGAATCCATGTCGACAATGGTGCAGATGCCGGTGCGGGTGAAGCCGCCACCGGCCGACAGTGGCGAGATCATCTCGCCGGGTTGCGCGCTGCGGTCGACCACGACGCCGGCGAACGGTGCGCGGATCCGGTGCTTGCCGAGCACCTCGCCGGAGCGCTGGGCTTCGAGTCGCGCCGCCGCGAGTTGGGCCTCCGCCTGGTGGAGCTGGGCCCGCAGCACGCCGGCTCTCGCCTGCGACTTGGTCAGATCGGCTTCGGTGGCATAATTCTTCCCCGACAGCGTCTGGGTTCGATTGAGGATTCGCTCGGCATCGGCCAGGTCGGCGGCAATCGCGGCCATGGCCGCTTCGGAAGCCTCGGCGCGCGCCTGCGCCAGCGCGTAGTCCTTGTCGGCCAAGACATCGTCGAGCCTGGCGAGAACCTGGCCTGCCTGCACCACCATGCCCTCGTCGACCAGGAGATCGACCACCTTGCCGGTAACCTCGGCCGCGATGGTGGCCTTGCGGCGCGCGACGACATAGCCGGACGCGATCAGGCTGCTCGTGCTGCTCGGCGCAAGCGCCACGCTCTTCTGAAGCGCATTATCGGATCGCACGACCTGAGGAGACGGCCCCTCGACGGACGGTGTCTGCGCCGACTGGATCGGGCCGCCGAGCCAAAGCACCGCACCGCCTCCCAGGGCGACCAGGACGATCAGCCCGCCGATGGCCGGAAGCAGCCATCGTTGCGGCCGTGACGAAGGCCCGGTCGACGGGGACCGTTCGATCGTGAGCGAGCGTAGCGATCGCGTCCTGTCATCCATCGTTAGAGCTTGCCCGGTCCGGCACGCTCTCTCTCGCCCGATACAGAATTCGGCTAGCCGATTTTCAACGGGATTGGCCGATTCTGAAGTTTCCGTCGTTTTCCAATGCGATGGCTGCCGACCGGGCAAGTGCGTCGCGACGGAATTCGGTCGGTGTCAGGCCGCTTTCGGCCTTGAACGCACGATTGAACGGTCCGATCGACTGGAAACCGGCATCCATGGCGATCGTCAGCACGGCGACATCCCGTTGGCTCGGATCGGACAATGCCGCCTTGGCCTCATCGAGGCGATAACGATTGAGAAAGGCATTGAAGTTGCGATAGCCGAGGCCCTCGTTGATGGCCTGGCGGAGACGGTATTCCGGCAAGTCGAGCTTGGCCGCGAGCGCGCCGATGGTGAGGCCTTCCTGCCGATAGACCCGTTCGACCGTCATCAAATTGTCGAGCCGGCGCAACAGCAGCGACGCCGCGGCATCCCGGCCGCCATCGGCCGTTTTGACCGGAGCCGCGCGATTTGCGTTTTCGGACGCGGTGGCCGCTGCCAGCGCGACCACGGCGGGAATAGCCGGCGGCGGATGGAACAGTCCCCATCCGGCCAGTGCCGCGATCGCCAGCAGGCCGGCGGCGGTGGCCAAGCTGCCGGACATGCCGAAGCTCTTGGCCGAGATCGACGTCAGCTCCGGGACCGAGAGCAAGACCACAATGAGAAGCGACAGAATCAGAACCGCGAGCCGCAGCCGGCGCCGGCCGGCGACAAGGTCGGTTTTCCACGTCCTCACCGTCTGCACGGCCGCGGAGAGTGCCAAAATAATCGCCAGGATCGACATCGATCGAACGCCTGCCTTGGCGAACATCGGCCATGTCGTCCATGTGTAGATCACCGAGAACCAGACGCCGACGACGGCCAGCCACAGGGCGCCATGCCAGCGCCGCACCACGAAATCGTCGTCGAAACTCGCACGCGCCCATAACCAGACAAGCACCGGATTGGCGCCGAGGACCGGCATGATCCACAAGACCGCCAGCTTCGGCACGAACGGTGCGGTCACGATTGCATAGAGCGCGCCCGAGGCGGCCATGGCCACACTGAGCCATTTGATCGTATCCAGCGGGCGAACACGCCCCAGGGTAACGACCACGATCATCAGGAAAAGGCCCGCAACTGCGCCGCGCAGGCCGAGGTCAAGTGCGGTGGCTTCCATCCTGTCCGCGATTCATGTGCTGGCGAACCATTGCCGTCGAAGAGCCGCTCGGCAACTCAAGTGCAGACGCTACAACCTAAGGATAATCGGGTGAGTGTCAGGTGGCAAACCAGCGCTGCGGGAGGCGATCCAGGGCAGCCCGTCCCCGCCAAAGTGACTTCGCCGGGCAAGCTTCTCTGCTTCGCTATGAGGAGAACTTGCCTCACCAAGCGCAGCTGAGAGGGTCATGATCCCATTCAGCATAAGATTGCGGACCTGTATCTCATTGAAATTACGATCGGAATCCACGCGCTGACACGCCAATGGAGAGCCGCCCCTGCAAATAGTTGCAATGCTACCGCAATTGCTACGAGCCGTATTTTCAGAATCGTAATCCCCGCGGGGCATCCTCCCGGCGTAGGCTCGCAGGGAGTGTGACGCATGACTGCGGTGTTGGAAGTTTATGACGAGCGGCGGCCGGGCGCCGAGCCCGAGTTGCGCCACCGGCTTGAGTTGCCGACCGAACGGATGACCGCGCGCGAGCTGATCCGCTGCCGCATCGAGGCGGACGTGGCCTTGCACAATGCGGTCGAACGCGCGCGCCTTGACGGGAAAATCGCCGAGCGTGATGCTCCCAACGGATGGCTGGTCACGCCGGGTCCGGTCGAGCGAGCCCTGAACGGGCCTCGCGACGTCTATGGTCCGGGCACCCATCTCGACCTGATCGAGAGCGAGCCCTTGATCGCGGTCGCACTCGCGGCGTTTGCGCGCAATGGTTTCTTCATGATCCTCGACGGCCACCAGATCGTCGACCTCGATGAAGTCTTGACGGTCGGGCACGATAGCACCGTGACTTTCCTCCGCCTCGTGCCGCTGGTCGGCGGCTGATACGGATGTCGCAATATCCCTACGACCGCTTCGTCTATTTCGCGCCGGCGCGGGGGGTCGTTGCGCGCGTGCAAAGCGCATGGTTTTCGACGCAACATTCTGTTTCAAACAGGATTTCGCAGCTCAGAACGCGCCTGAGTGCGTGGTGGCATCGCGGAAAGCACCAACCCCTAGCAGCTTTCGATCCACGCACCGGACAGCCCGTTCTCGCTGGCATTCCCGACGGCACCAATTTTTGCCGGACACGACATGGCCGCGCGACGATCCTCTGGTCGACTTACGGGTCGGGCGGGACTTGCCATCTCTGCCTGGCCCAGAACGTTCTGACCGCCACGGGCAAGCGTATCGAGACTTCCCAGCCGAGACGCCCCCACGATTCCGGAGACGGCTGGATCTGGGGACGCTTCGAGATCAAGGCTGACGATGTCGCGCTCATCGACGATCCCCGGGCAAAACCGAAATACGATCCCGACGCGGACCCAGAAGCGACCCGGCAGGAGAAGCTCCTGGCGACGTCGCCGCGATTCCGTGCGGCGGTCGCAGACCCGGATTGCGCGCGCGTCGCATTCCTCCTGCTGAGCCAACTCGAATGGTTCAATGTCGGGGATCGCGACGAGCTCCCGGCGTTGAGCGGCAGCATCGCGGCGATGATCGCGGGCGTCCGCGATCGCGGTGAAATATATACGGATTACAAATTCGGCGCGACCACGGTTGGCATTCCGGAGGCCGACATCCGCCGTCACACGCGCGAAATTCACGACATCATGGGCGAGTTGGGTTGGCGAACCCACACGGCGGAAGAGCTTCGATTGAAGGCACGAGCCGACTTCAATAGCCGGGTCGACGAGAGGATCGCGAATTGGAACAGCCTGGCTGAGCTCGAGGCACGCGCCGCCGACTCTTGCAAGCCGACCGGCGGCCGATATGCCGAAATCCCGATGCTGATCTACGAAGGTGAGGAGGCTTGGGCCGAGCAACTGCCAGAGGACACCAAGCTCATGATGTCCGAGGAATATGCCCGGCGCGTGCGCCATCTGATCGCGACCAACCGCATTTCAAACGACGAATATCGCATTCTGACGGGTTCGATTTGGTAGCCGCGACGATGCGCACGCCTCAATCGTTCAAGGGCGTGACAGTCTCCCGACATGTATTTGAAGGATGATCATTCATGGCCCTGCTGGATTTGCTGAAGCCGATCGTGCGGACGCTCGAGGATTGGTCTCCGGACACACCTCGCTCGCGCATCGACATGGACGCGCTCCTCGCAGATTTGCGCAAGTCGGGCGTGGCAGCGCTCGACAGCTTCCTGGACGAGTGCCTCGACGGGGAGCGACCGCCCTTTATGATCGACTTCCCCCGGGCGTCGCGGATCGCCCGCGAGCTCTCCGAGGCCGACAGGTTGCAGTTGCTCGGGCGTGCGGCGCAGATCTCGGCGACCGTCACCCATCTCGACCTGACATGGCCCGAAACGCTTCAAACGAACAAAGCCCAGTTGTGGGACAATTTGCTTGGTTATGCCGTGGCTGCGATCGAGGACATGAAACCGCAACTCGACGATCGGACGGCCGCCGTTCTGGCGCGCGCCGCCCGCATCAGCGCGCCGGTGCCAGCGACCAGATCCGCCCGAATGGACCCCCTGTACGTTGCCAGGATGCTCGCCCGCTTGACGCCGGAGCCGATGAGCGAGGCCCAGCGACGGGCGCTCGCCGACGTCGCCGACTTGATCGATGGCTTTGCATGGGAGCCCCATCGCTATGCAAACGCGATCCGCGACCTTGAGCCCTTGTGTCTGCGGCTCGGTCGCACTTTCTCTGAGAGCGCTTTGGCGACGCGCCGGGAGCGGGCCAAAGATACTGCGCGTTTGGCCGTCGTCTATATTTGCGAGGGGACAAATCCACCGCTCAAGGCCCTGATCGAGGCGCTCTGTCAGAGGAGCCCCGAAGAGGTGCGGAATTCTCTCGTGGCGGAGATATCGGCTCTCTCCCCACTCGCAAAGGGAGAAGTCCTCGGCATGATGGCCGAGGCGCACCGCCGGAGGGTGATGCTGGAGGCAGGTCAAGTTGACCAATTCCCTGCTTATGGCGAGTATCAGGACTTCGCGAGCATTGGCTTCGTTAGCTGCGACGGTTTTGGTCCATTTTCCGACTTGGCGCGTCAGCTTCTGAAAACCAAGATCGCGGCGAGCGATGCGGCAGCGGCCACACTGCTCAAGGTCATGCCAAGTGCGAAGGTCCTGGCGGACCTGCGCGTCATCAACATTGCGATTGCGACGATGAATGCCGAAGCCTCGCCGCGAACCAGAGAGGCCGCCCGCGCATGTCTTGCCTGGGCCGCGACCGATTTCTGGGCTTTTGGCGGTAAGGCATCTATTTCCGCCCAGGCCGCACGCCGCCTCACGGCCGCACTGGACAACACTGACGCCGAACAGGCTGGGGAAGAACCGTCGCCTCCGCGCCCGACCTTCGCGCCCGACACGCGCAAGTCCGGCGTGTTGAGGGGCCTCTGGAGCCATTACGGCGATCTGTCCGACTTCCGAAAATTCTCGCTTGAAGACATCGCCTATGCGGAGCGTTGCCTTCAGGGACCGCAACCTCAGCCCGCGGCCGAAGGAAAATCATCGGCGGCTCAAGCCATGGCGGCCGTGATCAATGCTCTCAACCCGTTCGATGACCTCGCCCGGTGGTTTGTCGGCGACGCCGAGATCGGAGCATTGCTCGAACGCATGCGCAGGATGATGGAAATTCCGCAGGAGCTGCGCGCGCCGTGGAAGGCGCTGCATGTCCGCGCATTCGAGCTGGAGGGAAAGAGCAGCCCGTCGGGCAAATGGCTGCAGACGGCTCACCCGACGCTTGCAGGCCTTTCGTCGCAACAGAAGCTCGATCTTCTCAACGCGGTGCTGGAGATGCCGGGGTCGTCGAGCGTGCTGGCGCGCGCCGCGGTCTACCTGTCGGCCAGCTGGCCGGCCGAGGCCGTCGGACCGATCCTGACGCGGCACGCCCAAAATGTGTGCTTCCAAAGCAATCCCGGTGTCGGCATGCGCGATGAGCGCCTCGGCAACGCCTGCCTGTGGGCTCTGATCCATCTGCCGGAGGGCGGCGGCGTGCGCTATCTCGCCCGCCTGCTCTCACGCGTAAAATATCCCAAGGTGAAGAAGCGCATCGAGGCCGCGCTGAACGAGGCGGCGGCCAAGGCGGGCATCACCCGCGGCGAGCTCGACGAGCTGTCGATTCCGACGCATGACCTTGATGCGCACGGCACCACGGAGATCGCCGTCGGCGACGGCGCCGCGCTTGTGTCAATCACTGGGACGGCCTCCGTCGACGTGACGTGGCGCGCGGCCAACGGGAAGATATCCAAATCGGTTCCGGCCGCACTCAAGACGCACAAGGACGCTATCAAGTCGGTCAAGGCGCTGGTCAAGGAGATCGAGGCCGATCTATCGGTGCAGCCGCAACGCCTGCAACGCCTCTGGCTCGATGACCGCCGCTGGCCCGCCGAGATCTGGCGACAACGCTACGCGCAGCATCCGCTGGTCGGCGCGCTGAGCCGCCGGCTGATCTGGAACGTGCATCATGGCGCGGAGCGCGTCGCCGCCCTTTGGTCGGACGGCGGCATGAGCGACCTCGGCAACAACCCGGTTTCGCTCGACGGCGCCGAGATCACGCTCTGGCATCCGATCGATTGCACGGTCGACGAGGTGATGTCCTGGCGGGCAAAGCTCAGCGCGCTCGACATCGTGCAGCCGTTCAAGCAGGCGCACCGGGAAGTCTATCTCGTCACCGACGCCGAACGGCGCACCGGCGCCTATTCGAACCGTTTTGCCGGGCACATCGTCAAGCAGCACCAGCTGATGGCGCTGGCGCGCCTCAACGGCTGGATGGTGACGCACCGGATCTGGGCCGACACGCCCAATGACCAGCCAACCCATATCGTGCTGCCGCGGCAGGGCCTTGTCGCCGAATTCTGGACCGAGGGTGCCGGCGGCGATGATCCCGAGGTCACGGATTCGCAGGCCTATCTCTATCTGACGACCGATCAGCTTCGCATCTATCGGATCGCCAACCCCGCCGAAGCCGCGGTCGCCTCCGCTCGCGGACCGCAGCGCGGAGCAGTCGTCGACATCGCCGACGTCCCGCCGCTCGCGCTATCGGAGGTGATGCGCCATTGCGACCTGTTCGTCGGCGTGGCCTCAGTGGCGAACGATCCCAACTGGGCCGATGGCGGCCGAGATGCCGAACATCCCAACCAATGGCGCCGCACGATCGGCGCCGACTATTGGCGGACACAGGCTTTCGGCGATCTCAACACGATGGCGGAGACGCGTCTTGCATTACTGGCGGCGCTTCTGCCGAGCCTGGCGCTCGGCAAGGTCTCACGCATCATCGACGGCAAGTTCCTGCGCGTCGAGGGCAAGCTGCACGCCTACAAGATCCATCTCGGCTCCGGCAATATCCTGATGGAGCCGGCCGACCGCTATCTCTGCATCGTTCCGACGTCCACGGGCGCGGTTGACGTGCGCCTGCCGTTCGAGGGCGACAATATGCTGTCGATCATCCTGTCAAAGGCCGCGATGCTGGCCAACGACGACAAGATCACCGACACCAGCATCCTGAGCCAATTCGAACGGTTAACGCGCGGGTGAATTTCGAGGCTGCGATGCTGAAGACAAAGACGCTGCTGCGTCTCAATCAAGGGCGCATTGAGACAGTGCCATCGGGGGAAATGGCGCCCAGGGAGGGACTCATACGCAACCACCGACACGACGAACCGCTGTTTGTCCTTAGTATGGTGGCGTGAGCACTTGGCATCGTGGCGAAGGTTCACTGCAATGCGAAGCCCACAATCGTGGGAGCTGCCGCCGCTTGTGCGCCCCCCTGGCCAGGCTGGCGAAGAGACGCGGTTGATCCCAACTAATCTCGGGGTTCATCTGCGTGCCGAAATTCGCGAGCTTCCGTTGATTTTTCCGGGCAATCGACCAAGGATGCCAACGGGCTCTGTGTATGCCAAGACCAGATCAGTTGGCTGAACTTTTCGGCTCCGCTTTCGGGCGCCTTACCGTGATCCACAAGCGATCTCCGCGTCTATCGTACCTAACGCCTCAAGAACTTCTACGTCCATGGCTTCGCCCGAAGAGCTCCTCCGCTCGCGAGACCAAGGTCATGGGCGAAACCGTGCGAGCGAAGTGTGTCGAGGAGCTCTGGACCTCCAAAAAGCATCGCGGGGGCTCAACACGCCTCCTTGCCTTTCTCGGACCATTCACCATGAAGGGCGCCGCTATCCTATAGGGCCAACAGTTATTGGGCAGCCTGGTCTTGCGATTGCGTGCGGTCCATGAACTCGCGAATATAGCGATTGGTGAGTGTCGGATGCTCATCGAGGATCCAGTGACTTCCACCTTCGATCCGACGGATCGTTAGATCGGATACATACTTGTCGAGCCCATCATAATTCTGGTTCGCAAGGAACTTGTCCCGGTCGCCGTAGATGACGAGGGTCGGCACGGTTATGGTTTGCGGAGATACTTCGTGAACATAGTTGCCGTGGGCCGGTGACAGTCCTTCGGTGGGCCCCCACCCTTCCGCGTGATACCAGGCAACCATCCCCTCGATGGCGCCCGGCTGACGCCACGCAGCTAGGTAAGTTTCAAGGTCCTCCTTCGTAAAGAAGGGATGCTCGGCAAAGGTGCGCTTCAACGCTTCGAAATCGTTTGCCGCAAGTTTTGTCGCGCTATCCGGCCGGCGCAGCCTTAGCCAGTGCTTGCCACCGGCAATCTGGCTTTCGTTGTAGTGAAGTTCGCGATCGAATGTTGCAGGGTGCGAACCTGACATGACCACGAGGCGGTCGAGCATCTCTCGATGATGCAGGGCGAACGAATACCCGACGGCAGTACCCCAATCATGACCAACTAGAATGCAGGTGGAGAAGCCCAAATGCTGAACAAGGCATTTCATGTCATCCGCCGCAACCCAAACCCCGTTGTCCCTGAGATTCTTGGGTCGCGATGACAGGTTCACGCCTCGCAGATCAACAGCCACAACCGTGTAATCCTTGGCGAACTCGGCGATCTGATGGCGGAAGGCGTACCAATGCTGAGGGAAGCCGTGCACAAACAGCATAAGCGGGCCGGAACCGGCGATGACGTAGTGCAGGCGTGCCCCATCCACTTCCACAAATTGGTGTCGAAGCTCGGCTGCTGCGGTGGTGCTCATATGAAGCTCCCTTTCGGAAATGAAAATCGTTCACTTGCTGGATTCTCGGGCTTTGCGGGCTGCCGAATCAGTCCTCGCCCATTCGGCGCGGTCGTTGCGACACAGCTCGTAGCGTTCTGGCAGGCATCTCGCACAAAGCCGGTAGCCGGCAGCGATGGCGGTCGCTTCATCGGCGAAGAACACGCGATGGCGCGTGTAGAGTCCACGCGCGATCCATCGAAGCGGGCTTCGGCAATCGAGCCTTCCACAGCCTTTGAGCCGCCGATGTCCTCCGAGCAGGCCGGGCGTGGCGCTAAGATAAGTGCGGCCATCAGCGCCAATCAGCTTGTATGGCACGGCCATTATCTCCGCGTTACCGCCCCCGCTGGTGCCCGCGAGACCGTCCCAACTTCGTCGAGAAACGCCAAAACTGCGTCGGCGAAATCATCAGCTTTGTCGATCATCGGGCAATGGCCGCTTCCGAACATGCATGTTTGCCTTGCCCCGGGTATTCCGGCGGTTAGCTGTTCAGCGTGAAGCTTCGGGAAATCGCGGTCTTCATCGCCCCAGATGACGAGCGTGGGAGACCGGATCGCGCCGAGGCGCCCGAGCGTGTCGGCCTTCCTAGCGGCTGCAATTTGGCGCCGAACCGCCTCCCGTGGCGGCCGCGGGCCGGAGGCGATAAAGACTTCGACGATCTTGGCGATCGGCGTCTTACGAAAGAAGGAGGGTCCGAAATTGAAGTAGATGCTCTGGGTGGCAAACGTTTCGTCCGAAAGCTCTCGGCTGAAGGCTTCGCGCACGGTCAGTAGAGCGTCGAGCTCACCATCGCCCTTGGACCATGTGTTCGCAAGGATGAGGCCATTGACGCGGTCCGGCGCGCTCAGCGCTAGCTCTTGTGCGATCTGTCCTCCCAGCGAGTGTCCGATCACATGGGCCTTCTTGAGGCCGAGATGATCAAACAATGCCAGGACGTCGCCGGCCATGTCGGCGGGTCCGTAGCCGGACGCCTCACAAACGCTGCTCTTGCCGGCATCCCGATTGTCGAACGAGATGACCCTGCGTGTGGCGGAGAGCTTTGGCAGAACGCGCCTCCAGAGCCGCTCGTCGCCTGTCACGCCGGGGATCAGAACCAGCGGTTCGCCGGCGCCCTCCTCCGTGTACCAGAAGGTCAAGTCGTTGTGCTTGAATGTTGCCATCGTAGTTTCTTTCGAAAAGAAGGCCTATCGGCCAGCGGAAAAATCGGAGTAATAAGCACCAGGATCAAAGCGCGGCCGGTTGGGTTGGCAACAGCACGCCTTCATGCTCAAGCAGCCAGCGCTTGCGCTCGAGCCCGCCGCCGTATCCGGTCAGCGACGAGTCCTTACCGATCACCCGATGGCAGGGAACGACGATGCCAACAGGGTTTGAACCATTTGCCATGCCGACGGCGCGAATGGCCTTCGGGCGATCGATCGTCGTGGCAAGCAATCCATAGCTTGTCGTTCTCCCGGCAGGAATCTTGCGAAGAGCCGACCACACTTCTCGCTGAAACGGCGTTCCACCGGTCTCAACGGGGATCTCGTCGATAGCTCCGACATCGCCGGCGAAATACCGATCCAAGGTCTGGCGGGCGGTGGATTGGTCACTGGTTTTGACAAGACGAAAACCACCGGCGCCGTAATGCAAGCGCAGAAGGCGGTGCATGCGGTCCTCGAAATTGAGCCAATCAAGGGCGCGCAACGCGCCATGCTCGTCGGTCACAACGAGCATGTCACCCAGGACGGTCGGCACCCCCTCAACGCGAAGGATGAGGACGGTCGAACCGTTTTTTGTCTTCCTGGCCAACGGACTCCCCTCGCGCCTTTCCAGTGGTGCCGGCATTTCCTGTCTCGAGTTTGGACGGCTCCGCCTATTGGGCGACAACGCCGCCGTCGGTGACAAACGGATGGCCAGAAACATAGGACGCAGCCTCGCTGCATTTCTCGCAGGAATCGGACCTGGTCGTCGAAAGATCCGGGAGAGGCGATAGAGTCCGGAAACTGCCAGACTTTGCTGGCGCGATATGAGATAGAGTCTCATGGATCTTAACCATGACGCCTGCTACCGGGCGATCTCGACCAGGGACGTTCGGTTTGATGGCCGGCTCTTCATCGGCGTTAAGACGACCGGCATCTATTGCCGGCCGATCTGTCCGGCACGTGTTCCCAGGAAAGAAAACGTAACATTCTATTCAACGGCCGCTTCCGCGCACGAGGCAGGTTTTCGCCCATGCCTTCGATGTCGGCCCGAGGCAGCTCCGGATCTCGCCGCGTGGCAGGGAACATCCAGCACGGTGTCGCGCGCCCTTTCGCTTATCGAGGGAGGGGCTATGGATGACGGGGACGTCGTCGGCCTTGCCGATCGTCTCGGGGTCGGTGAACGTCAGCTCCGGCGCCTGTTTCGCCGGCACCTGGGAGCCTCTCCGATAACTGTAGCTCAAACGCGCCGTGTGTTGCTGGCGAAGCAATTGATCCACGAAACCAGCCTGCCGATGACGGAAGTGGCGCTTGCGTCGGGGTTCGCCAGCGTGCGCCGGTTTAATCAAACGTTCCAGCAATTGTATGGCCGCGCGCCGAGCGCGTTGCGTCGAAGCAAGGCGGCCGATGTATCTTCGGATGCCGCCGGCAGCGTGACGATTCGTCTGCGCTATCGTCCGCCGTACGATTGGCCAGCAATGATGGGGTTCCTGCGGCTCCGGAGCATTCCTGGGATTGAGACGGTCAAGGGAGACGCATATGCCCGCGCGATTGAGCTTGATGGAGTGCAGGGCATAATCGTGGTCCGGCCCATCGGTCAGGATGCGCTTGAGGCGACGGTCAGGTTCCCGAAACTGTCGGCGCTTCCCGCTATCATCGCGCGTTTGCGGCGCGTGTTTGATTTGGCCGCCGATCCCGCGGCTATCGAGTCGCATCTCGCGAGAGACCCTGCGCTTGCGGCGCTGGTCAAGGCGCGGCCGGGGTTACGTGTGCCAGGCGCTTGGGATGGCTTTGAACTCGCCGTGCGGGCCCTGCTTGGCCAACAGGTAACAGTGAGCGCCGGGATTACGCTTGCAGGAAAGCTTGTGGCGGCCCACGGCAGGCCGCTGAAGACGCGGCATGCCGATTTCCCGGAGCTGACGCACGTGTTTCCGCGTCCGAAGCGAGTTGCGGAAGCTGACCTTTCGCATCTTGGAATGCCAAGGAAGCGGATTGCTGCGTTGGCAGCCCTTGCCGCTGCAGTGGTGGCCGACCCAAAGATCTTTGGGGCGCGCCGAAGTCTCGACGAAGCGATCGTGCAGCTCCGATCGCTTGCTGGCGTCGGCGAATGGACGGCTCAGTACATTGCGATGCGCGAGCTCCGCGAGCCAGATGCGTTCCCTGCCGCAGATATCGGCTTGATGCGCGCGATGGAGGATTCGACCGGGCGTCGCCCTACTCCAACAGACTTGTTAGCCCGCTCAGAAGCGTGGCGTCCGTGGCGCGCCTATGCCGCCCAGCATCTGTGGTCGTCGTCGGCCGATCGAGCCGCCCAGGAACGCAATCCCAAGGAAGGCTCAAGGAAGATGCATTCAAAGGAAGCTGTAGGCGAGTTCAAGCCAAGTATTTGAAACGCCGGCCGGGCCTCGTCGCGTCAACGGCCGCGCGGACGCCAGGCAGCTCATGCAAGTAGCGCCCGGCTAGGCCGGCACTCACTCCGCCGCGAGAAGCAGCCGGGAGCGCCTGCGTTCCGCGCCCGTCTCGCGAACGCAATCGCAAAAGATCGTGCTTCAGCGTGGAAAAGCGTAGTTTGGTGCCCAGGGGCGGAATCGAACCACCGACACTGCGATTTTCAGTCGCATGCTCTACCAACTGAGCTACCTGGGCGTGCTCCACGAGAGGGGCCAAAGCCCATCGAGCGGGCGGTTTATAGTGGGCTCACAGCGGCCTGTCTACCCACGCTTCGCCATCGGCTTCGCCGGGCGCGGCCCGGCTGTGCACAAGGTGGAGCAGGGGTGCCGCGGCGGACGCGGGGGGCGCCGGCCGCGCAAGCAAGCATTTGATATTACTTTATTATTCGACGTCATCCACGTCGTCGTCCCGGCCGGGAATGACGTAGGAGCCTTTCAGCCAGCGGTTCAGATCGACATCGCGGCAGCGCGACGAGCAGAACGGACGGGTGGCCTGCGCCTGCGGCTTGCCGCAGATCGGGCAGGTTTTCAGGGGCGCGGCGGGCTTTTTGACTTGGTCGTCCATGATGGCGGCAGTCTACACCAGGTGACGAGGCTCAAGCGCCTCTCGGCAAACGGGTTCCTGCGACAGACGCGCATGCGTCGCACCGGCCGATTCTACTGTGCATGGGGTTGTTTTCGAGATTTTTGTCGGGCCGCGCTTATACGGCCGTGGCATTGAGCCAGCCGAAGCGGATCGGAAAGCCTTCGCCGCCGAGCAGCGTCGTGGTCTCGTAGAGCGGCAGGCCGACCACGTTGGTGTAGGAGCCCACCATCTTCACCACGAACGAGCCGGCTATGCCCTGCACGGCGTAGCCGCCGGCTTTGCCGCGCCATTCGCCGGAGCCGATATAGGCCTGGATGTCGTCCTCCGAGAGGCGCTTGAAACGGACACGCGTCTCGACCAGGCGCTGCCGGAACGCCTCGCGCGGCGTCACCAGGCAGATCGCAGTGTAGACGCGGTGGTTGCGGCCCGACAGCAGCCGCAGGCACTGCGCGGCCTCGTCCACGAGATTGGCCTTGGGCAGGATACGGCGGCCGACCGCCACCACGGTATCGGCCGACAGGATGAAGGCGCCGCGCAGCTCGTCGTCGAGCTGCACCGATTTCAACGCAGCGTCTGCCTTGGCCCTTGCGAGGCGATTGGCACAGGCCCGCGGCAGCTCACCCCGTCTCGGCGTCTCGTCGACGTCAGCCGGCCGGAGCGCGTCCGGGTCGATGCCGGCCTGGTTGAGCAGCGACAGGCGCCGCGGCGAACCGGAGGCAAGAACGAATTTGGGGCGGCCGAGCATCAGGTGATTTTTGGGAGACGAGGCAGGGGGTGAATTGCGCGCGGAACCTATCGGAAGGGGGCTGATTTCACAACCCGGGAACCCGGACTTTGCTGATTCGAGGTGTCCGACATGCGTGTGCCCTCAGTCTGTGACGCGGGTGTTACGCCCACCCGATGCTACCCGCTCGCAGCCCCGACCTTGGCGAAACGCCGGCGGATCCGCATCAGGAGCTGGTCGCAGACTTCGCGATAGGCTGCGAGCTTCTGGTCGCGGCTGCCTTCGATGGTGGTGGGATCCTGCGTCGGCCAGTATTCGACGTCGGCCGCAAGCGTGCGGGTCAGCTCCAGCGCCTTGTGGTGCGCCTCCGGCGAGAGCGTGATGATGAGGTCGAAATTCAGCCCCTCCCAATCCTCGAGTTCCTCGAAGGTCTGAGGCTTGTGGGCGGAGATGTCCTGGCCGAGCTCGGCCATCACGGCGACTGCGAACGGATCGACCTCGCCTTTCCTGGCGCCGGCCGATTTCACGTAGAGGCCTTGCGGAAACATGTGCTGCAGCAGGCTCTCGGCCATCGGCGAGCGCACGCTGTTCATCGCGCAGGCGAACAGCACCGATTGCGGATCGCGTGCGCGTGGGGGCGCAGCCATCCGGGATCAGCCCTTCCAATGAAGGACGGTAATGAGCGTGAACAGGCGGCGCGACGTCTCGAAATCGACCCGCACCTTGCCCTTCAGCCGCTCCTGCAGCGTGCGCGATCCCTCGTCATGGATGCCGCGGCGCCCCATGTCGATGGCTTCGATCTTGTCCGGGGTCGCGGTGCGGATCGCCTGGTAGTAGCTGTCGCAGATCATGAAATAGTCCTTCACGATTCTGCGGAACGGCGTCAGCGACAACAGATGCGCGACCACCGGCGTGCCGTCCTCGCGGCGGATGTCGAACATCAGCCGGTTGCCGCTGATGCCGATATGCAGCGTGAACGGCCCCTTCCCGTCGGCGCCATCGGGCGCGAACAGATTCTGCTCGATCAGATCGTAGATCGCGATCGCGCGCTCATGCTCGATGTCGGGTCCGGAACGGCCGATGGAGTCCTCGTCGAGGGTGACCGCGACGATGCGATTGGTCGAGTCGTCCTGTTCGGGCGGCTGGGTCATGACAGATTGAGGCGCAATCCAATCGAGCGCGAATGGGCATCCAGCCCCTCCGCTTGTCCGAGCGTCATCGCGGCCGGGCCCAGCGCACGCAACTGGTCCGGGCCGCATTTCAGGATCGAGGTACGCTTCATGAAGTCGGCGACCCCGAGGCCCGAGGAGAATCGCGCCGAGCGTGCGGTCGGCAGCACATGGTTGGAGCCGCCGACATAATCGCCGATTGCTTCGGGCGTATGAGCGCCGAGGAAGACAGCGCCGGCGTTGCGGATTTTTGCGGCGAGCGCATCGGGATCGCTGGTCATGATCTCGAGATGCTCGGCGGCGATCGCATCGGCGAGCGGAATGGCATCAGTGAGGTTCTTCACCATGATGACGGCACCGAAATCGGCCCAGGAGCGGCCCGCGATGTCGGCACGCGGCAGGGTCTTCAGTTGCGCCTCGACGGACTTCTCGACATCGGCGGCAAGCCGCGCGGAGTCCGTGATCAGGATCGACTGCGCGCTGGCATCGTGCTCGGCCTGCGCGAGCAGATCTGCGGCGATCCAGTCCGCATTGCCGGTGTCGTCGGCGATCACCAGCACCTCGGAGGGACCGGCGATCATGTCGATGCCGACCTTGCCGAACACCAGCCGTTTTGCGGCGGCGACATAGGCATTGCCGGGGCCGACGATCTTTGCGACCGGCGAGATCGTCGCGGTGCCATAGGCGAGCGCAGCGACAGCCTGCGCGCCGCCGACGCGGTAGATCTCGGTGACACCACCGAGCGAGGCGGCCGCCAGCACCAGCGGATTGAGCTTACCGTCGGGCGAAGGCACCACCATCACGAGGCGCGACACGCCCGCGACCTTGGCCGGCACCGCATTCATCAGCACCGAGGATGGATAGGCCGCGGTGCCGCCGGGGACGTAGAGGCCGGCGGATTCGATCGCGGTATGGCGCCAGCCGAGCTCGACGCCGAGCGGGTCAGTAAAGCGCTCATCCTTCGGCAGCTGACGGCGATGATAGGTCTCGATGCGATCGCCCGCGAGTTTCAACGCATCCAGTGTCGCGGCATCGCAGGCCTTTTTTGCGGCTTCGATCTCGGCGGCCGAGACGCGAAGGCCGGATGCATCCAGCGTCAGCCGGTCGAACTTCGCCGTAGCCTCGAGCAGGGCGGCATCGCCGCGCTTGGCCACGTCGTCGACGATGGCGCGCGCGGCCGCCTCGACATCGGCCGAGACCTCGCGCTTGGCGGCGAGGAAGGCCGCGAATCGCTGGTCAAAATCGGCGCTGCTGCGGTCGAGGCGAACGGGCATTTTTGGTTTGGCTTCTGCTAATTTGGGTGGCGCGGTCTGGCTTACAGCCCCCTGCTCAATGGCGCGGCGGGGAAGCTGCGTCAACCCTTGGAAGCTACCGTTCGAGCGAGGGTCTGAGACGGTGAAGCTGGTATACAGGCCCGCCTCACCCCTCCCCCTCGATCCCAGGCCCCGTTCCCAGCTCGTCCGTCCCGAGATCGGTCAGCTGGCATTCCAGGCATTCAACATCGAGGCGGATGGCGCCGCCCTGGGCAAACAGCAATAGCGCGCTGCCGCCGGGCTCCTCGTCACGGCCGTCCTGGGGGTGAAACTCAATGCCGACGAGGTCCAGAATCTTGTCCGGCGCCCCCAAGTCGATGTTGCGCGATTTGCAGGCGAGCACGCGGTCGAAGCGGAGCGCCGCGACCAGCCGACGCGGCTCGGCCTCACCATCCAGCGTCTGCTCCCAGTCCAGCCGGCTCATGCCAACCACCAGGCGCTTCTCGCCCTGCCGCCAGATGATGTCGGAAGGCTGGACGCGCGCATCCTGCACATGAGTCGAGATCACGGCGAGATCGTCGGCATCGAGCGCGATCAGTTTGAGCTGCGGAGACATCACCGACACTTCTCCTCGGGGGCCGATCCGGCTCAACGCGCGGGGCGGCCAAAATTTCCTCGCAAACTAGCGGCCCGGCAGACCAAGGACTAGAGGCTATTGATATCCCTCATCTCCAGTACCTTCTTGGGATAACCGACCCGCGCGACGTGAATCATGGCGCGGCCCATCTGCTCGGTCGAGGTGACGAGCGCGGGCGAGATCCGGCGCAGCACTGACCACAGCGGCCAGGTCACATCGTAGACCGCCTGCACCCAGGCCGTCTTTGAGCGGGTGCCATGCAAAGGCTGGATCGCGCCGGGCCGAAACATATAGGCGGCCTTGAACGGCAGCTTGAGCAGATCGTTCTCGGTCTTGCCCTTGACCCGCGCCCACATCCGCGAGCCCTGCTCGGTGGAGTCAGTGCCCGCGCCGGTAACATAGGTGAAAGTCATCTGCGGATTGAGCCGCGCCAGCGTCGTCGCAGCAGCGAGCGTGATGTCGTAAGTGAGATGGCGGTAACGCTCTTCGCTCATACCGATGGAGGAGACGCCGAGACAGAAGAAGCAGGCATCGAATCCGGTGAGCTGCCCCTCGATCGCCGAATAGTCTGTGAAATCGTTGTGGATGATCTCGGTCAGCTTCGCGTTTTGCACGCCGGTCGGGCTGCGTCCGACCACCAGCACGCGCTCGACACCGGCATCGACCAGGCACTCGCGCAGAACGCCCTGCCCGACCATGCCAGTCGCGCCGAAAATGATGACACGCATCGGAACGTCCCCACGGAAGTCGCGGCTCATGCGGCGGCCGCGATCTCGTCGAAGGATACACCTGTCAGTGTCGCCGAGACATCCCACAGCATGGCGGAGGAAGTGAAATCCTTTGCCTGCGGCATGATCCGCGCAGGCCGAGGTGCCCCCTTCAACTCGTAAAACCCGTTCGGACCATAATAGCCGCCGGGCTCCGCGGTCGGCGAGGTCGCCGCGAACAGGGTCGGCAGCGCGCCTTCCCCGGCGGACTGGCTCATCAACGGCTGGAGCAACCGGCCCACTCGCCATTGCAAGGTGTTGGCGCCCGGACCGTTCGAAATGAGATCGGTGCGCGCGTAGCCGGGATGGGCGGCAACGCTCCTCAAACCCCAACCGGCCGCGTCGCTGCGCCGCTGCAATTCGAGCGAGAACATCAGCATCGCGAGCTTGGACTGGCAGTAAGCGCGCCAGGGACGATAGGACCGCTTGCTCTGCAGGTCGTCGAAATTGATCGCGCCGGAGCGGTGCGCGAGGCTCGACAGATTGACGATCCGAGGCGCCTTGGCGCGGCGAAGCTGCGGCAACAGGCGCGCCGTCAGCGCGTAATGGCCGAGATAATTGGTGCCGAGCTGCATCTCGAAACCATCCTCGGTCTGCTGTCGCTTCGGCAGCGCCATCACGCCGGCATTGTTGATCAGGAGGTCGAGCTGGTCGTTGCTTGCGGCAAAGCGCCTGGCGAAATCGGCGACCGAGGACAGGCTGGCGAGGTCGAGATGCTCATAGGCGATCAGAGCATTGGGAAACTTCGCGCAAATGCCCTCGATCGCCCGCAGGCCCTTTGCGTCGTTGCGCCCGGTGAGTATGACGATGGCTCCGGCGCCCGCCAACGCCAGTGCCGTCTCGTAACCAAGGCCGCCGGTGGCGCCGGTCACCACGGCGGTCTTGCCGCTGAGCGATGGGATGTCTGCCGTGGTCCAGTCGGTCATGCCACATCTCCGTTCGGGGCTGGAACGAGGTCCGCGACGGGTCTAAATGTGCACTGAGTGCAAGTTTGCAAGAGGTGGAATCATTGAAGGCTTCGAAGCCCGTCAGGGCATCGGTCAGGATAGGCGCCAAGCCATTGCCGGCAGGAGAAAAATCCCCTGATGGCCCTGGCCTGCGCCAGCGCAAGCAGCAGGAAACCCGCGAGCGGCTGAAGCGTGCCGCGATGGCGCTATTCCTGGCGCGCGGCTTCGAGGCCACCACCATCGAGGACATCGCCGATGCGGCCGACATGTCACGGCGGAGCTTCTTCCACTACTTCGCATCCAAGGAGGACGTGGTCGCCGCCTGGCAGGAGGATGCCGCGGCCGCGCTGGTCACCGAGATCCTGGCGCGGCCGGCGGATGAATCCATGCTGACGGCGGCGGAGAACGCGATCGCCACGGCGATCAAGCGGATCGATCCGGCCGAGGCGGCGGCGATGTCGCAGCTCAAGCGGGACAACCCGGCGCTTCAGGCTCGCGACCAGCTCAAATACGAAAAGCTCGAGCGCGCGCTGGCGGACGGGCTTGCGCAACGCTCGCCCCGCAAATCGGACCAGCTGAAGGCCCGGCTCGTCGCCATGATCGCCACCGGCGCGATGCGCGTCGGCGGCGAGAGCTGGCTCAGCGAAGGCACGCGCGACAAGCCGGAGGCTTTCGTCAAGCGAACCTTTGATACGATCCGGGCGATCCTCGAATGAGCGTTCGGCTCAGCCCTTGAAGAACGCGAGCAGGTCCGCGTTGATGGTTTCGGCTTCCGTGGTCGGCATGCCGTGCGGAAAGCCCTTGTAGGTTTTCAACGTACCGTTCTTGAGCAGCTTGGCCGACAGCGGCGCGGAATCGGCGTAGGGCACGACCTGATCGTCGTCGCCGTGCATCACCAGCACCGGCACGTTGATCTTCTTGAGGTCCTCGGTGAAGTCCGTCTGCGAGAACGCGACGATGCCGTCGTAATGCGCCTTCGCGCCGCCCATCATGCCCTGGCGCCACCAGTTCTGGATCACCGCTTCCGACGGTTTGGCGCCGGGACGGTTGTAGCCATAGAACGGCCCGGCGGCGATGTCGCGATAGAAGGCCGAGCGGCCGGCCGCGAGCGCGGCCTGGAAGCCGTCGAACACACTCTTCGGCAGGCCACCGGGATTGGCCTCGGTCTTCACCATCAGCGGCGGCACCGCGGAGAGGATAGCGGCCTTTGCGACCCGGCTCTCGCCATGGCGCGCGATGTAGTGCACGACCTCGCCGCCGCCGGTGGAATGGCCGACATGGAGGGCGCTCTTGAGATCGAGATGCGCAGTCAGCGCCGCGAGATCGTCGGCATAGTGATCCATGTCGTGGCCGCCGGCGACCTGCGCCGAGCGGCCATGGCCGCGGCGGTCATGGGCGATGACGCGATAGCCGCGGGTGACGAAGAACATCATCTGCGCGTCCCAATCATCTGATGACAGCGGCCAGCCATGACTGAACACGACCGGCTGGCCCGAGCCCCAATCCTTGTAGAAGATCTCGACGCCGTCTTTGGTGGTGATGGTAGGCATTGGGGACTCCTTGTTGCCTCGAGTCATTCCGGGGCGCGCACAGCGCGAACCCGGAATCCAGAGATTGTGGCGCGAGATTCTCAGGTGCGTAATTGCGCACCATAGTTCATCGCTGCGCGATGCCTTGGAATGACGACCGGCCGACGATCAGGCGAACGTCATCGGCTTGTAGCGGCGCCAGGCGCCGATGGTCACGAGCACGAAGAACACCAGCACGATGCCCTGCACCACGGCGAAGACAGGGCCGGACGGCGGCGCGGGTGGCACGGCCGGCGCGAGCGCGGCCAGCGCGGGCACTTTCAGGAACGACTGGATGATCAGCACGAAGACGTTGAAGTAGAGCGAGATCATCGCGGTCACGACATAGACAGGACGCCAGACGCCTTTGAGCTTCATGCCGTACAGCGCGATGCAGGCGATCGCGAGCAGCACCAGCGAGATCGCGGCGATGATCTGGGAGGGCAGCAGCTCCTTGAACGGAAACAGGAAGCCGGTGGCGCTGGTGAGGATCGTGAACAGCAGGAAGATCGCAGTGAGACCCGGCATCGGCTTCGAGCCGAGCAGGCCGAACATCACGATCACGCCCGCGACGATGCCGATCAGGCTGATGATGACATGGACCAGTGTGAAGGCTTGCAGGCTCATCCCGAGAACCATGGCATCTCTCCTACTCTCTGAAATTGAGATCGGGAGATTGATATTACGGTCCTCATCGGATTGCCACATGCGGCACGATCACACATGTGCGTGCAGCCATGCATCATCGTGCGAATCGAAAAACGCATGGCTGAAGTTTTTGCAGCGCTGTCACAAACAGCAGCAGCTTCGACGAAAGTTTAATCGATCATCTCGATCAGACTTCCTTGGTGTCGAAGATCAGCAGATCAGCGCCGCCGCTGGCGAATTTCGGCACGTCGCCTGCGGCTGCCTTGCCGGCTTCGCTGCCGAACGCCTTCTGGATGTCACCCACGCTGTCGAAGGTGAGAATGGCGACGAGGTGCACGCCTGACGGTCCGGCGGGCGAGCCGACTGCGCCGGTGCTGACGGCATATTTCTTCAGGCCGGGAAGCTTCTTGGCGAGCGGGATGTGGGTCTCGGCATAATGCTTGTCGAAGGCAGCAGCGTCTTTGGGCGTTTTGTAGAGCACGACGAGTTCGGCCATTTAGTCCTCCCGTTAGGCGGTTTGTTTGTAGCTCCTCATGGTGAGGAGGCGCGCAAGCGCCGCCTCGAACCATCAAAGGCCCGGCTTTGGCAGTCGGGCCTCGATCCTTCGAGACGCCGCTATCGCGGCTCCTCAGGATGGGGAGATAGTCTGTAGTTGTCGGCAAAACTGCAAGTCACATTCGACTTGCCGTTCCCTTGTCTTATCCTTGACTAAAGCGCCGGTTTTGCGGCGTCGCCGAGATAGCTGTGCAGGGAGGCCACGACCTGCGCGCCTTCGCCGATGGCGCCGCCGACGCGCTTGACCGAGCCGGAGCGGACGTCGCCGACGGCGTAGACGCCGGGCACTGAGGTCTCGAGCGGCGCCACCAGCTTGCCCTGGTTCAGCTCGGACTGCGCGCCCGTCACGACGAAGCCGCCCCGATCGAGCGTCACACCGCAGCCGTCGAGCCAGGTGGTTGCGGGATCGGCGCCGACGAACAAAAAGAGATTCTTGATGTCGACAGACTCTTCGTCATTCGACAAGCGGCTCTTTAGGCGGATGCGCCGCAGCAGCGAAGCCTCATCGCCCTCGAGCGCCGAGATCTCGGTGTTGAACAGCAGCTCGATGTTCGGCGTCGCTTCGATGCGCTCGATGAGATAGCGCGACATGCTGGCCCCCAAGCCGCCGCCGCGGATGATCATCAGAACTTTCTTGGCGTGTCCCGACAGGAACACGGCCGCCTGCCCCGCCGAATTGCCGGCGCCGACCAGTGCCACCTCCTCGCCGGCACAGAGCTTCGCCTCGACCGGCGAGGCCCAGTACCAGACGCCACGGCCCTCGAACTTGTCGAGGTTCTCGATGTCAGGCCGGCGATAGCGCGCGCCGCTCGCGACCACCACGGCACGCGAACGCAAGGGATCGCTGCCGTCGAGCGCAACCGCAAACGCGCCGTCCTTGCGCGTGCAGTCGAGCGACTTCACCGTGACGGGAATCATGATGTCGGCGCCGAACTTTTGTGCCTGGTTGAAGGCGCGCGCCGTCAGCGCCTGTCCGGAAATGCCGGTCGGAAAGCCCAGATAGTTTTCGATGCGTGCGCTGGCGCCGGCCTGGCCGCCGAAGGCGCGGGTGTCGAGCACGGCGACCGACAGCCCTTCGGAGGCCGCGTACACCGCGGTGGCGAGCCCCGCCGGCCCGCAGCCGACGATCGCGACGTCGTAGATGCGGTCATTGCGCGGGCCGCCGATCATGCCGATGGCGCGCGCAAGCTCGGTCTCGCCGGGGTTGCGCAGCACCGCGCCATCCGACGTGACGACCAGCGGCCAGTCCTCCGGCTTCGGCGAATAGCGCGCGATCACCTCGGCGGCGTCGCGATCACGGTCGGGATCGAGCAGGTGATGCGGCTGGCCGTTGCGGGTCAGAAACCCCTGCAAGCGCACCACGCCGACCGAATGCGAGGGACCGATCAGCACGATGCCGCCGACGCCGGCCTGGAGCAGATTGACCCGGCGCAGGATCAGCGCGCGCATGATGCGTTCACCGAGCTCGGCCTCAGCCACCAGCAGCGCGCGCAGGCGCTCGGGCGGCAACAGCAGCGTCTCGACATCGCCTTCGGCGCGGCCGTCGACCAGCGCCGGGCGGCCGGATAGCTGGCTGAGCTCGGCCAGGAACTGCCCCGGCCCCTGCTCGATCAGCGGGGTGACATGACCGAGACCGTCGCGCTGGGTGATCGCGACGTGGCCTTTCAGCACGACGAACATGCCTGGCCCCGGCTTGCCGGTCTCGAACAGCAGCTCGCCGTCCTTGTACGTCCGGAGCTCGCCGAAATTCCTGATCCGCTCGATCTCGGCAGATGTGAGCACCGGGAACGTCTGCTCGGGGCGGGTGAAACGCGACATCATCGCGTCTCGGTCGGCTCTGTCCTGCTCGTTCTGCCCCATGGCCACGTCCACGCACTCCAATTGCGAATTACCCGGCTTTGCCGGCGGCCCCCTCATCTAGGGAAGCATCATCGTTCTGCGAGGGGTCGGCGCTTGCGGCGCGTTCGCGCGCCTGCGCCTTGCGCCGCTTCAGATTCTCCCGCAGCGCCGATTTCAGGCGGTCGTCCCGCGATCCCCTCGCCTGTTTCGTGGTCCTGTCGTTCTCGTCAGCCATCTCGGATCCATGCATCCCCTGGCGTTAACATGCCCAGAGAATGCGGCAGCTCAAGAGGCCAGCGCGATCCCGATCGTGCGAAACTCAAAATGGGCCGAATCTGCCACACCGGCCAACTGGCCACTTGGCCGGGGAACAGGAACCAAAATCGACGGAAAGTCGGCCGTTTCGGACCAAAACAGCCGTATTATCCCCGATATCGGCCCGATTTTCTCATTTTGGCCGTCCCTGCAAGCTTGCACAGCGGGGAGGCCTGTGGCAGATATCGGCCCGCTTGGTAGGCCCCTGTGGCGGCCGATTCTTATCCCAGCATTGCTGCCGTAGCTCAGTGGTAGAGCACTCCATTGGTAATGGAGAGGTCGACAGTTCAATCCTGTCTGGCAGCACCATTTCATCTTCTTCAAATGAGCATGAACAGGCAGTCTCGCGGCACTGAACGCCCGAGTTTTGCTCGTTTCCGTTGCCCTCCTCTTCCGAAGAGGGCGCAGGGAAGACCGGGTGCCGACGGGCACCCGCGGTCCGCTGCGCGAAAGTGTAGCGCAAGGAAACCGCACAGCAGCATACAGGTGACGCCGAACACTCGGCCTTCCCTGCGCGATGGTTGGACGGCTTATGCCGTGCTCTCCCCGGAGACGAATTTCTTTTGCCTCCGTCGCCTCACGGAATTCACCGACACCGCGCCGGTTGACGCCAGTGCCGCCTCCGCAAGTGCTTGACCGTAGCGACGACGGCCAGGACCACACGGTTTTGCCGTACGCATAGGCGCCGTTCGTACGACACGGCTTGTGCCGGGCTCACGGGGTTCGGCTCAATCCTCTGCCCGCCCTGCCCTCACATCCGCGCCGGCGCTGCCGCGTCCACCGCTTCCCCAACCCACGCTCGTGACGACGTACGATCGCCCCTCTCCATCGGGCCGGGATGCGAGAAGAATGCCGTAATTCCGAATTTCGGTAAAGTGGAATATTTTTGTGAGAAGGGATTGACGCGTTTCGCGGCAGCCGGGGTGTTTTGCCCGAGGGGGCTCCTCTGCCCCGCAGGTAAGGTTAATTCTTCCTTTCGATTGTCGGTAAAATTTTATCCATTATCGTCCTTCTCATTCAAGACCAACAAGAGGCTCCGATAGTGATTGCGTTTGGCCTGATCGTGACTGGGACTGCACTGCTTCTGTCCGGCATCGTTGCCTTCGGCTTTCACAGAAACTCGCTGCACTCGATGGCGTTGCTATAGCGTACCGGCCTTCCCTGAACGTCAGGGTATCCCTCGCCAGGACCTGAACGCGCGTGGCAGTGTGACGAGGTCAGGCTCGCTTTAACGGAAGTGAACCTTTGTCGTCCCGAGGCCAATGTGCGGAAACTGCGCGGTTCTTACCGTGGCCCTCTCAGCTGCCATTCGCCCTTCCGGCGTTCAATAAAGCCTGAAACGCCTCGTTGGGGCCCTGTCATCGACGACGCAAGAAGCTTGATGCGAGCGTTTCCCTCGAAGCCGGCGAATTCATAGAGCCATTGGCCATCGTCCGGGACCCGATAATGCCACTCCTTGAGAGAGGGATCGGGCGTCGCCGGAACGACGTCCATTCCGTTGGGAAGGCCAGCGGGACCTACAGACGAGGCGACAGATGCGAGCCAGCGCCTGTCCGGCGAGTAGTGCGGAGGCGCAACGATTTCCACAACGTCACCCGTAGCGATCCTCACGAGGAGCCAACTCGCACCTTCCCAATAATCAACCTCGATCAAGACAAGGTCGTGCTCGGGAAAATACCCCGTCAGTTGATACTTGAGGCAGCCGTCAGCGTCGCCGGACCGACACTTCGCTTCCTCGTTGAGATAAATCCTCGTCTTCCCGTTCCTGAACTTCAGTTGCAAACCAGGGCCAACGCGCTTGGCGAATTCGCCGACCTGTTCCAGACAGGCCCGCTCCGACCGATCAATGTCGCCGACGCCATGGTCGTCGATGCAGCGGCCATCCTGCGACGGATGATCAGAAAAAGAATAGGGAGTGACCGCAAAGGCGTTCGCATCAAACCATGCAGCCGCGATGACCATTGCAAGCCGTATCAGGGAGACCTTCATCGGGGAACCTGCGTTAGTCAAAGTACCGCCAACGTAGTGGCAGAAAGACCTTGCTGGCCGAGTTAACTGCTCAGGTCAAAATGACCAGGTCTTCGATCTCGGCTATGGGAGACGAGCGCTGGCTCATTCAGCGCAACAGTCCGTTTACCAGCACCTAGATGTCGCCTGCAGAGCAAACCAACGAAAGTCGCAAGTTGCTCTCGACCCTGGTACTCTCGGTGGATGGCGACGTCGAGAATGCTCCGTATTCTCCGAGTTGTGAGCCTGCTTTGCCTATGCATCGTGGGAGCGGCCGTCGTTGTAATCCCCTTGGAGCTTGCGGCTTATCCTATGCTGAAATCCATCGGATGCAGTTGGACTGACGGGGAACAAAGCTTTACCTGCGCAGAGGGCTGGGTCGGTCGCTTCATCTCGACCGCGCTCAATCTGCCAATACGGTTCTCTGACGCGAGAGAGTTTACGTTCTGGGTCAGTGCACCGGCTGGTCGAGGATTCGCGGTTTACCTGTTTGACGCGATCTTCACTCTCGCACTGATCTATCCCCTGCTGATACTCTTTGCGCGGAAAGGCGGTCGGCAGGGCAGTTGACGTCTGCAACGGGTCACTTCCGAGCATCGCGCGATGCGAGCTCCTGCGTCCGAAGGACTACAACGCCGATTCCCCGACCGTAATGTTGTTTAACTGCCGTTCGATACAAGACTGCGGTCTGCTCTTGCTGATGCGGAAGTGTCTGAGAGGCAGTTGCCGGAAGGACCGCAGCGACCTTTGCTCCGCGCGGGCGGCTTGGTATTGTTGCTGTGCTGGAGGACCGGACTCTCTGTGTCCGCAGTCCCCTGAAGCAGGATCCGCAAATCCTGGGAGTCACATCATGCGCGCGCTTCCCTTTCTCCTCATCCTTTGGATCACAATGTCGGCGTCCGCTCCGGCCGCAGCTCAACGGTTCAACGGCAACTATCCGGTCTGCCTTCAGAAGTGGGAGTGGGGCGGCGCCAGCTATATTTCGTGCCACTATAGCTCGTGGGAAGAGTGCAAGGCGACGGCAGCAGGCCTTTCCGCCATGTGCTTGCTGAACCCTTACGTGCAGCGGCCAGTTCCCCCAGAGCGCGGTCCGCGCCCCTATAGGTGAGATTGCGGCGGCAGCCGCGTTCGATGACGCGCGCGATGGGATTCACAAGTACGCTACCCATCCCGCACGTGCCGCATGGTGAGTTACAGCAGCGTCGGCAGGTCGCCCATCCGATGGAAGACGGCGTCGCAAATCGGCGTCAGCTCCAGTTCGGCGTGCGCATCGCCTCCGGCAAAACCCAGGACTTTCATTCCTGCAGCCTTTGCGGCGCGGACTCCCGACAACGAATCCTCGACAACGACGCAATTTGAGGGGTGCGCACCCATCGTTTGCGCGGCATGCAGAAACAGGCCGGGATCCGGCTTCCACGAACCAACCTCGTACGCGCTGAAGATGCGGCCCTGGAAATGCTCAAGAAGTTTCGTCAATCCGAGCGCATGCGTGAGCTTCGACATCGGTCCGTTCGACGCCACGCAAACGGGAATGGTGATTTCGGCGAGCGCGGCATGAATTCCTTCGATGGGCTGCAGCTCGGCGTCAAACGCCAGCGCCGTTGCCTGTCGAACGTCCGCGACAAAACTGTCCCGGACGCTACGGCCCAGCCGGCGTTCGATGTCGCGGACGCAATCCGCCATCTTGACCCCTCTGAAGGAACGCACGGCATCGTCCACGCCGATCGCCACGCCTTCCTCGGCGGCTTTCCGGGCAAGGACGGTCAGCGCGATGATCTCACTATCAACCAGAACGCCGTCAGAATCGAAGATGACGAGCTCGGGAACGAGGCGCGTATTCATCTCTCGGGGGTTTCCTCGTCGCCCGGCCGATGCGCCGTGACGCGATCGTCGGCACGCCGCAGCCGCCGGCACAGTTCGCGATTGATGTTCTGCAGCACGATCACATAGGCGCGGATATCGGCCTTGTAACAGGCGTAGAGCTTTTGGGCGGTCAGCTCATACAGCACGGTCTCGCTCTCCGCGACCACCGTAGCCGAGCGGTTTTGCATTTCGATCAGCGTCATCTCGCCGAAGAAATCGCCCGCCTCCAGAACGGAAATCGGGACGAGCGTTCCCGCATGCGCCCGTTTGCTCACGGCCAGCCGGCCGGATTTGACGATGAACATCGAGCGGCCCGGCTCGCCTTCCGCCACGATTGTCGCGCCAACATCGAAGCGGCACTCGACCAGCATCGAGATCAGGAGGTCGAGACTGGAGTCGGAAAGGCCGCCGAAGAACGGCGTCGCGAGCAGGAAGGCTTTCAGGTCGGGAGCGCTGACGGTCATTGCGCGAGGATACGTCCCATCATCATTTGCGGCAAGCTGCGCACGCATTGGCACTGACGGCGCCCAAGATGTTTGAAGAGCGGCGTCGCCCGGTTTACTGCCGCGCGACGGTCTCGCTCCGCACCATCCGCTTTCGCCAGAGGTCAGCCATGACCTTGACGGTGGCCGCCAGCACAGCTGCGCAGAGCACTGCCTTCGAGATGCTCTCCATCGTCCCCTCGATCAGCAGGCAGTGGACCACGCTGCATGCGACGATGACGAGCGCGAGGGGAATATGGACGAAGCGCCAGGTTCGCAGCCGCAATCCCAACCGCCGGCGCAGCGCAGCCAGAACCGCGACCGCGAAGATCGCCCACATGGCGACCACGCCAAAGGGGGAAAATGGCGTCGGCGATGAGAAGGTCAGCGCGTCGATCATATCCGGCGGACTGGTGAACCAGAGGCCAGCGACATGGATCACCACCGCCAGGGCAAGCGCATCGCCGATCCAGTGATGGGCGCGCCGTGCGCGATAGGCCGACAGGCCCGGCAAAACTCCGCCAATCAGCAGCGGTTGAACCAGCACCAGGCCGAGTGCAACAATCCCGGCGAATCCGGCGAGGATGTAGACCGGACCGCGCCATGCGAGCTGCTCGCTTGCGGCTGCGAGCGCGATCGGCACGCCGATGGCCACGGCAAGGGCGGCCCAGATCAGGGGCATCCGGGCCGATCTCCACCCCTGCACCTGCAACGCAGTCAGGCCGGCTGAAGCACGAAGTGCGCCTCGAGGCTGGTGTCCTTGGCGCTGCGCATGATCGGCCGCAGGAAGACGGTTTTGAACTCACCGCTGTCATAGGCGAGGTGACCATGCGGCTGGCCGAAGATCGGAATGATCTGGGGCATCTCGAGCCGAAACGCGCCGTCCTTGCCGGTGAGCGTGGCGCCGTGACTCTGCGGCTCGTGCTCCTGGCCTTCGACCGTGTGCGCCCAGATCTGGATGCGTTGACCCGCCAGCGGCGCCCCGTCGCCGGCGCGGCGCACGGTGCCGCTCATCCAGAAGCCGCCCTTTCCGATCCGGTCCACGACCGGCGCGCCCTTGCGGTAGTTGTTCGCGCCGCCCGTCATCGTTTCAGTCGGCGCAAGGCCGTCCGCGCTCGCCGGCAGCAGCAGCCCGGAAGCGCCGGCTGCCAAAACCCCTGTTGCGAGGACGGAGCCGCCGGCGGCGAGGAGGCTGCGGCGGCTGAGTACGACGATGGTCATGTCAGGTCCTCCCGGCGACGGTGGCGCTGATTGGAGGATACAACAACACGCGTCAGACGCCCAGTTGAGACGACGGGCGAGACGCGGCGGAATAACAGGGTTGTGAACGGTGCTCTACCCATCGTGCGCGCTGACACTACATGTGACTGCCTCGGACGCAGATCCCCCACTCCGGTAGTCGCTATGATCCCTTTCTCCGTGCTCGACCTCGCTCCCATCCGGCAGGGTTCCGACGCCGCGCAGGCATTTCGCAATTCACTCGATCTCGCACAGCACGCGGAACGGTGGGGCTTCAAACGGTTCTGGCTCGCCGAGCACCACAACATGACGGGCATTGCGAGTGCGGCGACATCGGTGGTGATCGGGCATATCGCGGGCGGCACCAGGACGATCCGCGTCGGCTCGGGCGGCGTGATGCTGCCGAACCATTCGCCGCTGGTGATCGCCGAGCAGTTCGGCACGCTGGAATCGCTTTATCCCGGGCGGATCGATCTCGGGCTCGGGCGCGCGCCGGGCACCGACCAACTGACCGCACGGGCGATGCGGCGCGACCTTGCGACCGCTGCCGAAAACTTTCCGCACGACGTGCTGGAACTGCAGGCGCTGCTCGGTGATGTGCAGCCGAACCAGGCCATCCGCGCCGTGCCCGGCATGGGGACCAAGGTGCCGCTGTGGATCCTCGGCTCCAGCATGTTCGGCGCGCAGCTCGCGGCCATGCTCGGGTTGCCTTTCGCCTTCGCCTCGCACTTCGCGCCGCAAATGATGATGCCGGCGCTGCGCGAGTATCGCGCGCGGTTCGAGCCCTCGGCACAGCTCGACAAGCCCTATGCGATGATCGGCGTCAATGTGTTCGCCGCCGACAGCGATATCGAAGCGCAGCGCATGTTCTCCTCGCTGCAGCAGCAGTTCATCAATATGCGCCGAGGCACGCCGGGCCAGCTGCCGCCGCCGGTCGAGGACATGGACGCGCTGTGGTCGCCGGCTGAGAAGGCCGGCGTCGCGCAGTCGCTGGCCTGCTCCGCCGTCGGCTCGCCGGCGGTCGTCGAAGAGAAGCTGAAGGCGCTAATCGCCGACACCGCCGCGGACGAGCTAATGACCACGGGGCAGATCTACGATCACGCGGCACGCCTGCGCTCATTCAAGATCGCGGCCGAGGTGCGGGACAGGTTGGCGAAACAGCCGGCAGTGTGAAGGGCGATGTGCGCGCCCCGATGACGGCGCGCTCTTGGCGACCTCCGAGCCTCTAATCCGGAAACCCGAACAGCTTTGCCGGATTGTGCACCAGGATCTTCTCCAACTCCGCCTGGTCCGGCGCATAGCGGTACATCAGTTCGAGCAGATCGGCGTCGTTCGGCGGCTGCTTGACGGAGACCGGATGCGGCCAGTCGCTGGCCCAGACGCAGCGGTCGATGGCGGCCTCGATATAGGCGCGCGCGATCGGGATGACGTCGTCGTAGGGAGGGCCGGCCTGCGAGGTCTTCTCGCCAAGCGAGAGCATGACCCAGAAATTGCCCTTCTTGAGCAACTCCAGCATCTTGCGCAGGTTCGGATCGTCCTTGCCGCGCGACGGCTCCGGCCGCGCCATGTGGTCGATCAGCACGGGGACGTCGAGGTTTTCGTATTTGGCGACGCTGGAGACGATGCCATCCTTCTCCGGCTGGATCTTGACGTACCAGCCGATCTCGCGGATGCGCGCGACGGCGCGAGCGAAATCGGCATCCGACAGCACCGCGCCGAGCTCCTGGCGGAAGCTGAAGCGCGCGCCGCGCACGCCGGCATCATGCAGCTTGGCAAGATAGGAGTCGTTGGCTTCCGCAAAGACCAGCGCGTTGGCGCAGCCGCGATAGTTCGGCCCCATTGCGGCGAGGCCGTCGAGCACGACGGAATGGTCGGCGCCGTAGGTCGTGGTCTGCACGATGATGCCGCGCTCGATGCCGAGCGTCTTGTGCACGCGCAGCGCCGCTTCCCAGGTCGCGGTCGGCATCCGATAGGCCGCACCGGGACGCTCCGGATATTTGTCGATCGGACCCAGCACGTGGAACTGGCTGTCGACGGTCTTCGGCGGCGGCGCCTTGATCGGGCGGCGCGGATTGGGATCGAACGGCAGATAGGCCGGCATGCAAGTGCTCCCTTAGTCGATCACGGCGGTGAAGTCGCACTGCACCAGCGCGCCGCCGTCCATATTGTCCATCGGCAGCGCGTGGCGCGCCGGGCGCGAATGCTCGTCCGGAAACATCTTGAGCCATTCGACATTGACGGGGCCGCGCTGCGTGCGGTCCTTCAGCCACACCGTCATCTTGATGATGTCGGAGGTCGAGCCGCCCGCGGCCTCCACCGTCGCCTTCATGTGAGCAAACATGTTGGCGCATTGCGCGTCGAGACTCTCTGGCATCACGCCGGCCGCATCGCGGCCGAGAATGACGCCGGACATCACGAGATTACCAATGCGGCAGGCGTTCGGAATCGGATTGGCGTGCTTGAAGCCGCCGATATGGATGCTCTTGCGCCGCGATTGACCGGTCATGGTGCGCTTCCTCTTGTTGTTGGTTCAGACGAACTGGCAGGACACCGAGCCGAACGGGCCATAGTCGGCATGGAAAGTGTCGCCGCGGCGGATATCGACCGGGCGCGTGAACGATCCCGCCAGCACAACTTCGCCGGCGGCGAGATGCTCGTCATGCGGCGCGAGGCGGTTGGCGAGCCAGGCGATACCGTTGGCGGGATGGTTGAGCACGCCGGCGGCAAGCCCGGTCTCCTCGACCTCGCCGTTGCGGAACAGCAGTGCACCGATCCAGCGCAGATCCGCATCCAGCGGACGGAACGGCCGGCCACCCAGCACCAGCGCGGCGTTGGCCGCGTTGTCCGAGATCGTGTCCACGACTTTTCGGGTCTTGCCGGTCTCGGGATCGACGCGATGCATGCGCGTCTCCAAAATCTCGAGCGCGGACGTGACGTAGTCGGTGGCGTTGAGCACGTCGAAGATGGTGCAGTCCGGTCCGCGCAGCGGCGCCTTCAGCACGAAGGCGAGCTCGACCTCGATCCGCGGTGCGTGGAAACGATCGAACGGGATCGGCGTGGCGTCGGCATAAAACATGTCGGCGAACAGCACACCGTAATCGGGCTCGGAGATGCCGACCGCATTCTGCATCGCCTTCGAGGTCAGGCCGATCTTGTGGCCCTTGACGACGCGGCCGCGGCCGAGCTGGAGTTTCGTCCATGTACGCTGGACGGCGTAGGCGTCCTCGATGCTGAACTCGGGAAACTCTTTCGAGAACATCGGGATCAGCGCCTTGGTGCGCTCGGCCTCATCCAGGCGCGCGGCAAGGCGTTCGATCGTGGCGGCGTCCAGCATATCTATTGCTCCGCAGCCACCGTGTTGCGCAGAGTGCCGATGCGGCTCGACTCGATTTCGACGACGTCGCCGGCCTTGAGCCAGCGCGGCGGATCGAAGCGCGCGCCTGCCCCGGTTGGAGTGCCCGTCACGATCATGTCGCCGGGCTTGAGGGTGGCGAAGGTGGAGAGATAGGAGATCAGGAAGTCGAACGGGAACATCAGCCGCTCGGTCGTGTCCTGCTGCCGGACCTCGCCATTCACGCGCGTGACGATGTCATGGGGCCCGCGCGGATCGAGCTCGTCCGCGGTGACGATCCAGGGGCCGATGCTGCCGGAGCGATCAAAATTCTTGCCTTGCGTGACGTTGAACTTGCCATGGCGCAGCCAGTCGCGGATGGTGCCCTCGTTGCACAGTGTCATGCCGAAGATGTGCGACCAGGCTTTCTCGCGGCGGATATGACGGCCGCCCTGGCCGATCACGATGACGAGCTCGCCTTCATAGTCGAGCTGCTCCGACACCTTGGGCTTCTCGAGCGGCTGGCCGGAGCCGGTCATCGACGACATGCTGCGCACGAACAGGCTCGGATATTTGGGCAGGTCCGAATTGTCTTTGTATTCTGCATTGCGCTCGGCGTAGTTGACGCCGATGCACCAGAGCTTTTCGGGCGCCAGCACCGGTGGCAATAGCGTGAGGGCCTCCAGCGCGAAGTCCGGTTTTTGTCCGGCCACTGCCTCCTGCGCGTCGGCGAGCGCGTTGGCCACGATCAGCGCCTTCACGTCGGAGAAGTCGCGGCCGATCCGCCTGGTCAGATCGACCACACCGCCTTCGACCACCGCGCCGTAGCGCGGCTCTCCGTCCACCAGATAGCTTACGAGTCGCATAGTCGTTCTCTCCAATGGTGTTCGGACGGTCCGCCGGTGGACGCGGCGCGTACGTTCACTCGGCCGATTTCGGGGTCTGGAAGACGGTGTTCAACGTCACGATCTCGCCGAGCCGGGCGTAACGCGGTCCGCCGATACGCGCGATCGGGTCGAGCGCCTTGGTCTCGACCTTGCCGTCGTTCACGAGACCGTCGCGGATGTGGAACATCACGACTTCGCCGACGATCAACCGGCTGCGGGCATCGCCGAATTCGAGGCACTGCCGGAACACGCATTCCATCGCGACCGGAGCGGCTGCGAGCCTGCGCACCTTGATGCGTTCGCACGGCAGCGTCTCCAGCCCGAGATGCTCGACCTCGCTGATCTCAGGCGGATGCTCGACCGAGCTGTCGTGCACCGCAGACATCAGCGGCGTATCGGCGATATGGATGACATATTCCTCGGTGTCGAGAATGTTGTGCGCGGTGTCCTTGTACTCGGCGCCCTTGCGGCCGACGCTGATGGCGAGCATCGGCGGCTTCTGCGAGACGAAGGTGAAGGCGCTGAACGGCGCGAGGTTGAGCACGCCTGAGCGCGACAGGCTGGTCACCCAGGCGATCGGACGCGGCACGACGATGCCGGTCATCAGCCGATAGATGCGTTCCGCGCCGAGCTCGGTGGGGTCGATCCGCATCGCTCAGTCAGCCTTGATGTTGGCCTTGCGCACGATCGGGATCCATTTGGCGTCCTCGCGCTCTAGATAGGCACTGAACTCGTCCGGCGTCATCGCGACGGCTTCGCCGCCGAGCTTGTCGAACTTGTCGACCACGCCGGGGTCTTTCAGGATCGCGACTAGGGTCTCCTGCAGCTTGTCCACGATCGGCGCCGGCGTGCCCGCGGGCGCGAACAGGCCGGTAAAGGTCTGGCCGTCGAAATCCTTGTAGCCGAGTTCGGCGAAGGTCGGGACATCTGGCAGCGACTTCAGCCGATGTGGGCTGGTCACCGCGAGCGCCCGGAACAGGCCGGCCTTGATGTGCTGGAGGCTGACCGTGAGCTGGTCGAAGGCGAACTGCACCTGCCCGCCCAGAAGGTCGTTGATGGCAGGCGCATTGCCGCGGTAGTGCGCCGTGACCCATTGCAGGTCGAGGTTCGACTGCATCAACTCGCTGAGCAGATGGTTGGTCGTTCCCGGGCCGGGTGAGGCCATGGTCAGCTTGCCGGGTTCGTGCTTGGCGAGATCGATGAATTCCTTGAAATTGTTCGCCTGCACGGAGGGGTGAACCTCGAGCACCAGCGGCGTCATCGAGATGGTCGAGATCGGCAGGAAGTCTTTCTTCCAATTATAAGCGTCGCGCCTGTTGATCTCGGTCGCGAACAGAACCGGACCGTTGGCGCCGACGAACAGCGTGTAGCCGTCGGGCGCCGATTTCGCGAAGGCCTCGCCCGCGATCATGCCGCCTGCACCGGCCTTGTTCTCGATGATGAAGGGCTGGCCGAGCTTTTCCTGGAGCTTGTCGGCGATGATGCGCGCGGCGCTATCGACATTGCCGCCGGCGGGATAGGGCACGATCAGCTTGACGCTGCGGGCCGGCCATTGCTGAGCCGACACCGGCCCCGCCAGCATCGCGGTCACGGCGGCGATGGCAATCGCGATTAGTCTCATGTTGACCTCCCGGCGGCGCTTCCAATTCCACGGCGAATGCCCCGACGTCGTACGTGGCACCCGATTGCCGCGCAATCTCCAGACGAGCACTTTACCTGTCGAGTGAATTATGGCGTTCTTGTCCATATTATGGACAGAGCCCATTCCAGGATATCGGCCCGGACCGCACTGGAGCCGCGACAAGGCGCCCAGGCGATCCGCCGCGCGTTGTCGGTGTTGCGTATTCTTGCCGCAGGCCGCGAGGACGGTGTGCCTTTGGCCGAGGTCGTGCAGGCAACGGGCCTGACGCGCCCGACCGTGCATCGCATCGTTCACGTGCTGATCGAGGAAGGTATCGTCGAGCGGCACGGCAAAACCGGCCGCTACGCGATCGGCAACCAGGTGCCGGAGCTGGCGCTCGCGCGTCCCCAACCCTCGCCGCTCCTGGTCGCCGCGAGTCCGTCGCTGCGGCGCGCCTCCATGGAGATCGGCGACACGCTGTTCCTGACGGTGCGCACCGGCAACGACACACTGTGCGTCGACCGCAGGATCGGCGCCTATCCAATCCAGGTGTTGTCGATCGAGGTCGGCGCGCGCCGCCCGCTCGGCGTTTCCAGCGCCGGCGTCGCCATCCTCGCTGCACTGCCGGCGCCGGACGCGCGAAAAATCGTCGCAGCGAACGAGAAGAGGTTCGAGGCCTATCGAACCGACGTCGCAACCGTGATGGGCGAGATCACCGCAGCGAGGCGTCTGGGATACGGCATGAGGGAGATTGGCCTTGTGCAAGGAACGAAATCGATCTCGACCTGGATCAAGACCCCGGACGGACGCCCCGCGGCTGCAATGACCGTCTCCGCCGTTCGAACGAGGCTCGGCCCGCGGCGCGAGCAGGAAGTCGCGGAAATTCTACTGCGCGAAACCCGCGTGATCGAGCAGGCCATTCGCGTGTAGCTTCGCTCTCCCCGCGTGCGGGGAAAGGCCGGAACTTGCGCGGCAAACTCCGGGGGAGAGGGAGTCTCCGCAAACTCCACTGTCAGCATCCTCGCGGAGAGTCCCCTCACCCCAACCCTCTCCCCGTAAGAACGGGGCGAGGGCGCGCACCACCGATGTGACGCTGTCAATGGGCTGACTTCGTGCGCCGTTTTGTGGCACAAGGGCCGCCATCGCTGACCGACCAACGAGGCCACGCATGCCCGCGCCGAAACCGCCTGCCTTCGAGACCCTGAGCCTGCATGCGGGCCAGCATCCGGATCCCGCGACCGGGGCCCGCGCGGTGCCGATCTACCAGACCACCTCCTACGTATTCCAGGATTCCGACCACGCGGCGGCGCTGTTCAACCTGGAGCGCGCCGGCCACATCTATACGCGCATCTCCAACCCCACCACCGGCGTGCTGGAGGAACGACTCGCGGCACTCGAAGGCGGCGTCGGCGCGATCTGCACGGCGAGCGGCATGGCCGCGCTGCATCTCGCCATCGCGACGCTCTTGAATGGCGGCGATCACATCGTGGCGTCGAACTCGCTCTATGGCGGCACCATCAATCTGCTGGCGCATACGCTGCCGCGCTTCGGCATCACCACGACCTTCGTGAAACCGCGCGATCTCGACGCGTTCCGCGCGGCGATCAAGCCGAACACGAAGCTCGTGATCGGCGAGACCATCGGCAATCCCGGGCTCGAGGTGCTCGACATTCCCAAGGTCGCGGCGATCGCGCATGAGGCGAAGATCCCGCTGCTGATCGACAACACTTTTGCGACGCCCTATCTCAGCCGCCCGATCGAGCTCGGCGCCGACATCGTCATGCATTCGGCGACCAAATGGATCGGCGGCCACGGCATCGCGATCGGCGGCGCCATCGTCGACGGCGGCCGCTTCGACTGGCGCGACTCCGGAAAATTCGGCGTGCTGACCGAGCCCTATGGCGGCTATCACGGCATCGTCTTCGACGAGCAGTTCGGCACGGCGGCCTTCATCATGCGCGCCCGCACCGAGGGTTTGCGCGATTTCGGCGCCTGCCTGTCGCCGACCAATGCGTTCCAGCTGTTGCAGGGCGTCGAGACGCTGGGCGTACGCATGGACCGGCATATGCAGAATACGCTTCTCGTGCTGGAGGCGCTGAAGTCCAACAAAGCGGTCGACTGGGTGCTGCACCCCTCGCTGGAACATCACCCCGACTACCAGCTCGCCAAGACGCTGCTGCCGCGCGGCGCGGGCTCGATCGTCTCCTTCGGCATCAAGGGCGGCCGGCCTGCAGGACGCAAGTTCATCGAATCGCTGCGCATGATCAGCCATCTCGCCAATGTCGGTGACGCCAAGACGCTGGTGATCCACCCCGCCTCGACCACGCATCAGCAGATGGATGCCGAGCAGCTCAAGGCCGCCGGCATCGGCGAGGAGCTGGTACGGCTGTCGGTCGGCATCGAGACCGCCTCTGACATCATCGACGATCTCGCGCAGGCGCTGCGCCTCTCGCAAAAGGTCTGAAGTCATGAAGCTCACCGTCAACGGCACTGATGTGTTCCTCGCAACCGGCGGTCGCGACTTCGACAAGTCCCTGCCCACGGTCGTCTTCATTCACGGCGCCGGCTTTGATCATTCGACCTGGGCGCTGCATACGCGCTGGTTCGCCCATCACGGCTTTGGCGTGCTGGCGCCCGATCTGCCCGGCCACGGCCGCTCAGCCGGACCGTCACTGTCGAGCATTGCCGAGATGGCAGACTGGACCGCGGCGCTGCTCGGTGCGGCCGGAGTTGCCAAGGCGCAACTGATTGGCCACTCCATGGGTTCTCTGATCTCGCTGGAGACCGCCGCGCGTCACCCAGACAAGGTCTCGGCGCTGAGCCTGATCGGAACGGCTGCAACGATGACCGTCGGTCCGGATCTGCTGAAGGCTGCCGAAGCCAACGAGCAGGACGCGCTCGACATGGTCTCGATCTGGGGCCTCGGCTTCAAGGCCGAGCTCGGCGGCAGCCTCGCGCCGGGCCTGTGGATGCATGGCGGTGCGCAGGCTGTGCTGAAGCATTGCGAGCCGGGCGTGTTGTTCAGGGATCTGTCGGCCTGCAATGCTTATGCGAATGCGCTTCAAGCGGCCGCGAGTGTGACGGTGCCGACGACCCTCATCCTCGGCGAGCGGGACATGATGACGCCGGCGAAGGCCGGCAAGACGCTTGCGGCAGCGATCCCGCATGCAAAGACTGTCGTGGTACCGGGCGCGGGTCACATGATCATGGCCGAGCGCCCGGATGAACTGCTGGCGGCGCTGAAGGGCTAGCGCCGCTCAGGAGCCCGGCGTCCACTTCCAGACGATGTCGGACACGTTGACCGGCTTCGGGATCAGGCCGAGCTTTGCAAAGCGATCGGCCACCGCCTGCTGGCTCCTGATCACCTCGGTATCCAGCGGCACGACGCTGTAGGTCGAGCGATTCACGAAGCGACGGACAGCCTCGATGTCCACACCGGTCGCTTCAGCCTGCGCTTTGGCAACCTCATCGTGATGGGAGTTCGCCCACGCGCCTTCGGAGGCAAAGATCGTGTTGAGACGTGCGACCAACGAGGGATACTTCTCCACGAAATCCGTATTGGCGATGTAAAAGGCATTCGGCTTGTGCACATCCTTGTCGAAGACGAGGACGCGAGCATTCTCCTTCAACTCGGCGAGCGCGAAATAAGGATCCCAGATCGACCAGGCGTCGACCGAGCCCTTGACGAAGGCCGCGGTCGCATCGGCCGGCGCGAGCGGCGCCGGCGTGATGTCGGACCAGGACAGGCCGGCCTTTTCGAGTGACGCGACGAGAAGATTGTGCGCGCTCGAACCCTTGCCGAAGGCGACGCGCTTGCCCTTGAGATCAGCCAGCGTCTTAATCGGCGAGTCCTTCGGCACGACGATGGCCTGGTTGTCGCCGTCGGACTTCACGGCCGCGACATAGCGGATCTTGGCGCCGCCGGCTTGCGCGAAGATCGGCGGCGTGTCGCCGACGAAGCCGAAATCGACGCTGCCGACATTGATGGCTTCCAGCAGCGGCGGACCGAACTGGAAGTCAATCCACTTGATCTCGATACCGAGTGGTTTGAAGGCATTTTCGATCGTCTGGCGCTGCCGCACCGCCGGAAAGAAGCCGCCCTTCTGCGTGCCGATGCGGATCTCCTTCGGCTTGTCCTCCGCGTGCGCGGGCGCGGCCATGCATGTTGCCAGCAGCAGCGCAGCCGTCAGGAGTTGTCGTCGTGCAATCATGGTGCGGTCCTTTCAGTTGGCGAACAGTGAAGAGTTCAAACGGTGGCTTCGCTCGGAGAACACGGCGAGGGCCGCGCGCTCGGCTTCGCGCACCGAGCGAAACTGGCGGCCTTCGAGGCTGTCGAACAGGCGCTCGGAGGAGAAGAAGCGGAAGCCGCGCTCGTTGCGGGTGATGATGCCGGCGGCGCGGTCCTGGATCTCGATGATGTAGGCGTTGGGTTGGGCTTGAGACATGACTGCTCGTTCGCCGAAGTCTCGGCGTTCCTGTCTTGGGGATTTGCGGTGTGGATGCTGCTAGAAGGTGGTCAGCAACAACAACAGGCGCCCGTTGCCGCCGAGAGGCAGCGCCGCGTCATGCACGCAAGCATGTCGCCTTGGTTACGCTGGTGATCGGTTCTCATATCGCGGCATCAAGCTCGATGAGCAGTTTCGATGCTGTGAATATCCAGCGATTGCCGCGATTGGTCAATGAAATGGCTATCCATATTTGCGGGGCGCGTGATCGCCCGCTTCTCCCGCCGCAAGCAGCGGCAGGTGGAATCGTCTTGTTCAAGGAAACATGGATCGCCTCGTCCCCCCTCCCTTTGCGGGAAAAAGGCAGGAAAGCTCACCACATCGTCGCGGCAGCCCGCTCGGGCCAGATCCGGTCGTACTCGGTACCGCCGACCTTGTTCTCGCTCATCTCGGCGAGGATCTGGCCTGGCGTCGGCAGCGTCTTGGGGTCGACGCGCTTGTCGGGATTCCAGAGGTCGGAGCGGACGATGGCGCGGGCGCATTGGAAGTAGATCTCTTCCAGGTTCATCACCATGACGCTGCGCGGGGCCTTGCCCTGGACTTTGAACGAGGCCAGCAGTTCGGGATCGACCGAGAGATGCGCTCGGCCGTTGGCGCGGACCGCGTTGCCGGAGCCCGGGATCAGGAACATCAGCGACACCCTGGGGTCACGCACGATGTTGCGCAGCGA
This sequence comes from Bradyrhizobium manausense, assembly GCF_018130615.1. Classification (GTDB taxonomy): domain Bacteria; phylum Pseudomonadota; class Alphaproteobacteria; order Rhizobiales; family Xanthobacteraceae; genus Bradyrhizobium; species Bradyrhizobium manausense_A. Next base: position 147,567 of record NZ_JAFCKB010000010.1, read on the forward strand.
ATCGATCCGGTTGTTGCCGCGGCGATCCGGCAGCATCAGCGTCTTGGGATCGTGGATGCGGACAAAACCAGGGAGATCGCCGCGCGGCGAGCAGTCGATGCCCTCAGGCCCGATGGTGGCGAGAGCGGCGAATGGCGCCTTTTCGATGAAGACACGGTAGAGCGGCGTGACGTAGTCGGCGACTTTCACGGTCGAGGCGTCATTGGTGGCGCCGTAGATGGCTTCGAGCTCCTCGACCGTCCTGATCACCGTCATTCCGTTCTCTCCTGCTCTGCCGGCTGTTACTCGCGCCAGTCTTCATTCCTGATTACGCGCACCAGCTGGCGGCCATGATAGTCCGCGCTGCCGGCGTTGAGAATGGTGACATCGGCGTTGGCCGAGGCGTCGTCGACGCTACGCGCCAGCCGATCCGCGATATTGCCGTCGCTATGCCGTGCCCGTGCGGCGAGACGCTGCGCCAGCACATCCGGCGGCGCGGTGATCGCAACCACGACCACGTCGGCATAGGCCTGGCGCAGCGCGGCGATCACTGTGCGCGAGACGTTGGCAACGACGGCGCGCCCGGCGCGAATGTCGTCGTTGATCTCCAGCGGCAGGGCATAAGAATGCCCATGCGCCTCCCAATGCACGGCGAAATCGCCGTGATCGCGTGCGCGGACGAAGTCATCGGCGCTCACCGCGACGTTGTCCTCGTCAGCGGACGAGGCACGCGTCACGACACGGCGCGGAAAGACGACGTCGGGGTCATCGGCGCAGGCTGACTGCGCGAGCCGCAACAGCGTATCCTTGCCGGCACCGCTCGGGCCGACCACGAGCACGAGCCGGCCGGGGCCGATCGCACCCGCTTTGTCCTGTGCCATGGTCTCAGTCTCGCTCATGCGACGCGGTGCCCTTCGCGCCAGACGCTGCGAACCACGGGAACGCTGCCGGCGACATGCACGCGGATCAGATCGGCGCGCTTGCCGATCGCGACTTCGCCGCGGTCGGTGAGGCCGACCGCATCGGCAGGTGCCTTCGTCACGGTACGAACGGCCGCCGGCAAGCTGATCGACGGCGCATGCTCGGGCAATTGCAGCGCGCCCATCAGCAGGCTGGACGGGATATAGTCCGACGACAGGATGTCGAGCAGACCTTCACGGGCGAGGTCGACCGCGGCAATATTGCCGGAATGCGAGCCACCGCGCACGACGTTGGGCGCGCCCATCAGAATATCGATGCCGGCCTGATGCAGGGCCCGCGCGGCCTCCAGCGTGGTCGGAAATTCCGCCACTGCGACGCCATCCCGCACGGCGTCCGCAACGTTCTCCTCGGTAGTGTCGTCATGGCTCGCCAGCGGAATCCTGTGCTCATGCGCCAGCGACACGATTTCGCGCATGTTGGTCGCAGCGTATTTCTTCTGGTACTCGAAGCGCTTTGCAAAGAGCTCGTCGAGCTCGGCGTCGGTCTTTCCGCCGCCCTTGCCGCGATAATAGTCACGCAGCTTGACCTCGTCACGGAACTGACGCTGACCGGGCGTGTGATCCATCAGCGACATCAGCTTGACGTCGGGGCGGTCGATCAGCTCCTTGGCCTCCTCGACCACGCTCGGCATCGGGATTTCGCAGCGCAGGTGCAGGAAGTGGTCAGCGCGCAGCAGATTGGAATCGCGCGCAGTCGTGATCGCGGCAGCGAGCACGCCGGCACGGCCATCGACCTCCTCGGCGCCGTCCTCGCGCCAGACCCGAAGCGAGTCGAACACGGTGGTAATTCCCGAGGTCGCGAGCTGGCCGTCATAGGAGATCACAGCCGCTACCGGATTCCAGAACACCTTTGGGCGCGGCACGTAATGGGCTTCGAGGTGATCGGTGTGCAGCTCGATCAGGCCGGGCATGATAAGATCGCCGCCGGCATCCTCCGCCCCCGTTGGCGGCCTGCCATCGCCGATCTCGGCAATGCGTCCATCGGCAAAGGCAAGCCAGCCCTGCTCGATCAGCCGGTCAGCCAGCACGATCCTGGCGTTGGCGATCACGATGTCCTTCGGCTTGGCGTTCATGTCCCTCTTCCTTCAGGCCGCGGCGGCAAAGCTGGTGACGTCGACGATGCGGTCGGCAATCAAATGGCGGATTTCGTCGTCATGGACAATCGCAACCATGGCAACGCCCTGGCGTTTCTTCTCGGCGACCAGCTCGACCACGATGGCGCGGTTGGCGGCATCGAGCGAGGCGGTCGGCTCGTCCAGCAACAGGATCGGCAGATCCGAGATGAAGCCACGCGCGATGTTGACGCGCTGCTGCTCGCCGCCAGAGAAGGTCGCGGGCGGAAGCTGCCAGAGCCTCTGGGGAATGTTGAGGCGATGCAGCAGCTCGCCGGCGCGCGCCTGCGCATCGGCGCGGCCAATGCCGCCAGCGATCAACGGCTCGGCGACGACGTCGATAGTCGCAACGCGCGGCACCGCCCGCAGGAACTGGCTGACATATCCGATGGTGGCGCGGCGAACGTTAAGGACCTGCCGCGGCTCAGCGGTGGCGAGGTCGATCAGCGCACCGCGATGGCGGATGCCGATCCGGCCGGAATCGCAACGATAATTGCCGAAGATCATCTTCAGGATCGACGATTTTCCGGCACCTGATGGCCCGGACAGCACGACGCACTCGCTCAGCTGGACCTGAAAGGTCACGCCGCGCACGACAGGCAATTCGATGCCGCCTTGCAGGTGCATCGTAAACGTCTTGTTGGCGTCGGCGATGTCGATCATGGCGGGCATAGGAATGCTCATGGCGGGAGAATCGAGGAGACGAGAAGCTGGGTGTATGGCTCGCGAGGATCGTCGAGCACCTGGTCAGTGAGACCGGTCTCGATGACACGGCCGCCCTTCATCACCATCACGCGATGCGACAGCAGGCGTGCGACCGCGAGATCGTGTGTGACGATGACGACCGCAAGATGCAGTTCGGCGACGAGATTACGCAGGAGATCGAGCAGGCGGGCCTGGACTGACACATCAAGTCCGCCGGTCGGCTCGTCCATAAAGACCAGCCGCGGCCCAGTGACGAGGTTGCGCGCAATCTGGAGGCGCTGGCGCATGCCGCCGGAATAGGTGCGCGGCGCGTCGTCGATTCGCGCAACGTCGATCTCGACGCGCGTCAGCCAGTCGGAGGCGGACTCGCGAATGCGGCCGTAGTGATTCCAGCCCACGGCCATCAGCCGCTCACCGACATTGGCGCCGGCCGAAACGGCCATGCGCAGGCCCTGCGCCGGATCCTGGTGCACAAAACCCCAGTCGGTGCGGAACAGGAGCCGCCGCTCCGCTTCGCCAAGCGCGGCGAGATCGCGGGTGATGCCGTCGCGCATGCGATAGGACACCTGCCCGCCGCTCGCGGCGAGCTGGCCCGACAAGAGTTGCAGCAGCGTCGACTTACCCGAGCCGGATTCGCCGACGATCGCCAGCACCTCGCCGGGATAGAGCGAGAACGACACGTCACGGCAGGCGGCAATGCGACCGTAGGACTTGCTGAGGGAATCAGCGATCAGCAACGGCTGACCGGTTTCGAGCAGATCCTGCTCAGCCATTGGAGACCTCCTGCGCCTTGTCCTTATACGGCGCAGCACTCAGGGCACCGTGATGGCCGGCGGCTTGACGTCCCTCGCAATAGTCGGTGTCCGAGCAGACGAACATGCGGCTGCCCTTGTCGTCGGTGACGATCTCGTCGAGGTAGGAGTTTTCGGCGCCGCACAGCGCACAAGGCACGTTGAAGCGGTACGGTTCGAACGGGTGATCCTCGAAATCGAGGGATACCACCTGGGTATAGGGCGGGATCGCATAGATGCGCTTCTCGCGGCCGGCACCGAACAATTGCAACGCCGGGCAATTGTCCATCTTGGGATTGTCGAATTTCGGCGTCGGCGACGGATCCATCACGTAGCGCGCATTCACCTTGACCGGATAGGCGTAGGCGGTTGCGATATGGCCGAAGCGGGCGATGTCCTCGTAGAGCTTCACATGCATCAGGCCGTATTCGGCAAGCGCATGCATGCGCCGCGTCTCGGTCTCGCGCGGCTCGAGGAAGCGCAGCGGCTCCGGAATCGGCACCTGATAGACCAGCACCTGCCTTTCGTGCAGCGCGGCCTCCGGAATGCGGTGACGGGTCTGGATTACGGTCGCCTCGCCGGTCGACGTCGTCGTGGCGACGCCGGCGGTCTTGGCGAAGAACTTGCGGATCGAGATCGCATTGGTGGTGTCGTCGGAACCCTGGTCGATCACCTTCAGCACGTCCTGCGGCCCCAGGATCGCGGCGGTCACCTGCACGCCGCCGGTGCCCCAGCCATAGGGCATCGGCATTTCGCGGCTGGCGAACGGCACCTGATAGCCCGGGATCGCGATCGCCTTCAGGATCGCGCGGCGGATCATCCGCTTGGTCTGCTCGTCCAGATAAGCAAAGTTGTAGGCGGGCGCGTTCATTCCGCGGCCTCCTTCATGGCATCGGACGCATCGGCCTCAGTGGAGGCTTCGGCGAATTCCTTACGCAGCTTGCGCAGCAGGCCGAGCTCGGACTGGAAGTCGACATAGTGCGGCAGCTTCAGATGCTCGACGAAGCCGGTCGCCTGGACGTTGTCCGAATGCGACAATACGAACTCTTCGTCCTGCGCGGGGGCCCCGACCTCTTCGCCGAGCTCGCGGGCACGCAGCGCGCGGTCGACCAGCGCCATCGACATGGTCTTGCGCTCGCTCTGGCCGAAGGCGAGACCATATCCGCGGGTGAAGCACGGCGCTTCCGTCGCCGAGCCCTTGAACTGGTTGACCATCTGGCATTCGGTCAGCTCGATCGAGCCGAGCGGCACCGCGAAGCCGACGTCTTCGGCGGCGAACTCAACCTCGACCTCGCCGAAGCGGATCTCGCCGGCGAAGGGATGGTTGCGGCCGTAACCGCGCTGGGTGGAGTAGCCCATCGCCAAGAGAAAGCCTTCGTCGCCGCGCGCGAGATTTTGCAGGCGCAAATCGCGGTCCGCCGGAAAGTTCAGCGGCTCGCGGGTGAGATCGCCGACGCTGGCGCCGTCTTCGGCCTGCGGCGAGGTCTCGATCAACCCGTCGCGGCCGAGAATGTCGGTCACGCGCGGCGTCGGCGCGGTCGAGGCTTCGGCGACGGCGGGCACTTCCGGCACAAACCCCTGGCTGAGTGAGGGATCGAGCAGGCGGTGCGTATAGTCGAAGGTGGGGCCGAGGATCTGACCACCGGGAATATCCTTGAAGGTCGAGGACACCCGCCGCTGCACCCGCATGGCGCCGGTATCGACCGGCTCGCTGGCGCCGAAGCGCGGCAAGGTGGCGCGGAAGGCGCGGACCAGAAAGATCGCCTCGATCAGATCGCCGCGCGCCTGCTTGATCGCAAGCGCCGCGAGCTCGCGATCATAGAGCGAGCCCTCGCTCATGACACGGTCGACCGCCAGCCCAAGCTGTTCCGAGATCTGGTCGAGCGAGACTTCCGCGACGCTTTGATCGCCGCGCCGCGCATTGGCGAGCAGGCGATGAGCGTTCTCGATGGCGCGCTCGCCGCCTTTGACTGCAACGTACATGCCTCTAGCCTCCCTTGCTCACGATGCGCGTGGTGCGCGGGATCGCAACCACGGCATCGTCGGCGACCAGAACCACATCGATGCCACGCGGAAACAGGGTCTCGTTGCAACGCAGGCGCTCGAACAGGTCGAACGGCTTGATCGATGCCTGCAGCACCGCGACGCCGTCAATGCCGGGGCCTAGCAACTCGAAGCCGCGCCCTGAGCCCAGGCTGTCGACCTGAATGATGACAGTGGTCGAACGATCCGGATATTCGTTGGTGCCGAGCGCGAAACGCTCGAGCGAGGGCAGCGCACCGCCATCGCTGATCAGCGCGAAAGCCGCGATGGAGGAATCCTCGATCACCGGCGCGCCGGTGTGAAACTTCAGCCACTTCAGGACATCGGAGCTTTCCGACATCCGCGCGTCGAGCCAGAGCGGCGTGTCGTGATCGAACAGCGTCAGCGCGATCGCAGCGGTGCCGCGCATCATGGGTCCAGCCGTCCCGGCCATCGGCACGATGCGCTGGACCGAGCCCGGCCGCGCCATCGCGTCCATGACCGAGCGGAAGGTCGATTGCGCCGACAACACCTTGTCGGCGAATCCCGGCGGCAATTCCGCAATCGTGGTCATGGCCTCACCCCTCACCGCGCACCATGGTGTAGAAATCAACCTTCGTCGCGGCAGTCTCTTCGGCCTCGCGGCTGCGTTTGACCATAAGCTGCTCACGCAACGGGGCGACAATTTCGCGCTCGACCGCCGCGGCGAAATCGCGCGACTGCACCAGCGCATCACACAGCGCGATCAGCCGCGCCTTCTCGCCATCGCGCCCGAGCGTGTAGCCGAAGCCGACCTCGCCGCTCGCAAGACGCACCGCTGCGCGCGACACCGTGGCTTCGCCGAGATTGAACGGCGCGCCGTCGCCGCCGACCCGGCCGCGCAGCATCACCAGTCCACTCTCCGGTTCGCGCAGATCCTGATGGCCGGGCAAGGGAACGTTGCGGAGGCGAGCGGCGATCTCGCCCGCCTCCGCGTGCGCCAGCACGGCCATGGCGGCCTGGCGCTGGGCTTGCTGGGTGTTGTGCTGGGTCACCGAATCCATCGACCTTTTGACAGAACTTGCCGAACTCAAGTTGTCTATGATAATAGACAACTTGATACGGAAGCGCCATGACTGTTTCGTGACAAAGGTGTGATTTTCGAGCTAGGCTGACCTCCGACATGAGCATGCAGGACACCGCCTCCTCGGGCGTCGCGCTGTGGCGCCTCGTTGCCGACGGCATCGAGCGCGGCATCGCCGACGGCCGCTTCGCCGCCGGCGACAAATTGCCGGGCGAGATGGAAATCGCCGAAACCTATCGGGTCAATCGCCACACCGTGCGGCGTGCGCTGGCCGCACTGGCCGAGCGCGGCATCGTGCGCGCCGAGCGCGGCAGCGGAACTTATGTCGAGGCGCAGAAGCTTGCTTATCCCTTGCGCTCGCGCACGCGCTTCTCGGAGATCGTCGGCGCCGACGGCCGCGAGCCGCAGGGACGGATGATCGAGGCGAATGAGGATGTCGCAACCCGCGAACTCGCGCGGGAGCTGGGATTAAAGACCGGCGCCCCGCTGGTGCGGATCGAGGCCATCCGCCTCGCCGACCGCACCCCGATCTGTGTTTCCACCACCTGGTTGTCGGCGGAGCGGTTTCCCGGCGCGGGCGGCGTGTTTGCCGCGACGCGCTCGATGACGAAGATGCTCGAGCATTACGGGATCCGCGACTACCGCCGCGGCGCCACAAGGATCACCGCCGGCATCGTCGACGCCACCGACGCCGCGCGGTTGGATTTGCCGCTCGGGCGGCCGATCCTGGTGGTCGACGCAACGGACCTCGATCTCGGCGGCAAGCCCCTGGTGACGAAGCACTCGCGTTTTGCCGCGGAGCGGGTCGAGTTTTTGGTGGAGCCGTAAGGGAGGGATCACCCTCGCTCCACCCTACGGCAGCTGTGCTTAGGCGACAGCGCGCCTTCCAATGATCGCAAAGCGCAGCTTGCCCGAGATGAAGTCGATCGCGGCGACCGCGACCAGAATCATCAGGATTAGGAACGACACCTTCTGCCATTCCAGCACGCGGATCTGCTCGGCGAGTTGCAGACCGATACCGCCGGCACCGACGATACCGATGATGGTGGCGGAGCGCGTGTTGGACTCGATGAAATAGAGCACTTGGCCCGCGATCACGGGCAGCACCTGCGGCATCAAGCCGAAACGGATCTCATGCAGCGCGCTGCCGCCGGAGGCGCGGATACCCTCGACCTGCTTCTGGTCAGCGCCTTCGATCGCCTCCGAAAACAACTTTCCGAACGCGCCGAAATCCGACACGGCAATCGCCAGCACACCGGCGAACGGGCCGAGGCCGACGACGTTGATCCAGACCAGCGCCCAGATCAGCGTATCGACGCCGCGGATCGAATCCAGGAAGCGCCGCACCGGGAAGCGGACGATTTCAGGCACGATGTTGCGCGCGGCAAACAGACTGACCGGCAACGCCAGCACCGCGGCGAGCGTGGTGCCGAGCAGCGCGATCGACAGCGTCTCACCCAGCGCCTTCAGATAAAGCGGCAGCGACGAGCCGGGATCGGGCGGCATCATCATCATGCTGATCCAGCCGAGCTGGCTCAGCCCCGAGATGAAGCGCGACGGGGAGAAATCGAGATCGACCAGGCCGAACACGAAGATCGCAAGCGCCGCGACCAGCATCGCCGGCGTCGCCAGGCGCGACGACGCTGGGCGGTCGAAGACCTCAGGATAGCGTGCGCGGAGCTCCGCGGTGTTGACGTCCTGCGGTTTGCTCAATTCCGCGCCTCCTTGCCGAACAGGCGGCCACGCACCCAGCCGGTCGTGATGTCGATCAGGAAGACCGTGACGATGATGGTCACGAGGATCGCGCTGACGTCGGAGTAGTAAAACTTCCGGATCGCGACGATCAGCTCCTGGCCGATGCCGCCGGCGCCGACGAAGCCCATGACGGACGCTTCACGCACATTGATCTCGAAGCGCAGCAGCGCGTAGCTGGCGTAGCCCGCCGAGACCTGCGGCAGGATCGCAAAACGCATGCAGGAGAGCCAGCTTGCTCCGGTGGAGCGGATGCCCTCGACCGGCTTCATATCGGCGTTCTCGACGATCTCCGAGAACAGCTTTCCGAGCGCGCCGGTGGAGTGGATCGCGATCGCGAGCACACCCGCCACCGGACCGAGGCCGAAGGCCATGACGAAGATCAGCGCGAAGACGATGCCGGGCACCGTGCGGGCGAATTCGAGCAGCCGCCTCACCGTGAAGCGCAGCCGGGGCGCGGGCGAGGTGTTCTCAGCCGCGAAGAAATTCAGCGCGAAGGCGAGGACGGCGCCGATCAGGGTACCGACATAGGAGATCAGCAGCGTCTCGCCGAGCAGCTCCAGCCATTTGTGCAGACCCCAGAACCACTCGCCAAAATCGGTCCAGACCCGCTGCCCATTGTCGAGGGTGAGGATGCGGTCGAAATAGCTGATGAAATTGCCAAAGTAAGCAAAGAATGTGCGCAGGTTCACCTCGGCCCCGATCGAGGCCACGATCAGCGCGGCGACGAAGACAGCGAAGCCCGCCAGCAGGCGCAGGCGCTTGCGCGCCACCGCCTTACGATAGGCCGCGTTGAGGACAGCAAGTTGTTGCTCGGGGAGAAGCGAAACCGCAATCGTCATGGGTTCAGCGGCATGGGTTCAGCGGGAAGGATTCAGCTGGAAGGGTCCGTCAAGAAAAAGAGCCGGGTCCATCGACCCGGCTCCAGTACATCGTCCCGACGAGCTCAGGACGCCTTCTTACGCAGATTGTCGACAAATTTGATCAGCTCGATGGTCTTGTTGTAATCGTCGTTGGCGATCGGCTCCCACGGCTTGTTCTTGCCGTCGGAGAGCTTCTTGAACGCCTCGGGATCCTTCTGCGCCGCATCGATGAAGGCTTTCTTGACGGCGGCCTTCATGTCCTCGGGCAGATCGCTCAGATAGGCGTAGGGCGAGTTGATGATGAGGTCGGACTTCACGATGATGCGGAAGTCCTCCTTCTTCATCGGCGTGCCATCGGCCGACTTCACCATGCCCTTGTTGAGCATGCGGGTCAGGTTGGAATCGTCGTCCGCGTTCCACCAGTTGGCGGCAACGTCGACGGTACCCTGGGCGAGTGCGAGAACGGCGTTCTCGTGGCTGCCGGTGAAGACCACCTTAGAGAAATACGCATCGGGATCGATGCCCAGCGCGTTCAGCTTGAAGCGGGGCATATTGTTGCCGGAGGTGGAGTTCGGATCGACCAGCCCGAGGTTCTTGCCCTTGAGGTCCTCGATTTTCTGGTACGGCGATTTCGCCAGCACATAGAAGACGGAGTAGTAACCCTTCGAGCCATCGGAGTTGACGTCGATGACGAAGGCATCGGTCTTGACGCCGGTGAGACGGGCACGTGCAAAAGAAGCCGGACCGTAATAGCCGATGTGGATGTTGCCGGCACGCTGGCCTTCGATGAGGGCGGCGTAGTCATTGGCGACACGCAGGGTCACCTTGATGCCGAGCTCCTTCGACAAATAGTTGATGAAGGGACCGTACCGCTCGGTGACGCCCGAACCATTCTCGGCCGGAATCGCGGCGAAGGTGATCTCCGGATATTTCGTCTTCCAGTCTTCGGCAGACGCGGATCCGGCAAAGGTCAGCGCGGCAGCGCCGGCGAGAATTAGTCTGCGAGTGATCATGATGCCCTCTTCATCTGATGGATCGGTTGACGCAAGAAACTGGCGATGACGGCTGCGGCTTAGGCTGCCGCGGCCGTTCCGAGTGCCGGAACGCCCTCGGGCACCGGCGCAGGCGTGCCGCCCATGACGTCGGCGGCTTCGAGATCGTAGAGCTCACGCGCGACAAGGTCGGTCAGCGCGGACGGCGCGCCGTCGAACACCACGCGGCCTGCCGCCATGCCGATCAGGCGATCGCAATAGCTGCGCGCCAGATCGAGCGAGTGCAGATTGCAGAGCACGGTGATGCCGAAATGCTTGTTGATGCGCAGCAGCGCATCCATCACGATCTTGGTATTGCGTGGATCGAGCGAGGCGATCGGCTCGTCGGCGAGGATGATGTCGGGCTGCTGCACCAGGGCCCGCGCAATTGCGACGCGCTGCTGCTGGCCGCCGGAGAGCTGGTCGGCGCGCTGGGCGGCGAGCGCGGCGATATCGAACTGTTCGAGCGCGGACATCGCCAGCGCCCTGTCTTGCTCGGGCCAGATCTGCGAAAGCGAGCGCCAGGCCGGCATGGTGGCGAGGCGTCCCATCAGCACATTGGTCAGTACATCCAGCCGGCCGACCAAGTTGAATTGCTGGAAGATCATCGCGGATCGCGCCCGCCACTGTCGCAGCTCCTTGCCGCGCAGCGCGGTGACGTCGAGGCCGCCGAACAGGATGCGCCCCTGCGTCGGCGTCGCCAGACGATTGATGGTTCGCAGCAAGGTCGACTTGCCGGCGCCGGAGCGCCCGATCACCCCGACGAAGCCGCCGGGGGAGATTTGAAACGAGGCGTCGTCCACCGCGGCTTTTGCGCCAAAGCGGCACGTCAGACCTTCGACCACCAGCATGCAGGGCTCCTGAGTAGCTGGAGCCCACCGCTATCGCCGGCGGTTGACACTTGTGTGACATCCGCGACACGCTGCGGCGATCCAACACACCTCATCCCCTGTCATTGCACCGTCATGACATCGTCATCGAGCCGCTCGAAGACGAGCACCTGCCCTCAAGCTCTCGGATGCAACATGGCCAAGGTGCTTTCGGTACAGCCGACCATCGATGCTTCGGCAATGCTGCACGAGGTCAAGCTCGGCGCCTATACCGAAGTCGGCGCGCGCACGATCCTGCACGAAGTGGCGATGGGCGATTACTCCTACGTCGTCAACGACGCCCAGATCACCTACACTACTATCGGAAAATTCTGCTCGATCGCGGCGATGACGCGCATCAATCCGGGCAATCATCCGATGCATCGCGCGACGCAGGCGCATTTCACTTACCGTTCGAGTGCCTACTTTCCGGGCGAGAGCGACGACGCTGACTTCTTCGACTGGCGGCGCCGGCATCACGTCCATATCGGCCACGACGTCTGGATCGGCCATGGCGCGATCGTGCTGCCGGGCCGCAACATCGGCACCGGCGCGGTGATCGCGGCCGGTGCCATCGTCACCAAGGACGTGCCCGCCTATACCATCGTCGCCGGCAATCCCGCCCGCGTCGTGCGGCGCCGCTTCTCGGAAGAGGTTGCCGAGCGGCTCGCGAAGCTGGCATGGTGGGACTGGGATCACGACAAATTGCGTGAAGCGCTGCCCAATTTCCGCAAGCTCGCAATTGAAGATTTCCTGACGGCATACGAAGCAGAGGCAAGCTCTTCTTCCAGCAAACAAAGCGCGGTCGCGTGACAGACATTTTCATCGAGGGTGGCCGGACCCTGATCGGTTCCGAGTTCGCCGAAACCTCGCTCTCCGTTTCCGGAGCGGACATCGCGCAGATCGATGCGCCTCGCGACCGCGCGCGGCTGGCGATCGATGCGTGCAACCTGCTGGTGCTGCCCGGCATCGTCGATCTTCACGGTGATGCCTTCGAGCGACAGATGATGCCGCGCGCCGGCGTCGATTTCCCGATCGACGTTGCGCTCGCCGATACTGACCGCCAGGTCATCAGCAACGGCATCACCACGGTGTTTCACGCCACGACCTGGTCGTGGGAGCCCGGCTTGCGCAGCGGCGACAATGCGCGGCGCCTGCTCGAGGCGATCGAGCGGCAGCGTCCGCACTTTGCCGCCGACACCCGCTTCCATTTGCGGCACGAGACCTACAATCTCGATGCCGAGGCCGAGATCTGCCAGTGGCTCGCCGAGGGCCGCGTCGACCTGTTCGCCTTCAACGACCACATGGATGGCACCATCGGTGACATGGCGACCCCCCGCAAGCGCAACCGCATGGTTGAGCGCACCGGCCTATCTAGCGAGGATTTCGACAAGCTCGTTGCGCATGTCGTCTCGCGCACCGCCGGCGTTCCGGCATCGATCACCCGGCTCGCCGCCGCCGCACGCGCGGCCGAGGTGCGGATGCTCTCGCATGACGACGCAACGCCGGCGATGCGCCGGGCGTTTCGCGATATGGGCGTGACGCTTGCCGAGTTTCCGATCAACGAGGAGACGGCGCGCGAGGCCGCAGCTGCCGGCGACGCGATCGTCTACGGCGCACCGAACGTCGTCCGCGGCGGCAGCCATACCGGCTGGACCAGGGCCTCCGACATGATCGCCAAGGGGCTGTGCTCGGTGCTGGCCTCCGACTATTACTACCCCGCGCCGCTGCTCGCCGCCTTCCGCCTCGCCGCCGACGGCATGCTGCCGCTCAACGAGGCCTGGAAGCTGATCTCGTCGGCGCCGGCGCAAGCCACCGGCCTGACCGATCGCGGCACGCTCGCCGCAGGCCATCGCGCCGACATTCTGCTTGTCGACGACAGCGCGCCGCTGCGGCCGCGGCTGGTCGCGGTGATCGCTGCCGGCAAGCTCGTGCATTTCACCGATGCGACGCGGCTGCAAACGGCGGTGGCGCTTCCGCGCGAGACTGTCGTTGCGGCGTAAATTGATTATGCTCCGGCCATGACAGGTTTTCCCCGCTACGCGATCTATTTTGCCGCCGGCGCCGACAATGCGCTGTCGCGCTTCGGCGCCGAGTTGCTCGGCTATGATGCCTATAGCGGCGACGAGATTTCGTTTCCGCAGGATGCGCTGCGTATCGCTTCGGACTGGCGCGACATCACCGCCGATCCCCGCAAATACGGTTATCACGGCACGCTGAAAGCGCCGATGGCGCTCGCGCCCGGGAAGACCGAGGCCGAACTCGTGGCAGCCTGCGCGACATTCGCCGGGAAGCCGCGCCCGGTGCCAGTGATCCGTCCGGTCGTCGATTCCATCAGCGGTTTTATCGCCGTCATTCCGGCTGAGCCCGTCGACGCACTCCAACAACTCGCCGCCGATTGCGTCCGCGACTTCGATTCCTTCCGTTCGCCGCTGACGGCGGAAGACCGCGCGAGGCGAAAGCCGGAAAGACTCAGCGAGCCCCAGCGCGAGTATCTCGATCGCTGGGGCTATCCGTATGTGATGGAGGAATTTCGTTTCCACATGACGCTGACGGGACGGCTGGATGCGAACCGCCGCGGGCCGATTCTGGAGATGCTGCGTGAAAGGTTCGCGACGCTGAAGCTCGATGCGCTGGCGGTTGATCGTATCGCGCTGTTCAAGCAGGATGATGCCAAAGCGCGATTTCGCATCATCGGCGAGTGGACGCTGGGGCGATAAGCCGGGATTTCGCAACATCCAAGGTGTCGCCCCGGCGAAGGCCGGGACGACGGCGGAGATTTTGGTTGGCAGCAGGCTTTACTTCCCCCACCGCAATGCCAGCGCGTCGCGCTCCTTGGCCAGTTCCAGCAATCCCGCGCGCGTCGCCGGATGCAGCGGTTGCAACGGATGGCGGACCGCATCCGACTTGATGATCCCGCCGGCCTGCATCATCGCCTTGCAGGCGATCAGACCGCATTGACGGTTCTCGTAATTGATCAGCGGCAGCCAGCGTTCATAGGCGGCCTTCGCCTTCTCCCGATCGCCCGCGAAATAGGGATCGATGATCTGCCTGATACCGTCGGGATAGCCGCCGCCGGTCATCGCGCCGGTGGCGCCGGCATCGAGATCGGCCATCAGCGTGATCGCCTCCTCGCCGTCCCAGGGGCCCTCGATATCCTTGCCGCCCGCTTCGATCAGGCTGCGGAGCTTCGAGGCCGCGCCTGCTACCTCGATCTTGAAATAGCGGATGTTGGCGAAGTCGTGCGCCAGCCGTACCAGCAACTCGACCGACAGCGGCGTGCCCGCGACCGGCGCATCCTGGATCATGATGGGAATGTTGATCGCGCCCGAGAGCACCTTGAAGAATTCGACGATGCCTTTTTCAGGCACCCGGAAGGTCGCGCCGTGATAGGGCGGCATGACCATCACCATGGCCGCACCGGCGGCCTCGGCCTGCTGGCTCCGCGCCGCGCACACCGCCGAACTGAAATGTGTGGTGGTGACGATCACGGGCACGCGGCCCGCGACCTGCTCCAGCACCGCATGCATCACGGCCTCGCGCTCGGCATCGGTCAGCACGAATTGCTCGGAGAAATTGGCGAGGATGCAGATGCCGTTTGAGCCGGCATCGATCATGAAATCGATGCAGCGGCGCTGGCCCTCGAGGTCGAGTTCGCCACGCTCGTCGAAGATGGTAGGCGCGACCGGGAACACGCCGCGATAGGGGCGCTGGGCCTTGTGGGGGATGACCGGCATCGAAATTTCTCCCTGTGTTCCTGGCGCTAGCTTGATGCGCCTGCGGGGCATGGTACCGCTACCATTTACAGGGCGCACGCACGCGCGGCAATGCCCATCCGCGCGCGATTGAACAGGGAATGGAGGCTTAAGCGGTTTTCACCGCCCCGAGGAACCCTTCGACCGCGACGCGGAGGCGATCGGCGTCGGCCGACATCTTGGTCACGGACTGGGACAGCACCGTGCCGGCATTACCGGTCTCCTGATTGAGTTTGGCGACGCTGCCGATGGTGTCGGTGACCTCGCGGGTGCCTTGCGCAGCCTGCTGGAAATTGCGCGAGATCTCGGTGGTTGCCGCGCGCTGCTGCTCGACCGCGGCTGCAATCGCGGTCATCTTCTCGTCGATGCCGCTGATGGCGCCACCGATCGAGCGGATGGCAGCGACCGCCCGGCCTGTCGCACCCTGGATCTCCTCGACCTGGCGCGAGATCTCTTCAGTCGCGGTTGCGGTCTGCGAGGCGAGGCTCTTGACCTCACCCGCGACCACGGCAAAGCCGCGGCCGGCCTCGCCGGCGCGGGCTGCCTCGATGGTGGCGTTTAGCGCGAGCAGATTGGTCTGGCCGGCGATGGCGTGGATCATTTTCACGACTTCGCTGATGCGGCTTGCGGTCTGGTCGAGGATCTCGACGGTGGAGTTGGTCTGCGCCGCCTGCGACACCGCTTCGCGGGCCTCGCGCGCGCTGGCCTGCACCTGCGCGGAGATTTCGCCGACCGAGGCCGAGAGCTCTTCCGTCGCGGCCGCGATGGTCTCGAGATTGTTGGTGGCCTGCTCGGCAGCGGAAGAGACCGCAGCCGTCTGGCTGCTCGATTCCGACACCAGCGTACGCACATCGGTCGCGGTGGCATCGAGCTCCTTGGCCGACGCAGCCACGCTGTGGATCACAGCCTGCACGGTGTCGTCGAAACTGCGGCACGCATCGTCGACGGTGCCGGAACGGGCGAGTTGCAGCGCCTGCTGCGATTCCCGTTCCCGGCCCAGCCGTTCCGCGGTGGCTGCACTCTCGCGCAGGCTTTCCAGCGCGGCGGCCATGGTGCCGAACTCGTCGGGATATCTGGATTGCGGAACCGGCGTCGCATAGTCGCGGGCGCTGATGCGGGCGATCGCGTCCAGGATCGCGCGCACCGGACGCATGAGGCGATTGCGCACGACATAGACGCCAGCAAGCGTCACAGCGAGGGCCAGCAGGAAAGCGAGAGACTGCACCATGAGGTTGGTCAGCGCCTTCGCCTGAACTGCTTCCGCCCGTGCGATCGACTGGTCCAGCGCCTTGGTCGCGACCGCGACGATCAGCGGGAACGGCGACTGGCACAGCGTGTTCCATTCCGAAGCGGCCATCGCCGGCTTGCCGCTGGCGTCAAAATTCTTGGTGAGATCGCCGATCTGCTTGAGAACACCGTCGGTCTTGGCGCGCGCCTCCTTGGCCGCGGTGATGAGCTCCGCGGGCACGTCAGACGCGGCCAAAAGCTCGTTCATGCCGGACCAGCCCGAAGCGATGGTGCCATCCCATTGCGCCAGTGTCCGCTTCTGGGTGTCATCGAGCGGCTTGTTGCTGTTGACGTTCGAGCGCAGCGCCGAACAATGAATCCCATAGCGGTCGCGCACCTGCCAGGCGAGACGGCGGACCTGAATCATGCGGGCGATGAAGGGATCGTCCATCCAGGCGCGGTTCGACACTGCTGTGGAGGCGAGGTTCGCCGTGTCGATGACCTTGGTGACGGCATCGTACCAGGAGTTGGTCCGCTCGATCTTGCGCTCGGCGCGCGGACGCTTGGCTTCGTCGTAGAACAGCTGGAACTGCGGCGCGGCCTCATCCCAGCGTTGCTTCAGCGTGCTCGCGAGTTCGTCGCGGCGGCCGAAGTTGACGCTGGCCATCGCGGCGCTGACGCCATCATAGCCGCCCTGCTCCGCCTTCTCGGCCTCGGCAAGCTTTGGGCGGGCGTCGTCGTCGCCGAGCAGCGCACTCTGGGCGTCGCCGCGATTGTTGCGCAGGGACAGCACGCCATGGAAGATCGCCTTGTCGGCTGCGGCGAGCCGCGCGGTCTCGAGACTGTCGCTGTAGCGGCCGAAGGCCCCGACCATCTGGATCGCCGTGCTGGCGAGCGCACCTGCCGCCAGCAGGGCCATCAACACCAGGAGAAGCGAGCTTACCGATTTCTTAAACATTGCCATGAGGGTCAGGGGCCTACTCTTCCAAGAGAGGCCACCTTGCACCTCGACATGCCAATGTTCCGTTAAGGTTTTAATCAAATGCCGGGAACTACCTGCCAAACCGTTAGGCAGGCCCCCGCATCACGAAACCTTCGTAAAATCCGGCGGACGCCGCTCGGCGAACGCCGTGAACGCCTCGCGCGCCTCGGCTGTCCGCAGGCGCTGCGCGAACTGCTCCCCCTCCACCTGCATCTGTGCGACCAGCGCCTCGCCATTGCGCATCAGCTTCTTGGTTGCGGTGAGCGCGCCGGCCGGCTGGCGGGCCAGGCGCTGGGCGAGCGCAAGCGCCTCGGCATCGAGCTTGTCGAGCGGCACCACGCGGTTGGCCAGGCCCCATTCCAGCGCGGCCTTCGCCGGCACGGTCTCGCCGAGCGCAAACATTTCATAGGCGCGGGCATAGCCGATGCGTGCCGGCATCAGCAGGCTCGAGGCTGCTTCAGGCACCAGCGCGAGACTGACGAAGGGCGTCGACAATTGGGTGTTTTCGGCGAGCACGACGAGATCGCAATGCAAGAGCATCGTGGTCCCGACGCCGACCGCGCGGCCCTGCACCGCCGCGACCAGCGGACGGGTGCAACGCGCCAGCGACTGGATGAAGCGACCGACATTGCGGCTGCCTTCGGACTTGCCGCTCGCCACGGCTGCGAACTCGCCGACGTCGTTGCCGGCGGTGAACATGTCGCCCTCGCCGCGGATCAGCAGCACGCGCACTGACGGATCAGACTCGGCGGACTCGATGGTGTCAGCGAGCATGCGATACATCGCGTCCGTCAGCGCGTTCTTCTTGTCGGGGCGCGCCAGCGTCAGCGTGAGAACGCCGCCGGTGTTCTCGATCCGGACATGCTCGGTCATGGGTCTCTCCTGTTATTTCCCGGGTTCTCTCGTAGGGTCTCTTGGAAATTTGTCTTGAATGCTGGTCAGCCAGCGCGCGACGATGTCGATTTCCGCACTGGTAAATCCCTCGGTCAGCGTGGCATTGATCGCGGCGGCATCGCTCTTCGCCTGCGCCAGCACGGTGCGGCCCTTCTGCGTCAGCCAGACGCGAAAGGCGCGGCCGTCTTCGCGATCGGCCCGCCGCTCGACCAACCTCGCCGCAGCGCTGCGATCGACCAGGCCGGAAATGCCGGCCGGCCCCATATCGAGCGCCGTCCCCGCTTCGCCCATGAGGACGCCGTCCTGCTTGCCGAGAATGAACAGCAGTCCCGCCTGCGCCGGCGTCACCTCGCTCTCGGGCTGCGCCGCCATCCAACGCTGCAGGCGCCGTTGCGCGACGCTCAGCAGATAGATCAGCCGATGATGACGCGTTGTGGCTCCTTTATTTCGCATACGAAATAGATAGCCGAGCTGGATTGGATTGTCAAAGAGAGCCGCTAGGTCGATCCGGCGCGGCAACCGTCGAGGAACAGGCTCGCGCAAATCTCCACCCGGCGTTCGATCTGCTTACGCGACGGCAGCGGCATGCCGCCATAGATCGCTGCGCGCTGCGGTGCCGATGCGACCATGCCGATCAGCATGCCGGCAACCTCCTCGGCATCATCGATGACGATCCGCTTGCGCTTAACCTGGAGGCGAAGCCAGCCGGCGAGCGCCTTGACGGTGCGGGCAATGCCGTTGTTGTAGAAGTTCGCAGCGAGCTCCGGAAACGTGGCGGATTGCTGCAGCACCATGCGCTGTAGCGCCACGACTTCCGGATCGAGCACGAGATCGGCGCACGCCGTCAGCGCGGCGCGTAAGCCGGTTTCGACATCGACGTCATCGCTGGCCTGAAGGTCGACGGCCGAGAGCAGCCGCTCGAGCCGGTCCGCGCACATCGCCTCGAACAACGCAGCTTTGCCCGGAAACAGACGATAGAGCGTCTTGGTCGAGATGCCGGCACGGCGCGCGAGCTCTTCGGTGCTGGTCGCAGCATAACCCTCGACCGCGAACGTGTGGCGCGCGGCTTCGAGGACGATTCTCATCGT
The DNA here is from genome assembly GCF_018130615.1 of Bradyrhizobium manausense. Classification (GTDB taxonomy): domain Bacteria; phylum Pseudomonadota; class Alphaproteobacteria; order Rhizobiales; family Xanthobacteraceae; genus Bradyrhizobium; species Bradyrhizobium manausense_A. The sequence continues at coordinate 166,680 of NZ_JAFCKB010000010.1, forward strand.
CTCCGCGTCGCTGCGCACCGGCGGCCGTCCGCGCGGACGGGATTCGCTGTCGGATTTTGCCTGAGCCATGCCTTTACATGATGCCTGTCATTCCATTGACAATTCCAAAGCTAGCCTCATTTTGGAAATCGTCAAGTTTCCTAATTCAGGGGAGCCGGCCATGACCGTCCACACCACCCCGTCTGCTGTCGCCCAAACGGCCCTCGCTGCGACCGCGCTGGAGGGCGTCCTGCCCGGCGCACCAGCTGACGCCGTTCGCAAAAAGCTCAATCTTCGCAAACTGTTGCTGATGGGAGCGGCAGCTGTCGCCCTCGCCGGCGCGAGCTGGTACGGCTACGATTACTGGACCGTCGGCCAGTACCTCGTCTCCACCGATGACGCCTATGTGAAGGCCGACAACACCACCATCGCCCCGAAGGTCAGCGGCTATCTCAACGGGGTCTTGGTCGCGGATAACGAGCATGTGAAAGCGGGCCAGGTGCTGGCCAGGATCGATGATCGCGACTTCAAGGTCGCGTTCGACCAGGCTCGCGCCGATGTGCAGGCGACGAATGCCACCATCGCCGGCAAGGAAGCACAGATCGAGGTGCAGCAGGCAGCGATCAAGGCCGCGCGCGCCACGCTCGACGTCGATCAGGCCAACCTCACTTTCGCCGCGCAAGACAACAAGCGCTACACAGATCTCGCCGCAACCGGCTCCGGCAGCGTGCAGAATGCACAGCAGGCACAATCGCGCATTGCCTCCGCACAGGCGGCGCTCGAACGCGACACCGCCAATCTCACCTCGGCTCTCAAGCAGGTCGACCTGCTCAAGGCCGAGATCACACAGGCCAAGGCCGCCGCGGCGCGCGCGGAAGCCGTGCAGCACCAGACCGAGCTGAACCTCAGCTACACCACAATCGTCTCGCCGATCGACGGCGTCGTCGGCAATCGTTCGTTGCGCGTCGGCCAGTTCGTGCAGGCGGGCACGCAGCTGATGTCGATCGTGCCGGCCGAGGGCGCTTATGTCGTCGCCAATTTCAAGGAAACGCAGCTCACCCACGTGAAATCCGGTCAGACCGTCGATATCGAAGTCGATATGTTCCCGGGCCAGGTGGTGCACGGCCACGTCGATTCCATCGCGCCGGCGAGCGGCCAGGAGTTCGCGCTGCTGCCGCCCGACAATGCCACGGGCAATTTCACCAAGGTGGTGCAGCGCATCCCCGTCAAGATCGCGCTCGATGACGAGCACGGGCCCGCCATCGCGCTCAGGCCCGGCATGTCCGTGATCCCGACCATTGCGACGCGTTCGAATGCGCCGGCTGTGAAGGCGGCCGATGCATCAAAGGCAAAACTCGTTTCCGGAGGGTCGTGCCATGTCAAACAGCCTCTCACTTTCGACGCCAGCAACATCGGCCGCGACGTCTAATCACGTCGCTGTCGATCCCAACCGTGCCAGCGCCGCAACCTGGATCGCCGTGCTCGCCGCCATGATCGGCTCGTTCATGGCGATCCTGAACATCCAGATCACCAACGCCTCGCTCGCCAATATCGAGGGCGGCATTGGCACCGGCGCCGACAACGGCTCCTGGATCTCGACGTCGTACCTGATCGGCGAGATCATCGTGATCCCGTTGACCGACTATTTGAGCCGCGTGTTCACGTTCCGCCGCTACATGATCACAAGCGCAGCGCTGTTCGCGGCGTTCTCGGTCGCCTGTGCCTTCACACATGACCTGCCGTCGATGATCGCGATGCGCGGCCTGCAGGGCTTTGCCGGCGGCGTACTGATCCCGATGGCGTTCACGCTGGTACTGACCAAGCTGCCGAAACCGCAACAGCCGGTGGGGCTCGCGATCTTCGCACTGTCCGTCACCTTCGCCCCCGCGATCGGCCCGTCCATCGGCGGCTATCTCACCGAGACCTATGGCTGGCGCACCATCTTCTTCGTCAACGTGATCCCGACCACCGTGATGGTGGCCGCGCTCTATCTGACGCTGGAACGGCAGAAGATGCAGCTCGGCCTGTTGAGGGACGGCGACTGGGCCGGCATCGTCACCATGGCGATCGGGCTGTCAGCCTTGCAGGCCGTGCTAGAAGAGGGCAACAAGGACGACTGGTTCTCCTCGCCCTTCATCGTCAAGCTCGCGATCATCGCAGCCGTCAACCTGACGCTGTTCGTCGCGATCGAGCTCTCGATCGAGAAGCCGCTGATCCGGCTGCGCCTGCTGACGCAGCGCAATTTCGGCTTCGGCACCATCGCGATGACCATGGTCGGCTTCGCATTGTTCGGCTCGGTTTACATCCTGCCGGCCTATCTCGGTCAGGCACAGGGCTACAATGCCGAGCAGATCGGCAACGTGCTGGCCTGGACCGGCCTGCCGCAGCTCGTGCTAATCCCGCTGATCCCGAAGCTGATGCAACGCTTCGACACGCGCTACATCGCCATCACCGGTCTCCTGATCTTCGCTTATAGCTGCTTCATGAACACGGCGATGTCGCCGGACTATGCCGGCGACCAGCTCTGGATCCCGAACATCGTGCGCGCGGTGGGCCAGGCCATGGTGCTGACGCCGCTGACCTCGGTGCTGACGGGCGGCATCGCGCCACAGGACGCGGCGGCAGCCTCCGGCATCAGCAACATGTTCCGCAATCTCGGCGGTGCGATCGGAACAGCGACGCTTGCGACCATCATCACCAAGCGCGAACAATTCCATTCGAACATCATCGGCCAGTCGGTCACGCTCGGCCGCGAGGAAGTCCGCACCCGCCTCGCGCAGATGACGGATTACTTCATGGCCCATGGCGTGCCCGACCCCAACGCCGCACGCGAACAGGCCATCATCGCGCTCGGCAAGACGGTGAAGCGCCAGGCGCTGGTGATGGGCTATTCCGACGCCTTTGCGGTGATCGGCGCGGTGCTGGTGCTCGCGGCGATCGCGGTGCTGCTGACGCGACGAGTGAAGGCGGGTGGACCGGCCCACTAAGGCCTCGCCCATTGATTGCAGTTGGTCGCGTCGGAGAGCTTGACGACTGCTTCTTTTTATGTTCCCTTTTCGTTCTGTTCTAGTGCCGGTTGTAGCGGAGTTCATTTCATGACGGATAAGGCGCGCGGCGAGCGTGAACCGGCTCAGCTCGTAATTTACAACGATGACGATACGCCGGATGAATTTGTCATCCGTCTCTTCCGTCAGGTTTTCGGCAAGACAGACCGCGAAGCCGCCGCGATGATGACGCTGATCGAGCGCGAAGAGAAAGTCGCCTGCGGTCCCTACCCACAATCGGTCGCGGAAGCGCTGTTCAAATCGGCCAAGCAATATGTCTGGCTCGGCCAACATCCGCTGAAGATCACGCTTGAAGAGATCAAGACTCCCTGCGAACTCTGCGGCAAGCCGGAGGGACAGACGGACGTTCGCGTCGGCAACCGCACGGTCTGGCTGTGCAGCGAGTGCATTCGCGCAGCGGATACTGTGAGCACGCCGGCAGAGCCGGAAAGGGAGTTCGAACACGCTTACGAGGTGCTGGACTGGCACTTTACCGGCGTCCCACGCAGCAAGCTCGTGACCACGATCCGCCAGTTTCCTGGACATATGCGGGTAGATGTCCAGGTGGCGATCGACCGGCTGTTCGCCAAGGCTATCCGGTTGTTTGGGCTAAACGAGGAACAGCGCTATGAGACGCTATCGATTTCGCAGCTCCTCCGGGAAGGCCGCCAGGCACTGGCGATTGCACCACGGCAATATTCCGACATCGATGCCGGCGAGACGACTCCCGTCAAATGCCTCGATAACGGCTTGTGGCTGTGCGAGCAGGATGGCCTGCGTTATGCGGTATTGCTCAGTGCACATCGCGAATACAGCCGCGAGCCGGGGATCCGTCTCGAGATCATGGTGCCCGTGGGCACCGCAGGCGCAATCCTTGTCCAGCAATGTTTCGGCGAACTGGAACAGGCCGTGCAAGCCGCACGCAGCTATCGCGGCAAGATCCTCTCGCTTGATGCCGATTCCGACTATCGCGGCTACTCGCGAGGCATCACCGTACATCGATTGCCGCAGGTCGCCCGCAACGACGTGATCCTGCCGGAGCAGACCTTGCGGCTGCTCGATCGCAACGTGCTGACTTTCGTCAACACGCGCGATCAATTGCGCCGGCTTGGTCAGTCGACGCGCAAGGGCATCCTGCTGTACGGCCCGCCCGGCACCGGCAAGACCCATACGATCCGCTATCTCGCAACGCATCTGCCTGAGCATACGACGCTGATCATTACCGCCGAGCAGATCGGCCTGCTCGGCGCCTATATGAACCTGGCACGGCTGCTGCAGCCATCAATGGTCGTGATCGAGGATGTCGATCTGATCGCCCGCGACCGCGACGACATGGGGCCGTGTGAGGAATCCATGCTGAACAAGCTGCTCAACGAGATGGATGGGCTGAAAGAAGATGCGGACATCCTGTTCGTCCTGACCACCAACCGGCCGGAGGATCTCGAAGGCGCCCTCGCCGGACGCCCGGGCCGCATCGATCAGGCGATCGAGGTGCCGCTCCCCGACGAAATCGGCCGCGGCAAGCTGGTCCGGCTCTACGGCAAGGGATTGCCGCTCGACGACGCAGTCATCGCCGAAGCTGCCCGACGCAGCGAAGGCACGAGTTGCGCATTCATCAAGGAATTGATGCGGCGGCTGGCACAGGCGAGCCTGGCGCGCGATGGCGGCAACTCGGTGACGTCAGCCGATATCGACGAGGCGCTCGACGACATGCTGTTCTCCGGCGGGCGGCTCAACGCGCAATTGCTCGGCGGCGCACAGGCCATGGCGGCGGGATGACCCCTGCCGCCACCGCGCTTTACGCGGGCTCACCTGTTACGGCGCGCAGGCAAAGCTCGACGCCTGCGTCACCGGGCCCGACTTGTAATGCGGCCAGGCCGGCCAGCGGCACAGCGGCATCGCACGCAACACCGAAAATGACGGTGCTTCGACCTTCTGCTCGGTGACTTCGAGGTCACCGGGCGCGGTTCCCTTCTCGACCCAGTCGACCAGCACGCTCAGCATATCGACATTGGCAGGCGCGCCGGAGCCGACATGGTCGACGCCGGGGGCGGTGTAGAGCCGCGCGAATTCCGCCGTCTCGGCCTTGCCGAGCTTGCGCTCGACGCTCTCGAAATAGCGGATGCCAGCATACGGATTTTGCGCATAATCGGCCATGTGCTCGAGCATGATCAGCCGGCCGCCGCGAGCGCGGAAGCGGCTGAGATCGGGATCGGTCGAATCCATCAGGCTCGAGACCTCGAGCAGCCGCGCCTTGTGCTCCTCCACCTTGTAGGTGGTGACGTCGAGATTGGGATCGCGCGCGAACACATATCGAATTCCGCCCGCCCCATAGATCCAGGCGATGCCGTTGTTGGGCGCAGGCGGCTGCACCGGCGGCGCCGCACCAAGCCACCATGCCATCCAGCCGCCGGTCGGCCCGGCCGCCGGCGTATCCTCGCCCGAGACGCCCCAGCCCGGATAATCGTCGAGCCCGTTGGCGAGCGCGAACGGGAATTTGTAGGTGGCGTGCAGTGTGTCGACCGCCTTGATCTGAGCGTCGGTGAGGCACTGATCGCCACTCTTGCCGTCGACACAACGCAATGTCTCGACCTTGAACGCAGCCTTGCAGCCCACGGGGTCCTGCACCAGCGCATCGTCGGATCCGTCCGCCTTGTCGCAGGCCGCCCGTACGGCGTCGCCCACGAGCCTGACCTGCGCCGGATTGATCCAGCCCTCGCCCATGGTGACGAGGCCGGAGCGGGTACCGGCATGCTGCAAGCCGACCCAATTGATGACGGGCACGCGGGCAAAGATCCCATCGAAATCGTCGGGATAGCGCTGCGCCATGGTCAGGGCCTCGCGGCCGCCTTCGGACGAGCCCATGAAGTACATCTTGTCCGGCTTCTTGCCGTAGGCGCGCTGCATCAGTGCGACTGCGGTGTCGCGCACCTTCTTGTAGGCGCGGTGGGCGAAATTCTCGAACGCCTCGTCATTCAAGGCGAACAGTTGCGGCGGCTCGCCCGGCTTGGACTCATGGCCGGAATCGGTGCCGTAGGTGACGAAGCCGCGCGCGAGCGGCGACGGCTTGTCGAAGGGATAGGCCGGCGGCAGCGCCAGTCCGGTGATCAGCACGCCATTGAAGCCGCCGCCGCCATATTGCACCGAGCGCCCGTTCCATTCGACCGGCAGATTGACTTGGAACTTGACCGGGGGCGCCTTGGGATCGACCGGCTCGATCTGGCCGAGCACCTTGCAGAAGACGGGGTTGGCCGGCGTGATGCGCCCCGACGGCGTCGGTCCGCGCTCGGCGACCGCGAGCTGAGACGCGGTCTGCAACGTCGCGGCGTCGATCTTGACGGCGTCGGCGCTGCCGACGAGGCCCTTGCAGACGGTGTCCGCATCCTCCGCCAGTGTCGCCGCAAACGCGCCGGTCGCACCCAGCGCAGTCGCCGTCCCCACGAGCCATGCGCAAAGCTTCGCGCTCGATAGCGTCATCGTTTCCATCCCGGGATTTTCTGTTGTAGTTCAATCCGTCAGCAGACCGCATTCAATGCGACCTTCTGCCGGCCGTCAACAGAGCGCTAGTGCTCGAACACCAGCCGCGCGCCGATGGTGCCTTCGAGCCCGCGGATCTGCGCCAGCAGCGCGCCTGAATCCTGGCCGCCGAGATCGGCGTCGAGCACGACGTAGCCGAGGTCACCGGCGGTCTCCAGATATTGCGCGGCAATGTTGATATCGCGCTGGAGGAAGACCTCGTTCAACCGGCGCAGCATGCCCGGCACGTTGCGATGGACGTGGCTGAAGCGCACGCCGGAGGGGCGCAAATGCAGCTGCACCTCCGGGAAATTCACTGCGCCCATGGTCGATCCCGTGATGAAATAGTCGACCAGCTTGCGCGCCACCTCGCCGCCGATGCGCTCCTGCGCCTCTTCGGTCGAGCCGCCGACATGCGGCGTGAGGATGACGTTGCCGAGGCCCTGCACCGGGCTCTTGAAGCGCTCCGAGTTCGAGGAGGGCTCGACGGGAAAGACGTCGATCGCGGCGCCGGCAATGTGGCCGTCGCGCAGTGCGCCTGCGAGCGCATCGAGATCGACGACCGTGCCGCGGCTGTTGTTGATCAGGAACGAGCCCGGCTTCATCGCCCGCAGCTCCTTCTCGCCGATCATGCCTGATGTCTCCGGCGTTTCCGGCACGTGCAGGCTGACCACGTCACTCTGCACCAGCAGCTCTTCCAGCTTCTCGACCGGCTCGGTGTTGCCGTGGCGGAGCTTGTCGGTGCGATCGTAGTAGATCACCCGCATGCCCATGGCTTCGGCCAATGTCGAGAGCTGCGAGCCGATATTGCCGTAGCCGATGATGCCGAGGGTGCGGCCCCGCACCTCGCGGCTGCCGGCCGCGGACTTGTCCCAGCCGCCCCCATGGGCCGATACCGAGCGCGGAAAGATCTGCCGCAGCAGCATCACGATCTCGCCGATCACGAGCTCGGCGACGCTGCGCGTGTTGGAGAACGGCGCGTTGAACACGGGAATGCCGCGCTTGCGCGCCGCGAGCAGATCGACCTGGTTGGTGCCAACGCTGAAACAGCCGACTGCGAGCAGCCCGTCGGTGGCCGCCAACACCTCGTCGGTGATCTGGGTACGGGAGCGGATGCCGAGCAGCGAGACGCCCTTGAGCGCCTGGCGCAGCGCCTCGCCGTCCAACGCCTTGGTCAGGCGCTCGACATTGGTGAAACCCGCGCTCCTGAACAGATCCACAGCGCTGTCGTTGACACCTTCAAGCAGCAGCGCCTTAGCGCTCCGCTCAGGGCTTTGGCCTGGGGCTGGCATAGTATCTCCATGAATGGCGGCTTTGGCGCAGCACATAGACCGCGGACGACGCACAGCACAATAGGCATGAAACCCGGATTTCGCTTTCACTCCATCCGGGCGCCGCACTACAAGCATACCGAACCCACTGGAACACCCATGCGCCCAGCCATCTTCTTCGACTGCGACGGCGTGCTGAACGAGGAGCCCGGCGGCCATGGTGTGCTGGGGCCGGACGACATCCGGCTGATCCCGGGCGCAGGCACGGCCGTGCGGGCCGCGCGAGAGGGCGGTTACCTCGCGATCATCGTCACCAACCGCGCCCAGGTGGCAAAGGGCTTTGTCACACTCGCCGGCCTGGAGACGATTTTTGCGCGGCTTCGCGCTTTGCTGGCCGAAGACGGTGGCATCGTGGATGCCATCTATTTCTGCCCGCATCATCCGGAGCGGGGAACGCCGGGCGGCGCGACGGATTTCCAGATCACCTGCGATTGCCGCAAGCCCGGAACACTGCTCCTGCGGAGGGCCGTTGACGATTTCGGCATCGATGTCAGCCGCTCCATGCTGATCGGCGACAGCCTGCGCGACATCGGTGCCGGGCACGCGATGGGGTTGAAGAGCTATGGCGTGCGGACCGGCTTTGCCTGCCGCGACGTCGAGCGCTATCCGGATCGCACGTTGCCGGCGCCCGACCGGATGTTTTCAGACGTCGGCGAGGCCGTCGCCTTCTGCGTGGCGCATCCTTAGGGAATACCGGACAAGCCGGCCGGCCCGATTGACGCGGTCCGGCCGTTCGCCGATACCGGCATGATCTCGATTCGCGTGGGGACTGGACCGGACCGATGAAGACAGCTCTGGTGATCGGCGGCGGCATTGCCGGCTGCGCGGCGACGCATCAGCTCATGAAGCTGGGTGGATGGGATGTCACGATCGTGGAAGCCGCGCCGTTTCTCGGCGCCGGCGTGCGTACCTTCTGGTATGGCGGCCATCCCTACACCTTCGGCCCGCGCCACTTCCTGACTCAGAACCGCGCCGTGTACGACTACATGGACGCGATCGTTCCCTTGCGCTCCTGTGCCGACCACCAGTTCATCACCTATGTCGAGCGCGACAACGCCTTCTACAATTATCCGATCCACGAGGACGACATCGCGCGGATGCCGGACAGCGCCAAGATCGCCACGGAGCGCCAGTCGGCGCTCGGCGTCGCGGAAGCCAAGAATCTCGAGGAATATTGGGTCGGCTCGGTCGGCCAGACGCTCTATGACAAGCTGATCGACAAGTACAACAAGAAGATGTGGCTGGTCGACGACAACAAGCGCATCGACACGTTCAACTGGTCGCCGAAGGGCGTCACCATCAAGAGCGGCTCGCGTGCGGCGTGGGACACCGCATGGTCGGCCTACCCGCATGCAGAGGACGGTTACAACCGCTATTTCGACGTCGCGACCGAAGGCGCGCGCGTGCTGCTGTCGACCCGCATCGAGCGCTACGATCTGCCGGCCCGCGCGGTCTGGTTCGGCGGCGAGAAGCATAGCTACGACGTCATCATCTCGACCATCTCACCGGACGAGCCGTTCGGCCGTTGCCATGGCGAACTCGCCTTCATCGGCCGCGACTTCCACAAGATCGTGCTGCCGACCGAGCACGTCTTCCCCGAGCACGTCTACTTCCTCTATTACGCCAACGACGAGGCGTTCACACGGCTCGTCGAGTACAAGAAGTTCACGCACCACAACTCGCCGACGAGCCTCGTCGGCATGGAGATCCCCTCGCACAACGGCAAGCACTACCCGCTGCCGTTCAAGTCCGAGCAGGAACTTGCGCGCAAATATTACGCGCTGATGCCCGACCACGTCTATTCGATCGGCCGCGCCGGCAGCTATCGCTACGGCCTCGACATCGACGACTGCCTCGAGCAGGCGATGGTGATGGCGCGCCAGATCGCCGAAGGCGGCCGCGACCATCCGGTGCCGATCGAGGCCTGGCGCTAGATGAGTACGCCCGCCGCCACGCCGCATCGCTGCGTCGTCTGCGGATCGGGCGACGCGGCGACGATATGGTCGGTGGCGCGCGCACCGACGCATGCGGTGCGTCCGGCCGGCATGGATGCCGCAAGCGGCTTCGGCCAACTCGACATCGCCGCCTGCAGCCATTGCGGACATCTCTCCAACCGCGCCTTCGACACTGACGCGGCCGACGAGCTCTATGGCGCGCTGGTATTGACCAACGAGCCCGTGAGCCCCGGCATGATTGCCGCTGTGGACGAGACCGCGGGGCTGATCATGCGGCACCTGAAGCAGGCTCCCGCCGTGCTCGAGGTCGGTGGCGGGGGCGGCGCGCTGTCGCTGGCGCTGGCGCGCCGATCAGCGCGCGTCGATCTGGTCGAACCCAGCCGCGCGCTCGGGCCGGAGCGCTTTGCCGGCACCGGCGTAACGCTGCACCGCGCGATGTTCCCGGTCACCGCGCTGGCCGGACGCCGATTTGATGCTGTCGTGTGCCGACAGGTCATCGAGCATGTGCCGGAGCCTGCGCCATTCCTGGCCGCGCTTCGCGGGAGCCTTGCGGATGACGGCATCGCCTATCTCGAACTGCCGAGCGCCGACGACATCCTGCGCCGGCATTCGATCGTCGATTTCCATTATCCGCACGTGCACTACTATCGCCGCGCCAAGATGGAGCTGCTGCTTGCGCGCGCCGGCTTTGCAATTGCTGAGGTCTTCGACATCAAGCAGGGGCACGACATGGGCTTCTTGCTGCGTGCGGCGAAGCCGCTCGTACACGAGGCCCAGGCATCTTCCGATGTTTCGCCCTCGAAATTTGCAGCGGCCTTGGCCGAACGGCGCGCGCGGGGAGCGCAGCGCCTCGCCGCTATCGACGGTCCGATCGCGCTTTACGGCGCCAATGCCTACGCGCAGGCGCTGCTCGGCCTCTATCAGGAGACCACGCCGTTCGCCGCCATGTTCGACGACACCGCCTCCTATGCAGGACGCTGCGTTTACGGCCCGGCCGGCGAGATCACGATCGAGCCGCCGCGTAGCGAACGCCTTGCCGGCATGGCGGCCGTCGTCATCCCGGCCTATTTGCATGATGCCGAGATCGCGCGCAAAATCGCGGCGATGGGATTTCGCGGACCCGTCTACACGCTCCGCGCACATGGCGTGAACACACCCGGCCCCATCGCCAGCCTGTTCGATCCGTAGAGCAGATCAGATCAGATCCGATTCGGTGTCTGACGCGATATAGGACCGCCCCCACCAGCCGATGTCGAGATGGCGCACGAAGCGCCAGCGTGAGCGCTGACGGTATTCGACGAAGGCTTTTGCCAGGCCGCGGCCGGGATTACCGCGGTTCCCGACGAAGAGATCGTCGATATAGAGCACCGACCCGGCCTGAAGCAGCGGCTCGATGAAATCGAACACGGGGACGGCGGATTCATAGAGATCGCAGTCGATGTTCGCGAGTGCGATTCTGCGCCCGCTGCTTTCGAACTGCTGTTTCAGCGCGGACGTGAGCGAATCGCCATAGAGACCCTTCACCGTGCGCACCTTGTCCGTGTAGATGCCGTGCTCGCCGATCAAGCGCAGAAACTCCTGTTCCGAGGTGGCGAGCGCGCCTTGCGTCCATTTGCCGACGCTGGTCTCGGTCTCCGGCGCAGGCAGGCCGGCAAAGCTGTCGAACGCCCAGAACGCCATGTCGTCGAGGTTCTTGCGCCGCGCCTCCGTCAGCGCCATGCGGAAGGTACGCGCACGGTGGCAGCCAAATTCGTGATAATCGCCGGCGATCTCGTTCTCCTTCACGAAGTCGAAGACCTGGCGGAAGAATCTCAGCTTCTCGCTCTGCCGGTTCTGCTGGTTGTAGCGGATCTCGTCTTCCGCCGACCAACTCGCGAGTGCGGCGCCATCGGCGATTTCGACCCAGGGCTCACGGTTGAGCGGCCTGATCCCGGTCGCGGACTCCGGGGGGACGTCGTCGGCACGATCGCTGCTCATGGCGCTTCACCGGCTGGAGATGTGTTTCGTGTTCCACGCCGCCGGTATCTGGCCGCGGGATGGAATCAGCGCGTGATAGCTTAAGCGAGCCGTCGATCAAGGCCAGCGGCCGTTCGCAGCCCTCTTCGCGCCCTGCGGGAGCCATCCAGGCATACGACCTGTTGATAACTATCTCCGGCCTATCGTCGGCAGCCCCGAATCGACTCAGAACACGACATGGATCAGCAATACGCGGACACAGTAAGACTACGGTGGCGCGGGTTGCAGCGGTTTTGAACGTGCGTCGGGATTCGCAGCGGGATAACCAGATCAGCGGCGATTCGCCGGCTGGCCCGCACGCCAGGCTCGACGAAGCGCAAACGAGCCCGGTTGCGAAGGTGGAACACGTCGCCGAATATTTGCGAGAGGTCTGCGACATCGCGCAGGCCTTGCCGCCAGGCGAGATCGAGGCGCTCTGCGGCGAGCTCGTGGCCTTGCGGGAGCGGGGCGGCCGGCTGTTCATTCTCGGCGTCGGCGGCAGTGCCGCGAATGCGAGCCACGCCGTCAACGACTTCCGCAAGCTGTGCGGCATCGAGGCATACGCTCCGACCGACAACGTCTCGGAACTCTCCGCCCGCATCAATGACGAGGGTTGGCCGAGCGTGTTTGTGGAATGGCTGAAGGTCAGCCGTATCGGATCGCGCGACGCCATCCTGGTTCTCTCGGTCGGTGGCGGCAATCTCGAGCGCAATGTCAGCCCCAACATCGTCGCGGCGGTGAAGGAGGCAAAGGCGAAAGGCGCACGCGTGCTCGGTATCGTCGGCCGCGACGGTGGCTATGCGAAACAGGCCGGCGACGTCGTCGTCGTGATTCCCACTGCGTCAGAGCAGCGTGTCACGCCGCATGCCGAAGCGTTCCAGGCCGTGGTTTGGCATTGCCTAGTCTCGCATCCGAAGTTGCAGCGCAACGCCACCAAATGGTGAAGCGCTGGCTTGGTGACTCCTGGAGAGGTAATGTTGTGTCGTGCGTGAGTCGTCTTGTTTGCGCGGAATGCGTCCGGCGCAAACGCAGATTGGTGTGATTTGGCCACGCTGGGCCTCGGGCGATGGATCCAGCGGGCGACAGGCTGAAGGGGCTTACGCAACATGAATGCACCGAGCATCGAGGCGCTCAACATCAAGATCTTCGGTGACGGCGCGGATCTCGCAACGATCCAGCGCACGTCGCTCGATCCGCGGATCAAGGGTTTCACCACCAACCCGTCGCTGATGCGCGCGGCAGGCGTCGGCGACTATCGCACCTTCGGCTGCGCGGCGCTGCAGATGGTGCGCGACCGGCCGATCTGTTTCGAGGTGCTGGGCGACGACCTCGCCACCATCACCCATGAAGCCCGCGAGATCGCTTCGTGGGGGCAGAATGTTTACGTGAAGCTCCCGGTGACGACCACCCGCGGCGAGTTCTGCGGCCCTGCGATAGCGGAACTGGCGCGCGAGGGCGTGAAGGTCAACGTCACTGCCATTCTTACACTAAGCCAAGTGGAGCGCGTCCGTGACGTCCTCGACGCCAACACGCCGGCCATTGTTTCGGTCTTCGCCGGGCGCATCGCAGACACCGGTCGCGATCCTGTCGCGATGATGTCGGCGGCGCTGGACATCCTGGCTGATCGTCCGGCCGCGCAACTGCTCTGGGCCAGCCCGCGCGAGCTGCTCAACCTGTTCCAGGCCGACGCCATCGGCTGCCACATCATCACGCTCTCCGCCGACCTGCTGAAGAAATTCGATCTGGTCGGCAAGGATCTCGACGTCTACTCGCGCGAGACCGTCGCCATGTTCCGGAATGACGCGCTGGCGGCAGGCTACGAGCTGTCACCGCGCAAGCCGGCCCGCAAGCGCGTGGTCGGCCGTATCGATCGTTAACGACACCGGATTGCAATGCTCAAGAACGTCCTCGTCACCGGCGGCGCCGGATATGTCGGCCATGTCCTGGCCCCCCGCCTGCTCGCCGACGGCTACAACGTCACCGTCTACGATCTCCTGTTCTTCGGTTCGCGGCTGCCGAACCATCCGAACTTGCGCGTCGAGCAGGGTGACGTCCGCGACACCGCCAAGCTCGCCACGCATCTCAAAGGCCAGGATGCGGTGCTGCATCTCGCCTGCATCTCCAACGATGCAAGCTTCGAACTCGACGAGAACCTCTCCAAGACCATCAACTATGACTGTTTCGAGCCGATGGTGGTCGCGGCGCGCAAGGCGGGCGTGAAGCGTTTCGTCTATTGCTCGACGAGCTCCGTTTACGGTGTCAGCGACGCGCCTGACGTCACTGAAGAGCATCCTCTGGTGCCGCTGACGCTCTACAACAAGTTCAAGGGCATGTGCGAGCCGCTGCTGTGGAAGCACAAGACCGACGACTTCACCTGCGTGACGGTGCGTCCCGCGACGATCTGCGGCTACAGCCCGCGCACGCGGCTCGACCTCTCCGTCAACATCCTCACCAACCACGCCGTGAACAACGGCCTCATCACCGTGTTCGGCGGCAAACAGATGCGGCCCAACCTCCATATCGAGGACATGGTCGACGCCTACCGGCTGATGCTGACCGCGCCACACGACAAGATCCACGGCGAGACCTTCAATATCGGCTTCGAGAACCACTCGATCGCCGATCTCGCCACCATGGTGAAATCCGTGGTGGAGGCGAACGGCCGCCGCGACATCGGCATCGTCACCACGCCTTCGGACGACAACCGCTCATATCACGTCAATTCCGACAAGATTCGCCGCGTGCTCGGCTACGCTCCTGCGCGGACGATCGAGGACGCGATGCGCGACCTTACTCGCGCCTTCGTCAACCATCTGCTGCCGAACAGCTTTGACAACGACTGGTATTACAACGTCCGCACCATGAAGAAGCTCGGGGCCAGATGAGTGCGCGTCCGACCGCGCTGGTGACAGGTGGCGCCGGCTTCATCGGCAGCCACATGGTCGAGCTGTTGCTGGCGCGGGGCTACCGGGTGCGCGTGATCGACAATCTCGTCGGCGGCCGCGAGGCCAATCTCGCCGCGCATGCCAACAATAGCGATCTCACCTTCGAACGCGGCGACATTCGCGATGTGCAGCCAGGCGGCACGCTGTTCCGCGACGTCACCCGCGTGTTCCACTTCGCAGGCATCGGCGACATCGTACCCTCGATCGAATCCCCGCTCGACTACATGTCGGTGAACGTGCAGGGCACCGCGCAGGTGCTGGAATGCGCCCGTCAGGCCGACGTGCATAAGCTCGTCTATGCGGCGTCGTCCTCCTGCTACGGATTGGCCGCAACGCCGACCCGCGAGGACCACCCGATCTCGCCGCAATATCCCTACGCGCTGAGCAAGTATCAGGGTGAGCAGGCCGTGCTGCACTGGCATGCCGTGTACAAGCTCCCGGTCAACGTCATCCGCATCTTCAACGCCTATGGCACGCGCTCGCGCACCTCGGGCGCCTATGGCGCGGTGTTCGGCGTGTTCCTGCGGCAGAAGCTCGCCGGCAAACCTTTCACGGTCGTCGGCGACGGGACCCAGAGACGCGATTTCGTCTATGCCAGCGACGTCGCCGATGCGTTCCTCCGTGCCGGCGAGACCGAGCTCACGGGCGAACTCTGGAACCTCGGCGCCGGCAATCCGCAATCGGTCAACCGTTTGGTGGCCCTGCTCGGCGGGCCCGTGATCCACATTCCGAAACGGCCGGGCGAACCGGACTGCACCTTTGCCGACATCGCAAAGATCCGTCGCGAGCTCGGCTGGGAACCGAAAGTCAGCTTCGAGGAAGGCGTCCGCCGCATCCTCGCCGAGATCGACTATTGGCGCGATGCGCCGCTGTGGAACCCCGACTCCATTGCCGCAGCGACCTCGGCATGGTTCAACGCGCTTGCGACCAAGGGAACGCCGGCATGATGGACGATGCGACGCATCGGATGGTGAGCCACAAGCTGAAGAGCGCGGCCGAGATCGCCGCGATGATCGGCCGCCGTCCGCGCGTCCGCAAGGTCATCATGTGCCACGGCACGTTCGACGTCGTGCATCCCGGCCATGTCCGCCATCTGCTCTACGCCAAGAGCAAAGGCGACATTTTGATCGCTAGCCTCACGGCGGATGCACATATCCTGAAGGCGAACTTCCGGCCCTTCGTGCCGCAAGAGCTACGCGCCTTCAACCTCGCCGCACTCGAGGCGGTCGATTACGTGATGCTCGACCCGAAGCCGACGCCGATCGACAACATCCGCCTGATCGAGCCCGACATCTTCGCCAAGGGCTACGAATACACCGCGGCTGGGCTGCATCCGCGCACTGCCGAGGAGAAGGAAGCGGTCGAAGCCTATGGCGGCGAGCTGATCTTCACGCCCGGCGATATCGTGTTCTCGTCCTCGCACATCATCGAGACGTCGCCGCCTTCGATCGCGACCGAGAAGCTCCTCACCCTGCTCTATGCCGAGCACCTCGATTTCGACAGCCTGCGCGGCGTGCTCGACCGGTTTCACGATCTGCGCGTTCACGTCATCGGCGACACCATCGTCGACACCTATACGCGCTGCGCCGTGATCGGCGGCGGCACCAAGACGCCGACCATGAGCGTGCGCTTCGAGGAGAAGCAGGATTTCGTCGGCGGCGCGGGCATCGTCGCGAAACATCTCGCCAGTGCGGGCACACAGGTGACTTTCTCCACTGTGCTCGGTGAAGATGCCACTGCGGAATTCGTCAAGCAGGACCTCGGCGCCACCGACATCGATTTCCACGCGGTGATTGATCCGAACCGACCGACGACCAACAAGGATGTCATCGTCGCCGCGGGCCACCATCTGCTCAAGGTCGACCGCGTCGACAACCGGCCGATCCCCGAGCGCATTCGCCGCACGCTGATCGATCGCATCGCGTCGGTACCGGCCGACATCGTCGTATTCACGGATTTCCGCCACGGCATCTTCAATCGCGAGACCATTCCGCATCTGGTCAAGGCGATCCCGAAGACCGCCTTCCGCGTTGCCGATTCGCAGGTCGCCAGCCGCTGGGGCAACATCCTCGAATTCCAGGGTTTTGATCTGATCACGCCGAACGAGCGCGAGGCGCGCTTCGCGCTCGGGGACCAGGACTCGGTGGTGCGCCCCCTTGGCACCGAGCTGTACCGCCAGGCGCATTGCAAGACGCTGCTGCTCAAGCTCGGTCCGCGCGGCCTGATGGCTTTCCGCGGCGAGCCGAAGAGCGACGAGGACGTCCGTTCGTTCTTCGCCGTCGACAGCTTTGCCGACAACGTCGTCGATGCCGTCGGCTCCGGCGACGCCCTGCTCGCCTATGCTGCACCGGCGATGTATCTTACTGGCAATGCCGTGATCGCCGCCGTGCTCGGCTCGCTCTCCGCTGCGGTCGCCTGCGAGCACCAGGGCAACGTGCCGACCGCCCCGAACGACATCCTCGACAAGATCGACCGTCTCGAGCGGCAGGCGCAGTACCGCTGAGGCCGCGATGAAAGTCATCATCGTCGGGTACGGAGTTCAGGGCCACAAGCGTCTCAAGGTCGCGAGCGAGGACGCGGTCGGCATCGTCGATCCGGTGGCGCCTGAGGCCGACTGGCGCCGTCTCGAAGATGCGCCTCTCGATCGCTTCGATGCGGCCATTGTCTGCACACCTGATACCCCTAAGATCGAGTTGCTGCGTTACTTGCTCGAGCGCGGCAAGCATGTGCTGGTGGAGAAGCCGCTATTTGCCGTAAACGGCGACGACCTTCGCGCGCTCGAAGCGCTCGCACGCCGCACGGGCGCGTTCTGCGTGACCGCCTATAACCATCGCTTCGAGCCCCATTTCGTGCGGATGCGCGACCTGCTGCAATCCGGCAAGCTCGGCGCCATCTACCGCTGCCGCATGTTTTACGGCAACGGCACCGCCCGGCTGGTGCGCAGCTCGGCCTGGCGCGATACCGGCGATGGTGTGCTCGGCGATCTCGGTTCGCATTTGCTCGACACCGCGCGCTTCTGGTTCGGCGACCTCGCCGACAAGTTCCACATCGTGTCGGCCGAGCGGTTCGAGAATCGCGCGCCGGATCACGTGGTGATCGCCACACAGGGGCGCCCGCAGATCGAGCTCGAGATGACGCTGTTGTCCTGGCGCAACCATTTTACCTGCGACGTCTTCGCCGAACACGGTTCGGCGCATATCGAGTCGCTGTGTAAATGGGGGCCGAGCAGCTTCATCCACCGCACCCGCGTGTTGCCGAGCGGCCGTCCGCCGGAAGAGAGCCAGATCCTGGTGCAGGACGATCCGACCTGGGCACTCGAGTATGCTCAATTCAAGCAGCTCTGCGAAGCACGCGCGGAGACCGACCTTTCCAATGACATCTGGCTGCATCGCGCGCTGACGCGGCTCGGTCAGGAAATTCAGGCGGGAAGCGCCGCATGACCCGGCCCCGCATCGCCTATGCCGGCATGACCCATCTCGGCCTCTGCTCGGCGATCGCCGCAGCCGCCCAGGGTTTTGCGACGCTCGGCTTCGATGCCGATGCATCCCTGACTCGCCGCATCTCTGCGGGCGACCTACCGGTGCGCGAGCCTGCGCTCGACGATCTCCTGCGCGCGCACCGCGACCGCATCGACTTCTCTGCGGATGCAACGACGCTGCACGCCTGCGACCTCGTCTATGTCGCCCCCGACGTGCCCACCGATGGCGCCGGCGTCAGCGACCTCGGCGGCATCGACGCCCTGCTCGACATTGTGCTTACGAACACACGCGATGATGCTGTTATCGTCATCCTCAGCCAGGTGCCGCCGGGATTTACCCGCGCGCGGCAGCGTCCCGGCCGCACCATCCTCTATCAGGTCGAGACGCTGGTGTTCGGCCGCGCCGTTGAGCGCGCGACCAAGCCTGAACGCTTTATTCTCGGTTGCGTCGATCCGGATGCACCATTGCCGTCGGCGTGGCGGAGCTTCCTCGAATCCTTCGGCTGCCCGCTGCTGCCGATGCGGCTGGAGAGCGCCGAGCTGGCAAAGATCTCCATCAATTGCGCGCTGGCGGCGTCGGTCACCACCGCCAACACACTTGCCGAGCTCTGCGAGCGTGTCGGCGCCGACTGGTCCGAGATCGCGCCCGCGCTGAAGCTCGACGCGCGCATTGGCCCCCATGCTTATCTCGCGCCGGGGCTGGGGCTTGCCGGTGGCAATATCGAGCGCGACCTCGCCACAGTGATGCGGCTGTCGGAGCAGCACGGCACCGATGCCGGGATGATCCGTGCCATCGTCGCCAACAGCGCCCATCGCAAGGACTGGGCGCTGCGCGAGTTGCACGAGGCGTTGCTGGCAACAGCGCCGCAAGCGCAGATCGGCGTGCTCGGCCTCGCCTACAAGGAAAATACGCATTCGGTGAAGAACTCGGCGGCACTGGCGCTGATCGCGCAGCTCGCGGCATGGCCGGTGCGTGCGTTCGATCCGGCCGTGCCCGCCTCCGCCGCGCGGCATCCGAAGCTGACAGCCGCATCGAATGCGCTCGACGCCGCGCGCAAGGTCGATGCGCTCGCGATCATGACGCCCTGGCCGGAATTCCGCGAGCTCGCCCCCGCCGAACTCGCGCGCCTCATGCGCGGGCGGCTGATTCTCGATCCCTATCGCGTGCTCAACGCTGCCGCCGCGCATGCGGCCGGCCTCGATTATCGCACGCTCGGCGCGCGCGCGTCGTGACCACGAACCGGATGATGCCTATGACTGAGGTAAACCTCCTCTCCAAGCTGCCGCGCGGCAAGCGCAATCTCTCCGCGCGCGCCACCGCTAAGACCGAGGAACACATCCGCATCTCCCGCGAATATGGCGAGACCTATTTCGACGGCCCGCGCGAATACGGCTATGGCGGCTATCGCTATGACGGACGCTGGGTGCCGGTAGCGCGCGATTTCATCGAACACTTCTCCTTGAAGCCTGGCGACGGCGTGCTCGATATCGGCTGCGCCAAGGGCTTTCTGGTCAAGGACTTCATGATCGCCTGTCCGGGGATCGAAGCATTTGGCCTCGATATCTCCCGCTACGCGCTGATGCATTGCGAGGCGGAGACGATCGGCCGCCTGCATCTCGGCAACGCGCTGGAGCTGCCGTTTCCGGACAACAGCTTCAAGTGCGCGATCTCGCTCAACACCATTCACAATCTCGACCGCGCCGGCTGCATCCAGGCGCTGAAGGAAATCCAGCGTGTCTCGGGCGGGCGCGCCTTCGTGCAAGTGGACTCCTATCGCACGCCGGAGCAGAAGGCGGTTTTCGAGGAATGGGTGCTGACTGCCCGTTTCCACGACTATCCGCAAGGCTGGATCGCGCTCTTCCAAGAGGCCGGCTATACCGGCGATTATTTCTGGACGATCATCGAGTAGGATGAGGACGCTTTCATGACCCAAGCCAGCTTCGATGCAAGAGCGGCGCGGACGCGCTGCCAGCGCTATCGCCGGCGCATCCTCGACATCTCGCAGCGCGTCTCGGCCCTGCACATCGGCGGCGCCTTCTCCTGCACCGAGATCGTCGATGGCATCTACAATGAGCTGATGCGCAAGCCGGGCCTGTCCTCGCCCGATACTTTCCTGATGTCAAAGGGCCATGGCTGCATGATTCAGTACGTCGTGCTGGAAGAGCTCGGCGTGCTCACGCGGGCCGACCTCGACGCCTATTGCACGCCGCACGGCCGCCTTGGCGTGCATCCTGACTATGGCAATCCCGGCATCGAGGCCTCGACCGGCTCGCTCGGCCACGGCCTGTCGATGGTGGTGGGCATGGCGCTGGCCGAGCGCGGCAAGCGCCGGGACGGGATGATCTATACCGTGCTCAGCGACGGCGAGACCCAGGAGGGATCGACCTGGGAGGCCGTGCTGATGGCCTCTTCGCTGAAGCTGACCAACATCGTCGCCTTCATCGACAACAACGACTTTCAAAGCCTTGGACGCACCTCCGAAACCCATCCCTCGCTCTATCCGCTGGCTGCGAAGTTCGACGCTTTCGGCTGGGAGACTGCCGAAATCGACGGCCACGATTCCGCGGCGATCCATCGGGCAGTGTCGGCGCGCAAGGGCGACCGGCCGCTGATGGTGGTGGCGCGCACCACCAAGGGCAAGGGCGTCAGCTACATGGAGAACGCGCCGATCTGGCATTACCGCGCGCCGAGCAAGGACGAGTATGCCCAGGCGATCCGCGAGTTGGAGACACAGGCGTGAGAAACACCTTTTCCGAGACGCTGTACCAGGAAGCGACCGCCAATCCGGACGTCTACATCGTCGTCGCCGATATCTCGCCAGCCGGCAGCATGGGAAAATTTTCGAGTGAATATCCCGAGCGCTTCATCAATGTCGGCGTCGCCGAGCAGACCATGATCGGCATCGCAGCCGGCCTCGCGCTGAAGGGCTGCCAGCCCTTCGCCTACACCATCGCGACCTTCAGCCTTTATCGTCCGTTCGAGATGATCCGCGACGATCTCTGCTACCAGAACCTGCCCGTCACCGTGGTCGGCATGGGCGCGGGCGTGATCTATTCGACCCTGGGCGGTACGCATCACACGCAGGAAGACATCGCGGTCGCCTCGGCGCTGCCCAACATGCAGGTGCTCGCACCTTGCGATCCCCTCGAATGCGTTGAAGCCACGCGCTGGTGCGCGCGGCAGAAGAATGGCCCGGTATACCTGCGCATCGGCAAGGCCGGCGAGCCCGTGCTGACGGCGCAGGCCGAGCCCTGGCAGTTCGGCAAGCTGCGTTACTTGCGGCGCGGCAGCGACATCTGCATCCTCACCTATGGCGTGATCACGGCGATGGCGACCGAGATCGCCGACAGGCTCGCGGCCCAGGGGCGCTCGGTCTCGCTGGTCTCGGCGCACACGCTAAAACCGCTCGACCGCGACGGCATCGCGGCCGCCCTGCAACAGCACCGCCACGTCGTCGTGATCGAAGAGCACGCGCCACAGGGCGGGCTCGCCTCGCAGGTGAAGCAGATCGCGTGGGACGTTCGCGCCACCTGCCGGCTCGATACCTTCACGCTGCAGGACGCCTTCATCCACAATTACGGCTCGACCAACGATCTGCTCGCGGCACACGGCCTGTCGCCCGGGCGGATCCTGGCCACGATCGGCTGAGGGCGACGATGCGCGTGCTCGTGACCGGCGTCTCCGGCTTCTCGGGCAGCACGGTGGCGCGCCGGCTCGCGAGCGGCGGCCATGATGTCGTCGGCACTTATCGCCGCGACACGGATTTTCTTGCGCCTCTGCGCGGCGGCGCGCGGCTTGAGCTGCTGCGGATAGACCTAACCGACGCAAGCAAGCTTGCCGGCCCGTTCGATGCCATCGTGCACATTGCAGCGACATCGCCGGCTCCGGGCGTCGATGTCGCGACGCTGGTTCGCGACAACATCGATGCGAGTTTCGCGTTGATCAAGGCGGCCGGTCGCTGGGGTGTCGGCCGCTTCATCTTCTTCTCCTCGCTCTCCTACTACGGCCGGATCGAGCAGGACGTGGTCGACGAGGCAACGCCGGTGCGCGATCCCGACGCGTATGGCGCATCCAAACTCATCGCCGAGCAGCGGCTCGCCGAACTCTCTGCCGAGTTTTCTTCGCTGGCACTGCGCCTGCCGGGAATCGTTGGCCCGGGCGCGCACCGGAATTGGCTCGCAGGCGTCGCGTCTCGGCTGCGGGCGGGCGAACCGATACACGCCTTCCATCTCGACCGGCTCTACAACAACGCAGCTCATATCGACGACATCGCCGCACTGGTCCACGCCGTTCTGACCTGCGAGCCCTGGGGTGGCTTCGACGCAGCGGTGCTCGGCGCCGCGGGATCGCTGACGGTGCGCGAAATCATTGAACGCCTGGCACGGGCGCTTGGCGCATCAGCCAAAATCGAAGAGATCGCTCCGGCCAACACGTCGTTCACGCTATCAAGCGCGCACGCGATCGCGCGCTACGGCTACCAGCCGTCGGAGATCGGGGCGCTGATCGATCGTTACGGCCGCGAAACCAGTTAGGTGCGATCGCCTTCGCGATAGCAGCCGCGGCACACCTCGGGAATGCGTCCCTCGCGGTGATCCCGGCGAAACGTCTCGTAGGCCTCGCCATGCCAGATCGCGACGAGATCCTCGGCATTGCCGAGATCGACAACTTCAGGGTTGGCGATGGTGCAGCAGGGAACGGTGCGCATGTCGGAGGAGACATAGAGCCGCTCGAACGGCCACGGGCAAAGCTTGTCGGTCTTGCGCCAGCTATATTTGTCGGTGACGTTCCAGAACGCCACGCGCACGCCAAGCTCGCGCCCGCGCGCCATCAGCCGGTCGCAGAGCTCCTCGGTGAAGGCATCCTCCGCGACGATGTCGCGCAGCGCCTCCCCCCATTTGTCCTGGCCCCAATTGGTGAGATCGAGCGAGAAGGCCAGGCTGGTGAAGCCGGCTTCCGCGGCAAGCTCGACGAAGGCCGGCAGCTGGTGCCGGTTGGATTGCTGCACCACGACCCACATCTTGGTGCGGTCGACGCCGATCTCGCGGGAATAGGCGTTGATCAGCTTGCAATTGGCGATGACGCGCGAGAACACCGAGCCGCGGCGGATGCTCTCGAACGTCGCCTCGTCGGCGCCATCGATCGAGATCTGCACCTCGTTCGGATCGGCGTCGATCAGCCGGCGATAGTTGTCGCGCAGATGCAGCAGCGAGGCATTCGTGGTGGTGCGCACCCAGATCTCGCGCTCGCGCGCATGGCGCAGCATGGCGAGATATGCGTCGCCCTGCATCAGCGGCTCGCCCATGCCCTGGAGCTTGATCTCGATCAGGCCGTATTGCTGGTCGAGCAGTGCCTTGAAACTGTCGAGCGGCATGTCGCCGGCACGCTGGCCTTTGTGCCAGTCACTGACCTGGCACATGGTGCAGCGGAAATTGCAACGGCTGACATTCTCGATGTCGAGCTTGATCGGCAGATAGTCGACGATTCTGCGATCAGTCCGCGCGCGCAGATATTTGTCGTAGTTGGCGCGGCGACGCGGATCGAAGGCCAGCGCGCGCTCACGTTGGTCGGCATAGGCGGCCGAGCCCATCGACGGTTCCGGCGCCGGCAAGTTGCGCAGGAATGCGGCGCTTGCGGTGGTGTCTTGAGTCGAGGCTGGTCGTTCGATCGTATCGGCGTCGTGGGCCATTTGCGTCCGTCGCGGCGGGATCCCGGAACCCGGGATGTCTGGGCAGAACGCAAAACTGATTCGGGTTAAAATCGACCATCATTCGCACGGCGAGGCAAGGCCTGGTCCGTCCGATCCGTACGACTCCGGTGGATCAAGGCGCCCACGCTCAGATCACATAGAACCCATGCGTGCCGTCGCGGCGGAGCTGGTCGACGAGACCGTATTCCCAGTCGAGATAGGCCTGCATGGCGCGCTCGGCGATGTCCGTTCCCTCGTAGGGGCGGCGGTAGCGATGGGCGGGGTCGGGCTTCGGCAGCACGAGCGGCGGACCGACCTCGAGCGTGCCGGCATCATAGCCGCCTTCGAGCACATAGACCTCCCAGCCCATCTGCGCGAGCCAGGACGCCGTCATGTCGGCGCGCACGCCCTTGTCGTCGGTCAGGACGATGCGCGCACCGCGCACCGGCGCGGCCATGTCGGTCTCCTGGACGAGCTGGCCGCCGGGATAGTGGCGGAAGCCCGGGAGATGACCGGCCGCATAGTCCTCCGCGTCGCGGACGTCGAACCGATAGAGAGTGCGACAGGTCTCGGCGACCAACGCCGACATCTCGTTCGCGCCGATATGGCGGACGCCGGCACGATAGGCGAGGTCGCGGGCGTTGGCCGGGCCGTTCTCGAATGACCCGATCGCACCGCGCCGGTCGGCGCCATGCGCGAGCGTGTGTCGCGCCAGCGTCCAGCCGATCGTGCCGTTGCGCAGCGCCCGCACCTTGTTGGGCACGCCGGCATTGATCAGCGACTGGGTGCCGATGATCGACCGGGTGCGGCCCGCGCAATTGACAATGATGGTGGTGTCGGGATCGGGCGCGGCCTGGCCGGCCCGCAGCACCAGCTCCGCTCCGGGCACGCTGACCGAGCCCGGAATGTTCATGGTCGCGTATTCGTCGAAGCGGCGAACGTCGAGGATGGCGATATTGGCCTTGTCAGCGATCAGTTTTGCCACTTCGTCGGCACTGAACGACGGCGTATGGCGACGTGCCTCAACCAGCTCGCCGAACGCCTTTGAGTAGGAGTTGACGTCCTCGAACACCTCATAGCCCGCCGCCCGCCACGCTTTCAGACCACCATCGAGCGCACGGACTTTGCTGTAGCCAAGCGCAGCCAGCCGTTCGGCGCCGGCTGCGATCAGTCCCTCACCGTCATCAAAGAGGACGACCGGCGCATCCTTACGCGGCAGCCGCACCGTGGCCTCGATCTCGATCCGGTCCACAGCCATGTTGGCCGCGAACAGCGGATGACCAGTGGCGAAGGCGGCCTCGTGCCTGAGATCGAGCAGCGCGATTTCCTCGCGCAACAGCAGCGCACGGCGGATATCGGCGGGGGTAACGGTCGAAAGCTTCATGGAGCGAACCCGGGTAAGGACAGGCCGTGGGCTTTTGGACCATTGCGACGGCCTTGGCTAGCCTTCGCGTCCGATCACTCGCCCGGAACCAGCCGCCCGAGCGGCGGGTGCGCCGGACGCCGCAACTTGCGGCGCGACAGGTACAAGAGCACGCCGGTGATCGCAAACAGAGGCATCATCGCCGCAGCCACCATGAACGCAAGCTTGCCGGGCCAGCCCAGCACAGTGCCGCGGTGGATGTCGAGCACGCTCGCAATGGCCTTCTCGCCGAGTGTCTTGTCGGCATAGCGCTCCACGGAGACGACCTGGCCGGTGACCGCATCGATGCGGAACTCATCCCGCATGGATTCAAGCGTGGAGTCCTTCGGCCACGACCGGACCCGCATCACCGTGCCTGGGCCGGGCGGGAGCATCAGCTGAGCCTTGGCGAAACCACCGCTCTCCTCGCGCAGGAGGGTCGACCAGGCGCGATCGAAGCCGACCGGCTGAGCCGGCACAGCGCGACCGGAGGACTGCTTCGGCTGTACCTTCGCCGCTGCCACATGCGGTCGCGACAGCAGCCAGATCACGCCGTCCTTGTACCAGTCAAAGGAGTACCAGAGCCCGGTGAGCGTCATGACGAGATAGATCGGCAGAACCCAGGTGCCGATAACAGCGTGCAACGAACGATGCAGGCCGCGGCCGCTGAGCCCGAGATTCGGCTTCAGCCACATCTTCACGCTGCTCGCCCGGCGCGGCCAGCGCAGCACGAGACCCGAAATCAGCATCACGATCAGGCCCATCGCGGCAACGCCCGTAATCTGACGGCCCCAACCCTTGGCATCGCCGGGAATGAGCAGCCAGCGATGCAGTCTGCGTACCGTCGCGAAGAAGTCCTCACCGCGCGGGACACCCAGCACGCGGCCATCATAGGGATCGAGATAGAACGATGACGGCCGCGTGCCCTGCCCGTCACGCGCGAAGCGGATATAAGCGGCGGCTGACGGATCGCTCGACAGTGTGATGCCCGCGACCTTGCCGGCATTCGGCACAGCGTTCAGGCGCGTGACCAGTTCATCCGGCAGTAGCGCCGGCGTCGTCCGTGGCGCGACCTGCATGATGCCGGCATTCAGATGGTCAACGATCTCGTCCTCAAAGCTCATGATCACGCCGGTCAGCGCGATCAGAGAAAGCAGCAGCGCGAGCACCAGGCCCGCGATGGAATGGACCTGGAGCAGTACGGCTTTAATTATGGACCCGAACCTATGCATCGGCGCAGGCCCGCGTGATCGACAGGACAGAGCCATCACCGCCTTGGTGCCGCATTCCCGTTATCAAAACTTCACCGTTGCCGACAGTGAGATGCGTCGACCGTCACCCATTGCGACGTTCAAGGCGTTCCCGGTGGTGGAAGTGTAGTAGACCTTGTCGAAGAGGTTCTTGACGTTGAACTGATAGGTCACCGGAACCTTGTCGATCCTGGTGTCGTAGGTCGCGAAGATGTCAGCGACGGTGTAGGCCGGCAGGAAGAACGAGTTGAGGGAGTCGCCCGGCCGGTCGCCAACATAATGTGCGCCGCCGCCGAGCCGCAGACGTCCGGGCAGCCGATCGCCGAAATCATAGACGAGGTAGAGCGACGCCGTGTTCATCGCGGCGTTCAGCAATTTTGCATTGCCGACCTGGGGATCGTTGATCAGCCGGGCATCGGTATATCCATAGCTGCCGATCATGGCCCATTCATCGGTCAGCCTGCCGGTGACATCCAATTCGACACCGCGCGACCGGGCCGCACCAGAGGCGCGCGCCGCCGACTTGCCGCCACCGATGTCATCGATCACCAGCACGTTCTTCTTCTGGATGTCATAGACGGCCAGGGTGCCCGACAGACGCTTGCTGACGTCGAATTTCAGCCCGGTTTCCCACTGCGTTCCCTCTTCGGGCGCAAAGCTGGAGTCGACGACGAAGCCAGTAGGAGCACCGGAGAAAAGCGCGATGGTCGAGGTCGGCTTCAGCGACTGCGTATAGCTCACATAGTAGGAGAGCTCTTCGCTAAGCTTGACGATGACACCGCCGAGCGGCAGCACCTTGTCGCCCGCCAGATTTGTATTGGTGACGAACAGAGGCCGGCCCTTTCCGGCGAGCTGCTCGTATTGCATCCAGCGTACGCCGCCGACCACGGACAGCCAGTTGGTCAGATGGAACGTATCCTGGGCGAACAAACCGCGGGTGCCGAGCTTGTCGGTCTGCTCACTGTCCGTCGCCGAGACGGTCGTGCCCGGTGTGACCAGTCCATAGATCGGGTTGTAGAAATTGAAGCTCGGAGTCGCCTGGCGGATCAGGTCGCGGCGATCAATCGTCCGATACAGCGCCTCGCCGCCAAACAGGATCTCATTGCGGAAGCCGCCCGCCCAAACATCACCCTGCAGATAGGAGGTGCCATAGCTGGCGTTGCTCAGCGAGTTCTGGGTGCCGTCGTTGCTGCGCGTTTCCGCGCCGGTCGCGGCGTTGACGCTGGTGATGCGAAGCTGGTTGGCGCTGTAGGTCTCGGTGTTGTAGCTGTAGGCCGCCGTAACCTTCCAATTGTCGTCGAGCTTCTGCTCGACTGAGCCCTGGACCAGGTCGGACGTGCCCCACATGTTGTTGAAGGGCTCGTCGAGCCGGCGCGTCGCCGGGATCGGCAGCGGGGCGCCGTTGACGAAGGCGGTGCCTCGGTCGAACGGAGTGATGAACTCGCGATGCTCGTAGGTGAGTTGGACCGTCGTGGTCTCACCGTACCAGGCGAGGGACGGGTTCACGAGCATTTCCCGATGGCGGCCGAAATTGCGCCAATAATCCTCGCTGACGCCGTAGCCGATGAAACGGTAGGCGAGACCGCCGTCGCCGATCGGTCCGGTGACGTCGAGGGTGCCGTCAGCGCCGTTATGGTTGTTGGCGTAGGTCGAGCCGAGCAGAGTGACCGAACCGTGCTGATAGAGCTCCGGGCGCTTGCTGATGGTGTTGACGACGCCGCCTGGATCCATGATGCCGTAGAGCAGCGACGCCGGCCCCTTCAGCACTTCGACGCTGTCGACGGCGGCGTTCAGGCTGCGGCCCTGCACCAGCGGCATACCGTTGCGCATGATTGAGCCGTCGCGATTGTCGCCAAAGCCGCGGCGGATGACCGCGTCCTGTGTACCGGCGAGCGTATTGGTCTGGGTGATTCCGCTGATGTTGACCAGTGCATCGTCGATATTGCGCGGGAGTTGATCCTTGAGCACTTGCGCGGGCACGACGTTGACGGATTGTGAGGTGTCGAGCGGCGATGCGCCCGAGCGCAGCGTGGATGCGTTCGGCATTGCGCGATAGCCGAGCTTTGCTGCTTGTTGTGCGACAGCCTCAGTCGCGGCACGTTCGGACGGCGTCGGCGCGGCCAGTGCAGCGGCAGTTTGGTTCCGGCGCGCAACCGCCTGTGTACGCCGTTGCGACTGCTCCGAAGCCCGCGCCGGCTTCGGCCGCTGCGCCGGCGCATCCACATTCACCGGCGGCAGCGCCGTTTGCGCCTGCGCGACGGTGGCGCTGGAGGGATATTCGGCGAGCAGCACAGCCGCTCCGATGAGAAGACCAGCGCGGCTCTTGCCGGCGCGATTTCGATGACCTCTGACGCGAGGACCATCCACCAAGGCACGCACTTTCGATTCACTTCCAAGTCACAGCATTGAAGCTGGCGCATCTACCAGCCGCTGCGAATGAAGAGAACCGTAAGCGGGCTTGAATCTCTCTAGTATGGAATCGTTCTAGGCGCGAATGCGCCTGCAGCGGCAATCAGAGATGTCCTGTCTGATCGACCGCGACATGCTGAACGCGAAATCGCGGCAGCATGTCGCAGTGTCACGCGATCTCAGGCGATCGCAAGACTGGTCAGTTCGTCGAGCTTCGCCTTGAGCGCGGTCCCGTCCGACAGCGCGCGCAGCGGCGGTCGCACACGCAACCAGCCGGCGTCGCCGGTTTGCGCAGCCAGGATCGCTTTCAGCGTCGTGAGGAAGGATGGTGACTTCACCACGATATCGACCGCGGCCTGCATGCGCGCTTCGACGTCCTTGCCGTCGATCATCGCCTTGACCAGTTCCGGCGTAATGTTGGCCATGCCGCAGATGGTGCCGGCGCCGCCGCCGGCGATCGCACGCGCAATATCGGTTTCGTTGCCGACGGTGATGGCCAGTTCAGGAGCAGCAGCGCGGAACGCCTGGAACTGCTTGAAGTCGCCGCTGGAGTCTTTCAGCCCCGCAACCACCTTACCGTAGCGCTTGCGCAAGTTCGCGGCGACCGTCGTCGGGATCGCGACACCCGAGACCTGCGGGATATGATAGAGATAGGCGAGCAGACGATCGTCGGCGACACCGTCGAAGATCGCCGCGAATGCATCCTCGATGCCTTCAGGCGTGGCGCTGCGATCGAAGTAAGGCGGTAGATACAGCACGTGGCGCAGGCCTAGGCCGAGCACCGCGCGCGTCAACGCAATGCCGTCGCTGATGGCGGGAAAGCCGCCGCCGATGCCGATGCGCTCCGCCGGCACACCGGCCTTGAGCACGGCTTCGGTGGTCGCGACGCGTTCGTTGACATTGAAGGATGTGCCCTCGCCGGTGGTGCCGAACAGTACGACGCCATCGACGCCTTTGCTAAAAAGGTGCTTGGCATGAGCGGCAAGCTTGGCGGGGTCCACATTGCCGTCCGCCGTCAGCGGCGTTGCCGACGCCACCCAGAACCCGCGAATTGCCTCCGTCATAGCACCACCCATTGTTGCGGCTCCAAATAAGCCCCTGATCTTCAATGATCTTTGGGGGTCTATCGAGCCTTGTTTTTGCTTTACTTTTTAGCTTGTACCTTACATACAAGATCCACGCAAACCCTTTCCGCCCTCACGGCGCGCATGAGGCGCAGCCAAATTGAGAGGAGGTCTCGCATGAACATGGTGACCCCCGTCGGTCAGCCCGAGCCATTGCTCGCTGCGTTGCGCGACAAGCTTGGCGCCGCAGCCGTTCTGACCGGCAGCGACGTGCCCGCGCGCAATTGCAACGACTGGAGCGCGAGCCTGCCGCAAACGCCGCTGGCGGTGATCCGCCCGCTCGATGCGCAGGGCGTTGCCGATGCGATCCTGACCTGCCGGCAGGCGCGCCTGCCATTCGTGCCGCAAGGCGGCCTGACTGGCCTCTGCCGCGGCGCCGCGCCTGAAGCGGGCTGGGTTGCGATCTCGCTGGAGCGCATGGCCGGCATCGAGGAGATCGACCGCGCTTCGATGACGATGACGGTGAAATCAGGCACGCCGCTGGAGACGATCCAGAAGGCCGCGGACGAAGCCGGCTTCTTCTTTCCGCTCGATCTCGGCTCGCGTGGCTCCTGCGCGATCGGCGGCAATCTCTCCACCAACGCCGGCGGCAACCGCGTCATTCGCTACGGCATGACGCGAGAGCTGGTGCTCGGTCTCGAAGTGGTGCTGCCCGACGGCACCGTCATCACCAGCCTCAACAAGCTGATGAAGAACAACGCCGGCTATGACCTGAAGCATCTCTTCATCGGCTCGGAAGGCACGCTCGGCATCATCACCCGCGTGGTGCTTCGGCTATTTCCAAAGCCGCGCTCGACCATGGCCGCGCTCTGTGCGCTGAAGGACTATGCCGCCGTGATTGCGCTGCTCGATGCCGCACGCAGCGGGCTCGGCCCGCTGCTGTCGGCGTTCGAGGTGATGTGGCCCGATTATTGGGACGTGATCACGACCCGCGCCGGCGTCAAGCCGCCAGTCGCCGCCGGCCTCGGCCTTTACGTGCTGGTCGAGGCGCAAGGCACCGACGAGAGCGTCGATGCGCCGCGCTTCCAGGCCTGGCTCGAAGAGTTGATGGAGCGCGGGCTGCTCACTGATGCCGCCGTGGCGCAATCGCTGGCGCAGACGCAGGCGTTCTGGCGCGTGCGCGACATCTGCGCCGAGTTCGGCCAGGTGCTGGGCCCGCACATCTCCTATGACATCGGCCTTGCGGTGGCGCGGATGGACGAGTTCGCCGCGCGCTGCAAGGCGGCGCTGGCTTCCGGCATCAAGGGCTGCGAGAGCGTCTATTACGGCCATATCGGCGACGGCAATCTGCACCTCGTCTCCTGGGTCACGGGCCTTCCCGTCGAGCAGCAGCCAAAGGAAGCGATGGACACGATCATCTACGGCCTCGTCCGCGACATGGGCGGCAGTGTCTCCGCCGAGCACGGCATCGGCACGCTGAAGAAGAAGTGGCTGGGCCACGCCCGCAGCGAGCCCGAGATCGCCTTGATGCGGACGCTGAAGGCCGCACTCGATCCCGATCATCTGCTCAACCCCGGCAAGGTGATCTGAGAGCGCCGATGCGATCGCTCAAGCTCGATGCGCCGAAATCGCTGTCGCAACGGGTGATGCTGCGATTGCGGCAGGCGATCATCGACGGCGAGTTTGCGCTCGGCGCTACCATCTCCGAGGAGATGGTGGCCAATTCTTTCGGCGTCAGCCGCACGCCGGTGCGCGAGGCGATGGGCCAGTTGCAGGCGCAGGGGCTCGTGGTGATCAGGCCGCAGGTCGGCAGCTTTGTGTTCACGCCGAGCGCCGAGGACATTGCCGCGCTCTGCACCTTCCGCATCGCGCTCGAACCGAAGGCCGCGGAGCTTGCCTTTCGCCACGACCGCTATGGCGCGATCGCGACCATGAGCGATGCGATCGCGGCGATGGAGCCGGCGGTCGAGGCCAGGGACAACGTTGCCTATGGACGTGCCGACGCCGCCTTTCACGAGGGCTTGTTCGCACATTGCGGCAACCGCTATCTCGCCGAATCCTACCAACTCGTCTCGGGCCGGGTCGCCGCGCTCCGCACCAATCTGACCTCGCCGATCGACGTGCGCACCCGCTCGTCATTCGACGAGCACCGCAAGCTGCTCGATCTGTTCGCACGTGGCGAGTTTTCGGCGTTCGAAGCGGCAATGACGACGCATATCACCAATTCGGGTCTGGTCTACGCCAAAGCCCTGAAAGTGAATTGAGCGGTTCTATCGCGCGCCTGCCGATCCCGGTCTGTCCAAGAAATCCAGCGCGGTGTTGATCTGTTCGAGCTGATGCTCGATCTTGTCGCGATCCTCGACCGATTCCGCCTTCTCGAGCTGTTCCACGAGCTTCTGCTTCCGTGACAGCAAATTCTCTATGACTGTACTCACAGCTCCCCCATCGCCCGAGGCGAATATCGAAGCAGTCCGGATCCCGGACACGGGCGCACGCGAGCACGGCTCGCGCCGATCCCTTAAGCCAGAATGTTCGCGATGGTGGATGGTTCCTATGGATGAACCGCGGCGCACGAGGATGGAACTGTTTGGGCAGGCCGTCGCCGGCTCGATCAGTGTCCCCAAAATGCCGGCCGCGGTGAGGAGCCGGAAGACGGATCGCTGACATGCATCTGCGGCAAGCGCACTGCTCCGGGAGGCGAGGCGAGGCTCGCGAGCAGCACCGGCGCGACTGGGGTGCGCGCAACCGAGACCGAGAACACCACCAGCAGCGCGCAGACCATGCAGAGCCGCATCTGCACCGTCCTGCGATCGCAGATCGGCAGAAACAGGAAAAACAACATCGCCAGGATCAGCAGCGCGTCGATCAGAAATAACATGGATACCTCCCTTGAAACGGGTGAGAGGGTGCCGAAGTGCGGCCGGCCGGTATGTGGACGGCATCACACAGCTCCGGGCGCTGGCGAACGGTCAACGCACCCGCCCCGCAACCTCACGGAACCGCGATCTTTCACGCCCCCGTCGGTTGTATTCGCGGGCCCGGAGTCCTATGCCTGTGCGCCATGGACACCCAGATCATCGCCGCCCCACAGCCCCTGATGGCCCAGGCGCGCCCGCGCAAGCCGGCGCCGTTCCTCCCCATGAGCCGCGCCGAGATGGACGCGCTCGGCTGGGATGCCTGCGACATCGTGCTGGTGACTGGGGACGCCTATGTCGACCATCCGAGCTTTGGCATGGCCATCATCGGCCGGCTGCTCGAGGCGCAAGGTTTCCGGGTCGGCATCATCGCGCAGCCGGACTGGCAGTCGGCCGAGCCGTTCAAGGCGTTAGGCAAGCCAAAAGTGTTCTTCGGCGTCACCGGCGGCAACATGGACTCCATGGTGAACCGCTACACCGCGGATCGCCGCCTGCGCAGCGACGACGCCTACACGGCCGGCGGCGAAGGCGGCAAGCGGCCCGACCGCTGCACCATCGTCTATGCCCAGCGCTGCCGCGAGGCTTTTAAGGACACCCCGATCGTACTCGGCGGCATCGAGGCCTCGCTGCGCCGGATCGCGCATTACGATTACTGGTCGGACAAGGTGCGCCGCTCGGTGCTGGCTGACGCCAAGGCCGACCTCCTGCTTTACGGCAATGCCGAGCGCGCCGTCGTCGAAGTCGCGCAGCGGCTCGCCGCCGGTGAAGCGCCGCGCGCGCTCGACGACATCCGCGGCGTCGCGCTGTTCCGCCGCGTGCCCGAAGACTATAGCGAGCTGCACGCCGACGATCTCGATTCCGCCGACGAGGGCGCGACGCGCCAGAAAGGCGCGACCGTGATCCGGCTGCCGGCGCTGGAGCAGGTCGAGCAGGACAAGGATGCCTATGCCCGCGCCTCACGCGTGCTGCATCGGGAGAGCAATCCCGGCAATGCGCGGCCGCTGGTGCAGCGTCACGGCGATCGCGATCTCTGGCTCAACCCGCCGCCGATCCCGCTCACCAGCGAAGAGATGGACGCGGTCTACGACCTTCCCTACGCCCGCGCGCCGCATCCGTCCTATGGCGAGGCGAAGATCCCGGCGTGGGACATGATCAAGTTCTCGGTGACGATCATGCGCGGCTGCTTTGGCGGCTGCACCTTCTGCTCGATCACCGAGCACGAGGGCCGCATCATCCAGAACCGGTCGGAAGGCTCGATCCTGCGCGAGATCGAGAAGATCCGCGACAAGACACCGGGCTTCACCGGCGTCATCTCCGACATCGGCGGCCCGACCGCCAACATGTACCGGATGGCGTGCAAGGACCCGAAGGTCGAGGCCGCGTGCCGGCGGCCGTCCTGCGTCTTCCCCGAGATCTGCCCGAACCTCAACACCTCGCATGACGATCTCATCCGGCTCTATCGCAAGGTACGCGAGACCAAGGGCATCAAGAAGGTGATGGTCGCCTCGGGCGTGCGCTACGACCTCGCGGTCGAGAGCCTCGAATACATCAAGGAGCTCGTCACCCATCACGTCGGCGGTTACCTGAAGATCGCACCCGAGCACACCGAGCGCGGTCCGCTCGACAAGATGATGAAGCCGGGCATCGGCGCCTACAACAAGTTCAAGCGGATGTTCGACGAAGCCGCCGAGCGGGCCGGCAAGAAATATTACCTGATCCCTTATTTCATCGCGGCGCATCCGGGCACGACCGACGAGGACATGATGAACCTCGCGCTCTGGCTCAAGAAGAACCGCTATCGCGCCGATCAGGTGCAGACCTTCCTGCCCTCACCGATGGCGACGGCGACCGCGATGTACCACACCGGCGTCAATCCGCTGCGCGGCGTGCGCCACGGCGGCAGCGACAAGGTCGAGGCGATCAAGGGCCTGCGGCAGCGCCGCCTGCACAAGGCGTTCCTGCGCTATCACGACCCCGACAATTGGCCGGTGCTGCGCGAGGCCTTGATCGAGATGGGCCGCCGCGACCTGATCGGATCGCAGCCGCATCAGTTGGTCCCAGCGCACCAGCCGCCCGGCACCGGCAAGGCCGCCGGCACCAAGCGTCCCGTTCGTCCCGGCGGCAAGACGCAGAAGTTCACGACCAAGGGCGTGCGGTTGATGAAGTAGCGGGCGAGAGCGATCAGGCTCGGCTTGACGCCCCATCCCCGGCAAAATCTCGAAAACAACCCCATGCACAGTAACCGGGATTAGCGAAATCGAAGGCTTGAAGCGCAATGAGATCGGGATGAATCGCCGTCGCGCCCGAGCTTGCTGCTCGATCATAATTTTTCCGAAAATCCGTAAATCACTTGACCCGTCGGGCAAAACAGGCGCATGATGACATCATCGGGGCTCGCGCGCTTTCCCGTCCGCATCGTCCGTCTCACCTGAATGTCAGCAGACGAACCGCTCCACAGCATCCATAGATAACCCATGAAGAAAATCGGATTCCTGTCCTTCGGACACTGGACACCCTCGCCGCAATCGCAGACGCGTTCGGCCGGGGACACGCTGCTGCAATCGATCGAGCTGGCGGTCGCAGCCGAGCAGCTCGGCGCGGATGGCGCCTATTTCCGTGTGCACCATTTCGCGCGGCAGCTGGCCTCGCCCTTCCCGTTGCTTGCCGCCGTCGGCGCGAGGACGAGCACGATCGAGATCGGCACGGCCGTGATCGACATGCGCTACGAGAACCCGCTCTACATGGTGGAGGACGCGGGAAGCGCCGACCTCATCGCCGGCGGGCGGCTGCAGCTCGGCATCAGCCGCGGCTCGCCCGAGCAGGTGATCGATGGCTGGCGCTATTTCGGCTACCGGCCGGCCGAGGGCCAGAGCGATGCCGACATGGGCCGGCGCCATGCCGAGGTGTTTCTCGACCTGCTGCGCGGCGAAGGCTTTGCCGAGCCCAATCCGCAGCCGATGTTTCCGAATCCGCCGGGCATGTTGCGGCTCGAACCCCATTCGGCGGGCTTGCGCGAACGGATCTGGTGGGGCGCCGGTTCGAACCGCCACCGCGGTGTGGGCGGCAAAGCTCGGCATGAATTTGCAGAGTTCGACGCTGAAGAACGACGAGACCGGCGAGGCCTTTCACGTGCAACAGGCCGCGCAGATCCGCGCCTATCGTGCCGCTTGGAAGGAGGCCGGCCATAGCCGCGAACCCCGCGTCTCCGTCAGCCGCAGCATCTTTGCCCTGATGAACGATCGCGACCGCGCCTATTTCGGCGGCGAGCGGGGCGGCGAGGACCAGATCGGCTTCATCGATCCGCGCACCCGCGCGATCTTCGGCCGCTCCTATGCTGCCGAGCCGGATGTACTGATCGAGCAGCTCAGGCAGGACGAGGCGATCGCCGAGGCCGATACGCTGCTGCTGACCATCCCGAACCAGCTCGGCGTGGACTATTGCGCGCATGCGATCGAAGCGATCCTGAAGAACGTCGCGCCGGCGCTGGGATGGCGCTAAGCCGGCGTTCAAGAGGACAGAGATATGCATGCCGACCGACTGTTACCCGCGCAGATCGCCCCCGAGGGCTACGCAGCGCTGCGCGCGGTTGAGGCCTACATCCACAAATGCGGGCTGCCGAGAGGCTTGATCGAGCTCGTGAAGATGCGCGCCTCTCAGATCAATGGCTGTGCTTATTGCCTTGACGTCCACAGCAGGGATGCGCGCAAGCATGGCGAAAGCGAGCAGCGGCTCTACCTTCTCGATGCCTGGCGTGAATCGCCGCTCTATTCGCTGGCCGAACGCGCCGCACTGGCCTGGACCGAGGCGCTCACCAACATCGCCGCGACGCGCGCGCCGGATGCGGACTATGAAGAGCTGAAGAAGCAGTTCACCGACAAGGAGATCGCCGATCTCACCATCCTCATCGGCATGATCAATGTCTGGAATCGGCTCGCGATCGGCATGCGCTACGTGCACGACGTAAGCTGAGTTCGCCGGGTCGCGCGATGAATCAGCATCTGTCCCTCGTCAGTCTCGCGGTCGCGGATTATGATGAAGCGATCGCCTTCTTCACGCGCGCTTTGGATTTCGAGCTTTGCGAGGACACTCCCCTTGGTGGCGGCAAACGCTGGGTGGTGGTGCGACCGCGTGGCAATTTTGGCTCTGGCCTGCTGCTGGCGCGCGCGGACGGCCCACAGCAGACGGCGCGCATCGGCGACCAGACCGGAGGGCGCGTCTTCCTGTTCCTGGAAACGGATGATTTCGAGCGAGATCATGCGCGCATGATCGCTGCCGGTGTGCGCTTCGTCGAGACGCCACGACACGAGGCCTATGGCGTCGTGGCGGTTTTCGAGGATCTCTACGGCAACCGCTGGGACTTGATCCAATCTATCAAGCGCAGCTGACGCGCTCGCCGCCGCTTCCAGAGTTCACCCCGTCTTCGTCCCGGTGACGACGGCCAACGCCTCGACGAGGCGGTCGAGATCGGCCTCGTCGGTGAAGAGGGCCGGCGTTACGCGGATGCATTGGCCCTTGGCGACGCCGGCCCGGCGCACCGTCATGATCTTGTGGCTGTCGCGGAGCTTCGCGACGATCGCCTCGTTGTCGGCCTTGCTGGTCTTGCCGGCGAGGCGGAAGGACGTGATGGCACCATAGGAGCCTGTCTCATCCGGCGTCAGGATCTCGAGGTCCTTGAAGCCGCGGGCGCGGCTCACCCAATAGTCGCGCAAGTATCGCAGGCGGGCCTGCTTGGCCGCGGCGCCGACCTGCTGATGCAGCGCCAGCGCCGTGGGCACCGTCAGCACCGTGGCGAAATTGACCGTGCCGGTGTGAACCCGCGAGCGGATATCGGTCTCGGCAAAGTCCTCGTCGCCCATGTCGCGGTCGATGGCCGCGAGGCGGTCCTTCCTGATGTAGAGGAAGCCCACGCCCAGCGGCGCGCCGATCCATTTGTGCAAATTGAAGCCGACGAAATCGGACTCGAGCTCATTGACGCGGAAGTCGATCTGTCCCCAGGAATGCGCGGCATCGACGATGGTGTCGATGCCCCTGGCCTTCGCCATGCGGGCGATCTCGGCGACCGGCATGACGAAGCCGGTGCGGTGGCTGACATGGGTCAGCAGGAGCAGTCGCGTCGTCGGGTTCGCCTCGATGGTGCGGGCATAGGCGTCCAGCACGGCCTGGCGGCTGGCGGGCTCCGGCACGTCGAACTTGACCACATCGACGCCGCGGCGCGCCTTCAGCGCGTTCATCGCATACTGCATCGAATCATAGTCGAGGTCGGCATAGAGCACGCCGTCGCCGGGCTTCAGCCTGTTGTAGCCGCCGATGAGGAGCTGCAACGCTTCGGTCGCACCGCGAGTGAGCGCGATCTCGTCGGGCGCAGCACCGACCGCCTCCGCCACCTTTACGCGCACAGCCTCGAAGTCGGCGCCCGCGCGCTGTCGCGCGTAAAACGTGTTCTGATAATTGATCATGTCGGACTGGCGGATGAACTCGCGCCGCACAGGCTCGGGCATGATGCCCCAATAGCCGTTCTCGAAATTGACGACGTCAGGCGTCACGGCATAGAGCCTCTTCACGGCGGCCCAATAGGACTTGTCCGTGGCGATGGCGGCGGCCGAACCGGTCGGCGCCGCCGGGAGGCTTTCGGCGGCAAACGCCGGTGCCTCGAACGGGGCTACCGCTCCGGCCAAAAGACCCTTCAGGAGCGACCGGCGGCCGGACGACATTGTCTCAGTCAGATGCATTTCAATCTCCACGATGCGCGGCGAAGGGAGCAGCGATCAGTAGAGCGGGAATGACGGGACGATGACAGTACGATGATCGGCACGCCGCCGGGGCTCATGCGGCAAAGGACGCCCCCAACCGCCTCGATGCGGAATGGCGGAAGGAAGAAGGCGCAGGCCTGGGTGACGGTCGGCAAATGAGCTGTCGCGCCCGCCGCAACGGCCCGCCACAGCGACCGGATTTTGACGATTGATTCCGTTGAGGAAATTTGAAATATTGCGATGACGAAGCGGGCCACGCGACGGCTCGCGCAGGGGCTGATTGTTCGCGTTGCGTCCAGCTCCATCTCACTCAACCGAAACAATCTGTGGCGGCACTGGCGGATGAGCGATTCCCTTCTTGCAACGGTCGGCGACCATTTCTTCCTCGGGCTTCGGCCGACCAGCGTCCTCGACGACCGCGATCGCGCGCTGCTGCGCGATCTCAAGCCGGCGGGCGTCATCCTCTACAAGAGCAATTTTCGTCACGATCTGCCCTATCGGGACTGGCTGGCGATCCACCGGGACCTGATCGCCGCGATCCGCGATGCCTCGCAGCGCGACAAGCAGTTCATCGCCATCGATCATGAAGGCGGCCGCGTGTGCCGCACGCCGCCGCCGATCACGCGCTTTTCCTATGCAGCGCGCTGGGCCGGAACCGCGGAGCAGGTCGGCGACGCCATGGGCGTCGAGCTCGCCTCGCTCGGCTGCAACCTGAATTTTGCGCCGGTGCTCGACATTCACAGCAACCCCGCCAATCCCGTGATCGGCGAGCGTGCCTTTGGCCGCACGGCCGACGACGTCATCAAGTCGATGCTTCCGTTCACCAGGGCGATGGAGCGCCAGGGCGTGCGGGCCTGCGGCAAGCACTTCCCCGGGCATGGCGACACGCAGGTGGATTCGCATCACGAATTGCCGGTGCTCGATCTCGACCTCGACCAGATCAAAGCGCGCGAGCTAAAGCCGTTTGCCGCCGCGATCGAGGGCGGCATCGGGATGATGATGACGTCCCACATTCTCTACAGGAAGCTCGACCCCAACGATCCCGTCACGCTGTCGCGCGCGATCACGCAAGGGCTGTTGCGCGAGGCGATGGATTTCCGCGGCGTGATCGTGTCCGACGACGTCGGCATGCGCGCGATGGCGGGCCGGCTCGACGCGCCGGATTCCGGCGCGCGCTTCATGGCGGCCGGCAACGACATGCTGATGATCTGCTCGCATCTGACCGACACCGAACGCGCCCGCTTCCTCGCCCGATCGATCATCGACGGCGTCGATTCCGGCAGGCTCGATCCGGCCGTGCTGGCGGCGTCGCGCCAGCGCGTTCACGCAATGCTGGACAGCACCGCGCAAAACGAGGTCGTGGAGCTGCCCGCCGAGGTGCTCGCCCGCCATCGTAGCGCCGGCACCCAGTTCGAGGCGACGACCGTCGAAGTCGTGTAGGGCCGGCACGGCCACATCCATCAGCAAGACAGGACGTTCGTCGACGTCGGCGCCGTTGAGCGGCGTATCCCCTGCGCCCATCGTTCGACCTCGGCGAGGTCGGCGCCAAGCTCGGTTGCGAGATCGCCGGCAAAACTGCGCCATGCCGGCAGATTGCCCTGGGGCACACCGATCACGACCACGATGTTCCGCTCGATGGCTGCGGCAATGAGATCGAGCAGTCCTTCTCCCTCGCACTCGGCCTTGCCGAACTTGTTGAGAACCAGGACGTCCGGTGATGCCTCGAGACTCTTTTCGATGCGGACCGCGACGTCCGCGAGGGCTCCCTCGTCGAGCCGGCAGCCGGCGGCGCCCGCGCCGCGATCTTCGAAGATCGGCGTCCGCCGACCGGTGGCAAGGTCCTCGAGCACCACGTCGCAGCGCCGCTCCGGTGTTGCGTCGATGATGTGCTGCAGCACGCCGGCCAGCGAGAGCCCGCGTCCTCGGCAGGCCGCCACGAGCGCCGCGAACGTGGCAGCGGGATACTGGTTCTGGGGATAGACGAGTGCGGTCAGCAGCGACGCTCGCTGGTTGGCCGGCTCGGAACTGGGAACGGAGAGCGAAACAGGCATCATGTGGTTTCCAAAAGTCTGCATTACTCGATGAGGATCGGCGCGGCGATATCGATGCGGTCGTCTTTCTTCATGTCGATGCCGAGCGCCAGCGACCACTTCCCGCTTGCCGCGGTCGTCATGCTGACGCGCCATTTGTCGGCTGCGATCCGCGTCGCGGATGCGGTCACTGGCGCGATGTTCTTGTCGGGATTGGCCAACGTCACCGACAGCGCATCGACGGTCAGCGGCTGTTCATCGCCGTCGTAGAGCTGAACCGACACCTCGACGGGACCGGTCCGACCGGGCGTGACGGTCACATCGGCCATCACGCGCGTGCCGCAGATATGCGTGAAGAAGGGTTCGTCGGTCGATGGAGCAGCGTTCGTCTTCTGCGCCGGAGGCAATGCCGGCGACGCGGCTTCGGTCGAGGCGATCTGGAGCCTGGGGCCCTTGGCGCCGACACTGCCGACATCAAAGGTGGTCTCAATCTTTCCCGAACGCTGAAAGTTCAACGTGACCGGGATCCGCTGCCCCTCCTCGAAGGGCGCGGTCAACCCGATGAACATGATGTGGTTGCCACCCGGCGCGAGCGTGACGATCTCGTCCGGCGGAATCGTCAGACCCTGCTCGAGCGGACGCATCGTCATGATGCCATCCTGCATCGTCATCTGATGGATCTCGACGCTGGTGGCGGCCGGGCTGGCGGCGGACAGAAGACGGTCCGCCGTGGCGCCGCGATTCTCGATGGTGAGGTAGCCGCCCGCAACCTTCGCGCCCTTCGGCGTGGCGCGGCTCCAGGCCTGACTGACGACGATGTCGGCATGATCGGCGAGTGTCGGCGCGGAGCCGATGAACGCCAAAGCGGCCGCAAGGACCACGGCGATGCTTCCAAACTTCTCGAACATGACGATCTCCGTCTCAGAGGAACGAGAGCCGCGACCGGGCGTCCCCGGCGCGATGTGCAGCGCCCTGGACGACGTTGCCGCTCGACACTCCCTACGCCGTGACGATCGACAGCTCTTTGTCTGGACACAAACTACGGCGCCATTCGCCCGTGGGCTTGATCTCCGACAAAGATTCCGCCGCACGCAGCGACCATTGTTGCGATGTGAGGCCACCGGAGAGCCTTACCCATTCGTTAACCGGCATCTCCCGTGTTTTTCCGGCTGGGAACATCACCGAATTGCGTTTCGGTGCCCATGAACGAAGCTTGTGAATGCGACCGGCAGGAGAGACCGATGATCAGGGCGATCGAGTTGTTTCGGATGAAGGCCGACGAGTGCGAGCGGCGCGCGAAGCGCACCCTTGATAAATCAGAGCAAGCCGAATTGGTGGATATGTCCGCCGAGCTTCACTGGCTGTCCGGAGAAGCCGCACGGCTGCAGAGCCGGATCACGCAACTCGAAGCGTGCGAGACATCCATCACCGATCGCCGGATCGCGCCGGCTTCCGCAGCCCCGGAAGCGCCAGTCCTCTGAACCGCGATGGTGCGTGCCGGACCGAACCGCGCCTCGAAGAACCACAAATGTGCGCTCGTCCCCGACCGGCAACGCGCAACGGCAGCCGGGAACTACTGTGACGGTCCGGTGCTGTCACCGTAACTCAGGCGGTTCACTGGATGGGATCAATCAGGTCCCCTCGCAGGGTGCATGACGCATTTATGGTGCTTGCATTCGTGAAGGTGCTGACCACGACGAACGGAAATCTGGATTGTCCGACGAGCCAATCCGCTTGGGACTCGACGCTCGTCGTAAAGGTTCCCCCGGTGACTTGCGCCTGCGGCATTGGCAAGGCCAAAAATCGCTGGATGGGCGCACCGTGAAATTGCGTGGCGATCTCCAAAACAGCCTGCTGCGCGGCGACCGAACCGCCGAAGACACAGTTGATTTTCCTGATCATCAACAGCTTGTCCGCCGGCGTCTGGCTGAAATACACGTTGCAGGTGCTCGCGAAGCACGGACCCGACGACGCAGTCTCATCGTAATAGGTGCCATATGTAAGCGGCGCCGCGGAAGAATTGACCGCCGGCACAAGGGTGAAGCCAGCGAGCGCGATCAACAAAGCACGTCCTTTCATTCCAACCTCCAAATCGATTTTCAATGGCAGGGGTTGGTCGTTCTGCGGTGCAGCCGGTTCAATGCAACGAGTCCAGCGATCCAAAAGAATTCACGAGGCTATTGAACGGCCGTCGGGCGCAACGGGCTGCCGCAGCCGCGACGAAACCATTTTCCTGAGGGTACGAAACCGTCCTGAAACAGCGGAGTCGTTCTCCTGGCCGCAATCAGATCGAGACGCGCACGGGCTTTCATGCCTGCAAGATGTGGCAAGCCGCAGCTCTCGCCGGCAATGTCACGCGGCGTCGTTACAGCTTTCCATAGACTCGCGCGGCAACCGCCTTCAGGTGCACGACCGAACCAGACTCAGGATGCGGCTTGACCGGCGCGAACAGGATCGAAGCCTGCCTGCCGTTCT
Source organism: Bradyrhizobium manausense (assembly GCF_018130615.1). Classification (GTDB taxonomy): domain Bacteria; phylum Pseudomonadota; class Alphaproteobacteria; order Rhizobiales; family Xanthobacteraceae; genus Bradyrhizobium; species Bradyrhizobium manausense_A. The sequence continues at coordinate 209,905 of NZ_JAFCKB010000010.1, forward strand.
TCCAGACAAAGACGTTGACGGCGTTGCCGTTGCCCTTGGTGCAGGAGTGCTCGCCGAATGCTTCACTGCCGAGCTCGGGTATCGCCACATGCTGGCACGGGCCCGGGCGCTTCATCATGCTGATGACCGTGGCGCGGGAGATCGCGATCACCGCGACGGCCATGGTGTTGGCCTCGCGGTCGAACATCATGCAGCTGCCGGCGCCGGTCCGCTGGAGCGTCAGCGTGCTCTTGTCGAGAAAACCGTCGGCATCCGCAGCCGTGAGCCATTCGCAATCGCCAAACCGCTCGCTGCTCTTGCCTACATTCCCGATGGCGGCGCGCGCGGCTTCGGTGACCGGTCCGAGCAGTGCGTCGTCGGCACGCCGGCCGATCGGATAGACGCTGATCTGCAGAATGTAGTCGCCGGACAGGGCGACGACCGAGGCCTCCTGGCGCTCTGCGCCGGCGGCGCTCGTTCCGCCCTGGCCTTCGTCACCGATCCCGGACACCGCGTTGAGCGGCATGCGCTCGCCAAGCGTCTTGACGAAGGTCGCGTACAATTCCCTGGCGCGGTCCTTGTCGGGATTGCGGAAGACGGACAGCATCATCGTGTCGCCGCGCCCGGCCTGGTAGATGCAGCCGCGGCCGTCCTGATTTGAGATCAGCGACCATTTGAGCGCCGGCATCGCCCCGGCGAGTTGCTGGGCGCTGATGAACGGGCAGGTTTCGGCCGCGTGCACGGGAGGCACCGGGACGACTGCAATTGCGAGCAACACAGCGAGGCAGGAGAACAGGCGATCGATCATGCGCATTGGAAAACTGACTATCACTATTGGCGCGCCGCGACCGGCGAAGATGACAGTCCTGCTTCGCCGTGGCGCTATGACACCGGAGCCTATCACATGCTAAAGAATATGCGGCCCCGCTCGATCTAGCGCTGCGGCTCGGGCGGTGGCAATCCCGGCGCGCTCAATGGACAACGTGCATGTTCAAAGCCCACGCCGTACCCGTGCCGTCCGACAGCCTGCTGGCGCCGCGTTATGCGGGCGCGGATCTGCTGGATGCGTTCGCGGTTCACCTGCCGGCGGGAGCGAATGACGATCTCGAAGCGCTGGCGCGCGCCGGGTTCGAGCGGCCGGCGTGGTGGATTCGCGCGCTGACGCGACTGCGCGATGCGATGATGGCGACGGTCGGCGTCAAATCGTCTCGCGCGATCGGTACTGCCGCGGCGGCGCGGGGGCCGGTGATCGGCTTCTTTCCCCTGCTGTCGAGGAGTGCGGACGAGTTGGTGGTGGGCGCGGACGACCGGCATCTCGACTTCCGGGCCGCCATCCTGCTGCGCCCGGGCACGGCGGGTGGCCGGGAGCTCGTCGTGGTGACGGTGGTGCATTGCCATAACCGGCTGGGGCGGACCTACCTGGCGGTGATCGCGCCGTTCCACCGCGTGATTGCGCGGGCGAACCTGGAGCAGGCGGCAAGGGCGATGGAGGGCTAGATCGCGTCGCAGGTGACACTCCTGCGCACGCTCTCGTCGCAGCGTCCGGTACAAAAGCGGCAGCACCCTTCAGAACAACGCCGCGAGCGCATATGCCATTGAAGTAACTATATGATTCTGGACAAGGCGCTTGTCGTTCTGGGCGAACTTCAACCTGGCGGCAGTCGCCGCTGCGGTCCGTTCAGCCGCCGGATGCAGGCCGGCATACAGGGTTCGTTAACGCAGCAGCCCTAGCTTTTGGGGGCCTGGGCCAAATCACCCAAATGCTGCCGGATCGTCGATGAGAGAAGACCATGCTGCCTCGACTTTGTCGGACGAGGTTCGCGTACGACTCTATGATCAGGCTCTGAATGCCGCACGCATCGGCGCTTGGGAATGCGAACTCGAGACGGAGCGCCTGAGCTGGACCCAGGGCGTCTACGACATCTTCGGCTATCCAGTGAGCAACCCGCTGCGCCGCACGAGCATCGTTGATCTCTACATCGACGAATCCCGGCGCAGCATGGAGCTCGCTCGTGCCGAGGTCATCCGGAGCGGTCGCCCGGTCACGCTCGATGCCGAGATCAGAACCTGGCGCGGTGAAGCGCGCTGGATGCGCCTTTCGATCAACGCGGTGCGGGAGGGCGGAAGGCCGGTTCGGATCTTCGGCTCCAAACAGGACATCACCTCCGACCGACAGGCGCTCGAGAGCCTGCGACAGCAAGCCGAAACCGATCCGCTGACCGGGCTCGCCAATCGCGCAAAATTTCAGGCCCATTACCGCGAGGTCGTCAACGACAGCCTGAATCATAGCTCCGCGTCGGCACTCGTCCTGCTCGACCTCGATGGCTTCAAGGAGCTCAACGATAGATTCGGCCATCTGGCCGGAGACGCCTGCCTATGCGAGGTCGCGCAGCGCTTGCGGCGCGCCTTCCACGATGCCGGCTTGGTCTGCCGGCTCGGTGGCGACGAATTCGCGATCATCCTGCGCGCTCCGACCAACCCTGCGCGAATCGGGCACGTGTTGCAGCAGACCGTGATGATGTTGAGCCGCCCGCTTTTCTGGAACGGTCTTCGCCTGGGAGTCAGCGCCTCGATCGGCGCTGCTCTGATTGGCCGCCCGCACCGCCGGCGGATCGTCGAATTGTTCGCGGAAGCCGACATCGCGCTCTATGACGCCAAGGCCGCCGGCCGCAACCGGGTCCGTCTCATCGGCGACGAAGGGCAAAACCAGGCCGCTTAGAACGGATTGCGCAGACCGCTGGACCAGCGTCGCTCGCGTGCGCCCCGTCCGTCGAGGTTCAGTCCGCAGTTTTGTTGTGCAACGGGGGAAAACTGGCGCGCCCGGAACGATTCGAACGTCCGACCCTCAGATTCGTAGTCTGATGCTCTATCCAGCTGAGCTACGGGCGCGTTTTTCGCAAACAGCGCGGGCGTGGCCCGCAAGCAGCCCCCGGCAAAACCGGAGGGGGTGCGAAAGAGCGCTCTGACTAACCGCTCTTGGTTCGGTTGGCAAGGTCCGGGATGGGGAGATTTTGCACGGAGATGACGGTCTCTCCCCCGTCATTCCGGGGCTCGCGAAGCGAGAACCCGGAATCTCGCGCCAAAACCTCTGGATTCCGGGTTCGGCGCGCAACGCCGCCCCGGAATGACGGGCAGCTCGGCCTTTGGCCGAGTTACGCCCGCTGCCGCTCGTTGCGGATGGAGAGGAGTTCCACGGGGCGGTCGGGGATGACGATCCGGAAGGTGGCGCCGATGGTGCCTTCGACCAGATGGATGTCGCCGCCATGGGCGCGGACGAGCTCGGCCGCGATGGCGAGGCCCAGCCCGCTGCCGCCGGGGCGGCCGGAGGTCTGGAACGCTTCGAACAGATGCTCCCGGGTCTTCTGGGGCACGCCGGGGCCGGTATCGGAGACCTCGAGGATGGCGACCGCCCCCTCGCGCTTGCCCGTGATCCGGATCTGCTGCGGGCCGCCGTCGCCGGAGGCATGGCTCTCCAGCGCCTGCGCGGCATTCCGCACGAGGTTAAGGAGCACGCGGAACAGCTGATCGGGGTCGGCATCGACCGAAAGCCCGCGCTCGATCGCGGCGACCCAGGCGATCGAGACGTCATTGGCAAGACCCGCGGTCTCGCGCACCTCCAGGACGACCGGCTCGATCAGCATCATGCGGCGGTCCGGCGCAGCCTCCTGGGCACGGCCGTAGGACAGCGTCGACTGGCAAAAGGCGATGGCGCGCTCGAGCGAGCGCACCAGCTTCGGCGCAAAGCGCTGCACCCGCGGATCGGGCACGCTGGCGAGCTGATCCGACAGCAACTGCGCCGAGGCCAGCAGATTGCGCAAATCATGGTTGATCTTGGAGACGGCAAGGCCGAGCGCGGCGAGCCGGCTCTTCTGATTCAGCATCGACATCAGGTCGCGCTGCATGTCGGACAATTCGCGCTCGGCCACGCCGATTTCGTCGCTGCGCTGGCTCGGCACGATGATCCGCGCCGAGCTTTCGGGGTTTTCGTGGAAGCCGACCAGGCTCGCGGTCAGCCGCCGCATCGGCCGGACAAAGAGATAATGGAGCGCGAGATAGACGAGGCCGGCGGTCAAAATGCCGATGATCAGCGCGACCACCACGACGTTGCGGGAGAAGCGGTACATCGATTGCCGCAGCGGTAATTCGTCGGTCACGATCTCGACGAACTGGGCGTTGCCGACGCCGGGGCCGACGATGCGGATCGGCTGGTTGCCGGTCTCCAGCATCATCTGGAACGAGCCGGTGATGGCCTGCCACACCGTCATGTCGCGCAAATCGACATCGTGCTCGATCGTGGCAGGCAGATTGTCGCTGGCGAGAAGACGGCGCTGCTGGCCCATCTTGATCGCGACCGCGCGCGCATTGATGCTCTTCAGGATCTCGCGCGACAGCGAATCGGGCACCATGCCGAGCGGCGCCGCATCGAGCACCAGCGCCGCCGTGTTGGCCGCCGCGACGCGGTCGTTGAGCCGGTTGACCCAGAAGTTGGCGATGGCGGGCACATAGAGCAGGACGGCCGCGATCATCACCAGGGGGACCGTCAGCAGCAGCAGCTTGCCGGACAGGCCGAGCCCTCCCGGCCCGCGCGTCCGGGTCGCCGGCTGGTCCAAATCGCGATCCAGCGCCTGATCCAAGACCTGACCCAGGTCCTGATCCGCGTTCTGGGTCGGCTGCTGGAGGTCCGTCGCTGCCACGAAATTCGCCCCTGCTGCCTTCTGGTAGAGCTTGGCTCTTGGAGGATGCGACCCGCCCCTGGGGGTGGTCAAATTACGGATCGCTAATCTGCCGAGGTGGGATGTAAGCGCTGATTTCGCTATCCGCCACCTCAAGGGTTAAAAACCCCAAGGAAACAGCGATATTCACCGGAACTGGGCGGTCTTGCGGCGTTGACGAAAACAAGGCGCTCGCTTATAAGCCGCGCAAATTGTCCGCGATGACCCGGTGCGACACCGGGAGCGGCTCTTCTGGGGCCGGAAATGGCTCATTTGGGGCCGCATCTTCCGGACTTTACCATCAATTCTACAGGCAAATTGCCCGGTCAGCGGAGAAAAACCCGTGAAGCGGACTTATCAACCCAGCAAACTGGTGCGCAAGCGCCGTCACGGTTTCCGTGCTCGTCTCGCCACTGCCGGCGGCCGCAAGGTCCTCGCCGCCCGCCGCGCCCGCGGCCGCAAGCGTCTGAGCGCCTGAGCCGGACCCCCTTTTCCGGGATTTCATCATGGATCGGCTGAGGCAGCGAGCGGATTTCCTCGCCGTTGCCAATGGCGCGCGGGCGAATAGTCCCGCGTTCGTCCTGCAAAGCCGTCGTCGCGACGACGCTGGCCCGATCCGGATAGGCTTCACCGTTACCAAAAAGAACGGCAACGCCCCCGAGCGCAATCGCATCCGGCGCCGGCTTCGCGAATTGGTGAAGCGGCTCGATCCGGTATCGATGCAACCCCATCATGATTACGTGCTGGTCGGCCGCAGGGACGCGCTTTCGCGCGACTTCGCGACCATGCTCGACGATCTGCGCATAGCGTTCACGAAGCCCGCGCGGCATACGGCGCAAGGACCCAGCAAGGGACAGTCGCGGGGACGCGGGCCGAAGCCCGGCCCAGCCGCCAGCCGCAAACCGGATTGATGACGAGACAAAAGTGATGACCGACAATCGCAATACCATCCTCGCCGTCATTCTGTCCGGCCTGGTGCTGATCGCCTGGCAGTACTTCTACAACGTGCCGGCGATGGAGAAGCAGCGCGCCCAGCAGCAGGCGCAGGCCGAGCTTCAGAAGGCCAATCCGCAGCCGACGGCCTCCGCAACGCCGGGCGCCACGCCGCAGGCCGGCACGACCGCGCCCACCAATGCGCCGGGCGCGAACCAGCAGGCCCAGCCGACCGTCAGCCGCGACACCGCGATTGCCGCGAGCCCCCGCGTGAAGATCGATACGCCGCGGCTGGCCGGCAGCATCTCGCTCAAGGGCGGCCGCATCGACGACCTCGCGCTGCTGCAATTCCGCGAGACCGTCGACCCGAAATCGCCGCCGATCATTCTCTATTCGCCGTCCGGCACGGCCGAGCCCTATTACGCCGAGTTCGGCTGGGTGGCGGCGACCGGCGTGACGTCGAAGATGCCTGATGCCCAGACCGTCTGGCAGCAGGAGGGCAGCGGCAGCCTGACGCCGACCACGCCCGCAGTGCTGAAGTGGGACAATGGCGAAGGCCTCACCTTCCGCCGCACCATCTCGGTCGACGACCACTATCTCTTCACCATCAAGGACGACGTGAGCAATGTCGGCAACGCGCCGGTCACGCTCTATCCGTTCGCGCTGATCTCGCGCCATGGCACGCCGCAGGTCTCCGGCTATTACATCCTGCACGAAGGCCTGATCGGTTATCTCGATGGCTTGCAGGAATACGCCTACAAGAAGATCGACGAAGCCAAGTCGGTGAGCTTCAAGGCCACCAATGGCTGGCTCGGCATGACCGACAAGTACTGGGCCTCGGCACTGCTGCCCGACACCAGTGCGCAGCTTCAGGCGCGGTTCTCCTCGAACCTGACCGGCAACGTCCACACCTACCAGACCGACTATCTGCTCGATCCCGTCACCGTCGCGATCGGCGGCAGCGCAACGGCGAATGCGCGGCTGTTCGCCGGCGCCAAGGAAGCCGGCGTCGTCGGCGTGTTCCCGCTCGCAGGCCTCGGCGGCTACAACAAGGAGCTCGGCCTCAACCATTTCGATCTGTTGATCGACTGGGGCTGGTTCTACTTCATCACCAAGCCGATGTTCCTCGGCCTCGACTTCTTCTACCGCTTCTTCGGCAATTTCGGCATCTCGATCCTGCTCGTGACCGTGATCGTGAAGCTGTTGTTCTTCCCGCTGGCGAACAAGTCCTACGCCTCGATGGCGAAGATGAAATCGATCCAGCCGCAGCTTCAGGCGCTGAAGGAACGCTATCCCGACGACAAGGTGAAGCAGCAGCAGGAGATGATGGAGATCTACCGCAAGGAGAAGATCAATCCGGTCGCCGGCTGTCTTCCCGTGGTGATCCAGATCCCGGTGTTCTTCTCGCTCTACAAGGTGCTGTTCGTCACCATCGAGATGCGGCACGCGCATTTCTTCGGCTGGATCAAGGACCTCTCGGCGCCGGATCCGACCAATTTGTTCACGCTGTTCGGGCTGATCCCGTTCGACCCGACCACGCTGCCGGTGTTCGGCCACTACCTCGCGCTCGGCATCTGGCCGATCATCATGGGCATCACGATGTGGTTCCAGATGAAGCTGAACCCGACGCCGCCGGATCCGACGCAGCAGATCATCTTCAACTGGATGCCGCTGATCTTCACCTTCATGCTGGCGGGCTTCCCGGCGGGCCTCGTGATCTACTGGGCCTGGAACAACACGCTCTCCGTACTCCAGCAGAGCTTCATCATGCGCCGCAACGGCGTGAAGGTGGAATTGCTCGACAACATTCGCAATGTGTTTAAAAAAAAAGTGACGACTGAGGCGGTGTAGCCGTCGTTGCGGAACTGAACTGCCTCCACATCGTCATGCCCGGGCCCGTCCCGGGCATCCACGTTTTGGAGCGTAACGTGCAGATAAACGTGGATGGCCGGGACAAGCCCGGCCATGACGAGAGGTGAGAGCTTCGCATGACCGACGACAAAGATGCGAAGCTGATCGAAGCCGGGCGAAAGCTGTTCGCCCGCGACTGGCAGTTCATCTGGGCATCGCCCTCGATCCAGACGCTGCCGCCGATGGCGGGACTGGAGATTGCCTTTGCCGGGCGCTCCAATGTCGGCAAGTCCAGCCTGATCAACGCGCTCACCGGGCGCAACGCGCTGGCGCGCACCTCTCATACGCCGGGCCGCACCCAGGAGCTGATCTTCTTCGAGGTTCCAGGCAAGACCGACCTCCGCCTCGTCGACATGCCCGGCTATGGCTATGCCAAGGCGCCGAAGAGCCAGGTCGCATCCTGGACGGATCTGATTCACACATTCCTGCTCGGACGCGCCTCGCTCGCGCGCGTCTACGTGCTGATCGACGCGCGGCATGGGCTGAAGGACGTCGATCTCGAAGTCCTCAAGACGCTCGACCGCTCCGCCGTCAGCTACCAGATCGTGCTGACCAAGGCCGACCAGGTGAAGGCCGCCGCGCTGCAATCCTGCATCGCCGAGACGGAAGCTGCGCTCGCGAAACATCCGGCCGCATTCCCGAACGTGATCGCGACCTCGTCGCGCTCATCGACCGGCATGGCCGAGCTGCGCGCCGCCATGGCCAAGCTGCTGGAAGAGCGCAGCTCGTGATGGCGCGCCTGCTGATCGCCCTCGCCGGCTTGATGGGCGCCGCCGGCGTTGCGCTGGCGGCCGCCTCCGCCCACGGCGCTGATGCCAGCCGGCTTGCCTCCGCGAGCGCCATGCTGCTGTTTCACGCGACTGCCATATTGGCCTCCGTCGCCCTGCTCGCGCGCGGGCTTCTGCATGGCGGAATTGGCCTGATCGCCGCACTCGGCTTCGCGATCGGCGCCGCGCTGTTCGCGGGCGACCTCACCTTGCGGCAATATGCCGGGCATTCGCTGTTTCCGTTCGCGGCACCGACGGGCGGAACGGTGATGATTGTGGGCTGGCTGGCGGTGACGTTGGCAGCGGTGGTGGCGAAACGCTGATCCGTAGCGGCGGCATGCCAGCCACACTTTGCGCCTCGCCCGCCAATCAGATAGAACGCTGGCCGCGTTAGTCCCGCCAGCGAGATCCGCCTCATGACCGAAATCTCTCCGCTCGACCAGGCCCGCATCCTGTCCGAAGCGCTGCCGCACATGCAGCAATACGACGAAGAAACCATCGTCATCAAATATGGCGGCCATGCCATGGGCGACGAGGAGACCGCGAAGAATTTTGCCCGCGACATCGTGCTCTTGGAGCAGACCGCGATCAATCCTGTCGTGGTGCATGGCGGTGGGCCGCAGATCGCGACCATGCTCAAGCGCCTCGGCATTCAGTCGGAATTCGCAGCTGGTCTGCGTATCACCGACGCCGCGACCATCGAAGTTGTTGAGATGGTGCTCGCCGGCTCCGTCAACAAGCAGATCGTCGGCTACATCAATGATGCCGGCGGCAAGGCTGTCGGTCTCTGCGGCAAGGACGGCAATATGGTGAAGGCGTCGAAGACGACGCGCACCATGGTCGATCCGGACTCGCATATCGAGAAGGTGGTCGATCTCGGCTTCGTCGGCGACCCCGAAAAGGTCGATCTCACGCTGCTCAACCAGCTGATCGGCTACGAGCTGATCCCGGTGCTGGCGCCGCTTGCCACTTCGCATGACGGCCAGACGCTGAACGTCAACGGCGACACCTTTGCGGGAGCGATCGCGGGCGCGCTGAAAGCCAAGCGCCTGCTTTTGCTCACCGACGTGCCGGGCGTGCTCGACAAGTCGAAGAAGCTCATCCCCGAGATGTCGATCAAGGACGCTCGCAAGCTGATCGCCGACGGCACCATTTCGGGCGGCATGATCCCGAAGGTCGAGACCTGCATCTACGCGCTCGAGCAGGGGGTCGAGGGTGTCGTCATCATCGACGGCAAGATGCAGCACGCGGTGCTGCTCGAGCTCTTCACCAACACGGGCACGGGCACGCTGATCCACAAGTGAGAAGCGAGAAGACGAGAGGCGCCGTCATGGCCGGGCTGAGAGTTCAGAGGCACCGCCGCTCGACCCTGACGCGCTTCCTGATGACGCTGCCCGCCGCAGCCGTCTCGTTCGTCTTCTCCTCGGCGCCCGCCTTCGCGGATCTCAAGATCTGCAATCGCATGTCCTATGTCGTCGAGGCCGCGATCGGCATCGACGACAAGGCCGCGACCGCGACGCGGGGCTGGTTCAGGATCGATCCCGCCACCTGCCGCGTGGTGGTGCAGGGCACGCTCACCGCCGACCGCATCCTGCTCAATGCCCGCGCGCTCGGCGTCTATGGTGCGTCCCCGATCCCGCAGAACGGCAGCGACATGTTGTGCGTGGCGCAGGACAATTTCGTCATCGCAGCGGCGCGGCAGTGCCGCAGCGGTCAGACCCAGGCTCCCTTCACCCAGATCACGCCGACGCAGGGCGATGACGGCAATCTCGTCGCCTATCTCGCCGAAGATTCCGAATACGACGACGAGCAGGCCCGGCTCGCCGGCATCCAGCGGCTCCTGGTGATCGCCGGCTATGACATCGGCGCGATCGACGGTGTCGACGGACCGAAGACGCAAGCCGCACTCGCCGCATTCCTGAAAAGCCGCGGGCTGTCCTCCGACGTGGTCTCATCGCCCAACCTCTTCAAGACCATGGTCGATGCGGCGCAGACGCCGTCCCCGAGCGGCCTGACCTGGTGCAACGACACGCCGCACAAGGTGATGGCGGCGGTCGCGACCGACGACGGCAAATCGGTGACCAGCCGCGGCTGGTACCGCATCGATCCCAAGACCTGTCTGCATCCCGATGTCGCCGGCCAACCCAGGCAGATCTTCAGCTTCGCTGAAGCCGTCGACAGCGACAACCGCGCCATCAAGCTGAAGGACAAGCCGCTGAACTGGGGCGGCGACAAGCAGCTCTGCACCCGCGAGACCAAGTTCGAAACCAATGAGCAGACCGATTGCGGCGCGCGCGGCTTCGCCGCGACGGGTTTTGGTGTGGTGGACATGTCGAGCGGCGGCAAGACGCTGCGCTTTGCCGTGCCGTGATGGGTGTGACGACTGCGGCGCTACACCCTCCGCCGCCGTCCTGGCGAAAGCCAGGACCCATTACCACAGGGTCCGGTTTGGCGAAGAACGATGACCAGTGTGCCTCATTGATGGGCCGCGGAGTATGGGTCCTGGCTTTCGCCAGGACGACGAGTTGAGAGAACTGTGATGAACCCACCCCGCGCCTTCACCCACGTCGACACCTGGGTGTTCGATCTCGACAACACGCTCTATCCGCATCACGTCAATCTGTGGCAGCAGGTCGATGCCAAAATCGGCGAGTTCGTGTGCAACTGGCTGAACGTCGGCCCGGAGGAAGCGCGCAAGATCCAGAAGGACTATTACCAGCGCTTCGGCACCACCATGCGCGGCATGATGACCCTGCATGGCGTGCGCGCCGACGATTACCTCGCCTACGTGCACAGGATCGACCATTCGCCGCTGGAGCCGAACCCGGCGCTGGGCGCAGCCATCGCAAAGCTGCCGGGGCGCAAGCTGATCCTGACCAACGGCTCGGTCGACCATGTCGATGCGGTGCTGGCGCGGCTTGGCCTCGCCACGCATTTCGACGGCGTCTTCGACATCATCGCCGCCGAATTCGAACCCAAGCCGGCGGCGCAGACCTACCGGAAATTCCTCGATCTGCACGCGGTCGACCCGGCCAAATCAGCCATGTTCGAGGACCTCGCCCGTAACCTCACCGTTCCGCACGAGCTCGGCATGACTACCGTGCTGGTGGTGCCTGACGGCACCAGGGAAGTGGTGCGCGAGGATTGGGAACTGGAAGGGCGCGATGCCGCCCATGTCGACCACGTCACGGATGATCTCGCTGGGTTTTTGGCCAGGCTGTCGCCCAAATAATCGCTGTCATGCCGGCGCGCTTCGCGCGCCCCGGGACGACGACCGAGTATGCCTTGACTCCGTCCCCCCAAATCCCGAAAAAGCGCCTCAATCCGTCAAAATTCCCGTTCCAAAGAGGAAATCCCGATGTCCCTGTCCGCCCTGGAATCCACCATCAACAGCGCCTTCGACGCCCGCGACGGCATCTCGACCTCGACCAAGGGCGAGGTCCGCGAGGCCGTGAACCAGTCGCTGGAGATTCTGGACAAGGGCGAGGCGCGCGTTGCCGAACGCGGCACCGATGGCAAGTGGAAGGTCAATCAGTGGCTGAAGAAGGCCGTGCTGCTCTCCTTCCGCCTCAACGACATGGACGTCATTCCCGGCGGCCCGGGCCAGGCGAACTGGTGGGACAAGGTGCCCTCGAAGTTCGAAGGCTGGGGCCCGAACCGTTTTCGCGACGCCGGTTTTCGCGCGGTGCCCGGTGCGGTGGTGCGTCGCTCGGCCTTCATCGCCAAGAACGTCGTGCTGATGCCGTCCTTCGTCAACCTCGGCGCTTACGTCGATGAGAGCACGATGGTCGACACCTGGGCGACCGTCGGCTCCTGCGCGCAGATCGGCAAGCGCGTGCATATCTCCGGCGGCGCCGGCATCGGCGGCGTGCTCGAGCCGCTGCAGGCCGAGCCCGTGATCATCGAGGACGACTGCTTCATCGGCGCGCGCTCCGAGGTCGCCGAGGGCGTGATCGTACGCAAGGGCGCCGTGCTGTCGATGGGCGTGTTCCTGGGCGCCTCGACCAAGATCGTCGATCGCGAGACCGGCGAGATCTTCATGGGCGAGGTGCCCGAATATGCGGTGGTGGTGCCCGGCGCCCTGCCCGGCAAGCCCATGAAGAACGGCCAGATCGGCCCAAGCACCGCCTGTGCCGTGATCGTCAAGCGCGTCGACGAGCGCACGCGCTCCAAGACCAGCATCAACGAGTTGCTGCGGGATTGATGCTCTCTCCTCTCCCCGTTCCTACGGGGCCGCGACGAGCTTCGCTCACGCTGAGAGGGTTGGGGTGAGAGGCCTCTCTCCACGGATGAGGTGGCCATAGGACCTGTACCCCCTCACCCGGATTGCATCTTCGATGCAATCCGACCTCTCCCCGCAAGCGGGGCGAGGTAGCGACCGCGCCAGCCACCCTCATCGAACCCCCTCTCCATCCATCGCGACCAACAACCGGGCGGCTCCTTCCGCCCGGAGCCTCGGCCATGGACTGGAGCTGGTATCTCTTTCGCTTCGACGGCCGCATCAACCGCGCCCTGTTGTGGCAGGCGCTGCTGATCGTCGCGCTGCTGGCGGGCTTGCTGGAGGTCGTCGGTCAGGTCGTGCGGGCCGTCGAAGGCGGCACATCCCTCGCCCTCAGGTTCGGCTTCGACATCGACTTTGATTTCGCCCTCGACGACGTCTTCAGCGCTGTCGATCCCCGGACTTACCGTTCGCTGGCCTCGACCGATCGTGCGACCCTGATCCTCAAGGCGTTCGGCACGGCGCTGTTCTTCTGGATCTTCCTCGCGACCGCGATCAAGCGGCTGCACGATCGGGACAGGAGCGGCTGGTGGATCGTTCCCTTCGTCTTCGTCCCCCGACTGCTGTTTCACTTCTCGGACCTGCTTCCGACCTCCAACTGGTTCGTTCCGTTCAACTGGGCAATTGACGCGCTGTGGCTGTGGGGCCTTGTCGAACTGTTCATTGTGCCCGGCACTTCGGGCCACAACCGGTTCGGTCCCGATCCGCTCGCCAAGGCCGAAGAGAGCCCTGCCGCATCGCTTGCGCAAGACTGGGACCAGAGCCGGGAGATCGAAATTGTCCCGCCCAGCGCTAGCCCACCCGGCGGCATGCATGTTAAGCGGGGCGCATGACCGATGCCCTTTCCATTGCCCGCGACCTCATCCGCTGCCCCTCGGTAACCCCGGCCGATGCCGGTGCGCTCGGGGTGCTTGAAACAGCACTCAATGCCGCCGGCTTCACCTGCCACCGCGTGACCTTCAGCGAGGAAGGCACCGCCGACGTCGACAACCTCTATGCGCGGATCGGCACCGACGGGCCGCACATCACCTTTGCCGGCCACACCGACGTGGTGCCGCCCGGCGACGAGAGCGCCTGGAGCGTCGGCGCGTTTTCCGGCGAGGTGAAGGACGGCTTTCTGCACGGCCGCGGCGCGGTCGACATGAAGGGCGGTATCGCCTGCTCGGTCGCCGCAGTGCTGGAGCATCTCGCCGCGAACGGCGGCAAGCCGCGCGCCGACGGCCAAAAATCGGGCTCGGGCTCGATCTCGTTCCTGATCACCGGCGATGAGGAAGACGTCTCCATCAACGGCACCATCAAGCTGTTGAAGTGGGCCGCGGAGCGCGGCGAAAAATTCGATCATTGCGTGCTGGGCGAGCCTTCCAACGTCGAGACGCTCGGCGACACCATCAAGGTCGGCCGCCGCGGCTCGCAATCGGGCACGCTTTATGTCGACGGCGTGCAGGGCCACGTCGCCTATCCGCACCGCGCCGCCAATCCGGTGCCGGATATTTCGCGCCTGATCGTGGCCATCAGCGACGAGCCGCTCGACCATGGCAGCGCGCAATTCCAGGCCTCCAATCTCGAATTCACCTCGGTCGATGTCGGCAACAAGGCGAGCAACGTCATCCCCGGCGAGGCCCGCGCCAAGTTCAACATCCGCTACAACGACAACCATACGCAAGCGAGCCTGCGCGAACTGGTCGAGACGCGCCTCGCCAAGGCCTGCGGCAACCGCATCAAGGCCCGCATCGTCTGGGAGCCCTCGAACTCCAACGTGTTCGTGACCAAGCCGGGTCCGTTCACCGATCTCGCGGTGTCCGCGATCGAGGAAGTCACGGGACGCAAGCCGGAGCTGTCGACGTCAGGCGGCACCTCGGATGCGCGCTTCATTTCCAGCTATTGCCCGGTGATCGAGTTCGGCCTGGTCGGGCAGACCATGCACCAGGTCAACGAGCGCGTGCCGGTTAAGGACCTGGAGAAGCTGACGCAGGTGTATCGCGGGATTTTGACGCGGTATTTTGGGTAGGCTTTTCTCCCTCGCCCCGTACTTACGGGGAGAGGCGAAGAAGGGTCAATAATCCACCTTCATCAGATACAGGCCTTCCGGCGGCGCGACGATGCCGCAGGCGGCGCGGTTGCGGGCCGCAAGCGCTGCGGAGAGATCGTCGGCGGTCCAGCGGCCTTCGCCGACCCAGACCAGTGATCCCACCATCGAGCGCACCTGGCTGTGCAGGAACGAGCGCGCCGAGGTGACGATGATGATCTCGCGGCCGTCGCGCATCACATCGAGTTGGTCGAGCGTCTTCTCCGGCGATTTGGCCTGGCACTCGGTGTCGCGAAAGGTCGTGAAATCGTGCTTGCCGAGCAGGCGTTGGGCTGCCGCATGCATCGCGTCGGCATCGAGCTTCCGCGGCACGCGCCAGGCATGGCCGACGTCGAGCGCGAGATTGGCGCGGGTGTTGATGACGCGATAGCGATAGTGGCGTTTCACCGCCGAGAAGCGCGCCTCGAACGTATCGGGCACAATGTCGGCTTCGAGCACCGCAATCGGATGCGGACGCAGATGCGCATTCAAGCCGTCGCGAAACCGGCCCCGCGGAAACTGCTTCTCGATGTCGACATGCGCGACCTGGCCGCGCGCGTGCACGCCGGCATCGGTGCGGCCGGCGCCATGCACCCGCAGATCCGCGCCGGTCATCGCCTTTACGGCCGCTTCCAGCGCGCCCTGCACCGAGGGCAGCGTGTCCTGCACCTGCCAGCCGAAGAACGGCGCGCCGTCATATTCGATGGTGAGCTTGTAGCGCGGCATCAGGAGAGCCGCATCGGCGGCTCGACCTTCACGCCGCGCAAAAAGTCCGCCGCCTGCATCCGACCTTTGCCCTCGCGCTGCAGCTCGAGAATGCGGATCGCACCCTCGCCGCAGGCGATGGTGAGCTGATCGTCGAGCACCTCGCCCGGCGCGCCAGACCCCTTGGCAAGCTCGCAGCGCAGAATCTTGATGCGCGCATTTTCCGTCACGCCGGCAAGCTCAGCCCAGGCGCCGGGGAACGGCGACAGGCCGTGGATGTGGCGCAGCACCGCGTGCGCGGGCTTGCTCCAATCGATCCGCGCCTCGGCCTTGTCGATCTTGGCGGCGTAAGTGACGCCGTCCTCGCTTTGCTTCTTGAGCTGGAGCCCGCCACGATCGAGCGCGGCCATCGCGCGCACCATCAGATCGGCGCCGAGGCGGGAGAGCCGATCGTGCAGATCGACCGCGGTCATGCTGTCTGATATCGCGAGACGCTCGGCCATGGCGACGTCGCCGGTGTCGAGACCGACATCCATCTTCATCACCATCACGCCGCTCTCGGCATCGCCGGCCATGATCGCGCGGTTGATGGGAGCGGCGCCACGCCAGCGCGGCAAGAGCGAAGCATGCAGATTGTAACAGCCGAGCTTCGGCGCATCGAGAATCGCTTGCGGCAGGATCATGCCGTAGGCCACGACGACGGCGGCATCGGCCTCAAACGCGCTGAACTCGTCGAGCGCTTCCTGCGTCTTCAACGTCTTCGGCGTCAGCACGGGCACGCCGAGTTTTCGCGCGGCTTCCTCCACCGGGGTCGGCTGCAATTGCAGCCCGCGTCGCCCGCCCGGCTTCGGCGCGCGGGTATAGACGGCCACGATCTCGTGGCCGTGCGCGACCAGCTCGAGCAGTGTCGGCACGGAGAAATCGGGCGTGCCCATGAAGATGAGGCGGAGGGGCATCGACGGAGAACCTTACTCCGCGCGCTTGGCGGCTTTCTCGAACTTCTTGATCACGCGATCGCGCTTGAGCTTCGACAGGTAGTCGACGAACAGCACGCCGTTGAGATGGTCGATCTCGTGCTGGATGCAGGTGGCGTAGAGGCCTTCGGCGTCCTCCTCGTGCACCTTGCCGTCCAGATCCGTGAAGCGAACCCGCACCTTCGCCGGGCGCTCGACCTCCTCGTAATATTCGGGGATCGACAGGCAGCCTTCCTCGTAGACCGATTTATCCTCGGAAAACGCGAGGATCTCCGGGTTGATGAAGACGCGCGGCTCCGGCTTGGTTTCGCCGTCCTGGTTGGGCTTGGCGAGGTCCATGGTGATCAGCCGCAGCGGCTGCGCGATCTGGATCGCAGCGAGGCCGATGCCGGGCGCATCGTACATGGTCTCGAACATGTCGTCGGCAAGCTTGCGGATCTCCGACGTGACCTTCTCGATCGGCTTGGAGACCAGACGCAGCTGCTTGTCGGGCAGGATGATGATTTCTCTGAGGGCCATGGCGGGCGATTTAAGCTGCGCGCGACAAGCGGTCAATGCGGCCGGGAACGCGTTAACGGTCTGCTAACCATAAAACTTCAGCTTTCGTTAACCATAAATATTAACGGGCCATTCACCCGAAATGTTCGCTATTCGTTCGTGCCACCAGGCGAATCGGGTAGAAGGGCTGGCATGAACGAGACCATTTTCATGCTGGGCGACTGGCCGGTGCGCACCATCGATGCGCTGATCGGCTTCGGCGCCCTCGTCCTCATCCTGCTGGTCGTGATTGCCGTGGTGATCGCGCGATCCGGGCGGCGCGGCGCGGAACTCGCGATGGCGAGCGCGATCCGGGCCGACGAGCTCGAGGAACGGCTCGCCCAGGTGCTGCATGCCCAGAGCGAGGCCTCGGGTCGGGTCGATGCCATGAGCCAGGCGCTGGCCGGACGCCAGGCCGAGATGGCACGCGCGGTCAACGAGCGGTTGGATTCGGTGACCCATCGGGTCGGCCAGTCCATGGAACACTCGACCCGCAACACCATGGAGAGCCTGCGCGCGCTGCACGAGCGGCTCGGCATCATCGACAGCGCGCACAAGAACCTCACCGACCTCACCACGCAGGTGACGACGCTGCGCGACGTGCTCGCCAACAAGCAGTCGCGCGGCGCCTTCGGCCAGGCCCGGATGGAGGCGATCGTCCAGGACGGACTGCCGAAGGGGGCCTACGAATTCCAGTTCACGCTCTCGACGGGAAAGCGGCCGGACTGCGTCGTGTTCCTGCCTGACCAGCGCCCGCTCTGCATCGACGCAAAGTTTCCGCTGGAGGCGATGACTGCGCTGCACGACGCGCGCACCGACGAGGAGCGGCGCATTGCCACGCAGCGGCTGCGCAGTGACGTGATGAAGCATGTCAGCGACATCGCGGAAAAATACCTCGTCACCGGCGAGACCCAGGAGATGGCGCTGATGTTCGTGCCGTCGGAATCGGTCTATGCCGAGATCCATGACGGTTTCGACGACGTGATCCAGAAGGCCTACCGCGCCCGCGTGGTGCTGGTGTCGCCCTCGCTGCTGATGCTCGCGATCCAGGTGATGCAGCAGATCATGAAGGACGCGCGCATGCGCGACGCCGCCGACCAGATCCAGACCGAAGTGATCAAGCTCGGCGACGATTTGGGACGCCTGCGCGACCGCGTGCTGAAACTGCAGAAGCACTTTGCCGACGCGAACGAAGACGTCCGCCAGATCCTGATCTCCGCCGACAAGATCGAAAAGCGCGCAGGGCGGATCGAGGAGCTCGATTTCAGCAAGAGCGATGCACCCGAGGGCCCGCGGCTGGTCGCGGGCGCGGGCGAGCTGTTTCCAAGGAAGCTCCAGGCGGGGGAGTGAGTCTTTCTTACCTCGCCCCGCTTGCGGGGAGAGGTCGAATTCGATCGCAGATCGAATTCGGGTGAGGGGGTACAGGTCTCTCATCGACCTCCCGTGCGGGGAGAGGCCCCCTCTCACCCCGCCCTCTCCCCGTAAGAACGGGGAGAGGGAGACGAGGCATCACGGCCAGAATCTGCTAACACCTCCCCATGACAGCACCCGACGCGACCTCGCCTGCCGGTTCTGACGCCGCTCCGACCTCCTGGCGCGACAGTCTGGCCGTATACCTGCAACCGCGGGTGCTGATCGTGCTGTTCCTCGGCTTTTCGTCCGGGCTGCCGCTGGCGCTGTCGGGGTCGACGCTCTTGGTGTGGATGCGCGAGGCCGGGGTCGATCTCAAGACCATCGGGCTGTTTGCGCTGGTCGGCACGCCCTACACGCTGAAATTCTTGTGGGCGCCGCTGGTGGATGCGTTGCATGTGCCGCTGTTCACGCGCGCCTTCGGGCGGCGGCGCGGCTGGCTGCTGTTCTCGCAACTGCTGCTGATCGTCGCGATCCTGCTGCTGGCGATGACCGATCCGGCACGCTCACCGTTCTACGTTGCGCTCGGCGCGCTGCTGGTCGCGACGACGTCGTCGACGCAGGACATCGTGGTCGACGCCTTCCGCGTCGAGAGCCTGCCCGAGAGCGAGCAGGCCGCCGGCATGGCGGCCTATGTCGCGGCCTATCGCATCGGCATGCTGGTCTCGACTGCGGGCGCGCTGTTCATCGTGTCCGGCTTCGAGGGCACCGGCATTCCGCGCACGTCGGCCTGGATGTGGGGCTATGTGGTGATGGCGGCGATGGTGCTGATTGGAACGATCACGGCGCTCGTTGCGACCGAGCCCGAGCAGTCGGTGCGGGCGGAAGCTGCGACCCAAACGGAGACGGCGTTCACGCGCGTGCTGCACGCGGCGATCGGCGCGTTCTCGGAATTCCTGTCGCGCAAGGACGCGCTCGCCGCGCTCGCCTTCGTCGTGCTGTTCAAGTTCACCGACGCGTTCTCGGGAACGATGACCGCGCCGTTCGTGATCGACCTCGGCTTCACCCGCAACGACTACGCGGCGATCGTGAAGGGCGTCGGTCTCGCTGCGACGCTGATCGGCGGCTTTGCCGGCGGCTTCGTTGCCCGGCGCTATTCGCTGGCGGCCTCGCTCTGGATCGGCGGCGTGGTGCAGGCGCTGGCGAACCTCACCTTCTCGTGGCTTGCCGTGGTCGGCACCAACCAATGGGCGCTGGCGCTAGCGATCTGCGCCGAGAATTTCACCAGCGCCATCGGCACCGTGATCTTCGTCGCCTATCTTTCGGCGCTGTGCCAGAACCCGCTGCACACGGCGACGCAATATGCGCTGCTCACCGCGCTTGCAGCGGTGGGGCGGACATATCTGTCATCGAGCGCGGGCTACGTCGCGAGCGCGACCGGCTGGCCGCTGTTCTTCGTGATCTGCGTGCTGGTGGCAATCCCGAGCCTGGTGCTGCTGACCTGGCTGCAGAAGCGCGGGCATTTCGAATCGCTGGGGCCGGTAAGGGTGTAGACTGACGCTCTCTCATTCGTCATTGCTTCGTCGCAAGAGCTCCTCGCAATGACGGGGAGAGAAGGCCTCGCCCCTCTACTTCTTCACCAAGCTCCACTTTGTCACCACGGCCTCGCTCATCTGACCGGGATCGCTGGCGCAGGCGATCTCGTCGACCTTCACCGAGATCTCCTTGCCGACGAAGGATTTCAGCTGCGTGGCCTGCGCGTCGCTGGAGGTGACGAGCTGGAAGGTCTCAGGTCCCGTCTCGAGATCGCACAGTCCGTTCGGCGCCGGCAGGCGGCGCGGCTCGGAGGTGATCTGGTACATCGCAATCCGCTTGCCGGCATTCTTGGCGTCGCGCACCTTCATGGCGTTCAGCTCGCCCGAGAGCACCTCGCCAGCGCTGATCGGCTTGCCGGGCTTCGACGGCGGCGGAGCCCCGTCATCCTCCTGCTGCGCAGCGATGGCCGGTGTCACCAGCAGCAGCATCGTCGCGACCAAAGCCGATCGTGTGGCGAAAAGTTTCGTCATGTCGTCCGTTCCGTCAAAGTCTGGATGGCTAGAACAAGGTCCGCTGCCGCATCGCGGCCGATAGCGTGCCCTCATCGAGATAATCAAGCTCGCCACCGACGGGCACACCATGGGCCAGCCGGGTTACTTTTACGTTGGCGTCCTGAAGCAGGTCGGTGATGTAATGCGCCGTGGTCTGGCCGTCGACCGTCGCATTCAGCGCCAGGATGATCTCGTGCACCTCGGCGGCGTGGGCACGCGCGACCAGCGCGTCGATGGTGAGGTCCTGCGGGCCGACGCCGTCGAGCGGCGACAATGTCGCGCCCAGCACGTGGTAGCGCCCCTGCGTTGCGTTCGCCCGCTCCAGCGCCCAGAGATCGGCGACGTCGGCGACGACCACGATGATGGCGGGATCACGTTTCGGATCGATGCAGACGGTGCAGGGATTTTGCGTGTCGATGTTGCCGCAGGTCTTGCAGACCTGGACCTTGTCGAGCGCGACCTGCAGGGCGGAGGACAGCGGCATCATCAGCGCTTCGCGCTTCTTGATCAGATGCAGCGCAGCGCGCCGCGCGGAGCGCGGACCGAGGCCCGGCAGCCGTGCGAGAAGCTGGACCAGCCGCTCGATTTCAGGACCCGCAACCGCGCCCATCTTACTGGCCGAACAGCCCCGGCGGCAGGCCGAGCCCGCCTGTGAGCGACTGCATCTTTTCCTGCATCGCCGTCTCCGCCTTCCGGCGGGCATCGCCGAGTGCGGTGACGAGCAGGTCTTCCAGCACCTCGCGCTCCTCGGCCTTCATCAGCGACGGATCGATCTTGATGCCCTTGACGTCCATCTTCGCGGTCATGCGTACGGCAACGAGACCGCCGCCGGAGATGCCCTCGACCTCCACATTGGCGAGCTGCTCCTGCATCTCCTGCATCTTGGATTGCAGCTGCGCCGCCTGCTTCATCATGCCGAGAAAATCAGCCATGGGTGTTCGTCCTTGGAAAGATCAGCTCTAGAAATCGTCGTCGGCGTCGGAACCTTCGGGCGGATCGTCAGAGCCATAGTCGGCGTTAATATTGGATTCCGGCGTCTCGGGGGCAAGCCTGCGGACCTCGACGACCTTTGCACCGGGGAAGCGCGACAGCACCTCCTGCACGCGCGGATCGGCCTCGGCGGTGCGGGCATGTTCCTGCTTCGCCGCCTGGTTCACCGAACGCAGCGTCGGCTGGCCCTGCTCGTTGGACACGATGATGGTCCAGCGCCGGCCGGTCCAGAGCTCGAACTTTTTCGCGAGTTCGGTGATCATGGTCTTGGAGGCGTTCGGCTCGAGCGCGATTTCGAGCCGGCCCTCCTCGAAACGAACGAGGCGCATGTCGCCTTCGAGCGCGGCCTTGGTCATGACGTCGCGCTTCTGACTGGCAAGCGCGACGAGCTGGGTGAAGCTGGTGATGCGCAACTGGGGCGCCGCACCTTGCGGATCCGGCGCGGGCGCTGCCATCTGCGGCCGGGCGGCGCCGCCACCAAAGCCCGACGGCGCGCTTGGCGCGCGCACGGGCGCCGCAGAGACAGCAGGCGCTGCGGAACCCATCGGCGCAGCCGGCGCATTACTGCGCGCGGCACTACCGCCGGTGACGACCGGCGAGCCGCCGCCGTTCTGCTCCAGCATCCTGATCGCTTCATCGGGCGTCGGCAGGTCGGCGACATAGGCGATCCGCACCAGCACCATCTCGGCGGCCGCGGCCGGCCGCGTCGCGCCCTGCACCTCGGTGATGCCTTTGAGCAGCATCTGCCACATCCGCGACAGCACGCGCATCGAGATCTTCGAGGCGAATTCCTTCGCGCGCACGCGCTCGGTCTCGCCATAGGCGACGTTGTCGGCGGTCGCCGGCACGATCTTCACGCGGGTGACGAAATTGACGAACTCGGCAAGGTCCGAGAGCACGACGATGGGATCGGCGCCGACGTCGTACTGGTCGCGGAACTCCTTGAACGCGGCCGCGATGTCACCGCGGGCCAGCGAATCGAAGAGATCGATGACGCGGGTACGGTCGGCGAGGCCCAGCATCTGCCTGACCGCATCCGCCCTCACCTGGCCTGCCGCATGCGCGATCGCCTGGTCGAGCAGCGACAGCGAATCGCGAACCGAGCCTTCTGCCGCGCGCGCGATGATGCCGAGCGCTTCCGGCTCGATTTCGACGTTCTCCTTGGCGGCAATGTTGGCGAGGTGCTTCATCAGCACGTCGGCCTCGACGCGGCGCAGGTCAAAGCGCTGGCAGCGCGACAGCACCGTGACAGGAACCTTGCGGATCTCGGTCGTGGCGAACACGAACTTGGCGTGCTCCGGCGGTTCCTCCAGCGTCTTCAGGAAGGCGTTGAACGCCGCCGTCGACAGCATGTGGACTTCGTCGATGATGTAGACCTTGTAGCGGGCGCTGGCCGGCGCGTAGCGCACGCTGTCGTTGATCTGGCGGACGTCATCGACGCCGGTGTGCGAGGCCGCGTCCATCTCCAGCACATCCATGTGCCGGCTTTCCATGATCGCCTGACAATGCACGCCCAGCGTCGGCATGTGGATGGTCGGCCCCTTCACCGAGCCATCCGGCATCTCGTAGTTGAGTGCACGGGCCAGGATGCGCGCGGTGGTGGTCTTGCCGACGCCGCGGACACCGGTGAGGATCCAGGCCTGCGGAATGCGCCCGGTCTCGAACGCATTGGAGACGGTACGAACCACCGCCTCCTGGCCGATCAGATCATCGAAGCTCGAGGGGCGGTATTTGCGCGCGAGGACCCGGTAGGGTGCATTGCCGGCCTGGCCGGCGCTAACGGGATCGGGAGGGGCGCCAGCGTCGGTCATCGGTCGATCCGCAATGAAATGTCTCTCGGCCGGCTTTTGCGGAAAGGAGCGCGCGGGCGGCAGGGCCGCCTGCGCAATTCGCTCGGAAAAACAGGTAGGAGACTGACGAGCGACCCGATCCGGACCTCGTTAGGGCTGCTTCCTTCCGGACCTGACCCGGTTGGCGAGTGGCTCGTCCACCGCCAATCTCCCGGTCCCTATTTGGGGCTAAAAGGTCGGGAAAGCAAGCGGGTATCGGTTCGAACCGCTTGATCTTGCCCAGCATCCGAGCAATTCCCGGTCTGCCCAGCCGATAGGCTGTGCTTTCGCTAGCATGGCCGCCTTGGTAAGAACGCTGCCGGAACTCCACCCAACCAGAAAAGCGATTGATCCCAATGGTTACACGTCGTGATGTTGCATCGATTGTCGGGCTTGGCGCGGTAGCCGCAGCCACGCTGGCCGCCCCGGCCGTAGCCCAGACCGCGGCCGATCCGAACGAATCGACCTTCGCCCGCATCCGCCGCACCAAGAAGATGCGGATCGGCGCGGTCGGCGGCGGTGCGCCCTATTACATGAAGGATCTTTCCAGCGGCCAGTGGAAAGGCTTCTACATCGACATCGCCAAGGGGCTGGCCGACGATCTGGAGGCCGAGCTCGAGATCACCGAAACCACCTGGGGCAATTCGGTGCTCGACCTGCAGTCCAACAAGATCGACATCTTCTTCGGCCTCAACCCGACGCCGAAGCGCGCGCTGGTGATCGACTTCTCGGTGCCTGTCTTCAACAACGCCTTCGGCATCCTCTGCAAGAAGGACTTCAAGCCGAAGAGCTGGGCCGAGCTGAACTCGCCCGACATCAAGATCGCGGTCGACCAGGGCTCCTCGCACGACCAGGTCGTCAGCCGCCTGACGCCGAAGGCGCAGATCTCGCGTCTCAAGACCGCCGACGACGCCACTGCTGCGCTGCAGACCGGCCGCGTCGACGCGCAGTGCCTGATCACCATGCTGTCGCTGACCGTGCTGAAGAAGAATCCCTCGCTCGGCCAGTTCGTGCTGCCGACGCCGATCTTCGCGACGACGTCCAACGCCGGCTTCCGCCGCGAGAACGACAAGACGTTCCGCGACTACGTCAACACCTGGATCGACTTCAACAAGGGCCTCGGCTTCATCCGCAATGCGATCATCACCAACATGGAGCTGGTGGGCGTGACCGAAGCGGACATTCCGCCGGGCGTTTCGTTGTAAGGTATCGCAAACTTGGGGCAGTCTCGATCCGCACGCACCGCTCCACTCCCTCTCCCGCTTGCGGGAGAGGGTTGGGGTGAGGGTGTCTCCGCTGGGGAGACTCCCCAAGAGGATAGAGCCCTCACCCGCATCGCATCTTCGATACGACGCGACCTCTCCCGCAAGCGGGAGAAGTGAAGCAAGAGAACACGCATGTATCAGTGGGACTTCGGCATCCTCTGGAGCTATCGCTGGCTCTTTCTCAACGGGCTCGGCGTCACCGTCGGCTTCACCGTGGTGATCGTGCTGCTTGGCCTCGTGTTCGGCCTGTTCGGCGCGTTCGGCAGCCTGTCGCGCCTCAAGCCGGTGCGGCTTCTCGCCCTCACCTTCATCGAAGCGTTCCGCTGCACGCCGATCCTGGTGCAGCTGATCTGGTTCTATTACGCGCTGCCGATCCTCGCCGGCGTCGAGATGACGCCGATCACGGCCTCGGCGCTGGCGCTTTCGCTCTATGGCGGCTCGTTCTATTCCGAGATCATCCGCGGCGGCATCATCTCGATCGACAAGGGCCAGTCGGAAGCCGGCGCCGCGCTCGGCATGACGCCGGGCCAGAGCATGCGCCGCATCGTGCTGCCGCAGGCGATCAAGCGCATGATCCCGGCACTGATGAACCAGTCGATCATCCAGTTCAAGAACACCTCGCTGGTGTCGGTGCTGGCCGTGCCGGATATGGTCTATCAAAGCCAGGTCGCTGCCCATGACAGCTACCGGCCGCTGGAAACCTACACCGCGGTTGCGGTCGCCTACGCCGCGATCCTGATCCCGCTCACCATCATCGTCCGCCGTGGCGAGAAGCGACTGGCGGTCGGCGAATGAGCGAGACGTCGAAAATCGAGATCCGTGGCCTGCGCAAGAGCTTCGGCAGCAACGAGGTCTTGAAGAACATCAATCTCGACGTCGCCAAAGGCGGCGTGGTCGCGCTGATCGGCCCGTCAGGCTCCGGCAAGTCGACGCTGCTCCGCTGCGTCAATCTGCTGGTCGTGCCCGATGGCGGCAGCGTCCGTGTCGGCGACACGCGCTTTGCGTTCGGCGACGGTTCGAAACTTCCTGATGTGAAGACGCTGGCAAAATTCCGCGCCACCACCGGCATGGTGTTCCAGCACTTCAATCTGTTCCCGCACATGACGACGCTCGAGAATGTGATGGAAGGGCCGGTTACGGTACGCCGCATGGCCAAGGCCGATGCCGAGAAGCTCGCGCGCGCCCAGCTCGCCAAGGTCGGCCTTGCCGAGAAGGCCGATCAATATCCGGCGACGCTGTCCGGCGGCCAGAAGCAACGCGTCGCGATCGCACGTGCGCTGGCGATGGAGCCCGACGTCATGCTGTTTGACGAGGCAACGTCGGCGCTCGATCCTGAACTCGTCGGCGAGGTGCTGAACGTGATCCAGCAGCTTGCGTCCGAAGGCATGACCATGGTGATCGTGACCCACGAGATCGCGTTTGCCCGCGAAGTCGCCGACCGCCTGATCTTCATGCGTGACGGAATCGTGGTCGAGGAAGGTCCGGCGCGTCAGGTGATCGACAATCCGCAGGAGACCGCGACGCGCGCCTTCCTCAGCCATTTCCACCGCACCGGCGCACTGCCGCCTTCCAACGCGGCACCGTGATGCCTGAGATCGACCGCGCCTACCTCGTCACCGGTGCCGCCAGCGGCATCGGCCGCGCCACCGCAAAGCTGCTCGCTGCGCCCGGCACCGCCCTTGTGCTGCACACGCGCGCGAACGCAGAAGGCCTCGACGCCACCGCGACCGATGCCGAAGCGAAAGGCGCGGTTGTCGCAAAGTGCCTCGGCGATCTCGCGGAGGAAGCGGCCGTCGCCGACGCCATCGCCGCCGCGCGAGCCGCGTTCAGCCGGCTGGACGGATTGATCCTCGTCGGCGGCCACGCTCGTCGTGGCAGCGCCATCGGCACGCCGGCGGATCAGTTCCGGCAGGCGATGGACGAGTCCGCGCTGGCGTTCACGCGAATGGTCGAGGCTGCGCTACCGCTGCTGCGCGCTGGGTGTGACGCGCGGATCGTGGCGGTATCATCCTTCGTCGCGCACGCGATCCGGCCTGAATTCGCACCTTTCGCCGCCACCGCCGCGAGCCGCTCGGCGCTCGAAGCTTTGGTGCGGCTCACCGCGATCGAGCTCGCCAAGGACGGCATCACCGTGAATGCGGTTTCGCCCGGCCTCATCGTCAAGGACAGGCCGGGCGAGAGCCGGCTGTCGCCCGAGCAGATCGCCGCGACCGAGGCGCTGATCCCGATGCGCCGCCGTGGACGGCCGGACGAAGTCGCTGAGATCATCGCCTTCCTGGCGTCCCCAAAAGCATCTTACGTCACGGGCCAGGTCTGGCACGTCAATGGAGGCCTGACATGACCGAAGCGACCATCGAACGTCTCAGGCTGTTCCTGATCGAAAGCCCGATCAAGATGGCGCGCCTGCAGGGCGTCGGCAACGTCAAGGGCACGGTGAAGCGCGTGCTGATCGAGCTGACATCGAGCGACGGCGTGATCGGCTGGGGCGAAGCGGCGCCGTGGGAGGTGTTCACGGGGACGGCCGAAGCTGCATTCTCCGCGCTCGACATCTACTTGAAGCCGATCCTGCTCGGCAAATCCGTGCGCCGCATCCGCGCGTTGATGGCGGAGCTCGACCGTGCGCTGGTTGGCCACGCGGAAGCAAAAGTCGCGATTGAGATGGCGCTGCTCGATATCGTCGGCAAATCGTCAGGGCTCTCGGTTGCCGACCTGCTCGGCGGCCGCGTGCGCGACACGATCCCGCTTTCTTTCTCGATTGCCGATCCGGATTTCGCGGCCGATCTCGAGCGTATGCGAAAGATGGTTCCGGACGGCAACGTGATCTACAAGGTCAAGACCGGCGTGAAGCCGCATCGCGAGGATCTCGACCATCTCGAAGCGATCCGCAAGGAGTTCGGCGACAAGGTCGATCTGCGCGTCGACTACAACCAGGCGCTGGCGCCGTTCGGAGCCATCAAGATCCTGCGCGATGTCGAGGAGTTTGCGCCGACCTTCATCGAGCAGCCGGTGCCGCGAAAATTTCTCGACGTGATGGCGCAGCTCACCGCAGCGCTGGAAACACCTGTGCTCGCCGATGAGAGCTGTTTCGATCGGCGCGACATGATGGAGGTGGTGCGCCGCGAGGCGGCCGATGCGGTCTCGATCAAGCTGATGAAGGCCGGCGGCCTGTTCGAGGCACAGGCGATCATGGCGATCGCCGACATCGCCGGCCTGCCCGGCTATGGCGGCACGCTGTGGGAGGGCGGCATTGGGCTCGCCGCAGGCACGCAGCTGATCGCGGCAACCCCGGGCATCTCGCTCGGCTGCGAATTTTACATGCCGCATCACGTGCTGACCGAGGACGTGCTCGAAGAGCGCGTTGCCAACCGCGAAGGTCACGTCGTCGTGCCCGACGGGCCGGGCTTGGGCATCCGTGTCAGCGAAGCCTCCATCCGCGCCAATGCGCGGGTGTTGGCGGAGGCGTAGACCTCAGGCGCAGCCACAAACGTGGACGTCGTCCCGGCGAAGGCCCTAGGGCATGCACGTATCTCTGAGGCTCCATCCGGCTGCGGCGGCTTTGAAGTATTCGAGGCCGTTTTTGAAGG
>NZ_JAFCKB010000011.1 GCF_018130615.1 Bradyrhizobium manausense
TACGTCGCAAAATCAAGCGCGCGGGGTGGGACAACAGCTTCCTCCTCGCCCTGTTCGGTCATATGCGATAGCCCTGCCGCTTGCGGGGAGAGGGAGAAGAGGGCCAGCACCCGCCACTGGAACAGCGGCGAGTCCTTTGACGGCGAAAGCTCCGGGGTCCATCCGGTGAGCTTGTCGATCGTGTAGGTATCGATCAGGACGCCGCGCCAGCGGCGTTCGACTTGTCCCAATGGCGCGCGCGTCGCAGGGATCGAATCCCACAGAGACGAGCGATCGTCGGGCTGACGGCCGACATAGATTCCCGCCTGCCCCTTGATCCGGTCCATGCCGGGATCGCGGAAATCCTGGAAGCGGCCGCGCTCGTTGATCTCGACCACGGGGACGCGGCCGCGGAACAGCCAGCGCATCATGGCGTAGGTGCGGTAATCCGTGGTCGCGATCCAGGTCGCGCCGGTCTCATCCAGCGCAGCCTGTGTGCGCGCGACGACTTGCTCGTAGCCAGCCTCGGCGCCGATCGGATCCATCTTACCGAGGAAATTCCAGGGCGCAGCGACGTAGTAGAGGAAGACGATCACGACGAAGGCGATGCCGGAGATCAGCGCCGTGTTCACCCAGAAGATGCTCGACCGGATCATCCGCGCCGACCAGCCGTCCCGAGATATCATCACGAGGTTCACTGCGGCGGCAGCAAAGCCGACCGGCCACATGAACATCGGCCAGGTGTCGCCGACCCGGAGCGCCAATGATTTGAAGAAGAAATAGAAGAACGGCACCAGCACCGCCGTCGACAGCAGGATCGCCACCGGTTCGCGCCTGCGGTAGCCGCGCCACGCCGTCACGACCAGCCCCAGCAGCACCACCGGCAGCAGGACGAAACCGACGAGGCCGAATTGCAGACCGATGAAGTCGCCGACGGTCCGCAGTGAGATGCCGTAATTGGCGGTGGCGCGCACGCCCTGGAAACGGAAGGAGGCCCAATCGTGCTGCGCGTTCCAGATCAGGACCGGCGAGAACACGGCGATCGCGATCAGCACAGCGACATAGGGATAGGGACTGCGCAGCCAGCGCCAACGCCAATCCGGCACCAGCAAAAAGGCGGCAACCGCAGGCGCGAACATGATCGCGGTGAATTTCGACAGCAGCGACAGGCCCGCGAACAGGCCGGCCGCGAGCCACCAGCGGCCATCGCCGCTCTGTGCAAGCCGCACCAGCGACCACATCATCGCCATTGCAAACGGGATCATGGCGACGTCGGGCGCGACCTTGGCCATCAACAGGCCGTAATAGAGCGCGGCCTCCGGCATCAGCACCGCCACCACCATCGCGCGCACATCATGCGTGAGGCGGCGAACAACGTCGGCGAGCAGAAGCTGCGTCACCAGCATCGCGACGATGCCGCCGAAACGGACGCCGAGCACGGTGTCGCCGAAAATCGCGGTGCCGAAACGGATGAGCCAGGCGATGCCCGGCGGATGATCGAGGAAGCTCAATGCTCCCTCCTTCGACCAGGTCCAGTAATAGGCCTCGTCGGTGCGCAGCTCGATCGCACAGGCATAGACGATGCGCAGCCCCGTCATTGCGGCGATCACCAGCCCGGCCACGACAAGCGGCCGGCGCGAGGCACTGATGGGCTTCACGGTGATGTCGGGAGCGATCGTCACGGCCGCGCTTTTCCCCGACTTGGGAGGGGGAGTCAATGTCGGCACCGTCGTCCCGGGCAAGCGAAGCGCGACCCGGGACCCAGCACAGGCAGGCGTGTGGACACGAACCGGTCACTCCGAGTCTTCGCCAAACCGCTCCCTATGGTTATGGATCCCGGATCTGCGCGCGCTAAGGCGCGCTTGTCCGGAATGACAGCGGAGGGCTGGACGCTATGGTGGGCACGCGTCGCTTTGCCCGTCCTACGATACTTACCGTTACGTAACCTTGTCGGTTATGTGATCCATCTGGCCTCTCGCCCGCGGAATTTAACTCTCCGCTGGCTGTTCTCCTCAGTGAACTGATACAACCGAATCATGGCCACGACCGCTCTTTCACGATTGCCCGAACTCATCCGCTCGACCAGCGCGCGGCAGGTGCGGCTGGTCTGCGGCGTCATCATGTTCTCTTACGTGGTCAGCCATTTCCTCAATCACGCGCTCGGCAATATCTCGGTCGATGCGATGCAGATCGGGGTCTACTACCACACCTCGTTCTGGCAGTTCCTCCCGGTGGCGATCGTGTTCTACACCGCCGCCCTCACCCATATGGGGCTCGGTGTGTATGCGCTGTACCAGCGGCGCCAGTTCCGCTGGCGCACGATCGAGCCGCTTCAGCTGGTGCTGGGACTGAGCATCCCGGCGCTGGTGATGGCGCATGTGATCGGCATTCGGCTAGGGCAGGTGCTTTACGGGCACGAAAAACTCTATCCGCAGGAGCTCTATCTGTTCTTCGTCGTGGCGCCGGGCCGGCTCTGGACCATGACGATCCTGCTGATCGTCGCCTGGGTGCATGGCTGCATCGGCATCTATTTCTGGCTCCGGCTGAAACCGTTCTTCGTCCGCGCGGCGCCGTACCTGCTGGCCGCCGCGGTCCTGATCCCGACGCTGGCGCTGCTCGGCATCTACCAGGGTGGCCGCAGTGTCGCCGCCGATAGCGAGGACGGCGAGTGGCGCCCGCACAATTACACGCAGCGCGAGGTCGGCACGTTCGCACAGGCCAATACGCTTGACCGCATCACGGGCGGATTGACCATCAGCTATATCGGGCTGCTCGGGCTAGCGCTGTTCGCGCGCGGCGTGCGCGGCTGGCGCGAGCGGCGCGGCGGCATGATCGCGCTGTCCTATGGCAACGGCAAGACGGTGCGCGTGCCCAAGGGCCTCTCCGTGCTGGAAGCGAGCCTGCGCCACAACGTGCCGCATGCCAGCGTCTGTGGCGGCCGCGCCCGCTGCTCGACCTGCCGCATCCGCATCATCGGGGACCACGGCACCTTGCCCGAGCCGTCGCAGCGCGAGGCCTTCGTGCTGGCCCGCGTCGGCACCGCAGATCCCTCGATCCGCCTCGCCTGCCAGCTGCGGCCGGACTGCGACCTCTCCTTCTTCCAGCTGTTCATGCCGCAAATGCTGTCGGCAAATGCACAAGGGTCCTCGCCGGCCAGAATCGGCCAGGAGCGCTATCTCGTCAGCCTGTTCGTGGACATGCGCGGCTCGACACAACTCGCCGAGAAGCGGCTGCCGTTCGACACCGTCTTCATCGTCAATCGATTCCTTGGCGCGGTGTCGCAGGCCGTGATCGAGAATGGCGGCCAGCCGAACCAGTTCGTCGGCGACGGCATGCTGGCACTGTTTGGCCTCACCACCGATCCGCAAACCGCCTGCCGGCAGGCGCTGAAGGCAGTGGCCGGCATTGCGACCCATGTGGACGAGCTCAACGAGCTCCTGAGCCACGACCTGCGCCAGCCGATTCGCTTCGGCATCGGCGTCCATGGCGGCGAGGTCATCATCGGCGACATCGGCTATCGCGATCACATCGTCTTCACCGCGCTCGGCGATGCCGTGAATGTCGCAGCCCGTCTCCAGGACATGACCAAGACGCTGGCCTGCGAGGCCATCGTTTCCGAGGAAGTCCGCCGCACCGCCGGCCTTCATGAGGATGCGCTGCCGAAGCAGGAGGTCGCGATCCGCGGCCGCGACGAGCCGATGGTGGTGCGCGTCGTGACCGACACGAGGACATTGTCTGCTCTCATCGCCGGCGGCGAGCGCGTCGCGGCGTAAGCAGCAGCCACGCGCAAAGGTGCGCTCCCTCTCCCGCTTGCGGGAGAGGGTGTCTCCTCGATGGGACAATCCCCCAGAGGTGAAAGCCCCCTCCCGGCCTCTCCCGCAAGCGGGAGAGGTGAAGAAAGAATCATCTCACGCAACACCGGCCTGTTGCAGCGCAACGGCATGGGGTTGCTGCGAAAGCACGAATTGACTTCATCCAAATGGTTGAGACAGATGGCGCAGGTGTCGCGGTGATGGCCGCGCGCCAACGAAAAGCTCCGGGAGGAGACCACATGTTCGATCGACGCGACCTGCTCAAAGGAGCGGGCTTTGCCGCGCTTGCGGCCACACTGAATTCCACCAAGGCGCTAGCACTCGACACCGTTACGCTGCCCTTCGGCAACGGCGAACGGCCGCTGTTGAAATATCCGCAGAAGCGGCCGATGATCGGGCTCACCAGCCGGCCGCCGCAGCTGGAGACGCCGTTTGCAATCTTCAACGACGGTCCGATCACGCCGAACAACGCCTTCTTCGTGCGCTATCACCTCGCCGATCTCCCCTACAACCTCGATCCCGACAAGTTCACGCTCGAGGTCAAGGGCAAGGTCGACAAGCAGCTGAAGCTGTCCCTGAAGGACATCAGGAAGATGAAGGCGACCGAGATCGTCGCCGTCACGCAGTGTTCCGGCAACAGCCGTGGCTTCTTCGAGCCGCGCGTCGCCGGCGGTCAGCTCGCCAATGGCGCGATGGGAAATGCGCGCTGGCGCGGCGTGCCGCTGAAAACCGTGCTCGACATGGCGGGCGTGCAGGCCGGTGCCAAGCAGGTCGTATTCGGCGGCATGGACGGGCCGGTGAGCGACAAGACGCCCGACTTCGCCAAGGCGCTCGACCTCGCTCACGCCACCGACGGCGAAGTAATGCTGGCCTATGGCATGAACGGTGAGGATTTGCCGTTCCTCAACGGCTTCCCGCTGCGCCTGGTCGTGCCCGGCTATTACGGCACCTACTGGGTGAAGCACCTCAACGAGATCACCGTCGTCGACAGCGTCTATGACGGCTTCTGGATGAAGTCGGCCTATCGCATTCCGGATACGCCGGACAATTCGGTCGAGCCCGGCACAGCGCCGAAGGCGACGATCCCGATCAACCGCTTCACCATCCGCTCCTTCATCACCAGCGTGACTGATGGTGCAAAACTGAAGGCCGGCCGCACGACGCTGCGCGGCATCGCCTTCGACGGCGGCAAGGGCATCAAGGACGTGTCGGTTTCCACCGATGGCGGCAAGACCTGGGCCTCCGCCAAGCTCGGCAAGGATCTCGGCAACTACTCGTTCCGCGAATGGAAGCTGCCGGTGAAGCTTGCGGCAGGTCAGCTCGAGCTCAAGGTGCGTGCCACCAGCAATTCCGGCGAGACGCAGCCGGAGACGCCGCGCTGGAACCCGGCGGGTTATTTGCGCAACGTCGTCGAAACCGTCCGCGTCAGCGTGGCCTGAGGGAGAATGATCATGCAGCGCACCGTTCTCGTTGCCACCACGCTCGCTGTCGCCGCAATGGTGGGGTCGGCCCTTGCCGCGCCGGTCGATTACAAGACGCCGGATGAGGTCGCAGCCTTCAAGCCTGGGCCCAATTTCGAGGCGGTCCAGGGCAATTGCACCGCCTGCCACTCGTCCGATTACATCGCCACGCAGCCGCCAATGAAGGACAAGAAGGGGTTCTGGCAGGCCGAGGTGACCAAGATGATCAAGGTCTATGGTGCGCCGATCAACGACGCCGACGTCGGCAAGATCGTCGACTACCTGGCCGCGACTTATTGACGGCGCGCCGGCCAATTGACCGCGAAACGGGCAAAACCGGCAAAAACGCCGCGAAGTTGAGCGAATTTCGGTAAAATGCGGATGTGGTTTGATCTACCAAGCCCGCCACATTCCGCGTATCCTGTTAGGACCGAACCGGCCGGTTGGCGGGGACTGGCGGTTCGAGATCTCGGAGGAAGACCCGCGGAGAAGTCGTGATGGCTAAAGGTACGGTCAAGTGGTTCAACCCGACCAAGGGTTATGGATTTATCCAGCCTGCGTCGGGCGGCAAGGATGTGTTCGTGCATATCTCGGCGGTGCAGAAAGCCGGCCTGTCCTCGCTCAACGAGGGACAGACGGTTGAATATGAAGAGATCGCAAACCGGGGCAAGACGTCCGCAGAGAACCTCAAAGTATAAGCCCGTCAGCCTTTGCTGCCTCCCGGACTTGCTCCGGGAGTGAGGCCAAAAAAATTTAGAAGACGATCAGTGCATTCGACGACAGGCGTTGCGATTGCGCGTGGAAGGCTATTTGCCTGAAAAGATCGTCAATCAACGCCGCAGCAATGACAATCGCGACCGCATTTGGTCAGCCCACCGGCAACGGTGCGTCGCGCTTGATCTCCTCCATCACCGCATAGGTGCGCGTCTCGCGCACACCCGGCATCGACAGCAAGGTCTCGCCGAGGAAGCGCCGATAGGCGGTCATGTCCGCCAGCCGCGCCTTCACCAGATAGTCGAAGCCTCCTGCAACCATGTGACACTCGAGCACTTCGGGCGCGAGCTTCACTGCGCGCGCAAAGCGCTCGAAATTATCCGGCGTGGTCTTGTCGAGCAGGACCTCGACGAACACCAGCAGACCGAGGCCAAGCCGGTGCGGATTGAGCCGCGCGCCATAGCCCTCGACAAACCCTTCGCGTTGCAGCCGCTTCAGCCGCTCGCCGATCGAGGTCGGCGACAGGCCGATGCGCTCTGCGAGCTCGACATTGGCGATTCGTCCATCCTCCTGGAGGATCGAGAGGATTTTCCGGTCAGCTCGGTCGAGTTCCATATTTCATGCGGCTAAGATGGTCATGATCTTCATTTTCTAAGGCAAAATGGCTATCTTGTCTATCGAACTACGGTCATGCGGGCTTTATCCTGATTTTCAGCCACAGGACATGCCATGCCGAACATCCCACCGCCCTTCTCAGCCCCCTACGCGCCCGACGATGCCGACATCGCTGCGCGCCTCTTTCCATCGGCACACCTAACTCCGCCGCAGGAAGCACGGATCGACCGCACTGCAACCCGGCTGATCGAGGCGATCCGCAAGCGCGACGACCGGCTCGGCGGCGTGGAGGACATGCTGCGAGAATTCGCGCTCTCGACCAAGGAAGGGCTGGCGCTGATGGTGCTGGCGGAGGCGCTGCTGCGCGTGCCGGACGCGCGCACCGCCGACCAGTTCATCGAGGACAAGCTCGGCGAGGGCGATTTCATCCATCACGAGACCAAATCCACCGCGTTCCTGGTCAACGCCTCGGCCTGGGCGCTCGGCCTGTCGGCGCGGGTGATCCAGCCCGGCGAGACACCCGACGGCACCATCGGCCGGCTCGTGAAGCGGCTGGGCGCGCCTGCGGTCCGCACGGCCACGCGCCAGGCGATGCGGCTGATGGGCAATCACTTCGTGCTGGGCGAGACCATCGAGCAGGCGCTGGAGCGCGGCAGGCCGCGCTCGGGTGAGACACCGCGCTACTCCTTTGACATGCTCGGCGAGGGCGCACGCACGGCGGCCGACGCCAAGCGCTATTTCGACGCCTATGCCAGCGCGATTGAGACGATCGGCAAGGCGGCGGGCAACCATCCCCTGCCCGGCCGTCCCGGCATCTCCGTCAAGCTCTCGGCGTTGCATCCGCGCTTCGAGGCGATCAGCCGCGCGCGCGTGATGCACGAACTGGTGCCGCAACTGCTGAATCTGGCGCAGCGCGCCAAGGCCCACGATCTCAACTTCACCGTCGATGCCGAGGAAGCCGACCGGCTGGAGCTGTCGCTCGACGTGATCGCGGCAACGCTCGCCGATCCTTCGCTTGCGGGCTGGGACGGCTTTGGTTTGGCCATTCAGGCCTATCAGAAACGCGCGAGCGCGGTAATCGACTACATTCACGAGCTGGCGCGCGCACATGACCGCAAGCTGATGGTGCGCTTGGTCAAGGGTGCCTATTGGGACACCGAGATCAAGCGTGCGCAGGAGCGCGGGCTCGACGGCTATCCGGTGTTTTCTCGCAAGGCGATGACGGATCTGAACTACGTCGCCTGCGCCTCGAAGCTGCTCGCATTGCGGCCACGCATCTTCCCGCAGTTTGCGACCCACAATGCCCTCACCGTCGCGACCGTGCTGGAGCTCGCGGGCGACAGCGGCGGATTCGAATTCCAGCGCCTGCACGGCATGGGCGAAGCGCTCTACGAACAGCTCGCCAAGGATCACCCTGAGATTGCCTACCGCACCTACGCGCCGGTTGGCAGCCATCGCGACCTGCTCGCCTATCTGGTGCGGCGGCTGCTCGAGAATGGCGCCAACTCGTCCTTCGTGGCGCAGGCGGCCGATTATCGCGTCCCCGTCCCGGCGCTGCTGAGGCGTCCCGTCGATCTCGTCGTCCGTCCCGATCACGCCCATCACGCCAAGATCCCGCTGCCGGGTGATCTCTTTGCGCCGGAGCGGCACAATTCAGGCGGCATCGAGTTCGGCGAGCGTGCCGCGCTCGACCGGCTGCTGGCCGACGTCAAGTCCGCGACGCCCAACCTCCAGCCGATCACGGACGCGACGCTCGAGCAGGCCGGTGCGGCGATCATTGCAGCCCGCGCCGGCTTTGCGGCCTGGAGCCGGACGCCGGCAGCGTCTCGCGCGGCCGCACTGGAGCAGGCGGCACATCTCCTGGAGAGCCGCAGCGCGCATTTCATCGCGGCCCTTCAGCGCGAAGGCGGCAAGACGCTCGACGACGCGCTCTCCGAACTGCGCGAAGCCGTCGATTTCTGCCGCTATTATGCGGCGCAGGGCCGAAGGCTGTTTGTCCACGAGACCGCCATGCCGGGCCCGACCGGCGAAAGCAACGCGCTCGCCATGCGCGGCCGCGGCGTCTTTGTCGCGATCTCGCCATGGAATTTTCCGCTGGCGATTTTCCTCGGCCAGGTCACCGCGGCGCTGATGGCCGGCAACAGCGTCGTTGCCAAGCCAGCCGAGCAGACGCCGCTCATCGCGCGCGACGCTGTCGCCCTGCTGCACGAGGCCGGCATCCCTACAAGCGCGCTGCATCTCGTCACCGGCGACGGCCTCATCGGCGCGGCGCTGACCGCGCACCCTGACATCGCGGGTGTCGTCTTCACCGGCTCGACCGAGGTCGCGCGTCACATCAACCGGACGCTTGCCGCCAAGGACGGAGCGATCGTGCCGCTGATCGCCGAGACCGGCGGCATCAACGCCATGATCGCGGATGCGACCGCGCTGCCCGAACAGGTCGCCGACGACGTCGTCACCTCAGCGTTCCGTTCCGCGGGCCAGCGCTGCTCGGCACTGCGGCTGTTGTTCGTGCAGGAAGACGTTGCCGACCGCATGATCGAGATGATCGCGGGCGCGGCGCGCGAACTGAAGATCGGCGATCCCGCTGATGTCGCGACGCATGTCGGCCCCGTGATCGACGTCGAGGCCAAGCAGCGGCTCGACGCCCACATCGCGCGGATGAAGAGCGAGGCGCGACTGCACTTCGCAGGCACAGCTCCAGAGGGCTGCTTCGTCGCGCCCCACATCTTCGAGCTCAGGGATGCCGGCCAGCTCACCGAGGAGGTATTTGGGCCGATCCTGCATGTGGTGCGCTACCGGGCCGAGACGCTCGAGCGCGTGCTGCAAGCTATCGAGCGGACCGGCTATGGCCTCACGCTCGGAATCCACTCCCGCATCGACGACACGGTCGAGGCGATCATCGACCGGGTCCAGGTCGGCAACATCTACGTCAACCGCAATATGATCGGCGCCGTGGTCGGGGTGCAGCCGTTCGGCGGCAACGGCCTGTCCGGAACCGGTCCCAAGGCTGGCGGCCCGCACTACCTCGCGCGCTTCGCCACCGAGCAGACCATGACCATCAACACCGCGGCAGCCGGCGGCAACGCCGCGTTGCTTGCGGGAGAGGAGTAAGGCCTTGCGCTGTGCGCCGTTGCATCCGGGCAAGACATCGGTCTAATGGCTCCCAGACCTGCCCGCGCCAATTCCAGCGCGCGGGAAACAACAAGAGCGAGGGAGCAACGCCGCGATGGAAAAAGGCATATTTGCAGGGCTCAAGGTACTGGACTGCGCGAGCTTCATCGCGGCGCCAGCGGCTGCGACCGTGCTGTCCGATTTCGGCGCCGACGTCATCAAGATCGAGCCGCCCGGCGCCGGCGACCCCTACCGCAATCTGCCGAACCTGCCCGGCTATCCGACCGGCGAACACAATTTCGCCTGGCTGCTCGAGGCCCGCAACAAGAAGAGCCTCGCGCTCGACCTGTCCAAGCCCGAGGCGCAGGCCGTGCTCTACAAGCTGGTCGAAGAGGCCGACGTCTTCATCACCAACATGCCGCCGCCGGTGCGCGGCAGGCTCGGCATCAGCTATGACCATCTCGCCCATCTCAACGACCGGCTGATCTACGCCTCCTTCACCGGCTATGGCGAAAAGGGCGAGGAAGCCAACAAGCCCGGCTTCGATAGCAACGCCTATTGGGCGCGGTCCGGCCTGATGGACCTCGTCCGCGCCGACACCGACACGACCCCGGCCCGCTCGGTCGCTGGCATGGGCGACCATCCCTGCGCCATGGCGCTGTACAGTGCGATCGTTACCGCGCTGTACCAGCGCGAGAAAACCGGCAAGGGCTCGCATGTCGCCTCCAATTTGATGGCGAACGGGGTGTGGGCGGCGAGCGTGCTGGCGCAGGCAAAGCTCTGCGGCGCCAAATTCAGCGAGCGGCGGCCGCGTGAGCGCGCGCTCAACGCAGTGGCCAATCACTATCAGTGCAGGGACGGCCGCTGGCTGATCCTGTCGCTGCTCAACGAGGAGCGGCAATGGCCGACGCTCACCAAATGCCTCGGCCGTGAAGACCTCATCGCCGATCCGCGCTTCGCCACCAAGCCCGACCGTCACGCCCGCTCGATCGAGCTGATCAAGATCTTTGACGAGACCTTTGCCACCAGGGACCTCGCCGAATGGCGGAAAATCCTCGACGGCAACGGTCTGGTGTTCGGTATCGTCGGCATTTTGGACGACATCCCGAACGACAAGCAGATGCTCGACAACGAGGTGCTGGTTCCGTTCGAGAACGACACCATGCTCACCATCAGTAGCCCGATCTGGATCGACGGCACCAAGAAGGTGCAACCACGCAAGCCGCCCGGCGTCGGCGAGCACAGTGACGAGATTTTGCGTGGCGCGGGATACGATGAAGCGGCGATCAGGCAGCTGCGGGGATCGGGGGCCGTGGGGTAAGGCCGGAACGCTACCGCGGCTTCGTCATTGCGAGCGCAGCGAAGCAATCCAGAATCCCACCGCGGATGTGCTGGATTGCTTCGCTGCGCTCGCAATGACGGCGTGGAAGCATCTCGGGTATAACAATCGGCGAAGCCGCTGTCTCGTGAGGTCCCATGACCCTCTATCGCCTGCACTACTTCCCCGAATCCGGCAACAGCTACAAGCTGGCACTGATGCTCACGCTGTGCGGCGAGAGGTTCGAGCCGGTCTGGACCGACTTTGGCGGCGGCGTCACGCGCACGGCGGAGTGGCGCAAAGCCGTCAACGAGATGGGCGAAATTCCCGTGCTCGAGGTCGACGGCGTGAAGATGACGCAGACGGCTCCGCTGCTGCTGAAGCTTGCCGAGCAATACGGGCGCTTTGGGGCCGAAACGGAAGGGGAAAAATTCGAGCTGCTGCGCTGGCTGTTCTGGGACAACCACAAGCTCACCGGCCACATGGCAACCTATCGCTTCATGCGGGCCTTCACCGAAAAGAACGATCCGCAGGTGCTGAAGCATTTTCGCCGGCGGCTCGAGGATTTTCTCGGCATTCTCGACGGCCATCTCCAGCACAATGCGTTCGCGATCGGAGCGAAGCCGACGGTCGCTGATATCTCGATGATGGCTTATCTGCACTATCCGAGCGACGAGCACGGCTTTGATTTCGCGACGAGTTATCCCGCCATCCACGCCTGGCTCGGCCGCATGGCCGCGCTGCCCGGCTGGAAATCGGCGTATGAGCTGCTCCCGGGAAAGCGAATGACGAACTACGCGAAGTGAGGGTTGTTCCTCCTCCTGCTTCCCGCAAGCGGACCACCAGATTGTCCAAGTTATTGTGCTACGCGATGTCTGCCTATCGCATCCAGGCAGGCTTGGCTCCCAATTGGCCACTCCACCCCCAATCGCGGAACATTTCCTGGAATGCTGTCATGTCAAACGCTTCGCCTGGTCGGGGTTCGTCGACAACTGAGTAGCCATAGCCAGCATTGTTCAACTCGTGGACATGGTCGCGAATTTCGTCGTAAGCGCGAAACAAAAGCATTCCATTTGGAGCACCAAGACTTGCGATCCGCGCAACGGCAACGACAGCTCGACCGCTCGGCAGCACGAGCCGAAACCCTAGCTCAGCGTGAAGACCGAGCGCAGAGCATGCTCGCCAGACCCATGTCGCTAACTGACTCACGGTAGGTCCACAATTGGGGGGATCGGCAGGGCCGGCGTGACTCTTTTGTCACGGGCTATGACCATTCTACACCACGCGCTAATTGATCTTGTCCCTGGCTGAAATGAGTTTGCGGCTACCGCAGCGCCAGCCAGCCGAGCGTGAACAAGATCCCGCCGATGATGACGACCACCGCGACCGCCCAGGTGCTGACGCGGATGCTGCCGGTGACCTGTTTGACTTCCTCATTGCGCGCGATCTCGCGATTGCGCTCCTTGTCGGCGTCGCTGGTATCCGTCATGGGCCATCCGAACCGGTTGGGGTCGACCTAACGCGTCTTGATGAAGCACATGCCAATGCGGCTCGAGGCCGCCGCAGCCTGACAGGTGAGACCCTTAGCACAGGTCCATGACGTAAAACTCTTGTCGGTCGCTCCAGATCCCGCATTTTGCAGGGAACAATGCGCGCCCCAGCCGTCCTGATATTCGGTGCCGGCGAGTTCGAGGCTGCCGCGGGTCTGCGGCCGGCTGGCAAATCCGCGTGAGAAATCAGGGCGCTTGCCGGCGGCAAAGGCGGTCAGGATGTCGCGGCGTCGAAGCTGGTCGCCGAAGAAATGCGGCGAGGCCGGCACGATGGTAGAATTCGACGCATTCTCCGCGAGCCAGTCGACGCCCGGAAAATGGAAGCCGCCGATGCCGCGCGTCTGATGGCAGCCCGAGCAGGTGACATCATTGAGGCGGCGCTGGAAGCCCGCGACCGAGCGGATGTTCTCCATGCTGATGCCGTGCGCGGCCGCCTGCTTCAGCGCGCCGACGACGTCGTCATCGGTGAAGATGGGATCGTTCTTGTCCTCCCCCTTGCCCTCGCCTTTGGCCTCCCCCTGCATCATCCCGAATTCCGGCTGCAGCGCCGAGGCGTCGAAGCCCGCAGGGGTCGGCGCCACCGCAGCCTTGGCGAGATATTTCTCCGGGATCAGCACGGTGCCGCGATCGAACTCGCGAAGATTCGCAGGCGTGAGCAGCCAGTCCTTGAAGTCGCGCCGGAGTGCGTCATCGGCCAGGATGCGATCGCGGTCGATCTGGTTCTCCAGCGTCGAATCCACGAAAATCTTCGAGCCGGGGTCGTATTTGAACACCTTGAGCAGGTAGTCGGAGCGAAAATCGTGCAAGGCCGACTTCGGCGAGATCGAGATCTGGATGTTGGTTTCGATACGGTCGATCATCGCATCGTAAGGCGCAGTGCGACTGCCGATCAGCCCTTGCCAGTCGCCATTGTCGAGCCAGCGCCGCGCGACCTCGGCGCAGGTGATGGGCTTGCCGTTCGCATCGACCTGGCGCGCATCGCGCGCCTTCATCACGAGGTTGAACGTCATCGGCAGACGCATCGCGCTGCTGCCGCCATCCGGTCTGGTTTCGAACCGCGCCAGACGATAGATCAACCGGATCTCCCCGCAGGACTCTTCCGACACATAGGCGCGGTCCATGCGGTTGACGATACCGGCCAGCACGAAGCGCGTGTTGGCGGCTTTCAGATTGGCCCGATCGAACAGCTGCACGTCGAAACCGTCGCCAACGCCGATGGTCTCGCTTGGCGAAGCCTGCTTGTGCTGCGCGATGTAGCGATCGAACTCCGCATCGATCGCCGGCGGAATGTCCTTGAGCTGCGGCAGTGATGCGAACAGCTGATCGCTCGTCAGCGGAACATTCC
This sequence comes from Bradyrhizobium manausense, assembly GCF_018130615.1. Taxonomy (GTDB): domain Bacteria; phylum Pseudomonadota; class Alphaproteobacteria; order Rhizobiales; family Xanthobacteraceae; genus Bradyrhizobium; species Bradyrhizobium manausense_A. The sequence continues at coordinate 13,908 of NZ_JAFCKB010000011.1, forward strand.
CGTTGCGCTCGGGCTGCAACAGGCGGGAAATCGACAGAGCATCGCTCTGGTCGAGCTTGCGCAGGAGATCGGGATCGGTGATCGCGGTGCCACGCGCGAGCGGCGCGTTCTCTGCTGCCGAGAGCAACGTGACGCCGCCGAACAACAGAACGGCAGCCAGAAAGATTTGGGCGGCCAGGAGAATTCGCAGCGGGCGGCTCATGCCTCCACTAACACCGCGGCCGACAGCCTATTCAAGTAAAAAGGCGCTTCACGCGGTGGTGAAGCGCCTTTCGTGACAAGTCGGATATCGGGCGCCTAGCGCGCCACGATCAGGCCCTTTGCGGTCACGACCACCCAGCGGCCGTCCTGGCGGCGGATCGCATCGACGCGGCCGATGCCGGGGATGGGATCGCCGGCATAGACCTCGTAGAGGCCGCCCCGGCCCTCAATCAGCGCGCCACCATTGGCGACATCGCGGAGCCTCCAGCCTTCGATCGTCGGCAGACGCCCGACCTCGGTCTTCGGGGCAGCGGGCACGGGAGCCGGCGCGGCAGCGGCGGTGGCGACCTGGGTTGGTGCCGGCGCGATCGTTCCGGTTGTTTCCTTGGCAGCCGCGGGCGCCGCGGCAGCGGCCTGCGCGGGAGTTGCCGGCGGCGTGGCGCGGAGCTTGTCGACGGTCTCGGACAGCTTGGCGAGCTTTGCCATCGGCTCGGCCTGCGCCTTCTCGAGCTTGTCGAGGCGGTCGTTGGCCCGGTTGAACTGGCTGAGGCCGGTCTTCGAGGTGTGCTCGACATTGGCCTTGAGCGCGACGATGTCGGCATCGATCCGCGCGACCGAGGCGTCCAGTGCGCTGGTATCGGCGACTTGCGCCGGCGCAGGGCCAGCGAAATGCATCACGCCGACGGTCGCAAGTGCGCCGCTGATGGCACCGACGCAGACCGCGATCGCCACCACCGCGGCCATCGCCGACAGGCGGCGCTTGCCCCCGGTGTCACGCACCTCATCGGCCTTCACATGCGGGGCGAACTCTTCGCGCTCCCAGGACCGCTCCGCGGGCGCCATGACGATGAGCTTGCCGGGCTTCGGCTCCGGTTTGAGCTCGGCTTTGGTTTCCGCCTTGGTCTCGAACTTCGGCACTACGATCCGGGGCGGCTCGGCCTGCGGCGCGTCCGCCTTGGGGGGCGCCTCATGGTCGGGGGCGATCGAGGGGGCCTCGATGCCGGCGGCAGCCTCGACGACCTGCGGCGCAGTTGCGGCGGTGTCGACGGCATCAGCCTGGTCACCAGTCTGTTGGCCAGCCAGTTCGGGCAGGGATTCGCTCACGGCTCAAATACTCCAGTCTAGGTTGACTTTTTGGTAACTTTCATTGCTTGCGAATTCCTTACCTCGGGACCCGCTTACCGAAATTTTAGGAACTCGTCCGAGGCCGAATTGGGTCGGGAAAGTGGAACCGGCGTGGCCGCGTGCAACAAATCGTCAACCGATGCTGCTCTGCGGTAGGCCGCACGCCTTAGCCGAAGGGGTTGTTTGCCCGTCACTGTTCCGCGGCTAACATGGCCCGTCCCGTCAGCCAGAAGGCGCTTGGGGGTATCATGACGATCGAGAAATGCATCAACGCGTTTGCTGTCGATGACGTCATCTTCGAGGAGGGCTCGACCGGCCGCGAGCTGTTCGTCGTGCTTGACGGCGAGGTCGAGATCGCCAAACTCGACGGCGCGCGCAAGACCAGCATCATCAAGCTCGGCAAGGGCGAGTTCTTCGGCGAGATGGCCGTGATCGACGGCTCGGCCCGCTCAGCCACCGCGATCGCCTCGGCGCCGAACACAAAAGTAATGCGGATCAACCACGCGCGCTTCGTCTATCTCGTCAGCCAACAGCCGGCATTCGCACTGATGGTGATGGACGCACTTTCGAAACGCCTGCGCGCCTCCAACGCCGTCACCTACCGGGCAGCGCAATCATGAGCGAGCGAAAGCCGACGGCCTTCCCGATCCTGATGAAGAACGACATTTGCTCGCTGATCCAGGCGACGGATGACGTCTTTCAGATCCGCTTCTCCAACCGCGCCGCCAACGCCTATCTGGTGCGCGGCTCGGCCCGCACCATCCTGATCGATGTCGGCCTGTCCTCGAACTATCCGGCGATGGTGGAATGCCTGAACTTCGCCGGATGCCCGCCCGAGAAGATCGACATGGTGGTACTGAGCCACGAACATCTCGACCATATCGGCGCGGCCTGGCACTTCAACGAGCTCCGAACCTACGTCGCCGCCCATCGGCTTGCCGCCAACAAGATCATGCTGCGCGACGACTTCTCGATGTTGCGCAAGATGTTCAATGAGCCGAATGTGCCGATCAACATCGACATCTGGCTAGAGGAAGGCAATCTGATCGACCTCGGCAATTTCCGCCTCAACGTGATGTACACACCGGGCCATACCTCGGCCTGCATCACGCTGTTCGAGCAGGACAAGGGCCTGCTATTCGCCGCCGACACGTTGATGCCCGGAGGCGTGATGGGCGGCGTGTTCGGTTCGGGGAGCATTTCTGACTACATCCAGTCGCTGGAGCGGCTGAAAGGATTGAACGCGAAGATCCTGCTGTCAGGGCACGGACGGCTGTCGGACACGCCGCAGGAGGACGTGCGCATCGCGATCGCGCGGTCGCACGGATTGCTGGAAGATACCGCGCAATTGTTCGACGCACTTGATGCACGCTCGAATTTCGAGCCGATCATGCAGTCGGTGCGGGATTTGAACAAGCTGGATGATTGAGCACAGTGTCGTCCCGGCCTAGTGCGCAATTGCGCACTAGGCCGGGACGACATAGGGCCTACAGCACCACCGGTTTATCCGGCAGCTCATTCGGATGCGCTCCGCCCGGCGGGAAGTGCTTTGCCAGCTCACGCGACACCGCGGCGATGCCGTCGATCACGCCGCGCTCGAACTGGCCTGCGCTGAACGCGAACTCCATCGCTCGGCAGATCGTCTCCCAGCCGGCCGCGCCCACCTTCGCATCGATGCCGCGATCGGCGATGATCTCGACGTCGCGATCCGCGAGCAGCAGATAGATCAGCACGCCATTGTTGTGCGCTGTGTCCCAGATGCGCAAATGCGAGAACACGTCGAGCGCTCGCGCGCGCGCGTGCTGGTTGCGAAATAGCGGACGGCCGTCGAGCGCGCCTTCGACGACGAAGCGGACCTGGCCGGAATGCGTCGTCTCGCTTCTCTTGATTGCCTGCTCGATGCGGGCGAGCACGCTTTGCGGAAACACCTGCCTGGCGCGCCAATGGTGCTGGAGGAGATGCCGGGTGATACGCCCAATGCCCATGACTACCAGCTCCCCGAGGCGCCGCCGCCACCAAAGCTGCCGCCGCCTCCGCTGAAGCTGCCGCTGTCACTGGACGACGATCCACTGCTCCAGCCGCCAGACGAGGAGCCGCCCGACCACGATCCGCCGCGCGACGTCCCCGTTGACGCCGGAAATAGGTCGGCGATGAAGGACAGCACGAAGCCGATGATGCCGGCGAGCAAGGCTAAGGCGCCGGATCCGAGGATGAGCAAGGCCAGGAGACCAATCACGCTGCCGGTCGCGACCGACCCCAGCAGTCGCCCCAGCAGTGCGCGCAGGAAGCCACCGACGACGAGCGAGGCAAACAGGACGACCGGGACGGCCGGCCCGATGTCGTCGAGATTGGCAAAATTCACGCTGCGCGAGGGAACCGGCAGCGGCTCGCCGTCAATGACGCGCATCATCCGCTCCGCGCCGGCCGAGATGCCACCGGCGAAATCGCCCTCCCTGAATTTTGGCGTGATGACCTCGTCGATGATCCGCCGCGAGGTGACGTCGGTCAGTGCGCCTTCGAGGCCATAGCCGACCTCGATGCGCAGATGCCGGTCGTTCTTGGCGACCACCAGGATCGCGCCATCGTCGATCTTCTTGCGACCGATCTTCCAGGCTTCTGCAACGCGGATCGAGAATTGCTCGATCGTCTCCGGATCCGTCGTCGGCACGATCAGCACCGCGATCTGGCTGCCCTTGCGCGTCTCGAAACCGCTGAGCTTCTGCGACAGCGCAGCGATATCGCTGCTCGACAGCGTGCCGGTCCGGTCGACCACGCGCCCGGTGAGCTGCGGCACGGCAACGTCCGCAGCGGCGGGGACCGCGATGGCGAACACAAGCGCGACAATGAGAGCAGCATGCCACCACAAATTCGCCGTCATCGCCCGGCCCGACTGGGCGATCCAGTATTCCATAGACGCCAGCGAGATGCGGAAAAGCCGCGGCGTACTGGATTCCCCGCTTTCGCGGGGAATGACAGCGGTGGGTGGGGTGATGCCCATTCGCAAAATGGCTCGCGCTTACTTCGACGGCGCGGGCGCGTTGAAGTCGACCTTCGGCGCGGTCGAGATTTCCTTCTCGTTCTCGACCGAGAAGTTCGGCTTCTCCTTGTAGCCGAACATCATCGCCGTGAGATTGCTCGGGAACGAGCGGATGGTGACGTTATACTCCTGCACCGCCTTGATGTAGCGGTTGCGCGCGACCGTGATACGGTTCTCGGTACCCTCGAGCTGCGACATCAAATCCTTGAACAGGGCATCCGACTTCAGCTGCGGATAGTTTTCGGTAACCACGAGGAGCCGCGACAGCGCACTGGACAGCTCGCCCTGCGCGGCCTGAAACTTCTGGAACGCGGCGGGATCGTTCAGCACCTCGGGCGTCGCCTGGATGCTGCCGACCTTGGCACGGGCATTGGTGACGCCGAGCAGCACGTCCTTCTCCTGCTGCGCAAACCCCTTCACCGAGTTGACGAGATTGGGCACGAGATCGGCGCGGCGCTGATACTGGTTCACCACCTCGGACCAGTTGGCCTTGATCTGCTCGTCCTCGCTCTGGATCGCGTTGTAGCCGCAATTGGTGAGGCTGAGCGAGGCCAGCGCCGCCAGCACGGTCAGGATCTTGCGCATCAAATTTCTCCCGGTGGAATCGGGGGCAAACTACCAGATTGCGCGCGCAAGACGCCAGCTTCCCGATGTCATTCCGGGGGCGATGCAAAGCATCGAGCTACGGTGCGCAATTGCGCACCTGAGAATCTCGAGATTCCGGGCTCGCTTCGCGCCCCGGAATGACTGCAACAATCACGCGCGCGCCCAACCGCCAGCCGGCTGACGCAAGCCTCTTGCCTATCGCCACACGGCATAGTCAACTCAAAGCAAACAAGACGAAAAATGCAGGGGAGCGCGCCATGTCCTCGTTCGAGACCATCCTCGTGGAGCGGCCGGAGCCGGCGGTCGCCAGGGTCGTGATGAACCGTCCCGACGCGCGCAACGCGCAGAACCTGCAAATGACCTACGACCTCAACGCGGCCTTCGACGCGGCGGTGCAGGACGATGCGGTCAAGGTGATCATCCTCGCCGGCACCGGGCCGCACTTCTCCTCCGGCCACGATCTGCGCCCCGGGGCTAAGAATGCCGCCGGCATCGATTTTCCGCCGGTAGGAAATTGGGGCGGCTTTGCGGAAGCGAACGCGCACGGCCGCTTTGCGCGCGAGCAGGAAATATATCTCCAGATCACGCGGCGCTGGCGCAATCTCGCCAAGCCTATGATTGCAGAAGTGCACGGCAAGTGCATCGCCGGTGGCTTGATGCTGGCCTGGGCCTGCGACCTCATCGTTGCCAGCGACGATGCGCAGTTCTGTGATCCCGTCGTGACCATGGGCGTCTGCGGCGTCGAATGGTTCGTGCATCCCTGGGAGCTCGGCCCACGCAAAGCCAAGGAGTTTTTGTTCACCGCCGATAGCTGGAGTGCGCAGGAGGCGCATCAGCTCGGCATGGTCAACCAGGTCGTGCCGCGCGCCGAACTGTCATCGCGCGTGCTGGAGCTGGCGCGCCGGATCGCAGCAAAGCCGTCCTTTGCGCTGAAGCTGACCAAGGAGGCCGTGAACCGCTCCGTCGATATCATGGGGCAACCCGCCGCGATCGACCAGGCCTTTGCGCTGCATCAGCTTTGTCACGCCCACAACCTTCAGGAGTTCGGCATGGTGGTCGATCCATCCGGACTACATCCCTCCGTGCGCAAGCCGGCGGCCCCGGAGTAGACGCAATGGATCTCAATCTCAGTGACGAACAACGGCTGCTGCGCGAGAGCGCGGAGCGCTTCGTGGCCGAGAGCTACGATGCCGATCACCGCCGCAAGATGGCGAACGATCCGCTCGGCTTCAGCCCGGCGGTGTGGAAGCAGTTTGCCGAGCTCGGCTGGCTGGCACTGCCGATCCCGGAAGAGCTCGACGGTCTTGGTGGCGGGCCGGTCGAAATCGGCATCCTGATGGAAGCCTTTGGCCGCGGACTGGTGTCGGAGCCGTATATTGCGACCGTCGTGCTTGGCGCTGCACTGATCGACAAGTGCGCCAGCACGGCGCAGAAGCAGGCGAGCCTGCCCAAGATCGCGGACGGATCGTTGAAGCTTGCGTTTGCCCATTCCGAGCGGGCTGCGCGGTTCGATCTCGCCAAGGTCGCGACCTCAGCCACCAAGTCGGCGCACGGTTGGCATCTCTCCGGCAGCAAGATTGCCGTGCTCGACGGCCATGCCGCCGACGACCTCATCGTCTCCGCGCATCTGCATGATCATCGGGGACCGTCGGGACGGATCGGCCTGTTTCTGGTGCCGGCAACCGCGTCTGACCTTGCGATTTCCGACTATCCGCGCCTCGGCGGCGGGCGGGCCTGCAACATCGAACTCTCCGGCGTGCAACTGCCGGAGGACGCCCTGCTCGGCGACGGCAGGGACGCGCTGCCGGCGATCGAATGGGCCGTCGATCGCGCCATGGCCGCGTTAGGCGCGGAAGCCGTCGGCATCATGCAGACGCTGCTCGACACCACGCTGGAGTACACCAAGATCAGAGAACAGTTCGGCCGGCCGCTGTCCGCCAACCAGGTGATCCGCCATCGCCTCGCCGATATGGCCATCCAGGTCGACGAGGCCCGCTCGATGGCGCTGCGTGCCGCGCTGAAGGCAGACAGCCCGCCGGTCGAGCGTGCCCGCGCCGCATCGGCTGCAAAGGCGAAGATCGGCAAATGCGCCCGCTTCGTCGGCGAGCAATCGATCCAGCTCCACGGCGGCATGGGCGTCACCGAGGAGCTCGAGGTCGGCGCCTATTTCAAGCGCTTGGTCGCCTTCGACACGCTATTCGGCGGCAGCGCGCATCACTATGCCCGCCACGCCCAGCTTGGCCGCATCACTCAGTCCGCCTGACACAAGGAGCGCATCATGGACCTGTCGTTCAATGCCGAGGAGCGCGCCTTCCAAAACGAGGTGCGCGGCTTCATCGCGAAGAATCTCACCGAAGAGATGAAGCGCGCGACGGCGCTGACGCCATCGGTGTTCTCCGATCCCGATATCGGCATGGCCTGGCAGCGCGCGCTGCATAGACGGGGTTGGGGTGCGCCGGGCTGGCCGGTCGACCATGGCGGCCCGGACTGGACGCCGGCGCAGCGCTGGATCTTCGAGAGCGAATGCGCACGGGCCGGCGTGCCGAATGTCAACGTGATGGGCGTGAAGATGGTCGGGCCCGTCATCATCGGCTTCGGCTCGCCGGAGCAGAAGAACTTTTACTTGCCGCGCATTCTGTCCGGCGAGGATTATTGGTGCCAGGGTTATTCCGAGCCGGGCTCCGGCTCCGATCTCTCGTCACTGAAGACCCGCGCGGTGCGCGACGGCGACGACTACATCATCAACGGCACGAAGATCTGGACCACGCATGCCCATCACGCCAATCGCATGTTCGCACTGGTGCGCACCAGCGACGGCCCGCGGCAGCAGGACGGCATCAGCTTCATCCTGATCGACATGAAGACGCCGGGCATCACCACGCGCCCCATTCTGACCATCGGCGGCGACCACGAGGTCAACCAGGTGTTCTTCGACGACGTGCGCGTGCCCGTCGCCAACCGCGTCGGCGAGGAAGGCAAGGGCTGGACTTACGGCAAATATCTGCTCGAGTTCGAACGAGGCTCCGGCATTGCCTCGGCCAAGCTACGCGAGGGGCTGCGCGCCATCACCGAGCTTGCCGAATCCGACCTCACGGGTCGAGCGATCGACAGCCCTGACATCGCATCCCGCATCTCAGAGGTCGAGGTCGATATCGATGCACTGGAGATGACCGAGCTGCGCGTGCTCTCGGCGCTGCAAACCGGCCAAAATCCCGGCGCGGTCTCGTCCATCCTGAAGCTGCGCAACAGCGAGATCCGGCAGGCCGTAACGCGGTTAGGGGTCGACGTGATCGGCCACGACGCGCTCGCGGTCGAGCCGACGCGCCCGCTCTACAAGCTCAACCGCGAGCCGGCACTGCCTGAGGACATGCTGACGGTTGTGCCGGAATATCTCAACGGGCGAGCCTACACGATCTTCGGCGGCACCTCGGAGATCCAGCGCGACATCATCGCGAAGATGATGCTGGGGATTTGAGGGAACGCGCGCGCCATACACTCGGTGTCGTCCCGGACACGCGAAGCGCAGATCCGGGACGACAGATCAGTTTGTAGCGACAGCCAGCGCAACAACGCGTTGCGCTTAACCCGCCGCCTTCGCGTCCCTGATCGCCTTCCAGATCTTCTGTGGCGTCAGCGGCGTGTTGAGCTGGGTGATGCCGAGCTCGCCGAGCGCGTCCATGACCCCGTTGGTGACGCAGGGCGGGCCGCCGATGGCGCCGGATTCGCCGCAGCCCTTGGCGCCGAGCGGATTGGTGCGGCAGGGCGCGGAATCGTCGAGCGTGACCACGATCGGCGGCACGTCATCGGCACGCGGGATGCAGTAGTCCTGGTAGCTCGCGGTCAGAAGCTGACCATCGGCATCGTACGAGACGCCCTCATACAGCGCCTGCCCGATGCCCTGCGCGACGCCGCCATGGATCTGGCCGGTGACCAGCATCGGGTTCACGGCGACACCGACATCATCGACGGTGGTGTAGCGCACGACCTTGGAGACGCCGGTATCGGGATCAATCTCGACCTCGCAGATATGCGTGCCGTTGGGCCAGCTCGGCCCGTCAACCTCGCCTTCGGAATCGACGCTGAGCTTGGCGCCATCCTCCTTCTCGGCGATGTCGAACAGGCTGATGCGGCGGTCGGTGCCGACCACGGTGAGCATGCCACCCTGGTACTCGATGTCCTCGACCGAGGTCTCCAGCACGTTCGCCGCCTTCTCGCGCGCCTTCTGGATCAGATCGTTGGAGGAAACCGCGACCGCGGTGCCGCCGACGAACAGCGAGCGCGAGCCGACGCTGCCAAAACCCATGGCGAGATCGGTGTCGCCTTGCACGACGTCGATCTTGTCCATGGCAACGCCGAGCGTATCGGAAATCATCTGGGTGTAGGTCGTCTGCAAGCCCTGCCCCATCGCCATGGTGCCGGAATGCAGCACGACGCGGCCTTGCGAGGTCGCATGCAGGCTGACCTTTTCAGTATGGGCGCGGCCACCGGTCCATTCGATGTAGGAGGTGAGCCCGCGGCCATAGAGCAGGCCCTTCTTTTTCGCGGCCTTCTTGCGCGCGGCAAAGCCGTCCCAGTCCGCAAGCTTCACGGCGCGGTCGAGCATGTGCGCGAAGGCGCCGGAGTCATAAACCTGGCCGGCAGCGTTGGTGTAAGGGAGCTGCGCCGGCTTGATGTAGTTCGCTTTCCGGATCGCGCGCGGATCCATGCCGATTTTTCGCGCAGCTGCGTCGAACAGGCGCTCGACGATGAACACCGCTTCGGGCCGGCCGGCGCCACGATAGGCACCAACCGGCGCGGTGTGCGTCATCACCGACTTGATCTCGAAATGCACCAGCGGCAGGTCGTAGACGCCTGTCTGCACGAACGGCCCGAGCACCAGCGGGATGATGTTGGCAGCACCCGAGGAATAGGCGCCGGTGCAGCCGATCGAGGTGACGCGATAGGCGAGCACCTTGCCCTTCTCGTCCAGCGCGAAAGACGCGGTCGAGGTGAGATCGCGGCCATGGGTGCCGCCGACGAATTCGTCGGTGCGATCGCCACGCCAGCGGATCTTCTTGTTCAGCTTGGTCGCGACATAGGCGACGATGCCGTCTTCCGGATAGAGGTTGGTCTTCTGGCCAAAGCCGCCGCCGATGTCGCCGACCAGCACGCGCACGCTGTCCTTGGGACGCTTGAGCACTGCTTCCGCCAGCACGTCGCGGGTCGAGGCTGGCGTCTGGGACTGCACATGCAGGAGGAGACGGCCGGTCTTCTTGTCGATCTCGGCAATGGTCGAGCGCGGCTCCATGGCCGAGGGCACTAGGCGCTGACTGACGAGATCGAGCTCGACCGTGTGCGCGGCCTTGGCGAAGGCCTCGTCCACCTTGGCGGCATCGCCGTAGGCCATCGCGCCGACGATGTTGTCGGGCGCCTCCGGCCAGACCACGGGCGCGCCGGGTTTCACGGCCTCGACGGGATCGACCACCGCCGGCTGCACATCATACTCGACCACGATCGCCTCAGCCGCGCTCTGGGCCTCTGCACGCGATGAAGCCACCACGGCCGCCACCGCCTCGCCGGTGTAACGCACCACCTCATGGGCGAGCAGCCGCCGCGGCGGCACAGTCATCGGCTTGCCGTCGGGGCGTTTGAAGATGCTCAGCGTCGGGATAGCACCGACGTCGTCCTTGATCAGGTCCGCGCCGGTGTAGATTGCGGTGATGCCGGGCATCGATGCGGCTGCGCCGGTGTCGACCGAGACGATCTTCGCGTGCGCATGCGGCGAGCGCAGCACGTGCAACCACAGCGCACCGTCGTCCGGCTTGTCGTCGATGAATTGCCCCTTCCCGGTGAGCAGCCGCTGGTCTTCCAAACGCTTGACGGGCTGGCCCGCTCCGAAACGCAAATTGCCGGGAAGAATGTTCATTCCGCTGGTCCTCTAAGCCTCAAAGTGCGGCCGCCTTTTAGCGGATCGAGGTAGAGGAGACCAGCCGCGCTTTTGGGCCAGATATCCACGGATTCGTCATGCCCAGGCTTGTCTTGGAGATCGTCATTCCGGGTCGATGCACAGCATCGAATTACGGTGCGCAATTGAGCAACTGAGAATCTCGAGATTCCGGGTTCGCCCCGGAATGACAGCTACGCCAGCTCCTTGAGCGCCGCTTCCACCGCCTTGCGCGCATCGGCGTTGAGCGCTGCCTGCGGCGGGACGGGGTCGCCGACGTCGTAGCCCTGGATCGCAAGGCCGGCCTTGATGCAGGCGGCGAGGTTGAAGCGGGCGAAGGCCTCGTTGATGCGCCACAGCTTGCGCTGGAGCGCCATGGCCTCATCCCAGCGGCCGGCCCGGCAGAGGTCGTAGAGCGCCACGCTCTGACGCGGGATGATGCAGGCCGGTCCCGCCATCCAGCCGAGACCACCAATCAGCATCACCGCGGCCGGGATATGGGCGGAGGCCGAGAACACGCGCAAGGAATCGCCGCAGCGGTTCATGATCGACAGCAGCCGGCCGGTGTTGGTCGAGGCATCCTTGATGTAGCCGATGCGCGGATGCTCGGCGAGGCGCGCGATGACATCGAGGGTGAGGTCAGAGCGCTGGAATTGCGGATTGGTGTAGATCACGACAGGAATGTCGACGGCATCGGCGATGCTGCGGAAATAGGATTCGATCTGGGCATCGGCGAGCGGGAAATAGGCCTCGAGGATCGCCAGAATGCCGTTGGCGCCCAGCTTCTGACAGGCCTGCGCTTGCGCCACGGCGTCCGCCGTCGACGTCGACGCAACGCCCGCCACAACAGGCACGCGGCCCTTCGCAGCCTCGATGGTCGTCTGCACAATCGCCGTACGCTGCGCGGCATTGAGATAGGCGAACTCGCCGGTCGAGCCTAGCGGCGTCAGCCCGTGCACGCCGGCGCCGATCAAATCGTCGCAGAGCTTTGCGAGCACGTTCGTCCGCACCGCGCCGTCGGCATCGACGGGCGAGACGAGGTAGGGGAAGACGCCGCGAAAATCAGTCATGGCGGGAATAAAATCCGGAGGAAGCCAGTCTTGTCTGGCAGGTGCGCGATCCATCGCGTGCTACCATGAGGTACTATTGCCAGCAAGCGATCGGCCTTCGAAGAGCGCATTTGGTGTCCTAGGGATTATCCTGCCGCGTTGGCAGGTTTCGTTGCGTTGCGTCAGCCTCCTCACCGTCGCGCTGTGCTCCGGCATGGTTCAGGCCGGTGAATGCCCCTCGCCGCAATCGGAGATCGCGACCGATCGTCCCGATGTGACCAATTCGAGCCTGGTCGTGCCCGATGGCAGCATCCAGATCGAGAACGGCGTCCACACCTCCGGCCAGAGCAGGGCTAAGGGCTTTGACAGCAGCAACAGCCGGCTCCGCTTCGGTGTCGCACCCTGCCTCGAGGTGCTGGTCGACGTGCCGAGCTATGTCGGGCGGCTGACGGGCGCGATCGACACCGGATTCACCAACGTCTCCCCCGGCGTGAAATGGCAGGTCAGCGGACTGCCTGAGCCCGCCAACCTCTCCGTGGTGTTCGGCGCAAGCCTGCCGACTGGCACGCCCGCGATCACCGGTCCAGGTTTTCAGCCCTATCTGCAACTCCCCTGGTCCTACGAGCTCGGCGGCGGCTGGGGCATCAGCGGCATGTTCACGAGCTTCTTCCGGCCGTCAGATCCGACCAGCCACCAGACCAGCGAGGCCACCTTCGTGATCGAGCGAAAGGTCAGCGAGAAGCTGGCGCTGTTCGCCGAATATGTCAGCGACACTCCGTCGCGCGGCGCAAGCACCGCGCTGCTCAATGTCGGCGGCGGCTATCTCTTGAACCGGACCGAGCAGATCGATTTCCACCTTGCCTTCGGTCTCAACCGAAACTCGCCGGATTACATCATCGGCGTCGGCTATTCCTACCGCTGGGACAACGTCCTCGGTACGGCGACGAGACCGCGTCTTTGGCATTGATGGGAAACAGTCGCGGATATCAGCGAGCTGACATCTTCGCACTCACAATCGATAATAGTTTACGCGATTTTATGCATCCTTCCGGTGTGAACGGCTTCACACCGGACCTGGCCACACGGGTCTAGCGTCGCAGGCGCTGCGGACAGCGAGCGCAGCGATCCCTTAGCGAGGAGTCAGGCCATGGAAATTTGCATCAACTTCGGTGGCAAACGGCATTGCTTCTTCCTGCCGATCTTTCAGATCCCGATCCACTGGGGCAAGCCCGGCCCCGGACCGGTCAACTACCCAGCCTTGTTCCAGGATTCGATGATCCTGGCTGCCGTGGCCGATGTGGCAAAGCAGATCACCGACGAGCACGTGCGGAAATCGGTCGAACAAGGCATCACGGCGGGCTTCCAGGCTGCGCAGAAGCACGCGGGACCCGACGTCTCGATCAACCCCGTCGCACGCGGCTGATCGCGCGCTGATGACGGCGCGGAGGGCCATTCGTCCCCTCGCGCCGCCTCTCCCTTTCGAAACGGCAAATGAACCGTTCCATCTCGGCTCGGACTAATGATGGCGTGCAACCAGGCAGGGGAGCCACATGTTGATCGTCACCACCGAGAACGTCGCGAACCATCGCGTGGTCCGGACGCTGGGCCAATGTTTCGGCATCGTCGTCCGCAGTCGCGGACTTGGCGGCAATATCGTCGCCGGCCTGCGCTCGATCGTCGGCGGCGAGATTCCGGAATATACGAGGCTGCTGGAGGACGCACGCCGTCACGCCGTTGATCGCCTGGTCGAGAACGCCACCGCGATGGGCGCCAATGCAATCGTGATGATGCGGTTCGACTCCGCCGAGATCGGCCAGACCATGAGCGAGATCGTCGCCTACGGAACGGCCGTCGTCATCGAGCCGGCCGCGCGCTAGGATCGGACCATGTCGCTGCCGATCGGTATCGCCGCGCTCCTGATCGCAATCCTGCTGCTGGTCGTCGGCCACTTCTTTCCGTTCGGCGTGCCGCTGACATTTGTCGGCATCGGCCTGATCGCAAGCCTGATCTACGACACACGCTACAAGCCGGCCTCGAAGCAGCCCATCGGGCCCGGCTGGGTCGATACCGGCGAGCGCTTCATCGATCCCGAAACCAACAAGCGCGTCGCGGTGTTCATGCGGCCCGAAACCGGCGAACGGGCCTATCGCGAGATGTGAGCCGCCGGCTCACACCTTGAGCAGCCGCACGCGCGTGCCCCAGGGATCGACCGCCTCGACGCCGTCCGGTAGCTGCACGATCCGCGCCCCGCCCTTGCGCAGGCGCTCCTCTTGCGCGGCGAGCAGATCCGGCTTTGCCATCACCAGCGAGAACCAGGCGAGCCCCGTCGTGGAATCGTCGCGCTGGCCGGCGCCCTGGCTCTGCCAGACATTCATGCCGAGGTGGTGGTGATAGCGGCCCGACGACAGGAACGCGGCGCCGTTGCGGCTGCGGGTTGGGTCGAGGCCGATCGCGCCGTGGTAAAAGCTCGCCGCCTGCGCGAGGTCGCCGACGCGCAAATGCATGTGGCCGACACGCATCCCGTCCGGCGCCTTGGCATAGTCGCTGACGCGCGTGTTGGTCAGCGACAGCAGGTCGGGAATATTGAGCTCATCGGTCGCCATCTTCACGCTGCCCTCGCTCCACTGCCATTGCGAGGGATCGCGGTCGGCATAGACCTCGATGCCGTTGCCTTCGGGATCGTCGAGATAGACGGACTCGCTGACGAGATGATCGGCAAAGCCCGACAGCGGCACGCGGTGCGAGGCGGCATGGACCAGCCAGCGTGCGAGATCCTTGCGCGTCGGCATCAGGAAGGCGGTGTGGTAGAGGCCGGCGGCGTTGCGTGGCTCGATCGCGGCATCGGGACGGGCTTCCAGCACCAGCAGCGTGATACCGGCCGTGCCGAGCCTTGCGGCGGCGCTGGAGCGCTCCATCACGGTGAGCCCGATCACGTCGCGGTAGTAATCGGCGAGCTTGTCGAGATTCTTCACCCGCAACGTCACCATGCCGACCCGCATCGGCGTGCGGCTGGCATAGGTCGGCCCGCCGCCTAGCGGATTGCCCTCGGCGCGTGCAGCGCCGGCCGCGGCCATTGCGAGTGAGGTCGCGCCGGCAAGTTGAAGCAGGGTACGGCGGGTGAGGTCGATGGTCATTGGTCAGGGCTCGCTGGCAAATTTTAGGGCCGTACGGTGCAATTTGGGGATTGCTACACGTTCCCGTGAGCGGCTCCCAATCACATGTTCGTCGGCCGTGGCTGAGGGGAGGACTGGCCACCCGGCCAGTTTCGCAATTGGCCGCGACATCCCAGATTGGAGGCAGCTTACAGGAGCCTTCCATGACCGACCTCACCCCTCTCACCTCGCTGTCGTCCGCGCTCGCGGACGTCGTGGCGCGCATCGTGCCGTCCGTGGTCTCCGTGCATTCGCATCGCTCCCGCTCGACCGGCTTCGTCTGGAAGGGAGGCCTGATCGTCACCGCCGATGAGGCGCTGGCCGATGAGGGCGACATCCAGATCGTCCTTGCTGACGGCACCACGGCTGCCGCCACGATCGTCGGCCGCGACCACACCACTGACGTCGCATTGCTGCGCGCCGATACCGCCATCGCCCCGGTCAAGCTCGCTAGCACGGCCCCTGCCCTCGGCGCGTTGTCGGTCGTCGTCGCCACCAATCGCGATGCGCCAAGTGCGGCGCTCGGGATGGTATCGGTTTCAGGCAAGAGTTGGCGCTCCCTGCGCGGCGGCGAGATCGATGCGCGGATCGAGCTCGATGTTCGCCTGCGTCCGAGCCAGGAGGGCGGCCTCGCCCTCAATGCCTCGGGCGAAGCCTTCGGCATGGCCGTGCTCGGACCGCGGCGCGTGCTGGTGATCCCGACGGCGACAATCGAGCGCGTCGCAGCCCAACTCGAGACCCGCGGCCGCATTGCCCGCGGCTATCTCGGGCTCGGGCTGCAGCCGCTGCGGCTCGATGACGGCATCGGCGCGATGGTGATGAATGTCGACAAAGCAGGTCCGGCGGCCACGGCGGGCATCTGCCAGGGCGACGTGATCGTGGCAGTCAATGACCAGAAGCTTTCCGGCGTGCGTGCGCTGTTGCGGACGTTGGGACCTGCGAGCGTCGGCCAGATCATCGACGTTGCGGTCCGCCGCGGCGGCGAACCGGCGAGCTTCAAGGTCACGATTGGCGAGAGGCCGGAGGCGTGAGCGAGGACACCACGCCGGAGATCGTGCTCGCCCTCGAGATCGACGATCCCGCCCTCGCCGACCGCCTCGCGACGTTGCTCGGCAATGTCGCGGGGCTTCGCCTCGCCGCGCCCGGTGAGACCGCCATGGCGAGCGTTGTCGCACGCGATCCGCGCGTCATGCCGGAGGACATTGCGCTGACGCAGCGCGAGCTCGATGTGCTGGCATTGATGGCGGAAGGCGCCTCCAACAAGATGATCGCGCGACAGCTCAATATCTCAGTGCACACCGTGAAATTCCACGTCGGCTCCTTGCTCGACAAGCTGGATGCCACCGGCCGCACCGACGCGGTCGCGCACGCGGCGCGCCGCGGCGTGATCGAGCTATAGCGCGGACGGAAAGCTGAGCTCGACCGTCAGGCCCGGCGCGTTGTCGTGCAGCGCGATCTCGGCGCCATGCAGGCGCGACACCGCCGCGACAAGACTCAAGCCCAGGCCGTTGCCCGGCGTATAGCGGCTCTGCTCGAGCCGGTAGAAGCGCTTGAACACGTGATCATGCTGATCGGCGGCAATGCCCGGACCATCATCGGCGATGGCGATCATCGCGCCATTACCGGTGTTGCGGCAGGTTACGATCACCTTTCCGCCCGGGCGGCCGTGCTTGATCGCGTTGTCGACGAGATTGGCGATGGCATCGAACAGCAGATCGCGATCGCCCGTTACTGCGACGTCGCGGTCGCCGCCAAGGCTCAGGCGCGTCGCAACCTGCTCGGCGGCGGCGTCGTAGAGCTCGACGACCTCGCCGGCGATCTCGGCGAGGTTGAGCCCACGAAACGCGCTGCGCCGGGCGCGGGTCTCGATCTCCGAGATCCGCGTGATCGAGGCGAACATGCCGAGCACCGCATCGAGATCGGCGATAGTATCGCCGATCAGGGCTGCATCGGCCTCACTGTTGCGCTCGTGATGATAGGCCTTTTCCAGCCGGCCGCGCATGCGCGTCAGCGGTGTGCGCAGATCGTGGGCGACATTGTCGCTGACCTGCTTGACCTCGCCCATCAGCGTCTCGATCCGATCGAGCATCTGGTTGAGGTTCTCGGCGACACGGTCCCATTCGTCGTGGCTGCCGCGCAGCGGAATGCGCCGGTCAAGTCCGGACAGCATGATGGCGCGGCTGGTGGCGTTGATCTCCTCGATCCGCCCGACCGTGCGCCGCGTCACCAGCACGGCGGCAAGACCGGCCAGCACGACCAGCAGCAGGGCGACGGCGATCATCGCGAGCTCGAGCATGGCAACGAAGCCGCTGTGGTCGCCGGCATCGCCGACGCGGCTCCTGACATAAGCGAGCGTGCCGAAATAGACGTAACCCATGATCGCCGCGACGATCAGGCCGAAGATCGCAATCGCGATCAGCGCCAGGCGGAAGGTCGAGGAGCGAAGCGTGTCAGCCAGGAGCACGGAGGCAATATCCAATGCCGCGGATGGTGTGGATCAGTGGATAGGCCTGGGCATCGTCGACCTTGCGCCGGACGCGACCGACATAGACGTCGATGATGTTGGTGGAGGGATCGAAATGCAGGTCCCAGACGTGCTGGAGCAGCATTGCGCGGGACACGACACGGCCCTCGTTGCGGACGAGATATTCGAGCAGTTGGAATTCGCGCGGCAGCAGTGGAATCTTGCGGCCGCGGCGGCTGGCATTGCGCGCGATCAGGTCGACGGCGAGATCGCCGACGCGCAAAATGGTTTCCTTGGCGATGGTCTCGCTGCGGCGCCCGAGCGCCTCGAGGCGCGCGAGCAATTCGACGAAGGAGAACGGCTTGACGAGATAGTCGTCGCCGCCGGCGCGCAAGCCGCGCACGCGGTCGTCGACCTCGCCGAGCGCGGAGATGATGAGGAAGGGCGCGGCGATGCCGTCGTCGCGCAACTGGCGCATCACGGTAATGCCGTCGAGATCGGGCAGCATGCGGTCAATGGTGATCACGGCATAGTCGCGCGCAACGCCCTGGCTGAGCGCTTCTCGGCCGGTGGCGGCGAGATCGACGTCGTAGCCTGACGTCGTCAACTCCTCGACGAGCTGGCCTGCGGTCTCCGGATCGTCCTCGACGACGAGGATGCGGCGATGGCCTCCGGTCATGACAAACTCCGCGCGACGATCGCCACCAGATTATCCCGTTCCGGGGCTGAGCGGAACCACCCGGCGGCGATCGCGACAATGGTGCGGGCCCGCGATGCTAATACCAGGTATCCCCGCACACATTGACCCATTGCCACCCATAGGGCGTCAAGCTCCTGCGCCAGCAGCCATCGTAATAGTTGTCATAATAGTAGGGCGCGCCGAACACGGCGAAACGGCGGAAATGATGGTGGTGGAAGAAGGCATGCCGGCCGATGAAGGGCCGGCTCGCACCGACGAAATGCGGCCCGATCGCCGCATGCGCGAAGCGTGCGCCGCCGAAGGCGGGCCCGCCAAGACCCGGTCCACCCACATGGGCGAAATGCGCGCCGCCCATGCCGCCGACATGCATGCCGCCACCGAAGCCGCCGGCGCGCATGCCACCGCCGCCGAAATGGCCGCCGCCACCAAATCCACCGCCGTGACCGCCACCGCCGCCGCCCCCTCGGGCGAGAACGGGCGATGCGAGTGCCAGTGCCGCAACAATCGCTACCGCAGTGAGGCCTTTGAGAAGCCTGTTGTCCATCGAAGCATCCTCCGTGCTGCGCGGCGATATTGCTGCCGCACCAAGGGGATCAGAGAGGAAGGGACAGGCACGTTCAACTTACAAGCGCGCCAGATTCTGACGCGGAAGTTAGGGAGGCTGAGCTCTATCGCTCCCTCGCGCCGTTCTTACGGGGAGAGGGTGGGGTGAGGGGCTGCTTCCACGAATACGATTTGAGCTTGAGGGGACAGCAGGCCGGAGCCCGATGGACAATTCATCCGGCTCGCAGGTTACCCTGCCCCTCACCCCAGGATCCGCGCTTTCAGCGCGAATTCCGACCTCTCCCCGCAAAGAGCGGGGAGAGGTTCAGAGATTACGCCCGCTTGCCGTTGTTCTTCTCCGCCGCCCTGCGCATCGCCTCGGCGAGTGCACCGCCGCCACCGGAGGATTCCTGCTTGCGCGGGGCCGACGAGGTCATGCGGGCGGGGTTGCGTGTGTTGTTGTCGCGCTGCATGCCGGGCGTGTCCTTCTTGGCACCGACCTCGTCGTCGAGGCGCAGCGTCAGTGAGATGCGTTTGCGGGCGACCTCGAAGTCCAGCACCTTTACCTTGACGATGTCGCCGGGCTTCACCACCTCGCGCGGATCCTTGATGAAGTTCTTGGACATCGCCGAAATGTGCACGAGACCGTCCTGGTGCACGCCGATATCGACGAAGGCGCCGAAGGCGGCGACGTTGGTGACGGTGCCCTCGAGGATCATGCCTTTCTGGAGATGCTTGATCTCCTCGACGCCCTCCTTGAACACTGCGGCCTTGAACGCCGGACGCGGGTCACGGCCGGGCTTTTCCAGTTCGCGCAGAATGTCGGTGACGGTCGGCAGACCAAAGGTCTCGTCGACGAAATCCTTCGGCTTCAAGGTGCGCACGATCTCGCTGCTGCCGATCAGCGCCTTGATGTCGCTCTTGGTGGCCTCAAGAATCCGTCGCACCACCGGATAGGCTTCCGGATGCACGCCGGAGGCATCCAGCGGATCTTCG
The DNA here is from genome assembly GCF_018130615.1 of Bradyrhizobium manausense. Classification (GTDB taxonomy): domain Bacteria; phylum Pseudomonadota; class Alphaproteobacteria; order Rhizobiales; family Xanthobacteraceae; genus Bradyrhizobium; species Bradyrhizobium manausense_A. The sequence continues at coordinate 33,704 of NZ_JAFCKB010000011.1, forward strand.
CCGCCGAGGATGCGCAGGAAGCCAGCGCACTGCTCAAACGCCTTCGGGCCGAGCCGCGGCACCTCCTTGAGCGCCTTGCGTGACTTGAACGGGCCGTTGGCATCACGATGCGCCACGATGCTCTGCGCGAGGCCCGAGCCGACGCCCGACACGCGGGCGAGCAGCGGCGCGGAGGCCGTGTTGACGTCGACACCGACCGCGTTCACGCAGTCTTCGACCACGGCATCGAGCGACTTGGCGAGCTTGGCCTGGCCGAGATCGTGCTGATACTGGCCGACGCCAATCGCCTTGGGCTCGATCTTGACGAGCTCGGCGAGCGGATCCTGAAGCCGGCGGGCGATCGAGACCGCGCCGCGCAGGGTGACGTCGAGGCCGGGCAGTTCCTCCGAGGCGAAAGCCGAGGCCGAATAGACCGACGCACCCGCTTCCGACACCACGATCTTGCTCATTTTCAGCTCGGCCAGACCCTTGACCAGATCGCCGGCGAGCTTGTCGGTCTCGCGCGAGGCAGTGCCGTTGCCGATCGCGATCAGCTCGACGCGATGCTTGATCGCGAGCTTGCCGAGGATCGCGAGCGCCTCGTTCCACTGCCGCTGCGGCTCGTGCGGATAGATCACGGCGGTATCGACCACCTTGCCGGTCGCGTCGGTGACGGCGACCTTGACGCCGGTGCGATAGCCTGGATCGAGACCCATGGTGGCGCGGGTGCCGGCGGGCGCGGCCAGCAGGAGGTCGCGCAGGTTCGAGGCGAACACGCGCACGGCCTCGGTCTCGGCTGCGTTCCACAGCCGCATGCGCAAGTCGATGTTGAGATGCACCTGGATCTTGGTGCGCCAGGCCCAGCGCACGGTGTCGATCAGCCAGCGGTCGCCGGCGCGCTTGAGGTCGGCGATGCCGAAGCGCTTCATGATCTTCAGTTCATAGGCACCCGGCACGCCGGCCGGCGGCGCCTCGGCTTCGGCCTGGATCTGCAGGTCGAGGATCTCTTCCTTCTCGCCGCGGAACATCGCGAGGATGCGGTGCGAGGGCAGCTTGGTCAGCGGCTCGGAGAAATCAAAATAGTCGGCGAATTTCTCGCCCTCGGTCTTCTTGCCCTCGCGCACCTTGGAGGCCATCCGCGCATTGGTCCACATCTCCTCACGGAGCACACCGATCAAATCGGCGTCCTCGTCGAAGCGCTCGACCAGGATGGCGCGGGCACCGTCGAGCGCGGCTACGGCATCCGCAACGCCCTTCTCGGCATTGATGAAGCCCTCGGCCACGACCTTCGGATCGTTGCCGGACTCGGCGATGAGCTGATTGGCGAGCGGCTCGAGACCGGCTTCCTTGGCGATCTCGGCCTTGGTGCGGCGCTTCGGCTTGAACGGCAGGTAGATGTCTTCGAGGCGCGCTTTGCTGTCCGCGGCCATGATCGAGGCTTCCAGCGCTGCGTCGAGCTTGCCCTGCTCGCGGACCGATTCGAGGATCGCCTTGCGGCGGTCTTCCAGCTCGCGCAGGTAAACCAGGCGTTCCTCCAGGGTCCGCAATTGCGCGTCGTCGAGCGCACCGGTCGCTTCCTTGCGGTAGCGGGCGATGAAGGGAACCGTGGCGCCGCCGTCGAGCAGCGTCACCGCCGCCTCGACCTGCTCCGCCCGTACCCCAAGCTCCTGCGCAATTTTCTGGTTGATATTTGCCACGCGAGATTTCCTCTATATCCAAGCACGCGACGCAAACCGAAATCCGGCCGCGGGAGGCCGCTTATGGACCAACCAAGGTTGATTCATCAAGGTGCGGCGCGCAACCGTCGACAGAGGATTTTTTGTTGAACCGATGCGATCTCGCCACAATCGTGGGGATGTCGCGGGGGGCAGATAGCGGAAGTTGAGGCACACGCTCCCTCCATCGTCGTTGCGAGGAGCCTTTGCGACGAAGCAATCCAGAATCCCTCCCCGGAAAGACTCTGGATTGCTTTGCTTCCACCTTCGCTCTTCGAGCTTCGGCGGACAAGGCGCTCGCAATGACGGAGCAAGGGGCGGCAACCGGCTCCTCCAATGAACATTTCGATTCGCAGACACGCCTTCTCGCTCTCGCGGCGCGTTTCGCCCGAGTTTTGCTGTTCGCTTCACGCCCTCTGCAAACAAAGGGCGCAGGGAAGGCCGGGTGCCGGCTGGCACCCACGGTCCGCCGTGCGCGTGTAGCGCAAAAAGACCTGCACAGCGGCATACAGGTGAAGCCGAACACACGGCCTTCCCTGCGCAGTGGTCGGACGGCTTATGCCGTGCTCTCCCGGGAGCCGAATTCCTTCTGGCCTCCCTCGCGCCTGCGAAAGTTACCGACATTGCGCCGGTTGACGCCAATGCCGCATTCGCAAAGCGCTTGACCGTAGCAACGACGGCCGGGACCACACGGTTTTGCCGTACGCAGGCAAATCCTGCTTCGCCCCAAGGGGCTTCGCAGCACAAGGCGCCGTTCGTACAACGCGGCTTGCAAGCAGCTCACGGGGCTCGGCTCAATCCACTGCCCCGCCCTGCCACTCGCATCCGCGACGGCGCTGCCCAGCGTCCACCGCAGCCCGATCCGCGGTTCGCGACGACGTACGACCGCCCCTTTTCGCCGGATCAGGATGGGTGTCGTGTACGACAAATCCGAATTTCGGTAAAGCGAAATATTTTTGAGCCATGGCATTGACACGCACGGGACACAGGGGCGCGGGTGATCGCCGTCGCCAGTGCTCGTCACACAACTCCGGTGTCGTCCTGGCGAAAGCCAGGACCCATTACCCCAGGGAGGAGTTTGGCGAAGACTCGTCGTTCGGTACTGATGCCGGCCACAACCGATAAATCACGCGATATGGGTCCTGGCTTTCGCCAGGACGACAATGGAGATTGGCGCGCCGCTTGACATCCACCGCGCTTCCACGGCTGTTGGGCGCGCCGGACCACCGAACTTCCCACGAGGACCATCCATGCGGACAACATCGGCCGGCGTCTTCAAGATCGCCACCAAGGGGCCTGGCGACGTCTCCGGCCTCATGAGCCTGATCGTTACAGGCGCGATCGATCCGGCCTCGATCCTGGCGATCCTCGGCAAGACCGAGGGCAATGGCGGCGTCAATGATTTTACGCGGGAGTATGCCGTCGCCGCGCTGTGCACGGCGCTGGCGCCGAAACTCGGCCTGACGCCGCACGAGGTGGAGCAGCGCATCGCTTTCGTGATGTCAGGCGGCACCGAAGGCGTGCTCAGCCCGCACATCACGGTGTTCACTCGCCAGCAGGTTGCGACACCGCCGGCCGGCGTCTCCGGCAAGCGCCTAAGCATCGGCATGGCGCAGACCCGCGATTTCCTCCCCGAGGAGCTCGGCCGCTCCGCGCAGATCACCGAGACGGCCAAGGCGGTGAAGGCGGCGATGGCGGACGCGGGCATCACTGATGCCACTGACGTCCATTTCGTGCAGATCAAGTGCCCGCTGCTGACCAGCGAGCGTGTCGAAGCGGCAAGCGCGCGCGGCAACAAGACGGCGACGATCAGCGCCTATAGCTCGATGGCCTATTCGCGTGGTGCCTCAGCGCTCGGCGTTGCGGTCGCGCTCGGCGAGATCCCCGCCAACATCCACGACGACGACGTGCTGCGGCGCTACGATCTGTTCTCGAAGGTCGCCTCGACCTCGTCCGGAATCGAGCTGATGCACAATGTCGTCATCGTGCTCGGCAATTCGGAAGGGTCGCTGAGCGAGTTCGAGATCGGGCACGCCGTGATGAGCGACGCGATCGATGCGCCGGCGGTGGTGTCGGCGCTGACGAGTGTTGGTCTTGGGGTCGCACCACAAGTTGTCGCGAACCGCGAGCTCGTCAACATCTTCGCCAAGGCCGAGGCCTCGCCTGATGGCACCGTACGCGGCTGCCGCCACACCATGCTTGAGGACACCGACATCAGCTCGACACGCCACGCCCGTGCCGCGGTCGGCGGCCTGATCGCCGGCCTTGCCGGCACCAGCGCGGTCTACGTCTCCGGTGGCGCCGAGCATCAGGGCCCCGCCGGCGGCGGCCCGGTTGCGGCGATCGCACGGCTAAAGCCCTAGCAACCGCGACCTCTCCGCGCCCCACGCAACCCTGCCCCTCGCGCCGGCTCAGTTGATTCATACGGGCCCATGCGAAAAAGGTGGCGCCGCACCTCGAGGGGATTTTGACTTCATGACTTTGCCGATGAGCTGGAACGAATGGACGCAGCATGATGGCGTCGGACTTGCGGCGCGCGTCCGCAAGGGCGAGCTGACGGCGAAGGAATTGGCACATCAGGCTGCAGCCGCCGTTGCAAAGGTCAATCCGACACTGTCCGGCGTGGTCGAGCTGTTCGATGACGTGATCGCCGATCCCGCCAAGGACGGCGCCAATCTCGCGGGTCCCTTCGCCGGCCTGCCCTTCCTGATGAAGGATCTGGGACCGACGATGAAAGGCCGGCTGCAGGAAATGGGCTCGCTGCTGATGCGGGGCAACCGCGCCGCTGCCGACACGTTCCTGACCGGCAAATTCCGCCAGGCAGGCCTCAACCTGATCGGACGCACGACGACGCCGGAATTCGGCGTGTGCAGCTCGGCCGACAATCCGGCCGTGTATGTCACCCGCAATCCCTGGAATACCGACTACACCACCTGCGGCTCGTCGGCGGGCAGCGCCGCGATGGTTGCGGCCGGCGTGGTGCCGATCGCGCACGCGACCGACGGCGGCGGCTCGATCCGCATTCCCGCCGGCGTCAACGGCAATATCGGGTTGAAGGTCTCGCGTGGCGTGTTCTCGCTCGCGCCGCACATGTCCGATCTCACTGGCCTCGTCTCGATCCAGGGCTGCCAGTCGCGCACGGTGCGCGACACCGCCGCGTTCGTCGACCATGCCCGTGGGCCCGCGCCCGGCGAGTTCATGCCGTTCTGGACCACGGCGCAGCCCTATTCCGAGATGATCAAGCGCGATCCGTCGAAACTCCGCATCGCGCTGTCCCACGCCTGGGGCGACTACACCGCGACGCCGGAGATCGCGGCCGAGCTGGAGAAGACCGGCCGTTTCCTCGAAGGCCTCGGCCATCACGTCGACTACGCGCTACCCGAGCTCGACTTCCGCGCCGCCTTCGCAGCGCAGACCACTTGCTACATCTCGAACTTTTCGGTCGTGATCTCCAACATGCTGGCCGCGCGCGGGCTGGAGCGCCCGCCGGAGGATCTGATCGAGCCGATGAACATCCGGATCTGGGAAGCCGGACTGCACACCAGCTTCGCCGACCGGGCCAGGATGCAGGCCGTGTTCAACACGACCTCACGCGGCTTCGGCAGCTTCTTCGAGCAGTGGGACGTGATCCTGACGCCGATCACCGCGCTGCCGACGCCGAAGGTCGGCACGAAGGAATATCTCACCATCTCCGACAACCCCGATGTGCTCGACTGGTTCGGTCATCTCTGGCGCTTCTTCGCCTTCACGCCACTCGCCAATCTCTGCGGCATGCCGGCGATCTCGATGCCGATGGCGGCCCAGGACCACGGCCTGCCGCTCGGCATCCAGGCGATCGCCAAACAGGCCAATGACGGCCTGCTGCTGCAACTCGCAGCCCAGATCGAGCGCGCGCTCGACGGCAAGTGGAACGGCGGCAAGAAACCGAAGGTGCATGTCGGCTAGGTGAGCGGCGAGCGCGCTAAGATGCGATCGCCTGTCACGATCTCAGTTCTTCACCGCCGGGATGTCCTCTGGCTGCTGTTGCTGCTGGCCCTGCTTGTACATCGCCAGCGCCTTGTCGAGCGCTTCGCGCAGCGCCAGCGCCGCGGCCACGCTGCAGCGCAGATGCGCCGTCTGGACCACGTCGACCCTGACGGCCGCGCCGACCGGCATCAGCAGGTTCGCGGCGAGCTCGATCTGGATCGCGCCGTTGTGATGGCCGAAGCAGGACGCGCCGTCAAAATAGATGATCGGGGCCCGCTCGGAGCTCGAGCTGGAAATGGTGACCGGCCCCTGACTGGTGGCGGGCGTTTCGGGATCGGTCATGGGATACTCCTCGCGGGCAGGGAACGAACGCCCACCATCGTTGCTTCGGCCGGCTCTGTCGAGGCCAAACCGGCCCTGCGGCGCCGCCGTACGGGGTTTTGCGCGGTGCGCGACACTGGTCTAGAACATCGCCATGCCTAGCTCACCGACCACGCTTCCGTTCGAGGAACTCGCCGAGGCCATCAAGGGCCGCCGCTCCGATTACGGCCATATCAGCGGGCTCCAGCTCGACCGCTTCGCGCCGGGCGAAGCCTGGTCGAGCCTGCCCTACCGGCCCGTCTTCGTCGGCGACGCCGAGACTGGTGTTCTTCACGGCGGCGTCGTCACCGCGATGCTGGACGAAAGCTGCGGCATGGCGGTGCAGCTCGCGCTCGATGGCACCCGCGCCATCGCGACGCTCGACCTGCGCATCGACTACCAGAAGCCAGCCACGCCAGGCCTCGACATCAAGGCGCATTCGGTGTGCTACCGCACCACGCGCTCGATCGCCTTCGTGCGCTCCACCGCGTATCAGGAGTCCGAGGACGATCCGGTGGCGACCGCCACCGCCTGCTTCATGATCGGCGCCAACCGCACCAACATGCTTGCGGACCGCCGGATGGATACGCGCAACATCCCGACGCTGGAGGCGCCGGAGGATCCGGACGGTCCGTTCGCCAACAGCCCGTTTGCGCGCGCCCTCGGCATTCGCGTCAACGACGACGGCACGCTGACCATGCCGTTTTCGCCAAAGATCATCGGCAACCCGATCCTCCCCGCCATCCATGGCGGCATGACGGGCGCCTTCCTCGAGACCACCGCGATCCTCGGCGTGCGGCGTGAGCTCGGGATCGCGGCGCTGCCAAAGCCCATTGGGCTCACCGTCAACTATTTGCGCTCCGGACGGGCGCTCGACACCATCGCCAATGTCTCGATCGTGAAACAGGGCCGGCGTATCGTCGCCTTCGAAGCGCGGGCCTGGCAAGACGATCCCGACAGGCCGATCGCCTCCGCCTTCGGTCATTTCATGCTGCGCCCGACACCCGGAAACGACGAGGAACAGGCGTATTCTGCTTGACTGCCGGGGCTTGGAACCCAACGATGGCACAAGCCAGCAAGAGGTAGTGGGTTGCGGCATCCGATCGACATCGTCGCCATGTTTGCCGCCATCTGGCTATTGGCGTCGATGGTGCTCGACGCGCTGACGCCGAAGGAGCTGACCGCGGTCATGATCGCGATCGCGATCGGGCCCGCCGTGATCATCACCGCCGTGTTCTACTATCTGCGCTGCCCGCGCACCGATTTCGCGGTGATGTTCGCAGCGCTCTGGCTGATCTCCGACATCGCGATCGCCTTCATCTCGCCGAAGGAACTGCCGCATTTCCTGATCGTGCTCGGCTTCGTGCCGGCCGCGCTGATCGGCATCGTGCTGCACTGGCAGCGCTTCCAGCGCCGCCATGAGCGGTTGCCGGTGCCGTCGGCGAAGCGCGGTTAACGCCATAGCAGATTGGTTTTGGCGAGGTCGATCACCTCGTCGCCACGGCCACTCATCACCGCGCGCAGCACCATCACGGCTTGTTATTGCGGCTTCAGTCTTTCGCAATCGCTCGATCGTAGGCGTCGATCGTCGCCTTCGCGCGTGCGGCGATATCGGCGGCTGACATCCCGGGCTTGTAGAGGCTGGACCCCAGTCCGAACGCCGTGACGCCGCCTTTGATGTATTCGGCAAAATTCTGATCGGAGACGCCGCCGACGGCGGCGATCATCACACCTGCGGGCAGCACGGCGCGGATCGCGGCGATGCCGGACGCGCCGAGCACGCTCGCCGGAAAGAATTTCAGGCCTGATGCGCCGGAGCGCGCGGCGAGCAGCGCTTCCGTCGGCGAGAACACGCCGGGCAGCGTCACCATGCCGTGCTGATGTGCACGCGCCAGCACCTCGGTGTCGACATTCGGCGAGACCATGAGCTTGCCGCCGACATCGTTGAGACGATCGACATCGGCCGCAGTCAGCACCGTGCCGGCACCAATCAGCACGCCTGAAGGCGCGAGCTTCGCCGCAAGGCCGATGGAGCGGAACGGATCCGGCGAGTTCAGCGGGATCTCGATCGCGGTCATGCCGGCCTCGATCAGCACGCCGACGATGGCCTCGGTCTCCTCCGGTTTCACGCCTCGAAGGATCGCGACCAGGGGCCGCTTCATCGACGGAAAGGGAACGCTCATCTCAAAAATCCTCTCACTTCGTCCAGATCGCCGCAGCCGCCATCGACAGGCCGCGGCGCACCGCTTCATCAGCGTCGATCGGGTTCACCTCGACATTCAGCGCGCCGAAGGCAAGCCGGTACAGTGCCGCCAGCCGGCCCGATGCAATCAGCGTGACGCCGGCCTTCGGCACGCTGCCGGAAAGCCCTGCCGCCAGTTCGGCGCCGATCAACGTGCCCGATAGCGTCTCGCGCGCAGCGGCCGGCGTGCCGCCGAACAACAGCTGACGCGACCGCGCGGTGAACAGAAGATTGGCTGCAAAGGCTGGCGCTTCGTACGCGGCATTCACCGCCGCCTTGAAGCTCGCGACATCCTCGGCCTCATCCGCGCCGGCCACCGCGAGCGCGAGAATCGTCTCGCGCGACACGACGCTGAAGAGCTCGCCGGTCATGAACGTCGCGAAATGTTCGACCGTGCCATCTTTCACGCGCACCCATTTTGAATGCGTGCCGGGCATGCACACCAGCGCCTCGCCTGCGGCTCCCAAGCCGAGCGCACCGAGCAATTGCGTCTCCTCGCCGCGCATCACGTCCGGTGCTTTTGTGTCGCGCTGCGCGATGCCCGGCAGGATGCGGATGTCGCGCCCCTCGCCCGGTACGCGGGCGGCTTGCTTGAGGACCGCCGACAGCGGCGCCGGCGTATCGACATAACCGGCCTCGACCCATCCGGTCTTGGCCCCAGCCATGCCGCAGATCAGCACTGGCAGATGAGCCGGCGCTTGAACCGCGGCCAGGTGCGCTTGCAGCACGCCGGGGAAGCCGGCCTTGGCCGCGGCCATCATGCCCTCATCGCTGCGGCGCTCGGCCAGCACATGGCCAGTGCGATCGACCAGCCAGAGCCGAAAGCTGCTCGTGCCCCAGTCCACCGCGACATAAGCAGGTTCTGTCATTTCGAATCGTATCCTCAGGTCTCACGGCCGAGACGCCGTCTCGCGACAATGAGACGGCGCGTTGCAAATCCGCCCCGGGATATCGGCTATTGCGGCCTTAAACCAGCGTTTTCTCACAAGCTTGAGGCGCTCCCGGCGCTGGCACACCGCTTGCTGAAGCCATTTCCGTTCACGTCAGCGAACGCGCAGCAAGACGCGTCAACATCAGATGAGGAAACCCATGGAGATCGGCTATTTCACGATGCCTTCGCATCCGCCGGAGTGCGGCCTGAAGGAAGGACATGACTGGGACCTGCAGGTCCTGCGCTGGCTCGACGAGCTCGGCTATCAGGAAGCCTGGATCGGCGAGCACCACACCGCGCCCTGGGAACCCAATCCCACGCCGGACCTCTTGATCGCGCAGGCCCTGATGCAGACCAAGCGCCTGCGCATCGGCCCCGGCGGCTTCCTGCTGCCCTATCATCACCCGGCAGAGCTCGCCAACCGCGTCGCGATGCTGGACCATCTCTCCGAGGGCCGTCTGAATTTCGGCGTCGCTGCGTCCGGCCTGCCGAGCGACTGGGCGATGTTCAACGTCGACGGCATGAGCGGCCAGAACCGCGACATGACCCGCGAGGCGCTCGAGATCATCCTGAAGCTGTGGACCGAGCCGGCGCCGTTCACGCACAAGGGCAAGTTCTGGACGGTGACCAAGCCCGACACGATGTTCGACTTCCTCAAGCCGCACATCAAGCCGTTGCAAGCGCCACATCCGCCGATCGGCGTCGCCGGGCTCTCGAAGAATTCGGACACGCTGAAGCTCGCCGGCGAGCGCGGCTTCATTCCGATGAGCCTCAACCTCAACCCGGCCTATGTCTCCAGCCATTGGGACTCGGTCGAGATCGGCGCCGCCAAGACCGGCCGCAAGCCGAACCGGCAGGACTGGCGTCTGGTGCGCGAGGTGTTCGTCGCCGACACCGATGAGGAGGCCTGGAAGCTTTCGACCGGGGACATGATGGGCCGGATGATGAGCGAGTACTTCCTGCCCCTGCTCGGTCATTTCGGCTTCAAGGACTATCTCAAGCACGCGCCCGACGTGCCCGACAGCGACGTCACCGTCGAATATTGCGCCAAGCGGAACTGGATCGTCGGCTCGCCTGCGACCATCGCCGAAAAGATCGAGACGATCTATGACGAGGTCGGCGGCTTCGGCGTGCTCTGCGTGTTCGGCTTCGACTACAAGCACAAGCCGGAAGCCTGGCACCACTCGCTCTCTCTGCTCAAGAACGAAGTGATGCCGCGCCTGACGCATCTCGGCTCCGCGAAGAAGGCAGCTTGACCGGATACGGGTGCGGCGCGAACGTGCCGCACCCGCCATTTCTCTTGGGAGATGTCGACGTGACGGTGGACGCCAAGGATTTCAAGCAGGCGATGCGCCAATGCGCCGGCGCGGTCGCACTGGTCACGGTCGGCGCCGAGCACGGCAAGCGCACCGGGCTGACGGTGACCTCGGCCACCTCGCTGTCCGACAACCCGCCGTCGCTGATCGTCTGCGTCAACCGCAACGCCAGCGCACACGCGCGCATCCGCGAGGAAGGCGCGTTCGCGATCAACTTTCTGCACGAGGATCACGCCCTGCTGGCGCTGACCTTCAGCGGCCAGAAGGGCGTCAACGGCGACGAGCGGTTTGCGTTCGGCCAATGGACGCGCGAGGTGACCGGCGCGCCGGTGCTGACGGATGCGGTCGCCGCGTTCGACTGCGCGCTGGCGCAGGAGTTCGAGACCAGGACGCATTCGATCTTCGTCGGCGAGGTCCGCGGAGCGACCCATTCGGCCGCGGCCGCACCGCTGGTGTATCTGCGCAGCAGCTTCCACACGCCGCAGGAAATCCGCGAGACAGTTTCCGTGGGCGATCTCGATTCGCGGCATTTGAGCTGGACGGATTTTTCGTAAGGGTGCGCTACTGTGCGGTCTCGATCTTCATCGCTTTGATCTTCCGATACAGTGTCGCGCGGCTGAGCTTCAGCGTTCGCGCCGCCTCGGTGACGCGGCCGCCGTGCTTGCGAAGCGCCTCGACGATCGTCGCGCGTTCGGCGGCTCCGAGATCGGTCGCCGCTATCCTCCCTCCGAATGGCGGGAGATCGAGATCGGCATCCACGATGACGCCCCCCTCCGCCGTACAGCCGGCAAGTCGCAGCACGTGACGGAGCTGGCGCATGTTGCCGGGATAGGAGTAGGTCGACAGCAGCGCCCATGCTTCGCCCGAGAGGCGGCAGGTCGGCGCCTCCTCGCATGCGATTTGGCGGATGATGTCATCGCGATCCGCGCGCTCGCGCAGGGCCGGCAGCCGCACCTCCATGCCGCGCAGGCGAAAATAGAGGTCGGCGCGGAAGGCACCCTCCTCCGCCATGCGGCCGAGATCGCGATGGGTGGCGCTGATCAGGCGGATGTCCACCGGCACCGGCTTGAGCGCGCCGAGCGGCCAGACCTCGCGATTCTCCAGCACGCGCAGCAGGCGTGTCTGCAACGCGATCGGCATGTCGCCGATCTCGTCCAGAAACAGCGTGCCGCCGTCGGCCTGCACGATCAGACCCTTCGAGCCGTCGCGGCGCGCGCCTGTGAAGGCGCCGGCCTCGTAGCCGAACAGCTCGGCATCGATCAGGCTCTCCGGCATCGCCGCGCAATTCAGCGCGACGTAGTTGTTGCGGGCGCGATTGCTCGCGGCGTGAATGGCACGCGCGAACACATCCTTGCCGACGCCGGTCTCGCCGTGCAGCAGCACCGGCAGGTTGTGATCGCCGATGCTCCGGAGCCGCTTCACGCTCTTGACCAGGCCGGGATCGCGTCCGGCGAGCCGGTGGAGCGCGTCGAAGCGATCGGCGGGTGCATCACGGCGCAGCGCGGAGGATTTTGCGCGCAGCGGCGGGGTAACATGGCTCCGTCCCAGCGGACGGCCGTCGGCGCGGCGCAACTCGACGAGCTCGTCCGCATGGCGCGAGGGATCGAGCTTGATGTAGCGCGACAGATCGATACCCGATGCAATCAGGCCATCGGTGAGGCCGAGCAATGCGCGCGCCTGCCGGCAGGCGCCAACGATGCGGCGGTCGTCGTCATAAGCGAGCAGACCACTACCGCCGTCGCCCGGCACGGTCGCGATCCAGGCGTTGCGGAAATGATCGCGGAAGATCGCGCCCTCCATCCGCCGCGTCGCTTCCATGGTCACCGCGAGCGCGAGCTGATGCGCAGTGCGTTCGAGGTCCTCGCGGCAGGAGGTGATGTTGACCGCGCCGGCAAGCCGCCCGGCCTGATCGAACAACGGCGCCACCGCGCAGGAGAACATGTGCCATTGCGCACGAAAATGCTCGTCGCGGTGCACCAGGATCGGCTTCTGCTCGGCAAGCGCTGTCCCGAGCCCGTTGGTGCCCTCAAAGGTCTCGGCAAAGTTCGAACCGGTATAGATCTTCCAGTCCATGAACATTCGCGCATCGGATTCGCCCGGCAGGCGACTGAACAGCATGGTCGCGTTCACGTCAGCCAGATTGACGCAATAGCCGGCGTCCCGCAGCACGCGGGCAAGATCGTCGAGTTCGGGCGTGAGCAGCCGGATGGTCTCTTCCATGGGCTCGGCGACGTGACGGACCTCGGCCTCGGTGAGGGTCTGCGGCGGGCCTTGACGGGCAGGATCGAGCTTGTGGCTGATCAGGCAGCGCCGCCAGGAGTTTTCGATGCGCGACGATGCGTCGACGTCGGCCACGTGATTGGCCACGGACAAGACACGGGCGACATGGTTCGAGGCCGAGAGGCTGGCCATCGCGGACGTCTCCACCCTGTATTATTGTGCAAAGTCTGGCAGCACGGGCGGGGATGTCAATCGGGAACCGGTTTTCGCTGTCATTCCTGGGCGGCTCGAAGAGCCGAGCTATGGTGCGCAATTGCGCACCTGAGAATCTCGGGATTCCGGGTTCGCGCTGACGCGCGCCCCGGAATGACGCCGCATTGCATTTGCTGCACTGCCCTCACCACGTATCAATACACGGCCGCTTCTTCTCTGTTCGCGCCGGCGGCTTCGGGACTGACCGCAGACCCGCCATGATCCAGCGCCGCGTTTCGGCGGGATCGATGACGTTGTCGATCTCGAACACGGAAGCGATCGATACGGCCTTGCCGTTGGCGTAGAGCTCGGCGACCTTGTTGCGGTAATAGGTCTCGCGCTCCTCGGGATCGGCGATCGCCTCCATCTCCTTGCGGAAGCCAAGGCGGACGTAGCCTTCCAGACCCATGCCGCCGAATTCGCCGGTCGGCCAGGCCGCCGTGAAGAACGAGGCATGGAAGCCCCCGCCGATCATCGACTGCGCGCCAAGGCCATAGCCCTTGCGCAGCACGATGCCGAACAACGGCACGGTAAGGCTCGCCCCCGTGACGAACATGCGCGAAACGTGGCGCACGATCGCGGTCTTCTCGGCCTCCGGGCCGACCATGAAGCCGGGCGTGTCGCAGAGCGAGACGATCGGCAGATCGAAGGCGTCGCAGAGCTGGAGAAAGCGCGCGGCCTTGTCGCCGGCATCGGCATCGATGGCCCCGCCGAGATGGCGCGGATTGTTGGCGATCAGACCGAACGGCTTGCCCTCGATGCGGATCAGCGCGGTGATCATGCCGACGCCGTAGTCGCGGCGCAACTCCAGCACGGCATCCTTGTCGGCGACGAGGTCGATCACGCTGCGGATGTCGTAGACGCGCAGGCGGTTTTCAGGGATCGCGCGACGGAGCAGGCGCTGGTCCGCAGCCTCCCAGTCCGTCACCGCGCCCTGGAAATAGGACAGGTATTTTTGCGCGACGGAGGTCGCCTCCTCCTCGTCCTCGGCGAGGATGTCGATGACGCCGTTCGGCGACTGGAACGAGACCGGGCCGACCTCGGCCGGGTGATAGACGCCGAGTCCGCCGCCCTCGATCATCGCGGGGCCGCCCATGCCGATCGAGGCGTTCTTGGTGGCGATGATGACATCGCAGCAGCCGAGCATCGCTGCGTTGCCGGCAAAGCAATAGCCGGAGACAACGCCAATGACAGGCACTAGGCCGGAGAGCCTTGCGAACTGCACGAACGACGGCCCATCGAGACCGGTCATGCCGAGCCGGTCGGTATCGCCGGGCCGGCCGCCGCCGCCTTCGGCGTAAAACACCAGCGGCACGCGCCAGTCTTCCGCAAGCGTGAGCATGCGGTCGATCTTCTTGTGGTTCATGTGGCCCTGCGTGCCCGCAAGCACGGTGTAGTCATAGGCCACGACGATGCAGCGCGCGGCATCGCCACCGAATTTTTCGGCATTGACGGTGGCGACCCCCATCACGAGGCCGTCAGCCGGCGTGTTCTTGATGAGGTCGTCGAGCTTGCGCCGCCGGCGCTGCGCCGCAATTGCGAGGCTGCCGTACTCCATGAAGGAGCCTTCGTCGACGAGCTGGGCGACGTTCTCGCGCGCGGTGCGCTGGTCGGTGTTGCGGCGGCGCTCGACCGAGGCTGGACGGTTCGCATCGAGCGTGTTGGCCTGGCGCGCGATCAGCTCGGCAAGATCGGGACGGATGTGATCCAGATCGATCTCCGCTTCCGCGGCCGTACTATCGGCCGCGACGTCGAGCGGTTCGAGATAGAGAATCGGTTCGCCATGCAGCAGCGTGACGCCGTCGCCGGCGACGAGTTTGGTCACACGCCCGCCCTGCTCGGCCATGACCAGATGCTCCATCTTCATGGACTCGATCACGGCAAGCTGCTGGCCCGGGCGGACGACCTCGCCCTCCTTCACCTGGATGGTGACGATGGTCCCTTGCAAGGGCGCTGCGACCATGACCGCGCCTTCCGGCACGACTGGCGCGACCTGGGCCTCGGCACCGTGCGCACCGCTTCGCTCGGCGGCGGCAAAGTAGAGCGGCTTGGCCGCGCCATCCGCCGCCTCGACCAGCTTCGCGATGTTGCGATCGATGAAGTCAGTCGCAATGCGATTGGTTCTGAAATCGGGATTCGCCAGCACCGCCTGGAGGAAGGCGATGTTGGTGACGACGCCATCGATCCGGAACTCGCGCAAGACGCGCGAGGCTTTTGCCACGACATCGTGCCAGGCTTCGCCGGGCGTATGCACGATCACCTTGGCCAGCAGCGAGTCGAAGGCCGCGCTGGTCTTGTAACCGGCATAGCCAAAGCTATCGACGCGGACGCCGGGACCTGACGGCGGTTCGAACACGGCGAGCACGCCGCCGGTCGGATGTGTCGCGCCGGTCTCGTCCAGCGTCTCCATGTTGACGCGGAGCTGCATGGCATAGCCGCGCGGCTTCGGGATCGATGCTTGCGCCAGCCCAAGCGAGGCCAGCGAAGTTCCGGCGGCAACCGCGAGCTGGGCGCGGACGAGATCGAGGCCGAGCACCTCTTCCGTCACGGTGTGCTCGACCTGGAGCCGCGGATTGGCCTCGATGAAGGCAAAGCTGTCTTCAGCCATGCCATCGACCAGAAACTCGAACGTGCCGAGATTGTCATACGACGCGGCCGCCGCAAGCTGCTTGGCCGCCTCGATGATGCGGCCACGCAAGCCATCGCTGAGCGAGGGGCTCGGCGCCACTTCGATCAGCTTCTGGTGCCGGCGTTGGATGGTGCATTCGCGCTCCCAGAGATGGGAGATTGCGCCGTGATGGTCGCCGACGATCTGCACCTCGATATGACGGGCCTGCCGGATCAGCCGCTCGGCATAGACGCCGTCATAGCCGAACGCCGCCTTGGCTTCGGACTGGCAGCGCGCATAGGCCTCCGCGAGATCGTTAGCCTTCTCAACGACACGCATGCCGCGGCCACCGCCGCCGGCCATCGCCTTGATCACGATCACCGCAGTACTGCCGAGCGAGGTGAAGAACGCCGTAATCTCCTCCAGGCTCGACGGCCCGCTGGTGCCGGCAATGATCGGCACGCCGCAGCGCTTTGCCAATTGCCGCGCCGCGACCTTGTCGCCGAACAGCTCGAGTGCCGCCGGCTTCGGCCCGACGAAGGTGATGCCCACATCGGCGCAAGCTTTCGCGAACGCCGCGTTCTCGCTGAGGAAGCCGTAGCCGGGATGCACGGCATCGCAGCCGGCGCTCTTCGCCGCCTTCACGACCGCTTCGATGTCGAGATAGGCCCGCGCGCCGCGGCCGGGGATTTCGACGGCCTCGTCGGCGACACGCACATGCAGCGACATTGCGTCGTCGGCGGGATGGATCGCCACCGTGGCGATGCCGGCGTCGGCGGCGGCGCGCGCGATGCGGATGGCGATCTCGCCGCGATTGGCGATCAGAAGCTTTTTGAACGACATCGTATCTCTCAACTAAACGGCAGCAGGAAGGTCTGGATTGAGCTCCTGCTTCTTCACCTTGCCGGTCGCCGTCAGAGGCAGCGCGTCAATGATGCGTATCTCCGGGACCTTGTAGACGGCCATGCGCTCGGCACACCAGGCTCGCAGATCCTCGGCGGAGATGGTGCCGACGGCCTCAGGCTTGAGCTGGATATAGGCTACCGGCACCTGCCCCTTGTCGGGGTCGTCGCGCCCGATCACGCCTGAGCCCAGCACCTTCGGATGCTGGCCGAGCAGCGCCTCGATCTCCGGCGGAAACACGCTCATGCCCTTGACCTTCAACATCTCCTTGCGGCGGCCGAGGAAGTGGAGGAAGCCGTCCTTGTCGATGGTGCCGATGTCGCCGGTGCGCAGCCAGCCGTCGATCAGCGCCTCCGCGGTCGCCTCCGGCTTGTTCCAGTAGCTCTTGAGCAGCGACGGCGTGCGCACGCGGATCTCGCCCTCCGCGCCGAGCGGCAGCAATGCGCCGGTCTCGAAATCGGTGATCTTGAACTCGGCGCCGGGGACCGGCAGGCCGACGAAGATCGGCTGGTTGTTGAGATCGAAATCGTCGTCCTGGAAGCCGGCCGTGAAGGTGTTGGAGGTGTGGGTCTCCGTCATGCCCCAGGCCGCCTCCATCAGGATCGTGCCGGTGAGATCCTTCCAGCGCTTGCGATAGTCGGCGTTGAGCTTCTTCACGAAAGACACGACGCGGACCTGCTTCAGCGACGACAGGTCGAACTCGTTCCAGCGCGGATGGTCCATCAGCTCGACCGCGCCATCAACCGGCATCGCGGTGATCGTGACCTTGTACTTGTCGATCGCGGCCATCGCGCCGACGGCATCCCAGCGCGCCAGCAGGATCAGCGTTCCGCCGGAGAACAGCGGGAAGATCAGGCCGAAATTCTCGCCCGCGATCCAGAACTCCGGAAAGAACGACAGGAACACGCTGCTCTCGTCCGACAGCACCGAGATGCCGTAATTGGCGGCGGCCGTATAGACCATGTCGCGATGGGTGTGGACGCAGCCCTTCGGCATGCCGGTGGTGCCGCCGGTGTAGTTGAGCGCGGCGACCTCATCGAGGCCGGGCGCCGGCAGCGCGGTGGGTGCGGACTGTGCTGCGAGCGCGGGCAACAGATCGGTCGCGCCTGAAACCGCGATGCGCGGCGCGCGGATCGAGTCCGGCGTCGGAAATGTGGGCGTCGCCGGCACGACATCGGCAAAGCTGGTGACGATGATCTCCCGCAGGCTCACCTCGCCTCTGACCTGCTCGACGACCGGAATGAGCTGGTCCAGCGCCACGATCACCTCGGCCTTGGTGTCGTTGAGCTCGTAGGACAGCTCGAACGCACGCGACAGCGGGCTCACGGGCACATGGACGGCGCCGAGCTTCAGGATGCCGAAGAACACGATGTGGAATTGCGGACAGTTCGGCAGGAAGACCGCGACGCGATCGCCCTTGCGCACGCCCTTGGCCTGCAACAGCGCGGCAAAGCGGTCGCTCTGCTGGTCGAGCTCGGCATAGGTCGTGACGTGCCCGTAGAAGATCACCGCGGGACGTGCGGGGCTCTTCTTGGCCCAGGCGCGCAGATATTCCGTCAAGGGAACTTCGCCATGCAGGTAGTTCGGCGAGCGCGGCATGTCCTTGGGCCAAGCCTTGTCCCAAAGGCCGTGCAAGGTGGCGAGGTAGTTCTTCTCGTTGAGGCCCGCACTCATGACGTCTTCCCGCGCGCTTTTTCTTTTCGGGCACAGATGTGCCTTCGTCCGACGTCATTACACGTCGAGCACGGCGAACGTCATGTCAAGACAAACAGTTCGTCGGCATCACGGGCGATACCGTGACGCGGAAATACGCGGAGAAAGGTTGCGCGTCAGGCCGCTCGCACGCCCGCAACGAAGGCGCTGACCTCGTTCTCCAGCGATTGCAGCTTCTCAGTCAGGCGTCCGCTCGACTGCAGCACGAGACCCGCGGCCTGGCCGGTCTCCGCCGTCGCGTCGGTGACGCCGGAGATGTTTTGCGAGACCTGATCGGTGCCGGAGGCTGCCTCCTGCACGCTGTGCGCAATGGCCTGCGTCGCGGCGCCCTGTTCTTCGACCGCGGCTGCGATCGACGAGGAGATCTCGTTGACCTCCATGATGGTGGCCCGGATGCTCTCGATGTTGCCAACGACCTGGTTGGTCTCGGCCTGGATCGCGGTGATCTGGGCGCCGATCTCGTCGGTCGCTTTCGCGGTCTGGCTCGCCAGCGACTTCACCTCGCTCGCAACCACGGCAAAGCCCTTGCCGGCCTCACCGGCACGCGCGGCTTCGATGGTGGCGTTGAGCGCGAGCAGATTGGTCTGCGAGGCGATCTGGTTGATGAGGTCGATGACCTCGCCGATCTTGTGGGCAGCCGCGGCCAGCCCCTGCACGGTATCATTGGTGCGCTGACCATCGGCGGCCGCCTTGTCCGCCACGGAAGCAGCCTGCGCGACGCGCTGGCTGATCTCGGTGATCGAGGCCGACAATTGCCCGGCAGCGGAAGCCACCGTCTGCACGTTGTTCGATGCCTGCTGGCAGGCAGTGGCGACAAAGCTCGCGCGGTCGGTCGCCTTGTTCGCCGTCTCGGACATGCCTTGCGCGGCCTGCTGCATCGCGCGCGCCTCGTTGAAGACGTCGCGAACGACGGCCTGGACGCTCGCCTCGAACCTGCCGGCGAGATCGGCCATCGTCTTGCGCTTCTCGTCGTCGGCCCGCTGCTTGGTCTCCTGCTGCTCGGCATGCATCCGACCCACGGCCGACGCATTGTCCTTGAACACGGCCAGCGCCTTGGCGAGCCCGCCGACCTCGTCGGCTCGGTTGGTGTAGGGCACCTCGAACGCGCTGTCGCCGGCGGCGAGACGCTCGGTCAATCCGGTGATTTTCGCCAGCGGCCGGGTCACGCTGCGGCCGATCACGAAGGATGCGCCGAGCACCAGCACGAACACGACGAGGCACACCAGGCCGAACGTCATCGCATCCTGGCGGAAGACGGCGTCGACATCGTCGAGA
This sequence comes from Bradyrhizobium manausense, assembly GCF_018130615.1. Taxonomy (GTDB): domain Bacteria; phylum Pseudomonadota; class Alphaproteobacteria; order Rhizobiales; family Xanthobacteraceae; genus Bradyrhizobium; species Bradyrhizobium manausense_A. The sequence goes on from NZ_JAFCKB010000011.1 coordinate 53,184, forward strand.
TAGATGCCGGTGCCGATGATCCAGCCCCAGGGTGCAAAGCCCTTCACATAGGAGATTTTCCCGACCGGCTGCTCGAAGCCGGGCTTCGGCCAGAGGTAGCTGTAGAAGCCCGCGCCCTGTTTCTTGACAACGTCAACGAAGCCGACGAACAGCGCGTTGCCGGAGGGATCCTTCATCCCGGCGAGATCCTTGCCGTCAAGCTCGGGCTTGATCGGGTGCATGATCATCTTGGGAGTCATGTCGTTGATCCAGAAATACTCGACCTTGTCGTAACGCAGGCTCTTGATCTCGGCCATCGCAGCGGCCTGCGCCTGTTCGCGCGGAAGCTTTCCCTCGCTCTCGAGCTTCTGGTAGTGCGCCAGGATGCCGTAACCGACATCGACCATGTGCTGCGTCTTGGCCTGGCGGTCGGCGATCATCTGGCTGCGCAGGGTCGACAGCGCGATCGGCGCCAGCGCGATCATGCCGAGAAGGCTGATGCCGACAATGAGAACCAGCTTGAAACTGATGCGGGAGAAAATCATCGGTGCTCGCAAGATTTGGCGGGGCTGATATGCCATTTTAACCCGATGGTCTTAGCAAAGCTTTAAGCAATCAGGTTCCCGACGTGGACCTTCGCGTCTGCGCGATCTCGCCCGAGTCGCACAACAGGATCGACCTGGCCCTCGGTGCGAGCGCACTTTGAAATTCGTCGACGATTTGCGGCTGCATTGGAATGGCTCCAAACAAGGAGCCTTCAATGCTGGCGCGTTTCTAGAAGACCTCGATATCGGCCGTCACGGCGTTGACTTGCGCGTGCCGCTGGCAGAACGATCGCGACAGATCTCTTGCGCCAACCGGGCGTGAGCGGCGCCAATAGCCAGCGTAACGAACAGCCAGAGACTTCATGCATCAATCGACAGACACCAGACCGCTCGACCTTCCTGCGTTGGGCGCAGCCGAGCGGCTCTTCATCTGGGGATTTCGAGCGAAGGCTCGAAGCGGGACTGCCGTTCCGACCGCAGCGGATATCCAGGAGGTCTACGACCATTTTCGCGTCGGCGATGCCGTGCCCTCGCTGGAGACCATCATCGAGATCTTTGCGTGCACGGCGCATACGGCCATCCAGGTTCATTGCCCCACCTGCCCGAAGATGTCGGAGAGCGAGCAAGGAATCTTGCGCGCGATCGTGGCGGCGCAAGAGCAGCGCATCGATGTCGCGCGCGAACAGTTCAAAAGCTGGCTGCCGCCGGTTGGCGCCGATTGGGCGCTCGCGCCCGTCAAAGGACTTGCTACGATCTTCCGCATGGCCGGCCTCATCCTGCCGGATCGGCACGTCAGGACTCTCAATGTTGGGCAGACGATGGCGATGAAGAGCTGGCTCGTCGGAAGCCCCACCTTGCACTGACGAGATCGTTCATGAAGCAGGACGAGCAGCGAAGCATCGAAGGCTGCGACGAGTTTTGCCGAACGGCGCTCTCGCTTTTCCGCTTCATTGGGGCTGCCTATGCGACCGGCGCCTCCGATTGCTGGGAGGCGGCCTATCGCTTTGCCGACGAGGCGCCCGGCATTACCGACAGCCCGCTGCTGGTCGCCCGCGTTGCCGCGCTGGTCAGAATCCTGCGCAGCGGACGCCCCTGTGATCTCTGCTTCATGCCACCATCGTGCCGGCGGCTGTCAAAGGACGAGGCGGAATTGATGCGCGTCCTGGCCGTTGCGCGCCGCAGGGAGAGCGCAGAGCTCAAGACCGTCGTCGGCCAGTTCGTCGGGATCGAGCAGGAGCGTGCGGCCACGCAGGCCGTCAACGCACTCGCGTTCTGCTGAGGCCTAGAGCCTTCCCGTTCCCAAGGAATCGGAACGGGCGCTCTAGATTCTTGTTTTGACGCGTTTTCTTGACGCGAACCGGTATCCACTTCGCTCGAAAACGCTCTAGCGAGCGCCCTTGCCGAGCACGAGATCGATGGTGTGGGCCGCGATCCTGCGCAGTTGCGGCTCGTCGTCGAAAGCCCGTTCGAGCACGGCGAGGCCGCGCGTGACCGTGACGATGTGCAGGGCCGCGACCGCCGGGTTGCCGCTGAATTCGCCGCGCTCGGTCCCCGCGGACAATGCGTCCTGAACCAGGGCCGTGATGCGCGACACCAGGTTCGCAAAGGCCTTCCGCGCGTCTTCATCGAGCCCCTCGCCTTCAGCCGCGCCGAGCTCCATCAGCCCCCGCGTCGTCGGACATCCGCGCGGCGGCGAGCCGGAACGGAAATTGGTGATGGTCAGATCGAAGAACGCGGTGAGGCGCTTGCGCAACGAACCTGCGCCGAGTGCTTTTTGCAGAGCAACGAGATAGTCGCCGGCATAGCGCTCATAGGCCTGGAGGAACAGAGCCTCCTTGCTGCCGAACGCATTGTAGAGGCTGCCGCGCTGCACCCCGGCATCGCGCGCAATGTCGGACAGCGAGGTGCCGCGCACGCCCTTGCGCCAGAACTGGTCGAACGCGATGCGCAGGACGTCGTCGTGATCGAACTCGCGGGGCCTCAAATCATGCTCCTCTGCCTCGCAGGCATTATTTGACACGATGTCAAGAATATGGTTTCTGGACATCGTGTCAAATACTAGCCGGGATTGATAGCCCATTTCGTCAATAGGCCGAGCGGCCAGCGCTTGCATGCGCCGCAGCCGGTCGGGGCCGCATGCAAAGGGACCAGCTCATGCCTCTCCTTCACATCTCCATGCGCGCCGGAAAGCCGGATTCCTATCGGCAGGCCATCCTCGACGGTCTCTATCGCGCCATGCGCGAGGCGCTGAACGTGCCTGAAGGCGACGAGTTCATGACCATCAGCGAGCTGTCGCCCGCGAACTTCCGCTGCGGCAACGCCTATGGCGTCAACCGCAGCGAGGATGCCGTGCTGATCCAGATCACCGTGTTCGCCTCGCGCACCCCGGAGCAGAAGAAGGCGCTCTATCGCCGGATCGCCGACCTGCTCGGCGACAATCCCGGCATCCGCCCCGAGGACGTATTCGTCAACGTGCTCGATGCCCCCGCGGAGAACTGGTCCGTCGGCCACGGCATCGCGCAATTCGCGTGAGCTCGAAGGACCTGCCAATACCCTCTTGAGAATTGCCGGCCGGAAGGGTCTGATAGGCCGCGGAGCGAGCCTCCGCCGAGCCGAACTCAGGACCTGAACCACATGACCATGCCGGTCGAGCAGTTGTGGAGCCTGCCGGAGACCGCGCTGGTCGGCGCTTATGCTGAGGCGCGCCGTCGCTATGCGGAGAAGAAGTTCGAGCGCGACACTCAGCGGGCGCGGCTCGAATGGATGCGTGCCAAGCTGTTCGTCAACACGCAAGGCAATGTGACCGAGCGCAAGATGTCGGTCGACGTTTCCGAAGAACTGGCGCGGAAGGGCCAGGAAGTACGGGAGATGACGCGCGATCTCGACATGTTGAAAGTCGACGTCGACGTGATCGACACGATGATCCGGTTGCGCAGCGCGCGCGGCGCCTCTCCGGTTCATGCGGAAGAGACAGCCGAGCAGCCGGCCGAGCCGGACGGGGAGTGACATGACTACGTTCCGGGGAAGCTGCCTGTGCGGCAAGGTCGCTTTCGAGGTCGAAGGTCCGTTCGATCGTTTTCTCAACTGCCATTGCTCGCGTTGCCGCAAGGCGACCGGGACCGCGCATTCCTGCGAGGTGGTCGTCAAGGCCGGCGCACTGCGCTGGCTGCGCGGCGAAGCATCTGTCGCTCGCTTCGATCTGCCCAATGCACGCAGCTTTGCCACCGCATTCTGCAAAACCTGCGGCAGCCCGATGCCACACCTCACACGCAGCGGGCGCGAGGCGATCATCCATGCCGGCGCGTTCGACGAGCCGCTCGGCACGACACCCGACCGGCATGTCCAGTGGGCGTCACGCGCAGAATGGTATGTGCACGGGGATGGATTGCCGGTGGAGGATTGAGGCTGAACGTTCAGCATGCACGCTGTGGTGTAAGGCGGCGTCGACGGAAGCGATTGGCTCCTATCGCCTCAATTCAAGCTGAAGCAACACACCCGTCCATAAGCGCGTCGAGCTCGGCTTTCGACAGCACCCCGAGCTCGGCGATGAAGACGATCCGCGCCCGCGGCACGCCTTCACTCGGCGGCTCGCCCGGCGCCAGTGTCGCGCGGCCGCCGGCGAACTGAAACACCATCAGACGTCCGGGCTGCTCGACCGTTTCGAACAGGCCTTTTGCACGTGCCAGCTTCGGCGCAAGCCGGCCGATTGCTTGCTGCAATCGCGGCAGCGAGAGCGGCCGGTCCGAGGTCCAGCTCAGCGTCTCGAAGCGCTCTTCTGCCGGACGTTTCGGTCCCGGCTCGCGCAGCGCGGGCGCGCGGTCGGTGGTCGCGGGAAACAGCAGCGCGGCTGGAAGCTCGCCGTGCTTCGCGTCGACCACCACGGCGGGCACGCGTTGCGCGCGGATGGCCTCGCGCATCCGCACGCCTGCGCCTTCGTCAGCCAGATCCAGCTTGCTCAGCGCCACGATGTCGGCGACGCGCAGCTGCGACCGCATCAGCGCATCATCCAGAGCGGCCCGCGGCGTTGCCGAGTCCATCACGCAGAGCACCGTTTCCAGCGGCGCCTCGCGCAGGATCACCGGATCCATCAAATTGCGGACGACGTCGCCGGGATCGGCGACGCCGCTGGTCTCGATGACGATGTAGTCCGGCTTCGAATCGCGCCGCAGCAAGACCGAGAGTGTCCGCAACAAATCGCCTTCGAGCGAGCAGCAGATGCAGCCATTGGCGAGACTGACCACGCCGTCGCTCGCGCCGGCGATCAATTCGGCATCGATATTGATCGCGCCGAAATCGTTGACGATGGCGGCAATGCGCCGTCCTTCCGCGTTCGCCAGCAGATGGTTGACGACCGTGGTCTTGCCCGCCCCCAAAAAACCGGTGACCAGGAGAACGGGAACCGGCATCGATCAGCTCCCGACGACGGGACGGCGCACGGGCTTTCCGGGCCGCGCCGCGACGTCGAGCACGCCGTCGCTGATCAGCACCTGGCCGCTGACCACGAGATGTCGCACGCCTTCCGACGCACGGTTCATCGCCGTGAACGTCGCGCGATCCGACAGCTTCTCGTAATCGAACACCACGATGTCGGCGTCGGCGTCCTTTGCCAGCCGGCCCTTGGCGCGCATCGCCGGCGTGCTCTGCGACAGGATCTGTGCGGGGATCAGCGCGCATTTGCGCACACCTTCGAGCAACGACACGGTTTTGCGCTCGCGCACCCATTCGCGGATGAACTTCGTGAAGCAGCCGGCCGAGCGCGGATGCGAGGTGGCGTCATCCGGCAGCGGCCAGGCATCGCCCTTGTAGGTGCTGCCGTCCGACAGCGTCCACGGCATCGCGTCGGAGGCGATCGCGCCGCCGGGATAGAGCACCGACATATCGAGCAGATCGCGGTGATGCGCATTGTTCTCGGTGTCGAGGATGTGCCAGAGCACCAGCGAGGACGGCTCGTCGGCTTGAGCTTTCAGCAGTTCCTCGCGGTCATGGAAGCGATAGCCGTCGGTCACGCGCTGCACGGAATCGTAACCGGTGCCGTTGCGCTCGACGAATTCGGGATCGCTGAAGAAGGCCGCGGCCAGCACGGTCGAGCCGGTGCCGTACGGATAGGCTTCGACCGTGATCGGCAGGCCCTGTGCCTGCGCCTTCTCGATCAGCACGCGGCAGCGTTCGATATCGGTCTTGCTCGACGAATTGAAATGACAGATGTGCATATGCGCGCCTGTCGCGCCGGCATAGCCGATCAGGCGGATATAGGCTTCCGCCGCGCTCTCGGGATCGATGCGCGACATGTAGGCGACGTGGGTGAAGGTCGGGACATTTTGCTTGGCCGCGAGCTGGCACACCGCGGTCAGCTCCTGCACGCCGGCACCCGGCGCATAGGCGTTCAAGATGCCGATGCCGATGCCGCCCTCGTTCAAACCGCGCGTGAGACGCTCGAGGATTCCCACCACCTCCGCATCGCTCGCCACATTATCCATCCAGCGGCGATCGCGCATGGCGTTGCCGAACGCTTCCAGCGAGCTCTCCGCGTTCGAGCCCGTCATCGCGCCGATGCGCGCAAAGGCCCAGTTGGTGGCGGCGCCGTAGTTCAGCACGCGGCCTCGCCTCGCCTGGCGCTCGTACCAGGGGGCGACAGGCAGCACGCCGGCCTCGAGATCGAGCGTCGTCGTCACGCCGTCGAAGGCCTGCATGCGGTCGGCGGGGACCGACTGGCCGTGGGCGTGCAGGTCGATGAAGCCGGGCGCGACCACGAGCCCGGTCGCATCGATCACCCGCTCGGCGCTGCCGAGCGAGGAGCCGACGGCGGCAATCTTGCCGTCCATCACCGCCACGTCGCCGACGGCGTCCATTCCGCTCGCGGGATCCACGACCCGGCCGCCAGAGATCACCAAACCGCTCATATCATCACTCCGCCAAGCTATTTCCCAAACCTCCAAAGGCCCGGCAGCAGCTTCGGAGGCGCAGACCGGCCGCATCAGCGCACCGTCCCGGCGCGCATGAAGGCAGATTTTTTGATGAACCACCACCGCCACCGGAGCCGACACAGTATGCAGATTGCACCACTTCGATCGCCGCGGTCGCGCGAATGGGATGCAGTCCCGGGTTGCATCCCGGCCAATACCAAGCTATTGGGTGCGCGCAATTTCATTTTGGAGGCGATCATGTCGACGACAGCACGCTTCCCGGGTTCGCCGCGCGATATTTGACGCGCTCCCCCGGGACCAAAGGCCCGGGTGAACGATAAAGCCCCATATCAACTCTTATCTGCCGCGGCCCATCGGCGCCGCGATCTCGAACCTGTGTCATGACATCCCATGTTTTACCGGCTCCTTGTCAGGCGGCCGGGCGTTCCGACCTGCTTGAACGCCGGCTTCGGCGATATCACCCGAGCGTCCAGGACGCGGTGGGCGCGTTGAGCGCGCGACACGCACGTTTGGCCGACCTCGCCGCGAGCTTTCCTGCGCTTCTCTTCGCACTGGCTGTACCGCGGCCACGGTGCGATCCCGCGCGCGCCATTGCATCCGTGATCGACGGCGCCGCCCTCTCGCAAATCGCCGCACTTGCCGACTTGCCCTTGTGGCTGCGCAAGCTTCCCCCGGAAGCGTTCGTGCGTCCGATCCCGCGATTGCCCGATGGCGAACTTCTTCGCCGGCAGATCGCGAACCACCTTCCGCGCTCTCCCAAGCTCGCGCCGACCTGGCTTCAGCTCGTGGCCGATGCTGCCGAGATCGCGCATGAGCCGTTGGCGGCGTGGATCGCGCGCGAATACGTCCGCGATCCGCGGCAGGTGCCCCCCGCACGGTTGCGGCGCATCGCTCTTTGGGCCTGGTTCTCCGCCGAGCCCGCTACAGCAGGGCACGACCTGATCGAACGGCCATGGACACCGGACATGCGGATCGATGCCGCACGTTCCGCCGCGCATGATTGGCAAGCCGCAGTAACCCTGCATGCAAATCTCGGTCGACAGCCGATCCCCGATATGTGGCTGCGGGCGGGCCGGATAGCAGGTTACGAGTTCCTGCCGCTGGATTCGTTGACCGCGATCACCGAAGAGGCAAGGGCCATGCGGAATTGCCTCCGAACCTACGGCACCAACCTCGCGCATAATCAAACGCGAGTTTGGAGTGTGCGGAAGGACGGTGAACGCGTCGCGACGTTGCAGATCGCCCGCCGTTATCGCGACCCGCTGCCAAACATCGTTCAGCTCAAGGGGCCCGGCAACATCGAGGCCTCGCGCGAGCTGTGGTGGGCAGCGCGTCAATGGCTGCACAGGCACGATCTGTCGCAGGTCGTGATCAAGCCGCGGAGCTGGGGTACTGCGCCGCTCAATCGCGAAAGCTGGGTGTCGCTATGGCGGCCCTACTGGCTGGCCAAACGTCGTATCCCCGACTGGCTGCCGTTGGCCCCTTCGCGCGCAGCGCTGGAGGCGCTGTGAACCTACCAAAGCCGTTGGCAAAGCGTTGACCACCATCGGAACAACTGAAACGATTGGGCGCGCCGGATTCTCCGGCGAGACGGGACAGGGGCACGCTTCTCGGTGACAGAGATCGACAACACCGCGAAGGCAAATTCATTGTGCGAGCTGTTCGGGTCGGCACCGAGCGAAAACGCGATCGGCAATCTCAGCACCCATGTCGGCTTTCGCCAGATCGATCGCCATGTGCTTCCCGTCACGATCAACAGCGGCACCCGGCCGACCTGCTATCTGTGCTGCCCCTCCGTCGCGTATATTGATTATGCGCGCGACGAGCTGCGTCACTTCTCGGAGCATCGGCTGTTATCGGCCATGCTGGATGGCCTGCTCAAGCTGGGTTATCCGCTGATCCGGGCAGCCGGGCTCGACCGACAGGTGCAGGTGAACAACTGGCTGATCGCAACAAATCCTGTTCCCGATGTCACGCTTGATGCGCTTCAGGCGGTGACGCAGGCGATCACGCAAGAGCATCCCGGACACGTGGTGGTCTGGCGCTCTCTGAACGATTTCAGCGACCGCGAGACGATGCGGACTTTTTGCCAGGCCGGCTACCAGATGTATCCGGCGCGGCAGATCTACATGTTCGATTGCAGGGACGCTGAGCCGAAGATTGGTCGCGACGAAAGACGCGACCGCACGCTGCTGGACGAGGCGGGCTTCACTCTCGTCACGCCGGAGGAATTTCGCGACGACGATTTCGTTCGCGCGCAGCTGCTCTACCGGCATCTCTATCTCGAGAAGTACACCTGGCTGAACCCGCAATACACCGCTGCGTTCATGAGAACGGCACATGCCGGCGGCATCCTCGAATTCTGGGGGACACGCGCCGCAGACGGACAACTCGCCGGCGTGATCGCGTTCTTCGACCGCGGCCGCACCATGACGGCGCCGATCGTCGGCTATGACAGCACCGTGCCGCAGGCGATAGGTCTCTATCGCATGCTGATGGCGCTGGCGGCGAAGCGCGCGCGGGAGCGGAAAATGCTCTACAACATGAGCGCCGGCGCCGCATCATTTAAACGCAACAGGGGCGGCATCGCCGCGCTGGAATATTCCGCCGTCTACAACGCCCATCTTGCGCCGACGACCCGGCTGGCCGCATGTCTGGTTCGGGCAATTCTGGAACGGGTCGGCATCGCCATGCTGCGGAGCTTTGAGCTATGACGGGTCGAGCATCGACCTGGTACGCGGTTGCGCTGAGCCGCAAGATCGGCGCGAAGCCGCATCGCGTACTGCTCGGCGGCCAGCCTTTCGTCTTGTTCCGATCCGGCGAGACCCTGAAATGCCTAACCGACCGCTGCCCGCACCGCTTCGCGCCGTTGTCGCTGGGCCGCGTGATCGACGGCACCATCGAATGCCCCTATCACGGCTGGCAGTTCGGCGGCGACGGCCGCTGCCGCAGCATGCCGGGCCTGCTGGAGCAGCCGCCGAACATCGCAGTGCCGGCACATGCGGTGCGCGAACAGAACGGCCTGATCTACATTTCGCCGGGCAGCCAACGCGGCAAACCTTATCCCGGTGTGCTGTCGGGACCGGGCACCGTGAGCAGCGTTGTCGAGAATCGCGTTCGCTCGACCTTGCTCGACGTCGCCGAAAACATTTTGGACGCCACCCACACCCACTTCACCCATAGCGGCCTGCTGCGCGGGCTGAGCAGCCGGCGCTGGAAGGTCAGGGTATCCGTGACAGGCGGCAATGGCTGGGTCGAGGCCCGGTACGAAGGCGAGCCACGGCAGGAAGGTTTGATCAGCCGGTTGCTGGAAGGCGAGCGTTCAATCAGCGTCGGCCGCTTCATCGCGCCGGGCATCGCCGAGCTCGAATTCTGGGGACGCGACCAAATCAACTTGTCGACGACATTTCATCTGCGCCAGGAGGACGATGACCACGTGCGCGGCTTCTGCGTGCTGGCGGGGCCACGTCAAGGTGGCCTCGGATATCTCAAAGCCCTTCTGTTCAAGCCGCTGTTCATGATCGCGCTGCGCCAAGATCAGCGCATTCTCACGGCCGCGCGGGACAACAAGCCACCGGACGCGCTGCCTGTGGTCAGCCGCCTCGACGTGCTCAGGCCCAGCATCGACGCGATTCTGCGCGGCGAACGTCCGGCGGTTGCTGACGCGCCGTTCGAGATCACCATGGAATTGTGATCCTCACGACAGCGGCTCGCCGTCCCATTCGATATCGCGCACTGAGGCTTCAACCAGCCCGGTACCGTTCCGCAGCGCGCGAACGGCGATCTCTCCGAGCGCCCGCAACTGCGCCAACAACAGTCCGCGATCCCCGGGCCAGGCGGAGATGTCCTGCATGCCGGCAAAGTCGCGCCGCCATTGCGCAAGCCCGCGATGGCGTATGGCGTCAGGCAAGCCATAGGCCAGCATGGCCAATGGCAGCGTCATCGGCGCTGTGGATGATGCCCGCGCGGCGCGTCCTTCGAGAATTGATTTCTCAAGACCGTCCGCGGGTCCAAAATAATGCACACCGCTCGTCGTGCGCGGATTGCATTCGATGACATGCAGCGCGTCGTGTGCGTCACGGCGGAAATCGAACGAAATCTGACCGGTCCAGTTCAATCGCCCGACCAACCCTTCCACAAACTGCCGCGCGACCGGTTCATCGGCCGGCGCGAAGGCGACGCCGGCACCCAGGCCGACCCGATAGGTCGGCCTGTAACTTTGAAATGCCGCGAGGCAACCATCGACGGCGACCGCATAGGCGCTGATCTCTTCGCCCGGCAGGTAGGTCTGTGCAACCCAGGGATCCGCCGCAGTCGGAAAAAGCGCGTCGACAACGGCGCGCGATGGCCGGATCAGCACGCGCGATCCGAACCGCGACCATGCGGGCTTCAGGACCAGCGCTTCGCTCGACTGCGACAGCCTTGGGAGGTCTTCCCGCGAGAGCAGCCGCGTAGTCGGCGGCGGATCGGCGCCGAGCCCGGTGGCGAGCTCCGCGAAGTCGGCCTTGTTGTGGACTCTTGCGAGCAGATCGAAACGCGGCGCAAACAGGGGAACGTCGATGCGGCTGATGTCGCGGACCGCGGCCAGGAAGAACACCTCCTCGCAGGTCGGCACGATGAGATCCGGCGCTTCGCGCGCAACCAGCGCCGCCACTGCCGCGCAGTAGTCGGAAAAACTCGCCCGCGGCGACGGCAATTGCGCATAGCCATGCTTCATCCGCGTCGCCCGCGACATCGGATAGCGGAAGGTGTCGGCCAGAATGACGCGATGGCCGGCGCTGTGAAAAATTCGCGCCAGATGCAGCGCCGCAGGCGCTCGGGCTCCGGTGACGAGAACGGCCTTCCTCATGGGACGCCCGGCTTCCAGCAATTTTCGACGCGCCGAAGTTTTGCGTCGTTGCGCGGCTGCAGGGCTTCGTGCTGCACGTCAACGCCGGGGCGCGCTCCAAGCCCCTCACACACGCGCAGCACCGCGTCACGTGCGGCCTCACCAGCGGAGATATTGACGTGGACCGGCAGGACGATGTCGATGCGGTTTTCGCCGGTCTGCCGGATGCGAAAATCATCGATGCTCCGGTCGGCCGCCAGCACGGCATTGCGGAGCACGTCGGGAGTCACCAGCACATCGGACCGCGCCGAATCGCGGTTCGGCAGCAGAAAGACATCGTCGCGACGACCGATCACCTCCGCGACGGCTTGCATGGCCGACCCGCAGGGACAGCGCATCGGGGCGAGACGAAGGATATCGTTCATGCGGTACCGCGCCATGACCTGGGTGCGTCGCGTGAAATCGGTCACGATCGGCGCCACGAGATCGGAGCTGCCGGCGACGGGCTCGAATTCGAAATGGACCACGTCTTCTGCGAGATGCAGCGTACCGTGCTCGCAGGACACGCCGAACAGGCCCTCCGTCGCCATGTAGATTTGCCGCAAGCCCAGGCCGAAGCGACGCTCGATCACCTCCCGGTCCGGCGGATCGAGCACCTCCGCAGTCGAGAACATCGCTCGCGGGGCGATCGCGACGCCGTTCTCTGCGAACCAGCGCAGCGCCTTTGGCGGACCGACGACCACGGTCGGCTGGAAAGCGGCGAGCGTTTCGGCAGCCGAAGGCATGCTGAGCCTGAGATCGACGAAGCAAAGTTTCAGCAGCTTCGCTTCGTTCGCGGAATCGTAGAGCCGCGACGAGCGCGGCAGCACGATGGCGACCCGATGCTGTCGCCACAAGGACGGCGGAATCGCCTTTGCAACGATGGTGCCGAGCCAGACGAAGCGCTCTTCGTCCGAAACGAGATAGAGTCCCTGATTACCGCTGGTGCCGGTGCTGCAGCCGACATCATAACCCCTGGGCGCCTCCCCCCGGTCGATCATGGTCCAGATCTGCGCGGCGGTCAGACCGAGCCGGTTGAAATCCTCGAAGCGCGCCATGACCTCGCGCTTACCGACGATGGGAAGCTCGGACAACACCCCGTCGCGAAAGGTGCGATAGAAGGCAGCCTGCCGTGTCGCATCGCGCATCAGCCGCGCGAGACGCGGCTGCTGCCATCGCGCGATCCGGGCGCGGCTGGTCAGCCAGCGCCGCAGCAGGCGCGTGCGCAGATAGGCCGATGCCAATGCCAATTGCGGCGTCACGACATCGGCTCTTCAACATCATGGCAGAGATGAATTCGGCCGCCCTGCTCGGCGAACGCCCTGAGCAGGCGCTGACTGTCGCGTCCGGCGCTGATATCGTCGAACACGACGGCTCTGGAGATCCACGGCGTCTTGTCCTGCATCAGCGCCTCGCGCGTCCATGCCACATCAGTAGCGTAGATGACCGGACCTGCCGGCTCGCGCCAGAAGATGCCGAAATGGCCGAACGCATGTCCCGGCAGCGGCACCGCGAGATAGGAGCCATCGCCGAAAAGATCATGGCCGTCGCCGAGCAGGGTGCCGGTCGACCGTCGCGTCAGCCCTTCGACCGGCCGCAGCCGCTCGGTGATATCCGGCGGGATCAGCTCCTTGAAAATCCCTTGGTGCAGGGCCGCGGCTGGGCTCATCGCCATGACCGCGTGCGCCGCGGCTGCCCAGGCGATGACCTCGGCGTTCACGAACAACCGAAGACTCGACACGTGATCGGCGTGAAAATGGGTGACGACGACATGGCGGATATCGGCCGGAGCGACGCCGAGATTGCGCAACGTCGTCTCTACGGCCTCGCCGGCGTTCAGTTGCGGGCGAAGCACCGCGCTGTAGAGACGCAATGCCGCGCTGCGCTGCCCCTGCGTCACCTCCGGTCCGACGCCGGTATCGACAAGGCAGAGCCCACGCGCGCCGAGGTCGATCAGGCCGTAGCGCACCGTGAGCCGCGCACGTTTCAGCCCGGCACCGCGCTTGATGAGACCGGCGAAGACATCGATATGCGCGCTGTTGAACAGCTTCATGCCGCCTGATCTCCCGCGAACGTCCGCTGCAAACCTTCGGCGAAGGTGATCCCCGGTGTCCAGCCGATGTCGTTGCGGATGGCCGAGAGATCGAGCGTCTGGCTGAACGCAAGCAGGCCCGCAGTATAGGCCGTCACCACTGGCTCGACCTGCGGCCGGAACAGTGTGTGAAATCCCTCGATGGCACGGATGGCGGTGAGCGCGACCGGCCAGGGCAGCTCGCGCCAGCGCACATCAAGGCCCGAGAGCGCGGCGCTGCGGGTGATGATGTCGCGGATCGACACCGCCTCTCCGCCCGAGACGTTGTAGACCGCACCCGTCGCCCGGTCCCGATGGTCCAGTACGCGCGCGATCGCGGCCACGACGTCGTCGACATGGGTGAGATCGATCACCGCCCGCCCGCCGTTGAACGAGGGCAGCGGCCCTCGCCTGGCTGCCCGCAGCAACCGCGGCAGCAGGGCCCTGTCGCCCGCCCCGTAGATGCCGCGCGGCCGCACGATGGTCCAGGGAAGATCAGCCGCAGAACCGACGAATTGTTCGGCCGCGACCTTGCTCCAGGCATAATGATTGACCGGCGCGGGCAGCGCCGAGGTCTCGCCGACATTCAGCCTGTCACGGAAACTGAAATAGACACTGGACGACGACACATAGATAAAATGCGGACGCCCCCAACGTCGTGCCTGTGCCAGCAGACTGGCCGTTGCGGTGACGTTGTTGCGTTCGAAATCGCGTCGCGGCCCCCAATTCGACGACAGGCCGGCGCAATGGACGATGGCATCGACTCCTTCGATCTCGAGCGCGGACAATGAAGCGGCATCGGCGAGATCGCAAGTCTTTACCGTAATGCGTCCGTCGCGAAGGGCGTCGCGGAGCAAAGCGGACCGACCGAGCGCCACGACCTCGTGGTCGCACGCCGCCAGATGGCGCGCCAAGCGACGCCCCAGGAAACCACCCGCTCCCGTCACCAATATCCGCGGCATCTAGATCTCGATCGCCATGCCGCCGAACGACACGCCCGCAGAGGTGCCGAGCAGGATGACCCGCGATCCCCGGCTAATGCGCTGCTGGTGTCGCGCAAGGTGCAGCGCGGTCGGGATCGACGCTGCGACCTGGTTGCCATGGGTGGCAACGATATCGATGACCTTGTCACGCGGGAAACCGCAGCGCTTGACGAGGTGTGTCAGCGCAAAGGGACTGGCCTGGTGCGGAACGACGAGATCGACGCTCTCGCGCGTCCAGCCTGCGCCTTTGAGCAACTCATCGACAAAGCCGGGAAACTTGCTCGCGGTCAGCTTGAACAGGTCGCGGCCATTCATCTGGAAGAAGCGGCCCGCCGCGAAGCGCTCGGGCTCGCGCGCGAAGTCGATCCCCGTCCCGCCTGACGCCAGCGAGCAGGCCTCATAGCCCTCATGGTGGACCTCGAAACGAACAGCCCTGACATGGCTCGCGCTATCAGGTTCGGGCCGGACCAGCACCGCCGCCGCGGCGCCATCCCCGAACAATCCGGCCGTGGCCGGATCGGTCTGCCACGGCAGGGCTCGCGAGGCCATCTCGGACGAGACGACCAGGGCACAGCGATGGCGCCCGGCGGCGATCATCAATGTCGCCATGTCGAAGCCCGACAGGAAGCTGAGGCAGGTCGAGTTCACGTCGAGCGTCGAGCAGTGCCCAGCGGGAATGCCGAGATGCCGCGCGATCAGCGGCGCCGTAATCGGAATCGAATATTTGGGAACGGCGCTCGCGAAGATCAGGAGGTCGATCGCTGATGGTGCGATGCCGGCCTCGGCCAGCGCGTCCTGCGCAGCACTGGCCGCAAGCTCGTCCTGCGTCTCGGCCTCGCAAACGAACCGTTCCCTCACGCCGCAATTCGCCTCGAGCCATCCATCCGGCTTTCCCAGCTCGCGGTCGAGGGCGGCCGAGCTGACTTTCTTCCCTGGCAGGCTCGTCCCTGTTCCGCGCAAGCTGAACGCAATCGGCGTCATGGCACCTCTGATTCCCGTGGAGCCGTCCTAAACTACAGGATGCGCCCGGCGGTTGCCACGCGATCGAGGGGAGCAGCGCTCGATTGTGCGCAGATCGTCACACAAAACCTCCGGACCCGAAGGCCCGGAGGTTGCACGTTGAACAAACAGTTCGCTCAGTTCTGCCTGTGAATGGTGATGTTGACGTGGCTGGTGCCGAAAACCGAAGCCACCGCGTTCTCGGCCTTGGCGAATTCCGAGCCGATCCATTTCACAGCCGCAGACGCTTCGTGCTTGATCCAACCCCAGACGCCGGCTGCGACAACGCCGTCGAGTTCGTCGATGGTCAGCTCACGGTTCTCAAAGCCTTTGTCGTTGGCACGTTTCATGTTCATCTCCAGTTGGTGATGCGGGCCATCCCGCAAGCACAGGCAGGATGCATGCACGCTCCGAAGATGGCTGTGACGACGATCACCTCCGTCACGACGGGTGATGAAATGGCGTTCCAGTCGTGAAGCGACAACTGACTACGATGACAATCTCCGCTCGGCGATAATCCGCACAGGCGGAAAAGCAACGCAATCGACCACGTCGAACATCACTTCGATGCTGCGATCGAACGCCAGTGCAAACGCAATGGCATCATTGCGCCGTTCGTCGACGATGGCCGTGCCAAGCGTACAATGCGGCGTCCACGCGCCGGGCCGGTAATGCGGACGACAATGCGCTGGATCGATTGCGGCACTGACGGCGCGATGGATGCGTGCCAGGACCTCGTCGACCGCCGGCTCAGCCCAGAGGACGAGCGGAGAACCTTCGAACCAGCAAATTCGCGTGAATTCGATGCGCAGCTGCGTTTCGCCGGCTGCGGCGGCCAGCATGGCGTCCCACGCCGTTTCTTCGTCGATCGCAGGCCCGTCGTAGATCGCAAATGTAAAATGGGGACGGTAGCCAAGCGCACGCATCGATGGCTTGGCCTCGAACGCACCGACCTGATCCCACAGCCGCTCGATCTCGTCTGCAGAACCGTTGTCGGCGCGGATATTGATTGCCAATGCCACAGGGGCACCCCGCGGGTGGAACAATCAAATCAAGAGGGATGGTGATTTCGAGAAATGGCGCTCCCTAGGGGAATCGAACCCCTGTTTCAGCCTTGAGAGGGCTGGAAGCACTTTCCGCGCTGGTTCGTAGTTGTTCGTCATAATATAGCCTTATCAATAACTTAGACAGAAGTCGTTCTTCGCTGATCGGCTTTGTACGCCGATGCTTATTCGACGGATATTCGACGACTCCGGGTTCGTATGCCATGACAAAGACGCTCGCTGAGGCTCAGATCACGACTGCCAAGGCGCGCTCGAAACTGGAGCTTGGTGTACATTGGCGCCGCCTCGATGCCGAGGCGCATCTTGGCTATCGCAAGGGCAAGCGGAGCGGCATTTGGTTCGTGCGCTGGCGCAATCACCATGATGGAGCCAACTACAAGCAGGCGCCGGTCGGCATCGCCAACGACGTCAACGACAAACTTGCCGAAGGCACGCTGACTTTCGAGCAGGCGGTGACACAAGCGCGGGAACATGTCACCCGTTCCAGAACAGAAGCGGCGGCACAAGCCGCCGGACCGGCCCCCACCGTGCGGACGGCTGTAGAGACATATATCAGGGAACGTAATGCCCGTGACAGCCGAAGGACCGGTCGCGAGGTTCGATCCGATGCTGGTCACCGCTTGCGGCGTTACGTTCTTGGTCAAGAGGAACGTGGTAGCCAGGAAGCCATTGAGGCCACCCCGCTCGCCGCAGTGCATCTGCACGCGCTACGGGAAGATGATCTTTTGACGTGGCGCGAGGACCTTCCTGTAGAGTTGAAGGCCACGACAAAACAGCGGCTCATAAATGACCTGAAGGCTGGGCTGAATGCAGCGTGGCCTCGCCTGTCGGCAGAGCAAAAGAAGCTGAACCCAACATTCCCTTCGATTGTGAAAGACGGGTTTAAAGCTGAGCGCATCGATGATGATGATGACACATCAGTCGCCCGAGACAACCAAGTCCTTACGGATGCGCAAATAAGCACCCTACTTCGAGCCGCGCGCGAGATCGACGACGAGCAGGGATTTGAAGGCGACCTACATCGCATTGTCGTGTGCCTTGCAGCCACGGGCGCCCGATTTGCGCAGGCAAGACGGATGCGCGTCAGTGATGCACAACGGGAAGAGCAGCGCTTGATGGTACCAGGTTCCTACAAGGGTCGTGGTGGCAACGGTGGCTCCGTTCCAGTTCCGGTGGGCGAAGATGTCATCGAAGTCCTCTTGCCAGCCATGTTAGATCGCCCAAAAGAGGCGCCGTTGTTCGAGCGATGGAGCTACGAGCAGGAGGCCGGCAGCATCGTTTGGAGAAAGTCAGAACGCGGTCCTTGGAAGACGGCAGAACTTACACGTCCGTGGCACGCCATCCGCGATCGCGCAGCGCTACCAGAAGCCATTCCTTATGCGTTGAGACATTCCAGCATCGTTCGCGGTTTACGAAACCGACTCCCTATTCAACACGTTGCTAAGCTACACAACACTTCCGTGAAAATGATCGAGCGGCATTACGCGAAATATATCTCAACAGCCTTGGAAGATCTCGCTCGGGCGGCAGTTGTGCCCCTCGTCCCGCGGCACGGCGAAAATTCGGTTGGGTACGGATGACCAATAGGACGCGCTTGCCAGCGAACGCGTACGGCCTTTCCGGGCTGAGACGACAACCAAGTTGAGGGCCAATTCACGATCGATACGGTAAGCCGTGTCATCGTCAGCTTCCGCACCTGCTTACCTGACTGTCATCAGGAGCCGTGAACCTGTCCAGGGTCGATTGGTATCGCATTGATACCAACCAGAGCCAATAGAGATTGCACATTGACTAGACGACGGCGCCCGACCGTCGTCGTGGTAACTCGACCATCCCCGATGAGTTCATAGATTTTGGTCCGTCCGAGACCCGTCGCTTCACAGGCCTCCGCAACAGTGCAGGTCAACCGCTGCGCAAAAGGGAGACGACCTAGATGGTTGGACATCGGTATATCTGCGGCCGCACTACGTTCAACTTGGAAACTACTTTCGAAGCCCTGACCACGCCGTATCAAGATCCGCCTCCTCCATAATCGAAGGAGCTACCCTGAGGCGCGCCGCATTGCACGTCAATGGAAGCAAAGGAGCAGAAGGGAGGGCCTTAGCGAACGTTAGAGAGTGTCAGAAAAGACCAGGTTACGAAAGACAACGCAGAATTTTTCGTAACTAGTGTTGGCAAGGATCGATGCTGCGACAGTTGCAACACCCAGTTCTTGGCATTGCTTGAGCGAACATTGCTGAAGCTGCAGCTCAGCCCGGGGCCAAAGCCGTTCCGACGTAAGCTTCCTGCGGGAAGGAAAATACACCGCCTGCCAGCATCGCTGGATCGGACGTGTCCGCGACTTCCGATGCGACCCTGTCGATCAGCGCCTGCCGTTCGGACTCCGGACGGCCGTCGAGCAGCCCCGCCATCGGCGTCGCAAGAAGCTGAAAGCGCACGTAATCGAGGACGGACGGAAAAGCGATCCCCTGGACGACGGTGTCGACACGCACGCTCTCGAACGCGGCGTTGAAAAGAAGCTCCTCTAACTCGCCAGGGGCGCCGAATGAATGCTCCCCGCGTTTGATCAGGGAAGCGTCGCTTCCGAGGACGCGGTCGAGCGCCTCGACGAACGCGTGGGCGCCAGGAGTTCTTTCGATCGGGCTATAAACGCTCACCGCCAGGCGCCCGCCCGGCAACAGCACACGACGCATCTCGCGTAGAGCCATCCCTTGATCGGGGAAAAACTGCAGACCCAGTTGGCAAAGCACGACGTCGAAAGTGACCGCCGCGAACGGCAGATCCAGGGCGCTTCCGTCGATGAACTCGATCGCCCCATCGCCGCCGGATGCCTTGCGCGCGACGGACAGCATGCCTTGGTTCAGGTCGAGGCCGGTGACGTGGCCGGACCCGGTCCGGAGGCTCGCGAGGCGGGCCACGATCCCCGTTCCGCAAGCGACGTCGAGGACCTTTTCCTCGGGCCGGATCCCGGCGCGTTCCACAAGGTCAGCCGCCCATTTGGCGGTGATCGCAGGCACAAGATAGCGCTCGTAGAGCTCCGGCGCGCTACCGTCGAGTTGCCAATGGGAAAGACCAGACACCGTCTCCTCCAGCTGCTATCCGCTTCAGTATAGCACACCGCAATTACGATCTCAGTCCGCGCGTAGCCGGCTGGTCCGGGCCGGGAAACGTCGTAGACGTCGAAACCATTTTTCGAAGCCGCGACACATTCCTGAAACCGAACAGGATCGAGCTGCTGCCATTGGACCAGATGGGGATGTGGTCATGCGGAGACATTCATCGAAACCCTTTACCGCGATTATTGCCTGGCCCGGCTGCAGGAGATGCGGAAGCTTGAGATCTCGCACTGACCCATAAGTGATACTCAAAGATATCCGATCGCGTTCGCCGTACTGTCGGCCTTCGCGATCGCCATCGCGGTCTGGGCCGCCATGGGGCAACCGCCCGCGAATCATCCGAATAACCCGGCTCTCGCCTCGTGCTGAATCAATCAGACGGTTCCCTCTGGCTCAGGAACCGGCCGTCGTTTTCAACCGTTCGGTCAATGCTCATCGGTCTTGGTACCCGTCTGGAACGGGTACGCAATCTTTTTGTTCGACATGAGCGACAAACCGGTTCGGAAAGAGCAAGCAGTGAGCGTACTTCTCGTCGAGGACGACCCCCTGATCCGCGAATTCGTGGTCGAAGCTCTGCGTGAGGCAGGGTACCACGTGATCCACGCAAGCACCGGCGAGGAGGCGCTCGCCTGGTGCAAACGCCACGTCGCCGACGTGCTGGTCACCGATGTGAGGCTACCTGGACCGCTCGATGGATGGCAGATCGCGGAACGCTACAGAGAGGAGGATCCTGGGCTGCCCGTCATCTACGCCACCGGCTTCTCGCCCAGCACTCCACGCCCGGTCCCCGGTAGCCGCATCGTGAAGAAGCCCTTCCATCCGGACGAGATCGTCCGGACGATCAAGGAGCTCGACGAAAAGAAGGGCGCACCGCCTGATTGATCGGTACTCGCGGTCGTTTGCGCCGCGCGCGGCTCTCCGGCCGACCAGATTCAAACCGCGCACAGGAACCATAGCTCCTTACCAGCTCATAACCCGCTAGCCCCCGGAGCTGGGGCCTTTCTCCCAAGCAGAGCTTCTGTGAACTTCCCCGGCGCCGAGTGCTATTCGTCCACGCCCGCAGCGGCGGAATTCTGGGCGCCAAGCAGCTTGAGCGCAGTCTCGATCTTCGCGAGCAGCGCCTGGATTTCGGCGCGCTCGTTCGGACCCGGATCGGTGCCGAGGCGCGCGAGCAACTGCTCCTTCTGTGTCAGGAGCTTCGCAACAGCAGGCATGTCATCTCCGCCGAAATGGAGCAGAACGTCGAAGGGGGCCGCTCTGAGAGCGGCCCCCTTCTGGTTCACCAGCTTCGGGTGCCGAAGCTGAAACCGATGCTCGGCCCGCCGCCGTAGTAGCCGTAGCCGCGATCGTAGTAGCCGGGGCCGCCGTAGTAGCCGTAGCTGCGGCGCACCACGTAGGCGTCGTCGTCGCCGTAGTAGCGTTGGACGTAGCGCGGGCCGCGGGTCCGGAAGCAGCGGCCGTACTCGTCGCAGACGAGCCGGACCTGCTCCGTTCCGGAGGAGACCTCGGTCGACCCCGGGGAGGTCGGGTTGAGCGGGGCGGCAATCGCAGCCGATCCCAGAAGGGAGGCGGCGAACAGTCCCAGTGCGATGGTCTTCATGAATGTTCTCCTTCCTTGGCGAGATCAGTCGATCTCTTCGATGACACGGCGCTCATGAGGTTCGACGATGTAGGTGCGGCTGTCCCGGTTGATGTACCGGTATTCGCGCAGGGTTGGAGCATCCCGATAGACCTCTTCCGGAAACGCCTCTACCTCGACGCCTTCGGGCACACGTTCGCCGGTCCTGATTTCGGTTCGGGCCGTACTGCCCGTTGTGCGAGTCTCGCGCTCGACAGGCCGCGCCTTGGCATGCTTGCGGATCACCTCGCGGTCGCGATCGCTGAAGGTGACCTTGCGCTGCTCAGTGCGCGCGGGCGCCGAAGCGGTCGAGCGGCCGGAGTAAGGCAGGACCGTCACGATCTTGTAGCTGGACGGCTCCACGATCACGATCTCGTCCTTCACCAGCACGAAGTCGTAACCCCTATACTGCGGTACGATCTCCGCGACCTCGGCCGGCAGCGGCTGCATGGGGACGTCCCGCGGCACGACGGTGCCCACCGAAAGCGAGAAGTTCACGTTCGTGAGCGGCTGCACGTTCAGGTGCGAGATCGACGAGCTGATGCGGGTCCGCTGCTGATCGTTGATGTTCACCGACGCGTTCACGTTGGTGTTCGACGAACGATCGGCAGTGTTCTGCCGGTCGTTCGGTTGCTGCGCCGTGTTGGTCGAACCGCTGCCGGTCGGGGACTGCGCCTGGTTCGTTCCCGAAGCGGGCGGATTGGCACTCTGCGTCTGATTGTTCGTGTTCGACGGAGAGTTGGTCTGCGCCTGGTTGGAAGGCGCGGTGGTCTGGTTGGACGGCTGAGTGGTCTGGGCCTGGTTGGTCGAGTTGTTCGACGTCGGCGCCTGCGTGGTATTGGTGCTTGTACCGGAATTGGACGGCTGGGTCGCGGCGTTCTGACCGGTCGAGGAAGGCTGCTGCGTCTGGGCCGAATTCGTCGAAGGATTCGTGGCCTGGCCGGACGAGCTGGACGGCTGGGTCGTCGATGATGAGGACGGTGGCGTCGTGGACGTGGAATCCTGCCGCTGCGCCGTCGGCGGATTCGCGCTCGAAGTGCCGGGCGACGACTGTGCAAACGCCGAAGTCGCGATCGCGACCGCAGCGGTCGTGGCCAAGAATAAACGCTTGTTCATCTGATACCTCCTAATGAGATTGCCGATAACACTCGGAGGCATGACGAGTTCCTGATCGGGTAAACTAGGCAGACCACGTTCTCACGCACGGAGACCTATCGCGGCAATGTCCGTTATTGGCGCGATCGCGCAGAGGCGCGCGTGATTCCAAGCTTTCGGGAACAAACGGAACTTCCAACTGTGCTTGCCGTTGCCCGTGACTACTTACGAGCCACTGGAGGAGGACATGATGAAGAAGCTGATCCTGTGCGGCGCGCTCGCCGCTTTCGCACTCGGCACACAGGCCGCCAGCGCCGCCGAGTTCTATATCGTCCGCGACGCGACCACCAAGAAGTGCACCGTCGTCGACAGCAAGCCGACGACGACCACCACTACCGTCGTGGGCAATGGCATGTACAAGACCAAGACCGAAGCCGAGTCCGCCGTGAAGACCACTAAGATCTGCACCGAGCAGTAATCGCTCGGCGGTCGAACGGCTCGTCCGGTACGCCGGGCGGGCCGCTTTCGTTTCAGCTATCCACAACCGATTTCTTAAACCGGCATTACCTGCGAGCGATCAGTTCACGATACCGGCCTTCATACTCCCGCGCCATCCGGGTCGCGACGAAGCGTTCCTCGAACCGGGCGCGGACGGTTCCTCTGTCGAGACGACCGAGCTTGTTCACAGCCGCGATCGCCTCTTCGGCGTTCTCGACGATGAAGCCGGTGACGCCGTCCTCCAACACTTCCGGCACCGAGCCGGAGCGATAGGCGATGACAGGCGTTCCGCAGGCCATCGCTTCGATCATTACGAGACCGAACGGCTCGGGCCAGCTGATGGGAAACAGCAAGGCCGCGGCCCCGGCGAGGAACGGCTGCTTCCGCGCCTCATCGACTTCGCCGACGAGCTGGATCTTATCGCCATCAATGCTCGGTTCGAGCGTTTTTTTGAAGTACGCCGTCTCCGCACGAGGTATCTTGGCGGCGATGCGCAGCGGCATTCGCGCAGCGCTTGCGATCCGCATCGCGTCTTCCGGGCCCTTGTCGGCCGTCAGTCGCCCCAGAAATGCCAGGTACGATCCGGGTTCATGGGACGGCCGAAGGAGATCCTTCGGCAGACCGTGCTGTATCGTCGCGATCCAGTTCGCGTCTGGAAGCGGCCGGCGCTGATTGTCGGAGATCGAGACGAAGGGCGCTTTCGGAAAGGCTCCGATGACGTCGGGAAGCCCGGGAAGGTCCAGACGGCCATGCATCGTCGTGAGATACGGGATGCCCGTCCGGCTCAACACGGGAAGAGGTAGCCAGTCCACGTGAGAGTGGATCAGGTCGAAGCCGGCGGCGTGTTCGGCAATCGCTTCCATAAGCATCGCGCAGGCGGCGTTGGGATCCGCACCCCTCCGCCCCAGTCGCAGAGCGCGGGGCCACACCGTGTGAAGCTTTGCCTTCGTGCTCGAATCGCCGCTGGCAAACAAGGTGACGTCGTGTCCGAGCTCGACCAGCTCGTCCACCAGCCATGCGATCACGCGCTCTGTCCCGCCGTAGAGTCTCGGCGGGACGCTTTCGGCCAGGGGAGCGAGCTGCGCGATCCGCATCGGCTAGGCTCCCAGAACGCATCGCATGATCACCACCACAACGGCCGAAAGCAGGAACGAAATCGCGAGCAGCGTCCAACCGGGCTGGGTGCTTCCGCGGGTCACCCGTGCGACGAGCATCTTCAGGCCCCTCAGCATTCCTCTTCGGGAAGCCGGTCGAGATAAGCTACGCCGAAGCTGGCGAGTTCTTCGGAATCGCTTCGTCGCTCTTCCCATCTCCTCTGCAGGTGACGCTGCAGCAGGCAGCGCCGGTCATCTCCTGAATCGACGTCGGGGTGCCGCGAGCGATAAACCGTCCACGCGGTCTCCGCGGCCATTTTCAACACATCGTCGACCATCTTCGCGCTCCGGCGACCGCATCCAGTCGATGCCAACTCGACGCGTGCGCGAAGGTTTCCTGTTTTTCCCGATCATAGACGAAGGCCATATCAAGACGCCTTCGCACGCGCTCGCCCGCGCGCCGCCCGTCGGCGCTGCAGGCGCCGGCTTCGGGCAGCGCGCGTGGAGGCAAGAAGTCTCGGCGCGGGCTCTGCGGCCGCGGGGCGCTCGACGACGATCTCGGGTTCCGCTTGCGACTCGGAAGGCCTGGCTTCCATGAAGTCGAGCACCGTCCGGCCCTTCTCGGTGATCCGCCATCCGCCATTCAGGCGTTCGACCAGCGCCTGCGAGAAGATGTCGAGATCGGGGACGCGTGCGGCGAGACGCTTCGTTCGCTCGACCCAATCGCGACCGCTGGTGGCCAGGATGGCCATGTCGCGCTTGAGGTCCGCCATGACGGCGAAGCCATCGGGATAGCTCACTAGGATCTTGAGCACCGTGACCTGGAAGTTCACGCCCCATCCCCCCTATTTATCGCCGCGTCACCGAACCGTCGTGAAGCGCCTCGCAACCGACCTTCTTCAGATTCTCCGGCGCGACGTTGCCCTTGGTTGCAGCTTCCAGAATCCTCGAGCGACTTGCGCGCGAGCACCGGTTTCCAAGCGCGAGATGTCGGCGCGGTCATCGTGGATTACGGCGCGCGGAAGCGCGGTCGTAGCCGGATCGAACATGGCCCCCGAAAGGCGACTAGCGCAGAAATTCAGCCGGCGCATTCAAGATTGTTAAGGCCGCAACGTCACGCAGCTTGTCTCGTACCGCCGGGGACTGGCTACGGCAACCACGGCGGAGCCTATCCGGTCGTTTGGCATCGCTGGCATCGTCACCATTGGTTGAAACCAGTCGATCCGCGCAACGGAGGCCGCGCGCTGGAAGGCGCGGCCTTTTTCTTTACCCTCACCACCATCCACCCGAAAATGGGTCGTGCCGCTCGAAGGCGAGCTGTCGTTCGGGTGCTCTTTTCGACAGCTTTGCAGAGCGCTTCGGATGCGGACGGGACGCGGCGGAGAGGCGTGCTGGCGGCTCTTTCTTGATTTCGGCAGAAGGTGCTGCAGGCATTGCGGCCAGGGCTTCGCGCACTTGCTGCGGCGGTTCTTCGATGACCGGATCGGCCTGCTCTATCATTGGAACATCCGTCCGCGGACGCGTGTCGAAGACGACCTTCTCCGGAAGACTTCTCGCCGAGGCAATCCGGATGATGGTCCTGTCGGGATCGGCCGTTCCCACATGCTCGACGGGAGCCGGCAGGTAACGGTCCGCAGCGAAGAGCAAAGCCAGCAGCAGCGCGCCTACGAAGACGAAATATCGAATGATGGGCATGGACGGCCAAGGAGTCTGTTGTCGGCGGGGCCGGTTGGACGTGGAGGCGGACCGCCCGTTCGGCGACCCGCCTCGATCGACTCAGTCGATCTCCTGGACGACCGTGCGCGTCGACGGATCGACCAGCATCACGCGTTCACCCGAGTAGACGTAGCGATACTTGGTGAGCGAGGGACCCCAGTCGGCAGGCACGGCCTCGAGCTCGACCTCGCGCGGCACCGGCTGGCCGACCACGATCTTTTCGCGGGTCTCCACCGGGCGGACCTTGTGTTCGGTCACGTAGGTATGGATCTTCGTGCGGTATTCCGGCTCGATCTGCACCGCGGCGGCATTCCCGGCACCGGTGGTGGTGACGACCGTGGACTGTGCCATCGCACCCGTCGAGATCAGCGCGGCAGCCGCGCATGTCAGCATCAGCTTCTTCATGAATGTCTCCCTCTCCGCAGGATGCGGCATGCGAGAACCCGCGAATGGTGGCAAGGTTCCCGCCACTGCCCCTGTGAAGAGCCAGCTCGCTCACGCGCGCGACGGAACATTGCGATCAAAGACTGGTTCGCCCAAGTTAACGGCGGCGCCCTTGTGGCTCCAAAGCAGGCGTTCGCTCACGTAGGTTCTGCCGATGTCACCGTCCGACCCAGTCAATAGTGCTCACGATCGGCGCCAACGAAGGCTGCTCTTTGTGTTGGCTTTGGGTTTTGTCGTTTTCGGTGCCGCCGCAGCCGCCCTCTTCTACGTCTTGCAGCCCGAGACCCTTCGGATCGCCGTCGGCCCCGCAGGCAGCGACGACCAACAGGTGGTCGAAGCGATGGCCGAGGCTTTCAAAGAGGAAAGCAGGTCGGTCACGCTCTCCCCGATCACGACTGACGGAGCGGCCGAAGCCCTCGCTCTGTTGGGCGCCGGCAAGGCCGACCTTGCGGTCGGTCGCAGCGATCTCGGCATGCCGGCGGACGCGCAGACACTGGCCGTGCTGCGCAAGAACTACGTCGTCCTGTGGTCGCCCTCGGGGCGACCGGGTAAGAACTCGCGGAAAAAGGCGACCGGGAAGATCGGACAGATTGACGATCTGTCCGGCCACAAGGTCGGCATCATCGGAAAGACCGGGGCCAATCTCGCGCTCCTGCGCACCATTTTGGTCGGCTCCGGCGTCGATCCGGACAAGGTGACGACGGTTCAATTCGGGACCGACGAGATCGAAAAGCTCGCGCAGAATACGACTGTGGACGCCTATCTCGCGGTCGGTCCGCTCGACAGCAAGATCACTGCCGACGCGATCGCGGCGACCTCGCAGTCGCGCGGAGCTCCGAAGTTTCTTCCGGTCGACGCATCCGAAGCCATCGCCCTGAAGCACCCCCGCTACGAGGCCGAGGAAATTCCGGGCAGCGTCTTCAGCGCGAACCCGGCCTGGCCGGAGGACAAGGTCGACACCATCAGCGTCAACCATCTTATCCTGACCAGAAAGAAACTGTCTGAAGCCAAAGCCGCGGCCTTCTATCGGCAGCTGTTCGCGGTGCGCGACACCATCACGCAACGTGTCGCTAGCGCCGCGCACATCAGCAAGCCAGAGACGGAAAAGGAGGCGGAGCCCTCGGTGCACCGGGGCGCCGCAGCGGTCATCAATGGGACCGAGCGGACCTTTCTGGACAAGTACAGCGACTACTTCTGGTTCGCTCTGCTTCTTCTTTCCGGGATCGGTTCGGCCGCTGCCTGGCTGCGTCGCTATCTGAACCGGGATGAACGTGACGACAGCACCAGCCACCGCAACCGCATTCTCGCCCTGGTCTCGGAGGTTCGGGATGCCGGGTCCGAGCAGGACCTGCTGACGTCGCAGCGGCAGATCGACGCCATCATCGGCGAGACCCTCAAGTGCTACGACGAGGGAGCCATCGAACAAGAGGACATGGCCGCATTCGGCCTTGTCCTCGAGCTGTTCGATCATGCGGTTGCGGAAAGGCGCGCCGTGCTACAGAACGGCTCCGCCGATCCGGCGAGGTCTCCGGGCCCAACCTTGGCCTCGCGCCGATAGTCGCACCCGGCAGGCCAAACCCTCATCGTTTCTGCAGCACGGTCGAAAGCACCGGACCGTCGTTCAAGATCGACAGGACCTCCCGCGAGGACAGATGCGCTGCGGCTTCCTCGAAAGTATCGCTCGCGTCGACCTTGGCACGGCCGACCGCCAGGTTCGCATCGACCGTGTCAGGCCGCGCGGTGCGCGGAGGTGGAAGCTGCGCCAGGTGGAAGGCCAGGAGCGCAGGGTCTTCGCGCAGCTGCACCAGTGCGGGTCTGACCCCGACCTCTGCCGACGCGCTTAGTTCGTTCGCCCGACGCAGGACCGGAGGCGGCTCGCGTTCTTCGGGAGTGACGAACAATTTGGCGGACGCCGGCCTGGCGGTCAGCGCGCCGATGGGAACAGCGAACAGCAGCCCAATGATGACCGGCGACATCCAAAGCAGAAGGGGCAGCGAAACAGCGTACGCACTTGCCGCCATCGCTACGCCACACAAGGTTGGAACGCCGTATTTCCGATAGAGTTCGCGGCGCTCGACCGTGCCGTCGTCGCGCCTCTGCGTCTGCCAGCCCGCATCGCGGCCGGCAAGAATTTCGACAACCGCGATCGACTGGAAGATCATCATGACTGGCGCCATCAGCGCGGACACGATGATCTCTGCGAAAACTCCGGCTGAGGTTCGCAATGCCCCGCCGAATTGGCGTCGCTCCGAGCCCCGTATCCCAACGAGGAGCAGGCTGAGCAGCTTCGGCAACAGCAGCAGCCCCATGGTGGCGACGAACACCCAAATGGCGAGCACCGGGTCCTGGGCCGGCCAGGTCGGAAACAGCGAGAAACCCTTGGGAAAATACTCCGGACGCACGAAGCGGGCCTGCAGCGAGATCAGCATCCCCAGCAGCAGGAACAGCAGCCACAGCGGTGCCGTCAGGTAGGCCCCGATCCCCACTATGAAATGCAAGCGCGACACCCAATGAAGACCCCGCGCCGGGACAACGGCAAGATGCTGAAGATTGCCCTGACACCAACGCCGGTCGCGCGCGGCAAAATCGAGCAGCGAAGGCGGCACCTCTTCGTAGCTTCCGCCGAGCATGGACAGCATGTAGATGCCCCACCCGGCGCGCCGCATCAGCGCGGCCTCGACGAAATCGTGGCTGAGGATGTGCCCGCCGAATGGCTTGGGCCCCCGAAGCTGGGGCAGCGCCGCCGCTTCGGCGAACGCCTTCACACGGATTATCGCGTTGTGTCCCCAGTAATTGCCCTCGGAGCCGTGCCACCAGGCGACGCCGGCCGCGATCATCGGCCCGTACAGCCGGCCCGCGAACTGCTGGACACGGCTGAACAGACTTCGCGCGTTGACGACCATGGGGAGCGTTTGGACGAGACCGGCGGTGGGATTGGTCTCGATCGCATGGACCAATCGGACGATGGTCTGCCCGCTCATGAGGCTGTCGGCGTCGAGCACGATCATGAAGTCGTAGACGGCGCCGAACCGCGTGATCCACTCTGAGATGTTTCCGGCTTTGCGTGCCGTGTTGTCGGCGCGGTGCCGATAGTACAGCCGCGATATTCCGACGGCCTGACGCAATGCGAGCAGTGCCTTTTCTTCGGCGACCCAGATGTCCGGATCGGTGCTGTCGCTCAGAACGTACCAGTCGAACAGCTCTCCATGCTTCGTCGCTTCCAAGGACTCGATGATCGCGCGCAGCCGGGCCGTCAATCGGTGTGGGTCCTCGTTGTAGGTGGGAAGCAGCATGGCGGTGCGGCTTGCGATCGCAGGCAGCTCCCCGTCTGGCGCGAAGGCGCCCGAACGATGGACCAGCAGCACAAAGAAGCCGGCCAGCGCGGATGCGAACGAGAAGGCGACCCAGGCGAGCAGGACCAGAAAGAGCGCCAGCACCATGGCTTCGAGGACGGTGACACCCCCGACCTCCAGCACGCGGTACATCTCATAACCGCCGGCCCCCGTGAGCGCCACCGTCGAGAGCAGGATAAGGCCGCGTCGCCAGGCCATCGCGAGCGCGACCGGCGCACGAACACGGTGGGGTACCCGGCTTTTTCCGAGATCGCCAGGAGCCATCGGAAGTGGTGCTTCCCGGGGCAGCAGGCGCTGAGTCGCAGTTTCGCCGGCCATCGGCCGCGGCGCCGGGTTCAGGGTGCCCATCGGTAGATCCAGACTTCCGACAAGGGCTTGTCGCCTTCGGCCAGAAACGCCCGCAGCTCGATCGGCTCTCCCTTCACCTGGCACTGGAAGCTCAGGCGCCAACCGCCGGTGTAAGGATTTGGCTGCGTGACGATGTTCTTCACCTCGGACTTCTCCGCCGTCACCACGCCTTTGACGCCCGCAGGATCGATGCCCTTCAGGTTGTCGCCAACCAGATCGAGCACGAAGAGGCGCGCGTCCTCGCCCCTCGCGCCGATCCCGCTTCGCGTGAATCTGGCGACCGAATGCGGTTTCGGGCTGTCCGGCCCCCAGTGCAGCCGATAGGTGTAGTTGTGTTCGCCTTTGGCCTGTAGCGGGTTCTTAGGCCGCCAGAATGAGGCTATGTTGTCGTGGACCTCCTCCTTGGTCGGGATCTCGAACAGCATGATGCCACCCTCGCCCCAATCGCCGATCGGCTCCATCCACAGACTTGGACGTTTTTCGAAGCTGGACTCGATGTCCTGATAGGCGAAGAAGTTTCTCTCCCGCTGCATCAGCCCAAACCCACGGGGATTTAGATCCTGGAAGGTGCTGATCTGGAGATCGCGGGGATTGCTGAGCGGTCGCCACAGGCTTTCGCCCTTCCCATTGAAGATCGCAAGGCCGTCGGAATCGTGGACCGACGGACGGAAGTCGTCGATGTCGTTGCGGTCGTTCGGACCATAGAAGAACATGCTGGTCATGGGTGCGAGCCCGGCCCGCTGCATTTCGACGCGCGGGTAAACCGCCATTTCGACGTCGAAGACCGTCGTGTCCCCGGGCCGCACGGTGAAGCGATAGCTCGCTGCGCAGCTTTTGCTGTCGAGCAAAGCGTGGATCACCATCGAGGTTGCACCTGGCGCCGGCCGCTCGAGCCAGAAGGCCTTGAAGAGCGGAAATTCCTCGCCCTTGGCTTCGCCGGTATCGATCGAAAGTCCCCGGGCCGAAAGCCCGTACGTCTGCCCCTTGGCAACGGCACGGAAGTAGCTCGCGCCCAGGAAGACGCAGACCTCGTCGTAGTAGTCGGCGCGGTTCATAGGCGCGTGTATGCGGAAGCCCGCGAACCCGAGATCGATGTCCTCGAAAGCCGGGACCTTCTCGCCGAAAGAAAAGTCCGCCTTGCGGTACTTGAGCTCGGTAGCCTTCCCGTCCGCGACTTCGAAGACGGTCACCCTGTTCTTGTAGAAGAAGCCGCGATGAAAGAACTGCGCCTCGAAGGGTAGGTTCTTGCCACGCCAGAGCGCGCGCTCCGGCAGAAAGCGGATCGAACGATACCGATCGTAGTCAAGGTCCTTCAACCCGCCCGGCAGCTTCTCATCCGGCGCCTCGTACGGTTTGCCGGCCAGCGCACGGGCCAAGTCCCTGACCGTGGACGACCCAAACGCGTCATCCGACGCAGCGGCAAAGCCGCTGCGCGAGACGAGCAGCAACGCCGGCAGCAACGCCGACCCTTGAACAAGCTGGCGTCGGTTCACGTGCTCTCCTACTCGCTACATCTGCCGCGGCCAAGCAACGGCCGGCGCGCGTGCGAGTTCCACCGCCCGGCCATCATTGACGAGAGGACAACCCCTCAATCGGTCCCAAAACGGACGAAACTCGGCCGGCGTGGACGCCACAGAGATCGAGGCGAACACCTTCGCGGCCGAATTGCTCATGCCCGAGGATCTGCTCAGAGCAGCTCTTGAGGGGCAATCGGTCGATCTGGAAGACGACCAAGCCGTTGCTATGCTGGCCAAACGCTTCAAGGTGAGTGAAGCTGCCATGCGCTTCCGCTTAAGCACACTCGGAGAATCCGGGTGAGCTTTGTTGTCTATGACGTCGAGACCACGGGGCTGACCAAGGGCTTCGACCAGATCGTACAGTTCGCGGCTTTGAGGACGGATGACGATCTCACGGTCGTCGATCAGGTCAGATTTAGCTGCCGTCTGATGCCGCACATAATTCCCTCGCCCGAGGCCATGCATGTCACGGGACTTGGCATCGATGAGCTGACGGACCCGTCGCTTCCGTCTCACTATGAGATGGTTATGCAGATTCGCCGGGTTCTGGAATCCTGGTGTCCCGCTCTCTTCCTTGGTTTCAACTCCTTGTCGTTCGACGAGGAGTTCCTGCGCCAAGCCTTCTACCAGTGCCTCTACGGCCCCTACCTGACCAATACGCAGGGCAGTGCCCGGGCCGATGTCCTTAACCTTTGCCGAGTAGCGGCGGCTCTTCGCCCGGACGTGCTCAGGGCCGCGGCCGACGACCAAGGCCAGCCGATTTTCAAGCTAAAGCCGCTCGCCGAAGCAAATGGAATTGGTGTGCCGCTGTCGCATGAAGCCCTGGCCGACGTCGCCACCACGCTGGCATTGTGTCAGCACGTTAAGGGGTCTGCCCCGGAAGTCTGGTCTCAGTTCCTCAGATTCAGTCAGAAGGCCAGCGTCGAAGCCTTCATAACTGGCGAGGACGCGTTCTTAGTTTCGGAGACGATAGGCAACCAGCACCGCACCCGCGTTGTAACGCGTATCGGATGCCACAGCGAGCAGTCGATTCGTCACTACTGTCTTGACCTAGGTGCAGACGTTGCATCGCTGCGCGCGATGACCGACGAGGAACTGGCCCGCGCACTTAAGGAACGCGGGAGACCCGTGGTGACTGTCCGCACTAATGCTGCGCCTACGCTGTGGGCATTGTACGAGGCCACTCCCGCGCACTTGGCACCCTTTGACGAGTCCGAGGTTCTGAAGGGGGCAGCTGCTGTCCGGGAAGACAAAGAACTTGTCGAGAAGCTATGCCGGGTCGCGCAATCGACCGAGCCGGTCTATCCGCCGTCTCCTCATGTCGAAGAACAGCTCTACGAGCGCGGTTTTCCGCCGCCGCAAGACGAGAGCTTGATGCGACGATTCCATGCCGCGTCGTGGGAAGAACGCCCGATGCTCGCCCGCCAATTCGAGGACGATAGATACCGTCGTCTCTCTCATCGCCTCATCTTCTTCCATCATCCCGAGCTGCTCGGCGATGAGTACCGGCGCGGGGCGGCGGCGGAACTTTCCAGACGTTTTACAACCCCATTGGACGCTAAACCCCGCTGGCGCTCCATTCCTGCCGCCCAACGCGAATTGAAGACACTAATCGAAAGCGGGATCAATGATGACGCGCGGGCGCGGCTAAGCCGGTATGCTGCCTATCTCGATCGGCGCTGGCTGGAAGCCCAGATGCAGAACACCTAATCGGACCTCTAATCGGTTGGCCCCCAACGAAGAGAGGAACTACTGCAATCGATGAAGTGATGCTTGCTGGTGCGAAGGGTGTTTAGGGCCAATATCATCGTGCGCGTCAACGTCAGCGCGCTAATTCTCATCAGACTTGCGCCGCACAGATCGAGCTCGATTCATGAACGCGAGCACGTCCTTGTTCGACTGCATGCGGGAGGCATCGCGTCCTGTTGACTTTGAGAGCACCCCATGCGTCTCACTGCGCCCCTCAACTCGCGGGCGCGCGGCTGCCTCCGTTCGCAGCAGCCGCCCAAGCGGCAGGTGCTTTGCCTCGGCTCGTTTTTTCTGGTCCGGCTCGCCAAGCAGCGGCCCACCCCGGGGTTCTCGATGCGGCGGCCGCTTGCTTGCTGCATCTGCTTCCATGCGCTTGCGCCATACCGTCGAAGACAGCGTACCGACACTGAGCGGCCTCCCGCCCCGCGTTGTGACGCCCGCGGCGGTCAGCCCGCGGATCATGTCTTGCCAGCTCATGCCGCGCCCTTCAGCGGCGTCGAACCACCACAAGTGCACGGCGATAAGCCGTGCCAGCTTCTTCCGCCCTCCACCCGGAAGTTGGAAGTCTTCCGCCATTGCTCTC
Source organism: Bradyrhizobium manausense (assembly GCF_018130615.1). Taxonomy (GTDB): domain Bacteria; phylum Pseudomonadota; class Alphaproteobacteria; order Rhizobiales; family Xanthobacteraceae; genus Bradyrhizobium; species Bradyrhizobium manausense_A. The sequence continues at coordinate 86,747 of NZ_JAFCKB010000011.1, forward strand.
AGCCCAGCTTCAAGCTCTTTGTTACTGGCCATCTCAAGCCCTCATTAAACCCAGCAACAGATAGGAAACGGACCAAGCTTCTGCAACTCTCTGCAAAACTATGCACTGTCGACGCAAAGGGAAGCAGAAGTTTGCAGAACTCACACCTGTGCACCATGAGGTGCTTTACCCGTGGCTTGAAACGGATCGGTCGCTGACCTTGAACGACGATGATACGAGCGACGTCAGCCTTGTGCCGATCGAGGCGCGCCGGCAGCGCAATATATGGCGATGCGCCGATAGCAAACCCAAACATCTGTCAGAGAGTCATCGCTTGGGACAAAGGGAACAAAAAACGCCGCCCGCTTAAATAAAGTGCAGGCGGCGGATCACCAGCCCCGGGAGGGTGAGGGTAAAATCCCGACAAAGGTTGTCCCGACGTGTCGCCCTAAGGTTCATCGGCATCGAGTGGCAACGCCCGAGGTCAAAGATAATTCAAGAATCGGTAGGTCGCAGACCGAGCGTATTTGATCGAAGCTGCTTTTCCCTGAGCCATTGGATGATGGCACGTTGAGCTGCGATGATAGCCTCTGCTCGATTGAAGCCGATGCCTGTTTTCGATGACCGACCGGCTCGCTCAAACGACCATTTCCAGCCAGGTGGATTGATCGTTTGAACCACCGTATACTCAATACCCTGATGTTCCATGCACCGTCATCGCTCTGCGACGAAACAACACGTAGGCAGCGAGAAACGCTGATCAATCAGCGTCGCTTGAAGTCTTCTCTGAACGATCGACTCGAACTTCCCGAAACTCCGCGGGCCCGTCGAGAAGACGCTGCTTGCGCATCTGGTGCTCCTGCGAGCTCGCGGAGCTGTCGGCCCTGTCATCCAACACCGCACCCGCCAAACGAAGGGCTCGCCTTCGTTGGCGGCCCGTCCGACGACCTCTTGCATCCTCATTCGTCATTAAATTGAACCCTCAAATAGGAGCGTACATGATCGGATACGCCCGCTCGGTCGGCGAAGCTCAGCAACCGCGGCAAATGTTCTTCAGCTTTGCGGCGGTTCGAGCCTCTTCCGCAACGAATGGGTCCTTGGACCCTGACGATGGGGCACTATCGGTTTCGGCGGGCTTCTTGGCCTTTGGCGGAAACGCCGCATCGTAACAGGAGAGCCGGGCACTGGTGCTCTCGATCGCGCTGCAATTCGGTTCCGCTACGGAAGCGGCTAACGCAGATGTGCTTAATCCCGACGCGAGCAGGAGCGCCGCCGTCCGCATACCGGATCGAGTTCTGCTCACACCGAAGGTCCCGTCATGATCCACCTTTGTTGACCCAAGAAGGACGCTGGCCGGTCCAGATTGGAAGAGCATCCCACTCAGAGCAGCGCATCCGGCGCTCCTCACCCCCGACGCTCACGAAAACAAAAGGCGCATCGTCCCGGCCTGTTTTCGAGCCAACGAAAATTGCCGGAACGCCGTAGGCATCCCTGATGATTGCGGTGTTTGCCATTATCGGCTCCCATTGGCCCAAACTTGCTCCAGGCATTCGATTTGCATTTTGAACGCATGGTTGCTGAACCGCTTGCAGCTACAGAATAGCCACAACCGCGATCAGCAGTGCGAGGAAGACCGGCACCAATAGCGGCGGCACAAGCCACTCGCGAATTTCGAATTTGTCGGATTTTGACGTCTTACCGCCTTCACTGGGTTGAGGCGGGAGCGCAAAGCTCTCAGTCACCGATAACAGCCACTAAGCGCGCGGTGATACCAATCCTATAGCAGTCTTCTTACCACCAAGCCAGATCAATCTTGGTCCATTGCTGCCGAAAGTAGATTGGCAGTCGATTGCGTCTCCGGATCGGGCGGCTCACTTCCAAAAAACGGCGGCGATCACCAACACGACCGGGATAGTCCCGAGTACGATCACGCCTTATGCGGAAGCCAATTTCGCCAGGCATTGGGAACTCCCGCCAAGGCAAGAGTGTAAGCTGTCCTTCTGCCCCAGATAGACGCTTTAAGCACGCTGCATGATTGACCATTTTCCAAACCTTCGCAGGCCCGCATCGAAATCAAAACACAGGGGACGGGCGGCTGGCCATCATCCGGTGAGAGCATGGAGATGCTGGCCGAGCTGCCTCTGCACATAGGGCTTGGCCAGGAAGCGGGCTCCGGCGGGAAGATCCTCGACGGCAGGTTCTACCTGGCCCGAAGTGACCAGCAGTGCGATCGGAGGCCAACGGTCGCGAACGGTGGCTAGAAGTCCCAGGCCATCCATCGAGCCGGGCATCTGGATATCGGTAAATACGATCGCTATATCGGCGGTGTTCTCCAGGAGCTCGATTGCGTGATCCGCATCGGCGGCCTCTATGACCTCGTAGCCCAGCTCGCGTACCATCTCAGCCGCGTTCAGACGAATGAGGAACTCGTCCTCGACTATCAAAACAACAAATTTGTGAGCCACCGAATGGGGGTACTTTACTCTAGAGGTCAACACGCAACGGCTCCCGCCTCGCGTTGTTCCGAGAACATTCTATCTCTTCCAGAGTTGGGTCAGGAACCCAGATGCTCCCCTGAGTATAGTTCAATGATAACCGACCTTAGCGGCGAAATCACCGCCGTTCAGCAAATCAATGCTGTTCCGAAAATTTTGGATGCCGTAACCCGCTTAACGGGCATGGGCTTCGTAGCGGTCGCCAGGGTGACCAGCGATCGCTGGTTGTGCTGTGCTGTTCGCGACAACATAGATTTCGGCCTCGTGGAAGGGAGCGAGCTTCGCGTCGAAACGACGATCTGCAATGAAATTCGCGGCCACGGCGAACTGGTTGTCATCGATGATGTCGAGACGGATTCCAGATTTTGCAATCACCCGACGCCACGCATGTATGGCTTCAGGAGCTACATCTCAGCTCCGATCAAGCGTGCGAACGGAGACATCTGGGGCACGCTCTGCGCGATCGATCCGCGACCGCGTGAGTTAAATCGACCTGAGATCGTCGAAAGCTTGCGGCTTTTTGGGGAATTGATTGCTGCGCATTTGGATCTCAACGAGCGCTTCGAGCAATCTCAGGCCGACCTTGCCAAGAGATCAGAAAGCCTGCTGGCCAGTGAGGTGGGGCGGCAGTCTGCCGAAGCGGACCTGAAAAGCACCCGAGCCGATCTTCTTGACGAACGGAAGACGTCGGAGCTGCGCGAGCAATTTATCGGCGTGCTGGGACACGACCTCCGCAATCCGCTGGCGTCCATAGCCGGCGGCATGCGTGTTCTCCTCAAGAATGCGAATAGCGAGCGAGCGCCCAACATCGTCGCATCAATCCAGAAATCCGTGATGCGAATGGCGGGTCTGGTGGACAACATCATGGATTTTGCCCGCGGCCGCCTCGGCGGCGGATTGACGATCAGGCCCGACGCAAACGAGCCACTGACCCCCGTGATCGAACACGTCATCAACGAAATGCGTCTGGCGTGGCCAAGCCTTAACATCGAGACCGATATTGCCCTAAACGAGCCGGTTCGATGCGATCGCATCAAGATCAGCCAATTGTTCTCCAATTTACTCGGGAATGCGGTCACCTATGGCGACATCGACAAGCCAATCATTGTTTCGGCAAGGACGAGCGATGGAAGATTTACCCTCAGGGTGACAAACTACGGTACGCCGATCTCGGACAAGGCGATGCAAAGCCTGTTTCTGCCTTACACCCGCGGCGACCGTCCCAGCCAGCAAGGTTTAGGTCTCGGCCTCTACATCGCATCCGAGATTGCGCGAGCCCATGACGGGACGCTTAAGGTCGTCTCGAGCGGCATAGAGACAATTTTTGAGTTCAGCATGCCTGCAACGACTTAGCACTACTTTGGCAGAATGTGTTTTGGCCGCTGTTTTTCAAGGATTTGCTTTCGGCAATATGGGCATTGCTGAGACGGCGGCCGAAGGATGAGATCGACGATAGCGTGACGTACGGCGGGCATGGTTGGTTGAGGCGGAGGCCCGTTGATTCTTTTTTTTCCGCCCCGCGTTTGCGAGGCGACGATGTTGCAAAAAGGCGTAGGCAATCATTGTCATAAGGGCGTGGCGATGAAGACCTTGCCATGATCGCCCTTCGAAGTGATCAAGTCCAAGCTCCTCCTTCAACTGTTGATGCGCCTGCTCACAAATCCACCGTGCCTTGATGGTGGCGGCCAGCGTGCGCAGATCCGTCGTCGCCGGAAGATTGGCGAGATAGTATTTCTTCTCCCCGGAGGCACGTTGCTCGCCAATGAGCCAGGCTTCGTCGCCTGGGAGATGCTGCTGACCTTTATCCCATATCCGCTGCGGAGGGCCGTCGGCGGTGCGGACACGGAGAGCAGCAAATCGGGCTTTGAGCCGACCTTTCGTCCCGCTGCGCCAACTCACGGTTTTCCATTTGGCGCTGGCCAGCATTTGTTCTGCCGCAATCGATAAGATATCGGGCACGTGGTGCTTTCGTGGTTTCCCGCGGGCTTTGGTGATCGGCCAAATGAGCTTCACATCGACCGGATACACTTTCTGGTGCCGAGGGATACCGACCGCCCAGGCCAGCCCGCGCTCTGTTAGCCCTTGTCGAAACGGTGCGCTGAGGCCGTATCCTGCATCCGCCAGCACACATCCAAAGCGCATGTTGGCTGCCATCGCGCGGTCAATCTCGGCCAAAGCGATCTCCGGCTTGGACCGTGGCGTTCGGTGTTCGACTGGCACGCGAGCGCGCTTCAACCGAGGCATGTCGCTTGTCCAGCTGTCGGGCAGAAAGAGACGTAACGCGACCATTACTGGCACTTCGCCGCGCGCAAGCGTTAAAGACACCAGCGTTTGGCAATTTGCAGTTTTACCGAGAGCCGACGCGTATTGAGCCGCAACACCGACCGATCGCTCACCCTTCTTCGGCAGTGAGGTGTCATCAATAACCAGCACCGCATCCCTGCCGCCGACAAGTCGGTCCGCCTGGTTGAGCAGCTCTGTCTCCAGCGGCGTCGCGTTCCAGACACCATCCGCAATGAAATGGTGCAACTGGTCGTAGTTGCTCGTGGCAAGGCGTTCCGCCATCGGCTGAACGCTCTTGCGATCGCCAGGACCGATCAATCCCGCAACATACAGAGGACACATCCGCTGCCGGGTCTTATGACCCAGCCGGTCCAAGAACGGCATCAGCCTGTCGCGCGGCGATCAGGATGGAAGGCAGCGTCAATCAAGGTGAGAGAGTTTCGCTGGGCTCGTGACGTAGGGAGGGCGTAGCCCGACCGGAGTTACGAGCCCAGCGTCGGCGCGATCCGAGGAGGACCGCGCCGACTGGTGATCGCGGCCGGCGGGGTTATGCAAGTGGTTCTTCCGCCAAGAGGAATCACTCGCGTGCCCGGCCGACACATCACAGATCACCAGATGAGGCTCTACATGAAGTACCGTCAGACCGATAGCCCGCCAGTGGCGGCGGCCAAGGCGTCATTCAGTGCGTCGACCGCCTATCGGATCGAGAGAGACCCCCGATTTCCATCGCAAAGGAAGGCGCCCCGCGGCCGGCGACGGCCGGACCCGTTGAGCGACGTGTTCGAGACCGAGATCGTCCCGATCCTGAAGGCGGCACCTGGCTTACGCCCGGTGGCGGTGTTCGAGGAGATGCTGCGGCGTCATCCGGATCTCGGCAGCGGTATCCGTCGTACCCTGGAACGTCGGATCCGTGCCTGGCGGGCGATCCACGGCGAGGAGCAGGAGGTGATCTTCCGCCAAACCCACGAGCCTGGCCAACTCGGCCTCTCCGACTTCACAGACATGGACGAATTGGGTGTTACGATTGCGGGTGCACCGTTGGATCATCGTCTCTATCACTTCCGTTTGGCCTATTGCGGATTCGAGCACGCCCACGTCGTGCTTGGCGGCGAGAGCTTCGTTGCCTTGGCCGAAGGCCTGCAGAATGCCCTCTGGTCGCTCGGTGGGGCGCCGCGGGAGCATCGGACCGACAGTCTGTCGGCCGCATTCTGCAATCTCGATCGTGATGCACGGGACGATCTGACGCAGCGATACGAGGCCCTTTGTGCCCATTACGGCATGCGGCCTTCCCGCAACAATCGAGGCGTTGCTCACGAGAATGGTTCGATCGAAGGGCCCCACGGTCATCTCAAGCGAGCAATCGCGGACGCCTTGCTGCTGCGCGGAACTGTCGACTTCGACGATCTTGCCACCTATCGCGGCTTCATCGACGAGATCGTCAGCCGCCGCAATGCCCGCAACGCCAAGCGGATCGATGGCGAGCGCGTGGTATTGCAGGAGCTGCCCGATCGGCGCACCTCGGACTACGAAGAGGTGATCGTCCGCGTGACGTCCTCGGGCGGCTTCACCCTGCGCAAGGTGTTCTACACGGTGCCATCGCGCCTGATCGGTCACCGGCTGCGGGTGCGCCTTTACGATGATCGTCTCGACGTGTTCGTCGGCGGCACCCATCTCGTCACCCTGCCGCGTGGGCGGCCGCATCCCAATGGCAAGTACGACCAGGTCGTCGATTATCGGCACGTGATCCATTCCCTGCGGCGCAAGCCGATGGCGCTTCTCAATCTGGTCTACCGAGATCGGCTGTTCCCGCGCGATGCCTATCGAAAGACCTTCGATCGCTTGCGCGAACGCTTGCCGGACAAAAAAGCCTGCCGGATCATGGTCGATCTCCTCGCGCTCGCTCATGAACGCGGCTGCGAGACCGAACTCGCCGATCAGCTCACCGCCGACCTTGAGGCCGGCCAACTGCCCGACCTCAACCGGCTACGTGCTCACTTCGCCCCCGATCCCGCCAACCTGCCGAACGTCGTGGTGCAGCTCGTGCCGCTTGCGACCTACGAATGCCTCATCGGTACCGCCGAGACCGGAGGTGCCGCATGAGCGTAACGAACACGGTTGATGCCGCGCGCCTCAATCTGTTGCTCAATGAGCTCCGGCTGCCTGCCATCAAGGTGCTGTGGGCGCAATTTGCCGAACAGTCCGACAAGGAAGGCTGGCCGGCCGGCCGCTTCCTCGCGACCATCGCCGAGCACGAGATCGCCGAACGCGGCCGCCGTCGGATCGAACGGCACCTTGTCGAAGCACGTTTGCCCGCCGGAAAGACCTTCGACAGCTTCGACTTCGAAGCCGTGCCGATGATCTCGAAGGCGCAGGTGATGGCGCTCGCCGCTGGTGACAGCTGGCTGGGCAAGGGCGCCAATTTGCTGTTGTTCGGCCCGCCCGGCGGCGGAAAGAGCCACTTGGCGGCAGCGATTGGCCTGGCCCTCATCGAGAACGGATGGCGCGTCCTCTTCACCCGGACCACCGATCTCGTGCAGAAGCTCCAGCTGGCGCGACGCGAGCTCAACCTCGAGGCGGCCATCAATCGTCTCGATCGCTTCGATCTCCTGATCCTTGATGATCTCGCTTACGTCACAAAGGATCAGGCCGAGACCAGCGTGCTGTTCGAGCTCATCAGTGCACGCTACGAGCGCCGCTCGATGCTGATCACCGCCAATCAGCCATTCGGCGAATGGAATAGGGTCTTCCCGGATCCCGCCATGACCCTCGCCGCTATCGATCGCCTCGTTCACCACGCCACCATCGTCGAGATGAACGTCGAGAGCTATCGCAGACGAACCGCCCTCGAACGAAAACGCGGTCCAGGACGGCCGCCATCGCACGCGACACCTAAAACCGTCGCTGATTGACGCTGCGCGACAATCAGAGTTCAACAAAACTCTTGCGCGCGACAATCATCGCGGCAATCATCATCAGGCCGCGACACTGCCTCGCCATCCTAATTGCCGCGCACTTCCTACCCAGATTGCCGCGCTACAATCAGCCAGCGTTCAAGTTCGTCTTCCCATCCCGGCATGGTCAGCCCTCCAAGAGCCGACCACCCATGAATCATTGAAAAATTGATTCGGGAATCCTATAAATCGCGGCAAGATCAATAATCTGCCAAAGTAGTGTTAGGACGCGGACTCATTAAGGCGCAGCCATAGCCGGATTGACGCGAGTTGAATGAATGCGAGGTAGTTGGCGGCGAGCCTATCGTAGTGCGTCGCCACCCGACGACATTGTTTGATCCTGTTGAAGAACCGCTCGACCTGGTTGCGAGCACGATAGAGATAAGGGCTGAAGCAAATCGGATCGCTGCGATTGCTTTTCGGCGGGATGTTTGCCCACGCGCCCTTCTTCATGGCAAGCTCCCTGATCCAGTCCGCATCATACCCACGGTCAGCAAGCAGCATCGACCCGGATTTCAGACGAGACAGCAGTTTTCCGGCGAGTCGAACGTCATGGGCCTCACCCGGGCTCAGCGCCAGCCGTACCGGCAGACCATTGCCATCGACCACCGCATGGATTTTGCTCGTCAAGCCGCCGCGGGACCTTCCCATCGATTGGCGCTGGTTCCTTGTGATGCAGGCTCCATGCTGATGCACGCGGACAATGGAGGTGTCGATCATTTGGACAGCGGCATCATGGGCAGTGGCAAGCGCTCCTATGATGCGGCCCCAAACATTGGCCCGCCGCCACCTAACGAAACGGTTGTAGCAAGTGGTGTATGGGCCAAACGCCGTCGGAAGATCACGCCAGGGTGCTCCTGATCGGAGGACCCAGAAGATGCCATTCAGGACCCGTCTGTCGTTCACCCGAGGAACGCCACGCGGCTTGTTCGGCAGCATCGGCTTGATGGCGGTCCATTCACGGTCGGCGAGTTCGTAGCGCATGATTCGAGTCCCCAGTTCGGGACCTTGAATCACGGCAGTCCGGCCAAGCGCAACTCTCCTGGCCCGCTCTTGGTACGGCGCTTACGGACAGGAGCGGACATCAACCAGTCCTCAACCCCTGCCAAACGCGTCGAAAATGACCCAGAGCTGACTCGTTATGCTGTTAGCGTTCGGGGGCCTGTAGGGGCCGAACGCCGTGTCGTCCAGACGTGTCTCGCGTCGAGCCGCATAGTACGCATGTGCTCGGAAGGGCTTCAGTTCAAGGTTCAATACCCCTAATTGCGCAGGTTTGGGCTGTCAAAGTTTTTCATCCCTGAGATGGAGATACTCTGGCGTGAAGTCCGCCAGCTCCTCCAGCTCCTTCCGTCGGAGCAGCGTCAACGTGCGCCTCTCCCACTCAATGAGTCGGAGTTGTCTTAGCTCCTGTATAGTCCGATTGATGTGCACGACGGACAAACCGCAGGCATCCGCGATGTTCTGCTGGGTGAATGGAAGATAAAAGCTGGCGTTCTCCAGCAATCCGACGACTTCGAGTCGCGCCGCAAGCTCGCAGATGAGGTGCCCCACTCGTGAGCGCGCGTCGCGGGCAAGGCCTGCAATCCATTCGCGGTAAATCGCGGCATCGACAAGGGTCTCGCGCCAGAGCGCGTGAACCAGTCCGGGAGAGCTACTCAGGATATCATTGAGATAGGTGTGCGGCACAAAGCCAACGGTCGATGGACCCGCACTGCAAATATTGTGGTCCATGACGGGTAGCTGCAAAGTGTGCAGATCGGGCATATCGCCAGCCAGGTCGATCGACAGGATCTGGGCTCGGGTGCCGACGACCTTCTGACGAAACACAAACCCGCTCATCACGATGGCGCATCGGGACGCTCTGTCTCCTTCACGCACGATGTACTCGCCGTCAGTGAATTCCTTCACCGTATGGGGCATGTTCGCGAGCTTGGTCCGGTCCTCGTCGGAGAGTCCAACAACGGCTTGCAGCCGTTTGATCAATATTTTGCTTGGCATTGCAGCACCCGAGTTCTGGGGCGGGAGCACAACACTCTCAGTTGCCAGCTACCCTGCATTAACGCCAGCAATGCTGATACGCTAACACAAAACTCCGGGGGAAACATGACCTCGGAGCTGTTAGCATTCTCGGCAGCAAACCACGCCCTTAGGAGGGAGGCTCAGATTGAAGTGCGGCAAACCGCAGAACGAAGAGCGTCCGGCCGTGTGGTAATGGACCGTCGGTTACCTTCATCTCCCACGGAATGTCCTTCCACAGATTTCCCATTGAGCCTTGTTTGATGATTTGGCCACTCATTTGCACGGCTTCAGCTTGTGCGGCTGCAATGTCGGGGAGCTCAGTGCCGGCATCATCCAGCGAAGAGCTGTCAGAGATATGGAAGAAGTAGCGCGGCATGCTGGCTCCGTCGCAGATTGGATCGGCCTCTAACGATGGTCATCCAAGGTTCCAAAATCAGCACAGCCATCCTGTCACCGCTTTGGCTGGTCTGCATTAACGCAAGTAAATTTCCAGCTTACCCCGGCTTCATGAAACACGTAGGGCGCGGACTCATAACGCGCGGCCAGCCATAGACGGATGGATGCGAGTTGGACGAAGGCAAGGTAGTTTTCCGCAAGCCTATCGTAGCGCGTCGCGACCCGATGGCATTGCTTGATCCTGTTGAAGAACCGTTCGACGCGATTGCGAGCGCGATAGAGGTAAGGGCTAAAGCAGATCGGATCGCTGCGGTTGCGTTTCGGCGGGATGTTGGCCCACGCGCCCTTCTTCATGGCAAGCTCTCTGATCCAGTCGGCGTCATAGCCACGGTCGGCAAGCAGCATTGATCCGGATTTGAGACGAGACAGCAGTTTTCCGGCTAGTCGAACGTCGTGCGCCTCGCCAGGGCTCAACGCGAGCCGAACAGGCAGACCATTGCCATCGACTACCGCATGGATCTTGCTCGTCAAGCCACCGCGTGATCTTCCCATCGACTGGTGCTGGTTCCTTCTAATGCAGGCCGCCTGCTGATGCACACGGACAATCGAGGTGTCGATCATCTGGACAGCGGCATCATGGGCAGTCGCAAGCGCATCTATGATATCGCCCCACACGCCCGCCCGTCGCCAACGAACGAACCGATTGTAGCAAGTCGTGTACGGTCCGAAGTTTTCTGGCAGGTCGCGCCATGGCGCTCCGGATCGCAATATCCAGAAGATACCATTGAGGACGCGACGGTCATTCACTCGTGGCACGCCGCGCGACTTATTCGGCAGCATCGGCTTAATGGCAAACCACTCATAGTCCGTGAGTTCGTAGCGCATGATTCGGCCCCTCCCGTTGGGTGGCTTGAATCATGGCTCAGCTGTCGAGCTCAACTGGTCGCTATCCGTCCGAAAGCTGACCTATTATGCTCAACTTGAGTTTTGTGGTTCATGACCCACACCGGACCTTCTCGGGCCGGCTGCCATGGTTCCTCATCATTTTCGCTTTGCGTTTGCCAACCTCAATCTCGGAGGGTTCAATGCTTCAGCCCGGCGTCATTCCCTTCGCTTTAATTATGGCGCTCGCTTCTGGCGACTTGAGATACCCGAGCAGCGCTTTTGCGGCATCTCCTTGCTTTGTGTCCGCGGCAGCAGCACCCGTAAAGACAACTTCCTGCTGCAGGTCCGCAGGGAATGGGCCGACGACGTCTAGTCCAGGGGCGGTGAGCACATTTAGCAAGAACACGCCTAGCTCAGCTTCGCCCTTTTCAACTGCCGCAACGATTTCGGCTGGTGCCGCTTTTGCCTGAAGCTTGCCCTTGATTGCCACGGCGACACCAAGTCGCTCGAATGCTTTCATCACTTGCGCACCTGCGGCGCTTGCCGGCAGTGTCGCAATCGACCGTGCATCGAGCAGCGCAGCCTTAAACGCGTCAGGTGTGCCGATGTTGGGCTTCGGAGCGCCAGCTCGCACCGCAACACCGAGGCCGACGCGCGCGACATCGGATGTAGTGCCGGCGGCGAACTTTGCACGTGCTGCTGCGTCCTGCATCACCTCGACCGGCACGACGCCGACGTCAAACGCCTTTCCCGACGTCGCCTCCTTGATCAAATTTGGGGTGGTGCCGAAGAAAATGTCTAGCTTGTGTCCAGAGACCTGCTCGAACTTTGGTTTCACCTCGGCCCACACCGCGGTCATCGCGCCGCCCGCCAGAACGCGCAGCTCGGCTGCCTGACCCTTCTCGCCCAGAAATGTGACAAAGACTGACGCGAGGAATGCCGCGCGCGCAAAACTCAACACAGTCATGATGTGCTCCCCACACGAGTTCACGCAGCATAGCAGTTCCGACTGATCAGCGCCAATTGCCTGCGTGCATGCAGCGGGTCGCCTGTAGGTCCGAAAATGGCCCCTGGCTGACCTCAACCCAGAGCGTTGGCGCGTCTGCTTCTGAAGGGTGACCCGACCAAGTTCATGCTGGCCAGCGAGGGCAGCCTTTGACCTCGAGCGGAGGCGGTTGGGGACTTATCTATCCCGCTGGCGACGACAGAGGACCTCGACGCCGTTTACTGCTCGTCCAGTCCGAAGTCGAATGTTTGTGCTGGAGCAGCCTTCCGCACGACGGCAAACTGGTCGAGCGAAAATTCGAGCGACATCGAGGAAGAATTGAGGTCCGTGACTTCAAGCTTTAAAGTCTTGCCGGATTCCAACGCCGCGATCAGATCCGGCTTCGCAAGGTCCGCGGCGATGCAGATGTTGGTGAGGCAAAAGGCAAACGGAACTGGGGTCGGTTCTGAATGATCCACGGTTACTTGCACCCCACGCTGCAAGTTAACACCTTGAGGCACGAACAATTGCAAACGAGCCGGACCATCGGCGCGTTGGATCAAATCAACTCTCGCCACCACCTGATCGATTTCGTCGGTTGCGGCAGACGTTATTCGACAGATCGTAGTGTCCTCCGAAGATTCGAAGCAAAGCTTTCGCCATCCCGAATAGTTCATCTGCGACGGAAGGCTGACCTGCGGAGGAGTGGCGTGCAGCTTTTGCGGCGGGCTCGTGCCCACAAGCTGTTGGGCCGTGCTGGTGGCTGACTGCTCCTCAAGGAACTGGCTTACGATTGGAGACCAAATTGGGACCGCGTCAGGGGGCCACAAATCGCGATATCGACCCGTGAGGCGCCGTCCTCGCGCCGTGAACAAGCCCGCATGCCACGGCTCAAACTGAACCGGCCGTAAACGGCCCGTCATTCGGCCTGCAAATTTGGCTCTGACTCACTTTTGATGCAGTTCGAGGGATGTCTGGCGTTTTGATTGGAGGAGAATCAGCGCCATGCAGCAAGCACTCCACCGCTCCAGTCTGGTGCCGCGTGGGTTTGTTGTAGAGAGTGCGTGCTACGAGGGTGATAAGGCCGTCATCACGGTCCGGGCGTCCGGAAGTTTCGGCCTGTGTCCATCGTGCGGAACGGTTTCCCGACGTGTCCACAGCCACTATCGGCGCCGTGTGACCGATCTGCCGCTTTCGGAGCGGATCGTACAGCTCGTGGTGATCGCCCGCCGCTTCCGCTGCGACGCCGTCCTGTGCGGGCGCCAGATCTTCACTGAGCGTTTTTCCGACGGGATATTGGCTCCATCGGCGCGACGCACGGCGAGGCTGGACTCGCTCGTTCATCACCTTGGTCTGGCGCTTGGCGGTCGACCGGCGGCAGGCTTCGCAAAACGGCTGATGTTGCCGGTGAGTAAGGATACGCTCCTGCGCGTGGTACGACGCCGCCACCGTCCACCGGCTGACCCGCTCAAGGTTATCGGCATCGATGATTGGGCCTGGCGACGCAATCACCGATACGCCAGCATCATCTGCAACTTGGAAAGGCGCCGGGTAGTCACTTTGTTGCCGGATCGTGAGCCCGCGACCGCCCAAGCCTGGCTGGCCGCTCATCCCACGATCACGGTCGTCGCTCGCGATCGTGGCGGGAGATATGGCGAAGCAACAGCAAAGGCCCTGCCGCACGCCGTGCAGGTCGCCGACCGTTGGCATTTGATGGAGAACGCCAGTCGGGCCTTCCTTGATGCCGTCCGCAAATCGATGCGCCAGATACGCACCGTCATCGGCGCGACCACGATTGATCCCAAGCTGCTAACAGCCGCCGAACGCCTCCAGTATGAGGGCTATCTGCGGCGCGAGGAGACCAATGCGGTCATCCTGGCTCTGTCGAAGAACGGCATACCGATAAAGCAGATCGTACGGCAGACCGGGCATAGCCGGAAGCTGGTGCGACAAGTGATCCGTGGCGAACGCCAGGATGTCTTCCGGACCCGGCAGAGCTCGCTCGATCAGCACCTGCCATGGCTCGACGATCAATGGGCTGCCGGTTGCCGAAACGGGCTGAACTCTGGCGCCACCTAAAGGCGCGTGGCTACCGAGGCTCCCTTCGTGTCGTCGGCGAATGGGCAACACGCAGACGGCGGGCCGAAAAGACCGACGCGCGAAACCTTCAAAGGATTCCGTCGGCCAGAACCATTGCGCGCCTTATGACCATCGGCCGAGACTTGCTCACGAAAGCGGAGACCGTCACGGTCGTGGCCATCGAAGCTGGCGTACCAACCCTGGTCGAGGCACGCGAAATCATCGCCGAATTCCACCTGATGATCCGACGCAAGACCGAGACGGGCCTCACCCCATGGATCGAGCGCGCTCGCGCCAGTCTCGTCGCCTCGTTCGCGAGCGGCGTCGTCAGGGATGAGGCGGCGGTACGGGCGGCAATCACTTCACCATGGTCTAACGGACAGACCGAAGGTCAGATCACGCGCCTCAAGCTCGTTCGACGTCAAATGTACGGCCGCGGCAAAATCGACCTGCTTCAAGCCAGACTAATCGGTGCCGAATAGTCGGCGCTGCACCAAACTTGCGTCAGAGCCAATATTGCAAGCCGAAACACAGCCCACCTCGCGATTTTCGTTCCCCCACCATCACATCCCGCGTACGAGCACGAGCGCGCCTAACAGGATGAGGGCCACACCAGTCGCGTGGCTCAGCCATCGGCCGAGCGGCAGCAATTTCTCGCAGGCGACGTAGAGCGCAATGCCGATGATCCAGACGAGATTCATCACGCCGCTGACGAACAGTAATGCCATCAGAAACCAGCAACAGCCGACGCAATAGCTGCCGTGACGCAATCCCATGCCGAACGCTCCCGCAGGGCCGGGCCGCCAGTGACTGCTCAAGAACAGCAGCGGGCTTTGACAATAGCGGAGACAGGCGCGCTTGAGCGGTGTGAACTGATAGAGTCCGGCAGCAAGCAGAATGACACCCCCCAACACGGAACTGGTACTGGCCATCGCCATCGACAGAAGTCCCAAGCGCTCGAGCGCCCATTGCGCAAGGACGGCGACGAGACTGAAGCCGGCCCATGTCAGAAGATAGCCAACAAGAAAGACCCAGGCTTCGGTCGCGGCGCCGGACGCATTGTCCTTGCGCTTGACTGCCGCGTAGAGCAGGACCGCGGGCGCCGCGCTTGGAACCATCATCGCGATCATCATCACCCACCACATCACGAACAGCAGCACAGCATAGACCGGCGTCCATGGCATCGGCGCCATGTCGGGCATGTCGGCCATCATTTCGGTATCCATGCCGGCGCCACTGGCCAGATAGGCCCAGGCCAGCGCCACCACCCCTGCCGTCCCGACCGCCACGATGAGGCGATCGCGACGGAGCAGGCGTTCAAGCGCCAGGTATCCGATCATGGCTGACCCGATCGACGATATGGCCCATCAATGATGCGACTTTGTTGCACCGTCAGGCCGCAACTCCATCGGGCGTCTGAACGACATTGGCCAGCGAGCTGTGCGTGCCCTTCGTTTCGAACTTGATCGCACCGGTGGAGCGGATGTCGGAAGAAGCAACCTCGGCGCCTCTGTGCTCGAAGCCCTCGGGCATGACGACTTGAATCCGATGCGGCGCACCCGTGACCGGATTCTTGATCGGTTCGACGTCCGTTTCCAACACGCCCTTGGCAACGAGTTTCGCGACGCGTCCGTTCTTGTCGAAGGCGAATTCGAACGGCACAAAGACCGGATCGTGAATGGTGGTCACGATCAGGCTGAAGATGTGGAACATCGTGCCCTCGGCCGAATGCTTGCCGGAGAAGATGTTGAAGAGCGCCTGGCGCTGTTCGGGCGTCGCGCGCTCATCGATGATGGGCTGCATCTTCCCGTTGCCCTCGTGCAGCGCTCCCGGAAAATCGACGGTTGCCGCGAAACAGAGGCCATCGAGCTCGGTACCCTCGAAATGTCCTTTTGTGATCCGCATGCCGACCAGGCCTTTGCAAAAGCCGTTCGTCGGCGGGGCATTGAAATCGCAGGGGCAGCCAAACGCGCAATTACAATTCTTGATCCATTCGCCTTCAAGACGCCAATCCGACGCAGCCATGACACATCTCCCATTGTGAGAAGGACGAAGCAGCCGCTCGATAATTCCGTTCAGCGTTTAATTCGTTTATGTCAAAGAAGGCGCGAGCGGGATCGAGATCCGATCAGAAAACCAGCATCGCCGCGGAGTTTGTTTGCGCGCTGCACTGTCCTAACGGAGGAAACATATCAGTCGCGGCCGAACGCGTATAGTGGTCCCTTGTCTACGGAAATCTCCAAGCGCGCGGGCCGTGGCGTTTCGTTGCGGCGCACCGCGCCCGCAATTCAAACGAACCGGGAATCGAGCCATCCCGCTTCGCCCTTTGGGCTACGCCGGGACGAGTTTTGCGCGGATGGCTGGGCGGCTATGGCCGCGCTGAGCTGGATGGTGCGCCAGTCAAACCCCATCATTGGCTCTTTCGGGTTAACTCCCGAATGTCTCTTGTGGGTCTTGGTTGCGTGAAAACGCTTCAGTGCGAAAATACCCGCCCCCGAGTCAATGGGAAGAACGGAGGGAAATGCATCAACGAAACATCACCCGACCGACTTTGAAATGCGGCCAGAGGCGGGGCACTAATGGCTCAAGTATTCCAATTTTCAATGACAGGCGGCAGTCCGTAAGCCTAATCGCCCGCCCACATCAGACCTAGGAGGAATGATGTCTTTGAAAACTAGCACTGTGGTTGCATCGTTTCAACCTGGAAGACCAGCGCGCTGTGGAAGTTGGGACCGATCGATTTGGGCTTCCACTGTGGGGTCAACAGCGCCGTTTAGACCGGCGGTCGGGCGCTTCCGCTTCGCCCCCAACCCCGGGCGTCTCGCCGCAATGCCGTAACGGAAGCGAAGGGCTAATTCCGGACTCGTGCACGCGCCGAAAAGTCTAGGCTTATTCGATCACCTCGTCCGCCCGAGAAAGCAGGCTACTCGATATGGATATACTCAAAGCCTTTGCAGTTGCTTGGTTAATGGTCATCTCGAATTTTGTCGGCAATTCCACAGGAAGGTCGGCTGGTCGTGCTCCGCGCAAAATACGATCAGCATAGATGGCAGCTCTCCGAAACAGATCAGTCAGGCTAACCCCGTATGATGCCAATCCGCCGTCCAATACAAAAAGGCGAAACGCGTACACCGTCGGAAGCCGGAGACGGGCAACGCTAGAAACGATAAGACTCTTATTGAGGCCGTTGAAAATATCCGGCATCACGATCACGCCTCCGCGCGGCAATTCCGCGAAGGCCGCGAGGCATCTAGAAATTTCGTCAGCGCTTTCGACGTAAAGTGTCTCAAACTTCAGCCCTGAGGCCAAAGCACCGCTTTGGACGGCATTCAGATAGTACGAGCCGCCTCCCGCAGCAGTCTTGGGGTTAATGAGGCAGCCGATCGTGGCGAGGTCCGGCACAAGCTCCTTCAATAGTTCGACCCACTTGCCGCCGAGGCTTGGCTCAAGATCGATGAGGCCGGTCATATTGCCTTCCGGTCTCGCCAAGCTTTTCACAAATCCATTGCTGACCGGATCGGTGACGGCGATGAAGATGACCGGGATGGTGTTCGTTTCATTTGAGATCGCTCTTGCGGCCGCCGTGGTGTGACACACAATGAGATCCGGCTTCTCGCTTGCGATGGATTTTGCCAAAGCTGCAAATCGAGCTGGGTCCCCGCCAGCCCAGTAAGGACTTATTTTCAAGGCAGCACTGGCAGTCCAGCCACGCGATGCAAGTTCGTTCTCGAATGCCTGTGCCTGTAGTCGACCTTCGGCATCGTTAGGGGATCGACCAAAAAGGATATCGATTTGTCGGGGCGATCCTGCACGCTGCGCTATTGCGTAGCGCGAGGACGCTGCTGCCCCCAGAAGACCGACGATGAGCTCCCGCCGCCGCATCAATCACCTCCGATGCATCTCGAAGTGGCATACCTTAGCACTCAGACGGCCCACCCGAATGGTTGTGCGCCGCAATAGATCGAACAAATGTTCGTTCGATAGCCGACATTCACCTCTCGCTGCCGAACGGCGGCCTCGAGCCACAGGCGGACTCATGCACTGCGAATGCGTGTAGGCTATTCGATTACCTCATCTGCGCTCGCAAGCAATGTTGATGGCACAGAGAGCCCGAGCATTTTCGCCGTCTTCAGGCTGATGGCGAGCGTTAGCTTTGTCGGCTGAGGAATAGGAATGTCTTTTGGCGCAGCTCCGTTTAGAACTTGGCCGACTTCATCCGCCCAATGAACCAGGTAGTAGTCGTAGTCCGGCGCGGAGCGAGACGAGGCCGTCGGTGAATTTGATTTCGATACGGTGCTGCCAATAACATCTGGAAGATTTCCCTGCTGGCCCTGTAACGAGCTGCAGCTCTGCTGCGCTCACTGCCCGTCAACAAAGGGTTGCCTGACTGGTCAATGACGGCCCATCGCCAAGCACGACCGCACCTCTGTATCGACAGATCAAAGAGATCAAAATCGCGAGCCATCTGAAACGCCTTCAAATGCGCACCTGGAAATAAGCAGGATACATTACAATTTTGACGGAAGAACTTCCGGGGCGGGGTCGAGTTCCCACCCTGCACAGGCATGATGTTAGTTGAAGCTTAAAACGTTTGAGCTACTCGACGATCTCCGGTAGATATCCCTTTAGAATGCGACTCAATATTTGTATCGCAAATTTCGCGATGCTTCTAAACCGCGACTTGCCCACCGAAAGTTAGATAGATGTCCCATTCACCTTCGGACAAGATCGCGCTCTTCATCGACGGGGCCAATCTTTACGCGACGGCGAAAACTCTCGGCTTCGACATCGACTATAAGCGCCTTCTGAAGGAATTTCAGAGCCGCGGGACGCTGCTCCGAGCGTTCTACTACACAGCGGTCATCGAGGATCAGGAGTATTCCTCGATCCGTCCGCTGATCGACTGGCTCGATTACAACGGCTACACCGTCATCACCAAGGCGACCAAGGAGTTCATCGACGCCTCTGGCCGTCGCAAGGTCAAGGGCAACATGGACATCGAGCTCGCGGTCGATGCCATGGAGCTCGCCGAGCACATCGACCAGATGGTGCTGTTCTCCGGTGACGGCGACTTCCGCTCGCTGGTCGAGGCCGTGCAGCGCCGCGGTGTCAGGGTCACGGTGGTCTCCACCATCGCCAGCCAGCCGCCGATGATCGCCGACGAGCTGCGCCGCCAGGCCGACGTCTTCACCGACCTCGTCGAGTTGCAGTCCAAGCTTGGCCGCGACCCGTCCGAGCGTCCCGCCCAGCGCGAGCGCGGACACGTGCCTAAATTTTTGCAGGAACCGAAAGGAAACGATCCCCTCGACTAAACGAGCAAGGCGGCGTCCACTTCGAGGAATTAAGAGACCACAACATCAAAGACATCCACTTTGCCGGCGACCCGCACAGAGCAATTCCCGGCAAAGGCTCGCATCGGTCAAAATACGAAGAAATCAGTTTGACAAATCGGATCCGCTCTGCCGCGATGAGCAGACTTTCGTCGGACGCGGCGTAACTCCTCAGATGGATTCGGAGGCCGACATCACCAACGGTCAAGAGGAATGGCTGCTGCATTTGATCGTGACGGCCCACGATACAAAGACAGGCGCTGGCTCTTATTGCGAGGTTACGGCAAGCCCGAGTTGAGCACGGCACACCGCGAATTCGTAGCTCACCACATCAATTTCTGACAAATTTTTTTATGTCGGGTAGCTGCGTGAAGCCGCCGAACACGTTACCCTGTTTATCGGCAGCGACGCCTTCCGGCATTTCCTCGTTCGGATCTGAGATGAAAGCGGTCACCTTGCCGTCCCTGACGCTACCGATGCGGATACCCTGCTGGAACGGCGGGTCCACTGTTTCATTCGATTGCGAGTCAGTCACGTAGATCATGTCATCGCGAATGTAGACCCGGCTCGGGCGACCGAATTGCTTCCACTCTGCCAGGAATTTCCGTCCTGGTCGAAAATCTGGAGGCGGTTGTTCGCCCGGTTGGCGACGAATAATCGTCCGGCCGAATCCATGGCGAGACTATGGGGTACATCGAATTCCCCCTGTCCCGAACCATGGTGACCCCATGCTTTGATGAATTTTCCGTCTTTGGAATATTTAACGATACGATCGTTTGTTTTCGGCACCGGGAAATCACCGTGGCCGTCGGCGACAAAGATATCGCCGTTCGGGGCAACAAGAACGTCGGACGGACTGTTAAACTCATCGGGCCCGTCACCAGCTATGCCGGACTTGCCGAGCGTCCTCAGCACGCGACCGTCCGGCGCCAACTGCACGACGATGTGCTTCTTGCCGTCAGTAACCCAAACCGTTCCGTCAAGCGCGGAAAATAGACCGTGCGGCCATTCGAACATCCCGGAGCCAAAACTAGCGACCAGGTGTCCAGAGGCATCGAATTTCTGAATCGGCGCGAGGTTCGACGCCTCACAGGTCCTTGCCTCGCACCGGTCAAAGACCCAAACACTGGTGCCGTCGCGATCGATGTCAACGCCGATGGCCTGCCCCCAGACTCGCCCTTCCGGAAGGCTCGCCCAGCGCTCGACGACATGGTATGGATTAGGAGCGCTATTGGGATCCGCCCCCCTGAGCCCGTCCCCCGTTCGCTGTAGCGACCGCCAGTACAGCTACGCCGGCTGCAGCAAACAAAAGCATTGCACTTACGCGAGCACCCATTTTCCCTCGCACTGCAAAAGGCGAGTCCAGCGTGCGCTCTTTTGCTATCTGCCGCAAGCGCCGGCTTTCATGATTTCTCCAACTGCCGCCTTAGCTGATTGCCCTCCTGGCGTCGTGCAACAAACACTTCAGAGAATGAATGCAAAAGGTCGCCACATTCAGCCCTCCCAAGTGGACTGCAAAAGAAACGGCATGAAGGGCCAAAATGTCATGTTGATTTCGGTTGGCAATGACCTAGTTGGCTCATGTTCTGGCCAAGGCGGAAAATCTTCACACGGTCAGCCACAGCGAACGTGCAGCTGGCAACCTTAAAGTCATTCTCGCAACCTTCGAAGCTGCAACCGCACGAGAGCGGGACCTGTGTCCGGCTATTGTCGTCGGGCGACAATCTCATGTCGCGCTGACCACCCGTAAATTTCACAGGAACGAAGGCTGCCCTTCAGGCTTCTGAGTCTCGCTGGCCGCCGCCGGCCGGCCGAGCGGCCCCGGTCTAGCCCCAAGCATCTCCTCCAAGCCGGGGCCGTCTCTCCGCCCAACGTTGCGGATTAAAGATGCCCCGTCGCTTTGAAGCGGATGGCAAAGAACGATCCGCCACGACAACAGCTGTCGCACTGATCGCAGAGACAATCCTCGAGGCGGCCTTACTTTCGGTCGTCCTCTTTGGTCAAATCCAACAAAAAGTCCTCCAACGCTTGCTTGCCAGCAACCTCCGCTACCGTTTTGGACTGCCATCCATCGCTGGTCATCTTGATGCCCAGTGGCTTACTCTTGCGGCGTATTTCCCAACCCCACCGCCCGGGCTGCTCGCCGGTTTGGCGCGTGACGAAATAATAGTCAGAGGACTTGATTGCCATGGCGCTGACCAGTATCGCAGCGGATGCTGCGGTGCAGCAATGCAATTGGTCGGCCCCTTGTTCCTCAAACAAGGCCAAGGCAGGGGGAGCATGAGCCAGGCTGCCTTAATTCAGCTTCCGGCGGAGCTTGTCCGCCAGCTCCCGCTGCTCATCCGCGTGCTCTTTGGCAGCTTTCCGGGCCTCGCCCGGCCGCCGCAAGTGCTTCTAGCACGGATTAGGCCGCCAGCATCGAGGCATCGCCCATGACAAGATCTGCGACGACATCGGTTCGGTTTGTGAGAACCACCCGGATCGACCATGGGAAGGACCGCGCGCCTGCTGCTGCGGAGCCGCCGGCGCGCCCTGCCCGCATTGCAATGTTCTGATCGACAACGAACCACCTCGGATGCCTCCAGGCATCAGGGCTGACAGCGCTGCGCCAAAGCCATCGCCCGCGGAAACGATCGACCAGAGCTACGACCGCGCCATGGCCGCGATCGGCGACTATCTCGAGCACAGGATCGACGCCAAGGCCGCGCTCGACGGCCTGATCGCTGTGCTCGACGAGGAGGAGTTGCGTGAGGCGATCACCGAGGTTCTGGTCGACGCCAAGGTGCATCCCCGGTCGAACTGAGACTCGCAATCCGACCTGCCGGCTCCTATCTTCCGCCCATGCGTAGCGCATTCGAATTCTGCCTGCCCACGGCCGCAAAGGCCGTTCCCGACGGCCCGGACTGGATCCACGAAATCAAATATGACGGCTATCGCCTGCGCGTCGAGCGCAAGGGCAAGAGCGTGCGGTTGCTGACCCGCAACGGCCACAACTGGACCAGCCGCTTCCCCTGGATCGTCCAGGCCGCGCTGAAGAACCGCGAGCAGCACTTCGTCATCGACGGCGAGGCCGTCGTGCTCGGCGTCGACGGCGTCTCCGACTTCAACGCGCTGCACTCACGCAAGCACAATGACGAGGTGCAGCTCTACGCTTTCGACGTGCTGGCGCTCGGTGGCGAGGATCTGCGCCAGCTGCCTCTATCGATGCGCAAGACCAACCTCGCGCGCCTGCTGCGCGGCCGGCCGGATGGCATGTTTATAGCACCGTTCGAGCCCGGCGCGATCGGCCCCGACCTGTTCGGCGCGGCTGTCAACATGGGGTTGGAAGGCATCGTCTCGAAGCGGCGGGATCGCCCGTACCAAGCGGGCCGGTCCAAGGAATGGATCAAGGTCAAGAACAGGACGCACCCGGCAATGACGCGCGTGATGGATGTGTTGAGCTGAGGCGGAAAGACAGTGGAGCATCTAGGCCCGCCAGCGCGACCCGGCGGGCCCGCACCATCATCCTTGAGCCCTCGTGTGAATTGCGTGCATTTCTGAAAGAGGCGTGGTTGCCATCTCCGGAAACGCAGATCAGTGTCGCCACGCCCTGTCCCAGCGGCGGGTGCTTGTGGTAGAGGGCCCGCCAGCTCAGCCAGCCCCGGGCGGTGCCTCACCATCGTTAAATGCAATTCCAAATACTCCGCTAGTCTGAAAACGATGCCCAAGGGCTGATTGCGTCAGAGGCACTCACCTGTCGTCAGAGGTCGCGCGGCTCCTAGGCGCCTTGAAAACTCCGCTCTATTGGGCGACAGTCTTCACATTTTCAGAGAGCAATTTTTTGGGAGTACTGCGGATGCCCAAGATCCTGGAAGATCTATTGTGGTGCGCTGCCCTAGCGACATGGCTGATGATGTTTTGCGGATTTGTCATTGCGGCGCTGCGGCCACTTGCAAAGAGCGTTCGCTGCCGACTAGCAGATCGGGCCAAAGCGAAGAAGTCCGCGCTGAACCACTGATGTCTTCCCGCGATTACCGCATCGAGGCCGCGCGCGAGGAAGCGTGCTATTCGGAGGGCGGGCAATGATGCGGATGAACCGGGTCGGGCGGCGCACACTGATCTGCATGGCCGTGATTGCAGTGGCCGTTCTCCTGTGCAAACTGCTTGGCGCCCGAGCCGCGGACTGGGTCCTCGTGATCAGCATCCGCTGAGGAACTTCGTGATCCCCGTCCGGGGCGCCTCGGCGCATCCAGGGGAATCTCTTGCGCTCGTCCTGCGGTTGCGGTTGGATGCGGCTTTCGGGATTTATATTGTCATGGCCATTCATTTGATCGTGGCGAAAGTCCTTCGGGAAGAGCTTTCAGCCATTGGCATCCGATCGCTGACGGCTGAAGAATCCGAGACGATTGCTTCCCGCATTTTCGAACGCATCACCGAGCTCGAGCTCGAGCTTACCGCGCGGGACTTCCACTCTACGAGCCTTCAGAAAAGCCAACGTGACGGTCCGCGTGTTATGTCCGTTTACGATCCATTGCAAAGGAAGCTGAAAAGTGTGCGCGAGCCAGCTGTTCGGCTGACGTTTTCCGAAATCGAGGAAATCCTTGGAAGACCGTTACCCGCATCTGCATATAAGTACAGTGCGTGGTGGGACAATGAAAAGTCTCGCCCAGGTCACGCGCATTCCTTTGCGTGGTTAGACGCTGGATTTAAAGCGAGAGTTTCGATGAAGAAGCGGACGGTCGAATTTAATCGGACATGATTTCACGGAACGCCAGCGGGGGGTCAAAGGAGCGGATCAAGGTGAAGAACCGGAGTCATCCGGCAATGAGTCGGGAGTTGTAGGGCTCGCTGGATTCCAGCTGCACTCACGGAAAAGCCGCAGCGCGGTTCCAGCCCCACTGCGGCGTTCCCGGACGAATTAAACGTTGGTGCTTAAATCTCGCCGGTGTTCCTACGGTAGAACACCCCGTTCCGAAATTGGACTCCGGACTACTACCGGACTCCGGGGTTCCACGCATTGTCATTAACGGCGGACCATGGCAGAGGTGGCTTTCCAGCCCCCAATGCTCCTGGCTGCCGATCCAATTGCGGGATTAGAGCGCTGGGAGAGCTAGGCCCGCCAGTTGACCGGCGGGCCTTTTGCTTTGTGCTCTATCGCTTCAATCTGCGTCGGTGCGTCATGAACCGCTGCCGGTCGCGCTTGCGGTGGGTTCGGCGGCGGCGCTTCATTGCTGCGGCCTCCGCGAACGCTTCGTCGGATGTGCTGCCAGGAATTCCAGATCCTGAGCGATAGCGAACTCAATTCCGCTCGGGTGTGACACCAGTATAGCCGTGATCGCCGGACGCCAGCACTCTCCTCTTCCACGCGACATGGGCCCCGTGGCCAGCTGGCGTCAAAAGCTGCTTTGCGAGCGCGGACCGATAGTTCCGGTGTCGCGCGCCATGGAAAACTGCCCCCTCATATTGCCTCAGATGAGAATGTTACCGAAACGGAGCCCAGTTCTTGCCGGATCCGGCCTGCCGCGAGTCCGAGCAAGCCGCTCGCGAAGCGCGCCATCCATAGCGCTGTAGCGAGCGAGCGGCTTGCGGTGACTAGGCGAACGCACTTGTGGGGCCTTGAACCTCAGGCACGGAGCGTGGGTCGGTGCTCAACGTGATCTCTGCGCTGCCGATTAGCTGTCGAGCGGCCTTTGATCGCCAACTCTTCACCAGTCGCTGCACCGTACGCCGCTGATGGCCGCTGAACCGACCGGGCGCATGCGCTTCCAGCCGGGAGAGAAGATCGACCGCGGACAAGTGCGGAGCCGCAGCGAGCCATTCCTCAATGATGGGAATGTAGGGCTCGAGCATCGATGGCCGACGTGGCCCAGGCTTGCGCCGCACGTAGCGGCGCCGATGAATGCTCCGCTGCTCACCCTGTTTCCAACCATCGCCGAGCCCTCCGGCAAAGGCCGCCAAGTCGCTTTGCACCGACGCTACAGTCATCGCTGACTTTCCAGCCCGTTGATCGACCCGCTTACCCAGCTCATTCTGAGCGTCCCGCATCTGTGCCAGAAGTGCCACCGGATCAAGTGTCCGGTAAATCTCCCGCAGCCGACCTTTGAATGCCTCATTTAGCCTCGGGTGGACCAACGCTCTTTCGTATGGCGTAGCGGGAGGAAGATAGCGCTTGATCATCTTGGCACCTTCGCGGTGCTTCTCCTTCAGCTTAAACGAGGGCTGGAAGAAATTGACGTGCAGCCGTGCCGCCGCAAACAGGCGAGCTAATGAGCGAGCGGCATCAATGCCTTCAAACCGCCCGTAGCCCACCAAGCGGCGAACGATAGCTCCGTTCTTTTGTTCAACGAATGCCTGATCGTTCTTTTTGTAGGCCCTCGAACGGGTGACTTCGACATCGTGAGAACGGCACCACGTTACGACCGTGTCGTTCATGAAGGCGCTATCGTTGTCAAAATCGAGCCCCCGAACGGGCCAGGGAAATAGGTTCTGCGCGCGCTCGAGAGCTTCGACCACAAGAGCTGCTTCACGCACGACGAGCGGAAAGCATTCGGTCCACCCCGTTGCGATATCTACCATTGTTAGCGTCTGAATGAACGCGCCGGATACGGACATGCCGCCGTGCGCAACCAGATCCGCTTCGCAGTACCCCGGCGGAGGTGATCCCCAGTCATTGAATGTACGCACCGGGACTTGGCGCCGTAGGGCACTGGAAAAGCCCGCCCGCCGTCGGCGTCCTCCGGCTGCTGCGATCTTTACGTCGCTCAGCAGACGATCGATCGTCGCCGCGCTCACCTTCAAAACCTTCGACCTGTCATCGGCAGAAAGCTCCAATCTGCCGTGCAGTTCAAGAGCCGGAAGTAAAAATGGGATCATCGCGACGAGCCGCTTACTGCAGAGCCGGTCAGAGGCGTCCCATAGCACAATCAGTGCAACGCGAATGGAAGCTCCGTAGGTCCGGCCTCGTCGTCGCGGCACGGCCGATCCCGATGCCCTGTCCACCGACAGTGCTCGGATCGCGTGCTTGCGATGCCATCCCGTAACGGCACACAGCTCGTCCAGGATCCGTGCCTCCTCGAGCCGTCCGCTCGCCCGATAACGCTCCACCAGCGCTGATGTGATCTCGCGCTTTGCGCGCATGCTGATCTTCCCTGCCATACCCGCCACCGATCTGATTCGGCAGCTCCGCCCCAGACACGACAGGGAAGTTGTCCGGTAACATTTTTAATGAGGCAATGCGGGGGGCAGTTTTCCATGGCGCACGACAGGCCAGGGGTGAAGGACGCGCGGCGCGGGAAGCCAGCCGGCGACCAGCTTCGTCATCCGGTCCCACGTGAAGCCGTCTTTCTGGCTGCGCCGCCGAAGCGTGCGGCGCCAGAGGTCGGCCACGTAATGCCGGAACGCTGAGAGCGCCCGACTGTTTGTGGGTACGGCATAGTAGGCGAAGTGGCCTGTAACGACTTGCCTCAACCAGTGTCCCTGAGAGGGGATAGGCTGGTGCATTCTTTGCCGCAGCTCCACCTTGATTTCTTGCAGCTTCGCCCGCATGCGGTCGCGCCGGGTCTTCCGCTGTAGTTGGAAGGCGCCCCGTCGAGATTTGCCGCAGATGAAGGTGAAGCCCAAGAATGCGAAGGTCTCCGGTCTACCGATGCCGCGCTTTTTGCGCTCGGCTGCCGCGTGGCGGCCGAACTCAATCAAGCGGGTCTTAACCGGATGGAGCGAGAGCGAGAATGCCCCGATCCGCTTGCGCAGTGCATCGAGGAAGCGACGGGCGTCGTCCTCATGCTCGAAGCCTGCGACCAGATCATCTGCATAGCGCACGACGATCATGTCGCCGTGGGCCTCTTGCCGTCGCCAGCGTTCGGCCCACGGGTCAAACACGTAGTGCAAATAGATGTTGGCAAGGAGTGGTGAGATCACCGAACCTTGGCCAGTTCCACTGTCAGCTACGGATACGACCCCGTATTCGAGGATACCCGCCTTGAGCCACTTACGGATCAGACGGATGATGCGCTTGTCGCCGATGCGGTACTCTAGGAAGCGGATCAACCAGTCGTGGTTGACGCTGCCAAAGAAGTCCCGGATGTCGGCGTCAAGTATTTGGTTCACCTTCCGGCTGGAGATCGCCACCGCCAAAGCATCCAACGCAGCGTGCGGCCCTCGTCCAGGTCGGAACCCATACGAGAACCCGAGGAAATCCTCTTCGTAGATGGCGTTGAGCACCATGACGCATGCGCCCTGGACGATCTTGTCTTCCAGAGCCGCGATTGCCAGCGGCCGTTGTCGACCATCCGCCTTTGGTATGTACGTCCGGCGCGATGGATGAGGCCGATACGCTCCCCGATGGACTCTTCGGTGCAGATCCTCGAGATTGCACTCGAGGTTCACCTCATAGTCCTGCCAGGTCACCCCGTCGACGCCAGCAGCGGCTCTTCGTTTGAGCGCGTAGAATGCTGCTGAGAACGTGTCGACGTTGACATGGTGGAGAAGCGCGGTGAACCGCTCCTTCTTCCTTTGCCTTGCGGCTTGCCGTACGCGGTTCAGCGCCTGGGTCACGCGCGCCCGGATCTGCGTCCGGTGCGTGCTTTGCTGATCCGCGTTCCTCTTGGTCCCTGCCCTTTGCTCCGCCACCTCCGCTGCCGGAGGCCCGGCTTTGTTCGGCGACTTCTCGGCTACTACGGCAGAGTCTGACTTCTCCGGATCGTGCATCGGCGGCTACGACTCCTCGCCTTCCCACCGCGGACCGTGCCGCCCAAGGGGGCGTTCGGCCGACCCGGAGATCTCCCGGTTCCCGTACGAGGAGCGTGCGTGCGTGCCAGGTTCTTCGACCACGCCGGGTCACCCAAGCGCTTGCGATGACGCTCTTGGGCATGTTGCCTTCCGCTACACAGACAGCGTCGGCACCCTGAATCAGTTTTCTATCGCGGCTCAATGGTTGGCCTGCACGTCCCCCTGCCGATGCTTCGCCGGCATCCTCGCGGAGGCCTGCGCACGGTTTGGGGTCGATGCGGTTCGCTATTCCTTCATCGTAGTGGACTTGCACCACCTACTCCTTGCCGGTCTCCCGGCGCACGCGTGAAAACGCTCTGTTTGGAGTGATTCGCGCGATAAGATTCCCTGCGTTTGCGGGGGCATCCAATGAAGCGCTTTGTTGAAGGATTGGATCGCGGCCAGAGCACATTGTTTCCGGCATCGCTCGATGACTATGTTGCAGAGGACAACCCGGTGCGAGCGGTCGACGTGTTCGTCGATGGTCTCGATCTCGACAAGCTCGGGTTCATTGGAGTCCAGCCATTCGACACGGGCCGACCCAGCTATCACCCGAGCACTATGCTCAAGCTCTACATCTACGGCTATCTTAATCGGGTTCCGTCGAGCCGATGCCTGGAGCGGGAATGCCTGCGCAATATCGAGATGATCTGGTTGACCGGGCATCTGGCGCCGGACTTCAAGACGATCGCGGACTTCCGCAAGGACAATGGCAAGGCCATCCGTGAGGTCTGTCGCGAGTTCGTCGCGCTGTGCCGCAAGCTTGAGCTGCTCAGTACCGCGAGCGTCGCCATTGACGGATCAAAGTTCAAGGCTGTCAATGCACGGGATAAGAACTTCACCGAGGCCAAGATGAAGAGGCGTTTTGAGCGCATCGATGAGAGCATCGCCCGGTACCTCTCTCAGCTTGAAACCGCCGATCGGCATGGGGATGCGGTCCCAGAGGTGAAGGTTGAGCGGTTGAAGGGCAAGATCGAGAAGCTCAAGGAGGAGATCGTCCGGCTCAACGCGATCAACGCGGAAATGATGAAGAGCAAGGACAGGCAGATCTCGCTCTCCGATCCTGACGCACGCTCGATGGCTACAAGTGGCAAGGACACCGGCATCGTTGGCTACAACGTGCAGATTGCTGTTGATACGCAGCATCATCTTATCGTGGCTCACTATGTGACCAACGTGGGCACCGATCGCCACCAGCTTGCCGACATGGCCGAACAGGCCCGTGCCGAGATGGCTGTCGAGACACTCGAGGTCGTTGCTGATCGCGGCAGCGAACAGCTTCGCGCCTGTGAGCAGGCCGGCATCACGGTCACATTGCCGAAACCGCTGACCTCAGGCGCGAAAGCCGCAGGTCGTTTTGGCAAGCAGGACTTCGTCTATCTTGCTGCCGAGGACGTCTATCGCTGCCCTGCTGGCGAACGGCTGACGTACCGCTTCACCGGCCAAGAGGACGGTAAGATGCTGCGCCGTTACTGGACGACCGCCTGCCAAAGCTGCGCGCTCAAAGCTCAGTGCACGACCGGCCCTGAGCGGCGCATCGCGCGGTGGGAGCACGAGGCCGTGCTGGAGAAGGTTCAGCAGCGGCTCGACCAAGACCCCAACAAGATGACCTTACGCCGCAAGACGGCCGAGCATCCCTTCGGGACCATAAAGGCCTGGATGGGTGCCACGCACTTCCTGATGCGAAGACAGCACAAGGTTGCGACCGAGATGGCGCTGAACGTGCTCGCCTACAATATGAAACGTGCAATAGCGATTTTGGGTTGCCGAACCCTGCTGGAGGCGATGCAGACGTAAGGAGTTTGTATCCGAGCCAACTCTAGCCGCGAAACCGATCCCGGGCCTCTCGACTTACCAGTCGGCAAAAGGGTTATCACACAGCCTGGGCCATTTCCGGACTCATGCACCGCAGCAAACGGCAACTCTATTCGATCACCTCGTCGGCGCGAGCGAGTAGCGTCGGCGGCACCGTTAGGCCGAGTGCCTTTGCGATCTGGAGGTTAATGATGAAATCGAATTTGGTCGGCTGTTCGACCGGTAGGTCGCTCGGGTTCGCGCCGCGTAATATTTTATCGACGTAATCAGCACCGCGTCGGAAAAGGTCTGGAAAGTTTGGACCGTACGACATTAGACCGTTCGCTTCGGCGTACTCCCGAACACCACCCATCGTCGGCGGCCGTGCCTTTAGCGCCAAGTCGTTGATAAGGGCGCGATTGGTGGTCATGAGCGGGTCTGTCTGGACATAGAGTGCTTGTGCGCGGCCTTTAGCCCTTCTACTGTGGATGCAACATCATCAGCACGCTTGATCTGCGAAGTCACAACATCAAAACCGAGCGTTCGCGCAGCCGCATGAAGCTCGCTCGCCTCCGCCATGGTGTTTGGATTGGCGGCGTTAGCTAAAAACGCCAACCGGCGGAGCGCCGGATCAAGCTCCCGCAGAATGTCCAGTCGTTTGCCCGCAAGATCGTTGCTCTGGAGCGACAGGCCGGTCACGTTGCCTCCGGGGCGCGCCAAGCTTGCAACCAGATTATTGCCAACTGGATCACCGGCTGCCGCGAACACAATAGGAATGACAGATGTCGCCTGCTTGGCTGCGATGACGTTTTGAGTTGCGTGGGTAAAAATAATATTCACATGCATCCCAACCAAGCCGACCAGAAGCTCGGCCGAACGCTCAAAGCGCCCCTCCGCCCAACGGTATTCAATAATGATGTTGCGACCCTCGGCCCAGCCGAGTTCATGAAGACGCTGCACAAAGGCTTCAGTCGATGACTTTTGCGTCGAAGCGGTGTTTGCACCTAGGAAACCGACGACCGGCGGCTTGGCAGTCTGCTGCGCACGGGCCGTCAACGGCCAAGAAGCCGCTGTTCCGCCGATGAGTGTGATGAACTCGCGCCGCCTCATGCTCGCTACCAAGGCTCACGACGACGCATCTTATCGGCTCAAGCGAATATTTTGCTCGGGGCTGAAACCAAAATCGAAGCATTGCCGCAGTGCAACGCCAATGTCACAGATGGGTCACGAGCGCCCTTCGGAGGGGAAGAAGGGTTGCTTCCGGTCTACCCCAACAAGCTGACCTGAGTTTCAGCATCTCCATCGACCGGAATGGGCCAGAACGCGGCATCAGCGTCACGGCGGCGTACTAGCCTGCGCCCTTTGGACACTACTGATCATCTGCTGTGCCCACGCCGGATTGTGGGCCTTGAGCGGTTCCAGCACCCCGCCGGGCTGCCCTGAACTGCCGAGCATCTGTAGCGCGCAGCGCCGTGCTTCGTCCCATTTTCCAAGCGCCGCATAACAACAGGCGAGCACTTCCAGGCTAGTCCGCCAAGTCGGCCGGACCTGCAGAGCGCGCGCTGCTGCTTCCAGAGCCGCTTCCGCGCGTCCGGAGAAAAGCCGCGCCAGCGCAAGAATGTTGAACCAGACGAAATTTTGTGGATCGTAAGCGCTCAGTCGCAACCCGCATTCAAGAGGCGCAATTGCGTCCGCTGCGCGTCCGCTGAACAGGAGAGCCATTCCCAGGACTAGATGACCTAAGGCAAAGCTGGGGCTGATTTCAATCGCTTTTCTGGCGGCGCTAATTGCCTGCTCGAACTCGCCTGCATATGCACTGACGATCGCAAGCGAGTAGTGTGCATAAGGATTTCGTCCGTCCAGCTGAACGGCCAACAAAGCTGCTAGAGTGCCTTCGTGCAAATCTGCCGCACGATTGTCCGACCAGCTATAGGCGACCAGGCCGGCGCTGACTCGACCGAGCCAAAGATGCCCCTCTGGAAGTTCGGGATCGAGCCTGGCAGCCTGACGAAAAAGCTCCCGGGCTTTCAGGTGATTCTCGAGAGTCACCTGGTGAAAATACCATGTCCCCCGCCGTACGATGTCCCAAGCCGTCATGTTGCCCGTGTGCCGAGCAGCCGCTTGCGCGCCTTCTGTTTTGAGCAGCTCCGGTTCAATAGCGCCCGCTACACGTTCTGCGATTTCGTCTTGAACTGCAAACAGCTCGGTCAATTCGAGGTCGTAGCGCTCAGCCCAGATATGCTTTGCTGATGCGGCCTCTACGAGCTGTGCCGAAATCCGGACCTTCTGAGCGGACTTGCGTACGCTTCCCTCGATCAGATACTCGATGCCGAGCTCCTGAGCGATCTGCTTTGCGTCAAACGCTTTGTGTTTGTAGGCAAAGCTTGAGTTGCGAGCGATCACTGAGAGCCAGCGAAACCGCGTCAGAGCGGTGATGATATCCTCGGTGATGCCATCGGCGAAATATTCTTGTTTTTTCTCGCCGTTCAAATTGAGGAACGGCAGAACAGCGATCGACGGCCTATGCTCAGCCGCCTTCGTCTCAGCGGTCTGTTGCATCGGTTCCGTTGCCGGCCCGACGAACCGATAGCCGACTCGTGGAACCGTGGTGATCCAGTCTCCCCCTTCTGGAGTAGCGCCAAGTTGCTTTCTCAGCGCGGCGATCTGGACCGAAAGATTGCTCTCCTCGACTGCCGTGTCGCCCCAGGCCGCCTGCAATAATTCGTCTTTCGTCAGCACTCGATCCGGGGAGCCGATCAGCGTCTCAAGCAACCGAAAACCCTTGCTGCTGATGGCTACAGACCGGCCCTCTCGAAAAAGGCTTCCGCGTCGTCTATCAAGGACAAATGGGCCGAAGGCTAAATCTTTAGACATGCCGCGAGACTAGCGGGTTTTGCAAATTTTCGGAACATTTCGGCTTGGCGTTCAAGATTTTTCGAGAGCTGATGGGAGAATTTGGTGCGTGGATCTCTCACCATAGGAGGGTTAAATGACGGTCCTTGAAGTCACCCAGAGCAAGAGCACCGCGATTGCTGCGGCGCATAAAGCCTCTGTCGTCAAGAACGGCGCTGGCTACCGCGCAGAACAAGGCAGCGATTACCAGCCCGGAGTGAGCGCAGAAACAGTGGGCTCACGATCGCTGTGGCTCGGGATGATCACGCTTCCGGCCGGGAAGCGAACGCTGGCACACGTGCACGAGTACCATGAAACTGCGCTCTACATGCTCAGCGGCGACGAAATGGAACTATGGACCGGCGACCAACTTCAATATCGCGACATCGTGCGTCCAGGGGATTACATTTTCATTCCCGCAAACATGTTGCACGTTGCGGTGAACCGAGGCGCACAACCCGCAGTGTTCATTGGCTCGCGCAACGAAGCGACAGCACAGGAAAGCGTCGTTTTAAGACCTGAGATGGACCGCAAGGTGCCGTAGAAATCTCCACGGGGCCCCCGCTGGATCAGATCCAGCGGGGCTTATGCAAAAGCGAATATCGACTGTGTTAATCTTGTTGGGTGCGCTTATCGCCGCGATTCTCGCGCGCTGATCTGCCCGCCCGCCGGGTCTCAGTTACGTCCGGTTTGACCTCAACTGCTGACACCCCGGAGGCCCTTGCGATCTGCGCCTTCGGGCTACAAGCCGTCATTCGACGCTAACACGTTAGTCCGTTCACGGTGGCAGAAATCCTGCTACCTTGATCCGACGAGTTCGGTGCTAGCTGCGGGTTGACGGGATCGGGCGAAAACGAAACGAGATGTCACGGGTATCTCCGCTTCGGCTCGACCGTCCTGGCCAATTAGGATCAATCCGGCGCCGCCATTTGCCACATTCAGAATAATTGGCTCGCCGCTCCATGTCTTGATCGGCTCCATTCCGATGATGAGAAATTCACCGATGGGCTGGTCGAAATATTGGATACGCAATTGAGGACCCACTTCGGCCGCAGCAAGTCCAAGGCCGAGCTGTTGGGCGCGCGCGTAGACGTCAGCCAATGTAACGCTATCGGACGTGAACCCAAGCTGGGCTGGCGATACATTGGCAAGCTCCACATTTGTCTTCTGCGAGCCAACGGTGAACGTCGGACGAGCAAGAATTTCAGCAGCCTGACCACCGACATTGCAGCCCTTACTATCCAACTCGTTGCGCAGCGTAAGAGAGTCGGCAAAGGCGCCGATTGTAATCGTCTTCCATGTCGCAACATCGCGAGCGGACCTGATAGGATGTTGGGACGCTGGAGCTGAGCGCGTCTTAAGTTTTAGCTGGTTCTGCAAGACGTCTCTAGCTGTACATTGAGCCCAAGCGACGTTCGCGAATTGAAGGACGAATGCTGCACATATCACGGGTGTCACTAAGTGACGGCCCGCTTGTCCTACAATTGGAAGATCACTGCCTGCCTTGCGAGCGGCTCGGTTTGTCTGAATAGACATGACGAAATCGCTTTTTGGTAACGCTTGACTGAAAAAGGCCCGCCTCCGAGTCTGGGGAAGAACGGAGGGGAATGACGTCCATGAACATTCCCCGGCCGACCTAGAAATGGGTCCGAAGGCGGGGCCTATGGCTCAAGTATTCCAATTTCCAAAAATGGCAGGCGGCAGTCCGTAAACCTGTGATCACCTGCCCCATCAGACCTAAGAGGAATGATGTCATAAAAAGATAGCACTCAGAGCGAATTCGTTCAACACCGAAGGTCGGATGTGGATCATTCGCGTCGATTTGCCCGGGTCTCAGCTATGTTGGTCCGAAGGCGAAGATCAAGGGCGTCCGGGGCGTCAGCAGTTGTGAGGTCAGACCGGACATACATTGAGGCCTCGGAGGAAAACCGCACCGGACACCCACCTTAGCACTTCGCGAAATCAGGCGTCAGAGAGGTGGCACCCAACCGACCCGAGACCTGCAATGTCGTCGAAGCGTTGTCGTTGTTGCTGTCTGGATTTGATGTCGAGCAAGTTCAGCAGCGTTGCAGTGGCGATCATCGCCACGATGCCATGAATCTGTAGTTCCGAAGCGTCAGCCAAGTTCTGATGTCGTTGGGACATGGTCAAGAAAGATGCACCTCAGCGCGATGCCCCGATAGGCAGATCCGCAGGTCGCGGCCCTGGCCTTTCCGCTCCGACAGCTCGCCGACCGCTAACCTGGGGATGGTAATTTGGTCGCGCATCCTCTCCTGGGAGACGAAATGCAGATTCACGACTGTCGTATTCCGGGACTGGTTTTGGTTGTCAGGGCCATCGCCAACACCGCTCGCCGGACTGAGGCTAAGCGGTCCCAAGCTGGGCGAACGCACGACGCTGCGGTCGTAAAATTTCGAGCGATCATGCCGGCCGATTGCCGCTTGGGCTCCTCGAGCCAATAGCTTTCATACCAGGAGCGATCGACTTGAAGGAAGCGCATCGCGAGGTCGTGGTCTCCGGGAGACCGATGCGAACAACGAGTTGGCATGGCACTCTCCTTGCATTTATCGGACGCCTCGCGGGTCGCTACCTCGGTTCGAGGCGACGTAGTCGATCTCGCCACGCGAAGTACCGATGTCCATCAGTTCCCTATCACTTAGATCGGACAGAGCGGCGCGTAGCCCCTCGCGTTCGCGCCCTTCTTGAAACGCTTCCCAATATCTTTCCAAAAAGCTGACGACGCGCCGTCCAGAAGCCAGCCGTCTGTCACATCCTAATGCTCTATAGGTTGTGCTCATTGTGCAATCTCCGGAGTCCCAACTCGGGCCGGCAGACGCATTATCGCCGCCGCCTTGTTTGCGGGTGCAGTCCTACAATTAGGTTGTGATGGCAGCGAAGCAGATGACCACCGAAGCCATCACACCAGCGAGCGCCGCCGTCGCCTTATCGCTCTGACAAGCCGACTGTGGTCAGCTTCACGGTCGTTGCCGTCGCTGTCATGCTGGGTCGCGGCGTCAGGACGGCGATCTGATGCGGAGACGCCGGCATCCCGCCGTACATCAGCGCTGGGGTCGCCGGCTGTTCCTTAACATCTTGCGCTCCCATTACTGCGACCTGATGTCGCGTGATCGGAAGGCCTTTCAATTCAAAGCTTGGAGGCTCTGCGGCCCCTGCCCGGGAGCCGACTACCATCACTGCCGCAACAGCGGCCGCCAAGAACATTTTCTTCATGGCAATCCTCCTCCTCAAACCAAACAGAATATTCGCACCACAATTTCAAAATGACTAAATCAATTCGCCCGCGTGTAATGTGAGCCCTTTCACAAGCTAGCTCCGCCGGTCGAGGTTAGGGGCCCATTTAAGTCCAGGTGTGACCGAGGGCTACCGGTGCAAAGTACCTCTGCATCGACTTGCTCCGTTCGTTACTCTTGCCTTTCGGTAAGCCGATTGAGACATGATGGTCGTCGCCGCGGTGAGGCGAGGCTACGCCCAGGAACGGCACCGAGCATTGAGTTTTGCCAATGTATGAAAAAAAATCTGAGCGGTGGGATCGGCCCATCGCCGGCATCGCATGCCACATCGCGCCAGGAAGCCAGAGATGGGCTACTCGCCCTTGATGTCGCGCACAAGCTTCTCTAGACGGCCGATGTCGGTGACCCGCAGGTTACGTCCCTCGCGACGCAACAGACCGATCGAAGTGAGACGGCTTACCTCCCGAGAAACTGCTTCTCTATGAGTGCTAACACGGTTGGCGATGTCGGAAAGCGATGGGGCCGGCGACAACAACGGTTGCGCTCCGTCTCTATCAGCCTCAGCCGCCAGACGGAGCAATTCCGCCTGAATTCGGTTTTGCACAACAAGTGTGCTGAACTCGAGCACGCGTTGCGACAATCTTCTCAGTTCACCCGCGATGTGGCGCAACGTTGCCATTGCGACGCTTGGCTCGTTGAGCAGCAGATTTTCAAACTGACTAGAGGTCAGGGTCGCAACGGTGGCTGCCTCCAGTGCCTCGATCGATGCCGATCGTGGGCTCCCGTCGATGGCAGAAATCTCACCAAAAATGTCGCCCGTCCTAAGGTCCCTAAGGATGATAGCTTTCCCACGTGCCGAGTGGATGATTGCGCGGACCCTGCCGGAGACAAGAAAGAATACATTGTTCGAAGGATCGCGATACCCGAGTATTTCTTCACCGCGTTTGTAAGTATGCCACCTGCACGTCTTGGCGAGCTCCTCCAAAGATACCTGCGATATACCAGCGAGGATCTGGACGCGCTTTAAAAACTCCAACTGCTGGCCAGGGTGCATGGGGCTCGTTGCCTCGGATAGTACTCAATCCGCCGATGGGAATCTGGACCCCGATCATCCCATGTTACGAGCACTGCTTCCAAAAGCAGAACAATCGAGGCAAACACTCCGGCTCTCCCTCGCCGAGCAGACGTCTTATTGAATTACACCGTCGCCATCGCAACCGCGAGACGACAGCACTGACCAGAGCCAAGGTCCGAATCGGATCATGATCCATAAGGCTCGGATTGAACAAATGTTTTTCCGGTCGCCCCGACACCCGACATCAGGGAAGCGCACCGAATCTTTGGGTCGCGCCAGTTCGAGACCTTAGCATGTGCAGCGAAGTGCGTGCGCCGAACTCGGTCCTACTCGATCAACTCGTCAGCGAGGGCAAGCGGCGAGGGTGGGATGCTAGCCGAGTGCATTGGCCCGTGGCCAATGTTATCGTCGACCCGCAACGACACGGTTACTGGCCTCGGCCGGCCGATGCCCGGCACGGGAGGATCGTCATGACGGCTGCTGAAATCCCCGTCGTACCGGTGTCCGAGCTCGAGCATCGCACCCACCTGCGCCGGGCGGTCATCGCCAGCACGGTCGGCACGACGATCGCATGGTACGATTTCCTGCTGTATGGCCAAATGGCCGCGATCATCTTCGCTAAACTGTATTTTCCGTCGTCCGAACCGCTCACCGCCACGCTGCAGGCGTTCGCCACTTTCGCAGTCGGCTTTGTCGCTCGACCGATCGGCGCGGCGATCTTCGGCCATTACGGCGATCGCATCGGCCGCAAGGCGGCGCTGATCGCGACGCTATTGCTAACTGGCTTGTCGACCTTCCTGGTAGGCTGCGTCCCGACCTATGAGCAGATCGGCGTTTGGGGCGCGGTCTTGCTGGTCGTCCTGCGGTTTGTTCAGGGAATCGGTGCCGGCGGTGAATGGGGCGGCTCGGTCCTGATGTCGATGGAGTGGGCGCACACCAACCGGAATCACGGGATCATCGCGGCTTGGCCGCAATTAGGCGGGCCGGCCGGGTTCTTCTTGGCGACCCTGGCGATCCTGGCGTTCAGCCAGATGTCAGGAGAAGAGTTCCTGAGCTGGGGCTGGCGCGTCCCGTTCTGGCTGAGCATTGTTATGTTCGCAATCGGCTTGTGGATCCGCCTCGGTATCCTCGAGACACCGATCTTCGAGCGAGTGATCGCCGAGGAGCGGGTGGCGCGCGCGCCCGTCGTCGAGGTATTCAAACGCCAACCGAGGGAGATCGCCCTCACCGCGCTCGTGCGCATGGGCGAGATGGCGCCGGTCTTCATCTACCTCGCCTTCATCTTCCCCTACGGCACACAGGTCGTTCACCTGTCGCGCGACTTCATTCTGATAGCGCTTCTGATCGGCTCGTTCATATCGTTCTTCACGATCCCGTTATCCGGCTATCTGTCTGACCGGCTCGGCCGCAAGCGGGTTTATGTTTTCGGCGCGGCCGCCACTGGGCTCTTCGCGTTTCCCTATTTCGCGATGCTCAACAGCGCTGTGCCCGGCCTGGTGATCATGGCGACCATCCTCGCATTGTTTTTCCATGACTTGATGTGGGGGCCGCTGGCAGCGCTGACTGCCGAAGTATTCACGCCCCGCCTGCGCTACAGCGGCGCCTCGATCGGTTTTCAACTGGCTGCGGTGGCTGCCGGCGGGCCGGCGCCGATGATCGCGACAGCGCTATTGGCCGCCACAGGTTCGGGCTATGTCATCGCGCTCTACATCTTCGGCTGCGCGATTGTCAGCATTGTCAGCACAGCGCTCCTGCCGGACGTCAAGGATCGCGATTTCGCGCGCGATCACCTTTGACGCGATAGGTCGGGCCCCAGCGGAGACCTAGATTCATCGTGATCCACCATGGGCGCCGACCTCCGAAGCCGGACCCGCAGGCCGGGCGCTCCGCTTCCTCGGGTTACTATTGCGCCGACTCCAGCACGACCTGTCGGTGGCCCTCAACAAGTCTGGCGATTCAAGCTGCGCGCCGGCTTATCCACCGCGCCGCATATCCCAGTGTTGTGCACCACAACAAACTCGACGCATCGATGTCGCAGATGGGTCATGAGCGCCGGTTTAGTCCTGCCGAATGGTTTCCGGTCAGGCCCGATGAGCGGACATCTTCAGTGCTCATCGCAAGCCTCAAACGAGCCGCGAGGCGACATACGCCGACCTATTCGACCGGCCCATCGGCGCGGACGGAATGTTGCCGCCTACTTGTCCGCTACAATTCTGAGACCGCCGAGCTTGCGCTCTTGAATGAGATCGACAAACCGAATGTAGGACTCGTGAAATGCGTCGTGTCCCACGGGCGTTCCGGACTGCCGCGCTTCCTCGCGGAGCCGTTGGTACATGGCGAGCCGTTCTTTGAGAATGGGCCTCCATTCTTCGGTCAAATCAGTGATCGAAAGCACCCTCAAGCCAACGCCCTCGACCAGGTGCCGGTAGTCCGAAATCGAACGGAGCGGCTGAATTGCCATCCCGTCCCACATCAGTTGCGCGTCCGCGGCTGCAAGCGGTTGATTGGCCACCCAATCCGTGAAGGCCAATCGGCCCCCTGTCCTCAGAATGCGTTTGGCTTCGGCCAGTGCCTTTGTCACATCCGGGATGTGACAGAATGATTCCTGGCTGACGACCACGTCGACGCTCGCGTCGGCCAGTGGGGCGTCCATCACGTTGCCCTCAACGATCCGCGCCGTCTCCTGAAGGCCGACCAGCCTGGTCAGTTCTTGCGCACCTGCAGCGCGCACAGGAGTAAATTCGACGCCGGTGACGTTGGCTCCGTATTTGTGAGCGAGATAGCGTACGGTCCCGCCAAGACCCGCGCAAAAGTCGGCGACGGCCGTTCCGGGACCGATTTGCGCGTGTCGCGCTAGTTCGTCCGTGGCGTTGAGACCACCATAGTGGTCCTGGTCGTGCGCATACAGGTCTTCCGGGCGCAGGTTGTCGAGATGACCGCGGCTTGCTCGCAGTTTAGCGATGATGATGTCGCGCGAGATGGGATGACGATTGTAGAAATAAAACAACTGCGAGGGGGAGTCATTCATGAAGACTGCTCCAAAGTTCAGATGGACGGCCGGGAAATGACGCGCCTTCGAAGTGCCAAGCGCCGGATCGACAAATAAATCCCGAAAAATCAAATCAAGTTTAGCGAGCACGATGCTAGGGGCGCAAGTCTGAGTTCTCTGCCGAAACGTGTTGCTAGCTCATGTGGGCTGTGGGTCATTCGCGTCGATTTGGGCGCGTCTCGGCCAGGTCCGGTCTGGCCCTGAATGTCGACTAACGCGGCGCCATCGCGACGTGCACGCCGCTCCATCCGTGCAGAGTGAGCCGGAAGCGGCTCCTGCGGCGTACGATCGGTGCTCTTGACCCGCAGTGGGCGTTTCAGACAAGAGCACCGCATCAAGCAGTCGACCGCGACCAAGCCGAGAAAGCCCGTATCGTCTTTGCGCGCGGATGGCTTGACCTGCTCACCACATAGAAGCTGTAGCCAGGCAGGCTCAAATTGAATGCTTTCACCAGCGTGCCGCCGGCTAGTTCTTGTGCCACCAGCACATCGCTGAAAATCCCGACTCCCTGGCCGGCGATCACCGCCTCGATGGCGTGCAGCTCCTCGCGGAAGCTCAAGTGCTGCATGTCCTTGTATTGAGGGACCTCGCGCCACCTGCGCTTGGCCGCAGCAAGCCATCTCTGCCACGTGGGAGGCTCACGATCGGCCGGCGACCAATAGGAATGGATCAGAACGTGATTTGCGAGATCGACTGGTCTCTTCAGCCGTCCTGTCGAAAGCAAAGCTGGATTGCAGACAGGCCAGAACATATCGCCGAAGAGTTCATCGACGATTCCGTCTGTCGGCTGCACTCGGCTGGTTGCATAGCGGATGGCGACATCGCCATCTCCGGCTTGCAGATCGAGCACTGTGTCTGTCCCAATCACTTCTAGCGGCACATTGGGATGCAATTTCCGCCACAGAGGCAGGCGGGGCACGAGCCAGCGGCTGGCGAATGCGTTAGTTGTTGTCACCCGAAGGGGCTGCTGGTCGTTATCCTTCTTGACCGCCGCAACGGCTGCAGCGAATACCTCGAGCCCACCGCGAATGGCAGGGAATAGCTGCGCTCCGGCATAAGTCAGCGAAAGAGGTCGTGGTCTCCGCCGGAAAAGAGCGCGACCGCAATACTGCTCAAGCAACCCGATCTGGTGGCTGATCGCCGTTGGGGTGACGCCAAGTTCCTCGGCCGCCTTCTTGAAGCTAAGATGGCGGGCAGCAGCTTCAAACGCGCGAAGTTCGATCAGCGGCGGCAGCTTGTG
The DNA here is from genome assembly GCF_018130615.1 of Bradyrhizobium manausense. Taxonomy (GTDB): domain Bacteria; phylum Pseudomonadota; class Alphaproteobacteria; order Rhizobiales; family Xanthobacteraceae; genus Bradyrhizobium; species Bradyrhizobium manausense_A. The sequence goes on from NZ_JAFCKB010000011.1 coordinate 128,195, forward strand.
CATGCGACTAGTCTAGATGAAATTAATTCATCGTCAGCTGAATTCTTCGGATTTGCTCCGTGCCGGTCCAGGATTGAGGAATAGGTGGGTTCAACCGAGGAGACCGTGTCATGTCGTCCATCGCATCTGTCGCCAGCGCTGCCGCAGACCTCAGCGCCTCCTTCCAAGGACAACTACTCATGCCAGCGGACGAGGGCTACGATGTGGCGAGAAAGGTTCACAACGGGCTCGTCGACAAGCGGCCAGCGTTGATTGCCAGATGCCACGGTGTGGCCGACGTCGTGGACGCCGTTGCTCTTGCCACCAAGCTTGGCCTTGAGGTCGCCGTTCGTGGCGGGGGCCATAATGTCGCAGGTCGCGCGACCATCGACGGCGGGGTCGTGATCGACCTCTCGCTCATGAAGGGCGTCCGGGTCGACCCCGTCGCCAAGACGGTGTGGGCGCAGGGCGGGGTCACCTGGGGTGAGGTCAACCGCGAAACGCAACTTTACGGGCTTGCGGTCACCGGTGGCGTGGTCTCGACCACCGGGATCGCCGGACTGACCCTTGGCGGCGGATTGGGCTGGCTGATGGGCAAGTATGGTCTGGCACTCGATAATTTGCGGGCTGTCGAACTCGTCACCGCCGAAGGAAAGGTCTTGCGAGCCAGCAAGCAAGAGGAGCCGGACCTGTTCTGGGGTCTCCGCGGTGGCGGTGGAAACTTCGGGATCGCCACCAGCCTCGAGTACGACCTTCATACCGTCGGTCCAATCATTACCGGCGGCCCGATCATCCATCCCATCGAGCGCTCGCGTGACGTGCTCGAATTTTTCCGGGCTAGCGCACGATCGCTAACGGACGAGCACACGCTGTTCGCGACCCTGACGCACGCGCCTGACGGGTCTGGCGCGGAAGTAGCCGCCTTGGTCACCTGCCACTGCGGACAGCCGGCCGACGCCGAGCGAGCCGTGCGGCCGCTTAAGCAGTTCGGTGCTCCGATCATGGATCTCGTCGGGCCGATGCCCTATTGCCAGCTCAACAGCATGCTCGACGCCAACTATCCCAGAGGCGCCCTTAACTATTGGAAATCGAACTTTCTCAAGGAGCTGAGCGATGCTGCAATTGCGACCATGACCGATTGTTTTGCGCGCTGCCCGACTCCGATGGGGCAGCTGCTTCTTGAACACATCCACGGCGCGGCGACCCGCGTTGGCGCGGGAGATACGGCCTTCCCACATAGGCAGAAGGGCTATAACTTCTTGGTTCTCGCGCAATGGATGCAGCCTAGCGACACAAACCGCTGCGTCGCCTGGGCGCGCGAAACGTATGAAAGCATGCGACCCTTCTTCGCTCCCGGCCGATATGTGAATTATCTCGACGACGATGAGGCACGCGACTCCGTTGTCGCTGCCTACGGCCAGAATTACCGGCGTTTGCAGCAGATCAAAACGAAGTACGATCCGAACAACTTCTTTCGTATGAACCAGAACATCCGGCCACTCGCCTGATCACGAGAGAGAAGCTCGCATCTCTAATCAGGATTCGGGGTCAAGTTCATGGCCCATATGATGTGGCAGACTCGCTCGTCATTCCGGAGGGAGGACTGAAAATGGTCGTGGTGTGTCGACCGGCTCGGATGGACGACTTGAAACGAGCAGAAGAGATCGTTGTTGCCAGCATCAATGAACTCACTGAACGGCGGGGCTTCGGAAAAATGGCATCCTCTCGTCCTCCGAATTTCCAGGCTTTCTCGCTAAGGGACGACACCGAAGGCCTATGGGTCGCAGATGACGATGGAGAAATAGCTGGCTTCGCCTGGAGCTGGGTTTGCGGTGAGCTTTGGTTCTTAGCACAGTTGTTCGTCGCGCCTGATCGCCAGAGCGACGGCATCGGTAATGAGCTCATCCGAAAGACGTTCGCTCACGCGCAACTGCGCGGAGCATCCATTAAGGCGTTGATCACCTTTACGTTCAACAACGCGTCTCAGGGGCTTTACATCCGTCACGGAATATTCCCGCGCTTTCCGATCTACATGGTCAGCGTGCCTCGTGACCGCCTTACCTCACGGTTGGCTGCGGCGCGGTTACATCTCGAGCCTATGAACATGAAGACAGCCAGATTCGATGAGCTCGCGCTCATTGATGCCAATGCTCTCAGCGTTTCTAGAGAGAAGCATCATCGATATCTCCTGGGAGACAGCACGACGAGCGCGTTCACCATCCATGCTGGTGGCGAGTACGTGGGATATGTCTACATTTCTGATGGACACATTGGCCCGCTTGCGGTCCGTCGGCCAGATCTCGTCGGTCCCGCGTTTACGGCCGCACTATCGTTCGCAGCAGAAAGCAGTTCTCCAATCATTTCGGCCTTCGTACCAGGCGCGAGCGAGCCAGCGCTCAAAATAGCGACGGACCACGGAATGCGTATAACGTTCCCGATGTTGTTGATGTCGAACCGGCAATTCGGGGATTGGATCTGCTATTTGCCGCGCAATCCCGGATTCATGTAGGGGTTTCACCCGTTGAAAACACGCAAAATCGGCGCGGCTGGCACTATTTCCTACATCGGAACCGCGGCCTTTTGGAAATGGACGTGCGGCTATCGCCTTGTAAGTTCTTGTAGAAGAGGCCCAACTCGAGTCAATGGGAAGAACGGGGGGGAAACTCGCATAACCGACGATTGGGCTAAGTCGAAACGGCAATAGATCTGAAAGCAACGCGGCCCATCGACCCTGGTGAAGATTGTTCTGCATGCTGATTGAGGGAAGGGGCCTTTGAATTTCTGTTGCTACAGCCCACGGGGCGGCTTCGAGGTAACCTTGCAAAGTGGGACTCGTTCGGGAACTTCCAGAGCGAAGGCTGCTCAGAAGCCCGCATGCTGGCTTCCTCCTATTGGCATCTCTGTTTTAAGAAGACTTGTCAGGATGGCCACGATCAGAAACACTGCTTGTCATTTCAGGAAGTATTTCTAGGAGCGTGTTATGCCTAAGACATTGGAAGCCCTGTTGTGGTGCGCGGCCCTCGCGACTTGGTTGATGCTTCTCTTCGCGCTCATGCGCGAGCGATTGAGGCCTGTTGAAAGGATCGTCCGTCGGTTGGTCGCCGAAGCGTTCAGGGTCAAAGCCGAATAATTTGCGGCGCTCTGAAGAGTACGCAAGTAACCAGGCGGCAAGCACGTATCAGGCGGGGCGCTGGCCAGCCCCAACCTTGAACGCGATAGGCAGCTTCAGTCCATCGGCTGATCTATAGACACTGGCGCGACGTTCGAACGCTGCGCGGATCGCGTCTCGGCTTGCCTGATCTTGATTTCTTATGAGAGCGCCGGTGAGAACAAGGCTGCCCAAGCCGCCTTGCCAAAGGGCCTCGGTATCGGGGATTAAGTACGATGTGGTATGTTCTGTGACCTTCACGTCCGTGAGGCCAACTCCGTGGAGTAACCGGAGGAATTCGCCCGAGTTCGAGTAACGAAACACGTTATGGCCCTGTGGTACGTCCAGCGGTGCCGACACGCCAATGTCGGCAATGGCTTCACGGAAGATGCCTTGAATACGTTGGCGCGACGGATCATCCCACCACGCGAGTGCAACGCGTCCGCCGCGCGACAAAACTCGTACGCACTCTGCGACGGCAAGTTCTGGCCGTGGAAAATGTCCAAGGCCAAAAGCGCAGACCACGGCGCCAAACGTTTGATCAGGAAAGGGGAGATGTTCTACGTCGGCCACACGATATTCGATCTTCGGATAAAGTCGCTGCGCCAATTCTATCATCCGCGGCGACAAGTCGATGCCAACTGCACGCACGCCGCGATTTGCCGCCTCGGCTGCGAGAGCGCCCGGTCCAGTCGCGACATCCAGCAGACGCGTACCGAGGCGCAGATGCGCCGCTTCGAGAAGCGGATTGATCGCGAGGCCGGTGATCGCGGAAAAGAAGTCGTGATAGCTCGTCGCCAGCGCATCATGGCCGTGCCGTTCGAAGGCGCGCAGCCGCTCCGCATCGTTGCTTGATAGCTCTGCGCCAGACATGATCCGCCTCCTTCAAATTGATCTTACCCGCCAGTGCAGGAATCATCTGCTCCTGCACTTGGCAATATGGTCGATCACCGGCTCGCGGGCACGCTATCCTTGGAGATGCGCTGGCTCAAGCGGCACGAGACACAAGTCGGAGACGAGTGGCTTGGACCGTCCGAACTGACACAGGACGGGACTGTCGACGTAGTGGCTGACGGTCAGAATTGGCGGCGCTGGCGCGCACTACGACCACGTTACAGCGCTCTCCCAGGGCCAGAAGTCCGCGAAGACTTAGTCTCAGATCGACTGCGAAGGTTCACCGGCCGCTCAAAAAATTATTGGCTCCTCAGCGCACGTACGCAGCCATAGGATCGACATCAACCGGAGCCAGCAGGTTTAGTTGCATAGCCACATTTATGCTGGAGCACGGAGGCGGGCTCTGCTTTGAGGGCGCTGCGGCCGCGGATCCGAGGCCTTGCCGGACCGGCCAGACTAGAAGTTGATACTGGAGATCATCAGCACGGGAGGGAAGCATGCCCGCAGTCGTCGTTCAATACGTTTCCAAGCCGCGGCCCGGCAGCAGCCTTGAGACCATTATGCAGATATCAAAGGAAGCGGCGGCACTCTGGAGAAAGCACGGTGCCGAAGTGAGCTACTGGTCCGTGGTTGGCGGCGAAATCGGAAACCTTGTCTTCTCGGTTCGGTTCGATAGTTTTGAGTCCTATGGACGCACCATGGCCGCGATCGCAAGCGATCCGACCACGATGGAATGGCAAGCCAAACGGCTGAAGGCCGGACAGGCGGAATGGGTGCGAGCTAACACTGCATTTGAAATTGAGATCTGATGGACTGACTGAGAGGCGAAGTAGGCAGGGGGCCTCGCCCTAGGCTATTCTGGCGAGGCCGATCTCACTTGCCGTAATGAGGCGGCGAGTTGAACAAGTGCTTCGCGGCGAGCCGCTCCGCAATCCCCGCAGCAGCAGGGATTGCGGCTACACTCTCCTCCGCTCTCCCGATATCTCAGCTGCATGCGCCGCTCGGAGCGCCACACCGCGCGACAGGAGAATACGAACTGTGCGCTAGGAATGCTCAAGGCGAATTCGTGCGGGATGCCGACGACGCTCGGCAGATCGAGTTTGGCGCCGTGAGGAGACAAATCTCGCACGACGCAGCTGAAGGCGCCGCCTGGAAACTCTATCATCCCGGCCTTGAAGACACGCTGTCGCGGTTCTGTACGGTTTTCCATGGCGAAATTGTAGGCGCGGTCTCTAAGAGATCGATGAAACTTGTCGACGAAACTGAGGCGGACTTCCGCAGGTCCCGTACAAAGTTTATTTACCCTGCGGAGGAACGGCTGGGTGACGCGAGTCTTAGCGGCTTCTTAGGAAGAAGCTAGATCTACAGGGCTGACATTAGGATCTCGAAGTCACAACACGCCAGGAAAACTCGAATGGAGCTCGACCGGATATCAATCGGGCCGGAAGGGATCAGTCCTCCGGCAATCCTGCTTTGCGCAATGCCGATTCCACGTATGCGCGCTGCTCCACATATGCAGGATCGTCGGACAGATCAGTGGCTCGGAATCTTGCAAGGCTGGTGTAATTCGTATTTAGGCGACCCGCTGCTGCGAGTGCAGCGCGCGCAGCTGATAAATCGCCTTTCACAGCCAATATCGCGGCGTAATAAAGCTGGGCATACGCCAGTCTCGGATTTGTCACCACCGACCTGCTAAGCCAAACCAGGGCTTCGTCATCGCGCCTGAGCAGGATCATTGCTCGTCCCATTTCGAACTGCCAGGTGCCTAAACCCGGGTCGCGTGGACTGAGTTCAATAGCGCGCTCGAAAAGCGAGATGGCGTCAACAGATTTCCCTGTGAACACGAGCGTCTCGCCAAGAAAGATCGTGGTTGTTGGTATATTGCCATTGATCTGCAGTGAAATCCTGTAGTGCTCGGCGGCTTCCTTCTGCCGCCGCTGCGCCTGAAGGACCCGGGCACGCAATGCGTGAGCTGCCGCATTGTTCGGATCAAGCCTGATTGCGTCCTGTGAGAGCTCGTCGGCCCGACGCAAATCGGCTATTGGGTCCGTCGATTGTCCATTGATAACCAGATTAGCAATTGTCAGGGAAAGCCCTGTCATCGCTCTGAGCGTATTCGGGTCAATTTCAAGCGCATGCTCAAACAGGCGCCGAGCTTCCTTTCGTGTCTCAGGCGTGGTCGGCTTGTACACGGCAGCCCAACCCTGCAAGGCGAGATCCGACGCGGTGGGATTCGTCTGGTGCTCCAACTCGATACTTCGGGCCGCGATAACTACCAGTTCCAAACCCAACATGCGAGCGATGCGGTTCGTAATGTCATCCTGCAACTCCAGGAAGTTAGTGCGCGGACGATCGAACCGGTCCGACCAGACATGGCCTCCGTTTCCGTATCGATGAGCTGCGCGTTGACTCTAACCTGATCGCCCACGCGTTGGACGCTGCCTTCGAGCGCGAAGCGGACCCCGAGTTCACGCCCGATCTGGCGGACATCAATCGACTTGCCCTTGTACGTGAATGCCGTGTTGCGCGCGATTACAAAGCTGCCCTGAATTCGCGAGAGGTCGGTGGTAAGACTATCGGTTATCGCATCGGCGAAATAATCCTGCCCCGGTTCGCCACTGAGGTCGTTGAAAGGAAGCACGACAATGGATAAGCGCGGGGCTGTTTTGGCTTGCGGAGCAATTTTGGATTGAACGAACATTGAGGTGATGCTGGCCAAGCCAAACATATACCATGTACCCCCAATGAACGCGGAAGCGAGGGTCGCGGCTGCCGCCACTACCAAAAATTTGGCTCTTGGCTTCGCAAACTTGGGTAGCCGTAGGCCGGCCGGATCAATTAAATAGACCTGCACTGGCTCCGCGATGTTTTTTAAACGTCGTTTGCCCCAATCGTGTACGGTGATGACAATCTTGCCCTTTACCTGTTCGTAGGCTGCGCGCGATAGGCAGATGCTGCCAGCAGGCGCAATGTTCTCCAACCGAGCGGCCACATTGACCCCGTCGCCCATCAGGTCGCCGTCGGGTTCAACCACGACATCCCCTAGATTGATGCCGACGCGGAATCTGATCTCTTTGTTCCGAGCCATGCCGACATTTTGGCTTATCATTTGGCGCTGCAACTCGATCGCGCACCGGACGGCATCCACCACGGACCCAAACTCTACCAGCATTCCATCGCCGGTCGTTTTAACGATGTGACCTTGATGCGCCGAGATTAACGGATCGACAACGTCTTTCCGCAATATCCGAAGTCTGGTGATGGGTCCCTTCCTCGTCGGCTTCTGTCAGCCGACTATAGCTGGCCACGTCCGCGGCCAAGATGGCGGCAAGTCTCCGTTCGACGTGCTGCTCGCGCAAAGTCCATTCCTCTGCATTTGTTAGAAGTCTAGCACAACGTGAAACCTGCAGAAGCCTGACACATCGTCGATCGGACGGTGCATTGCATGAGCCAAAAATTGGGCCGTGGGCTACGTTTGCTTGGACCGTCGGGATGTCTGTGGGCGGAGATGAGCCGAGCAAGGTCATGCTGGCTGAACGGGGCAGCCTTCTCACGCCAGACTTTCGTGAGAGCCTTGTCTGCTGTCAGTCGTAAGGTTTAGTCTGTCATGTGACAGGTCGGTGCGCCGAGACGAGAGCGCCCCCTGAGGTATTTGCTAAGCAGTGTATTGGATGATTGCAGACCGCATTTTGGGAGGCGCGACACCATGACCAGCTTTCGACTTGCGCTCAGAAACGCGATCTTTATCGCTATCGTTACGTTTGGCTTTACGACGGCGTCACGCGCCGAGATGCAATCGTTGACCCGCGACGTCATCTCCCCGCCCTCGGCAACAACCCGCGCCCCACTGCCGATCTCGCCAGGGGTACGGGTCGGCGATATCATTTACGTCTCCGGACAAGTCGAACTCGATGCCCCAGATGTCACTGGCCAGACGACGAGCGTACTTAAGAAGGTCCAGGCCGTCGTCGAGGCGGCAGGCTCGACCATGGCCAAGGTGGACAAGTGCACGGTGTTTCTGACGCGCCAAGCGGATTTTGCGCCTATGAACGAGGTGTGGCGCACGTTCTTTCTGAAAGACCCTCCTGCGCGCACCACGGTTATCGTCGCGGCGCTTGCGCGCGCAGAGTTTCTGGTCGAGATTGAGTGCATGGCGCACCGTTAGGGCGCGTTGACAGAGTTCACGTGGCGGCGTCGCACCGTGAAGGTTGCAGATGGCCCTTCGCGCATTGCGCCGCGTCGGATATGTGCATTGGTTTGAGGCGAACGGGAATTGGTATCTGGGTGCGAGCCCGTCCAAGAAGAGTGTGCAACGGCTCAAGACAAGGATCGGCGATCTCCTCGTGCCGAGCAATATCGATCCATGGCCGGAAGTATGTGACAAGCTGAACAGGTCACTGCGAGGCTGGTCCAACTACTTTGGCTACGGCTCGCGGAGCAAGGCGTACCGTAGCGTCGACCAATACGTCTTCGAACGTGTGCGCAGGTTCCTCGTGCGAAGGCACAAGGTGCAAGGGCGCGGCAATCGCCGATTCACATTCGATGTCATTCATCGAGAACTCGGCGTTCTGTGCCTCCAACGCCTGCCCCGAGCGGCCCCGTCGCGTGCCTCGCGGTGAAGCCAGCCGGAAAGCCGGATGCCGGAAATCGGCACGTCCGGTTTGATGAGCGGGGATGGGAAACGGGGCGATGGCCAAAGGCCCAAGCCACCGCGCCCATCCTCGACTCTACCTGAACTGACCTAGGCTGGGTCGAAATCCCGCAGCGCAGCAGTCCCTCCCCCGCCGTGCCTGATGTGCTACCGTCGGGCAGACGGTTGGGCGCCTGCATGAGGAGACTATGTTCGACAGGAAGCGGCGCGAGTTCATCACATTGCTCGGCGGCGCGGCAGCGTGGCCGCTCGCGGCAGAACGATCGCGATCCGCCAAAAAAGCGGCTCAGACGCGAAAGAGGCGCGCAGGTTGAGCAGGATGCTAAGGCAAGCAGGGCGCGATAAGCGCTTCTTGCGGGAACGGCGCTTGGTGAGTGAGTTACTCATCTTACGCCATTGGCTAACGGTTACCCGGTCCACAAAGGTCATGGCATTTCATGAGCCACCCTCGGAGGAGACCGCGGTGGACGCCAGCAGGATACATTTTGTCAGAGTGAGGACCGACGACCGGACGCAGCAGTTGTGGGCCGCGGCAGCGCCGCGCAACGAGGCGGTCGACCGTGTCCTCGATGCCATCCCCGAAGGGTGGACCGCGCGTCTTTTAGAGGAGCAGTTAAAGCCACCGCCCGACGCCATATCGAATATGGTACCGGGTGAAGTACGAAAGCTAGGCGAAAAAGGACTGGTCTGATCTGAATTAAAAGGCATCGCATGGCAAACATCCGCATTTGCACAAAACTCTGTTGTTAGTCGGAGATTGTGATGCCAAATACTCCGGCATTGCGTGCATGTCATTCTCCGTCTGCTAGCTTGCTACCCAGAACTAGCTATCCTGCGACAGCTTGGCGCTCCCCACCCTCTCGGTTCAGCGCGCGGGCGAGGGTTTCTGCAAGCTCTCTAACCTCAAAGGGCTTGCCTATCGTCTGTGCCTTACTGATGCTGGCAAGCTGCGCTCGATCGGCATAGCCGGTCACGAATACGATCGGCAGCTTTGGATAGCGCCTCAGCACCCGATGCGCGACTTCGGCGCCACTCATGCCGGGCATGGCGAAATCCAATAGGAGCAGATCGATTTTCTGGGATTCCAGAATATCAAAGGCGGCCCCGGCGCTGCCGACTTCTACTACGTCGTAGTCAAGCTCGTACAGCATGTCAGCGGTCACCTGTCGTACCGCATCATCGTCATCGACGAGAAGAATGCGCGCCTGCACACCAGGGCTGAGCGCTCGCCCCTCTGCAACGATGTCGCTCTGCGGAACGAGTGTTGAGCGCGGCAGGAAGATACGGATCGTGGTGCCGTTATTTTCAGCCGTATCGATGCGCACGCCGCCGTTCGATTGCATCGCGAACCCCAATACCTGGCTCAGACCGAGCCCCGAGCCCTTTCCAATCTCCTTGGTCGTGAAGAAAGGTTCAAAAACACGCGCGCGGACGCTTGGGCTCATACCAGATCCAGTATCAGATACACATATTTCTACATATTCGCCTGCGGCCGGCTCTTCGGGAGCCATGGGTTCACCAAGAGAGGCGTTGCTGGTAGAGACCTTCAAAAGGCCTCCAACACCCATCGCATCTCGGGCATTAATCGCCAGATTAAGCACGGCGAGTTCAAGCTGGGTAGGGTCGACCAACGCATGCCAAAGTCCGTCCTCGAGTGAGGTCTCGATGCGGATGCTGCCTCCCATCGTGCTCTGCAGGAGATCGCGCATGCCTGCAATAGCACTGTTAAGATCGAGAACTTTTGGCTCGAGGTGCTGGCGTCGGGAAAAGGTCAGAAATTGGTCGGTGAGTTTCGCGCCGCGTTCAGCTGCGGCTCGCATGAACTGCAGTCGTTGAGACAGCTTGCCGTCGATGCCTCGCACGGCGAAATCCTTTTCCATGAAGGAAATGTTGCCCAAAACAACGGTCAGCAAATTGTTGAAATCGTGTGCCACGCCCGAGGTCAGTTGCCCAACGGCTTCCAGACGCTGCATCTGGCGCAACGTGCTCTCGACACGTTCACGCTCCTCCATTTGGGCCAGCAGCTGCCGGTTCGCCGCCGCGAGTTCGTGAGTCCGTTCCTGGACCCGCAATTCAAGTTCCTCATTGAGCCTGCGGCACTCGTACTGGCGGCGCCGGCCACGCAAATGCGTACGGACTACGCTGATCAGCGTGGTTGGATGAAACGGGCGCTCAAGAAAACTAACGCTGCCAAGCGCCTCCGTAAGCCGTGCAGCCTGGGGGTTTCGTTCCAATCCGCCGCCGTGCCCTGTAAGCACGATGAACGGAAAATCCGACCAGGCCGGCTGTTGATTGACCCAGCTCGACAGGAGCCGCACGTCAACGTCGCGCAGCGATTCCTCGGTGAGGATGGCCAGTTCACAGCCTAACTCAATGCGGGAGAGGAGATCAGGAAAGGAATTGCAGATGTCTGCACGAAGATGGGCCTCGCGCAGAATACCTTGCGCGATCGCGGCGTCTCGTCCGCGCGGTGCAAGTATAAGGGTGCGCTCACCCGTCTTTGACAAATCCGCTTTACTCACGGGTTCTCCATCAGCGGCGCCTTGCTGCCAAGATAAGTCGGGATCCCGCGCAAGACACCCTGAAACTCGACGAGGGGTTGGCCTACGGTGATGCCTTGCTCGCCAATCGTAAATTCGCGTATCGTGTCCTCGTGGGAGCCGGTGCGCTTTTTGATCACAGAGATGGCGCGGCGCACCCGGCCCATCGCCTCAAAATAACGGAGCATGAGGACGGAGTCGGCAAGATAGGTCACGTCCACGGGCTGCCTCATGTCACCCATCATGCCATGCTGCGCGACGGTGAGTAGCGTCGCAGCACCCCGCCGGTTGAGGTATTGAAGCAATTCATGCAGGTGGAGAATAAGAAATTGCTCCTCCGGCATTGATGCCTGATAGCCATTTAGGCTATCGACGGCAACGGTGCGAATGTTTTCCTGATCCACGCATCGACGAACCCGGTGGCTGAACTCGCCTGGCGACAATTCGGCGGCATCGAGTTGCTCGATGAACAGCTTTCCCTCACCTTTCATGGCTTCGAGATCGATGCCGAGGTTCTTGGCGCGAGACCGCAAAAGACCAAGCTCCTCATCGAAAACGAAAAGAGCTGCTCGCTCGCCGCGACGGACGCTCGCTGCAAGGTACTGAAGGGTGAGCAGCGACTTCCCGGTTCCGGCCGGTCCAATAATCAGCGTGCTCGAACCGGCCGTCAGGCCGCCGCCAAGCAGTGCGTCCAGCTCGGCAATGCCGCTATTCAGAACGGAGCCCGAAAAACCGACCCGGTGTTCTGCGGCGACCAACCGCGGAAATACCTGCACGCCACCAGCGCCGATTATGAAATCATGATAGCCGCCGCGAAAGCTTTGGCCTCTGCATTTTGCCACCCGCAACCTCCGCCGCTCGGCCCCGTAGTTCGGCGCGAGTTGATCGAGGTGGATTACGCTATGCGCAATGGAGTGCACGGCGCGATCGGTACTTTCGGTGGTGAGATCGTCGAGCGTGATAACCGTGGATTTGTTGCGGGCGAAGTAATGTTTTAGCCCGAGAATTTGGCGACGGTACCTCAACGAGCTTTGAGCAAGTAACCGGATTTCCGACAGACTGTCGATAACAATGCGCTGGGGCCTGTGCTGTTCGATTGCGGAGAAGATACGTTCAACCGTCTCACCGAGTTCAAGATCGGACGAGTAGAGCAGACTTTGATGCTGGTCTGGATCGAGCACACTTTCCGGGGGCACCAACTCGCAGATTGTCACCCGCTTATCGATTGACCAGCCATGCGACGCTGCTCCCGCCCGCAATTCCTCTTCGGTTTCTGCAAGGCTCACGTAAAGGCCAGTCTCCCCAGAGCGTGCTCCAGCCAGAAGGAATTGCAGGGCGATGGTCGTTTTTCCGGTGCCCGGCGTGCCTTCCAACAAATGCAGCCGGTTCTGGGCAAGGCCCCCTTCAAGGATGTCATCAAGGCCGTCGATTCCTGTTGCGGAGCGCGGCAGAGTTTGGCGTGCTGAAATCATTGGTTCGCGTGAAAATGGGTCTAGGCACTTCGCATAACGCTCTGGCAGTATTGCCGGTTCCTTTACCGGCTGGTCGGGGACCGCATGCTAATGAACTTCGGAAATGCAATTAAATCTGAAATGGTTGGCTCGCTGGTGAAGGGAAACGCGCTAGGGGCTTTACTCGGTCTCCTGCGCCAACCTTGCCCACTCTTCGGCAAGCTCCAGCCAACAGTCTTTGAAGGGGCTCACGGTTGCTCGAGCCATTTGATGGCATAACTCAGCTTGCAAACGGTAGTGCTCCGCTAGCACCGCGGAGGGAGTCACTTCAGATAGGCGCAGTCTCGTCGCCGAGGGTGCCTTTCGGGGCGATCGCATCATTGCTGAATGTTTTGATTAGCGCCCATTGGCACGCATGCTGGGGCTGAGGCCAGTCCGCGACGAGTCTGAGCCTAAGACCTGTTGTCGCTTCTTCTTGTCCTCAAACCACTCCACGTACCGAACTTTGTAGGCCTTGGTGCCGCCTGGCGCCTCGACCAGCACGGTTGCTCCCTTGGTCTTGCCGATCAATGCCCTGCCAATGGGTGACGTTACAGAAATCCTTCCTTTACTCGCATCGGCTTCCGGCTCGCCGACGATCTGCCAAGTTCGTTTCTCCCTGGTATCTTCGTCGATCAGCGTCACGGTGGCGCCAAATTTAATCGTGTCGCCGGAGAGCTTGGATACGTCGACGATTTCGGCCAGCGCTAGCTTGTCTTCCAACTCGGCGATCCTGGCCTCATTGACGTTCTGCTCCACTTGCGCAGCCTGATATTCCGAGTTCTCAACCAGGTTGGCGTCGTCGGCGATCGCCTGCTGAATTCGCTGAATCAGACGAGGTCGTTCGATTCTGATGCGGCCCTTCAGTTCATCTTCAAGGGCGGCGTGACCTGCAGCCGTCATAGGAAACCTTGTCATCGCATCACCAATCTGCCCCACCGAGTCTGCTTCAGAGTTTTATGGCCAAAGGGAATGCAGACGCCAACAGCCCTTCAAAGGTTGACAGCCGTTCACGAAGGCGTTTCTCCACAATCTCTCGCTCAGCTTCAGCGAGCTCAGTTTGGAGCAGCCTGCGATAGCGCCAGATTTCGTTACGAACGGATCTGATCTCACTGATGCTGTCGTCAATGGTAGCCATCACCGAACCGATCCCACTGACCCTCAAGACCTGTCAGCTCCGCAGTTCTTCAGCGAGCCGCCGCTCTATGAAGGTGCGTTCAACTTCAGTCAATTGCGTGTTCAGGAGCTTTCGGTATCGTCGCACGTTTGCGTCGCGCGTCCATCGCGAATGATTTGCTGTGCGCGGCGCTGGCATTGGCCGATGCCGCCTCGTCGCTGCATGCCTTCCGAACACACGCTGCGGTTCGACGGACGCCGTGCAATCAAGCGTGCTGAGACGAGGCAGCCGCATGGCCAATGCCCCACGTGGCGGCGGATCGTCCTCGTCGTCAAGCTGCTTCAGCGCCGCCAGGATGTCGTCCAGATGCAGCCGGTGCGGGATTCCGGGGACTTCGCGAAGCGAGGGGCGCGATTCGACGACATACATATCCGATGCCCAGGACGACAAGATGACTCGCTTCTCGTCGGTCGACAGCTTGGCATCGTTCAGGACATCGTCAGGTGAATTGTAATGAGATACCGGGTGGAAAAAGGGGCCAACATTGTTGGCGGTACGATTGGCCTGGCTCATGTTGTGTCTCCTATTGCTCCTTTCGTCGAGAGACAGGTTGATTTGAGAGGATCTCAAAGGCGGCGGCATTGTGCCGCCGCCTTCGGTTCTCAGTTGGTGTTGATCGCGATACGCTTGACGTTGCGGTTTGACTGCTCAGACTTCGGAAGTGTTACCGTGAGCACGCCGTTCTTGAAGTCCGCTTGCGCCTTGTCTTCTTCGACGCCCTCCAGCGAAATCTGGCGTTCGAACGATCCGTAGTAGCGTTCGCTGACGAACTTTGAGTCGTCACTACGCTCAGCCTTCTTCTCGCCGCGGATCGAAAGAACGCCGTTGGCAATCTCGACCTGGACGTCCTTTTCGCTGAGACCCGGAAGTTCGGCGGAAACCGTCACCGCCTTGTCAGTTTCACCGAGTTCGAGCCGAGGCCAGGCGAATTGGCCCTCCATCAATGGATTGCCAAGACGACCTAGCGAGCCGAACCCGCGAAACGCGTCGTCGAAAAGCCGGTTCATCTCGCGATGAAGCGTGAGAAATGGATCGAAAGGCTCCTGACGGGTTGAGAGCTGCTGACCTTTCGTCCACGGAACAAGATCACGAATAGCCATGATATCCTCCTTGACATGAAGCTGATCGACGCGCGGACAAATTGCGGCCCGTGCGGCGAGATCAAGCGAAAGGCGGGCTAAGCTGCCTTCTGCGTGATTTGCCCGGCCGGGGCGCCACCGCCGATGGCGATGCGCCGGGGCTTCATGGCCTCGGGGATTTCGCGGACGAGCTCGATCCGGAGCAGGCCGTTGTCGAACGCGGCAGTTTTCACCTGGACGTAGTCAGCAAGGTTGAATTGCCGCTTGAACGGCCGAGCCGAAATGCCCTGGTAGAGATATTCGTGCTGGTCCTTGCCGCCCTTGCGGCCTTCCACGGTGAGCACGTTCTGCTCGGCCGTCACCGCGATCTCATCGGGGCCGAATCCGGCCAGCGCCAGCGAGATCTGATAACGATCTTCGCCGAGCCGTTCGATGTTATAGGGCGGGTAACTGTCCTCGGTCCTGTGCTGGGTTTCGTCGAGGAGATCGAAAAGGCGGTCGAAGCCGATGGTCGAACGCCACAGGGGAGCGAAATCGTAAGTCCTCATAGCCAAGTCCTCCTGAGAGCAAGATGGATACGAAGGAGCGCAAGACACCAGTGTCTGGCGCCCTGTTCAGTTCACCGGACCCAAAGCTGGCGCCCGGCACCGCTGTAAGCGGCAAAAAACGACTTAGAAGAAGGGATATCGATTTCAAGGGCGTCCCGAAAAATTTTTGCGGCGATTTTCCTTCGGTTAATTTTGCGTTGCAGCTTGCGCAGCGAGACCTTCCAGCCAAGTTTCGGCCTCGCTGACCAAGCGCATCAGCCGGCGCCGTTCTTCGGTCGAGGGGCTGGGATCGTCGCGCAGTTTTTTGCAATGCAGAATGACCCGCCGCTCGTTCGCGATCAGGAAACTGTGTGGAGCAGCGCAATGTCGCGAGGGCAGCGAAGCCAAACTCGATTGGATTTTACGTCGGAACGGCGATTTCGCAAACCAGCCCTTCCGCGCGCCAGTCAAAGAGCACCTTGCCGCCAAGTGGCCTGATGGTTCCTTCGATGAGGCGACTACCGAAGCCCTTGCGTTCGGGCGCATTTACTTTCGGACCGCCCAATTCGGTCCAACGGAGTATTACCTGTCCATCCTCGGTGCGCAACCACGTCAATGCAATCCGGCCTTTCGCGTTCGATAGCGCTCCATACTTGGCAGCGTTGGTTGCCAATTCATGCAGAACCACAGCAATCGCCTGCGCAGCGGTGGGTTCTAATACGGTTTGCACACCCCCCATCACAATCCGCTTGTCGTGGCCCTCCTGGAGATAAGGGGCAAGCTCCTGCTTGGCGATCGCCGAGACTTCCGCTCCTGTCCACCGCGCTTCAACGAACAGCGAGTGAACATTTGCCATCGCTTGGATACGCCCGCTGATCACTTCCTTGAGGCGCTCGCAGGTGTCGGACTGAGAAAGATTGATGATTGCCTGTACGTTCGCGAGGATGTTCTTGCTTCGGTGCTCCGCCTCGCGCGCCAGAACGCTAATCTGCTCCTGAGCTCGCTTGTGCTCGGTAATATCCCTCGCAATCTTTGATGCGCCAATGATGTTGCCGTGGGCATCTTTGACAGGAGAAATGGTCAGCGAAACGACGATTGAGCTACCATCTTTACGTCGCCGAACGGTCTCAAAATGGTCGATGCGCTCACCTCGTCGGATGCGGGTTAAAATCTCGCGTTCTTCGCTTTGTCGGTCCTCCGGGATCACAAGTGTAATGGGCTGGCCGATCGCCTCGGCGGCCGAATAGCCGAAGATGCGCTCAGCCGCCCTGTTCCAGCTTGTAATAATGCCGTCCAGATTTTTGCTAACGATCACATCGTCGCTATTCTCAACTATGGAGGCCAGCAGATTGGCCAAGCGCTCGGCACGTTCCAGGGCCGGCTCGCTGACGAGAGGTTCGCGTTGAAGCCCCGACTGTTCTTTAGTCGCCAATGGGGACCCCCAAAACCCGGATGTGCACTGCAGTAGGTGCGCCAATCATAGCACTGAACGCAAAGGCAAGAAGTCTCCATTGGCACGGTTTCAGCGGAAATTGTCGGTGCCTTCGTCCAACTCGCATCCATCCGGCTATGGCTGGCTGCGCGTTTCGAGTCCGCGCCCTTAGGTCATCCGACCGGGCCGACCACCTCGATGGGGAGGATGATCTTGTTACGGGTTTCAATGGCCAACATGAGCGAGAAAGTTTTCCAGCGCAACGCGGACTGCACTTTGGCGTCATCTAACCCGCTCGGCCAACGTTCGTCAGTGAAAACCGGTCTCGTCCGTGTTCTATCCCAGGCTGTAACCCCATGGCGTGGCACCATTCTCGGCGCCAACGCCGAGGTCATCGAGTCGAAATTCCGAAGTACCCGCGCTAACTCACTTGAATTTTGCGCGGCTTGGCCTGCTCGGCTTTGGGCAGCACAATCGTGACCACGCCATCTTTCATTTGGGCGCTGATCTTGCTCTGGTCGACCTTGTTGGAAATCTGAAAGCTGCGCGCGTAGTGACCCACGTTGTATTCGGTGTAGACGGGCTGCATCCCTTCATACTTCGAGAAATCAATCCGACCTTCAATAGTGACGACGTCATCCTCGACGCTCGCCTCGATGCTATTGCGATCGACGCCCGGCATCTCCAGCACGACCGTCAGCGCCTCGGGAGTCTCGAATATGTCCGTCACTGGCACGAATGCCCGTCCAGGCGTCGTGCCTTCGGTTTTCTTTTCGACCTCGCGCTTCTGCTGAACCTGTAGTTCCTGAGACTCTGCCATGGTAGCCTCCCTTAGCTTACCTTGATGGAACGCGGCTTATCGGCCTCTGCCCGCGGTATGAACAGCGCGAGGATGCCATCGCGATATTCGGCCTTGATTCGATCAGGTTCGATCCGAATCGGCACCGATAACGTCCGGTCGAACACGCCACTGATACGCTCGCGGCGATGGACACTTGCCTGCTCTCCATAGGCGATCGTCTTTTTGCCTCGGATGCGAATGGTATTTTCCTTCGCTTCGATCTCCAGATCGTTTTTGTCGACACCTGGCAGTTCGACGACAGCAACAAGGTCGCCATCCTTCTGGAACATATTGATTGGCGGGAAACTGCCGATCGCAGCCGTTCCACGTCCCATCCAGTCGCTTGCGACGCGTGCGTCGAGTGCGCGCTGCAGAGCCAGCAGCGCTTCAAATGGGTCACTAAAGCCAGCGAACATTTGTTCCTCCATTGACGGCCTTAAAGGGATAGCTGTTCGACCGAAGCAACGCGGACCGCGAGTCGCTGTCCGCATTGCTGATGAAGCAGCAATCAACTTAATGTCGACGAGGTCAGATCCTGAGGCGATTTCAGGACACCCCAAGGTGTGATGCTCGGGAACATGAGCGTATCGATCCTCAGCGTCGGCGCCGATGCCTTCCAGTTCATCCAAGGCATCGAATCGAGATATCGGATTGGTGGCAAACGCAGCATGTCGCCAGCTCTCGCTCTATCCCGGTCCGGCGAACTCTCCGTTCCCCAAGCTGCCAGCGACGGCAGCATCAAGGCCGATGCAAGCAATGCCGTCATCAGACGTTGCATGATGCGACTGTCGGCTTGATCTTTCTCCGCACGAGCGGAGCCAATGGTTTGATCTTTGATCATCTCATCCTCCTATCGTTGGAAAACTTACCCATGCGATGGTCGCAAATCTTTGGGGCCAGCATGAGCCAATTCAGGTAGCCCCACTCCTGAGCAACAGAGCTTCGATCTGGGTGCCATTTTGGATCCCCGTCTCTCGTTGTGTTGGCGATCTCCTTGCTTAGAGGTGGAGCAAGCGCCCGGCCGTCGGACGGCCGGGCGCTCGTCTTTTCAGAAGTCCATCGGCGGCGCGGCGGCCGGGTGAGCCTCGGATTTCTTTGGCTTGTCGGCGACCAACGCTTCCGTGGTGATCAGTAGAGCAGCGATCGAGGCTGCGTCCTGCAACGCAGTACGGACAACCTTTGCGGGGTCAATCACCCCGGCCTTGACCAGATCCTGATATTCACCAGTCGCAGCGTTGAAGCCCCAGTTGTAGCTGGCGTTCTCAAGCAGCTTTCCGACCACCAGTGACCCGTCCTCGCCGGCGTTCTGGACAATCTGGCGCGCCGGTACCTGGATCGCCCGGCGCACGATGTCGACGCCGGCCTTCTGGTCCGCGTTCGCCGTCCTGACGCCATCGAGCGCCTTGAGCGCGCGGAGCAGCGCGACGCCACCGCCGGGGAGGATGCCTTCCTCGACTGCAGCGCGCGTGGCATGGAGCGCGTCGTCAACGCGGTCCTTCTTCTCCTTGACCTCGACCTCGGTGGCGCCGCCGACGCGGATCACCGCAACGCCGCCAGCGAGTTTCGCGAGCCGCTCTTGCAGCTTCTCGCGGTCATAGTCCGAGGTGGTTTCTTCGATCTGCCCCTTGATCTGGGCGACGCGGGCTCCGATGTCCTTCTTGGCACCAGCCCCGTCGACAATGGTGGTGTTCTCCTTGTCGATGACCACTTTCTTGGCGCGCCCGAGCATGTTGAGCGTGACATTCTCGAGCTTGATCCCGAGATCCTCGGAGATCGCGGTACCGCCGGTAAGCGTGGCGATGTCTTCGAGCATGGCCTTGCGGCGATCGCCGAAGCCCGGCGCCTTCACCGCAGCGATCTTCAGGCCACCGCGCAGCTTGTTGACGACAAGCGTTGCCAGTGCTTCGCCCTCGACGTCCTCGGCGACGATCAAAAGCGGCTTGCCGGTTTGCACGACAGCCTCCAGCAGAGGAAGCATGGTTTGCAGCCCGGACAGTTTCTTCTCGTGGATCAGGATATAGGGGTCTTCGAGCTCGACCTTCATCTTTTCGGCGTTGGTGACGAAATAGGGTGATACATAGCCGCGGTCGAACTGCATGCCTTCGACCACTTCGAGCTCGGTATTGAGGCTTTTGGCCTCCTCGACCGTAATGACGCCCTCGTTGCCAACCTTCTGCATTGCATCGGCAAGGAAACGGCCGATCTCCGTGTCGCCATTGGCCGAGATCGTCCCGATCTGCGCGATCTCGTCATTGGAGGTGACCTTCTTGGCATGCGCCTTCAAGTCGCGAACAATTGCCTCCACTGCGAGATCGATACCGCGCTTGAGGTCCATCGGATTCATGCCGGCGGCAACCGATTTCGTGCCTTCCTTGACGATGGCCTGCGCCAGCACGGTGGCCGTCGTGGTACCGTCGCCGGCCAGATCGTTGGTCTTGGACGC
The DNA here is from genome assembly GCF_018130615.1 of Bradyrhizobium manausense. Lineage (GTDB taxonomy): Bacteria > Pseudomonadota > Alphaproteobacteria > Rhizobiales > Xanthobacteraceae > Bradyrhizobium > Bradyrhizobium manausense_A. Next base: position 148,396 of record NZ_JAFCKB010000011.1, read on the forward strand.
CACCTCGCGCACCATCTGGGCGCCCATGTTTTCGAACTTGTCTTCCAGCTCGATTTCCTTGGCGACGGTGACGCCGTCCTTGGTGATGCGTGGTGCGCCGAACGACTTTTCGATCACCACGTTGCGTCCCTTGGGACCGAGCGTGACCTTCACCGCATTCGCCAGTGTATCCACTCCCCGCAGCATGCGCTCGCGGGCCTCGGTCGAAAACTTCACGTGCTTGGCAGCCATGTTCCAAATCTCCTTTCCTTTATGACTGTCAGTTTTTCAGCGGGGTCAGGCGGCCTTCTTCAACTTGCCGCTGTGTTCGACGATGCCCAGGAGATCGCTCTCCTTCATGATCAGGAGATCCTGGCCATCGATTTTCACCTCGGTGCCCGACCATTTGCCGAACAAGACCCGGTCGCCGGTCTTCACATCGAGCGGGACCAATTGACCTTGCTCATTCCGCGCGCCCGGACCAGCAGCGATGATCTCGCCTTCCTGCGGCTTCTCCTTTGCGGTATCGGGAATGATGATGCCGCCGGCAGTCTTCTCCTCGGCATCGATGCGGCGCACGAGCACACGGTCGTGCAACGGACGGAAATGCATGCACATCCTCCTTAACAGTCTAGCGATGTCATTTAACCGGGGCCGGTAACCAGCCCCCGGCGGAAAAACGACCTAGGAACCGAAAAAATCCAATTCAAGAGGGGCGGCTAAAATTTTTGGCACTCCCAACAAAGGACTGCCAATGCGCTCTTGAACAGCTTGCCGCGGCGACCCAACCGGACGCACGACAATCCTTGTAAAATATTGTTATTAAATGAGAAATTTCGCTTGCGGTCCGAACCGGTGCGGGGGATCTCTGCTGCCCATATGGTCCCGGACCATGCTAGTCCCTGGGGTGCTGTTGCTGGCACCGCCTCGCGCATTGCCGCTGCAAGCGACTATGACCTGGCCGGCATCAGGACCTGCGCGTCGTTGGTGGTGATCGAAATTGGTGCCTGGTGACTTGGAAACAGATCGCGGCGTCACTAAGTGGTAGAACCGAAAGTGCGAACCCTACGGTTAGGACCCGTAAGCACGAGGTGGTGTCATGAAAGTTCGCCGCCGTTTTAAGCAAACCGTTACCCTCGAAGGACGGCTCGCCTACGAAGCCAAACGCATTAGAGACGAAGCAAAAAAGCTTCCTCCAGGGCCGGAGCAAGCAGAGCTTCTACGAAAGGCTCGCGAAAACGAAATGGTAGCCGAAGTAGCTGGCTGGATCACATCTCGCGGACTACAGCCACCGAAGTGAGACGACTTCCTTTGACGGCTTCAGATCATTCGTCTCTGACAGCCTTACATGCCAGGCGCGCTACCCTCCGAAATCCGCGTGAATTCCTAAAGTACTGGCTCAACGCGGCAAGCAAGCCTTTACTTCGGTAAGACAAGCATCCAATTGCGCCTTTATCTCACGCACCTGCTCCTCCAACGCTGCGAACGAGGCTTCACGGGCCGTGAGCACAGTCCTACCGTCCTGGTCAAGAGAGCCAGCTGCAATTCCAAGATAAGCTCTCGGCGGCAGCTTACCTTGGCCACACTCAATGACAGTCTCTATACGGATTGCCATGGTCAAACCTCGCCGGAGCGCAGCAGTTGGCCCTTACCTCTCTCATCTTCTGCTGCCAACGAGCTTCGAATGCGGAAGTCGTCTTAAAGAAATGGCGCCGCAAATTCGAACCGCGAAGTCATTGGTCCTTGACGGCAAGCGATCTAGAGCAGCGTGGGCAATCTTCAAGAGCGGGTGCCCGAGCGAAGGCTCCAGAATATCTTCGATCGGCGTCATACAGCGGATCGACCGGCAAGCGTATGGAACTCGCCGAGCCTGAACTGTCGGCCAGGTTTGAACCCATTGCTTCGGGCGAGGTTCACAGAGTGTCATCCTGCATCAAAGGCCCGAGGGTGAATTCGGGACCCCTCAATACCAAAATTCGCCTACTCTTCAATGGTAACCTGCGACTCGGTTGCGAGACCAGCAAGAGATTCCGCAAGAGTGTGGCGCAGAGCTTCATCTGAAGCATCGGTCGCTTTCCAGATGGTGATGTGCGGCACCTCGCTACGACCACTCCAGACAAGACTGTACTTGCGGATTAGTCCGCTTGCCTTCACGCAATCAAGGGCCTCCGTCAACGCATCATGAACCTTCGTGGTCATCACAACCTCATCGTGGGATGAGACGATGCTGCTCCCCGTCATTCAAGTCCAGTCCGTACCATGGCTCGCGCCACCTCAAGCTCGCTAATCGCCTGGCGCAGCGCTGCTCGTGCCGCAGCCTTGTCGCCATTCGTGCAGGCTGCGCAGAGGTCTTCGAGATGGCGGGCCGCCGCCTTAGCGTGTGCGATAAGGTCTGCGGCACCCGCAAAGGTTGGGCGGCGCTTTTTGTCAATCATTAAACCTTCTCCCACCTTTCTCTCGAGCGCGTGTCGCCAGGAGACGAGTGTGGCGACCGCAGAGGGCTAAGCCGCGCGTTGTACCTGGGGCGATCGCCCTTCGAGAAACTTCCGCAAAGCTTCCTCTTCTTCCTCCATACGCCGCTGGAAACGTTCCCGCTCAGCGCGGGAAGGAGCGGAATCGCGCAGGTGCCGATAGTGATCGATGATTTTCTCGTGCCCGCGGATAATGAAAGCTTCGAGCCCAGACATGGCGCGCCTCTACGCTGCTGCGTCCGCCGATTGCCCAAGCGCCGGCAGACTGAAGGGAAATGTCGCTTTGACAAGAGCTTCGGCTTCGGCCTGTTCTTCCTCCAGCCGCTTCGCAATGAAGGCCCGCTCCAGGTCCGAGACTTGCGTCGCGAGCAACCGCTGGTAGCGGCGAATGTTGTTGCGGTACGCCCGCAGGCGGGCAAGGTTCTCCTCGATCATCGTCGTCTCCTGACGGTCGTCATGCTTTCCTTGTGCAAGAGGAAAGCCCCCTGGCGCCGAAAATTTAGGCGTGGGCGGCCCACCGTCAAGACTCCGCGCGGCCACTCAACGGCTGGTTAGCCACGCCGTTGCGGGAAGCAAAAATTTTCCCCGCCCTCTTGAACTTTTTCCAGGCTTGAGGATTCTTTTGGTCACGCAGAGATGCGGCCGGGGCGCCAAATGGGCTCCGGACTGAAGGCGGGCACCGGCAGGTGTCCGGTGCCGGCTCGTACCCAACTTGCTCTCAGGAGGATTTGGCTATGAGGTATGATTGGACTCCCCTCTGGAGGTCGACCATCGGCTTCGACCGCCTTTTAGACGTTCTCGACGAGGTCCAGCGGACTGCCGACGAGAGCTATCCCCCCTACAACATCGAGCGTCTCGACGAGAATCGCTTCCGAATTTCGGTGGCTCTGGCCGGATTCACGCAGGACGAGATCGCGCTCACCGTCGAGCAAAATGTGCTGACGCTCGAAGGCCGCAAGGCTGAGAAAGAAGCGAAGAACTTCCTGCATCGGGGCATTTCGGCACGTTCCTTCCGGCGTCTATTCACGCTGGCCGACCATGTCGAGGTCGATAGTGCTCGCTTCGAGCAAGGCCTCCTTATCATCGACCTTCTGCGCGAAATTCCGGAAGCGATGAAGCCGCAGCGCATCCCGATCGGCGAAGTCAACAAAGGCAATGTCAGGCGGATCAAGGCGAAGGCCGCCTGATCGATCTTTCACTCGGGGGCAGTTCACCCGTGCGGATCTCGCGCGGCTACTCAATCTCGTCCTTGGATTTCTCGCGAGGACAGTGGCCGCCGATACGACGGCGACTATCTCGCGATCATACGCATGCAGCCAGCAAGAAAGGAGCGAACATCATGGTGGGCATGGCAGCACTTCCCTCGGTCTCCTCGGACGGAGGGCTCTCCCGATACCTGACGGAGATTCGAAAATTTCCGTTCTTGGAAGCGTCCGAGGAGGCAAGCTACGCCAGGCGCTGGCGAGATCATGGCGATCGCGAGGCCGCTTATCACCTGGTGACCAGTCATCTCTGGCTGGCGGCAAAGATCGCGATGAAATATCGCCGCTACGGTCTGCCGATTGCTGATCTCGTTTCGGAAGCAAATCTCGGATTGATGCAGGCCGTTAAGCGCTTTGAACCTGAGAGGGGATTTCGTCTGGCCACCTATGCGATGTGGTGGATCAGGGCATCTGTCCAGGAATACATTTTGAGGTCCTGGTCACTCGTCAAGTTGGGCACCACGGCTGCCCAAAAGAAACTGTTCTTCAATCTCAGAAAGCTCAAGAACAGATTGTCCGCTTTTGAGGATGGCGATCTGCATCCGGACCAGGTGAGTTACATCTCGGAACACTTACAGGTAAGTCCGTCGGAGGTGATCGAGATGAATGGGCGACTGCGTGGTGACGCCTCCCTCAATATCTCGATATGCGATGATGATACTTCCCAGGAATGGCAGGATCGTTTGGCTGATCCTTCGCCCAATTCTGAAACCCTACTGGCGGACGCCGATGACTACGAACGACGACGGGCTGCTCTGTCGGAGGCACTCAAGGTGCTGTCGGCGCGTGAACGCGCGATTCTGGAGGCGCGGATGCTAACAGACGAGCCAAAGACGCTGGATGACTTGGCGCGAGAGTACCGCGTTTCGCGCGAGCGAATCCGACAAATCGAGCAGCGCGCTTTCGAGCGCCTGAAGGTCGCAGTACATACCAAGCTCGGCAATTCCTTGCCGCCCGCCGCTCGGAAGCGGGACGAAAGGGATGCAAAACCTGGCTCTGCTAGCCAAAGAGTTCTTGAAAATTCCTGCGCTTGACCTAGGTCGTCTCTGGCTATCACCGCAAGGGGATTAGATGCAGGCAAGCATGCTTCGGGAGAAGTGACCATGAGCGCGAAGGAGGTTCTATTTTCAACGGGCGCACGGGAGAAGATGCTTCGGGGTGTCGACGTACTCGCCAATGCCGTCAAGGTGACGCTGGGGCCGAAGGGCCGCAACGTCGTGCTCGAAAAGAGCTTTGGCGCCCCCCGGATCACAAAGGACGGGGTGACCGTCGCCAAGGAGATCGAGCTTGAAGACAAGTTCGAGAACATGGGCGCACAGATGGTGAGGGAGGTTGCTTCGAAGACCTCCGACCAGGCAGGCGATGGGACCACGACTGCGACCGTGCTCGCGCACGCAATTGTGCGCGAAGGCACCAGGGCCGTTGCGGCCGGCATGAATCCTATGGATCTCAAGCGCGGTATCGATGTTGCTGTCGAAGCGGTGGTCAGCGAACTGAAGAAAAATTCGAGAAAGCTCGCTTCAAACGAGGAGATCGCGCAAATTGCTACCATTTCCGCCAATGGCGACAGGGAGATTGGACGCTTCTTGGCGGATGCAATGAAGAAGGTCGGCAACGAAGGAGTCATTACGGTCGAGGAAGCCAAATCGCTCGAGACCGAACTGGAGGTCGTGGAGGGCATGCAGTTCGACCGCGGTTACATCTCACCCTATTTCGTTACCAACACCGAGAGGATGCGGGTCGAGTTCGACGAACCCTACATCCTACTCCACGAAAAAAAGATCTCGAGCCTGCAGACTCTGCTTCCTTTGCTCGAAGCGGTGGCACAAAGTGGAAAGCCCCTGCTGATCATCGCGGAGGATGTGGAAGGCGAAGCTTTGGCGACACTCGTCGTGAACAGGCTGCGCGCTGGGCTGAAGGTCGCCGCCGTCAAGGCGCCGGGGTTTGGTGATCGTCGCAAAGCCATGTTGCAGGACATCGCTATCCTCAGCGGCGGGAACTTTATCAGCGAAGATCTTGGCACCAAACTCGAAAACGTCACGCTGAACATGCTTGGACGTGCCAAGAAGGTGATGATCGACAAGGACAACACAACGATCGTCAGCGGCGCCGGCAAAAAGCCCGAAATCGAGGCGCGTGTCCGGCAGATCAAAACGGAGATCGAGGAAACCACCTCGGACTATGACCGCGAGAAATTGCAGGAGCGGCTTGCAAAGCTAGCGGGCGGAGTTGCCGTGATCCGAGTGGGCGGCTCGACCGAAATCGAAGTCAAGGAGCGCAAGGATCGGGTCGACGATGCCATGCACGCGACGCGTGCCGCAGTCGAGGAAGGTATACTCCCAGGCGGTGGGATAGCGCTGCTGCGAGCTTCAGCCGTGCTGGCAAAACTCAAGCCGGCAAACGACGACCAGCGCCACGGGCTGGAGACCGTCAGGCGGGCTCTTAGTTGGCCGGCACGACAGATAGCAGAGAATGCCGGCGAAGATGGATCACTCATTGTTGGAAAGATACTTGAAAACAAGGAGTACGCCTGGGGCTTCGATGCCCAGACGGGGGAGTACAGCAATCTCTTCGCGAAAGGCATCATCGATCCGACCAAGGTCGTGAGGTCCGCCCTGCAGGATGCAGCTTCAATCGCGGCGCTGTTGATCACGACGGAAGCGATGGTTGCTGAGGCGCCGAAAAAGAAGAACGGAGCTAGCCAAGGGGTCCCTGCTGGTGGGGGCGAAATGGATCTTTGATCCTGACACAGGCCCATCCGCTAGCGAGGAATTTCGTCATCTGCCCGCGAGAGGAATGAGCATGCTTACGGAAATGGTCATGGCAACGCTTCTCGTCAACGTTTTTGGCGCGGTGGCGGCCCTGCCGTTCATTGCCGCGCAAAATTTACTCCCGCGGTCTTTGCAAACCGAACCGCGCGATGCGATGGGCGGGGCCGGCCCCTCCAGGGAAACTAACGGATTGTCACCGTCCAAGGCGGCGAACCGACGACAATCCTCGCAACCTCGTCGAATGCGCGATAAGCAACGTACGGCCCGTCCTTCCACGCGGTCGAGGAAAACAAATAGCGGCAGTCTACCGCGGAGCGAACCTATGAGCGACCCACTATGACAGTGTGGCGCAAGCGAGCCTGCTCTCTACTGGATTTTGATGTGCGCTCTAGATCTATAGGAGGCTGACTGGGGTTTACCGCGAAGGAGCCAAGGTGTCATCCGCAGCTCCCGATCGCTTGCAATTGACAGCAGGAACTGAGCAGTCGCTTTTGCCGTTGTGCCGGCATCGGGCATCGTCAAGTCGTGAACCATGCCGACCGACTATCGTCATCATGTGGACATAGCGAGTGAGGAAGAGCGGAGTTACCTGGAGTCCTTGATCCGGGAGGACTACGAACGATGCCATCCCGGTGAGACACTGGAGGATCTCAAGCGCCGGGCGTCATTTTCGAAGGAGGACAAAGGACTGCTGCGGAACTGGATGGCCGTGGCAGCGGCCCGCGCCGCGACTGATCAGGCCAAGGCACGCCACGACTGATGCATAGCCGAATTGTCGATCGGCACGCGCTCGGGTTTTGTGTTTTCCTTCAAGCGAAGGCGATTTCCGGACTTCGGGCTGGTGACATGCGGCACGAATCTCCGCTCGCCCCGGGGAAAAGGTGGCAGCGGGAGGAGCGACTCGCCCCCCAACCCGAACAAAGTATCCGGCAGACAGATCGCACGAAATCGTAGTTTGGCGCACAAAATCGTGCAAATGGCGGAGAGAGTGTCAGTCAATCCCCGTTGAAAGACAAAGCATTTTCGACCTTTCTAGACCAAAACCCACCATTTCAGCTACGCGGGAAAATGGAACTTCGTGCAAAGCGTTCAGTTTGGTATTGGCGCAACTACCCCGAAAAGCCTCAATTAGCTCAGAAGTAGCCGCCATCACATGCGAATGGTGCGAGTGATTTCGTATACTTCGCCCTGTTTCAGATCGAGCTTTTCCATCTCGGCGAGGGTCAATTGTGCCTGCGCCAGCGAGGCGGACCAGCCCTCCGGAATGGCATTTAAGACCAAGCCGACCGCGTCCTCGGGAGATGCTCCCGCGGCAACCCAAAGCCTGTTGACGCGGTCGTCGGTCAAGACGCGGAAAAGATAGACGCCTGTCTACAAGGACCTTGCCATTCGATCGATCGCTCGTGGCAAAATGCCTCGCGCAGGGACTAAATGCGTCGGAGACCGGTTGGTTCAAAGCCGAGATCCGCCGAGTCTGGCCCTGGCATCCACCAAGGCTCAACTGGCGACATCAAGGGCCGCAGCCAGACGGGCGGTTCACGCGTCCAAGTCGCCTCCGACCTCGTGAACAAGCGCATGTCCGCGTGCATCAGATCTGGATGGGCGACCGCGCTGACAATGCTCGGGCCGCGAGCTACAGCGCATATGATCTCATGACCGTTGAGCGCGATATCGGACGTCTCGCCAAATACACCTTCGACATGGGCGGCGCGGGTGATTTGTTGTCACTGTCGCTAAACGTTCCGCCGTGGGAAGATTTACATGAACTCTCTCGGGAGGAATTGCGAGTGACTAATCTCATCACTACCGACAAAGTTGCTCAGCTGGGCAGCCCCAACGCCGCGGCGGTCGAGCTGACGCCCAAATCGCAACAGGGTCTCTTGGTGAGCACTACGGCGGCGGCCTCCGCTGGGCAAGAGTAGCGAGTAGTCGTTTCGAAGATACTCGGAACAGGATCCGTGCAAACTCGCGGCTTTCCTAATCATCGGCGGGCCCTGGCGACGCTGCAACGTGTTCGATTCAGCCTGATCAAGTTGGCCAGTTTCAGCTAACAACGGCCAAGAACAGCGTGGCCAATCAAATTCGGGTCGCTTGCTAAGCTTTGGGGACCCGGCCTTTCTGTACGATCCACTCCAAAGCAGTGGCCTTGTCGTCAATCCCATCCGAAGGGAGAAGACCCCTCAACAACTCATTTCGGCGCAATTCTGAATACGCCGCCGATCCTGGCTTCACTGCTTCTCAATTTGCCGGATATCCACAGGTGTGGAAGGATGTAACCATCGAATAGAATCTTCCTGCTGGAGCGCAGGCCGAGGCACACTGAAAGGAAGGAGTGCCGCCAGTCTTGAATGCACCGCAACAGGATAAGCCCGGAGCGCCCGTCAGGGCATCGGCCACCAGCTCAACATCGACAGGCAGGACGTGCATACGGTTTCACGTGAAGAGCTCTACGAACAGGTCTGGTCAAGACCAATGACCAAGGTCGCCGCCGACTATGGCGTCACCAGCACAGCTCTTAAGAAGACCTGCGACCGCCACAAGATCCCTACTCCTGAACGTGGATACTGGGCAAAGCTCGAGCACGGCAAGCAGGTTTGCAAGAGGCCGCTCCTCCCTGGACTGAGAGACAGGAAACTTGATCGGGCGAGCATCAACGGTAGCCCATCGGAGAGCCTACCGGAACAAGTGAGAAAGGCGGGAGCGGAAGTCCGTGAGCGGCTCGCGTCGATGATCCTGCCCGCACCTGCCGCCGCAACGATTTCAACTAGTTCCCAGATCAAAGAACCCTCGATTTTAGGCCCGACGCGTCGAGCGATTTCGAAAGGTCGTCCCGACGTGCAGGGCTTCAAAAGCAGTCGGGGACGCGGCCTCGTACCGATGAAGGTCGCGCCAAATTCAATTGGCCGGGCTCTCCAGCTCCTGAGCCGGCTTTTCGCCCTCGCAGAAACCCAGGGATATCGCCCAAAGATCAGCGACGTCGGTCTCGATCTTGCGGCCGAAGACATGGCAATCGCCTTTGGCGTTGAAGAGCGGCCACGGAAAACACCGCACGAGCCTACCCCTGCCGAGTTGAAGCGCAAGGACGACAATCTTCCATGGGGCTTCTCGCGGACAGCCTCGCCGCAATACGACTATTCCTCGTCCGGACGGCTCTCCATAGTCATTCACGCCAACTCCTGGTCAGGGCTCCGCCACACATACTCTGACGGCAAAACGCAACTGGTTGAGGCCATGTTGCCCGAGATTGTCGCTGGCCTAGCTGAACATGCGGCGCGCATCAGGGAGCGGCAGCGTGCTGCCGAGGAGCGCGAGCGCCAACACCGGCAAGCGGAAGCCCACCGCAGGCGCGAGGAAGCGTTCGCTGCCCGGGAAAAGCGATGCCTGGAATTTGTCGATACGATCCACGAGCAGCTCCTGGAACGATCAAAGCTCTCCATAGTGCTTTCTCACCTGGAGACGGCCATGGCGGAAGACATCAACCGTGCACAGACCATCACGGCATGGATACGACGACGCATTCAGCAGATCGATGCTCTCATCAGCCCTGAATTTCTCGATCTGTCGGCGAGAACGGCAAAACTTGATTTCGTCGGGCATTTGAGTGATCCCAATCGCGACGATCCGGGCGGTTACTACGGTTACCTGTCCACTCCCCGACTTCAATTCTGGTCAATCGACGAACAGAAGGAGCTCGCGACCTCAATAAGTGCCCTGGAATGGGCCGCCCGGACCGGACTTGCGCCGGAGAGCGAGAGCGACGACGCCGCCCAGGCCAGACTGGTGGAGCGTCGCGACCGGCACAGCGCTGAGCCACAATCGCCACGGTTTTGTGGAAGATCCAATTGCGCCTTCAAAGGCTGTCGAGCAGGTTCAAATCATGGAGGCGCAACCGCCGATACCGACATTCCGTTCAGGTAGCGATCTGATCGAGGGCGTTCCCTGCGTCCCGAACGCAATGAGCATCTTCTAAATTATTGATTTTTCTTGGTGAGGTGATCGTCCCCGTCCTGTTTTGTTCACGGTCGTTTCACCCAATTCGTTGCGATTTCATTGCGGCCTTTCGCAACGAGAACGGCAATCGCTGAGCCATCGAACGTGAGCGTGGCAAGGCAAGTTGAGTAGGATCGGAATCAACGAAACCAGATCCGCTCAGAAAGAGGAGCGTCCCCAGCGGCTTCCAAATTCGCTCAAAACTCTGCCCCCCGGCCACCCCGAATAATGCGAAGCGCTTCCGGAGACGCAGTGGTCAGCGTCTCGATCGAGGGCGTCCGCGTGCTGCTCGCGGTCGAGTTTGCGTACCTCCATGAGCGAGCGGAACGGGCACAAAGCGTTTGGGTTTTGATGCCGCGTCAGCATTTTGTCTACGCCCAAGCGGCGCCGCCGGTTAGACGAGACAGAATGTGGTTCGCAATCCCGAATTCCACGCTCGCCAGTGCCTGCGCTGGCGAGCGACCGCGCGGTTCGATCGGCGCGGTCGCGCTGGTGTGGACAACCTACATCCTGAACGCCGCGACATAAGAATCGATGGAAGCGAGCGCCTTATCTCGTTCGTCTGGGGAGATGAAAGCTGCGGTGAAGCCGTTGCGCGCCAGGTCCACGACATCATTCAAGGAGAGGTCTAACGCCCGCTGGCATTCGATGAGGTTCTCGCTGACGTATCCACCGAAATAGGAGGGGTCATCGGAGTTTACAGTCACGTGAAGGCCCGCATTGATCAACGCCCTAAGGGGGTGTTGCTCAAGCGATGGCACTCCCTTTAACCTGAGGTTCGATAGCGGGCAGACTGTCAAGGCAAGCTTTCGCCTGACAATCTCCGCGACGAGTTCAGGATCTGCCAGGCAGGAGTTGCCGTGATCAATTCTGTCGACGCGCAACAATTCGACCGCCTCGCGCACGTAGGAAGCCGGCCCTTCTTCGCCAGCGTGAATCGTGATTCGAAAACCCCTGTCTCGGCAGGCTCTGAAGAAATTAACGAACTTGGAGGGAGGATTGCCGACTTCGGCGCCTCCCATCCCGATTCCGAGGATCCGATCTGACCAAGGCATGATTTGATCGAGCAAGAGCATGGCGTCCGCCTCGGTCCGATGCCGCTGCGCGGTAACGATCAAACCGGAGCTTATTGCAAGGTCGTGCCTCGCGTCTTCGATTGCTCGCAGCACGCCATTCATCACGGTCTCAATCCCAACGCCGCGAGTGGTAAAGCTTTGGGGGCCGATGAGAAGTTCAGCCCGAATGACGCCGTCTTGCTTCGCGCGGCGCAAATATGCGGCTGTCACGTCGTAGAAATCCTGCTCATGAATCAGAACCCGACAACCCTCATAGTAAAGATCCAGAAACGACTGCAGATTCGTGAATTGATATGCCGCTTGAAGCTCACTTGGGCTGCCCCACCGTAGCTTGAGGCCATTGCGCGCGGCCAAATCGAACATCATTCGCGGTTCGAGGCTACCTTCGATGTGCATGTGAAGTTCAGCTTTCGGGAGGCCGCGGATAAACGACTCGTAGTTTGTCATGTAAACGTCCTTTGTTCGGAGGATGAGAGCATATTTGGAACCGTTGCGAAGAAGGCGCGGTCAGTTGCCGTTGGGTTATGCGCTGGTTGGACCGCGGGTCGCTCTTCTGATCGTGCTGTGCTTGCCAGCTTCAGGACTGGAGACTGCGGACGGATTGCCGGTCCATAAGCTGATAGTCGAGGACCTTCCTCCCATTTAGCCGATGACTTTCGAGGCCGCGCAGAAGCTGCGCGGCCGCGATTTCGCCCATGCGCTTAAATGGAAGGTGAATGGTGGTCAGTGGTGGGTCAACGTATTGCGCCATGACCGAGTCGCTGCAGCCAATGATCGAAATATCAGCCGGCACAGCGAGGCCAGCGTGCCGAATTGCCATGATTGCGCCGAGTGCGAGAATGTCCCCAGTGCAGGCGATCGCGGTGTATCGCGGCCGGCGCATCAAGAGCCGACTTACGGCTTCACGTGCGCTGGCAGCGTCATAATCGGGCGTCTCGGCGATGTCATCAGCACCCACCTGCAGTCCATGTTTCGCGAGTTGCTTTCTCGCACCTCGGAGCCTGTCAGCAACCGGCGGCGTGTTGCCGGTAGGTCCCGTCAATAGGGCGATGCGACGGTGGCCGCGCTCGACCAAGGTATCGATAGCGAGAGCCATCGCCGCAGCGTCCTGCATGGCGATCGACAGGAAACCCGGATAGCTATGAGAGCAGTCCTGAAACACGGCGGCAATACGCTTTGCACGCAGCAAGGTCAGCAAGTCCGGCCGATGATTCGCACCAGTTAGGATCATGCCATCGACGCCGCGCTCCATCATGGTTTTCGCTTGATCGAGTTCTCGATCCGGATCGCGATTGGAGCAGGCGACGAGAACGCCGTATCCTGCGGCTCGCAATGTCTCCTCTGCGCTTTCGATCGTCGGAGCGAACAGTGGATTACTCATCGTTGGTACAACAAGGCCGATTGTCATTGACCGTCCACTGATCAACAGGCGCGCGGCATTGTTCGGGATATAGGAGAACTGTTTGAGAACCTTGTCGACCGCCTTCTGCTTTGAGGGGGCGACGATATCGCGGCGATTAATCACCCTCGACACGGTCGATATGGACACGCCAGCCAGGCGTGCGATGTCTCTGAGTGTCAAGTCCGCACCGGCGCTAGGCTCCGATGCGGCCCGTGTCCGCTTCTCGACGTTCATTCCTGTCGTCTCGCTGCCTGGTACAATCGCTCAGCCTGTTGCCGCGTCTTCAGTCTTGAACTTCTGTACGGCCTTGAATCGGCCAACGATATAATCGCCAAACTTGATCGGTTCGTATCGGGGAGGATTGTCGTCGGTACTGCACGTGGGCAGGCAACTGACCGGAGCATCGTAATCGAGATTGTAGAACATCGGGATCGAGTAACGTTCACGGCCGGTGCGGTTGGTAACGCGATGAAAATTGGAAATGTAGCGATCGTTTGTCCAACGCTGGAACAGGTCCCCAATGTTCACGACCAAAGTCCCATCGATGTAGGGTGCGGCGATCCACTCTCCGTCGCGCTTCTTCAATTCGAGACCGCCGATTGGATCCTGCGCTAGAAGCGTAATCATGCCAAAATCGGTGTGCGGAGCCGCGCCGAGCGCCGCGTCCGTCGTTTGTTGCGGCGGATAGTGAAACATCCGCATCTGCACCATCGGCTTTTTGTTGTAGCGCAGAAAGAACCCGTCATCGAGCTCCAGCGCGTGGGCGATCAGACGCAACAAGCGCTCCCCAAGAGCCTTCGTCTGATTGAAATAAGTCTCTGCAGCCTCTCGCAGCCACGGCAATTCCTCTGGCCATTGATTAGGTGCGTGCAGCGGGCGGCGCGCGACGACGTCCGGATCATCTAGCGCCAGATCCAGGCCGACCTCATAGCTCTCCTTCAGATCGGCTTCATAGCCGGGTTGCTGGGTGACGCCTTGCGGCATGTAGCCACGCCGGAAATAGGGGTGCATCAGATGCCGCTGGCGCACTTCCATTGGCATCGCGAAGTAGCGCCTGGTTGCTCCAAAAGCCGCATTGAGGGCATTCTCGGAAACGCCATGATTGGCAACATAGAAGAAACCGGTTTGCCGGCATGCACGGTCCAGCTGCTTTGCCAATTCGTCGATCGGACCTCCTTGGAGCAAGGGCGCCAAATCGAGCACAGGCACCTCGCTGCGGCTGGCGACACGAATCTGTTCAGTCATGGATAGTTTCCTTTTTTCGGATTACTCAGGCTAGGATCGACTCACGGAACGTTAAGTGGTTTGTCATCAGTGCGGCTCGCCCAAAATAGAACTCGGCGGCGCGCGACTTCGATAAGGCCATGCAGGCCCACCCCAATCAGGGACAGGACGATCAGGATGGCGAACACACCTGCCATGTCGAAGGTGAGGTTTTTTTGTAGGATCAGGAAGCCGAGACCTGCCTTCGCGCCAACGAATTCACCGACGACGGCGCCGATGACCGCCAGCACCGCTGCGACGTCTAACCCCACGAATATGAAAGGCAGCGCCTGCGGAAACCGCACCATGCGAAATATCTGCCAAGGGCTGGCGGTATAGGCCTGCAGCATCTCGATTTGATCCTGCGGCGCAGAGCGCAGGCCAACAATCGTGTTTGCGATGACGGGAAAAAACGCGATCATCGCCGTGATGATGATCTTGGACGACAGGCCGTAGCCGAACCAAATCACAATAATCGGTGCAATCGCGACCTTTGGTACGGTCTGGAATGCGACAACGTAGGGGTACAACGTCCGCTCGAGAAAACTGGACTGACCGATGAGGATGCCGAGCACGACACCCAGAAGAGAACCTACCGCAAATCCGGCGATGACCTCCTCAAGTGTTACGCTGAAATTGCGAGCAAACGAGATCGAGCTGATCTCGCTCAGGAGTGCTGCCGCTACACCGCTCGGTGGAGGCAGGACAATAGTCGGAATGCCCATCCCTCGCACGAGAGATTCCCAGCCAGCAAGCAGGCAGATCAGGAAGACAGGTGCGACAAGACGGCTCTGACGCCAATCGAACCGCTTGGTGGTCAGGTCTTTAGAATCGGGCAATGTCGTCTGACGGACGGCTCTGATGACAGCGTCGCTCATTCGTCGAGACTCCCGGTTGCATGAAAGTGTCGCCGGATCGCCCCGACGTACTTTCCGAATTCCGGCGTATTGAACATCGCCAGAGTGCGAGGACGAGGGAGATCAATATCGAGCACTTCCGCAATCCGTCCCGGCCGAGGTGTCATGACCACCACCTTGTCTGCCAAGAAAACCGCTTCAGGGATGCTGTGCGTCACCAGCAGAATGGTGATCTTCTGCTCGCGCCAAATTCGCAGCAGCTCGAGATTCATCGTTTCGCGTGTCATCGCGTCCAACGCGCCAAACGGCTCATCCATGAGCAACAGACTGGGTTCGTGGACGAGCGCGCGGCATATGCCGACTCGCTGCGCCATTCCTCCCGACAGCTCGGATGGATATCGATCTTCAAAGCCCGCGAGACCAACCATGGCCAACAGCTCGCGTGCGCGTCTTTCAGCTCTGCTGCTGTCGAGCCCCTGAATCTCCGCTGGTACGCGCACATTCGCGAGGATCGTGCGCCATGGAAGCAGTACGGGCGACTGGAAGACCAGGCCCAGATCGCGACTTGGTCCGGTTACAGATCTGCCGCCCATCAAGACATCACCCGATGAACGGGGAAGGATCCCGGCCAAAATCCGGAGTAAGGTACTCTTTCCGCATCCGCTGGTCCCGACAATCGTAACGAGAGAACCGCGCTCAATCGACAGATCGATGTCCTGAAGAGCGTGGATCTCGGCTTGGCCCTGAGTTCTGTACCGCTTCTCCAGCCGGGAGATCGAAACCCAGGGGGTGGCCGGCGATCCACTCGCGGGGGAGATTGGGCAAGGTGCGAGAGTGGCTCCTGTCGGGGTCATTCGTGAACCTCGCAATTCCTGGCAGCTGCTCGAATTGCCTCGACGTCAAAATCGTTCACCCTTGCGTAGAAGTCCGGGATCGCAGCCAAATAGGTGTCCGCCGGCAAAGCCTTCTTTATGAGTCCGGCTTCCTGGAGAAAGGTTTGTAGTCTATCGATGCCTCCCGAGTCCGTAGCGCCCCACTGTCTCCCGCCATTGAGCTTGAACCCGTCCGCCAGCGTCGATAGCTGCGCGCTAATGGTGGTAACGTCCATGCGTAGCGCGGTTGCATCGTCGACGCCGGTTGGTTTCGTGGCAGGATAGGATTTCCATTGGAGCTTCACGGCGCATTCGGGATTAGCGAGTGCATAGACGGTCGCTTTGGCCACGCCGCGGCTGATCGCAACGACCATGTCGGGATCCTTGGCAATCGTGGCCTGCATCGCCGCTAGGGAATAGTCGGGGTAGGTCCTCCATTCGGATGGGGTGATCTCCCTGAGTGACAGGCCGGCATTGCGAAAGCTTGCCGTTGCGGTTGCCCAGTAGATCAGTGCATCGACCTCGCCGCGTCGCATAGCTTCCACCGGCGCAGCACCAAGCCCAAGTGGCAAGTAGTTGATGTTGGCGCTTTCGCTGGTGAGGCCAATTTGCTTGAGCGAGTGATTGAGCAGCCACCCGCCCGTTGAGACCGCGCTAAACACCCCAATCGTCTTGCCCTTGAGGTCGGCGACTGTGTGAATGTCGGATGCGGACGGGACGGCGATGGTCCAGTCCGTCACGCCGTTCGCCATCAGAACGCGAACGGAAAGTTGGTTGGTCACATCCGACTGAATGACCGCGCTTGCATTGACCTGAGCAAAATCGGCATTGTCCGCGACCATCTGCTGGATCGCCTGCAACGACGTCCCGACAGGCTGGACATCAACATCATATCCCTCCGCCTTCCAGTAACCCAAAGTTCTCGGCAGCGTGTCCATTGGATAGCCAACACTAAGAACCGAAGTTCCGACGGCGAGCGTCACGTGCTTCAGTTGCTGGGCGAACGCACCGGTCGCGATTGGCAGGGAGACGATCAACACAATTCCAGCGCGGAACAAACCAGTCGGCCTCATCACTATCGCTCCTTCCCAATTTCTGCAAACGTTTTCAGAGCCGCTGAAAACGTTGTCAGCAAGCTTTATGCCAACTTGCTTCGTGAGCTTTGCAGCCGTTATTCGGTCAGTTTGCCTGTGATTTCCCGTTTCTGTGCAAGCATGCGCCTCGTCTCGCGACGCGTCTGCGCACCCAATAGGCAGCGTGGGAAAAGTTTTGAGCAGACTAACTGTCCAGAAAAGCCGACTGGCATTCGGACCAGCCGTGGAGCGGGCGTAAGGTGGCCGCCTGCTAGTTGACCGCGTCTTTACGAGTGGCGTGAGCGGCGTCTCCGAGCCGTCACGACTTAAGGGCTTCGAAAGAAACCGCTGTCGGGATGTCGGCGAGCGATCCGTGCCGGAACCTGCCGAGACCGACAACGATAGCTGGCGGTTCAAGAGCCGAGACGACGATCATGTCACCTGCGCTCGTCTCCCCTCGGCTATCCCGGCCAGCTCCGACGAGACGAGCGCTACCAGCAGAGTCGCCGCGCAAAGGGGGCAGAAGTGGACGCCGATGAGAGGTCAAGGTTGAACGCTGAGTGACAAGCACGGACGATCGTTGCGGGTCTCTACCAGCTCGCGACCGGCGTACGCCGTTGGAAGATCGGGGCCTAGTGGGCAATGATCCTCGCGCGATCGTTGCCGTCTTTATCAAACCGTGCCCAGCGCCGACCAACGCCACGAGCGCACGCATGTCGAGGACTTCGTTGCATCTTTTGTTGCATACGCGGTAGAAAAGCGCATTTCGAAGCGTCCAGCGAAGTTCGGCAACGGTGCCATTGAAGGCGTTGCGAGCCCGGAAGCATCGACCCATGCGGCCGTTCAGGGCGACTTCATCCCAACAACGAGCCTTGGCATTCCGCTGGGCGCCAAGGCTCACGCCGGGGCCTGCGCATGGAGTATCGAGATATCGGGATATCGATCTGTCTATCGCCCGCGCATGGACTGCTCTGCAAGCAGTGCTGACACGCGGTCCGGAACGCGGCATGATGAGCGGCAGACCGCCACGCATTGGCTCCAGCGGGGTTTCTAAAGGAGGCCTACGTTGCAGGTGGGCGTTTACCCGAAACAGGAAGACTAAGAATGAAGACAATCTTAGTACCGATCCAGAACATTGCGATCATGCCATCCGTTCTCGGTGCCGCCGCTCGTCTTGCGCAACGCACCGGGGCCTACACCGAGGGCTTTGGGCTCCGGTATGGCAATCCCCAAGCTTTGGTTACAGAATTGACCACCGGCTTCGCCTTAGATTCGTATCTTGAGAGGAGCCAAGAAGAGCTGGCCGAAATGCGGCACGCATTCGAAGCGCTCATGGTCGAGCACAATATCGCAAGAGCCGGTAACCCGAGCGGACCAAGCTTCGGCTGGTTGGAAACCTCCCCTGAGAGTGAAGAGTTTGTCGGAAGTTACGGGCGGGCTTTCGATGTTATTGTAATGGCGAGGACCGATGTCGATGCTGCAGGCCCTCACCGGCGAGCCATCGAGGCAGCACTTTTTGAGAGCGGAAGGCCCGTCCTGCTGGCGCCATCAAGCGCGCCGAAATGCATCGCGACAAACATCATGATCCACTGGAACGGCAGTACCGAGCAGGCCCGGGCAAATGCACTTGCCATGCCATTGCTTCGTCTGGCGGACAGGGTAAGGGTGTTGACCGTGATTGGCGGACAGGAAGTACCAGGACCATCTGCCGATCAAATAGTCCGGCAATTGCGGTACAACGACATCGCCGCCGAGCTAATCAGCGTCGAGCTCGAAGACCGGGAGACTGGCGAAGCGGTACTCGACACCGCGAGAGCACAAGGCTGTGATCTCTTGATAAAAGGAGCCTTCACCCGCAACAGACTGCGGCAGATGATATTCGGCGGCGCGACCAGCTATGTCATGGAGCACGCGGACTTACCGGTGCTCATGGCGCACTGAAACTGCGCTTACAATTCGCAGGCATGCTCTTTCGCGCAACGGCAAGCGTAACGCGAGCGCCCCGCAGGTTAGCGCAGTTCGAACTTGCGAAGGCATCGATGTGGCCGATAGGGTCTTCCGGTCCAATTCGCGAACGATTCCGGGACCTCAGACACATAGATTGCGCCCGTGGAGTCGATCGCAATCGCATGCGGAGCAAGGAACTCCACCGCGGGCGCCCCTATTCGAGCAGCAATGGAACGGTCCGGAGACCATACAGTCACCCGCCCAGGGATTTCTTGGTCCGCAGGCCCGAGCCGCCACGACTTCAAGTCGTGTGGACCACGTGCGAGCTCGGTCACGTACATATATCCTTTGCGATCAAGCGCCAGATCCGTCGGCCGTTGAACGTCGTTCCACACGTGCAGCAACTCGCCGTCGGGGGAGAAAACCTGTATCCGATCGTTCTCGCGGTCGCATATTAGGACGTGACCTTCGCTGTCGAGTGCGACGCTGTGCGGTATGACAAAGCAGCCGGCGCCGGCCCCAGAGCCGCCCCAGGAATGAACTTGCTGACGGTCTGCGGAGAATCGATGCACTCGGCAATTGCGGTAGCCGTCACTGACGAACAGCTCTCCAGTCCGCGATGCCACCGCCTTGGTAGGCCTGTTGAAGGGCGCTCCCCCAGGCATCCGGTCAAACGCCAGCTCTTTGCTCGGCAAGCCCTCGTCGAATCCGGTTACGGACGGTATGCCGCTGCCGATCGTTTCTATCAGACACCCCGTACGGTCGAATACGAAGACCCGGTGGCCGCCATCGTCAGCGATGTAGATCTTCTCGTCGTCACCAATTGAAATGAGGTGCGGGCGATTTGAGAAGCAGCCGTTGCCCCAACGATCAACGACGGTCCCACTGCTGTCCAGCACGGTGACCGGATCATCGCCCCGCCGCAGGACGTAGACACGATCATGGGCGTCGACCGCGACGCCGGTGACGTCGCGATCTTCCCAGGTCTCTTCGCCCCAGCCGGAGACTTCTTCAAAGTACATCGTAGTTCTCACTCGGTCGACTGACAGACCCAGCGCGGGACGAGCGCTTGAACTTTATCGGCCCCATGGTCGAGGAGCGCGGGCACCGGATCCTCGTCGAAGAACCAGCTCGAAAAGTCGTAGGACCGCCACGCTACGTCAGGAACATCGAAAGTCGCAATTTCAAGGGGGTTACCGCTCGGGTCAGAGAAGTAGATGGAGGAAATGAAGCGATGCTTGTTGTCGGCACCGCGCCGCTCGGAGATTTCGGACACCGCAAGACCGCTCGAAAGCAAATGCTCACGGAACCATACTAAGTCCGCGTGCGTAGGTACGTCGAATGAGAGATGATCCAGCTTCTGAGGTTCACGTGGTTGACTCCACTGTTGCGTCCCGCCGGAGGGCCAAAGGAATGAGCTGATAGGAGCGGCTGGCCGTTTCGAGATAATCGGCGACTCGTAGAGAGAAAACAACTCGCCGTTGCCCATCTCAAAGAACACCTGACGAACGTTCATTGTCACAGCAAATTGGGGATCCTCGGACTTCGCGCGAATGGCCGAACCGCTCGAATGGTGTCCACTTGAACGTAGCCCCTCGGCGGTTGTGGTGAAACGCATGGTTCGCACCACACGAAGCCCGAGCAAATCCCGGTAGAAGCGCACCCCTTCGTTCATGTCGTGGGTGAACAGAACAAGATGATTGATGCCCGAAATCCGGCCGGCCGCCGGCCCCGACTCCTGCAGAATCCGCCGGTGGCGCGGTTGCTCTCCCGAAGCCGACGAAGCACTCTTCTGAGGCGCTGCTACTGTCATCACGATCACTCCCTTGCTAGAAGATTAAGAGTCACTTTGTTTGTCACTAAGCATCAAGTACCAATCGGGCTGAGCACGATCGCGAGACGCACACCATCATGGTCTGGCCCGCGGCACGCTCCTTCGCACCGAGCACCGAATCCCGGTGGTCAGGTGTCCCCGAAATCACCTTCGTCTCACACGTGCCGCACACGCCGTCTTGGCATGACGAGTCTATGTCGACACCGAACTCCTCGGCCATTTCCAGGATGGAGCGGTCCGCAGGCACGGTGACCACAACGCCAGAACGCGCGAATTCGACTTCGAATGCGCTGTTCGTAGCCCCGCTAACGCCTTCGCTAGGAGAAAACCGCTCAACGTGAACCCTGTCGTGCGACGATGACGCACAGCTCTCGTCGACCGCACGGAGCATCGATTCCGGTCCACAACAGTAGATCTCGGTCGTTCGATCGGTCTGGGCGATGAGGGCGGCCAGATCGGCCCGGCCACGGGCGTCGCGCGCCTGAAGCACGACCCTGTCCGCGCCCAACGCATTGACGTCATCGATAAAGGCCATCGATTCGACCGACCGACCACAGTACAGGAGTCGCCAGTCTGCACCCGATGCTGAAACGTGCGCGATCATTGGCAAGATCGGAGTGATGCCTATGCCGCCGGCGATGAACAGATATTGCTGCGCTGGAACCAGGGGAAAGTTGTTGCGCGGACCCGTGACGCGGACCGTATCCCCTTGAGCAAAGGCTTGGTGGATATGGGCCGAGCCTCCGCGACCATCAGCTACGAGCAGCACAGCCACCTGCCAGTGGTGTCTATCGGTCGGTCGGCCGCACAGCGAGTACTGCCGCACATACTCCACACCCTGAGAAACGAAATGGAGATCAACATGCGCGCCGGGATCCCAGGCTGGAAGCTGGGCCCCATCTCGTTGTGCGAGCGTGAGACGAAGGATTCCTTTGGCCACCAAGTCTATGCGGGTGATCACTAGTTCGAAGTCGCGTTCAGGCATCGACACTCCTCGAAGACTAGACGAAGCATAATCGTTGACGACCGAACTCAATCGGCCAACGCGCAAGGTGCCGTGCAATTCGTTCGCCGCATCTCGGTGACTCTCCGTAGGTCGCCTGAGCACCACTGCGGGCGCTTGAGAGCCCTATGTTCCGTTGACGGCGCTGATAGCGTTGCGTATCAATTGACAGCAATTCGCGAGGCCAAGGTAGATCACATATGGACGGAGATCGGGATTCCGCTGCGGCGCTCGCATTTGAGCTTCGCGAGACTTTGGGAAAGGGGGCCAGAGTCATTCGTATCGAGGCCGGACCTCCGCTCCAGCAACTCACGGTGCTTGGCCATCTCCAGCGCCAAGGCGCACTGAGCACCAACGACCTCGCAGCGGCCACTAAAGTCCGCCCGCAATCGATGACCAACACCGTTCGGTCGCTCGAAGAAAACGGACTGGTCCGCCGCAGACCACATCCAACTGATGGTCGGACCGTGCTCATCGAAATGACACGTAAGGGCGTCAAGACTCTCGAAGACATTTTTGCCCTGCGGGAAGACTGGTTGACTGGCGTGATCCTCCAGAAATTGACGGTTCGCGAACGCCAAGAGCTGCAGCGAGGGCTGACCCTTATCAAGAGGATCATCGAGACAGAGAGTCGTCGATAGGCCGGCGAATGGTCCGCCGAAGAGTGTACGGTTCAAATGACAATCGTCTCAGATATCAAGGACGACTGTCGCGCCTTCGACCGATACCGGAATTGTCTCGACGCCCTTCTTCAGCCGCTCAAGCACCTCCAGCGGTTCGATCGTTACGGGATAGCTACGCACGCGCTGCCTAGAGGCGAAGAGCGTGCGTCCTGTTCTGATGTCGAACTCCCAGTGATGCCAGGGACACGCAATAATCTCGCCCTCACGCACCCAGTGCATTCCGACGCGTTCTTCGTCCGTCGCGTCCGCCTCTGTCGTGCCACGAACTCTGCCCTTACAAAGCGGGCCGCCCATGTGGGGACACGTATTTTTTAGGGCGTAGAACTGTCCGCCGACGTTGAAAACGCCAATTCCGCTCTTCACCTTGTCCGGATAGACAACCGTCGACGATCCCGGCGGAAGATCCGCGACCGCACCTACCACGTAACGCATGTGCTGCTCCTCGTCCTGAGTTGCATCTCGTTATGCGCTCAGTTCAGCGCGGCCAGACGCGGGTAGAACTGCACGGCATTACCGCCCAAGCAACGCGCCCGCTCCTCCCCAGACCACTTGGGGAACACCTCATCCGCGTTCACGCCGTCCCAGTAAGGATGGCGGCTGCCGAAGATCACCAGCGAAGAATTGTCCCCGCCGAGCGTTCCGGTCGAGCGGAGGCTGTGCGGCGAAATCTCGTCCTCTGGCTGGCTGACGAAGCGAACGTGGCGCTCGAGATACGCCGTCGGCTCCTTAGTCATCCACGGGACCTCGATGCGGTCGGATTGCCAATCCTTGTCCGTCCGTATTGCCAGCGCGCGCGCCTCGTGCACGCTGACGTCGCCGAGCACGACCCGAAGATCGGGCAGACGCTCGAAAACACCGCTAACAATGAAACTGGTAAGATGCACGATCCCCGACAGTGGCCGGAGAGCATGGATCTCGGCATAGAAGCTTGGAAAACCAACCTGGGTCGGCGGCGGCTCGACCACCGCGGACAGATCGTCGTGGATGAAGATGGCGAGACCGCGCTCAGCCGCAGTCCGCCAGATCGGAAAGAACCGCTGGTCGCCATAGGTCGCCAACCCGCGCGCCGGCACGACGATCTGAACGAAGCGAGGATCATCGGCCCAACGCTCGATCTCACCCAAGGCCGCGTCGACATCGTTCATCGGCACACGAATGGAGCCCAGGAACCGCCCGTCGGCTTCCGGCGCGTTCAGCCAGTCCTCGGCTAGCATGTTATTGGCGGCCTGCGCGACTGCGACCCCCTGATGCGGGTTGGGCCAGTATCCGAACGTCGTCGGAGACAGCACCGCATAATCGATTTTCGCGCCACGCAAGCAGTTGGCTACCGCGGCCGGGCTCGACGCCTCGTCGGCCGGCACCGCCAATTGGTCGAATGGCGCGCCGTATTTTTCGCCGAAGAGGGTCGGGAGCTGGCGCAAATTCCATGGTCCGCCGACAAATTTATTGAACCTTTCGCTGCTCAGCACTGGATGAACGGCACAATCGATGATCATTAGCGCCCCCCCTTCCGATCGAAACGGTCCCCTGGTCTCGTCTTCGGCAAATCAAAGAACTCCAGCGCATTCCCGGCCATGATCTTCTTCTTCACTTGAACGTCCAAGGCACGCGGAAGCGCCTTGCTGGGAGGGTCGTAATCATAGTGCGGGTAGTCGCTCGAGAACATCAACAGATCGCCGGCATTCGCCTCCTCGAAGAGGGTCGCGATCTGCAGCGGATCGGCGGCCTCTTCAACGGGTTGGGTTGCAAACCGGAAGTGGTCGAGCACATATTGCAGCGGCGTCTTCCGCGTCGGAAACTCTTTCGCGGTCTTCTGCCAATGACGGCCCATCCGATCCACAAACGGCCGATACCACAAGAAGCCGCCCTCGAGGAAAAGGAACTGCAGCCCGGGATGCCGATCGAGAACACCGTTGCAGATGAAGCTCGCCATGTGGGTCGCGTAAGCCATCGGCGCGATCAACGAGTGATACTCGACGAAGAATTGCAGCGGGCCCGTCGACGTCCAACCGAGTGGCTGCGTGGCCCCTCCTTTAAAGTGTATCGAAACGGGCAGTCGATGCCGGGCTGCGGCTTCCCAGATCTGGTCATACATGGGGTGACCGAAAGGCCGTGGCCCGTAGTGGCTGATCGCCACCTGCCGGAAGCCCGGATGTCCGGCCCACTCCTCAATCTCTCTCACCGCCCCGACCGGGTCCTCGACAGAGACTGAGATCGATCCGACGTATCGGTTCTCGGTATTGTACTTGGAGAGCCAGGTCTCGGCGAGCCATCGGTTCACCGCACCCGCCAGCGCGGTATCCAACGCCGGATCGACCGTGAACCCGCGCAAGCTCCACGGCAGCAAGATCGCATAGTCAATCGGGTCGTCGAGGAATAGATGTTTTTCAACGAGCT
Organism: Bradyrhizobium manausense; assembly: GCF_018130615.1. GTDB lineage: Bacteria > Pseudomonadota > Alphaproteobacteria > Rhizobiales > Xanthobacteraceae > Bradyrhizobium > Bradyrhizobium manausense_A. The sequence goes on from NZ_JAFCKB010000011.1 coordinate 173,276, forward strand.
CAGGATCGGAACCTAGATCGCCCGTCTCTGGATAGGCGTCCATCCGGCCCGCGACATCGAAGGTGGTGAAGCCTGCGCGCCTAAACGGCACCCGCGCCTTGATTGCGCGGTCGCGCCACGGGACGTCCATATATCCGATGAGTTCGTCGAACGAACGCGGCTCGACATGGACATCAGTATCGATCACCGTGACTTCAACTGGATCAGGGCGACTCTCAGGCGTTTCCGGTCGGATAAGTGTTTTCGTTGTCATAGTGATTCCGATTGAAGGTTAATTTATCGTCGTCACACTGATCAGTCTAACTGTATATTTTTTCACGTCAACTCTTTTTTGCAATATTGCTCGCGTTCGAAACACAGTTCCGCGAGAGGATATGAGCTTTCAGCGAACCCGCGCGACAGTGATAATCGACGTAGCGCCGAAACCGTGCGTCGCCTCAATTCGGCACGACGAACTGCCACGGCAGCGCGAGCCCGCTGGTCGCCGAGCGCGCAACGAAGCCCTTCGCTCGCCCGCCCCTTTGCGGCATGACCATCGTCTTCGCTGGATCATCACGGTTGGCTCGACAAAGAGGCCGCAATCGCCCCTGACGCAGCCGCAGGCTCCCGTCTCGACCGAGACACCGAACGTCGGGCGCCGAGCCGGAACGCGATCTCGCCAACTATTCCCCGCCGGAAGACCATGACGCAACCGATGAAAATCATCCCGTGGACGATGTTCACCCAGGATCCAAGCGAGGCCAGGTAGTTTTCCATGCCGGCGACGATGATCGCGCCGAGGATGGGACCGGATAGCGTACCTACGCCTCCGAGAATCGACATGAGCAACGCATGGCCTGACATCGACCAATGAACGTTGGTGAGGGAGGCGAGCTGGAAGACCAGCGCATCCAGTGCCCCTGCGACGGCAGCTAGAACCGCTGAAAGCACGAATGCCAGGAGCTTGCAGCGGTCCGTATCGTACCCCAAGGAAATGGCTCGCGCTTCGTTTTCACGAACGCTCTTCAAGACATAGCCAAAGGGGGAATTGACGATGCGCCAGATCGTTATCAGGCCCAGCAGCACAATGGCGAACACAAAATAATACATCGTCAGCTGGTTTTCGAGGTTGATCAGCCCGAACAGATGGCCACGAGGCACCCCCTGAATGCCTTCGTCATTGTGAGTGAATGGAGCCTGGACTGCGAAGAAGTAGACCATCTGCGCCAAGGCAAGCGTAACCATCGCAAAATAGATGCCGTGCCGCCTGATCGCGAGATAGCCGAACGCCAGCCCCATCATGCCTACGACCGTCATCGCGGCCAAAATGCCAAACATAGGATCGAAACCCATCGTTTTGACGGTGTAGGCAGCAACATAGCTGGCGGTCCCATAGAACGCTGCATGGCCGAATGACATGAGGCCGCCAAAGCCGAGCAGCAGATTAAAGGCGCTCGCGAAGAGGGCGAAACAGAGCACTTTCATGCCGAACACGGGATAGACCACGAATGGCGCCGCCAGTCCCGCTGCGATGCTGACGGCGACTAGCGTCCGACGGACAGCTACGTTCATGAAGTCCAGAGACACGTCGCCGGAGAGGCTGCTGTTCGGAGCTTGCTGCTCACTGGTGCCGAACAAGCCCGCCGGGCGCAACAACAGCACCAGGACCATGATGACGAATACGATTGTGGTCGAGGCTTGAGGGTAGAAGGTCTTGGTCAAGCCTTCGGCGATCCCGAGGCCGAAGCCGGAGATGATTGCGCCCTTGATAGAGCCCATTCCGCCGATGACAACCACGGCAAAAACCACGATGATGATCTCCGAACCCATCTGCGCGTTGATTGAATAGATCGGAGCCGCCATCGTGCCCGCCAATGCCGCCAACGCGACACCGAAACCGTACGTCAACATGACCAGCTTTGGGACGTTGATGCCGAAGGAGCGGGTCAGATCCGGCCTTTCGGTGGCCGCTCTCAGCACAGAGCCCAAACGTGTCTTTTCGATCAGATACCAAGTGGCGAGGCAGACGGTCAGGGAAATGCCGATCACCCACAGGCGATAGGCTGGGAGGTAGGTGAAGGCGAGTTTCCAGCCTCCGGCCAGAGCGCTCGGCACAGGGTAGGTGTTGCCGGATGATCCCATCCGCTGGCGCACGCATCCCTCGATCACCAGGGCGAAACCGAAGGTCAGCAGCATTCCGTACATGTGGTGAAGATGGTACAGGTGCCGTATGAACACGCGCTCCAGCACGACGCCGAAGCTTCCGACAATCAGCGGCGCGAGGATGAGTGCCGGCCAGTACCCGACGCCCAGCCAGGTCAGCAGCACGTACGAGCAGAGCGCACCCATCATATACTGGGCCCCATGTGCGAAATTCACGATCTGGAGCAGTCCAAATATGATGGCGAGGCCGAGACTCAGAAGTGCATAAAAGCTTCCGTTAATCAGTCCAATGAGCAACTGACCGGCGAGTACCGGCAGCGGCGGCATGAAACTCATTAGCTCTGTCATTTGTGTCCTTCGCGGGTTCCAACCCTGATCTAAGTCTGGCCGATTTCTCAGACGGAGAGATAAGCAGTCACTCGCGGACTACCGCTGTCAAATTCCTCAGCCGGAATCATGTCGACCACTCTGCCATGCTCGACGATGTAGTGGCGGTCCGCGATACCTTCCGCAAAATGCGAATTCTGCTCGACCAGCAGGATGGTATATCCACGGGTCTTGAGCATACGGATTAAGTTGCCAATCTGCTCAACGATGACCGGCGCGAGGCCTTCGGTCGGTTCGTCCAACAGCAAGAGTTTGGCACCGGTGCGGAGAATTCGTGCGATGGCGAGCATCTGCTGCTCTCCTCCGGACATTCGAGTGCCGTAGCTCAGGCGGCGCTCGAAAAGATTCGGAAAGGTCTCATAGATTTCCGAAACGCTCATCCCGCCAGGCGCCACAATCGGCGGAAGCAGCAGGTTTTCCTCGACCGTCAGGGTCGCGTAGATGCCGCGCTCTTCCGGACAAAAGGCAATCCCCATGCGACCGATTTCCTCCGGCCGAAGCGCGGTGCATTCCTTTCCGCGAAACTGCAATTGACCGGATCGTCTGTCGATCAAGCCCATGATCGACTTTAAGGTGGTCGACTTGCCGGCGCCATTACGGCCCAGGAGTGTGACAACCTCGCCCTCCAGCACCTCAATCGACATCCCGTGCAGGGCTTGCGAGTCGCCGTACCAGGCGCAGAGATTGGTGACCGAAAGCATGCGTTCCGACCGTTCGTCCTTAGGCATGAGCCGATCCTATGTAAGCCGTCCGGACTTCGGGATTTTTCGATATGTCCGCGTAAGAACCTTCAGCCAGCACTCGGCCTCGGGCCATAACTGTGATTGCGTCGGACAGTTCGGCGACAACCGAAAGATTGTGCTCAACCATCAAAACGGTGTGGGTTTGATTCACCTGGCGGATCAGGTTGGAAACCACACCGATGTCTTCTCGCCCCAGCCCGGACATCGGCTCATCGAGCAAGAGCAGCTTCGGATCAAGAGACAGAGTAGTAGCGATCTCCAACGCGCGACGTCGGCCGTATGGCAGGTTCATAGCCACCTCGTTCGAGACGTCCGACAGGCCGACCGAGCTCAAAAGTTCGTCGGCCCGGTCGTCAAGCTGATCAAGCATGCGACCGCTACGCCAGAAATGGAAGGTCGTCCCGAGGCGGCGCTGCAGCGCCACCCGCAGATTGTCCCGAACCGTGAGATGAGGGAAGATCGCGGAGATCTGGAACGACCGTACCATACCCATCCGCGCCACATGGGAAGGCTTACGAAGGGTGATGTCGTACCCGTCGTAACGGATCTCACCCTGCGTTGGCTGAAGGAACTTTGTAAGAAGATTGAATACAGTCGTTTTACCCGCGCCGTTTGGACCGATGAGCGCGTGTATCGTGCCGCTTCGCACGCGGAGATTTACGCCTCGAACGGCGTAGAATCCCCCAAAGCTCTTGCTCAGGCCCCGCGTCTCCAAAATGTTCGCGTTCATCTGCGTTCGCCTCAAGTCTACGGGATTGTGCGATGAAGTATCCACACCCTAACGAGTCATCTGGCCGCCTTGACCAAGGGACACTCGCTATCCTTGATCGGCAGGAAGGCATCCAGCGCCGGCACGGTGCCCAGAAGCTCCATGTAATCCGACTTGGACGAGGAGGCGCCCGGCGCTTTCACCTTGCCGATATAGATGTCCCGGACCAGCTGGTTGTTGGCGAGGATCTTGGCATTTGACAGCGCGAAGCCTTCGGCTGGAATTTCCCGCATTTTGGGAATCACAACAGAGGCGTCAGTGGTGCCAGCCACCTTCACCGCCTTGAGGTAATGTGTGATCGCCTCGTAATCGGCCACGTGCGAGAAAGAGGGAACAACACCGGTGCGCTCCTCGAACCGCTTAGCCCAAGCCGCGGCCTCAGGGTTGAGGCCAGGGTAGAACGGCGTCGAAAAGATAATACCTTGTGCCGTATGCAGCCCTATGGCCATGAGGTCTGTCGTAAACAAACCCACAGCCAATAGATTCTTGCCACCTGCAATCAGGCCGAACTCCTGAGCGGTTTTGACGACATTGATCATGTCGCTACCGCCGGCAGTGAGGACGATGTTGTCGGCCCCCGACCCTTGCGCCTGTAGCAGATAGGAGGAGACGTCGCCCGAGGCCACCGGCACACGCACGGAGCCGAGAAGCTTGCCCCCGCCTGCCGTAACGCCAGCTTCCGCGCTACGCCGCAATGCTTCGCCCACCGCGTTATCTGGAACGAACACGAAGGATGTCTTGCCCTTGTGCTCGGTAGCGTAGCGCGTCAGCGCAACACCCAGCGCGTACGCGTCCGGCGACCAATGGACTGCATTGGGTATGCACTTCGATCCGGCCAAGTCAGGCGATTGCGCGATAGCCTGAATCAGAGCCTTGGCAGGTCGGGAGCGGGCGATCTCCTGCACGGCCAGGGCGACGGAAGACCCCGGCAGCCCTGTAATGACATCGACGTTGTCTCTGTCGAACCACTCAGCGGCAATGGCCGAGCCCACACTAGGCTTGTTTTGATGATCGGCCGATACCACCTCGATCTTTTTGCCGAGGACAGTGCCGCCGAAATCCTCCACGGCCATCTGCGTCGCGGCGAGGCCATACTTGCCATCGACATCAGAAAAGGCCGAATTCATGTCTGTCAGGTGACCGATCTTGACAGCGCCGCCCTGCCCTAGAGCCGCTCCGGCGGAAAACATCGTGAGCAATGCAACAGCGGCGGCCGAGCCAAACATGCGAGCGCCCGACGCGCTTCTCTTGAATCCGATCATTATCTGCATCCTCCCTTTTCTGTTATTTGCGGCCGGCGTATCCGGCTTTTTATTTTAGATGCACCAGCTTCGAACACCTAAGCTGGCGGAATTCGGGTCAAATCCGGCGGCCGCCTAAAGTTAGCCCGCCAATTTTCGCCGAGCGCCCATCACACGTGGTTAGTTCGCCTGCGGTCAATTCTGAGACCGGCTCTCTGCCGAGACGCACAACGCCGTTCCATTTCACAGCGTCGACGCCGCCATCTGCTTCGCAGAGACATAATGAGGGAAAACTGACCTCCACCTGCGCCTCACCTCCCATCTTCGACTCGCCTCACGCCAAACTCGCTTTGTGCGGGTCGATCAAAGGCACTTCTTGAGAAAATTGAATTTGTTTCTTCTTTGCGGTGCTTGGACCGGTCACCACGACCTCGTCGCGTTCCGATCGCCCGATCTGTGAGGCAGTTCCGCACTACAATATTCATCTTAGTTACACTGATCAGTATGACTGTATATTTCTGACCTGTCAATCCACTTCTTGTCATTATGCTGCAATACTGCGGCGTCGGCATATCCACGGCGGCGATCGCTGCAGCTGACAATTGCGTAAGCCTTCACATCATCACGCGAAAGCAGATGACAGCCAACTATCGCTTCGCTTATCTTCAATACCGCACCGCAAACGTACATTCGTGCAGCGCACCCACGGATCGAATCGCGGCGAATATTTTTCTCGGATCTAGGGAACAGAAATGTCGGAGCTACCGTCCTACTCGAATATGCCCGCACTTCATCCCGCGAGGACTGCGCTGTTGCTGCTGGATCTGCAGCTTGTCTGCCTGGAAAATTGGGTTCCTGAAACACAAGTCCCGACGCTCATCGAACGCACGTCCAAGCTTCTGAAGACAGCAAGAGCCGCCAACTTGCTTGTGGTTCACGTGAAGGTGGGGTTTCGCACCAACTATCCGGAGATCAGCCCTCGCAATAAGTTGTTCACCTGGCTGAAAGAGAATCAATTGTTTGCTCCAGGAAGTCCCAGTGGACAAATCCATCCAGCTTTGGCTCCGACCGATTTCGAGCCGGTTGTTGTAAAGCACCGAGTGGGCGCTTTTACAGGAACCGACCTTGAAAGGATTCTCCGAGCAAACGAGATTGACACCGTCATCATCGCCGGAATATCGACAAGTGGCGCTGTACTCTCAGCGGTGCGCCAAGCATTCGATTTGGATTATCGGCTGGTCCTCGCGCAGGACTGTTGCGCAGACCTCGATGCCGAAGTGCAAAAGGTCGTTGTTGAAAAAATAATTGCGGCTCACGCGACGATCGCGTCGGCTGCACAGATCGTGAGGGCGATACAAGTTGGCTAAGTTGTTAGTGAACGGCGGATGGTCGTCACAAGCCTCCTATCGCGCGACGCGACAGCCCTCCAACATGGAACGCCTTGATCTCGAGATACTCGTCGATGCCATACATCGATCCCTCGCGCCCCAGGCCTGATTGCTTGATGCCGCCGAACGGGGCGGCTTCCACCGACACTGAACCGGTATTCAGTCCCACCATCCCAAATTCGAGTTGCTCTGCCACTCGCCAGGATCGTCGCAGGTCGTTCGTGTAGAAATATGCTGCCAATCCGAAGGGCGTCGCATTGGCGATCGCTATCGCCTCCTCTTCGCTTCCGAAGCGGAACAGCGGTGCAACGGGTCCGAAGATTTCTTCTTGCGCCAGGCTCATCTCGGGTGTCGCGTCGGTCAAGACCGTCGGCAACACGAACAGGCGATTGTGCGTCGTCGAGCCGGTCAGCATCCTGGCGCCATGTGCGAGCGCGTCGTCCACGATCCGGACGATCTTGCCCACAGCGGTCTCGCTGATCATGGGCCCCATCGTGATGCCCTTGTCGAGACCGTTCCCGACCACGATTTTCGCGGCCTCTGCGGCGAGCCGCTCGGCAAAACGCTCATAGATTCCTGACTGCACGAGAATTCGGTTCGCGCAGACGCAAGTCTGGCCGCCGTTGCGGAACTTGGAGGCAAGCACGCCCGAGATCGCCAGATCGAGATCCGCGTCGTCAAAGACGATGAAGGGCGCGTTCCCGCCAAGTTCGAAACTGACCCGCTTCACCGATCCGGCGCATTGCGCCATCAGGATCTTGCCGACCTCCGTCGAACCGGTAAATGAGAGTTTGCGGACGGTCTCATTTCCGGTCAGCTCGCCGCCGATTCCGCTCGGCAAGCCTGTCACGACGTTGATCACGCCCTTCGGAACGCCAGCGCGTTCGGCCAGAACCGCGAGCGCGAGCGCCGAGAGCGGCGTCAACTCGGATGGTTTCACGACTGTCGGGCATCCGGCTGCGAGGGCCGGCGCCAACTTGCGGGTGATCATCGCAACCGGAAAATTCCACGGCGTGATCGCGGCGGACACGCCAACGGATTGCTTCAGAACCAGGATGCGCCGGTCCGATTCCGGCGCCGGGATCACGTCCCCGTAAGCACGGACAGCTTCCTCGGCAAACCACTTGACGAAGCTCGCCCCATAACGAACCTCACCCCGCGCCTCGACAAGAGGTTTACCCTGCTCCAGGGTCATTATCGTCGCGAGGTCGTCCTCATTCTGAAGGATCAGGTCGTGCCAACGCATCAGAAGGTTGGCACGGTCGGCTGCTGGTCGGCCGCGCCAGCCTTCCCATGCCTGGTCGGCTGCAGCAATGGCCGCACGGGTCTCGGCTGCTCCCAGGGCCGGCACGGACGCGACCCACTCGCCCGTAGCCGGATTGATGACTGGAAGGGAGTTTCCGTCAGCGGCCTCGACTAGCTGACCGTCCAGGTAGGACTTTTCAACGAGCAGAGCGGCGTCGCGAATATGAGATCGAGGGGACATGATTGACTGTCGGAAGTGAGGATAGTGTCGGTCAAGGCGTCACTGGCAGAGCGCAATCAACCAAATGATTGCGCGCTCACGCCAAGCGCCGGCTTTGATTGTTCGCAGCTTTCCTCGAGCCGGGGCTATCTCTTCGCGGCCATTCGGCCGAAGCATCGCCCGTCGCAGCGATCGATCTCGACCATCGTCCCGAAAGGTCGCGACAGACCGTCGAGGCGCGAGAGAATGCGCTTCCCCTCCTCGACGTCCGTCAGCATCGGCGTTCCCCGGCGGCTTCTTGGAAGGCCCGGCCCCATCGTAATGGGATGGAGCTCGGACGTCGCCAGTTCGCCGTCCGCGAAGGTGAATTGAGCCACGACGGACTCCCAGAAAAAGGGCTGCTTCTGGTAGCCCGTCACTGCATCGTAGAGATCAGCAGTCGTCGACGACAACGGCATGCCCTGCTGCTCGTACACCTCGAGCGGAAACGCGGCGGTCGCCTCCAGATTGAAGATGAAGTTGCCCAGCGAATAGCAGATCGGCCGGTTGCGATAGAGTTCGACACCACGCAGCATATGGGGTCCGTGCCCGAGGACGGCATGCGCGCCGGCATCGACGAGCCTGTGCGCGAGCGGCTGTAGGAATTCGGCAGGAACATCGGTGTTCCACCGCCCCTGTAGTCCCTCGTGACAGTGAAGAGCGACGACGACAAGGTCCGCCATTCGGCTAGCCTCGTTGACAACGCTCGTCAGCGCCTGCACGTCACGTTCCAACGCGTCCGTTTGAACCCTGGGATTGTCGTCAGCTACGAAATGCACGCTCTCTACCGCAATGCCGCCAGGCGGCGGCGAGTCATAGACGTTACGATCGGGGTAAGGGAAGTGGATGCCCGGAGCCGTCGTTCCGGTCGAGGCAATGTTGACACCGGCCTCAGCCAGCATGTCGCGCAAAGCGCCGAACCGTTCCGTCTTGATGTAATGGGTCTTCTGCAAGCGCACCGGTGCAATGCCCGGCCGGCCGGCGTCTCCGATCCCGATATCGGCGGCGAGCGCCAACCTGGCGTTGCTCGACCCCGCCGCGATAAACGCCACTCGTCCTCCCGCGGCGTCGAAATAGCACGGTTGCCGCGCCTCACGGAGCGTGCGTCCCGCTCCGGCGTAGCGCATGTTTCTGCTCTCCAATGCCTCCAGCGTCGCGACGAGGCCATCGGTGCCATAGTCCGTGGCGTGGTTGTTGGCCATTCCATAGAGGTCGATGCCGAGAAATTCGTACTCCGAGAGCAGGCCCGGATCCGCCCCCATCGGCGTGCCGTGCATCGTCGTCGACGGATGCCGACCACGCCCTGGATACGACATCTCGACGTTGGTGATCGTCACATCCGCTCCTCTCAAGAGCGCGACGAGTTCACGGAACCCATCATTCGGCGTTGCCGAGATCGCATGAGTCAACATGGAGTCTCCGGTGGCAAGCAGCTTCACCTCGGGCATTTGCGGATTTCCTTTCTTTGCGCGCCTGCGATGCGCATCGTCATGCTAGGCTTAAAAGCTGGCTGGACCTCGACTATAGGTGATTCAGTCCGACTTCGGTCGATGTTCGGTGGGCACCTCGCCGAAACTCAGAACCTGGTTCTTTGAGGAAGAGCGGCCGCGGCCGCATCTTGCTCAATCTCGCTGAGCTCGCGCCACCCGCGAGCAGCACACCTGCCCCACTCAGGCCGATGACACCGGCGGGTGCACCCGCCAACGCGACGCCCAAGTGCCCGCCGCGCGCCATCCACAATGACTCGGCGCGGCACACCTGACCTGACTTACAAGGTTCAATACCGTTCCTCCCGGCCCCGTTGCGGAGCGTCGAAATGTTCCCTATATACTGATCAGTTTAACTGTCTATATAGCAGCATGTCAACGCCAGTAAGTCGAGCGCGTTAAGCGATTCGATTCATGGCGTTCGATCAGCGGCATTCGAACGACTTCGAAGCGATGCTCCTTTTGACGGCCTGCACATAGGAGACTCTAGGCTGAACTCGAGCGAGCGTGGGTGCTCCAGTGATTTAGTGCGCACTGACACGCGATTGAACGGCTCGTCCGTTCATACATGAACTATACGATCAGATCATCCATGTCATGCGACTGGCGACCTTGCATTACCTATCGGATGAAGGACCAGAGCAGGGCTTTTCAAATGGCGGCGGCTTTTACGCATCGGCTTCATTGCTGAAGACGTCGGAGACAGGTCCAATGCATCGTGTGTTTCAGAATTTCATCGATCTCTTGTCGACAGCAAACACTATACAGGACTTTTCTACTGCAATGGCGGAGACAGCGACCGCCTTAGATCTCTCTTGCTTCGCTTATCTTGCGTTGCCGCGGGCCAATGAACGGAAGCCACGCCTGATCTCCACCTATCCTCCCGGTTGGACAACTCACTACTTGCAGAACAGCTATCAAATCATCGACCCAGTGATTAGAGAGGCGCTTCAGAATGTTGAACCCTTTAGGTGGGGAGTTGATTTCCAATCGCGGTTTGGTTCGCCGGCGCAGCAGCAACTCTTCGACGAAGCCGCGCAATTCGGAATCCGGTTTGGCTTCACTGTGCCGATTCACGATGGGCACGGTCCGGTCGCTGCGCTGACGTTTGCCACGGACGAAACAAGGCCGCGATTCGAGCATTTCGTCGATTCGCATGGACGAGTTCTTCAGCTTATGGCGATGTATTTTCACGCCCATGTCCGCCGCAAGCTTTCGAACGAATTTAGCGTGGACAGAATACGCTTATCGCGTCGCGAATTCGAATGCCTGGAATGGGCTTCACAAGGGAAAAGCGCTTGGGAGATCGGGTGCATTCTCGGCATCTCGCGCAACACAGTCGCATACTACTTGGAGAATGCGAAAGAAAAGCTAGGTGTTCGCACGATCGCGCAAGCGGTGACGCGGCTTGCCGCTGCAAATAAAAGAAAGCAGAATTAGGACAGGCCTCCCCTACAACTATAGGTAATGATTCCGATCATCAATCTCGCTTCAAAAGGTGGCGAACACCTTTGGAGGAATGATGATTCAGCTGATCACAGCATCTTCGTATGGAGAGTTTTCCGACACGCTCGTTGCGATGCACCGGTTAAGACATCGTGTTTTCTAGCTGCGCATGGCATGGGAAGTTCAGACAAGTGGCGACATGGAGATCGATGATTTCGATGCGTTGCATCCCGACTATCTAATCCAGATAGGTGAAAACGGTCAGGTACAAGGTTCCGTCCGCCTGCTTCCCACGCTTGGTCCGACCATGCTTTGCGATACTTTTCCCGCACTTCTCGAAGGCCAGCTCGCGCCCTCAAACTCTCTCGTCTGGGAAAGTAGTAGATTTGCGGTCGATGTTTCGGCGGACGCTCCAAAAGGAGATCACGGTATCACTCGCGCTTGCTACGAGCTGTTTGCGGGAATGGTCGAATTCGGGCTCTCACGAAGACTCACTGACATCGTTACCGTCACGGATGTCCGAATGGAAAGAATTCTTCGGCGGGCCGGTTGGCCACTGCGACGCATTGGCAGTCCTGCCATGATCGGCAACACCGTGGCCGTGGCCGGTTACCTTGCGATCTCAAGCGAGATCCTCGCCCGGCTCCGCAAGGCCGGAGGTCTTTCGACACCGGTTCTCTGGACACCGGTCATGTTTGCCGCCGCCTAGAAAGTCCCACGCGCCGAATGAGATAAAGGCCCTCCGCCTCGAGCGGGGAGTTCCCGTCTTGCGGTTTGCTAGAGCTTTGAAAAATGACAGAAACCGGGATCAGGAGCGATCGGCGGAGCGCAACGAGAACCATTGACCTGCAGCAGCTTCGCCTGGCTGTCGTCGCTTGTGACTGCGGCAGCTTTCGGCGGGCCGCAGAAGCGCTTTCGATCAAGCACAACGTCCTCAGCCGTTCTATTGGTCAACTTGAGTTTCTGGTCGGCGCGTCACTGTTTGATCGCTCCAGCGGGGGAATCAAACCTACTCTCGCAGGTCGCTCGGTTCTGAGAATTGCGCGGCTGATCCTTGAGCAGGTGGACATGCTCGTTGATACCGGGAGATCCGGTGGTCGCGGCGAAACGGGCCATCTTGTCATTGGCTTCTACACGTCCATGTCCACTGGCAATCTGCGAGCTACGATATCTGAGTTTAAGAAGCTACTCCCGCAACTTGAACTGGCAACGATGGAACGCTCTCGCTCCCGTCTGATGACCGCACTGCGTAACGGCACCGTCGATGTTGTCATCAGTCCTGGACGTCTGCCTTCGAAGGACACCAGATCACTACTGCTGTGGAGCGAGCGCATTCTGATCTCCCTGCCCGAGGATCATTGCTTGGCAGCACGCGAGATCATCTACTGGACCGATTTGCGTAACGAGAAGATCCTCCTGAGCGAGTATGACCCTGGACGAGAGTTCGGGGATCTTCTGATCTCGAAGCTCGTACGCCCCGACGACCGCCCTAGGGTGGAGCGCCACGATGTTAGCCGTGGCATCATCAAGAGCCTGACAAGTATGGGTATGGGGCTCAGTCTCGTAATGGAATCGGATATTGGTGCAAGCTTCGCTGGCCTCGTGTACCGAGAGTTGCAGGACGGATCGGGACCAAGCCGGGTCGACTTCCATGCGCACTGGCGCGACGACAATGAAAATCCGGCTCTGAGGCGTTTCCTCGATCTGCTGGCAGAGCGCTATCCCTCACCCCCGCCGGCTTTCGGAGAGTGACCGGTTCGCCTTGCCTTTGCAAATCCGCGGTCCGTGGCCATGAAGCGGGCCAGCATGGGCGCTACCAGCTTTGCTGGATCGATCCGCTGCCCGCTTTCCCGCGCCATAGCCTCTGCATAGGCGACGAGGTCCCGATGGACTGACGCTGGAAGCTCAGCGGTGATCTTGACCGGCTTGTCGTCTGGCAGTGCTCCTATTCTCAGCTTGACCATCCTCTATCCTCCGTAAGGCGCAAGTATCAGGTCACGATTGACGACAACGCGCACCGGAAAGCCGGGCCGCACGGTCAGTGTGGGCTGGATATTGAGGCTGCGCCGAACCACCTGCTGCCCGGTCTGGTTCAGTGAGTCCGAGGCGCCGTGTCGCAATGCTTGGATGATTGCGCTGTCGTTGCTGTTGGTGTCCGAGCCGGCCCCCAGTTCGGTCCCGACAGCCAGAAACGTCGAAAGTGCCGCAGCCTTGAAGAGCTCACCCCAGTGATTGTCGACCTGGTCTTCGAGGCCTGCATACCCAGCGCTGTCAGCGCCTGGCTGCCTCTCGAGAACGATGGAACGTCCGTTTGGCATGATCAGCCGGGTCCAGACGAGCAGGACACGCGACTGGCCAAAAGTGACCTGGCTATCGTAGATGCCGATCAGACGCGCACCCTGAGGCACAAGCAGAAAGCGGCCGGTCGGAGTGTCAAAGACGTTCTCGGTTACCTGCGCCGTGATCTGGCCCGGCAGGTCCGATCGTATTCCGGTGATCAGGGCTCCCGGAATGACCGTCCCGGCCTGCACGATGTATCGTGAAGCTGGCTTCGTGATGCGGTCAGGGCTGACCGTGCGACGGTCCACGGATGCGGACACGAAGGCAAGCTTCCGGTCCTGACCGTTCTGCACAAATCCGTCATCGCCTGTGCTGGACGCGTTCGGCGACGTCACGCGCTCGCTTCCAGGAGACGCAGTGGCGGACGGATGCACGCCTCCTCCACTGGTCGAAGCGAACAAATGGCTGATGCGTGCTGCCTCGGTCTCCTGATCTCGGCGCTGCTGTTCCGGATCACCCCCGATTGTCGGCGCCTGGCCTTGAGCGGCAAGGATCGGTCGGCCGAGGTCCCCAGGAAGCGGCGGACCAAGCTGCGGGATTGCCTGACGTGGAACGCCAGAATAGTCCTTTGGCAGCATCGTGATGCCGTCGGCAACATTGTGATGGTCGGTGCTGTAAAGCTCATCGGCCGCCTGGTTTCGGGGACGATTGTTCTGTAACGACCACAGCACAGTCCCCGCGATGACGAGCAATGCGACCGCGCTGCCGCCTGCCAATACCTTCCGTGACAATCTAGTCACGCGCGGATGCTCTGCTCTCAAGTGGAAACCTTCGGACTGCTCCCCTTGTGTCTCCGAGGGAACTGCTTGGTCGTGATCGTTTACATTCTGAGTGTTCAAGACGACGGCCTCCCGTCGGTCCTAACAATACGGACCCTCTGCTGGTGCTCGCCGCCAAGCCGCAGTTCGGCGGCAGCAAACAGCCGATCGACGATCAATACGTTGGCGTAAGCGCGATAGTTGACGAGTTCGGTCTTGCCGTCTGGACCGATGACGAAGAGAGGAGGCATCTCGCCTTGCACGATGCCCGCCGGAAATTCGATGTAGACCTTGCGGCCATCGTCATAGGCGGCGAGCGGCCGCCAAGGAGGACTGTCCCCTTCGATGGCGTAGCGGGAGATGCGCTGCGCCGGCTCCGGAATAACGGGCTTCAGAGCGACCGAACGCTGTCGTTCCCGTGCAGTTTCTGGATAGTACCAGGCAACAGAAGGCATGTATGGCCGTTCGCGGGAGCGGAGTTCGATCAGGTAGGTGCGCCGGTCAGTGTTGACCACTAGGTTGGTGTCGATCGAAGCTCGGGTCGGCTTGACCAAGATATGGACTCGCCGTGTGTCACCGCTGCCGCTCTCGGTATCGCCCACGACCCAGCGTACGGTATCTCCGGCCGCTATCGGCCCTGATCCGGTCAACTGCTCTCCCTCCTCGAGTGCGATATCCGTAATTTGTCCTGGTGCGGCGTAAATCTGATAGAGCGCGCCAGGACTGTAGGCGTAGATTTGGGCTGCGTTGAAATACCCTCGCTTGCGCGGTTCGACCCGGGCTGCGCTATTTGCTGTCTCAACCCGGCTCACGGGTTCAGCATCTTCCTTCCCTCCCGACTTGCCGCCGAGAGCCGGTTTCCAGAGGGGCGGAACGTGAAGCGGTCGTGATCTATCGTCGAGAGCCACTGGCGTTGCCGGCAACGGAGGCACTTCAGCGTCATAACTGATCTCCGGCGGAATGTAGGTCGCGCACCCACCGAGCACAGACGAGCTAAGCAGAAGAGCGGATAGAAGTGCACGCTTCGAGCTCACGAACTCGGGCCAAGCCGAGTTGAGCCTCTTTTGCTGAAGGGAACCTCTCGAAGAAACGTCAGACGGCGTCTTGGTCACTGATCCAACTCCTTTGACCAGTTGATGGCGCGGACATAGACGCCAAGGGGATTCTTGCGCAGACGTTCGGCATCGCGCGGCGTCTCGATCACGATTGTTAGGATTGCAGTCCAGCGCTCAGTCGAGTTCAACGAGCCGTTGTCGTAGGTGCGTTGAGTCCATGCGACCCGAAAGCTCTCTGAAGATGCGCGTATGACGCTCGAGACGTCGACGGAGATTTGCGCCTTGCCCAGCTTGCCAAAGGGATCATTGTTCCGCGCATAATCGTTGAGCGCGGCGGCCCCGCGATCGGTTGTAAAGTCATAGGCCCGGAGCCAGTTTTGGCGCAGGACTATGCCGTCGGCCGGCAGACCTCTGACATCCTCGATGAAGCGCGCCAGATGGTACGCGATCTGAGCGTCTGTAGGCTGATAGTCGATGTTGGCGGGCGCAACCCTTTGAGCCTGGCCGAGATGATCGACTTCGACCACCCAGGGCATGATCGAGCCTTGGCTGGATTGCCAGACAAGGCTGCCAGCGAGACCGGCCGACAGCATCAAACAGCCGAACGCCATTAGGCGCCAGTTCTTGGCTTGCACGCGCGCTGATCCAATGCGTTCGTCCCAAACCTGCGCGGCCTTTTGATAAGGCGTTGTCGGCTCGGGCATGCGCCCGTAGTGAACTGATGGTCGTTTGAACATCGATGGTTGCCCCTGATATCGAGTGATCGGTTTCAAGTTGTGCGATAGGTGGATTTGAGGCGCTTGCTGTGCGGCGGAGTTGCAGTGGTGCGTCTCAGCGTTCTCCTTCGGACAAATCGATGGAGGAGCCACTGCCGCCATGATCCCCCGAGCGGACGGCGTGGCCAGCAGCCGAGGCACCATGCCGAATGGTCTCGGCACGCTTCATGCGGCGAGCCCAATCAGGCTGTCCTTCGGCCGGGGCGCTCGCGCCATGCTCGCTTGCTTGGCTACGTCCGAAGGCAGCCGAGGCTCGACGCAAAGGACTCGTTGCAGCCGAAGCGCCCGCCTCCGCGACGCCGGCAAGGCCGCCGCTTCGATAGGCGGCCGTTGCTCCGCTTATAACTGCGCCGCCACCGCGTGCGGCGCCTGCAATCGCACCGCCAGCGAGACCAGCACCGCCGGCGGCAAGACCTGCACCCGCCGCAACAATGCCGCCAGCAGCAAGGCCTGTTCCGATCGCGGCGCCAGCACCGAGTTGAGGTCCGCCTGACACCAGGCCGTTTGCGATACCCGGACCGAAGATGCCGAGGCCCAGCAAGGAAAGCGCCGCGAGCACCAACGTCATCGCGTCTTCGATGGTCGGCTGTGCACCGCCGAAGCCTGCGGTGAACTGCGAGAACAGGGTGGAACCGATGCCGACGATGACGGCCAGGACCAGGATCTTGATGCCGGAAGATATGACGTTGCCCAGAACGCGCTCCGCCGCGAAGGCGGTCTTGCCGAACAAGCCAAAAGGAATGAGCACGAAGCCGGCCAGCGTTGTGAGCTTGAACTCGATCAGGCTGACAAAGAGCTGGATAGCCAGAATGAAGAAGGCGAGCAGCACCACGACCCACGCGAACAGGAGAACGACGATCTGAACGAAATTCTCGAAGAAACTGATGTAGCCCATCAGGTTTGATATCGAATCGAGCAATGGTCGGCCGGCATCAAGTCCGACTTGGGCGATCTTGCCCGGCCGCAGGAAATCCGATGCAGAGAGGCTTGCGCCCGATGCTTTCAGTCCAAGACCTGCAAAGCTCTCGAAGACGATGCGCGCCAGGCTGTTCCAGTTACCGATCAGGTAGGCAAAGATGCCTACGAAAAGCGTCTTCTTGACAAGGCGCGCGATTATGTCCTCGTCCGTTCTCCAACTCCAGAACAACGCTGCAAGCGTAATATCTATCGCGGCAAGGGTCGTTGCGAGATATCCGACCTCACTCCCCAGCAGCCCGAAACCGTTATCGATATAACGCGTGAACGTTTCAAGGAACTGGTCAATGATCCCCGTACCAGTCATGGCTTGCTCACCTCAGGGGCCGCCGGTAGCGGATATCCTTGCGGCATCCGGCTTTGGTCCTTTGGAACTGGCGTCACGCCGGCGGCGGAATCGTCGTGGCCAGCAACTACGGCACCGTCTTTCTTGCCAAAGAAGCGACGGCGGTTTTCGGCCCAAACTTGCTTGCAATGCTGATAACCCGCTGCTTCCTCCGCAGAGACGCTGCGGCAGCGCACTAGGTCAGAGCTGGTTGCATCTGTCGTCTGCTCCGCCTTCGGTCCCGGCGGAGGACCGTCTCCGCCGCGAAGCTGAATCGTGCAGGCAGTGACGACCAACACGCCAATTGTCGTAAGCAGCGACAACGCCTTGAATGCCCGGATGTCGGTCATCAGTGGAACATCTGCACGTTGGATGATTGATAGCCCTGCCCTGGCGTGAGAAACCGCCGGAGCTGTTCGCGGCCCTGGTCTTGGGCCGCCGCGCGTTGCGCGGCTTCAAGGCTCTGCGCCCTTCCCTGTGCCGTCACGACAGCCGTAAGGTCGGCCAGCTGCTGCGCATTCAGTGCGAGAATCTGATTGCCGGCCTGTGTTGCCTGCAAGGCGCCGCTAGCGCCCTGACTTGACGTCACGAGTGCAGACGTCTGGATTCGATTGGTGTCGAGGTTGCCAACGATGCCGGCCTGGACGCGAAGGGCGTCCTGCGTTGCGGCATAGGAATTCTGCCAGCGCGATTGAGCATTGGCGATCAGCAACTGATCCGACTGGCTGCTGGTAGCTGGCGCGTAGCTCGTCGAGAAGGCGTGATCGATCTGCTGGACGTCGTAGGCAATGCGCTGGGCTTGGGCCAGCAATTGCTGAGTCCGCTGGATCGAGGATTGTAGTTGCTGTAGCGACGAGTACGGCAGGTTTGCCAGGTTCTTTGCCTGGTTGATCAACATCTGCGCCTCGTTCTGCAACGAGGTGATCTGATTGTTGATCTGTTGCAGCTCTCGTGCGGCAGTCAGGACGTTCTGCACGTAATTGTTGGGATCGAAGACGATAAGCGCCCTTGCTGGCACCGTGGCGCCCAGAATCAGCGCGACCGTGCCAGCGGCCGCCAATAGACCAAGGCGCCTCATAGCGATTTCTCCAGATTGACGAGATTGGGGATCAGGTCGAGGGCCCAGGCGACGCCACGGTGCTGGAGCCAAGCCGACACAAAGCCGTCAGGTCCATGTTCGGCATAGAGTTGCGCGATGACAGCCTGGTCGGTCTTTGAAGAAGCTGCCGTAAAGGCGAGCGCGACTTCACCAAGCCCAAGTTCGAACATGCGGTTGCCCCGGCGCGACTGGCAGTAGTAGTCGCGCTTTGGTGTTGCCCGGCTCAAGAGCTCGATCTGGCGGTCGTTGAGTCCGAAACGGCGGTAGACGGCGGTGATCTGCGGTTCGATCGCCCGTTCGTTCGGCAGTAACAGACGAGTTGGGCAGCTTTCGATGATCGCCGGCGCGATCGCGGAGCCGTCGATATCCGACAACGACTGGGTAGCGAAGATGACGGACGCATTCTTCTTCCGAAGCGTCTTCAGCCATTCGCGGAGCTGGCCAGCGAAATCCTCGTCGTCGAGGGCAAGCCAGCCTTCATCGACAATGAGGAGTGTCGGCCGACCATCGAGACGATCACCGATACGATGGAAGAGGTACGCCAGCACGGCCGGGGCGGCGCTCGTTCCGATCAAGCCTTCGGTCTCAAATGCCTGGACCGACGCCTCGCCGAGTCGCTCGAATTCGGCATCGAGCAAGCGGCCGGATGGACCGCCGAGGCAATATGGCTGCAAGGCGCGTTTCAGAGAGTTCGATTGGAGCAGGACTGACAGGCCAGTCAGGGTGCGCTCCTCCCTCGGCGCCGAGGCGAGGGAGGTGAGCGCCGACCACAGATGATCCTTGACCTCCGGGGTGATCTCGACCTTTTCCCGTGCCAGGATCGCTCCGATCCATTCCGTGACCCATCCGCGCTCATTAGGATCGTCGATCCAGGCCAATGGTTGCAGAGCGACAGGGTCTTCGTCCCCGTCAGACAACGCACCGCCGAGATCATGCCAGTCGCCGCCCATGGCGAGCGATGCCGCCCGGATTGAACCACCGAAATCGAACGCAAAGACCTGCGAGTTCGGATAGCGCCGAAATTGCAGCGCCATCAAAGCGAGCAAGACCGACTTGCCGGCACCTGTCGGCCCTACCACGAGCGTGTGGCCGACGTCGCCGACGTGAAGGGAGAATCGAAATGGGGTCGATCCCTCGGTCTTCCCAAACAGGAGCGGCGGACCCTTGAAGTGCAGATCCCTCACCTCGCCGGCCCATACGGCCGACATCGGAATCATATGGGCGAGGTTGAGGGTCGACACCGGTGGCTGCCGCACATTGGCGTACACATGGCCCGGCAAGCTACCGAGCCAGGCTTCGACGGCATTCACCGTCTCGACCATGCAGGTGAAATCGCGGCCTTGAATGACCTTCTCGACCAAGCGGAGCTTTTCGTCGGCGGCATTGGGGTCACGGTCCCAGACAGTGATAGTCGCAGTGACAAAAGCTTGTCCGATCTGATCTGACCCCAGTTCCTGCAACGCAGCGTCGGCATCAAGCGCCTTGTTGTGGGCGTCGGTATCGAGCAGCGTCGACGCTTCGTTTGTCATGACCTCCTTGAGGATGGCGCCGATGGATTTCCGCTTGGCGAACCACTGCCGCCGAATCTTGGTCAACAGCTTGGTGGCATCGGTCTTGTCGAGCATGATCGCTCGGGTCGACCAGCGATACGCGAACGCCAGGCGATTGAGGTCATCCAGAATCCCCGGCGTCGTCGCTCCCGGAAAGCCGACTATCGTCAGGACCCGCAAATTGGCCGAGCCCAACATCGGCTCGAGCCCGCCGGTCAGCGGCTGGTCGGCCAACAGCGCATCGATGTACATGGGAATCTCGGGCACTCGAACGCGATGCCGCTTGGTCGAGATCGTCGAGTGCAGATAGGTCAGCGTGTCCTGATCATCGAGCCAGGCGCATTCCGGCATGAACCCTTCGACGAGTTGAAGCACGCGGTTGGTTTGGTCGATAAATCCGCGGAGGATCTCGCGCGCGTCTGCCCCAACGCTGCGATCCCGGCCCTCATAGAGAAGTCGTTCTGCCTTGGCAGCCCCCTCCTCCGGTGGCAAATAGAGGAAGGTCAGGAAATAGCTGGACTCATAGTGGGTGCCCGCCTCTTCAAACTGAGCTCTGCGCTCCGCGTCGACCAGCGCGGATGCGACATCCGGAAAGGTGCTCGGAGGATAGGCTCCTGCAAAATGGCGCTGCGCCTCAACGAACACGGCCCAGCCGGATCCCAGGCGACGCAAGGCGTTATTCAAGCGACCGGCGACGGCGACAAGTTCAGCCGGCACTGCGCTGTCGAGGTCAGGCCCCCGGAACTTCGCCGTCCGCTGGAACGAGCCGTCCTTGTTCAGGATGATGCCCTCGTCGACCAGGGCTGCCCAGGGCAGGAAGTCGGCGAGCCGCGCGTTGGAATGGCGATATTCGGCAAGGTTCATCATGACCGAGAGCTCAGGTGTTGAGATGACCGGGGATGCGCAGATGTCGGCGCACCACCTCGACAAAAGCGGGGTCGCGCTTGGCGGCCCAGACGGCGGCCATGTGGCCGATGAACCAGAGGGCCAGACCCGCGATCCAGAGCCGCAGCCCCAGACCCAGGGCTGCCGCAAGCGTGCCGTTGACGATCGCAACCGATCGCGGCGCGCCGCCCAGCAGGATGGGCTCGGTGAGTGCGCGATGAACTGGCACAACAAAGCCGGTGACAGGTTCATCCATCAGATCACCACGCCACCGCCGAAGGAGAAGAACGACAGGAAGAAGCTTGAGGCCGCAAACGCGATCGACAGACCGAACACGATCTGGATCAGTCTGCGGAAACCGCCGGAGGAATCCCCAAATGCGAGCGTGAGGCCGGTCACGACGATGATGATGACCGCGATGATCTTTGCGACCGGCCCCTCGACTGACTGCAAGATCTGATTTAGCGGCTGCTCCCACGGCATGTTCGAGCCGGCCGCCCAAGCGGGCTGAACTGCCAAAAACATGGTGCCGTAGGCGGCCAACGACGTACCTCGAAAAAAGCGATATTCCAGACGCATGTCAGTCTCCTGCTGATGAAAGGTTGTAGTCGCCGGTAGTCCCAAGCCCTGTGACGAGGGCGAGTTCGGCGAGGCGTCGGTCCGAGCCGCGACCGGCGAGCACGGCAACGACGTTGATGGTCTCAGCGATCAGAGCACGCGGAACCGTGATGACGGCTTCCTGGATGAGTTGCTCGAGCCGCCGCAGCGCACCGAGCGCAGTCCCAGCATGGATGGTACCAATGCCGCCGGGATGGCCCGTGCCCCAGGCCTTGAGGAGGTCGAGTGCTTCGGCACCTCGGACTTCGCCGATCGGGATGCGGTCGGGACGCAGTCGGAGGGACGAGCGAACGAGATCCGACAGCGTCGCCACACCGTCCTTGGTCCGCAGCGCAACGAGATTGGGCGCCCTGCACTGCAGCTCGCGGGTGTCTTCGATCAGCACGACGCGATCGGAGCTCTTCGCCACCTCGGCCAGAAGCGCATTCGTCAACGTGGTCTTGCCCGTCGATGTCCCGCCAGCGACGAGGATGTTCTTCCGTGCGGCAACCGCGTTCTGCAGGGTCTTGGCCTGCTCCAAGGTCATGATGCGCCTGGCGACGTAATCGTCGAGCGTAAACACGGCGACTGCGGGCTTGCGGATAGCAAAGGCCGGTGCTGCGACGACTGGAGGCAACAGACCCTCGAAGCGCTCGCCGGTCCCCGGCAGTTCCGCCGAAACCCGTGGTGCACCGGCGTGCACCTCGGCGCCTACGTGATGCGCTACCAGGCGAACGATGCGCTCGCCATCCGCTGCGGAGAGAGTTTCGCCTGTGTCGATCAGGCCATTCGACAACCGATCGATCCACAGCCGCCCATCTGGGTTGAGCATCACCTCGATGATCGTTTCATCTTCGAGGTAGCCGGCAATTGCGGAGCCGAGCGCGCTACGCAGCATTCGAGCACCGCGCGAATTCGCCTCTGATTGAATGGAATGGATTGCCACCGTTCGCCCCCACCGAATGAGGACGTCCAAAGGGCGTCCTCAGATGGGGATGATTAGAAAAGGCACCAATAGTCTTGGCGCAACAAGCGCTTTCGTGTGATCGTAGACTGGCGTAGAAAAAGAAAGAGTGAGAACTGATATTACAGAGCCTACTCGATCGAGTGGTTACTCACCACTCCGCATCGTCATGCACGGGCAAAAGGATGACCAAATCCTCATACAAGCCAACCGGCTCAACGGCGCAGGAATCATCAGCCGGCTTGGAGAAGAGGATTGAACTCATCCACGGAGTGATGGATCGGCGCCCGGGCAGCGCGAACCAGACCAACGCCGCGATCTGCAGCGCTACGTTGAGACCGAAAGCGACTTGATAGGCCTGGAGCGGCCGATGGCCATCATTCGCAGACCATTGCTCCAGGATAAGACCTGTCGCGCATTGTGCCAGGAACGCCCAACCAAAGTGCAAGACGTTAAGGGCGCCATTGGCACGACCGGCAAGCTCCGTCGGAAAGTAATCTGCTATTACCGCAAAGCTGACCACGGTTGCCGTTCCGGCAATTGCGACAACGGACCAAGGCAAGATGGACGGCAGAGGCGCTCGCAGGATCAAGGTTGATTCGGCTGCCATAAACAGCACCGCAACCGTCGCTAATACCGTCTCCGCCCCGAGTCCTCTTCGTCTGATGTGATGGACCGTCGTGCCGAACAACCACGCTCCGCAGCTCAAGACGATCGACATGGTGAATAGGTGCCCGACGAGACTTTCGCGATCGAGCCCTTCCACATCGATCAGCCATGGCGATGCCCACAATCCCTGCAGGGACCAGGCCGATCCAATGCAAGTCGCCGACAACGGGGCTATTCGCCAAAAGCGCCGATCGCGGAAAACGGAGCCAAGGGTCGCGGGGGTTGACGCTATCGATGGGACAATGCGTCGTTCAGGCACGACGACATAGATGAGAATGGCCGTCGCGCCGGTGGCGGCCGCCAGAATCTCAAAGAGCTGCCGCCAGCCCATCCAGGCGAGCAGGTGTTCGACGGGAGTCGTAGCGGTCACCGCTCCTAGGGAGCCCAGCATGACCATGTAGCCGTTCAGCAAGGCAACTCGCTCCCTTGGGAACCAAAGGATGATGGATTTCAGTCCAGCAGTCAGCGCTGCAGCGACACCAAGCCCGATCATTGCACGCGCGATCAAAAGGGACAGGAAGCCGGTCGACACTGCGAACACTCCGGCGCCGACCGCTGCGAGCAAGAGCAGAGGACTCTGGACGCGCCGCGGGCCAAAGCGGTCCAACAATACGCCGACGGGGATCTGCGCCGCCGCAAAAACGAGGAAATAGACCGAGGTAAGCAATCCGAGGTCGGCTGCTCCAAGCCGAGCATCCGAGCTGAGATGACTGGCGATCAAAGCGTTGATCGTTCGAAACAGATACGAAAGATAGTATCCAACCGCAAACGGGAGAAATACGCGCGCGGCGAGGCGCCATGCCCCTGAAATCTGCATGCTGGCCCCTCTTGCTGTCAGCTCAGTGCAAGCCGATAGCGTGACCAGCTTTTTGTCAGGGCAGTTGAATCGCTGGGGGCGTAGGCTAGCGAAGAAAAAGAAGGGACCGGCGAAATGGTCTCTCTACATCGTTCAATCAGGTTTCTTCAGCCGGCTCCTGACGGCGGATATCTTCTGGAATCTCGCGGAGAAAGCTCTGCCCCTTTTGCAACCGACGTCCAAGCGCCTCGACAAACCCTTCGAAGCGCTCCCGACCTTTCGCCTGTGCGGCCGCCTGCGCGTCGTTGGGGAGCGGTGGCGTGATCGTTAGCCAGAAGCGAATGAAGAGAGCCAATGTCTCGGCTGTTAAACCAACGTCACGCTCGAGCCTATGCATCTGACGCGACAGCCGATCCAGGCGACGGGTGAACGCTGCTTCCCGCCTGTCCGCTCCATCCGGTGACAGAAACGAAGCGACTGCCGCTTCTACGATCGCCGATCGGGAAAGCTTTTTGCGATCGGCGAGCTCCGAAATCTGTTTCAGCAACTCCGGCGGGAAATAGACGTTCATCCGGTCGCGCATATTGCCTCAGAGCTCCATCCCGTCGTTCGGGTCCAGGGCGACTTGACGGGCGACACCGCGCATCCGTTGGCGTATGAGCCGCGACTGGCGGACCGCGTCCTCGTCATCATCAAGAACGGCGGCAAATTCCTCAGCCGGCGTCGGCTCGGTCGTCTCCTTGGCGATCGCGACGTGATCCGGAAGTTCGGGCTCACGGCGGAGGCCGCTGTTCGCGGTGTCTTCCTCGTCCTCCGCAGCTTTGTCAGTTGGATCTGCCGTCAGCTTCAACGGTATGAGGGCTGACCATCCGTCCGTTCGCGACGATCGGCCCGCCGCAGCTGGGTCAGGCGGAGGCAGAACGCGCTCGGTGAACCGCCGATCCTCGTAATAGCGGACCTTTTTGGCTCGGATCGGCGGCGTGCCCGCTACCATGACGATCTCGTCTCTCGGCGGAAGCTGCATGACCTCGCCCGGGGTCAGCAGCGGTCTTGCCGTCTCCTGACGCGACACCATCAGATGCCCCAGCCAGGGGTTCAACCTGTGGCCGGCATAGTTCTTCATGGCCCGCATCTCGGTCGCAGTACCCAAGGCGTCGGACACACGTTTGGCCGTCCGCTCGTCATTGGTCGCGAAGCTGACGCGGACGTGGCAATTGTCGAGAATCGCGTTGTTGGGCCCGTAGGCCTTCTCGATCTGATTGAGCGACTGCGCGATCAGAAAACTCTTGATGCCGTACCCCGCCATGAAGGCAAGCGCGGACTCGAAAAAATCAAGCCGGCCCAGCGCCGGAAACTCGTCGAGCATCATCAGGACTCGATGTCGGCGGTCGCGGGCGTGCAAATCCTCGGTCAGGCGCCGACCGATCTGGTTCAGCACCAGACGGATCAGCGGCTTGGTCCGAGAAATATCCGACGGTGGCACCACGAGGTAAAGCGTCGTAGGTAGGCTATCCGCGATCAAATCGGCAATCCGCCAGTCGCAGCGACAGGTCACCTGGGCCACGACGGGATCGCGGTAGAGCCCAAGGAATGACATCGCTGTGGACAGGACGCCGGAGCGTTCATTCTCGGATTTGTTGAGGAGTTCGCGCGCGGTCGAGGCGACAACGGGATGGGCGCCCTGCTCGCCAAGGTGCGGCGTGGTCATCATCGCCTTCAGCGTCGCCTCGATCGGCCGCTTCGGGTCGGACAGAAAGGCCGCGACGCCGGCCAGCGTCTTGTCCACCTCGGCATAGAGGACGTGGAGAATAGCCCCAACGAGAAGCGAATGACTGGTCTTCTCCCAATGATTCCGCTTGTCGAGTGAGCCTTCGGGGTCGACCAGGACGTCGGCGACGTTCTGGACGTCACGAATCTCCCATTCCCCGCGCCGGACCTCGAGCAGCGGATTGTAGGCTGAGGACTTTGGGTTGGTCGGGTCGAACAACAGGACGCGGCCATGCCGCGAGCGAAAGCCCGCGGTCAGCTGCCAGTTCTCTCCCTTGATGTCGTGCACGATGGCAGAGCCCGGCCAGGCCAGCAACGAAGGAACTACGAGGCCAACGCCCTTGCCGGACCGCGTTGGCGCAAAACACAAGACGTGCTCCGGCCCGTCATGGCGGAGGTAGTCGCGATCGAGCTTGCCCAGCACCACACCATCCGAGCCGAGAAGTCCGGCCGCTCGAACCTCTTCCGCGCCAGCCCAGCGCGCCGAACCATAGGTCTCAACGTTCTTGGCTTCACGCGCCCGCCAGACCGACATGCCGATCGCCACCGCGATCGAAACGAAGGTCCCCGACGCCGCGATGAAGGCACCCTCGACAAAGACGTGAGGCGCATAGGCGTCGTAGACGAACCACCACCAGAAGAAAACTGGCGGGAAATAGATCTTGAAGCCCAACAGTTCGAACCAGGGCCGTCCAAGCTCCGGTTGATAGGCGAGCCGCCAAGCCGTCCACTCGGTTGCTCCCCAAATGGCCAGCAATACAATCACGCCGACGACAATCACCTGTCCCCACAGGATCTTGGTTCCTGACATCTCGAACGCCCTTCCGCAACTGAGTTGGAGAGATTGCTAGAGGCCCAGGTCGCGCTTGCGACCAAAGCCCCACTCGATGCCACCGCCGTCCTTCACGACGCCGGTGACGTGCTGGCCGAGCCTCTTTTCGAGTTCGCGCGACCAGGGCACGAGCTGGAAGCCGAGCCCGTTGTCGATCATGGCGAAGCGTCCCGAGGTGAGCGTCAGCCGCTGGCGATACGTGCCCGCCACGTGCTCCCCGGAGCCAGGCTTCACATAAGGCAAGCCGGTCCCAGTCGAGACCTTTGTGGCCACCTCGTCCAGTTCACGCCGGCGCAGCGTGTTCAGGAGGTCGCGCTGCAGGACGATCCGCTGGCCCTGCCGCCGCGCTAGGCCTTCCTGGATCAAATGCTCGGTACGGGCTTCCATGGCGTCGCGGGTCTCACGGCCGAATCCGCCCATGGCGAGCGGCATGGGGTCGCGTTCGACCAGCCGATGGTCGAGCCAGGTTGCCCCTCGTGCCGTGATCTGGCTACCAAGATCGAGATCGGAGCGTGTCGCGAGAACCAAGGTCGGCAGCGGATCGCCGGCTTGCCCGAAGCGTCGGACTTCGACGATTCCGCCGATCGCCGGTGCCTCGTCGAAGGCCTCGAGCCCGCGGAAGCGCACGTGATGCGCGCGCCCGTCCGTTCCGTCGATCAGAGCGTAGGCCTCGCCAGTCAATTCGTCATGCAAGCCGCGATCGACCAGCCGTCCGATAATCTGAGACGTCGGTTGGCCGCCTTCAATGAGGAAGTCGGCAACGCCGCGCGTTTCGCCGCGCTCGGTAAAGGCGCGGTGCATGGCCTTGATAATATCGCCGCGCATGCCAAGGTCACGCAAGCTGCGCTCGGCCTCGAGCCCAACCATCCATTCCCCTAGTCCGACGGAGGCAGCAAGGCCCATCTTCTCCAGGTGTTGAAGACGACCGACCATGAGGCGCCGGATCTCGGGATCGGAGCTGCCGGAATTCTCCGGGCGAAGATCGATAGAGCCGGTTTCGTCTGCCGCCAGCCGGATCTCCCGATCGAGCCGCGTCCATCGTTCCGCTGTTACTTCCCGCTCCAGCGAATTGCTGATCTCGTGCTCCGGTTTTGGGCCCAGTTCGACGGCGACCAGTTCCTCGGCGCGCGCGCGCAGGCCCTGGCTGATGTAGTCGCGGGAGATCACGAGATCCGCCCCTTCCTCATCTATCCCGCGGACAAGAAGGTGGACGTGAGGGTTGTCGGTATTCCAATGATCGACAGCCACCCAGTCGAGCCGCGTGCCGAGATCGGTCTCCATCTGCCTGGCGAGATCGCGGGTGAAGCCCTTAAGGTCGGTCATGTCCCCGGCATCCTCTGGCGAGACGATAAACCGGAAATGATGCCGGTCGTCCTTGCACCGTGCTGCGAAAGCCGCGCTATCTGCGCGGTCGCTACCATCATCGAACATCTCGGCCCGCTCACCACTTCGGGTCACGCCGTCGCGCTTCAGATATGAGAGATGGGCGGTCAGTGGCGCCGAGCGGAAGGCTCGCCCTTTGTGACGAACCACGCGCGCCTTCACCACGACGCGCCGGGTCGGGCTGAACAATCTAGCGCGGCTAAAGGCGAGGCGCCCGCGGCCAAACGTCGAGCGCCCACAGGCCGCCGAGCGTCTGCCGGCCATAGCCTGACCCGAGGTGTGCCCTGCTTTCTTCGCGGCACGCAGGACCTGATTGACGAAGCTTTTCTGCTTCGGCGCGCGGGTGCTGCGAATGCGCCCAGGCCGAACACGCAGATCGCTGTCGCCCACGCTCACGGCCGGGCCTCCAAACGATCAAAAGCACGCACAGTGCCGAAAACGTCTTTGATTGCATTACGCAAAATGCAAGGCGCGGCACGCGCCCCGACCGACCGGCACGCCAGAACCCAAGCCATGCCAATGGCTTGCGGTTCGACCGGCGAGCCCCTTTTATCTCGCCGTCCTGCCGTCGTGGTCCCCCGGCCGCCCCCGACTGTTTGCGAGCGCTTGCGATAGTGATCGTTACCCGAAGGGCCGAGACACCCGTAGGGTGGCTCGGTGAGGAGCGAAGCGACGAGTAGAGCGCGGGCCGAAGGCATCGCCCATACGCCATCAGCTTGCGAACCCGCACACTTGGTCATTGCAATACTCCCGCACCCGATCGAGGGACGAACACACCAATGGGCCGGGGGACCATGGGCGAAACATCAGGCGCCGAGATTGCAGTCGTGGCGCCGCTCAATGGCACGAGCGCCGGCAACCGATCGCGCGTTTTCATGAGATCGGACCGCATAACGAATGGCGTCGCAGCTGCTGGTGACTGTCCGGTGGACGTCCACCTCGGCGGCAGTTCGATGGCAAGCAGATTTGCAAGCTTTGCGACGTATGCTCGCGTCTCGTCTGGCAAAGAGCCACCTGCGAGATGCTCTTCATACCGAGATGGTCCCGCGTTGTACGCAGCAAAGACGCCAGGCGAACCATACCGATCGAGCAGTTCACGCAGATAGGCCGTGCCGGCCAGAATATTGTCGTGCGGGTCGTAGGGGTCGTTCCCGAGATTGTAGCGCTCGCGAAGTTCCGCCCAAGTCGCCGGCATGATTTGCATTAGCCCCATTGCGCCTTTTGGCGATCTGGCGTGCACGTCACCATCACT
Organism: Bradyrhizobium manausense; assembly: GCF_018130615.1. Lineage (GTDB taxonomy): Bacteria > Pseudomonadota > Alphaproteobacteria > Rhizobiales > Xanthobacteraceae > Bradyrhizobium > Bradyrhizobium manausense_A. Next base: position 202,406 of record NZ_JAFCKB010000011.1, read on the forward strand.
CTCGATGCTTAGAACTGATCGGATCCAGTTCGGAGCGATCGCAAAGCGTTGTGAGGCTTCATTGATGAAGCCGACAAATGAGTGAGCGGTCTGACTGATCGCCGGCTGCGCGGCTGATCCGCTCTGGGCCAAAGCAGCACTGTCGAACGCGGTCAGAAGAAGCATCAGGGGCACGACAGCACAAATGCGCGTGCCCAACCGACCCGAGCACGCGGTCGGCCTCGCGCCAGCCTTGCAGACATCGATCGAGACAGAGGAATGTCCCCGCAAACGATCGAACAAGGGAATGGCGGGGAGAACGCGTCGAATACGCACAATCACTCCTCCCAGGTCCACACCGGCATCGCACGGCCGATCACGCTAGATGCCGGAAGAAATCCAAAATACCGGCCATCAAGAGAGTCGTCCGACTGCCAATTCATCAGGAACAGCTCGCCGTCGCCGACGACGCGGCAGCCCTGCCATTTCGGCAGCGGCCTGCCTCGACTGTCGTGATCCTTCGCCTCGCCCACTGCGACGTCGTCGACCGAAATCGTGAGGCCGGTTCTGCAAACACTCTGCCCTGGAAGGGCGAGCACGCGTTTCAGCATCGGGACGCCAGTGGGCAAATAGCCGTTGAGGTCGAGGAAGGTCGCGAGCGGCTCTGGCGGCTGCACGGCGACCAATTCAGTGACTTGGAATTGGTCCGCCGGTCGGAGGCGGTAAAGACCGATCGGCACGCTGGCGGATGCGTTCCAGATGTAAAGCGGAAGCGGCTCCAGGACGATCGTCGCGATGAGCGCAGCAGCCACCCCAATCGTCTCGACCAGCATCGTTAGGCGGCCCGTCATCGCATCACCTTTTGGCGATGAAGCCAGGCTTGATGGCGCGCTTTCGTATACGGGCGCGGGCTTTCGTTAACGGACAGGCGGTTATGAACGTGATGCCAATGATCAGGCGCGACATCAGCTGGATCGATGCCAAGTGCCTCGACGGCATCGACCATCTGCAGCACACGCTCAACCTTCGGCCAGCCCGACAGGCGCAGCAAAATCTCCCCGCCGGGTGTCACATAAGGGACGGTCGAGCAGCGCTGTCCCGGTGCGACCGCGCGCAAGATGTCGATCCGCGAAATGATCGTGCCAAAGTCGTTGGAGGTCCAGCGGACGAAAGCAAAGACGCTGCCGGGCGCAAATGACAGGACGCGCCGATGGCGATCAAGCTTCCGTTCCTTGACGATACGACCGAACCGAATGCGGTTTTCGATGCGTTTCTCAAGCCACAGCACTTCTACTTCGGTAAGATCGCTCACGCCGCCGCTCCCTGATGCTGGAACGGAGTGCGGTGAGCGTTGGGGCCGGTGAAAGACTGGCACGGCTTCTGCCGGCGAGCAGGATTGACGGCCCCCCGCTGCAAGTCACCTTCAATGCGGCTGGTCGTCTGGTCCGTTAGAAGAAATCCGAAGGATTTCTGGTTAGTAAAGTTAGAGCGGCTGGAAAGCTCGCAGAAGCAAGCTCTTAAGCTCGATTCCGGTCCCCGATAGCACGAGGATCGGGTCCCCGAAAGCACGAGGGTTGCGGTCCCCGATAGCACGAGTTGATTCACAGGTTGTCCTCCGAATTTGGAACGAGACCGCGCCGGCGCAGGCGTGCCGTTAAGGGATGAACAGGCTGAGGGGCGAAGTTCAGCCGCTCGGTACCGTTCGGATCGCGCGTCAGCGCGAGCTGATAGCCGGGCAATGTCTGGCGCTGAACGATCTGGCGTATGTCGTAAGCAAAGTGCTTGAGCGGGGAGAGGATGCCGGACTTGGCATGGAGGTGCACAAGGTCAAAGCTCCAGCCGCCGTCCTGGCGTCCACCGTGCTTGCGCACGAGCCGGTAGAGCCATCGTTCAAGTCCGCCCGTCAGCTCGAAATAAGCGCGATCGATCGTCAGCACGAGCGCGTCGTCGATGACGCCGGCATAGAACCAATCAGGCAGGATCAATTCGAGTCCAAATGGACGACCGTTTGCATCGGCCGTCTCCTTCCACTCGTTGATCCAGGAGAAGCGATGCCGCCGCCGTTCTGTGGGTTGGCGGATCGACGTCATCACTGTCGTTGACTGAAGTCTGTCGAGACCAGCCTTCAGCCGGTCATAGTCGCGCGCGCTGGTGCCACGGCCGACAAACGTCAGAATCTCGTACGGCGTTGCAGCCATCAAGCGCGACGTTTTCAAACCCGCGTCACGCGCTTCGACAATCTGGGACGCTGCCCAGATCAGAACGTCCGCATCCCAGATGGTCGCCATGCCGTGTTCCGGCACGGCTTCGACCCGAATTGCGATCGCACCCGCACGGAAATCGATCGGCACAATTCGCTTGGTCTTTGCCAGCGAAAAGAACGGATATGCCATCAGATCCTGCGCATCGCGGGGCGCAAGATCGCCGGGTAGCGCCCGGAAGAGCTCAAGCTGATCGCGCTCGGAATGGTGTTTGCGCCGCATAGTCACTGCTCTCACGCGGCTATCAGCGACGTTCCTGACCTGCGTAGGGACGCAGGGCCGGATGCTTCTTGGCGGGCAGCACGGTCCCCTTTCCGGGATCGGATGTCGACGTCTTGGCGCCGCGATCGGCCCACGCTTTCAGCTCATCGACGGCGTAGACAACACGTCCGCCAATCTTCCGATACGTCGGTCCAGTACCGTACGTGCGGTGCTTCTCGAGCGTGCGACCGGACAGGCCAAGGTAACGCGCGGCCTCAGGTGTACGCAGAAATCGCGGGGGAAGACCGGCCATCGGATCGGACATTTGAGAACTCCAGGAGGACAGCGCACTACGCGCGGCTAGGCCGGCGTGTGTGCGGTCATCATGGAGGAGCACGATCTCGGAGGGGGATGCCGAATGTTGGGGGTACGATTTTCGGCACCCCTGGGGACTGCGCTACTCGTCCTTGCGCCCGGGCCGGAGGAGTTTGCCGTAACCACCGCGCATCAACGCGCGGCCGCCTTGCACCAAGCGAATTGTTCGATTGCGTAGATCATGCGTCTTCCAAGCGCGATCGGGAATGCGTTTTTTGCCGAACAGCGCTTCGGCGATTACGCGATAACTTCCGCCGGCGCTATGCGCATCGAGCGCGCGGATCGCGGCGCTCAGACGTTCGCGCCGCTGTTTAGATAGTGTGTGAAATGCCGGACCTGGCACTCGTCCATTCATCGCGCGCCAAAGCCGGCGGGCTGCATACACACGTGCGTCGAAATCGTCGTCAAACGGCAGATCGGCCGCATATGGCGCGCCGGGCACTGGCGCGTCTTTAGACCAAACACGGTGATCTACCGCACCGATGCGAAGCACGGCATGCCAGCCGTCGACGGCGCGGCGCACCTGGCCAGTTGTAAGGTCAAGCAGTGGCTGAGACGCCGACACGAGGTCGGCCGTCGGGGCAACCGTCACCGGGACGACCGTCGCTAGAACCTCCGGCGCCCAAAAGATCGTCTGCTCGTCGAACGACCTCTGCGGGTCATGGGCGAAAGCAGATGCCCCACTTCCTCCTGAATTCGGCAGTCACTTCGCCGTTCGGACTTTTGGCAATCATCACCTCGTACTCACGCCGATAGTCGGCATTGCGGCGGAGACATTCCCAGGCGATGTCGGTGACGTCCGCGTCTTGTAGGCTCTTGTAGGAATCCGGCGACCGCCAGTCGAATTCAGGCATTGCTTCCGCCCCTTTGCACGCTGCCAACAACGATTGCGCCGCAATAGGTATGAACGAGGCGGTTGTAGGAAGACCCTAGTTTGGCACCACGTGGTGCACCGGAATGACCACCCACTAGAAGAAGCAAACAATTCTGCCTGCAAGAGACCAGCCGGTGGTTTTGTTCTATTTCGAGCCGGTGCCGCGCAAGAGGCGCCCCTGCTCGGTCACCCATTTGGCGCGGGTAAGATGACTCTGATATGCGCTCCGCGCACGGTCCGGCTCCCGCACCGGATCGATATGCAGCACGATTCGAGCAACTTCCATCCAGTCAGCCCCGTCGCTTTCCGCCTGCAGAAGGCGCATGTAGGTCACCACATGCCGCTCATCGTAGGCAGTGAGAATTTGATCTGCAGGCGCAGCATCGGCGACGTCTGGGTCGAGCGGCGGCTTCCTCATAAGACTCCACGCCTTAGATTAGACAATTTCTAACACGCGGGCCGGAAGGAGCAGAAGCGTTAAAGCTGTCGCGGGAGCCGTCCGGAGGGCGTTTTGTAGAGAATACTCCGTGGTGAAATACTCTTCAAGGACATGCCCTCTCGCGTATGGATATACGCGAAATACTTGCAATCAATTTGCGGAAGCTCCGGCAGGCCCGTGGTTTGTCACAGGAGGAATTGGCTCATCGTGCTGAAATTGACCGCACTTATATCAGCGCACTCGAGCGAAGCGTTTATGCGGCGGGTATCGACGTTGTCGATCGGCTCGCGCGCAGCCTGGGTGTCGAGGCCGCCGACCTGCTCACTCGGCCGCCCGCAAGCGCCAAGAAAAAGACTCGGGGGCAGGCCGAGTGATTGATGTCGAGCCGCTCGATCCGGCGGCCGTTTGCGCGCACTGATGCCTGGAAGGATGAGAAGCCCCGCCCGGCGGACCGGACGGGGCTTGGTGGGGCGCCCTTACTCGCCGGTCTTGCGCGGCCGCGACCAGAGCAGGGTGTAGCCCTCACCCCCTTCGTCGTCGAACAGGTTCGCGTAGATCGGCGCGTTGAACGAGGGATCATCGAGCTTGAGCGAGAGGTAGTCGCGGCCCTCTTCGGAACGCTTCGACCAGGCCGCGCCGATCTCCGCCCGGCCCACATAGATGCGGTGGCTGGGAGCGTTGTCATTGGATCGGTTGGTCTCGGCGACGATGCGGACGCCCTTGGCCTTCAGGCTCAGGGTCACGATCTCGCCCTGGAATTCGTTGCCGACCTTCTTGAAAGAACCGATGTTAGCCATGTCACTTCTCCTGTTGTGTTTCGAGCCCGCGACCACCGCGGCCTCGATGGCGATCTAGGGCCGGAGACGATCGGCGACGCACCCGCTTGGGCCGGAGCGCAGCGGAGGACGTCGTTGTGGCGACTTTTTTGCCTCGCGAGGAATGGGCGAAGCCCAGGGGAAAAAAGTCGTATCAACGGCGTTGCGGCTCAGACGATCGAGGCGAAGCCGGTCTTCGGCCAGATCAAGCCATCAACGAGGCCACGTGCGTCCGCGTGCTGAACCGCAATCTCGGGAGACCGAGGTGGCTTATCTCGGTTTTGCTGAACAAGAGGTCGGAACGATTCGGCGCAGAAAGAGAAACAATCTCCTGCAAAGGGCGGCATCGTCTCCCAAGAACGGATCGAGGTGACCGCTCTGCCGCGGCTGCGTGGGCCAGAGCGAATGCCGGCAGCTTGATCGAGGAGTTCCGAAGAGGACCGCCTCGCACGTGCTCAGGTTTCGACCATCCCCGTTCACCGCGCTGATATACGCGCACCAGTTCGACGATGAACGCAGGAAACGGTCATTCCTCGGGGCATGCGGCCGTAAGGCCGTGTACCCATAAACCCGGCGGCCTGATGCGACCAAAGCAATGTCTGCTTTGCCCCTAGAGCGACCGACTTCGGGCGGCAGCGCAATATGTCGCGATGGACCATAAGCCGTCCTCGCCCTCCGGCCATAAAGCGGATCTACGACGATCACATAGAGAGCGCGGCCTTGCATTTCGACGCGAACGCGAGGAGATATGCACCCAACTCGGCCGCGAGTGCGTCGGATGGCTCTACATCCTGCAGGCTCATGTTGAGCGCATAGACTGGTAGTCCATCGACTACCAGCGGCGCGGCGACGGCGAGAACGCCTCGTTGCCAGGAGACCGAGCAATATCCTTGGCGTTCGACCGTGGCGATCGACGCGGAAACTTCGTCCAGTAGGGCGCGTGTCGCTGCCGCCGTGCGGCGCTTGAACTGCGTGATCAGCGCAGTCCTTTCCGGCTTCCCTAGCCCCGCGAGATAAGCCCGGCCGAGCGAAGTCAATTCCATTGGAATTTGCTGGCCGGCGACGATGTTGCGGAGCGTTGCGCGAGGGCTGTAGCGAACAGATTCGAGGTAGACCATCATCGTCCGGTCGGCGGTCGCCAGACCGACATTCAGCTTCCGCTTGAACGATTCCGCACGCATCAATGGGCCGATCGTGTTCAGCACAGGCGAGCCGCTTCGCATGGCGTGGCCGAGGCCGATGACGGAGGCGGCGAGGCGGTAGCCCTTCGTGTCGGGAGCTTCGTCGAGCATTCCCGTGTTAACGAGCGTTCGGGTCAGACGGCTGACGGTCGAGCGCGCCAGTCCAGTCCGCTCGGCGATCTCGCTGTTGCCAAGCGTATCGATGCCGGGACGAAACGCGCGCAGGATTTCGATGCCCCGCTCCAGCGAGCGATTGCCGTCGACCCCCCCGGCGTAGATTTTCATTTCCGTTACCGATCCGGCAGTTCCACTTAGTGGAATTTAGGGGATGTGTAGTGCCGGCGCAATCCTTTATAGGAGCGGTAAGAATGAGAATGAAGCGAGCGCGACGCTCGGCCGGGGAGAGACGACGTGCCGCCCAACGGACTGAACGAGCGCTTGCCGCTGCGCTAAAAAGCGGCAAGCGGCTGTTGAGCACAATCCTTTTTCAAATGCCAATACGTCCGACCGGGCCAGCTTTCGTTTGGCCGGACGCCGAAGGCTTGCCTTTCCGATCCCAGGATCGGCTGTTCCGCAAATCTTTTAGCAAAGGACCACCACATGACCTACCAGCTAATCGAATTTTCCGTAGACGCCGGCATTGCCACTGTCGCCTTTAATCGTCCGGATCGCCGTAACGCCATGAGCGATGAGATGCGCGCGGAATTCCTGACCGCTCTCGAAACGGTCGCGTGCGAAAAGGCGATCAAGGCGTTGGTCCTGACCGGTCGCGGCAGCGCCTTTTGTGCGGGCGGCGATATCAGCGGCATGAAGCGCCGGCTTGAGGCGCCGCAGGGCGAGGTCGCATTCAACGGCTGGGCGCGTCAGCAGGGTGTGCATCGCGTGCAATCTTTGCTGCTCGGGCTGCCGAAGCCGACCATCGCTGCGGTGAACGGCGCGGCCGCCGGCCTCGGCGCGGATACTGCGCTGGCCTGCGACTTCGTCATCGGGTCCGAGCGCGCTAAGTTTACCTGGTCCTACATCAAGCGCGGCCTGATCCCGGATGGCGGCGGACTTTATTTCCTGCCGCGCCGCACCGGTCTCTCGAAGGCGAAAGAACTAATCTTCTCCGGGCGAATGATAGAGGCAGACGAAGCACTTTCCTTTGGGATCATGGACCGCAAGGTCGCTGGCGTCGATCTCGTCTCCGCGGCGCAGGCTTGGGCTGCCGAACTCTCGCAAGGCTCTTCCACCGCACTGGCGCTCGGCAAAAAGATCATCAACGAGACCTTCGAACATTCGGCGCATCAAATTTTCGAACTCGGCAGCCAGGCGCAGGCCATCTGCTACACGAGCTCCGAACATCGCGAGTCTGTCGCCACGTTCCTCGCCCAGTCCGTGTCGAAGGAATGATTGAGGACCGCGCCCGCGCAGTGTGGCGTACGACAAAAATCCATTCGGGAGGTAACACATGTCCTCGGTAGCGCATGCCCCACCGACGAGATCGGGAAGCGTCAGAAATTATCTGCTTGTGCTGTTGGGCCTTGCCATGATGGCGGCCATCGCTTTAGCGCCGGCCCCAGTGGGGCTCTCACTGGTCGGCCAACGTGTTCTCGCAGTTATGGCCTTCATCGTGTTCATGTGGATCACCGAGGCAATCCCGTACGGCGTGAGCGCCATTGCGCTGATCTTTCTCCTGATCGTTTCGCTCGGGTTTTCTCCTACAAGCGGAGTCACCGGCGAGGTCCTTGGAACCGGTAAGGCGATCCCGCTTGCGCTCAGCGGGTTTTCTAACAGCGGGTGGCTCTTCGTGGCCGCCGGCCTCGCCATGGCGGCAGCGATCACGAGCACGAGCCTCGAAAAGCGCGTGGCCTATCTGATCCTCAAGCTGGTCGGAACGAAGACCCCGGCGATCATGGCCGGCATCATCGTCACCGCCTTCGCGCTAACGTTCATTATTCCGTCTGTCATCGCACGCGCGGCGACGCTCGTTCCGATCGTCATCGGCCTGATCGAAGCCTTCGGAGTGAAACGCGACAGCCATATTGGGAAAGCGATGCTTCTGCTCGCGGGGATTCTGCCATCGGTGACAGGCGTCGGCGTTCTGACCGGAGCCGCGCCTAATCCGGTCATCGTCAACTTTCTCAGCGGCGCCGGTCAGATGCGGGTCACCTATGTAGACTGGCTTGTCTATCTGTTGCCCTACACGATCGTCTTCTCAATCGGGCTGTACTTCCTCGTCACCCGTTTGTTCAAGTTCGAGTTTGCCGAACTTCCCGGGGGAGCGGACTACATCAATTCCAGGCTTGCGGAAATGGGGCCGATGACAGCGTCAGAGAAGAAGGCCTCGGTCATCATGGCGATGACCATCATTCTTTGGGCGACCGACAAACTCCACCACGTCGAGGCTTCGGCCATCTCCGTCCTCTGCGTGCTGTTGCTCGTCATGCCCAACATTGGCGTCATCGCCTGCAACGACCTCTACAAGCGGGTCGACTGGAATTCGATCCTGCTGTTTGGCGCAGGCATTTCGATGGCGGAAATGTTCACGAAAACCGGAGGCGCCGCATGGCTGTCGAAGGTCGCGTTCGTCGACTCCGGAATGGGCGCGCTGTCGGTCACGATGCTTGCCATCATGATCTTCGTCGTCGTGTTCTTCGTGCGATTCTGCTTCACGAGCATCACGTCGTGCCTGACCGCCATTACGCCGGCCATCCTTGGGTTCCTCGTCGCGCTTCACAACCCGGCGGTTCCGATCGTAGGCATCGTGCTCGGTGTCTCGCTGATTGCGCAGTGCCAGGCGATCATTCCTGTCACCTCCGCGCCGGCGATGATTGCCTACGGCGCCGGAGGCTTCACGACGCGGGACATGATAAAGCTCGGAATTCCGCTCGCGATCCTCATGTACGTGCTTATCGTGCTCTGGATGTTTACCTATTGGCCGCTGGTCGGACTGTGAAAATGAGGAACGCACAGCTGATGTCACGCGAATTCGTCGCACACGTCCTCGCGCTTGCGCTTCTTGCGGGTGGAGGCGCTTCGCGCGCCTCCGCCGACGAGATACGGCTCCTGGCCTCAAACGCCGTGCGCGAGCCTTACTTTGAGCTCATCCCGCAGTTCGAGAAGGCGAGCGGCCATCGGGTCAAAGCCGAATGGGGCGGCACGGTCGATATTGTGAGACGCGCCACGGCCGGCGAGGCTCTCGACGTTGTCGTCATTCCAGACGTCCGCGTGAATGAGTTGAGAAAGCTTGGAGCGGTGTCCGAGCGCGTGGATCTCGCGGCCTCGAAGATCGGAGTGGCTGGCCGGCCCGGCGCCTCTCGGCCTGACTTGGCGAATATCGACGGTCTGAAGCGCACTCTGCTCGCTGCAAACAGGCTCGTCATCTCCTCCGGCCCGAGCAGCAACCACATGCTCGCCCTGTTCGCGCGGATGGGTGTTGCAGACGACATCCGGCCGAAGCTGTTGCAGCTCGCGCCCGGTCTGTCAGTCGGCGAGGCGATCGCGGCAGGTATGGGCGACATTGGCTTCACGCAGGTCAGCGAACTTCTGACGATAAAGGGGATCGACTATCTCGGCCCGCTTCCCGAAGACGTTCAGTCTGTGACGATCTTCTCTGCGGGATTTCTTTCCACGACCCGTTCGCCGCAAGCGGCGCACGAACTTGTCGCCTACCTGGCTGGAGCGAATGCCGCGCCAGTCCTGAGAGAACACGGGCTTGATCCTCGCTGAGCCGAAGATCTCGACCTTGGCTAACTTTGAGGGGTTCTTCATCATGAACGATAAAGATTTGGCAGACCGATCTGATGCGCTCGGCTATCTCGCCAGCGCGGAGCGCGAAGCCTCCGATCTGCCCGAGCTGGCGGATGTGGCGCCTCGAGATGTCCGACGCATTGGGGTGATCGGGGCCGGCACCATGGGCGCCGGAATCGCGGTTGCGTTTCTCGACGGCGGCTACGCAGTCACCGTGCTGGAAATGAACGAGGCTGCACTGTCGGCTGGCCGAGAGCGCATCGCGGGCCTGTATGGGCGCTACTTGCGTTCTGGCCGGATTGATGAAGCGACGCGCGGCGAACGGCTGTCGCGATTGTCCACCACGACGGACCTCGTAAATCTCGCCTCGTGCGACCTCGTGATCGAGGCGGTGTTCGAAGATATGGCCGTCAAGCTTGATCTACTAGGCCGTCTGACGACCGCGCTGCCGCTGGACAAAATCATAGCGACCAACACGTCCTATCTCGACATCGAGGCCATGGCGGACGCCGTTCCGAACCCGAGTCGATTCATCGGGCTGCATTTCTTTTCACCGGCAAATGTCATGAAGCTGTTGGAGATCGTTCGGGGTCGGCGCACAAGCGCAGAAGCGCTGGCGACCGCCTTTGCGATTGGCAGCAAGCTGAAGAAGATCGCGGTCGTGTCCGGCGTATGCGACGGCTTCATCGGCAATCGCATTCTGGCGAGATTCCGGGCGCAATGCGAATTCATGCTGGAGGAAGGGGCGCTGCCATGGCAGGTCGATGAGGCCATGCAATCCTTTGGCATGGCCATGGGCCCATTCGCCGTTCAGGATCTTGCAGGTCTCGACATCGCGTGGGCCCGCCGCAAGAGACTCGCAGCTTCCGGTCAACTCGCGGGCCGGGATGTTCCGCTCGTTGACCGCCTCTGTGAGGCAGGGCGGTTAGGCCAGAAGGCGAGCCTGGGCTGGTACAGTTACAAGAACGGCAGGCGCGAGATCGATCCAGAGATCGAGCGGATCGTGCGTGAGCACGCGGTCAGCACTGGACGGCCTCAACGATCCTTCTATTCCAGCGACATCCAGGACCGGATTGTGACCGCCATGATCAACGAGGGAGCCAAAATCTTGGCCGAAGGCATCGCGGCACGGCCGTCCGACATCGATCTCGTGCTGGTCAACGGTTACGGCTTCCCCGCATCGCGCGGCGGACCCATGCACTATGCCGATTCCATCGGCCTCTCGCGCGTGCGCGCGATAGCGCAAGAAAGTGCGTCTCGCGACGGGCTCGGTTTCGAGGTCGCGCCGCTTCTTATCCAGCTGGAAACGGAGAGGCGCAGCTTCTCCAGCCTCAACACCGAAACCCATTAACTCGCGCGAGGATGAACACCATGAGCAAGGCCTACATTGTCGACGGCATTCGCACACCCATTGGCCGCTACGGCGGCGCGCTCGCATCTCTGCGGCCGGACGACATGGGCTCCCATGTCATTCGTGCGTTGGTCGCGCGCCACCCCGACCTGCCTGCGGCCTCAATCGATGAAGTGATCTTCGGTTGCGCCAACCAGGCGGGCGAGGATAATCGAAACGTTGCCAGGATGGCAGCGCTGCTTGCGGGGCTACCGGTGGACGTGCCCGGCACCACCATCAACCGTTTGTGCGGCTCCGGCCTCGACGCCGTCGGTACGGCCGCGAGAGCCATCAAGGCCGGCGAAACCGATCTTGTGCTCGCCGGCGGCGTGGAGAGCATGACGCGAGCGCCTCTCGTCATGGGCAAGGCGGAAGGCGCGTTCCAACGGTCGGCCGAGTTGCAGGACACGACGATCGGTTGGCGTTTCGTCAATCCGCTGATGAAGGCCCAATACGGCGTCGATTCCATGCCGGAAACGGCCGAGAACGTCGCACAGGAGTTTCAGGTCAGCCGCGAGGACCAAGACCGGTTCGCTCTGCTCTCGCAATCCCGCGCGGCCGCGGCTCAGAAGAACGGGCGGCTCGCACGCGAGATTACCCCGATATCTGTTCCGCAGCGCAAGGGTCCCGCAGTGATAGTCGAGAAGGACGAGCATCCGCGCGAGACGACACTGGAGAAGCTCGCGGCCCTGCCGACCCCGTTCCGCAAGGGCGGCTCAGTGACCGCCGGCAACGCGTCAGGCGTGAACGACGGCGCCGCCGTGTTGTTGCTTGCCTCGGAGTCGGCCCTCACGCGCTACGGGCTAGTCCCGCTGGCCGAAGTCGAAGGACTTGCAACAGCTGGCGTGCCGCCCCGCATCATGGGCATCGGGCCAGCACCTGCGACGCAAAAGCTCGCTGGGCGTCTCGGCATCAAGCCGTCAGATTTCGATCTGATCGAGCTTAACGAGGCGTTCGCCGCGCAGGGGCTCGCGTCGCTTCGGCTGCTTGGCCTTCCGGATTCAGCCGAGCACATCAACCCGAACGGGGGCGCTATCGCTCTTGGACATCCGCTGGGAATGTCGGGCGCGCGTCTGGCGCTGAGCGCGGCGCTGGACCTCAGGGATCGGGGTGGCGAACGCGCCTGCGCGACGATGTGCATCGGAGTTGGGCAAGGGATCGCGCTCTCCCTGCGGCGTCCTTGAGCTTGAATGCGACCATTTTCAGCGCGGCCGAACTGAGGCCGCCACATTTGAAGGAAAAATCGGATGAGTGAGATGGCAGACAACAATTTCTCGGGACTGAACGTTCTCGAGTTCGCGCAAGGCGTGGCGGGACCGTATTGCGGCATGCTGCTGGCGCAGCACGGCGCCACGGTCACTAAGATCGAGCCCGTCAAGGGGGGAGACTGGAGCCGTCAGCTTGGCCGATCCTATGGGGACTTCTCGGCCAACTCGGTCGTTGTGAATCGAGGCAAACGGAGCGTCGCTCTCGACCTGAAAGCGCCAGATGCAGAGGATATCGTTAGGCGTCTTGCGGCCGAGGCCGACGTCATCATCGAGAACTATCGTCCGGGCGTAATCGATCGGCTCGGTTTCGGCTATGAAGCCGTCAAGGCATATAACGAGAAGGTCATTTACGCGTCTCTTACAGGCTTTGGCAGTGTCGGTCCGAACAAGGCGTTGCCCGCGACCGACACGGTCATGCAAGGCTACTGCGGCCTGATGTCTATCAATCGCGGCTCCGACGGCGTGCCTCGTCGGCTCGACATGCTTGCGGTTGATACTGTGGCTGGCCTGTACCTATTTCAGTCCATTGCTGGCGCGCTCTACAAGCAATTGCGGTACGGGGTCGGCAGTCGGATCGAAACGAATCTCTTGCACTGCGCCCTAGCGTTCCAGCATGCGAAGATCGTGGAGTTCGCGCTGTCTGGCTCAACGAGCGAAGCGGCCGGTTCTCCGGTCGGTACATTTCGGACGGCCGATGGCTTCCTTAGCCTCAACGCTCGACGCGATCCGGATTTTCGACGCCTTTGCGAGGCGCTCGGAAACACGTGGTTCTCGGATGAACGGTTCGCGTCGCCGGCAGCTCGGCTGGAGCACAATGCCGAACTGTCAGATCTGCTCGCATCGATCATCCAGAAGAAGTCGACGGCCGAATGGACTGCAGCGCTCAGCGAGGCGGACGTCCTCCATGCCCCTGTCAAAACGTACCAGGACTTGTTGAAGGACGAGCAGGTCAATGCCCTGGGCGTGATCGGATGGGACGAACTCGATGGCTTGGGCAGGCATCCTGTCGTCAGCGTTCCCGGTCTCGCAACATCTGGCGAGCGGGGCGCTCCGCGGATCGGCGAACACAACGAAGCAGTGTTGTCAGATTTGGGGTACCCCCGCTCAAAGATTGACGACCTCAGGGAAAGCGGCGCGATCGCTTGATAGCGCCTTCAACGCGACGTTAGAAAGGTCGCCGTCGAGAGATTGTGTGTGGACCGATGCGCGCGCTTACTCTCCTTGGGAGTGTGCAGTTGGTCGGCCAGGTCCTCCTAAGCTAGACTGGAATGAAAAGCGCTTCGACCTTTCGGTCGAGGCGCTTCCAGCTGGAACGTGCGCTACTTGGCTGCCGGCAGGTCGACGCCGCTATTCTTGATCGCGGTTGTGGCGAACGGCGTCGACAGAAAATCGTAAAATTGCCGGGCAGCGCTAATGCTGGTCGCCTTTGGCGACACGGCTGCCGACACCACGCTCGCCTTCTGAAGGTCTTCCGGCAGTGGTCCGACGATGGTGATGCCCTTTTCCAGCCGGAGTTCGCTGATCTGCTGGAGACCCAGTTCAACCTCGCCTTCCACAAGGGATTCGCCCACGAACTTGCGGCCCAGGATGACTTTGGCCTTGGGCTTCACCTGCTCCTCGATGCCGAGCTTCTTGAGCAGCACATTCGCGACGTAGGAGCCGCTCGCGCCTTCGGAATATCCGACGGACTTGGCGTCAAGCAATGCTTTCTTCAGCGCTTGCGCATTGGAAATGTCGGGCAGGGAATGGCCGGCCTTCACAGCGACACCAATCCGCGAAACCGCGATATCCTTGCGCTCGACCGGCTTTAAATAGCCGCCTGCGATCAGTTCATCCATTCCCTGGTCGACCATGATCAGCACGTCGATCTGCTCGCCATTTTTGACACGCACCTGCGCGGCCTCCGGCGAATTGCCGGACGACGGCCCCCAGGACATGGTGACCTTGTGGCCTGTCGATTTTTCGAACTGGGCGGCGATCTGCGGGAATGAACCTTTGAGGATGCCGGTGGTGAGCACTTTCACCTCGTCAGCATGAGCGCTCGACATTGCTGCCGCCACGGCGCAAACGGAAATCCCAATACCCCTCAGATGATTCAATAACATATTTTGCCTCCCTTTCGGCGTAAGTGCCTTTGGACGGCACTGTGCATTCGAGCGCAGGCGGGTGCACCTATGTAATTCCATTAAGTGGAACTGCGTCACGCGTGGCCGGTCGATGGCATCGCCCTACTGCCGAACAAACTCGGTTCCCCGAAAGCCGCCGTTCCGAAGGTGGACTGGTGATGTCCGCTCCTTTCCGTAAGCGCTGTTCCAAGAGCGGGCCAAGAGCGTTGCGTTTGGCCGGGCTGCCGTGATTCAAACTCCCGAGCTGGGGGTCGAATCATGCGCTACGACCTGGCCGTCCATGAATGGACCGCCATTAAGCCGATGCTGCCGAACAAGCCGCGTGGTGTTCCTCGGGTGAACGACAGACGGGTCCTGAATGGCATCTTCTGGGTCCTCCGATCAGGAGCACCCCGGCGTGATCTGCCGACGGCGTTTGGCCCATACACCACTTGCTACAACCGCTTCATTAGGTGGTGGCGGGCCGGCGTTTGGGGCCGTATCATAGAAGCGCTTGCCACTGCCCATGATGCCGCTGTCCAGATGATCGACACCTCCATTGTCCGCGTGCATCAGCATGGAGCCTGCATCACAAGGACCGGCACCAATCGATGGGAAGGTCCTGCGGCGGCTTGACGAGCAAAATCCATGCGGTGATCGATGGCAATGGTCTGCCGGTAAGGCTGGCGCTGAGCCCGGGTGAGGCCCAGAACTAGTTAGGACGGGTTCTCCACCACCCCGCCCGGCTCGATAAGACGAGTCTCCGCCAAAATCATCAGGCGCGACCATGACGTGACGCCAATGCAAACCGCGCCAAGGCAGGCAAAGACCTCGCGCCAAGCCAGCGATGGCACCCCGATCTGGGACACGGCGAACACTACATGATAGCCGGCGACGGCGGCGGGAACAGCGAATGCCGTAGCGATCGCGATGCGCAAGGCCAAGGACCGAGTAACAGCGACGGCGATCTGGCCGAGGACGAGCGTCAGCGCGCCGCCGGCCGTCCCGATAAGAAGCGCGGCGACGACACCAGTGCCGGTCTGCAACGCAGTCATCCCGATACTCAGCGCGACGAAAAACGGCAAGGCATAAACAGCGAGCGCAAAGATCGCCCAGCAGAACAAGCCGATGCCGAGTGCGTTGAGAACAAGCCCAATGGCGAGCATGGTGGTGGCTCCATGTGCATAGATTTGAGAGTCGCGCCTTCCACCACCACCACGGCGCAACCTGGACATAGGGTCGAAACGAGGCGGAGTTGCGGCGTGAGCAATTTCGCCTCAAAGACTTCAGTCGAGCAGACGGCGCTCACGCGCCGCCGAACATCCAGACCGGGATGCCGAGCCGCTTCGCCTTATCGGCCAGGTTGTCCTGGATTCCAGTGCCCGGGAAGTGCATGACGCCGATCGGTAGGATTTCGAGTATGGCATCGTTGCGCTTGAAAGGTGCTGCCTTGGCATGTTTCGTCCAGTCGGGCCTGAAGGCGATCTGGGGCACCTTGCGGGTGGTCGCCCATTTGGAGGCGATCAATTCGGCCCCCTTGGGTGAGCCGCCGTGGAGCAGGACCATGTCGGGATGCTTGGCGTGAACCTTGTCGAGGCGATCCCAGATCAGATGATGGTCGTTGAAGTCGAGCCCTCCGGTGAGCGCGATCTTCGGCCCAGCGGGCAGCATGACCTCGGTCTCGGCGCGGCGCTTGGCCGCGATGAAGTCGCGGGAGTCGATCATCGCTGCGGTCAGCGTACGGTGGTTCACTAGCGATCCTGATCGGGGGCGCCAGAATGAGCCGGTGTGTGTCTCAAAGCGCTCGATGGCCTGATCACGGAAGAGCTCCAGGCAGTTGCGCCGCTCGATCAGCGTGATGCCTTCCGCCGTGATGCGTTCGAGTTCGACGGATCGAACTTCGGAACCGTCCTGCTCGCGCTGACTCTTCTGTTGCGACTGTTCGTTGTCGTCGAGTTGGCGACCGATGCGGTCGACGACACGATGGAACAGGTTGACAGTCGACCAGAGCAGATCGTCGAGGTCCGGCTCAAGCCGCGTGTCGCTCAACGTCGCGACCAGGGCATCAAAGATATCGGCGACGGCACCGGCGATGTTCTTGCCCTCAGGAAGCGGCCGTGGATCGGGCTGGTCGTCGAAGGGGCGGTAACCGAAGAGCTGCAATTCGGTAAGAACGCGTTCGGTCGGAGATGCGGCGTGCGGCGGTTCGATGTCATCGTGATCGGTCATGGAGGTGATCCTTTGCCGGATCGGCCGCGACCATCGCGGCCTTCGTGGCGATCACTCAAACGGCAGGCGGAACGGGCCAGAACCCGGAGCGGAGCGGAGGGCCGAAGCGCAGCGGAGGATGGCGGAGGCCGGCTATTTTGCTTCGCGATGCAAAGCGCGCCGATAACGTGACTAATATGTCTTCTCATCGCCGGCGCGCGGCGGAAAATAGCCGGACGCAGCCATTGCCGGCCCGAGCCGCTTGCCGTCCGATCGCCCTCTAGAAGGCCGTGGTCGCGTCCTCTTCCGGCAGTGGCCGAACCGCGACCGACCCGTCGAGGCCCATCGAATCGCCGGGGCTATTCCGCGGTTGCCATCGACGAATGCAGGAAACGGATGACGTCCTCTGGTACGAGTTGAAGTAGCAACGCTGCTCGGAGGGCCTCGAGGCCGAAGATGTGCAGATCTTCGTTGAAGTCGCCAAGCCGAGGCGACAACGCGATCGTTTCAATGCCGGCGTCTTGCGCGCGCTGGGTGAGAATAGCCTGTGCTGCATCTCCGGCGGCATCCGCGTCACGGGCGATATAGAGTCGGCGTAGGCCAGACGGCAGCAGCATGGCTGAGAGGTGATTGGCCGAGAGAGCAGCGGTCATGGGCAAGGTCGGCAGTACATAACGCAGCGACAGCATGGTCTCGATCCCCTCGCCCGCAGCGAGCACGTCGTCCACCACGCCGAAGCGAACGGCGTTACCAAGCAGGTCGCCCATGGCCTTTCGTGGCGTGTCGATCGGGGCCTTGCCGAGCCGCACGCGATCAAAGCCGTGTGGATCTAGCCAGGTGCGATGCACGCCGGTAATCCGTCCCTCGAGGTCCGTGACAGAGCCTATCATCGCCGGCCAGGTTTCAGTCGGCAAATGCTCGTCCGGTCGGTAGTAGCAGCGTGGGTGGAAGCGCAGGCTACCACCGTGGTGGATTTGGCTTATTCCACGACGTTGCAAATACGTTTCCACCAACGTCCTTTCGATCGGACCGGATATCGCAAAAAGTCGACGGGCGGCTTCTTGCGATCCGGCCGGCACGACTGGACGAACGGGTCTCGGGAGTGATTGCTCCTCAGAACGAGGTAGCTTCAGAAAGCGCCTCGCCTCCTCGGCGACCTCGCGGAAGTCTCGCAAGGCAAGGCTTTCGCGGATGATGTCGAGGAGATCGCCATGCCCCCCGGTCGCGGCATCGGTCCATTTGCCGGCGGGGCCCGTCGACGATTCCTGGAGCCGCACAAATAACGAGCGGCCCGGGGTGTTGTGGACGTCACCAACCACCCAGTACCGCCCCGCCCGCTTACCATTGGGGAGATAGTGTCGGCACACCGCCTCGGCCTCGCGCGCGAGGCGGCGTGCCAGCTCGGAGACATCGCCGGACATTACGCGGCCTCCCGCTCACTGACGCCCGTAACCGGATAGGTGTCGAGCACCCTCGACAGGACCTCAATGCCGCTCGCGTCCGTGGGTACGAACATGCGCAGCTTCCAGGAGATGATCTCCCCAAAGAGGCCGTAAGCACGGAGACGATCGCGCATCGTGTCGTTGAATCCCGACAGCTCGATGCGATATGCACCCATCACCCGGGCTCGACGAAGCTGGAGCCCCTCCGTTAGATCGAGGACGGTCCGTCCTTCCACCAGCGCGGCAAAGGCAGCATCCGGCGTCAGCGAAGGCGCGTCCGCCGCAAGGACGCTTGCGACCCAGACAGCAGAGACCTTGCGTCCGATGATCCGTTCGCCCGCATCGGTTTGGAGCCGATAGACGCGGGTCGACTCGTTCGGCAACCGCTTCCAGATCGGTAACAGCAAGCCCGCCACAACGTGGATCGTGCTTTCCGTGAACTCGGGCACCTCGGCAAGCTCCGCCAGCCAGGTCGAGGCAAAGCGTTCACGATCCGCTTCGTCCCAATGACTTTCGGCCATGGTGGTCAAGGGGACCGTGTGCTGATCCATCGGCCGGATCAGACGGGCGCGCCGCTCGATCTCGCCGTCATCGAGCATGACGCTCGCCGCGGGGACCTGCACGGCAGCTCGTCTCGAGCGCTCATTGACGAGCAGGACGGCCTGACGATCGGAAAGACGAGCAAGAGCATCATCCAGACTCACCGGATGATTGCGCTGGCGCTGGGCGACCGTGAGCAGCCGGGTCTCGGCGCGGGTCCCCGGATGGTCATAGATCGTCCGCCGGTCGGTGACGACAAAGCTCTCGGCACGGAGGGTTTCCAACCCCACGTCGTAGGTGCCGGATGCAACCGCGCCTTCGATCCGAGCGGTCAAGAGCTGCTCGAAGGCGGTGAACAGCACATTCTGCAGGTCAATGGTGAGGGCCAACAACCTGTTCAGGAAGGTCGTGATGGGCGGCAGGTCATCCCTGAGCCCATTGGTATCCGTCAGCTTCAGGCCAGTCGCATCTTGAAACCTCTCGAGCGAACATCCGTCGACCTTGCCTCGCACCAGCAGCGTGTAGAGTTGACGCAATGCATCACGTCCGTACTGGCTTTCGAGATTGTCCTCGGGTCGAAACAGCCCCTGCCCTCCGGTCTGGCGCTGGCCGCGCGTAATGGCTCCCAATGTGTCGAGCCGGCGCGCAATGGTGCTGAGGAAGCGCTTTTCGGCCTTCACGTCGGTCGCGATGGGACGAAACAGCGGTGGCTGCGCCTGGTTGGTCCGGTTGGTCCGGCCGAGGCCCTGGATCGCAGCATCCGCCTTCCAGCCGGGTTCGAGCAGATAGTGGACGCGCAAGCGGCGATTTCGAGCCGACAGTTCGGCGTGGTAGCTCCTCCCCGTGCCGCCCGCGTCGGAGAACACGAGGATGCGCTTGATGTCGTCCATAAAGGCCGAGGTCTCGGCGAGGTTGGCCGACCCGGCGCGGTTTTCGACGATCAGCCGGTCGCCCTTGCGAATGATACGGCGCGAGCGGCCGGTCACTTCGGCGACCATGTCGGTGCCGAAACGCTGCACGATTTGATCCAGCGCGCCGGGTACCGGAGGCAGCGAGGCGAGTTTCTCGATGAGGCGGCCGCGTCGTGCCACGGCTTCCCGGCTCTCAACCGGCTGGCCATCGCGATAGACAGGCCGAGAGCAGAGGTTGCCCTCCGAGTCGGTAAACGGCTCGTAGAGCTGGACCGGGAAGGAATGGGCGAGATAGTCGAGCACATACTCGCGCGGGGTGATGTCGACCTGGACGTCGCCCCAATCTTCGGTCGGGACGTCGGCGAGCCGGCGCTCCATCAGCGCTTCGCCCGTTGAAACAATCTGGATGACAGCGGCATGGCCGGCGTCGAGATCGCGGTCGATCGATCGGATGAGCGACGGCGTCTTCATCGAGGTCAGCAGATGGCCGAAGAAGCGCTGTTTGGCGCTCTCGAAGGCGGATCGGGCCGCCGATTTTGCCTGCCCGTTCAGCGTTCTAGTTTCGCCGGTGATGTTGGCGGCCCGCATCGCCGCGTCGAGGTTGTTATGGATGATGCTGAACGCATCTGCATAGGCGTCGTAGATGCGAACCTGCTCCGGTGTAAGCTGGTGTTCAACGAGCTCGTACTCGACGCCCTCATAGGACAATGAACGGGCCGCGTAGAGACCGAGCGCCTTGAGATCGCGCGCGAGCACCTCCATCGCCGCGACGCCACCCTCCTCGATTGCCACAACGAACTCGGCGCGTGTGGCGAACGGGAAATCGGCGCCGCCCCAAAGGCCGAGGCGTTGGGCATAAGCGAGGTTGTGGACCGTGGTGGCGCCAGTCGCCGAGACATAAACCACGCGAGCATTGGGCAAGGCGTGCTGGAGCCTCAGCCCCGCACGCCCCTGCTGAGAGGCCGCCTGGTCGCCGCGCTCACCCTTGCCGCCGACCGCATTCTGCATGGCATGGCTCTCGTCGAAGACGATCACTCCGTCGAAGTCGGAGCCCAACCATTCAACGATCTGCCCGACACGCGAAAGCTTCTCGCCACGCTCGTCGGTGCGTAGCGTGGCATAGGTGGTAAAAAGGATGCCTTCAGAAAGCCGGATCGGTGTGCCCTGGCGAAACCGGGACAGAGGCGTAACGAGCAGTCGCTCCATGCCGAGCGCGGACCAGTCGCGCTGGGCGTCCTCAATCAGCTTGTCGGATTTGCTGATCCAGACCGCACGGCGGCGGCCCTTGAGCCAATTATCGAGCAGGATCCCTGCGACCTGCCGTCCCTTGCCCGCGCCGGTGCCATCACCCAAGAACCAGCCGCGGCGAAAGCGAACGGCATTCTCTGCGTCGTCGCGTGCGGCGGCCACAACATCAAACGTCGCATCGACAGTCCAGGAGCCCGCGAGAAATTCGGAATGCGCCTCGCCGGCATAAATAACGCTCTCGATCTGGGCGTCCGACAGGACTCCAACTGCCACCAGGGCCGAGGGCAGGTGCGGACGATAGGATGGCTTCGGTGGCGCAACGGAAGCCATCGCCGCGGACTGCACGAGCTTGGTCGGATGTGCGCGTGATCCGGGAATACGGATGGATTGCAATCCATACTCCTCGTAAAGAGCGTCGGTGAGGCGGGCGCCTTCCGGCGGCGACCATTCGACGGTCTCGTACGTAAGCTCCACACCTTCTGGCGCGCTCCGCGAAGTGAACGCGTTTGCAGCAATGGCGCCGGCCGATCGGGAGATTGCAGGGCGCCTAATGACGTCGGCCACGACCGATGCGGCGACGGGCAGCCTCGGCGGCACATGCAGGGTTACCCAATTGAGCAAGTTGGCGACATCGCCGGCCAAGCCTTGCGAGGCGGGAAAAGCCTTCGGATCGGCGGCGGGCAACTTATCGATGACAAGCAGCCTCGTGTCCGTCTGAGTGCCGTGCTTGGCGTAGACGACGCCGTCGATGGCGGCAGAAAACACGACCCGTCCGCACTCCTGGAGGCGAACAAAGGCATCAGTCCACGCCGGGTTATCCGGCGCAAGACCTGCGCCAGCGATGGCGACGAGGCGTCCACCGTCGCAAAGACGCCCGAGCGCCGAAGCAATGTGCCGGAAAGCGGCGTCCGCCATTCTTCGATCCACATTCGCCACAGCGGAGAACGGCGGGTTCATCAGAACGACGGTCGGCACGACGTTCGCGTCGAGATGATCATCGATCTGCGCAGCGTCGAACCGCGTGACCTCAACGTTGGCAAACAAATGATCGAGCAGCGCCGCGCGGCCTTCGGCCAACTCGTTCAACATCAGAGAGCCGCCGGCGAGCTCGGCAAGGATGGCGAGCAAGCCGGTCCCGGCGGATGGCTCCAGAACGCGGTCGGCAGGGGTAATACCGGCTGCGGTGCATGCGACTAGCCCAAGCGGGATCGGCGTCGAGAATTGCTGAAACGCCTGACTGTCCTCGGAACGCCGCGTATGGGTCGGCAGACAGCTGGCGATTTTCGCGAGCATCGGCAGCATCGCGGCCGTCGAACCAGCCTTGGCGCGCATGGCCGGGCCAAACTTGCGAAGGAAGAGAACGGTTGCCACCTCGCAGACGTCATAGGCGGTCTTCCAGTTCCAGGCGCCGGCGGCGTCCGAGCCACCGAATGCAGCTTCCATGGCGCAACGCAGGGCGGCGGCATCGATGCGACGGCCCCGCTCGAGATCGGTCAAGAGCTGTCGCGCGGTCCTGACAGCAGCAGAGGTGAGACTTGCAGCGGCACGCATCGAGAGCGGCGCGGCGGCAACGCCGCCGGCGAGAGATTCGGTCATGGCAGGATTTCTTTCGGAGAGCAGGAACGGGTCGAACCATCAGGCGCTCTCTTCTGACCCCAACGGCTCAAATCCTTGCCGGCCCGACTCTCCCTCTCAGCACTCACCAAAAAAAATGGGGACCGGCGCTGCACACCGGTCCCCAAGCAACGCGGGATGGCTGGAGCCATCCCGCTCTATGTCACTCGGCCGCGTCGAGCTGTTGCGGATCACCGTCGCCGCCGTTCTCCTGATCCTCCTCGTCGGCGAGGAATTCGGGCAGCGGGCCTGCTTCGCCCTCCTGCGCCACTGGCACCGCATCGGGATCGACGAGGCGCAGCGGCTCCGGCAACCAAGCCGAGCCATCGAGTAGACGCTCGGCCTCCTTTGCCATCTCAGCCTTCTTCAGATGGTCGATCAGTCGTGCCGACGGCTCGCCCTTGGCTTCCCGCACCGCCTCCAGAATGCGCGGCTTGGTGACCCTACCGAGATAGTTGTCGACGGTCGGTCGCCAGCCAGCCTGCACCATGTCGAGCCCGACCGCGCGGGCCAGCACATCAGCCTGGTCGAGACGCGTGCGGACACCGTGGGCGGAAACCCGACCTTGATTGTAGCGATTGGCGGGTTCATAGACGGCGTTGACGGCAAATGATGCACAGTGGGCGAACAATGATGCTTGTGCACCACCATCAAGGGCCGTGAGCGCGTCCCAAAGATCGTTCTCGCTCTTCGGCAACCGTGCCTTCCAGGCCTCATGCCGCGCCTCGACAGCCTTAGCGGAGACGCTTTCCCTCAGCCCGGGAGCTTGAGCGGGAAAATTCGGCGTGCGAAGGCCGATCTCAAGACAGCTCCCGGACGATGCGAACCGGTAAAAGGCCGTCAGCACGAAGTTATGCAGCACCGCTTGGAACGCGATCGCAGGATTTTCTGCCAGCGCATCCCGCAATGCCAGCGTACGATGCGCCGTCAGCTCGGTGATCAGCCGATCCGGCAGAGGTTTCGCCGTGTCCTCATCATCCTCTTCGGCATCAGGAGCGCCACCTGCGACTGCGATGATCGTGCGCTGAACTGAAGTGCCAGGCTCCTGCCCTTCAGTCGACGACACGTCGGCGTGCTGCCCGACATCAGGATCAGTTTCCTGCACTTCGTCCTCCGGCCGGACGTAACCCCGGTCCACGGAGAGGCGTCCTTCGGAATCGATGCTGATGAAGACACCAGCTCGGGCGATCTCGGTCGGTTCGTAAAGCATCGGCCGGTCTTCAAATGCCGCCAGTGCCGACTCGATTTCGCCCAGACGCTGATCGACCTCTTCGGGCAATGCGTCGGCATCCTGGTAGTCGGTTTCCAGCCTGGCCTGCTCGGCGTTCAGCGCATCGATGGTGGCCTGCTCCTCAGGCGAGAGATCGACAGGTCTGCCTTCGATTTCTCGTAGGCCTTGAGTGTGACCGTAGGAGAAGTCTACGGCGACTGAGATCCACTTCCAGCCTTCGGCAGCAATCGTCTCAGCTTCGGCTTTGAGCTTTTCGGTTACGAGGCGGTCGAGCAACACGACGTCCTGAAGCCAGCCGCCGTCGTCGTGCTCGAACAAATCCCGCAGAACGCCGCCACCCGCGTGCTGATATTTATCGAGGCCCACAAACTGCGCCCGGCGATCGGACCCACGCACAGTGTTCTCAGTGAGCAGCCGGCGGATCTGGTAAGGTTCATCATAACCGGAACGGCTGACGTTCTCCCAGACTTGCTCCTGGCGGGCGTGATCGGCTGTGACCGAGAACGCCATGAGCTGCTCGAGCGTCATGCCGTCTTCGGCGTAGACCTCATGCAGCTTCGGCGACACCGACGCCAGCCGCAGCCGCTGCTTCACGATCGCAGGGTTCACGAAGTGCCGGGCGGCGATGTCTTCCTCGGTCATGCCGAGATCGCGGAGAGTCTGGAAGGCCCGAAACTGATCGAGCGGGTGCAGACCGACCCGCTCATCGTTCTCCGCCACCGAATCGTCCGCGGCAATGCCCCCTTCACGCACAACGCACGGCACCGCCTGCGTCTTTGACATGCGTTTCTGTTTCACCAGAAGCTCGAGGGCGCGATAGCGCCTGCCGCCCGCCGGCACCTCGAACATGCCGGTCTCGTTGCCATCTACATCAACGACGGCCCGGACACTTAGACTTTGCAGAAGCGTGCGCTGCGCGATGCTCTCGGCTAGTTGCTCGATCGAGACCCCGGCCTTGACGCGGCGAACGTTCGACTGGCTGAGCACGAGCTTGTTGAAGGGAATGTCCCGGGAAGGCGACAGCGTGATCTTTTGTACGGCTTTCGTCATTTTGGCTCTCCACGACGGGTGGCCGTGAGACTCTCTCTCGGCTTCCAACCCGTCGCGAACAACCTCCCTTCCTCTCACTCTCACCCGGCCACGAAGCCACGCATCACGCCACCAGGTGATCGGCGACAACCGAATCCAGCGACGCGGGCTCAATGGACCCGGGAACGAAGCCGAGCAAATAGTCCGCGGCCTTGCTCGCCTGCGAGGCGGCCCGCACGATGGCCCGATTGTCTTCACGCAGGACTTCAAGCCAGCAGCCGATATAGTCGGCATGGCGCACGGTCGGGACGATCCCGAGCGACGCGCAGCTGAACGCGGAACTTAATTCGGCGACCAGCTCTTCGAAGGCATATTTCTTCGTACCGTAAGATCCGCTCTGGTCGCGGTTGAGACGCGAGGAGTGCCCGGTCGCATGACCGAGTTCATGCAACGCGGTGCGGTGCCAGTTGATGGGTTCGAAATAGGCCTGGGGCGGTGGGACCTGAACATAGTCTTCGGCTGTGGCATAGAATGCGCGATCTCCACCAATCCGAAATGGAATTCCACTGGCCTTGATCAGGGCGTCGACCGTGGGTTCGATGAGGCCAGCCGGCGGTGGCGGCGCACCGGTGGCAATGTTGTCGGGCAGTTCCTCGCACTGATCGGTGTTGAAAACGGTAAAACGTTTGAGGAATGGAATCGCTTGCGCGTCTTCGCCGGTCTCAGCGGCGCGTCGCTTCTCGTCATTCGGCAAGAAACGATCGGCGTAGACGACTGTGGCGCCGCGCTCTCCCTTGCGAACGTGGCCGCCAAGCGAGAGAGCCTGACGAAATGTGAGCCAACTTTGACCGGCAAATCCGCGTTCAATCACGGCTCCCCAGAGGATGAGGATGTTAACGCCACTGTATTGCCGGTTGGTCGATGCATTTTTCGGTATGGCCAGCGGCGCTTTCGCCGCTGCCGTACCCCAGGGCTGAACCCAAGGCACGCGTCCGGCCTCGAGCTCGGCAATAATCTTGTCGGTGATTTCGTTATAGAGGTTCGCCCGGTCCTGGCCGGCGCGCGCGCGAACAGCAGGGTTTGACATCGCGGTTCTCCGCGACGGGCGCCGCGAGCCTCTCTCGCAGCTTGTAACCCGTCACGGAAAAACCCAGCCTGCACTCTTACTCTCAGCCTCTTCGCAATCTGCCTTAGGCCGCAGGCCGTATCAGGCGTGCGCCAGCGCGCATCGCCTTCGAGAAATGGCACCCGCAGGAGCGTGAGCATAGCGACGCCGAAGGCGGCACGCGGGACCGAGTGCAGCGACGAGACCGGTT
>NZ_JAFCKB010000012.1 GCF_018130615.1 Bradyrhizobium manausense
GCGTGCTGCGAATGACCGTTGTCTGCGCTCTTGCCGGGCGCGGCGTCAGCTTCGGTCGGCCCACTGGCTGCGGCTGTGTCCGAGACCGCCGCGGCAGCGTGCTGTGAATGACCGTTCTCTGCACTCTTGCCGGGTGTGGCGTCCGGTTCGGCCGGTTCGTTGGCTGCGGCTGCGTCCGAGGCCGCCGCGGCGGCGTGCTGTGAATGACCATTCTCCGCGCTCTTGCCGGGTGTGGCGTCCGGTTCGGCCGTTCCGCTGACTGCGGCTATATCTGCGGCCGCCGCGGCAGCGTGCTGCGAATGACCGTTCTCTGCACTCTTGCCGGGTGTGGTGTCCGGTTCGGCCGTTCCGCTGACTGCGGCTATATCTGAGGCCGCCGCGGCAGCGTGCTTCGAATGACCATTCTCCGCGCTCTTGCCGGGTGTGGTGTCCGGTTCGGTCGTTCCGCTGGCTGCGGCGGCATCTGCGGCCGTCTCGGCAGCGTGCTGCGAATGACCGTTCTCTTCGCTCTTGCCGGGTGTGGGGTCTGGTTCGGCCGCTCCGCTGGCTGCGGCGGTGTCCGCGGCCGTCTCGTCAGCGTGTTGCGAATGACCATTCTCTGCGCTCTTGCCAGGTGCGGCGCTAGATTGGGCCGGCGCGGCAACTGCCGCTACCGGGGCAAACGCCAAAACTGCAGGTTCAGCGGATGCCGGCGCTTTACCATGATCCGTCGACGAACCGCTGTTGTTGGTATCGAGAGCTTCCTTCTTCGATGTGAGACTGTCTTCGAAAAGGCTTGTTATCTTGGTACCAGCAACTCCGATTGATGAAACGGGAACTGGGGCGCCAGCTGAGTCGTCGCTGTCTTGTTGGGTCGCAGCAGAATCGTCACTTGAACTTATGCGCTTCGCCGAAACGTCGGAATCGCCGCGGTCGCGCCCGAAGTGAAATCTCAAGTCGTCGTCGGCAGGCATGCTCCAGACACCAGCCGCCCCGTCTGCGCTCTCGCTTGCCCCGGCTTGAATAGAGGCATGGGCGGTGTTCGTCGTCAGAAAGTCTGCGTCGCTTGCGATCGACGTGGCATCGATACCATGCAAGGCCGCAGCAACAGCCGTGGCTTGCGAACCGAAGATGGAATCCAAGTCTGCGGCGGAAACAAAACCCTGAATATGAACTTCCTGCAGGCCGGCATCCCCGATGTTCAGGCTGCGATCGGTTGAATTCACATACACGATGGTTTCGTTACGCGCGGGATCGTAAATCCACGCCAGGGTATGGGGCGGCACTGACTGGTTTGCGGACGTCAAGTGCAGGACCGCCAGAGGGCCAAAGGCTGCCAGGTTGATCGTGTTCGCCCACGACGTCGCTTTCGCGGCGCCATCTCTGGCCGCGACCATCGCAGTGTCGGCCAGCACTTCGCTCGAACCAGATGCGTGTGCCGCAGCGTGGGCGCTCTCCAGCCCATAGATCCACGCGCCGGCCAGCATCGTGAAAATACCAAAGCCGGCCTGGCCTTTCGTGGGATTGGAGCCGGGCGGCAGCAGAGCGGATTGCTGCTGCGCTACGGGGCCTGCGATCTGACCATTATCGATCGCTCGCAAGGATGGAGAAATAGAAGGTGGGGGAGTGCTGGATCCAATCGGACCGTCGCTTCTCTGGAGAATGGACGGGACGCTCTGCTGAGCCGCCCCAAACGTTTCCGCTCTTGCTGCCGAGGATGCCCCTTGGCTCGTCTCATCGGCAGGGCCTCTCGGGGAAGCCAGGATCTTCTCGCCGACATCGACGGTGTGCTGGACGATTGCTTGCTTCAGTTTGGACTCAGCGTGCTCGAGCGCTGCGTCGGTATTCCATGCGGTGCTGTCGTCATCCCCCGAGGAGTCCTTCCTGCTCGCTGCCTCGGCGTCGTCCAAGATTGCGAAGGCAAGTGCGGCGAGGAAGAGCGCGCCGAAGCCGGCCGATCGTTGCAACAACGCAATCGTCGCGAGCACGGTCCTGTTATTGACCGCAAGCTTCTGGAATATGTTGTGGAGGTGCACCTTTACCGTGCCGTGGGAAAGGTGCAGTTGCCGCGCAATCTCCTTGTTCGACAGGCCATCGGATACAAGTCGTACAATTTCGCGCTCCCGCTGAGTTAGCAATCCCAGCATCTTTTCCAGCTTGGCGCTGTCGGATTCCTTTCCGGTCGCCGATTGAGCCAGGATCTGCTTCGGTGAGGCGCTGCGCTCCGCGATCATCCTCAGAGATCCCAGCACGACACCGGGATTCTCGGACTTGGAAATTGCACTGCAGGCGCCGGCTGCAAGAGCCGATGCGAGCTCGTCGTCGTTTTCGTAATCGGTGAAGAACACCAGCCGCGTGGCCAGGTTTTCGGTTTTCGCAACTGCGAGAATTTCGGCGACGGTCAGGCGGGGCAGGGAGTCGGAAAGAAGCGCGACGTCCGGCGCGAAATTCCGAACTGCTTCGAGGAAACTTGTCCCATCGCTGCACGATGCGATGATCTCGAAGTCATGCTGCGTCGCAAATAGAGATATGAGCCCCTGCAGGACGATCGGCTGCCGATCAGCGATCACTATCCGGATACAGTGCCGGAATGATCCTTCATCTTTGAACCGCTTGAGCATGAGCTAAACCTCGTCTCGGGGTTCTATGTCCTCCGGCATATGGCTGGGGCCGGGGCGTTCAATTAATATCTTTTTAATGGATTAAAATAGAGGCCTTTTGGCCAATCCTTTTTAACCATTAACCGGGGAGCCGCCTAGTCCTCCATTAGTCATCGCAGGAGTATTATGATGATTTTCAATCGGGCCTTAGTTGCAGGTACGATCTTCGCAGGGGCCGTCTTTTTTGCTGGATGTGCCAACGCAGCGCCCATCGTCAATGTCACTGGCAATCTCGACGTTCAAATCGGCCCGAGCAGTGCGTTGACCGAGCAAAAGATCTATTTCGACGCCGCCCTCTCCACGGACATCACAGGCCATGTCGGCAGTCAGACGGGAACGCCGTTGGTGTCCTTCACCAGCCCGTCCATCGTCGACGCCAAGAACGGCTTCGCCTCGATTGATTTCTCCCAATCGCTGTACCACGACCTCACGATTACGATCGCGAAGGGCTTCACGTTTACCGATGTTGTTTTCGACATTCTGAGCCCTGACCCGTTCACGATCACTGCTTCGAACGGCGGCACTGCCAGCCTTAGCAACCTCAAGAATGGCCTGAACGAATTTACGGCATTCTCGATCAACGGCACCAACCTGACCTTCGTCACTCTTCACTCAGCTACCGGCTTCTCGCAGATCAAGCAGTTCGAGCTGTCGGGCGTGAGTGCCGTTACCGCAGTTCCCGAGCCGACGACTTGGGCGATGATGATCCTGGGCTTCGCCGGCGTGGGCTTCCTGGCGTATCGCCGGCGCTCGGACGGAGCAACACTTCGCATCGTCTGAACGCAGTCCGGCAAGTTTTGGTCATCGGGAAGGCCGCCCTCAGGCGGCTTTCCATGCCAAGAACAGCGAGGGCGCACCGTGGATGAACGAAGCCTGATGGAAATGGCTGTCGATGAGCTTTGGGATCTGCATCAGAGCATCGTGGCCATACTAGCATCGAAACTGGAAAGTCAGAGAACCGAGCTCGACAGGCGGCTGGCTCAGTTGCAGGCAAATGCCGTGCGGGTCCAGGGAAGCGAATATTCCCGGCGTCCCTATCCTGCAGTGACACCAAAGTTCCGCAATCCGGCTCGACCCGACCAAACCTGGAGTGGCCGAGGCAAACGACCACGCTGGGTCACCGAGCTCTTGGATGCAGGCATGAGCATTCGCGATTTTCAGATCCGCGAAGTGGAAGTGACTGCGCCGCACGTCTAAACGGTCGACGTCGAATGGACGCAGGGGAATGGATCAAGATAATCGATCGCAGGAACTGGACCAAATCAGGCTGGCGCTGGCGGTGTTGTCCGTGCAGTTGGACGCATTGGCCGCTCGAAAAGACCGCAACGCCATCGCACCATCTGATGGAGCTGCCGAGGCTGATGAAGTTGCCGGGAAGGTCGACCAAAGCTTTGCTTTGCGAGCCGTGCTTGCCATGAGGCACTGCAGCACGCTGCAGAACGAATACTGATACTTCTGAAATGGCAAAGTCGTGGCGCTCGTCCTGTCTGGCGATGACGACATGTCGGTGAAGATCATGTCCTTCGACCCGTTGGCCGCCGCGGTCGATTGGCTCGATGCCTATCGCGCTGGCGATGTTGAAGCAATTCTGGAGATGTGCGCGGAAAATGCCGTGGTTCATTGTGACTGCGGCGGTGCGAAGACCTTGACCGGCAAGGAAGCCCTCCGCGCACATTGGGTTGACCGTCTCCGGGAAGATCCCGCCTCGGGTCTCGACGATCTTCGACCCTCGCACGACGGAGCAGCGATCTCGTACGTCACGAGCACCGGTGTCATAAGTGCGGTCCTCGTGTTCGACCATGCCGGCAAGATCAAGACCTTCAATTGCGGCCCTTCGCACTAGCGCTCGGGACAACCCAAGCTAAAGCGCTCGTGGCGTCTCGGGGGCTAGCTGACCGGGCGCGGCTCGGCGGGCGCGAGCAGTTCGTCCAGCGCGCCCATCGAGGCCTCGCGAAGCGCGGCGAGCTCGCGCGCTGCATCCTGGCATTCGTGGGGTGACATCGCCGGTGCCGTCAGCTCGATGTCACGGCAGCGTTCGAACAGCCGGACCAGGCCGAGCGCGCTCGCGGCGCTGCCGAGCTGGTGCGCGGATCGCGCAACCTGCTTGTGATCGCCGCTCGAGGCCGCCGCAGTGATGTCGGCGATCAGCCTTTCGCCGGTCTGGTCCAGCAGATCATGAAGCTTGGTGATTTGCGCGGCGCCGAGCAACTCCTTCTGGTCGTCGAGGAAGTAGCGGTCGATCAACGCGCCGGTTTCGAGCGGCGCGTCGGCGGCGCCGTGTTCGGGCTCGTCCTCGATCGCCTCGCGAAGGGCACCGATCAGGATCGGCTTGCCGACGACCTTGGTGATGCCCGCGGCTGTGAGCCGTTCGCGGGTGCCGCGCGACACGTCGGCAGTCACGACGATGATCCGCGGCACCGGCTGCAGCGGGAGCCGTCGAATGCGCGCGGCCGCCTCCACACCATCCATGTCGGGCATGTGCAGATCCATCAGGATGATTTCGAACGCCTGATCGCGGGCAAGCGCGACCGCCTCCGCGCCGTTCCTTGCGATCGCGGCGCGGTGGCCGAGCCGTTGCAGGATCGCTTCGCCGACCTCGCAATTGACCGGATCGTCGTCGACCAGCAGCACGCGAAGCTGCCGCGATGGCAGCGGCAGCGCTCCTTGCGCGATGCCGTTTGCCGCTTGACCGAGCGGAACGAGCAGCGTGAACACGCTGCCGGCGCCCGGCGTGCTCTCCACCGTCAGCTCGCCGCGCATCAAGCGGGTGAGGCGGCGTGCGATCGCAAGTCCGAGGCCGGTGCCGCCGAACCGCCGCGCGATGCTGTCGTCGGCCTGCACGAAGTCTTCAAAAATCCGCTCGTGCATGTCGGGCGCGATGCCGATGCCGGTGTCACGCACGGTGATGCCGAGGCGCAAATGGTCGTCGTGCCGCTCGGCCGTCGCCTTCAGCGCGATCCCACCGCTCGGCGTGAACTTGATGGCGTTGCCGATCAGGTTGAGCAGGATGCGATTGAGCCGCACGGGATCGCCGTGCACGGAGATGTTGACCGTCGCGTCGCGGTCGAGGTCGAAGGTCAGTCCCTTGCCGAAGGCCTGTGGACGCATCAGATCGGCCGCCGTCTCGATCAGCTGGCCGAGGCGGAAGTCGCGCGTCTCCAGCGCCTCAGTGCTGGCTTCCAGGCGCGCATATTCGAGAATGGCGTCGACCAGCGCGATCAGCGTTTCCCCCGACGCCGCCGCGGTCGCGAGGTGGCGGCGCTGCAGCTCACTGAGCTTGCCGTCGTCGAGCAGCTGCAGCACCCCCATGACGCCGTTGAGTGGCGTGCGCAGCTCGTGGCTGACGACGGCAAGGAAGCGCGATTTGGTTTCGTTGGCCGCAACTGCTGCGCTGCGCGCGCGCTCGGCGGCATCGTGCTCGGCAAAGGCGTGATCGCGCGCCTTCTCGAGCTCGGAGGTGCGCTCGATCACCTTGCGCTCGAGTGTCGCGTAGGATTCACGCAAATGCGCGGCCATCCGGTTGAACTGGTCGCCGAGCGCCTCCAGCTCGTCGCCGGTCCGGATCGAAAGCCGCAATTCGAGGTCGCCGCTGCCGATCCGCCGTGCGCCCTGGCTCAACATCTGGATCGGCACCGTCATCCGGCGGCTGATCCAGAGCGACACCAGGGCAGCGAAAGCCAGGAGAAGGATCAGCAGCAGCGTCGACCGTCCGATCGAGGCGTAGATCGGTGCGTAGGCTTCGCTGAGCGGAAGCTCGACGAAGACCAGCCAGCCGAGCGAGGGAACCGTCGCATAGGTCGATAGCACCCGCTGACCCGAAAAATCCTCCTTGACGAGGCCGCCGGAGGGCGGCCCGACGCCGTCGAGCGCGGCGCGCACGTCCGGATGCCCGGAGAGATCGCTCCGTTGCAGCGCCGGCCACAAATCGGGATGCGCGATCAGCACGCCCATGCGATCGACCACATAGGCCTTGCCGGTGTTGCCGACCCTGATCCCGGCGACGAGGTCCCAGATGAACCGCAGATTGACCTCGGCGACGATCACGTTGGGCTCGCGGCCGGCCCCGCGGGTCGCGAGCGTCATGAAGGGCTCGGTGTCGCCGAAGAAGTAGACCGGTCCGTAATAGGCCCGGCTTTCATTGGCGCCGCGGAAGGCAGGCGAGGCGGACAGATCGGCGTTGCTGCCGATCCTGTCCGCGACGCGGCGCGACACGCGCACTCGCTCGCGGCCCTGTGCATCGAGCTCGGTCAGCTCGGCGATCGCGGGCGAGAGGCGCAGCAGGCGAATGGCGTTGAGACGATCGTCTTCGTTGGTCGACAGCTCCGCGGGCAGGCGCGAGAGCCATCTGATCTGGTTTTCGATCTGACCGATGAACTGGCCGATCTGAATGGCTGCGCTCGCGGCCTGCTCGCGTTGGGTCGCCGCGAGAAGCTGCTTCTGCTCGCGATAGGAGAACCAGACGTCGAAGGCGGTGTTGATCGCCAGCGCCGCGAAGGCGAGGGCGACGATCGAGTAGAGATACTTGCGGAACAGCCTGCCCGGAGGCGTCCGCAAATCTCCCTGGTCGGTCGTCTCGTTCACTCGCGGATCTCGTCGGCGCGGGCGAGCAGCGTGAACGGGATCGTCAATCCAAGCGCCTTGGCGACGGTGCGGTTGATCAACAGCTCGTATTTGCGCGGCGATTGCACCGGGAGATCGCCGGCCCTGGTGCCGCGCAGGATGAGATCGACGTAATCGGCCGATCTGACCTCCAACGTCGGCCCGTAGCTCATCAGCCCACCCGCGTCGATGAAGTAGTGGAACGGATAGATCATGGGCACGCGATACTTCGCCGTTGCCGCGATGATCGCCTGGCGGTTCGCCACCAGGAAGCTGTCGACGAGCGAGATCATCGCCGCCTTGGGGGGCTTGGCGAAGCGGCCGATCGTGCCGTCGATTTCGGCGGCCGTGCCGACCGGCGCCTGGACGACGGTCAGGCCCGTAACGCCTGCCTCCTGCTCGATGGAGTCGAGGTAGTAGCGCCCGCCACGAGGGGTGCTCACCGGATTGAACAGGACGCCGATGCGTTCGATATCCGGCACGGCCTCCTTGATCAGCTGGAGCCATTTGCCGCCCATCTCGGCGGTGCTGCTGGTGAAGCCGGTGACGTTGCCGCCGGGGTGCGCGAGGCTTTGAACGAAGCCGTTGCCAATCGGATCGTTGGATGTCGCGAAAACGATCGGGATGGTCTTGGTGGCCGCTATGACGGCCGCAGTTTCGACAGTCGAGCCGGTCAGGATGACGTCCGGCTTGAGATCGATGAGCTCCTGCACCGCGATCTTTATCTTGTCCGGTCCGCCGAAACTGGAGCGGATCTCGAAACGGTAGTTCACCCCTTCGACCCAGCCGCGCTGCCGCAAGCCCGCGATGAGCCCGCCGAGCCGCGTGGTTGCAGCTTCGGTCATGCTCCGCTTGGTCAGCTCGTCGTCGAGCGAGAGGCTGGTGATCGTGGCGACGATTCGCATGCGATCCGGCGTTGAGCCGAGCACAAGGAATCCCGCGGCGGTTGCGCCCGCAAGGCGAATGAAATCCCGGCGGGCGACCGCCGGCACAACGCGGGCAGAAGCGGGCCGTTCAATCATGAAATGTTTCGCAAAAATTGCCTCTGTCTCTGTGCATAACGCGAAAGCCTGGCGACCACAATTGAGGAAAAAAACCGGCCTGTGAATGTTCATTCGCAGCCATGCGCAGCCCGATACCGTATTGCTACGAGAATCGCTGTTTCGATCGATGTCTGCTCCGAGACGCTTTGCATGGCCTTCCGGCATCGCAACATTTTCCGTCTCGGTTGCGGTGACGGATCGGGGAGGCCGATCCAGTAACTGCCGATTTTTGAGCCGTTGTTTCAGGTTTGTTTCGAAGGTCTACGATGCGCAAAATCTACCTCGTCCCGGCCCTTGTCGGCCTTCTCACCAACGTTGCGGCCGGGCCGCTGGCGGCACAAGGCACCCAGCAGGGTGTAGCGCCCAAGCAGAAGGCCGCGCCGGCGCCGAAGGCGGTCGCGGCAGGGGCGTCGCCGGCCGCCGCCGCTCCGGCTGCTGCGGCACCCGCAGCGTCGGGCGAAGCAACCGCCGCTGACGACAAGATCAAGGCAATCGACGGCTTCCGCTCCGCCAGGTTCGGCATGAACGAGACCGACGTGCGCGCGGCGATCACCAAGGACTTCAACCCGAAGGCCGACGCGGTCAAGTCGCAGGACAACCCGTCCGAGCTGACCCACAGCGTGCTGCTCTCTGTTCCGGAACTGCTGCCGAACGGCGGCACCGCCGAGCTCTCCTATGTGTTCGGCTACAAGTCCAAGTCGCTGATCCAGATCGGCGCAGTCTGGTCCAAAGGCACGGATCCGGCACTGACGGCGGAGAAGCTGTTCTCCAACGCCAATATCCTGCGCGCGCACTTCCTCAGCGAAGGGTTCAAGCCCGACTCCATCGCGGTCAACATGCCCGTCAACGGCGGCATCGTGATGTTCCGTGGCAGCGACGCCAAGGATCGTTCGGTGATCCTGTTGCTCCAGGGCACGTTCGAGAACAAGGAGAACAACCAGCGCGTGCTCACGCCGACGAGCCTGCTGCTGTTCTACGTGGCCGATGCCAAGAGCCCCGACGTCTTCAAGCTTCCGCCGGGCCAGTTCTGATCACGGACGATCTCACGCCATTCTCCCACCCGGTTGTGGATCGGCGTCAATGCCGATGAAGAGGATCTGAAATGCGCGGACCATCTGCGAAGCGAGCCAACAACGAGCGGATGCTGCAGGGACTTGCAGGCTTCCGCTCGATGTCGCTGCTCTGCGCCATGCAGATGGTCTTCCTGCCGGTGTTCAGCGTCCGCCTTCAGGCGCAGACGGCGAACGTCATCGTTCCTGACGGACGGACCGGTACGTCGTTGCAGACCTCGGGCAGCGTCACCAACGTTACGACGTCGACGGTCTCGGGCGTCAACGCTTTCAACTCGTTCTCGCAGTTCAGCGTCGGGCAGGGCAACACCGTCAATCTGCAACTGCCGACCGGCACGCAAAACCTCGTCAACATCGTTCGCGATGCGCCGGTCTACGTCAACGGCACGCTGAATTCCTACATGAACGGCGCCATCGGCGGTAACGTCTATTTCGCCGATCCCAAGGGCTTCGTCGTCGGCCGTTCCGGCGCAGTGAATGTCGGCAGCCTCAACGTCTCGACGCCGACGCGCGAGTTTACCGACAGCCTGATCGGCCCGGGCGGGGCGATCAACGGCACGGCGGTCGGCAATCTGATGGCGGGCTCATTCCCGGTCTCGCCGGACGGCAATGTCAGGATCTACGGCCGGATCAACGCCATCGACGGCGTCCGCCTCACCGGGCAGAACGTCCTCGTCGGCGGCGCGAGCCAGCGCGACATCGCCAATCTCGACCACGCTGCGAAGTTCGCCGCCTCCGTCAATTCGAAGGGCCTGCGCAGCGCCAGCGCCATCACCGTGAGCAACGGCTCGATCCATATCGGCGCCGTCAACAACGCCACGGTCAACGGACGTCTGACGGCGCGCAGCAAGACCACGACGCCGAGCACGATTGCGGTCGTGGCCGGCAACAACGCTGAGATCGGCAAGAATGCGAAACTGACGACTGCGAGCAGGACGGGTGATGCGGGTGGCATCCTCGTCAAGGCCGGCAACGACCTGACCGTGAAGAGCGGTGCGGCGATCAGTGCCAGCTCGAAGGCGGGCAATGCGGGCCTGGTCGAGCTCAGCGGAAACGGCGTCATCGATATCGGCAGCGGCGTCTCCATCAACCTCAGCGCGCCGATCGGCAAGGCGGGCACGCTGCTGATCGACCCGACCGATGTGGTCATCGGCGATGCGGGGCAGGGCGACACCGGCGTGACCCTGTCGAACACGTCCGTCGCCAACGCGATCGCGGCGCTGAGCGCCGGTGCGACCTATGTCGTGCAGGCGGACAATTCGATCACGCTCGCCGCGCACGCGCTGATCGATGCCCGCCGTCTCGACGTCAACGGTCATTCGACCGGTAACGCCAACAATGTCGAGCTTGACGCGAAAACGATCAACATCGTCAGCGGCGCGAAAATTCTGGCCCAGGCGGTCAATTCCGGAACAAGCTACACCGACGGCAGCGTCACCCTCGCTGCGACGGCAAGTCAGACCCTGGTGTCCGGCCACGCCTATGCGACCACCGGCATCACGGTTGACGGCATCATCACCGGCGGAAACATCAACATCGGCGCGACCTCGACGGCCGTGTCGAACATGTTGAGCTCGGTGGCCGGAGATTTCGCGATGCTCGGCGAGTCCGTTGCGGGGCTGAACCTCGGCGTCAATGCCGGCTATGTCGCCGCGAGCGCGACGGCCAACGTTGCCATCAACGGTCATGCCAACATTTCCGCGAGCGGTAACGTCCTGATCACCGCGACCGGGTCGGAAACGGCAGCGGATCCGGTGCTTGCCTCCACGATTGGCGGTGGTCTTCCGTTCGGCGCTTCGGCCGTGGTCGGCAACGTCATCGGTAACGTCTCCGCCAACGTCGCAAACGGTGCGACGATCAACGCCGGCGGGTACTTGAACATCACCTCCACCAACGGCGCCACGGTGAACGTTGCTGCAATCGCAGCAACCACCAGCGCGGCCGTGGTGGCAACGTTCGCCTATTCCAACGCCTCGGTGACGACCAACGCCAATGTCGAGACCGGCGCCCACCTGAGTGCGGGAACGGCGAGCGGTTCGGCCGGCGGCCTCGCCATCTACGCGACCAACAACAACAGCTTCTCGACATCTGCGACATCTGTCGCGCTGGATAATCCCGCGCTCAACGGCAATGTCGGCGGCGCGATGGCGATGAGCAACATCAACACCTCGGCCAACGCCACGCTGGGATCATCGCTGGGAACCAGCGCCAATCCGATGACCGGTCCGGTGACGGTCAATGCCGTCTCGAACACCACGTCGAACTCGACCATGGCATCGACCATCACCGGCACGCCCACGCTGATCGCGGGCCTGCAGGGTGTCGCGGCCGTCGGCTCTGCACCGACCAGTATCATCGTGTCGCAGATGACCAGCACGCTGATCACGGCCGATTTGAACCTCAAGGCCTCCGGCGCCCTCACACTCGCCAACAGCACCGAAAACGCCACCGCGGCGATCGCGACCAATCCGAGCGGCAGCGCGCCCTCGATCTACACGACCGGCAACGTCGCGGTGGTCTCCAACGTGACCGACATCGGCGTGCGCAACAATTCGACGACCGCGGCGATCACCTCGAGCCCGATCGACGGCCAGTCCTACGCGATCAGCGCTGCCGTTGCGTGGGGCACCTACACCCACAATTCCAATGCCTATATCGGCGACGGCGTCACGATCAGCGCGCCGAACATCGGCGTCGCCGCAAACACGTCGATGCCGATCACCAACACCTGGACCCAATGGGCCGGGCTCACCGACGTGATCAGCCATCTCAACGGCAGCCTTGGCGTCAGCGGCAACATCATCACCAGCTACGCGAACGCAGGCGCGGATGCTGGCGATACGCTCGGAATTTCCGGTTCGCTGAACAATTTCATCGTCCACAACAACACCACGGCGTGGGTCGCGACCGCCGCAAACCTGACTGCGACCTGCACCGTCGCGTCGTGCGGCAGTGGCGCGTGGACGGCAAATCTCAACAACGGCACCCAGGCCTTCGACGCAACGCTCGCCGTCACGGCGAGCTCCTATACCGCCTCGATCGACGTCGCCGGCAACATCGGCACGTTCGGCTGGATCGGCAATACGTCCGGAGGCTCGTCGTTCGGCGGCTCGCTCAATCTGGTCCAGCTCTCCAACAACACGATCGCCGGTGTTGCCGCCAATGCGACGGTCTCAGCGAGCGACAACATCTCCGTCGAAGCGCTCACCACCGACCAGTTCTTCGGTGTCGCGCCGACGTCGGGCAAGGCGCAGGGTTCGCTGGCACTGAATGGCATTACGTCGATGGCGCTGGTCGACAACACGACCCATGCGTCGATCGGGGCAGGGGCCACGGTTTCGGCGCCGACCGTCAACGTCTATGCCGCGCAGGACCTGTCGATGTTGTCGATTGCCGGCGCGGTCTCGATCGGCGCCAATTCGGCGGTCGGTCTCGCCGTCGCCTATCTCGGCGCGACCGCCGACACGGCGGCCTATATCGGTGACAACAGCAACGATATCCGCGGCGGCGCGTTCAACGTCGATGATCCGTTCTCCGGAACCGGCGGGGGCACCGGCTCGGTCCATGCCGACAATCTGATCATTTCCGCGGCGACGTCGGGGCGTATCACGGCGGCCTCGGTGGCGGCTGCGATCTCGGAGCCGGGCGTGTCCAGCTTCGCGACCAAGGCGCAGGCGGTCACGACGGCCGCAACCGGGGGGACTGCCGGCATTACAGCCGGTGCAAGCCAGGTCTCAGGGAAGTCCGGATCGAGCACCAGCGGTTTCAGCATCGATCTCGCCGGCAGTTCGTCGGTGAGCGACGTCTCGCTCGGCACCAGCGCCTATATCAAGAACGCCGGGACGATCGATAGATACACCACGACGAGCTTGGTGAGCACCAAGACGCTCGTCCAGGCGCTCAACGACACCATCCTGGACAATGGCTCCGGCTCGGCTGCGGCCAACATGGCCGGAAGCGAGGGATCGACCAGCGTAGCCGTCGGCGGCGCCATCGCGTCGGCGATGTCCAGCAACAAGACGCTCGCTTACATCTACAACACCGCGCTGAACAATCAGGATACAGTGAAGGTTATGGCGCTCAACGGCGGCTCGGAGACCGTCGTCGCGCTGGGCATCTCGGGATCGAAGGCCAATTCCGCCTCGTTGTCGGCCTCGGTTGGCATCATCACCGACAGCGCCAATGCCTATATCGAGAACTCGACCATCACGGGCCGGACAGGCGTTGTAAACCGCACCCTCGAGGTCGACGCCTACCAGACCACGAATATCGCGATCGGCGGCGGCGTCCTCTATTTCTCGGGTGGCAAGGCGGGTGTCGGCATCGCGCTGACCTATGCTTCGATCTCTGATCCCACGAGCGGGAAGGCAACCGACGCCCACATCCTCTCGAGCTCGATCTCCAATTACGACACGCTGCAGGTGCTCGCCGACAATGCCAGCGTGATAGCGGCCGGCGCGGCATCGGGCGGCGCATCGACGAACGGCAATTCGCTGACCGGTGCCATCGTGGTCGACGAGATCTCGCCGACCACGACGGCCTATATCGACAGCGGCGCGACGGTCAGCATCAATGTCGGGGGCGTCAGCGTTATCGCCGACAGCGGCGACGTGTCGGCGTTGGACACTGCACTCGGAAATCTGGTCAAGACGTCGAACAACGGGCTCCTCGCGTCGGACACCTGTACGACCCACGGCGGCACCGGAGGGCAGAACTGCGTCGACTTCAGCGGGGCTGCGCTCAATGGAGGTATTGGTCGCGGACCTGGCGGAGGAATCATCTCCGTTGCCGGCGTCATCGAGGCCGCCAAGAACGATATCGGCGCTTCGCTGGTCTACGATACCATCGCGACGACGCATTCGGCCTACATCGCCAACGTGCAGATGACGACGATCGGCCGCGTCAACGTGAGCGCAACTGACTCCTCGTCGATCCAGTCGGTCGCTCTCGGCATCGGCGGAGCCAGCGGGCAGTTCGCCGGTACTGCCTCCCTGACGATCAGCTCGATCACGAACACTGTCTCGGCCAACATCGGCAACAGCCTGTCGAATTCAGTGAATTCGACGGTGTCGGGCGGCAACGTGACGGTCAGCGCTGCCGACAATTCCAGCATCACCGGCTCGGCCGCGGTCGCCGCGATCGCGCCGAGCGGTGGCTCCGCTGCGGGCCTGTCGCTGGTCAACAGCAACATCGCAAACAATGTCAACGCCGGCATCACCGGCACGAAAGTGGCCTCGACCGGCACCGTTGCCGTCGGCGCGAGCTCGAACGCCACCATCTCGACGGTTGCGGTCGGTATTGCGATCTCGTCGCAGGTCGGGCTTGCGGGCTCGGTTGCCACCAATTTGATGGGCACCAACGTCACGGCCAGCATCACAGACAGCGCTGCGCTGGGCACCACAGGCGGCGCTGACGTCAAGGCGAACAACAACGTCGCGGTGATCGCTGGCAATAACGACAATGTGGTCGTGTCCGCCGGTGCGCTCTCGATCTCCAAGGGCCCGGCGGGCGGCGCCGGCTCGATGGTGACGAACCAGATCACCGGCAGCACCTCGGCCTATATCAGCGGACCCAACACCAAGGTCGATGCGCTCGGAACCAGCACCACCGACACGCTGTCGGTCAACAGCGGCACGCTGGCGCATGCGAGCGATCTCAGCGGCTTCCAGGCTCCGACCGACAATACGCCCGACCTGAGCGAGACCCAGGATATTGTGAAGGGCCTCGCCGTGGTCGCGAGCTCGCACCAGGCGGTCGTCACCAACGTCATGACGGTTGCTGCGGGCACTGGCATCTCCATCATGATCAACCCGATCACTTCGGTGCTGAGCGGGTCGACCAAGGCCTACATCGACGGCGCCAGCATCGATACGCGCCTGACCAGTGCCGGTCTGTTGCCGCAGATCGACGTCGCGGCCTCGAGCTTCTCCTATTCCGGCGCGTTCGGCGCCGGCATCGTGCCGCCGACCGGCACCGGCGGCGGCGGCGCGACCGTCATCTCGACGACGATGTCGCGCACCACGATGGCCACAATCACCAACGCGACCGTGGGCAGCCTGTCGTCGACGACGACCGCAACGGCCGGCGCGGTCACGGTGAAGGCCAATGCCGAGCAGGATGCGTCCTCGATCGGCGTCGGCTTTAACACGGGCTCGGTCGCCCTGAACGTCTTCACGGCGACCACCGAGGCCTATGTCGACGGCGGAGGGATGACGGCGTCGTCGCTCACCGTGAATGCCTATGACACCACCGCGATCTACTCGGCCGGCGGCTCGGCGGCCTATGGCAGCCAGGCCGCGGTCTCCGCAGCCTTCCTGGTCCAGGTCTCGGCGAACCGGACCGAGGCTTATGTCGGCGACGAATTTGCCTATCACGGCGGCAGCTCGACCCACACGACCGCGCTCAATCTCAGCGGCGCGCTCGACGTCGAGGCCAACACGGTCGATCGTTTCCAGGCCTATTCGGTCGGGGGCTCGCTCGCGACCGGCTCGGCCGCGATCGCCGGCATGGCGAACATCGAGATCGCCAACAACACCACCATCGCCGGTGTCTACGACACCACGCTGCGCTCGCCGGCGGGTGGTTCGGCCGGCGCGGTTACCGTCGGCGCGAATGAGGACGTCGAGATCAAGGAGATCGCCGGCGCGATCGCGATCGGCGCCAGCGGCTCCGGCGTCGGTATCGGCGCGGCCGCCAACGTGCTCGTCTTCAAGAGCCAGACCACTGCGGAAATCAACAACAGCGACCTGAACTCCTCCGGCGCGATCAATGTCGGCGCGCTCAGCACCAAGGAAGTGTTGTCTTACGCGGTCACCGCGGGCGTTGGCGGCAGCGTCGGCATCGGCGCTGCGGTCGGCGTCATCATCATCGGCGCCAACACGGCCGATGCAGATACGCAGCAGCAGGAAACCGGGCAGCTCGACCAGCGCGACAGCAACGGCCACAACAACGGCACCATCACGGCCGTCAACAACAGCACCAGCAATTCGCACGGCGGCGATGCGGTCGCGAGCGGCACCGCCGGCGATCCGAACAACGCCCACGTCACGTCGACCTACGATGTCAGCACCGTGCTGGCCGGCGGCTCCGACGGTGTCACCGCGCAGATCGCGGGCGGCAGCGTCGCGACCACGCAGCAGGTCAATGTCGCCGCCACCAGCGCCAACGCGACCAAGATGTACCTGCTCGGCGCCGGTTTCGGCAAGAATGTCGGCATCGGTGCCGGCATCGGCTACACCAGTGTCAGCAGCAATGTGACGGCCAATCTGAGTTCGGCGGTCGCCGCGCCGTCCATCATGGTGGCGGCGGTGGTCAAGGACGCCAGCGGCGGTGCCTACGGCGGCCAGACCATCAACACCGAGGCGATCGCGGGCGGAGCCGGACTTTACTTCGGCGCGGATGCCGCGGTGGCGGTCGGCAATGTCTCCAATCACGTGAAGGCCGAGCTCGGCGGCTCCGTGACCGGAACGGGCGGCGCCGGCGTCGCCGTGATGGCGCAGGATTCCACGACCCAAATCGTCTTCACCGGCGGTGTCACCGCCGGCGCCGCGGCGGTCGGCGCCTCGGTCTCGACGGCAAGCCGGTCGAGCACGGTCTCGGCAGATGTGCTGCAGGGGGCCAACATCAACACCTCGACGCTCGGGGTCGGTGCGCAAGGTGCGGGCACCTTGACGACGACCGCAACGGCGCTCGGCGGCGGTATCGTCGCAGGCGTCGGTGCGGACGCCGAGGCCCACGAGAATTCGAGCGTGACCGCCGAGATCGGCGCGGGCGCCACGATCGCGACATCCGCGACCGGGGTTGGCACGCTGGTGTCGGCGTCGATCACGCCCAATTTGTCGAGCAGCGCGATCGGCGTTTCGGTCGGCGGCGGTGCGGTCGGCGTCGCCGTCGCCCAGTCGACGGTCGGGGCCCAGGTCACGGCCGATATCGGCAACGACACCATCTTCTCAGGCGGCGCGGTCTCCGTGGCCGCCATGGCGCTGGTCCCGACAGGCGGCACGACGATCTACGCCTGGGCACTCGCAGGCGGTGGCGGATCGCTGATCGGTGCCCAGGGCAGCTACGCCAAGGCTTCGGAGAACGCGACAGTCAATGC
Source organism: Bradyrhizobium manausense (assembly GCF_018130615.1). Classification (GTDB taxonomy): domain Bacteria; phylum Pseudomonadota; class Alphaproteobacteria; order Rhizobiales; family Xanthobacteraceae; genus Bradyrhizobium; species Bradyrhizobium manausense_A. Next base: position 17,450 of record NZ_JAFCKB010000012.1, read on the forward strand.
CTATGGCGGGACCGGAATTACGCTTCCCAACGCAAACGTGACCATTGCAGCCGAAAACGACAGCGCCCAGTACGCGGAGGCGACCGGCCTTTCGTCCGGCTTCCTGGCCTTGGGCGCGAGCGTCGCGCAGGTCTCGTCCAGCGCGCACACCTACGCCTATCTCGGGGCGGGCGCGATCACGTCGGCGACCAACACCGGTGTTCTCCGGATCGCCGCGACCGGCGTCGATGTCAACGCCGCAAATGCTGTCGTCGGCGCAGGCGGCACCTATGCTGGTGCCGCGGCGGTGGCGACCACCAGCTCGACTGCGACCACCCAGGCGCGGATGGATGGCAACGGGACAGACAACACGCTCTATTTTGGTGGTCTCAACATCAGCGCCAAGCACACCACGAATTATGGCGCCAGCGGCGATGCCTATCAGGCCTCCACCGCCGGCGTCTCCGGCGGCAGCGCGCAAAACACCGTCACCACGGATACGACCGCCGAGGTCGGTACGCACCTGATCATCAACTCCGCCGGCGGCAACATGGATGTCATCTCCAATGACATCGTCAATCAGGCCGGCGGCGGCGCGCGGTCGGGCTCAGGCGGCATGTTCGCGGGTGCCGCGGCGCTCAGCAATTCGACCGTCACCCAGACCGTCACCACCAATATCGACGCCGGGACCGTCCTGAGCCTCAACGACGATCCGCGGACATCGAGCGCGGTGATCAACATTGAGGCCTACAACACGCTGAATACGAACGACACGGTGAGCCTGGCTACGGCGAGCTTCTTTGCCGGCGGCGGCGCCGAGTCCGACATGATCGCGAACGCCACACTTCAGGTCAACATCAATGCCCGCGAGCTCTTCAGCGCCGGCAAGATCTATGTCGGCACGGCTGCGAAGATGGCGGCGGCCAACAATGCCAACGCCAGCCTCTACGGCGCGATCGCCGGCGTCGGCGCCAGCACCAACACCTGGGTCCACGCCACCCAGGCGGTCAACGTCGGCAACAACGCGAAGGTCGAGGCCTGGGGCGACATCACCATCTACGCCGGTCTCGCGGGCGACGGCAGCGCCTTCAGCAGCGTGCAGGCGACGGCGACCACCGTCGTCTACAACAACACCGTCGTTCCGATCTCCACGCTCTACCGCGGCACGGCCAATGCCGACGACACCACGAGCTTGACGCTCGCCAACACCTCGAGCGTGCTCGGCGTGCAGAACATTTACCTCGGTGCGACACAGGGGCAGGTCACGGCCGCCGGCAACGGCAGCAATTACAATCCGTATCTGGACATCTTCAGCGCCAAGAACAGCGACAACCACAGCCACACCAGCGGAACCGGTGATGTCGCACTCAATGGTCTGGTGGTGGCGGGCATCAACAACGACCTGACCGTCACGATCGAGCTCGGCGCGAGCGCGCCGACCCTGAGCACGACCAGCCCTTACTCCGAGCTGACCCTCGAGTCCGTTTCCGACGTCAATCACTTGAGCCCGGTGATGAGCTGGAACCACCAGGCGGTCCAGTACACCATCGTCGGCAACTTCAATCCCTACCAGCTGGTGGTCAACCAGCTGGCGACGCTGACCGGCCTGACCGCGGCGCAAGTTCGCTCCCAGCTCGCGGCGGCGACGCCCGCGGCGCCTGCCAGCATGTCGCCGTCCGGCACCGATCCGACCGGCGACATCCAGCGCCAGATCGACACGTTGATCAAGCAGGCGCCGTTCACCTCCGACGCGCCCGGCAACGCCTTCGCGTTCGGCGACATGCTGGTGTCCGCCGGCAACGTCTCGATCCTGGCGCAGAAGCTGACCGGAAACAGCGGCTCGAATCCCGCAGCGCCCGCCGTCATCGCGCGCAGCTCGCCCTTGATCAAGATCGAGAACAAGGGCCTCGATTTCATGAGCCTGGGCAACCTTACGGTCACCGATGTGACCGGAGGAAATATCACCTACCGCCAGATCGACCATGTCGACCCGGACTCGCATTCCAATGTGACCTTCACCGCGATGCCGAGCGCGACGCCGGTCATCGACGTCTCGGCCACCTACAACCGTTTGGATCCCGACAGCGGTCAAGGCATCGACCAGAACGGCAACGTGCTGACCCGCACGCCCGACATCTATTTCAACGGCGCCGTCAACAACGCGAACGGCCTGCTCAAGATCATCAATAATCTCGGCAGCGTCGTCGCGTCGGAGTCGCTCAGCGCGGCAACCGTCCAGATCGTGGTGCCCAAAGGCACGTTCACCTTCCTCGGGGGTATCGGGAGCTTCTACGACAGCAGCAGCGCGGTCACCTCGCAATGGGAAACGACCGAGGACCGTCCGACAGACGCGCTGACGGCGGTGATGACGGCGGCGACCTATCTCGGCGCCTACGGCGATTACGCGTCCGCTCCGCATATCGCCTCGGGCGGGGATCATCCGTATTTCTATTATTGCTGCGCCGACGGCGTCCACGGCGTGTATCAGCCGGTCGCCAACGCCGACGCCAGCACGATCTTCACCGCGCGCATGCTGATGACGTACTACGACGGCACCTCGCTCTATTCGTCGATCTTCCTGCCGGTGGGCCATGGCGCGCCCGGCAACGGCAATGAGAACGCCGGCAGCGTTCCTGACATCAATACGCTCAAGATCATCGAGGGGCAGTCGTCGACCTCGACCAATGTCGTGCTCGCGCAGTGGAAGAAAACGACTTATGACGGCCGCAACGTTTACACGGATAGCGGTCCCTACAAGACGCCGTTCAATTGTGCGTCAGCCTGCGACAGCTCGGGCTTCTTCCAGGTCATCAACATCCAGCCGGATGCGATCACGCCGAAGACCGCGGATGCGCCGGCCACCGCGACAGCCACCCGGACCATCACCGGCCAGGCGGTCATCATCTCGGCGTCGGTGATCAACATCAACGGCACCATCCAGGCCGGCTCGAGCAGCAATTACTCGGTCGACATCGGCGCCGCGGCGTATGATGCCATCTATGGCGCCAACGGCCTCAAGAACCGCAATAACGGAGCGGACTTTGCCGCGGCCCAGGCCAATGCGCGGAACGGCGTCTTTTACGACGTATCGGGCTCTGTGACGACGCAGGTCGGCGGCGACACCAAGATCGGGGTGAAGTACAACGCTCTCACTGACCAGCTCGTCATGAACAGCGTGGTGCAGGGCGCGGGCGGCTACGTCTATCTGAACGGCAAGATCATCTCGACCTCGACCGACAACACCCAGACCCAGGGCAACATCGAGATCAAGGGCGGCGCCGGCACGATCAAGGTCAACAACACCAGCGGACTCCAGCTCGTCACCAACACCATCAACACCGGCGCCAGCGCCCAGAGCGTGGTCGAGATCGTCGATCAGCTCCAGAGCAAGACGACGTGGTGGGTCTACGATCCCAAGGCTGCGAGCAACCAGCAAGTGTCGAAGTACGAGGTCAACAGCGTCACCGCGAACGCGTTCGACGCCTCGATGCTTGCAGCTCGGACCGGTACGGCAGGCATCCAGTACGCGACGCAGCAGAACATGCTCTATCAGTGGGTCGACACCGCGACAGTGGAGCGTTCGCCGACCAGCACGCAGTTCGACTACGGCTGGGCGTTCACGCCGGCGGGCTGGACCCGCGCGACCAGCCTGGTTTCGGGCACGCAGAGCAGCAACTACCAGAAGGTGACGACCGCCACCGGCAGCTATCACTGGGCGGCCGGCGTGGACGCGCAGGGCAACATCATTCCGCTCAACACCCACGCCGACAAGTGCTGCGGCGCGGACGCCCAGTTCAACTGGTACCAGGCGATCTATGATCACCTGACGCTCACGCTGACCAACACGGTCAAGGCGTCGAACCCGATCAACATCAAGTTCACCGGTGGCGGGAGCAGCGACGTCGTGGTCAATTCGACCTCCGGCATCGTCATCAACGGGTCGATCAACAACCTTCAGGGCACGACGACGTTCAACGCCACCGGCGCCAACTCGTCCATCACGGTCGCCGCGAACGCCAACAACCCGGTGATCTCGGGCACGAGCGTGACGCTGTCGGCCGATGGCGGCATCGGCACGCTCGGCACCAACAAGGCTCCCGTCCAGGTGCAGATCTATGGCGGCAGCCTGACGGCCAGTTCGATCGACCGCGACATCGCGATCTCTGCGATCGGCTCGCTGTCGATCAACCAGGTGAAGGTGAATTCGGCAGGTGCCACGCCGCAGGGCAGCGTCTTCCTGTCGGCGACCGGCGACATCAATTCGGCCTCCGCCTACAACGTCGCCAACCCCGTCGTGATCGGCAAGAACATCGAGATCAACTCCACCGCCGGGGCGATCGGCGCAACGAGCGCCGTCGTCAACGGCGCCTCCACCCTGACCAACATCAATCCGCTGGTGATCCAGGCGACGGGCACGGTGCAGGCGAGCGGCGCCGTCGACGGCGGCGTTCTCGACAGCAGTTCGGCGACCGGCACCTACATCGTCCAGTCGAAGGGTGATCTGCGCCTCGGCACGGTGCAGTCGACCGGCGGCCCGGTGTTCCTGGAGGCGGCCGGCTCCGACGGCAACCAGGCCAGCATCCTGAACGGCCGGGCGGCCGCCGGTATCACCGCGGCGGAGAGCGCGCATCTCCAGTCGGTCTGGGCCAATCTCGACCTGCTCAACGGCAACCCCGCCACCGCCGCCGTCAACAGCTACCAGTCGATGGTCACGTCGGCCTACAACGACTATTTCCAGCTCAAGAACATCGCCTTCGCGAACGGCAGCACCTACAACCCGACCTCGGTCGGCCTGACGGTGCTGCGGGCGCAGGTGGCGGCCAAGCTCGGCATCGATCCCGCCAACGTCACGACGACGCAGATGCAGGTCGAGGCGACGACGCGGTTCCTGCGGGACCAGTTCCTGCTCGGAAAGATCAACACCGACCAGCTCAAGAGCTCGCTGACGACCTTGCTCGGCGCGGCGCCTGCGGATCCGCTGGCGACCGTGTTCGGCAGTTCGCTGTCGTCGACCCTGTTCGCAAAACTGTTCGACGGCGTGGCGACCTCCGATCAGCGCCTGCCGACCAATACGGCGCTGCAGACGGCACTTGATGTCTACAACGCGCACTACAGCTACACGCTTGCGAGCACCGAGCGGGTCTACGGCGTCATCACCGCGGGCGCGCAGTGGACGCAGAGCCAGCTTGCCTACACGGTCTCGTCGTCGGCCGTCGGTGCGGCACCGCCGCCGATCGATCCGAACGTCGCCGCCAACATCAGCGCGAACCAGATCATGCTCTACGCGCCGCATGGTTCGGTCGGCAATTCGGCTGCGCCGCAGACGTTCACCTTCACCAGCGTCGATTCCTCGCAGCTGACGACGGACCAGCGGGCATTGCTCTCATCGGCCGGTCCCGGCCAGCTCACCGTCGGCGCGGTCACGGACCCGACGACCCACGTCGTGACTTATACGGTCAGCCTGTCGCAGCAGAACCTCGTCGTGCTCGACAACCCGACCGCGATCTCGGCCAACGCGCTATCGAACGTCTATCTTGGCAGCAAGAACAGCCTTACGCTCGGCGGCGTCACCGCGAGCTATGGCCCGATCACGGCGGCGCAGGCCAACGGCATCCAGGTGACCGGCCGCGGCGACGTCAAGCTCGACGCGGTGACCGGCATCACCGCTGCCGCCGGCGTGACCGGCGTGCCCGTGATCTCGGGCGATATCGCCAACCTGACCCTCATTGCTGAGCACGGCAATATCGGCGCACCCGGTACCGCCGGCAGCAATCCTGCCAACAACGCGAATGCAATCCAGATCGCCTTTGCCAACCCGGGCAACGACCAGCTCGACCAGGTCTCGTCCGGACAAGGCATCTATGTGAAGCAGACCACCGGCGACCTCATCCTCGGCAACATCTCGGCCGGCAACGAGATCCAACTGGCCGCGACCGGCAGCATCTATGGCGAGGCCGGCTTTGCCGACCGCAGCGCGATCCACATTCTGGGCACCGACCTCGATCTGCGCGCCGCCGGCAACATCGGCTTCAACGGCTCGACCTTCCAGCCGCTGCAGGTGAATATCTCCGGCGCCGTCACCGGCTCCGCGGGCGGTGACTTCAGCCTTCTCGCAGTCACCGGCGATCTCGCGGTCGGCACCAGCGGTCCCTATGGCGCGCTGACGGCCGGCGGCGCGATGACGCTGAACGTGGCGCGCGGCGCGCTCACCATCAATGCCGATCTCACCAGCGGCGGCTTGATGCAACTCCTCGCCAACCGCGGCATGACCTTTGCGGCCGGCACCAGCGCGGCGCCTGTGGTTGCGACCAGCGCGCCTGACGGGGTGACCCTGGTGGCCGGGACGCTGTCGATGGGCGCCTATTCGGCTATCAACGCGGCCGGCGTGATTTCGGTGACGACCACAGGCGATGCGACGATCGGCCAGCTCAACTCGTCGTTGTCCTACGCCGCGGCCGGCAGCGCGCCGTCGATCATCGTCACCGCCGGTGGCGTCGCTTCGCTCGGCGCGATCATCGACAATGGTGACGGCCAGACCAAGTTCGTCGCGTCCGGCTCGGGCGCCGAAGTCTCGCTGAACGCATCGAACGGCATCGGCAGCACCACGAACCGGCTCGCCCTCAGCGCCGCGCGGCTGTCGGCAAGCACCGCCGACAGCGGAATCTACCTGAAGGCTCTCACCGACATCGAGGCGAGCCTGCTGTCGGCGGCGAAAGGCGACGTCGACATTCTCGGCACCGGCAACCTGACGCTCGACCAGGTGGTGGCGGGCATGGTGACGGGCGCGAGCGGCGGCTTCAGCGCCGTCACCGCCAATGGCGGCATCGTGATCGGGACGGCCAGCACCAGCGGCTCGCAGATGGTCCACGCGAGCCAAAACGTGACGTTCAACGCGCTCGCCGCCACCGGCAATGCCGGCGACGTCGGCAACATCAACGTCACCGCCGACAACGGCTTCATTCTGGCCCAAACGCTCTCGGCCAATGGCTCAGCGACGCTGCTTGCCGCCACGACCATCACCGGCAACACGCTTGCCGCGGCGACCGGCTCGGGCCTGCTGACCGCCGGCGGCCCGGTCAACTGGAACGTCCTCAACGTCGCGACGACGCTGGGGATGACTGCGGGCCAGGGCAGCATCACCTTCCAGACCGCACAGAGCGGCGGCACGCAGACCATCCATGCCCACGACAACGTGACCTTCAACGTGCTGACGACGACGGGCATCAATGGCGATGCCGGCAACATCAACGTCAATGCGGACAACGGCTTCATCCTTGCGCAAACGCTCTCCGCCAATGGCTCGGCGACGCTGCTTGCCGCCACGACCATCACCGGCAACACGCTTGCCGCGGCAACCGGCTCAGGCCTGCTGACCGCCGGCGGCCCGGTCAACTGGAACGTCCTCAACGTCGCGACGACGCTGGGCGCGACCGCGGGCGAGGGCAGCATCACCTTCCAGACCGCACAGAGCGGTGGCACGCAGACCATTCACGCCCACGACAACGTCACCTTCAACGCGCTGACGGCGACTGGCATCAATGGCGATGTCGGCAACATCAACGTCAATGCGGATAACGGTTTCATCCTCGCGCAGACCGTGATGGCCGGCGGCGTGGCGACGCTGGGCTCTGTCTCGGCCAATGGCTCGGCGAGCCTGATCGCCGCGGGCACCAACATGGGGCACAGCCTCACGGCCTCGACCGGCAATGCGCTTCTGAAGGGCTCCGTCGTCACGTGGGACAATCTCAATGTCGGCGGCACGCTCGATATCACTGCGACGGCCGGAGGGATCACCCTCGGTACCGCCATCAGCGGCGGCACGCAGACCCTGCATGCGGTCAACGACATCGTCTTCAGCCAGCTCACCACGACCGGTATCCCGGGCGATGCGGGCAACCTGATCGTCAAGTCCGACACCGGCTCGCTTCGCGGTGGATCAATCTCGGCCAGTGGCGATACCCGTTTCGACGTGGCCGGACCGGTCTCGTTCGACCGGATCAGCGGCGACGTCGTCAGGATGACCTCGTCGGGCGACCTGACCATCAATTGGGTCAGCGTGGTCAGGGAGCTCGACCTCGCTGCCGACACCATCACCGTCCACGGCGAGCAAGTCCGCTCGAATCCGCAGATTCCGCTGGTCCTGAACATTACCGGCTACAATGGCGGTGTCGCGAAGTACGCCAATATCTCGATCGATCCGGACGCCATCATCGTCAACCAGTTCAAGGTGGTCGACGCGAACTTCCTGACCGACGCGCACTCCGTGACGATCCTGAACGGCTACGTGCCGGGCCAGCTCCTACTCACCACGGCGACCGAGCAGGTGCTGCTGAATAACCGCACGCCGGCGCCGAGCAATGGGCCGACGCTCCAGCTCTACCAGCCGGACGGCGTGTTCACGATGAGCCAGGTCGGCAACGCCAATGTCACCAACGCCTATGTGGTGTTCTACACCGGTGATATCTCGGCGAGCGTCACCAATTACGGTTCGAGCCACGACTGCTGCAGCGGCTACACCGGTGCCAGCATGACGCGCAACGTGGCCGTCGATGGCGAAGGCTATGAGAGGATCGACACCTGGCTGGCGCAGAAGAGCGGGGCAGGAACGTTCTACCAGCTCGGTCTCTCCGGCCACGCACGGCTCGACGCATTGCTGTCGCCGCGTCCGGTCGAGACTGTCGGGTCTGGTCCTGCCGTGAACGTTGAAGGGCTCAGCGACATCCGCAAGCTGCGCCGCCAGGGACAGCGCGCGGGTCGCCCGGGCTGGAAGGATGCGGCAATTGGCGCCATGACGAATCCGGCGATGAGTCGCCTCGCGGAGGCGTGGTAGGTCGAGATGCGTGTTCTAGGCGTAGCATTGACGATCGGGCTTGTTGCGTCGAGCATCGTAACCGCGCGCGCGCAGGTGCCCTCGATCAATCCCGGCGCGATCCAGAACGACGTCGACCGGCAGCGCCGCCAGTTCGAACAGCAGAGCGCGCCGCCCAAGCTGAACGGCCCGGCCGTGATCGGCGGAGCACGTGAGAAGTCGCCGCTCATGAAGCCGGGCGGGCCGAAATTTCACCTGCGCAAGCTCGAATTCGACTCATCCAAATTCATCACGCCGGCGGAGCTCGACGAGATCGCGAAGAAATATGTCGGCAAGAATGTCGACATCGCGGCACTGTTGCAGATCGTCGCCGACATCAATGCGATCTACACCGAGCGCGGCATCGTCACGGGCATTGCGACCCTGCCGGATCAGGATCCCAAGGACGGGACGGTCAAGATCAAGCTGACCGAGGGCCGGCTGCAGAAGACGACCGTCGAGGGTAACCAGCAGACGCGCACCGACTACATCCTCCAGCGCGTCAAGGAGCCGGAAGGCGAGGTTCTCGACGTTCCAAAGCTCAATCGCGACGTGACCTGGTTCAACCGGACCAACGACGTGCAGATCAAGGCGCTGCTCCAGCCCGGCGCGAGCTTCGGCCTGACCGACCTCCAGTTCGCGGTGATCGAGCCGCCGGTCGACACCTGGCAGCTCTTTGTCGACAATCAGGCTTCCGAAAACACCGGCCGCTGGGAAGGCGGCACTTTCTACAAGCGTCACGGCCTGTTCGGCGTTGACGACCGTCTGACTTTCTATGGCGTCCGCTCCGACGGCAATCTCAACGGCAACGTCGCCTACAGCATCCCGGTCAACCCCTGGGGTGGGCGCGCGGGCGTCAGCTATACCGAGGGCAAGATCAAGATCATCGACGGGCCGTTCGCTGCGCTCGACGTCACGGGGCGGTCGAGCCAGGCCGCTGTCAATTTCAGCCAGCCGGTCTGGGTGACGCAGAACTGGCTGATACTGCTCAACGCCGCGGAGACCGAAGGCAAGACGGTGAGCCGCTTCGCGACCGTCGCGGTGACCGACGACCATTACGACAAGGCCACGGCCGGCGTCTCCGTGACCAATTCCGGCAATACCTATTCGATCACGGTCTCGCCGGCGGTGAACTACATCGCGTGGCAAGACCACGTGCTCGGCAACAACCGTGCGTTCAACACCTATACCGGCACGCTGATCGCGAACAGTGCCGCGGGGCCGGCCAATTTCAGCGCCAACGTGCTGGCGAGCTGGCAGTACACGCAGGAGAAGCTGCTGCCGGGCGACCAGATATTCACGATCGGCGGCCCCAGCACCGTACGCGGCTACCCGACCAACGCAGCGTCCGGCGACAGCGGCTATTATTTCAACGCCGAGCTGCACTACAACTGGTCGCAATGGCTGAGGGGATTTGACACCTACGTCTTCACCGACTGGGGCGCGGTGTATTCGACATTCCCCGGCGTGACCGAAATGGCCTCGGTCGGCGTCGGGTTCTCCTGGACTTATGCGCAGTTCATGACATTGGAAGCCAATTATGCGACGCCGCTGAAGACGGCGGTCTCGACCCAGCATCATTACGAAGCCTATGGCCGTGTCATCGTCCGCCCGCTGCTGATGTTCGAGAAGCAGCCGACCACCACGCCTGTGGCGGCCGTTGCAGGCAAGACCAAGTCGTAGGCCGGCGGGCTTCTTCCTCTCCGTCATGGCCGGGCTTGGGGCTAGCGCCGCAACGTGAATTCCTCCGCACCACGCCGGTGTTCCCACTTCGCGCGTTCGAGCTCGGGCTGGTCGCACTCCGCCTCGGGGTAGCCGATGCAGAGATAGGCGATGAATTTCCAGGAGGTGGGCACGTCGAGCGTGCCATGGATACGGTCCGGATTGAGGATCGAGACCCAGCCGAGCCCGATCCCCTCGGCGCGCGCGGCGAGCCACATCGCGGTGATCGCTGCGACCACGGAATACTCCGTTGTCTCGGGCATCGTCGCGCGGCCGAGGCCATGGCCGATGTCGCTGGCTTTGTCGGCGAATATTGCGAGGTGGGCTGGCGCCTGTTCGAGGCCCGAGAGCTTGAGTGCGGCGTAGCGGCCGGCGCGCTCGCCGGAATAGCAATTCAGGGCATCGGCGTTGCAAGCTTTGAAATCATCGATCACGGCGCGCCGCCGTGCAGCATCATCGACGACGACGAAGCGCCACGGCTGACTCAGGCCGACCGACGGTGACAGACAGGCGGTCTCGATCAGCCGCTCCACGGCACCGTCGGGCAGCGCATCGGTGCGAAAGCGACGCACGTCGCGGCGCCATACGAACAGATCGCGCAATTGCCGGCGGAAGGCGTCGTCGAATTCCACCATTGTCATCCTCCCGCGTGAAGGAAGGCTGCGGCGACCAGCATGATCAGGATTTCACCGACCTGCTCGAACGCGCCGAGGATATCGCCGGTCTGGCCGCCGATCTGACGGATGGCGAGCCGCGCCATGATCAGCCCGGCGAGTGACAGCAGGATCAGTCCGGCGAGGGCCTTGCCCGGTCCTAACGCAAGAGTGAGAACGAGCGTTCCAAGCGCGAAGGCCGCGGCCACGCTGCGTCCAGGCGGCGTTCCGGCGCTCGCCGACAGCCCGTCCGGCCGCGCCGGTGGGACCAGCGACATGAAAGCCGGCACGCCCGCGCGTGCGGCGGCATGCGCGGCGCACAGCGCGAGCGCGACGGCCCACGGATTGGCGATCGCGGCCAACGCGCTCCAGCGCAGGCCGAACGACAGGATCAGCGCGCAGACGCCATAGCTGCCGATCCGGCTGTCGCGCATGATCGCGAGCTTTCGCTCGCGCGTGCGCCCGCCGCCGAGCCCGTCGGCGGTGTCGGCAAGGCCGTCCTCATGCAGCGCGCCGGTGATGAGGGTGGTTGTGACGAGAGCGAGTAGCGCAGCCGTACCTGGCGCCAGTCCCAGTTTGCTCGCGAGCGCATGGGATGCTGCGCCAGCGAGGCCCACCAGCAATCCCGCGACCGGCAGCGCCCAGGTCGCGCGCGCGATGGCGCCGTCGCCGGCCGGTTTCGACGATGCCACCGGCACAATCGTGACGAAGGACGCTGCGATTCTGAAATCGGCGACGACGTCTTTCAGAATCTCGGTACGCGGCATCATTTCAGCTTCATCGGCAGGCCGGCGACGACGAACTCGACCTCGTCGGCGACATCAGCAATGATCTGGTTCATGATCCCCGCGGCATCGCGATAACTGCGCGCCAGCGCGTTGTCGGGGACGATGCCGAGACCGACCTCGTTGGTGACGAAGACGACGGGGCTTTTCAGGCGGGGCAGTGCGCCGGCGAGCTCGCTCACCTCGCGTTCCCAGTTGCGCTCGGCGTGCATCAGATTGGAGAGCCACAGCGTCAGGCAGTCCACCAGTCTCGCGCCGCCGCCATCGCTTGCGACCAGCGCGGGCACGAGGTCGAGCGGCACCTCGCGTTCGATCCAGTCGGTTCCGCGCCGCGCGCGGTGCTTTGCGATTCGTGCTTCCATTTCGGCATCGAGCGCCTCGGCCGTCGCGACATAGACGGGCTGCCCGGGAAAGGCGCGCGTACGTAGTTCTGCACGCTTGCTCTTGCCCGATCGCGCTCCACCCGTGATCAAGATGACGGCCATCAAAGTCTCCTATGAGCCTGACTAATCACCAAACGAGGCCAAAGACAAAGCCGAAATCAGGCGGGTAGGGGCTTGCGCTCGCCCCCCGCTTTGCGCAACAGGGGCGGGACAGGAGGCGGGTGTGGGTTTTGCGGGCGCGATGGTGGTGGCAATGGCGGTGGATGCCCTCTCGGGCTGGCCGTCACCGCTGTTTGCCCGGATCGGCCACCCCGTGACCTGGCTCGGCCGGCTGATCGGCGCCATCGATGCCGGCTGGAATCGCGAGTCTGACGCGCCGGCGCTGCGCCGCGGCGCCGGCGTCGCCGGCGCGATTCTGGTGATTGCGCTCGCGGCTGCGCTTGGTTGGCTGCTGCAGTCCCTGCTTCAGTTCTTGCTTCCTTGGAGCTGGATCCAGATCACGCTGATCGGCGTCCTGGCCTGGCCGCTGGTCGCGCTACGCTCGTTGCATGATCATGTCGCGGCCGTCGCAAATCCTCTGCTGGGCGGCGACATCGCGGCTGCGCGCGTGGCGGTCTCGCGCATCGTCGGCCGCGATCCCACAGCGCTCGACGAATCCGGGATCGCGCGTGCCGCAATCGAGAGCCTCGCGGAGAACGCGTCCGACGGCATCGTCGCGCCGGTGTTCTGGGGCGCGCTGTTCGGTCTGCCCGGCATCCTCGGTTATAAGGCGATCAACACGCTGGACTCCATGATCGGCCATCGCAGCGAACGGCATGAAGCGTTTGGCTGGGCGGCTGCCCGCATCGATGATGTCGCAAACTTCATTCCGGCGCGCCTGACCGGATTTTTGTTCGTGCTGCTCGCGCCGCGGCAATCCCAAGCATTGTCGTGCATGACGCGCGATGCGCGCCGTCATCGCTCGCCCAATGCCGGCTGGCCGGAAGCGGCGATGGCCGGCGCGCTTGGCGTGCGGCTCAGCGGCCCCCGCATCTATCACGGCAGCGCGACCGACGAGCCTTGGCTCAACGAGGGCGCGCGCGATCCGCTCGCCGTGGACATTGTCGAGGGACTGACGATCTACCGCCGCGCCATGCTGTTGCTTGCCGGCCTGCTTGCGATCCTGGCTTTCGCGTGAAAGAACAGGGTATGCGCGAGCACGGTGGAAATCTCGATCTGGCCCAGCAGCGTTTCGGCGGACGCGCGGCGGACTGGATCGATCTGTCGACCGGCATCAACCGGCTGCCTTATCCCGTGGGCGAGATCGGCGCGCATCATTGGCAGGCGCTGCCATCGCGATCCGAGATCGAGGCGTTGCGTCAGGCCGCGCGGCACGCCTATGCGACAAGCGCACCGATCGTCGCGATGGGCGGCGCGCAGGCCGCCATTCAACTGTTGCCACAGCTCGCGCCGTGCGGCCGGGCGCGCATTTTGGCGCCGACCTACAATGAATATGCCGGCGTTCTCTCGGCTGCGGGCTGGGATGCAAAGGAGGTCCGCGAGCTCGATGCGCTGGCAGGCGCGGATCTTGCTGTGATCGTCAATCCTAACAATCCCGATGGCCGGAGTTTTCCGCCAAAGGATCTGCTCGCGCTGTTGCCGCGCGTCGGTCGTCTCGTCGTTGACGAGAGTTTTGCAGACGCGGTTCCACAGCTGTCGCTTGCGCCGGAGGCGGATCGGCCCGGGTTGCTGATCTTGCGCTCCTTCGGGAAGTTTTACGGTCTGGCCGGCCTGCGGCTCGGATTTGCGATCGGCAATGCGGCGGATATCGCCGGGCTCGCTGCGATGTCGGGTCCGTGGCCGGTCTCGGGAGCAGCGATCGCCATCGGCTGCCGCGCCTTGCGAGACGAGGCTTGGTCTGAGGCGACATCAGCACGGCTGGCGCGTGACGGGGCTCGTCTCGATGAAATGGCGCGGGGGCAGCGCTGGCGGCTCGTCGGCGGCGCTTCGCTGTTCCGTCTCTATGAGACGCCACATGCACTCGCTGCGCAAGAAAAGCTCGCGCGTGACCATATCTGGTCGCGCGTCTTCGTACAAAATCCAACTTGGCTCCGGCTCGGGCTTCCCGGCAGCGAAGCCGAATGGACGCGCCTCGCCGCGGTCCTAGCGCGCTAGCGCGAGCAGGCCGTCGACGTCGAGATGCTTCTCGATGTGATCGGCGAGCGCATCCAGTGCGCTCTCGACCCTGGCATGATAGGGCTCGTCGCCTGCGGCAATGTCGAGCTTTGCCAAAAACGCCTTGCGGAAATCATCCGACGTGAACAGGCCGTGCAAATAGCTGCCTTGCACGCGTCCGTCTGCTGAGATCGCGCCTTCCGGCTCGCCATCGAGCTTCGCAAACGGTCGCGCGCGATCGGGTCCGTCGGTACGGCCGATGTGGATCTCGTAGGCGGCGATCGGCTGATCCGTCGCCGCATGCACAGCCACAACACGCGTCAACGTTTTCTGCGGACTCATCACGGTCGTCACATCCAGCAGCCCGAGGCCCGGCGCGTCACCCGCGGGACCTTCGATGCCGTCGGGATCGGCGACGCTGCGCCCCAGCATCTGATAGCCGCCGCACAAGCCGAGCACATGGCCACCTCTGCGATGGTGCGCGAGCAGATCAATGTCCCAGCCCTGCGCGCGCAGAAAGGCGAGGTCGCCGCGGGTGGATTTTGAACCGGGGATGATGACGAGGCGCACATCGCCAGGGATCGCTTCGCCCGGGCGCACCATCACCAGATCGACGCCCGGTTCGAGCTTGAGCGGATCGAGATCGTCGAAATTGGCGATCCGCGACAGCGCAAGGCAGGCGATCTTGCACTGGCCGGGCCTACGCGCATCGCTGAGGCCCAGAGCGTCCTCGGCCGGCAGCTCGCCGGCGCGCGAAAACCAGGGCAGCACGCCAAGGCCGCGCCAAGCCGTTTTTTGCGCGATCAGCCTGTAGCCGTCATCGAACAGCGTGGGGTCACCACGGAATTTGTTGATGACAAATCCCTGGATCATCGCGGCATCGTCAGGGTCGATCACCGTCTTGATGCCGACCAGCTGGGCGATGACGCCGCCGCGGTCGATGTCGCCGACCAGCACGACGGGGACGTCGGCCTTGCGGGCAAAGCCCATATTGGCGATGTCGGCCTTGCGCAGATTTACCTCGGCCGGGCTGCCGGCGCCTTCCACCAGCACCAGATCGGCGCGCACCTTCAGCCGCTCAAAACTCTCCAGCACCGCGCCCATCAATGAGGGCTTCATCACCGCATAGTCGCGCGCCCGCGCGGTCGCGATGCGCCTGCCTTGCACGATCACCTGCGCACCGATATCGGTCTCGGGTTTCAGCAGCACCGGGTTCATATCGGTGTGCGGCTCGACGCCGGCGGCGAGCGCCTGCAACGCCTGGGCGCGGCCGATCTCGCCGCCGTCGACGGTGACGGCGGCATTGTTCGACATGTTCTGCGGCTTGAACGGAAGCACGCGCAAGGCCCGCCGCGTGAAGGCGCGCGCGAGACCGGCGACGATGAGCGACTTGCCCACGTCCGAGCCGGCGCCCTGGATCATCAATGCGCGCGCCATCGTGTCTTCAGAACTCGACGCCGGCCTGCGCCTTGATGCCGGAGCGGAAGGGATGCTTCACCAGCGTCATCTCGGTGACGAGATCGGCGATCTCGATCAGTTCGTCCTTGGCGTTGCGCCCGGTGAGCACGACATGCGTCATCGGCGGCTTCGAGGTCTTCAGGAAATCGACGACCTCCGCAATGTCGAGATAGTCGTAGCGCAGCGCGATGTTGATCTCGTCGAGCACGACCATGCGCAGGCTTTCATCTGCTATCAGCTCCTTCGCCTTCTCCCAGCCGGCGCGCGCCGCGGCGATGTCGCGGGCGCGGTCCTGCGTCTCCCAGGTGAAGCCTTCGCCCATCGCGTGGAACTGGCAGAGCTCGCCGAAATGGCCGGTGAGCAGGCGCCGCTCGCCGGTATCCCAGGCGCCCTTGATGAACTGCACCACGGCGCAGGGAAAGCCATGGGCGACGCAGCGCACGATCATGCCGAAGGCGGAAGACGACTTGCCCTTGCCGGCGCCGGTGTGGACGATGATGAGGCCCTTTTCGCCGCTCTTGGTCGCCATGATCTTGTCGCGGGCGACCTTGATCTTAGCCATTTTCGCGGCGTGCTTGGCGTCGGTCTTGGCGTCGGTTTCTTGGGCCGTTTGGGTATCCGGTTCAGGCGTCATCGGATGGGGTCCTTCGGCTTGACAAGAGGCGGCCGGGGGCAAATGGTGGCCCGGCGTTGGTTCCTGTCCTATGACAGGCGAAGAGGGAATGCGATAGGGTCCGAATCGGCAAGATTTGGGTCCAAAATGCAGCCGCCCCCGCGACCGTGACCGGAGAGATGCCCGAAGCCACTGATCCATCTTGCGGATCGGGAAGGCGGGGATCGAAGGGGAAACCCTGCTCCGCAAGCCGGGAGACCTGCCAACGCGGACGATTTTTGGACCGGCGGACGGGGTGTTCCGCGACGGGGAAACGGGCCTTCGCAAGAACGGTCCGTGGGCCTCTTCGCCTCCCGCTCAATATTCTGGAAGAGGCGATGACCGTCACACTGCACGTCTGCATCACCTGCCGCGCCGGCCAGACGCTCGGCGAGGGCGAGACGACGCCCGGCAAGCGCCTGCATGGGGCGATCCTCGAGGCCGGCGTACCCGACGGCGTTACTGTGGTTCCCGTGGAATGCCTGTCTGCGTGCAACCAGGGCTGCTCGGTCGCGCTAAGTGCGCCCGGCCGCTGGTCCTATGTCTATGGCCGCCTCTCGGATGCCAACGCGCAGGACGTCGTCGCCGGCGCCGCCGCCTATGCCGCCGCGCCCGATGGCCTCGTGCCCTGGCGCAGTCGTTCCGAAATCTTCCGCAAGCAATCGCTTGCCCGCATTCCCCCCATTGCCACGTTGCCGGAGGCCGCTGAATGAACTCGCTCGCAAAAGTCCCGGTGACGGTGGTCACCGGCTTTCTCGGCTCCGGCAAGACGACGCTGATCCAGCACCTGCTCAGCAATGCGGGCGGCAAGAAGCTCGCCGTGCTCGTCAACGAGTTCGGCAGCGAGGGTGTCGACGGCGAGATCCTGAAATCGTGCGCAGACGCGAACTGCCCGGAGGAGAACATCGTCGAGCTCGCCAATGGCTGCATCTGCTGCACCGTCGCCGACGATTTCATTCCGACCATGGAGAAGCTTTTGGCGCGTCCGGTGCGGCCCGATCACATCCTGATCGAGACATCGGGCCTCGCGCTGCCGAAGCCTTTGCTGAAGGCGTTCGACTGGCCGGAGATCCGCTCGCGCATCACGGTGGACGGCGTGATCGCGCTCGCCGATGCCGAGGCCGTCGCCGCCGGCCGCTTCGCGCCGGATCCGGATGCGGTGGAAGCACAGCGCGCGGCGGACGAGAATCTCGATCACGAGACGCCGCTGTCCGAAGTGTTCGAGGACCAGATCGCCTGCGCCGATATCGTGCTGCTGACCAAGGCCGATCTCGCCGGCGCCGCCGGCATCGAAGCCGCCAAGGCCGCGATCAGCGCCGAGATGCCGCGCCGCGTGCCGATGCTCCCCATCACCGACGGCGCGATCGATGCGCGCGTCATCCTCGGCCTCGGCGCCGCCGCGGAGAATGATCTCGCCGCGCGTCCCTCGCATCATGACGGCGAGGAGGAGCACGAGCATGATGATTTCGCCTCCGTCGTGATCGATCTTCCCGAGGTCACTGATATCGATGCGCTGGTCGCATCGGTCCAGAAGCTGGCGCGCGAGCAGAACGTGCTGCGTGCCAAGGGCTATCTCGCGGTCGCGGGCAAGCCGATGCGCCTGTTGCTTCAGGCTGTCGGCGAACGCGTGCGCCACCAGTTCGACAAGCCCTGGGGCGCAGGCCGCAGGCAGTCGAAGCTCGTCGTGATCGGCGAGCACGGCGATATCGACGAGGCCGCGATCCGAGCGGGATTGGGAGTCTGATGCACGTCGTCTTCCGCGAGAGCCGCGGTCTGGAGGAGACCGCGACGCCAAGAGACATCGGCCAGGATCCGGCCGATCTCGTGGTGCTCTCGTTCTCGGACTCCGATCTCGCGGCGTTTGCCGCCGGCTGGCGGCGTGGCCGCGACAGTCTGCCGTCGCTGCGGCTCGCCAATCTTGCGGAGCTGCGTCATCCGCTGTCGGTCGATACCTATGTCGAACGCACGCTGACGCAGGCACGCGGCATTCTGGTGCGCCTGATCGGCGGAGAGTCCTATTGGCCTTACGGCCTCGCGGCGCTCCAGCAGCTCGCGAAGGATCGCGGCATCGTGCTCGCCGTCCTGCCGGCCGATGGCCGCGACGACATCAGGCTCGATGCGTACTCGACCCTGCCGGTCTCGACGCTGCGCCGGCTCAAGGTGCTGTGCGACACCGGCGGCCCGGTCGCCGCGCAAGCCGCGATCGCGCAGCTCGCGCTGGCCTCCGGTCTTTATGCAGGCCCGGTCGTTGGCGAGATGAACGTGCCCGAGATGGGCTTTTACGATCCGGCGCGTGGCGTCATTGCTGCGCCGGCGGCGAGCGAGGAGAAGCCGCGCGCTCTGGTGGCGTTCTATCGCTCCTATCTCACCGCCGCGGACACGAGGCCGGTCGATGCGTTGATCGCCGCGCTACGCGAGAAAGGCTTTGACGCGTATGGCGTGTTCGTGACGTCGCTGAAAGCCGCAGGCGTCGGGGATTGGTTGCGGGCACATCTCGTAGAGAAGCCTCCGGCCGCAATCGTCAACGCGACGGCGTTCTCTGCGATGGGCGAGGACGGCACCACACCGTTCGATGTCGCATCGTGTCCCGTGTTCCAGGTCGCGCTGTCGTCGGCGCGGCGCGAGGACTGGGCGGACTCGCTGCGCGGCCTGTCGCCCGGCGATCTCGCGATGCATGTGGTGCTGCCCGAGGTCGACGGCCGCCTGTTCGCGGGCGTGGTGAGTTTCAAGTCAGCGGCGGAGCGTGATCCCGATCTCCAGTTCTCGCACCTGGCGCATCGGCCGGATCAGGAGCGTGTGGAGGCCGTCGCTGCACGCGTTGCGGCCTGGCTTCGTATCGCTGAGACACCGGTCGCCGAGAAACGGCTGGCCATCGTGCTCTCGAACTATCCCGGCCGTCTGCACCAGATCGCGCATGCCGTTGGTCTCGATGCACTCGCTTCGGTCGAAGCATTGGTATCCGACCTCGGGGATGCCGGCTTCAATGTTGAACCAGTTGGGGCGCTCGGCGATACGCTGCTCAAGCAGAACCTGACCTGGAGCGTCGCCGACTATGGTGCCGCGCTCCCGCGTCTTCCGCAAAGTTTGCAAGACGATCTCGCGCAAGCCTGGGGCACGCCTGAGAGCGATCCGAACTGCCGTGATGGTGTGTTCCACTTCGCTGCGATCCAGTCCGGCCAGTCGATCATCGCAGTTCAGCCCGAGCGCGGCGACGCGACGACGCGCGATTCCGATTATCACGATCTCGCCCGCACGCCGCGCCACGCCTATGTCGCGTTCTATCTCTGGCTCCGCGAGCAGGGGATTGATGCCGTCGTCCACATGGGCGCGCATGGCACGCTGGAATGGCTGCCCGGGAAATCCGTCGCGCTGTCCTCGCAATGCTGGCCGGAAGCGCTGATCGGCGATTTACCCGTGGTCTATCCCTTCATCGTCAATGATCCCGGCGAGGCCGCGCAAGCCAAGCGGCGCATCGGCGCCGTCACGATCGGCCATCTGCCGCCGCCGCTCGAACAATCCGTGGTGCCCGAAGGCCTCCGCCGGCTCGAACGCCTGCTTGACGAATATTCGACCGCCGACGGTCTCGACCCCGCCCGCCGCCAGCGCCTGATCGCTGCGATCCGCGACGAGGCGCGCGCCGCAGGCCTCGAAGACGATCTCGGCCTCGACGCGTCGGCGGCGCCCGCCGAAGCGATCCCGCGCATCGATCGCTTCGTCTGCGATCTCAAGGAAAGCCAGTTCGGCGACGGCCTGCACGTGTTCGGCCGTGGCGCTTGTGGCGAAGCGGAGCGGGATGCGCTGCGGGCCGGGCTTGCGGGCTTGCGCGTTGCGCCGGGGCCATCGGGCTCGCCCTATCGCGGGCGGCAAGACGTGCTGCCGACGGGACGCAATCTTTTCGCCGTCGATCCGCGTGCGGTGCCGACGCCGTCGGCGCATGCGCAAGGGATAAAACTCGCCGAAGAGCTGCTGCGTCGTCATTTGCAGGATCACGGCGACTGGCCGAAAGGCCTCATCGTCGATCTCTGGGGCTCGGCGACGATGCGCACCGCAGGCGAGGAGTTTGCGATGGCGCTGCATCTCGCCGGACTTTCGCCACGCTGGGATCACGCCTCCGGCCGCGTTACCGGCTATGACATCATCGCACCGGCCGAGCTTGGTCGTCCCCGCATCGACGTCACGCTGCGCGTGTCGGGCCTGTTCCGCGATGTCTTCGCAGGACTTGCGCAATTGTTCGAAGCCGCCACGGAAGCGCTTGCATCGCGCGACGATGAAGGCGACGAGAATCCTTATCGTCACCGTGCCTCGCGCGTGTTCGCACCGCGCCCCGGACAATATGGTGTTGGCCTCTCGGCGATCCCCGATGCTTTCACGCCAGAGACGCGCCATGCGGCCGGCGAGGCCTGGCTGTCGGCGTCGTCCTGGGCATTCTCCGCCGATGGCGCCATCAAGCCCGATCGCGCCGGGATCGAGCAGCGGCTCGCGTCGGCCGATGCTTTCGTCCACCTCCAGGATCTGCCGGAAACCGATCTTCTGCTCGCCGCCGACTATGCCGCGCATGAAGCCGGCGTCGCGGCGGCGGCCGCGCATCTCGGCGCGTCGGAGCCGTCGCTTTATCACCTCGACACGACGCGGCCCGACGAGCCGCATGCGCGTACGCTCACCGAAGAAATCGCGCGTGTCGTCCGTGCCCGCGCGGCCAACCCGGCCTGGATCGCCGGCATGATGCGCCACGGCTTTCGCGGGGCTGCCGAGATCACCGCGACGCTGGAGCACATGGCCGCCTTTGCGCATCTCGCCGGTGCCGTGCCGCCGCATCTGTTCGATCTCTATTATGACGCAACCCTCGGCGACGCCGACGTCCGCGCTTTCATGGCCCGCGAAAATCCGGCGGCGCTTGCCGCAATGGAGGCCAGTTTTGCGCGCCTGCACGAAGCCTCGCTCTGGCGAACGCGCCGCAATTCGATCGCGGCTGCGTTGAAGGAGGCATCATGAGCGCGTCCAAGGTCAAGGGCTGGTGCCCCGGCGCGTTGCGACCGATGCAATCGGGCGACGGGCTCGTGGTTCGCGTGCGTCCGTTCGGAGGCCGGCTCGATGCGGCGCAGGCCGCCGGGCTCGCGCATCTCGCCGAGCGCCATGGCAATGGTCTGATTGACGTGACCAGCCGCGCCAATTTTCAGATCAGGGGCGTCAGCGAGAGCAGCCACCGGCTGTTGCTTGACGGTCTTGCGCAACTGACGTTGCTCGATCCGGATGCCGTCACAGAATCCCGGCGCAACATCCTGGTCACGCCGTTTTGGCGCGATGGCGACGAAACCCAGGCGCTTGCCGCCGAGCTCGAGGAGGCGCTGGCGGACAGCATGTTCGAGCTGCCCGCGAAGTTCGGCTTCGCCATTGACGACGGCAAGTCACGCGTGCTTGCCGGCAATTCCGCCGATGTGCGGATCGAGCGCGATGCTACCGGCGGCCTTCTGGTGCGCGCGGACGGGGCCAGGCTCGGCCGCAGCGTCGCGCGCGGCGAGGCCGTGGCGACCGCCCTTGCTGTCGCTCGCTGGTTCGTCGGGTCCGGCGTCAGGGATGGGCGAGGGCGGATGGCGACGTATCTTGCGGCCGGCGCGGAATTGCCGGCGGCCCTGCGCGGCGATGCAGAGCCTGCGCCCATCATGGCCGCCGCGCGTCCCGGTCTTTATCCACAAGGTGCCATGATCGGTGTCGCCTTCGGACAGATGCCACATGCGACACTCAATCAGCTCTCCGGTTGCGGGCATGCGCTGCGGATGACGCCGTGGCGCATGGTCCTAAGCGAGGGGAAGCGGACGATGCCGGCCGCATCCGGCCTGATCACCGAGGCCTTCGATCCCGCGTTGCGCGTCATTGCCTGTAGCGGCGCGCCGCGCTGCCGCGAGGCCCATGCCGATACCCGCGCCCTGGCCGCGACACTTGCGCCGAACCTCGGCTCAGCGGCGCGGCTTCACGTCTCGGGCTGTGCCAAGGGGTGCGCCCATTCCGGCGCTGCCGCGATCACGCTGGTCGCGACGGCTTCGGGCTTCGATCTCGTGCGCGGCGGATCGACGCGCGACGAGCCCGTCCTGCGCGGCCTGGATCGCGACGACATCGTCAAGAATCCCTCCATCCTGATGGGAGGGCACTGATGCCGCACACTTACGAGACCAATGGCGCGAAGATCTATCGCCAATCCTTTGCGACCATCCGCGCCGAGGCCGATCTGGCGCGTTTCACGCCCGACGAGGAGCCGGTCGTGGTGCGCATGATCCACGCCGCTGGCATGGTCGGTCTCGAAGCGCATATCCGCTTCACATCGGGCATGGCGACCGCCGCGCGGGCCGCGCTGCAGAAGGGCGCGCCCATCCTGTGCGACGCCCGCATGGTCTCGGAAGGGATTACGCGCGCGCGGCTGCCCGCGGCCAATGCCGTGATCTGCACGCTCGGCGACGAGGCCGTTCCCGCGCTGGCGCAATCCATGCACAACACGCGCTCGGCCGCGGCACTGGAATTGTGGCGGCCGCATCTCAACGGCGCGATCGTTGCAATCGGCAATGCGCCGACCGCGCTGTTTCATCTGCTTAACATGCTGGAGGATCGCGACTGTCCGCGGCCCGCGGCAATCATCGGCTGTCCCGTCGGCTTTGTCGGTGCCGCCGAATCCAAGGCCGCACTGATGGCCGATCCGCCGACGCCGGCGTTGACGGTCGAAGGCCGCCTCGGCGGCTCCGCGATCACGGTTGCCGCCGTGAACGCGCTGGCGAGCCGGAGCGAATAGCCATGGGGCATATCATCTGCTGTGGTCTCGGCCCCGGCGATCCTGACCTGATGAGTGTGCGTGCCGATCGCACGGTGCGCGGCGCGAAGCACGTCGCCTTTTTCCGCAAGAAGGGTAGGCCCGGCCAGGCGCGTCGCATCGTCGAGGGCATGCTGGCGGCCGACGTCACCGAATACCCCATGGAATATCCGGTTACGACCGAGATTGCGTTCGACAGCGCTGAATACGTCGAGCTGCTGGCCGGCTTCTACGACGAATGGGCGGAGCGCCTGGCGCGACTGGCGCGCGCTGTCGATGTGGTCGTGCTCTGCGAAGGTGATCCTTACTTTTACGGCTCCTTCATGCATCTGCACACGCGCTTGCAAGGCCGTGTCGAGATCGAGGTGATCGCGGGAATTCCCGGCATGGTCGGCTGCTGGAATGGCGTCGGCCAGCCGATCGCGCTCGGCGACGACGTGACGACGGTGCTGATGGGGACGCTTCCCGAAGCCGAGCTCGAGCGTCGCATGCGCGATTCCGATGCGCTCGTCATCATGAAGACCGGCCGCAATCTCGCAAAGGTGCGCCGTGCGCTTGCGTCCGCAGGCAGGCTCGACGATGCCTGGCTGGTCGAGCGCGGCACCATGCCGGGCGAACGCGTGGCGCGGCTTGCCGAGATCGACGCCGCCGACTGTCCTTACTTTGCGATCGTGCTCGTCCATGGCAAGGGCCGGCTTCCGGACGCCGCCGAATGACGGGCACGCTGACCATCGCGGGCCTCGGCCCCGGCAGTGAGACGCTGGTGACGCCGGAGGTTTCCGCCGCGCTCGCCGCCGCGACCGACGTTCTCGGCTATACGCCCTATGTCGCGCGCATCCCACTGCGATCGGGACTCACGCTGCATCCTTCGGACAATCGCGAAGAGCTGCAGCGCGCAGCCAAGGCCTTGCGGCTTGCTGCGGAGGGTGGGCAAGTGGTGGTCGTCTCATCCGGCGATCCCGGGGTCTTCGCGATGGCCTCGGCCGTGTTCGAGGCGCTCGAACAGGCGCCGCAATGGCAGAACCTGCCGATCCGCGTGCTGCCCGGCATCACCGCGATGCTGGCGGCGGCTGCGCGCGCCGGTGCGCCGCTCGGTCATGATTTCTGCGCGATCAATCTCTCGGATAATCTCAAGCCCTGGGCGGTGATCGAGAAGCGCTTGCGGCTCGCTGCGGAGGCTGATTTTTCGATTGCGATGTACAATCCGCGCTCGGCAAGCCGACCGGAGGGATTTGGCCGCGCGCTCGCGGTGCTGAAAGAAGCGGGCTGCGGTGAGCGCCTGGTGATCCTTGCGCGCGCCGTCAGCGGGCCCGACGAGAAGATCGTGACCGTGACGCTGAACGACGCGACGCCCGAGATGGCCGACATGCGCACGCTGGTGATCGTCGGCAACTCGCAGACGCGCCGCGTCGGCCGCTGGGTTTATGCACCGAGGCAGGTCCGATGACCGAGCCACTGCATCACCTCCGTGACGCTTTCAACCCGCTTTCGCGCGGGCAATTGCGGCCGGGAGATCATGATCACGGGCAGGCCGAGCATGCGCGCGGCGTCGATCTTGGCGTGCGCGCCGTCACCGCCGGAATTGCGGGCGACGATCCAATTGATGCCGCGTGTGCGCATCATCGCCAACTCGCCATCAAGCGTGAATGGCCCGCGCGACACGATCAATTCGGCTGCGAAAGGCAGGGACGCCTCGGGCGGATCGACGAACCGCAGCGTGTAGGCGTGCTGCGGTCGCTTCACGAACGGTGCGATGTGCTGGCGGCCGATGGCCAGGAACACGTTGGCCGGCGCTTCCGGCAGTGCGTCGACCGCTGTGTGGACATCGGTCACTTCGATCCAGTTGTCGCCGGGCACCTCGGCCCAGGGCGCGCGCTCGAGCGCAATCAGTGGCGTCGCAGTTTCCGCGCAGGCTTCGACCGCGTTGCGGCTCATCTCGGCCGCGAAGGGATGCGTCGCGTCGATCACATGCGTGATGCCTTCGCGCCTGATGGTATCAGCAAGCCCGCTCGCGCCACCAAAGCCGCCGATGCGGGTCGGCAGCGGCTGATCGGCGGGCGCGCGCGTGCGGCCGCCATAGGAATAGACGGCATCGATCCCTGCGCGCGCGATCTCCGCGGCGAGCAGGCTCGCATCGGCAATTCCGCCCAGAATAAGGGCGCGCATCATGGCTGATTCCTTGGCTGATCCCTGGCTGACCATCATCGGTATCGGCGAAGATGGCCTTGCGGGGCTGTCCGACGCAAGCCGAAAGGCGCTTGGTCGCGCGGAAACCGTGTTCGGGGGGGAGCGTCACCTTGCGCTCGCGGACGTGGGAAGCCGCGGTCGTGCGTGGCCGGTGCCTTTCGATGCGAGTGTCGTGCTGGGCTGCCGCGGCCGGCCGACGGTGGTGCTGGCCTCCGGCGATCCATTCTGGCACGGCGCCGGCGCGGGCCTTACCGAGAAGCTCGGTGGCGACGAGTGGATCGCGCATCCGGGACCCTCGACCTTCTCGCTCGCGGCGGCGCGGTTGGGCTGGCGGCTCGAATCCATTGCCTGCCTCGGGCTTCATGCCGCGCCATTCGAGCGTCTCGTCCAGCATCTCGCGCCAAGCGCGCGGATCGTTTGTCTCGTCCGCGACGGCAAGGCCGCCGGCGATCTTGCGAAATGGCTGAGCGAGCGTGGATGGGGCGCGTCGGCGTTCTGGACACTCAACGCGCTTGGTGGACCGCGGGAAGACATCGCGAAACATCGCGCCGACAGCTTTGGGCGCGATCTCGCTTGTCGCCTGGTCGCGGTCGCTGTCGAGGCAAGGGGTGGGCGGGGCCTTCCCCGCAGCTCGGGACTCTCGGACGATCTCTTCGTTCATGACGGCCAGATCACCAAGCGGCCGGTGCGCGCTTTGGCTCTCTCCGCGCTGGCGCCGCGCCCCGGCGAGCGGCTGTGGGATATCGGCGCCGGCTCGGGCTCGATCTCGGTGGAGTGGGCGCTGTGCGGCGGGACGGCGACCGCGATTGAAGCGCGCGAGGACCGCGCCGCGAACATCCGGAACAATGCGGCTACGTTTGGGCTGGCGCATAGGATCACTGTCGTCTCGGGGATGGCACCCGAAGCTCTCGCCGCACTGGACCCGCCAGATGCTGTCTTCATTGGTGGTGGTCTCGATCGCACGATGTTCGACGCGGTGTGGTCGCGGCTCACGCCGGGTGCGCGATTGGTCGCGCATTCGGTGACGCTGGAGACGGAAGCGCTGCTTGGCGAACTGCACGGGCAGCATGGCGGCGAATTGATGCGGGTCGAGATCGCGCATTGCGCTCCGCTCGGCCGTTACCGTTCGTGGGAGGCAGCGCGGCCGGTGGTGCAGTGGAGTGCGGTCCGATGAAGGTCGCGGGGCTCGGGTTCAGGCAGGATGTCACGCTGGCCTCATTGCGAGAGGCGCTGCTGGTAGCCGGCGGCCCTGAAGGCCTTGCGGCGCTGGCGACCGTCAGCGACAAGGCCGACGCGGAGGCGTTGAAATTGCTCGCGCGCGAATGCGGTTTGCCGATCAAGGCGGTTCCGGCAGATGTGCTTGCGAGCGTCGACACGGCGACGCAGTCGAAATTCGTCGCCGAAAAATTCGGCACGGGATCCGTCGCCGAAGCTGCAGCGCTCGCGGTCGCCGGCCCGCGCGCGCGGCTGATCATGACGCGGGTGGTCTCGCAGGATCGCTCCGCGACCGCGGCGATCGCCGAAGGAGATGGCGCATGACCGTGCATTTCATCGGCGCCGGGCCCGGCGCGCCTGACTTGCTGACGCTGCGTGGCCGCGATCTGATCGCGGCGTGCCCGGTTTGCCTCTATGCCGGCTCGCTCGTGTCCGAAGGCGTGCTCGCGCATTGCCCGCCCGGCGCGCGCATCGTCAACACGGCTCCGCTGTCGCTCGATGGGATCATCGCGGAGATTGCTGCTGCGCATGCCGAAGGCATGGATGTGGCGCGGCTGCATTCCGGCGACCTCTCGATCTGGTCGGCGATGGGAGAGCAGCTTCGCCGTCTGCGCGCGCTCGGCATTCCCTTCACCGTCACGCCCGGCGTGCCGTCGTTCTCGGCCGCCGCGGCCGCGTTGGAAGCTGAACTGACACTGCCGGGTCTTGCGCAGTCGGTGGTGTTGACGCGTACGCCAGGGCGCGCCAGCGCGATGCCCGAGGGCGAGAAGCTTGCCGCATTCGCCGCGACGGGCGCCGTGCTCGCCATTCACCTGTCGATCCATCTGCTCGACAAGGTCATCGCCGAGCTGGCGCCGCATTATGGCGAAAACTGCCCGGCCGCGATCGTCTGGCGCGCGAGCTGGCCCGACCAGCGCATCGTCCGCGCGACGCTGGCAACGCTCGATGCCGCCATCGGCAGCGAGATGGAACGCACTGCGCTGATCCTGGTCGGCAAGACGCTTGGGGCTGCGGATTTTGATGAGAGCCGCCTCTATGCGGCCGACTATGATCGCCGCTATCGGCCGGTGGGCGCCGAGCCGCGCTTTCCGGAGGCTTCGTGATGCCGGCAGGCCTCGTCATCTCCGCGCCTGCCTCCGGCGTCGGCAAGACCACGCTGACGCTGGCGCTCGCGCGCGCCTGGCGAGATCGCGGATTGAACGTGCAGTGCTTCAAGAGCGGCCCAGACTATATCGATCCCGCTTTCCATGCCGCCGCCACGGGCCGTGCTTCCGTCAACGTCGACAGCTGGGCGATGGACCGCGCCACCATCGAACATCTGGTCAGCCGGGGCACGAATGCCGACATCGTTCTCGCTGAGGGCTCGATGGGCCTGTTCGATGGCGTCGCCGCGCGCGGCGTTTCCGGCACTGGTGCCACCGCCGACATCGCGGAGATGCTGGGCTGGCCGGTGGTGCTGGTGATCGACCCCTCCGGGCAGGCGCAGACCGCTGCGGCGATTGCCGCGGGCCTTCGCGACTATCGGCCCGGCGTGCGCCTTGCCGGTGTCGTGCTCAACCGCGTCGCCAGCCTGCGCCATGAAGATCTCGTGCGGCGTGCGCTGCACGACATTGGCATTCCTGTGTTTGGCGCGCTGCCGCGCCATGCCGAGATCAGCCTGCCGAAGCGACATCTCGGCCTGGTGCAGGCCGAGGAGCAGGCGGAGATCGGCAAGCTGATTGACGAGGCCGCGCGCTTTGTCGTCGAGCACGTCGATCTCGATGCGGTGCTGCGCGCGGCGGCTGTCTGGTCACCGCAAGCAGCAGCGAATGGCCTCAACGTGACGCCGCCCGGCCAGCGCATCGCGCTCGCCCGGGACGCTGCATTCTCCTTCGTCTATCCGCATATGCTGGAAGCCTGGCGCGCGGCGGGCGCGGAGATCTCGACATTCTCGCCGCTCGCCGACGAAGCGCCGGATGCGAGCGCCGATGTGTGCTGGCTGCCCGGCGGCTACCCAGAGCTCCACGCCGGCAAGATCGCGGCGAGTGCACGTTTTTGCAGCGGTCTGCGCGCCTTTGCTGAGACGCGGCCCGTGCACGGCGAATGCGGAGGGTATATGGTGCTGGGAACTGCGTTGACCGACGCTGACGGCGTCCGTCATGAAATGGCGGGCCTGCTCGGATTGGAGACGAGCTTTGCCAAGCGCCGCATGCATCTGGGCTATCGCCTGGCCGCGCTCGCTGCCCCCATGCCGGGGCATCAGGCCGGCGCGCGGCTGCGCGGGCATGAATTCCATTACTCGACGATCGTCGCACAACCCGATACGCCGCTGGCGGTCGTGCATGACGCCACCGGCGCGGTCATCGCCGAGACCGGCTCGCGCCGCGGGCAGGCCACCGGCACATTCTTTCATCTGATCGCGGAGGACCGGTGAGCGGTTTTGTGTCCTTTATCTCCGCCGGACCCGGCGATCCTGAGTTGCTCACGCTCAAGGGCGCCGCGCGGCTGCGCGAGGCTGATGTGGTGCTTTACGACGATCTCGCTTCGGGCGCGATCCTCGATCTCGCACGGCCCGGCGCGAACCTCGTCGCAGTCGGGAAGCGGGCAGGGCGGCCGTCGACGAAACAGCACCACGTCAACCGCCTCCTGGTCGACTATGCCGCAACGGGGGCGCGGGTCGTGCGGCTGAAGTCGGGCGACGCCGGCATTTTTGGTCGGCTCGAGGAGGAGCTCGAGACGTTGCGGGAGGCCGGCATCGGCTACGAGATCGTTCCCGGCGTCACCTCGGCTTGCGTTGCCGCCGCGCGGGCCGGCATTCCCCTGACGCGTCGCCACACCTCTCGCCGGGTGCAGTTCGTCACCGGCGCCGATGTCACCGGCGAGCTGCCGCTGAATTTGAACTGGACGGCGCTCGCCGATCCGGATGCGACGACAGTGGTCTATATGGGCCGGCGCACCTTTCCGGCGCTGGTCGCAAAGCTCATCGAGCACGGCCTTGCGCCGAACACTCCGGCGTTATTTGCGGAATCCCTCGGCCGTTCCGACGAGCGGCTGATGCGCACCACCATTGCCGAGCTGGCCGAGCAGCTTGCCCGCGGTGGCGCGGCTTCCACGGCGGCCGTCATCATGTTCGGGGCGCTGGCGGAGGGCGGGTCGTCATGACGACGCTCTCGCTGATCGGCATCGGTTGCGGCGATCCCGGGCAGCTCACGCGCGCCGCGATTCAAGCCATCAACGCTGCCGATCTCGTCCTGATCCCGCGCAAGGGGACCGCAAAATCCGATCTCGCCGATCTCAGGCGGACCATTTGCGCCGATGTGCTCACGAACGGCACCACGCGCATTGCCGAGTTCGATCTTCCCGTGCGCGACGCCGGCGAAGCCGATTATCGCAAGGGCGTGGACGATTGGCACGACACAGTCGCCGCGGCCTGGTCGCAGACGATCGCGGATCATCTCGGTGGCGATGGCAAGGTCGCGCTGCTGATCTGGGGCGATCCCTCGCTCTATGATTCCTCGCTGCGCATCGCGCGGCGGCTCGATCCGTTGCCCGAGATTGAAGTCGTGCCCGGCATCACCTCGATCCAGGCACTGTGCGCGGTGCATGCGCTGCCGCTCAACGACATCGGCGAACCCTTCCTGGTCACGACGGGACGTCGCTTGCGCGAAGGCGGCTGGCCGCAAGGTGTCGATACCGTTGTTGTGATGCTCGACGGCGGCACCGCGTTCCAGTCGCTCGATCCGGAAGGCCTTCACATCTGGTGGGGTGCCTATCTCGGCATGGCCGATCAGATCATCCTATCCGGCGCGCTGACTGAGGTCGGCCCGCGCATCGTCGCAGCCCGACAGGACGCGCGCGCGCAGCACGGCTGGATCATGGACAGTTACATCCTCAAGCGCAGGCCATAAGCGAGGCAGCATGCTCCCCGATTGGGTTACCGAAAAATGCCCCGAGATTTCCGTCGTCCATCGCGAAGCGGCGATCGCGCGGCAGACGCAACTGACAAAACCGACCGGCGCGCTCGGCCGCCTCGAGCAACTCGCGATCGAGCTTGCCGGCCTGCAGGCAACCGAACGCCCGCGCGCCGTGCGCGTACCGATCATCATCTTCGCCGGCGATCACGGCATCGTCGCGCAAGGCGTGTCGGCCTATCCGCAGGCCGTGACCATCGCGATGATGGCGAATTTTGCCGCCGGTGGTGCTGCGATCTCGGTGCTGGCACGCGAGCTCGGCTCGAGCCTTGAGGTCGTGGACGCCGGCACGCTGGCGCAGAACGAGATGACGGGCATTGTCACGGACAAGTCGCGCCACGGTACCCGCGATTTCAGCATTGAGCCTGCACTCGCGCCGGCGGAGCTGGCCTTCGCCTTCGAGGCCGGGCAGCGCGCAGTGGCGCGGGCGAAGGTCAATCAGCCTGATCTGCTGATCTTCGGCGAGATGGGCATCGGCAACACCACGACGTCGGCTGCGATAGCCGCGAGCCTGCTCGGCATCGACGCCGGGGAAATCGCAGGGAGCGGCACCGGTGTCGATGCTGCCGGCCGTACCCACAAGGCGCGCGTAATCGATGCTGCAATTGCGCGTCATGGCATCGCTGGTGCCTCGCCCGAAAACATCCTGTGCGCCGTCGGCGGTCTCGAGATCGCGGCGATCTCCGGTGCGATCATCGCGGCCGCGCAGACGCGCATTCCCGTGCTGATCGACGGGTTTATTGTCTCGGTTGCCGCGCTCGCAGCGGTGCGGCTGAATCCATCGTGTCAGCCGTTCCTGCTGCCGTCGCATCAATCGGCCGAGCAGGGGCATCGGCTGGTGCTGCGCGCGCTGAACGTGCAGCCGCTGATCAGCCTCGACCTCAGGCTCGGCGAGGGATCAGGTGCCGCGATCGCGCTGCCACTGGTGCGGTCGGCCTGCGCGCTTCACAATGACATGGCGACGTTCGCGCAGGCCAATGTGCCGGATCGTCCTAACTGATCCGCTGATTGACCGAGCCGACGCGCCAGCTGGTCGCGAGCCGGTCGATCCGGGTCATCGACAGCGGATCGATCACGAAGCGCAAGGCGGCTTGTGGCGTCAGGTCGAGCGCGATGCAGAGCGCGGCGCGGATCGTGCCGGAATGCACGACGAGCGTCGCGGGACCGGCACCGATCCGCGCGAGGCCCAGCCTGACGCGCGCGACCTGATCCTCGAAGCTCTCGCCGCCCGGAGGCCGTCCGCGCGCGGCATCGCTCCAGAATTGCGCATAGGCCTCGCCTCCGCTGGCCGCGAGCTCGTCATGGCGTCGGCCGGTCCAGTCGCCAAAATTTTGCTCACCGAACTCGGGTACCAGCACGGCGTCAAGCCCGAGCGCGCGCGCGGTCTCGACCGTGCGCCGGGCCGGGCTGGCATAGCTCGCGGCATTCCGTGGAAGACACCGGCGCAGCGCCTCCAGTTGCGCGCGGTCGCCGAGATCGGCGGGCGCATCATTCGCATGGATAGTGCCTGCGGCGCCGTCGACGGGGGCGTGTCGTATCAGCCAGAGGAAGGTCTCGCCTTCCATGCAGATCTCCCAGGGAAGTTGGCCGCTGTGGCAGTATCGCCGCAACAGGCACATTGACTCCGTCTTCGCCATAATCCTAGATGGCGATGACGGTTTCCCCGAAAGGGGATGAAAAGGGAATGCGGTGCGGGGACATTGTCCCCAATGCCGTAGCTGCCCCCGCAACTGTAAGCGGTGAATCCTTCGTCAGGAGCCACTGGGTCCTCGGTCCCGGGAAGGCGACGAAGCGGTCACGACCCGCGAGCCAGGAGACCTGCCGTCAGCCGTGGTCACACGCGAAGATGTCGGTCGGGGAGTACAGACATTCGGCTTCATCGGACGGCTGACAGCCGGAAGATGGGACCTTGGTTCGCGGTGACGTGCCACTGACGTCACACCGAGGTCCAGGACCGTGTTTTCCATTGATATTGTACAACCGCGCCGCCTTTTGATCGCGTCCACCGCTCTCGCGTCTTTTGTCGCCATCGACATGCCAGCTGCCTTGGCGCAGCAGGCCCGCGAGCGACTGCCGGCTGTGGAAGTATCGCCGCCGCAATCCCGCAAGCGGGCAAAGCCAGCCGGCCGGGACGCGGCAAGCGCACGCCGCACGGCTGCGCGCAGGCCAGTCGTGGCAGTGGCTGCGCCAAAGCCGGTCGTGCCCAACGCCGCGGCCCCGACGCCGCTCAACAGCAACGCCGTCGCCGAAAGCGCCTCGCGCCTCGGCCTGACGGTGCGGCAGACGCCCGCGACCGTCGAGGTGATTTCTGCCGAAACCATCCGTGAGCAGGGCTATCGCACCGTCTCCGACGTGGCCCAAGGTGCGGTCGGCGTCACTGCGGGCGACAATCCGGCCGAGCCCTCGGCTTTCTCGATGCGCGGCTTCACCAACAGCCAGATCAACACGCTCTACAACGGCATCAAGATCGGCCCGCAGAACATGACCTCGCGGATCATGGACACGGCCAATCTCGAAGCCGTGGAAATCCTGAAAGGGCCAGCCTCGCTGATCTCGGGCGAGGGCGCCGCCGGCGGCGCGATCAATTTTGTGACCAAGCAGCCGC
This sequence comes from Bradyrhizobium manausense, assembly GCF_018130615.1. GTDB lineage: Bacteria > Pseudomonadota > Alphaproteobacteria > Rhizobiales > Xanthobacteraceae > Bradyrhizobium > Bradyrhizobium manausense_A. The sequence goes on from NZ_JAFCKB010000012.1 coordinate 50,837, forward strand.
ACACAGGGCCGATCCGGAACGAGGCGGACTTCTCATATGACTCCCTGAATTCGTTCCGCGCATATTACGGCTCCGGTGGTAGCACCAATGTGCAGGGCCTGGACTACCGCTTCGACATCAGCCGCTCCACGCTCAACGGGTTTGCCGACGACACCAATACCAAGACGCTCGACGTCTCCGGCCAGCTCAACCACCGCATCTCCGACAGCCTCAAGGTCTGGGGTGCGATCGAATATCGCGAGGACCGCGGAAAGGCCTATTGGGGCGCGCCGCTGGTGCCGGTCGCTTTCAGCGGCTCGCACGCGACGGCAGGCATCGTCTCGGGTACCTACGTGTCGGATTTCACTAAATCGAATCTTGGACCAATTACGATCGACGATCGCACGTTCAACACCAACTACAACGTGCTCGACAATCGCAACGTTGCACAGGAGGTCTGGCTGCGCGGTGGTTTCGAGTTGAAGCTCGCGCCCGATTTGACGCTGAAGAGCCAGGCCTATGCCTACGGCGCGGAACGTTCGTGGTTCAACAACGAGGTCGAGGCGTTCAATACGGCCACGAATACGATCGATCGCAGCCGCTTCTACGTGGCGCACAGCCAGCGCCTGGTCGGCAACATCACCGACCTGACCTGGGATGCGAACATCGCAGGCTTCGACAATCGTCTCGTCACGACGCTGTCGTCGAGCTACCTCGATTTTGTCCGGCCGGGTGCTGCGAATTTCCCAAGCGATTCCGTTGATCTCGTCGATCCGAACCGGGGCGTCTACGGCCTGCTCACGACCAAGCAGCAGACCGCGCGCATCGACAACGAGGCGCTGTCGTTCGAGGACCGGCTGAAGCTGACGCGGACCTTTTCGCTGATCGGCGGCCTGCGCGCCGAGCATATCGGGCTCGACCGCAATTCGACCGACAAGTTTGGTCTGGAGAATACGGGCTTTCCGTTCACGAAGTCCTGGGCGCCCGTCACCGGCCGCATCGGCTACACCTGGGAAGCCGTTCCGGGCCTGACCTTCTTCAGCCAGTACGCCACCGGCGCCGACATCTCGGCCAACAACATCTTTTTGCTCGGACCGACCCAGAAGCTGGATCTCACGACCGCGCGCACTTATGAGACCGGCGTCAAGCACGTATTTTGGGACAACAGGGCGGAGTGGTCGTTCTCGGCCTACGATATCGTCCGCAAGAACGTCTATGCCGCGGCCGGCGGCCAGACGCTCAATATTGCGGGACGGCAGGAGTCCAAGGGCGTCGAGCTTGCCGGGTCGATCCGCCCGATCGAGCCTCTGCGGCTCTGGGGCAACATCGCCTATGTCGATGCGCGCTATGCCGACTATGACTTTGCCGGGGGCTCGTTCTCGGGCAACACGCCGCCGAACGTGCCGCGCATCGTCGCCAATGCCGGCGCATCCTGGCGCTTCTTCACACCATGGCCGGTGGAGTTCGGCATCGCCGGCCGCCATGTCGGCGACCGCTACAACAGCGACGCCAACACGGTGACCATGAATGCCTACACCGTCGGTGATGTCTACGCCTTCGTCGATATCCCCAAGACGGTGTTCAATGCGGTCGACCAGGCCCGCCTGACCCTCCGGGTGCGCAACTTCACCGACAAGCGCTACGCGATCTGGGGTGACCCGTTCTATCCCGACCAAATCTTGTTGGGCGCGCCGCGGACCTACGAGATCTCTGCGGCGTTCAAATGGTAGGGTGCTGACCGGATGATGGGCGCGATCGTCCTCTCGCACCGCTGGCTCGGGATCGCGTTCTGCCTCCTGTTCGCGATGTGGTTCGCGAGCGGAATCGTGATGCACTTCGTTCCGTTTCCAGTGTTGACGGAAGCGGAGCGCTTTGCCGGGCTCGCGCCGGTGGAGCGCGGCGAGGCGATCATGGCGGTCGGCGGCGCAGTCGTCGCGAGCGGGATCACGGACGCCACGCGTGTTCGCCTGATCCGGCGCAGCGACGGGCCGGTCTATCTCGTGTCGGGACCGTCGCGTGTAAGGTCGGTTCGTGCATCGGATGGGGCCGATGCATCGGTGAAATCCCCCGACGTCGCGCTCGCCATCGTGCAAGATCATGCTCGCGGGCGCGGGCTTGATGTCACACACGCCACGATCATTGCGCGCGCCGATTACGATCAATGGAGCGTGCCGAACGGCTTCGATCGTCATCGGCCACTGTTCCGCATCGCTCTCGGCGACGCAGCCGGAACGGAAGTGTACGTCTCATCGCGCACCGGCGAGGTCGTGCTGGATACAACGCGGTTCGAGCGAGGCTGGAACCTCGCCGGCAGCGTCTTGCACTGGATCTATCCGACGGTCCTGAGAAGCGACTGGCCGCTGTGGGATCGGCTGGTCTGGACCTTATCGCTGCTGGCGTTGATCGCTGCGGCACTGGGCGCGGTGGTCGGGATTGTCCGGATCAGGTTGCGAGGAGGGCTGATCGGCTCACCCTACCGCGGTTGGCACGCTCTCCATCATATTGTCGGTCTCGCGGCGACGGCGTTCGTGCTGACCTGGATCTTCAGTGGCTGGCTCTCCATGGATCACGGTCGCCTATTCTCGCGCGGGCAACTAACCCCGGCTGAGGCCGGCGTGACGAATGCGGTGCCGGACTGGCGCGGGGCTCCGTCGCCCTATCAGCAGCCGCTGTCGACTTCAGCGCGCGAAGTCGAATGGTTTGCTTTCAACGCGAATGTCTTTCGGCGCGACCGCACCGGTCTTGGTAGCCAGACCTTGACCAAGGCGGGACAGCCGACTCGCGATCGGCAGATGGCGTTCCTGGATGAGCAGGACGTCCTCAGCCTGACGACGCGCATTGCGGCAGGCTGCGGCGTTGCATCTGTTCTTGCCGACAATGACGACTATCCCGCGCAGTCCATCGTTCCCGGCGCGCCGGTCTACCGCTCCCGCTGCGGCGATCTCTGGTTCGACGTCGACGGCGCCGACGGCAGCGTGCTGCAACGGCTGGATAACTCGCGCCGAGCCTATCGTTGGGCCTACAGCGCGCTGCACACGCTCGACTTCCCGGTCCTGATGGCGCATCCGCGCCTGCGCGACGTCCTGATCGTCGGGCTTTGTGCGCTGGGGCTGGTGTTCTCCGTCACCGGCATCGTGGTCGGCTGGCGGCGTTTGCAGGCAAAATTTTCGACCTGAGCTGCATGACGCGCATGGCCGCCGGGAAGATCAGTGATGCGCTGCTGCTCCCTTTCCGGGGACTGCCTTTCGGTGTAGCTCTGCGCCCACTTATTGGGCAGGGTGTCAGTCCCGCCGTTGAAATCACGCAGGAGAGCCAAAGGATGTACCCGAAAGTTCAGATGTTCATTGCCGGCGAGTGGACCGACGGCACCTCCGGCAAGTCGGAGGACATCCTCAATCCCGCAACGGGCCAGCCGATCGGCAAGACCCCGCACGCCTCGAAGGCGGACCTCGACCGCGCGCTGGAGGCTTCCAAGGCCGGCTTCGAAGTCTGGCGCAAGACTTCGCCGTTCGATCGCTACAAGCTGATGCGCAAGGCCGCCGACATCATTCGCTCGCGCGCCGCCGAAATCGCGCCTGTCATGACCATGGAGCAGGGCAAGCCGGTCGTGGAAGCCCAGGGCGAGACCATGCTGGCCGGCGATCTCATCGACTGGTTCTCGGAGGAAGCCCGCCGCGCCTATGGCCGCATCGTGCCGCCGCGGATGGGCAATGTCTCCCAACTCGTGACCAAGGAGCCGGTCGGCCCGGTCGCGGCGTTCACGCCCTGGAATTTCCCGATCAACCAGGCGGTGCGCAAGATCTCGGCCGCGCTCGCCGCCGGCTGCTCGATCATCGTCAAGGGTCCGGAAGAAACACCCGCAAGCTGCATGGAACTGGTGCGGGCCTATGCCGACGCGGGCATTCCGCCCGGCGTCGTCCAGCTGGTGTTCGGCGTGCCGTCGGACGTGTCGGAGTATCTCATTCCGCATCCGATCATCCGCAAGATCAGTTTTACGGGCTCGACCGCGGTCGGCAAGCATCTGGCTGCCCTAGCGGGCCTGCATATGAAGCGCGTCACGATGGAGCTCGGTGGCCACGCGCCGGCGATCGTGTTTGCGGATGCCGATCTCGACAACGCCGCCAAGATCCTCTCGGCCAACAAGTTCCGCAATGCCGGCCAGGTCTGCGTCTCCCCGACGCGCTTCCTGGTGCATGAAAGCGTCTACCAGCCCTTCGTCGACAAATTCGTGGCGGCGGCGAAGAGCCTGAAGGTTGGCAACGGCCTCGACAAGGATACCCGCATGGGCCCGCTGGCCAACCCGCGCCGTGTCGACGCCATGGAAGGTCTCGTCTCCGACGCCGTTCAGCGCGGCGCCAAGGTGCAGGCCGGCGGCAAGCGCATCGGCAATGAAGGCTTCTTCTTCGAGCCGACCGTCATTACCGACGTGCCGCGCGATGCCCGCATCATGAACGAGGAGCCGTTTGGCCCGCTGGCACCGATCACGTCGTTCCGCAGCTACGATGAAGTGGTCGCCGAGGCGAACCGCCTGCCGTATGGTTTGGCGGCCTATGCCTACACGACGTCCACCAAGACGATGCAGGCGATCGGCGCCGACGTCGAGAGCGGCATGGTCTCGATCAACCATCACGGTCTCGCGCTGCCGGAAGTACCGTTTGGTGGCATCAAGGATTCCGGTTACGGCTCCGAAGGCGGCCTCGAGGCGATCGAGGGGTACCTCAACACCAAGTTCGTGACCCAGGCGAGCGCGTAAAGCTCGCACGACCCTCATGCAGGGCGCGTCACGGCAGGCCGTGGCGCGCCCTTCTATTTTGTGGTGACGGCGCGCGCGGATAATGTGACGAGGCCCATCAGCGCTGCGAGCATCCAGAACGCCGTCGGCAGGCCGACGGCGTGGGCGACGAAACCGATGCCGGCAGGGCCAACCAGAACACCGCCATAGCCGGCGGTGGTGATCGACGCCACCGCGAGCCCCGTAGGCATCGCGGTCTGCGTTGCGGCCCCGCGGAACAGCACCGGCACCAGGTTCGACGCGCCGAGGCCGATGAGCAGGAAGCCGGCAATGGCGATGGCCGGGCTCGGTGCCAGCAGCAGCACCGCCAGGCCCGCGATCGCAAGCAGGCTTCCCCCGACCAGCGTTGCGCGGTCACCGATACGCGCCACGACGACGTCGCCGCCCAGCCGGCCGATGGTCATCGCGATCGAGAACACGATGTAGCCGATCCCGCCTCGTGCCTCGCTAACGAGACCCGCGTCGATGACGAGTAGCGCGCCCCAGTCGAGCATCGCGCCTTCGATCAGGAAGGTGACGGCAGCCAACAGCGCCAGCAACAGCACGATGCCATGCGGCAGCACGAACAGCGGTCCCTCCTGCGCCTGCGCCCTGCGCAGCAGGCGCGGCGAGGCGAGCGCCATCGCGATCAGCATCAGCACGGAGCAGATCAACGCGCTCGCCAGCGGCCCAAGATGAAACGACAGCAGCGCCGTCATCACCGCGGATCCAGCGAAGCCGCCAATGCTGAAGAGCGCATGAAAGCCCGACATCAGCGGCTGTCGCGCCGCGCGTTCGACCTCGACGGCATGGATGTTCATGGCGACGTCGATGGAGCCGAGCGCCGCGCCGAATGCGAGCAAGGCAATTGCCAACGTCACGGGCGTGCCGGCAATGACGAGCAGGGGCAACACCAGCGCGAGGCCGATCCCGCCCCCGATGATGATAGGCTTGGTGCCATGACGGGCGCTCAAAATTCCGGTCGCGAGCATCGCAACGACGGAGCCGATCCCGAGGCTGAGCAGCAGCAGGCCGAGGACGGCGTCATCGACCGCGAGCCGCTCCTTCGCGAACGGCACCAGCGGTGCCCAGCACGCGAGGCCGAATCCGGCGACCAGAAACGAGAGGCGCGTGGCGAGCCGCGTCGCCGGCCGGTCGGCTGAAGTCATTCGTGTAACTCCGGGAGGGAATCGGGGGTAAGGGGCTGAGTTTAACAACCCAAGATGCGGAGAGAGGTTCCGCACACTGTCATAGCATGGTTGCTGTCATTGCATGGTTATGGCCCAGAGGGGACGATTTGTCCGCAGAAGCGCGAAGAGCGCACGCGGAAGCGCAAATTCGGGACAAGCTGCCGCGCCCTTTGAGAGCGATGCGATCAACTCACGGCATGAAAGCTGCTTGGGTGGTCAACCGGCGCGAGGCTGCGTTATGCTGAGCGCGCCGACACGCCGTCGAAGCTGCAATCGTCAGCCTCATCAAGAATCAGGAACTCGCTGATGCGTATCGTCAACGTTGCCGCCGCCCAGATGGGGCCGATTCAGAAGGCCGACAGCCGCGAGGCGGTGGTCAAGCGCATGATCGCGTTGATGGACGAGGCGAAAGCAAAAGGCGCCGACCTGATCGCCTATCCGGAGTTGGCGCTGACGACGTTCTTCCCGCGCTGGTACGTGGAGGACCGGGCGGAGTTCGATAGCTGGTTCGAGCGTGAAATGCCGAACGCCGCGACCAGGCCGCTGTTCGAGCGGGCGGCGCAACATCAGATGGCGATGAATTTCGGCTATGCCGAGCTGACCCCTGACGGCCACCACTTCAACACCGCTGTTCTTACCGACAAGTCCGGCAGGATCGTCGGCAAATACCGCAAGGTCCATCTGCCGGGCCATGTGGAATACGACACCAGGCGCTCGCATCAGCATCTGGAGAAGCGCTATTTCGAGCCGGGCGATCTCGGCTTCAACGTCTGGCGTGAGCTCGGCGGCATCATCGGCATGGCCATCTGCAACGACCGCCGCTGGCCCGAGACCTATCGTGTCATGGGCTTGCAGGGCGTCGAAATGGTGCTGATCGGCTATAATACGCCGTCGGTAAATGCGGAGCGAAGCGAGGAGGGCATCGAGAAGCGCCTGTTTCACAACCGCCTCTCGGTGCAGGCCGGCGCCTACCAGAACGCGACCTGGGTGATTGCCGTCGCCAAGGCGGGCGTCGAGGACGGCCATCCGCTATTCGGCGGCAGCCTGATCGTCGATCCCAACGGCGAGATCGTCGCTGAAGCCAGGACAGAAGAGGACGAGCTTCTACTCCACCCTTGCGATCTCGACGCCACTACCTTTGGCAAGACCACAATCTTCAATTTCGCGCAGCACCGCCGTATCGAGCATTATGGCCTGATCACCAGCCGCACCGGCGCGGTGCTGCCGCCGGAGGAATGATGCCGATGGTTTTCCTGCCAACTGGCAGTCCTTTCGCTCGGGCCTGTCACGGAGTGCCTCATGACTGAACCCAACTACGATCTGATCATCCGCGGCGGACGCGTCGCCACCACCACTGATGTGTTCGAGGCCGATGTCGCCATCTCCGGTGAGACCATCGCGGCTATCGGTCGCGGGCTTTCGCCGGCCAAGCGCGAGATCGATGCGCGCGGCAAGCTGGTGCTGCCGGGTGGCGTCGATAGCCACGCGCATATCGAGCAACTGTCCGCCGCCGGCATCATGAACGCCGACACGTTCGAGAGCGCGACGGTCTCTGCAGCTTTCGGCGGCACGACAACGGTGATCCCGTTCGCAGCCCAGCATGTCGGCATGAAGCTGCCGCAGGTGGTGGAGGATTATCACGCGCTGGCGAAAAAGGGCGCCGTGATCGACTACGCCTTTCACATGATCATCGCGGATGCGACCAGGGAGACGGTCGAGGAGCACATTCCGGCGCTGGTGAAGAAGGGGCATGCCTCGATCAAGATCTTCATGACCTATGACCGGCTCAAGATCGATGACGAGCCGCTGCTCGACATTCTGCTGGCCGCGCGCCAGTCCGGCGCGATGTTGTGCGCTCATGCCGAAAATCACGGCATCATCGCCTGGATGGTGAAGCGTCTGCTTGCGCGTGGCTACACGATGCCGAAATACCATGCCGTCAGCCACGCCCGCGTCTCGGAGGCGGAAGCCTTCACACGGTTGATCGGCATGGCGGCCTTGATCGATCAGCCGATCATGATCTTCCATGTCTCGACCGCCGATGGCGCCAAGGTGATCCGCGACTCGCGCGGGCAGGGGCTCAAGGTCTTTGCCGAGACCTGTCCGCAATATCTGTTCCTCACGGCTGATGATCTCGACAAGCCCGGCGCCGAAGGCGCCAAGTGGATGTGCAGCCCGCCGCCGCGAACGTATCAGGACCAGGAGGCGCTGTGGCAGGCGCTGTCGCTCGGCGATCTCCAGACCATCTCGTCGGACCACGCGCCATATCGCTATGACGAGACCGGCAAGCTGCGAGCCGGACCGAACCCGAACTTCAAGCAAGTCGCGAACGGCCTGCCGGGACTGGAGCTGCGGCTGCCGCTGCTGTTCGATGCGATGGTGTCGAAGGGACGACTGGGTCTTGAAAAGTTCGTCGAGCTGACCGCGACGGCACCGGCCAAGATCTACAATCTGCATCCGCGCAAGGGCTCGATCGCGGTCGGCGCCGATGCTGACATCGCAATCTGGGATCCCAACCGCGAGACCGTGATCGCCGACGAGATGATGCATGACCTCGCCGGCTACACGCCGTTCGCAGGCCGCAAGCTGAAGGGCTGGCCGGTGTCGGTGCTGTCGCGCGGTCGTGTGATTATCGACGGTGACAGATGTCTGGCCAGCGCCGGAAGCGGAAAATTCCTGGCGCGCAGCGGCGGCGAGGCGGCGAAGCCGACCGGCCGGCTCGTGGCCGACATGGATCCGGAGCGGAATTTTGGAGCAAAATTGCTGTGATCATGGCTCGCGCGCGCTGACGATCATTGCCGCAGTGAGCGCTCCTCCACCGGACCAGAACCGGTCATCTCCAGCGGCGTCACTGCGTCCGTGCTGCTGTGCAACGATGGCCAAAAGTCGATGAGAACCCGCTGGCGGACGGCCGGTTACTGGCATACCATTTGCACGCTAATGGGCTCGATTTCACCTGCCCTTGGCCAATGAACGGCCGGCATCACGGCATGACTGGGAGGACTTTATGGATCGCAGGACCGTATTGAAGGGACTGGCCGGCGCAGGCGGCCTGGCATTGACCGGCCTATCGGCCCCGGCGATCGCCCAAGGCGCAGCGGCGCGCACCCTGCGTTTCGTGCCGCAGGCCAATCTCGCCAATTTCGATCCGATCTGGGGTACCCAATATGTCGTGCGCAATGCGGCGGCCCTGGTCTGGGATACGCTGTACGGCGTCGATGCGAAGCTGCAGCCGCAGCGCCAGATGGTCGAGTCCGAGGAAACCTCGGACGACGGCAGGATCTGGACGTTCAAGCTGCGCCCGGGGCTCAAATTCCATGACGGCGAGCCGGTGCTGAGCAAGGACGTCGTCGCGAGCCTGGCGCGCTGGGCCGCGCGCGATCCGATGGGCCTGATGATCCTGGCGATCCAGCAGGAGTTGACCCCTGTCGATGACCGCACCTTCAAGTGGGTGTTGAAGCAGCCCTTCCCGAAAATGCTCTATGCGCTGGCCAAGAACAACGCGCCGTGCTCCTTCATCATGCCAGAACGTATCGCGAAGACCGATCCGTTCAAGCAGATCACCGAGTATGTCGGCTCGGGGCCGATGAAGTTCGCCAAGAGCGAATGGGTCCCCGGCGCCAAATCGGTGTTTGAGAAGTTCGCCGATTACGTGCCGCGGCAGGAGAAGGCCTCGTGGCTTGCCGGCGGCAAGCAAATTCTGGTCGATCGTGTCGAGTGGCTGGTGATGCCGGATCCCGCAACGGCTGCCGCGGCCTTGCAGAACGGCGAGGTCGACTGGTGGGAGAACCCGATTGCCGATCTCGTGCCCGTGCTGAAGAAGAACAAGAACATCAGCGTCGATATCGGCGATCCCCTCGGCAATATCGGCTCGTTCCGCATGAATCATCTGTTCGCACCGTTCAACGACGTGCGGGCACGCCGCGCGGTGCTGATGGCGCTGAGCCAGGAGGACTACATGCGCGCGATCGTCGGCGACGACGATGCGCTGTGGAAGTCCCTGCCGGGCTTCTTCACGCCCGATACGCCGCTCTATAGCGAGATGGGGGGCGAGATCCTCAAGGGCAAACGGGATTTCGATGCGGCCAAGAAACTGCTCGCCGAGAGCGGCTATTCCGGCCAGCCGGTGACCTGCCTCGTAGCGCAGGACCAGCCGATCACCAAGGCGATGGGCGATGTGACCGCCGACCTCCTCAAGAAGCTCGGGATGAATGTTGACTTCGTCGCAACCGATTGGGGCACGGTCGGCTCCCGCCGCGCGCAGAAGACGCCGCCCGGACAAGGCGGCTGGAACATGTTCCACACTTGGCACGCGGGCGCGGACTGCATCAATCCCGCGCCGTACACCGCTATTCGCGCCAATGGCGACAAGGCCTGGTTCGGCTGGCCCAACAGCCCCAACGCAGAGAAGGAGGTCACGGCCTGGTTCGACGCCAAGAACCTCGACGAGGAGAAGGCGGCTGTCGGCCGTCTCAACAAGGCGGCGCTCGATGATGTCGTCTACGCGCCGACCGGATTCTTCCTGAGCTACACGGCGTGGCGCAAGAACGTTTCGGGCATTACCAAGGGACCGCTGCCGTTCTTCTGGGGTGTATCGAAGACCGCATGATGCCGCGCTGAGGCCAGATGCTTTCCTATATCCTCCGGCGCATCGTCGCCACCTTGCCGGTGATGGCGATTGTTGCACTGTTCGTGTTCAGCCTGCTTTACATTGCGCCGGGTGACCCCGCCGTGGTGATCGCGGGCGACCAGGCAAGCCCGGAGGATGTGGAGCGCATCCGCCAGAGCCTCGGCCTCGACCGTCCGTTCCTGGTCCAGTTCGGAAGCTGGGTCTGGCGCATCCTGCACGGCGATCTCGGCACCTCGATCTTCACCAACCTGCCGGTCTCGACGATGATCGGGCAGCGTCTTGGGCCGACGCTGTCGCTGATGGTGGTCACGCTGCTGCTGACGATCGTGGTCGCGGTGCCGCTCGGCGTCGTGGCGGCATGGAAGGCCGGCAGCTTCATCGATCGGGCCATCATGGGCTTTGCGGTGTTCGGCTTCTCGCTGCCGGTCTTCGTCGTCGGCTACATGCTTGCCTACATCTTCGCGCTCGAGCTCGAATGGCTTCCGGTGCAGGGCTATACGCCGCTGAACCAGGGCTTCTGGCCCTGGCTGGAGAATCTGATCTTGCCGGCGATCGCGCTCGGCTGCGTCTATATCGCGCTGGTCGCGCGTATCACCCGCGCGGCCATGCTCGAAGTGTTGCAGCAGGACTATATCCGCACAGCGCGCGCCAAGGGCCTCGGGCAGGGCGGCATCCTGTTCATTCACGCGCTCAAGAACGCGGCTGTGCCGATCGTCACCGTAATTGGCATCGGCATCGCGCTGCTGATCGGCGGCGCGGTCGTGACGGAAAGCGTGTTTGCGATCCCTGGTCTTGGCCGTCTCACGATCGATGCGATCCTGCGCCGCGATTATCCCGTCATCCAGGGCATCGTGCTGCTGTTCAGCTTCGTCTACGTCCTCGTCAATCTGATGATCGACGTCACCTATACACTCGTTGACCCGAGGATCCGCTATTGACCGACGCGACCGTCAATCCGCAGGTGCTGCCGGCCGGCCTCGTGCTCGCGCCGCAACTGCCTGAAATCCTCCGGCCCGTCACGATCCGACGTGGGTTCATCGGGTTCTTGCGCGGCCACCCCACCGTTGCGATCGGCGGGGCGCTGCTGCTGGCGCTGGTCCTGATCGCGATCTTTGCGCCATATCTCTGGACGGTGGACCCGACCGCGCTGGCGCCTGCCAGGCGCACCCGGGCGCCATCGGCGGCATTCTGGTTCGGCACCGACGTGCTCGGCCGCGATATCTACTCACGCGTGCTGTTCGGCGCGCGGGTCTCGCTCACGGTCGGGCTATCGGTTGCCGTGCTCGCATCCGCAGCCGGTCTCGCCATCGGCCTGGTTTCGGGATTCATCCGCTGGGCCGACGGCATCCTGATGCGTTTCATGGACGGGCTGATGTCGATCCCACCGATCCTGCTCGCAATTGCGCTGATGGCGCTGACGCGCGGCAGCGTCGGCAACGTCATCCTGGCCATCACCGTCGCCGAAATTCCGCGCGTGTCGCGCCTCGTCCGCAGCGTGGTGCTGTCGCTGCGCGAGCAGCCCTATGTGGACGCCGCGGTGGCCTGCGGAACGCGCACGCCGATGATCATCCTGCGCCACATCCTGCCCAACACGCTCGCGCCGATGCTGGTGCAAGCGACTTACATTTGCGCCAGCGCCATGATCACGGAGGCGATCCTGTCCTTCATTGGCGCCGGCACGCCGCCCACCATTCCGTCCTGGGGCAACATCATGGCCGAGGGTCGCGCGTTGTGGCAGGTCAAGCCTTACATCGTGTTCTTCCCGGCGGCGTTCCTCTCCGTCACCGTGCTCGCCGTGAACCTGCTCGGCGACGGCCTTCGCGATGCGCTCGACCCGCGCATGGCCAAGCGTCTCTGATGCGCCGAGGCTGATCGCGATGGCGTTGCTTGAAGTTGAAAATCTCCAGACCCACTTCCGCACCCCAAGCGGAATCAATCGCGCGGTGGACGGGGTGTCCTTCCATGTCAACGAGGGCGAGACGCTCGCCATTGTCGGCGAATCCGGCTGCGGCAAGTCGGTGACATCGATGTCCCTGATGCGGCTGATTCCGGAACCGCCGGGCAGGATCGCCGGCGCCATCCGCTTTGCGGGCAAGGACCTGCTGCAATTGCCCGACCGCGAGATGCGCGCCATTCGCGGCAACGACATCTCGATGATCTTTCAGGAGCCGATGACGAGCCTCAATCCGGTGCTGACCGTCGGCCGCCAGATCCGCGAAACGCTGATGCTGCATCAGGGCCTCGACAAGGCGGCGGCCGAGGGGCGCGCGATCGAGATGCTGACTTTGGTCGGCATTCCCGAGCCGAAGCGGCGCGTACGCGAATATCCGCATCAGCTTTCCGGCGGCATGCGCCAGCGCGTGATGATCGCGATGGCGCTGGCCTGCAATCCGAAGCTCCTGATCGCGGATGAGCCGACCACGGCGCTCGACGTCACCATCCAGGCGCAGATCCTGAAGCTGATGCTGGACCTCAAGCGCCGCGTCGGTGCCGCGATCATCCTGATCACCCACGATCTCGGCGTGGTCGCCGAGATCGCCGAGCGCGTCATGGTGATGTATGCCGGCCGCAAGGTCGAGGAGGCGCCGGTGGCGGAGCTGTTCCGCTCGCCGCGTCACCCCTATACGCAGGGCCTGCTCGGCGCCGTGCCGCGGCTCGGCTCGTCGCTCGCCGGCACCGCGACGCGGCTCGCCGAGATTCCCGGGCAGGTGCCCGACCTGCGCAAGCCAATCACCGGCTGCGTCTTTGCCGGCCGCTGTGCGCTCGCGACTGATCTCTGCCGGCAACATGCGCCCGGCCTCGAAGAAAAGGGGCCGCGCCACATCGCAGCCTGCCACCACGCCGCCAAGGGAGCCGTTGCGGCATGAGCATCCCGCTGCTCCAGGTCAATGACCTCAAGAAGCACTTTCCGGTCAAGGCCGGCCTGTTCGGGCGCAAGTCCGAGTGGGTCTATGCGGTCGACGGCGTGTCGTTCGAGATTGCACGGGGCGAGACGCTGTCGCTGGTCGGCGAGTCCGGCTGCGGCAAGTCGACGGTCGGCCGTGCGATCCTGCGGCTGTTCGACGTGACATCAGGCCAGGTGATCCTCGACGGCCAGCGCATCGACGATGCGCATCCGAGCACGATGCGCCAGCTGCGGCAACGCATGCAGGTGGTGTTCCAGGACCCGTTCTCGAGCCTCAATCCACGCATGCGCGTGCGCGACATCCTGGCCGAGCCGATCCGGAATTTCGGTCTGGCCAAGTCGGCGACCGATCTCGAGACGCGCGTCACGGCGCTGATGGACACCGTGCGCCTGCCGCGCGAGGCGCTGAACCGCCGGCCGCACGAATTCTCGGGAGGCCAGCGTCAGCGCATCGGCATCGCACGGGCGCTCGCGGCCGAACCGGAGCTGATCGTCTGCGACGAGGCGGTTTCGGCGCTCGACGTCTCGGTCAAGGCGCAGATCGTCAATTTGTTGCAGGATCTCCAACGCGAGTTTGGCCTGGCCTTGCTGTTCATCAGCCATGATCTCGCAATCGTCGAGCATATGACCCATCGCGTCGCGGTGATGTATCTCGGGAAGATCGTCGAGGTGGCGCCGCGCCGGGAGATCTTTGCCGCGCCAAGACATCCCTACACCAAGGCGCTGCTCTCGGCGGTGCCGCTGCCGGAGCCAGGGGCCAAGCGCAATCCCATCATCCTCGGCGGCGACGTACCGAGCCCGATCAATCCGCCGCGCGGATGCCGCTTTCACACTCGCTGCCCGTTCGTGTTCGACCGCTGCCGCACGGAAGAACCGGAGCTTCGTTCGACTGATGGCGAGCAATGGGTGGCCTGCCACCTCGATGAACTGCCTGCGGGATAGAACGCTGAGCGCCGCTGTTGAACGCCTCAGCGCGCATCCGCGTAATGCATGTTGACCCTCCAGTTCGTGTCTGGCGTAAGCCGGCGCCGTAGTGGACTTTCACAGTTAGGCCGTTCGGTCTTGGCGGCCGTGCGCCATCGCGCCGGCGTCTGGCCGCTGATGCGCTTGAACACGGTCGAAAAGTGAGCCTGGGTGCTGAAGCCGACTGCGAGTGCAATCTCGGCCAGAGGCCGCTGGGTCGTCGTCAGCTGCGACTTCGCGTGCGCGATCCGGTGAATGAGGAGGTATTCTCGCGGACGGTATCCGGTCGCCGCGCGAAATTGTGCGGCGAAATGCATTCTCGAGAGACCCGCGACATTGGCGAGCTCGGACAGGCTGATGCTGCGTTCGAAATGAGCGGCGATATGGTGCTCGACGCGACGCAGCCGCCATTTCGGTAGGGCATTGATCTTGGCACGCGGCAATTCGGGGCGGGCTTCGTGATCTCCTGGGCCGGCCGGAAGGTCGATCCGGGTGTGTGCTCTCTGCAATTCGGTCAGCATCGCTTATTCTTTCTGATCCGCGCGGTCGTTCGCCGAGATCGGTGAACTCGCATCTTCGGTATTGGTGGCAGGATAGGCGCGCGAAGGCCTGGAAGCCCGTTAGGGGTGATTAGGATCTGTTAGATTATGTGGGGCGGGCGGGTGCGGCAGCCGGCCGCAGTCGCTTGAGCTTTGGTTGGTATTCAAGGGCTTGGCCGTCATTCGAAGACGGCGTCGAAAATCTCGACGTCGATCAGCACGGGCTTGGCGATCACCGCTGCGTCGGGCTGCAGCGCCAGGGTACGCCGAAGAGTTGGAACCACGATGCCGCCGAAGGTCTCGTGGGCCCACGAGTAGTGCGCGACACGTGCGCCCAGGAGGTCGTGGTCGGTCCGTCGCTGCAGGGCGCTGTCGTCGAAATAGAACACGTGCTCGGACGCCAGGCTGATCAGGTCCGGCGGGAATTGCGCGCGCAGGCGCCGCCACGTCTCACGATTTTCCTGCCACGGCGGTAGCTCCTCGACCGCGACGTCGGGACGGGCGAGGAGGAATGGGGTGGTGAGATAGTTCCAGATCTGGACGCCGCAGAAGAAGACCAGATGCAGCTCGTCCGCCAGCGCATGTGCGCCATGGGTGGGGAAGGCAAGGCTCGGGTTGCGCCATGTCCGCAGCACGTGACCATCCAGGCTTTCGATCGTGATCGCATCAGGCTGAAACGCGCCGGATCGTTCGCCGCCCGTGATTCCGGTGAAGCGGACGGATTGTGTCCGCGTCGATCCCTCCGCGGTGACGTCCTTGAATTCCCGCGCATGTCCGGCGTCGGAGAACAGTACCCCGCCAACGGAAAGATGCAGCGTGAACCGGCTCAGATTGTTCCAGCGGGTCAGCCCCCCGCAGGCGTCGATCGCATCGTCAAGAAGTGCCATGTCCCACTGCATCCACCATGAATTGCCTCCACCATGGCGGGGCGTGGGCGGCTTGGCGTGTTAGAAGTTGTTAGGAGTTGCAAGAGCTCGATCGGACGGTAGCTCGTTGAAGATATTGCCAATTTGTCCGCCAAGCCGCATGAGGCCAAGTTGAGCGTGCACGGCCGTTCCGAGGAAGCATTGGTGATGCGCGTGTTCCGGGATACCCGCATCGGCTGGATCGGTGTTGGCTTCATACAGGACAAATCAGCAGCGGATAGGATCGCTGCGATACGCGAGCAACCGAGGAGACGTGACATGATCCGCAAGGCAAAAGCTGTTTGGCAAGGCACCGGTCGCGACGGCACCGGCCATTTGACCAGCGAGTCCGGCGTGCTGGCCGAGACGCCCTATTCCTTCAAGACGCGTTTCGAGAACGAGAAAGGGACCAACCCCGAGGAATTGATCGCAGCCGCGCATGCTGGCTGCTTCACCATGGCGCTGGCGTTCGGCCTTCAGCTTGCCGGCTTCGCGCCGACCGAGTTGTCGACGGAGGCTGCAGTCTCGCTCGAGCCCGACGGCAAGGGGTTCAAGATCAGCAAGTCGGCGCTGACCCTGCGCGCCAAGGTGCCCAATCTGGATGACGCCGGTTTCGCCCGCATTGCAGGAGAGGCCGAAAAGAATTGTCCGGTGTCCAAGGTTCTCAACGCCGAAATCAGCCTCGACGCCAAGCTGGTCTAGTTGCGGTGCTTCAATTAAGTTGTCCATCCGGCTCCCCGGCAGAATGTCGGAACCGGATGGACGTCCCTGGCCGATTGGGAGCTGACAGATGACGACAGAGCGCGCAGTTTTGGCTGGAGGCTGCTTCTGGGGCATGCAGGACCTCATCCGCAAGCAGCCCGGAATTGTCTCCACGCGCGTCGGGTACACCGGCGGTGCTGTGAAGAACGCCACCTATCGCAATCACGAAGGTCATGCCGAAGCGATCGAGATCATCTTCGATCCGGCAAAGACCAGTTATCGAACGATGCTGGAGTTCTTCTTCCAGATCCACGATCCCACCACGCTCAACCGTCAGGGCAATGATCTGGGGACGAGCTATCGCTCGGCGATTTTCTACACGTCGGACGAACAGAAGCGCGTTGCCGAAGACACCATTGCCGATGTCGAAGCATCGGGTCTGTGGCCCGGCAAGGTGGTGACGGAAACGGCACCCGTCGGCGAATTCTGGGAGGCTGAGCCCGAGCATCAGGATTACCTCGAGCGCTATCCCGACGGCTACACCTGCCACTTCATCCGGCCGAACTGGAAGCTGCCGCGGCGCGCAGTTGCTGCGGGAGGCTAGATCCGGACGGGGGATTTCAGGCTACGCCCGCAATTGCGCGATCAGGCTGCGCGCGATCCGCATATCGGCGATGTCGGGTCCTTCGGTCAGCGCGCCACAGACCGTCTCTAGAATGGCGAGTGCGTCTGCGCGCTGGTCTCGTTCAATCCTGAGCTTTGCGATGCTGACGGCGCATCGCAGCTGCCAGAAGTTTGCGCCCTGCTGTGTTGCAAGGTCCATGGCCTGGTGAAAACAGGCGTCGGCAGCTTCCGATCGGGGCGTTTCTCTCAGCATGAGATCGCCCTTGATACGGAGCAGCTCCGGCAGGTACCAGCGTTCCTGCCGGTCGTTGCAACGCTCCAACGCGTTCTCGATCGTGTCAAAGCCCTGATGGATCTGATTGGCCTGTCCGAAACATGCCGCGAGCTCGCCGAGCAGGGGAAGAAAGCGCGGCAGGAAGCGCGCGTCGCCGGCACGGTTGAGCTCGTCGCGCAGCAGCGGCAAGCCTGCCTCGACGTCCGTGCGCTTTGCAACGACCAGGGCGTTGAATGCACGGGCCCACAGCCCCCAGAGCCGGATCGCGTGGCGATCGGTGTGCTCGAGCAACTCGGTCCCGTAGCGCTCGGCGGCATCGTAGTCCCCGGCCAGAAAAGCGATCGGGCACGCGGCCTGTCCGAGCACGCTGCAGAAGGTCAACGCGTGGCCGTTGGCGCGGCCTTCATGGATGTTGCGCTCGGCGAGCGCGAGAGCCTGATCCGCGTGACCTTGAAGCCACAGAATGCGGGCGCGGAAATACTGTGTCGATATCCGTAAGTCGAGCGGGAATATCTTGGGCTTCTCGGCCAGCACATGCAGGGACGCATTCACCCGGTCGATACGAACGCGCGCCTCGCTCTGATCACCGAGATAATGCAGGGCAACGGCCATGAGCCGGTCCGCCAGCATGAGGTCGGTCTTGTCAGATGAGCTCGACGCGGCTTCGGCGAAGCGATCGGCGAGCGCGCGCGCCTTGCCGAATGCACCGTTGTTGAACTGGTCGATGCACAAGCCCCAGAGCGCCCGCAGCCGGAAATCCTTGTCGTCCAGCCTGTCGGCCAGTTCGAGCGTGGCTTCGAGGATCGGGCGGGCCTCGCGCGCGCGTCCTTCGCCGTACATCAGCGACCAGCCGAGCGCGGCCAGGAGCTGCATGCGCACCCTGTTGTCGCCGTGGTCGCCGAGCGCGGCCAGCGCGGTCCTGACGCGTTCGCGGCACTCGGCGAACATCGACAGGCGCACCCAGAGCGTCACCGCCGCCGCCGTCAACGCGATGCCAAGCTGTGCATCACCATCTGCGGAAAAGGCCCAATCCAGTGCAGCGCGCAGATTGTCCAGTTCGGCGCCGTAGGTGCCGAGCCAGTCTGGCAATGGAGAAGAGGTCTCGGCTTCAGCGCGCTCGAACAGGTCGCGAAAATAGTCGGCATGCCGCCGCGCAATCCGTTTCGCTTCGCCGGCCTCGTTCAGCTTGCCGAGTGCATAGGTGCGCGTGGTATCCAGCAGCCGATAACGCAGCGTTCTTGCGCCCGATGGTGCGATCAGGGATTTGGTGACGAGATTGTCGATCGCCTCCATGGTCGCGGCTGCACTAAGCCCGTCGCCTGCGGCGACGGAGGCGGCCGCCTCCGGCGTGAACCGGCCGACGAAGACCGACAATCTCCGCAAGATCGCGCTCTCGGTTGCGGGAAGGAGGTCGTAGCTCCAGTCTAGCGCGGCGCCGAGCGTCTGGTGTCGCGGGATGGCCGTGCGTCGCCCACGCCATTGCAGCGAGAAGCGGCTGTCAAGCAGGGATGCCGTGCCGGCGATTCCATAGGCATTGACGCGCCCCGCCGCGAGCTCGATTGCGAGTGCGATGCCGTCGAGGCGGCGGCAGATGTCCGCCACCAGGGGGGCTTCTTCCTCGCTGAGCTGGAATGGTCCGGAACTCTGCGCGATACGCTCGAGAAAGAGCTGGGCTGCGGGATAGGTGAGGACGTCGGCCACGGTGAGATCGTTACGTTGGGGCGGGCAATCCAGCGGAAACAGTCGAAATATCCGTTCGCCTTCGCTGCGAAAGGATTCGCGGCTGGTTGCCAGCACATGCAATCGCGGCGCGTCGCGGACGAGGTGCTCGACGAGCGGCGCGAGGATCTCCAGCACGTGCTCGCAACTGTCGAAGATCAGTAGCACTGGCTTTGCCTGGAGATGCGTCAGCAGGGCCGGCAGCGGATCCTCCGCATCGATGGACAGTCCGAGCGTCGAGGCGATGGTGATCGCGGCGAGTTCGGGCTTCCTGACCGGTCCAAAGTCAACGAAAAAGACGTGTCCGTCGAAACGCGTGAGCTGGCGATGGCCCACGGCCACCGCCACCGCGGTCTTGCCGATGCCGCCGGGGCCGACCACGGTGACGAAACGGTGCTGCGTAAGCCCGCTCGAAATCTTTTCGATGATATCGTCTCGTCCGATCACCCGGGCGAGCGGAGCGGGAAGCGAGCGAGGGAGAGGGACGTCAACCGGGGAAGGCTGGATCTCGGCGGGGGTCTGGGCGAGAGTCGCGACGAAGCAATAGCCACGGCCGGGGACGTTGACGACATAGCGGGCGGACTTGCCGGTGTCGCCGAGTGCTTTTCGCAGCGCTGCGATGTGAAAGCGAAGGCTGCCGTCGTCGACATTCACGTCGGCCCAGACGCGTTTGACCAGCTCGCGCTTGTCGACGACTTCGCCGGGCCGCTCGGCCAGGAAGATCAGGATGTCGAGCGCGCGGCCTCCGACGTGAAGATGCGCGCCGTCCTTCTCCAGGAGGCGGGACTTCGGAAGCAGTCGAAATGGCCCAAAAGAAATGGCCGAGTCTTGGTTGTTATCGTCTGGCACGCGCCATCGCCCCCTCGGCCGGGAGTCAAAAGTGTTTGAACCGGTCTAGCAGATCGAGGAGGTGAGTAAACTGGACGAAAGGAGCGAGGGACCGCGGCGGATGTGCACCTCGCCGCGTCGGTCGACCGCGTGCGACGAAATATCTCTTTCGAACGAATGGGTTATGGCGATGCCGGTCTGGTGCCGTTCCGGCCACTTCCGGTTCCGCGTAGCGGGCATGCCTGAAGCGAGGTGGAGGTGGTCGCTCCGTGTTCAGCGATAGCTCATCTCACGAGGCATGCCGCCATTGACGATCGCCGCATGCTGCTGCGAATGGGTTTTTGGAGTCGGTCTCGCCTCCGACGGGAGCTCACGACATTTGGAACAGGACATGCCTTCCCTCTCGCGGCGAGACTTCGTCAATGCGGCCACGTTTGCAGCGGCGCTCGCGGGAGTTCCAAATTGTGGCAGCGCCGCCGATTATCCCTCGCGTCCCATTCGGCTGGTGATTCCATATGCCGCCGGTGGCTCAGGGGATCAGATCGGGCGCCCCTGGGTTGAGAAGATGTCATCTCAGCTCGGCCCGACGTTTGTCGACAACATTGGAGGCGCGGGCGGTGCGATCGGCACGACCGCTGTCGCGCGCGAGAAGCCCGATGGCTATTCACTGCTGCTCGGAAACGGCAGCACGCAGGTCATCATTCCGCTGACGACGCCAAATCCCACTTATGCCATCGGCGATTTCCGGGCGATCTATCGCCTGATCAGCAGTGCACTGGTTTTCGCCATCCATCCGTCGGTGCCGGCCGCAGATCTGCAAGGCCTGATCGCTCATGCGAGGAGCAATCCCGGCAAGCTGTCCTATGGGACGCCCGGCATCGGCACCGGCAATCATCTCGTTGGCGAGATGTTCAAGCGGCAGGCAGGCGCTTTGGATATCGTCCACATTCCTTATCGAGGAATCTCGCAGGCCACCAACGATCTCGTCAGCGGCCAGATATCTCTCGTTGTGGCCGTCATGTCCGTTCAACTGTTGCAACTCAGCCGGACCGGCAAAATAAGGCTGCTCGCGGTCACGACCGACAAGCGCCTGAGCGGCGCTCCGGACATACCGACCGCCATTGAATCGGGCATGCCGGATCTCAGCTATGAGGGATGGTTCGGCCTGTTCGCACCGAAACAGACGGAAGATGTGATCATCGACCGCATCGCGCAGGCCACACGCGCGGCGATGGCTGGTGCCGCGCTCCAGGCGAACTATCGCGCGCAGGGCATGGAGCCTGATGGCGATTCCAGCCCGGGCAAATTCCAGCGAATTGTCGACGCCACCTCGGCTAGTCTTGCTCCCGTGATCAAGTCGATCGGCCTGCAGTCGCTCTAAGCCTTCCGGCGTCGGTCCTTATCCCTGCGAATTCATCCGCTTCGAGGCGGGTAACGCCGGCTCTCCGGACCGACGTTCGCACCCGCACGCGTCGCGAAAGCCGGTCGCCATTTGCGGCGGAGGCGTGATCTGCCATTGACAGGTCGCCCGGGGTGATAGAATTATAACAACATAAGTTGCAAAAATAACAATATGTCACCATCGTACCAGCGTCTCGCAGGGCCGACGGGAGGAAAGTTTGGAATTGTCCGGTTCGGTTGCAGCAGAACCTCGGCCGTCGACCTCGCTTGTGATGGTCAGTGCCATCAACAAGCGCTTCGGCGGCGTGCGCGCGCTGCGCGACGTCAACCTCGAGGTCCGGGCCGGCGAGGTGCACGCGCTGCTGGGGGAGAACGGCGCCGGAAAATCCACGCTGATCAAGATCCTCAGTGGTGTTCATGCTCTCGACAGCGGCACGATCGAGATCGCCGGCAGGCCGGTGGAGTTTGACAGCCCGGCAAAGTCGCGCGAGGCGGGGATCGCCGTCGTCTATCAGGATCTCAGCCTCGTCGAATCTCTGAGTGTCGCGGACAATTTGTTGCTCGGCCGCGAGCCACGCGCAGCATTCGGTTTTGTCCGGAAACGCGCGCTGATGGCCAGGGCCGAAGCGTTCCTGAAAGAGCTCGGCATTCCCCTCGATACGAGAGCGACAGTCGGCTCGCTGCCGTTCGCCTATCGCCAGATGACGGAGATCGCAAAGGCCCTGATGGGCGAGGTCCGGCTTCTGATCCTCGACGAGCCGACCTCCTCGCTGACATCGGATGAAGTCCGGATCCTGTTCGATGCGATCGGAAAGGCGACGCGCCGCGGAGTCGGCGTGATCTATGTGACGCATCGGCTTAACGAGGTTTTCGAGATCTCGCAGCGTGTCACCGTGCTGCGCGATGGCGCCAATGCCGGCACGTTTGTTACCGCCGATACGGACATGAAGCGGCTGGTAAACGCCATCGTCGGAGCCGATCGATCGCCATCAATCGTCTCGCGCAACGAGCCTGCCCCCAAGCGTGATTTGAATCCATCGCCAGTTCTGTCGCTGTTGGATGTCTCCAACGACCGGCTTCGCGCCGTCGATCTTGCCGTGTTGAAGGGCGAGATCCACGGCCTCGCCGGGTTGATAGGTAGCGGGCGCACGGAGATTCTGGAGACGGTGTTCGGCCTCCGGCCGCTCGAGAGCGGCGCAATCGAAATCGAAGGCCGCCGATGGCTGCCGGCAGGCCCATCCGATGCGATCGAGCAGGGCATCGCGCTGGTGCCGGAAGATCGGCACGTGCAGGGCCTGGTCCTGGACCATTCGATCGAACGCAACGTCACCTTGCCGCGGATTCCCCATTTCTCGCGCTGGGGCTGGATGCAGCAACGCGCCGCCGCCAGGCGCGCGGAAAGTGCGATCGCCAGGCTCGCGGTGAAAGCACAAGGCGCTTCGAGCTTGGTCAGGACGCTCTCGGGCGGCAACCAGCAAAAGGTCGTGTTCGGGAAATGGAATGATCCGCGGCCGCGCGTGCTGCTGCTGGACGAGCCGACGGTCGGCGTCGACGTCGGCGCCCGCGAGGAAATCTATGCCGTGATCCGGAACGCCGCCCGCGATGGCAGCGGGGTTCTGGTCGTCTCGTCCGATCTCGTCGAGTTGATCGAGCTTTGCGACCGCATCTCCGTCATCGTCAACGGCCGTGTGGCTCGTACGCTTTCGCGCGGCGAGATCTTTGATGCCGAAGAGCTGCATCATCTCCTCCAGATGTACCAGGCCTCCACGCCCGGTCCCTTGCAAGAGCTTTCCGCATGACCGAACTGACTGCTCCCAACGTGGTCGCCGCGTCGACCCGGTCCGATCGCCGCCGCAAGATTCTCCAGAATCTGCTGCGGGGTGAGCGGCCCTACATGCTGTACATCGCCTTCGTGATCCTGCTGGTCGTGTTCAGCCTGTCCTCGCCCTGGTTCCTGTCGGTCGACAATTTCCTGAACATCGGGCGCCAGACCACGCTGGTGTCGATCATCGCGGTCGGCATGACCTTCATCATCATCGCGCGTCAGATCGATCTGTCGGTTGCCTCGACGTTGGCGCTGTCGGGCATGGCGGCCGCTCTCGCGATGAGCCAGATCAACAACAGCTGGATCGTGGGCGCCGTGGCCGGGCTCGGAACCGGCGCGCTGGTCGGGCTGATCAACGGCATCCTGACCACACAGCTGTCGATCCCGTCCTTCCTGGTGACGCTGGGCTCGCTGAGCATGGCGCGCGGACTGGCGATGATGGTGACCAATACCAAGCCTGTCATCATCACCAACGAGACCTATTTCGCGATCTTTGGCGAAGGCACATTCCTCGGCATACCGGTCCCTATCGCCTGGACGTTGGCGGCGATGATCGTCGGCATCCTGCTGCTGCACTACAACGTGTTCGGCCGCCGCATCTACGCGGTCGGCGGTAATCCGACCGCGGCGCTCTATTCCGGCATCAACACCAAGCGCATCACGACGGCAGCCTTTGTCCTGACCGGCA
Organism: Bradyrhizobium manausense; assembly: GCF_018130615.1. Taxonomy (GTDB): domain Bacteria; phylum Pseudomonadota; class Alphaproteobacteria; order Rhizobiales; family Xanthobacteraceae; genus Bradyrhizobium; species Bradyrhizobium manausense_A. Next base: position 74,780 of record NZ_JAFCKB010000012.1, read on the forward strand.
CGCTGGCTGGTCTGGCAGCGCTGGTGCTGTCCGCGCGGTCACATGCCGCGCGGCCCGACGTCGTGCAGGGGATGGAGCTCGACGTCATCGCCGCTGTGATCCTCGGCGGCTGCAGCCTGTTCGGCGGGCGCGGCTACATCCTGGGAACGCTGTTCGGAAGCCTGATCATCGGCACGCTGAATAACGGTCTTGTCCTGCTCGGCGTGAGCTCGCCGATGCAGCTCGTGATCAAGGGCGCGATCATCGTTGCCGCAGTTGCCTTTACGAAACGCTAGTCGACGTCAGGCGCCGCGCGTGAGCCACACGTTCATCGCGCTGCGTGGGTAGGGGCAAGGTCGCTGGCCCTCCGGTGAATCGGCGACCAAAATGGAGGAAACAATGAAACCAATCTTGCGACAAACCTTGCCTTTGACTGTGTTGATGGCTGCTGCTGCGGCCGTTTCGATTGTCCCCTCGGCCCACGCCGAAGTGCCCGCGACCTGCGTCAAGGGTGTCGATCTTGCAAAGCTCGGGCCGAAATCGATCGTCGGCCAGGGCCCCCACGGCGAGAAGGCGGCTTCGCCCGAGGTGCTCGCGCTGTCGGAGGCCGATGCTGCGAAGATCAAGGAGAAGCACTTCAAGGTCGGCATCTCCATGCAGACGGTCAATCTCGACTGGTCGCAGCTCCAGATCCAGGGCATCACCGATACGCTGAAGAAGTACGGCGTGACGGTGACGGGCGTCGCATCCGCCGAATATCAGGTGGACAAGCAGATCGCCGATATCGAGAACACCATCCAGCAACATCCAGACGGCATCATTTCGATTCCGGTCGATTTCACCGCGACCGCGCCGACCTACAAGAAGATCGCCAAGGCCGGCATCAAGCTCGTGCTGATGGACAGCATCCCGACCGGCCTGAAGCATCCCGAGGAATATGCGACGATGGTTTCGGCGGACAGCCAGGGCAACGGCCAGATCGCGGCGCAGATCCTGGCGTCCTGCATGCCGCAGGGCGGCACCATCGGTCTCGTCAATTTCGGCGTCGACTATTTCAGCACCAACGAGCGCACCAAGGGCGTGCGGGAGTGGATGAAGGCGAACCGGCCCGACATCAAGATGAAGCAGGTCGATTTCACCGATCCGCCGAAGGTCTCACAGATCGCGGGCGACTTTCTGACCGGCAATCCCGACGTCAAGGGACTGTACGCGGTATGGGATCAGCCGGCGCTCGACACGCTGAGCTCGATGCGGGCTCAGGGCATCGATATTCCCATGACGACGGTCGATCTCGGCCTGCAATCGGCCATCGAGATTGCCAAGGGCGGTCCGCTGAAGGCCACCGGCTCGCAGCGTCCCTATGATCAGGGCGTTGCCGAGGCGATGGCGATGATGAATGCACTGCTGGGGAAGGAAACGCCCGGCTGGGTCGGTGTGCAGTCGCTGCCGGTGACGCAGTCGAACGTGTTGGAGTCCTTCAAGACCGTCTTCAAGAAGGACCCGCCGGCCGAGCTGACGGATGCCTGCAACAAGGCGAAGCCGGCCTGCAACTGAGGGCGCAGAAGCGATGCGCGGCTCTTTGGAGTCGCGCATCGTTCAGCAGGCCTGGTCCGGGTGAACCAGCCCCGTCCGGATCAGGCTGCGCTGGTGACGTATTCGACGGTAAGGCCGCGGAAGTGCTTGCGCGTGTCCGCCGGCACGGAACCTCCGACGATGATCCGCGAGAATGAGCCGATGTCGGAGAAGAACGCCGGCTTGAGGCTGCCGAGCTTGCTGGCATCGACCACCAGGATGCTCTCCATCGCAGTGGCGATGACGGCCTGCTTGATGGCGACTTCGTGAAAATTCGAGCAGCTCGCGCCGCGGGTCCAGTGCAGGCCACCGGCCGAGATGAAAGCCTTGTTGACCCCGAGCCGCCGCAGATAGGACAGCGCGTCATCCGAGGAGAACGACTGCGACGATGGATGGTAAAGCCCGCCCATCAGCATCACCTGCGTCGCCGGCCGGTGGGTGACGATCGTGGCGACGTTCAGCGAATAGCAGATCACCGAGAGCGGCATGTCCTCGGGCAGGCAATCCGCCAGCGATTGCATCGTGGTGCCGCAATCGATGAAGATGGTGTCGCCTTCCCTGATCGAGGCGGCTGCGGACCGGCAGGCGAGGCGCTTGTCCTGCGTGTGCTGGTCGATTTCCTGCTCGAACGTGTACTTGATCCCGGTTGGCGACGCCGCGTTGACGACGTAGCCGCCGAGCAGGGCGAGCGTACCCTCCGGGCCGGCAAGGTCGCGCCTCACCGTCATCTCCGACACCTTCAGCAAGTCTGCGGCGTCCTTCAGATGCAGTGCGCCGCTCGTCTCGACGGCGCGGCGCAGCCGTTGCAGCCGCTGGACGCGGGACTCGCTTGAGCGTGCGGTCGGTGTTTCAGCCATTTTCGTCACCGAGCTTGCTTATCCGGTTGACAATGATCTTACAATGATGTGAGTTTAGCAACGTCAATTTGTTACAATAATAACATCTGACCTGAAGAGGCGTTTCGCTGTCGGCGATGGCGGGCAGAAGAAGCTCCAGCGGGCAAGGGATGGAGGATCGCATGTTGCAATCGGCAAATTCAGTCTATCTGTCGCGTCAGCCGATTCGCTAGCATCGCGCGGCGTACCGATGGCGCAGGGCGTCTTGATATCAAATCCATCCGCGGTGCCGGTGCAACCACATGCACGGGATCACAATCATCCGCATGCCATCGCGCGCAACAGCGGCCGCGCGCTCGAGATGGACTGGGTCGATGAGATCAGGATCAATCTCTCAGCCGCTGAGCGCCGAGTTGCGAGCCTGCCCGGCCGGCGCACCGTCAAGAAGGACGCGCAGGCGGCGTGGTTGCTCAAGGCGATCACCTGCATCGACCTGACGACGCTCAACGGCGACGATACGACCGAACGCGTGAAGCGCCTCTGCGCCAAGGCGCGGTCGCCGCTGCGAAGCGACCTCCTCGAGGCCCTCGGCTTTGCCGGGCGCGGTCTGCACACGGGTGCGATCTGCGTCTATCATCGCTTCGTCGCGACCGCGGTCGAGGCGCTCGATGGATCTGACATTCCGGTGGCTGCGGTCTCGACCGGATTTCCTGCGGGCCTCATCCCCCACGATCTGAAGCTCAAGGAGATCGAGGCGTCGGTCAGGGACGGCGCGCAGGAGATCGACATCGTCATCACGCGTGAGCATGTGTTGACGGGAGATTGGCGGGCGCTCTACGCCGAGGTGCGGGATTTCCGCGCCGCCTGCGGCGATGCGCATCTGAAGACCATCCTGGCAACCGGCGACCTCAAGACGTTGCGCAATGTCGCCAAGGCCTCGATGGTTTGCATGATGGCCGGCGCTGACTTCATCAAGACCTCGACCGGCAAGGAAGGCGTCAATGCCACGCTGCCGGTGACGCTCGCAATGCTGCGCATGATCAGGGTCTATGAGGAGCGCACCGGCTTCAAGATCGGCTTCAAGCCGGCCGGAGGCATTTCGACAGCGAAGGACGTGCTCAACTACCAGTTCCTGATGAAGGAGGAGTTGGGGCGCGATTGGCTCGAACCGGAGCTGTTTCGCGTCGGCGCCTCGAGCCTGCTCGCCGACATCGAGCGCCAGCTCGAGCATCACGTCACCGGCCGCTACTCGGCCTTCAACCGTCACCCCGTGGGCTGAGCATGAGTGTCGCACATTATTACGAGACCATGGAGTATGGTCCCGCTCCCGAGGCGGATGGCGAGGCGCGGGCCTGGCTGAAGCGTCACGACGCAACCTTCGGGCATTTCATCGCCGGCAAATACGCAGCTCCCGCTTCGGGTCGGCATCTGACGACGATCGAGCCGGCCACCGGCAAGGCATTGGCCAAGATCGCGCAAGGCGCCGCAGCCGACGTCGAGGCTGCTGTTGGCGCCGCGCGATCCGCGCAATCACCGTGGGCGAAGCTCGGCGGTCACGGTCGTGCCCGTCATCTCTATGCGCTGGCACGCATGCTGCAGCGTCATGCGCGGCTGTTCGCGGTTCTAGAAGCGATCGACAACGGCAAGCCGATCAGGGAAACCCGCGATCTCGACGTGCCGCTCGCCGCGCGCCACTTCCTGTATCACGCCGGCTGGGCGCAATTGCAGGAGCGCGAGTTCGCCGATCACGTGCCGGTCGGTGTGGTCGGCCAGATCATCCCCTGGAATTTCCCACTGCTGATGCTGGCCTGGAAGATCGCGCCTGCGCTGGCGGCCGGCAACACCGTGGTGCTGAAGCCGGCAGAATTCACTTCGCTCACTGCGCTGCTGTTCGCGGAGCTTGCGGTAGAAGCGGGCCTGCCGCCCGGCGTTTTGAATGTAGTGACAGGTGATGGCGCCACCGGCGCGCTGCTCGTCGAAAATCCCGGCGTCGACAAGATCGCTTTCACCGGATCGACCGAGGTCGGTCGGTCGATCCGCCAGTCGACCGCAGGCAGCGGCAAGTCGCTGACGCTCGAGCTCGGCGGCAAGTCGCCGTTCATCGTGTTCGACGATGCCGATATCGATGGCGCCGTCGAAGGCGTGGTGGATGCGATCTGGTTCAACCAGGGCCAGGTCTGCTGCGCCGGATCGCGGCTGCTGTTGCAGGAAGGGATCGCAGAGACATTCCGCAAGCGCCTGATCCGCCGCATGGAGACGCTGCGTGTCGGCCCGCCGCTCGACAAGGCGATCGACATGGGCGCGGTGGTGGCACCAGTGCAGCTCGAGCGGATCAAGGCGCTGGTTGAAACGGGAGTGAAGGAGGGCGCCGAGAAGTATCAGGCCTCTGGCGCAATCCCTGCGGAGGGATGCTTCTATCCCCCGACCTTGCTCTGGAACGTGCATCCGTCCTCGACGGTGGCGATCGAGGAGATCTTTGGGCCCGTGCTGGTCGCGATGACCTTCCGCACGCCTGACGAGGCGGTGATGCTCGCTAACAACACGCGCTATGGGCTTGCCGCCAGCGTCTGGAGCGAGACCATCGGCCTGGCGCTCGATATCGCGCCAAAACTTCAGGCCGGCGTGGTCTGGGTCAACGCGACCAATTTGTTTGATGCCAGCGTCGGCTTCGGCGGCTACCGCGAGTCCGGTTTCGGCCGGGAAGGCGGCCGGGAAGGCCTCACCGAATATCTCAAGCCGAAGGCATGGAGCGGGCGGAAGGCGCGCGCCAAGCTGCCGCCATTCCCGGCGGCTCCTACCGATGGCGCCGGGTTTGGCACGCCGTCGATCGACCGGACCGCAAAGCTGTTCGTCGGTGGCAAGCAGGTCCGGCCCGACGGAAATTATTCGCGTGCGGTGCTGTCGCCGAAGGGGAAGCACCTGGGCGAAGTCGGTGAGGGCAATCGCAAGGATATTCGTAACGCCGTGGCCGCCGCTCGTTCGGCCGAGGGGTGGGCGCGGGCGACGGCGCATAATCGCGCCCAAATCCTCTATTACCTTGCCGAGAATCTATCCGCGCGCGGCGACGAGTTCGCCCGGCGCATCGGTGACATGACCGGCGTTTCGTCCGCAAAGGCGCGCGCGGAGGTCGAGGCGAGTATCGAGCGGCTGTTCAGCTATGGCGCCTGGGCGGACAAATATGAGGGGACGATCCATGCACCGCCGCTGCGTGGCGTTGCGCTTGCCATGCACGAGCCGATCGGCGTCGTCGGGGTGGCCTGTCCGGACGAGGCGCCGCTGCTGGGCTTCATCAGCCTGGTGGCTCCGTTGATCGCGATGGGCAACCGCGTCGTCGCGGTCCCGAGCGAGCGGCATCCGCTGGCCGCAACCGATTTCTACCAGGTGCTGGAGACGTCGGACGTGCCGGCAGGGGTCGTCAACATTGTCACCGGCGAGCGCGATGCGCTTGTAAAGGTCCTTGCCGAGCATGACGACGTCGACGCGCTCTGGGTGTTCGGTTCGCAGGAGGCCTCAACAGCGGCGGAGCAGCTGTCGGTCGGCAATCTCAAGCGGACGCTGGTCGACCACGGGCTGGCGCTCGATTGGTACGACAGGGCGGCGAGCGAGGGTCCGATCCTGCTCCGTCATGCGGTGCAGGTGAAAAACATCTGGATTCCCTATGGCGACTAGAGACGTCACCTTGCCGTGATATGAATGAGCACCCGGACCATCAGAGTTCGGGCGATCTTTGAAGACAAGGGAAGGACACAACATGCTCAAGGGCATCAATCCACTGCTCAATGCCGACGTGCTCTATGCCCTGCGCGCAATGGGGCACGGCGATCGCCTCGTGGTGTGCGATACCAATTTCCCGGCTGACTCGATCGCGCGCCAGACCGTGTTCGGCGAGCTGCTTCGCATCGACAATGTCAGCACGGCCAAGGCGATCGAAGCCATTCTCTCGGTGATGCCGCTCGACACCTTCGTCGACGATGCCGCGATCCGCATGGAGATCGTCGGCCAGCCGCAGGAGGTGCCGCCGGTGCAGCGCGAGGTGCAGGCCGCGATCGACCGCGCCGAGGGACGCTCCTGGCCGCTGGTCGGGGTCGAGCGCCATGCCTTCTATGAAAGAGCCAAGTCGGCCTATTGCGTGATCGCCACCGGCGAGCGGCGCTTCTATGGCTGCTTCCTGTTCTCCAAAGGCGTCATCGCGCCGGACGGAGAGTGACGACCATGAGCAAGAGTGGCGTCGCTGTCCTCGGCATCTTCGTCGTCGATCTGGCCTTCCGGGCTGGCAATATGCCTGCGATCGGCGAAACCATCGCCGGTTCGGGATTTGCCATGGGTCCGGGCGGCAAGGGATCGAACCAGGCTGTCGCCGCGGCGCGCGCCGGCGCGGATGTGACCTTCATCTCCCGGATCGGCAGCGATGCCTTCGGTGACCTTGCCATCAAGACCTGGGAAGCCGAAGGAATTCGTCCGCGCGTGGCCAGAGCCAAGGAGGCGCCGACCGGTGCCGCCTTCATCTACGTCCACGAGACGCGCGGCGACAACGCCATCATCGTGGTGAGCGGGGCGGCCGATGGTCTTAGCCCTACCGACGTCGACGCTGCTGCAGAGGCGATCCGCAACAGCCGCGTCTTCGTGACCCAGCTCGAACAGCCGGTCTCCGCCGCGCAGCGCGGCCTCGAGATCGCGCGCGCGGCGGGCAGCGTTACGGTGTTCAATCCCGCACCGGCGGGCGCATTCGATGACAGCCTGTTCGCCTTGTGCGACTACGTCGTTCCCAACGAGACCGAGGCGGAAGCGCTGACCGGGATCGCAGTCAGCGATCTTGCCGGCGCCCGCCGCGCCGGAGATGCGCTGCTCGCCAAGGGGGCGGGGACTGCGCTGATCACGCTCGGCGAACGCGGCGCGCTGTTTCATGGGCGCGATCGCTCGCTGCATGTGCCGCCGTTCGCTGCCGGCAAGGTGGTCGAGACTGCGGGCGCGGGCGATGCCTTCGTCGGCGGTTTCGCGGCAGCGCTCGCGGGCGGTGCCGATCCGTTGGAAGCGGCGCGCTTCGGCTCGGCGACGGCCGGGATTTCTGTGACGCGCGCCGGCACTGCGCCCGCCATGCCGCGGCGGGCGGAGATCGAAGCCCTGTTGAAGGGATGACCTGCTGATGATGCGGAACGATCCGATCAAGCATGTCTTCATCTGGCCGGCGGTGCTCGTCGTGCTGGCGATCTCGATCTTTCCGTTGATCTACTCGTTTACCACGAGCTTCCTCAGCTATCGCCTGATTCCGCCGATCCCGCCGCGCGTGGTGTGGCTCGGCAATTATGCGACGCTGTTGCAGGAACCGCGCTTCTGGAATGCGATCCTCACGACGACGCTGATCGCCTTCATCGCGGTCGGCTTGCAATATGTGATCGGATTCGGTGTCGCGCTCGCGCTGAACGCGCGCGTGCCGGGCGAGCGGCTGTTTCGCGTTGCCTTGCTGCTGCCGATGCTGCTGGCCCCGGTTGCTGTCGCGCTTGTTGCCCGCATGATCTTCAATCCGACGATGGGGCCGCTCAACCAGTTCCTCTCCATGTTCGGTCTCGCAAACCTGCCGTTCCTCACCAACGGGCATTGGGCGCTCGGCTGCATCATCGCGGTAGAAATCTGGCAGTGGACGCCGTTCGTCATCCTGATGATGCTGGCCGGCCTGCAAACGCTTCCTGAGGATGTCTATGAGGCGGCCGAGCTCGAGAACGCCAGCGCCTGGCAGCAATTCTGGGGCATCACGTTTCCGATGATGCTGCCGATTTCGGCCGCGGTGGTCTTCATCCGCCTGATCGAGAGTTACAAGATCATGGATACCGTCTTCGTGATGACGGGCGGCGGACCGGGCGTGGACACAGAGACGCTGACCTTGTTCGCCTATCAGGAGGGCTTCAAGAAGTTCAATCTCGGCTACACCTCCGCGCTGAGCTTCCTGTTCCTGATTGCCATCACGATCATCGGGGTGACTTATCTGGCGTTGCTGCGTCCGCATCTGGAGAAGCGCCGATGAGCGGGCAGGGCCTCACCGGACTGTCGAACTGGAGCCGGCGCCTGGTCGCGCTCGGCGTGCTCGCCTGGTGCCTGATCACGGCGTTTCCGCTCTATTGGGTGGTGGTGACCGCGTTCAAGACCCCGCCGGGCGTGGTCGGCGGCCCGACCTATATTCCGTTCGTCGATTTCACGCCGACGCTGCAGCCCTTCATCGATCTCTATCAGGGAATCCGGGGTGAATTCTTCCGGACATTCCTGAATTCGACCATCGTCGGTCTATCGGCGGCGGCGATCGCGACCGCAATCGGCGCGATGGCGGCTTATGCGCTGGTGCGGTTCGAGTTCAAGGTGCGCTTTGGTGCCGGCCTGATCTTCTTCCTGCTCGCGCTCGGCGGCTATCTGCTGTTCAACAACAATCTTGGATTCACCCGGGCGCAGGCGCTGCTGCTCGCGTTTCCGATCGCGCTGGTCGTCGCCATCGCTGCCAACCGCCTGCCGCTGCCGGGCCCGATCCTCGGCAACGAGGACATCCTGTTCTGGTTCGTCAGTCAGCGCATGTTCCCACCGATCGTCACGGCCTTTGCGCTCTATCTGCTGTACAGCGAGATCGGCAGGCTCGGCTTCCAGCTCATCGACAGCTATGTCGGTCTGACGCTGTGCTACGTCGCGTTCTCGCTGCCGATCGTCGTCTGGCTGATGCGCGATTTCTTCGAGGCGATCCCGATCGAGGTGGAGGAAGCCGCGATGGTCGACAACGTGCCGAGCTGGCGCATCTTCCTCGGCATCGTGGTGCCGATGTCGATGAACGGGCTGCTGGCGACGTTCATGATCACGCTGGCCTTTGTCTGGAACGAGTTCCTGTTTGCGCTGTTCCTGACCAATTCCAAATGGCAGACGCTGCCGATCCTGGTGGCGGGACAGAACAGCCAGCGCGGCGACGAATGGTGGGCGATCTCGGCCGCGGCGCTCGTCGCCATCATTCCGATGATGATCATGGCGGGCCTGCTCAGTCGCATGATGCGGTCGGGTCTGCTGCTCGGGGCAATCAAATAGCAAAAACTCAGTAGGGAGGACTGGACGATGTTACGACGAACGTTTCTGATGCTGACCACTTCGCTCGCGGTGGCTTGCAGTGCAAGCCTAGCGAACGCGGCCTGTAGCCCGGATTACTCCGGCGTCACCCTGACGGTGGCGTCGCAGACCGGACCGTATATCGCTTCCGCGCTCAAGCTCGGCGCGGATGAATGGACCAAGAAGACTTGCGGCAAGGTCAATGTCGTCGAGTTTCCGTGGTCGGAGCTCTACCCGAAGATCGTCACGTCGCTCACCGCCTCGGACGCGACGTTCGATCTGGTCAGCTTCGCGCCGGCCTGGCTGCCGGACTTCGTTCCCTATCTCAGCGAGATGCCGAAGGCGATGCAGTCCGGCAAGGATTGGGACGATGTCGAGCCGGCCTATCGCGAACGGCTGATGGTGTGGGAAGGCAAGATCTATTCGCAATCGATGGACGGCGACGTCCACACCTACACCTATCGCAGCGACCTGTTCAGCGATCCCAAGGAGAAGGACGCCTTCAAGGCCAAGTACGGCTATGATCTCGCGCCGCCCAAGACCTGGAAGCAATATCTCGATATTGCGGAGTTCTTCCAGCGCCCCGACAAGGGCCTTTGGGGCACCGCGGAAGCGTTCCGTCGCGGCGGCCAGCAGTTCTGGTTCTTCTTCAGCCACGCCGCCGCTTACACCAACAACCCGAACTATCCGGGTGCGATGTTCTTCGACCCCGAAACCATGGATGCCCAGATCAACAATCCGGGCTGGGTGAAGGGACTGGAAGAGTACATCCGTGCCTCGAAGCTTGGCCCGCCCAATGCGCTGAACTTCTCGTTCGGCGAGGTCAACGCGGCGGTCGCCGGCGGCCAGGTGGCGGAATCGATTGGCTGGGGCGACACCGGTGTGATCGCGGCCGATCCCAAGCAATCGAAGATTTCCGGCAAGGTCGGCTCGGCCGTGCTGCCCGGCTCTGACGAGATCTGGAACGCGAAAACCAAGAAATGGGACAAGTTCCCGGCAGTGCTGCCGGCGCCCTTCATGGCGTTCGGTGGGTGGCAGGTCGCCGTGCCCAAGGTGGGCAAGAACCAGCAGGCGGCATGGGACTTCGTCAAGACGCTGACAAGCCCTGAAGTCTCTGGTCAGGCCGCGATTACCGGCGGCACGGGTGTCAATCCTTACCGCAAGTCGCATACCGCGAATCTGGAGTTGTGGAACAAGATCTTCTCGCCGCAGGAGGCCAAGGAATATCTCGGCGCGCAGGCTGACTCCATCAACGGCAAGAACGTTGCGCTCGACATGCGTCTGCCCGGTTATTTCTCCTACACCGAGGTCGTGGAGATCGAGCTTGGCAAGGCGCTGGCTGGTCAGACCACGCCGCAGGCCGCACTGGATACGGTCGCAAAGGAATGGAATCGCCTGACCGACGAGTTCGGCCGCGCGAAGCAACTTGCCGCTTATCGTGCGGCGATGGGCCTTCCGCCCAAGAACTAGCTTCTCGCGGAGACTTCCCCGGATGATGCGTGAGCATCGTCCGGGCTTTGTTCGCCGTCGACATAAGGGACGGAAAAAGGATTCCATGGCGCGCGTTGAGATCGAGAACGTCAGCAAGGCATACGGGCCCTACAAGATCATCGAGGGGCTCGATCTGAGCGTGGCCGACGAGGAGTTCGTCGTGCTTGTCGGCCCGTCCGGCTGCGGCAAGACCACGACGTTGCGCATGATCGCGGGACTGGAGACGGTCACGAGCGGAACCATTCACATTGGCGACCGGGATGTGACGCAGTTGCGCCCCGGCTTGCGCAATTGTGCGATGGTGTTCCAGAACTACGCGCTCTATCCGCATATGACGGTTGGAGAGAATATCGGCTACGGCATGAAGGTCAGGGGCGAGCAGCGCGCCAGCGTCGCGAAGGCAGTCCAGGACGTCGCACGGGTTCTCGACCTCGAGCAATATCTGGACCGCCGGCCGAAGCAGCTCTCCGGCGGACAGCGCCAGCGCGTGGCGATCGGCCGTGCCATCGTGCGCAGCCCGGACGTGTTTCTGTTCGACGAGCCATTGTCGAACCTCGACGCCAAGCTCCGCATCGAGATGCGGACCGAGATCAAGGCGCTGCACCGCCGTCTCGCCAAGACGATCGTTTATGTCACCCACGACCAGGTCGAGGCCATGACCATGGCTGATCGCGTCGTGGTGATGAATCGCGGCCGGATCGAGCAGGCGGCGGACCCGATCACGATCTACGAGAAGCCCAGCAATCTCTTCGTCGCGGGGTTCATGGGCGCACCCAGCATGAACTTCATCCATGGCGAAATCGTCGCGCGCGATGGCGCGCTGGTCTTCACCGAACCTTCGGGAACGATGTTGGAATTGCCGAAGTCGCGCGAGGCCGCCTATGCAGGAAGCATCGGCAAGCCGGTCGTGCTCGGCGTCCGGCCCGATCACGTGCTGCGGCAGGACGCGCCGGCGGGCTCTTCCATCCGCTTGATGGTGAAAGACGTGGAGCCGCTCGGGCCGCATACGCTCGTGATCGGAACCGTCGGTGCATTTCCGTTCACGGCGCAGATGCCGGTGGGTGTGGCTGCCGCGCCGGATCATGTCATCGACGTCGCACTCGATCTGGAGCGAACACATCTCTTCGACAGGGTTTCGGGGATGGCCATCGCCTAGGTCCGCGGGGGCAGCCCGGCCTGTGTCGCCGCCCGTCAACCCCTCTTGCTAAATATATTCTACTTTACCGAAATTCGGAAACGGCGTATGTATCGCTCATCCCGGCTCGACCTGGAGGGGCGATCGTACGTCGTCACGTTTGCGAGCCGGGCTTGCGGTGGACGCGGCAGCGTCGGCACGAGAGGTGCGGGCAGGGCGGGTAGTCCCTGTGAGCCCGAAACTGCGTGTGGATGAACGGCGCTGCTAAGTTCGTCTCGCCAACATTCTTTCGGCGCGTGTGCACACTGCCGAAAGACCCTGTGGCATCGGGCGAACATGCGTACGGCAAAACCGTGTGGTCCTGGCCGTCGTCGCTACGGTTAAGCCTGTCGCGGAGGTGCGGGGAGCCCAACCGGGTGAAGTGCATCGCCAATCTGCGGGGCGAGGGAGGCCAGAAGGAATTCGGCTCCCGGGAGAGCACGGCATAAGCCGTCAAACCACTGCGCAGGGAAGGCCGAGTGATTGGCACCACCTGTATGCTGCCGTGCGGTCTCTTTGCGCTACACTTTCGCGCAGCAGACCGCGGGTGCGAGGTCAGCACCCGGTCTTCCCTGCGCCCTCCTCGACAAGAGGGCGGAATGACGCAGCAAAACTCGGGCGAAATAGGCCGCGAGAACGAGGAGCCGCGCGATAGCGGTCCTGCCCCAGCCTCAGAGCATCGGCTCGAACTGGCAGTGGACGAGCAACTCAGACACCGAGGCGTTGTTCGGCAGCATGAGCGCGGTCTCGACCAGGCGGGCGACGTCGTTCGGCTGGCTCATCTCGTGACGGGGAATCTCGTCGTCGTTCAGCGTCATGTCGGTGGCCACGTAACCCGGGCAGACCACCGTCGCCCGAATGCCGGCCGCGCGCCCCTCCCGGCGGATGCCGTGGGTGAGCGCGACCACTGCGAACTTGGTCATGGCGTAGCCGACATTGCTGCCCACGCGCTTTCCGGAGAGGGATCCCAGATTGACGACCCGTCCATGACCGCAAACAGACAGATGGGGCAGAACGGCTCTGACGAGGCGCAAGGGGCCCTTGACGTTCACGCGCCACATTTCATCGAGTTCGCTCTCGCCCTCGTCGGAGACGCGAACCTTGGGATTGATCCCGGCTGCGTTGACGATGGCGTCGACACCGCCCCACCGCGCAACCGTTGCGTTGGCCCAGGCGAGCGGGCTCTTGGCGTCTTCGGCGTCATAGCGGTGCGTCATCAGTCGCTCGCTCTCCGCGAGCCGGTTCGGATCACGGAGGCCCGCCGATACGCGAAAGCCCGACGACAGCAGCCGGTCGACGACCGCGCGTCCGATGCCGCGCGAGGCCCCCGACACCATGACAATTCGATTGCCGACCTCCAACATCCGGGTCCGTCTCCTATGTGGGCACAAGCGAAATGTAAGGGGACGCGACCGATGGCGAGTAAGAGAAATTCGCTCTGCCGGCATCGGGCGTGCTTATGGCCCGGATGTCCGGTTCGGATATTGGATGTCCTTATGAGGGCAGAACAAATCTGCTGTATGCCGGTGTCGGCCCATCCACGTAGTTTTCCGTCGCCCTGGCTGCCTGCAAAAGAGCCCTGCGGATGGGATTTTCGGACTATCGAACGGCGTTGGTGACGGGCGCATCCTCCGGTATTGGGGCTGCGACGGTTCGGCGCCTGCGTGCTGAGGGCCTCGAAGTCCACGAGCTGGCACGCGATCATCGGCGGTTGGCGAGCCTGTCGGCCGAGACCGGATGTCGCATATGCGAAGTCGACGTCAACGATCTTGCGGCCCTGACGCAGCTTGCGGGCTCGGCCGAATTCGATGTTCTCGTCAACAATGCCGGTCAGTCGCGGCGCAGCAATATCCTGGGTACGGCGCCCGAAGATGTCGATACGCTGGTCGACGTCAACCTGCGCGCGGTCCTGCACCTGACGCGGCTCGTCGTGCCGGGCATGGCAAAGCGCGACCGCGGCCACGTCGTCAACGTCTCCTCGATCGCCGGCCACTACGCCTTTGGCGAGAATGCGACGACATTCAATTCGTCCGTGGCCTATCACGCGACCAAGGCGGGTATTCATTCGCTGTCGCAGCAGCTGCGTGTCGATCTCTACGGGACCCGCGTTCGCGTCACCGAAATTTCGCCCGGACGCGTCGCCACCAGCATCTTCCAGAACCAGAACGCTGCCGACAATCCGGATGCCCGCTTCGTCGGGGCGTTCGAGACGCTCCAGTCCGACGACATTGCGGATGCCATTGCATTCGCGGTCGGGGCGCCGGCGCGCATGAACGTCGCGATGATCGAGGTCGTTCCCACGTTCCAGGTCGTCGGAGAATTACGTTTCGCGAGCCGATCCGAGGCTGCGCGATTGAAAGACATGAGAAGTGGAGCTGACAATGCCTGAACTCGCAAACCGCCTCAAAACCGTGAAGGTGTCGGCCTCGGCGGCGATGACGGATAAGGCGCGCGAACTCCGTGACGCAGGCGTCAAGATTGTCGGTCTGTCGTCCGGGGAACCGGACTTTCCGACGCCGCCGCACGCGATCGAGGCCGCGCACCGAGCGGCCCTTGCCGGCGATACCAAATACCCTGCACAGCCTGGAACCGTCGCGCTGAGGACCGCGGTGCAGCGCAAGTTCAAGCGGGAGAACAATCTCGATTATGCGCTCGACGAGATCCTGATCGCCAACGGCGGCAAGCAGATCATCTTCAATGCGTTGTTTGCGACCTGCAATCCCGGCGACGAAGTCGTCATTCCGGCGCCGGGCTGGATCACCTATGCCGATATCGTTCTCCTCGCGGAGGCGACGCCTGTCGCCGTGCCCTGTCCGGAGAACAACCAGTTCAAGCTCCGCCCGGCGGACCTTGAAGCGGCGATCACGCCGAAGACGAAATGGTTGATCCTGAACTTTCCCAACAATCCGACCGGCGCAGCATGCACGCGCGGGGAGATGCGGGCAATCGCTGACGTCATGCTGAAGCATCCAGATGTCTGGATCCTGACCGACGACATCTACGAACACCTGACCTATGACGGTTTCGAGTTCTGCACCATCGCGGAGGTCGAGCCGAAGCTGAAGAACCGCGTCGTGACCGTGAATGGCGCGTCCAAGGCCTACGCCATGACGGGCTGGCGGGTCGGCTATTGCGGCGGCCCCAAGGATCTGATCGCGGCGATGAACAACGTCCACGGCCAGGCGACCGGCGGAATCTGCACCCTGAGCCAGGCGGCGGCGGTCGCGGTGCTGGATGGTCCGCAAGACTTCCTGAAGGAGCGCGCGGACATCTATCGCAACCGGCGCGATCTGGTGGTCGGGCTCCTCAACCAAATTCCCGGTATCACCTGCCACAAGCCCCAGGGCGCCTTCTACGTGTTTCCAAACATCGCCGGCTGCATCGGCAAGACCACGAAAGGCGGGCGGCGGCTGGAAACCGATGCCGATTTCATCTCAGCCCTGCTGGAAGAGCAGCATGTCGCCGCCGTACCCGGGGGCGCCTACGGCATGAGCCCATATTTCCGCATTTCCTACGCAACCGATACCGAATCGCTGAAGGAAGGCTGCCGGCGCATCGCTAGCTTCTGCGAGGGGCTGCGCTGACCGGCGTCGAGACGACAGGAGGACTGACCCGACGGAGAATGAAAGATGCGTCCAGCGGCATTTGTCGACCAAGATCGGAGCAATATGCCGAACCGATTGTCATAATCGTTCCTGATGCCCCTAAACGAAGATGTTCTTGGTCCTGTAGGATGGCGACGCATAAGCTTTGTGCAAAGAGGGGATTGCCTTGGTATTGCGCAGTCGAGGACGGCCAGCGATGACCACCAGCGACGATGCGGTGACAGTCTTGACTGTTGAGGCGCCTGCGGTCGCCCAACGGCGAGCGCGCTGGCGCATGGCGCTGCCCGTCGGGCTCCTGGCCGTCCCGATGCTTGCATTCCTGACCTATTTCTTCTTCTACCCAGCCTTCATACTGCTGTTCTCGAGCATCCAGACGCAGGACAGCCGGGGCATCATCGGCCGCCCGTTCACGCTTGCGCACTACGCGCGTCTGATCAACGTCGAGCTCTATGCGCGCGTGCTCTGGACGACGCTCCGGATCAGCATCATCACCTCCGCGCTGGCGACGGTGCTCGCCTATCCGGTCGCGCTGGTCATGGTCAGGAGCCGCCCGATGGTCACGCGCATCATCACCTTGATCGTCATTGCGCCCCTGATCGTCAGCGTCGTCGTTCGCGGATACGGCTGGCAGCTCGTGCTCCAGAACGGCCCGAAGGGCATGCTGAACTGGATCCTGATGACACTGCATATTGTCGATGCACCGATCTCGGTGCTCTACACCGAAGTGGCCGTCGTCATCGGATCGCTGCACGTGTTCTTCCCGATGATGGTGCTGCCGCTGGCCTCCGCGCTCGGCAAGATCGATCCCAATCTCGAAGATGCGGCCCGCATGCTCGGCGCGCCCTGGTGGAAGGTGTTCCTCCGGGTGACGCTGCCGCTGAGCATGCCGGGCTTCGTGGCCGGCTTCACGCTGGTGTTCTCGCTCACCGCCGGCTCGTTCGTCATTCCTGCGATCCTCGGTGGCGCCTCGGCAGTCATGCTCGGCAATTTGATCGAGCAGCAGATTTTCGTCGTGTACGACTGGCCGTTCGGCGCGGCCATCGCCGTCGTTCTGGTCGGGCTGGTTCTGGCGGTGAACGGCTTCTCGATGTGGCTTCTGGAAGGCCGGCGTCTCAGGAGGCCCGAGTGATGGACGAGCGGTTCTCCGGCTTCGGCGCTTTCATCCTCTACACCATCACCGCCGGCATGATGCTGTTCATCCTGGCGCCGCTGCTTCTCGTCATGGCGGCGTCGGTCTCCGATTCCTATTTCGTGACCTTTCCTCCGCAAGGCTTCACGCTGAAATGGTATGCCAAGGTTCTCCAGGACCGCGACTTCCTCGAGGCGATGAGGCTGAGCATCCTACTTGCGCTCGGCACGACGGCGGGATCGCTCCTGCTGGGCGTGCCGGCGGCTTTTGCGCTGGTGCGGGGCAGGTTCTTCGGCCTTGCGGCGATCAAGGGGTTCCTGCTGTCGCCGCTGATTTTCCCGGCGCTGGTCACGGGCCTGGCGCTGCTCCAGGTCCTGACCAAGCTTGGCTCGCAGGATGCGCGGCTCAACCTGCTGATCGGGCACGTGGTCGTGACGTCGCCCTATGTGATCCGCACGGTCGTTACCAGCCTTCAGCTGGTGGACGAGAATCTGGAGGACGCCGCACGCACGCTCGGCGCCAACCGTCTGCGAACTTTCTGGCGCGTGACGCTGCCGCAGATCGCCTCCGGCGTCGCGGCCGGTGGGCTGTTCGCCTTCATGGTGTCCTTCGACAATTATCCGGTCACGATGTGGCTGGCGAACTCCGAATACTCGCCCGTGCCGCTCATTTTGATGCGGCAATTGGTCAACGTCTTTGACCCGTCCGTGCCCGCGATGTCGACGATCATCATCCTGATGGCGATGGTCGGTGTGCTGCTGCTCGAGAAACTGGTCGGCCTTCGCCGCGCGCTGGCCGCCTGATTTGCATTGGTAGATGGAGATTGGACCATGAAGCTGTCACGTAGGACTCTCATTAAAGCCGGCGCATCCGCAATTGCCTTCCCGACCATCATCAGCCGGTCGTGGGCGCAGGACGCCAAGCAGCTGCATGTCGGCGTCTACAATTCGGCGCTGGGCAAGCTGATCCAGAAGGAGGTCATTCCGAAGTTCGAGGCCGAGTTCAAGTGCCGCGTCTTCACGATCGAAGGCGCCACGCTCTCCAACATCGCCGCTCTCCGCGCGACCCGCGACACGCCGCGCTTCAGCATGATGATGATGGACGATGTCGGCATTCCCCAGGCCAAGCAGGAGGGGCTGATCGACAAGCTCGATGCGGCCAAGATTCCCAACCTGGAGAAGGTCTATAAGCGCTATCTCTTCGAGGACGGATACGGCGTCGGCTTCTCGATCTCCAGCGCGGCCATGTTCATCAATCCGCAGGTGACGAAGCCGCTCGAGAGCTACGAGCAGATCTTCGATGCGAAATATCGCAAGCAGATCCTGCTGAACACGCCCAAGAACACTCAGAGCGTGCTGATGCTTATCGTCGCGACAGCGCTGACGACTGGTAAGCCGCTGAAGGAGGCGCAATATCTGGTCGACAGCGGCTGGGACAAGCTCGCATCGCTCAAGCCGAACGTCCTGACGATCTACGACAGCGAGGCCCAGGTGCTGCAGGTGGCGCAGGGCCAGGCGATGATCGGCGGTATCGAATATTCGAAGGCGATCTATCCCCACACGGCCAAGGGCCTGCCGCTCGACATGACCTTCCCCAAGGAAGGCGCGTTCACCGGCATCAACAGCATGACCCTGGTCAAGAATGCGCCCGAACCTGAGCTTGCCTGCGCGCTGATCAATCGCATTCTGGACCCGTCGGTGGCCAAGATGCTCTCCGAGCAGACCCTCAGCGCACCCTCGGTAGGGGGCATCGACTTCAAGCCGGAGACCGCCAAGTTCCTCGCCTATCCAGACACAAAGGCGACCGATCTCGGGCTGTTCACACCGGACTGGAACTTCATCGTACCGCGCCGCGGACCGTGGCTGGAGCGTTATAATCAGGTCTTCACGAGCTGAGCGGGGCGCCATGAAGTCTTCCGAAGTCAGGCTTGACCGCCTCAGCAAGGAATATGGCCGCATGGTCGCGGTCGACGAGGTCTCGCTCGCGATCGAGCCGGGCCACATGGTGGCGCTGCTCGGTCCGAGCGGCTGCGGAAAGACCACTTGCCTTCGCATGATCGCGGGGCTGATCCGGCCGACATCCGGTGACGTCTTCGTCAACGACAAGAGAATGACGGACGTTCCGGTGCATCGCCGCAACGTCGGGATGCTGTTCCAGAACTATGCGCTGTTCCCCCATCTGACCGTGGAGGAGAACATCGCGTTCGGCCTGGAGATGCGCGGGATATCCAAGGCCGATGCCGCACGGAAGGTGAGCGAAGCTCTCAACCTCGTCCAGCTGTCGAAGTTCGGAAAGCGTTATCCGGCACAACTTTCCGGCGGTCAGCAACAGCGCGTCGCATTGGGACGCGCTCTGGTGATCGAGCCGGCGATGTTGCTGCTCGACGAGCCGCTCGGAGCGCTCGACAAGGGGCTTCGCGAGAGCATGCAGGTCGAGCTGCGCGCCCTTCAGCGCAGGCTCGGCCTGACCACCGTCATGGTGACCCACGACCAGGACGAAGCCCTGACGATGGCCGACAAGATCGTGGTGATGCGCGACGGCAAGCTCGAACAGGTCGGCTCGGCGACCGAGATCTACCAGCGCCCGACCTCGAAATTCGTCGCGCAGTTCATCGGCGCGTCAAATCTGTTCGAGGGTCCCATCGAGCAGCGCAACGGCAATGGCGCCGTCATTCGTGTGTCGCCCGAATTGAGCCTCCAGGTCGATCAGCTGCCGCCGACGACGAGCGACGTGATGGTCTCGATCAGACCCGAGGCGATCGTGGTCGAGAGGGCTGGTCAGACCCCGGCCGCGCAACGCGCAAACAGCGTGACGGCGCGGGTGGACCAGGCGGTCTATCGCGGCTTCGTCAGTCACTACTATCTCAAGACGCCAAGCGGCGGACAGATCATCGTGTTCGAGCAGAATCAATCGCAACAAGCGGGACTTCGATACGCCGTAGGCGAGGAGGTTGTCGCGCGGTGGGAAGCGCCCAGCAATCACATCATTGCCCGACACTGACGTTTAGGACGAGCGACGTGGGGCGGGCAATCGACATGCCTTATACCCGCAGACGAACATCGTCTTGGATCGGGTTGGATTGCTTGGCTAGAACGCGAGGCGGAGGCGCCACCGGCGTTGGACCAGCGAGGCCCTTTTGTCGATTATTCAGCCAAGCGCTCCCCTTGTAGGTGCGATCGAGAAAAGCCCGAAGATCAGCCTGATTGGCACGCTTGCGATGTTGATCGAGGCGCCGGGCGAATTTGACCTCATTCAGCAGGGACGTATCTGGGCGCTCGCAGACGTGGTGTCATCCTGGCCCATCGTCCAGGAAGCCGTCATTGGTGTCACCAATGTGATGCTTGTGTTCGAGCAGCCGCCGGCGGATATCGACATGCTCGGCGCTTCGATCGTCGAACTGTGGCATCGCTTGCCCGGCCGGAAGGCCGATGGCAAGGTCATCGAAATTCCCGTGGTCTATGGCGGCGAGCTCGGCTTGGACCTGGCGGCAGTCGCGAAGCACACCGGATTACCCGCACGTGATGTCATCAGGATTCACAGCGAGGGCGAATACACCGTCTGCGCCATCGCGAGCTCGCCGGGATTCGGATATCTCCACGGCCTCGACCCGCGCATCCATATGCCTCGCAAATCCGTGCCCTCGCTCAACATGCAGGCAGGCTCGGTTACGATCGGCGGAATGCAGACCGGTGTCGCGGCGCTGACGAGCCCGAATGGATGGAACGCGATCGGCTGGGCCTCGGTCGCCATGTTCGATCCGCAACGCGAACAGCCGTCGCTCATGCTTCCAGGAGACCGGGTCAAATTCAGGATCGATCGGATCGAGCTGTGATCGAGATTCTGACCAGCGCCGCCTTCAACACGATCCAGGATCTCGGTCGCCATGGAGCGCGTCGGTTCGGCGTGAGCACGTCCGGCGCCATGGATCCCGTGGCGCTCGCTGCCGGAAATGCGCTGCTCGGCAACGACGAGAATGCCGCCGGCATCGAGATCCAGACGTTTCCGTTCCGCCTGCGTTTCCAGGCCGATGCCGCCTTCGCCCTCACGGGGGCTGATCACGTCTCGACGCTGGGCGGATCAACGGTTCGTCCCTGGTGGTGCACGCGGGCCCGCGCCGGCGACATTCTCGTGGTCGGACTGCCTCGCCGTGGAGCCCGCGTTTACGCGACGTTCGGTGGCGGCATCGACGTGCCTTGCGTGCTAGGCTCGCGCAGCACGCATCTGCGCGCCGGCTTCGGAGGAATCGAGGGACGTACCTTGCAGGCGGGCGATGTCGCGCTGATCGGAAGCACGAAAGGCAATAGCGACCGCCGCTTCGATTTCGGCGTCGCGCCGCCAGATGTCGCCATCGCCGGCGCCCCACCGGTTGAAGACGGTGTGCTGCGGATACGCGTCATGCGCGCCGGCGAGTATGACCTGTTTTCGCAGACCATGCAGGCGCGGTTCTGGTCGACCAAATGGAAGATCAGTGCCCGGAGCGATCGCGGCGGATACCGCCTCAGCGGCAATCAGTTGATCCTGGATGCGCCGGTCGAGATGCGTTCGCATGGTGTGGTGGCCGGAGTTGTGCAGGTGCCACCCGCCGGCGAGCCGATCATCCAGATGAGCGACGCCAACACGGCAGGCGGCTATCCGAAGATGGCGGCCGTGATCCAGGCCGATCTCTGGCGCCTCGGCCAGGCGGCGCCAGGATCGATCATCGCCTTCAGCGAGGTGAGTTACCAGGATGCGGTCGCGGCCATGGTTCCCGTCAACGACTATCTCGCGAAGTTGCGTGCGACCGCGAACCTATATCGAGCGCTTTGAGTGGACGTCGGCAAAAGCAAGAGCAGGGTGCGAACATGAAAATCGGCATCAATTCGGATATGGGCGAAGGCTTCGGCAACTACCGGATCTGCGACGACGAGGCGCTGATGGGCATCGTCTCGTCCGCCAATGTGGCGTGCGGCTTCCACGCCGGCGATCCCATCATCATGGACCGCATGGTCCGACTGGCAAAGCAGAAGGGAGTCGAGGTCGGTGCCCATCCGGGCTTGCCCGATCTGCTCGGATTTGGCCGCCGCGTGATCCAGATGGATGCCGCCGAGCTCGAGAAGCACATGGTCTATCAGATCGGCGCCTTGCAGGCGATCGCGGCCAATGCCGGCCACCGCGTGACCCATGTCAGTTTCCACGCCGCGATGGGCAACATGGTCAATGCGGACCCCGACATGGCCGACGTCGTCGCCCGCGCGATTGCGACCATCAATCGCGACTTTATCGTGTTTTCACAGCCCGACGCCGAGATCGTGCGCGCGGCGCGCAAGGTCGGTTTGCGTGTCCTGACGCTGTTCCTGGCCGACCGGGCCTATGACGAGAACGCTCATCTGGTGTCGCGCAAGCTTCCCAACTCGGTCATCACCTCGACCGAAGCCGTCGCCGAGCGGGTCAAGCGGTTCCTTGACAGCGGAACGGTGAAGACCATCGAAGGCAAGTCGATCAAGGTCGAGGCCCGCTCGATCCTGATCCACAGCGACACGCCCGGATCGGTCAATCTCGCCGGCACCGTGCGCCGCGTGATCGAAGAGGGCGGCGGCGAAGTCACGCCCGCAACCGTGTTGCTCAATTGAGCGGACGATTCGCCGCATGTGGTCGGATACGCACAATCGGAGTGCCGTAGCCGACCATGGTGCCGGTCTCCGCGATCACGGCATCGATGGTGCCGGCGGCTGGCGCAACGACCGGTGCGTACAAGAGCCCGATCCTGACAAGGCCAACGATCGCTCCCGCCTCGACGCGTTGTCCGGGCGCAACGAACGGCTTGTCCTGCCACGGATGGGCCGCAAGGAAATGTCCCGCCACGTCGGCCTTCGCTACGACGGAATGATCTGCGGCGGGGGTGGCCGTGCCGGCAGGCTTTGCAGACGCCGCGATCCTGGCACCTGTGTCGACGACGAGCTTCAGTGTCAGTCCCGGCTCCTCAATCTCGATCGTGTCGACACCGGACTTTGCGAGGACCCGCGCCAGACGCGCGATGTCGGTGATCTCTATCGGCATGTACGGGTCTCCTCGACAAGACGCACATTGGTCCTCAGCCGGTCGAGATAAGCCGACATCTCGGCCTCGGCTGCAAGCGCGTCGGGGTAGGTGGTTTGCTCGAACCGCAGCTTGCTGCCGAGCCGCGCTTGCCCGACGCGCCACAGGTCGGCCCGGATCACGGTGGCGATCTTCGGATAGCCACCCGATGTCTGTGCGTCGCGCATCTGGATGATGGGCTGTCCGTTGGGCGGAATCTGGATGACGCCGGGGACGATACCGTGCGAGCGCTTCTCGACTGGCGCCTTGGGCTTCACAGCCGGACCTTGCAGACGGTAGCCGTAGCGGTTGCTTTGGGGCGTGATCTTCCAATGGCTGGACCAGAACAACGCCTGCGTGGCGGCGTCGAACGCGTCATATTCGCCGGCGACAACGACCCTGACGATGGTCTCGTCCGCGGCAGCGTTCGGCCGCGCCAGCGAGATGTCGGCTGGCTCGACCCCGAGCTCGCCGACAGCAGCTGTGGATGCGGCGCAGGGCAGGATGTCGCCGGGCTGGAGCGGCCGTCCGTGCAAGCCGCCGAATTCGCCGCGAAGCTGGGTGCTGCGCGAGCCCAGCACGACAGGCACATCGATGCCGCCGCCGACGGCCAGATAGCTTCGCGCGCCCCGGGATATCGCCTTGATGGTCAGAACGTCTCCTGCGCGCGCGTGCGAGCGCCACCAGGGCGGGATGGCCCGTCCTGCGATCTCGGCCTCAACGCTGGCGCCGGTGAGCGCAAATGCCATGTCCCGGCCGAAGCGGAGCTTGAACGGGATCATCGGGATTTCGACGGCGGCGTCGTTCTCGTCATTGCCCAGCAGGATGTTACCGGCGCGCAGCGCGATATCATCCATCGCGCCAGAGGTGCCGACCCCGAAGCGATATTGGTCGAAGCGCCCGAGATCCTGGACACTAGCGGGACCTGTGACTGAAAGGATCTCGATCAACGGATCACCCGCTTGATTTCGAAGCGGATCGTATCGCCCGGCGCGAGCGCGGCCGGCGTCGGCCAGGACGGGTCGAAGAACGTCCAGCTTGTATGCCCGATGGCGTGCCAGCCGCTGGGGCCGGGCGAGGCGGAGACGCCGGTCTGCGATCCGCCGATCGATACTGAGCCGCCCGCCGAACGTTGCAGCGGCGTCTGTCGCCGCGGCATGGTGATGCGCGGATCCATGCCGCCGAGATAGCAATAGCCGGGATGGCTGCCCAACGCGAACACCGTGTAGAGCGGCGCGGCATGGATCGCCACCACATCGTCGATGGACAGGCTGCAGTGATCAGCGACGGACTGGAGCGAGGATCCGACTTCGCCGCCATAGGTGACAGGCAGCCTGATCTCGCGACCACCGATCGCAAGGCTCTCTGCCGCGTCCCAGCTCTCGTTGAGTGCGGTGATCAGGGCGTCGAGCTCGCGAGGAGGCGTTTCGAAGGTCAGCATCAGGTTGGTGATGCCGGGAATGGCCTCGCGGATGTCAGGCCATTTCGACGCCGTTGCGGCAAGTGCCCAGATCCTTCGTTGGTGCGGCAGGTCGAATGTTCCGGGGGCCTCGAACAGGAGAGCCGATGTACCGAGCAGGCTGATCCGAGGCCGGTCGGGGGCCGTCATTGCGCGGCCACCTTCGCGTTCATCCAGTGCTCGAGATGGTGGATGTCGTAGCCGCCACGGCAGAAGGTCGGATCGACGAGGATCGCCTGATGCAACGGCACATTGGTCCGGATGCCCTCGGCGCGCAGTTCGGACAGGGCGACGCGCGCGCGGGCCAGTGCCTCGTCGCGGGTGCCGCCGTGAGCGATCAGCTTGCCGACCAGTGAGTCATAGTGGCGCGGAACGGTGGCGCCTGCCGTGATATGGGAATCGACGCGGATGCCGATGCCGCCCGGCACGTCCCAGCGCGTCACCGTGCCGGGAGAGGGAGCAAAGGTGCCGGGGTCTTCGGCATTGATGCGGAACTCGACGGCATGGCCGACACGCACGATACCATTTTGCGTGATTCCGAGTGGCTCGCCGCGCGCGATGCGAATCTGTTCCTTGACGATGTCGATCCCCGTCGTCATCTCAGTGACCGGATGCTCGACCTGGACGCGCGTGTTCATCTCGATGAAGAAGAACTGTCCGTCCTCGTAGAGGAATTCGAAAGTGCCGGCGCCGCGATAGCCGATCCGCCGGCAGGCTTCAACGCAGCTTGCGCCCACCCGCTCGATCAGCGCGCGGTCGATGCCGGGCGCGGGAGCTTCCTCGACCACTTTTTGGTTCCTGCGCTGGAGCGAGCAGTCGCGGTCGCCGAGCCAGAGATGGTTGTCGTGCTGATCGCACAGCACCTGAATCTCGATATGGCGGGGCTTTTCGAGGAATTTCTCGATATAGACCGCAGCGTTCCCGAAAGCCTTGCTGGCTTCCGCGCGCGTCAGCGCAAGTGCATCGTCCAGTGCGCCTTCGTTGCGCACGATCCGCATGCCGCGTCCGCCGCCGCCGCCGGCGGCCTTGATGATGACGGGATACCCGATGTCCCGTGCGATCGCGCGGACCTCGGCCGGATCGTCCGGCAGCGCGCTGTCCGGCCCGGGTACGCAAGGCACGCCCGCCAGCCGCATCGCGCGCTTGGCGGTAACCTTGTCTCCCATGGTCCGGATACAGTCCGCGGGAGGGCCGATGAAGGCGAGACCGGCGCGTGTAACCCGCTCGGCGAACTCCGCGTTCTCCGAGAGAAACCCGTAACCCGGGTGGATCGCCTGGGCGCCGCTGACCTCCGCCGCGAGCAGGATCGCAGCGACGTTGAGATAGGTGCTGTTCGCCGGCGCCGGTCCGATGCAGAGCGCCTGATCGGCGAGCGCGACGTAGCGCGCGTCGCTGTCCGCTTCCGAGTGAATGACGACCGTCTTGAGACCCATGGCCCGACAAGCGCGCTGGATACGGAGCGCGATCTCGCCGCGATTGGCGATCAGGACCTTGTCGAACATCAGGATGAACCCACAGGACCAATCCGGAACAACGCTTGGCCCGCAGCGATCTCCTCACCATTCTCGGCGAGGACCGCAAGCACGACGCCGGGCCCCTCGGCGGCGATGTCGATGAAGGTCTTCATCGCCTCGATAATGCATATCTTCTGCCCGGCCTCGATCATCGCACCGACCTCGACCAGCGGCGGCTCGTCCGGCGCCGCAGACCGGTAGAAGACGCCGTGCATCGGCGCAGGCACGATGAGGTCGGCGATCGCGTCGGGAGGGCTGTCCGGGTGATCGGGGGCAGGGACTTGCGGGCCGCTTTCGCTTGCAGGGCGTACCGGGACCGGCTCCGCTTCCGTGGACGGGCGCTTGCGGATGCGAATGCGGGTTCCGTCCTGTGTCAGATCCAGCTCCGAGATGGAGGAGCGGGCGACCAGATCCACAAGTTGTTCGATTTTTGGAAAGTCCACGGTCAGGCTCTGCGTTGACGGCCTATCACGTTCGGGGCGTTCATGGATCACTCGGCGGGGCGGCTCTTCTGCGCGAAATTGAGGCCGCCGACGACCTGCTGCGTCGGCAGGACTTCCATGAAGGCGACGTTCATGCGCGCTGGCGATCCGACCGCGAATGCGATTGAATTGGCGATGTCCTCGGGTTGGAGTGCATCATAGTCGTCGAAGAAGCGGCGCTTGGCTTCGGCCAGATCGCCGAGCAGCCGTCCGAAAACCTCGGTCTCGACCCGCGCCGGCGATATCTCGGTGACGCGGACCCTGGTTCCGTAGAGGTCGACGCGCAATTGTTGCGACAGGGAGTGAATGCCGGCTTTCGTGGCGTGATAGACGGTGTTTCCACCGCCGAACGCGTAATGGCCCGCGATCGAGGAGATGTTGACGACATGACCGCGGTCGCGACGCGCCATGCCGGGCACGACGAGGCGCGTCAGATGCAGGACCGCACGCAGATTGACATCGATGAGTGCGTCGACATCCTCTGGCGTGGTGTCCAGGATATTGCCGCGCCGGGACTGGCCGGCATTGTTGATCAGGATGTCGAACTCGGCTGATTTCGCCAAGGCCGCAAGTGCATCGAGGTCACTGATGTCAACGGCGCAGGGACGGCAACCGGTCTCCGCGGCCAGAGCGCTCAGGCGGGCGGCGTCACGTGCGACGGCGTGAACCTGGAGCCCTTCCGCGCTCAGGCGGCGAACCGTCGCAGCCCCGATCCCCGACGACGCGCCCGTCACCAGGGCCGTCCGATAATCCGAAAATCCCATCCAAAGGGCTCCTCTGCTACCGTCCTGCCCCGCGCGAGCGGCGTCGGCTGCAAGGTAAGCGGCGGACGAGTGGAGCACTACCTATAGGCCCCCGGGGTTCCAGATGGTAAGAACAATTCCTTCTGATCCCATAGCTTCAGCCTATTGCTGCTGCATGGCTCCCTCGCTGGATATCCGGAGACGCTGTATTGGATACGAAACGTTTGGAGGCCTTCATCAAGGTCGTCGATCTCGGCAGCATGACGAGCGCGGCGAAGGTGCTGAATGTCGCGCAGCCGGCGCTGAGCCAGCACATTGCGAGCCTGGAGGCGGATTTCAAGAGCAAGCTGCTCCATCGCAGCGCCCGCGGTGTCAAGCCCACCGAGGCGGGACAAATCCTCTATCGCTATGCCAAGTCGATCCAGCGCCAGATCGAGGAGGCGAGGCGGAGCATCCTGGACAACAAGCCGGAGTTGACCGGTAACGTCACGATCGGTCTTGCGCCGCTCAGCTCGGCGGCGTTGCTCGCGACCCCTCTGCTGTTGCAGGTCCGTGAGCGCTATCCCGGCATCGTGCTGCACATCTACGACAGTTCCGGAATCATGCTCAGCGAAATGATGCTGAAGGGCAGCATGGACATGGCTGTCCTGTACGGCGATCGTCCGGTGACCGGCCTCGATTACAAGCCGCTGATGCGCGAACCCTTTTATCTTGTGGCGCCCCGCAATATGTATGGGGCGGAGCTTCCTCCCGAGGAGGCGTCGGCCGAGGAAGTCGCGCAATTCGACCTGTTGCTGCCCTATCGGGAATCTTTCCTGCGACAGGCGGTCGAGCGGGTCTGCGCCGAGGTGGGACTTCGCCCGCGCATCGTCGCCGAGATCCATTCGCAGTCGACGCTGTCTTCGGCGATTGCGGCCGGAATGGGGGCCGCGGTGTTGCCCATGTCGATTGCAAAAGAGCTGCCCAATCTCGACGAGCTCTGCGTTCGGCGGATCAACGCGCCGTCGGCGTCGCAACAGATGTCGTTGTGCATCTCGGACAACATTGCTTTGTCCGACGCCGCATTCGCGGTCTACAAGATATTGCTGGAAATCATCGCAAAGGACTGGGGACCGTTCGATTGCGCGACGGGTCCGAATCCCGTTGCAGCAGCGGTCTCGCCGGCGGAACGGGACGTTTTGGACGGCGAGCCATAACGAAATGCGATGCGGCAATCCTAAAATCTGAAATTCTCGAAGATGAGACGGTGGATTATTTGGAGGTGTAGCGCAATTTTGCCCCTGCTGCGGATCCTTGGGAGGGACCATGGTTCACGTTATCAGAACATTCGACCGACCTGCCGCAGACCTCGTCGAACGTATCAAGCAGTTTCCTCCTTCCACGCTGCATGAGGCGCAGGGACGATCAGGTGCGCTGACCTCCCGCATCAAGCCGATCTATTCCGGGATGCGCGCCTGCGGGCCGGCATTCACGGTGAGCTGCCATCCGGGCGACAACATGATGCTGATCACAGCGATTTCGCTGGCGAAGCCGGGCGATGTGCTCGTGGTGAGCGCAGGCGATCATCCTGAACAGGGTGGCTTCGGCGAGGTGCTGGCGACGGCCTGCGTTGCCAGGGGCATCGTTGGCTTGGTCACGGATGCCGGCGTGCGTGACGGACTGGCGGTGCGCGACACCGGCTTCAACGTCTTCTCTTACGGCCTGTGCATGAAGGGCACCGTCAAGGAGACGCTCGGCACCATCAATCAGCCAATCGTCATTGGCGGAATCGCTGTTCGTCCCGGCGATATCGTCAGCGCCGACGACGACGGTGTCGTGATCGTGCCCAAGGAGAACATTGCCGACGTCTGCGTCAAGTCAGCCGCACGCGAGGAGAAGGAGGCTGGCGTCATGAAGGCGCTCAAAGCCGGTGAGAATATCCTCGATCTGTCCGGCATTGGCAAAGTGTTGGAATCCAAGGGCTGCACCTTCGCCTGAGCGGTACGTGCCGCACGCGCGCAATAGCAGGATAACCAGTGGCGGCCATTCTCGGCTCCGGCGAGCATCGCTACCGCGTCGTCGACAATTGGGCGAAGCTGCCTGATGGCTGGCAGCTTACCGATGTCGCTTCGGTCGCAGTCGACAGCAAGGACCGCATCTACGTTTTCAATCGCGGCGCCCATCCGATGGTGGTGTTCGACCGTGACGGAAATTTCCTGCGCAGCTGGGGCGAGGGGCTGTTCTCCCGCGCTCACGGCCTGCATATCGATGCCGACGATAATCTGTACTGCACCGACGACGGCGACCACACCGTCCGTAAATGCACGACCGACGGCAAAGTGCTGCTGACGATCGGCGTCCCCGAGAAGCCCGCGGCGTTCATGAGCGGCGATCCTTTCCATCGCTGTACCCACACCGCCTTGTCGCCGAAGGGAGAAATCTATGTCTCCGACGGCTACGGCAATGCCCGCATTCACAAGTTCACGCCGGACGGCCGGCTGATCAGGAGCTGGGGTGCGCCGGGCACCGACCCCGGTCAGTTCAACATCGTGCACAACATCGTCACCGATGCCGACGGTTGGGTCTACGTCGCCGACCGCGAGAACCACCGCGTGCAGGTGTTCGACGGCAATGGCAAATACGAGACTCAGTGGAATAATTTGCACCGGCCGTGCGCGCTGTGCCGTTGCGGCGGGGCCAAGAACCCGATCTTCGTGATTGGCGAGCTCGGCCCCGCCATGCCCGTCAACCGCAAGGTGCCCAATCTCGGCCCGCGGCTATCGATTGTGGATGCCAAAGGCAAGCGCATTGCGCGGCTCGGCGGCGAGGATGGTCCCGGGCTTGCGAGCGGCAAGTTTCTCGCACCGCATGGCATTGCTCTGGATTCCAGGGGCGACATGTATGTCGGCGAGGTCGGTGTGACCGACTGGAAGACGAATTTCCCCGACGACGACATGCCGGCCGTAGTCCGCACCAGCAGATGCTTGCAGAAGCTGGAGCGCGTGGCGGAAGTTCCGCGCTAGAGACAGGCCCGGCAAACAGAAGAACACGGCTCAGAAACGTTTCGCCATCTCGGCGAGGCGGCGGTGCGCGCTCTCGCGCGCGGCGCGGATCGGTTCAGCCGGGCCCGCCGTTGGGCCGATCGGTACGAAGCGAACGTCGTTGAC
The DNA here is from genome assembly GCF_018130615.1 of Bradyrhizobium manausense. Classification (GTDB taxonomy): domain Bacteria; phylum Pseudomonadota; class Alphaproteobacteria; order Rhizobiales; family Xanthobacteraceae; genus Bradyrhizobium; species Bradyrhizobium manausense_A. Next base: position 105,035 of record NZ_JAFCKB010000012.1, read on the forward strand.
GCCGATGAAGCGGAGCGCCTCCCGCAAATAGGGCGTCGCCATGTCGATGCGGCCGCGGTTCATGCCGGTGGCGAAGTCGCTGCCGGAGGCGAGGACGACGATGGTCGGCCGGTCTTTCAGCAGCGGAAGATAGCCCTGCGCCGGATCGAAGCGGAACGTCAGGCCGGGCTGGATGATGATGTCGAACCACTGCTTCAGCTTGTAGGGGATACCGAAGTTCCACATCGGGGTCGAGATCAGCACGCGATCTGCGAGCGAGAAGCGCAGCGCCATCCGCTCGGCTTCGGCAAAGCTGTCACGCTGTGCGTCGTTGAAGGCTTGCGCTTTCATGCGCGCATATTTGGCCTCGACGATGGGGCCGGCAAATTCCGGCATCCGCTCGCGCCAGAGATCGACGACGTCGATGTCCCATTCGGGACGGGCCTGGCGAAAGCCGTCAAGAAACACGCGCGCGCCCGCGCTCGACTCGGAGTCGGGGCGCGGCGAGCAGGAGAGGTGCATTAGCTTCGCCACCGCTCATCCCAGCGCGCTGATGACGGCATCCGCGCGCGTGACGACCGCGACGTTCTGCATCGCGAAATTTATCGAGGCCGCGTGCCAGTCGGCATTCATGGTCGAGCAGCAGTCTTCGGGCACGATCATGAAATAGCCCTTGTCGGCGCCGGTGCGCGCGGTGTGCTCGACCGACATGTTGGTCCAGGCGCCGGTGTTGATGATCATATCGCGGCCGGTGGCCTTGAGGATGGTCTCTAGCCGGGTGCCTTCCCAGGCGCTCATCCGCATTTTCTCGACGACGAAATCGCCGGGCCGTGGTTCGAGGCCCGACACTGGTGCCGCACCCCAACTGCCGCGCACCATGGCTTTGCTGTCGACCAGGCCTTCGAACAGCGGCGCGTTCAGCGTCACGCCGGGTGCGCCGGGCTCGACCACGAACCAGACGTGGATGATGGCAATGCCTCTGGCGCGGGCGGCCTCGGCGAGGCGCCGGACATTCTCGACGACATGCTGCTGTTTCGCGTGAGCGGGCGCACCGGACTCAGCGAACGCGCCGCCGTCCATGATGACGTCATTCTGAAGATCCTGGATAATCATGGCGCAGCGGCTCGGATCGAGCCGCATCTCGCCACCGGCGAGGATCGGTGCTTTTGCCGCAGGGCCCGTGCTCGCGGCTCCGCCGCTGCGCCGGCCGGTCATATAGGGCTCGTGGCGGGGTCCGGTCTTGGTCGGGATCGCATAGACCGAATGCGTCGAGGTCAGGTACAAGGTGCGAAAATCCGCTCCGCCCCAGGCGAGGTTGGCCACGAGTTCGGGCACACGAACCTTTCCGAGCAGGTCCCCGTGCGGTGAATAGACCCAGACGCCGCCGGGTGCTGTGACCCAGACATTGCCATGCTGGTCGCACTTCATGCCGTCGGGCAGGCCCGGCTCCAGCTCGGAGCGGATGCCGCTTGCGAACACCCGCGCGTTCGACAGCGTGCCGTCAGCATTGACGTCGAACGCACGGACTAGCGCCTGCACGGTATCGTTGACATAGAGCAGCGTTTCGTCAGGCGAAAAGCAGAGTCCGTTCGGCTGGTCGAACAGGGTTCTGTCGACCACCAGCTTGGGCTCGCTGCCGGGCATCACGCGATAGACGCCCTGGAAGCCGAGCTGGCGTGGTCGTTCGACGCCGTAGACCGGCATGCGGCCATACCAGGGATCCGAGAAATAGATCGCGCCTGACGAGTGCACGCAAACATCGTTGGGGCTATTGAGCTCCTGTTCGCCAAAGTGCGAGGCCAGCACCTCCCGCCGTCCATCCGGTCGCTCGCGGATCAGCGACGAGGTCGCGTGCTCGCAAACGATCAGGTTGAGCTCGGCGTCATAGGTCATGCCGTTGCATTTGTTCGACGGACGCTTAACCTCGGCGACGCCACGCCGCGCATCCCAGCGCCGACGAACGTCCCCAGGCATGTCCGAAAACAGAAGGTAGTTGTCGAGCGGATGCCAGATCGGTCCTTCCGTAAAGTCAAAACCGGTGCCGACTTGCGCGACGGGCGCGTAAGGGTCGATCAGGGTCTCGAATTCGGAACGCAAGGTGACATGTGTCATCGGTCGACATCCTTTAGGGGCACGTCAGGCTGGGAACCAGTTCCGCGCGGGCAAAGACTGCACGATAGGGCCGGGGACCTGGTCGTGCAGCCGGCCCACGACGTTGCCGCCTTCGATCTTGGCGGGGCGATCGTGCACCGGCAGCAGGTAGCGCGAGTTGCTGAGCAGCTTCTTGATCGCGGCCTTCTCGGCGCGCTTGCTGGTGCCGTGGTTGCCGGTGGTGCGCGGCTCCCAGTCGTGGATCTCGTTGAAGGGGGTGACGATCTGGTCGTTGAAATCGTAGATGACGTCGCCGCAGATGGTGGCGATGCCGTCCGCAGTTTCGACGATGATGTTCATGGAACCTTCGGTGTGGGCGCCGGCGGCGTCGCAGTAGACGCCGGGCATCAGCTCGATTGGGCCGGTAATCTCGAGGTCAAGGAAGCGCAGCGCGCTCTTGGTGTGCAGGCGATCGATCAAATGCTTGATGTCGGGCGCCGGGTATTGCGGATGCATCAGGCCGGAGACGGAATATTCGAGCTCCTTGCGGTTGAGGACGACAGTCGTGTTCATCGGGAACAGATCATCCTTGCCGGCGTGGTCGATGTGCAGATGGGTGTGGCAGACGAAGCGGACATCGCCCATGCGCACGCCATGGCGCGCGAGCTGGTTCTCGATCATGTTCTCGTGGTATTGCAAGCCGCGCATGCCCAGCGTTTCCATGATCTGGTTGGAGCGGTAGCCGGTATCGACCACGACAGGATATTTGCCGCCGAGGATCAAAAAGCCCAGCGTGAGGACGCGGCGGGTGCGGCCGCAATCGCGGCCGAGCACCAGAAAGCTCGATTCCAGCTCGATATCGCCGTAGTCCAGGATCTTGATCTCCAGCGCCATGCGTTGCCCTCCCTGTTCCTTTTCTATCCGTCAAAGCCGATAGACACGCGTTGCGGTGCCTCTGAAGATCGCATCTCGTTGCCCAGTACTCAGCGGCGCGGCCGCCGCGCGAAATGCATCGACGAGCTCGCGGTAGCTGGTCCATAATTTCTCGATTGGAAAGTTCGAGCCGAACAGGCAACGCTCGGCGCCGAAGATCGCGACGGTGTCCATGACGACCGCCGCGATATGCGCGGGGTCGTTGCGATGGATAAATGTGCCGAGGCCCGAGAGCTTTGAGACAACGTTCGGGCAGACTGCAAGTCGGGCCATGCCTGCTCGCCAGGCCGCACGTCCTGCCGGCGAAAGGTCTTCCAGCATGCCGGCGTGCTGAAGGATGAAGGTGACCTTGGGGCAGTTCTCCGCAAGCTGTGCGGCGTCCGACATCTGCGGCGTGAAGACCTGAAGATCAAAGCTCCAGCCGTAATCGGCGAGGTGCGCAATGTTGCGGTTGACCATGGGGGCGAGGCAGAGATCGGGTTTTGCGGCGAGACGATAGAGCGGGTTCTCATGCCAGTGCAGTTGCATGCGGACGCCGCGGACGAGGGAATAGCGCTTCAGGCGGTCGAGCTGCGGGCGCGCGTCGTCCACGGCGAAATTGACATAGGCGACGATGGCATGCGGCCAGCCGTGCTGGTCGGCTGTCTGCTGCACCCAGGCGGTCTCGTCCTCGAAACGATCGTTGGCCCAATTGGTCTGGACGTAAACCGAGCGGGTGACGCCGGTGCCTTTGAGGTCGTCGAGATATTCTTGAATCGGATAGTCGCGCCGGATGGCCTCGTAGAGGCCGAAGATGCGGGGCTGCATCGGGCCGACCAGCCAGGGCAGGTCGGCCTGCCGCCAGATATGATGATGGCCGTCGACAATCTCGCTCACGCAACTCTCCTTCGTCCCAATGCCAGCAGGTGCGTGACGACCGATGCGCTCGATCCGCCATCGACGAGATCGTCGACGAAGCGCTCGATCGCGACGAGCGCTTCGGTCTGCGGACGGAAACCCGGGCCTGTAGCCAGCGGCGTCAGCCAGCTCACACGCCAGGCCCGCCGCGACAATTTGGCCACGGCATCGCGTAGCGTATCGGGCTCGCCCCGTTCCAGCCCGTCGGAGACGACGACAACAGCCGCCCCGCGCGCATAGCCGCCGAAGCGGGGGACAGCGAGGAAAGCCTGCAGCGCATCGCCGATTCGGGTGCCGCCGTCCCAGTCGCTGACGAGATGAGCTGCCGCTCTCAGCGCCTGCTCGCGGCGCTTCAGCCGCAGCGCGCGGGTGACGCGGGTCAGCCGGGTGCCGAAGGTGAAGACCTCGACATTGGGCGCGGCTTGCACCAGCGCGTGCGCGAGCCTCATGTTGTCGTCGGTGCGGCTCTTCATGGAGCCGGAGACGTCGATCAGCAGCAGGAACTTTCGCGGGCGCTGACGCCGCTTCATGTGACCGAGCCGAAGGATCTCGCCGTCGCTACGGACGCTGTCGCGCAGCGTGCGGCGAAGATCAGCGAAGGAGCCGCGACGGGCACGCATAAGGCGATGACCACGTCGCCGCGGCAGGCGCCGGGGCGCCTCGCGTCTCAGCCGGCGCAGTGCCTCGGTGGTGGAGAGCTGAGCGAAGCGTCGCTCGACCAGCGCCTCGTTACGAGTCGCGGTCAAGCCGGACTCATTGGCCTCGTCGGAGAGCAGCGGCTCCTCGTCACCGCGGCCCTCCTCCTGGAGCCGGACGGTCTCGTCGTCCTCACCGTCGTCGGTGTGCTCGATAGCCTCGTTGCCGCGGAAATGAAGATCGAACAGGCGGTCGAAAGTGCCCCGGCGCTCGGGCGGCGGGGCGAGGGTGGCGAGGGCCGCCTGCCTGATATCCCTGAGGTCGCGCGGGCCGAGCAGCTCGATCGCAGTGAGGAATGCGGTGGTCTGCTCCGGAGCGACAGCAAAGCCATTGGCGCGCAGCAGTGCGACGAAGGAGACGAAGACGCGCGCGGCGCGCGGAAGCTGGGGCTCTTTGCTCATGCGGTCGCCTCCGCGAGCATGGCGTCCAGCCGAGGTGAGATGAAGTGCAGATCCTCCTCGTCCTTCAGTGCCACGCCGATCGAGCGTTTAAAGGCATCAGGCCAGCGCGCGCCGCCCTTGTTGAGAAGAGTTGCGGCCTCCGCCCAGTCGACGGCTTCGGCGATGCCGGGCGCTTTGCTGAGGGGTTCGCGCCGGAGCTTGCCGACGGCGGCGACGACGGCACGTGCAGTCGCTTCCGCAACGCTGGAGGCCCGCAGCATCACGATCCGCGCCTCGCGCTCTTCGCTGGGATAGTCGATCCAGTGATAGACGCAGCGGCGACGCAAGGCCTCGTGCAGGTCACGCGTGCGGTTCGAGGTCAGCACGACGACGGGGCGCTCCGCGGCGCGCACTGTGCCGCGCTCGGGGATCGAGATCTGGAAGTCTGATAGGAATTCGAGCAGAAACGCCTCGAACTCCTGGTCGGCGCGGTCGATTTCGTCAATCAACAGGACGGTGGAATCAGGCGCGCGCAGCGCCGCCAGCATGGGACGCTGGATCAGAAACGTCTCGCCATAGATGTCGATGGTCTCGTCGCCAGCCTGACGGATCGCGAGCATCTGGCGTGGATAGTTCCATTCATAGAGTGCAGCGGAAGCATCGATGCCCTCGTAGCATTGCAGCCGGATCAGGCGCCGGCCGAGCACGGCGGCGATTGCTTTCGCGGCCTCGGTCTTGCCGACGCCCGGCGCGCCCTCCAGCAACAGCGGCTTGCCGAGCGCAAGGCCGAGATAGGCGGCCGTCGCAAGGCCCTCGTCGGCGAGGTAATAGGCCGCGCGCAGCGCCTTCTCCAGCGCCTCAGGACTATCGATGCCGACGATGTTGCTGCGGACAGCCATGGACCAGACCCCTAGCGCCGCGCCTGCGGTCGCGCGCCACCCTGCGCCTTTATTGCGCGCAGGACCTTTTCCGGGGTGATCGGCAGATCGTCGATACGCACGCCAACCGCATTGAAGATCGCGTTAGCTACGGCGGGCAGCACCGGATTTGCGCACATCTCGCCAGGGCCTTTTGCTCCGAACGGGCCATCAGGGGCAGGGCGCTCCAGCACGGCGATATCGTGCGGACAGACATCACCGGGGCCGGGCATGAGATATTCGACGAAGTCGCGCGGGCAGTGCACGGGCTCGGGATAGTACGGCTCCGGCGTCTCGTAGAGCGCGTGGCTGACGCCCATCCAGGCTCCGCCGACGAGCTGCTGCTCGACCAGGCGCGGATTGAGCGCGCGGCCTAGCTCATAGGCGGAATCCATTCGCACCATCGCGACCTCGCCGGTCTCGTCGTCAACATCGACTTCGGCGACGAGGCAGGCATGGGCGTAGCAGGTTGCAGGCGACATCTCGCCGGTCTCTGGATTGACCTCGGATAGAGGCACCAAAAAGATGCCGCGGCCAGAGATGGTCTTGCCCTGCTTGAACTGCGCGGCGATGGCGACGTCCTTGGTCGAGATCGAGCGGTGCGGGGCGCCCTTGACGTGGATGTTGCCGCGCCCGTCGGTGTCGAGATCGGCGGCGTTGACCTCCAGCTCTTCGGCGGCCGCTTCCATCATGACGCCGCGGGCTTCTCGCGCCGCCGCCATCACGGCATTGCCGACGCGATGCGTGCCGCGCGATGCGAACGAGCCCATGCAGTGGGGGCCGGTATCGGAATCCGCAGTGTCGACATAGACGTCCTCGACCGGCACGCCGAGCGTCTCCGCGCAGATCTGCCGAGTCACCGACTTCATGCCCTGGCCGAGGTCGATGGACGACAGCGCCACGGTGAACTTGCCGCTCGGGTTCGAATGCACCAGCGCCTGGCTGGGGTCGCCGCCGAGATTCATGCCGATGGGGTAGTTGATCGACGCGATACCGCGTCCGCGATGCCGGGTCATCTAGCGCCTCCTGGTGCCGAAGACGGAGGAGAAACGGGTGGCGCCATGCGAGGGCGCGGCCGGCCGCGGCGAGGGCGGCGGGGGAGCAGGTGGTGGCGGCTCGCGCGGCGGTTCGCGCGTGACAGTGGGCGGAAGACGGTCGTAGCTGGTGCGCTGCTGGCCGGCAGCCGCGGGCCTTGCGCGCGAAGGATCTGTCGGCGTCGGCGGGATCACGGCGCGGCTGCCGCCGCCGTCCTTGCGTGAGGAGGCGCGCTTGTACTCCTCGCGGAGCGGCCACTTGGCTTTTTCAGCTGCGACCTGAACGCATTCGATCAGCGCCGTGTTCTTGGCTTCGCGCCGGTGCGCCTTCATATCGCCGTCGCGATAGGCGTTGAGAATCCGGAACTCCATCGGATCCATGTTCACGAGGTGCGCCAGCTTGTCCATCTGGCACTCGATGGCAAAATCCATCGCGGTGACGCCGAAGCCGCGCATGGCGGTGGCCGGCGTACGGTTGGTGAAGACGCAATAGACGTCGCCATAGACGTTGGGGATGGTGTAGGGCCCCGGCAGATGCGCAGCGCATTTCACCGCCGCGTAGCTGGACAGCCGCGTATAGGCGCCGCTGTCGAAATAGGCGCGGATCTTGCGCGCGACGATGCGGCCGTCGCGCATCACGCCGTCTTTGATGTAGATGCGTTCAGCGCCGCGCGGTGGGCCGAATTGCATCTCCTCCTCGCGGCCGAAGACGTAGCGCACCGGGCGCCCCGTCAGCATCGCGCCGAGGATGGCGAGCGGCTCGGTCAGCGTATCTACCTTGCCACCAAAACCGCCGCCGACGGTGCCCCCGATGAAATGGAAGGTGTTGGATGGCACATCCAGGATCTTGGCGCAGGTGTCGACCGAGAAGAACAGCGCCTGCGTCGAGGTGTAGACGACATAGCGGCCGTTGGTGTCGGGGGCTGCAATCGCACCGTTGGTCTCGGTCGGCGCGTGCTCGATCGGCGACATCTGGTAGCGCTGTTCGAGCACATGGTCGGCGGTCGCGAGCGCCGCGTCGGCGTCGCCGAAGCGCAGCTTCTGGTGGTCGTAGACCTCGTGATACGTGAAAGTGTTTTTGGGATAGGTCTCGTTGACCACGGGCGCGCCGGGGCTCAACGCCTCCTCGACGTCGAATACCGCCGGTAGCGGCTCATAGTCGACCTTGACCCTTGCGATCGCTTCAAACGCCTCGCGCTCGCTGTCGGCAACGATCGCGACGATCGGCTCGCCCTTATAGCGGACTTTGTCGACAGCCAGCGACGGTTCGTCGTCTTTGCCGAAATTGATCAGGCTGAGGAGCGTGTTGAGATTCACCGGTACATCCGTCCCGCGGATGATCCGGCGCACGCCGGCCGAGCGCTCGGCCTCGGTGGTGTCGATGCGGCGAATCCGTGCATGGGCCTGCGTCGAGCGCACCACCTTCAGATGCAGCATGCCCTGCAGCTTGTGGTCGTTAAAGTAGCTCGATGTGCCCGTGACATGACCGAGCATGTCCTGGCGCTGGGTGCCCTTGCCGATCTCCTTCAAATTGTCGTCGCGCTCGTCGGCGAAGATGTCCTTGCGCAGTTCCAGCATGGTCGCGTTCCCTCACGCGCTGATCCGGCCGCCGGCGGCGGCGAGGATGGCATTGATGATCGGCTCGTAGCCGGTGCAGCGGCAGATGTTGCCGGAGATGGCTTCGATAACCTCGTCACGGCTTGGCGACGGATTGCGGTCGAGCAGGGCCTTGGCGGCCATCAGCATCCCCGGCGTGCAGTAGCCGCACTGAGCAGCAAAGTTGTCGGCGAAGGCGCGCTGCAGCGGATGCAGGTTCGGGCCCTGCTTCATGCCGTCTAGCGTCTCGATGGAGCGGCCCGCGACGGTCTCCGCCAGCGTCAGGCAGGAGAGGTGAAGCTCGCCGTCGATCAGCACGCTGCAAGTGCCGCAGCCGCCCTGACCGCAGCCGAATTTCGGCGTCATGTCGCCGATAAGCTCGCGCAGCGCGACCAGGAGATTGGTGCCTCCGTCGACGAAGATCGCGACCTCGCGGCCGTTGTGACGAAATTGCAAGGGGATCTTGGACATGGGCTCTATTCCTGTCCCGACAGCAGGCGGCGCAGATGCACGCCGATGATCTCGCGGCGATACCAGGCGCTGCCGAGCGCGTTGTCGGATGGCGATGTTCCTTCCGTGGCGGCGGATGCGGCGGCTGCGATAGTCGTGGCATCCAGCGAGCGTCCTTCCAGTGCCCGCTCGGCGGCACGGGCGCGGATCTGTGTCGGGGCCATCGACCCCAATGCGATCCGCGCACCTGCGATCCGGCCGCCGGAGATTGGCAAATGCGCCGCCAGAGTGACGACCGAGCCGCCCTTCGGCTTGATGCGCGCGATCTTGCGATACCGGAACGCTTCGGTGCTCGCCGGCCGGGTGCAGGACACGGACAGGACCAATGTGCCTGCCTGCCGGTCGCGTGCCTGCAAAAACTCTTCGATTCCGATGTCGCGTGAGCCAAATCCGCCTTGCACGGCGACGGTGGTGTCGAGAGCCAGCAGCGCGACGGTGAAATCGCCATAAGGGTTCGGGGCGAAGAGATTGCCGCCGACTGTCCCCATGTTGCGCACCGCCGGGCCGCCGATCGAACGAGCAGGGGCATGCAGGAAGGCAAGGTCGCGTTCGGCGAGGACGCGCGCGAAGGTGACGCCTGCACCCAGCGTGACGCGCGGGCCGGATGCGTCGATTCGTGCCAGGGCCTGGTCTTGGGCGCGGACCACGGTCGAGATCGAGACGTCGCCCTCGTTCAGCGCCCGCATCACCAGCGTGCCGCCGCCGAGATAGCGCGCACTGCGGTCCGAGGACAGCGCCCCGGCCGCCTCGCTGGCGCTGGCAAAAGTTTTCACTGTCACGGCCATCTAGGCGGCCTCCTTCAGATGCCGGCGGATCGCTTCGAACCCGGCTTGGTAAATGTCTTCGGCGACCATGTGGGTGATGCGATCCCGGTCTTCTGGCCTGGTCGTGAAGCGCGACTCCCAGTGCCAGAAGGTGCGGTCCCCGTCGGTGACCGGCAGCAGGCGGACGTGGGCGACGTAGTTGAACATCGGGATCGGGGTATCGAGCAGGCAGTAGCTGAAGCTTTGCTCGAGGTCCGACAGCGCCAGCAATTGCTCGCGCAGCTCGGCGCCATCCTTTAGTTTGAAACGCCTGACGCAGCCGATTTTGTCCGCGGGATGCGCGCGCTCGATCGACGAGCTCGCGACCGCCGGATGCCAGCGATCATGCCCGTTGAAATCGCGCAGCATGGCCCACGCCGCATCGGTCGGCGCATCCAAAATCGTGCTCTTGACGATATGCGGCACGGATCAGCCTCCGAACACGCGCTTCAATGCGTCAAAGCCGCCCTGGAACACGCCGCCGCCGATATTGCCGACGAGCTCGGCCTCGCGTTCCGGCGCGCAATCGAACTCGGCGGTCCATTCGACAAAGGTTTGGTCACCGTCAGTGACTGGCGTGAGCCGCAAGGTCGCAACGTAGTTCTCGACGCCCATTGGGGATTCCAGGATCGAATAGGTGCAGAACATGTCGTAGTCGGAGAGGCCAAGCAGCTTCTCGCGAATGCGGTCGCCGTTGCGCAAACGGAAATCCCTGACGCAGCCGATCTTGTCCGAGGGCTCTCCGCCCTCGATCCGGCTTTCGGCGATCGCGGGATGCCAGTTCGGCAGGCCGTTGAAATCGCGCACGCGCGCCCAGACGCGATCATTGCGCGCGTTGACGACGGTGGAGACGTAGACGCGGGGCATGGGGCAGACCTCAGCTCTTCTTCCGCGGACCGCGCTCGGCCGGCGGCTCGCCACCGCTCTCGGCCGCAGGCGGGGAAGCGGCCGGCTTGTCGCCACCACCCTTGCGCGCGGAATCCTTGATGCCCTGCATGTCGCGGGCTTCGCGGATCAGGCCCGGCATCTTCGCGAGGCTGCCGCCCTCGACGCCGATGTCGGAGAGGATGGAGTCGATCAGCGGCGCCTGGACGCGGTAGCGCAGCGCCGAGTCGATCACCTCGTCGGTGGCGCTGCGTCCACCATTGTCGCCGTGGCCATTGCCGTTGAGGCCGTCGACCTGGAGGATGCGGATGCCCTCGATCTTCTCCATCGGCTTGACGCTCTCGCGCACGATACCCTCGATGCGGTCTAGCAGTTTTCGGCGGAACAGAGAGTAGCGCGCCTGGTCGGTGAGCACGTTCTCGGCCTCATTGAGCATCCGCTGCGCTTCGGCCTCGACGGCTGCGCGCACGCGCTCGGCTTCGGCGGCAATCCGGGTCTCCTCGGCCTGCTTCTCGGCGAGCAGCACCTCGACGGTCTTGCGGCGCTTGGCAATCTCGCTCTCGCGCGCAGTGATCACGCGCTCGGTCGCTTCGGTGGCCCGCATCCGTGCTTCTTCCGCCATCGCCTTGGCGGCGGACTCCTCCAGCGATTTCTGGTGAATGGCGATCGCCTTCTCCATCAGGACCGTCTCGACCTCCTTCTCTCTGATAACCTCGAGCTTGCGCAGCTCGCGCTCGCGACCGATGCGGGCCTCGTCCAGGCCGCGGTCGGAGGCGATGCGCGCGCGCTCGACCTCTTCGCGGGAGGCAATCTCGGCCTCCTGCAGTGACTGGACGCGGGCGACCTCGAGCTGCTCGATCGAGCGGCGGCGCTCGAGGCGGGCGGCTTCGAGGGCCTGCTCGCGCGAGACATCGGTAGTCTCGACCTCCTTGCGAGCGACGATCTCGGCCTGGCGAACCTGGCGGTCGGCGTCGATCCGCTCGGACTTCTTGGCGGAGAGGGCGATGATGCGGTCCTCGTCGGCAATCTCGATCGCCTTTTTCTGCTCAATATTGAGCACCTCGCGCTTCTTGGACGAATTGATCCGTTCGGCCTCCAGCGCGAGATCGACCACGATGCGCTGGCGCTCGATGGCGTCGCGCCGCTTCAGCTCAACCGCCTCCAGCACGCCGGTGCGTTCGATTTCGAGCGAGCGCGTGTCGCGTTCGGCCTGGATGCGCTCGGCCGCGACCGCCTTCTCCTGAGCGATGCGGGCCGCCTCGATCGCTTCGCGGGAGGCGATATCGGCCTCCTCGACGGCGCGGTTGCGGGCGATCTCCAGCGAGCGGACGCGCTCCTCCTGGGCGATGCGCGAGGCCTCTGTGGTCTCGCGCGCGGCGATGCCGGCGACCTCGAGCGTCTGGTTGCGCTCGATTTCGAGCTGCCGCGTGTTCTGCTCGGCGGCGATGCGTTCGGCGGCGAGCGTCCGTTCGCGGGCGATCCGGGCGGCCTCGACGGCGCGCTGCGCCTCGATCTCGGCCTCCTGGATGGTGCGGACCTGCTGGATCTCCAGCGCGCGGGTGCGTTCGTCGGAGGAGATGCGTTCGACATTGACAATCCGCGTCTGCGCGATGCGGGCCTTCTCGGTGGCTTCGCGGGCGGCGATCTCGGCCTCATCGACGGCGCGGGTGCGCTCGATCTCGCGGCGGCGCGTCTCCTCCTCGTTGGCGATGCGGGCGTCGGTGACGACGCGGTCCTGCTGGATCCGGGCCTTCTCAATCGCCTCGCGCGCGGCGATCTCGGCTTCCTCGACGGTGCGCATCCGCTCGATCTCGCGCTGGCGGACCTCGCGCTCGGAGGCGATCCGCGTCGTGTCGATCGAGCGCTGATTGGCGATGCGGGTCTTCTCGATCTCCTCGCGTGCCAGCAGCTCCTTCTCCTCGATAGTGCGGGTGCGCTCGATCTCCTTCTGGCGCGTCTCGCGCTCGGAAGCGATACGGGCCTCGGCAATCGCCTGCTCGTTGGCGATCCGCGAGCGTTCGATGGCTTCACGCGCAGAGATCTGGGCCTGCTCAGCCTCGGTCTCGCGCAGCGCACGTTCGCGGGCGACTTCGGTGCGCTGAAGCGCACGGCGCATCTCGATGTCGCGTTCCTGCTCCAGCCGCGCGGTCTCGCTCTCGCGCTCGATTTCGAGCGCCTGCCGTTCGGCTTCGAGATTGCGCGTGCGGATCTTGATCATCGAGTCCTGCTCGATGTCGTTGCGCAGCTTGCGCCGCGCTTCGATGTCCTGCATCAGCTGGGTCAAGCCCTCGGCGTCGAAGCGGTTCGAGGGGTTGAAGAATTCGAGGTCGGTCTGGTCGAGGTCGGTGATGGCGACGGATTCGAGTTCAAGGCCGTTCTGGGCGAGGGCCTCGGCCGCATTTGTCTTGACGCGCGCGACATAATCGCCGCGACGCTCATGCATCTCCTCCATGGTCATTTCGGAGGCGACGGAGCGGATTGCGGAGATGAACTTGCCGGCGAGCAGGGCGTGAAGCTGTTCCGGCTCCAGGGTGCGGCGTCCCAAGGTGGCGGCCGCGATGGAGACGGCCTCGCGGGTCTGCTGCACACGGACATAGAAGTCGGCCTCGATATCGACGCGCATGCGGTCGCGGGTGATCACGGCGTCCTGCCGCGAACGCACGATGCCCATCGGCAGCACGTTCATGTTGACGGGGGTGTAGGCGTGGATAAACGGCAGCACGAAGGCGCCACCGTTGATCACGACGCGTTCGCCGAGGAAGCCGGTCCGGACGAACGACACCTCCTTGGAGGAACGGTGGTAGAGCCAGTTGACGATGTAGACGCCGACCACGATCACGATGATCGCGACGATCAGCCAGAGCATGAGCTCGCCGACCAGGATCCCTGACATGTTTCCCTCCCTCAATCTTGCAAGCGTTATCGCGCGCCGATCGCCTTGAATTTGCGTACCTGTTCCGTCAAAGCCCGCTCCACCGGCAGCCGCTCCATCGAGGACGCCCCGTAGAAGCCGTGGCAGTAGCGGGTATTCTTCATGATGAAATCGGCGTCTGCGGGATCCGCGATCGGGCCGCCATGGGCGAGCACCAGGATCTCCGGATTGACGCTGAGCGCGGCGGAGGCCCAGGTGTCGATGCGCGCCGGACAGTCTTTCAGCTTTGGCGCCGTCTGCGCACCGATCGTGCCGCCGGTGGTGAGCCCGAGGTGACAGACGATGATGTCCGCGCCGGCGATCGCCATGGCCGCGGCTTCCTTTTCGCTGAAGACGTAGGGCGTCGTCAGCAAGTCTTTCTCGCGTGCCTTGGCGATCATGTCGATCTCCAGCGCGTAGGACATGCCGGTCTCTTCGAGATTGGCCCGGAAGACGCCGTCGATCAGGCCGACGGTCGGAAAGTTCTGCACCCCGGCGAAGCCGAGCGCCTTAAGCTGGTCGAGAAACACGTCCATGTCGCGGAATGGATCGGTGCCGTTGACGCCGGCGAGCACGGGCGTTTTGCTGACCACGGGCAGGACTTCGCCAGCCATCTCCAATACGATGGCGTTGGCGTCTCCGTAGGGCATCAGCCCCGCGAGCGAGCCGCGGCCAGCCATCCGATAGCGACCGGAATTGTAGATCACAATAAGGTCGACGCCGCCGGCTTCCTCGCACTTGGCCGACAAGCCGGTGCCGGCACCGCCGCCCACAATGGGCTCGCCGCGCTTCGCCATCTCGCGAAACCGCTTCAGGAGGGGCGCGCGTTCAAACCGGGCCATCGGTCACCTCGCTAGTCTCCGGCGCGCCCCGCCGCGGCCGAACAGCGTTCGGAGCGCGCTGACAATGGTCGAGGCGAACTCGGGATCGTTGATGTTCTGCTTGACGCGGATCAGTTGCCGGTTGCCGGTCGCGCGCACCGTGCGCTCCAGCGCGCGGAACAGGGCGGCATCGGCATCGGGGTCCCAGAACGGCTGGCCGCGGGCATCGAGCGCCGAGACGCCGCCCTCGGGCAGGAAGAAGCGCACCGGCCCGTCCATCTGGTTGAGCCGCTCGCCGATCCAGCGGCCCATGCGCTCGTTTTCCTCTGCCGTCGTCCGCATCAACGTCACCTGCGGATTGTGAACGTGGAATTTGCGGCCGCGATAGCGCTCCGGGATGGTGTCGGGCGCACCGAAATTGACCATGTCGAGCGCGCCGACCGATCCGATATAGGGTACGCGGGTGCGGATGATCGCGCCGAAGCGATCCTCTGTCGCCGGAAATACGCCGCCCATGAGGAGGTCGCAGATCTCGGTGGTGGTGAGGTCGATGACGCCTGATAGCTGACCGGAGTCGACAAGCTTCTCCATCGAGCGGCCGCCGACGCCTGTGGCGTGGAAGACGAGACACTCGAAGTCATCGCGCAGATCGGCCGCGATCTTCTGCACCGCAGGCGTGGTGACGCCGAACATGGTGATGCCAACCGACGGCAAACCGGGGCCACGTTCCCTTGCCTCGCGTTGATCGAGCCGCGCCTTGACCATGCCGGCGATAGCATTGGCGCCATTCGACAGCACCGCGCGTGAGATCGAGTTGAGGCCCTGCACGTCGGTGACCGAGTACATCATGGTGATATCGGCCCGCCCGACGTATGGCGCGACGTCGCCCGAGGCGACCGAGGATATGATCAACTTGGGCACGCCGACGGGGAGGGTGCGCATGGCAGGCGCAACCAGCGACGCTGCGCCAGAGCCGCCGGCGGAGATCACGCCGGCGATATTGCCCTGGCGCTTGATCCAATTGGCGAACGCATCCGCCATCGCCGCCACCGCGACACCGCGGTCCGGACCGAACACCGCCGATCCGCCGCGGCCGTGGTTCAGGGCGATCTCCTGCGCGGAGACATCGGATGTTGCGTGTTTGCCGCTGGTGGAGACATCGACCAGCCGGGTGCGTAGCCCGCTTTCGGCAATGATGTCGCGGATGAAGCGGAGTTCGGTTCCCTTGGTGTCGAGCGTGCCGACGACGAGCACCACCGGTGGCCCCGAAGTCGGCGCCGTCATCGGCTCACGTTTGCGCCGCGCGGTCTCGTCGAGACGCGAGACCTGCGTCGACAACGTTCGCGCTGCCGCTTCGATCCGTCCGATCGGGACTGGCTGCGACCAGCGCGTCGGGGGGATCGGGTTGGAGATATAGATCCGGATCGGCCCGCTTGCGCGCGCGGGTGGCGGAGCCGGCTTTGCTTCGCCGCCGGCCGCCGGCACATCGACGTCGGGTTCGAGCTCGGCGTGCAGCCCGACGCCGAGCAGGCGCTGCTGAAGCTCGCGATCGGCAGCGAGCCGCACCGAATCGATGATGCGGTTGATACGGCCGTTGACCATGATCGCGACATTGCGCGAGATCGCGGTGGCGACGCCGATGTTCTGCTCGATCACGAGCACGGACATGTCGCCGTCCTCGCCGAGCTGCAGCAGCATGTCCTCGACCTGGGAGACGATGACGGGCGCGAGCCCTTCGGTCGGCTCATCCATGATGAGCAACTGCGGATTTGTGAGAAGCGCGCGCGAGATTGCGAGCATCTGCTGCTCGCCGCCGGAGAGCTGGCCGCCGCCATGGTCCTTGCGCTCGGCGAGCCGCGGAAAGGTGTCGTAGATCCGCTCGACGGTCCAGGCGCCGGAGCGCATCCCGCCGGCGAGCCGCAGATGCTCGTCAACGCTGAGCGAGCGCCAGAGCCGCCGGCCTTGCGGGACATAGCCGACGCCAAGGCGGGCGATACGGGCGGGCGGCCGCCGCGTGATGTCCTCACCGCGGACGCGGATCGAGCCGCCACTCACCGGCACGAGGCCCATGATCGCCTTGCACAGCGTCGTCTTGCCCATGCCGTTGCGGCCGACGACGGAGAACACGCCGGCATCGAGCGAGAGGTCGACACCCTGGAGGGCATGCGAATGGCCGTAATAGACGTCGAGGCCGCGGACCTCGAGCGCTGCGGGGGAGCGGCGGGTCTCATTCATGGCCGCCTCCGAGATAAAGCTCCTGCACCTCAGGGTCGGACTGGATCTCCTCCGGCAGGCCTTCCTTGAAGATGCGGCCGTTGTGCATCATCGTCACGCTCTCGACGACGCGCAGCGCCACGTCCATGTCGTGCTCGATGATGATGTAACCGATGTGCGCCGGCAGCGATGTCAGAATCTCGACCAGCTCGACCCGCTCGGTCGGCGAAAGGCCGGCGGCGGGTTCGTCGAACAGCACGAAGCGCGGCGCACCGGCAAGCGCCAATGCAATTTCGAGCTGGCGCTGTTGCCCGTGGGCAAGCTCGGCGACGCGCTGATCCTTGACCGCGGAGAGATGCACGGCTTGCACCAGACCGTCGGCTGCATGCATCAGCGCGTCGTTCTGGCCCGGTCGCAGGAACGAGAAGCGTCCGCGCGAGACGCCGCGGCAGGCGAGATAGACATTGTCCTGGACGGTGAGGCCGGGAAACAGCGCGGAGATCTGATAGGTCCGTCGGAGCCCACGGCGGATGCGCTCATAGGGCGGAAAGTGCGTGACGTCCTCGCCGAAGAAGCGGATTGTGCCCGAGGTCGGCGGGAAGTCCCCGGTGATGCAGTTGAACAGCGTGGTCTTGCCGGCGCCGTTGGAGCCGAGCACCGCGCGCCGCTCGCCGGGACGTACCGTGATGGTGACGTCGGTCAAGGCCGCGAGCGCGCCGAACAGCCGTGTCACGCCGCGCAGCTCCAGTGCCGCACCGGCACCGACAGCGGAGAGGCGCCGGGCGACACTATCCATGGCCACGCCCTCCGGCCGGACGATCCGACTGGGAGTAATAGCTCTGGCGCCAGCGCTGCCACAGGCCGATCACGCCGTCCGACGACCAGAACACGATGGCGAGGAAGCCGAGCCCGATCAGCAGCCGGAACCGGTTGCCGTCGAGCCCGATCTTGACCAGGAAGTCGAGCGCGAAGGTGCGCAAGAGAACGAAGACCAGCGCGCCGATATAGGGGCCCACCGGCCGCGTGATGCCGCCGACGACGGCGATGATGAGGACGTCAATGCAGGCACCGACACTGACCGAGCCCGGCGAGATCTGGCGATAGTTCCAGACCTGCAGCACGCCGGCGAGGCCCGCGATGAAGGACGCCACCGCATAGGCCGCGACACGGTGCGCATTGACGTTGAACCCGAGCGCGGCCATGCGGCGCGGGTTGTCACGCACGCCCTGAAGCGCCAGGCCGAACGGAGCCCGCGAAATGTAGTCGACAGCGAAATAGCAGATCGCGGCAACCGCGAGTACGACATAGTAGAAGGGAATATCCCAGCGCCAGTCGACGCCCCAGAAATGCGGCGTTCCGACATTGTTGATGCCAGTATGGCCGTTGAAGATCGCCCAGTTCTGGTTGGTGAAATAATAGAACGCCGCGCCGATCGCGAGCGTGATCATGATGGTGTAGATGCCCTCGGTGCGCACCGCGAGCGCGCCGCCCAGTGTGCCGAAGATCGTCGCCAGCATCAGCGCCATCGGCACTGCCAGCCACCACGGCCAGCCAAGGCTGATATTGGCGTTGCCGCTGACGCCGAACACCGCGACCATGTAGGCGGCAAAGCCCGCGATGGTGAGCTGCATCAGACTGACCATGCCGCCGTAGCCGGCCAGGAACATCAGGCTGAGCGCGATGGTGCCGAGGATCAGCGTCGTCGCAAAGATCTCGATCAGGAAGAAGCCGTTGGCGATCAGCGGCATGATCAGCAGGATGGCCGCGACAATCCAGGCCGCGGGATTGTTGATGTCGGGCCAGGCGCGCGCGGCCGGGCGCTGCGCTGTTGAGGCGGGGTTGCGCACCTGAATGTGAGCATCATGGGTGACCGACATCTCAGCGCCTCGCAAGCAGGCCCTGCGGCCGAAGCGCCAGCACCAGCACCATGATCAGGAAGGTCACGACGATGGCGTAGGTCGGGATGTAGACCGAGCCGAGCTGCTCGGCGAGGCCGATGATCAGCGCACCGAGCGCAGCACCCGGGATCGAGCCCATGCCGCCGACGATCACGACCACGAGGGATGCGAGCAGGAAGCGGATGTCCTCGCCGGGCGAGAGCGATTGGAAAGTGCCGCCCACGACGCCTGCGATACCGGCAAGACCGGCACCGAGCGCGAAGACCAGCACGAAGACGATCTGGATCCGCACGCCGGTGGCGGCAAGAATGTCGCGATCGTCAACGCCGGCGCGGATGATCATCCCGATCCGGGTGCGGTTGAGCGCGAGCCACATCGCGATGCCAATGATCACCGAGGCCAGGAAGATCACGAGTCGCACTAGCGGATAGCGCAGATGGACCGGCTCGCCCGAGGATTTCAATGCGGTGATCAGCGGCAGCTCGATCGGACCGATCAGCCAGCTTGGGGTCTCGATCTGGTAGAAGTCACCGCCACAGGCCCACAGCATCAGATCGGCGAACACGATCGACAGCCCGATCGTCACCATGGTCTGACGCAGATCCTGGCCCTCCATGCGGCGGAACACGAGGACCTGAAGCAGGACGCCGACCAGCGCCGTCAGGATGAAGGCGACGATGAAGGACAGGATCCAGGAGCCGGTCGAGGCGCTGATGGCGTAGCCGACATAGCCGCCGAACAGATAGAGCGAGCCGTGCGCGAGATTGACGTTGCGCATCAGGCCGAAGATCAGCGTGAAGCCGCTGGCGACGAGGAAATAGAGGCCGCCGAGCGTGATGCCGTTGAAGAGCGCGTTGAGGAAAACCCGCTTGCGGCCGATCGCCTCTTCAAGGCCGGGAGGCCATACAGCGAAGATCAGCCACAGCGCCACTGCCACCGCGATGATGACAATCAGCGCCCATGCGGGATGGCGTTCGACAAAGCGGGTCATGGTCGCCGCTCCGTCTTCACCTCGCCCCGCTTGCGGGGAGAGGTCGCGCCCAACGGGTCGCGCCGAAGGCGCGCCCGATGATAGGCTCCGGAGCGGGTGAAGGGGAGTCTCCGCGGGTCGAACTGCCACCGACCTCGTGGAGACTCCCCCTTTCCCCGCAAGCGGGGCGAAGTGGCACGCAGACCGTTGCCGGCCGCAAGCCCTGCCATGAACATGCGCTCCCTACTGTGCGCGATCCTCTTGCCGGGATCGCGTTCCGCCCATCCTAGTGGGGCGGCGAGGAAGGCACTTGATCGTGAGTATCTTTTCGCGCGCTGGTCAGCCGCGCAAAACCTTGGCCGCACGGCGATAATCGGTCGGCGCCATCCCGACATTGGCGGCGAAGAATCGAGTGAAGCCGCTCTGCGAGGAGAAGCCTAGATCGAAGCCGATATCGGCGATCGGCGCTTCGCTCGCCACCAGCGCCTCCAGCGCCTGCTCCATCATCAGCGTGTTGAGATAGAGGTGAGGGGTCACACCGGTCTGGGTGCGGAACAGTCGGTAGAAATGGGGGCGTGACAACCCGGATTCGCGCGCGATGGTGTCGAGCTCGATCTCGGCGCCGGGGCTCTCCGACATCATTTTGATGCACTTGCGCACGCGAAAATCGGTAACAGCGCCGTTCGTGCGCGGATCCCGCGCGAGCTCGGCCTGCTGCCAGCTTTCGTCGTAGCAGACGTCGATCAGACGCCTCAGCTCGCCATCGAGGCTATTTAGCGAAGGTGCGCCGCACACAAGGGCGGCTGCGTGCCTAATATGCTTGTCCAGCGCGGGCGACCGGGTGAACTGCGTCCGCCCGAAGCGAAGGCGGTCGGCGCCGGGTGCATCGGGCGCGAACCACTCCGCATTGACATAGAGCACGAAGAAAACCGCGCCGCCCTCGAGATCGGATGGCAGGAAATTGTGCGGCTCCCATGGATTGACCGCGACGACTGAACCTTCGGCGAGCTGGTAACGTCCGTCGTTGACATCGATACATGCGGGACGTCCCCCGACATGGAAGATCAAATGACCTTCGCGATGTGCGTGGATGTTGAAGGGGCGGTTCAACTGATAGACCGTCGCCCGGCCGAAGCGGCCGTGGAAGACGGCGAGCGCACGGCTCATGCCTTCCCTCCCAATCGCCCTTCTCTTTTCTTGATAGCGTTCAACAACCGGGGAGAGAATGCAAGGGCGCACGATGTCCGCGTCTTGAAAATCTCTCCCCGGTCAGTCATGGCGTCGCTGATGCGACTGCGTCAGTACTTCTTACATTCCGGTACTGTACGGCTTGGCAGACCGATCTTGGCGAATACTGCGGGGTCGTAGCCCAGCGTCTGGTTGACGTTCGGGATCACCTTCACGACCTTCGAGAACAGCGCGCCCTTGCCGTCGTCGACAACCTCGGTGACGAAGTTGGTGCCGATCGCCTGGCGATTGGCGTCGAGCTTGATCTTGCCGTTGGGCGCATCGAGCTCGATCTTCGCCAGCGCAGCTTTGTACTTGGACTGGTTGTCGCTGAGATCGCCGTTGACCTGGCGCAGCGCCAGGATCAACGCCATGGTCGAGCCGTAATAGTTGGTCGCGAGCAGAGACGGGCTCGGGAAGCGCTTGTTGGGCGGGAAGGCGTCCTGATAGTCCTTCACGAATTTTTGCCAACCCGGATCCTCCCAGGTGTCGGCCTGGCCGCTCGCGGCCAGCGTGCCGACCAGCGCGTTCTTGGCGTTGCCCTTGGAAGACAGGATGGTCTGGTCGATCATGATCGAACCGCCCATCAGATGCGCCTTGCCGCCGGCCTGCTGATACTGGTTGAGGAAGTTGACGGCGTCGGCGCCGCCGAGACCGAGATAAATCGCGTCGACGTCGTCGGGCAGGGCGGCGATGACCGAAGCAAAGTCCTTGGTGCCGAGCGGCACCCATTGCCGGTTCGTGACTTGTCCACCCATGCCGCAGAATTCGAGCACGAGGCCGAACACCTGGGTGTAGATGAAGGAATAGTCCTCGCCGACGGTCGCGATCTTGCGATACTTCTTCTCTTCATAGGCGTATTTGCCGAGGCCGACCTGCCACTGCGCGCCATCCATGTTGTAGCGGAAGAAGTTCGGAGCCGGATCGACATAAGTCGTTTCCTGGGCGCCGGAGGCCGCGTTGATGAACGTCAGCTCCGGATGGGTCTTTGCAAAATTCTTGACCGCGATGCCCTCGTCTCCCGACAGCGGCGACAGCAAAATCTGCACCTTGTCCTGCTCAATCAGCTTTCGCACGGCGCGCACCGCGGAATCGGGCGTCGCGTCAGTCGAGGCGATGACGAATTCGAGCTCCTTGTCGCCGATCTTCTTGCCGAGCACGTTGAGTGCAGTCTGGAAGCCGCGGATGCCGTCCTCGCCCAGTACGGTGTAGGTGCCTTCGAGCGTCGCAGTGACGCCGACCTTGATCTTTTCTTGTGCGAATGCGGTGCCTGACAATAGCAGGCTGCTCAACGCAATCAGTCCTAGACTGCCTTTCAACATTGCTCTCCTCCCTGGGGCGTTTTTGTCGCTGTTTTTCACCGCACCCTCGCGCGTCGGCCGTACGAATGCGGCGTCCGGGCAAGGCCAACTGTTCTTGAGCTGGAGGCTAACCGAAGTCAGACGCAGCGCACGCGTCGCAGGCATGTGCCGCTTAACAGGCAGTCTCATTTTGAATGGTGCGTCGCAAAGCGTTCCGCGGTGCAATAGCAGTCGTCAGGCAACGCGTGGCTGCAGCCAGATTCGAACCTCAACGCCGTCGACCGCGAGGACGACCGACAACTCCTCGATCTTGCCTGCAATGGCGGTTTGGAACGGCTCGTCATTGGGCAGGTTTGTAATGCTGGACGCACTCACGCGCGCAGAATGTCGCGGCCCGCCGGCGGTGGAGGACGATGAGAAGCAGCAAGTCGGACGTCGTCGAAATCCGGGACGCGGTCCATCTCTGCATCGACATGCAGAATATTTTCGCGCCGGGCGGTCTTTGGGAAACGCCCTGGATGGAGCCCGTTCTGCCGACGATCGTCGAGATCGTTTCGCGCCATCAGCCGCGGACGATCTTTACGCGCTTCATCACGCC
Organism: Bradyrhizobium manausense; assembly: GCF_018130615.1. Taxonomy (GTDB): domain Bacteria; phylum Pseudomonadota; class Alphaproteobacteria; order Rhizobiales; family Xanthobacteraceae; genus Bradyrhizobium; species Bradyrhizobium manausense_A. The sequence goes on from NZ_JAFCKB010000012.1 coordinate 127,696, forward strand.
GAAGATGCCGGAAGAACGCCCCGGTCAGTGGCAGAGCTATTTTCGACGCTGGCATCAGGCGACCCGCGATCAGCTTCCACCGTCCGCGCTGGAGCTCGTACCGGCTCTCGCCCGATACGTGCCGCCATTACGCATCGTCGACAAGCCGGCTTACTCGGCCTTCAGCAATCCGGCCCTGGCGAGCCTGCTGGTCGAGCTTGGGATCGGAACGGTGGTGATTTCAGGCGCAGAGACGGACGTTTGCGTCCTCTCGACGGTGCTGAGCGCCGTTGATCTCGGCTTCAGGGTCGTGATCGTGGAGGACGCGCTGTGCAGCTCGTCGGATGTCGGCCATGATGCGCTCATGACGATGTATCGCACGCGCTTCCACGGCCAGGTGGATCTGGTGACGTCGGAGGCGCTGGCGGAGTGTTGGCGCGAATAGCGACACGACCGCTATGGCTCGCCGGTCGCGTTGAGGCCAGTGACGCGTAGCCATCAGGAACCGCACCGTGAGCCTCGGGTTGATGTGATCGCGCCTACGGATCGAGGAGCCAGCATGACGGAACCGGATGTTCGGAAAGGGATGCCGCCGGTCAAGCTGTCGCGGGATGAGTTTGAACGCCGGTACAGAAGCCAGTTCGTCGACCCCGCCTTTGCACCGCTGGCGCGCGAGCTCGACGCGATCGTCGGCGCCGCCTGGGATGCCTACAGCCATTCGCGCAAAGCTCCGTTGACGCAGAAGGCGGGAGCTGGTTTTTCTGATCCGGATTACGATCTGCCGATCGGCTGGCTCAACACCCGGGCTGCGATATTGAAGGCGCAACGGCAGCATGACGATGCCGGGGCGACGCCGCGCATTCTGATCGTCAACGGCGCGGCCCGCAGCGAGCACACCTGTCCCGGCGAGATGTCCAAGACCTGGCGCATGGTCAAGCTGGCCGAGCCTGCGTTTGCCGAGATGGGATTCGTCGTCGACATCCTCGATCTTTCGCGGCTCACCTCCGAGTTCGGCAAGACCATTCATCCCTGCAAGTTCTGCGTGTCGACGGCCATGCCGCTCTGCCACTGGCCATGCAGCTGCTATCCGAACTATTCGCTCGGCCAGGCCAGCGACTGGATGAACGAGATCTATCCGCTCTGGGTCGCAGCCCACGGCATCCTGATCGTGACGCCGGTGAACTGGTATCACGTGCCGGGCGGCCTCAAAGCGATGATGGATCGCCTGGTCTGCGCGGACGGCGGCAATCCGGATCCGACATCGACCCATGGCAAGAAGGCCGCTGAAGCCAAGGCCATTGAGTTGAAGGGCTGGTCGTATCCTCGCCATCTCGCCGGCCGGCATTTCGGACTGATCGTTCACGGCGACAGCGTCGGCGCCGAGGGCGTGCGCCGGACCCTGTCCGACTGGCTAACCGACATGCACCTGATTTCGGCCGGCCGCTTCGGTGAGCTCGACGGTTACGTCGGCCACATGGAGCCCTACGCGACCTCTCACCGCGCGTTCGATGAAGACGCGGAATTCCAGCAGCAGGTGCTGAACACGGCGCGCGCGCTCGGCAACGCTGTCTGGCTTGCGCGGAGTGGCCAGATGCAGGAGCCGGCCGCCGGTCTCGAGGACCCCAACCCCAAATGACGGATGGAGAGGATCGATGCTCGAAGAAAAGCTCAAGGAATCCATTGTCGGCGAACTCAAGCGCCAGGCAGCCAACCGGCCGCAAGCGCTGAAGGTCGAAGGCTCTTCCGAGGAGCTGGTCGTCAACGGCAAGATCGACCTTGCCGAGCTTGTCATGGTGATCGCAGGTTCAGTCGCGGGCGGGCCCTAGTCCGGAAGCAGCGTCTTCAACTTGAGTGCGTCGGCCGGAGCCGCGCTCTTCTGGTCATTGTCGAAATAGACATAGACATCGCAGCCTTGCCGCTTCCAGGATTTGATGCGGCGCGCCCATTGCGCCAGCGTCTGCCGGGTATAGTGGCCGTGATAGCGTCCGCTCGGGCCGTGGCCGCGCACATAGACGAAATCCGCCGTCCGCTTCCAGGGCGCCGGTGCATCGTGATGGTCCGACAGGCAGAGTGAGATGTTCTCATCTGCCAGCATTCGCAGGATGCGCGGCTGATACCAGCTCGGATGACGAAATTCGAAACTGTAGCGGCGCTTCTTCGACAGCAGCTTGAAGAATGAGGCGAGCCTGTCGGCATTTGCCTCGAATTGCGGCGGCAGCTGGAAGAGGATGGGCCCCACTTTGCCTCGCAGGAAGGAAATGCGGTCTTCCAGCAGGTCAAGGCTGTTTTGGGAGCGATCAGTCAGGCGCTTCCAATGCGTGAGGCCTTCCAGGCGAAGATGAAGTCGCCGCCGGTCTGTTCTCGCCATGCCTCGACCGCTTCCGGCGTTGGCGTCCGATAGAATACACCGTTCAGCTCGGTGGTCTCGAACTGACCGGCGTAGTAGCGCAGCTGTTGCTTCAGCGGCAGCCCGCCCGGGAAGAACGGACCCCGCCAGGAGTCGTAGTGCCAGCCGGACGTGCCAACCAGAACGCGCGCCATCTTCCGACGCTCTCTCCATGGGACTGTCTGGTAAGAGACTGCGCTGCGCGACGGTTCCTAAATCCTCGAGAGCTCGTGCGACCAGGCGCGGCCTCATCGTTTGTTAGAGGTCGGCATCCTTTTTGGGCGCCTCCTTCGATGTAGCTAATAAGTCGAAGCTCTCCCTCGCGGTGTAAGTGACCGCCTCGATCTTGTTGCCATCGAGGTCACGGACAAACGCGCCGAAATAGTTCGCGTTGTAGTTCGCCCGTATCCCCGGCGCGCCTTCGTCGGCTCCGCCATGATCGAGCGCGATCCGGTGGAAACGCCTGACGGTGTCTCGGTCGGGCGCCTGGAAGGCGATGTGCACTCCATTGCCCGCGGACGCCGGGCGACCGTCGACCGGCGTTTCCAGGCTGAAAGCGATGTCGGAAGCGCCATAGTGAATCGCGGTCGGGGAGGCCTTGATGAGGCGAAAGCCGATCAGCCGCATCAGCGGGTCGTAAAATGCCTGCGCGCGGCGAACGTCGTTCGTGCCGACCGAAACATGATGGATCATCTGCTGTTCTCCCTCACTGACGAGGAGTTCCCCGGCGCCAAAGCCGTCGTCGTCAACGCGGGGGGCCCGGCCTCGCGAGGAAAGCCGGGCTTGCTCGATCAGCGTCGCCGCTTCGCTGTGCGCGACTTGGTCGCTCGCCGGTCGTAGGGCGAGCGATTGACTGGCTTCAGTGAGATGCCCTCGCGTTGCGCCTTGCTGCGGATCGCCGCGATGGGACGCTGAAGCTTGATGCTCATGACGCCTGTTGGAGTGTTGCCCTTCGCAAGCTGCCGCAACATCCTGACGTCCGCCGCCGACCACGGCTGACGTGACCGACGCTTGTACGAGGGGTTTGCCTTGCGCGGTCCCTTCTTGCCGATTGGCGAGCCGGGACGTTTCCATGCTGTACGTGCCATGTTGATCCTCCTCGATCTTCAAGGCACGAATCAGCGCGTTGGTTCCGTTTTCGATGCGCGGCGAAGGATGTCAGTTCAACCGGCGAAACTTCACGATGCTTGCCTGTCGATGTCTGAAGTTCTGAGCTTGACACAGCCTTTTAAAAAGAACAAATGTCGAACATGGGCGCCCATGAATCAGGAGCAGCCGGCATCTCCGCCGGCCACGTATCGTCGACGAGAGCGGGATCGTGCGGCGCCGCGCCGAGGGCGAAGCGCGGATGACGCTGCCTGTCCTGCCGGTCTACTACTACCACGACCACTTCACGGAGATGCTGAGCTTCGTTTGCGACACCTATGGTCCGGTGCTGACCGAAAGGCATCGCGCGTTTGTCGCTCGCTTCTCGTCGCTGTCGAAGGACGCCCAGTGCTTGTTCATCCGGATGGTCAACCGGAGCGGCACGGTCTTCAATCCCTCTACGTTCAGGTATGCCGAGATTGCCGATCCCGTCGGCGCGCTGGGGGAGCTTGGTCTCGCCGGCCATGTCCGAGAGCTGACTGAAAAGGATTACGCCGCGTTCTTGGCATGTCTTGCAAAGCCGATCCTGTTCGATGGCACCAAGGCGGCCGGCATGAGCGATGTCCGGGCCTCGTGGCCCAAGGCCAAGCTGACGGAGTATTGTCTCGCCAATCTGTCGTTCGGTACTGCGTTGAGGCATTGCGGGGGCGAGGCGTTCATCGCGCTCGGTGACACCGAGCCGCTGGAGTTTCTGCTCTATCTCTACTTCGGCAAGACAGAGGACAACCTCAAGAATTTCGCGCTGCGCGATCTCGGTATCTTGCGCACGAACGACCAGGTGGATTTCAGCGCCCGATTTGCCGACGCGGATGAAGCGAGGGCCTGCTTTCATTACGCCCGCCTGCTGCGTCAGCTCGAGGCCAAATCGGACGAGGTATATCGCAACTCCGTTGCCGAGGTTCTCGGGGGGCCTGTCTGCCCCACGGATTACGCGACAGATCTCAGGAGCCGCGCGGCGCACAAAGCAGGTCTGCACTTCGAGAAGAAGGGCGAGGCCGCGCTGGCGATCCAGCTCTACCGCGCTGGCTCCTCGGCCGAGTGCCACGAGCGGCTCGCCCGTCTGCTCTACGCGGAAGGCGACAAGGGCGCGGCTGAGGAACTGTTGCGTCGTATGATCGACGATCCTGCCAGTGATGATGAATTCGTCTTCGCGAGCGATTTCTATGCCCGGAAGTTCGATGGACGCCGGACGGGACTTTGCACGGAGCTGCTTCGGGCAGGGCGAACGCTCCGGGTCGACGATACTTGGCGCGGCAGCCCGGAAGCAGGAATCGCCGGCGTCCTGCGCCGGCAGGGCCTCGAGGTCTTCCACGCCGAAAACACGCTTTGGCATTGCCTGTTCGGGTTGCTGTTCTGGGACGAGCTGTTCGAATCCGGACAGCTGCACAGCGGCTTCGACTGGATGCCGCATTGCCTCAAGGACAGAACCTTCGCACGGTTGTTCTCTCCCCAGATCGAGGTGAAGCTGGATGCCGTCGCGTCGAACGCCGCGCTACCCCGGATGCTGCGGACCGTCGCCGCAAAATCGGGGAAGGCGAACGGCGTGTTCGCCTGGGATCACGTCGATATGGATGCAATCCGCGCGCTGCTCGCAGGCGCGCGTGCGACTGGCCTTGCCAGTATCCTTCGCCTGATGTGCGAGGACTATCGCGCGATGCGCGATGGTTTTCCCGATCTCATGCTCGTGGCCAACGGCGCCGTCTCGTTCATGGAGGTGAAGGCAGAGGGCGACGTCATCAGGCGCAACCAGCTGACGCGGCTTCGCCAGCTCGGCAACGCCGGCATCCCTTCGGAAATCGGCCGGGCCGATTTCCGTTTCGATCCGGACCAGGACTATGTCGTCGTGGACATCGAGACCACCGGCGGCTGGACCGGCGGGGATCGCATCACCGAGATCGGCGCCGTCAAGATCCGCAATCATGAGGTCGTAGCGGAGTGGCATTCGCTGCTCAATCCCCAGCGATCGATCCCGGCGAAGATCGTCTCATTGACCGGCATCACCAACGAGATGGTGCGGCACGCGCCATTGTTCGCGGAAGTCGCGGACAGCCTCATGCAATTTATGGCTGACGGCGTGTTCGTCGCCCATAACGTCAACTTCGACTATGGTTTCATTGCCGCAGAGTATGAACGCCTCGAACGCCGTTTCCGCTTTCCAAAGCTCTGCACTTGTGCCGGCATGCGCCGGCACTACCCCGGTCACAAGTCGTACGGGCTGGGCAAGCTCACCCGAGCCTACAACATCGAGCTGAAGAACCATCATCGCGCTCTATCTGACGCACGCGCTGCGGCCCACCTCCTCAACCTGATCAATGCCAAACGCGATGAGGGCGGGAGCAGGACGAAAGAGATTGCGGCCTGATCCTGAACCACGCGGTGATTTGCCACCCCTGGGCCGGTTCGGCGTATTTCAGTCGGATCAGATGCCGAAGGTCAGTTGTGGTTCCGGATCGTCTCCGGCGTGGAGGGACGACAGCGAGACACCGAGGAGCCTGACCCGTTTCGGCAGCGGCATCTCGACTTCGAGCAGGCCGCAGGCGAGGCGCTCCAGCTCGTCCCGGCCAGCGACCGGCGCAGGCACAGACCTGCTGCGCGTGACGATCTCGAAGTCAGCAAATTTGATCTTCAAAGTGACGGTGCGACCCCGGCTGCCGGTCGTCTCGCAATGGCGCCAGACCTTGTCGACGAGAGGGCGCAACTCGACGACCAGCGCGTCGAATTCGGCGAGGTCGTTCGAGAACGTGGTCTCCGCGCCGATAGACTTGCGGATCCGGTTGGCGCGCACCGGCCGCTCGTCGACACCGCGCGAGATCCAGTAATAGTAGGCGGCCGATTTGCCGAAGTTCGCGTTCATGAACTCGAGCGTCTGGTTGCGGATGTCGAGACCGGTAAACAGCCCGAGCGCATTCATCTTCGCACCTGTTGCCGGCCCGATCCCGTGGAACTTGCCGACGGGCAGCGTCTCCACGAAGGCGGGTCCCATCTCCGGAGAAATCACGAACTGGCCGTTGGGCTTGCGGTGATCGGAGGCGAGCTTTGCCAGGAACTTGTTGTAGGAGATGCCCGCTGAAGCGTTGAGGCCGGTCTCGGCCTTGATCTTCTCGCGGATCCGCAGCGCGATATCGCGGGCCAGCGGAATCCCTTGCAGGTTTTCGGTCACGTCGAGATAGGCCTCGTCGAGGGAGAGGGGCTCGATGATCTCCGTGTGCTCGGCAAAAATCTCGCGGATCTGCCGGCTGACTGCCTTGTAGACCTCGAAGCGCGGCTTGACAAAAGCCAAGTCGGGACATTGCCGCTTCGCGGTAACCGAGGGCATCGCGGATCGAACGCCGAATTTGCGCGCTTCATAGCTCGCTGCTGCGACGACGCCGCGCTCGGCCGAACCACCCACAGCGACGGGCTTGCCGCGCAGCTCCGGGTTGTCGCGCTGTTCTACGGACGCGTAGAAGGCATCCATGTCGATATGGATGATCTTGCGAACACGCGTCACGCTGCCTTCCACGGCGCCGGTTTCCTTCATGCGCGGATGATACTATTGTGCCGAGAGAATCGCGAGGTGGTGTGTGCGCCTGCTGTCGTTCCTTCATCCTGCGGATGCGGGCGCGGTCGTGGATGGCATTGTCGCTCGAACGCGGGTCCGTCACCGAACGAGAGCAATATTTTGTTGGGCTAGTGACAGGCTGATCGCTGCACCTTCAGCCGGAAGCTCATTGGTTTGCCGGCTGATGACAAAAAGCTCGCCGATCGGTGTCGAGACGATCATCTCGACGTGATCGCCGAGGTAAGAGGATTTTCTGACTGTTCCTGCAAGGCCGTCGCCGAGCACGATGCCGTGTGGTCGAATGGCAGCCTTTGCCGGCCCAGGAGTGAGGCCGCGCGCGGGAAGCGTCAGGTGCAGCGGCCCCAACCTGACTTGTGCCTGCCCGCCCTCGACCGCGTCGATCGTCACCTCGACGAGATTGGCATCGCCGATGAAATCAGCGACGAAGCTGTTCGCGGGCGCTTCATAAAGCTCACGCGGAGAACCTTGTTGCGCGATCTTCGCATTCGACATCACGATGATGCGGTCGGAGACGGCTAGCGCCTCCTCCTGGTCATGCGTGACATAGGCGACGGTAAGGTTCAGCGACTGCTGGAGCTCGCGGATCTCCTGCCGCACCTTGCGCCTGAGCTTGGCGTCGAGGTTGGACAGCGGTTCGTCGAAGAGCAGGACCTGCGGCTCCAGCACGAGAGCGCGCGCTACGGCGACGCGCTGCTGCTGACCGCCGGACAACTCGGCCGGGTAGCGCTTCTCGAAGCCTTTGAGTCCGACCAAAGCGAGCTTCTCGAGCGCCATCGCCTCGGCCTGCGCCTTTCGCAGGCCTTTCACCGTCGGCCCATAGGCTGCGTTCTCCAGCACGGTCATATGCGGGAACAGCGCATAGGACTGGAAGACCATGCTGACGTCGCGGTCCGCCGCCGAGAGCCGTGTCACATCCTTGCCGCCGATCAGGATCTGCCCCTCGCTCGCGATCTCGAGGCCGGCGATCATGCGCAAGGTCGTCGTCTTGCCGCAGCCGGAAGGGCCGAGGAGTGTCACGAGTTCGCCTGCGCGGATCGTGAAACTGACATTTTCCACGGCGATTACCGCGCCGTAGCGCATGCTGACATGTCTGAACTCGACGGAAGCGGGGCCGGATTTGGGCATGGAGGATCCTATCTGGCGGGCTCGGCGGCCGAGGTCGCGAGCGCGACGGGCCTGCGGCCGAGCTTACGCTCGCCGACACCGAACTGGATGAGCGCGATGCCCGCTGCCATGACGACGATCAGTACCGAGGAATAGGCGATGGCGAGGCCGAACTCGCCGGCCTCCACCCGTCCGACGATGTAGGCGGTGGAGAGGTTGTACTCGGCCGACACGAGAAAGATCACGGCGCTGACCGAGGTGATGCTGCGCACGAAGCTGTAGATCAGCGCCGCAACGAGCGCCGGCTTGAGCAACGGCAGCACCACACGGCGCAGCGTCGTGAAGCTGCGCGCCCGCAGGGTCGTCGAGGCCTCGTCAAGGCTCTTGTCGATCTGTGCCAATCCCGCAATGCCCGAGCGTATGCCGACGGGCATGTTGCGGAAGACGAAGGCGAGCACGAGGATGAGACCCGTTCCGGTGATCTCGACCGGCGGTACGTTGAAGGCGAGGATATAGGCGACGCCGAGCACGGTGCCGGGAATGGCGAAGCTCAGCATGGTCGTAAATTCGAGCAACTGCCGGCCGACGAAGCGTTGCCGCGTGAGCAGATAGGCGGTGAGCAGGCCGATCAGCGCTGTCAGTGGCGCCGAGATCGCAGCGACCTTCAGCGTCGTGAACAAGGAGGGCCAGGCTGCGCCCTCGAAGAACAAGCCGTGGCTGAAATCGACGGCGAAGCCGGTGCGGTAATGCTCCAGCGTCGGCGTGTGGTCGCGGCCCATCGTCTTGACGAAGCCACCGATCAGGATCACCGCATAGATCACCGCCGTCAGCACGACCCAGGGTATGATCACTGCGGCCGAGAGCACGGTGACAGAGGTGGGGAGCTTCGCCGGAATGCCGGCATCGCCTTTGCCGGAGACAGTGGTGTAACTCTTTCCGCCGAGCCAGCTCTGCTGCAGCCAGAACGCGCCGAGCGTGAAGACGAGCAGCACGATCGCCAGCACGGCCGCCATGCCCTGATTATGCGCGGCGCCGACCACGGCAAAGAAGATCTTGGTCGAGAGCACTTCGAAATTGCCGCCGAGCACGAGCGGATTGCCGAAATCGGCCAGGCTCTCGACGAAGCCGAGCAGAAAGGCGTTGGCGAGCCCCGGCCGCAGCAGCGGCCAGGTCACCGAGCGGAACGTCGGCCAATGCCTGGCGCCAAGCGTCTGCGCCGCCTCTTCGAGGCTCGGTGCGATGCCCTGAACCACCCCCATCAGCACGAGGAAGGCGATCGGCGCGAAGGCCAGCACTTGCGCCAGCAGCACGCCCGGTAGACCGTAGATCCAGCGTGAGCGGGGGATGCCGAACCACTCGGACATCAAGCCGGTCACGACACCGGAACGGCCGAACAGCAGAATGAGAGCAAGGCCGATGACGAAGGGCGGCGTGATGATCGGCAGCACGGTCATCGCGCGCATCAGACGCTTGCCCGGCATCGCCGTGCGCAACACGAGCAGCGCGCAGGCAAGGCCGAGCAGCGTGGTGATGAGGCCGGTCAGTACGCCGAGGATCAGCGTATTCCAGGCGACGCCGCAGGCGATACTGCCGCCGACGCAGCCGAGTCCCCAGATTGTCGAGGAGAATAGCCGGCCCGCGAATTCGCCGAGCGCCCAGTTGCCATCGGCGTCGACCAGCGCACTGCGCAGGATCGTCGCGACGGGCAGGAAGATGAAGTGGCCGATCAGCAGCACCACGACACCGATGGTGGATGTGGTGAAAAGATCGCCCCGGCAAAAGCCGCGATAAGCCAGGCCATGGCAGAGCAGCAGGAGGAGCGCGAACAGGGTCAGCAGCGCGCCGAAGCCCATGCCTGGCTGCGCGGCGCCTGCGCCGCCGAGCAGAGCAGCGAGCCAGGGAATGCCCTGGTCAGGCAGAGTTACTGCAAAGCCTTGCGCGAAGAACGCCACGAGACCGCAAAGCCCGGCGGTGACCAGTGCCCGGCCGCTGAAGCTGGTCTCGGCACGGACGGCGAGGAGCGTCGTCGCGAGCAGCGCGATGCCGATCGGCCAGAGCCAGGGTGCTGCGCCTGATGTCGCAAGCGCCAGCGCGGTTCCGGCCCGCCCGAACGGATAGCCGGCAAGGTCCCAACCCTCTGGCAGGTACCAGGGCATGAGCGCATAGCCCAGCCAGCCGAACAGCAGAGCAAGCCGCGTCGAAGGGCGCATCGGGTCTCTCCGCAGCCGGCGGCTATTTCGGCAGCGCCTTGACCTCCTTGTCCCACTTCGTCAGCAACCTCGTTCGCTCGGCCGACGAGCCGTATTTGACGAAGTCGTAGTTGATCAGCTTCATCTCGCTCATCTTCGGCGCCTGCGGCGGCACCGTCGCGTTCTTGTTGGATGGCACCTGATACGACTTCGCGGGGGCAGCAAGGGCCTGTGCGGCGGGGCTCAGTGCCCAATCGTAGAATTTCTTGGCGTTCTCCAGATTGCGAGCGCCCTTGACGATCGACATCGAGCCGATCTCGTAGCCTGTGCCCTCGCACGGCGCGACGGGCTTGATTGGATCGCCCTGCACCGCGAAAACGACGGCGTCATGGATGAAGACGATGCCGACAGCGGTCTCGCCGAGGCTCGCCGCCTTGGCCGGCGCGGCGCCGGACTTGGTGTACTGGCTGACGTTCTTGTGCAGGGCCTTGAGATAATCGAAGCCCTTGTCCTCGCCCATCAACTGCACGACCGTGGCGAGCAGGGTATAGGCGGTGCCGGACGAGTTCGGGTCGGCGACCTGCACATCATCCCTGAGCTTGGGATTGAGCAGATCGGCCCAGCATTTCGGCTCCGGTATGCCCTTGGCCTTGATCTGCTCGGTGTTGTAGCCGAAACCGAGCGCGCCGGCATAGATGCCGATCGAGCGCTGCTTCGCCGCTTTCCACTGGTTCAGCGCCCAGTCGTGCAGATCCTTGTTGGCGGGAGATTCGTATTCGAGCGTCAGCCCCTCTTCGGCAGCCTGAAGATGCGGGTCGCCGGTGCCGCCCCACCAGATGTCGCCGCGCGGGTTCGAGGCCTCCGCTCTGAGCTGCGCATAGACCTCGCCAGCGGATTTCCGTGTCATCGCAACCTTGATGCCCGTCTCCTTTTCAAAGGTGGTGGACATCGCGCGGCACCATTCCTCCTGCACGCCGCAATACATGACGAGCGAGCCCTGGGCCGATGCCGGCGCAGAGGCCGCGCCGGCGCTCAAAATGCCGGCACCGAGCAGAACGCTGAAAGTCATGGATCTCAAAAACATGGTCCACCTCCCCGGAACGAGAACTTGATGTTCTTCGCAATTGGCTGTGACGGTGGCGCCTAGGCCGCCCCAAAGCAATAAATATTCTGTCGACTAGGCAATCCCCGTGATTTCGCGCAGCTGCGATGCCAGCGCCGGCGTGCAGCACAGGATCGGGTTGCCCTTGCTGATGCCGTCTCCGGCGAAGAAGTCATTGACCCAGCCGCCGGCCTCGCCAACGATCACGATGCCGGCCGCAACGTCCCAGGCGTTGATATGCAGCTCGGCGTAGCCCTCGGTACGCCCGTTCGCGACATGGCAGAGGCCCAAAGTGCCTGAGCCTGAGCGCTTGATCGAGCAGCCGGCGGCATAACCGCGGCTGATGATGTCCAGATAGCGCTGCGAGGGCACACGGGCCGACCAGCCAAGTTCGACATACGCGCGGCGGATGTCATCGGCACCGGAGACGGCGATCGTCTGTCCGTTCAGCGTCGCGCCCTGGCCGCGCTGCGCGACATAGAGTTCGTCCAGTGAGGGGGCGGCGACGATCCCGATCGTCGGCTCGCGGTTGAGCAGGAAGCCGATGGAGATGCACCAGTTGCGATCGCCACGGGCGAAGTTCGACGTGCCATCGATCGGATCGATGATCCAGACCGCATCGCTGGCATCGCCGCCACTTTCCTCGCCGATGACCGTATCGCCGGGGAAAAGCTCGGCCAGCCGCGCACGCAGAAAGTCCTCCACGGCGCCGTCGGCGACGGTGAGCCAATCCTGCGTTCCCTTCATCGTGACGCCGAGGCTTTCCTTGCGGCCGAAATAGTCGAGCGCCATGCGCCCCGCCTCAGCGGCGAGACCCTGGGCTGCGTAGCGGCGCAGCAGGAGTTCAGCTGGCGTCATGGTCAGGCGGTCGCGATGGCGACGGGACGGCCAGTGCGGGCCGATTCGGTGGCCGCGTCGGCGAGCATCTGGGCGCGCTGTCCGTCGAGACCGGTCGGCGAGAGCGCAGCCTTGCCAGCGCAGGCATCGATGAAGGCCGCGAGTTCGGCGCGATAGGCGGCGGCATAGCGTTCGAGGAAGAAGTTCTGCACCGGATCGGCACGGAAGCCCTGGCCGGTCGCGATCTCGACGGTCGTCTCGTGGATGTTGCCGGCCCTCAGCATTCCCTTCGAGCCATGCACCTCGACGCGCTGGTCGTAGCCGTAAGTGGCGCGGCGCGAGTTCGAGATCTGCGCGATGCGTCCGCTTGCCGTCTTCATCAACACCGCGGCGGTATCGACGTCGCCGGCCTCGCCGATGGCCTTGTCCACCAGCGCTGAGCCGAGTGCAAAGACCTCGACCGGCTCCTCCGCCAGCAGGAAGCGCGCCATGTCGAAATCATGGATCATCATGTCGCGGAACAGACCGCCCGAGCGTTTCACATAGTCGACCGGCGGCGGTCCGGGATCGCGCGAGATGACGCTGACGATCTCGATCTCGCCGGCCTCGCCGCTGCGCAGCCGCTTCTCCAGCGCCGCGAAATTCGGATCGAAGCGGCGGTTGAAGCCGATCATCAGAGGCTTGCCAGTCTTCTCGACAGTGGCCAGGCAGCGGCGAATACGGCCCGAGTCGAGATCGACCGGTTTCTCGCAGAACACCGCTTTGCCGGCCGAGACGGAGGCTTCGATCAGGTCGGCATGCGTGTCGGTCGGCGTGCAGATCACAATGGCGTCGATCCCGGAATCGCTCATGATCGCGTCGGCATCGGCCACCTTCGCGCCTGTCGCCTGCGCCAGCGAGGAGGCAGCCTCGGTTGAGGCGTCGGCCACTGCGACGAGCCGTGCATCGCCGCGCGCCGCGACATTGAGTCCGTGAATGCGCCCGATTCTGCCGGCGCCGAGAAGTCCAAACCGCATTGTCATCATCATGTCCGTCCCAGTCATGGCCTAACGCCCTAAACGGCATATTTTTTTTGTTCGGCTTGACTAATGGAATAAACATTCCATTCTCTCCGCCGCCAAGTCAAGGCTAAGTCAAGGTCGGAGAGTGCCTTTCTCGATGTCCCCCGCCGCGTCACAGGATCAAGTCAAACCGGACTACGACGCGTTCGTGACGCGGCTATGCGAGCGCGCGGACTCGTTGCCGAAGCGGCTGCGACAGGTGGCCGATTTCGCGCTTGCCCATCCCGACGACATGGCGCTGCACACCTCGGCGCAAGTGGCCGAACAAGCCGGCGTCCAGCCCTCGACGCTGGTGCGATTTGCACAGGCGCTCGACTTCTCCGGCTTTAGCGAGTTGCAGCACGTTTTCCGCAGCCGCCTCCGCCAGCAGTTCCCCGATTATCGCGAGCGCATCGAAATCCTGCGCGACGAAGGCGCGGCAGGACCCGACATGGCACGCGTGCTTCTGGATGGCTTCGTGGCGGCGAGCCGCAGCTCGCTCGACCAGCTCGAAAAGAGCTCGGTTCATGCCGACATCGACCGCGCCACCGATCTTCTCGCCAAGGCGCAGAGCATCGTCCTCGTCGGCGCCCGGCGCATGTTCCCGGTCGTGTCCTATCTCGCCTATGCCTTCGGCAAGCTCGGAATCCGGGCGATTCTGGTCGATCACGTCGCGGGGCTGGGCGCCGAGCAGGCAGCGCTGGCAAGGCCGGGCGACGTGGTGCTGGCGGTCAGCTGCGCGCCCTATACGCCTGCCACCATCGACATCGCCGCGCAGGCGCACCAGCGTGGCATCCCCGTCATTTCGCTGACCGACGGGCCGCTCAGTCCGCTCGTGCAGAACTGCACCCTTTGGCTCGAGGTTCGGGAGGCCGATTACGGCGCCTTCCGCCCAATGGCCGCCACCTTCGCCCTCGCCATGACGCTGGCCGTGGGCACTGCCGAGAAAGCGCGCGCCGATGGCTGAGCCGAAGCTCGATTTGATCTCGATCGGCCGCTCCTCGGTCGATCTCTACGGCCAGCAGATCGGCGGCCGGCTCGAGGATATGGCGAGCTTCTCCAAGGCTGTCGGCGGCTGCCCGACCAATATTGCGATCGGCACGGCCCGGCTCGGGCTGAAGTCGGCCGTGATCACCCGCGTCGGCGACGAGCAGATGGGCCGCTTCATCCTCGAGCAGCTGCGCCGAGAAGGCGTCGACACGAAAGGCGTCATCGTCGATCCCAAGCGCCTGACCTCGTTGGTCATCCTGGGCGTGCGCGACGAAAAGACCTTCCCGCTCATCTTCTACCGCACCGATTGCGCCGACGCCGCGCTCGACGAAAACGAGATCGAAGAGGAGTTCATCGCCTCGGCCCGCGCCGTCGTCGTCACCGGCACGCATTTCGCCATTCCCAATGCGGCCGCAGCCCAGCGCAAGGCGATCGCGCTCGCGCGCAAGCATGGTCGCAAGGTCGTCTTCGATGTTGACTATCGCCCCAATCTCTGGGGTCTCGCCGGGCATGCGGCGGGCGAAGAGCGTTATATCCGCTCCGGCACCGTCACCGGCCATCTCCAGGCCATCCTGCCGGATTGCGACCTGATCGTCGGCACCGAGGAGGAGCTTCACGCGGCCGGCGGCAGTGAGGACACGCTCGCCGCACTGCGCACCATCCGCTCGCTCAGCGCGGCGACGATCGTCTGCAAACGTGGGCCCATGGGCTGCGTGGTCTTCCCGGGCTCGATCCCGCCGTCGCTGGACGACGGCGTCAGAGGGCCAGGCTTTCCGGTCGAGGTCTACAACGTGCTCGGCGCGGGCGACGCATTCATGTCCGGCTTCCTGCGCGGCTGGCTTCGCGACGAAGCGATCGAAACCTGCTGCGCATGGGCGAATGCCTGCGGCGCCTTCGCGGTCTCGCGCCTGCTCTGCTCGCCGGAGAGCCCGACCTTCGACGAGTTGCAATACTTTCTAAAGCACGGCTCACCGCACCGCGCCTTGCGGCACGATGCAGACATCAACCACATCCATTGGGCGACGACGCGCCGCCCGCAGCCGCCGACGCTCATGGCGCTTGCCATCGACCATCGCAGCCAGATGGAGGCGATCGCGGACGAGGCTGGTGCTCCGCGCGAGCGTATCGCCGTCTTCAAGACGCTCGCAGTCGAGGCGGCGGCACGCGTGGCGCAGGGGCAACCCGGTTTCGGTATGCTGCTCGACGGGCGCTACGGCCGCGAGGCGCTGTTCCGCGCCGCCGATCATCGTCTTTGGATCGCGCGCCCCCTGGAACGAACCGGTTCACGACCACTGGCGCTGGAAACAGATGCTGAGGGCTCGCTCGGCCTCGCGCTCGCCGAATGGCCGGTCGATCATGTCGCGAAATGCTTTTGCACCTACCATCCCGACGATGCCGAGGCGCTCAAGGCTGCGCAGGATGCGACGCTGAAGCGCGTATCGCTTGCCTGCCGTCAGGCCGGGCGCGAACTGCTCGTCGAGATCGTCGCCTCGAAGCATGGCACGCTGGCGGACGATACCGCGGCGCGCGTCATGCGCAGGCTCTATGGGCTCGGTATCAAGCCGGATTGGTGGAAGCTCGAAGCACAGCCGAGCGTCGCCGCCTGGCAGCAGATCGATGGCGCCGTCGCCGAGAACGATCCCTATTGCCGCGGCGTTGTCGTGCTGGGGCTTGATGCGCCGCTCGCCAAGCTCGAAGAGGCATTCGAACTGGCCCGTGGCGCGGCGAGCGTGAAGGGTTTCGCTGTCGGGCGTTCGATCTTCGGCGAGCCTGCCCGCGAGTGGTTTTCCGGCCGCCTCGACGACGAATGCGCGGTCGCCGCGATGACGGAGCGCTTCGGCCGGCTGGTCCAGGCCTGGCGGCGCGATTGAGCGGGAGCGAGTGATGGCAACGATCAGGCTCACCATGGCGCAGGCGCTCGTCGCAGCGCTGGCGGCGCAGAAGACCGTGGTCGACGGGCAGGAGCAGCCGCTCTTCGCCGGTGTCTGGGCGATCTTCGGCCATGGCAATGTGGCGGGCCTCGGCGAGGCGCTGTATGCCGCGCGCGACCGCCTGCCGACCTTGCGCGCCCACAACGAACAGGCGATGGCACATGCCGCGATCGCCTTCGCCAAGGCCTCGCGCCGCCGGCGCATGATGGCGGTGACGAGCTCGATCGGCCCTGGTGCGACCAATATGGTGACGGCCGCAGCGGTTGCTCACGTCAATCGCCTGCCGGTGTTGCTGCTGCCGGGTGATGTCTTCGCCGGGCGCCGTCCCGATCCGGTGCTGCAACAGATCGAGGACTTCGGCGACGGCACCGTCTCCGCCAATGACTGCTTCCGGCCCGTCTCGCGCTATTTCGACCGCATCACCCGGCCCGAGCAGATCATGCCCGCCTTCGAGCGCGCGATGCAGGTTCTGACGGATCCGGCCGAATGCGGACCCGTGACGCTCGCGCTCTGCCAGGACGTGCAGACGGAAGCCTACGAATATCCCGACTGGTTCTTCGCCGAGCGCATCTGGCAGCCGCGCCGGGCGTGCCCCGACGAGACGGAGTTGGCTCAGGCCGTCGCACTGCTCAAGGCGGCCAGGCGTCCGCTCGTCGTCGCCGGCGGTGGCGTCCTCTACAGTGAGGCGGAAGGCGATCTCGCATCCTTCTGCACGGCGCACGGCATGCCGGCGGCGGAAACGCAAGCCGGCAAGAGCGCGCTGCCTCACGACCATCCGCTCAATCTCGGCGCGATCGGCGTCACCGGCACTGGCGCGGCAAACGATGCTGCGCAGCAGGCCGATCTCGTGCTCGCGATCGGCACCCGGCTGCAGGATTTCACCACCGGCTCACGTTCGCTGTTCGCCGATCCCGCTTGCCGGGTCGTCGGCCTCAATACGCAGATCTTCGATGCTGGCAAGCATCGTGCGCAGCCCCTCGTCGCCGATGCCAAAGCAGGGCTCGCGGAGCTCGACGCCGCGCTCCAGGGCTGGGCGGCACCTGCCAGCTGGACCGAGCAGGCAAAGAACGGCCGCACGTCGTGGCTGGAAACGGCCGCGCGCTACACCGCCGCCGGCAACGAAACCTTGCCGAGCGACGCAGAGGTCATCGGCGCCGTTCAGCGCCGCAGCCTGCCAAGCGATGTCGTGCTTTGCGCCGCCGGTGGCTTGCCCGGCGAGCTGCACAAGCTCTGGCAGCCGGGCGCGCCCGGCGGTTACCACATGGAATACGGCTATTCCTGCATGGGCTACGAGATCGCTGGCGGGCTCGGCGTCAAGCTCGCCGATCCCGCGCGCGAGGTCGTCGTGATGGTCGGCGACGGTTCCTATCTGATGATGAATTCCGAGATCGCCACGTCGGTGATGTCAGGTGCGAAACTCATCATCGTCGTGCTCGACAACCGCGGCTTCGGCTGCATCAATCGGCTCCAGAACGCCACCGGCGGCGCCCCTTTCAACAACCTCCTGCGCGACGCCCGTCACGAGATCCTGCCGGCGATCGACTTCGCAGCGCACGCCGCTGCGATGGGGGCGATCGCGCGCAAGGTTGCGGGTATTACGGAACTGGAAGCCGCGCTCGATGAGGCGCGACGTCACGATCGGACGAGCGTCGTCGTGATCGACACCGACCCGCTGCGCTCGACCGATGCCGGCGGTCATTGGTGGGACGTGGCGGTGCCCGAGGTGTCGGATCGCACCGAGGTCGAGGCCGCAAGGCGCCATTATGTCGAGGCGCTCGTGCGCCGCAAGTACTGATCAAGCGAGGACGACATGCCTATCCGTATCGGCGCCAACCCCATCGGCTGGTCGAACGACGATCTGCAGGAGATCGGCGGCGAGACACCGCTCGAGACGTGCCTCGCCGAAGCGCGCGAGGCGGGCTTCGTGGGCATGGAGCTCGGCCACAAATTTCCGCGCGAGCCGCAGGCCCTGAAGGCCGCGCTCGCGCCTTTCGGTATGGCCTGCATTTCCGGCTGGTATTCGGCGGAGCTTTTGAAGCGCGATGCTGATGAAGAGATGCGGCATCTGCGCTCGCATCTCGATCTCTTGAAGGCGATGGGATCGACCGTGCTGGTCTTCGCCGAGACCTCGAATGCGATCCATGGCGATCGCAGCAAGCCGCTATCGCAGCGGCCTGTCATGAAGGCGGGCGACTGGGCGGAGTTCGGCCGGCGCATTACAGAAGTAGCCGAGCGTACGCTCGCCGAGGGCGTCAGGCTGGTCTACCATCATCACATCGGCACCATCGTGGAGAGCACGGCGGATATCGACGCTTTCATGGCAGCGACCGGCGATGCCGCTCATCTGTTGCTCGACACCGGCCACGCCACGTGGGGCGGCGCCGATCCGGCTGCGCTGGCCCGGCGCTATCGCGCCCGCATCAGCCATGTCCACGCCAAGGACGTGCGTCGGACGGTGATGGAGCAGGCGCGCCGCGAGGATTGGAGCTTCCTCGATGCCGTGTTGGGACAGGGCAGCGAACTCGGCGTCTACACCGTGCCCGGCGATGGCATGGTCGACTATCCGACTGTCTTCCGCGAGCTTCCGAACTATTCCGGTTGGGTTGTCGTCGAGGCGGAGCAGGATCCAAAGAAGGCACATCCGCTGACCTACGCCAAGAAGGGTGTTGCACATCTGAAGCAGAGCCTGAAGGAGGCCGGGCTTGCCTAGGCCCGGAGGCATCATGTCGAAGCTTCTCATCAAGCCGAGCGCGTCCGATGCTGATGGGCGCGTCCATGACGTGACACCGCAGACGGCCGGATGGTCCCATGTCGGTTTCGCCGTCCACGGGCTCCGCGACGGCCAGAGTTTGGCGCGCGAGACCGGCGCGCGCGAGCACTGCCTCGTCCTGCTCTCCGGCAAGGTCGCGGCGCAGGCGGGCGGGCAGGATTTCGGCGTCATCGGCGGGCGCAACTCGCCCTTCGAGGCCGATCCCTGGTCCCTCTATGTGCCGGCCGGGTCCGACTGGTCGGTGACGGCTCGAGGATCCTGCGAAGTCGCCATCTGCTCGGCGCCCGGCGTTGCGAACGCGCGTCCGCCGCGCCTGATCGCACCTCGGGATGTCGGCTGCCTGACGCGAGGGCAGGGGAGCAACACCCGCCATGTCCGCAACATCCTGCCCGAGACGGAGCCCGCCGACGGGCTGCTGGTTGTCGAGGTCGTCACGCCGGCCGGCTCATGGTCGAGCTATCCGCCGCACAAGCACGACCAGGATAGGCTGCCAGCCGAATCTCAGCTCGAAGAGACCTATTATCACCGCCTGAACCCGCCGCAGGGCTTTGGCTTTCAGCGCGTCTACACCGACGACCGCTCGCTGGACGAGACCTTCGCTTTCGAGGATGGCGACGTCGTTCTGGTGCCGAAGGGCTACCATCCCGTCGGTGCGCCGCATGGCTATGATCTCTATTATCTCAACGTCATGGCCGGCCCGAAGCGGATCTGGAAGTTTCACAACGACCCGGCGCATGAATGGATGCTGGCGGGCCGCTGACGCCCGTCTCAGCGTCCGAGCGGCACCGTCGCCTGGATCGTCCAATCGGCGATCGGAATGTCCTGTCCTGAACGGACGACGCAAATTCGGTCGAAGGTGATGGCGCGGCCGGCGAGGCGCTGCGTGAATTCGGCGGCTGCCGGCGCCTTCACCACTTCCGGTAAATTGCCATAGAGCAGCGAGACATGCGGCATGAAGTCTTCGATTCCCTCGGGATCGAGGCGTCGCTTCAGCTTGTCGAGCGGCACTGAGACGGCGAAGCGCACGTAGAAGGCCCGGAAGAACGCTCCTGTCGTCTCGATCGACGTGATCGGTTCGGCGAAAGGCTCCAACGCGGAGGCGGCTGCCCGAACGTCGTCGTGGAGACGCTCGAATGTCGCATCCGTGTCGCCGCGCAGCGTTAGATGCGGCGCGAAGATCGGCGTGCCGAAGCGCGACGCAAGCTCGCTGACGAGCGAAGCGAGAAACGCTTGGTCCTTGGGGCAAGGCATCAGCCAGAGCGATCGGATTTCGGTGGTCATCGGGGTCATAAATCTGTTGCACGAGCGCGCTAGGGAACGTTATGTTTATTCCAAGCCGATCGCGGAATGGAAGAACAATTCCATCAGCGTATAGGGCGGCGTGGAGGGACGGATCGTGCGGGCGGGCTCGCAAGCTATGTCGCGCGCTGGCGCGGCAATTGAGGTGCGCGGCCTGCACGTCGCCTATGGCGGCACGAAGGTGCTTCAAGATGTCGATCTGGATTTCGCGCCGGGGACCTTCACGGCGTTGCTCGGCTCTTCGGGCTGCGGCAAGACCACGCTTCTGCGCGCTCTTTCCGGTTTTGTGCCGATCGAGTCCGGCTCGATCGCCGTCGGTGGCAAGGATGTCGCCGGTCTGCCGCCCGAGAAGCGCGGCATGGCAATGGTCTTCCAGTCATACGCGCTTTGGCCGCACATGACGGTGCTGCAGAATATCGGCTACGGCCTGAAGCTGCGCGGAGTCTCGAAGAGCGATATCGCCGCAAGAGTGTCCTCACTGCTGGAGATGCTCGGGCTCGCGGGTTACGAGGACCGCAAGGTCACCGCCATGTCGGGCGGGCAGCGCCAGCGTGTGGCGCTGGGACGCGCGCTTGCGATCGATCCCGGCATCCTGCTGCTCGACGAGCCGCTCTCCAATCTCGACGCCAAGATCCGCATGACGATGCGCCACGAGATCCGCGCCATCCAGCAGCGGCTCGGCGTCACCACGATCCATGTCACGCATGACCGCGAGGAAGCGATGACGATGGCCGACAGGCTCGTCATCATGAATGCGGGCCATATCGCGCAGATCGGCACGCCGGAGGAGGTCTACGACCGGCCGAACAGCGCCTTCGTCGCCAATTTCATGGGCGCCGAGAACGTGCTGCCGCTGCACGTCGCGCCCGGCGAGGGCTCTGCTGCGATCACGGCCGGCGAAGCGCGCGGTGTGCTCGCCGGTCAAGCCGGCCTTGAGCTGCCAGCAGGCGAAGCACTCGCTTATTTCCGCGACGATGTCGCGAGCCTCGATGCGCCCGACGCAGCAGCGGGCGAGGATCTCGTGGTGCCGGGCCGCATCGCGGCGCGCAGCTATCCGGGCGGGCTTTACCGTTACCGCGTCGAGGCGGCCGGCCGGCAGATCACCGTCGACCACGCCACTCGCCATGAACCCGGCGCGGCCGTCGGCCTGCGTATTCCGCTGTCGCGTCTTCATATCTTCCCGGCCGCACAGGCCTCCACCCCTGCCTGACCCAGTCCAACGATCCGACACGGAGCCAGTCTCATGCGCCTTTTCACGATAGCCACCTCGCTCGCCGCGCTGATCGCGGCCTCGCCGCTCGCTGCGCAAACGCTCAACGTCGCCTCCGCCGGTGATCAGAACATGGTCGACTACGTGAAGGACTACCTAGGCCCGATGTTCGAGAAGGCTCATCCGGGCGTGAAGGTCGTCTCGGTCGGAACCGGTCCGGGCGACGCCGGCTCGCAGAAGATTTACGAGAAGCTCGATGCCCAGAAGGGCTCGGCCACGACCGATTTCGACGTGGTGGTGATCCACCAGAAGGCCGCCGGCCAGATGGTCAAGGAGGGACTGCTCAGCAAGTATACGGCCGATGTCGACACCGCCAAGCTCGCCACCGGCGACGCAGCCAGGAACGCGCTCGGCACCGACGTGAGCGGCTACGTCATCCCGATGTTCCAGTCGCAGACCGCGCTCGCCTACAACGCCGACATGGTCAAGACGCCGCCGGCGACCTTTGCCGAGCTCGCCGATTGGGCCAAAAAGAATCCGAAGCAGTTCGGTTACAACGGCATCAAAGGCGGCATGTCGGGGGTCGCCTTCGTCGCCGGCTGGGTCTATGCTTTCGGCGGCGATGCCGACAAGCTGATGAAGGGCCCTTATGACGCCGCCACCAAGGCCAATTGGGACAAGGCCTTCGCGGAGCTGAAGGCGTTCAACGCCAACGCCACGATCACTCCCGGTAATGCTGGCACCCTCGACATGCTGAACCGCGGCGAGATCGCCATCGGACCGGTCTGGGTCGACATGTTCTACTCCTGGCAGGCCGACGGCAAATTGCCCCCGAACATGAAGCTGAAACTCGTCTCGCCCGGCATGCCCGGACAGCCGATGTATTATTCGATCCCGGAGAAATCGGCGCAGAAGAAGCTGGCCGAAGCCTTCATTGCGCTCGCAACGTCGCCGCAGGTCCAGGCCGACGGCATCGTCAAGAAGTTCAACTGGTATCCGGGCATCGACGCCAAGAACCTCGAGGGCAAGCTCGATAAGGCCGCATGGGACAAGCTCTTTACCGACGTGACGCCTGCTGAGCTCGCCAGCAACGGCAAGCCGTTCCCGATCGCGCCTTACTTCAACGACATCCTCGAGGGCTACGAAAAGAAGGTTGCGAACTGAATTTCATTTCGAAAGGCCGTCATTCTTCCGGGGGGCGCGCCCGGGAATGATGGCCTTTCGCCTTAAGCGCCGCTGTCGGCAGGTTTGATGTCCATCTCCCAACGTCAGCTCGCTCTGCTCCTCATCGCACCCGGCCTTGCGCTGGTGGCGGCGCTGTTTCTCTATCCGCTAAGCTTCTCGCTGATTTCGGCTTTTACCGGGCCACAGGGCGGCGTCTCGCTGGACGCCTTCCGAAAGGCCTGGGAGCTCTATTCCCGCGATATGCTCTTTACGGTCGTGATCGTGCTCGCCTCCTGCCTGTTCACGGGGCTTGCCGCCATCATCATCGCCGGCACGCTGACACTTGGTGAAAACCGCTGGATCGTCGGGACGCTAAAGGCGCTCTACCGCTGGCCGCTGTTCATCCCGTTCATCGTCGCAGCACAATGCATGCGAACCTTCCTCGCCAAGAACGGGCTGATGAACAATTCCTTCGTGGCCATGGGGCTCATGGAGCCGCTTCAGGCGGTGAGCTTCCTCGACTGGCGCGGCATCGTCGCCACGTTCGTCTGGAAGCAGACGCCCTTCGTCGCCCTGCTGCTCGCTGGCGCGCTCGCCGCTCTCGATCGTGCGACGCTCGAAGCGGGCCGCAATCTTGGTGCCTCTCGCTTGCGCGTGCTCGTCGAACTCGCGCTGCCGCAGGTGATGCCGCAGCTCCTCGTGGCACTGGTGCTCTCCTTTGTGACGATGCTCTCAGTGCTGTCGGTGCCGATGATGGTGGCGGGATCGCAGCCCACCATGCTGACCGTCGACATGGCCTTCCGCATCAACTCCTATGGCGACTACGCCACGGCGAATGCGCTTGGCGTCGTCACCTATTTGCTCTCGGCGGGGGCTGCGATCATCTATCTCAAGCGCGGCATGGCGAAGGAGGGCGCAACATGATGCGTCTGGCATCCTCGCTGCGCACGGCGCTCGCCGCGTTCCTGCTCGCAGCTTTCGCCTTCGTGCTGATCGGCCCGCTCGCCAACCTCGCGCTCTGGTCCGTGGCCGAGCGCTGGTACACGCCCTACAAGCTGCCGGTGACCTACGGCACGCGCTATTGGGAGCAGGTGTTCCGCCCGACTGGCGATGCCATGGCCTCACTCGGTACATCGGTCTGGATCGCGGTGCT
Organism: Bradyrhizobium manausense; assembly: GCF_018130615.1. Classification (GTDB taxonomy): domain Bacteria; phylum Pseudomonadota; class Alphaproteobacteria; order Rhizobiales; family Xanthobacteraceae; genus Bradyrhizobium; species Bradyrhizobium manausense_A. The sequence continues at coordinate 151,558 of NZ_JAFCKB010000012.1, forward strand.
GACGGTCGTCGTTGCGCTCGCGCTCTCGATCCCGGCCGGCTACGCGCTGGCGCGGCTCAAGCTGCCGGCGCGCGCCTTTTTCATGGTTCTGTTCCTGTTGCCGCAGGCCTTTCCGTCGGTCGCGATCTACATCAACGTCGCTCGCGTCTTCTATCAGCTCGGCATCAACGGCACGGTCTTCGCCGTGGTTCTCGTCCACGCCGCGCATGGGCTGGTTTACTCGGTCTGGATCGCGGCCGCCGCCTTCAGCGCGGTCGACAAGGATTTGGAGCTTGCCGCGCGCAACATCGGTGCCTCGCCGCTCAGGACCTTCTTCTCGGTGACGCTGCCGCTGGCCGCGCCCGGTATCATCGCCAGCGGCATCTTCGTATTTCTGGAATCGCTCGACGAGTTCACCGGCACCTTCTTCGTCGGCGTGCCGCAGGTGACGACCCTGCCGCTGCTGCTCTACAACGCCGCTATGGGCGGCAACTATCAGGTCGCCTCGATCACCGCACTGATCCTGCTCGTGCCCTCGGTGCTGTTCATGCTCTTCATCGAGCGCTTCCTGCGCGCCGACGTATTGGCCAAAGTTGGGGCTTAGGTGTCGGAAAATACCAGCAAAATTAATGGCTTGCATCGCAAATTGCCGGCGCAGCCATGATGGGCGAGCGCGCACAAACAGCCGATGTGTTGCGTATCAAAAAAGTATCAGTTGCACATTGAAATCGTGGTGGCGTGCCCAAATAGCGGTCGTTACTCTCCCTGCGAGAGGAAACGCTGAGCAAAAATTCAGCTGATAAGGGAACAGGGGCGGATCATTGCAAACCGCACCGGCCTGAAGGGAGCGGATATGGAACCGGACCTGGAAGTTGTCCAGATACGGCGCGGCGAGTCGTTCAAGGCGTGGTCGCACGGCTATCCCTTCCACACGGTGCGTTGGCATTTCCATCCCGAGTACGAGCTCCATCAGGTTGTTGCTACCAGCGGGCGTTATTTCGTCGGCGACTTCATCGGCGAATTCGAGCCGGGTAATCTCGTGCTCACCGGCCCCAATCTGCCGCACAATTGGGTGAGCGATCTGCCGGCGGGGTGCACCATCCCGCTGCGGGGACGCATCCTTCAGTTCAGCGAAGAATTCATCGGCGACCTGATGAAGGTCATGCCCGAGCTTTTGGGTCTTGCCTCGTTGCTGGAATTCTCCCGGCGCGGCGCGCTGTTCACCCGCAGCACGAGCGACGCGCTCGCCCCACTGATGGAGGAGATCGTGACGGCGAACGGCGTGCGCCGGATCGAGCTGTTCGTGATGAGCTTGGGGATACTCTGTCGCGCCCGAAACGCGCGTCCGCTGTCCAGCCCGAACTATCTGCCTGATCCGTCAGGTTACATGTCTGCGGGCATGAACAAAGCACTCGCCTTCATTCGAAAGAATCTGACGCAACCTTTCGGTGAAGCGGAGCTCGCAGCGATCTCCGGTCAGTCGCAAAGCGCATTTTCGCGCTCGTTCCGCCGGCATACCGGCATGTCTCTGGTACAATACGTCAAGCGACTGCGTATCAATCTCGCCTGCCAGATCCTGATGAGCGATGAGCAGGCTTCCATCACCGACATCTGCTTCGAGGTCGGCTTCAACAATCTCTCCAATTTCAACCGGCAGTTTCTGGCCGAGAAAGGCATGCCGCCTTCGCGCTTCAGACGATTGTTGGCGCACAACATCGACGCGGCGCGCGCGGCCTAGCCGGAGAGGAGCAAAGGAGGAGCACCATTACGCAAGAATGACGCGGATACGCCGATGGCGGTCCGCGACAGGAATCGTCTGTCCAAGATTCCGCGCGGCTTCGGAGCATCGGCGCTCATCGCGCCGTCGGCGATGGAAGCAGCGAGGGCCTGATTTCAAAAGATCAACGACGACACTCTAACACCCAGTCCCGGAAAGGAAATCCGAAATGAGAATGTTCTCTCCGAAATATACGGGTACAATTGCCTTGGCCCTGTCGCTACTCGGCACAACGGCCATGTCATCGCGAGCCGCCGAAGTGAAGAACGCGACCGTGGCCTTCCTTATGCCGGACCAGGCCTCGACACGCTATGAGCAACACGACTATCCGGGCTTTGCGGCAGAGATGAAGAAGCTCTGCGACAGTTGCAAGGTGATCTACCAGAACGCCAGCGCGGATGCCGCGCGGCAGCAACAGCAATTCAACTCGGTGATTTCGCAGGGCGCCAAGGTGATCGTGCTCGACCCGGTCGACTCGACCGCCGCGGCCTCCCTGGTCAAGATGGCGCAGTCGCAGGGCATCAAGGTCATTGCCTATGATCGGCCGGTTCCCGACGCCAAGGTCGATTTCTATGTCTCCTTCGACAACGAAGCCATCGGCAAGGCCATTTCTGAATCGCTCATCAAGCATCTGAAGGCCGCCAAGGTCACGGCAAAGGAGGGGGAGGGCGTTCTTGAAATCAATGGATCGCCGACCGATGCCGCTGCCGGGCTCATCAAGAAGGGCATCCACGCAGGTCTCGATCAGAGCGGCTATCCAATTCTTGCCGAATACGACACGCCGGACTGGGCGCCGCCGAAGGCGCAGCAATGGGCGAGCGGCCAGGTCACCCGCTTCGGCAAGAAGATCCTCGGCGTCGTGGCCGCCAATGACGGCACGGGCGGCGGCGCAATCGCCGCCTTCAAGGCCGCAGGCGTCGATCCGGTACCGCCTGTGACCGGCAACGATGCGACGATTGCCGCGCTTCAGCTCGTCATCGCCGGCGATCAGTACAACACGATCTCCAAACCGAGCGAGATCGTGGCCGCTGCGGCGGCTCAGGCGGCGGTGAAATTCCTCTCCGGCGAGACGCCCAAGGCTGAGACCACGCTCTTCAATGCGCCATCGAAGCTGTTCGTGCCGGCGGTCGTCACCCAGGAGAACTTGAAGGCGGAGATCATCGACAAGAAGATCCAGACGGCCGATCAGCTCTGCACGGGCCGCTATGCTGCCGGCTGCAAAAAGCTTGGCATAAACTAGTATCTGCGTCTGTCCCGGCCGCCTCCGGCGGCCGGGATGACCACGAGAGCACGGACTTGGAAATGACCATGATTTCGGACGTCGATCACCCGCAGGGCGGGGTGCGCAAGCCGGTTCTGAGCCTTCGCGGAATTTCCAAGCATTTCGGCGCTGTGTCCGCCCTCACCAATGTCGATCTGGACGTGCATGCCGGCGAGGTGGTGGCACTTGTGGGCGATAACGGTGCGGGAAAATCCACGCTCGTGAAGATCCTCGCCGGCGTGCATCAGCCCACCTCCGGAACGATCGCCTTTGATGGTGAGCAGGTCGTGCTATCCGATCCGGCCGCGGCGCTCGCTCTCGGTATTGCCACTGTATTCCAGGACCTTGCGCTCTGCGAGAATCTTGACGTGGTCGCAAATATCTTCCTCGGCCGTGAGCTCAATCCCATGCGGCTCGACGAGGTCTCCATGGAGCTCCGCGCCTGGACGTTGCTCAACGAACTGTCGGCACGGATCCCGAGCGTGCGTGAGCCCGTTGCGTCGCTCTCCGGCGGACAGCGCCAGACCGTGGCGATCGCGCGTTCACTGCTCACCGAGCCGAAGCTCATTCTGCTCGATGAGCCGACCGCCGCACTTGGCGTCGCCCAGACCGCCGAGGTGCTCGACCTCGTCGAGCGCGTTCGCGCCCGCGGCCTCGGCGTCATCATGATCAGCCACAACATGGAGGACGTCCGCGCGGTCGCCGACCGGATCGTGGTGCTGCGCCTTGGCCGCAACAACGGTGAATTCGAACCCGATGCCTCCAACCAGGATCTCGTTACGGCGATTACCGGTGCAGACGAAAATTCGGTCTCCCGCCGCGCCAGCCGGCGCCGCGCCCATCAATCACCGGAGCAGCGGCGATGACGGGTGACACGCAACGGGTTTTGACGGCGCGGCCGCTCGATCGCAGTGACGAGCGCGTCAAGCATACGGACACATTTGGGAACATGTTCAGCGCTTTTGTCGACCGCGTGCGGTCGGGCGACCTCGGTTCGCTGCCGGTGGTCGTCGGACTCGTCGTCATCTGTACGGCATTCGAGAGTCTCAACCCTGTCTTTCTGGCGCCGAACAACCTGGTCAATTTGCTGTTCGATTGCTCGACGGTGGGAGTCATCTCGCTTGGCATCGTCTGTATCCTGATGGTCGGCGAGATCGACCTCTCGGTCGGTTCGGTGAGCGGGTTTGCTTCGGCGCTCGTCGGCGTGCTGTGGGTCGGTCAGGATTGGCCGGTGGTCGTCGCGATCGCGACGGCGTTGGTCCTGGGCGCTGCCATTGGCGCGCTCTACGCCTTTCTGTTCAATCGTCTGGGGATGCCGAGCTTCGTCTCGACGCTGGCCGGTCTGCTCGGGTGGCTCGGCCTGCAGCTGTATCTGCTCGGTTCTTCGGGCTCGATCAATCTTCCCTACGGATCACCGCTGGTCGATTTCGGGCAGATGCTCGTCATGCCGCCCATCGTGTCCTATATGCTGGCGGCAGTTGCGAGCTTGGTCATGTTCGTGACCGGCTACCGCACGGCGGCGCGCCGGCGGCAGGCAGGGCTATCGGCCAGTTCGCTTGGCCGTATGGTGCTGCAGGCGCTGCTGGTTACCATCGTGCTCGAGTTCATCGTGTATTATCTCAATCTCGGGCGCGGCGTTCCGTGGATGTTCGGTCTGTTCGTCGGCCTGTGCGTGGTCATGAACTACGCGTTGACGCGAACCAAATGGGGCCGCTCGATGTCCGCGGTCGGCGGTAATCGCGAAGCGGCCCGTCGGGCCGGCATCAACGTTCGCCGGGTCTATGCGACCGCGTTCATGCTGTGCTCCACGTTGGCCGCAGCTGGCGGCATTCTTGCCGCAGCGCGACTTGCATCTTCCAGCCAGCAGGCCGGGACCGGAGATGTGAACCTCAATGCCATCGCAGCCGCGGTCATCGGCGGAACGAGCCTTTTTGGAGGCCGCGGCAGCGCCTATTCCGCGCTCCTTGGCATCATCGTCATCCAATCCATCGCGAGCGGCCTCACGCTGCTCGATCTCTCCTCCTCGCTACGGTACATGATCACGGGCGCGGTACTTGCCATTGCGGTCATCGTCGACTCGCTGGCACGGCGCTCACGTCTGTCCCATGGCCGAGCTTGAATAACTCTCACAAGAAGGACAAGCCGTGGCCCAGGAACTTGCAGGAAAAGTCGCCGCGATCACCGGCGCCGCGTCGGGCATCGGTCTCGAATGCGCCAGAACGTTGATCGGGGCGGGTGCGCGGGTGGTGCTGATCGATCGGGCAGAGGAAGCGCTGAGCAGTGCGCGCGTCGAGCTGGGCGACCGGGCGATCCCGTTGCGTATCGATCTCACCGATCCCGTGAGTATGGAAGCCATGATGCCGCAGGTGCTGGAGAAGGCGGGCCAACTGGACATCTTTCATGCGAATGCAGGCGCCTATGTCGGCGGCGAGGTGCTCGGCGGCGACCCCGATGCCTGGGACCGCATGCTCAACCTGAACGTCAATGCGCTCTTCAGGTCGATCCATGCGGTTTTGCCGCACATGGTGGAGCGCAGGAGCGGCGACATCATTGTCACCAGTTCGATAGCCGGCCTTGTCCCTGTCGTCTGGGAGCCGATCTATACTGCGTCCAAGCACGCCGTGCAGGCGTTCGTGCATACCGTGCGCCGACAGGTCGCCAAATACGGATTGCGTGTCGGTGCCGTTGCGCCAGGCCCTGTCGTGACCGCACTCATCAAAGACTGGCCCAAGGAGAAGATCGAGGAGGAGATGGCGGCCGGCGGCCTGATGCAGCCGGTGGAAGTCGCGCAGGCGGTGCTGTTCATGTTGACGCGTCCGAGAAATGTCACCATCCGCGACCTCGTCATTCTGCCGCAAAGCAACGATCTGTAGCATCTTCAGATCGGCGACCTGGATGGCTTCATGACCAAAGAATCCGCTGACCGCTATTTTCTCGGCATCGATGTCGGCACGGGCAGCGCACGAGCCGGAATCTTCGATGGCTCCGGCAGACTGATTGCGAGTGACAAAGCTCCTGTCGCACTTTGGCAGGAGGCCGGCGACATCGTCGAGCAGTCGAGCGAGGACATCTGGCGTGCCGTGTGCCGCAGCGTGCGTAGCACGGTTGGACAGGCCGACATCGCGCCGGACAGCATTGCCGGCATCGGCTTTGACGCGACCTGCTCGCTGGTGGTGTTGGGCGAAGGGGGCGAGCCGCTACCCGTCGGTCCGTCCGGCGACCCCGCTCGCAACGTCATCGTCTGGATGGATCACCGTGCGGCCGATCAGGCCCGCCGCATCAACCAGACGGGCGAGAAAGTTCTCGAATATGTCGGCGGAAGCATCTCTCCCGAGATGGAGACGCCAAAACTGCTGTGGCTCGCCGAAAACATGCCCGGCACATTTTCCCGTGCGTGGCAGTTCATGGACTTGACGGACTTCCTGACCTGGCGTGCGACTGGGAGCTTGTCCCGCTCCATTTGTACCGTGACGTGCAAGTGGACCTATCTGGGCCACGAAGCCCGATGGGATGACAATTTTTTCCGGTCGGCCGGCCTCGGTGTACTGGCGGACGAGCAATTCCGCAGGATCGGCACCGAGATCGTACCGGGCGGAACAAGGCTGGCGGCGGGCCTGACTGTGGACGCTGCTGCCGATCTCGGTCTTCTGGCGGGGACGCCCGTCGCTGCAGGCCTCATCGATGCACACGCCGGCGGTGTTGGTACGGTGGGCGCACGCGGCGCGGCCGGCACGGTGCTTACGCGGATGGCCTATGTCTTCGGAACGTCGGCCTGCACCATGTCGACCACGACGCAACCGTCCTTCGTTCCCGGTGTTTGGGGACCTTATTTCTCCGCCATGGTGCCTGGGCTTTGGCTCAATGAAGGTGGGCAGTCGGCTGCCGGCGCTGCGATCGAGCGCCTTTTGCAGATGCATCCGTATTCGGCGCAGGCGACGCGTGCTGCAAGTGAGGCACAGCAGACGCTTGCCGATTGGCTCGCCGCTGAAGTCGAAGCACGCGGCGGTGCCGGGATGATTCCGGACTTGGTCGGCGAACTCCATGTCATCCCGGAATTTCTCGGCAATCGCGCGCCGTTCGCGGATCCTGACGCGCGTGCACTGATTGCCGGACTTGATATGCGCTCGGATCTGGAGAGCCTGCTGGCGCTTTATCTCGCCGGCCTGTGCGGCCTCGGCTACGGGGCTCGGCAGATCGTTCGGGTCCAGCAGGAGAAGGGTATCGCAGTTGATACGATCGTGGTCAGCGGCGGCGCCGCAAAGAGTCGCCTCGTGCGACAGGTGCTCGCCGATACGACGCGTTTGACGGTCGCTGCATCGGCATCTCCGGAGGCCGTTCTTCTCGGCTCCGCGATGCTCGGATCAGTCGCTTCGGGGGACCATGCAAATCTCGGCGAGGCGATGCTGGCGATGTCGGTCTTGGGAGAAGTCCATGAGCCCCAGGCGGCTTTGGCGGACTGGGCCGATCGGCGCTTTGAAGCCTTTGAGGCCCTGCAGAAGGTCGGCCGGACAATTAGAAGCGCTTCTTAAACCTCTACCTCGCGGGGCGGCTTCGAGGCGCTTCATTGACATGTTCAGCCGATCAACCGGACTGCCGCCGCAGGATCGGCGGCAGCAGGCTGGCGCGCCACGACGACAGGCGAACGCGTCTCGTTACTGTAGCGGGCAGACGGGCGGACGGCGAATGGTGGCTCCATAGGCAGCCGCATAGTCGTCAGCGTCGCACGCCTTGGGGCAAGGATGGTATCGGTCTCTGCACCGGTCGGCCGGAGGCCGGCGAGATGCGGCGCGCGCAGCGTTTCCATTGCATCGACGATCGCTGCGGGCGTACCGGCCGGAGATGAGCGCAGAATATTTGGGCGCAGGCGTCGGCCATGCAAAACGCCGAAACGCAGGGACCCGCCATAAGAATTCGCTATGGCGGCAGACCGCAGTCGTGCTTCCCCCGCCCGCAGCCGCAAATCTATTTTTTACCGTCGGCCGCAGCAATAATTCCAAGAGCAAGATCGCAAAAGCGGCGGAGTGGTCAGGCGCATAGATTTGCAGCAGCAACGGAGTGGGGACATGACGATCGAGTTGAGCCGACGGGGATTTTGCATCGGAACCGCTCTGATTGGGCTTCAGACGATCTCCTCCGGTGCCTTCGCACGGAGCGAGGACGGTACCGTCAAGCTCGGCCTGGTCGCCCCGATGAGTGGTCCGAATGCCCGCTACGGCGCCTTCTCGCTGCGCGGCGCCGAAATGGCCGCGAAAGAGATCAACACAGCCGGAGGCGTCGGTGGCCGCAAGATCAGCGTCATGCCCGCGGATAGCCAGGGGACGCCGGTCGAGGGCGTTTCGGCGACGCGACGCCTGATCGACCAGAGCCAGGTCGACTACATCATCGGCGACGTCTCGAGCTCGGTCACGCTCGCGATGCAGCCGGTGGCCGAGGACGCCGGCGTGCTCCTGCTCAATGCCGCCTCGTCGAACCCGATGATCACCTACAAGGCCGGCGTCGGCGGCTTTAAATGGACCTACCGCAACTATCCGACCGACGAGAACCGTGCGCTGATCGTGCTGCAATATGCGGCCGAGAAGAAGGGCTTCACCAAATACGCCGTTCTCTCCGTCGACACCGATTATGGGCGCGCGGCCATCGAGTTCACCAAGAAATATCTTCCGCGTTTCAAGAGCCAGATCCTGACGGAAGACTATTACAAGGAGGGCGAGGTAGATTTCCGCAGCGTGCTCTCCAAGATCCGCGATTCCGGCGCTCAGGCCATCATCATGTACGGCAACGCCGATTCGACGCCGATCGTCGGTCGCCAGATGATCGAGGTTGGGATCGCTGGCAAAATTCCGCTGATCGGTAATGCCGAATTCAATACGGCGAGCTCGATCAAGGCGGCGCCGAAGGCGCTCGAAGGGGCCATCGAGGCGGCCGCCTGGCTTCCGGCATATGATTCTCCGAAGAGCAAGGCCTTCGTGGAGAAGTTCATTGCCGAGTACGGCGAGGCGCCGAACAATCACGCCTATGTGCATTGGGAGACGGTGCATCTGCTGGCCAAGGCGATCGAGCAGGCCCAGAGCATCGACCGCGAGAAGGTTCGCGCCGCGCTCTCCGCCATCCACTACGAAAGCGCAGTTGGCGAGGTGACGTTCGACGATCACAATCAAGCTCGATTGCCGATGATCCTGCTCGAGATCGAGCACGGCAAGCCCGCGATCAAGGGAGCCTATTCGGCCGAGATCGACTATCCGAAGTAAGGCAGCGCAACGGGACTGACATGTTGTACACGGTCATCGAACAGGTCGTTAACGGCATCGTATCCGGATCGGTTTATGCGATCGTTGCCGTCGGCATGACGATGATCTTCGGCGTGCTGCGCGCTATTAACTTCGCCCACGGCGAATATTACATGCTCGGGACCTTCGGGGCTTGGTTCGCGATCGACTATTTCGACCTGCCCTATCCGGTAGCGATCGTGATCGGTGTGGTGGCGACGGCGCTGATCGCCGTCGTGGTCGGCAACTTCGTGATGCAACGCATCGTGGGGGCGCCAGCTGAGGCCGGAGTGCTCGCGACGCTCGGCGTCGCGCTGATCCTGCAGAACACCGTTATCCTGGTGTTCGGCGGAAGCTACAAGTTCTTCTCCGGCGGCTACATCGAGCCGGTGACGCTGTTCGGCTTCACGCTGGCCGAGCAGCGCATCCTGATCATCATCGTCGGCCTCATCGTGTTCGTCGGCCTCGAGCTGATGGTCACCTACAGCCGGATCGGCAAGGCGATGCGCGCGGTCTCGCAGAATATCGAGTGCTGTGCGGTCGTCGGCATCGACGTTCGCCATATCGCGCTATGGACCTTCATTCTCGGCGCCGGCCTTGCGGGGCTGTCGGGCGTGCTGACCGCGCCCGTCAACGTCAGCGTCTACGGCGGCATGGGCGAGCTCATCACGTTCAAGACGCTGCCGATCATCATCATGGGCGGGCTCGGTAACGTGCGCGGAACTTTCGTCGCGGCGATGATCCTCGGCATCGCCGAGAGCCTGGTCGCGACCTATGTCGGGCTGCAGTTCCGCGACACCGTCGGCTTTGCGACCCTGATGCTGGTGCTGATGTGGCGTCCGCACGGGCTGTTCTCCGCGCAAGCACGCTTCTGATCGCTGGGATGTGACATTGACCGAGATCGTCCGAGACCAGACCATGACACCGGCCGAGAGCCCAGTCGCAAAGACGGGGGCGGATCTGCGCATCCCGTTCGGCCTTGCACTTGCGGGGCTGGCATGCATGGCGCCGCTGTTCCTCGGCAACTACCCGCTGCATGCGATCATCATCGCGTTGATCTTCCTGCTCCCGGCCCATGGTCTCAACCTGCTGCTTGGATACACCGGTCTGCTGTCGCTGGCGCAGGCCGCGTTCTTCGGTATCGGCGCCTATGCCTCGGCGCTGCTGGCGGTGCATTTCGGCACGCCGTTCTATCTGAATTTCCTCGCCGCCGGGCTCGTCGCCGGTGCGATCGCGCTTCCGCTCGGCATTCCTGCGCTGCGGCTGCGCTCGACGTCGTTCGTGATGTGCACGCTCGGTTTCGTGATCATCGGACAAGCGATCGCGAAGAACTGGATTGGTCTGACGCGCGGCGACATGGGCCTGGCGGCCATTCCCAAGCCTTACTTCGCGCTAGGACCGGCCTCGTTCACGGTGTCCGGGACCGTCGGGTTCTACTATCTGGTGCTCGCCATTGCAGCCCTCGCGACCCTGGCGGTCTATCTGATCGTTCGCTCGCCGGCCGGCCGCAACATGATCGCCATTCGCGAAAACGAGACGCTGGCGGAATCCGTAGGGATTCCCACCTGGCACTACAAGCTCATCGTGTTCATGATCAGCGCCGTCTTTGCCGGCCTCGGTGGGAGCCTCTATGCGCATTACCTCACCGTGGTCAGCCCGCTGACCTTTCAGATGTACTATTCGACGACGATGCTGATCATCGTGCTTGGCGGCGGAGCGGGGACGATCTCGGGCGTCATCTTCGGCAGCCTGCTGTTCGTCGGCCTTACCGAAGCCCTGCGCGTCGCGCCGGAGCTGCGCATGATCGCATACGGCTTCTTCCTGCTCGGGCTGGTGTTCTGGTTCCCGAACGGGTTCGCGCCGCTGATCGGCCGCTTCTGGTCATTCCTCGAGAGGCGCAAATGAGCGGGCTGCCGATCCTCGACATCTCCGGGCTTTGCAAGTCCTACGGCGCCGTGCGCGCGGTCGATGGTGTCGACCTGCATGTCGATCGCGGCGAAATCTGCGGGCTGATCGGGCCCAATGGATCCGGAAAGTCTACCTTCTTCGATTGCGTGACCGGGCTTGCGAGGCCCAGCGCAGGAGCGGTGAAGCTCGATGGCCAGGACATCACGGGCTGGTCGCTGAGCGATATCGCGCGGCAGGGGCGCATGCTCCGCTCCTTCCAGAAGACGGTCGTGTTCTCGGCGCTCGATATCGAGGAGAACCTCGTCATCGCCGGCCAGATGTTCACCTTTCCCGGGATCTGGTCGACCTTCGGGATCGGGGCCGCCGCGCGCAATCGTGTCGCGGCCTTGCGGGAGCGGGCGCGCGAGCTGATCAAGATCGCTGGTCTGTGGGACGTGCGCTTCCAGGCCGCGGGAAAACTGTCCGGCGGACAGCAGAAGCTGATTCAGTTCGCCTCGATGCTGATGCCGGAGCCAAAACTCATCCTGCTCGACGAGCCCATGGCCGGGATCAATCCGAAACTGATCGAGCGTGTGGTGGAGAGTATTCGTCTTGCCAATGCCTCGTTCGGCGTCAGCTTCCTGATCATCGAGCACAACATCGACGTGGTCACGAGCCTGTGCAGGCGCGTGGTCGTGCTCGACCAGGGCCGCAAGCTCGCTGAAGGAACGCCGGGCGAGATCGTTCAGAACCAGGCGGTGCGGGAGGCCTATCTCGGTGGCTGAATCTTCGCTCCTGATCAAGGGACTGCGCGCGGGTTATGGCTCGCTCGACATCCTCAACGGCGTCGATCTCGACGTGCCGCAGGGGCAGTTCGTCGCGTTGATGGGCCCGAATGGGGCCGGCAAATCGACGCTGCTTAAGACGCTCTACGGCATGACCACCGTCAAGGGTGGCAGCATCAATTGGCGGGGCAAGGACATCTCGGCCTTCAAATCGCGGGCGATCCTGGCTGAGGGAATCTCCTGGGTGCCGCAGGGCCGCTGCAACTTTCCAGTGATGACAGTCGACGAAAACCTGCAGATGGCCGCCTACACGCTGCGCGACAGCAAGGTGAAGGCCGAGCGCGACTATGTCTACGACCTCTTTCCCATCCTGAAGACGCGTCGCAACACGCTCGCCGGCAACATGTCCGGCGGCGAGCAGCAATTGCTCGAGGTCGCGATGGCCGTGCTGCAGCGGCCAAAAATCCTGTTGGTCGACGAACCCTCGGTCGGTCTGTCGCCGACTGCGATCGGCATCGTGTTCGACGAACTGCTGCGCATCAACGCGGCTGGCCAGACCATCTTGTTGGTCGAGCAGAACACCAAGAAGGCGATGCAGGTTGCGCAGCGCGCGGTCATTCTGCGGCTCGGCAAGGTGATCTGGGACGGTCGCCCCGCTGACATCACCCACGATGAGCTCGGCGAACTCTTCCTCACCGGCCGCATGCGCGGTGAGACCGACGTCGAGCATTAAGACGACTTGCAACTCAAAGGACGACCACAGTGACGATCTTCGTGCCGGCCGCGCGCGTCTCGCGCATCAAGATTTCTCCGACAACCGCGGCGTCCGCACGAGTGCGCGAGCTGAAGGCCGCTGGCCGCGACATCGTCGACATGGCGATCGGCGAGCCCGATTTCGACACGCCTGACGACGTCAAGGCAGCGGCACATGCGGCGATCGACCGCGGCGAGACCAAATATACCGCCGTCAACGGCACCGTGGCGCTGCGCAAGGCGATCATCGCCGACTACAACCGCCGCCTTGGTTTGGAATATGCCGACAACGAGATTTGCGTCGGCGGCGGCGCCAAGCAGATCCTGTTTCTTGCGCTGATGGCCAGTGTGGAGGAGGGGGCTGAAGTCATCATTCCCGCGCCCTATTGGGTCTCCTATCCCGACATGGTCATTGCCAATGATGGCAAGCCGGTCATTGTCCGATGCTCCGAGAATCAGGGCTTCAAGCTGACGGCGGAGGCGCTGGAGGCCGCGATCACGTCGAAGACGCGCTGGCTGATCCTCAATGCGCCGTCGAACCCGACCGGCGCGGCCTATTCCCGTAGTGATCTCGAGGCGCTCGGCGCGGTGCTGCAGCGCCATCCTGATGTCCTCGTGCTCTCCGACGACATTTACGACCAGATCTGGTACCGCGACGAGCCTGCGACCACGCTCGCGGCGGCGGTGCCTGCCTTGAAGGATCGCATCCTGCTCACTAACGGCGTGTCCAAGACCTATGCCATGACCGGATGGCGCATCGGCTATGCCGCAGGTCCCGCGCCGCTGGTCGCGGCGATCAACAAGCTGCAGTCGCAAATGTCGTCATGCCCGTCGTCGATCAGCCAGGCGGCTGCGGCCCATGCGCTGACCAGCGACCAGTCATTCGTTCACGACAGTGTCAAGCTCTACAAGGAGCGTCGCGATTATGCCTGTGCCCGGCTGAACGCGATTCTCGGCCTGTCGTGCCTGGTGCCGGATGGTGCCTTCTATCTCTATCCCGGCTGTGCCGGCGTCATCGGCAAGACCACGCCGGATGGCAAGGTCATCGAAAACGATCTTGATTTCGTGCTCTATCTTCTGGATGGCGTCGGCCTCGCCGCGGTGCAGGGCGCTGCCTACGGGCTCTCGCCGTATTTCCGGCTGTCGATCGCGACTTCGATGGAGGCGATCAAGGAGGCCTGCGACCGCATCGAGCAAGCCTGCCGGGTGCTTCGCTGAGCGCTGTTCGGGGACGGACGAGAAAGGCTGACGGCTTGAGAGGAATATCATTGAAATCAATGGGCTAGATAAAGGATATTGCTGGTCAGGATCACATTCTCAGAGCTGGTATTCGGCCCCTATGAGCGTCGATTTCAGGAAGCTGAAAAGCTTTGTCAAAGTCGTCGATGCCGGCAGCGTTTCGCGGGCCGCTGGCCTGCTGCGAACGGCGCAGCCGGCACTCTCGCAGCAGATTGCCGCGCTCGAGAGTCACTTCAAACACAAGCTTCTCCTGCGCAGCAATCACGGTATCGTTCCGACCGAAGCGGGCCTCATTCTCTATCGTCATGCGCAACTGCTGCTGAAGCAGATCGAGCAGGCGCAGATCGATATCGACCAGTCGACCAAGGCGCTTGCAGGTCGCGTGTCGATCGGGCTTGCGACCTATTCGGCGTCGAGCACGCTATCGCTGCCGATCCTGAAAGAGATGTCCGCGCTGCATCCGCAGATCATCGTCCACATCAACGATAGTTTCGGTCATGTGCTGAGCGAGCTCATCATGACCGGCAAGATGGATATGGCGATGATCTACGGCTCCGGTCCGATCAAGGGCGTCAAACTGCAGCCATTGTTTCGGGAGGAGTTGTATCTGGTCTCGCGCGCGGAGTTGGCGGCAAAGAAGCAAAGCGACGAAGCGCTCCCGCTCTCGGCGCTTGCCGAGGTCAAGCTGTTGCTGCCGAGCCAGGGCCATTTCCTGCGCCGCCTGATCGACGAATCCCTGGCGCGGGCGCGGGTGACACCGAATGTCGTGTCGGAGATCGAGTCGGTCTCTGCGCTCGGGGCGGCCGTGACGGAGGGGCTCGGCTCGACCATTTTACCGGCGTCCGTGGCGGCGAGTGCGTCGAGCTTTGACGGCGTCGAGGTTCGCCGGCTCGTTCGCCCGGCCATCGAAGCAACCGTTTCGCTGTGCGTATCGGACCACCTCCCGCTCTCGGAGCCTGCGCTTGCGACCCGATCGGTGCTTCTCACTGTCGTGGAGAAGCTCATGCGCAGCCATCCGCAGGGCATCCGCGCGGTCTGAGCAACAACGTGCCCGGCGCCTGTTGTGCGCCGGATCAGGCCATAAACAAAACCTATGGCGGCAGACCGGAGTTATGGTGGTCGGTCGCAACCGTATTTCCTACCCTCGAAGACGATCGCTCCGAGGAAACAGATGGCCAAGCTCGCATTCGATACCGGGGGAACCTTTACCGATTTCGCACTGCTCGACGACAAGGGCGAACTTCATCTTCACAAAGTGCTGAGCACACCTGCCAATCCAGCCGAAGCAGTGGTTCGCGGTGTTTCCGAATTGCTCGCGCAATTTGGCGACGTCGTCGATCTCGACGATCTTCAGGTGCTCGGAGCAACCACCGTCGTCACCAATGCCGTGTTGGAGCGCAAGGGCGTCAAGACCGGATTCATCTCGACCGCCGGTTTTCAGGATATGCTGCGCATCCGTAACGAAGGGCGTTACGACCTCTACGACCTGAACTTGAAATATCCCGACCCGCTGGTGACGCGCGCGCACAGCTTTGGCGCCGTCGAGCGCATGTCGGCCGACGGCGAGGTCATTACGGCGCTCGAGGAGGAGACGGTCCACGAAATTGCCGAGCGGTTGCGCGAGGAAGGCATCAAGTCCGTCGCCGTCTGCCTGCTGCATGCCTACAAATATCCGGATCATGAGCAGCGCATCGCCGCGCTGCTGCGGGAAGAGGATCCCGATATCTTCGTGTCGCTGTCATCGGAGGTCTGTCCGGAGGTTCGCGAGTTCGACCGCGCCTCGACGACTGTGGTCAATGCCTATACGCGGCCGCAGATGTCCGGCCATGTCGCCCATCTCGAACGCGAATTCGCTGCCAAGGGTATCAATCGCCAGGTGCTCTGGATGACCTCGTCGGGCGGCCTGGTTCCGAGCAGCCGCGCTGCGGAGTTGCCGGTTCGTCTGATTGAATCGGGGCCGGCCGCCGGCGCCGTCGCCGCCGCCGAGTTCGGCCGCATCGCCGGCGAGGGCAGCGTACTGTCATTCGACATGGGCGGCACCACCGCAAAGCTTTGTCTGATCCCGAACGGCGAACCGACGGTCGGTACGGATCTTGAAGTCGCACACTATCATCGCTTCCGCAAAGGTTCTGGCTTTCCCTTAAAAATCCAGTCGATCCGCATGATCGAGATCGGGGCCGGCGGCGGCTCGATCGCCGCGAAGAATCCGCTGGGCTTGCTCGATGTCGGACCGCGTTCGGCGGGCGCGCAACCGGGACCGGCTGCGTATCAGCGGGGTGGCACCGAGCCGACCGTGACAGACGCCGACATTCTGCTCGGTTACATGGGGACGGAATCCTTTGTCGGTGGCTCGTTCAAGGTGTCGAAAGATGCCGCGCTTGCGGCCATGACAAAGCTCGCAAGCTCCCTCGATGTGAGCGTGCCGCGTTGCGCATTCGGTATCCACGACCTCGTCAATGAGTCCATGAGCAAGGCGGCCGCGGTGCACGCAACCGACCTCGGCGTCGATCCGCGCAGCCTGCCGATGGTCGCGTTCGGCGGGGCCGGCCCCGTGCATGCCTATGGGATCGCGCGCAAGCTCGGCATCAAGCGCATTATCTGCCCGACCGGGGCCGGCGTGACTTCGGCGATCGGCTTGTTGATCGCGCCAGTGGCGGTTGATCTGTCCGCGAGTTTTCCGATGCAGGTCGAAAATTGGGATTTCGACGCGATGAACCGTCTGCTCAGCGATCTCTCTGCGCAAGGCGCCGAAGTCGTCCGTGCCGCCGGCGTTGCGCCGGAGACGATCACCAACACCTACACGGTCGATATGCGCCACGTCGGTCAGGGCCACGAGATCACCGTGGCATTGCCCGATCGCCGCCTGCCGCGGGAGAAATTCTTTGAGCAACTGCTCGGAAATTTCTACAAGCTCTATCGCGAACTGTTTGGCCGCACGGTCGCAGGCTCGTCGGTCGAGGTGATCACCTGGCGCCTGCGTTCCAGCGGCCAGAAAGATGAAGTGACCCGTCCGCACACGCGTCACGCTGCGGAAGCTAGGAAGGGCACACGCTCAGTCTATTTCAGCGAGCACGGCGGCTTCGTCGAAACGCCAGTCTACGATCACTATAAACTGCCCGTTGGCGAGGCGATCCAGGGACCTGCCATCGTTGAGCAGCGGGAGTCGACAGCAGTCGTCGGACCGAGCGGCACCGCCCACGTCGACATCAATGGCAACCTCGTGATCAACATCGCCTAAGGACGTCGCTCTCATGTCCGTGAATGCTGCCGACTTCAACGATCCCATCAATTTGCAGGTGATGTGGAACCGGTTGATCTTCATCGCCGATCAGGCCGACATCGTGCTCGGCCGCACCGCGTTCTCGCCGATCGTGCGTGAGAACCATGATTATGTGACCGTGCTGCTCGACAGTCGCGGCCGTGCGCTGGCCCAATGCACCTGGTCGATTCCGGTGTTCATCACCTCGCTGCCGGTCGCTGCGCAGAAATACTTCCTGCCGAAGTTTCCGGCTGAAACGTTGCAAGAGGGCGACGTACTCGCAACCAACGACCCCGAGATCGGCACCGGCCATCTGCCCGACGTGACGATGATCACACCGATCTTCAAGAACGGCAAGGTCGTGGCCTATGCCGGTTCGATCGCGCATCTGCCCGACATCGGTGGCGCTCCCTTGCACTCTGAAGCCAGCGACATCTTCGAAGAGGGTATTCGTTTCCCGATCGTGAAGCTGCACAAGGCCGGCGTTCCCAACCAGGACGTGCTCGACATCATTGCCGCTTCCGTTCGCCTCCCGACCGAGGTGATGGGCGATCTCGAATCCATGGTTGCAGCCAACAACGTCATGGGCCGGGAACTAGTCAAATTCCTGGACGAGTATGGGCTAGATGGCGTCGATCAACTGGCCGACGCGATCCACACTCGCTCCGAGGCGCAGACTCGGCGTGCGATCCGGCAGTGGCCGAACGGCACCTACAGCGCCGAGGTGCTGCTCGACGGCTACGACACCGACGTGACGCTGAAGGCGGCCGTGATTGTCCGCGACGAGTCCATCCACGTCGACTACACCGGGACGTCAGAGCAAATTCTTCACTCGATCAACTGCCGGACGAACTATCGCTACGCTCATTCGGTCTATGCGCTGAAATGCCTGCTTGACCCGGATACGCCGAACAACGAGGGCTGCATCACCCCGATCACGGATGAGGCGCCGCTGGGCTCGATTCTCAATCCCGAGGAGTGGACGGCTGGCAATTCGCGTAACTTGATTGGGCACGTCATTCCCTCGTTGATCTTCAAGGCGTTGGAAGGCGTGGTGCCTGAAAAGGTGATGGGTGACAGCGGAGGCGCACCGATCTGGGCCGCCAATTGCGTGGGCCGCCGCGACGACGGTTCGCAATATGGCTCGGTCCAGAATTTTCACGGTGGGCAGGGCGCGCGCGCCGAGTTCGATGGCCTCGATACGCTGAGCTTTCCGTCGAATTGCAAGGTCACCGCGATCGAGATGTTCGAGATCGCCGTGCCTGCGCTCACCGAATGCAAGGAACTGATTCCGGACTCCGGCGGAGCCGGCAAGAGCCGCGGTGGTCTCGGCCAGCGCGTCGTGCTGCGCAACCTCGGTTGCAATCCGATGAATATCTACCTGGCGTCGGAGCGCGTGCGGCATCCCTGTTTTGGTGTTGTGAGCGGTAAGTCCGGTCGCGCCGGAAAAGTGTACAGAAACGGCGAGCCGCAATTTCCCAAGGGCAAGGTGGTGCTGAAGACCGGTGACCGCCTGGAAGTTGAGACGCCGGGCGGTGGAGGCTGGGGACGCACAGCCGATCGTGCGGCCGCTGCGATCGAAATCGATCTCGCCGAAGGCTTGATTACGCCCGAGGCCGCGAGGCAAATTTACGACTATCAGCGCTCAAGCGTGGCGGCGACCGCCGCCGAATAGGTGGAAAACCATGTCTCTGCTTGCTGGAAAGGTCGCACTCGTCACCGGCGCAGGTACGGGGATCGGGCGTGAGACCGCGATCCTGTTGGCGCAGGAGGGCGCAACGGTCGTTCTGACGGGCCGTCGGATCGATCCGCTACGCGAGGTTGTCGCTGCAATCGAGAAGGCAGGCGGCAGGGCCGTCGCCCATGTGCTGGATGTGTCGTCGCGCGAGGCGATTCTCGAGACGGTTGCCTGGGCCAAGCGCAATGTCGGCGCGATCGACATTCTTGTGAACAATGCCGGCAGCGCCAGCAAGGTGCTGAACGCCCGCTTCCTCAGCGAGGCGGAGTGGAATGCCACGGTGAACGTCAATCTCACCGCGGTGTTCAACCTGACCCAGGCCGTGCTGGAAGACATGATTGCCAAGAAGGAAGGGACGGTAATTACCGTATCGTCGCTGGCGGTCGTCAATCCCAATCTGCTTGGCGGCGCCGCTTACGGTGCGGCCAAGGCCGGCGTGAAGAACTTCATGACATTCCTGCACAACACCTATCGCAACCAGGGCATCCGTGCGACGGCCATCCTGCCGGGTGAGACTGATACCCCGATCATGAACAATCGTGCGAGGCCGCCGCTTGATGGCGAGCGCGCTGTGATGCTCAATCCGCATGATGTCGCGCGTGCCGTTCTGCTCTGCGCCAGCCTGCAGAAGGGGGCCATGATTCCCGAGCTGCACATCTGCCCGACTTTCATGCGTGACACCTCCGCCGACATTGAGACGGCCCGCTGGGTCGGCGCGCCAGAAGGCCTCGCCGACAAACCGAAGAGTTGAGAGGGAATTTTTCATGAACGGAGCCAAACTGCGCGAGCGTCTCGCAAAGGGCGATGCGATCACCATGCTCACGCCGCACCACGCCTCATCGGGGCTGGCGGTCCGTCTGGTCGAACTTGGCGCGGACGCGATCTTCGTCGACTGCGAGCATGGCAGTTGGAGCTTTGAAGACGTACGCGTGACCGCTCAAGCGATCCGCGGCGCGGGTGGTGCGGCGATCGTCCGTCCGCATTCCCACGAGCGACCGATCCTGATCCGTTATCTGAATGCCGGTGCCGATGGACTGATGGTCCCAATGGTCGATACGGCGGACGAGGCTCGCGCGATCGTCGATGCGGTCCGCTATGCTTGCCCGGCTGATCATGAGAAGCGGCTCGTCATCGCCATGATCGAGACACCAAGGGCGATCGACAACATCGACGAACTGCTTGCGGTCGAAGGCATCGATGTATTCTTCATCGGCCCCGGCGACCTCTCCCAGAACATGGGCTATCCACCGGCGCCGGCATTCGGGCAACCCCGGCCGCGAGCGGTCATGGAACGGGTCGAATTCGCAGTCAGGAAGATCCGCGCCGCGGGCAGGATCGCCGGGACGCTTGTGACGTCGGACGAGCTGCCGTTCTGGCTCGAGCGGGGCGTGAAATATTTCTACATCCATTCAGATCCGTTCTTGCGCATCGGTTTGGCGGGCATAAAAAAAGCGCTCGGGCGGTGATTTCAATTCGGCAGCGCACGCGGTGCGGCGAGACTGGATGACCCAAATGAGTCCCGCCGAGCATTTGACAGGTAGCTCGCGAGCAGAGGCAGGTACACGACGCGAGCGCTGAATTCCCGTTCGACGTCTGACTCACCGAGCAATCATCTCGACTGCCGCCGTCCACGCCTTCCGATAGGAGTCCAGGCCGGCAACCGAAATCGGATCGACGGGGGTTGGCTCCGCGACATGATAAGAAGGAGGCCATTCTGCGAGCATCGCGGCGCCGCGTGCCGTGCCCGCGGCGTCTTCCGCCGCAAAGACGCGCTGCGTCGGCCGCAATGCGCCGAGTGTCTGACAGAAGGGAAGGTTGCCGGCGAAGGTTCCTTCCACGATGAGATCACCGCTGGCCGCTCCCATGCGCGTTAGCATCAGATCGCTGACCAGAGCACAATAGAGCGTCGCAAGCGCAGTCCGATCGCGCGACGCGACTTCGCCGCGGATCACGCCTTTGGCCGTCGCATAAGGTCCGCCATGGCCGGTGAAGCAGGGTAGGGCCATCGCGCCTGAGGCGATGACGCGCTCGATGGCGCCAGGATCAGGACTTCCTCCGCCGCCCGCGACGACGGCGTATTCGCGGCCACCCATGAAGCGTCCGCAGGCGATGGGTCGACCCAGCGCGTCGACGTTGGCAAGCGTGTCGTCGCGCGGATCGAGTTGATCAAGCGAAAGGCCCACGGACATCAGGATCACCCAGGTGCCGGTCGACAGCACGGTGAACGGCGCCTGGCGCGTGACAAGGTAGGGCAGAAGCGAAGCATTGGAGTCGTGAATACCGCAAAAGACAGGCGTTTCAGGCGCTAGCCCGGTGGCGGCGGCGATGTCGGGTTTGATCGGACCGAGCGGATCGAAGGCGCGGCGCAGCGGTGGCAGCAAGTGGTCAACGCCGAGAGCTTTGGCGAGGCTGGAGACCCGTCCCTGTCGCGGAGTCCAGAGATCGGTATGGGCGCCGAGTGTAGTGACTTCAGAGACCGCGACGCCGCAGAGACGCCACGCCCAATATTGCGGATAGCCCACGAAATGCCTCGCTTTGGCGAACAGCTCCTGACAGTGCCACTTCTGATAGGCGAGCTGCCGGCCGAGGTTGAGACCGGCCGATAATGTCGGCGACAAGCTCTCTGAAAAGGGCGGCCGCAGCCTCGCGTAGTCGGGCTCGATCACGTCTACGCCGTCAAATTCGTAGTCCATGACCGGAGCCGCGAGTTCGCTCTCGCCAATCAATGCGCCGGCGGCGCCATGAGCGGTCGGCACGATCGCGCTGATCTGTTGCGCGCGTGCGGCCTCACGAAGCGCATCGAGGAAGAAGTTCCACGCGCTCTCAACATCTTCGTGCGGATAGGGCGGCCCTGGCCGAATGCGATTGGGCGCGGACCTTTCCCAGAGAAGCCGGCCGTTGTCGAACAAGGCAACCTTCACGTTGGTCTTGCCGATGTCGAGGACTGCGACCGTTTGGCTCATCGTCACGCTCAAGGCAGATGGAACATCTCGGCACGCAACATCATCGCCGTGTCATGGTCGGCTTGTTGCGGAACATGATAGCGGATGCCAAAAGTGAAGCACCCGGCCGCGTTTGGCGGCCGGGCGCCACGAGTTCAGTCAGAAATCGAAGTCCTTGATGTTCTGCTTCGTAAAGATGAAGGGCGAACCAAGCAGGATCTCGCTGCCATTCACCACGCTCAGCTTGCCGAGCTTGCCCGCGTCCACCGAGGTCGCGCCAGGCTTGAGGCTGCCGTCGACGACGGCACGCATCACGTAGGTCGCGGCATAGCCGAGATCGACCGGATTCCACAGCACCACCGACTTGACACAGTCCGCGTTGACATACGGCTTCATCGCGTTCGGCGTGGCGAGGCCGACCACCGCCACCTTGCCGCAGAGCTTGGCCTTGGTCACGGCTTCCGCGGAAGCAGGCGTTGCGACCGAGGTCATGCCGAACAGGCCGGCGAGCTTGTCGCCATGCTTGTTGATCAGCGTGGTTGCCTGGTTGAACGACAGGTTGTTGTCTTCCTGCGCCTCGACCGTTTCGAGCCATTTCAGCTTGGGATGACACTTCTGCGCATAAGCCCACATTTCGGCAATCCAGCGTGCCTGGTTCGGCGTCGTGAAGGTCGAAGTGACGATTGCGAAGCTCTTGTCCTCGCCGGCCTCCTTGGCCATCGAATCGATCATCGCCTTGGCGATGCCATTGAACTCGGCTTGATTGACGAACCATTCGCGGGCGTCCGGCGTCGCATTGGCGTCATAGCCGACGACGTGAATGCCCTTCGACAGCGCCTTCTTCAGAACCGGAGCGATCGCAACCGGATCGTTGGCCGCGAACAGAATGCCGTCGACGCCGCTGGTGATGTAATTGTCGATGAACTTGATCTGCTCGTCGATCTTGGCTTCGGTCGGGCCGTCGGTCTTCACCGTGACATTGCCGAGGGCCTTGGCGGCGTCCTGCATACCTTTCGACGTCGCGTTGAAATAGCCGATGCCAATCAGTTTCGGTACGTCGACCAGCGTGATCGGCTTGCCGGCTTTGTCGGCAGCATTGCTTGGCCGGCCCCCGTCATAAGGCTTGGCGGCGGGTGCCGCGTTGGCCTCGCTAGCCGAACAGGCCAGCGGATTGACAGGCAGGTCGTCCGCGCCGTCCCATCTCTTGTCCGCCGCCGAGGCCGATCCGGCCAGCAGCGTCGCGCCGAGGAATGCAGCAGCTAATCCAAGCTTCATTTTGTTTTCCTCCCTGTTGAAGCCGCTTTTTTCGCGGCCAGATACGCCATCAAACGCCCTCGCGTCGCCGCTGGAGCGAACTCGCCACAAGAGTTGAAAGGATGAGCACCGTGCCGATGACCACGATCGTCGCGTCGCCCTTGACACCGGTCAGGGCCAGCCCGTTTTTCAGGAGTTGGATCATCGCGAGGCCGACCACCGTGCCCCAGATCGTGCCGACGCCCCCGAATATGCTGGTGCCGCCGAGCACCACCGCCGCGATCACGTCGAGCTCGTAGCCGATCCCCATGTCCGAACGGGTGGTGGTCACGCGCGAGACAAGAACACAGGCCGAGAGGCCGGCCATAAGCCCCGACAGCGTGTAGATGATCAGCTTGACCCGATCGACCGGCAAACCGGAAAAGCGCGCGGCGGTCTCGTTGTTGCCGATCGCATAGAGTGTTCGGCCGAAAGTGGTGCGGTCTAGAACGATTGCCGTGACCACGATCGCGATCAGCAAGAGCCAGAGCTGCGCCGGTACGCCGAAGAGGTTTTCCTGCCCGATGAAGTAGAACCATTCCGGATAGCCGCGCACCGAACGCGCTTGGCTGATCCCTTCGGCGAGCCCACGATAGAGCGCGAGCGTCGCGATCGTCATGATCAGCGGTGGGACTTTCACCCTGGTGATGACGATCCCATTGAGGAATCCCGCAGCTGCACCCACGAGCAGCGAGAAGCAGATGGCCAGCGGCAAGGGAAGGCCGAATACCTTCCAGGAATAGCCGAGCAGGATCGCGCAAAGCCCGACGATCGAGCCCACCGAGAGATCGATACCGCCGGTGATGATGATGAAGGTCATCGGCAGTGCGATCAGCCCGACCTCGGTCGTCAGCCTGCCTTGATTGAGCAGATTGTCGAGCGTGAGGAAGCGGCTGTTCAAGCCTCCGAGCACGATCAATGCAATGAGCAGGATCACCGCAAGCATGGTCTCGTGGCGCAGCAGCCACCAGGGCACGAGACGTTTGGCGGTGTGGGGAAGAGGGATTTCGCTCATTGCGCTCATGCTCCGGCCATACGCCGGCGCCGCAGAATGTCGGCGATCACGGTCACGAGGATGAGCACGCCCTGGACCGCGCGAATCCAGTAGGGCGAGATGTCAATGAAGACCAGCGCGCTGGCGATCTCGGCGATCAGAACGGCGGCGAGCGTCGAGCCGACCACCGTACCGGCGCCGCCGAGGATGCTGACGCCGCCGACGACCGACGCGGTGATGATCGTCAGCTCGAGATTCGGCGGCACGGTCGACTGGATGACGCGCAGCTGCGTCGCATAGAGCAGGGCGGCCGCCCCCGCGAACAAGCCATGCAGCGCAAAGACCATCACGATCGTGCGCGGCTGCGAGATCCCGCAGAGCCGCGCCGCTTCGGCGTTGCCGCCGACGGCGTAGATCGCACGGCCCGAGGCCGAATAGCGCATCCACAGCGCCGCCAGGATCGTCACCAGGATCATGAGAAAAACCGGAAACGGCAGCTCGCCGAAGAGCTCGATATCCGCGAGGTGGAAACTGTCGGGCAGGTCGGTGATCCATTTGCCCCCCGTGACGCTGATCAAGCCGCCTTTGAGGATCGACAGCATGCCGAGCGTCACCACGATCGCCGGAATGCGCAGATAGGCAATGATCGCGCCTTGCAACGCCATCACGGCGATGCCGGCAACGAGCGCTGCCAGCCAGGCGACCACGATCGGCGCGCCGTTCACGGCCAGCGTACCGCTGATCGTCGCCAGAACGCCGATCAGCGCGCCGACGGAAATATCGATGTTGCCGGAGATGATCACCATCGACATGCCGACTGCGGCGACCGCGATATAGGCATTGCCGAGCAGCACGTCGGAAAGGTTGCGTGCCGCCAGAAAGCGCGGATTGTAAAGGCCGACCGCGATGGCGAGCCCGATCACGGCGATCGCGAGCAAAGCCTCTTGCGAGGCAAGCGCCTTCAGCCACCGCCGCGGACTAACTTCGGCACTGGCCAAGGTCACCGCCGTCATGCCGCTTTCTCCGCGTTTTCATGACTGCCCATCATCGCTGCGCCGATTGACTGCTGGGTTGCTTCTTCGCGTGAGAATTCGGCAACGATACGGCCTTCGCGCATCACGAGCACGCGGTCGCTCATGCCGAGCACCTCCGGCAACTCGCTTGAAATCATCAGGATGGCAAGCCCCTGGGCCGCAAGCTCGCCCATCAGCCGATGGATCTCCGCCTTGGCGCCGACGTCGATGCCGCGCGTCGGCTCGTCGAGGATCAACAGCTTCGGCTCGTTGGCCAGCCATTTGCCGAGCACGATCTTCTGTTGATTGCCGCCGGAGAGCTTGCCCACGATCTGCTCGAGCGAACTCGTCTTGACCGCAAAGCGCTTGATGCCGTCGCCGGCCAGCTTGCGCTCGGCGCCGCGATCGATGAAGCCGCCGAATGCGACCTTGCCGAGCGCGGCGAGGCTGAAGTTCTCGCGCACCGTCATCGGCCGCACCAAGCCCTGGGTGCCGCGATCCTCGGGAACATAAGCGATGCCCAAAGACCGCGCCTGGGCCGGCGAGCGAATGTTGACTTGTTGTCCGGAGATCCGGATTTCGCCGTTATCGGCCGGGGTGACGCCGAAAATAGTTTGCGCGAGCTCGCTGCGACCGGAGCCGACGAGGCCGGAAAGGCCGACGATCTCGCCGGCGCGCACCGTGAACGAGACGTTTTTCGTCAGGGGCCGACGTTCAAGGTCCTTCACTTCCAGCACCGGCTGACCGATCGGAACCGTCATCTTCGGGAACAGGCTTTCGATCCTGCGGCCGACCATCAATTGCACGAGCTCGGCCGCGTCCGTGTCGATGACCCGCTTGGTCGCGACATGCGTGCCATCGCGCAGCACTGTGACACGATCGGCGATCGCGAAGATCTCGTCGAGCCGATGGCTGATATAGATCACGGCGACGCCGCGGGCTTTCAGCCTGCGGACGATGTCAAACAGCCGCGTCACGTCGTACTCGGTCAGGGCCGCGGTCGGCTCGTCCATGATGAGAATGCGCGCATCCTGCGACAGCGCGCGCAGGATTTCAACGCGCTGGCGATTGCCGACGCTGAGGGAGCCGACGACCCGGTCGGCTTGCAGATCATGGATTTCGAGCGAAGCGAGTAGCGCATTCGTCTTCTCGTGCATGGCCCGCCAATCGATCCGGCCGAGGCCAGCGCGGGGCGCATGCCCCATGAAGATGTTCTCTGCGACCGTGAGCTCCGGAAACAGCAGCAGCTCTTGATAGATCGTGGCGATGCCGGCGCGCCTGGCATCGTCCGGTCGCGCGAGATCGACCTGCTTGCCGTTCACGAGCACCTCGCCCCGATCGGGCGGGAACACGCCGGAAACGATCTTGATCAGCGTCGACTTGCCAGCCCCGTTCTCGCCGAGCAAGGCGTGAACTTCGCCCCTGGCGGCATCGAACGAGACGCCGGACAACGCCCGCACGCCCGGAAAAGACTTCTCGATCGCGCGCACCGCCAGAAGCGGTACCGCGGGAGCGTCACCGTGCGGGTCGGTTGTCATGGTCACGCCGCCGCAGTGGTTTGAGCGCCTGGATCTACGACAACGACGCGGACACCATGCTCGCGCAGCATGTCGAGTGCGTCGTTCGGCGCATCGGAATCGGTGATCAGCGTATCGATGCGCGAGAGCGGGCAGACGACCAGACTGCCGCGCGAGACGAATTTCGAGGAATCGGCGAGCACGATCAGCTTGTCGGCACGTTTCAGCAGTTTTGATTCGGCGCGGGCGAGCAGGGGGTCGCCCTCGATCACGCCGAGCGGTCCGATCGAGATCGCACTCATGAACATCCGCGTCGCCGAATAGTGCTGAATCGCATCCTCTTCAAAGGGGGAGACGATCATGCCCTGCTCACGATAGACCTCGCCACCCGGCAAGGCGACGCGGCATTTCGACGTGTGGATCAGCCCGTCGGCGAGCAGATAGGAATTGGTCAACACCTTCAGGCGGCGCTCGCGCAGATACTCGCCCATCTGATAGGTGGTCGTGCCGCCATTGATGATGATCGTCTCGCCATCGGCGCAGAGGGCGACTGCCGCTTTCGCGATGGCGCGCTTGGCGTCGATATTGAGCGTCTGGCTGACGTCGAAGGAGCGGGTGGCAAGCGAAAGGATGTCGCCCGGTGCGTTGGTGGTTTCCGGCAGGGCTTCGAGTCCGCCGTGCACCCTGATCGCGACACCTTGCTCGGCGAGCCTGGCGAAATCGCGCCGTATCGAGGCTTCGGAGACGCCGGTCGCACGACAGGCGTCCGCGATGCGTACCAGCGACCGCTCGCGCAAGAGTGTCTTGATGACCTGCCAGCGTTCCCGCTCGTGCACGCCGTCCTCCCTTTTGCCCGTAAATAGGTCACGCTCTCGAACCGTGGTCAACTGTAAACCGTCAAATTCGCTCAATATCGCGCTGCATCAATCATATCGCGTCGCAGTGTTGATCGTCAGTGATTGACCTTGATTGAATCTGTGGCCTAATCTGCCCGGAGATCAAGCACACAGGGAGAACGCCTAATGAGCGAGGTCGCGGCCACGCCCCTGCCAAATCTATGGGACGACGCGTTCGCTGCCGGGCTCGATGAAGCAGGCCAGTTGCTGTATCGCTCGAACCTGCTCGGAGCCGATCTACGCATCACCAATTTCGGCGGCGGCAACACCTCGGCCAAGATCGAGATGAAGGATCCGCTGACGCGCGAGAACGTGCGCGTGCTCTGGGTCAAAGGCTCTGGCGGTGACATTGGCTCGATGAAGCGCGACGGCTTTTCGACGCTGTACCTCGACAGGCTCGAGAGCCTGAAAGGGCTCTATCGCGGCCTCGCTCACGAGGATGAGATGGTCGCCTTGTTCAATCACTGTACCTTCGATCTCAATCCGCGCGCGACGTCGATTGATACGCCTTTGCATGCCTTCGTACCGCACCAGCACGTCGATCACGTCCATGCCGATGCGGTCATCGCCATTGCCGCCTCAGAAGACGCTGAGCGTCTGACCCGAGAGGTATTTGGCGGTAAGCTCGGATTCCTGCCGTGGCAGCGGCCCGGCTTCGATCTCGGCCTGAAGCTCGGCGAGATGGCCGCGCGCCATCCTGACTATGTCGGCGTGGTCCTCGGCGGCCATGGGCTCTTCACCTGGGCCGAGACGTCGAAAGCCTGTTACGAGATGACTTTGCGCGTGATTCAGCAGGCGGCCGATTGGCTTGCCGCGCATGAACAGAATCCGGCCTTCGGCGGCGCCAAGGTCCAGACGGCCTTGCCGGAAAAGCGCCGTGCGATCGCGGCCCGGCTGATGCCGCTGATCCGCGGCAAGATCTCTGCGGATGAGCGCAAGATCGGCCATTTCACCGATGCCCCGGAGGTGCTGGAGTTCGTCAACTCCCAGGCGCTGACGAAGCTGGCGCCGCTTGGCACCTCCTGTCCGGATCACTTTCTTCGCACCAAGATCCGGCCGCTGCTGCTGCCCTACGATCCCGCGCGCGACAATCTCGATGAGGTGATCGTCGGCCTCGATGACGTGCTCGCCGCTTACCGGCGCGATTACGCCGCCTATTACGAGCGCTGCAAGCATCCGAATTCGCCGGCCATGCGCGATCCCAACGCGGTCGTGTATCTCGCACCGGGAATCGGCATGTTCACGTTTGCCAAGGACAAGGCGACGGCCCGCGTCGCGGCCGAGTTCTACGTCAACGCGATCAACGTCATGCGGGGCGCCTCGGGCGTCAGCGCCTATGTCGGCCTTGCCGAGGAGGAAGCTTTCAATATCGAATATTGGCTGCTGGAAGAGGCCAAGCTCCAGCGCATGCCCAAGCCGAAATCGCTCGCCGGTCGGATCGCCTATGTGACCGGCGGCGCAGGCGGCATTGGCGGGGCGACCGCGCAGCGGCTGCTCGGTGAAGGCGCTTGCCTCGTCATTGCGGATATCGACGAGAAGGCATTGAACGAGGGCGTCGCGGCGATCGCCAAACGCCATGGCCGTGACGCGGCCATCGGTGTCAAGCTTGATGTGACCGACGAGGCGGCGGTGATCGCCTCGTTTGAAGAAGCCGCGCGCGCGTTCGGCGGCATAGATATCGTCGTCTCGAATGCCGGGATTGCCTCGGCTTCGCCTGTCGAGGACACGAGTCTCGGACTGTGGCAAAAGAATATGGACATTCTCGCCACCGGCTATTTCCTCGTCTCGCGCGAGGCATTTCGGCTGATGCAACGCCAGAACATCGGCGGCGCCATCATCTTCGTTGCTTCGAAGAACGGCCTCGCTGCTTCGGCTGGCGCTTCGGCCTATTGCGCCGCCAAGGCGTCGGAAATCCATCTGGCTCGCTGCCTGGCGCTGGAAGGAGCAGTGCATGGCATCCGCGTCAACACGGTCAATCCGGACGCGGTGTTGCGCGGCTCCAAGATCTGGGAGGGCGAGTGGCGCCAGCAGCGTGCGGCGTCCAATAAGGTCGCGGAGGACCAGCTCGAGGAAGTCTACCGCCAGCGTTCGATGCTCAAGCTGTCGGTATTCCCGGAGGATATCGCCGAGGGTGTCTACTTCTTCGCGTCCGACCTTTCGGCCAAGTCGACCGGCAACATCCTCAACGTCGATGCCGGCAACGCCCAGGCTTTCACACGATGAGCACGCCGTTTTCGATTAGCGCGGATTTCGTCGCCGAGCAGAACGCGCGGCTCGAAGGCGCGACCACTGAAGACTTCGACGCCCTGAAGCGCGCGCTGACGCGACACGGGATCGACGCAGAGGTCCTGGTGCAGAAGGTGATGGCCTTCGGTGTTGCCATTCCGACCTGGGGAGTCGGCACGGGAGGCACGCGATTTGCCCGCTTTCCGGGGCCGGGTGAGCCGCGCAATGTCTTCGAAAAGATCGATGATTGCGCCGTGATTCAACAATTGGCGCGGGCAACCCCGACGGTCTCGCCGCACATCCCGTGGGACAAGGTCGACGACTATGGCGCCTTGCGCGAACAGGCCGCGACGCACGGCCTTGCCTTCGATGCGGTCAACTCCAACACGTTCCAGGATCAGCCGGGGCAGGAGCTTTCGTACAAGTTCGGCTCGCTGTCACATACCGATGCGCGTGTGCGCGTGCAAGCCATCGCCCATAACGTCGAATGTATCGAGATCGGCCGCAAGCTCGGCTCGAAGGCACTGACCGTCTGGATCGCCGACGGCTCGAATTTCGCCGGCCAATCGAATCTGACCAAAGCGCTCGACCGCTATGTCGACGCGATGCGCGAGATCGTCGCGGCGCTGCCCGCCGACTGGCGGGTGTTCCTCGAGCACAAGCTTTATGAGCCGGCGTTCTACTCGACCGTGATCTCGGATTGGGGGACGAGCTTTGCTGTCGCGCAGGAGCTCGGGCCCAAGGCCTATTGCCTCGTCGATCTCGGCCATCATGCGCCGAACGTGAATATCGAGCAGATCGTTGCCCGGCTCGTCCGCTTCAACAAGCTCGCGGGTTTCCATTTCAACGATTCAAAATATGGCGACGACGATCTCGACAGCGGCTCGGTCGATCCGTTCCGGCTGTTTCTCGTCTTCAACGAGCTGATCGACGCCGAGCGTCGCAGGGCGGAAGGCTTCGCGCCCGCCTACATGATCGACCAGTCGCACAATGTGACCGATCCGATCGAGAGTCTGATGCAATCGGCGATCGAGTTGCAGCGCGCCTATGCGCAGGCGCTCATCGTCGATCGCGCAGCGCTTGAAGCGGCGCAAGAGGCCAATGACGCGCTCGGTGCGCATCTCGAATTGAAACGTGCCTTCACCACCGACGTCTCGCCGCTCCTCGCCGTCGCCCGCATGCGGGCCGGCGGGGCGATCGCGCCAATTGCGGCCTATCGCGCGTCCGGCTATCGGGGACGAAAGGCGATGGAACGTCCCGCCGCCGGCGGAACTTCGGCAGGCATCGTCTAGGGTAAGTGGCCCCTCGTTTTCAGGATGGTTGCTGGCCGCACGAGGTGCCGGCCTTTGCGCTTTGAGCGTTTCAAACGAATCCGCGCCGCGCTAGCTAGGTGAGCCGGATCCAGGCTCCATTGGCTGCGGATGATCTCACCGCGGCGTCTATGAACTTGATCCCGGCGAGGCCGTCCTCGACCGTCGGATATATCGGCGGATCCAGTGTCGAGCGGGCCTGCGGGGCCCTGATGGCACGCGCCGCCTCGGCATAGATCGTAGCGAAACCTTCGAGATAGCCCTCGGGGTGACCGGAGGGAATGCGGGTGACGCGGCTCGCCTCGCCCAAGGCACCGGCCCCGCCGCGGGTCAGGAGCTGCTTGGGCCGGCCGTAAGGCGTAAACCAGAGCTGGTTTGGATTCTCCTGCGCCCATTCGAGACCGGCTTTGCTGCCATAGATGCGCAGCGTGAGGCCGTTTTCATTGCCGACGGCGACCTGACTCGCCCACAGCATGCCCTTGGCGCCGCCCTTCCACTTCAGGAGAATTTGAACGTCGTCGTCGAGGCGCCGTCCCTCGACGAAGGTCGACAGCTGGGCCAGCAGTTCGTCGAGCTCGAGGCCGGTGACGAAGCAAGCGAGATTGTAGGCATGAGTTCCGATGTCGCCGATGCAGCCGCCGGCGCCGGAACGCGTGGGGTCCGTGCGCCACGCCGCCTGCTTCTGGCCGCTGGCCTCCAATCGCTCCGTCAACCAATCCTGCAGATACTCGGCCTGGACCAGACGGATCTCGCCGAGATCGCCGTTCGCGATCATGGCGCGGGCCTGCCGGATCATGGGATAGCCCGTGTAATTGTGCGTCACCACAAATACCCTGCCTGTCTTCCGGACCAGCGCGACCAGCTCCTCGGCCTCGGCGACGGTCGTCGTGAGCGGCTTGTCGCAGATGACGTTGATCCCGGCTTCAAGGAAGGCCTTCGCGACCGGGCCATGCATGTGGTTGGGGGTTACGATCGAGACCGCTTCGATGCCGTCCGCTCGCGCAGCCTCAGCCCTCGCCATCTCCTCGAAGGAGCCATAGGCACGGTCGTCGGCGATGCCGAGCTCCTTTGCGGAGGCCTTGGCTCGAACCGGATCTGACGCGAGCGCACCCGCGACCAGCTCGAACTGGTCGTCGATGCGAGCGGCAATGCGATGGATGGCGCCGATAAAGGCCCCCTGACCGCCGCCGACCATGCCGAGCCGGATACGACGATGGCCGCCAGCTTCGTTGCTTGCTTCAATAGGCATATTGGTCCTCTCGCTCAGGAAATGCCCAGCATCTTGCGGTTCGCTGCGTCGTCGGTGCCGGAGCCTGCGAAATCGTCGAAGGCTTTCTCGGTGACCCGTATGATATGGCTTTTGATGAACTCGGCACCCTCGCGCGCACCTTGCTCGGGATGTTTCAGCGCGCATTCCCATTCGAGCACTGCCCAGCTGTCGTAGTCGTATTGCGTGAGCTTCGAGAAGATTGCGCCGAAATCGACTTGGCCATCGCCGAGCGAGCGGAAGCGGCCAGCACGGTCGACCCAGCTTTGAAACCCGCCATAGACACCCTGGCGGCCCGTCGGATTGAATTCCGCATCCTTGACGTGGAAGGCCTTGATACGTTCGCGATAGATGTCGATGTAGTCGAGGTAGTCGAGCTGCTGCAGCACGAAGTGCGAGGGGTCGTAGAGCAGATTGGCGCGCCTGTGGTTATTTACCCGCTCCAGGAACATCTCGTAGGAGACGCCGTCGTGCAAATCCTCGCCCGGGTGGATCTCATAGGCGAGATCAACGCCATGCTCGTCCGCGTAGTCGAGGATCGGCCGCCAACGCTTAGCGAGCTCGTCGAAGGCGGCCTCGACGAGGCCGACCGGGCGCTGCGGCCAAGGATAGATGTAGGGCCAGGCTAGCGCGCCGGAGAAAGTCGCTTGTGCCGTGAGTCCGAGGCGCCTGGAGGCAAAGATCGCACGCTTGACCTGGTCGACGGCCCACTCTGTGCGGGCCTTGGCGTTGCCACGCACCTCCGGCACGGCAAAGCCGTCGAATGCGGCATCATAGGCGGGGTGAACGGCAACGAGCTGGCCTTGGAGATGGGTCGAGAGCTCGCTGATCGCAAGCCCGTGGTGCGCCGCGATTCCCTTCACCTCATCGGCATAGTCCTGCGACTCCGAGGCCTTCTTGAGGTCGAAGAGCCGCGCATCCCAGGTCGGGATCTGAACCCCCTCGTAGCCGAGCGAGGCGGCCCATCCGCAGATCGAGTCGAAGGAGTTGAATGGCGGCGCGTCGGCCGCGAACTGAGCCAGGAATATCGCCGGTCCCTTGATCATCTTCATCGAATGCTTCCTTGTACCTGCAGGCTCTAGCAGCATGCGTCCGCTGAGCTCGATATTCACCAAACCGCGCCGCCTTCGCCGGTTCCAGGTGAACACATCTGGGGATTGTCCTGCTTCAGAACGTTTCCCCGGCCCACAGCGCCATCGCATCGAGGTCGGACAGCGGCGCCGGTCGCTCGACACGCGAGTGTACTGCGATCTCTCCGCCCTCGACGCTCGCCTTGAGGATCGCGTGCTTCACCTCCAGAGCGTGGCTCGCCAGCGCGCCGGAGGAGCGGTGTGGCGTGCCGTGCAGCACCGCACTTGCGAGTTCGGCGACGCCCAGGCAACGATAGTTGGCCTGGTTCGGCATGTGATCTGCCCAATTCGGCGAACGCCAGTTGGGCTTGCCGAACGGCCGGTCGTCAGCCGTAACCGAGATCCAGTCGCCACCCTTCTCGGTGTATTGCACCGCGCCGCCGAAAAAGTTGGGGTCCGGTACGCGCAGTGAGCCTTCAGTGCCGTAAAGCTCAATCGGCGGATGTCCGTGCTTCCAGACGTCCCAGCTCATCGCGAAGATGATGTCGGCGCCTGACTCGAAATGCAGCAGCGACATCACCGTCGTCGGGGTTTCAACCGCGATCGTCTTGCCGTTCATCGGCCCCTTCGAGGTGACGAGTCGCGAGGCGAAGCCGGCGCTCGCGCGCCCCTGCACCAGCGCGACGGGACCCAACAGGTTGATGAGCGCCGCGAGATAATAGGGCCCCATATCGAGGATCGGCCCGCCGCCGGGCTTGAAGAAGAAGGTTGGATCGGGATGCCAGTGCTCCATGCCATGCGACATCAGAAAGCAGGTGCCGTAAAGCACTTTGCCGATCCGTCCCGTATCCACCAACTCGCGCGCCAGCCGTGCGCCGCCGCCGAGAAAAGTATCCGGCGCGCAGCCGATCTTCAGATCGCGACGCGCTGCCTCCGCGACCAAGATCGCAGCGTCGTCGGCCTCCACCGTGATCGGCTTTTCGCCAAACACGTGCTTGCCGGCGTTAAACGCCGCGTGGCTGACGCCGTAATGCGCATTCGGCGTGGTGAGATTGACGACGATCTGGATATCGGGGCGCGCAAGTAGCGCTTCGATCGACAAAGCCTCGATGCCGAACTGCGCCGCTTGGGCTTGCGCGGCCTCAGGGCGCAGGTCGGCGCAGGCGATCAGCTTGAGATCGCGAAATCTCGGCATGTTGTGCATGTAGATCGTCGAGATGTTGCCGCATCCGACGATGCCGACTCCCAGCTTGCTCATGATCCGCTCCCCGTCACGCCCACGACGACACGGTCTCGCGCGCCCTGCGGGCGAAACGAGCAACGTCGTTCGGCTTGTCGTGTTCAGCGACAAACAGGGAAACCCCGGCCTCCCTCATCGCCGCGCGCAGCGCCGGCCAGTCCATGATGCCGTACCCGGGATCGGCCCAGCCGTCCTCGTCGGCGCACTGCCCCGATGGCGCGAGATCCTTGATGTGGCAGGCGACCAGGCGCTGCGCATGCTTCTTGATTTCGGCGACCGGATCGCCGCCACCCCGCACGATCCAGGCGAGATCGGCCTCCCAGACGAGGTCGGGGGCCTCCTCGAACAGGCATTCGAGATAAGTCTTGCCGCTCGCGCTGCGGCCATATTCCCAATGATGGTTGTGCCAGCCGAATTTGACTCCCTCGCTCGTCACCGCCTTTCCGATTTCGGCAAGCTCGCGCCCGATGCTGCGCCATTCCTTTTCTCCGCCCTCGCGCTCGCCCAAGGGGGGGGCCGGTGCGAAGATGGTCTCAATGCCGAGTCCCTTGCACATCCTCGCCGTGCCGACCGCATCCTCGCGCAGTCGGTCGAGCCCGACATGGGCACTCGGCGCGGTCATCCCGTGGACATTGAGGAGCCTCTTCAACGTCTCGGGATCGTTGAACAGCGCACCCCAGGGCTCGACCATGGTGTAGCCGAGGCCGGACAGCAGCGCGAACTGCGCCTCGAGCGGGGTGATGGAGCGGGCAGAATAGAGCTGAATGGAGAATCGGTCGATCGGCTTGGTCATGTCTCGCTTTCTGCTGGGTGAAAGATCTAAAGGCGCTGCCCGCTCGTCTCGTCGAACAGCGACATGGCGTCGGCGGGGAAGCGGACGGTCAACGTGTCTCCCACACGCACTTGCGTGTCGGCGTCATGGCGGAGGGAGAAGGCGGTGCCATCAGCAAGGCGGCACCAGATCAACGTGTCGGCGCCCATCGGCTCGACCATCTCGACACGCGCGGACACAGACGACGGATCGTTGGACGCAGTCAACTCGATATGCTCGGGCCGTATGCCGAGAACGGCCGGCGCCTCGGTCGGCTGGCTGCGGAAGGCGTAACCGGTCAGGCTCAGCTGGTTTACACCGGCGATGAATGCGACCTCGCTGCCGCGCGCGAGCTTGCCGGGAATGAAGTTCATTGCGGGTGAGCCGACGAAAGAAGCGACGAAGCGGTTGACGGGCTCGCGATAGATCTTCTTCGGCGTATCGAGCTGCTGGATCACGCCACCCTGCATCACGGCGATCCGGTCCGCGAGCGTCAGCGCCTCGATCTGATCGTGCGTCACGTAGATCATCGTGGCGCCGAGCCGTGCGTGCAGCCGCTTGATCTCGACCCTGAGCTCGGCGCGCAGCTGGGCGTCCAGATTGGAGAGCGGCTCGTCGAACAAATACACGCCGGCATGACGCACGAGCGCCCGTCCGATCGCGACGCGCTGGCGCTGGCCGCCCGAGAGCTCGCTGGGGCGGCGTTCGAGGAGATTGGTGAGCCGCAGCATCTGCGCGGCCTCAGCGACCCGGCGCTCGATCTCGCTCTGCGGTGTGCGCGCAACCTTCAGCCCGAACGACATGTTCCGGCGCACGCTCATGCGCGGATAGAGCGCGTAGCTCTGGAATACCATCGCGATGCCGCGATCCTTCGGTTCTGCCCAGGTGACATCACGGCCGCCGATGTGGATTTCGCCACCCTTGACCTCGATCAACCCGGCGATCGCGTTGAGCAAGGTCGACTTTCCGCAGCCGGAGGGCCCGAGTAGCACGAGGAACTCGGACGCGCCGACATGGAGATCGAGATTCTCCAAGACCTTCAGGCCGCCAAAGCCGATCTGGAGGCTCCTGATATCGACGTTCGATTTCTGCATGCTGGGTCAGCCTTTCACCGCGCCGGCGGCGATGCCGCGCACGAACCAGCGGCCGGATCCGAAATAAACGGCGAGCGGCAATAGCGCAGTCAGCAGCGTTGCCGCCATGTCCACATTGTAGGCGCGCTCACCTTGCGTCGAATTGACGATGTTATTGAGCTGCACCGTCATCGGCAGATTGTCGCGGCCGGCGAAGACCAGCCCAAGGATAAAATCGTTCCAGATGCCGGTCGTCTGCAAGATCACCGCGACCACGATCATGGGAGTGGCCATCGGCATCATGATCCGGGCATAGATCTGGTAGAAGCCGGCGCCGTCGACGCGGGCGGCCTTGAACAACTCCACCGGAAGCGATGCGAAATAGTTGCGGAATAGCAGCGTCATCGTTGGAAGGCCGAAAATCGTGTGGATGATCACAATGGTGAAGAGCGACTGCCCGAGCCCGGTGAAGGAGAACACGCGAACCAAGGGGTAGATGAACACCTGATATGGAATGAACGCGACGACCATCATCGCGCCGAACAGGATGTTGGCGCCGCGCACACGCCATAGTGACAGCGCGTAGCCGGTGAGCGATCCGACCAGGATGGAGATCGCGACCGACGGCACCAGGATACGCAGCGAGTTGAGAAAACCAACCTTGATGCCCTGGCACGTCAGTCCGGTGCAGGCCGACGTCCAGGCCTTGACCCACGCGTCGATGCTGGGCGCTATCGGCAAGGCCAACAGATTGCCTTGCCGGATCTCTGCCATCGGCTTCAGCGAAGTGACGACCATCACGTAGAGCGGCAGCAGGAAGTAGAGCGCGGTAATGAAGATGAAGGCATAGAGGCCCCAGCGCGCCGGGGTCATGCGCTTCGACCGCCGTGCAGCGGGCAAAGTCTGCGCCACTGCAGTCATCGTACCTCTCCTTTGCGTGTGCGCCAGTAGAGATAGGGCGCCACCACCGCGACCACCGTGATCAGCATGGTCGTGGCCGCCGCCGTCGCAAGTCCGATATTGGCGCGTTCGAACAGATGATCCATGACGAACTTGGCGGGAACCTCCGAAGCGATGCCGGGCCCGCCATTGGTCATCGCGACCGAGAGGTCGTAGAGGCGCACCACGCCTGTCGAGAGCAGCACCGCGGCGGTGGCAAAGCTCGCCCCCATCATCGGAATGATGATCGACACATAGACCCGCCATTTCGGCAGGCCGTCGACTCGCGCCGCCTTCCAGATCTCCTCGTCGACGCCGCGCAGGCCGGCGAGCATGATGGCCATCACCAGTCCCGAAGCCTGCCAGACGCCCGCGACGACCAGGCAGTAGATTGCGGTCTCCGGCCGTACGATCCAGTCGAACGTCGCGCCTTCGAAGCCCCAGCTGCGCAGCACATGCTGGATGCCGAGCGTCGGGTTGAGGAGCCATTGCCAGACCAGCCCCGTGACGACGAAGGACATAGAATAGGGGTAGAGATAGATCGAGCGGATCGTGTCCTCGGCGCGTATCCGCTGATCGATCGCGACCGCCAACAGGAAGCCGATCAGAAGCGCGAGCGAAACGAACAGCACACCGTAGATGACGATGTTGTGGACCGAGGTGATCCAGCGGTCGTTGCCGAGCAATATCTGATACTGCCGGAGCCCGACGAAATTGTTGTTCGGCAGCATGCGCGAACTGGTCAGCGAGATCCAGACGGTCCAGCTCGTGGCGCCGATATAGACGACGAGCATCACCAGCAACGCCGGCAAGAGCGCGGAGATCGCGGAAAGTCGGGAGTTCAGCGAAAGACGCATCGTATCGCCGGATTAGAGAGAGGTTGACGAGCAGGAGAGGCGGCCGACAGGTCGTCAACCGCCTCTCGTCATGCATCACTCCTGGGACTTCAGCGCCGCAACGACCTTGGCGGAGAATTCATCTGCGCTCATATTGGTGTTCCAATATTGCGAGATGGCATCCTGCAGCGCGCCGATCAGCGCAGGCGGCGCCAGCATGTCGCCGGACGGCATTTGCTGGGCTTTGTCTGCGACATAGCGCATGCCCTTTTGGGCGCAAGCGTCGAGTGCGGACGTATCGACATCGCTACGGACCGGGATCGAACCCTTCTTGAGCGCAAACTGGATCTGGGTCTCGGGCGTCAGCATCAGCCGCGCCAATGCCATCTGCGCCTTTGTTGTGGATGGGTCCTTCGCTTTCGGGAATACGAACACGTCGCCGCCCATCACATAGCCGCCATGGCCATTGGACAGCACCGTGCAGCCATAGTCCTTGTCGGCGACCTTGCCCGCCGCGATGAATTCACCCTTGGCCCAGTCGCCCATGATCTGCATTCCGGCTTTGCCCTGGATGACGAGGTTGGTCGCGTCATTCCAGTTGCGGCCGGGAGCGCCGGGATCGACATAGTCCTTGAGCTTCTTGTACGTGACGGCCACCGCCTTGAATTCGGCGCTCCCTGCCAGCGACGCGTCGCGCTTGCCGAGTATGCCGGTCCACATCTGTGCGCCGCCGACACCGATCATGACCGCGTTGAAGAGGTTTTGCTCCCAGTTCTTCTGGCCCGAGAAGGCCAGCGGGATCACCTTGCCCTCGGCCTTGAGCTTGTCGAGAATGGCGAGAGCGTCATTCCAGGTCTTCGGCTCGTCGGCGCCGACGGAGGCGAGCACGGCCTTGTTGTACCAGAGCCAATTCTGACCATGGATGTTGATCGGCACCGCATACATCTTGCCTTCGCGGGTCGCCGCGGCAATGATCGCAGCGGGCATCACGCCTTTCCAGTTGCCTTCGGTTGCAATCGCGTCGATGTCAGCGAGCAGGCCGCCTTCCACCAACTCGTCGAACTGCTTGCCGGTGTTGAGCTGCATGGCGGTCGGCGGATTGCCGGCGACGGTGCGACTGATTGCGGCGTTTCGTGCATTTGCCGCGCCAGCGACCGCGCTGTCGATCCAGGTGCCGCCGGCCTTGGTGAATTGATCGGCAAACACCTTCACTGCGGCGGCCTCGCCGCCAGAGGTCCACCAGTGAATGACCTCGGCCTTCATCTCCTCTGCGGAGACCGGCACCGAGGCCCAGGCCGCGGCGACAATCGCCACCGATGCGAACAGTGTGCGCTTCATCATTCCCTCCCGGATCTGCCTTTGCAGGCTTGTGTAATTCGTCTTGCGGCCCTTGGGGCTCGTTGCGGCTTTACATGCCGGATGTAATCGATTACATTTTCATCCTAGCAGAACTTCGAGTTTTTGCAAGTCCCGTTATCACGCCGCGACGGCGAGGCTCGACATGGCCAAACGACCCAGAGTGACACGGCCAGGTGCGGCCAAGATCGCCGACGTGGCGCGGCTGGCCGGCGTCTCGGTTGCGACCGTCAGCCGGACCTTGGCGCGGCCCGAGGTCGTGATCGAGGAGACCCGAACGCGCGTGCTCGCCGCCGTGCGTGAAACCGGCTACACGCCGAACATTTCCGCACGGAACCTGCGTGTCCGAAAGACCATGGTCGTGCTGGTGGCGGTGCCGGACATCGCGAACACGTTCTTCGCCGAGGTTTTGGAGGGCATCGACGATACGTTGTCGGCCGCCGGCTACGGGCTCATCATCGCCAACCTGGCCGGATCCCCGGAGAAGGAGGCGCGCTATGTCGACCTGGTGTGCGCCGGCCAGGTTGACGGTGTGCTGCTCTTGTGCGGCCATGTCATGCGCAGCCCCAACCGCGACTTGCGCGACGCGCGCGTGCCACTGGTTGCCGCCTGCGAGTACATTTCCGGTGAAAGCTTCCCTCAGGTCACAATCGACAATATCGGCACGGCGAGCGAGGCGGTGCGGCACCTGGTGGAGCTGGGACACAGAAGTATCGCCTATCTGTCTGGACCGAAGTCCAACATTCTCGAGCAGCAGCGTTTTGCGGGCTACCGGCAGGCCTTGCAGGGAACGGGGATCGCGGTTGACGAAGGCTTGATCCTGCGTGGCGACTTCACTTTCCGCACCGGTGTCGACGCCGGCCGGGCGCTGCTGGGGCTCAAACCGGCGGCGCGGCCGACCGCGCTGTTTGCAGCCAATGACGAGATGGCCATTGGCCTGATCAAAACGGTGCATGCGGCGGGCCTGCAGGTCCCGAAGGATCTTTCCGTCGTCGGCTTTGACGGCATTGCTTATTCGAACTATTGCGAGCCGACTCTGACGACCGTCGTCCAGCCCCGTCGTGATCTCGGTGCGACGGCTGCGGCTGAATTGATCGCGCTCATGACAACGGGCAGGGCTCCGATCAGGAAGGGGACCCAGCTTCCCGCTAAGCTGATCTTACGGGACAGCACGTGCCGGCCCCCTGCATGAGGCCGGGCTCGCCTTCGTTCCGTCACAACGACGTTTACCCGGTCCCCGCTGCAGGCGGTGGCTACGAGTCCGAACCATCCAGGGCGGACGACACCGCGCTGGACCGGTATCCTCCTCTTTACGCGTAGGCCGTCGATCCGTCCGGACGGCGCGGCACCTTGCGCTGCCAATGAACGTAATCCTCCTTGCCGAGCACTTCCATGTCCATCTCGACGCCCCAGCCCGGTCGATCGGGCCGCAACTCGAGATAGCCGTCCTTCGGCAGGTAAGGGTCCTTGACGTACAAGGTGTCCTGCGAGCGGTCCGGCGTGATGTTGGGATCGCCGCTGCCGTCGCCGAAGGCATAGGCCGCGCCGTGCGGCAGTCGGTATTCGAGGATCCGGAAGTTCGGCTGCGCAGCGGAGAAATGCAGATTCACGGCGGTGGCGAGCGGTCCCATCGGATTGTGCGGGGCGACGGTCACGTAGTGCGCCTCGGCCAGGGTGGCGATCCGCCGCATTTCCGAAATCCCGCCGACCACGCAGATGTCGGGCTGGATGATGTCGCAGCCCTTGACCGACAGCAGCCGCAGGAATTCGAAGCGGTTGTAGAGGGACTCTCCGGTCGCGAGCGTGCAGGTGAGCCCGCGCTTCAGCTCGCCCCAGGCCTCGATGTTCTCGGGTCGGATCGGCTCTTCGAAGAATAGGGGATCATAGGGCGCGAGCGCATTGCCGAGCTGGATCGCCTGTCCGACCTCGAAGATCTTGGCGTGCGCGTCGAAAGCGATCTCGTAGTCCGGGCGCACCGTCTCGCGCAGCTTGCGGAAATACTCCGCGCTGGTACGCACGACCTCGCCCCAGCGTTGCGCATGCATGTCGATCCGGTAGGGGCTGAGCTTGAAGGCCGTCAGGCCCCATTCAGCGTTGAGCCTGTCGAATTCGTCGCGGGCAATCGCTGCGTCCGGCGCGGTATAGACACCGGCATAGACGCGGACGCGGTCGCGCACGTTGCCGCCGAGCAGCCGGTAGACCGGGACGTTGAGCGCCTTGGCCGAGATGTCCCAGAGGCAATGATCGATCGCGGAGATCGCGGCAAGGCCCAGCGCGCCGGGTGGAAAGCGGCATTGCTGCAGCAGATACTGGATCAGATATTCGATCCGCCGCGGATCTTCGCCGCGGATGAAGGTGAACAGATAGTCCAGCAGCGGCTCCAGCGCCTTGTCGGGTCCGTGATTGTAGCACTCGCCCCAGCCGGTCAGTCCGTCGTCGGTATCGATGGCAATGATCAGGCGAGGGCGGTCCTTGTCGCGTGACATAAAGGCCCGCAGGCGGTCGATCTTCACGGATTATCTCCATCCATTTGCTTGTTCTCGCGCCGGAACCGACGCTGGGATTGTTTCAGGCCGCCGTGTAGCGGTGCCGCCGGTGAATGCTGCGTGCCCGCGGGTCCGGTCGCGGAATGGCCGACAGCAGCGCCTGCGTGTAGGCGTGGGTCGGCGCGTTGCAGACCTGCTCGGCGGAGCCGGTTTCCACCACCCGGCCGCGATACATCACCGCCACGCGGTCGCACATGTAGCGGATCACGCCGATGTCGTGGCTGATGAAGACGTAGGACAGTCCGAGCTTGTCCTGCAGGCCCATCATCAGGTCGAGCATCTGCGACCGCAGCGAGACGTCGAGCGCGGACGTCGCCTCGTCGGCGACGATGATGCGCGGATTGAGCGCGATCGCGCGCGCAATGCCGATCCGCTGGCGCTGGCCGCCGGAGAAAGCGTGCGGGTAGCGCTCGCGCCAGGACGGCTCCAGACCGACCTGCTGCAGCAGATCGGCTACACGGTCGTCGAGCTCCTTGCCGGCCGCGATCCTGTTGACGAGCAGCGGCTCGCCGACGATCTGGGCCACCGTCATGCGTGGATTGAGCGAGCCGACAGGGTCCTGGAAGATCATGCGTATCTCGCGCCGGCAGGCCTTCAGCGTCTCCTTGTCGGCCCTGACGAGATCGAGGGTGCTGCCGTCCGGCCGGCGATACTCGATCGCGCCGGCGCTGGGATCGTAGATCCGCAGCAAGCAACGTCCCATGGTGGTCTTGCCCGATCCGGACTCACCGACAATGCCCAGCGTCTCGCCTGGCTTCACGGTCAGCGAGACATCGTCGACGGCCTTGAGCGCGTTTTTTCCAGAGCCGAACTGCATGGTGAGGTTGCGGACCTGCAGCACCGGCAGCGTCTCGTCGGCGATCGGGGCGCGACGAAGCCGGATCTCAGCCTTCTGCTCCAGCTTCAGCACGGAGCCGATCAGCATTCGCGTATAATCGTTCTGCGGCGAATGGAAGATGGCGTCCACCGTGCCGCTCTCCATCACCTTGCCGCGATGCATCACCAGCACGTCATCGGCTATCTCGGCGACGACGCCCATGTCGTGGGTGATGAACATCACGGCCATGCCGTGCTGCTGCTGCAGCCGCCGGATCAGGTCGAGGATCTCCGCCTGCGTGGTGACGTCGAGCGCGGTCGTGGGCTCGTCGGCGATCAGGAGCGAAGGGTTGCAGGCCAACGCCATCGCGATCATGACGCGCTGGCGCATGCCACCGGAGAATTCGAAGGTGTAGCGGTCGATGGCCCGCTCGGCATTGGGGATCTCGACCTGCTTGAGCAGCTCGACGCAGCACGCGCGGGCCTGCTTCTTTCCCATGTCGAGATGCAGCCGCAACACCTCCATGATCTGGTCGCCGACGGTGTGGACCGGCGATAGCGACGACATCGGTTCCTGGAAGATCATCGCGATCTCGCGGCCGCGTACCGCGCGGATCTCCCGTCCGCGGGGATTGAGCTTGGCGAGGTCCACCGACGTTCCGTCGGCTCGGTGCAGCATCATCGCGCCGGACACGATGCGGCCGGGCGCATCCACGATCTGTAGAATCGAACGGGCGGTCACGCTTTTGCCCGAGCCGCTTTCGCCGACGATG
Organism: Bradyrhizobium manausense; assembly: GCF_018130615.1. Taxonomy (GTDB): domain Bacteria; phylum Pseudomonadota; class Alphaproteobacteria; order Rhizobiales; family Xanthobacteraceae; genus Bradyrhizobium; species Bradyrhizobium manausense_A. Next base: position 195,420 of record NZ_JAFCKB010000012.1, read on the forward strand.
CAGAGCGTCTTGCCGCGCTCGAGCGTCAGCGACACGCCATCGACGGCCCTGACGACGCCGCTTCGTACCGGGAAGTGCGTCACGAGATCCTTCACCTCGAGAATGAGCGAGGGAGGTGTTGCCGTGCGCGCGTCGGCATGGGTTGCGAGATCGATCAGGCTCATTTGTTGTACGGATCTGCGGCGTCGCGCAGCCCGTCTCCCAGGAAATTGAGGGCGATCACGGCGATCACCACTGCGGCGCCGGGTGCAAACAGCCACGGCGCGGTTGCGATTGATCGGATATTCTGGGCTTCGCGCAGCAGCACGCCCCAGGAAATGGTCGGTGGCTGCAGGCCGAGGCCCAGGAAGCTCAGCGAGGTTTCCGCCAGGATCATGGCCGGGATCGCCAGCGAGATCGACGCGATGATGTGGCTGGTAAAGCTCGGCAGCATGTGACGGAAGATCACCCGCCATTCGGACGCGCCGTCGAGTCGTGCCGCGGTGACGAACTCCTCGGTGCGCAGGCTGAGGAAGCGGCCGCGTACGACGCGCGCGAGCTGGGCCCAGGCGGTGAGGGAGAGGATCAGCGTGATCATGAAGTAGTTGAGCGTCGCTGGCCAATCGTGCGGCAGGGCCGCCGACAGCGCGAGCCAGATCGGAATGCTGGGCAGCGACAGCACGAACTCGATCAGCCGCTGGACTGCGAAATCGATCCGTCCGCCATAATACCCGGAAAGCCCACCGAGCACGATGCCGATGGTCAGCGACAGCAGCACGCCGGCGAGACCGACCGACAACGAGATCTGAGCGCCCTGCATGATGCGGCTATAGACACAGCGGCCGAGCCGGTCGGCGCCGAACAGGAACACCGGCTGATTCTTGTTGTCGGTGGCGATCAGATGGGTCGTGGTATCGAACAGGCCAAACAGCTTGTAGGCGTAGCCGGTGCCGAAGAACCGGATGTAGCTCTTGCGCGCCTCATCCTCGTGGTAGACCGCCTGCAGCGTCTGCGGATCACGCTTGAGCGCATAGGGATGGATGTAGGGCCGGATCGACCAGCTGCCGTCGGCTGCGGTGTCGATGATATGGACCACCTGGGGCGGGTGGTAGGCGGCGCGCGCATTCTGCTGCGACGGATCGTTGACGGCGAAGAAGCCGGGCGCTGCGGCGACGATGTAGAAGAATGCGGTAACGACGAGCCCGGCCATGGCGAGGCGGTGGCGCTTGAACGCCCACCACACCAGTTGCCACTGCGATGCGACCGCGAGCTGGCGGCTGTCGACGTGTGAAATGGCGATATCGGTCATGATTTTGATCCCGGCCTATTCAAGCCTGATGCGCGGGTCGACGAGGGCGAGCAGGATGTCGCTGATGAGCGAGCCGACCAGCGTCAGTGCGCAGATCAGGAGGACGAAGGCGCCGGCCAGATACATGTCCTGGCTCATCAGGGACTGCAGGAGAAGCGGTCCCGCCGTCGGCAGGCTGAGCACGATGGCGACGATGATCGAACCGGAGACGAGGTTCGGAAGCAACCAGGAGATCGTCGAAATGAAGGGATTGAGCGCGAGCCGCAGCGGGTATTTCACCAGGAGATGGAATTCCGACAGGCCTTTCGCGCGCGCAGTGGTGACGTAGGGCTTGTTGAGCTCGTCCAGCATGTTTGCGCGCATGACGCGGATCAGGCTGGCGGTGCCGGAGGCCGCAAGGATGATGACTGGAATCCAGAGATGGTGCAGCAGGTCGAGGATCTTGCCGAAGCTCCAGGGCGCGTTGACATAGGCCTCGGAGAAAAGTCCGCCGACCTCCTGGCCGAATTCGACGGCGGCGATGTACATCAGCACCAGCGCGAGCAGGAAGCTGGGAATCGCGAGTCCGAGGAAACTGAAGAAGGTGACGACGTAGTCGCCGATCGAATATTTCTTGACCGCCGAGAAGACGCCGACCGGTAGCGCGATGCCCCAGGTGGCGAGCAGGGTCGAAAACGTCAGCACCAGCGTCAGTGCCATCCGTTCCCAGATCAGGTTGCTGACCGGCTGCTGCCATTCGAAGCTGAGGCCGAAATCGCCACGCAGTAGAATGCCGCTGATCCATTTCAGATACTGGATGATCATCGGCTGATCGAGCCCGAAGCGGGCGCGCAGGTCGGCGGCGGTGGTCTGGTCGACGACCTCGTTCGACGCGGCCAGCGTCGCGATAAAGGTCGTGACGTAATCGCCGGGAGGCAGCTGGATGAGGACGAACGCCAGGAAACTCACCACGATGAGCGAGGGCACCATCCAGAGAAGGCGCTTGGCGATGAAGCGGAGCATGGTCCTGCCTGTTCAGGGAATTAGAGCCCGGCACACCGCGCGGTGCGGCCGGGCTCAAGGCCGATCACGTTGAGAAGAAGAATTGCTGCGGCAGGGCCGGGCCTGGATTGGGCCACGACCACGAGTTCGGATATTTCGCCGGCACGTTCGCGAGGTTAGTCTTGCAGATGCCGAAGGCGTTCACCGCCAGGCAAATGCCGATGGTCTCGAAAGCGTCGGCCGTGAGATCGAACAGCTGCTTCATGATTTCGCCGCGCTTCTGCAGGTCGGCGGTGGCGCGAGCCTGATCGAACAGCTTCATGCGCTGCTTCTGGCTCTCGGGCGGCTCCTGGCCATCCTTGCCGCCGGAGACGTACCATTGCGCCCACGGCACGGCGTAGCGCGAGCCCTGAGTGTGCTGCGCGAAGAAGTCGCGCGGATCGAGCATCGGGTCGAGGCCGCCGGGGCCGGGCCACACCGCTGCATCGTGGTCATTGTTGTCGCCGCGCGTGTAGTAGAGCGCGCGCTCGATGGTGTTGACCTTGATGTCGATGCCGATATCCGCCCAGTGCCGCTTCACCAGTTCGAGCGCATCGACCTCATCCGGGTAGAGTGTCGGGATCACGTCGATGGCGAAGAAGATCTTCTGTCCGTCCGGGCGCAGCCGGAAGCCGTTGGCGTCCTTCTTGGCATAGCCGAGCTTGTCGAGGATGGCATTGGCCTGGGGCTGATCGAACTCGCTGAACTGCGTCGCCAGAGCGGCATGATACCAGGGATGCCCCGGCCGCGGCCCGGCCTGATAGGGCTGCGATTGTCCGAGATAGACCAGCTCGATGATTTCGCTGCGGTTCATGCCGAGCGATAGTGCCTTGCGAAATTCCTTGTTGGCGAACATCTCCCGCATCTTCGGATCCTTGTGCGTGAGGTTCAGGTAGATCTGAACTTGCTGGGATCCGGAATTGATCAGTTCGATCAGGCGATAGCCGCCCTTCTGCATGTTCTGCGACAGCGTCGGCTTGTTTTGCAGCGTGTCGATATGCCGTTCCTGGATGTCGAGGCGGCCGGAGATCACATCGAGCATTAGCGATTCGACGTCCTGCGAGATGTTGAAGTTGAGCCTGTCGATATAGGGAAGCTGGTTGCCGGCGGTGTCGACCTGCCAGAAGTAGGGATTGCGCTCCATCACCACGCGCGTCGCGCCGCCGGTGTAGGGCTCCTTGATGACCCACGGATCGAGTGTCGGTTTATCGGCGTTACCCCAACGCGTGGGAATTTCGATGTCGCCGCACTTGTTGCGGAACAGCGTGCCCCAGTCGGAGAGGTTCGCGGCCTTGACGAGATCGGCCACCGCCGGATTGTACTTCGGGTGGAACTGGCTGCAATAGTGCTTCGCGAACAGCGTCGGATGCTGTCCGAGCGGCGTCGCCATCTGCTCGAGAAACAGCGCGTACGGACCAGCGAAGGTGAACTTCACGGTGGTGTCGTCGATCTTGGTGACGGTGCCGGCCTTGCCACCGATCACGATCGGGGTCGGCGGCGACTTATAGAGCTCGGTATTCTTGGCGCAGTCCTCGATGGCAAAGACGATATCGTCCGCCGTGAACGGATGGCCATCCGACCACTTCATGCCCTTGCGGAGATGGAAGGTGAATTCGGTGGAATCGGCGTTCACCTCCCATTTGTCGGCAACATTCGGCAGCACCTCGGTAAAGGCGAGATTCCAGCGCACCAGGCCCTGATTGCCGACCATGCGCAGGATACCGTTGTGGTCGGCCGAGCCGCGCAGTCCGCGCCGCAGCGCGCCGCCATAGCGGCCGACCTTCTCGACGGTGACGACCATCGGGTTTGCCGAGATGCGATCCGCCAGCGGCGCCAGCTTGCCGTCCGCCGCGAGTTTGGCGAGCGCCGGCGCTTCCTTGGCGCCCTCGGCGCGCGCCGCATAAGGCAGCGCGGAAAGCGCGGTTGCGCCGGCAAATCCCTTCAGCACGGCGCGGCGGTCGAGTCGGCGGCAGTGAGTCGTCCTTTGCTGGATGTCCTCGCTCATGGTTCCTCCCGGTTGAGATGTGTGTTGCGGCCATTCGGCCTTATGGTTCTTGATGGCGCCGTCGCGTCGTTCGGCTCGGTCATGGTGATGGTCGTGATGTCATCATGTCACCGTGATCCGCACGCTGGCCCAAAGCCTTTCGCCGGGATGCAGCACGCGCATCCCGGTCTCGGGCAGTCCGGCCGGTGCGAGGTTGAAGGCGTCCGCCACGTGGCTGACCGGTTCGAGGCAGAGGTAAGCTCCGCCGGATGGCGCATGGACAACAAGGTGATCGAGCGGAGCGGCGGTCTCCATCACGATCGTCGTGCCATCTTGCCGATGCAGCGATGCAGTGCCGCTCCAGCCTGCATAGTAGATCGTGGTTTCCATCGCGCCGTGGCGGAGGCCGTGCAGACGCTCATTGTTGGCGAACGCGCGCAGACGTCGGCCGCATCCGTCAGCGTCTGCCTCCCAGATCGCATCGGCCTTGAATTGAAAGCGATCGCCGATCGACACTGCGAAGTAGGGATGGATCCCCAATCCCATCGGCATCGGCGTGTCGGCGCGGCTCTCCACGCCGATCTCGTGGATTAGGCCGGTCGGATCGAGCATGATCCGCTGGATCGCCTCGAAGGCCCAGGGCCAGGCATCAGGCGCATGGGCGGGCTCATGGCGATAACGCATCTCGACCTGTGTCGCCGTCTGCGCGGTCACGCTCCAAGAGCGTTGTTGGCAGAAGCCATGCAGCGAATGGGGCGCGGTGACCGGGTGTGACGCGAGCTGGACGAGGGTTTCACCGAATCGGAAAGCGGCGTTGCGGATGCGGTTCGAATAGGGGACCAGTGGATAGGTGCCGGCTTTGGGCCAGACAAGCGGATCAAAGCTGCCGGCGGCCATGGGAACGAGGACGTCGGTGCGACGGTTGCCGGGCGCCTCGCGCCAAAGCGAAGCCAACCGTCCTCCGTCATGCGGTCGCACCGCCGCGTGCATCGCGCCCGCGGCCAGATTGCAAACGGATGCAGGCACATGCGGCTCATCGAACGATGCGGCCCGCGCAATGTGCGCCGTCTCTTTGCGCATTCGTTTCCATCCCTGTGGCCGGCTTCCTGCCGGCTTATTGACATGGGGTGGATTTGATATATCAAATTTCACGGCTGTCCAGTAATGCGTTTGGCCAATATCAAAAAAGTTTGGGCGCATGACCTGCGTCCAGGGAGAGCAGCGTGCCGCCAAGGCTTCAGCCGGTCGATCCGGTTTATCTGAAAGGGCTGCGTGCGCATGTCCGAGAGGAGTTGCGTCGCGCCATCATCGCCGGCGAGCTGCCGTCCGGAGCGGTGCTCAACGAACGGCAGATGGCGGAGCAGCTCGGCGTCAGCACCACGCCGCTGAAGGAGGCGTTGCGTCAGCTCGAAGCCGAGGGCCTGGTCGTGGCGGAGCCGCGCCGCGGCATCCGCGTGACCTTCGATGCCGAGCAGGCCGAAGAGATGGCGCTGGCCCGCGCCGCGCTCGAGAGCATGATCGCCCGCATGGCGGCGTCGCGCATCGACGATGAGGGGGTCGCGCGGCTGGCTGCCATTGTGAGCAAAATGGCCGAGGCGACCGCGGCGAGCGCGACCGACGACCTAATCAAGCTCAACGAGTTGTTTCACGATGCCATCCACGAGATCTCGCGTTGCAGCTATCTGCAGCGCATTCTGGTCGGGCAACAAGTCTATGTGCATACCGCGCGTCAATTCATCCTGAGCGACGCGGAGGAGCGAGGCCGCGCCCTCCGCGAGCATCGAACCATCTACGAAGCGCTGGCCCGTCGCGACAGCGACACAGCCGAGCGGGAAATGCGCGATCACGTGGTCCGTTCGGCACGGCAGCACGTCAAGGCCGCCTTCGAAAACCGCGGGCGACCGCAAGCTGCTCCCCAAGCTGTCCGTGCTGCGAAGGAGCACAATTCATGAGTTTGAAGAAAGTGAGAGCGGCGCTCGAGGGCATTTCGGGCGTGCATGTCACGCCCTACGCCACGAGCGGCGACATCGACGGCCCGTTGCTCGGCCGCATCGTCGATCGGATCGCGGACGCGGGAATCCACAACATCGTGTCCGCCGGCAACACCGGCGAGTTCTACGCTTTGACAGCCGACGAAGTCCGCGCCGTGCATGATGGCGCCATCGAAGCCAATGCGGGACGCTCGCTGCTGACCGCCGGTGTCGGGCGCTCTCTGAAGGAGGCGATCGAGCTCGGCCGGCGGGCGAGAGACAAGGGCGCCGACGCCTTGATGGCGCATCAGCCGCTCGATCCGTTTGCGGCGCCGCAGGCGCAAGCAGCCTACTTCAAGGCGATCGCGGATGCGGTGGACATACCGCTCATTGCCTATGTCCGCTCGGACGCGATGAGCCTCGGCGACATCTTGAGCGTTGCCAACCATCCGAATGTCGCCGGTGTGAAATTCGCCACCACCAACCTGATGCTGCTGTCCGAGTGTATCCGCTCCAGTATGGGGTCGACCGCATTGTGGGTGTGCGGTCTTGCCGAGGGCTGGGCGCCCGCCTTCTACGCGGTCGGGGCGAGGGGATTCACGTCGGGGCTCGTCAACGTCGATCCCGTCCGTTCACTGGCCATTCATGCCGCGCTCGAGGCCGGCCGGTTCGACCGGGTCCGCGAACTCGTCGATACCATCGCCAGGTTCGAGACGATGCGGACGCGTTTCGGCAACGGCGCCAATGTCACGGTGGTCAAGGAGGCGCTGCGGCTGATCGGATTTCCGGTCGGTCCCGTGCGGCTGCCCGGCCTGCCGCAACTCGACGACAGCGACCGCGCGACCCTCGCCGAAGTGTTGCGAGCGTGGAATGTGCCGGCCCCCGCGCCGGTTGCGCGGATTGACGCATCGGTTGACGTGGCCCCGCTCCGCCAGATTTGAGACCGAACGACCGATTGGTGCCTCATCCAATCCCATGCCGTCTAAGCGGCGATCCGCCGTAGCACCTTCGTGAAATCCAGATCTCGCTAATACCTGGCGTCTTCGAGTCCGCAATAAGGATCAACGGGACTGCTCCGATTCCATGGAGACCGTCCCCTCAGCAAGTCGACGACCGCGGCCTGCATTTCGTCGAGCGTAGAGTAGGCATTGATGTAGACCGGTGCGCGGGGCGCATCATAGAGATAATAGGGATAGCCGAAGGAGATGATGGCAGTCGGGATGTCGTGCCAGTAACGCCGCATAGCGCCGACGAAGTCGGCGCCAAGCTTTGCCCAATCGAGAAAGATGCGGCCGCGGGTCAGCAAAGTTTCCTCTCCGAGCAGGTAAAGAACCAGATCGAAGTCGGTGGGATCCACGAGAGGCTGCTGCTGGTGAACCGTCACCTCGAAACCCTCGGCGGTCAGCATCGCGGGGAGTTTGAATTCCCCCGGCGTGCCGTGGAGAGGACTGACAATTCCGCCCGATATCACCAGGACACGCCGGTGGCTTTGCGGATTGATGGGCAAGAGACCGATGGTGTCCTTCACCAAGGTGGGCGCGCGTCGCAGAGCCGCGTCGGCAACGGCCTTGTCGGAGGCACGCGCCATCGCACCGGCAGGCCGCGGGCGCGTTGCATCGTGCAGTCCGAGCGAGGCCTTGAGCGCGAGGACGCGCAGAACGGCGTCTTCGAGGCGTTCGACCGGAAGGCTGCCGTTCTCGACGGCCTGGCCTACTTCCGCCATGTCTTCCTCCGGCGCGCGCGAAAACAGGATCATGTCACACCCGTTGGCGATGATCTGTGATTTGGCCGCGCGCATGCGACACCAGGATGTGAGGCCGGCCATCTCGCTGGCATCGGAGACGATCAGGCCGTTGAAGCCGAGCCGTCCGCGCAACAATTCGATGTTGAGAAGCTTGCTGATCGACGCCGGCCGGAAGGCCTCGACGCCGGGGTCGGGTAGCTGGCTTCTGACGAATGCTGGTAGGGCGATGTGCGCCGACATGATGGAGAGCACGCCGGCCTCAATTGCAGCGCGATAAAGCCTGCCGAAGGTCGCGTCCCATTCTTCCATCGGGAGCGGATTGATCGTGGTCACCAGATGCTGGTCGCGATCATCGTAGCCTTCGCCGGGCCAGTGCTTGGCCGTTGCGGCGATGCCATGCTTTTGCAGCACCTCGAGGTGGGTCAACGCATGACGGCGGATTGTATCGAGGTCCGAGCCAAAGCTCCGCGTCGCGACGATCGAGCTGCGAAACGCGCGGTTGATATCTATCACCGGCGCGAAGGACCAGTTGACCCCGATGAAGACGGCTTCCTCTGCAATGATGCGGGAGACCTCGCTGGTGACGTCGAGGTCATCGATCGCGGCGAGCGCGAGCGGGTTTGGCACTTGTGTTCCGAAAGGAAGGCTCATGCGCGAGCCCTCGAGATCGGCGCTGACGAGCAGCGGGACCGGCACAGCCCTTTGCGCCTCGGCTATTCGCGCGCGCTCGGCTTCTCCGTCGGAGCCGAAATAGCGGGTCATTCCGCCCGGCCGGAGCCGCGCGAGCCTTTCCAGTTCGTCCGGATCGGTCCCGCGGGACAGGAAATTGAAGAGCTGCCCGACCTTCTCCTCGAGGCTCAATGCGCGATAGGTGGCTTCCACCCAGCTGATGGCGCGGGCATCCAGATTAAATGGCGTGCGGGAGAGGAAAGAGGTGTTCATACATGCCATCCTATGTACCAGTGTGCGCCGTACCCACGGAGAGCGCGGCGGTCTCGATCGAACCAGACATGTGATCGACGTCGCGACCGTAAGTCCACTACAGCTGTGTGATGAGTAATCCGTTGAGCAGCATGAGGCCGTCGAGGATCAGGAGAAAAACGAGTTCTAGTCCGAACATATCGCCGAGCCAACCGGCAGGGAGACTGTACATGGCCCAGGCGATCGACTCCACGACTGCGTTGAGAACAGCGAAGGCAAAGCCACGCAACTCGGACCGGATGACCGACATGACGATCGGCCGGTTCACGCCGCGATGGACACCTTGGAGGGCGACCATCAGGAACCAGAGACCTCCCGAATACAAGTGGTATAGTGAAGGTCGAATTGCCGGACCGACGACCCGGAAGAGACGGCGAACCCAGGGGGGCGAATGAGCGCGAAAATCTTTTCCTGCTGCATTCCGGCTTTGATGACGCCCTGCACCGCAGAGCGCCGACCAGACTTCGTCGAGACCCAGCTGAAGCCGTTCGAAACCTGGTACGCCCACTGGTCGAAAGAACTCGGCGCGTCGCAAAAGCACGCAGCCTGACGTCAAGTTTGGTAAGCCCTCCAGCAGGAGCTGAGTGAGCAGACGATGTCCGAGGCGGTAGTTCCCGACACCATCGTGATCGGAGCGGGCGTCATCGGCCTGTCTGCTGCGCTGGCCCTGCAGGCCCAAGGGCATCGCGTCGTCGTGCTGGACCGGGAAGGTCCGGCTGCGGGGGCTTCCGCCGGCAACGCTGGTGCTTTTGCGTTTACGGACGTCCTGCCGCTCGCTTCGCCTGGCATCTTGCACAAGGCGCCGAAATGGCTGCTCGACCCCCTTGGGCCGCTTTCGATTCCGCCGGCCTATGCGCTACGGATCGCACCGTGGATGTTCCGCTTCTGGTTAGCCTGCGCGCCGGGCCGCTTGGCTCAATCGACCGCGGCGCAGATATCGCTCATGGACTTGTCGAAAGCCGAACTCGAGCCGTTCCTGCGGCGGACCGGAACGCTTGCCATGCTACGCAAGGAGGGCAATCTGCAGGTCTATGAGAGCGAGTCCGAATTCCGGGCCTCGCTGCCTGGGTGGCAGGCCCGCGCCGATCACGGAATCGCATTCCGCCATATGACAGCAGCGGAGATGGCGGAAATCCAGCCCGGCATGGCCGCGCGCTTCACCCACGGCACCTTCACCCCAGGTTGGTATTCGATCTCCGATCCGAAGCTCTACACGCTTGCTCTTGCCGAACGTTTCGCTGCCGATGGCGGGATCATCCAGCGTGCAGAGGTCACCGCATTGCGCCCGCTCGAGAACGGCGTCGAGGTGATTGCTGGTGTCGCGCACCGCGCAGGTCATGTGGTCGTCGCAGCAGGGGCTTTCTCGCACAAAATCATCCGCACCCTGGGCGAGCGCATCCCGCTCGAAACCGAGCGCGGCTACAACACCACACTCTCGGCCGATGCCTTCGACCTGCGCACGCAGATTACGTTCGGAGGGCACGGCTTCGTCGTCACTCGCCTGTCGACCGGCATCCGCGTTGGCGGCGCAGTCGAGCTTGGCGGTCTTTCACTGCCACCGAACTTCGGGCGCTCCCGCGCCATGCTGGCCAAGGCCAGCGCTTTCCTTCCCGGTTTAAAGACCAGCGGCGGTACCGAATGGATGGGATTCCGTCCCTCGTTGCCCGACAGCCTCCCGGTCATTGGCCGTGCCGGCGCGACACCGCGTGTCACTTACGCGTTCGGCCATGGTCATCTCGGCCTGACGCAGTCGGCCGGCACCGCCCGGCTTGTCGCCGACCTGGTCGCAGGACGAATGCCTGCCATCGAGCTTTCCGCCTTCTCGCCTCGGAGATTCTGAATATGGCCACCCACACCTTCTCCTGTATCGACGGGCATACCTGCGGCAATCCGGTGCGTCTCGTCTCCGGCGGGGGGCCGCGTCTGGAGGGCGCGAACATGCTTGAAAAGCGCGCCCACTTCCTGCGCGACTATGACTGGATCCGGACCGGTCTGATGTTCGAGCCGCGCGGACACGACATGATGTCGGGCTCCATCCTCTATCCGCCAACACGCCCCGATTGCGATGTGGCGGTGCTGTTCATCGAGACATCCGGCTGCCTGCCGATGTGCGGTCACGGCACCATCGGAACCATCACAATGGGCATCGAGAATGGCCTCATCACACCGCGCGAACCCGGGAGGCTGTCGATCGATGCGCCGGCCGGCAAGGTCGATATCACCTACCGGCAGGAAGGCCGCTTCGTGGAAGAGGTGCGCCTTACCAACGTTCCGGGCTTTCTCTACGCGGAGGGATTGACGGCGAAGGTGGAGGGCCTTGGCGAGATTGTCGTCGACGTCGCCTATGGTGGCAACTTCTACGCCATCGTCGAGCCGCAAAAGAACTTCCGCGACATGGCGGACCATACGGCAGGGGAGCTGGTGGGATGGTCGCCGCGCCTGCGCGCCGCACTCAACGAGAATTATGAGTTCGTCCATCCCGAGCACCCGGAGATCAAAGGTCTCAGCCACATTCAATGGACGGGCAAACCAACGAAGCCAGAGGCGCATGCCCGCAATGCCGTCTTCTACGGCGAGAAGGCCATCGATCGCTCGCCATGCGGTACGGGCACCTCGGCGCGCATGGCGCAGCTCGCCGCGAAAGGCAAGCTCAAGGTCGGCGACGAGTTCGTGCATGAATCGATCATCGGCTCGCTGTTCAAGGGACGGGTCGAGGCCAACGCCAGGGTCGCCAACCGGGACGCGATCGTTCCCTCGATTGCAGGCTGGGCCCGCATGACCGGCATCAACACGATATTCATCGACGATCGCGATCCCTACGCTCACGGCTTCGTCGTGAAATGAAAATCTGAAGCAACGATCCGCTCGCATTCCTGGCAGATCGCCGAAGCGCATCGCCGTCCGGGCAGGTTCGGACAACGCGCGGATCGCCATGGCGATCGAGCGCGCGAACTGGATCGAAGGCGTTCGCTTCACGTCTCGATCGGGGCCAGATAGTCCATGTAAAGAGTGATTGGCCCCTTCGATCCGTCCAGAATGACGCGGAGGCTCTTCGGATAATAGCCGGCCCCGATCACGGTCCCTGTCCTTCCGGCTAAGCGAGGGCCAGCTGTCGGCTTTATCTGAATGCGTGAACCCGACGGAAACTTGAGCTCGTGTTGGGCCGATCCTGCCATGACGTCCTCGGCAGCGAATGAGCTGGCTCTCCGCGAAGAGTTCGCTAACGCGTGGGCAGTGAACCAATGAGCGAGCGAGCAAGCGAGAAGTTCGATCGTCCCGGACTGAATCACGGAAACTGATCTTCCCCCGAAAAAGTGGACGGGTTTAGGCGGCTTTTAGCTCCATTTCGCTCGGGGCGATATATCCGATGGCG
>NZ_JAFCKB010000013.1 GCF_018130615.1 Bradyrhizobium manausense
TTGACATACATGGTCGGGTAGGGGCCACGCAGGAACGGCGCAATCCCCGGATAGGTCTCGAGGAAATCGAGCCCGGCCACATCGGCCTCGCCATAAGCGGGCTTCACCGGAATGCCCTCGGGCGTCAGCCACGGCTCGGCGCTGCCTGACGGTGCGGAGGTTGCCGTCCGCTCGAAGGCAATGTCTGCAAAGTTTGGAATGCGGCTCATGGCTTCAACCATATCATGGACGCTCAATCGTGATCCGGATGCTGATGGCTGACGATGGTCGCCATCTTCTCCGGCCCGTAATTCTGTTGCGTGGTCTGGCTCGGCAGATTGGAGATGCCGACCACCCAACCGAGGCGGGATTCAGTTCCGTACTGCCGCGTCGGCACCAGCCGGTCGGGGCGGTCGAACGCGCCGGTCATGATCTCGATCCGCTCGCCGTCGATGCGGCCAAAGCTCAGCGGCGTGCCGCAGGCGGCGCAATAGCCGCGATCGGCGATCGTGGAGGAGCGGAAGAACGACGGTTGTCCCTTGGTCCAGGCGAAATCGGTGCGGTTGACGTCGGCGAACGATGCGAACGGCGCCCCGCTCGCCTTCTGGCACATGCGGCAGTGGCAGATCGAAATCCGGTTCGGTGTCGCCGAGATTGCAAAGCGCACCGCGCCGCATTGGCAGCCGCCGGTGAGAACGGGTTTGCTGGTTTCGGTCATGCCGGCTCCATCCGCAAATAGGCGTCTTGCAACATTGCAAGAGCGTCGCCGCCGGCAAAAACAAAGCCAGTGACACCGGCTGCACGCTGGGCCGCCTCGGCCCCGGCGGGACGGCCTGCCAGATAGATAAGTCGCGCGCCCGTGGTTTGCAGGGCCTTGGCTGCGGTCTCAGCGTGTTCCGCATAGACCTTGTCGCTGGAACAAAGGCAGGCGAGAGCTGCACCGGAAGCCCTGAAGGCGGCAGCGAGCTTGGCGGGATCGCCAAAACCCTCGCTGTCGATGGCCTCGATGCCGCCGGCCTCGAAGAAGCTTTTTGCAAAGGTCGCACGCGCGGTGAAGTCCGCAGGCGTGCCGAGATTGGCCAGGAACACGCTCGGCCGTTTGCCGCGCGCCTTCAACGCCGCATCGGATGTATCGCGCAGCGCCTCGAACGGCGCGGCGAGGCGCATCGGCGCCAGTGCCTCGAACTTGCATTTCGGCTCGGCCGCGGACGGCAGCGCGACCGGCTTCACGTCGAGCACGGTGGCATCGGCCTCGTGCAGATTGGGAAACTCGCTGGCGCCGGTCAGCACGTCGCGGCGCTTTGCGATGTTGGCCTCGCGCGCCTTGCGCGTTGCCGCGACCTTGCTTTGGAACAGGCCCTGTTGAAGCGCGGCGAAGGCGCCGCCGGCCTTTTCAGCCTCCTGGAACAGCGCCCAGGCCGCATCGGAGAGCTGCGCCGTCAACGTCTCGATGCCGCCGGATCCCGCCGCGGGATCGCTGACCTTGGCGAGGTTGCTTTCTTCCAGCAGCAGTGCTTGCGTGTTGCGCGCCACGCGCCGTGCAAAGGGATCGGGCAGTCCGCGCGCCAGCGTGTGCGGCAGCACGGTGATCGCATTGGCGCCGGCGAGGCCCGCTGCGAAGGTCGCGATCGTCGCGCGCAGCATGTTCACGTAAGGGTCGCGCTGCGTCAGCATGCGCCAGGCGGTTTCCGCGGCGATGAAAGCCGGCCGAGGCGCGAGGCCGCAGGCCTGCTCGACGCGGGCCCAGAGCTGCCGCAACGCGCGGAACTTGGCCATGGTCAGGAACTGATCGGCGTCGGCGCAGAGCCGGAATGAAACTGCTTGTCGCGCGACGTCGAGATCGATGCCGCCGCGCTCGAGCATGCGCAAGTAAGCCACGCCGAGCGACAGCGCGAACGCGAGCTCCTGGGCCTCGGAACCGCCGGCATCGTGCACGGGCCGGCCGTCGGCGAGCACGAACGAACCTTTGAAGCCGCGTCCGATCAAGCCCGACACGATGCGCGCGAAGGGCGCTTCGTACTCCGACCATGGCGCGAGCGCGGCGCCGCGCACGGCGAACGTGCTCAGGGCCTGGTAGTTGAAGCGCACGTCGATCTTGGCGGGATCGAGCTTTTGAGCCTCGACCATATCGGCGAACAGCGTGCCGGCATCCTGCCGGCCGGCCACTGGGTTGAGCGAGACTGCGACACCGGCCTCGAGGAACACGCCATCGAACAGCCGTGCCAGCGTCGCCGGCTCGGCGTCGACGACACCGAAGCCGCGCGCGCCAGGCCCCCCTGCGAATTCGATCTCAAGGCCCGTGGCCCCGTTCTCTAGATCCAGCAAGGCCTGCGCATTCGCCATGGCTGCATCGGGATGGTCGATCCGCTGCATGATCTGCCAGGGCGCGGCTGCGGTCCGTCCCGCCACCGGCGCAGCACCCTTGGCGCGCGGATAGAGTGGCTCGATCTTGATGCCGTCATAGGTCTTGCCGACCAGCTTCTCGAACGGGGCGCCCTTCAGCACGCCGTCGACCAGCTTGCGCCAGTCCGCGTCCGTCGCCTTGGGAAAATCGGCCGCCAGCGGCAGATCGTCAGTCACGGAGGTCATACGGCCAAGGACTCCCAAACGCTTGTTATTCGCAGGCGAAATTGCCACGGCGGACCGCCCCTGCAAACGGTTGTTTTTGGTTAACCGGTATCCGGAAGCCGCTCAATGCCTTGCGTCGAGACGCTGGCGAGCCCGTCGCGCACACGAATGCCTGATATCACGCGGTCCGGCGCGATTTCGGCCAGCGGCACCAGCACGAAGGCGCGCTCGAACAGGCGCGGATGCGGCAAGGTCAGGTCGGGCTTCTGAAACGACAAATCGTCATAGGCGATCATGTCGAGATCGAGCGTGCGTGGGCCCCAGCGCCTCGTTTTGTCGCGTGTGCGGCCGAATTTCCGCTCGACTTTCTGCATCACGAACAATAGTGCGTGCGGATCGAGGTCGGTCTCGATCTCGACACAGGCGTTGATGAAGGGATCCTGATCCTCGTCACCCCAGGGCGGCGTCGCATAGTCGGACGAACGCGCGATCACCGCCGCTTGCGCCATGCCGCAGATACAGGCGATCGCCTTGGCGAATGTCGCGCGGACGTCGCCGACATTGCCGCCGAGTGCGATCAGCACGCTCGCCATGTCAAGGATGCCGCGAGCGCGTCAGCATGATGCCGACATCGTCGAAGATCGCGGCGATCGGCGCGTGCGGCTTGTGCACGGTGATCTTGACGGCGCGGATGCGCGGGAAGTGCGACAGGATGGCGTCGGCAACGGCGCCCGCCGCGCGCTCCAAGAGCTTGTAATTGGTGTTCTTGAACGCCGCCGTCGTGGTCGCCACCACATCGGCATAGGAGACGGTATCGACGAGGCGGTCGCTGCGCGAGGGCTCCGACAGATCGGTGTAGAGCTCGAGATCGATCACGAAGCGCTGGCCGACTTGGGTTTCGTGATCCATCACGCCATGGCGTGCATGGATCGACAGGCCGGTAACGAAGATCGTATCCGTCATTGCTTGCTCTCGATTGCGTTGGCGACCCGCAGGGCCTGCAAGGTCTCGGCGACGTCATGGGTCCGGATGATCTTTGCCCCCTTCTGGGTGGCGATCAGATGCGCGGCGATCGAGCCGGCGAGCCGCTCTTTCGGCTCCGACGGTGACACCGAGGCGATGAAACGCTTGCGCGAGGCGCCGACCAGGACCGGCAAGCCGAACATGTCGAGCTCGCGCAGTCGCGCCAGCGCGATCATGCTCTGCTCGGCGGTCTTGCCGAAGCCGATGCCCGGATCCAGCACGATTTTTTCGCGTGCGATGCCGGCCTTTGCGGCGATGTCCAGCGAGCGCAGGAAGAATGCCTTCATGTCCGCGACGATGTCGATGGCGGAATCGACGCTGTCGCGGTTGTGCATGACGATGACGGGAACGCCTCGCGCGGCCACCAGCGGCGCCATGCCGGCATCGCGTTGCAATCCCCAGACGTCGTTGGCGATCGCCGCGCCCTGGTCGAGCGCGTAGGCCACGACCTCCGCCTTCATGCTGTCGATCGAAACGGGCACGCCGAGCGCGACGATATCAGCCAGCACCGGCTTCAGCCGGGCCAGTTCGTCCGCCGCTGTCACCGGCCGGGCGCCCTTGTAGGGCCGGGTGGATTCGGCGCCGATATCGATGATGTCGACGCCATCAGCGATCATCGCCCGCGCCCGCGCAAGCGCCTGGTCCGGTGCAACGAAGTCGCCGCCATCGGAAAAGGAGTCCGGCGTCACGTTCAGCACGCCCATCACCGCCGGCAGAGGCCGTTCCAGTAGCCTCCGCAGCGCATCTAGCCCGGCCGAGCCGGCCGGCGGGACGGATGGGGAGGGCGAGGCATTCATGGCCGTGGCTTTGCGCGGTCGGGGAGGGGGAGTCAAGACCACCTTCCTGTCATTGCCCGCGAAGGCGGGCAATCCAGGACTCCGAGACCATGCCTGCGGAGGAGCCGCTGAGTACTGGATACGCCTTCGCGGGGCATGACGGAGAGAGCTAACGCGGCAGGGCGTTTGCCGAGACAGAAACCTAATACGTAATCTTCGGCGGCAGCTTCTTCGCCTTGGCGATGATGTCTCCGACCGACTTCTCGGAAGGGAGGATGCGGACGAGCTTCTTGCGGTCGTTCGCTTCGCGCATGCTCTGCGCCAGCCTTGCCGGATTCCGATAGGCGAGCTCGCGCACCGTGGTCACGCCGGCGGCGCGGACCAGGCCGACCTTGGCCCGGCCCATGCCGGGAATGCGCATGTAGTCGGAGACGTTGGCCCACTCCAGCAGCAGCTGCTCGCTGATGCCGGTCTTGGCGGAGAGCGCCTTGCGGCCCTTCACGGTCGAGGCGGCCTCGAGCAGCGCGTCGGTCGTGCGGATTCCCTGCGCCTTCAACTTGTTGGCGGCAAAGGCGGGCAGGCCCTCAATCTCAGAGATCGGATATGTCATGATACTCGGTATGAAAAGCGTCGCTCAGGCGAACTGGCTGAGGCCCGGCGTTCCCGCGATGATCTTGCCCATCTGATCCGCTCCGATTTTGTCTCGGCCGTAGCGAAAAAGTTCACGGGCCACGTTCTGGATCTCGGACATGCCGAGCCCCAGGCCCATCAGGCGCGTGCCGACGGCCATCAGGCCGCCGCCCATCAGTCGCGACAGCCCGCCGCCGCTCATGGATGCTTCGATCGCCCCTTCTGCGCCCGGGATCTGGTCGATCAGGGCCTGCACGCTGTCGGACGGACCTTCACTGCGGAGGAATCCCAGGATAATGCCGACGGTCTTTTCAGCGACAGCACTATCTATGCTGGCGCTTGTCGCCAGCCGCCCGATCAGCTCGTCCATGTTGACCCGCCCCTCAGCCGGTTTGCACGCCGGAGTATTATTTCGAAAAATGATCTTGAGCCGGTGTGATGTGAAATACAAGCGATGAACGCACGCAACGTTCCGATTCATTCCCGAAGGCGCGAAAAGTGTTGCAGCGATGCAAGAGCGGAGAAGAAATTCATGAATAATTGCCGCGGTGCGAATGTACGCTTCCGACTTTTGGCGCATGCCGCGCGCGTAGTCTCCGACAATGTCGCATGTCGCCGGCGCCTTGAACGGTTTCATTCGGCTTGCGACATGCGCTAAACTGCGGAACTGGCAGGCTCGAGCTTTCAATACGCGAAACGAACGATAGAGAGAATGATGACGGCGCAGGACAACAAGCTCGGCGATACCGACGACAAGATCTTCGTCGGCAAGGGAGACGAGCAGGCCTGGCTGACGCTGGCGCTCGCCAATCGCCACGGCCTCGTCACGGGAGCGACCGGAACAGGCAAGACGGTTACGCTGCAAGTGATGGCGGAAGGATTTGCGCGGGCCGGTGTTCCGGTGTTCGCCGCCGACATCAAGGGCGATCTCTCCGGCATCTCCGAGGTCGGTGAGGCAAAGGATTTCATCGTCAAGCGCGCGACCGAGATGGGACTGACGTTCCAGCCCGACCAGTTCTCGACGGTGTTCTGGGATGTGTTCGGCGAGCAAGGCCATCCGGTGCGGGCCACGGTCACGGAGATGGGGCCTCTGTTGCTGGCGCGCATGCTCGACCTCAACGATGTGCAGGAGGGCGTGCTCAACGTCGCGTACCGCGTTGCCGACGACAACGGCCTGACGTTGATCGACATGAAGGACCTGCGGGCGTTGCTCGACGCCATCGTCCCCGACAGCGGCAAGAAGGGGTCGGACGCCGGGGAGGATCCGCTTGCGCCGATCCGCAAAGCAGCCCAGGGTTTTGGCAACGTCACCAAGGCCACCGTCGGCACCATCCAGCGCCAGCTCCTGGTGCTGGAAAACCAGGGCGGCACTAAATTCTTCGGCGAGCCGGCATTGACCTTGAAGGATTTCATGAAGACCGACCGCGATGGGCGCGGCATGGTCAACATCCTGGTCGCCGACAAGCTGATGCAGAGCCCGCGGCTTTACGCGACATTCCTGCTGTGGATGCTGTCAGAGCTGTTCGAGGAATTACCCGAGGCCGGCGATCTGCCCAAGCCGAAGCTGGTGTTCTTCTTCGACGAGGCGCATCTGTTGTTCAACGACGCGCCGAAGGCGCTGATGGACAAGATCGAGCAGGTGGTCCGTCTGATCCGCTCCAAGGGCATCGGCGTCTATTTCGTCACGCAAAATCCGATCGATGTGCCCGACCGTGTGCTCGGGCAGATGGGCAACCGGGTGCAACACGCGTTGCGCGCCTTCACCCCGCGCGACCAGAAGGCGGTCGCCGCTGCGGCTCAGACCTTCCGGCCGAACCCGAAGCTCGACACCGCCAAGGTGATCATGGAGCTCGGCAAGGGCGAGGCGCTGGTGTCGTTCCTCGAAGGCAACGGCACACCGGCGATGGTCGAGCGGGTGCTGATCCGGCCGCCATCGGCCCGCATTGGGCCGATCACGCCGGAGGAGCGCAAGGCGATCATGGATGCGAGCCCGGTGAAGGGCAAATACGACACCGCGATCGATTCCGAATCCGCCTATGAGATCCTGCAGAAGCGCATCGCCGGCACTGCGGCGCCGGCCGACGGCCAGGCCGGGACAAGCGGTGGCGGCGTCCTTGGCCAGATCGGCTCGATCGTCGGCACCATCTTCGGCACCAATACCGGACGAAACCGGCTGACGACAGGACAGCGCATCGCGCGCGACGTCACGCGCACGGTCACCGACAAGGTGGTCGGCGGCGTCGTGGCCGATCTCGGCAAATCGGTCGGCGGCCAGCTCGGCGGCTCGGTCGGCCGCGCGCTCGTCCGCGGTGCGCTCGGCGGATTGCTGCGAAGGTAGGCAGAACGACCGGCCGCAGGCCAGTGGTCGGTAGCGCCGCCCCGCTGATGCCGGAAGCGTCATTTTTGCCAGGTACAAATTCGGGTGAGGGGGACTCTCCAAGCGTCCGTCGGTCTGCTACGTGCTATATGTTTCCGACTGGACATCATGTGACACCACCGAATCCAACCGACAAAGCCGACGCACTCCGAACTCTCTCGCTGCGTGCGCCGCTCGACCTGCTCTTCTTGTTTTGCTGCCTGATCCTGACCGCGGATGTCCTCGGCCCGGAGATCTTCGGCCGTGGCAAGACCAAGGACTATGCGCTGTGGTACTGGGCCGGGCAGCAGGTGCTGCATGGCGGCGCGCTCTATCCCAGCGCGATGGATCACCCGTTCGAGTTCATCTATCCGCCGCTGCCGGCGATCCTGCTGGCGATCCCGAGCTGGTTCGGTAAGATCCCGCTCTACATCGTGCTGTCGATCCTCAATGGGGTCGCATGGTGGTACACGAGCATCCTTTCCAATGCCATGACTGGCTCGGGTCGCGAGCCGGGCCCGTGGCTCGAGGCGCTGCCGGCGGTCGTCACCGTCTCCTTCGTGTTCGACATGTTCGATCTCGGTCAGCCGAACCTCGTTCTGCTGGCGATGATGCTGTACGGCTTCTGGAGCCTTCAGCATCGGCGATCCTGGTTCGCGGGCTTCATGTTCGCGCTCGCCACCGCCATTAAGGTGTTTCCGATCGCGGTGCTGCCTTATCTGGTTTGGCGGAGGCAGTGGGCCGCCGTCGTCAGCATGCTCGCTTTCATTGGCGTCCTGCTCTATCTCGTGCCGGCGCCGATCCGCGGCTTCGAGCGCAACGCGGCCGAGCTCAGCACCTGGTACCAGGGCATGGTCGGCTCGAGCTCGGAAAAGGGATTTGGCCAGCGCGACGAGCAGAACTGGTCGTGGGTCAACCAGTCCATCATCGCGGTAACGCACCGGCTGGTCCGGCCGATCAACTACAATCTGGACGATCCCCGCAAGCCGGCGCGCACGATGAATGTCATCGACGTCGACTACAAGACGGCGAACTGGATCGTGCTCGCGGTATCGTCATTGCTCGGGCTCGGCTTCATCGCGGTCATACCGTCACAACGGAAAAGGACGGCGCGATCCGACGCCGAGGAACTCGGCATCCTGTTCTGCCTGATGACGGTCGCCTCGCCGCTGGCGCGACAATATTACTTCATGTGGCTGTTCCTGCCGCTGACGGTGCTGATACATCGGACGGCCTTCGATGCGCGGCCGAAGGTGCGGCTGGGAACCGGGCTCGCGCTTGGCGCCGCCGGCATTCTCATGCTGTTGTCGCTGCCGCCGATTCCCCTCGCCGTCCAGGCTTGGGGCAACAACCTCCTGGCGACGGCGATCCTCGCAGTTGTGCTTGCCTGGCACATCCGGCATCCGCCGGCTGCGGCTAGCTCGGACGCCGCGGCAGGGCTAAAACCACAACCATCTTGAGACTTGAAAAGTGGGACATCCGACCATGGCCAACGCGCAGCTTCAATCCGTGCTCGACCACATCGACAAGGACTTCGACAACAGCCTCGAGCGCCTGTTCTCGCTGCTGCGGATCAAGTCGATCTCCGCTGATCCGGCTTTTGCCGCGGATTGCAAGGCGGCGGCCGAGCATCTGGCCAAGGACATCGCGAGCCTCGGCGTCGCGACCGAGGTGAGGCCGACCGCCGGCCATCCTGCCGTCGTCGGCAAGGTCAAATCGGGCGGACGGCCGCATGTGATCTTCTACGGCCATTACGACGTGCAGCCGGTCGATCCGCTCGAGCTCTGGCACCGTCCGCCGTTCGAGCCGGTCGTGGCCGATCATGCCGACGGCCGCAAGATCATCGTTGCGCGCGGCGCCGAGGATGACAAGGGTCAGGTGATGACCTTCGTTGAAGCCTGCCGCGCCTGGAAGAAAGTCACGGGCTCGCTGCCGATCGACGTCACCTTCCTGATCGAAGGCGAGGAGGAGGTCGGCTCCAAGAACTTCGTGCCGTTCGTCGAGGCCAACAAGGACGAGTTCAAGGCCGACTACGTGCTTGTCTGCGACACCGGCATGTGGGATCCGGAGACGCCGGCGATCACCACGGCGCTGCGCGGCCTGCTGTATGAAGAGGTGAAGATCACCGCCGCGAGCCGCGATCTGCATTCCGGCGTGTTCGGCGGCACGGCGATGAACCCGATCCGGCTGCTGACCAAGATTCTCGGCGGATTGTTCGACGACGACAACCGTATCACCATTCCCGGCTTCTATGACGGCGTAAAGGATACGCCGCCGGACATTCTGGAACAGTGGAAGAAGCTCAACTTCACGCCGGAGTCGTTCCTTAAGCCGGTCGGCCTGTCGATCCCGGCCGGCGAGAAGGGGCGGCTGATGGTCGAGCAGGCCTCCACGCGCCCGACCTGCGACGTCAACGGCATCTGGGGCGGCTATATCGGCGAAGGCTCCAAGACGGTGATCCCTTCGCATGCCTCGGCAAAAGTCTCGTTCCGCCTTGTCCAGGGGCAGGACCCCCTGAAGATCCGCAAGGCGTTCCGCGACTACGTGACTGCCCGGATTCCGGGCGACTGCAAGGTCGAGTTCGGCGACCATTCCGCCGCGCCGGCCGTCGCGCTCGACTGGAGCATGAAGCCGCTCGCGGCGGCGAGGCAAGCGCTGACCGAGGAATGGGGCAAGGAGACCGTGCTGATGGGTTCCGGCGCCTCGATCCCGATCGTTGCCGATTTCAAGCGCGCGCTTGGGCTTGACTCGCTGCTGGTCGGCTTCGGCCTCGACGATGACAACATCCACTCGCCGAACGAGAAGTACGATCTGCGCAGCTTCCAGAAAGGCATCCGCTCCTGGGCCCGGATTCTCGCGGCGTTGGCGGACGTGAAGTAGCGCACGGAAACTCTATCCTCGTCATTGCGAGCGAAGCGACGTGTCCGCCGAAGCCTTCGGCGAAGGCGGAAGCAATTCAGAATCCATTCGAGGAAACAGTCTGGCTTGCTTCGTCGCACCAGCGCAAAATTGCTTCGCAATTTTGTCGCGGGCTCCTCGCAATGACGGCGGGGCCCAAAATAAAAACGCCGCCCGGAATTGGGCGGCGTTTCATTCCAAAACATGTAGAGGTAGGTGACAACTAACCTACACCAAATCCGCGAAATCTCAAGAGCGGTAGCCCGGGAGCTCGCGGTCGAGCTTGCGCAGCAGCGGCGGCCACACGAGAGTGGTGGAACGCAGCTCGGCGCGGTCGCGGTTGGCGAGCAGCTCGGTGTTCTTCTCGATCGCGATCTCCTCGACCGGATAGACCGGCGTGCCCAGCGCACGGGTGCGCACCTGCATCGAGCAGGCGCGCTCGAGGTGGTACATGCGCTCGAAAGCGGAGGCGACCGAGCGGCCGACGGTCAGTGTGCCGTGGTTGCGCAGGAGCATGTGGTTGTGATCGCCGAGGTCCTTCTGCAGCCGCGGCCGCTCGTCGTGATCGAGCGCGATGCCTTCATAGTCGTGATAGGCGAGGTCATGGGTGACGAGCTGCGCGGTCTGGTTCAGCGGCAGCAGGCCTTCGGCGCTGCTCGACACCGCGGTGCCGTCCAGCGTGTGGAGGTGCAGCACGCAGATTGCGTCCTCGCGCACCTCGTGGATCGCCGAATGGATGGTGAAGCCTGCCGGATTGATGCTGTACTCGCTCTCGCTGAGCTGGTTGCCGTGCAGATCGACCTTGACCAGGCTCGAGGCCGTAATCTCGTCGAACATCAGCCCGTAGGGATTGATCAGGAAGTGATGGTCGGGGCCGGGCACGCGCGCGGAAATGTGGGTGTCGACCAGATCGTCCCAGCCATACAGCGAGACGAGGCGATAGCAGGCGGCGAGATTGATCCGTTGCTGCCACTCGGCCTCCGTCATATCAGACGGCACTTCCTTCAGGCGCGCTTCCGCTGGTGACATGGCAAATCTCTCCGAACCTCGTTGTTGCGGAGGGGGAGCCTAGTCTTGCAAACAGCTGGCAGCAAGGCGTGCAGAGCGCGGCAGTTCAGCGTAGCCCGCATGAACCCGGCGGATCCGGAGAAAAATCTTACGGCGCCGGGATCGACAGCAGGCTGGAAATGCTGCGGCCGCGGATGTCGTAGACACGCGCGAACACGACGTCGTCGCGCTTGATCTCGACCATCACGGGCGCCGTCAGGCCCTTGCAGTAGAACTCGCCGAGCGTCATGGCGAAATCGGCCGCGTTGGAATCCCAGCCGATGGTGAAGTCCGGGCCGAGCGCGACCTGGGCCGGGCGCTGCGGACCACACACCGCAACCTTCCATTTGCGATTGCGCGGCGGCACTTCCTGGCGCTCGACGAGCTGCTCGCGCAGTTCGTCGGAGGCCTGCTTCAGCGCAAGGCCCCAATAGTCCAGCATGAAGCGGTCGTCTGCGGCGCGTACCGTTCCGGCGATGTGGTTGAAGTGGGTGTACTGATAGGGATGCAGCCGGATCATCTCGGCGAGCGGCAAGGCAAGGCCGAAGCAGAACACGGCGAGCACCGCCGGTTGCCAGGCGCGCTGGTTGGCGCGCAGGCGCTCCATGGCCCAGCCGAAGGCAATGCCACCGAGCACCGCCATCGGCGGGATCACGAAGACGAAATGGCGGATCCCGTTGTAGAGCGCCGGCCGCTTCACCATTGCGATCGCGAGCGGCAGCGTCGCTGCCAGCGTCAGCATCAGCATGATGGTCTTGCGGCGCGCCGGAGTCTCGCGGCGCGGCAGCATGGCGAAGGTGCCGATCACCGCGCCGGCCATCAGCACCAGCATCACTTCGGGCAGCTGCAGCGCGAACAGCGTCGGCAGATACGACCAGGGCATGTCGGGCACGGAGACGATCGCGCCGTCGAACATCTCCTTCCAGGGCTTCTCGAAGAAGTGCGAGAAATAGGTCAAGGCCTCGAAGGGATTGCCGGGCTCGATGATCGACCACGGCCAGATCAGGCCCATCACGAGGTAGCCGAGCACGAGGCCGGGCAACAACACGTAGATGACATGGACGAAACGGCGCACCGCTTCGCGAGCGCCCTCGGCGTGCAGTTCCTCCAGGAACAGCGGGACGAAGCCGATCATCGCATAGACCAGCGCCAGCCCGCCGAGAACGCGCGTGCCAAGTGAGAGGCCTGCACCCAGGCCGACGATCAGGATCGTGCGCGGCGAGGGATTTGGATATTCCTCGGCAAGGCGGACCAGGCCGAGCATCAGGATGATCATCGCCACCGCGAAGGGCGCATCCTTCGGGTTCATGAACATGTGGCCGTAGAAGATCGGGCAGAGCGCCAGCAGCAGCAGCGCGCCGAGGCCGGCAAGAGGTCCGCCGACGCGGCGGCCGAGCCGCCAGGTCACCGCAAGCCCGATCACGCCGACGGTCGCACCGACCAGGCGTCGCGTCTCGAACAGCTCGAGCGGGAGGATCTTGTGGAGCAGCGCTGCGGCCATGTCGAAGCCGCCGCCGTACATATAGAGGTTGGCGAAGGAGAGCGCGGCCGTGTCCCTGAAGCCGGAGCCGTACATGCGCAGCAGCAGGTCGGCATATTCGGCATGGGTATAGTCGTCCCAGCCGAGCCCGTAATCGCGGAAGGTCAGGCCTGCAATGACGGCGACGGCAGCCAGCACCAGCATGGCGAGGTCGTCGCAAGTCCGTTCAACCGAGCGCCCGAGAGGCGTGTCGATCGCCGAGGTCGTGATGGATGTCATGGCTATTGGTGACCCGGAATCCCCTCTTGGCCCTGCTGGTGCGCGCGGGCCTGTTCCCCGGAATCCCTATAGCGCAGTTCCATTACCAAGTAATTGGGCATTATGGCTAAATTCCTGATGCGACGCAGCAATTTCCGGCCAACTTGGAGCACATGAGAGCTAGCGGACCGTTGCTGAAGGGAATGTGAATAAGTCCCTGATATCCTTCCCTTTAGGAACGGCGGCGGCAATTGGTCGTTGGCGAGGAACGCTGTAAGACGGTATCGTGGCGTAGCGGGTGCCGCGTGTGGACGCGTGGCCGGGGGTTTGTTCGATGAGCGTGGCTTTGTTGATCGCAGGGATTTTCGCCGTCGTGGCGGGCCTCCTTACGGTCGCGTATGGCTTCGGCTACAGGGAATTCAGCGTCGGCAGCACGCTCATAACGAGCGGGACGATTGGCGTCTGCTCCGGAATGTTACTGGTCGGCCTCTACGTCGTCCTGCTCGAGCTGCAAGCGATCGGCCGCCGTCTGGCTGGAGCCGCAGCGTCGGAGGTTCGCGTGAGGCCGGTGCTGCCGCCGGGTCTCGCCGGGCCAAATGGCCTGGGTGCGCCTGCGCCGGAGCCTGCCACGGCGGTGCGGGGTGATCCGCAGGTACCGCCGGCTGCGCCGCCATGGCAGGCCGAAGTGCCCACGCCGGCGCGCCCGCGCGCGGAGGCACCGGCCGAGCCCGAAGCGCCTCCGCCTCCACTTCCGCCCCCCTCCGCAGCTCCGGAAGCGCCGCGAAGGCGCAATTTGCTGTTCGCCTCGAGCTCGCGCAAGGAGCGCGAGCGCGCCGAGGCCAAGGAGACCAAGGCTGCCGAGAACCCGCCGCTGCAGGCTCACGCCGAGCCGGCGGAAGCGGCTGCGCCCGAAACTCCGCCCGCTAGCTTCGAGGACGCCTGGCCGAAGCCGGATCGCGCGCGGCCGCCGGAGCCGCCCGCGGCGCGTCGGCCGCCGCGCCCGTCGTCGGCCTTCGAGCCTGCTGCACCTGTCGCACCTCCGCCTGCACCCGAGCCGCCACCGGTCGAACCGGCGTCGGTGACGGTGCTCAAATCCGGCATCGTCGACGGCATGGCCTATTCGCTCTATTCCGATGGCTCGATCGAGGCGCAGATGCCGGAGGGCATGATGCGCTTTGCCTCCATTGACGAGCTGCGTGCGCATCTCGACCAGCGCGGCTGAAGACCTCCAGCCTTGAAGTAAAGCCTCGTGGCTGTTGTCGCGAGATCAGTAATAGGCTCACATTCGCCAGTCGTCGTATTTCAGCCAAACGTATTGTTGACAGAGAATACTTCACCGCCGCCAATGCAGCGACGGAGCCAGATTGGAGAGAGGGCGCCCATGTCTGATGCCGGGGCCAAGAACTTCATCGAGCTGACGGCGAGCATCGTGTCGGCCTATGTCGGCAACAACCCGACGCCGGCCGCCGAGATTCCGAACCTGATCAGCCAGGTGCACGGCGCTTTGACGCGGGTGTCGTCGGGCCGCGCCGAAGCACCGCTCGAGCCGGCAAAGCCTGCGGTCTCGCTGAAGAAGTCGATCGCGCCGGACTATCTGGTGTGTCTCGAAGACGGCAAGCGCTTCAAGTCGCTGAAGCGCCACCTGCGCACCCAGTACAACATGACGCCCGAGCAATATCGCGAGAAATGGGGCCTGCCGGCCGACTATCCCATGGTCGCGCCGAACTACGCGGTGGCGCGTTCGCAACTGGCGAAGAAGATGGGCCTGGGACAGCAGCAGCGGAAGAAGGGAAAGTAGAGCGGCGTGCTCGGTTTCGTAGGTTGGGCAAAGGCGCGAAGCGCCGTGCCCACGCACTCGAGATGGTGGGTACGCTTGCGCTTTGCCTACCCTTCGAAGCTTCTTACGACGCTTCCGCCAGCGCCTCTTTCGCGTCGGTCTTGATACGCTCGACCATCGAACGCAGGCCGTTGGAGCGCTGCGGCGTCAGGTGGTCGCGGAAGCCGAACTCGTTGAACACGGAAATCGCGTCGGTATCGAGAATCTCCTGCGGCGTGCGGCCGGAGTACAGCGCAAGCACGATCGCGACCAGCCCGCGCACGATATGTGCGTCGCTGTCGCCGCGATATTTCAGGATCGGCGCACCGCCGTCGCGGTCGACCAGCTTCTGGAGCCAGACCTGGCTGACGCAGCCCTGCACCTTGTTCTCGGCCGAGTGCTCGTCCTCGGGCATCGGTTCCAGGGTGCGGCCGAGCTCGATGACGTACCGGTAGCGGTCGTCCCAGTCGTCCAGAAGCTCAAAATTGTCCCTGATGTCGTCAATCGAAGTCATTGATGGCCCGTGGTTCCTGTTCAGGCCAATATAGGGACGCAGGCTGCCGAAATCGATAGGATTTGGTGCCTAATTCCCCGTTTCGGGGCCGCGCCATTCCAGCGCGAGATCGTCCTGGGTCAGCGTGTCGCGCGGCGCTTCGGTCGCAGCCGTATCGCCTTCACCGGCGATCGTGATCGAGCCGGTGTGGTCGGGCGCCTTCTTGTCGGTCTTCTCGTTCTTCTCGTTGGTGATCTGGTCTTTCTTGTCGTTGATGATCTGGTAGATCTTCTTCGCGCCGTCCTGCGCCCGCTGGCCGATGATGGTGGCGGCCTGTCCGCCGACCTCGCAGGCCGCGGGCTGACGCTTGCAGAACTGGGTCATGTCGGAGACGGCCGCGGTCGCAGCCTGCACCGCGTCGGCTGCGCCGATTTGCGGCAGCTTGCCCGATTCGGGCGTCTTGTCCCGCGGCAGGAGCACCAGCACCAGCCCGAGCCAGAATGTGATGCGAAGCAGAAAGCGCATCTTGCGACCTGTATGTTCGATCCCGCGACGGCGATTTCCGCGCGCGTTTCGACCTAGCAACTCTCGATAAATCGCAAGTCATTGCCTTGAGCTTAATTCGCGGAAAATTTACGCAAGAATCTTCGCGGATAGAGGTCTCGTAAATTTTCGATTGATGCGGGCAACCGTGGTGGCCCGGACCCGCATCCACCAATTCGAAACCATGATCCGGCTCGCGAAACCCTGTGTTCACCATCTGCGATGATGACATCGTCAAATCGCCTAAAAATCTCCGCGATATCGCGGTGTCCGGTCGCACGCCGACCCGCCTTAGCACTCGTTTAAGGTCACTCTGACACGGTGGCTCAACGATAAGGAGGCGTTCCGGCGCGTCTTCTCGAGACGATTGAGCCGAAGCGCGAGACCCGTGACAGTTTTGAGTATCATCCGCGATTGTCTCGATGCACTGCTGCATCCCTCCGCGCGTTACGACGCGCTGACGCGTGCGCGCCATCGGGCTTTCATGGCGCCGCGGCTTCTCGGAAGCCTAGCTGCCTTTGCCGCATTCCCCGTTTATCTCGTCCTGCGTGGCGCGCCGAGCGCGATCGAGGTCGCGGCCTTCGCCTGGCTGATCGCGCCGATCCTGTTGTCCTGGTTCCTGTCGCGCACCGGCCGCTATGAAGGCGCCCACGTGCTGTCGTCGCTGGCGCTCGCCGGCCTGATCATGGCCATCGCGGCCACGACCGGCGGCATCGAATCGTTTGCCGCGATCTGGCTGGTCGTGGTTCCCCTCGAGGCCGCGCTGTCAGCCTCGCGCCGCGTCGCGGCTTTTGCCTCCTTGCTTGCGCTGTCCTGCGCGGGACTGTTGATCCTGCTGAGCCAGCTCGGCTGGCTGCCGGCCGGCGACCTCAACGGCGCAGAACGCGGCGTGATGATGGCGTTCGGCGTCGCTTCCGCGACGCTCTATGCCGCAGGCCTCGCCTTCGGCGCCGAGTCGCTTGCCCGCACCAGCGTCGCACTGCTGTCGCGCGAGGAGGAGCGCTATCGCATGCTGGCGCGCAACATGAGCGACGTGATCTCGCGGCATCAGCGCAACGGCGCGGTGCAGTTCATCTCGCCGGCGGTGGAAGCCCTGCTCGGCATGCCGGTCGCGCAGCTGCTTGGCCACGGCCTGTTCGATCGCGTCCATGTCGCCGATCGTCCGGCCTACCTCACCGCGCTCTCCGATGCCGCGCGCGGCGACGTGCGCAGCGTCGAATTCCGGCTGCGGCGGGAGCCTGCCGGCTCCGAGCGCGGTCAGATCGATTTCATCTGGGTCGAGATGCGGTGCCGGCCGCTCGAGGATCAGCGCCGCGAAGCCACTGCCGAGCTCGAAGTCGTCGCCGTGATGCGCGACGTCACCGATCGCAAGCTGTCCGAGCAGGCGCTCGATCAGGCGCGCAGCGCGGCGGAGGCCGCCGATGCCGCCAAGACGCGCTTCCTCGCCACCATGAGCCATGAGCTGCGCACGCCGCTCAACGCCATCATCGGCTTCTCCGAGATGATCGCGCAGGAGCAGGCCCTGATGCTGGCAGCCAGCCAGCGCAAGGAATACGCCGAGCTGATCAACGCGTCCGGCCAGCATCTGCTGTCGGTCGTCAACGGCATCCTCGACATGTCGAAGATGGAATCGGGAAATTTCGAGATTGCGTCGGAGCCTTTCGCGCCGCGCGCCTCGCTGATGCATTGCTGCAATCTGCTGGCGCTGAAGGCGCGCGAGAACGGCATCGACCTCATCACCGATGCGCCGCAGGATCTGCCCATGATGACCGGCGATCCCAGGGCGTTCAAGCAGATCGTGCTCAATCTCGTCGCCAATGCCGTCAAGTTCACCGAGCGCGGCGGCCAGGTCACGGTGTCTGCATCGGCATCCGCTTCGCAGCTCACGCTGCGGATCAGCGATACCGGTGTCGGCATCGCGCCCGATGACCTCAAGCGCATCGGTGCGCCGTTCTTCCAGTGCGGCAAGACCTATGAGCGCCGTCACGAAGGCACGGGCCTCGGTCTTTCGATCGTGAAGAGCCTGGTGGCGTTGCATCTCGGCGAATTGACGGTACAAAGCAAAGTCGGCGAGGGTACCGCCGTCACCGTCAAGCTGCCGCTCGTCTACACGCCGCCGCAAGCCAAGCCTTCCGATAAAGTGGCGGCCGAGAGCAAAATCGCGACGCTGACGCCGGTGCCCCGTCATGAAGTTCAGGACCAACCTGCCCTGGTGAAGAAAAGTGCCTAGAAAGTCTGCCAACGACGAAGCTGCTCCGCGCCGCCGTGGCGCCAAGGGTGGTGCCAAGGCCGCGGTCGTGGATGTCGAGACCGAGCGCAATCTCGTGCTGCGCGTGCTTCTGCACAGCCCCAAGGATACGCTGGCCGGTTTCGTCGCCGCCGCCGCGATCAGCGCCATCGTTGCGAACGCGCTGTTCCTGCAGACCGGCCGGCATCCGGCGCCGATGTTCGGCACCGTGATCAATCTTCCTGCGCCATCCTCCACGTCGCTGGCGAATCCCTTGCCGCGCCCGCGGCCCGTCGGCGCCGACACGTCGCCGCTGGAGCCGAAGGCAACCGAGTTTCGCGTGGAGCCGAAGCCGGCCGAGAAAGTGCCAGAGAAGCCTGCCGAGACGACGGCCTCGACGCCGCGCTCCGGCGATCCCATGACCAATCTAGTGATCAAGGCCACGACACCGACGCCGGCACCGTCCGCGGTGGCCGTCGCGCGGCCGCCGGCGCCCATCCCGGCGCAGCAAAGCCCGGCGGCGCGTCGTCTCGCCGGCGTGCAGCGCGCGCTGTCCGAATACGGCTATGGGAATTTGAAGATCACGGGCACGATGAGCGGCGAGACCCAGTCGGCGATCCAGACATTCGAGCGCCAGCGCAAGATGCCCGTCACCGGCCAGGTGTCGGACCGCCTGCTGCGCGAACTCGCCGCCGCAATCGGCCATCCCGTCGAATAGCCGCGATTCCTTCCGTCATTGATGCCAATCAATTCGCAGCGCTGCTCCGACAAAATCGGGGCCAGATTCGCACCATCAAGATTTGCCCGGGATCAATGACCGCCGTCGCCGTCAGGGAAGATGATGCCTCATTATCACCAGAGAGTGGAGGTCGTCATGTTCAAGGTTTCGGTTCTGATTTGGATGATGCTGGGGACCACGTTGGCGGGCATCAGCCTTATCGTGGTGCTGATGGTGCCGAATTTTGCGGCCAACGCCATCAAGAACATTCCCTATGCCGTTGCCGTGGGATTCACGCTCGCCATGCCGCTGTCGTACTTCGTCGCGAGCAAGATCCGCGGCGGTCAGGAGGGCACACGCAAGGCGTGAGGCGCAGGCGCCGAGACTGGCGTCACGTCTCTTGCTGGCCTATCGTGCGTCCATGCGTTTGAAGTCAAATATCTGGGTCTCAGCCTATCTGCGCCGGTGTCAGACCGAGGGCGTGTTCGGCGCGGTGCGGCGTCGCGGCGCCGAGGAGGCGGGCGCGGTATTCGTGAAAGTGTCGCTGCTCGACGGCAATGCGATGCTCTACGTGCCGGCGCCGCAGACGTCCTATGACGACGGCCGGCCCGTCGATCGCTTCTTCGTGCCGATTGCGCCGCAGCCGGTGCCGGAGTCAGCGGTGGAAGAGCGGTTGACCAAGGAACTGCGCTTCGATCCGGACGCCTGGATCGTGGAGACCGAAGACCGTGCGGGACGGCACTTCCTCGATCTGGCCAAGATCTGACTAGCGCTCCGACGACCCGCTGCTGCCCGTGCGCACGGCCGGGCTCGAGCCGGGCTGCACGTTCGGCCGTGTCTGGCTGGCGCTGCTCCGTGCGCGCTGGCGGTCGCTGTCATGCAGCGACGGCTGATATTTTGCGCGCGTGACCGCAAGCGTCGAGCCGCGCCACGCGGCCAGCATCACCAGGGCGGAGCGGTCGCTGAGACGGTCATAGAGCCGCGACAGGCGGTAGACCTCGTTCACGGAATTACCGATCGCGGGCTTGAAGAACAGCAGGATGCGCTGGAAGTTCGGGCTCGGCATGTCGAGCGCGCGTGCGGCAACCGCGAGCGCTTCGCCGCCGGGATCGTCGACGATCTCTGCGGCGACGCGCGAGGGCAGGATCAGGGTGTCGCCGAGCTCGTGGATGAAACTGTCGACGTCGCCTGCAATCGCGGCCATCTCAAGGATCTGGATGGCGCGCTTGGCGTGCACCGTCGGAATCCGCGGCGCGGCCTTCAGCGGCGTCTGCGCCAGATTGTGCAGGATCAGCGCGCGCTGGCTCGCATCGGCGCGGAAAAACATGTCGTGGATCTCGGCCGCTTCCTTCGGCTGCATCGCCATGCTGGCGGCCATGCGCTGCTCGGCCTCGGTCGGCGTGCGGGCCGGCGAAGGGGCGGGTGCAGCACGCGGGATCTCGCGCGCGAGCGGAATCCTGCGGCCTTCCTGCGCGGCGACCAGCCCGAGCTTCTGCAAGACCGGGACGGGCGTCTGCGGATAGATCGCAAGCTTCGCCTTGACGGAAGCGCGCGTCGCGTCGTCGACCTGGTCGATCAGCCGCGTCGCAAGCTCGATGAACTGCCGCTGCTCGTCCTCGCTGTGGGTGCTGGCTTGGACATACAGATCGGTCAGCACGCGCAGCAGGGTGGGGCGAACATCCACGCCCTCGCGGCGGGAGAGGGTCATCAGCCCGTCGAATCCGGGAAACAGCGACTTGGTCATGGAGGGTACGCAACTCGGAAGAACTGTTCCCGCAAGCCTATCAGGGGTCCTTTAAAGGCTCGTTAAGGAAAACGAGGTGTGAAGCAAACCCGCGCATTTCAAGCGGTCTCGTCTCGTTGCGGGACGGCCCGTGCGGTTACGGTCAAAAGACCATGTTTACACCCCGTTAACCATAAACTGATCCTAATGATCTCCATGTTGCCGGGGCGCGTTTGGTCGCGCGGCAGTTGAGAGAGCTGACATGGGGACCATCATCGAATTTCCGGCCGCTCGCCGGGTGGGCTCGTCGGGGGATGTCACACCGCGCGCGGACATGGGAACGATCCTGATTCTTCCCGTCATCCGGATCGAGCGCGAGGCAGACGAAACCAGCGGCGACCGCGGGCCCGAAGCAGGCACCGCGCCGGGGCGCCGTCGTCGGCGCCGCTGACGCGATCGTCGTTTGCAATGCCGGACTCCATCCGCCAGATCCGCACCATCGTATCAGCCATCCTGCTCGCAGCTGTCGGCGCGTCGCTCGCCGCCTGCAGTGGCGGTGATTTCGGCCGCACCCGCGCCGACATGCGCAGCGACGACATGCATCGCTGGCTTGGCATCGAGGCCACCGGCAGCCTCGGCCTGAAGCCCTCCCAATTCCAGCTCACCGACGAAGAGCGCCAGCTTCGCGACCTCGCCTATCCCATGATCGAGCCGCCGCTGTCGCGGCCGGCCTGGAAGAGCGTGTTCGGCGACTACAAGGCCCTGCCGTCACCGTGGCGCCAGAAGGTCGTGTTCGACCGCACCATGTACGGCCGAACGCTGATCGACGAGCCGCACCGCTCGCATGCCTCGCGCTATGCGCAGCTGATCGAGGACGTGCGCAACGACATCACCCGGTTCGAGCCGTTCTTCGCCAGCGCGATCCGCGTCATCGATCTCGACAAGAAGCGCGAGGCCAGCATGGCGCGCGTCTCCGCGCTCTCGCCGCAGGAGAAGACCGATGCGGTCGAACGCATGCGGGAGAACGCGCTGATCATCCAGTGGGTGCAGCTGTCGCTCGAGCAGCGCGTCTCGTCCTATCGCTTTGCGCTGGAGCGGCTGGTGATCCAGGCTCCCGACGGCATGGCCGCCGACGCCGATCGCCTGATCGGCGAGCTCGCGGCCCAGACCGCCAATCCCCCGGTTCAGTCGCAGCCGGCCTACGGCCGCGCGGTAGTGTCGAAGGGCTAGGACCGCGTCGAGCGAGGCCGTCGCCCGCTGCGCTCCGGTTTGCGGCGCTGCTTCCGGAGTTTTCCGACAAAATCCTTCAACACGTCCGCCAGCGGCACTGAGGCGCGATAGGCGAGGCCGACCTCGCGTTTGACCTTCACCTCGATCTCCCGGATGGCGACATCCGGATGGCCCTTCGCCACGCCTTCGGGGACGATGGCGACGCCGACGCCGGCCGCGACCAGCGCCATGGCCCAGTCCTCAGATTGCGCGATCGCCGCGGACGGGCGTCGCTGCGCCGCGCGGCCGAAGAACGCGCTCTGCTCGCAATGGCAGCGGTCGATCAGGGGAACGTCGGCGAGGTCGGCCGCCCGCAGCCGTTCCTTTAGCGTCAACGGATGCGACGGCGGCAGCGCCGCGACGTAGCGCTCGCTCCAGAGCGGGACGAAATGCTCGTCATCGCGCAACATGCTCTTCGAGATGATCCTGGCATCCGCGCGCTCGTCGCTGCCGACGAGCCGGAGCGCGACGTCGCTGCGCGCCGTCAGCGGCTTCAGCAGCGCGATCGTCCGGGGCAGGTCGAGCGTACGCATCAGGCCGAGCGTCAGATTGGTTTTCGTGCTGGGTTTGCGGAACAGGCTGCGCGCGGCATCGGCCTCGTCGATGATGCGGCGGGCCAGTGCATGAAACTGCTCGGCCGAAGCGGTCGGCGCGACGCCCTTCTTGTGCCGGATGAAGAGCGTGGTGCCGAGCTCGGCCTCCAGATTGGTGATCGCGGTCGAGATCGACGGCTGCGACACGAAGCACGTGCGCGCTGCAGCCGTGAGGTTGCGTTCGCGGTAGACGGCGGCGAAATAGCGGAGCTCGCGGATATCCATAGGTTAAGCCTAGAGATACTATCAATATTTGATATTTTACCTATGGATTTGAGGATGACAAGAAGTCCCTGTTCGAAACAGGCAGGGAAGCTCGATGAAAATCCATCATCTCAACACCGGCACCATGTGTCCCATGGGCCGCCGGCTCGTGAACGGCACAGGAAGCCTGTTCCAGCGCGCCCGCATGGTTTGTCATTGCCTGTTGATCGAAACCAAAAGCGGCCTCGCTCTGGTCGACACCGGCATCGGGCTCGGCGATATCGCGGCGCCCGACCGGCTCGGACGACGGTGGCTGCGCCAGACCGCGCCAAAGCTCGATCCGTCAGAGACGGCCGTGCAGCAGGTGAAGGCGCTCGGCTATTCGCCTGGCGACGTGCGCCACGTGCTGCTGACGCATCTCGATCGCGATCACGCCGGCGGCGTGCCCGACTTTCCCCGCGCCGCGATCCACGTCCATCGCACTGAATACGATATGGCTGTGCTACGCAAACCCGCGCCGCCGGAAGGGCGCTATGTCACGGGGCAATGGAGCCACGGGCCGAGCTGGACATTCTACGGCGAGGCCGGCGAGGGCTGGTTCGGCTTCACTGGCGTGCGCGCGCTCGGCGATCGCGAAGCGGATATCCTGATGATCCCGCTGGCCGGTCACACACTCGGTCATTGCGGCATCGCGGTCCGCACCGGCGGCAAATGGCTGCTGCATGCCGGCGACAGTTATTTCCATCATGCCCAGCTCGACGCATCGCCGCGCGCGCCGCTGGTGCTCCGCTATTTCCAGCGCCGCGTCGACATGGATCGCAACGCCCGCATCGCCAACCAGGCGCGGCTGCGCGA
The DNA here is from genome assembly GCF_018130615.1 of Bradyrhizobium manausense. Taxonomy (GTDB): domain Bacteria; phylum Pseudomonadota; class Alphaproteobacteria; order Rhizobiales; family Xanthobacteraceae; genus Bradyrhizobium; species Bradyrhizobium manausense_A. Next base: position 23,457 of record NZ_JAFCKB010000013.1, read on the forward strand.
GCTGAAGCTCAGCCACGGCGGCAGCGTGACGATCGTCAACAGTCACGATCCCGTGGACTACGAGAACTGCCGCTGCGGCGGCACTAGTTAAGCGCGCGAACGCGAGGCGTTGGTCCCGCGCGACGTCAACCATCGCGGCCCATCCGAGAGAAGCGGAAATTGCAGTGGCTTGCACCGCCGGCGAGCGTCTGTGTCCGGTCCAGATGGATGCCGCGCGTTGCATAGGCGTCGAAATCGAGCCCGCATATATTCGGCAATATCTCCTTGTCGCCGTGGCGGCCCGCGAATTTGCAGAAGCCGCAGGCGCGGTAGTTGATGCCGAATTCAAAATTGTCACCGGGACCCGGCTCGATGAAATCATAGACGAAATCCTCCGGAAATTCGGCCTGATGGCTCGCCGTCGTGCTTTTGGCCGCCTGCTCGCGTAGCAGGGTCTGGTTCTCCGGCGACATGAACTGATCCCCCGCGGCGAGACGTTCGGCCTCCGGCACGGTGAACAATTGCGCCTTATGGGTCTCTCGCTCGATCTCGCGGATCAATGGCAGCGGCACGCCGTGTCGCCGCAGCACGCGGCTGGTGGCCATGAATCCGGTGAGACGCATGAAGACATCGCTCATGCGGCTCGCCGCGCCGCCGACATAGGGCATCTGGGTGAGCACGATCGCGAATTCGTCCATCACCTCCCGCCTGATCCTGTCGATCTCGGTGAGATGCGCGCGCTCGCGCAACATCGGCTCGGCAAGGTCGAGTCGTTGGTGCATCGCGGCTTCCATCGCGCCGCGATACTGCTCGTAGAAGGGATGGATCTCAGCCATGGCAGCCTCGCATCATTGGCCTGTTGGACAATCGGTAAAAACTTCATTCCGCGGCAATCGCCTCGATCTCGAGCAGCCATTTGCTGCCGACGGTCTCGGCGACGACGACCGTCAGCGCGGGCTGATGCTCCCCGAGCATCGCACGGCGAATGGTGCGGTTGGTCACGAGTTGAGCCCGGTCAGTCAGGAACGTGTTGACCTTGACCAGATGCTCGACGCCAAGACCGGCGGCGGCGAGCACCTCCTTGACGTTGCGCCAGGCTTGTTCGCATTGTGCCTCAAAACCTTCAGGCTCGGTGCCGTCGGGTCTCTCGGGCACCTGGCCGCTGATGAACAGCAGGCGGCGATGCTGCTTCAGTTCAAGTCCCATGCAGTAGCCGCCGGCGGGCGGATGGACCGTTGTGGGATTGTGGCTGAAGATGTGGGCTGCGGGCATGAGGTTTCTCCGGATTGCGGGCTGACCGTATCCGGCGGCATCGCGGCGGCGCAAAGCATCATTCCTGCGGTTCAGCGCAAGAAAATCTATTGCAAGGCTGCGGTCCATCGGTGTCAAACTGCGGCGCGATGACCTACGCCCTTCCGCCACTCAACGCGCTTCGCGCCTTCGAGGCCGCCGCGCGCCATCTCAGCTTCAAGCTGGCCGCGCACGAGCTGCACGTGACGCCGGCTGCCGTGGGGCAGCAGGTGAAAGCGCTGGAGGCGCGCCTCGGCGTGCAGCTGTTCGAGCGGCTGCACAAGCAGCTGATCCTGACCGGGGCAGGCCAAGCCTATCTGCCCGGGGTATCCGAAGGCTTTCGCCACATTGCGGATGCGACTGCGCAATTGAAGCCGGCCGGTGCGGTGCTGCTGCAGTTGGGTGTCCATGCCAGCTTCGACCTGCGTCGCCTCGATCTGTCGGCATTTCGCGAGCAGCATGCAGAGATCGGCTTGCGCGTGCTGCAGCCCGCCGGCCTGCACGAGCTGGTCGAGGGCAAGGTCGATCTGCTGATCGCCCGCGGCCTCGGCCGTCATCCCGGCTATCGCTGCGATCGGATCAACGAGGGGACGGGGCTGGGCGACTGGCTGATTGCGCCCGAAGGCACCGCGGATTGTCCGGAGATCGTCGGTTTTCGCGCCTGGCTGCTTGCCGTCGCAGCCGAGAACCCGCGCGCCAATCGCCCGCGATTGGTCGGTGGTGTCGGAAGTTAATGCGGATGCAGGACAGGTGAGGCGGATCGGTCACGAATGCTTGACCGTGGTCAATGACTGTTTTCCCGGCCCGAGTATGATGCTCAGGCCGTGTTCCGGTCTGACAAGGTAAGTCGCTATTGATGCGGTTCGTCCGTACCATTCTGGCCCTCGCAATCGCCATATCCCTGGCGATGCTGCCCGTTGGCGCGTCCGCAGCCCAACCTGCAATGTCGTCTGACATGCAGACGACCATGCACATGGGCGGCGAGCCCGAGATGTCGATGGACGATTGTTGTCCCGACATGAAGGGAACGGCCTCCCACGCGGCTTACAAGTGCGGGATGGGCTTCTGCTGCGTCGGCGGCATCATCGCACTCGGCGATGTCAGGCCGGTCGCGTTCGAATATCTCGCGGTCGCTGCGAGCAAGATCGCCCTTCCTGCCGATCAGGTCGTCTCCTTCCGCAGCGGCAATCCTCCCTTCCGACCTCCTCGAATCTGATCTCGCGAGCTCGCGACGCGAACGGCACGCCCGTTCGCGACGATGACTGACGTGCGCGCCATGCGCCACGGCGGAAGATCAATTCATGAGGACTGGACTATGCTTTCCAAATTCAGCACAGCGGCTCTGGCCGCCACCCTTTCGCTTGCCGTTTCCGCCGCCATGGCGGGCGCCGGCGACTATGCTTTCGAGCCCGTCAATCCGCAGATGAAGAAGGGCGACGACGTCACGCTCGCCGTTCGCTTGACCAACAAGCGAACCGGCAAGCCGGTGCCGGACGCGATCGTCTTCAAGACACGCGTCGACATGGCCCCCGACGGCATGGCCGAAATGGAATCGGCGGTCGCACCGCTACCGTCGAAGGAGCCTGGCGTGTACGCCTTCAAAACGGACCTGCCGATGGCCGGCCGCTACCAGATGACGTTGTCTGTGAAGGTGCAGGGCGAACCGGAGACTGTCGTCGGCGAGGTGATCGTCACGGCGACCGAGTGAACATTCGGGCGCTGCCTCGCCGCGCCCGACATTTCCCTCTTCATTCACACGGACGCGCGCTCCCGGCTGCGCGGATACACGCCATGAAAACGTTGCCTCTCCTCACGACTGTTGCGCTGGGCTGCGGCCTCGCCCTGGTCGGCTACGGCTCCTTGAACGGAACGTTTGCCCCGCGCGCATCAGCGGCCGACCGAACACCGCTCTACTACCGTGATCCCAGCGGCGCACCACTCTGGTCGGCGGCCCCAAAGAAGGACGACCGCGGACGGGATTATCTGCCGGTCTACGACGATGACCAGGCAACCCCGGCGCGGGCAAAGCCACAGCAGCAGGCGGGATCCCCGCGGAAGATTCTGTACTACCGCAATCCCATGGGGCTGCCCGACACCTCGCCAGTGCCCAAGAAGGATTCGATGGGGATGGATTACATCCCCGTCTATGAAGGCGATGACACCGACGACGGCACGGTGAGGCTTTCACCCGGCAAGATCCAGCGCACCGGTGTGAAATCCGAGCCGGTCGAACGGCGTGCGATCCGCGTCTTGGTGAAGGCGCCCGGCACGATCCAGCTGGACGAGCGCCGCGTGTCGGTGATCGCGATGCGCGCGGAAAGCTTTGTGCAGAAGGTCGCCGACGTCACCACCGGCGTCCGCGTCAAGGCCGGCCAGCCGCTGATGGAGGTCTACAGTTCGGCGGTCGCTTCCGCCGCGGCGGAATATCTCGCGACGATCACCTCCAAGGTGGTAGGCGGCGTGGAGACTTATGGCCGCGGTTCGCGTCAGCGTCTGGTCAATCTCGATGTGCCGGAGCCTGTTATCGCGGAGATGGAGAAGACGCGGGTTGCGCCCGTCACCATCAGCTGGTCGGCGCCGCGCGACGGGATTGTCCTGGAGCGCAGCGCGATCGAAGGCATGCGGGCCAATCCCGGCGATGTGCTGTTTCGCATCGCCGACACTTCGGTGGTCTGGGCGCTGGTCGACGTGGCCGAGCGCGATCTCGGCACCGTCGCGGTCGGGCAGTCGGTGGCGGTTCGGGCCCGCAGCTTTCCCGGCTGGACCTTCACCGGCAAGATCGCAATCGTCTATCCGCAGGTGAACCGCGATACCCGAACCGTTCGTGTCCGGGTCGAGCTCGCCAATCCCGATGCGATGCTGCTGCCGGACATGTATGTCGATGCCGAGATCGACACGGCCGATGCCGCGCTTGTCCTGACGGTACCCGACAGTTCAGTGCTCGACACCGGCAGCCGGCAGGCCGTTCTCGTCGACAAGGGTGACGGGCGCTTCGAACCGCGAGAGGTCAAGCTCGGCCGGCGCGGCGGTGGCTATATCGAGGTGCGGGATGGGCTTGCGGATGGCGAAGCGGTGGTCACTTCCGCCAACTTTCTGATCGATGCGGAAAGCAATTTGAAGGCTGCCCTGAAGGGATTTGCGGAAAGTGCCGGCCCCGGCCACGCAATGGGAGATCACAAATGATCGCCCGCATCATCGCCTGGTCGGCGCGCAACCTGCTGCTGGTCCTGTTCGGGACCGGCTTCGCCGCTGCGGCCGGCCTCTATGCGCTGATCCATCTTCCGCTGGATGCAATTCCGGACCTCTCGGATACGCAGGTGATCGTCTACACCGAGTATCCCGGCCAGGCGCCGCAGGTGATCGAGGATCAGGTCACCTATCCCTTGACGACGGCAATGCTGACCGTGCCGAAATCGAAGGTCGTGCGCGGCTTCTCCTTCTTCGGCGTGTCGTTCGTCTACGTCATCTTCGAGGATGGCACCGACATCTATTGGGCGCGCTCCCGCGTGCTGGAGTTTCTCAATGGCGCGTCGTCCAGGCTTCCGGCCGGCGTCACCCCGACCATCGGGCCCGACGCGACCGGCGTTGGTTGGGTCTACCAGTATGCCGTCATGTCCAGGGAATTGAATCTTGCGGACACCCGCACGATCCAGGACTGGAGCTTGAAGTTCGCGCTGGCCAAGGCCGAAGGCGTCGCCGAGGTCGCCAGCATCGGCGGCTTCGTCAAGCAGTACAACGTCGTCCTCGATCCGCAGCGGATGCGGGACCGTGGCATCGGCATGCAGAAGATCCGGGACGCGATCCGTGCCAGCAACGCCGACGTCGGCGGCCGCACCGTCGAGCTCTCCGAGTTCGAGTACGTCATCCGCGGCAGGGGCTACATCCGGAGCATCAATGATCTCGGCAACATCGTCCTGAAGACGAGCAACGGCACGCCGGTGTTGCTGCGCGACGTCGCCAGCGTCGAGCTCGGGCCCGACGAGCGACGCGGGATCGCGGAGCTGAACGGTGAGGGCGAGGTCGCAAGTGGCATCGTGCTGCAGCGCTTCGGCGTCAACGCCCTCGACGTCATCGAGAACGTCAAGAAGCGCTTCAAGGAGATCGCGAGTAGCTTGCCGAAGTCGGTCGAGATCGTCCCGGTCTACGATCGTTCCAACCTGATCTATGCGGCGATCGATACGCTCAAGCACACCCTGTTCGAGGAGAGCATCGTCGTCGCACTCGTCTGCATCGTGTTCCTGCTGCACGTCCGCAGCGCGCTCGTTGCGATCCTGATGCTGCCGGTGGGCGTGCTGATGGCGTTCGGCGCCATGAAGCTGCTCGGGCTCGGTTCCAACATCATGAGCCTCGGCGGCATCGCGATTGCGATCGGCGCCATGGTCGACGCCGCCATCGTCATGATCGAGAACGCCCACAAGCACCTCGAGCGGGCAAAGCCCGATCAGTCGCGCGTCCAGATCCTGGTTGATGCCGCATCCGAGGTTGGCCCTGCGCTGTTCTTCAGCCTGCTGATCATCACGGTGTCGTTCATGCCGATCTTCACGCTGGAATCCCAGGAAGGGAGGCTGTTCAGCCCGCTGGCGTTCACGAAAACTTTTTCGATGGCCGCCGCCGCGCTTCTGTCCGTGACGCTGGTGCCGGCGCTGATGGTGATCTTCGTCCGTGGTCGGATCGTCCCGGAGAGCAAGAACGTCATCAATCGCGCCCTGATCTGGGTTTACCGTCCCGTGATCAGGGCCGTGCTGCGGGCCAAGACGCTGGTGATCCTGGCCGCGATCGTCATTCTTGCCGTGACGATCTGGCCTGCGCGCCAGCTGGGCACCGAGTTCATGCCGGCTCTGAACGAGGGAACGCTGCTTTACATGCCGACGACGTTGCCTGGGATCTCGGTGACCAAGGCCGCCGAGCTGATGCAGACTCAGGACCGGATCATCAAATCGTTTCCGGAAGTCGCTTCGGTCTATGGCAAGGCGGGCCGAGCTGCTACGGCGACCGACCCGGCGCCGACCGAGATGTTCGAAACGATCGTCAATTTGAAACCGAAGGAGCAATGGCGCCCCGGCGTCACCGTCGACAGCCTGATTGCGGAGATGGACAAGGCGCTCCAGTTCCCGGGCGTCTCGAACGCTTGGACCATGCCGATCAAGGCGCGCATCGACATGCTCTCCACCGGTATCCGCACCCCGGTCGGCGTCAAGGTCATGGGCACGGATCTCGTCGAGATCGACCGGCTGGCGAAGCAGATCGAGCGCGTCATCAAGGCCGTTCCGGGCACCTCGTCGGCCTACGCCGAGCGCGGCATCGGCGGCTACTATCTCGAGATCGTGCCGGATCGCGAGGCGCTCGCCCGCTACGGCATCTTGATCCAGGACGTTCAGGACACCATCGCAGCCGCGCTTGGCGGGCAGACGGTGACGACGACCGTGGAGGGCCGGCAGCGCTTCACCGTGAACATGCGTTATCCGCGCGACCTCAGGGACAATCCCAAGGCCATTGCCAGCGACGTCCTGGTGCCGATGCCGTCGGGCGGGGCCGTGCCGCTCGGCGAAGTGGCGAAGATCGAGCCGGCGCGCGGGCCGACTTCGATCCGGACCGAGAATGGCCAGCTTGCGACCTACATCTACGTCGACATCCGGGATCGCGACATCGGCAGCTATGTCGCCGACGCGCAGCGCGCGGTGACGGAGGGCATCCAGTTCCCGCCCGGATACTACGTGGTCTGGAGCGGCCAGTACGAATATCTGCAGCGCGCTGCCGCCCGCCTGAAGATCGTTGTCCCCGTGACGCTCACGATCATCTTCCTGCTGCTGTACTTGAACTTCCGCGCCATGACCGAGACCCTGATCGTGATGCTGTCGCTGCCGTTCGCGCTGGTCGGCGGCATCTGGATGATGTGGTGGCTCGGCTTCAACCTGTCGGTTGCCGTCGCCGTAGGCTTCATTGCATTAGCCGGCGTCGCCGCCGAGACCGGCGTCGTGATGCTGATCTACCTCGATCATGCGCTGGCAGAGGTGAAAGCCGGACGCCGCGACGAGGGAAGGCCGCTCACACGACGGGATCTTCACGATGCCATCATGGTGGGCGCGGTCGAGCGTGTGCGGCCCAAGATGATGACGGTGGTCGCCATCATGACCGGTCTCCTGCCGATCATGTGGAGCACGGGGGCAGGATCGGAAATCATGCAGCGGATTGCAGTGCCGATGATCGGCGGCATGATGTCGTCGACATTGCTGACGCTTGTCGTGATCCCCGCCATTTTCGGCCTGGTGAAGGGGCGGGGGCTGCCTGCGGGCGACGAGGAAGCCGGTGAAATAGCGAGCCGCGCTTCGCCGGACATGCCCGAGGCGGCCTGAATGGGCCGGTGATGGAGCTGCAGCGATGAGCGGGCGTCAGGCACTGCTTCAGCCCAAGCAGCCAGTCTTGATGTGTATCAAACGGTCGGGGGGTGAAGCGGCTAGTAGTAGGGTTCCGCCAGCCAGCGCCGGAGCGTGACATGGTAAGATGTGCTGCAAAATATCTGATGATTGCCGGTCTTGCCGCTGGTTTCGCCGCTACGGCCCAGGCTGAAGACCTCGACATCGGCAAGTCGGAATTTCAGTCTTCGTGCGCGAGTTGTCACGGTGCGGATGCGCGGGGCAAAGGGCCGGTCAGCGACCAGCTTAAGAGGCCGCCTGCCGATTTGACGGTGTTGGCCAAGAGCAACAACGGCGTGTTTCCCACGAACGCTGTCTATGAAACCATAGAGGGATCGAAAACAATTCCCGCTCACGGCACGCGTGAAATGCCGATTTGGGGAGAGCGATTCAACCCCATTGTCAACTTGCCCCACTATGTAGATCCGTCTTATTGGAAGCTGGCCGGGCCGGAGCAAAGCCCGGAAGTCGTCGTGCGCAAACGCATCCTCGCGGTTATCGATTATCTGAATCGTATTCAGCAAAAGTAGCAACCGACAAGCATTGAGATAACGAGCCTCTTCCCCTGAAGCCTCCTCCGGGGCGAAGGGCAAAGAGTTGCTCGCGCCATGGCCGGCTCAGCCTGCGTGCTGACGCGATCCTGCCTCACCGAAAGCCTCAGCTTGATGGAACAGGCGCTCAAGAGCCGCCCGTTTGCCTGCGTGATGCGCATCACAGTCTGAAAAAACCGTCTGAGATACTCCTGCGACCACTGGATGCGAGGGGATGGCACCCTCCTTCGACAGCGGGAGACACAAATGACTGAGCACAGCAATCGGAAGCGTAAAGAGCTGGACGATCGTGAACTGGACGCCGTCAACGGTGGCTTCATCAATGACGGCGGCTGCATCGGCCCGTGGATTGTGAATGGCAAGATCACGACCCATCAGCCCGCCGGCCCGAATCCCTGGCTGCCCGGTGGCATCTTCCACGGCTGAGCACCACACACCTGAACATTTCTGACTCACACAATCTGAACAGGAGCGACCACCATGCTGAACCCCGAAACTGCAAAACTGGAAATGATCGAACTCACTGATGCGGAGCTCGAAACGATCGTCGGCGGCAACTGGCTCGGCGACGCCTTCCGCGCCATCGGCGGCGCCATCAAGGACGCCGTCACGTGGGTCGGCGGCCTGATCTTTGGCGGCCTGCAGGGCCCGGGCAACCAGCGCGGCCCGTTCGGTCCGGGCTCGGGCCCCGGAACGCCGCCCTTCTGATCTCGTTCTTTCAAACTCGCTCGCGACATGAGAGGCCGCCTCGATTGGCGGCCTCTTTCATGTTCCGGCCTGACCGCGACCTTCGGAGGCTCGGCGCTTTCTCTTGTTTGCGTTCCGCTCGGCCAGACACGATTTACGGCGTCGGAACGGCCGGTTCGCCAGCGCGTTGCCTCCAATATTGAAGGAGGACATCATGAGTGTTGAAGGCAAGATCAAGGAAGGCGCCGGCTACATCAAAGAAGAGATGAACGAGCACGGCAAGGATCCCGAGAGCCGGCGCAAGGCCCAGGAGGGCCGTGATCTTCGCAACGAGGGTCGTATGGAAGACGGCAAGCCGCCGAAGACCACCAAGCCAGGCACCGGTCACTAATCCGGCCTAACCTGGAAAACCGTCCTTGACCCACGTCAGGGGCGGTTTTGCATGAGGTCTGTCGAAGGCTTATCGGGGCGCAGAGACGTCCGTCGAGTGCGCTCGCAAGAAGCCCTTGGCGAGGGCATGGTAGATGCCCTCCGGGCACAGGAGGCGCGACGTTGCTTGCGCGATTAACGCGGAAGCCATCAATGGCACCACCATGGCGTGGTTGTTGGTCATCTCGGTCACGATAACGAAGGCCGTGATGGGAGCCTGCACGACCCCGGCAAAGTAGGAGACCATTCCGAGCAACATGAATGCTCCGAGAGGGGCGCCCGAAAACAGATGTGCGATGTTCGTGCCGATACCGGCACCGACAGCAAGCGAAGGCGCTAAGATCCCGCCCGGAATGCCGCTGATCGCGGAAAGCGCGGTCGCAGCGAGCTTCAGCAAGCCGAAATCCCAAGGAAGCGGGATGTCGCTCTCCAGAGCCGCCTTCACCTGCGCGTACCCGGTGCCGTAGATCATGTCTCCGGAGGCTAAGCCGCAGAGGGCAACGCCGAGGCCGCATGTCGCGGCAAATGGGAGGGGATATTGCTTGGTTGCCGGTCCCAGCCGACCAGGCAGTCCGCGCGCGACCTCGATCAGCAGCCTGCTGAACGCTCCACCGGCCAATCCACCGGCGATACCGCACAACGGTACGGCAAGCCAGTCGGTGCCGCTCCGGAGCATGGTCGAGCTGGTTCCAAAATAATCGTAGTTTCCAACCAGGGCCAACGAGGTCAGGCCTGCCGCTATCACGGCGCCAATGACCAGGCTGCTTGTCCTGGTTTCATAGGCCCTGCTCATCTCCTCGATGCCGAACACGATACCTGCCAGCGGCGTGTTGAATGCTGCTGCCACACCGGCTGCTGCCCCTGCCAGGATCAGGCCCGGCTGACGGCGTGGCGACATTCGGCCGAGGGCGAACATGACCGAAGCTCCGACCTGTACGGTCGGGCCCTCGCGGCCAGCCGAAGCACCGCAAAGCAGTCCGAGAAGCGTCAGCAACATCTTGCCGACCGCAATGCGGATCGAGACAAGCTTCTCGCGTGCGGTGTGTTCGGTGAGCTGGCGTGCCGCGATCGCTTGCGGGATGCCGCTTCCTTGCGAATTGGGAAAGAAGCGGTTGGTGAGGTAGACGGACAGCGCAAACCCGGCTGGCGTCGCCACCAGCGCGGCGTACCGCGATTCCGACAGCAGGTGGGCAAACGCGATTTGTGCCCAATCCGCCATCTTGGCCAGAGCCACGGCCGAGGCCCCTACGGCGATGCCGCCGATCAAGAAAATCAGTCGTCTCCGCCAGCGGACCGAAACAACCCGAATGAAGCGACGACGACGATCGGTCAGGAGCTTATTCATGCATCAGCTGAGATTTCGTAGCTCACGACGCAGCGTGAGCGGATCAATTTCTATAAGCTGCCCGGGCGGGTGGCGCCAAGAAAATTGAACCTCGACGGAGACCTTTGTCGTCTCGATCTCCTGGCCATCAGGAAATCTATCCGCGACCTGTCCATTGGGATCAACGCCGCTGCTTCGCCATGGAATTCACAACGTCAGTTGTCCACACCCACGACCCGCAGTATCGAATTGCGGATCCGACCTACCAGCAATCGATAATTTGCCAAGCGCGCCGGCGTGGTTTTGATGGCGGCATGAGCACCAAATCACGCGAGGTCATCTGGAGCGGCCGCATCATGGGGGCGGAGATTTCCGCCAAGCACGCCCGCGAAGAGGCGAAGAAGGCGGTGCGTGAGGCCGATCGGGCCGAGGCCGAAGCCTGGTCGGTACGCATGGAAGGCTACGGCGGTCCCTCGCAGCCGTCGCCGACAATCGCGCAATGTCTCAACGGCGGCCTCTCCTGGCTCGAGGTCGAGTGCATCAGGTGCAAGACACGCGCGAGCCTGCCGCTCGATGCGATCCGTCGCCCGCGCGATACGCCGATCTGGAAGCTGGAAGCGTCGCTGAAGTGCCGGTCATGCCGGAACGGACGGTCCGCGCCGCCGGTTCACATGATCAAGCTGACGGAAACGCGAAGCATCACGCCCTACAAATGGGTGCACCCGACCGAGGAGCGGTAGGTCTAAGGGGGGCCTATCGCGCTTCGATCACCTCTCCATCTTCCTTCACGAACCGGCCGACGGGATTGTCGAGGAGATCGACGACGGCTTCCGAGGGGCGGCACAAGCGCGTGCCCTTTGGCGTCACCACGATCGGACGGTTGATCAGAATCGGATGCGCGAGCATCTGATCGAGCAGCTCGTCATCGGACCATTTGGAATCGGCAAGGCCGAACTCCTTGTAGGGCGTACCCTTCTCGCGTAGCAACGCGCGGACGGATATTCCCATCGCCGCAATCAGTTGCTTGAGCGTTTCGCGGGACGGCGGAGTCTTCAGGTACTCAATGACGTCGGGCTCGACGCCGCTCTGACGGATCATCGCCAGCGTGTTGCGCGAGGTGCCGCAGTCGGGATTGTGGTAGATCGTGACGCTCATGATCGGGTCTCCGCGACAATAGCCTGGCCGGACTCGTCGGCAAGGTCCTCATTGGCCGGTCTTCAGTGCCGTTGGGAGCTCGGCCGTGCCGCCTTCGTACCAGCCCCGGGTCGCCTTGACGATGCGGACGACGGACAGCATCACCGGCACCTCGACGAGGACACCGACCACAGTCGCCAGCGCGGCACCGGAGTCGAGGCCGAACAGGCTGATGGCGGCGGCGACCGCCAATTCGAAGAAGTTGCTTGCCCCGATAAGGGCGGCGGGGGCGGCGACGCACCAAGCCACGCCAAACCGTCGGCTCAGCCAGTACGCCAGGCCCGCATTGAAATAGACCTGGACGAGAATCGGCACGGCGAGGATGGCGATGACGCCGGGCTGTCGGACGATCTGCTCTCCCTGGAAGCCGAAGAGCAACACCAGGGTTGCAAGCAGAGCAATCAGCGAAAGCGGTTGCAGCACTCGCATGACGCGGCCGAAACCTTCCTTGCCTGTTCGCAAGAGCGCCTTGCGCCACAACTGTGCGACGATCACCGGCACCACGATGTAAAGCAGAACCGAGAGCAACAGGGTGCCCCATGGGACGCTGATCGAGGCAACCCCAAGCAGCAGTCCCACAAGAGGGGCGAACAGGAAAACCATGATCACGTCGTTCAGCGCGACCTGACTCAGGGTATAGTGAGGCTCCCCCTCGCACAGGTTGGACCACACGAACACCATCGCGGTGCAAGGCGCAGCCGCCAGGAGAATCAAGCCGGCAATGTAGGACGGAATCTGGCCAGCGGGTAACCACGGCGCGAACAGGTGACCGATGAAGAACGAGCCCAGCAGCGCCATCGAGAATGGCTTTACCGCCCAGTTGATGAAAAGGGTAACGCCGACACCGCGCCAGTGCTGCCGCACCTCGCCCAACGAGCCGAAATCGATCTTCAGCAACATTGGCACGATCATCAGCCAGATCAGCATTGCGACCGGCAAGTTGACCTTGGCGATCTCAGCGGCTGCGACCGCACCGAAGAAACCGGGCATGACGTGCCCCAGGGCCACGCCGACGATGATGCAAAGCGCAACCCAAAGGGTCAGGTACCGTTCGAAGATGCCCATCGCTATGCCACGTCGTTTCTGTTGGACGTTGTCCCTTCGGAGCGGCCGATCTCGCGCAGCCTGGTGCCGAGCGAGAGCCTATCGATGCTTCTCAGCGGGAGATTCACAAAGGTATCGATCCGGTTCTTGAGGGAGCGGAACGCGGTGACGAACGCCGCCTGCCTCTCCAGGTCGCTTCCTTCGGCAGAGGCGGGGTCTTCGATGCCCCAATGTGCGGTCATCGGCTGTCCCGGCCAGATCGGGCAGGCCTCACCGGCCGCATTGTCACAAACGGTGAAGACGAAATCCATCACCGGTGCATCTGGCGCGGCGAACTCCAGCCAGCTCTTCGAGCGCATCCCGTCAGCGGGATAGTCCATGCGTTCCAGCGTGCGCAGTGCCAGTGGATGCACCGCGCCTTTCGGCGTGCTGCCGGCGGAGAAGGACTGGAAGCGGCCGGCGCCATCCTTGCGAAGAATGGACTCGGCGAGGATCGAGCGCGCCGAATTGCCGGTGCATAGGAACAGCACGTTGTACATCTGATCAGGCACGGACTTTTCCCTTTCGCTTCGGAGAGCAGCAGGCTTGCAGACTGTCGACGACGGGCTCGCAGACCTCCGGCCGTCCGCCGCAGCAATCGCGCAGCAGGAAAACAGTGACATCGCGGAATTCCGCGAGGCTGGCGCGGTAGACGATTGATCGGCTGTGCCGCTCGGAGGTCACGAGGCGCGCGCGGCTCAGAATAGCCAGATGCGCCGACAGCGTGTTCTGAGGCACCTCCAACAGCCGGGCGAGATCACCGGCCGCGAGACCGTCGGGCTCGTGCCGAACAAGTGTCCGGAATGCTTCCAGACGGGTCGACTGCGACAGGGCGGCGAGCGCGAGGGTGGCTTCTTCGATTTCCATATATCCAGATTTACGGAATTATTGGCGAGGCGTCAATCCGGAAATCCGGAGAGCCGTTTCGCGTCGGAAGGACCTATTCGGCAGGATTGGCCCGAAGCGCCCTCGATCGGTCCGTGCGTCGTAAATTACCGCGTCAAATGAAAATCATGGCGGGCCGGCGCCAGCGGCGGCCATAGAAGTGCGCGGACGATCAGCGGAATACCAATGGCCAAGGGGATGAGCCAGTAAAGGAAGTGAGGCAGGTCTCGCCAAATCGGAAGCTGCTTTCCGTTGTCGACGTAGAAGGCAACCAGCATCAGCAGGTACGACAGGCCCATCCCGGCGATATGGAGCCTGACGCAGTAACGCCAGCGGCGCCGGAGCGCTGTGCGCCCGATCCATGCGCAAGCAAATGACAACGCGCCGAGAGCGAACAAATGATAATTTTCGGCCCAGCGCATCAGCGACAGCAACGTCGCAGACGCGAGGAGCGCCAGCAGGAACCAGAAATAGGTCGTTCCAAATCTCGAATGACGCCCGCGGCGCTTTCGACTCAACATCGCGATTGCGCCAATCGCAACGCACGCAAGGCCCAGGGGGATATGCACCCCGAGGACCACCGCTACAAAGAAGGGATCGGTCGAAGGAATTTCGATGCCCGCCACGATGGTCGTCTCTCCGCCGGTCATGGCGTCGCTCCCATCTCGCGATTCAGCGTCGGCCTAGCTAGCCGGCGAGGGCGATCGGTTGACGGCGAACGCCCCGACGCCGCTGACGGGATCGAAGAAAACCGAAACGGTGTGCTCTCGTCAATATGACGTTTCCGGTCTGGCCGCGTTTGCGCCGAATTGTTAGAATGGCCGTGTTTGGTGATCGCGGAAGCCGTCATGCAAGTGCAGTCCATCATTACCTGCCCAGCCTGCGGTCATGCGGCGGTCGAGACTATGCCGACTGACGCCTGCCAGTTCTTCTACGATTGCAAGGGATGTGGGACCCGGCTCAAGCCCAAGAGCGGCGATTGCTGCGTGTACTGCTCTTATGGATCTGTCCCTTGTCCTCCAATCCAGCAAAATGGAAAGTGCTGCCAAAGTGCCGCCAAGGCAAACTTGGGCTAGCTGGATATTTCGAACATTCTAGAAATAGCGTTGACAAGCCGGTCGGAACGGGCCCATGATGCGCGATCATGAAAATCGACGACGCAGCAGCGCGGCTTGAAGCGTTGGGTAACCGGACCCGGCTCCAGATTTACCGTGCCCTGGTTCGGGCCGGACACTCCGGCATGCCTGTCGGCCGCTTGCAAGACAAGCTGAAGATCCCGGCATCGACGCTGTCTCATCACATCAAGTCTCTGGTCGCGGTCGGGCTCGTCAGCCAGGTCCGCGAATCCACGACTCTCGTTTGTCACGCGAACTTCGACGCGATGCGGGGGCTGGTGGACTTCCTGGCGGCGGAATGCTGCGCGGACGAAGTCGGATGCAGGGGGGCTCAATCGGCGGCCTGATTTTTTTGCCGGATTTATTCGATGATTCTAGAATGATGGGAGTAATGGAATGAGCGATGCGAAGTCGGTAGCCATCATCGGGGCAGGGCCTGTCGGCCTTGCGGCAGCTGCGCATGTGCTGGAGCGTGGCATGTCACCCATCGTTTTGGAGTCCGGGCCGGAGGCGGGACATGCGATCCGCCAGTGGCAGCACGTCCAGTTGTTCTCGCCATGGGAATACAATGTCGACAAGGCTGCCGCGCGTCTGCTCGCGCCGACCGGCTGGAATTCGCCGGACCCTCAGGCCTATCCGACCGGCGGTGAATTGCTCGAGGGATATCTCAAGCCGCTCGCGACGCGGACGCCGCTTCGCGAGGTGATCCGCACCGCCTGCCGTGTCTCGGCCATCAGCCGCGTCGGCTTCGACAAGGCGAAGACGCGGGGGCGAGAGAAGGCGCCTTTCGAAATCCGCTATCAGAACGGCAAGGGGCCCGAGGTTCTGCGCGCTGATGCCGTGATCGATACGTCAGGGACATGGTTCTCCCCCAATCCGGCCGGCAGTAACGGCCTGCCGGCAATCGGCGAGGCGGAGTGCGCCGACCGCGTCGCCTATGGCATGCCCGACGTGCGGGGTGCTCATCGTTCCAGATATGCCGGCAAGACCGTTGCTGTGCTCGGCTCCGGCCATTCCGCGGTCGGCACCTTGATCGATCTCGCGCGTCTGGCCGACGAGGTGCCGGGGACGCAGCCGGTCTGGCTTGTGCGCGGCGCTGATCCGGCAAAAGCTTTTGGCGGCGGCCGCAACGATAAGCTTGCGGCACGCGGCGAGCTTGGCAACGCCTTTGCCACGCTCGTGACCTCCGGAAAAATCAGGGTCGAGACCGAGTTCGGCGTCACGCATCTTTCGGACTCCGAAGGCCGCCTGAAGGTCTCGGCCGGCGGCGGCGCGCGCAGCGTGGTCGTGGACGAGTTGATCGTGTCGACGGGCTTCCGTCCCGACTTTTCGTTTCTGTCCGAGCTGCGCCTGCGGCTCGATCCGGCCATCGAGGCGCCGGTCGCGCTGGCGCCGCTGATCGATCCCAACGAGCACAGCTGCGGCACCGTGCGCCCGCATGGCGCACGTGAGCTCTCCCATGATGAGCCGGGCTTCTATTTGGCCGGCATGAAGTCGTACGGCCGCGCGCCGACCTTCCTGATGATGACGGGCTACGAGCAGGTCCGCTCGATCGCAGCCGACATCGCAGGCGACAAGAAGGCTGCGGCGCGGGTCGAGCTCGTGCTGCCGGAAACCGGCGTCTGCACGCGCGGCGGTCTCGAGTCAGCCGCAGCGGGATGTTGTGGCGGTCAGGCAAAGGAAGACGCATCGGCCTGCTGTGCCGCCGACGAAACGGCGAAGAAGGCTGGCAGCGCGGGGTGTGGTTGTTCGTAAGCCCCGGCCTTTCGCGGAACTCATGCTCAGGAGGTGAAGCTATTCATAGCCTGAACAATCGGTCTCTGATTGCGGTGATGTGCATCGGGCAAGTCGGCAATTTGCTGCCGCATGTGACGTTGTCGGCAAATCTCGCGCAGCACCTGATGCCGGCATGGGGGCTTTCCGCCGCCGAAGGTGGATTGATGGCGAGCGGTTACGCATTCGGCTACATGCTCGCGGTGCCCTTGCTGACGACATTGACCGACCGCATCGATGCGCGGCTTGTGCTGCTCTGGGGCTCGATCGTCAGCGGACTTGCGACCGTGGCCTTTGGCATCTTCGCGCAAGGTTTCTGGTCGGCGACCGCGATCTGGTCCCTTGCAGGCCTCGGATTTGCCGGCGCCTACATGCCGGGATTGAAGGCGCTGACAGACCGGCTCCCGGCCGGCGACACCTCGCGGGCCGTCACGTTGTACACGTCGAGCTTTTCAGTGGGCGTCGGCCTCTCGTTCCTGGTGGCGCAGGTCATCGCCGATCGTTGGGGATGGCGAACTGCTTTCGTCGTGACCGGCTTCGGTCCCATCGCCATGGTCGTCGCGTGCCTCCTGATGCAGGCGCAGCGACCTGCGCCGAAAGCGGGGCGCCTTCTCAATTTCGCTCCCGTCTTCGCCAATCGTGAGGCGCTCGGTTACATCCTCGGCTACGGCGCGCATTGCTTCGAGCTCTATGGCATTCGCACCTGGCTGGTCGGCTTCTGGACGTTCGTCATCGTGCATCAGGGCGCGCCGTCCTGGCTCAGCCCCGTCGTGATGAGCTTCTGCTTCGCGGTGATCTCGATGCCTGCCAGCATCCTCGGCAACGAGGCCGCACTGAAGTTCGGCCGCCATCGCGCCATCACGGCCGTGATGATGGCGTCAGCCTGCGTTGCGATCGTCATAGGCCTCAACGCAACCGCGCCTGCGTGGGCGCTTGCGTTGTTGCTGATGCTCTATGGCCTGACGGTGCCGGCGGATTCCGGCGCGTTGACGGCCGGTATGTCCGCTGCGGCCGTCTCCGAGCATCGTGGCGCGACACTGGCCCTGCATTCCACCGTCGGCTTCGGACTCTCGGCCCTCGGTGCCTGGGGCACCGGCATCGCGCTCGACGCTGCCGGCGGACCGCAGAGTGCGCGCGGTTGGCTACTGGTATTCATCGTTCTTGCGATCGGAATCCTGCTCGGACCATTGGCGCTGCTCTGGGCGCGGATGGCCCATGTGGAAAAGCGACCTTCGTGAGCGCAGTTGCGCACCGGCGTCCGTCTATCGCATCCGGCGGCGTCATCGATCTTTGACGATGTCCTGAAGAGTCACGAAGCTGCGCCGGCGACACGTCGCGCAGGGCTATTCAGCGTCTCGATTTTTGGATGATGGCCGTGCACCTGTTTTGCCCGACGTGTCAAAGGGACGTCGTAGAGCGCGCGATCATTCGCTTTAAGTCGCTCTGGGGCTAGTATAAGATCACGGAACTTGAAACGCGGGTCCGATATCCGGTTTCAGGAGTTACTGGCGGAATCGTAGACCTGACGGCGTCTGTCGATCGGCTCAGTTGGTGACGCACACGACGAAGGCGAGATACTTCGAGATCGGGGTGGACTGCCTCGAAATCGTCGCCGTGCTGCTTGCACTCCTTGTGGCGATATTCGTCTCTGTTTGGATGGGCCTTCTCCTGCTCGGTGTGCTCCTCCTGGGACTGGTCTCGCTGATCTGCAACTATGATGCCTGGGTCGTGCGACGGCTTTCGACGCGAGACGACCCGCTGATATTGCCGCTGTGCAAGACTGGCTTCGTTGGCAGGCACCGGCGAATGCTGAGGCTGCTGCCGTCGGACCCGCGATGCAGGTTCTGCATGGTGCCGTTCGGCGGCGCCGGCAAAATGTTCGGCATTAAACCGTCGGCGGCGAACCCAAACTACTGCCGGAGCTGCTTCGAGGCCATGCCGACAACAACTCATGAGCAGGAGGTTGGAGTGCTTTTCGCGGACCTGCGTGGGTTCACCTCGTGGTCCGAGGCCCACAGCTCGAGTGACGCAGCCGAGCTAGTAAGCCGATTCTATGCGAGTGCTAATCGGGTGCTGACTTCCGATGACGCCTTCGTTGATTTCATCGGGGACCAAGTGATGGCCATCTACCTCGTTGATATGCCCTCGCTCGGCGCGCGAACGGCGGACATCATGCTCGCAGCGACGAGACGGCTGGTCGATGCGGTGCGGCAGGACGCGAAGTCGCTGCCGGTCGGTGCCGGAATGCACCTGGGCAAGGCGCAAGTCGGCTCGCTGGCCACTGGAGGGTCGAAGAATTTTACTGCTATCGGGGACGTCGTGAACACGGCTGCGCGCCTGCAGAGTGCGGCTGGAGCCAACGAGATTTTGGTTTCGGAGACGGTTTACGGCGCGCTTTCCGGGAAGAAGCCGCAGGCGGATCGTACCGCCCTCGATCTGAAGGGAAAAGCCGAGCTACTGACCGCCTTCATCTTGCGCTAGCCATTTGGCACAGGCCTGGCTGGCCTCGCGTGCCTGCGGCAGACCTATAGGTCAGAAGCGCTGATCAAGGATCGTAGCAATGTGTCCGCTTCGCCAGCAATGGCGAACCTCAGCGAGCCGCCGAACAACGTCGGCCGACCGCCAGCAGCAAACGAGTGAGTCGGAAAGACTAATACGTCTATTCAATCACCTTATCCGCTCGGGCAAGCAACGTTGGTGGTATGACGATGTTCAAGGCATTAGCCGTCTTGACATTGATCACCAACTCGAACTTTGCCGGCTGTTGAATCGGAAGCTCGGCAGGTTTGACGCCCTTGATGATCTTATCGACGTACGATGCGCCTCTCTTGAAGAGATCGACGAGGTCGGGGCCGTAGCTCATCAGCGCTCCCATTTCGGCCGCATCACGATAACCAAAAATCGTCGCTAGTTGAGCCTCCCGCGCAGCATCAACGATATTATGCCGATACGTCCAGAGCAGCCCTTCTGGAAAAACAATGAGCCCCTCAACGTTTCCGCGTAGTGAACGGAATACAGTGTCGATCTCTTCCGCTCGGCGCACATCGTAAGCGTTGAGAGTAAGCTTTTGCGATTGTGCTGCTTGTTTCACCGCATCAAGATAGAAACGGCTGCCAGGGTTGCCAGAATTCCAAAGCGCGCCGATTCGAGCGAGTTTAGGCGCTGCTTCGTGCAGAAGCTCGAGCATTTTTGCGTTTGTTTCCGGCGTGACCTCCAAAGAGAAGCCAGTCAAGTTGCCGCCGGGATGTGAGATGCTGGCAGCTAGGCCTCCTCCTACGGGATTGACGACGGCAAGCGCCACGATTGGTATCTGTGTTGTAGCTTTCTTGATGGCAACAGCCGGCGGATGGCCAGCTGTGACAATCACATCCGGTTCACTCTGGGCCAACTCGCGCGCTACGTCGTCGTATTGGCTCTCATGCCCGGCCATCCAGCGGTACTGGATGGAAATGTCTCGCCCCTCACTATAACCCAACTCCTTCAATCCTTGCGTGAAGGACTCAGCAAGAGGGTTCGGACCAGCCGCAACTGAGAAGAAAACAACTCGCGATACTTTTTTTGATCTCTGCGCACTGACTGATCGCGACGCAAGTACCGTGATAATCCCGCTCGCAACGAGGCTTCGTCTATCAATCATGCGACGCTCCTCCTGAAGGTGCGTTAGGGCTTTGTAGCCGCAGGATACACGCGTGTGCCGACCGCGACCCACGAAACAGGGGCGCAGCGAGGAGAAGGTACCCGTGGTGTCTGCTCCGGGTCAAAACGCGAAGAACTGAACTTGAGCAAGCTGGTCCGCGCCTGCCATACTAAGCGGACCTCAATGAACCGCTGCACTACGCGGCTGATAGGCCAGAAGCGATCCGATCGGATATTAGGGCTTAGCCCATTCCGGATCCGTACCGGTAAGGCGGCACCCACGGACCCCCGAACTCGTTCTTCACGCACTTTGCGGACTAGAGTACCGACGCGCGTTGGTTCAGGCCCAGCACATCATCACAACCTCCGTGCGGGCATGAAAAAACCCGCGACGGAATTTTCCGTTGCGGGTGCGGCGAGCTTTTTGATGATGCTATCATGCCGGTGTTTTGCCCGACGTGTCAAATTGTCCGCTTCCGCGTCGCCGATCCACATGATCGAGCTGACCGCGACGCGCAGCACCACGCCGTGCAAATAGGTGCATCCGACCGCACAGCGTTAGCCTAATGATTTCAATGCCCCCGCTACTGTGCATGGGGTTGTTTTTCAGCTTTTGTTTTGAGGGCGTCCCAACGCCGCGCGTCAGCGCCGGCCGCGCGGCGCCTCGGATTTCGCCGGCGCTTCGGTCTGCGGCGCGCAACTCGCGGCTTGCAGCGTGGCCTGGGCCTGCGGCATCAGGCCGGGCTCGGCGGCCAGCGCCTTCATCACGATCAGGCCCGTCGTGCTCGGGGAATCGATGATGAGGCGGTCGGCCGCGGTGATCTCTTCGTCCTCGGGCAGGGCGTTGTGCTGCGCTTCCGTCATCAGGTCGAGCTCGATCACCTTCTTGCCGGCCGAGCGGTCGTTGATGGCGTAATAGGCGATCTCGTTGCGGGTGTAGAACGACACCGACGTATAGGCCTGGCTCACCGGCACCGTGAGCTTGATCGGGCCGCCCGCGAGGTCGTAGCGGCAGATCGCGAGTGCAAAGGCCGGATCCATGAACGGCATCGGCGAGGTCTGCGGATCGGCGAGCGGAAGCTGGGTCACGCCGTTGAGCTTGGTCATCGGCGTCAGCCGTGAATAGGCGTCCTGGGTCGCGATGCGTGGCAGCGCCAGCACGCTGACGAGATGGACCACGAGCCCCAGGACCACACCGGCGACGATGGTGAACAGCAGGCGGATCATGAGCAGCCCGCCGTCGAAATCGTCGGCATCGGCGCATCACGCTGGGTACGCGTCGCCACGCCGACGGGCGTGTCGTAGAGGCGGAACATCAGCGCATAGCGCTCGATGCCGCCGGTCGGCAGCCAGTTGCCGGCACGCGAGCGCGCGGCGATGTGGATCTCGAACGAGCCGTCGGACTGGCGCACGATCTCCTGGCTGGTGAAGCCGTAGCGCTGGAGCGCGTTGGCGACGAGGTGGCCCTTGCGGTCATACAGCGTCAGCGTCCAGAACCGCGCCGGTGGCGTCACGCCGGAGACGACGACGTCGCAGCGGCCGTCGAGCGCCTTCTTCTTGTCATCGCTGGTTGCGGTGAAGGCGACGCCGTCGCCGGTGCCGATCGGCAGCTCGCCGTTGCGCACGATGGTGGCGCGCGAATAGGGATCGACGTCGGCGGTGCCGGTGCGGGGGCGGGCGGTCCAGGCGCCGATGGTCAGCGCACCGATCTCGGTGCCGCGCGTCGTCGTCATCCAGGTGGCGCCGACGCCGACCACGGTCGCGAGCAGGAGGGTCGTCAATGTGATCAGGATCAGCCGCACGGGATCAGATCAGTTCTTGCGCGGGGTGGATGCGTTGGCGTTCTCCTCCGCCGCATAATTCTGCGGGAAGGCGAGCGCGCTCGTCGACGACGCCGGCTTGGCCGGCTGGCTGTCGTTGGTTGTCGATTTGGTCGCGGTCTTCGCTGCGTCGTCGAGCATCTTCTCGACGCGCACCAGGATATCGGCGCCGCGCTTGGTCAGCACCGGCGGCGGACCGGGCTTGGTCTCCAGCACTTTCGGCGCCGCATTGGCTTGCGCATTGGCAATCTGCTGCGGCGGCAGCTTCTGGCCCATGCCGATGCCGGGAATCTCCCGGACCTCGACGCCCTGATGTGCCGCGACCATGATGTCGTGCCAGGTCTGCGCCGGCAGCGAGCCGCCGGTCATGCGGTTGGTCGGCGAATAGTCGTCATTGCCGTACCAGACCGCGCAGGTGAAATTGCCGGTGTAGCCGACGAACCAGGCATCGCGATACGCGTTCGTCGTGCCGGTCTTGCCCGCGGTCGGAATGCCGTCGAGCGCTGCACGGCGCGCGGTGCCTTCGCTGACGACGTGGCTCATCATGCCGGCCATGTCGGCGGCGATGTTCGGCGGAATCGCCTGCTTCGGCTTCGGACCGTCGCGGTCCCAGCGCCAGACCAGATCGCCGGCGCCGGTGCGCACTTCCAGCACCGAATGCGGCGTGACGGCCTTGCCCCGGTTCGGGAAGGTCGCATAGGCCACGGCGTGCTCGAGCACGGTGACTTCGTCGGAGCCGATCGGCAGCGACGGCGTGTCCGGCAGCGGCGCCTTGAGGCCGAAGCGGCGCGCGACCTCGACGATCTTGGCGCGGCCGATCTTGGCCGGGTTCGGCGCCTTCGGCTGCTCCTTCTGTCCGATCGCGATCGACAGCTTGACCGGCACGACGTTGATCGAGCGCGTGATCGCCTGCGTCAGCGTCACCGCGCCGGAATAGGAATGACCATAGTTCTGCGGACACCAATTGCCGATGCAGACCGGGCCGTCGACCACGATCGAGTTCGGCGTGAAGCCGTTCAGCAGCGCCGTGGTGTAGACGTAAGGCTTGAACGACGAGCCGGGCTGGCGATAGGCGTCGGTGGCGCGGTTGAACTGGCTTGCGCCGTAATCGCGGCCGCCGACCATGGCACGGATGCCGCCGTCGAGATCGGACACGACGGTCGCGGCTTGCGTGGCGTGATAGTCGCGGCCGAACTGACGCAGCTGGTTCTCGATCGCGTCTTCGGCGGCCTTCTGCACGTTGGTGTCGATGGCGAGGCGAACGACGAAGACGCGCTCGGTGTAGGATTTCGGGAAGGTGTCGACCAGCTTGCGCATCTCGTCGAAGGCGTAGTCGAGATAGTAGTTCGGCGAAGCCTCGTCGCGGCGGTCGACGGCGAAGGCGGGGTTGCGGCGGGCGCCGAACACCTGGCCTTCGGTCATGAAGCCGGCATCGACGAGGTTGTCGAGCACGACATTGGCGCGGGCACGCGCGGCCGGCAGGTTGATGTGGGGAGCGTATTTCGTCGGCGCCTTGAACAGGCCGGCGAGCATTGCGGCCTCGGCGAGCGTCACGTCGCGGGCAGACTTGTTGAAGTAGAAATGCGCGGCGCCGTCGACGCCGAACGTGCCGCCGCCCATATAGGCGCGGTCGAGATAGAGCTTGAGGATCTCGTTCTTGGTCAGGCGCCATTCCAGCCAGACCGCGAGGAACGCCTCGTTGATCTTGCGCTCGATGGTGCGCTCGTTGCTCAGGAACAGGTTCTTGGCGAGCTGCTGGGTGATCGAGGAGCCGCCCTGGCGCACGCCGCCGGCCTGGGCGTTGGTCACGAGCGCGCGCGCGGTACCGGCGATGTCGATGCCGAAATGCTCGTAGAAGCGGCGGTCTTCGGTCGCGAGCGTCGCCTTGATCAGCACGTCAGGAAAATCTTCCAGCGGGATCGAGTCGTTGTGCTTGATGCCGCGGCTGCCGATCGGGTTGCCGTAGCGGTCGAGGAACGTCACCGCCAGGTCGGACTTCTTCAGCCAGTCCTCGTCCGCGGTCTCGCGGAAGGCGGGGATGGCGAGGATCAGCATCAGCACCATGCCGCCAAGGCCAAGGGTCGCGGCCTCCGACAGCGGCTCGATGAACACCCAGCGCTTCCACCGCCCGACATAGAAGCGGTCCATGAAGGTCGAGTAGCGCTCGTAGAGCTCGCGGATGCCCTTGGCCGAGGAGAACAGCGAGGAGTCGATGCGCGCATCGAGGTCCAGGAAGAAGTTCCTGATACGACTCTTCCAGTTGGATGGCGTGTTCTGGACCACCTAGAACCCTTGAGGCTCGCTTCGAAAGCGTTCAAGCACCCGGCCGGGGCGGCATCGAGACGTCTTGCGGGATTGTTGCGGCAAACCCAAGGCGCCCGTTTCGCGCACCTTAGGCGGACTTGCTGTTCTTCTAGCCGAGCGGGGCCTATAAACCAATGGTCAGGCTCGCAATTTTGAACAACAGGCCTAATTGAACCCCGGTTCATTACGGGCCTTGCGCGGGCATTGCTTGCAGCTTTGTGGCCGCACCCTCTAGATGGTGCCGGCCGCAGCTCTTTGGAGACGTATCAAGCGCATGACCGCAGCTCCCAAACGCCCTTCAAGTCAGGATGGATTCTTCTGGAAAACCAAGAAGATGGAGGACATGTCGACGGCCGAATGGGAGAGCCTGTGTGACGGCTGCGGCCGCTGCTGCCTGAACAAGCTCGAAGACGAGGATACCGGCGAGATCTATTTCACCGATGTCAGCTGCAAGATGCTCGATTCCTGCACGGCTGGCTGCAAGGACTACACGAATCGCTTCGACTACGTTCCCGACTGCGTTGTCATGACCCCCGCGAGTGTCCGGGTCCTGAAATGGCTGCCGCCGAGCTGCGGCTACAAGCTGGTCGCGGAAGGGCGCGATCTCTATTGGTGGCACCCGCTGGTCTCCGGCGACCCCAATACGGTGCACGAGGCCGGCGTTTCCGTGCGTGACCGAGTCGCTGGCACGGAGGAGGAGATCCCCGACGACCAGCTCGAGCACTATTTGGTGCAATGGCCGGGGCAGGTGCCGAAGCGGGCGCGCCTGAAGCGACGTCCCAAAGACTGATCTCGGACTGATCTGCCGCCGTTTCAGATCACATATTCGGGATGGCCGCAGTGCGGGATGCACCCATGCGCCGCGGTGCCTGCCTGAGAAGAATTTTGCTGTCTAGATTGGCTTCATAGAACGAATCCTTCGCGGCTTTTGCGCCGCAACACGCTCGATCTGACAGCCCGAGATGAACCAGTTCGCACGGCAGAGCAGCCAATCTGCCGACATCCAAAGATTGCCCGACGATATCGCCGAGGAACTGACCCGTCTTCCGGGCGAGGTCATCAGCGTCAGGAACGCTCTCCCGATCTCGCCTCCTGCGCCGCTATCGTCGGATGAAGTGCGAACCATCGTCATCAGCCTGATGCTGACGATGTTTTTGGCCGCCCTCGACCAGACCATCGTCGCCACGGCGCTGCCGACCATCGGTCGCCAGTTCCAGGACGTTTCGAACCTGTCCTGGGTGATCACCGCCTATCTGCTCGCCTCGACCGCCGTTGCACCGGTGTTCGGGACGCTGAGCGATATCTATGGCCGCAGGGCCATGCTCATCGTTTCGCTCAGCCTGTTCATCGCCGGCTCGATCCTGTGCGCGATCGCGCCGAGTATGCCGATGCTGATTTTGGCGCGCGGCCTGCAGGGACTCGGCGGCGGCGGCATCATGCCGGTGGTGCAGACCGTGATCTCCGACGTGGTCTCCCCACGCGAGCGCGGGCATTACCAGGCCTATTTCTCCAGCGTCTGGATGGTCGGCGGCATTCTCGGCCCCGTCATCGGCGGCGTGTTCGCCGAGCATCTGCACTGGTCGATGATCTTCTGGATCAACCTGCCGCTCGCCGCCGCCGCGCTCGCGCTGCTGCTGCCGAAGATGAAAAAGATCCCGGTGTTCCACCGCAAGCGCAAGGTCGACTGGCTCGGCGGCGTTTTGCTGATGGCTTCCGCCGTCGTCTTCATGCTGGTGCTGACCTGGGGCGGCACCCGCTATCTCTGGCTTTCGCCGACGGTGCTCTCGATGGTGGGCGGCGCCGTCGCGCTCGCGCTCACCTTCGTCTGGCACGCGCGCCGCGCCGACGAGCCGTTCCTGCCGCTGCCGCTGCTCTCGGGATCGGTCGCACCGTTCGCACTGACGGCCGGCGGCTGCGGGTTAGGAGCCATCACCGGCCTCACGGTCCAGCTCCCGCTCTATTACGAGTCGGTCTATCACCTCAGCGCCAGCGAGGCGGGGCTTGCGCTGATCCCACTCGCGGCAGTCTCGACCTGTGGTGCGGCGATCGCCGGCCGCACCATGGCGCGCGCCAAGCATTACAAGCGTGTCGCCATCGTCGGCACCTCCTGGGCAGCGATCTGCGCCCTCGGCCTGACCGTCACCACGCTGCCGCTGTGGGGATTGCTGACGCTGATGGCCGCGTTTGCGCTCGGTCTCGGCACGACGTTTCCGGTCTGCGTGGTCTCGCTGCAGAATTCGGTCGCGCGCCCGCAGGTCGGCACCATCACCGGCGCGATGAACTTCTTCCGTTCGCTGATGTCCTCGTTCACGGTCGCTGCGTTCGCCGCGATTTTGCTGATCGCGCTCGGCGCCGACATCCCGCTGGCAGGCGAGCATCACGCTGCAGGCAGCATCCCAGCGATCCCCGTTGAAGATATGCGGCACGCCTTCCGCTACGTCTTCGCGGCCGCGACCGTGCTGATGACCACCGCTTCGCTCTGCCTGATCATGATGGAGGAGCGGCCGCTGGCCGGTCCATCGACGCAACCCGTCGAGATGGCGGAGTAGGGAGCGCTAGCCGCTGTTCACGAAGCTGCTCTTGCGCGGCAGTAGGATCGTGAACTCGGTGAACTTGCCCGGCTCCGTCGCGACGTCGATGGTGCCGCCGTGCTGCTTCACCACGATGTCGTGGCTCATTGACAGCCCGAGGCCGGTGCCTTCGCCGGCCGGCTTGGTGGTGAAGAATGGATTGAACATCTTCGCCTTCACCTCGTCGGGAATGCCGGTGCCGTTGTCTCGGATGCGGATCTCGATGCGATCGCCGCGGTCGCGGGTGGTTGCTGTCACCACCGGCTCGTAACCGGCGCCGCCAGTGTCCGCCTTGCGCCTCGTCACCGCGTAAAATCCGTTCGAGACCAGGTTCAGCAGCACCCGCGTGATCTCCTGCGGAAACAATTCGGCTGAGCCTGCTGCCGGATCGAGCTCACGCTTCAGCGTCACGTCGAAATGCGGCTTCTCGGCGCGTGCGCCGTGATAGGCGAGGTTGAGGCTTTCCTCGACCAGCGCGTTGATGTCGCTTAAGCCATACTCTCCGCCGCCCTCACGCGAATGCAGCAGCATGTTCTTGACGATGGAATCGGCGCGCCGGCCGTGCTGCACGACCTTTTGCAGATTGTCCTTCAGCATTCCCGTCAGCGCGTCGACCTCGCTGCGGACATCGTTGCCGAGCGAGACGGGTGCAAGCACCTCGTTCAGTTCGTCCGTCAGTTCGGCGGACAGCGCGGCAAAATTGTTGACGAAGTTGAGCGGGTTCTTGATCTCGTGCGCGATGCCGGCGGTGAGCTGGCCGAGCGAGGCCAGCTTCTCGGTCTGGATCAGCCGGTCCTGCGCCGCGCCCAGGTCGTCGAGCGATTTCGCAAGCTCGATCGTGCGAGCCTGGACTTGGTTGAACAGGCTGACATTCTTGACCGCGATCACCGCCTGGTCGGCGAAGGTCTGCAACAGTCGCACATGATGCTCGGCGAACGCGCCGGTCGTGCGCCGCGTGGCGATGATGACGCCCTTGGCTTCGTCCTCGCTCATCAGCGGCGTGAACAGCATGCTGCGAAAGCCGCGGGCGCGCGCGATGTCGCGTGCGGCCGGCTCGAGCTCGGTATCGGGCAGCTGCGCCGATTCACCATTGGCCGTGAGCTGGTAAGCCGGAAACTGCGCGAACGACACCGGGAACGATGCCCGCAGCACCCGATCGCCCTCCGGGTCACCCGGCGTGAAGGCCGCCAGATGAGCAGCGCCGTCGATATAGCGCAGCACCGCCGTGGAGAAGCCGCCGATCAGCCGGTTGGCGTTGGCGGCGATGGCATCGAACACCGGCTGCACGTCGGAGGGCGAAGCTGCCATCACCCTCAGAATGTCCGCCGTCGCGGTCTGGCGTTCCAGCGTCTCGCGCGTCGCGTTGAACAGCCGCGCATTTTCGATCGCAATCACGGCCTGGTCGGCAAAGGTCTGGAGCAGCTGCACCAGGTCGGGCGCGAACGCGCCGGTCTCGGTGCGGGTGACGCTGATCATGCCGACCGCCGTGCCGCGGTTCATCAACGGCATGAACAGCACGCTGCGGAAGCCGCGCAGACGCGCCAGATTCCTGTTCAACTCGGGGACGTCCTCAGCTTCAGCGTCGGGAAACTGAATCGTCTCGCCGCCGCGAACGAGCGCAAAGGTCGGAAAATCCTCGATCCGCCGCGGAAACGACGCCTTCAGCCCTTCGTCCGCCTCCGGGCTGGTCGGCGTAAACGCCACGAGATGCAATTCGTCGCCAATGAATTGAAGTACGGTGGCGGAAAAGCCGCCGAGCAGGCGCTTTGAGCTGGACGCGATTGCCGCGAAGACGGGCCGGGCGTCGGACGGGGAGGCCGCGATGATCCGCAAAATCTCGGCGGTGGCGTTTTGTCGATCGCGCAGCCTCGTATTCTCGGCTGCGGTCGCCTGCAATTGCCGTTCGATCTCGTTGGAAGGGGTGGTCATTTGCAATCCGGCCTGATGCCGCGACAGGCGCGGCACAGGGCCGGATTATCACATCTCCTGCGGCCGGAGCCAGCGCCCGCAGCCCAGCGGTCGCCTCAAGTACCGGGCCGTGACACCTCGGTCTCCTTGCTGGTGATGAACTCCAGCAGCACGGGCACGCCTTCCTTCGTCTTCTGGATGCCGCGCTTGATCGCGGGGATGATGTCCTCCGGCCGGGTCACCCGCTCGCCATAGCCGCCGAAGGCGCGCGCCATCGCGGCGTAGTCGCCGGAAATTTCGGTCGAGCGATATTTCTCGGTCGAGATCGGCATCACCTTCAACTCGATCGCCATCGAGAAATTGTTGAGCAGGATCGACATGATCGGGATGCGCTCGCGCACCGCGGTCTCGAAATCCATGCCGGTGAAACCGATCGCCGCATCACCCCAGACATTGATGCAGAGCTTGTCGGGCTTCGCGAGCTTGGCGCCCATGGCGAGCCCAAGGCCGTAGCCGAGCTGCGTCGTCTTGCCCCAGCCGAGATAGGAGAGGGGGGCGACCGCTTTCCAGAACGGCGAAAGCTGGTCGCGCGGGCTGCCGGCGTCATGGGTGATGATGGTGTTGTCGATGTCGACGGTGTGCTGGAGATCCCAGAGCACGCGGTAGGGGCTGAGCGGCGCATCATTGCTGGTGAGCTTCGGCATCCATTTCGCCAGCCACTCCTTGTGCGAGGCCGCAATCTCGGCCGCGACCGCCGAGGCATCGCGATCCGCAGAGACTGTCTTGCCGATCTCCTCCAGCAGCGCGTCGAGCACGAGACCGGCATCGCCGACGAGGCCAATTTTCGCTTCCACATCCTTGTTGAGATGGTTCGGATCAAGTGTGGAGTGAATGATCGTCTTGCCCTTGGGCATTGCGATGCCGAAACTGGTCTCGGTAAAGGAGCAGCCGATCCCGAAGATGACGTCGGCTTCGCCGAGGAATTTCGGCACCGCGCGCGGCACGGCGAGACCACCGGAGCCGAGCGAGAGCGGATGGGTCTCCGGGAATGACGATTTGCCGCCGAGGCTGGTGGTGACGGGAATGGCGAGCCGCTCCGCCAGCCGCTTCAATTGCGGCCACGCCCGCGCGTAGTGCACGCCCTGGCCGGCATAGATCACCGGGCGCTTGGCATTGACGAGGAGGCTTGCTGCTTCCCTCACATGCACGGGATCGGCGCCGTAGCGGGTGCGCAGCACCGGCGTGTAGTTCAGCGGCTCCGGCACCTCCTCGTTCCACATGTCGGCGGGGATTTCGACGATCACTGGGCCGCCGCGCCCATTCTTCAATTTGGTAAAGGCGCGTCGAAAGATGTTGGTCACCTCGGCCGCGAGAATGATCGGCTCGGACGATTTCGCAAACGGCTTCATCGCCTCGCTGGAATTGAAGTTCGGCTCGATATGCGCAAGCCTGCGCTGATAACCCATCGGCAGCACCAGCACGGGCACGGATTCGCCAAAGCATTGCGCGACGCCGCCCATCGCGTTCTCCGCGCCGGGCCCATGCTGCATGCAGAACGCGCCGATCGTGCGTCCCGACGTCACGCGCGAGATCGCATCCGCCATGTGCACGCCGACGCGCTCCTGCCGAACCATCACCGGCCGGATCTCGGCCTTCGCCGCGTGCTCGATCAGATGATTGACGGGATAGCCGCAGAGGATCTCGATCCCCTCGCGCCGCATGATTTCCGCAATGGCGGTGCCGAGCTTCATGGCGTCTCTCTCCCTGAGGCAGGCCGGTTGATCCGGCCAATTGGGGAGAGAGGATCAGGAAAAGCAGGGAGCGTAAAGCGCAGGTGGCAAGCGCTGCGGTAGGTCAGCCATGCAGCGAGATGCCAGCCTTCCTATTTGCAGTTCTTGCAAATCGTCAGCTTGCGCTTCAACACTTCGTCTTCCTGATCAATCGATGACTGTGCGTCGAGACCATCCGCATCCCGACTGGAGCCCTTCGCGGCGCGTGACCTGGCAGGCGGCGTCACCTGGCTGGGTGCGTCGTTGTCGTCGGTGCCGGCACTGAAGCCGTCATAATCGGCCGCCGGGTTCGGCAATGCCGCAGGCCCGCCGATGACAGGCGGCGCAAGCTCTCTACCGGACGTCGCTGGCGTGCGGCTATCGTTCGTCACCAAGCCCGGCTGCTTCCTGGGCTTGGCGTTTTTGGCGCCTGCATGCGCCGGCGATGCATTGGGCGGGGCGAGCGAAACGGGCGGCGCGGCCGAGTTCTGCCCTCTGGCGCCGTCCTGGGACCAGGTGCTGACCAAGATGAGGCCAAGAGCCAGGAGCATCGTGCGTCTCATTGGCATCCTTCAAATCGCCTCGGTTCAACCATTGACAGCATGGCTCATCGAGCCGCGCCGGGAAGAATATCAGCACTGACGTGGCCGTCAAAATTGACAGAAATGGGAGTGAGCCGGACGGGATGTCGCTTTGTCGCGTGGAAGGTTTGACCCACGTCAAGCCGACGGCAGGTTGCGGCATGGCATGATGGCGGCGGTGACGAGATGACGCGCTCTCATCGTGCAAGCACTCTTAGGGAACTCGATGAAGTCGTCGGCGATGCAGGGGCTGACCGCATCCGAAGCACAGGTCCGGCTGAAGGCCGAAGGCTTCAACGAGCTGCCCCACACGGGCCGCCGGACGATCGTGCGCCTCATCATCGAGGTGCTGCGCGAGCCCATGCTGCTGTTGCTGCTAGCCGGCGGCCTGATCTATTTCGTTCTGGGTGATCTCGGCGAGGCGCTGCTTCTGCTGGCGTTCGCAACGATCTCTATCGTCATCACGATCGTGCAGGAAGCGCGCACCGAGCGCGTGCTGGACTCGCTGCGCGATCTGACCAGTCCGCGCGCGCTGGTGATCCGCGGCGGCGAGCGCATCCGCATTCCCGGTCGCGAGGTCGTGCGCGGCGACCTGATCGTACTCTCCGAGGGAGATCGCGTGGCCGCCGACGCCACGGTCCTACGTTCCATCGATCTGCTACTGGACGAGTCGTTGCTGACGGGGGAATCGGTTCCGGTCAGAAAACAGGCCCGGTCGTCGCTCGAAGAATCGATGGCGCCGCATGCCGGCGGCGAGGATCAACCATTCGTGTTCTCCGGCACGTTGGTGGTTCGCGGCAGTGGGCTGGCCGAAGTGACCTCGACCGGCGTCTTGAGCGAGATCGGCAAGATCGGACAGTCGCTGCATTCGCTGCCGACGGAGGCGCCCCGCCTGCAGCAGCAGACGACGCGACTGGTGGCCATATTCGCCGTCGTCAGTGCCTTCGTGATCGCGTTGACAGTTCTCCTGTATGGGCTCTATCGCGGCGGCTGGCTGGAGGGCGTGCTCGCCGGCATCGCGCTCGGCATGTCGATGCTTCCGGAGGAAATTCCGGTCGTTCTGACGGTGTTTCTCGCCATGGGCGCCTGGCGCATCTCACAGGCGCGCGTGTTGACGCGGCGCGCTTCGGCGATCGAATCGCTGGGCGCCGCGACCGTGCTATGCACGGACAAGACCGGCACGCTGACGGAAAACCGCATGACGGTTGCGCGCCTGATGCTGCCCGACGGCGCGCAATATACGCCGGCCGCCGCAGGCCGCGCTGAGCCTGCGTTCAACCCGTTGATCGAAACCGGCGTGCTGGCCTGTGCTCGGGAGCCGTTCGATCCCATGGAGAAGGCGCTGCACTCGCTCGCCTCCGACGCCGGCACGGGCCGGCAGCTCGTGCAGAGCTACGGCTTGCGTCCCGACCTCCTTGCCATGTCGAACGTGTGGCGCGGAAGCGGTGATGATTGCGTCGTGGCGGCGAAGGGTGCGCCTGAAACGATCGCGATGCTTTGCGGAGTGGGTGCGGCAGAGCTGGCTGAACTGCGGGCGCGGGTTGACGTGCTTGCACGCGAAGGGCTCCGTGTGCTCGGTGTGGCGCGAGCGAATTGGGCGGAGACGAATCTTCCCGAGACGCAACGCGGCTTTGCTTTCCGCTTTTGCGGCCTGATCGGCTTTGCCGACCCGCTGCGGCCTCAAGTCAAGGACGCCATTGCCGAATGCCGCTCCGCTGGCATTCACGTGGTCATGATCACGGGCGACTATCCCGCGACCGCATCGGCGATCGCGACGCAGGCCGGCCTCGATCCCGAACGCGTTCTGACAGGGACGGATGTCGAAGGCATGGCCGATGCCGAACTCGCCGGCGCGGCGCGGGGACAAACGGCCTTCGCGCGAATTGCGCCGGCCCAGAAGCTGCGCATCGTCAATGCGCTCAAGGGCGCGGGCGAGATCGTCGCCATGACGGGCGACGGCGTCAACGATTCACCCTCGCTGAAGGCCGCCCATATCGGCATCGCCATGGGCGGTCGCGGCACCGACGTGGCGCGCGAAGCTTCCTCGATCGTTCTGCTCGACGACGATTTCGGCTCGATCGTGAAGGCGATCCGGCTCGGCCGCCGGATCTACGACAATCTGCGCAAGGCGATGAGCTTCATCCTCGCGGTCCACGTTCCGATCGCCGGACTTGCACTGTTGCCGCTGGTCACGGGGATGCCGCTGCTGTTCGGCCCGGTTCACATCGCGTTTCTCGAGATGATCATCGATCCCGTCTGTTCCCTGGTCTTCGAAGCCGAGACCGAGGAGAGCGACGTGATGCAGCGGCCGCCGCGTTCACCGGACGAGCCGCTGCTGCCGAGGTCCCTGCTGGTCTGGTCCGCGCTGCAGGGCGGCCTGGCGCTGGCCCTGACCGGTGGCGTGATGGTGACGGCGAACCGATACGGCATGCCGGCGAGCGAAGTCCGAGCGTTGACGTTCTTCTCGCTGGTGCTGGTGATCGTGAGCCTGATCTTCGTCAACCGCTCGTTCTCGACCTCGCTGGTCGAAGCCTTTACCCGGCCGAACCGCACGCTCGTCATCATTGTCATGTTCGTGACGTCAGTGCTTGCCCTGAGCCTGGTGTGGCCCGTGGCGGCGGACCTGTTTCGCTTTGGTCCCCTGCATGCGGATGATCTCGCCATCACGGTGGTGGTCGCGCTCGTCTCCCTGGTGTTGCTGGAGCTATCGAAAGTCCCGTTGCGTCGGCGCGTGCCGACTCCAGGGGCGGCTTGAGCCGCGCAACCGGGATGAGACCCGGGGCAATTCTGGGTCGCCAGGTCCGCCGGCGCTGCGCCGGATGTCACGGCACGATCTCTGTATTGCCCGGCAGGCAAAACACGCCAGCGCTGGGCGACCCCTCGGCGTTCGAAATATTCGTACTGACGGAATTTCTGTCTCAGTGCCGAGCTATCCGTCCAACTCGATCTACGCCTTCTCCAGCAACGCCCGTCGCAGCCTTCGGATGATGACCCCGCGGGCGCGGTCGTCGGCGGCGGCGCCAACCGTGTCATTGATGTCGAGGATCAGCTCCGACATCTCATTGTGCCAGTCGAGACGGGTCACGGCCTCGGGCGCGAGACGCCGACGATGATCGACGTCGATCAGACGCGGTTCGGCAGCCGCGAGTTCATAGATGTCGTCGAGCATCGGCTGGTAGACCTTGGCCGCGGGAATGATGCGCTCGGCGACGCGCTCGGCCAGCCCGGAGATGGCGCCTTCCTCGCCGTGGGCCAGGAACAGCCCGCGGGCGATGGGCCGGCGCGCCGCGATCCACCCGGCCATGCCGGCGCCGTCGGCGTGACCGGAATATTCGTCGATCATGCGGATCCGCGCCGCGACCCGGATTTCCTCGCCCTGGATCCGGACGGCCTTGGCACCGTTCTGCAGGAAACGGCCGAGCGTGCCGTTGGCCTGGAAGCCGGCGAGCAGCACGGTCGCACGCTCGTTCCAGAGCCAGCGTTTCAGATGATGGCGGATGCGGCCGGCATCACACATGCCGCTGGCTGCGATGATGATGTGAAATCCGCTGAGACGCATGATCGCCTTGCTCTCGTCAGCGGTCTCGGTGAACTTGAGATGCGGCGAGTTGAGCAGGCGTTCGGCGTCGACGGTCGGGTCGAGGCTCGCGGCGTGCCGGCGGAACACTTCGGTGGCGCGGATCGCCAGCGGAGAATCGAGGAAGATCGGCGCGGTCGGGATCTCGCCGCGCTCCATCAGCTCGACGAGATCGACGATCAGCTCCTGCGTGCGTTCGACCGCAAAGGCCGGCAGCAGCAGCGCGCCTCCCGCCGCCGCCGCATCGCGTACCTCGGCTGCGAGGTGCTGCCGGCGGAGAGCCGGCGTCGTCGCGGCGCGCACGCGGTCGCCATAGGTGGATTCGGAGATCACATAGTCGAGGTCGGATGGCGCCTCGGGGTCGGGCTGGAGCAGCTTTGCCTCGGGGCCGACGTCACCGGAGAGCAGCACGCGCAGCGGACGGGGCGAACCTTGATCGGCGATCTCGAGCTCGATCGAGGCAGAACCGAGCAGATGGCCGGCGTTCCAGTAGCGCGCGCGGACGCCCGGGATCACCTCGGTCCAGTGTTCATAATCGACCGCGCGAAACGATTGGAGCGATGCAACCGCGTCGGCCTGCGTGTAGATCGGCTGCACTTCCTTGCGGCCGCGGGCCTTGTTGCGCCGGTTGAGCTGCGCGACCTCGGACTCCTGGATGCTGCCTGCGTCCGGCAGCATGTAGGAGCAGAGGTCGATCGTGCCCCGCGTCGCCAGGACCGGGCCCGCAAATCCTTCGCGGACGAGTTTCGGCAGCAACCCGCTGTGGTCGATATGGGCGTGCGTGAGCAGGACCGCGCGGACGTGAGCGGGGCGGAACGGGAAGGCGCCGTAATTGAGCTCCTTGAGCGTCTTCGGCCCCTGGAACAGGCCGCAATCGACCAGGAAAGCGCCGGCGGCAGTCTGGAACAGATAGCTGGAGCCGGTCACGGTGCGGGCGGCCCCGCAAAAGCGAACGGTGATGCTCATCTTGTCGTCTCCAGCGAATGTGTCGCGCTGCGCTCGGACCACAAGGCAGCCGCGAGCGTCTCTTCGAGCGTGATCGCGTTGGTCGGATGCGGCACGCTGTCGGTCGAACGGACCGAACGAATGCCGGCATTGATGAATGCCGCAACCATCGCGGCAGGAAACAGCGCGTGCGTCACGATTGCATCGACGGCCGTTGCGCCGATCGCCCGCAATGCCCTCGCCGCAACCATCAGCGTCGTCCCGGAGGATACGATGTCGTCGACCATCAGCGCCGGCCGTCCCGAGAGCAGGGCAGGATCGGCAAAATCGATCTCCACGGAGCGATCGCCATGCCGTGTCTTGCGTGCGACGGTGTGCTGCAAGCCCAATCGCGCCGCGAGGTCCCTGACCCAGGGCTCGGACTCTGCGTCGGGACCGATCACGACGGTGGCGGGATCGACGCCGCCCGCGGCAAGCGCATCCGCGATCGCCGGCATCGCGGACAGGTTCTCCGCCTCGATACCTGCAAACACGGACTTGATGTCGGGGGTGCGGTGCAAGTGAGCGTCCACCGTGACGACGCGGTCCACCAGCGTTGCGAGCAGGGTGCCCATGGCGCGCTGGCTGATGGCTTCGCCTGGACGAAACGCGATGTCCTGCCGCATGTAGCAGAGATAGGGGGCAACCAGCACCAACCGCCTGGCGCCGCCGCGCCGCAGCGCCTCCGCGGCGAAGAGCAGGGCGATCAGCTTGTCATTGGGTTGATCGAGCGGCGCATAGAGGATGGTGGTGTCGGCCGCCGGCGCGACAGTAACGCGCAGCTCGCCGTCCGGAAAGCGGTGCAGGGCGATCTCGTCACAGGCGAGTTCAAGCCGCGCCGCGAGGCGCTTCGCCGCGCCGGCGCCGGAAGGCAGGGTTTGAAGCGCGATCGTTTTCACGGTTGCGTCCTGTCCTGGAGTGCTTCGTGACCGTTGAGGACGTAACCCGTCGCCTGCTGGGCGGCAGACGCGGCCAGATCATGCTCGGGCCCGTCGAATGCGTAGACCCGGTAGAGCGGCTCGCCCTGGTCGACGCGATCGCCAATCTTCTTGAAAAGGCGGATGCCGGCGCCCTTGTCGAGCGGCGCGCCGGCGGTGCGGGCGAGGCGGTTGAGGCGCAGGCAGTCGATCGCGGACACCACGCCGTCATGTTCCGCCTTGACGTCGAAGCTGCTGGGTCCGAGATCGGTGCTGCATTTCGACGGGCCCTGGGCGTCGATGATCTTCTGCATCTGTTTCAGGGCGGCGCCGCTATCGAGCAGCTCACGCGCGCGCGCGTAGCCGGCTCCGCCGCGCAGCTTCGGATCATATTCCAGCAAATGGGCAGCCAGCCGCAGCGATTTCTCGCGCAGATCGCGCGGCGCATCCGCCTCGTTGCCGAGCACAGCCATCACGTCGTTGGCCTCGAGCACCGGCCCGATGCCGTTGCCGATCGGCTGACGGCCGTCGGTCGTGATCACCTCGACCGTGCGGCCGAACCGGTCGCCGACGAATTCGAACAGCTTTCGCAGCCGCATCGCCTCGATGGCGGTGGTAACTTTCGCGGTCGGTCCAACCGGAATGTCGATCAACAGGTGGGTCGATCCCGCGGCGATCTTCTTGGACATGATGGAGGCGACCATCTGCTCGCGTGTGTCGAGGCTGAGCGGGCGTTCGACCGAGATCAGCACGTCGTCGGCCGGCGACAGGTTCACATGCCCGCCCCAGATCAGGCATCCGTTGCAGGACGAGACGATCGACTTCATCTCCTCGACGCCGACATTCACCCGCGCCAGCACCTCCATCGTGTCGGCCGTTCCGGCCGGCGATGTAATGGCGCGCGACGAGGTCTTCGGGATCGGCAGGCCGTGAGCGGCGACAATCGGCACCACGACCATCGAGGTGCGGTTGCCGGGAATGCCGCCGATGCAGTGCTTGTCGACCACGATCGGGTCCGGCCACACCAGCTGCGTGCCGGCCTGCGCCATGGCGCCCGTGAGCGCCAGGAGCTCATCACTGGTGATGAAGCTCGCCGAGCCGATCAGGAACGCGGCGATCTCCATGTCGGAATAGCGAAAATGCGCGAGGTCGTTGATGATCGCGCCAATCTCCGCCTTATCGAGCGTTCGACCGCGAATCTTGGCGCGGACCGCTTCGAGGCTTTCCGGAGGCGCGGCCGGTGCGACCGTCACCAGCGTGCCGACCGGTTTGGCGAAGCGCCGGAACGCAGGCTCGGAGAGGCCGATCTCGTCCTGGGCCGCCAATGCGTCATCATCGGTGATCAGCAGCGTCGCCAGCAGCGTCTTGTCGTCAAGGCGCAGCTCGACGCGACTGAAGCCGCGAAAGATGTCCGCACGCAGCGCCTTCGACCGCCTGGATACGACGACGACGTTCTCGCGGCCCGTATCGAGATGGACGCGGCGTATTTTGAGCTGGGAGCGTGAGAGGTCTGGGTGCATGGACGGACCGCAGAAAGCTGGATCCGTTATGCTTAGCCGCCGCCGTCCGGGCGGGCTTGACTCAGATCATGGTCCGCGGGATCGGCGTCGCAATGCCGCGACGGCGCTACTTCGTGGCCGCGCTGATCGAGTTGAACTTGTTGCTGAGGAGGACGCTGCCGGTGTTGGTCACAACGGTGATGATGGCGAGCGCGATGCCGGCGGCGATCAGGCCATACTCGATCGCGGTGGTGGCACTTTCATCGGCAAGAAAAGACCTGAGCAAAGTCATCGCCAACTCCTGTTCATCCGGTCCAATGTAGGCGCACGGCGTTATCAAACTGGTAAAGTGATCGACGAGGCGCTTGCGCGCATCAAAAAAGGCAGGCTCGGCCGATCCTGCCTGTCGTGTCTTAACGTAACAGCCGTTAAACGAAGGTTTCATTATCCAATTGAAATGAGCGGAAGCGGGCGTACCTCAACTGGTGGTGGTGCGTCCTGGGACACCCTTGCGCGGGCGTCCCAGCATGGCGGCGAGGCGTCCGACCAGATAGCTCACGACATGCCCCTGCGATCGCACCAACGCGTCGGCGATGCGCTCGTCCTCGGTCGCGTCGCTCACGAGGCCGATGTAGTTCTTTCTAGCGTTCTGCTGCGGCACGGTGGTGCGTACCCCGGTTCTTCGGTGGGGCGGACCATGGTGCGCGCAAGGGGAATCAACCGTTAATTTTGGTTACCGTACGAATACCCGGGTGCGGCAGGATGGCATCGTGGTGCCGAAAGTCACCGGGCCGCTTAAGGGATTGTTGAGGCTGTTCGTCAACCGATCGGCAAGCATGCCAAGCGTGGCTCATCGACGCCGGGGCTCCGCGTTCAATGCGCGCAGCATGCCGATGCGGGCGAACGTGAGCCAGCCGCCGCCGGTCTCCGCCGCGTTGATCAGCATCTCGATCGCGGTCTGCCAGCGCGGCTCCTGCTGCTCGGCCTCGGGCAGTTGCATGATGAAGTCGGCGGCTTCTTGCAACGTGCGCAGCTTGGCGCCGCCGCGCAAGCCGATTGGATCGTCGAACGGCGTCGACCAGGGCATGTCAGGCGGCCCGATCGGTGAGGGGAGACGTCACGACGCGATCGGCGATGCGATGCCGTCAGCCGGCCTTCTTCGCTCGCGTTGCCGCACGTACCGGCTTGTCGGCCTTCTTGGGCGCTGCTTCCTTGGCAGCAGCGTCCTTGCCGCCCTTGCCGGAGATCGGCAGCAGCATCTCGCGCTGGCCCTCGGCGCGCTTCTTCGGCTTCTTGGCCTTGACGGTCTCCTTGGCGACCTTCGCCGCGGGCGTGGCGTCCTTCTCGCTCGCAAGGCTCTTCTTCAGCGCGTCCATCAGATTGATGACGTTGCCGCCGCTCTTCGGCGTGGACTTGGCGGCGATCGGCGCGCCCGAGCGCTTCTTGTTGATGAGATCGATCAGCGCGGTCTCGTAGTGATCCTCGAACAGCTCGGGCTCGAATGCACCGGACTTCTTCTCGACGATGTGCTTGGCGAGGTCGAGCATGTCCTTCGTCAGCTTCACGTCCTGGATGTCGTCGAAATATTCGCTTTCGCTGCGCACCTCGTAGGGGTAGCGCAGCAGCGTGCCCATCAGGCCGCTCTCGAGCGGCTCCAGCGCGATGATGTGCTCGCGATTGGTCAGCACCACGCGGCCAATCGCGACCTTGTTCATGCTGCGGATGGTCTCGCGGATGACCGCATAGGCGTCATGGCCGACCTTGCCGTCGGGCACGAGATAATAGGGGCGGATCAGATAGCGGTTGTCGATGTCGGACTTCGGCACGAACTCGTCGATCTCGATCGTGTGCGTGGAGTCGAGCGCAATGTCGTCGAGCTCGTCCTTGGTGACCTCGATGTAGGTGTCGGTGTCGACCTTGTAGCCCTTGACGATGTCCTCGGAGATCACCTCGTCACCGGTCTCGGCGTCGACCTTCAGATACTTGATCCGGTGACCGGTCTTGCGGTTGATCTGGTTGAACGAGACCTTCTCCGTATCCGAAGTGGCCGGATACAGCGCGACCGGGCAGGTCACGAGCGAAAGACGCAGAAAACCCTTCCAATTGGCGCGGGGGGCCATGGGCTACTCCAAACGCAACAGGGACAGACCTATGAGGATACCATCGGGGAACACCGAATCATACACAGGTTGGGTCGGAATCCTGCAATTGCGTTAACCAGTCGCTGACCGTGCGGGGTAGGCCCGATGTGGGGGCAAAAACCGGAACATCAAATCGGATCGGGCGTTGGCCCAGGACACGGGGCTGCGAGGAGGTCGCAGCCTTTGGAGGCGACATCTAGAGATTGAGGCCACCATGGCAACCACGCGCGAGGACCATCAGATCGTCGAGACGGCAACCGAGGCGCGCCAGGGCGAGCCTGGGCCGTCGGTGGCAGCTCTCCTCGCCATCTCGACCGGACTTGCGATCCTGATCCTTGCCGTCATCTGGTTCGTGTTCTTCCGGACCTGACGGCCGAATCGACGGGAAGGGCGGACCTTCCAACTCGCCGCGGTACGCGGCACGCTGCGCCCGCCACGCCGCCGGTTCCTCCGGGGGTGTGGCGGGCGCAGTCGCGTTGGCTGCGAACACGTCGTATATGACCAAAAAGTAACAAAGGCAGTTCCCCGCGTTCATATTCAGTTCACGCCGGAATTGCTCATCTGGTGCGGTGTTCATGCGGCCTATTTCTGGAGAGAAGCGTGCGCCTGCTCGTTGTTGAGGACGACCCCGATCTCAATCGCCAGCTCACCAAGGCGCTGACGGACGCCGGCTATGTCGTCGACCGCGCCTTCGACGGAGAGGAGGGGCACTATCTCGGCGACAACGAACCATATGACGCCGTGGTGCTCGACATCGGCCTACCGAAGAAGGACGGCATCTCGGTGCTGGAGGCCTGGCGCCGCAACGGCCGCACCATGCCGGTGCTGATCCTCACTGCGCGCGACCGCTGGAGCGACAAGGTCCAGGGATTTGACGCGGGTGCCGACGATTACGTCGCAAAGCCGTTCCATCTGGAGGAGGTGCTGGCGCGGATCCGCGCGCTGCTGCGCCGCTCCACCGGCCATGCCCAGAGCGAGCTGAGCTGCGGCCCCGTGACGCTCGACACGCGCACCGGCCGGGTCAGCGTGTCGGGCAATCCCGTGAAGATGACCTCGCACGAATATCGGCTTCTGGCCTACCTCATGCACCATTCCGGGCGCGTCGTGTCGCGCACCGAGCTGGTCGAGCACCTCTACGACCAGGATTTCGACCGCGACTCCAACACGATTGAAGTCTTCGTCGGCCGCATCCGCAAGAAGCTCGACGTCGACATCATCCAGACCGTCCGCGGCCTCGGTTATCTCCTGACCCCGCCGGCCGCCGGCGCCTGAGGGGTTTCTGCAAGGATCCTGGTTCTTGGCTTGACGGGCGGCCCGACACGGGCCTTGGTCCGGTCATGACCGCCGCCGCCATGCCACCACCTCGCGCCCCCGGGATCATTCCGATGCCCGCCAGCTCGCTTGCGAACCGCCTGTTCCTGTCGGCGACCG
Source organism: Bradyrhizobium manausense (assembly GCF_018130615.1). Classification (GTDB taxonomy): domain Bacteria; phylum Pseudomonadota; class Alphaproteobacteria; order Rhizobiales; family Xanthobacteraceae; genus Bradyrhizobium; species Bradyrhizobium manausense_A. Next base: position 65,317 of record NZ_JAFCKB010000013.1, read on the forward strand.
CCTGGCTCGTTGTCATCCTGGCCATCACCGGCGTGGTGCTGTCGTCGGTTTACAAGAACGCCACCGAGCGCGCCTTCGACCGCCGGCTCAACCTCTATCTCCGCACCCTGATCGCCGAGGTCGCTACCCCCGACGAGCCGCCGGACCGTCAGTTCCAGTCGCTCGGGGAGCCCCTGTTCGAGCTGCCGCTGTCCGGCTGGTACTGGCAGATCACGCGCACCGACACCGAGAAGCCGGAGGTGCGCTCCTCGCGCTCGCTCTGGGACAAGAAGCTGCCGAAGCTGGAGGACCAGGGCGCCGAGCTCACTGCCGCCGGCATCCGGCTGGCTTATGTCGACGGGCCGGAGGGCCAGAACCTGCGCATGGTCGAGCGTCCCGTCGATCTCGGCGCCGACGGCAAGTATCTCGTCAGCGTCGCCGGCGACGACACCGAAATTTTCGATGAGACGCGCAGCTTCGACTACTATCTCGGCGGCACCTTCACCGCGCTCGGCATCGTGCTGCTGCTGACGACCGTGTTCCAGGTCCGCTTCGGCCTCGCGCCGCTCAAGCGCATCTCGGAATCCATCGCTGATATCCGCTCCGGGCGGGCCGAGCGGCTCGAGGGCGAATTCCCGGTCGAGATCGCGCCCTTGGCACGCGAGACCAACGCGCTGATCGATGCCAATCGCGAGATCGTCGAGCGCGCGCGCACCCATGTCGGCAATCTCGCCCATGCGATCAAGACGCCGCTCTCGGTGATCGTGAATGAGGCGGGTTCGCATGCGGCCGATCCGTTCGCGGCCAAGGTGATGGAGCAGGCGGACGTGATGCGTAACCAGCTCGCCCATCATCTGGAGCGCGCCCGCATCGCGGCCCGGGTCTCGATCGTCGGCACTGTAACCGAGGTTGCGCCGGCCATCGAAGCGTTGCGGAGGACCATGGAAAAGATCCACCGCGGCCGCGGCATCGCCGTTGAAGCCAAGGCCGATCCCTCGGCAAAATTCCGGGGCGAGCGACAGGACCTGGAGGAGATGGTCGGCAATCTCGTCGACAACGCCTGCAAATGGGCGGCCTCGCGGGTCTTCATCGAGGTCGTGGTCGAGGCCCCGCAGCAGGCCGGGGCAGGGCCCAAGCTGCGGCTGATCGTCGATGACGACGGCCGCGGCCTCTCGGAGGCCGAGCGCGCCCAGGTCTCCCGGCGCGGCCAGCGGCTCGACGAATCCAAGCCGGGCTCGGGGCTCGGGCTATCCATCGTGACCGATCTTGCCGCGCTTTATGGCGGCAGCCTCTCGCTCGGCCGCGCGCCGATCGGGGGGCTGCGGGCCGAGCTGGTGCTGCCGGGAATATAATCCTCTGATCCCAAACGATTATTTTGGCTTCCGGACGAAACCGGAGGTTTTCGGAGGGACTTCCTCAACGGCTTCTTAAGGCGCACCCACCTATGATCGGGGAGGACGCATCCCACGTCCGCCATTTTACCGTGCATTACCCGGGCGCATGAGCCAGACATCGATCGAGCGGCTGAGGGAATATCTCGCGCAGCTCCCGCCGCAGGCGCAGGCGCTGCTGATGCGGGAGTTCGAGCGCGCGCTCAAGCGCGGCCAGGACACGGCCGTGGCGACCCTCGTGCTTGAGCAGCTGCGCAAGATCGTCCGCAAGACCGAGTCCGAGGACGCCCCGCCGCCGCGAACCGACGATCTGTCGCGGTTGCTGTTCCAGGTGCTGGAACCGTTCCTGGTCGAGGCCGGCGCCCCAATCCGGGTCGGCCAGATCCGCCGCTCCTCGCTTAATCCGATCTGGCAATGGCTCGGCCGCGATGGTGCCCCGGACAAGGTCGCTGAATTCGAGGCCGCGCTGGCGCGCATGCCGGCTTCCGACAGCGCGGGGCAGGTCGAGGCGCTGGCGCTCAAGCTCCAGGCCGTGGCGGCGGACGCCATCTTCGCGCTGACGGGGCCGGGTGGCGGTGACAAGTCGCGCGCGCTGGCCCGGGTTGGCCCGCCCAATGTGATCGAGGACCTCTATTCGATCGGCGCGGTGCTCGCCGTTCGCGAGGCCCTCGGCACGCTCAATGAAAAGCTGCCGCGTTTCCTGCGCGCGTTCGGCGATCCCCAGATCGCCTCGGTGACCGCTGCGCTCAATATTCCCGTGCTCCAGACCCCGCAGATGCTGCCCTTTGCGTTGTCGGTGGTGATCCAGCGCATGACCGCGCCGTGGCAGATCATTCGCCTCGCGATCAAGATCGCCGCGTCCGATGATGAGATCCGCGTCGCGGCAACGCCTTATGGCGTTGCCGTCACGATCGCCCTGCACGATCTGTCCCGTGTCGCCGCCAATTTGCGCATGGACATCAAGCGCGGCCATTTCGACACCGTTGCCGACAATCTCAAGGCACTCCATGATGGCGTGCGCGGCCTGCGCACGGAACTTGATCTGCGCAACGATTCCGCCTGGGGCAAGCAGCTGACCTCGATCCGGGCCGACATCTCCAACGCGCTGCAATCGGAGATCGACAGCGTTCCCGGCCGCGTCCGCCGCATCCTGCGCCAGCGTCCCGAGAAGGATATTCCGCCCGGAGCGCGGATCGACAGCACCGAGGTCGAGGAAACCGTCGCCCTGATCGACTTCGTCGCGACCTGCCGCAACTACGCCAGCGAGCTCGCGATCAACGAGGTGACGCTGCGCACCTATTCCGACCTCCAGCAATATGTCGAACGGTCGACCGAGCAGCTGGTGCAGTCGCTGCGCGCCGCCGATCACAAGGTCCGCACCTACCGGCAGCAGCAGGTGCAGGCCGCGATCCGCTTCTGCCAGGTGCTGTTCGGCGACGATTACGCCTCGCTGATGAGCCGGGCTGCGGAGAACGCGGCGACTGGCGAGCGCAAATCGACGCGTGCGAGCTGATTCAGGCGCATCTTTTCGTTATCACAATTTATAGTTGACCGTGCCGGTTGTGGGCCTTACGGTCCCCGCGCAAGCTTTTGGAATTTCTATCTGTGGGCGCATGAAACCCGTTATCAGCTCCATTGAAATTGAAAACCGCATCATTGTTGCCAAATATCAAAGGCTGATGGTCGGTGCGAAGGTGGTGCTGGTTGAGAAGGCAAGCGGTCGACAGCTGCCTGAGACCGTCACCAGGGTTGCATCGCGTGTCCCCGTCGGGGCGTTGCGCATCAGATTGCCTGACGTCATCGAGCCGGGAACCTACTTCTTGAGGGCTCTCAACGGGCACGGCGAGGACGCCGCTCAAAGCGTGGACTTCGAGATCGGCTAAGCCGTTGGTTCTTCACCATTTCGGACGGTGTGCGCTCGCGCCGAATTGACAATTGTCAATTGCCGCATCGTCCGGCCGTGGTGTAAAGCCACCTATGGGCGCGGTTCACGCGCTGCCGGAAGCTTGCCAGATGACGCTATGGTTCGTGTTCGCGCTGATGACGGTCGCGGCGATATTCGCCGTGCTCTGGCCGCTCGGCCGTAACGGGCGCGATCAAAATCAAGGCAGCGAGGTCGTGGTCTACAAGGACCAATTGGCCGAGATCGAGCGTGATCTCGCTGCCGGACTGGTCGCGCGACCTGAAGCCGAGGCGGCGCGCGTCGAGATCAGCCGCAGGCTGCTCGCCGCAGCCGGCAGCGAAGCCGCGCTCATGCCGGCGCCCAGTCTCAAATGGCGCCGTGCGGCGGCGGTGCTGGCGCTGGTCGGCCTGCCTCTGGTCGCGGCTGCGATCTATGTTCCGCTCGGTTCGCCCGCGCTTCGCGACTTTCCGCTGGCGCAGCGGGAGCGCGGGTCCGGGTCCGGCATGGCGCAGTCGCTCGAGAACCTCGTCGCGCAAGTCCAGCAGCATCTGGAGAAAAATCCGACCGACGGCCGCGGCTGGAACGTGCTTGCTCCGGTGCTGGAGCGGCTCGGCCGCTTCGACGAGGCCGTGCGCGCCTACCGCAATTCGATCACCTATAATGGCGAGAGCGCGGAGCGCCGCTCCGATCTCGGCGAAGCGATCGCGGCTGCGGCCGGCGGCGTGGTGACGGCGGAAGCCAAGACCGAGTTCGAGCGTGCCCACGCCCTGAATGCCGACGATCCCAAGGCGAACTACTTCCTCGGGCTCGTCGCCGAGCAGGACGGCCGCAAGGATGACGCGGCCAACATCTGGCGCGCGCTGCTTGCGAAAGCGCCCTCGGATGCTCCGTGGCGGCCGCTGGTGCAGTCCTCACTCGCGCGGGTCGGCGGCGGCAGCTCGATGCCGGCGTTGTCGGACGAGACGATCGCGGCCTCCAAGGATATGAACGACGGCGATCGCAACGCGATGATCCGCAGCATGGTGGAGCGCCTCGCCACGCGCCTCAAGCAGAACGGCGACGACGTCGACGGGTGGCTGCGTCTGGTGCGCGCCTATCTGGTGATGGGCGACCGCGACAAGGCCCGTGGCGCCTCGACCGATGCCCGCCAGGCGGTCGCCAACGATTCCGAGCGGCTACGCCAGCTCAACCAAGGCCTCAAGACTCTCGGGCTCGACGGATGACAGTCGCAGCACGAGACGAGCGGAGAACGGACACGCCATGACGCGCAAGCAGCGACGTATGACCATCATCGGCGGCTCGCTCGCCGTGCTCGCGCTCGCGGCCGCGCTGGTGCTCAATGCCTTGCGCGACTCCATCGTGTTCTTCTCGACCCCGACCATGGTGGCCGAGAAGCACGTTCAGCCGGGCAAGCGCTTTCGCCTCGGCGGCCTGGTTCAGCCGGGCTCGCTCCAGCGCGGCGATAATCTCGCGGTGACGTTCGAGGTTGCCGACGGCAGCGCCAAGCTTCCCGTCGCCTACAAGGGCATTCTGCCGGATCTGTTCCGTGAAGGGCAGGGCGTCGTCGCCGAGGGTGCACTCGATGCCAATGGCGTGTTCAAGGCCGACACGGTGCTTGCCAAGCACGACGAGACCTACATGCCCAAGGACGTTGCCGATGCCCTGAAGAAGCAGGGGCACTGGAAGGATGACTACGGCGCCCAAGCTTCCGGTGGCGCCAAGCCGGCCGCAACGACGGCGCAGGGTAATTCGCAGGGAGCGGTGCGGTGATCGCAGAAGCCGGACATTATGCGCTGGTGCTGGCGCTCGCGCTGGCGCTGATCCAGTCCTTCGTGCCGATGATCGGCGCACGCTTGCGCGATCCCGCGTTGATGAACGTGGCGCGCTCCACCGCGCTGGCGCAGCTCTTGTTCGTCGGCGCATCGTTCATTGCGCTCGTGACGTTGCACGTAAACTCGGATTTCTCCGTCGCCAATGTCTACGAGAATTCGCACTCCATGAAGCCGCTGATCTACAAGATCACCGGCGTGTGGGGAAACCATGAAGGATCGATGCTGCTGTGGGTGTCGATCCTGGCGCTGTTCGGTGGGCTGGTTGCGGCCTTCGGCAACAATCTGCCGCTGTCGCTGCGTGCTCATGTGCTGAGCGTGCAGGCCTGGATTGCGAGCGCCTTCTATCTCTTCATCCTGATCACCTCGAACCCGTTCCTGCGCATCGTCAATCCGCCGATCGAGGGGCGTGATCTCAATCCCGTGCTTCAGGACATCGGCCTCGCCGTGCACCCGCCGATGCTCTATCTCGGCTATGTCGGCTTCTCGATCTCGTTCTCCTTCGCGATCGCGGCGCTGATCGAGGGGCGGATCGACGCGGCCTGGGCGCGCTGGGTGCGGCCCTGGACGCTGGTCGCCTGGATATTCCTGACGCTCGGCATCGCGATGGGATCCTACTGGGCCTATTACGAGCTCGGCTGGGGCGGCTGGTGGTTTTGGGACCCGGTGGAGAACGCTTCGCTGATGCCGTGGCTCGCTGGCACCGCGCTGTTGCACTCGGCGCTGGTGATGGAGAAACGCAACGCACTGAAGGTCTGGACCATCCTTCTCTCGATCCTGACCTTCTCGCTGTCGCTGCTCGGCACCTTCCTGGTGCGTTCGGGCGTCATCACTTCGGTGCACGCTTTCGCCAATGATCCAACCCGTGGCGTGTTCATCCTCCTGATCCTCTGCCTGTTCATCGGCGGCAGCCTCTCGCTGTTCGCGGGGCGTGCGACCGCGTTGAAGCAGGGCGGACTGTTCGCGCCGATCTCGCGCGAGGGCGCGCTGGTTCTGAACAATCTGCTGCTGACCGTCGCCTGTGCGGTCGTGCTGTTCGGAACGCTCTATCCGCTCGCGATGGAAGTGCTCGCCGACTTCAAGATGTCGGTCGGCGCTCCCTTCTACAATCTCACCTTTGTCCCGCTGTTCGCGCTGCTGCTGCTTGCGGTGCCGTTCGGGCCCATGCTGGCGTGGAAACGCGGCGACCTGCTCGGTGTCACGCAGCGCCTGCTTGCGGCCGGTGTCGCAGGCCTCGTCGTGATCGCCATCGTCTGGGCCTGGACGCGTGGCGGCAGCGCGCTGGCGCCGTTGGCCATCGGGCTTGGCGTCTTCGTCATTGCCGGCGCCGTGACCGATATCGCCGAACGAACCGGCCTGCTTCGTCTTCCGTTCGCGACCACGCTGCACCGCGCCCGGGGCCTGCCGCGTTCGGCCTGGGGGACGGCGTTTGCCCATGCCGGCCTCGGGGTCGCGCTGATCGGGATCGTCTGCGAGACCACCTGGAACAGCGAATATATCGCGACGATGAAGCCGAACGACGTCGCACAGGTCGCCGGGTATGACTTGAAGCTCGACGGTCTGCTCGAGCGCCAGGGGCCGAACTACCGCGAGATGATTGCCCAGTTCAACGTCAGCCGGGGCGGCGACGCGCTCAGCGTCATGACGCCGTCGAAGCGCAGCTTCACGACGCGCGGCTCTTCGACCACCGAGGCCGCGCTGCTGACCCGCGGTGCCAGCCAGCTCTACATCTCGCTTGGCGACGTCACCGCCGAGGGCGCGATTGCCGTGCGCATCTATCACAAGCCGATGGTGCTGATGATCTGGTGGGGTCCGGTGCTGATGGCGTTCGGCGGCGTGCTGTCGCTGTCCGACCGGCGCCTGCGGGTCGGAGCGCCGAAGCCGGCGCGGGCCAAGCAGCGCCTGCAGCCGGCGGAGTGATCCGATGCGCCGGATGATGGCCGCGATCGTCGCGCTGATGCTGCTGGCTGTGCCTGCGGTGCACGCGGTGCAGCCCGACGAGATCATGTCTGATCAGGCGAAGGAAGCGCGCGCGCGCGAATTGTCGCGTGAGCTGCGCTGCATGGTTTGTCAGAACCAGTCGATCGATGATTCCGACGCGCCGCTCGCGCGTGATCTGCGGCTTCTGGTGCGCGAGCGTATCGCCGCCGGCGACAGCAATTCGCAGGTGCTCGACTTCCTGGTCGCGCGGTATGGCGAGTTCGTGCTTTTGAAGCCGCGCTTCGAGCGGCAGACCTTGCTGTTGTGGCTGCTCGCGCCGCTATTGCTGGCCGGTGGCGGCTTTGCGCTCTGGCGGCAAAATCGTCGGCGCTCCCGAAGTGGTGTAGATGTACCGGTGTCGCCGCTGACGCCGGACGAAGAGGCCCGGCTCGCCGCGTTGATGTCGGATGACGCCAAATCTTCCTGACCACTTCAAGTCTTCCTGGCCGCTTCAAGTCATTCCAGCCTCCGTAATGATACGTAAGCTGCCGGCCGCGGCCGTCCATTTCATGCTATGTTGACCTTTGTCTGGAAGCTTGTCGCAAGATTTGATTCCAGCCTCTGAGCCTTTCATGTTCACGAACAGCAATCTGACGATCCGCTTTCTGGTCGGCGCCGTCGTCGCTGCATTATTGTTCCTGCTGGGTATCGGGGGCGGCACCGGCTTCGTTGCCGTGCTCTATCTCAACAACGAGATCACCAGCCTTTCGTCCGACTTCGCCGCGCTGAGCGGTCCCGCGCGCGACCACGCGATGCAGATCTACCAGCAGGCCCAGGCCGCGTTCTCCTATTTCCTGGTCGCCTGCGGCGTGATCGCGATCGTCGCCGTCGCAATCTGTCTCACCACTTGGTTCGCCGTGCGCAACGGCATCCTTCATCCCCTGGCAGCGATTGTGCATGCCATGCGCGAGGTCGCAGACCAGAAGTTCGAGACACCGGTCCCGGGCCTCGGCGGTACCAACGAGATCGGTCTGCTCGCTGGCGCGCTGGAAGTATTCAAGACCAGCGGGATCGAGCGCCGCCGTCTGACCGAGCGGCAGCTGCACGAAGCGCAGCACCAGGCCGAGCGGTCCAAATATCTCGATGCCCGGATCAGGGGGTTCAACGAGCTTGTCGCCAGCGTCGTCGACAGCGTGGCGTCGTCGGCCGTGCATCTGAAGCGCAACGCCGAGACGCTGTCGCAAACCGCCAACGATACCAGCACCAAGGCCAATGCCGTGGCTAGCGCCGCGAGCCAGGCCAGCGCCAGCGTGCAGACGGTCGCCGGCTCGGCTGAGGAGATGACGAATTCGATCGGCACGATCAGCCGCCGCGTCACGGACGCGACCCAGCGTGCCGAGGGTGCGGCGACGCAAGCCGAGAAGAGCCGCGACACCATCCACACGTTGTCGGATGCCGCTGACAAGATCGGCGAGGTCGTGCAGCTCGTGCAGGCCATCGCATCGCAGACCAACCTTCTGGCGCTCAACGCCACCATCGAAGCGGCGCGGGCTGGAGAGGCAGGCAAGGGTTTTGCGGTGGTCGCCTCCGAGGTGAAGAGCCTTGCGCATCAGACCAGCAAAGCGACGGAAGAAATCACCTCGCACGTCGCCAGCATTCAGGGCATCACCGCGGAGACGCGTGGAGCAATCGATGCCATCTCGAAGACGCTGTCGGAGATCTCGTCGATCATGTCGGGCATCGAGGTCGACACCGCCCAGCAGCGTAACGCGACGCAGGACATCAGCCGGAGCGTCCAGGACGCCGCGCGCGGCACGCTCGACGTTTCCAACCACATCGTCCAGATCACCTCGACCTCGGCCGAGACCGGCCGTATGGCGGCTGAAGCCCGGGATTCCGCCGTCGACCTGTCGCAGCAGGCCGAGACCCTGAAGCGCGAAGTCGACGAATTCATCGTCAGCGTCAGGGCAAGCTGAGAGCTTCGAAAGTGCACTTTGAAGCCGGTCGCCGGAACCCTCTTAAGTTCCTGTAAGACCGCGTCTTTTGGCCTGCGATAAACTGCCGCATCGCAGATCCTCCTTCATTACAAAAGTTTAACCCCGCAGCCAGCGCGCGGTAAGGCGGAAGCCCCCATCTTGAGGTCCGTAAGGTGCCGCTATCGGGCGCCAAATGGATTTCAAGGCCCTGGAGACCTCTGCATGACCGATCGTCCCGATCTCACGAACCTGCCGTCCTACCGCCAGCCCCGCCGTTCCCTGTTTTCCGCCCGCAGAATCGTGCTGATGGCCTCGGTCGCCGCCGGTCTCGGCATTGCGGTTCACGGCTTCAGCCCGTCGACGTCGCCTGCTGACCTGTTCTCCAGCCCGGCGCACGCGCAGGTCAACAATGAGGTCAAGAAGGTCGAGCGTCCGATCGGTTTTGCCGACATCGTCGAGCGGGTGAAGCCCTCGGTGATCTCGGTGAAGGTCAACATCAAGGAGAAGACCGCGAGCAACGACGACGGCGATGATTCCGCCTCGCCGTTCCAGCCGGGCTCGCCGATGGAGCGCTTCTTCCGCCGCTTCGGTGGTCCGGACGGCATTCCCGGTCTGAAGGGTGGTGGTCGTGGCCGCGTCGTGCAGGGCCAGGGCTCCGGCTTCTTCATCTCGGCTGACGGCTTTGCCGTGACCAACAACCACGTGGTCGACGGCGCCGACAAGGTCGAGGTCACCACCGACGACGGCAAGACCTACAGCGCCAAGGTGATCGGCACCGACCAGCGCACCGACCTCGCTCTGATCAAGGTCGAGGGCAGCTCGAACTTCCCCTTCGCCAAGCTCGCCGACAGCAAGCCGCGGATCGGCGACTGGGTGCTCGCGGTCGGCAACCCCTTCGGTCTCGGCGGCACCGTGACGGCCGGCATCGTGTCGGCCAGCGGCCGCGACATCGGCAACGGCCCCTATGACGATTTCATCCAGATCGACGCGCCCGTGAACAAGGGCAATTCCGGCGGCCCGGCGTTCGACACCAACGGCGAGGTGATGGGCGTCAACACCGCGATCTACTCGCCCTCCGGCGGCAGCGTCGGCATCGCGTTCTCGATTCCCGCCAACACCGTGAAGAGCGTGGTCGCCCAGCTCAAGGACAAGGGCTCGGTCAGCCGCGGCTGGATCGGCGTGCAGATCCAGCCTGTCACCTCCGACATCGCTGACAGCCTCGGCATGAAGAAGGCCGAAGGTGCGCTGGTGGCGGAGCCGCAGGCGAACGGTCCGGCTGCGAAAGCCGGCATCGAATCCGGCGACGTGATCACCTCGGTCAACGGCGATTCCGTCAAGGACGCGCGCGAGCTCGCCCGCACCATCGGCGGCATGGCCCCCGGCGCCACCGTGAAGCTCAACGTGCTGCACAAGGGGCAGGACAAGGTCGTGAACCTTACCCTGGGCCAGCTGCCAAACACGGTCGAGGCCAAGGCCGACACCGATAACGACAGCGGCAAGGGCGCGAGCAAGGGCACCGATGTGCCGAAGCTCGGCATGACCGTTGCGCCCGCCAATTCCGTGGCCGGCGCCGGCAAGGACGGCGTCGTCGTCACCGAAGTCGATCCGAAGAGCGCCGCGGCAGAGCGCGGTTTCAAGGAAGGCGATGTGATTCTCGAAGTCGGCGGCAAGAGCGTGAGCACCGCCGGCGACGTTCGCGATGCCATCAACACGGCGCGGACCGACAACAAGAACAGCGTCCTGATGCGCGTGAAGAGCGGCGGCCAGTCGCGCTTCGTCGCCGTGCCCATCGCCAAGGGCTGACAAGGCTACAGCCTCAGGCGGCTGACAAGATGAAGGGTGTCGCCGGCATCAGTCGCCCCCGCCGCCGGCACTCTTCCGGGGAGCAGCGCAACGCTCGCTCCCCACGCCTACCTTCCGGTGGAAATACGCCCCCCTCCGTCGGAAGGCCTAGGGCGGTGAGGTCCCCCCAGCTTCACCGCCCGCCTTTTTGCCTACCCGGGTCTCGTTCGCTTGGCTTGCATGCGATTGTCGCTCGCGCCATTGTTTAGAGAAGGTTGACCTCCTTGACCGCCGCTGAACGCACGATGCGCCTCCTCATCATCGAAGACGACCGCGAATCCGCCGACTATCTCGTGAAGGCGTTTCGCGAGGTCGGACACATTGCCGACCACGCCGGTGACGGCGAGGAGGGCCTCGCCATGGCCGAGAACGGCGAATACGACGTGCTGGTGGTCGATCGCATGCTGCCCAAGCGCGACGGGCTGTCGCTGATCGGCGCGCTGCGCGACAAGGGTGACACGACGCCGGTGCTGATTCTCTCCGCGCTCGGCCAGGTCGACGACCGCATCAAGGGTCTGCGTGCCGGCGGCGACGACTATCTGCCCAAACCTTATTCCTTCGCTGAGCTGCTGGCCCGGGTCGAGGTGTTGTCGCGCCGCCGCGGGGGACCTGCCGAGGACACCCTCTATCGCGTCGGCGATCTCGAGCTCGACCGGTTGTCCCATCGCGTGGCCCGCGGCAAGGACGAGCTCACGCTGCAGCCACGCGAATTCCGCCTGCTCGAATATCTCATGAAGCATGCCGGACAGGTGGTGACCCGCACCATGCTGCTCGAGAATGTCTGGGACTATCATTTCGATCCGCAGACCAACGTGATCGACGTGCACATTTCGCGGCTGCGCTCCAAGATCGACAAGGGTTTCGAGCGGCCGCTGCTGCACACGATCCGCGGCGCCGGGTACATGATCCGTGACGGCATTCGGTAAACTCGTCCGCACCACGGCGTTCCGGCTGACGCTGGTCTACCTGCTGCTGTTTGCGATTTTCGCAGCATCGCTGCTTGGCTATTTCGCCTGGAACACGCGCCGGCTGATCACCGAAGAGATCACGCAGACGGTGAATGCCGAGACCTCGGAGTTCAACGAGATCTACGGCCGTCGCGGTCTGTTCTTCGTCGCGCGTGCAATCGAGTACCGGTCGTTGCGGCCGGGCGCCAATCTCTACCTCCTGACCTCGCCCACCGGCCAGGCGATCGCCGGCAATGTCGGCTCGTTGGCGCCGGGTGTGATGGCGACCATCGGCTGGTCCGAGACCGCTTACCGGCGGATCGAGGATGCGGATGACCGCGACCATCGCGCGCTCGTGCGCGTCACCGTATTGGAAAATGGCTTCCGCCTTTTGATCGGCCGCGACCTCGCCGAGCGGCGGCGCTTGTTCGGCATCGTCGCCAAGGCCGCGCAATGGTCGATCCTCATCGTCGTTGTGCTCGGACTTGGCGGTGGCGTCTTCGTCGCGCGCAGGGTGCTAAGGCGCATCGATGCGATGTCCGGCACCGCGCATCGCATCATGATCGGCGATCTCAGCGAGCGGCTGCCGGTCGGGCGCAGCGGCGATGAGCTCGACCGTCTCGCCGAGAACCTCAACGCCATGCTGGAGCGGATCGAGGCGCTGATGTCGGGGCTGAAGGAGGTCTCCGACAACATCGCACACGACCTCAAGACGCCGCTGACGCGCCTGCGCAACCGCGCCGAGGAGGCGCTGGCGAAATCGGGCTGCGAGGCCGATTACCGCGCGGCGCTGGAGCGGACCATCGAGGAATCCGACGGGCTGATCCGCACCTTCAACGCGCTGCTGATGATCGCGCGCGCGGAGTCCGGCCAGGCGCGCGGCAACATGGATGATTTCGATGCCGCCGAGGTCGCGGGCGGCATCCACGAGCTCTACGAGCCGCTCGCCGAAGATGACGGCATGATCCTGAAGGTCAAGACCGAGGCGACGCCCATTCACGGCAATCGCGAATTGATCAGCCAGGCGCTCGCCAATCTGGTCGAGAATGCGATCAAATACGGCAAGCCGGTCGCACAGACGGGTGGAACCGTGGTCAGCATGGACAGCAGGCAGATCACGATCGAGGCGAAGCGCGGGGGCGATCAGGTGATGCTCAGCGTCACCGATCGCGGTCCCGGCATTCCCGAGGCCGATCGCAAGCATGCCATCGAACGATTCGTACGGTTGGAAGCCAGCCGCACGCTGCCGGGCTCAGGCCTCGGCCTCAGCCTCGCCTCGGCGGTTGCGACATTGCATGGTGGCGAATTGCGGCTGGGCGATTCCCAGCCCGGTCTTGTCGCCACGCTGGTGCTGCCGGCGCGCGCCGGGGCAGGCGACAGGGTTGCTCCGCCAATACCGGATGTGTCACAGAAGGTGGCATGAACCACTCCGCGCCGGGAAACGCGGACAAGCATGGTGAGAGCCTGGCCACGCGCTTCGCGGAGGCTCCCCATATTGCCGCTTCCGCCATCGACGAACGACGTTTTGAAAGCTGGCTGGCCGAGCTCGAGCCGGCACAGTCGGCGCGTCTCGAGGCGCTGCTGATCCATCCCTGTGTGCGGGAAATCCTGGCCGGAATCGCGGAATTCTCGCCCTATTTGTTCGAGCTCGTGCGCGCCGATGCGTCGCGCCTGGCCCGGCTGCTCGAATGCGATCCGGATCGGCATCTGACGGCGCTGATCGCGGAGGCGAGGGAGGCGGTTCTCGCGGCCACCGATGAGGCCGAGGTGATGCGTCTGCTTCGGCGCATGAAGGCGGAGACCGCGCTCCTGACCGCGTTGTGCGACATCGGCGGCGTCTGGCCGGTGATGCGGGTGACAGCGGCGCTGACCGATGTCGCAGTGTCCTCGGTGCAGGCGGCGCTCCAGTACCAGCTGCGGCAGGAAGCCGCACGTGGGAAGATCCTGCCCCCCAATCCTGAGGCGCCTGAAGAAGGCTGCGGCCTGATTGTGCTCGCGATGGGCAAGATGGGCGCGGGCGAGCTCAATTATTCCAGCGACATCGATCTCATCGTGTTCTTCGATCCCGATGCGACGACACTCGCGCCCGATATCGAGCCACAGCCGTTCTTCGTCCGCGTGACGCAGGGCCTGGCGCGTGTCCTCCAGCAGCGTACCTATGACGGCTACGTCTTCCGGGTCGATCTGCGCCTGCGTCCGGATCCGTCCTCGACGCAAGTGGCGATCTCGCGAGATGCCGCGCTGAACTATTATGAGCGGGAAGGGCGCACCTGGGAGCGCGCCGCGATGATCAAAGCGCGCGCCTGCGCCGGCGATGCCAAAGCGGGCGAGGCGTTGCTCGCCGAAATCGCGCCCTTCGTCTGGCGCAAGCATCTCGATTTTGCCGCGCTCGCCGACGTGCACGACATGAAGCGGCAGATGCAGACCTATCGCGGCCAGAGCGAGATCGCGGTCGAGGGCCACAACGTCAAGGTCGGCCGGGGCGGCATCCGCGAAATCGAATTCTTCGCTCAGACCCAGCAGCTGATCGCGGGCGGCCGCCATCCGGAATTGCGGGTACGGCCGACGCTCGCCGCACTCGACATCCTCGCTTCCAGCAACTGGATCACGTCTGCGGCGCGCGACGAACTGACCACGGCGTATGAGTTCCTGCGCCGGGTCGAGCACCGTCTTCAGATGATCGCCGACGAGCAGACCCATGCGCTGCCGGAAGACAAGGAGGCGGTCGAACGCTTCGCCTGGTTCTTCGGCTATGACAGCCGCGAGACGTTTGCGCGCGACCTGCTGCGCCAGCTCGAGATCGTCCAGGGCCATTACGAAAAGCTGTTCGAGGGCGACGATCCGACCGGCACGGCAAGCCTGCCTGCGATCGACTATCGCGCCGGTCCCGACGATCCGCGCCTGCTTCAGCACCTGACGACGCTCGGCTTCAAGAAGCCCGCCGCCGTGGCGCAGACTGTCCGCGACTGGCTGACGGGCGACTACCGCGTGTTCCGCAACGAGCAGACGCGGAACGCCTTCGTCGAGTTCGTGCCGGCCCTGATCGACGGCCTCGCGCGCGCCGAGGAGCCGGATCGCGCGGTCGTGGCGTTCGACCAATTCCTTGGGGCGCTCCAGCGCGGCGGCCGGCTGATCACGCTGCTCGGCCAGAACCGCGATCTCGTTGCGCTCGTTGCGCTCGTGCTTGGCGCGGCGCCTCGGCTTGGCGAGATGCTGGCGCGGCAGCCGCAGCTGATGGATGGTTTGATCGATCCGCGCTTCTTCGGCGCCATGCCCGACAGGCAGGAATTGTCGGCGCGGCTTGCGGTCACGGTGCAGGACGCGGGCTCCTACGAGGAGTTTCTGGACCGCCTGCGCCTGTTCGGGCAGGAGAGCCTGTTCCTGATCGGCACGCGCATCCTCTCGGGCACCGTCTCCGCCCAGCAGGCGAGCACGGCCTTTGCCGACGTCGCCGAAGGCATCGTTCACACCGTTCACGGCCTCGTCGCCGATCGCTTCGTCGCCCAGCACGGCCGGATAAAGGACCAGGAGACCGCGATCATCGCGATGGGCCGGCTCGGCAGCCGCGAGATGACGGCGTCCTCCGATCTCGATTTGATCCTGCTCTACGATTTCGACGGCGACAATCCGGACTCCGACGGTCAGAAATCGCTCCAGGGTGCGCATTACTTCGCCCGCTTCACCCAGCGCCTGATCAGTGCCTTCACGACCCGCACCAATTACGGCGTGCTCTACGAGATCGACATGCGGCTGCGGCCGTCGGGGCGCGCCGGTCCGGTGGCATCGAGCCTCGTCTCCTTCGCGGACTACCAGGCCGTTGAGGCCTGGACCTGGGAGCACATGGCGTTGACCCGTGCGCGCGTGGTGTCGGCATCGCCCGAATTCGCGGCGCGGATCCAACGCGTCATCCGCGAGGTCCTGACCCGCCGCCGCGACACGGCGATCATCGCCAACGACGTCGCCGATATGCGCCGTGCGATCGCGCAGGAGAAGGGCGAGACCGATTACTGGGACCTGAAATACGCCTCCGGCGGCATGGTCGACATCGATTTCATCGCACAATATCTCCAGCTCGTTCATGCCCATGACAAGCCGGAGATTCTCGACGTCAGCACGGTGCAGGTGCTGGAGAATGCCGCGAGACTCGGCGTGCTTCCGCCGTCACAGGCGGAGATTCTGCGCGCGGCGGCGCGGCTCTATCACGACCTGACGCAAATCCTGCGGCTCTGCGTCAGCGAACGCTTCAAGCCGGAAACGGCGGGCACCGACCTTCAGCGCGTCATGGCGCGCGCCGGCGACGCACCGGATTTCTCGTCGCTGGAGGCGCGGGTGAAGGAGACGCAGGCCGAGGTGAGGAGAGTATTTCAGGGGATCGTAGCCGGGAGCATTTCGTAGGCGACAGCTTGCATGTGCTGGTTATCGCCATGCAACAGCAAATCGACGCGTCCGCTGCTGCGGCGTCTCAGGGGCCGTTTTTCGCTTCGACATTGAGGCTCAAGGGATGGTCGGCGGAGGATGCGCCGATGGATATCTTGTAAATTCCCGGGTCGACGATCCAGGCATTGGCCCGCTCGCTGAAGTTCGAGAACGCGCGCTGGTCGAGGATGAAGGTGACGACCTTGGTTTCTCCGGGCGCGAGGTCGACTTTGTCGAAGGCACGAAGCAGGGCCGTTGGCTCCGCCGAGGCCTCGGGATAGGTGACGTAGAGTTGGGGAACGGCGGCGCCTTTGACCCGGCTCGTATTCGTGACCTTGACGCTGACGGAAACGCCCGGGCTTCCCTTGAAGGTCGCATCCTTCCCGGGAGCGCCAATCCTGAAATCGGCGCGGTCGCCAACGATGTCGCTGAAAGCAAACGTCGAATAGGACAGGCCATAGCCGAAGGGAAACAGTGGTCGCGGGGCATTCGCGCCGTTGAAATAGCGATATCCGCTTTCGAGACCTTCGCGATAGACCGTCACACGATCGACACCGGGAAATTGCGTCCTGTCCGCTGTCGGCAGGTTCTCGTCCCTGACCGGAAAGGTGACCGGCAGCCGGCCGCTCGGATTGACGTCGCCGAACAGGACTGCGGCCAGGGCTGCAGCGCCTCTGGTTCCGCCATACCAGGCTTCCACGACCGCCGGCGCGCGTTCCAGCCAGGGCATGGTGACGGCGCTTCCCGTCGCCAGCACCACGATCGTGCGCCGATTGGCGCGAAGCACGGCTTCGATGAGACGGTCCTGGTCATTCGGAAGGCTGAGAGTTGGGCGGTCAAGCTCCTCCGATTCCAGATCCCTGGCAAAGACGATCGCAACATCTGCTGCCGACGCGGCACGGGCAGCATCGGCGATGTCGGCATCGATCGATTGTGCGGGAGGACGCCAGCCGACTTTGAGATTGCCGGCGCCCGCATAGCGAACCTCGATATCATGCGGCCCAGCGGTCAGGTCGAGGCCTCGCTCGGCGGCGGCCTCTTCCTTGTCCTTGGACAGGACGCGTACCCCGTCAATCGAAAGCGTGACGGTCCCGTCGGCCACCGCATCGAATTGATGGCGGCCGGGCACATCGGCCGCCAGTTTCGCGCGCCAGACTGCCGATGCCGTCCCTTTCGGGGCTGCCTGTGATGTGGTGACCGTGGCGGAAAACTGGCTGCCCTGGCTCACGCACAGACAGCTGTCGATGCGGGACTCGATCGTCTTTCCGTCGCGGTCGTAATAGGTGGCTTGCGCTCCCCTCGTCGCATCATCCAACGTCCGCAACGCAGCTGAGGGCAGTTGAGGGAAACCTCTCGCGGCCGCAATGCCGTAAATCGGATCGACGCCGGCTTTGAAGACGATCTGCGCATTGGCGATCCGCGTCTTGATGGCATCAAGAAAGCTCGTCTTTCCCGCGGGAGATGAATTCGTCGGCCCGCCATGAATGCGTAGATCGGTGGCAGCCGCGCCGATAATTGCGATCGAGCGCAATGACGGATCCAGCGGCAGGATGCCGTTGTCATTCTTCAGCAAGACGATCGACTGCGCCGCGATGTCCTGCGCCTGTCGCCCGCTTTCGGCGAGGTCGGCTCCGACGCGCTGCGGCGGGTCGTCGAAGATCCCATATCTGATCATCGATGCGATGATCCGCACGACGGCCGCATCGACGTCTCGTTCCGGAAAATCCCCCTTGGTGACCGCAGCGATCAAATCCTTGCCGTAATGCTTCTCGGACCGGAATTCCTGATCGACACCGAGCGACAGTGACCGCAACGAATGTTCGGCGCCGGCATCGGTGCGGACGATCCCGTCAAATCCCAACCGCTTGCGCAGCACATCCTGAAGCAGGTCCGCGTTGTTGCAGGCGGGCACGCTATTGATTTTGGTGTACGCGCACATGACCATCGCGACGTTGGCTTCCTGAACCGCGTCCTGAAACGGGAAGAGGTAAAGCTCCTCGAGAACTTTGCGCGACAGCCGCGCGTCGGTCGTTCTGCGATCCTGCTCGACGGTATTGACTGCGAAGTGCTTGGCGTCCGCCATCACGGCATTTTCCTGGACGCCCAGCACGTATTGCGTACCGATGGCGCTTGTCAGCCACGGATCCTCGCCGAACGTCTCATGGGCGCGGCCGTGCCGCGGGTCTCTCTGAACATCGATGTTGGGACCGTGGATGACGCCGTATCCCAGTGCCCTGGTCTCACGCCCCAATATGCGTCCATAGGATCGCGCAGCATCGCGCGAGAACGTGGCCGCCAGCGCGACGGAAGCGGGCAGTTGCGTAACGTCGTTGCTGCCTTGCCAAATGCCCGCGGGAGAATCGCCCTGGACCATGTCCGGGATTCCGAGGCGCGGGATCCCCTTGACGTAGACCTGCCATTTTTGGCCCTCGATTTCGCGCGTCCCATAGCCGTAGAGCAGCCCGGATTTCTCCTCCAGGGTCATCTGCCTGACCAGCAGTTGCGCGCGGTCGCTCGCGGTCCGGCTGCGATCGAGCCATGGCCGGTCGTCCGCAAGCGCCATGCCACCGGTCCAGTTCAGCCCGAGCGCGAGCCACGTCGCAGCCGTCAGGCGCAGAACGATCGGGCGAAGGCGGGTGTTCCCTGACATGAAAATCTCTCCTCCTGGCGGGCACCAAAGGATAGGATTTTCAGCCGAAAGACCATAGCCATGATTGCCCGGCGGGCGCGCGCCCGCGACGCGCCGGACCTCTCCTCACCGGAAGGCGCGGGCGACGGAGGCGCAGAACGAGCTGCGACGCCTGCTCAGCGCGCTTCTGGAAGGGACGTCGTCAGCTTGAGCGAGGTGAGAGCCTCGAGCACGTTCGGCTCGAGCCCGGTGCCACCCGCATCGAGATGCGCGAAGATCGCGCGCTTCATCCGCGGATCCCAGAACTTCCTGATATGGTCGGCGATCCCCGGCACGGCCTTGTCGTGGCCCTGGCTGCGGAAGAACGTGCCGATCTGGTTGGCCATGTAAACGAGGCGGTCAGGCGACGACATCGATGATCTCCTGGGCACGAAGAGCCGTGATGCGGCCCTGGTGCGTGAACACTTCAAACCCGTCGCTGCGGGCAATTGCAATCAGCGTGATGCCGGCCGCAGCGGCGGTGCGGACCGCAAGCGCAGTGGGTGCGGAGACCGCGACCAGCACGGGCGCGCCGATGGCGGCCGTCTTCTGTACCATCTCGACCGAGACGCGGCTCGTCAGCAGCACCACGCCGGCGCTTGCGTCCGTGCGGCTGCGCGCCAGCGCGCCGGCGAGCTTGTCGAGGGCATTATGACGGCCGACGTCTTCGCGCAAGGCGGCAGTGCCGCTCGATGGCGACCAGAAGGCCGCGGCGTGGACCGCCCGGGTCTGCATGTTGATCGATTGAAGGGGAGCGATCGCCTGCATCGCCGTCATGATCTGCTGCGGCGTGAAGGCCTGTCCCTGCGGCACGATAGAAGCGGGCCGCACGGCTTCGGCAATGGAATCGACGCCGCAGATGCCGCAGCCGGTGGGGCCTGCAATGTGGCGCCGCCGTTCGCTGATGCGCGCGGCATCCTCTGACGCCAACCATATGCGCAGTTCGATGCCGTCATCGAGGCGGACCACATCGAGCGACTTGATGTCGTCGACGGATGTGATGATGCCTTCGTCCAGGCTGAAGCCGACCGCAAAATCTTCCAGGTTCTGCGGCGTCCCCATCATGACGGCGTAGGTGCCGCCATTGTAGGTCAGCGCCAGCGGTGTCTCCTCGGGGATCAGCCGCGCGCCCTCCGACGCGACACCGTCGCGCCAGATTTCGCGGTCGATCGCCTGGACCGGCACGTGCATGCGGCTACTCCGCGGCCTCGGCTGGCGCGATGCGGCGGGAGTGCCGCGCCTGCTCGTCGTAGCTCTTCTGCCAGTCGGACGGACCGTTCGAGGGCGAGATCTGCACCGCCGTGACCTTGTATTCCGGACAATTGGTCGCCCAGTCCGAATAGTCGGTCGTGATGACGTTGGCCTGCGTGTCCGGATGGTGGAAGGTGGTGTAGACGACGCCCGGCGACACGCGATCGGTGATCTCTGCGCGGAGCGTGGTCTCGCCGGCGCGGCTCGCCAGCCGCACCCAGTCGCCGTCGCGCACGCCGCGCTGCTCGGCGTCATGCGGATGGATCTCCAGCCGGTCCTCGGCATGCCAGACCACGTTCTCGGTGCGTCTTGTCTGCGCGCCGACATTGTACTGGCTGAGGATGCGGCCCGTGGTGAGCAGCAGCGGGAAGCGCGGACCAGTGCGTTCGTCGGTCGCGACATATTCGGTGACGACGAACTTGCCCTTGCCGCGGACGAAGCCGCCGATATGCATCACCGGCGTGCCCTCCGGCGCCTTCTCGTTGCAGGGCCACTGCACCGAGCCGAGCTCGTCCAGCTTGGCGTAGGAGACGCCGGCGAAGGTCGGCGTCAGTGCCGCGATCTCGTCCATGATTTCGGACGGATGGCTGTAGTTCATTTCGAAGCCCATCGCCTTGGCGAGCGCAATCGTGACTTCCCAGTCGGCCATGCCGTTCTTCGGCGACATCACCTTGCGGACGCGCTGGATGCGGCGTTCGGCATTGGTGAAGGTGCCGTCCTTCTCGAGGAAGCTCGAGCCGGGGAGGAAGACGTGGGCGTAGTTCGCGGTCTCGTTCAGGAAGAGGTCGTGGACGATGACGCACTCCATCGCCGACAGTGCCGACACCACATGCTTGGTGTTGGGATCGGACTGCAGGATGTCTTCGCCCTGCACATAGAGCCCCATGAACGTGCCTTCGATCGCGGCGTCGAACATGTTGGGAATGCGCAGACCCGGCTCCGGGTTGAGCTTGACGTTCCACAGCGCCTCGAACTGGTCGCGCACGGCATCGCCCGAAATGTGACGGTAGCCCGGCAGTTCGTGCGGGAACGAGCCCATGTCGCAGGAGCCTTGCACGTTGTTCTGGCCGCGCAGCGGGTTCACGCCGACGCCGGGACGGCCGATATTGCCGGTCGCCATCGCGAGGTTGGCAATCGCGATCACCGTGGTCGAACCCTGGCTGTGCTCGGTGACGCCGAGCCCGTAATAGATCGCGCCGTTACCGCCGGTGGCGTAGATCCGGGCCGCTTCGCGCAACGTCTTCGGATCGACACCGGTGAGGATGGCGGTTGCTTCCGGGCTGTGCTTGGAATGGGCGACGAATGTCGCCCATTCCTCGAACTCGCTCCAGTCGCAGCGCTCGCGCACAAAGGCTTCGTTGACGAGCCCCTCGGTGACGATGACATGCGCCAGCGCCGTCACGACGGCGACGTTGGTGCCGGGCATCAACGGCAGATGCAGCGCCTTCACATGCGGCGATTCCACCATCTCGGTGCGACGCGGATCGATCACGATCAGCTTGGCGCCCTGGCGCAGCCGCTTCTTCAGGCGCGATGCGAACACCGGGTGAGCCGAGGCCGGATTGGCGCCGATGATCATGGCGACATCGGTCTCCTCGACCGAGTCGAAATCCTGCGTGCCGGCGGAGGTCCCGAAGGTGACCGAAAGGCCGTAACCGGTCGGGGAGTGGCAGACGCGGGCGCAGGTGTCGACATTGTTGTTGCCGAAGCCGGCGCGGATCAGCTTCTGCACCAGATAAGTTTCTTCATTGGTACAGCGGGACGAGGTGATGCCGCCGATGGCGTCGCGGCCGTATTTCTTCTGGATGCCACGCATCTTGGCCGCGGCGAACGAGAACGCTTCGTCCCAGGACACTTCCTTCCAGGGATCCTCGATCCGTTCACGGATCATCGGATTGAGGATACGCTCCTTGTGGTTGGTATAACCCCAGGCGAAGCGGCCCTTGACGCAGGAATGGCCGCGATTGGCCTTGCCGTCCTTGTAGGGCACCATACGGACGACTTCCTCGCCGCGCATCTCGGCCTTGAAGGTGCAGCCGACGCCGCAATAGGCGCAGGTGGTGACGACGGAGTGCTCGGGCTGGCCGATCTCGATGACGGACTTCTCCGTCAGCGTCGCGGTCGGGCAAGCCTGCACGCAGGCGCCGCAGGATACGCATTCGGAGCCGAGAAAACTCTCGCTCATGCCCGGCGAGACGCGGCTGTCGAAGCCACGGCCGGAGATCGTCAGTGCGAAGGTACCTTGCACCTCCTCGCAGGCGCGGACGCAGCGCGAGCAGACGATGCACTTGGAGGGATCGTAGGTGAAGTAGGGGTTGGACTCGTCCTTCGGCATCCAGGCGGCGTTGATCTCGCCATGGGACTTGCCAGGTGTCTTCGCGAAGACGTGGTTCTCGCCCTCATAGCCGTAGCGCACCTCGCGCAGGCCCACCGCGCCGGCCATGTCCTGCAATTCGCAATCGCCATTGGCGCCGCAGGTGAGGCAGTCGAGCGGGTGGTCGGAGATGTAGAGCTCCATCACGCCCTTGCGCAGCTGTTTCAGCCGCTCGCTCTGGGTGTGGACGACGAGGCCGTTCATGACCGGCGTGGTGCAGGAGGCCGGCGTGCCGGCGCGACCCTCGATCTCGACGACACAGAGGCGGCAGGAGCCGAATGCGTCGACCATGTCGGTCGCGCAAAGCTTTGGGATCTGATGGCCGGCGTCCATCGCGGCCCGCATGATCGAGGTGCCTTCGGGCACTGTAACCTGGTTGCCGTCAATGGTCAGCGTGACCATCGTTTCCGATTTGGAGCGTGGCGTGCCGAAGTCGATTTCTTCGATCAGAGACATTGTCGTTCTCCTATTCCGCGGCCTGAAGCGTGGTCGGCGCGGGGGCAAAATCCTCCCGGAAGTGCTTCAATGCGCTGAGCACGGGGTAGGGCGTGAAGCCGCCGAGTGCGCAGAGCGAGCCGAATTTCATGGTGTTGCAGAGGTCTTCGACGAGGGCGAGGTTTTCGCTGACACGCTCGCCGTTGATGATCTTCTCGATGGTCTCGACGCCGCGGGTCGAGCCGATCCGGCAAGGGGTGCACTTGCCGCAGGATTCGACGGCGCAGAACTCCATGGCGAAGCGCGCCTGCTTGCGCAAGTCGACGCTGTCGTCGAACACGACGATACCGCCATGTCCGATCAGGCCGTCGCGCGCCGCGAAGGCTTCGTAGTCGAACGGGGTATCGAACAGCGCGCGGGGGAAATAGGCGCCGAGCGGGCCACCGACCTGCACGGCGCGAACCGGCCGGCCAGTGAACGTGCCGCCGCCGATGTCGTCGACGAGCTCGCCGAGCGTCACGCCGAACGCCGTTTCGAACAGTCCACCCCGGCGGATGTTGCCGGCGAGCTGGATCGGCATGGTGCCGCGCGAGCGGCCCATGCCGAAATCGGCGTAGGCTTTGGCGCCTTCGGCGAGGATGAAGGGGATGGCCGCAAACGACAGCACGTTGTTGATGACGGTTGGCTTGCCGAACAGGCCGTGATGCGCCGGCAGCGGCGGCTTGGCGCGCACCAGGCCGCGGCGGCCCTCGAGGCTCTCCAGCAGCGAGGTCTCTTCGCCGCAGACATAGGCGCCGGCGCCGACGCGCACTTCCATATCGAAGCTGGTGGTTGAGCCACCGATCTTGTCGCCGAGATAGCCGCCGCGCCGCGCCGCGACGATGGCAGCATTCATCGCCTCGACTGCATGCGGATATTCGCTGCGGATGTAGATATAGCCCTTGGTGGCGCCCACGGTGATGCCGGCGGTGGTCATGCCCTCGATGACCAGGAAGGGATCGCCTTCCATGATCATGCGGTCGGCGAAGGTGCCGCTATCGCCTTCGTCGGCATTGCAGACGATGAACTTGCGATCGGCCTTGGCTTGCGCCACCGTCTTCCACTTGATGCCGGTCGGAAAGCCGGCGCCGCCGCGACCGCGCAGGCCCGATGCGGTGACTTCGCTGAGGATCGCATCCGAGCCGAGCGAGAGCGCGCGCTCCAGGCCCTTGTAGCCGCCATGGGCGCGATAGTCGTCGAGCGAGCGTGGATCGATCACGCCACAGCGGGCGAAGGTGAGGCGGGTCTGGCGCTTCAGCCAGGGCATTTCGTCTGCGATGCCGAGCCGCAGCTTGTGCGGTCCATTGCTTGCCATGGACTCGAACACAGAGGCGACGTCCTCCGGGCTGACCGGGCCATACGCGACCCGACCCTCGGGGGTCGCCACCTCGACCATCGGCTCCAGCCAGCAGAGCCCGCGCGAGCCGGTCCTGACGATCTCGACTGGCAAGCCACGCTTCGTCGCGACCTGCTCGAAGGCGACCGCGATGTCATCGGCGCCGACGGCAACCGCTGCCGCATCACGGGGAACGAAGATCCGCATGTTCATCGCTGCGCCTCCGCAACCAGCGCGTCGATACGCTTTTCGTCGAGTCGGCCGACGAGGCGGCCATCGAGCATCGCGGACGGCGCGGTCGCGCACAGCCCGAGGCAGTAAATCGGCTCCAGCGTGACGCGATCGTCCGCCGTCGTGTTGCCGAGCGAGACGCCAAGCTTCGCCTCGGCGCGCGCCGCCAGTGCATCGCCGCCCGCGGCCTGGCAGGCCTCCGCACGGCACAGCTTCAACACGTGGCGGCCGGCCGGCTTGTGGCGGAAGTCATGGTAGAAGGTGAAGACGCCGTGCACTTCGGCGCGCGACAGATTGAGCGCCTGCGCCACCATGGGAATCGCCGCCTCCGGCACATAGCCAAACGCCTCCTGGAGAGCGTGCAGAATGACCAGCGTCGCGCCTTCCTGGCTGGCATGTTCGGCGATGATTTCAGCGCCGCGCGTGTCGTCCCAAGGCTCGTAACAAGGCTCGTAACAAGGCTCAAAAGCAGCTGTCATTCTTCATTCTCAAGTTGAGCGTCCCTTCCGCGCAAACTATTTGGAATCATTCGAAGATCAATAAAGCTGTCTCATGCTGCGATTGCGAATTCGGATCGATCTGGAAGCGCGATCGGTCGATACGAAATGGTAATGAAAGTTGTATCGAGTGCCGGTTTTTGCGTGTTGGTGCAGCCTCAGCGTGATAGCTTGCATGCCACGACAGAATCCGAGGGGACGGCCGGTTGATCGACAAGCTTGAACTGCTGCTGGCGCTGGCCAAGGAGCGGCATTTTGGACGGGCGGCAGAAGCCTGCGGCGTCACCCAGCCGACCATGTCGACGGGGCTGAAGCAGCTCGAGGAGATTCTAGGTGTGATGCTGGTCCAGCGCGGGTCCCGATTTCAGGGGTTCACCCCCGAGGGCGAGCGGGCGCTGGACTGGGCGCGGCGGATCGTGGGCGATGCCCGCGCGATGCGCGACGAGATCAACGGGCTGAAGCATCAGCTCTCGGGGGAGATCCGCATCGCGGCGATCCCGACCGCGCTCGGCATGGTGGCATCGCTGACCACGCCGTACCGGGCTCGGCATCCCGAGGTGCGTTTCAGCATCCGCTCGACGACCTCGTCGGAGGTGCTGGGGCTGCTCGAAAATCTCGAGGTCGATGCGGGGTTGACCTATATCGAGAACGAGCCGATCGGCAAGGTGCGCACCATTCCGCTCTACAATGAGAGCTATCGCTTGCTCACCGCGCCCGATGGGATGTTCGGGGACCGCGAGACGGTGACCTGGAAGGAGGTCGGGCAGGTGCCGTTATGCCTGCTGACGCCCGATATGCAGAACCGCCGGATCATCGATCGCGCGCTGCGCTCGGTCGGCGCGGAGGCGACGCCGACGCTGACCTCGAACTCGCTGCTGGTGCTGTTCACCCACGTCAAGACGGGGCGATGGGCGAGCGTGATGCCGGCCAAGCTCGCCGAGACGCTCGGCCTGTCCGACAAGGTCCGTACGATCCCGATCACCGACCCCGAGGTCAATTACAGCATTGGCCTCGTGATCCCGCAGCGCGATCCCATGACGCCGCTGATCGCGGCGCTGGTCAATGTCGCGCGTGAAGTGGCGCCGACGCTGCAATCGTAAGGGGCAATGCGGGACGGCCCGAGCAAGCGCCTCGTCCTTCCTAAGCCGCGGCGGAAATGCCGGACGCCGCCTTGATGGCATCGCGCGGCAGCGTCACGCGGACGACGGTGCCGACTTCGAGCCTCGAGCGCAGCCGCATCGAGCCACCGTGGAGCTGCGCCAGCGAGCGGGCGATCGCAAGCCCGAGCCCGGAGCCGTGATAGGTCTTGGTGAGCTGGCTTTCGACCTGCTCGAACGGACGCCCGAGCCGCGCCAGCGAGTGCGGCGCGATGCCGATGCCGGTGTCGGCGATCATCAGCACGATCCTGTCCTCGAGCTGCCGGCTGCGCACCACGATGCGTCCGCCGTCGGGCGTGAACTTCACCGCGTTGGACAGCAGGTTGACGACGATCTGCTTGGTGGCGCGGCGGTCGGCGACGACGGAGATGGATTTCTCGATGTCGGCATCGAGCGTCAGGTGCTTGTCCTGGGCGCGGCCGGAGACGACGCGCAGGGATTCAGCCAGCGTCCGCGACAGGTCGAGCTCTTCCATGTCGAGCTTCATGCGGCCGGCCTCGATCTTGGACATGTCGAGGATGTCGTTGATGACCTCGAGCAGATAATGGCCGCTGGTCAGGATGTCGTGGCAGTATTCCTGGTACTTCTCGCTGCCCAGATCGCCGAACATGCCCGAGCCCATGATCTCGGAGAAGCCGATGATCGCGTTGAGCGGCGTGCGCAGCTCGTGGCTCATATTGGCGAGGAATTTCGACTTGGTCTGGTTGGCTTCCTCGGCCCGGGTCTTCTCGCGCTGGTACTTCTCGGCGAGGTCGGCGAGCTCGATGGTCTGGCGTTCCAGCGCCGCCTGCGAGCGCTTGAGGTCGATGACGGTGGCGCGCAGGCGCAGATCGTTGTCGACGAGCTTCTGCTCGTGCTCCTTGATGCGGGTGATGTCGGTGCCGACCGAGACGTAGCCGCCGTCCTTGGTCCGCCGCTCGCTGATGTGCAGCCAGCTGCCGTCGTCGAGCTGCGCTTCGAAGGTGCGCGCGCCCGGGCCCTGGACGCCGGTCTCGTTGTGGCGGGTGCGCACCTCCGGCATGCGGCCGACTTCCAGCACGGTCTCGTAGGAGGTGCCGGGGATCACGGCCGTGTCGGGCAGCTTGTGCAGGCGCTGGAAGTGCGAGTTGCAGAGCACCAGGCGGTCGCTGGCGTCCCACAGCACGAAGGCTTCCGGAATGGTCTCGATCGCGTCGCGCAGGCGAAGGTCGGCTTCCACGGTGCGCTCGGCAAGGCTCTTCTGCTCGGTGATGTCCACCGCAATGCCGATCAGGTGCATGCCGGAATCGCTGGCGCCGCGGGTCCGCTCGCAGCGGACGCGCAGCCAGATCCAGTGGCCGTCCACATGCTGCATGCGGAAGGTCTGGTCGATATGGTCGATCTTCTCGGAGATCAGCTGATCGGCGATCGCGAACAGGTCGATGTCGTCGGACTTCACCAGCGCGTTGACCTCGCCGAAGGTGAGGAGCTCGTTGCGGCCGTCGAGGCCGAGCATCGAGAACATCGATTGCGACCAGAAGATCCGGCCGCGCGACAGGTCCCAGTCCCACAGGCCACAGCGGCCGCGGTTGAGCGCGGTGTCGATCCGGCCGCGCACGGCGTCGTTGATGAGGTCGCCTTCGCGGGCGCGGGTCGACTGCCAGTGGAAGGCGAAGCCGAGGATCAGCACGACGAAGCCGGTGGTCGCCGACAGGGTCACCGAGAGCGCCGCGTCCGAACCCCAGATCGGCTCGTTGCGCTCCTGGATCACGGTCACGAGGCCGGGCAGCGACTTGATCGTCCGCGAGGTCGCCAGCGCCGCGTTGCCGTTCGGCAGCGTCATGCTGGAGACATCATTGTCGCGCGGCGGCGCGGCGAGCAGCTGCGCGGTGGTGATCGAGTCGAGCAGGCGATCGTTGCCGGCGGGATCGTTGTCGATCGGAATGCGGGCGAGGATGCGGCGGTCGATGCCGGCCGAGGTGACGACGACATGGCGGCCGGAGACCCTGGCCTTGGACGGGATCATGTCGGGCAGCAGCGTCGGCAGGTTCTCGATGTTCTTCAGCCGCTCCTGCCGAACCGAGGTGACGCGGTCGATGCGCTCGGCGAGCAGTTCGGCGAGCATCGAGATCTCGTTCTGGATCACCAGGCGCTTCTGGCGGGTCTGGTCGACGACCTGGACGAAGGCACCGAGGCAGATCGTGATGAGAAAGGCGATGATGAGCGTCGGCACGGCGCGTCGCAGCGCCGGCTCTGCAATCAAGAGCCGATGATAGGCAGGTTTCGCGATCGATTGCGCCAATCCCTTGATCGAATCGGATTGGACGCACGCGTTCGCGGCGTCTGCGCGCGCCATGCCTTCGGCCCCCTGAAACCTGCTTGCAACTGCGTTCGAAAGCAGCCCCACGTCGCTTTCGAATCACAGCGATTTGAATCCAGTTTGCGCAGGCTGTCGAGAGTCAACGAAACGTTAACGCGAAAAATTTCTTATCCAATGGAGAGTTTGCGCGCAGTGAGCCCGCAAAGTCACGTGCGTGATGAGTCCGAAACGAGAACGCGGGACTCGTGCGTTCAGCGTCACGCGCGCGGCGGCTCGGCGTGACTGATGACGCGTTTCACGCTCGGGAACGCGCGGCGGAGCCGGCGCTCGATCGCGTCGACGTGCTCGTGCACCCTGATCACACTCATCGACGGCGTGGCGCGGCAATGGAAGTTGACGATCTCGCCGGCGTCGGTGTTGCGAACGCGCACATTATGGATGTCGTGGATCTCGCCGCCGGCGGCATATTCCGTCAGCGCCGCCGCAATGGCCTGCACCCGCTCCGGTGCCGCATCGACGCCGAACGGCAGTTCCGGTTCCAGCGGCTCGATATGGACGTCGACCTCGACGTCCTCGCCGAACTCTTCCTGGATGTTCCGCTCCAGCGTGTTGGCGACGTCATGCGCCGCCTCGAGCTGCATTTCAGCGTCGACCTCGAGGTCGATGCTGACGATCAGCTTGGCTCCGAGGTCATGCACCGTGACGTGGTGGATGGCGAGGCTCGAATTGCGCGCGATCACCATGATGCGGTCGCGCACGGTCTCATTGTTGCGCGCGACCGGGACCGGGGTGAAGGTGAGGTCAGCATCACCGAACGCCTTGTCGACGGCGGCCTGCGCCTTGCGCTTGATCTCCTCGACGCGGTCGATCGGATAGGTCCGCGGCACCTTTGCGATGGTGTCGATGAAGGTGGTTGCCCCGACCATGCGCACGCGCAGCCGCTCGACGTCGATCACGCCGGGCACGCTGCGGATCGCGGCCGTGGCCTTTTCCTGCGCTCCTTCCGGCGCGCGGTCGACCAGCGTCTGCACCGTCGATCCCGCCATGCGCAGGCCGAGCAGGGCGATCATCACGGCGACCGCGGCGGCCGCCGCCGCGTCGCCCCACCAGAAGCCGAGGGCAGCCAGGATCAGGCCGATGATCACGGCAAATGAGCCCATGACGTCGGACGCAAAATGCAGCGCATCGGCCGCGAGGGCCTGGCTCCTTGTCTCGCGTGCAGCCCGATGCAGGGCGCGGGCGCGCCAGAGATTGACGGCGATGTCGGCCACCAGCACGACGAACGGCACGGC
The DNA here is from genome assembly GCF_018130615.1 of Bradyrhizobium manausense. GTDB lineage: Bacteria > Pseudomonadota > Alphaproteobacteria > Rhizobiales > Xanthobacteraceae > Bradyrhizobium > Bradyrhizobium manausense_A. The sequence goes on from NZ_JAFCKB010000013.1 coordinate 95,078, forward strand.
TGAGATGGTCGGCGGCGGAGTTCCCTCGCGCAGCCGGCTATAGGACTCGACCAGGATGCCGCCGGCCAGCACGTAGAGCAGCGCGGTGACGCCGAGCGCCGAAATGCTCTCGAGCTTGCCGTGGCCGTAATGATGCTCGTCGTCCGCCGGCTTGTCCGAGACCCGCACCACCGCCCAGGTGATGATGGTCGCCACCAGGTCGATCGAGGAGTGCAGCGCTTCGGAGATCAGCGCCAGCGATCCGATCGCGATGCCGACCACGAATTTGGCCGCCGCCATGCCGCCGCTGGCGAGGATCGAGATTGCCGCGACCGAGGTCTTGTCGTGTTGTCCGCTCATGGCGGGGATTTAGCAGGGCGCTCGCGAACATCAAGCGATGATCCACAGAAGTCGTCGCGAGTGAGTTGCAGGAGCGAAGCTGTTGCGAATGCTTCCGAATTGAATGGTAGCTGATGCCGCTCGCTCCGTCATGCCCGGGCAGAAGCGCGAAGCGCGTCTTCGCGCTAGATGTCCCGGGCATCCACGTTCTTTGTGCCAAGCCGCCAAGACGTGGACAGCCGTGGGACAAGCCCGGCCATGACGAGCGGAGAAAGCTGCGCGTTACAGGTCGGGTCCCCTGCCGGCGCTACACCGTCACGACGATCTTCCCCAAATGCTTGTTCGCCTCCATGTGGTCGAACGCCTGGTCGATCTGGTCGAACGGATAGACCTTGTCGATCGGCAATTGCAGCTTGCGCGACTCCACCGCGCCCCAGATGTCCTTCCTGACCTCGTCGAAGATCGTGCGGACCTCGTCGATGGTGCGGGTGCGGAAGGTGACGCCGATGTAGCTGATGCGGCGGGCGGCATGCAGGTCGAAGTTGAAGTCGGCATGGGTGCCGCCGAGCCGGCCGACATTGACGATGCGGCCCAGGATCTTGGTCGCCGCCAGGTTCTGGTTGGCGACCTTGCCGGAGACCTGGTCGACGATGAGGTCGACGCCTTCGCCGTTCGTCGCCTTCAGCACCTCGTCGACCCATGTGGGATCGGAGGAATCGACCGCGAGGTCGGCGCCGTATTCCTTCAGCCGGCCGCGGCGGTAGGCATCGGTCGAGGAGCCGATCACCAGTCTTGCGCCCTTGAGTTTGGCAATCTGCATCGCCATCAGGCCGACGCCGGAGCTTGCGCCCTGGATCAGCACGGCCTGCCCCGGCTGCACGCCGCCGACGGTGACGACGGCGTTGTGCATGGTCGCGAGCGCGACGGGGAGGGTGGCGGCCTCCTCGAAGTTCATGTTCGAGGGCGCGCGAAACAGCCGGCCGTGATCGGCGAGCGTATACTCCGCGAAGGCCGCGCCGCCCGATCCCATGATGCGATCGCCGACCTTGACGCCCTTCGCGTCCGGTCCGAGCTCGGCGACTTCGCCGGCCCATTCCATTCCGAGCACGGTGCCGACGCCGCCGGCGGCGCCGTGGGCGTGACCCCTGCGCATGCCGGTATCGGCGCGATTGAGTCCACAGGCGCGGACGCGCACCAGCACCTGAGTGCCCTTCGGCTTTGGTTGAGCGACGTCGGAAATCCGAGCGCCATCAGGACCGTAGACGTAAGCCTTCATGAATTGCTCTCGCTTCTTGCAGTGATTATTCAGCGGCTTGCGCGCTTGGCTGAGCGATCATGCCTTCGAGCCGGCTGCGAATGATGGCTTCCGCCTCACGCACGATCCGCGAGATCAGCTCGCCGCAGCTCGGGATGTCCTGGATCAGGCCTTGCACCTGGCCGGCCGACCAGATGCCTTCGTCGGAGTTGCCGGTCGCATAGACCATCTTGCCGCGGGCACCCGCAACGAGCTCGCGGATATCCTCGAACTTGGCGCCTTCCTTCTCCATGGCGACGACCTTGGTCGAGATCTCGTTCTTGGCGACGCGCGAGGTGTTGCGCATGGTGCGGAAGATCAGCTCGGTCTCGCGCTCATCATTGGCGACGATCTTCTCCTTGATGAGCTGGTGGATCGGGCTCTCCTTGGTCGCCATGAAGCGGGTGCCCATGTTGATGCCCTCGGCCCCGAGCGCGAGCGCCGCGACGAGGCCGCGGGCATCGGCAAAGCCGCCGGAGGCGATCATCGGGATCTTGACCTTGTTGGCGGCGGCCGGGATCAGGATCAGGCCGGGGGTGTCGTCCTCGCCGGGGTGGCCTGCGCATTCGAACCCGTCGATCGAAATGGCGTCGACACCCATCCGCTCGGCCGACAGCGCGTGGCGGACGCTGGTGCATTTGTGCACGACCTTGACGCCGTGCTTCCTGAACTCGTCGACATGCTCCTGCGGCTTGTTGCCGGCGGTCTCGACTACGGTGATGCCGGCTTCGATGATGGCGGCGCGGTATTCGGCGTAGGGCGGCGGCTTGATCGCCGGCAGGATGGTCAGGTTGACGCCGAACGGCTTGTCGGTGAGGTCGCGGCAGCGCGCGATCTCCTTGGTCAGGTCCTCCGGCGTCGGCTGGGTCAGCGCCGTGATGAAACCGAGCGCGCCGGCATTGGCGACCGCCGCGACCAACTCGGCCCGTCCGACCCATTGCATGCCGCCCTGGACGATCGGGTGCTGGACGCCGACGAGTTTTGTGAAGCGTGTCTGCAGCATGATGTTTCCCCCTGGGTGGCCGGCAGGCTCTGTTATCGATTGATGGCAGGAGGATGCCGCCCGGGTCAGGAAAAGTCTATTGCGCCGGCCTGCGGTGAGGACGGGGCGTCATGCGGGGCGCGAGGGTGATTCCGCAGGGCGGATAATTGGGGTGACGCTCGCCACATCCACCGCAGTCGTCCTGGCGAAAGCCAGGACCGATAGCCACAGGGAGATATTGTTTTTGCGCGATGGTGGCCACGGCGCGCCTCGACAACGCCGACCGGGGTAATGGGTCCTGGCTTTCGCCAGGACGACTTTGGAGAGTTTGCCCCGCCGCGCTAGCAATGACGGCTGCGTTGCTACTCCGCCGACAGCCGCACCATCTGGCGGCCGCCGTTGATCTCTTTCAGGCTGTTGACGAAGTTTTCCGGGCGCTGCCAGCGATAGGGGACCTTCAGGCCCATGTACTCGGCGATATCGCCGATGAAGCCGGTGCAGTTGGTGGTCTCGGCGTTCCAGACCGGGGAGCTCGCCTGCAGTTTCTTGATGTAGGCGAAGACGCGCTTGGCGTCGGCTTCGTTCAGATAGACCCGGTAGCTCGCCGTCAGATATTCCGGATCGAGATCGCCGTAGCTGGCGCCGGTCTCGGACGGCACCCAGGTGAGGTGACCGAGCACGTAGCTCAAGGTGTCGCCCTTGGGCGTGAGGCCCGCGACCTCGACGGCGCGCTCGCTGGTCTTGCCGTACCAGACGAAGGCGTGGCCCCAACTCGCCGCGGTCCGCGCGCGGAAGTCGACGTAATAGGGACCCTTCTTCGCGCGCGCGATGGAGCGCCGCGTGGCTTGCGGTGCGGCGTCGGTCGCAACAAGCGCACTGGCGTCGGCCATGCGCTTGTTCGTTTCGTGTTTCGTTTGTTGGGCCGAGGCCGAGGACATCAAGCATGCGAGCATGGTCGCAAGCGCGAGTCCTGCAAGGATGCAGGATCCCGATCGATTAGGTCTGTTCGTCACGTTGTGCCCCTCGACTGTCGGCCGCTTACGCAAATCCAGCGCGTAGTCTGTCGCGCCTCAGTAGCGCGCGGCGACCGGGCCCGGCGCCTTGCCGATCGGGGCCTTGCCAATCGGGCCCTTGCCAATCGGCATCTTGCCGATCGGGGCCTGCTCGGCCGGATAGACCGGCACGGGCTGGCGGCGCGGCAGATCCGCGGCGTTCGCAACCGTCACCAGAGCAAGCGTCGAACCCAGAACAATTACAAGTTTCTTCACAGTCATACCCCTAAGCAGGTTTGGTCCAAACACGGCTGAGCCGTGCCCCCAGACACGCCTTCCACAAGGGCGGCCGAATGCGACCACAGTGCGGCACCCCCGCGACATGTTGGCGGCATTGATCGGGCGCGCGCAGATGTGATGTGTGTCGGAATGATTCGGCGTTCCGCACGCTCTTCAGCGGTCGGCGCTGAGCCGAAAATGCATCTCGATCTTTGCCTGTGAGCCTTCGCTCGCAACGCGCCACGGTGAAAAACCGGGCGTGGGATCCGGATCGGAGGGGAGATCAATCGACCAGCGCTGCGTCGGCACACCCGGCAGCGTCAGGCTGACGGCGCGGTGGCGCGTCTTGTACATCAGCGACGCCGTGGAGATGATCGCCTTGCGGTCACCGTCATGCGCACGCCAGTTCGGAGGCAGCATGGCGTTGGCATATCCCGAAGCTTCCTCGACCTCGATATGTACGTCCTCCTCGTTGTCCGGCAGGGTCATGCCGGCGGGCAGGCGAAACTCGACCTGGAGCGTCATGAAGCCGTGACTGAGATCGGGCGAGCGAATGAATTCGTACCATCCCCAATAACCAAGGATGGCCACGACAAGCAGAACGGTGACGGTAAAGGGGAAGGAGAGCTGCGTGGCGTGGGGAGGCGCGGCATCAGCGACTTCCGCGGGCGGCTGTGACGCCGCGTGCCGGACCAGGCCGAAGCGCAGAAACAGCCAGATGCCGGCGATCAGGCCGACCACGCCACCGATCGGGCCGATGTCGAAGAAGGCCCCCATGGCGATGCCGCCATCGCGGTCCGGCCCCGCCAGCATGACCACCAGTGCGGCCAATGCCGACCAGCCGGCAAGAGCGCCGAGCAGACCAGACAAGAAGCCGAGGATGAAGCGCATGGGCGATTGGTCGCGCGCAGGTCGATTTCGGTTCGAACCGGTCTGTATTTCCCGCCGACCCCCTCCGCCGTCATTCCGGGGCGCGCGTAGCGCGATTTCCTAACCCAACTCGCGCTCGTGATTATGGATTCCGGGCTCGGCGCTTTGCGCCGCCCCGGAATGACGGAGAGAGAGAGGAGGGACGGCCCTGCCGCAGGCTACAGCCGAAACTCGTTCGTGAGTTCGCCGATGCCGTCGATCGCAATGGTCACGGTATTCACCGGCTCCTTCATTACGCCGACGCCGACCGAGGTGCCGACGGCGATGAGGTCGCCGGGGAGCAGGGTCATGTCGTGCGAGATCTTGCTGACGAGGGCTTGCGCACTGAAGATCATGTCGGAGATCGGATAGTTCTGCCGCTCGGCGCCGTTGAGGATGGTGCGGACGGTGAGCTTGGCCGGATCGAGGCCGGTCGCGATGACCGGACCGAACGGGCCGTAATCGTCGATGCCCTTGGCGCGGGCCCATTGCGGGAAGGTGGGGTCGCTGGTCAGGATATCGTTGGCGGTGATGTCGTTGACGCAGGTGTAGCCGAAGATGAAGCCGTCGGCCTCATCAGGCGAGACGCGCGCGCAAGTCTTGCCGATGACGATGCCGAGCTCGCCCTCATAGGTGGTCTTGCCGTCGTAATAAGAGGGGCGGCGGATTACGGCCCCCGGCGTCGTGATGGTGGTGGTCGCCTTGAGCAGATAGAGCGGCTCCGGCGGCTCGGGCTGATTGAGTTTCGCCGCGAGCGCGTGAAAATTGTTCCAGAGCGCGACGATCTTGCTGGGCGCGCAGGGCGCCAGAAGCTCGACCTCCGACAACGCCAGAATCTTGCCGGTGGCCGCGTTGCGTCCGAACATCTCGCCTTCATGCACGCTGATGCCTGACGCGGTCAGCGTGCCGAAGCCCGTGGTGCCGGCGTGACGGAAGCGGAGCCACTGTTTCATCTCGCCCGCCATCACGCCACCGCCAGCGCGCGAGGATCCGATGGTGCCGACACGCCGTCATAGAGCCCGGCGATACGGGCGCGCTGGGTCACCATCGCCAGCACGGAATCGAGCGCAGGCGTCGGGATCCTGGTCAGGCGCCCCATCTCCTGCACCACGGTGACGAGCGGGTCGATCTCCATCGGGCGGCCGCGCTCGAGATCCTGCAGCATCGAGGTCTTGTGTGCGCCGACCTTGCGGGCGCCTTCGATGCGGCGCTCGACGTCGACGCGGAACTTGACGCCGAAGGTCTCAGCGATCGCCTGCGTCTCCACCATGATCGCGCGCGACAGCGCCCGCGTGGACGGATCGGTGCAGATCACGTCGAGGGTTGCGTGGGTGAGGGCGCTGATCGGATTGAAGCAGACATTGCCCCATAGCTTGAGCCAGATCTCGTCGCGGATGCGGTCGAGCACCGGTGCCTTCAGCCCGGCTGCGACGAAGAGATCGGCAAGGCGCTGCACGTCGCTCGTGATCTCACCGGAGGGCTCGCCGAGCGGAAAATTGTTGCCATAGACGTGGCGGATCACGCCGGGCGCCTCGATCTCGGTGGCGGGGTAGACGATGCAGCCGATGGCGCGTTCGGCGCCAAGCTCGCGCCATTGCCGTCCGCCGGGATCGATGCTCTCCAGTGTCGAGTTCTCGTGCTCGCCGCCGTGCTTGTGGAAGTACCAATAGGGGATGCCGTTGACCGCGGTGACGATGCGGGTGTGGGGCCCGAGCAGCGGCTGCATCTTCTCGATCACGCCGGTGATTGAATGCGCCTTCAGCGTGACGATGACGTAGTCCTGCACGCCCAGCTCTGCCGCGTTGTCGGTGCAGCGCGGATGGACGGTGTGCTCCTCCTCGCCGGCCAGCAGCGTGAGGCCGCGCTCGCGCATGGCGGCGAGGTGGGCGCCGCGTGCGACCAGGCTGACGTCAGCGCCTGCGCGCGCCAGCTGCACGCCGAGATATCCGCCGATCGCGCCGGCGCCATAGATGCAGATCTTCATGAAATCCTCGCGGGACTAAGTTGGCAACTGGTTCGATTGATCGGGCCACAGCTTCTCTGCACCGCTCCCGCTTGCGGGAGAGGTCGGCGCGCTCGAAGAGCGCGGCGGGTGAGGGGTTCTATCCTCCTGGGGAGTCTCCCTAGCGGAGACACCCTCTCCCCAACCCTCTCCCGCAAGCGGGAGAGGGGGCCAGGAAGAGCGTCGCTTTAAGCGGCTGCTTGCGGCGAGCCGTTGAGCGCCTCGTCGACGGCAGCCGCGATGTCGCGCATGCTGATGACGGAGACGAGGCTGTAGTCGTCGATCACGGGCAGGTGCCGGATGTGATTCCGGTTCATCAGATGCCTGACGTGCTCGATCGTGTCTGAGGAGGTGCAGGAGACGAGCTGCTGCACCGAGACGAGTTGCGAGACCTTGACGTTGACGGCGCCCGCACCGTGCTCGGCAACCGCGCGCACCACGTCGCGCTCGGTGAACATGCCGACCGCGGTGTTGCCTTCGGAGCGGACCACGTCCTTCACCACCAGCGCGCTGATGTTGTTGGCCCGCATCAGCTTGGCGGCGATACCCACCGTTTCGTTCATTCGCACCGTGACAACGCGCGGCGTCTTCTTGCGCAGAATGTCTCCGACCAGCATTGCAACCTCCCTGGGTGAATGATGAGGGAAGTGTGGTATACATAATGCCAAACGTCAAGCGTTGGATTTGGCTGATCCGAAAAATCTTGCGGCAGCATTGCTGACGTTTGTCATCGCAAAGCCAAAGCAGAAGACAACAAAAAAGGGGCGCATCGCTGCGCCCCTCTCGATCGACGTGGAAGGTGTGTGGCGGCTCAAGCCGTCTCGGTCTTTGCACCCGCCGTTGCGGTGTTGGCGCTCTCGGCTTCCTTGCCCAGGATGAAGGAGCGGCGCAGCGGCTTGATCACGAACAGCGCCATCAGCGCGGCCGTCGCGTTCAGCGCCACAGCCACCACGAACACGGCCTTCCAGCCATAGGCGGCCGAGATCACGCTTGCGAGCGGGACGAGCAGGGAGGCGGTGCCCTTCGCGGTGTAGAGCATGCCGTTGTTGGTGGTCGCGAATTTCGAGCCGAAAGTGTCGCCGCAGGTCGCGGGGAACAGCGAGTAGATCTCGCCGAACACGCCGAAATACACCGCAGTGGCCAGCACGAACACGACCGGGACATGGCCATAGGCCGACAGCGTCAGCAGCATCAAAGCGGCGGTGCCGAAGGCGATGAACATGGTGTTCTCGCGGCCGATCGTGTCAGACACGAAGCCGAAGAACGGGCGGCCGAAGCCGTCGAAGATGCGGTCGAGCGAGATCGCGAAGGTCAACGCCGCCATCTGGAAGCCGGCGAGCGAGACCGGCGTGTCGGCGATCTTGAAGTCGTGAGCGATCGGCGCGATCTGCGCCGCGGTCATCAGACCGCCGGAGGCGACCATGACGAAGACGAGATACATCACCCAGAAAATCGGGGCGCGCAGCACTTGCGGCGGGGTGAAGTCGATCTTGGTCTGCGGCAGATTGAGCTGCTTCTTCTTCGGCGGGATCGAGATCCGTGGCGGCTGGATGAAGAAGGCGAGCACGAAGACGATCACGCCCTGGCCGATGCCGAAGGTGAGGAACGCGTGCTGATAGCCGCTCGAGACGATCATGGCCGCGATCGGTACCACGGTGAGGGCCGCGCCCGCGCCGAAGCCGGCAGCCGTCGCGCCGGCGGCGAGGCCGCGGCGGTCGGGAAACCATTTCAGCGCGTTGCCGACGCAAGTGCCGTATACCGCGCCCGCGCCCATGCCACCGATGACGGCCGCCGTGTAGAGCAGGGGAAGCGAGTCAGCGAAGGAGTTGAGCACCCAGGACAGCGCGATCATCACGCCGCCGAACATGATGACGACGCGTGGGCCGTATTTGTCGACGAACCACGCCTCGACCGGCACCAGCCAAGTCTCGGTGACGACGAAGACGGTGAAAGCGAGCTGGATCGCGGCGCGACCCCAATGATGTGCGTGATCGATCGGATCGACGAACAGCGTCCAGCCGTATTGCAAGTTGGCAATCATCGCCATGCAGACGATGCCCATCGCGAGTTGGAGCCAACGGAAACCTGTGCGAAGCGGCGCGGCCGTGACGGCGCCATCCGTGCTGGAAATCATCAACAACCTCCCAAGCGCCTGTCTGGTCACGACCCGCTCGGCCAATATGACGGAGTGTCGCAAATATTGTGGCTTATCGTCGCAAGCGCGGCAGGCAGCTTGGTATACCATATTCCAGAATGCAAGCCCTATCTTGGGGGAGGGCTCAGGAAATGTGCAGGGTTCCTTCGGGTTTACGGTATCAAGGTATATTCTGGTAAAACGAAAACGCCCGGCCGTGAGGCCGGGCGTCGTCCGCCGGATGGTTTCCAAGCGCGATGTCAGATGGTCGATTGCGCGACCACGACCTTGCGCCAGGGCTTGAGCACCACGAGCGCCAGCAGCGAGGCCAGGATGTTGGCGCCGGCTGCGAGGATGAACACGTTGTCCCAATGGCCGGAGGTCTGCTGCACGTAGTTCGCAAGCGGCACCAGCAGCGCGGCGGTGCCCTTCGCGGTGTAGAGCAAGCCGGCATTTGTGGTCGCGAACTTCGCGCCGAACGTGTCGGTGCAGGTCGAGGGGAACAGCGAGTAGATCTCGCCCCAGGCGAAGAACACGAAGCCGGACAGGATCACGAACCAGATCGGATCATGGCCCCAGAGATAGAGCATCCAGATGCCGACGCCTTCCATGCCGAAGGCGACGAACATCGTGTTCTCGCGGCCGATCATGTCGGAGATCCAGCCGAAGAAGGGACGGGTCAGGCCGTTGAGCACGCGATCGATGGTCGCTGCGAACGTCACCGCAGTCATTGTCATGCCGATCAGCGTGACCGGCACCGCGTCGACCTTCCAGTCGACCGCGATCGGCTTCAGGTTCGCCGTCACCATCAAGCCGCCGGCGCCGACGATCACGAACATGAAGTACATCAACCAGAAGATCGGCTGACGCAGGACTTCCGTCGGCTGGTAGTTGCGCCGCGTCTGCAACAGCGCGGCATTCGCCACCACGTTCGGCACCTGGCCTGCCTTCGGCGCCAGCAGGAAGAAGGCGAGAATGCAGATGATGATGCCTTGTCCGAGGCCGAAATAGAGGAAGGTGGTCTGGAAGCCGCTATCCTTGATCATGGCCTGGATCGGCGCGACGGTGAGCGCAGAGCCCGCACCGAAGCCGGCAGCGGTGATGCCGGCTGCGAGACCGCGCTTGTCGGGAAACCATTTCAGCGCGTTGCCGACGCAGGTGCCGTAGACGCCGCCGGCGCCGATGCCCGCGACGATCATGCCGAGATAGTAGCCGTTGAGCGTGGTCGCCTGCGCGTTGATCGCCCAGCCGATCGCGCAGAGCACGCCGCCGACGAGCACGACGATGCGCGGGCCGTATTTGTCGACAAACCATCCTTCGACCGGCACGAGCCAGGTCTCGAACAAAACAAAGAGAGTAAAGGCCCACTGGATCGACGCGCGATCCCAGCCGAATTTCTTCTGGATGTCGGGGACGAAGAACGTCCAGCCATATTGGTAATTGGCGATCATCACCATGGCCGCTACGCCGATCGCCAGTTGCGCCCAGCGATACGTGTCGCTGACGCGTGCGGCCGTAGGAGCCGTTGTTGTCTGCACCATGTCCGTCATGAATCCTCCAATAGCGCTTCTGTTTTTTTGAGCGAGCGTTGGCGGCATTGTTGTATTCATTATGCCAAGCTTCAAGCGCGCGTCGGCCCATTGTGCGCTTATGACGCAACCCCGTTTGCGAGACCGCGCGAATGTGCCGATTCCCAAATAGAAATGGCCCCGCAGAGCGGAGCCATTCTTCAAAAGTAGGAGTTCGCTGGTTTTACAACCGGCGCGACAATTCGACGCGCCGCGGTCTCGCGTGGGACCCTAGAGGCCGAAGCGCGGCAGATCGCCGTTGTGGTTGGAGATCTCGGCGCTCGCCATCAGGAAGCGGTCAACGGCGGCCATGAAGCGGGCGAACAGCGAGGCGGAGGGCGCGAACGCAACGGAAGCGGTCTTGGACATTGGAATTCCCTTTCTTGAGACAGACAGTCTTGCTGTCTCACTTCGAGGGTTGTTTTATGTATACCAGATGCCAATGTCCATGCATGCCATTGCATAGCAGCATGGGGATTGCCGCATTGCAGCATAATGCTTCGTTAAAATGGGTCGCTTGGGGCCCAAAAGGTGTCATTTCGGGCTCCAGGGACCAGAACACTGGCTCCGGGCCACTACGGCTGGGCTCCTAACCCGGCTCTTGGCACCGCAGTGCAAAACGGCTAGTGGTTCGCCCCCTTCTCCAATCATCTGTCAGAGTGGTTCATGTCGAGCGCCTCGCCCGCCGTCTCGATCGGCATCGATTTTGGGACCAGCAACACCGTCGTCGCGCTGGCGGCGGACGACCGCCGGGTCGAAGCCATCCGGTTCGACCATGGCGGCCAGCGCCACAGCGTCTATGTCTCGGCCTTGTGCTTCTGGGAGGACCGGCCGGGCGCCGGCGCCCAGGCTGAAGGCGGCCCGTGGGCGATCGAGCAGTTTCTCGAAGGCCGCCACGTCTACCGCTTTCTGCAGTCGTTCAAGACTTTCGCGGCGAGTTCCAGCTTCAACACCACCCAGGTGTTCCGGCAGCGCTTCAAGTTCGAGGATATTTTGGCGGCGTTCCTGCGGACGCTGGCGCGCCATGGCGGCGAGAAGTTCGGCTTCGAGGCGGCCAACATCACGGTCGGCCGCCCCGTGCGCTTTGCCGGCGGCAATCCCGACGATGATCTCGCCATGCAGCGCTACCGCGCCGCGTTCGAGCGCTTGGGCGCCGGCCATGCCCGCTATGTCTACGAGCCCGTGGGCGCGGCGTTCTCCTTTGCCCGCCGTCTCGAGCGCGATGCCACCGTGCTGGTCGCGGATTTCGGCGGCGGCACCAGCGATTTCTCGGTGATGCGCTTCTCGCGCGCCGGCGGTCATTTGCGTGCCGAGCCGCTTGGTCACGCCGGCATCGGGGTTGCGGGCGACACGTTCGACTATCGCATCGTCGATCATGTCGTCTCGCCACGGCTGGGCAAGGGGTCGAGCTTCCGTTCGTTCGACAAGGTGCTGCCGATCCCGAACAGCCACTACACCAACCTCGCGCGCTGGCATCAGCTCGCGCTGATGAAGAGCAACGGCGATCTGCGCGAGCTCAGGGAGCTTGCGCGCACCGCGCTGAAGCCTGACCTGCTCGAGGATTTCATCACCATCGTCGATCTCGATCTCGGCTTTTCGCTGTATCGCGCGGTGTCGGACGCCAAGGTCGCGCTGTCGGCCAAGGACGAAGTCGACTTCCGCTTCAAGGGCGGCGGCGTCGACATCGGCTCCACCATCACGCGGAAAAACTTCGATGCCTGGATTGCCGACGACATCGCGCGGCTCGGCGCCACGGTCGACAAGGTGCTAGGCGAAGCCCGCGTCACCGCGCGCGAGGTCGAGAAGGTGTTCTTGACCGGCGGCACCTCGTTCGTGCCCGCGGTGCGGAAACTGTTCGCCGACCGATTCGGCAACGAGCGGCTGATGTCGGGCGACCAGTTCGAGTCGATCGCCTATGGCCTGGCGTTGATCGGGCACAGCGCGGAGCCGGATCGCTGGACCGCGGACGGCGGACTGAAGAAGGCGGGCGCATAGCCCGCGTTCGCGCCGCGCGGCAAGTTCGAAGCAGCGCTATGCAGCGCCGATCGAGAGCGGGCGCTGCAGATGACGTGTCATCAACGCAGCCGCCTCCGCGTACCGGCCCGTCTCCAGAACGTCCAATAGCCGCAGATGCTCCGCAATGTGGCGGCGCATGCCGTTCCGATCGGCGAAGCTGCGATAAGCGAACAGGCGCCGGATCGAATTCACGCGCCGCAGCGATTCCACGAAAAAGGGGTTGCCGGCGCCGCGTGCGATCTCCTCGTGAAACTCGCAGCCGAACTGATAGACCTCGCCGATCGTCATCTTCTCGAGCTCACCGGCAAGAATCCGCTCCTGGCGCTGGCGCAGGCGATCGATCACGTCGGACGCCAATTGATAACCGGGCTGCAGGATCGCGGCCGGCTCGATCACGGCGCGGAAGGCTGCGACCTGGGTCTGTGCTTCAGGGCTCAGGACCGTCTCGCTGAAGCGCCAGCCATAGCCGGGCAGGCGAGCGATCCAGCCTTCGACCGCGATGCGATCGAGCAGACGCTGCAATTCGGTGCGGCTGAGCGCGTAGCGACGCATCAGCTCGGCCTCGGTGACGTCGGTGGGCAGGCGGCGGGCGAGCAGATCGGCTGCGACAGCGGCGTAGGATTTTTCCGCGCGGTTGACCGCTGCAATCGCGGATCGCGCGGCGTCGGTGCCCGGGCTTCTGGTCAGCACAAAGCCGCGGTTCGGCTCGCCGCGGGCAAATCCCGCGGCCTCGAGCGCCTTCAGGCCCTGACGGATCGGGGCGCGGGATACGTCGAGCGCATCGGCGAGCTTCTGCTCGATCAGCCGATCGCCGGCCTTCATGCCGTCCCGTCTCGCGAGCGCCAGGATCAGGCCCGCCAGATGCTCGCCGCGATCCGGTCCATTGCCGGCCGGACGGTTTCGAAAGGATTCGGAAGCGGACATGGCGGCGACCTGAAATTTCCAGCTTGACAGATCGTATCGCGGATTGTTCTTTTAGGCAACAATATACAATCTTGGGAGGGGAGCCGGATGGCCCGTGCGCCCGATGTTCACATCTGCGAAGTCGCCGCGCGCGACGGTTTGCAAAATCTGGACGTCTTCGTTCCGACCGCCGCGAAGTGCGAGCTCATCGACGCGATTGCCGCCGCCGGCGTCACCGAAATCGATGCAGGCTCCTTTGTGCCGCCGAAGGTGGTGCCGCAATTTGCCGACGTGGATACGGTGATGGCGCACGCGTTGCAGCACGCGCACACCGCAACGATCGGTGCGCTGGTGCCGAATTTCAAAGGCGCCGAGCGGGCGATCGCCGCCGGCGTCGGCGCGATCTACTTCGTGATCTCCGCCAGCGAGAGCCACAATCTTGCCAATGTGCGGCGCACGATCGAGGAGCAGCTGGATGGCTTTCGGGCCGTGCGCGCTGCGCTGGATGCGCTTCCGGCAAGCCGGCGGCCGAAGTTGATGGGAGCCATCGCAACGGCGTTCGGCTGCTCCATTGAGGGTGAGATCAAGCAAGCCGCGGTCGGCCGGCTGGCACGGGGGTTCGCGGAAGCGGGCGCCGACGAGATCGGCCTCGCCGACACCGTCGGCTACGGGACGCCGGACTTGATCAAAGACATCGTTCGCGTTGCCAGGGACGAAGTCGGTCCGCAGATGCCGCTCAGGCTGCATCTCCACGACACGCTCGGCATGGGTCTCGCCAATGCCGTCGCAGGCCTCGATGCCGGCATTCGCCGGTTCGATGCCGCCGTATCGGGCCTCGGTGGATGTCCGTTTGCGCCGGGTGCGCGCGGCAATGTCGTCACCGAGGACCTCGTCTTCATGCTCGAGCGCATGGGGCTTTCCACCGGCATCGATCTCGACCGGCTGATGCAGACCCGCGACATTCTCGCCCGTCACATCGCGCCACGGCACCTGACCGGACATCTGCATGAGGCGGGCATCCCGAAGGCCTTGCGGAGTGCCGCATGAGCGCCGTGCCTGCCGATGCACCACTTCGTCCGCTCGAAGGCGTGCGCGTCGTCGAGTTCAGCCAGATGGTCATGGGCCCGAGCTGCGGGCTGATCCTTGCCGATCTCGGCGCCGACGTGATCAAGGTCGAACCACCGAAGGGCGATCGCACGCGCTCGTTCAAGGGCCCGGCCTCGGGCTTCTTCAACACCTATTGCCGCAACAAGCGCAGCATCGCGCTCGACACTTCGACGTCGCGGGGCCAGCAAGTTGCGCGGCGGCTGATCGAGGGTTGTGATGTCTTCATCGAGAACTTCCGGCCCGGCCTCTTGAAACGTATCGGGCTCGATTACGAGTCCGTTGCGAGCTTCGCGCCGCGGGTGATCTACTGCTCGCTCAAGGGGTATCTGCCCGGCCCCTACGAGAACCGCCTTGCGCTGGACGAGGTGGTCCAGATGATGGGCGGGCTGGCCTATATGACCGGTCTGCCTGACCGGCCGATGCGCGCGGGCGCGTCCGTCAACGACATCATGGGGGGCATGTTCGGCGCAATCGCGATCCAGGCCGCTCTTACCGAGCGGCAGCGCACCGGCCGCGGCCGCTACATCCAGAGCGCCTTGTACGAGAACAACGTGTTCCTGATGGCGCAGGCCATGATGTACGAAACCGTCACGGGCGAACCGTCGACGCCATACTCCGTCAAGCAGAGCCCGTGGCCCGTCTATGACCTGTTCGACACGCGCGACGGCTCGAAGCTGTTCGTCACCATCGTCGGCGAGGAGCAATGGGCAGCCTTCTGCCGCGCGTTCGATCGCGAGGCCTGGTTGAACGATCCGCGCTTCGTCACCAGCCAGGACCGGGTCGATCACCGGGATTGGCTCATTCCGGAGATCGCCAAGATATTTGCGCAGTGGGACAAGTCCGCTCTCGCGCAAAAGCTCGATCAGCTCGATCTGCCCTATGCGCCGGTGAACAAGCCCGGTGACCTCTTCGACGATCCTCATCTCAACGCATCCGGTGGATTGATCGACATCGCGCTGCCGGATGGGGGTCGCGCCAGAACGCCGCTGCTGCCGGTGTCGATGGACGGGCAGCGGCTGCCGAACCGCTACGATCCGCCAAGAGTGGGCGAGCATACCAACGACGTGCTGACGGAAATCGGCTGCTCGCCGCAGGAGATTGCAGAGCTGACGGCGAGCGGAATTGTCACGGCTAAGCCTGCAGCTGCCTGACAACGGCAGCAATCAAAAACAATAGTCGCGAGGAGGAATGCATGAGGATCACGCGTCGCGAAGCGCTCATCGCCGGCTCGGCCTTCGCCGCCACGGCCTTTCCCCGCATAGCGAGCGCGGAAGGGAAGCCGGCGACGCTCGCCTTCGGGCCGATCTCGCCGGTCTACGCGATCGGCATGATCGCCGAGTTGAAGGGCTACTTCAGGGATGAGGGGCTCGACCCCAAGCTCGTGACCGGCAATTCCGGCACGTTCGGACGCCAGACGCTTGCCGCAGAGCAGGCGATGTTCGCGCATGGTGACGCCAGTCATCCGCTCCAGCTGTCCGCGCGAGGCAAGCCCTGCAAGATATTGTTGGCGACCGAAATGGTGTGCTCCTACGCCAACATCGTCGTCCGCAAGGATCTCTACGACAGCGGCATCAATTCCGTCGAGAAACTGGCGGCCTACAAGCGTGAAAACGGCGCCAAGCCGATCGTTGCCGCGACCGCCATCGGATCGGGCACCTGGGTCTACGGCACCTATGTGTTCGAGGCGCGCGGGCTCGGTGACAAGGTGAACTGGGTGGCCGGCGGCGGCCCCAACACCATGTTCCCGTCGCTGGAGACCAGGCAGTTCGATGCCATCATGGCGCCTCCCAGCTGGATCGTCGAAGTCGAGAAGAAGGGGTTCGGCAAGCTGATCTACGACACTGCGAAGCCCGGAGAGTTCGCGAAGGATTTCGGCGGCACGGTGCCTGTGCTGGTGATCTATGCGCTCAGCGACACGGTCACGCAGGACAGGGCGATGGTGCAGGGCTTCGTCAACGCCATCTACCGGGCCATGAAATGGGTGAAAACCTCGCCGCTTGCGGAAGTGCAGGCGCTGGTGGCGCCCAAATATTTCGCTGGCGTGGATACGGACGCGGTCACGGCCGAGCTTGGATTCGACACGTCAACCTGGGCCTATGACGGGACCATCGACAAGGCCTCGTTCGAGCGCGGCGCAAAACCCTGGTACCGCAAGGGGACCGATATCCCGGAGACCAAGTACGAGGACGTCGTCGACATGAGCTTCCTCGATGCCGCAAAGGCGAAGTTCAAGTGATGTTATCCTCTGGCCCCGGCCTTGCCCTTGCTGCGCAAGCGGAGAGCCCGGCCGTTCCGGGCCGGCGCATCGCCGTGCAAGGCCTGATGAAGAGCTTCAGCTCCGGCAGCGGACAATTCACTGCGGTGGACAACGTGTCCTTTGATGTCCGCCAGGGAGAGTTCGTCGCGCTCCTTGGACCTTCCGGCTGCGGCAAGAGCACAATTCTGAACATGGTCGCAGGCCTGCTGCCGCGCTCTGGCGGAGACATCCTGATCGATGACGACCACGTCGAGCCGGGCCGGGTGAACCGGAAGGTCGGCTACGTCTTCCAGCGCGATACGCTGTTTCCCTGGCGTACGGTCGAACAGAACATCGGCTACGGCCTCGAGATCGCAGGCGTCGCGAAGGCGGAGCGTGCCGACCGTGTCGCCAAAGCGGTCGACCGGGCCGGATTGACCGGATTCGCCCGGACATTTCCGCGCATGTTGTCCGGCGGCATGCGCCAGCGCGTCGCCCTGATGCGGACGCTGATCCTGGAGCCGGAAATCCTGCTGATGGACGAGCCGTTCGGCGCGCTCGACACGCATACCAAGCTCGAGATGCACAAGACGCTGCTCGAGATCTGGGAACGCGAGCGGCAGACCGTCCTCTTCGTCACCCACGATCTGGGCGAGGCGCTGACGCTTGCGAGCCGGATCATCCTGTTGTCGGCGCGGCCCGGACGGTTGAAAGAGGATTTCGACGTCTCTTTCCCGCGTCCGCGCGACCCGGTTGGCCTGCGCGAGACCGCCGAGTTCGGCCGCCTCTATTCCCATATCTGGCATTCGCTTGGCGAAGAGTTTCGCCGAACCAAGGCGGACTGATCATGGCCCATCGCCGCTCTGTCATCCTGTTCTGGCAGCTCGCGATCCTCGCTTTGACGCTCGTTGTCTGGCAGTGGGGGTTCGAGTGGAGCAAGATGCTGCTGCCCAAGGCCTATGTCCCGAAGATCCTTGATCCATATTTCGTGGCGAAGCCGTCACTGATCTGGAACAGCTTCCTGCGCCTCGGCTGTTTCAGCGATGCCGGCGGCTTTCTCGCCTGTGTCCGAAACAACGACAACAACCTTTGGATCGCGACCCTCGTCACGCTGAAGAACACGTGGTGGGGCTTCCTGTTTGGCAGTGCCAGCGGCATCGCAGCCGGCCTCGTTCTCGGGCGCTCTGATTTTCTCGCACGCGTGTTCGGTCCCTATGTCGTGGCGCTCAACTCGATTCCGCGCATCGCCCTGGTGCCGCTCGTCATCCTGATCTTCGGGCTCGGCGATTTGTCCAAGATCGCGACCGCGTGGCTCGTGGTGTTCTTCGTGGTTTTCTTCAATACCTTCGAGGGCACCCGCGCCGTCGACCGCGATCAGATCGCTGCGGCCCGCCTGATGGGGGCGAGCGAATTCGCCGTTCTGCGAACCGTCGTGGTTCCGTCCGCCCTGGCATGGGTGTTCGCATCCCTGCTGCCTGCCGTATCGTTTGCGCTGGTTGGCGTCATCGTCGGCGAATTCATCGGTGCAGAGCGAGGTCTCGGCAAGCTCATCATCGAGGCGGAGGCGCGGGCCAACGCCAGTGAGATGATGGTGGCGATCTTCATCATGATGATCGTCGGCATCCTGCTGGCGATGCTGGTGCAGGCGCTGCAATCATACCTGCTGCGCTGGCAGCCGCAGTTCGAGGGGACGGGATAGGGCGACGCGCCGGCAGGGTGGGCACCTGCGCTTTGCCCACCCTGTGATGCTGACGTCCTTGCTATTGATTGATCTCGGGCTCGACGAGCTTCGCCAGGTTTCGCAGCGATTCCTGCCAGCCGAGATAGCAGGCTTCCGGCGGGATCGCGTCGGGAATGCCGGCCTGGGTGATCTCGAGCTCGGTGCCGACCATGACCTTCTTCAAGGTGACCGTCACCTGGATTTCCCCGGGCAGGTTCGGATCGTCGAACCTGTCGGTGTAGCGGAGCCGTTCGCCGGGAACGAGCTCGAGATATTCGCCGCCAAACGAATGGCCGTTGCCCGTGGTGAAATTCCGGAACGACATCTTGAACGTACCACCGACCTTGGGCTCGAAATGCTGCACGGTGCAGGTGAAGCCGTTCGGCGGAAGCCATTTCGCCAGCGCATCCGCCTCGAGGAACGCGCGATAGATTTTCTGCGGGGTGGTCGTGAGAACGCGATGCAGGCGTACGGTGCTGGGCATGGTGGTCCTTTCTTCATCGATTGCTGGGCGCGACGGCGACGTCTATGCCCCAATCATGGCCCAAGGACGAAGCCCGCCGCGCCGATCCGACATGAGGGGCCAGATTTTTCTTCGCCCGAGCCGCCCGTTGATGGCACTGCAAAACGGGACAGCTCAAACAATAGATCTACTCTCAGAGTTACACTTCGAAACACTCAGGCCGGATTTTAGCCCCTAGTCTCAGCGATGAGATCGTCGCGGGCCTCGTCGCGCGACGCGGCGACCGCACGACGAGCCTATCGCATGGGGGAATCTGCGACATGAAGCAAACGACGCTGCGTTACCGTGCCTTGCGCCGGGTCCGCAGCCTGCCGGCCGAGACCGCTTCGCGGCTGCTCGGGATGCCAGCTATCAGCCGACGATTGAACAAGGCTTACGAAAAGGCGCGGGCGTCGCATCGGCCGCGCCTGCCGAGACTCTCCCCGCGCGACGTGGAGATCGTCGCCGGGCTGGAGAAGAACGGCGTCCACATCACCTCGCTTGCGGAGTTGGATCTGCCCGGCACGGAAAGACTTTGGATGTCGGCGACCGATATCGCGAATGCCTATTCCGCTCGTGCCAAAGCGGGTGAGTTCGCCGGCCAATATACGGTGCAGGTTGGCGCTGAGGATATGATGCGCCATCCGCATATCGTCCATTGGCCCCTCAACGACCGCATCCTCGACATCGTCGAGACTTATCTCGGTCTGCCCGCGGCCTGCGACACCCTGAATTTCTTCTATACGTTGGCCGATGGCCGGCAGGTCGCCGCGCGCCGATGGCATCGCGACGTCGAGGACCGGCGGATGGTCAAGGTGATCGTCTATCTGCATGATGTCGACGAAGAGGGCGGCCCGCTTGAAATCCTGCATCGCGCCTTTCCCGGCAGCGACCGGCTCGACGGCGCCAATTTCCCGGTCCTGACCCAGGAAATGCTGGAGCAGCGGCTGGGCGGGACGCTTTGGGACGGCGATGTGACGACCTGCACCGGCAAGGCCGGCACCGTAATCTTCGCGGATGTCGCAAGCCGCTACCATCGCGGGCGTCCGGCGATCGCGCGCGATCGCTGTGCGCTGTTCTACAATTTCTTCTCGCGCTCGCCGCTTCGGCCGTTCTTCTGCGAGCGGCATGTGTTCTCACGGGCGCAGCTTGCCGAGCTTGCCGCCGGTCGGAGCGCACGGGCGCGCGATTGCATGCTGTGGCACGCAAACGTGCCTTTGCTCGCCCGGATGGTGCCATGCGCGCGGGTCTAGAAGGATCGAAGCCATAATTCCGCTATCGTTCTCCGCTCAACTTCCGCGCGAAATCAGGGGGGCTTCCGTTGCGCAAGGCAGTCTGGGGTTTCGCCGTCGCACTCTGCTGTCTTGGCGCGCCGGCCAAGGCTGCGGGCATTCAGCTTCTCCAGTCCGATCCCGCGCTGTCGGGCGCGATCTGGTATCCCTGCGCGGCAGAGCCGACGCATGTGGCGCTTGGAAGTCTTTCGGTTGGCGCCGAGTTCGATCTGAATGGTGTCAAGGATTGCCCCGTTAGCGGCGCAAAGCTGCCGCTCGTGATCTTCTCGCATGGCCGGGGCGGGTGGTTTGGTGCGAACCATGACACCGAGGAGGCGCTGGCCGATGCCGGCTTCATCGTTGCCGCAATCAATCACCCCGGTGACACCACAAACGACTCGTCGCGGCGCGATACGCTTCCGGTGTGGGGATCGCGCCCCGCGGACATGGTGCGTCTGCTCGACTTCATGCTGAAGGATTGGAAGGACAGGGCGGTGATCGATCCGGCCAAGGTCGGCTTCTTCGGCTTCTCGCTTGGCGGTTATACCGGACTGGCGCTGATGGGACTCAAGCCGGATTTCACCTGGCTTGCCGAAAACTGCAAGGAGGCGACCGGTGTATGCGCGCAGCTCCACAACGGAGAAAGGCTACCTGACCCGCCGCAGGATGCTCGGATCCGCACGGCGGTGATCGTCGATCCTGCACCGGCGGTTCTGACCCGGAAGAACCTCGCCGCAATCAAAATCCCTTTCCAGTTCTGGCGGTCGCAGTTCGGCGGCCCTGGCGTGGGCGACGGTTCGCCCGTGGCGCGCGTCGCGGGGTGGCTGCAGGGCAAGCCCGAGATGCACGTCGTTCCGGCCGGCCACTTCGCCTTCCTCGCACCTTGTACGCCGGAGCAGGCTGCGGCCGTGCCGCGCATCTGCACCGATGTGCCGGCGGAGTTCGACAGGGCAGGCTTTCACCGCGACTTCAACGCGGCGGTGGTGAAGTATTTTCATGAACAGCTTGCTGGTGGAGATCAGTGAGCATCGCGTTCGTGAGGAGGTGAGCATGGCGCGACTTGGCTGCGTGATCAGCGTGCTTCTGCTTCTTGTGTCTTCAGCCGCGGCCGATCCCGCCCTGCCGGGCCTCGTTCGGCAGGATCGAATGGTGCCGGTCACGCTCGCCGACGGTCGCCAGGTCAGGCTCGAGTCCATGATCCTCCGCCCGGACCGGCCCGGGCGCTTTCCACTGGTGCTGCTGGTTCACGGAACTATTCCCGGGACTGGTGAGGCCTTTCGTGCCGCCCTGGCGCGAGAAACGCCGGCCAGTCTGCTCAATCCGGCTGTTGCGTTTGCTCAACGTGGTTACGCCGTCGCATCGATCATGCGCCGGGGCTTTGGTCATTCAGACGGACCATTTGCCGAGACGCTGTCCGGGCCTTGCGACGATCGCGACTATCTCGCCGTCTCACGGATTGCGGCTGAAGACATCAACGGCGCACTTGCCACGCTTCGCGGCGAGCCCTGGGTCGAGCCCGATCGGATCCTGCTGATGGGGCATTCCACCGGCGGTTTTGCCGTCACGGCCGTGGCGGCGGACAATCCTGCCGGCGTCGTCGGCGTTCTCAACTTCGAGGCGGCTCACGGTTCTGTCCCGGGCCGCACCTGCAGCCCGGATCATCTCGTGGCGGACGCCGCCATCTTTGGCCGCACGGCGCGGATTCCGGCGCTCTGGGTTTACGCGGAGAACGATCGCAGTGCCCCGCCGGCATTGGGCCGTCGCATGTTCGATGCTTACGTCGCCTCCGGCGCGCCGGCGCAGTTTCAGATCTTGCCGCCCTTTGGCGTCGATGGGCATGCCATGGTGCCGATGGCGCCCGCCGAGGTCTGGTGGCCGGCCGTCGAGAGTTTCCTGAACCGATTGCGCCTGCCGACGTCAGTGCTGGTCGGATTACCTCCGCCTGCACCCATTCCGCCGCCGGCGCCGCTCAACGCAGCGTGCGCGGGCTACTTCGATGCCTATGTGAAGGCCTGGACCGACGCCAAGGCCTATGCCTGGAATCGCGACGGCCATTGCAGCTCAGTCACCGCGGCCCAGCGAACGGCCGACGATGCGAAGAGCGAAGCGATGCGCCAATGCGTGGCCGCCTGGAAGGAATGCTCGCTCTATGCGGTCGGGCAGGCGCTGGCGCCCGGCTAGATCTCTCGCGCAACCAAGGTGCGTACTCGTAAAACCTGCCGCTAGGAATACGCGCACCTGATGTCTGCTTCTCTCCCAACAGCGGCAAAATAGCGGACATTCGACCACTTCGCCTTAGGGCCATAAGACGACCTTGCTGATCGCGCTATTCTATCACTTGGTCTGCCTGAGCTAAGACTACGTCCGGGATACGCAGCCCAAGCGCTGCGGCAGTTTTGAGGTTTACCGTGAGTTCAAATACCACGGGCTGCTCAACTGGAAGATCGGCAGGACGCGCCCCTTTAAGAAGTCGATCGACGAAGTATGCAGTTCTTCTGCCTATCTGCTTCTGGCTTGCTCCGTAGCACAGGAGAGCGCCCGAACCGGCGAAGGCGCCTTGCTGGTATAGGGCAGGAAGCCTAGACTCGGCCGCCAGTGATGGGATCGCGGGCCTAACTACGTCGATCATCACAAGCAGGGCGTCGCAGCCTTTCTCCTGCATCTCGGCAAACGCGTGCTTCAAATCGTTTGGAGTCTCCGCTTTGACGGGGATCACCCTTACACTCAACATGCCAGCCGTAGTTTTCACCAGATCGAACAACCGGGGATGGCTCGGGTTCGACGACATCAGCACAGCTATCCGCTTGGCGGCTGGAAAAGCCGCGTGAAGGATTTCTACTGATTTCGCGCAAGACTCGTCAGACATTGTGGAGGTGCCGGTTACATTTCCTCCCGGGTGAGCTAGTGTGTCGACTAACCCAAGAGCCATAGGTTCGCCAACACCCCACATGACGATAGGAACTGTCGAGGTCGCGCGATGAGCTGCAACGGCAGCCGCTGGTGAGATCGCGACGAAAACGTCTGGTTGCAACGCTAACAGCTCCTCCGCAAGCGAAGCAATGCGTTCGCTATGCCCGTAAGCTGCCCGACGGTCGATGACGATGTTTTTGCCTTCGATCAAGCCTAGCTTTTGCAATTCGTCGCGGAACGCATCAAATGGTGCTTGGTCTGAGGGGGTATCCCAAGAGCCGGGATACAGAGCGGCCACGCGCCAGAGCTTGCCGGACGATTGCTGCGCACAAGCGGCAAAAGGCCAAGCAACCGCAACTCCCAGAACCACGATCAGTTCTCGCCGCCTCATGCTGGGCCCCCGAGCTAGACCATTGCATTTTAAGCGGATTGGCGGCTTCGGCAACTAAGCATCATGACCGCTATGGGTCAGAAGCGGTCCTCAGCCGGAAATACTCACGAGATCGGCTAAGGGCCACAACCGACATCTCGCTGCTGTTTCAACCCGTCATACTGCTCCGGGCCAAAATGGCGTCAACTCCTTGAAATTCGGCGTCACCGGAGAATCGGGCAACCGTAGCACACACACTCTCCCCGGAGTGCCGTTCACAAGCTTATGGGGCTGCCAGCCAAGATTGGTCTCGTAATAGCGAGCCGCCGTAGCGACCCCTGGCCACCAATAGTCGTCGAGAATGACCAGCCCGCCGGGTCGTACGATCATCTGTAGGTAAAAAAGGTCGACGAATACATTGTGAAACAAATGACTGCCGTCGACGAACGCCGCATCTGCTGACATGCCCTCCACGGCCAGACGCGGCAACGCTATCTGGGACCGTTCCCTCAACAACACCGAAATGCCATCCAATTGGGCCGAGCGGATCGACTCCCAACCTGAGTCGCGAAACTCACTGTCCTGGAACGGATCAATAATTACGTGCCGATCACCGCCTACTGAAATCAACGCCTCGCCGATCGCCAGCGCGGAACTGCCATAAGCAAGGCCGATCTCTATGACCACGCCGGATCGCTCGGCAATTAGTAGATCGCGAACAACGTCGCAGTCGCTTTCCGGAAGCGTCACTGTCGCAAAATCGTTGTCTGCGCGGACCCACGACGGACCGTCAGCGGCCAACTTTCTTCGTATCTCTCGGATCAGGTCAAGATGTGCCAGGGGAGCCTCGCAAAGTGGCAACGTTCAGTGTGCCCACATCCGTGTATATGCCGATTTTGGTCAAGCGCGGGCATAGCCGAAAGCCACGTCTGCAACGGGTCACAAGCGGCGGTCGAGGTAAGCGCACCCCGCCGCCAATAGCCGACGCCATGATGGCCTCAGGCTTGTTCGGCTAAGGGCCAAAACCAGACCTGGGCTGTTGAAACACAGTCTCGCGAGGCAAGCTGCAGCGTCGCGGACAGCGCTAGATGTCAGTGCCAATTGATCCGCAAGGCTGGAAGGTTTGGAGCGAGCGTCCGCGCAAGCACCCTTCATGTTTCTGGGCATAAGCAAGCACGCCCATGATAATCAAAGCTATTACGACAAATCCGGCTATGAGATTCTGCACCATGGCTGCCACTCCACGGGGTTAGTTCGCTACGAAGTAAGCGACCGCGCGGCCAAAGATAAAGTCAGTCCTGAATTAAGAGCACGACAGCTTGGCTCCGGCTAGAGCAAACTTCCGGTCACAAGCAAAACTCGGCACCAGCATGACCAAGGTCGGTTTGCCTCGGCAAGCTGACATTACTGCGAACAGGGCGCAGGTCAGCAACGAGCCAGCAACGGACATTGGCCGCGACATAAGCCAACAATAGACATCGCAGGCGAGACACGGCTACAGTCGCCCGAAAGGCATCGCAGGTTTTGAGTACGGTCTACTTTCGAGGAGGACAACATGGGGCGTCTCCTTGCCTTGGTTTTTGCTGCCTATTGCTATCTGCAGCCTGCGTTGGTGCTCGCGGACGATGCAGCGAGGCAACTCACGGGTAGCTGGAAACTGACAGCTTGGACCATTCAGATTACCGGTGGCGAGCTCACGGAACCGATGGGCCACGATCCGAAAGGGCGGGCAGTGTTTACGCCAGACGGGCACGTGGCGTTCATCATTACCGCGGCAAATCGCAAGCCGGCAGCCAACGATGCGGAGTCGGCAGCCCTGCTCAAGAGCCTTCTCGCCTACACCGGGAAGTTCAAAATCGAGGGCGACAAGTTTACGACCAAGGTCGATATTTCGTGGAATGAGCTTCTAACGGGCCAAGACCAAGTAAGATTCTTCAAACTCGAAGGGGACAAGCTGAGCATCAGAACGGCCGAACAATTCAGCGCCGTCTATCCGGGCAAGAAAGTCGTTGGAACCCTAGACTGGGAACGTGAGCGCTAAGGCGGAGAAGATCCCAAAGTTGCGAGTCTGCTTTGGCTGTAAGGCGACATAGCGTGTTCCGAATGCTTGGCGCGTCCGAACTCGCCCCAAGAAGCCAAACACGCTCAATCGAGGCTTCCGAGAAACGCGCTGATCGCTCGGCCTCAAGCACCAACCAATCTCCAAAGGAGCATCAAATGTTCCATTGAAGCCGGGCGCAATTAAATCCGGCCAAGCCTTGCTAATGCCCATGGTGAGGTATAGCTTGAATTTGTTCGTTCAGCCGCTGTGCCTTGTTGAATGCGCCCGCGGGCTCCTTTTCCAGAGACATCGACGAATTGAATTGATTCTGCGTGAGCATGCGCGGAATGCGCGCGTGTGCGCTTTGGAGAAGAGAAATGACGACAGGTACTGTGAAGTGGTTCAACGGCCAGAAGGGCTTTGGATTCATTCAGCCCGACGACGGCGGCAACGATGTGTTCGTTCACATCAGTGCGGTCGAGCGGGCGGGTCTGGCGGGTCTCGCCGAGGGCCAAAAGGTCAACTTCGAGGCCAAGACCGACAAGATGCGGGGCAAGGTCAGCGCTGAGAATCTCTCGCTGGCTTAAGTCCTCTAGTGCCGTTTCACGGATGTACTGAAACGGCCATGCGACCCGCTCGATCGTAAGGATTGAGCGGGTTTTGTCTGTTGTCGATAGGGTGATGAGATGAGCGCCAGAAAATCGGCCGAACCGTCACCCGAGGGTATCGCGCGCTTAAACCGCAAACGCCTGGCCGCTGAAGAAGGCGCACGCGCGATGGCCGATGCCGAACGGCAGGCCGTCGATGTTCGCAAGAACATGGCGCGGCTTCGCGAGTTGCGTGAAACCCGGGAAGCCGCCGATGCCATCGTTCAAGCATTGCCGACACCGAGCATCACCAGGCGCAAGAAGAAGCCGCCGCAATAGCTGCCTCAACATCGCTGACGAATGACGAGAAAGGGCCGGTCACATGCCAGGGAGTGCGGATCGTGCCTAGAGTCAAACCGGACGGCGGTGGTACCATCACTTTCTTCCTCGCGCTCGGCGCGGGTCGACAAATGTGCCGGCTAGCGACCACCTTCGAAACGCAGAAGCAGGCCTTCAGCTATCTTCAGAAATACCGGACGGAGTTCGAGCGCATCGCGCGAGCACGGATGGATTCGGGGCAACTCGAAGACGGCGTCGTCGTTTTGTCGATGCTTTAGAGCGGGCCGTCCTACTCCTTGCGGCCTTTCGACTGGGCCTCGCGGGCCAATCGCTCCGCTTTCAGTCGCTCGCGGTTCTCGTGCAGAGAGTGCTGGGCCTTCGCATAGTCGCTCATCGGCTTCTGCGTTTTGGCAGGCTTGAACGCCTTGTCGGCTTCGCGCCTGGCGCGATCAGAGGATTGATCTCTCAACATGTCGATCTCGATTTGGTTGAACGTACGTGGTCCGCAAAGGAGCCGACGTCCGGTCCGCGTCTGCGGGCTGGTGAAACAGCGCGTTGTCCTGGGAGTGGAGAAGTCGGGTCTAGATAAACAACTGACGGACGCCGCGTCGGTTCCTCGAAAGACTGTCCGACGTAAATAAAAAAGGGGCTGGCGGGTCGCCCCCCGACCAGACGCCGGCGCGCGGCAGTGGCGAGCGCCGGCGTCGAGATGTCCTTCGATGGGCTGACGTTCGCTTCTCGAATAATGACATCCTACCCCTGTTTTGCCCGACGGGTCAAGAAAAATTCGTAAAATGCGAAATTTCTCGTGCGGCCGAGGAGATGGCTACTGTGCATGGGGTTGTTTTTGAGTTTTTGGTTTGGGTGCGTATCCGTACAGCCTTTCCGACGAAAAAAGGGCCGCCTCGATGGGCGGCCCTTTCGTCTCACGCGTTGTGGTGTCGCTTACTCGGCGGCCTGCTTCTGCGGCGGGTCGAGCGCGCCGGACTTGTGGATGTCGGCGACCTGGTGGTCGCTGAAGCCTAGCACCGCGCGCAGGATCTCGTCGGTGTGCTCGCCGAGCAGCGGAGAGCGGGTCACCTCGGCCGGGCTATCCGACAGCTTGATCGGGTTGCCGACCGAGATGTACTTGCCGCGGGTGGGGTGATCGACCTCGACCACGGTGCCGGTCGCGCGCAGCGACTGGTCTTCCGCGATCTCCTTCATCGACAGGATCGGGCCGCAGGGGATGTCGTCCTTGTTGAGGATCTCCATCGCCTCGAACTTGCTCTTCGTCATCGTCCACTGCTCGATGCGGGCGAAGATCTCGTTCAGGCGCGGCAGGCGGGCCGCCGGCTTGGCGTAGTTCGGATCGGTCTTCCAGGTCGGCTCGCCGATCACGTCGCAGATCTTCTCCCAGACCGGGGCCTGGGTGATGAAGTAGATGTAGGCGTTGGGATCGGTCTCCCAGCCCTTGCACTTCAGGATGCGGCCGGGCTGGCCACCGCCGGAATCGTTGCCCGCGCGCGGCACGGCATCGCCGAACGGAATGCCTTCGCCGAACTGGCTGTATTCCTTCATCGGACCGTGGGCGAGGCGCTGCTGGTCGCGCAGCTTGACGCGGCAGAGGTTGAGCACGCCGTCCTGCATCGCAGCCGTGACGCGCTGGCCCTTGCCCGAATGGGTGCGCTGATAGAGCGCGGTGACGATGCCGAGCGCGAGGTGCAGGCCGGTGCCGGAATCGCCGATCTGCGCGCCGGTGACGAGCGGAAGACCATCGCGGAAGCCGGTGGTGGAGGCGGCGCCGCCGGTGCACTGCGCAACGTTCTCATAGACCTTGCAGTCTTCGTACGGTCCGGGGCCAAAGCCCTTGATCGAGGCGACGATCATCTTCGGGTTGATCGCCTGGATCTTCTCCCAGGGGAAGCCCATGCGGTCGAGCACGCCGGGGCCGAAGTTCTCGACCAGCACGTCGCACTTCTTGATCAGCTCGGTGAGGACTTCCTTGCCCTTGGGGTTCTTGGTGTCCAGCGTGATCGAGCGCTTGTTGTGGTTGAGCATGGTGAAATACAGGCTGTCCACGTTCGGGATGTCCTGCAGCTGGCCGCGGGTGATGTCACCCACGCCCGGGCGTTCCACCTTGATCACGTCGGCGCCGAACCATGCGAGCAACTGCGTGCAGGTCGGTCCGGACTGGACGTGGGTGAAGTCGAGAATGCGAACGCCCTCGAGCGCTTTGGTCATTGTATTGCTCCGTACTCTGTCTGCCCCTGCGAACCACAGGGAATAAAGGGTTGAAGGGGGACTTACTTCTTCTTCTGCAGAACGCTCTGCGGATTGAGGTTGCCGATGCGGCCGCTCTCGGAACCTGCAGCCGGATCGATCACCGCGTTGATGAGCGTCGGCTTGCGCGAAGCCATCGCCTCGACGACGGCGCGCTTCAGTTCATCCGGCGAGGTCGCGTTCACGCCGACGCCGCCAAAGGCCTCCATCATCTTGTCGTAGCGCGCGCCCTTGACGAACACGGTGGTCGCGGGATCATCGTTGGCGCCGTTGACGTCGGTGCCGCGATAGATGCCGTCATTGTTGAAGATGACGACGCAGATCGGAAGGTTGTAGCGGCAGATGGTCTCGATCTCCATGCCGGAGAAGCCGAAAGCCGAGTCGCCTTCGACCGCAAGCACGGGGTGGCCGGTCTCGAGCGCAGCGGCGATCGCCTGGCCCATGCCGATACCCATCACGCCCCAGGTGCCGACGTCGAGACGCTTGCGCGGGCGGTACATGTCGATGACGCCGCGGGCGAGGTCGAGCGTGTTGGCGCCTTCGTTGACGAGGATCGCCTCGGGGTGATCCTTGATCACGTTCTTCAAGACGCCGAGCGCGCCGTGATAATCCATCGGCGATTTGTTGTTCATGAGCTTCGGCGCCATCTTGGCGACGTTCTCGTCGCGCTTGGTCACGATGGCCTTGGTCCATTCGGCGGGCGGGGCAGTCCAGGTGGGGCCCATCGCCTGGTTGAAGGCGGAGACGACCGAGCCGATGTCGCCAACGACGGGCGCGACGATCTCGACGTTGGAGTCCATTTCCTTCGGCTCGATGTCGACCTGGATGAACTTCTTGGGCGCTTCGCCCCAGCTCTTGCCCTTGCCGTGCGACAGCAGCCAGTTCAGCCGGGCGCCGATCAGCATGACGACGTCGGAATCCTTCAGCACCGTCGAACGCGCTGCACCTGCGCATTGCGGATGGGAGTCGGGGAGGAGGCCCTTGGCCATGCTCATGGGGAGGAACGGCACGCCGCTCTTCTCGACGAAGCTCTTGATCTCTTCATCGGCCTGCGCGTAGGCCGCGCCCTTGCCGAGGATGATGAGCGGGCGCTTCGCGCTCTTCAGCACGTCGAGCGCGCGCTTGACCGAAGCGGGCGAGGGGATCTGCGCAGGCGCTGCATCGATCACCTTGACCAGCGACTTCTGGCCGGCGTCGGCGTTCATCACCTGGCCGAACAGCTTTGCCGGCAGGTCGAGATAGACGCCGCCCGGACGGCCGGAGACCGCGGCGCGGATGGCGCGGGCGAAACCGATGCCGATGTCCTGGGCGTGCAGCACGCGATAGGCCGCCTTGCACAGCGGCTTTGCGATCGCGAGCTGATCCATTTCCTCGTAGTCGCCCTGCTGGAGGTCGACGATCTCGCGCTCGGAGGAGCCCGAGATCAGGATCATCGGGTAGCAGTTGGTGGTGGCGTGCGCGAGCGCGGTGAGACCGTTGAGGAAGCCGGGCGCGGAGACCGTGAGGCAGACGCCGGGCTTCTTGGTGAGATAGCCGGCGATGCCCGCGGCGTAGCCGGCGTTCTGCTCGTGGCGGAAGGAGATCACGCGAATGCCGGCGGCCTGCGCCATGCGGCCCAAATCCGTGATCGGGATGCCCGGCACATTATAGATGGTGTTGATGCCGTTCAGCTTGAGCGCGTCGATGACGAGATGGAAGCCATCCGTCAGTTCCTGCTCGGTGCCCGGTGCTTCGGACTTGGTCGCGGTGTTCAGCATGGGCCTTGTCTCCCTGGTCTCAATACTGGGGCGAATTTTTCGCCCTTCTGGTGAAGGTTGCTAGGTGAACAGTTCCTGACCGTGCGCTTCGACGTAAGCGGCAAGGCCAAGGGTGTGGTCGCGGGCGCGCTTCTCGGCGAGCTCGGTGTCGCGCGCTTCCAGCGCTTCGATCATGGCGAGATGCTCGGGCAGGGACGTCGCGGTGCGGTCCTTGCGGCCGATCGTCAGTTGCCGGTAGCCGCGCACATGCAGCAGCAGATCGTTGGTGAGATCGACCAGAACCGGAGATTCCGACAGCGAGATCAGCGCCTGGTGGAAGGCGATGTTGGCCTTCGAATATTCCTCGACGTGATCCTCGGGCAGCCGGTCCTTGCCGAAGTCCTTGAAATAGTCGCGTAGCGCCGAAATGTCCTTCTTGCGCGCAGTGGTGGTGATGAGGCGCGCGGCCATGCTCTCCAGCGCGGCCCAGGCGCGGATCATGTCGACGATCTCGCTCTTGGTCCGGCGCACCACCATGATGCCGCGGCGCGGAACAGTCTTCACGAAGCCGTCCTGCTCGAGCATCGCGATGGCTTCGCGGATCGGCGTGCGGCTGACACCCAGGCGTTCGGACAGCGCGCGCTCGTCCAGCATCACCGGCTCGGGTGTCGAGTAGATGTCCATCTTGAGGATGGCTTCCTTCAAGGCGTCATACGCCTTGTTCTTGAAGCTGCTCTCCGGGGCAATACGAACGATTGCGATGTCTGCCTCGGCCATGTTCGGCAACGCCTTGGTTGGTTTCCGCAGTGACACGACGATTCTCCTCTGATGGGAGTCGTCTTTTACAGGAATATTTACTGGAAAGTTTTTGGCATACCAAATGCCAGAATGTCAAGCTGGCTATTTTTTGCGGCGTTCTGAGCGGTGGTTCGACTTGACAAGTTGGCTTCTGGCATACCAAATGCCATCGCCAGCCATTTTTGATCCAAGCTGGCGGAGTAATCAAGG
The DNA here is from genome assembly GCF_018130615.1 of Bradyrhizobium manausense. GTDB lineage: Bacteria > Pseudomonadota > Alphaproteobacteria > Rhizobiales > Xanthobacteraceae > Bradyrhizobium > Bradyrhizobium manausense_A. Next base: position 126,564 of record NZ_JAFCKB010000013.1, read on the forward strand.
CCTTTCGCCGCTCCGTTCCGCCAGATGGAACAGAGCGCGGCGATGGCAAGTGTCACGGCAGCCGCATCACGCGCGCTTTGCAAAGCAAGAACTGAAGGTCAAGGGAGAAGCTATATGTCCAATTCCAAAGACGTCGTCCGCAAGGTCCTTGACCAGGTCAAGGCGGACAACCGCACCAGCCTGACCGCCCCCGAAGGTAAGGTGGTCTGCGACGCCTACGGCATCCCGGTGCCGAAGGAGGGCGTGGCGAAGTCGGCGGGCGAGGCCGGCAAGATGGCTTCCGCGATGGGATTCCCGGTTGTGATGAAGATCGTCTCGCCGGACATTCTCCACAAGACCGAGGCCGGCGGCGTCATCGTCGGCGTCAAGACGGCGCAGGACGCCGAAAAGGCTTATGAGACCATTCTCGGCAACGCCAAGAAGTACAAGGCCGATGCCAAGATCGAGGGCATCCAGGTGCAGCAGATGCTGGCCGGCGGCACCGAAGTCATCGTCGGCTCGATCACAGACGGCTCGTTCGGCAAGCTGGTCGCCTTCGGCCTCGGCGGCGTGCTGGTCGAAGTGCTGAAGGACATCACCTTCCGCCTCGCACCCGCGACGAAGGAGGACGCGCTCTCCATGCTCGACGGCATCCAGGCGCATGAGATTCTGAAGGGCGTGCGTGGCGGCGAGCCGGTGAACCGCACGGCGCTCGCCGACGTCATCGTCAAGGTCTCGCAGCTCGTCACCGACTTCCCTGAGATCGTCGAGCTCGACCTCAACCCTGTCTTCGCCACCGCAAAGGATGCGATTGCCGCCGACGTGCGCATCGTTGTCGACTTCGCCTACAAGCCGAAGCCCAAGCCGCGCCCGACCGAAGAGATCGTTGCGGCCATGAGCCGCATCATGCAGCCGAAGGCGGTTGCAGTGGTCGGCGCCTCCGCGGAGGACGGCAAGATCGGCAATTCCGTGATGAAGAACCTCATCAACGGTGGCTACAAGGGCGAGATCTATCCGATCCACCCCAAGGCGGCCGAGATTCTCGGCTACAAGGCCTACAAGAGCGTCAAGGACGTTCCGGGCGTCATCGACACCGCCGTATTCGCGATCCCCGCGAAGTTCGTGGCTGCGGCGCTCACCGAATGCGGTGAGAAGAAGATCCCCGGCGCGGTGCTGATCCCGTCGGGCTTTGCTGAAGCCGGTGCGCCGGAGCTGCAGGCCGAGATCGTCGAGGTCGGCAAGAAGTACGACATCCGCCTGATGGGACCGAACATCTACGGCTTCTATTATACGCCGGCCAATCTCTGCGCGACCTTCTGCACGGCTTACGACGTCAAGGGCCACGCGGCGCTGTCGTCGCAGTCGGGCGGCATCGGCATGGCCATCATCGGCTTCTCGCGCTCGGCGAAAATGGGCGTGTCGGCCATCGTCGGCCTCGGCAACAAGTCCGACATCGACGAGGACGATCTGCTCGCCTTCTTCGAGCAAGATCCGAACACCAACCTGATCGCGCAGCACTGCGAGGACCTCAAGGACGGCCGCGCCTTTGCGGAAGCCGCCAAGCGCGTCTCCAAGAAGAAGCCGGTCGTCGTGCTCAAGGCCGGCCGCACCTCGGCCGGCGCCAAGGCGGCCTCGTCACACACCGGCGCGCTCGCCGGCAACGACAAGATCTACGAGGATGTGCTGGCGCAGTCGGGCGTGATTCGCGCCCGCAGCCTGCGGCAGCTGCTCGAATTCGCCCGTGGCGTGCCGGTGCTGCCGACGCCGAAGGGTGAGAACGTGCTGATCATCACCGGTGCGGGCGGTTCGGGCGTGCTGCTGTCGGACTCCTGCGTCGACAACGGCCTGTCGCTGATGTCGATGCCGCCGGATCTCGACGCGGCCTTCCGCAAGTTCATCCCGCCGTTTGGTGCAGCCGGAAATCCTGTGGATATCACCGGTGGCGAGCCCCCGATCACCTACGTCAACACGGTGAAGCTCGGCCTCTCGGACGAGCGCATCCACTCGCTGATCCTCGGCTACTGGCACACCATCGTCACGCCGCCGATGGTGTTCGCTCGCAACATGGTCGAGGTGAAGAAGGAGATGGAGGCCAAGGGCTTCGTCAAGCCGATCGTGGCCTCGCTCGCCGGCGACGTCGAAGTCGAGGAGGCCGCCGAGTATCTCTACCAGAACGGCATCCCGGCCTACGCCTATTCGACCGAGCTTCCGGTCGAGGTGCTCGGTGCCAAGTACAAGTGGGCCCGCGGCGCGGGTCTGCTCTAAGAGTGTGTGTTCGCCTCTCCCCGCTTGCGGGGAGAGGCCGAATTCGATCGCAGATCGAATTCGGGTGAGGGGCAGCTTCCGCAAGTCCGACTGTAATAGTTCTGCCGGAGGCTCTCCCTCACCCTGACCCTCATAGAGCGAGCGAAGCTCGTCTCGGCCCCGCAAGCGGGGAGAGGGAATAGGAACGAATGCAGGTCGCGATGGGCAAGAACGTGATCAGGCGCAAATCGCTCGAACCACGATCGGCATCGGAGGCCGACCGCGACGGCGGCGTGCAGTCGGTCGACCGCGCGCTGTCGATCCTCGAGACGCTGGCCGAGGACGACGAAGGCTATCGCCTCAGCGACCTCGCCGTCCGCACTGGCCTCTCAGCCTCGACCGTGCACCGCCTGCTGGCGACGCTGGAAAGCCGCCGCTTCGTGCAGTTCGACCGTGCCGAATCCAAATGGCATGTTGGCGTGCGCAGCTTTACCGTGGGCGCGAGCTTTGCGCGGCGGCGCAATTTTACCGCACAGGCGATTCCCTATTTGCGCAAGCTGCGCGATCTCACCCGCGAGACGGCCAATCTCGCGGTCGTCGACGACGAGTTCATTATTGTGCTGACCCGCATGGAGAGCCGCGAGATCATGCGCTCGCTGACCAAGGTCGGCGGCCGCGTCGCGATGGTGACCTCAGGCGTCGGCAAGGCCGTGCTTGCGACCTATTCCGACGAGGATGTCGGCGCCGTCATCCGCCATCACGGCATGCCCAGGTTGACGGAAAAATCCATCGTGCGGCCGGGCGACCTGTTCAGGGAGCTGGCGGAGGTCCGCAAGCAGGGCTTTGCGATCGACGACGAGGAGGCGCAGATGGGCCTGCGCTGCGTGGCCGCGGTGGTCTACAACGCGCTCGCCGAGCCGCTTGCCGCGATTTCCGTATCCGGCATGACCAGCCGCATCACAGATGAGCGATTGCCGGAGGTCGGCCGCATTGTGCGGGAGGTGGCCGCGGAACTCACGGCCGCGCTCGGCGGTGTGACGCCGGCAGTGAAACAGGATTGAGCCAGAAGACGGAACTCGTGCAGATCTGCAAGATCGGGAACGGTGGGCGGTATGGCGCCTAAGGTCTAAGCAGGCGTGCCGCTATATTTGAGCTTGCCCGCTTTGGCGTAGAGCGTAACCATCGTTGGGTCGTAACGCCACGCGAGGGTTCTGATGACCAAGCTCACCCGTTTTGCCGTCGCGCCACTCCACGCAATCACGCGCCGTCTTGCCGATGTCGCCTCGGCACGCGTTGCGCCCGACCTCGTCATATCAGGCGCGCGGGTGCTCTCGACCTATTCAGAGCGGATCCATCCGGGACGGGAAGTCTGGATCACGGGCGGCCGCATCGCCGCGGTGAAGCCGGCTGGCGCGGCGAAAAAGGCGTGGCGCGACGCGCCTGTGTACGACGCCGCCGGCGGCATCGTCGCGCCGGGACTGGTCGATCCGCACATCCACATCGAATCCTCGATGGTGACGGCCTGCGCCTATGCCGAGGCCGCGCTGCTCAATGGCACCACCACGATCTTCTGCGACAGCCACGAGATCGGCAATGTCATGGACGTCGCCGGTGTCGAGGCGATGTTGGAGGATGCGCGCGAGGCGCCGCTCTCGATCTTCTTGACTGTGCCGAGCACGGTACCGGCGACCTCGGCCGAGCTGGAGACGGCCGGCGGCGATCTCACGCCCGACAAGATCGCCGGCCTGTTCGACCGCTGGCCCGAAGCCGTCGCGCTCGGCGAGAAGATGGACTTCGTGCCTGTCACGATGGGCGACGAGCGCAGCCATGCGATCCTCGCCGCGGCCTTGAAGCGGGGGCGGCCGGTCTCCGGTCATGTCTATGGTCGCGAATTCGTCGCAGCCTATGCGGCGAGCGGCGTCACCGATACCCATGAAGCGATCGACCGCGACATCGCCGACGATCTGCTCGATGCCGGGGTCTGGATCTTCCTGCGTGGCGGGCCGCCGACCACGCCCTGGCATTCGCTGCCGCAGGCGATCCGGACGATCACCGAGCTCGGTGCGTCGCACAAGCGCACCGCGGTGTGCACTGATGATCGCGATGCCGACGATCTGCTGTTGTTCGGCCTCGACTGGGTGGTGCGCGAAGCCGTGAAGGCGGGCATGTCGCCGGAGCAGGCCTGGTCGATGGGCTCGCTGCATGGCGCCACGCGCTTCGGCATGGAAGGCGATATCGGCGGTCTCGGCGGCGGCCGCCGCGCCGATCTCGTGCTGATGGACGATCAGCTCAAGCCGCAATGCACCTGGTATGGCGGCGAGCTCGTGGTCGAGCACGGCAAGATCACGCCGCTTCTCGATCAGGCATTGTCACAGCGCTACCAATATCCCAAGGCGGCTTACGTGACCGTGAAGCTGCCGGAGACGATGAAGCTGACACCGGAGTTGCCGGCGAAAGCCTGCACCGTCAACGCGATCAAGACCGCGCTGCCCGGCATCACGCTGATCCATGAGAAGGTCAGGATCGAGCCGGCAAAGGATTGGCCATCGTTGTTTGAGCGTTACGGCCTCTGCTTTGTCGCGGTGGTCGAGCGCCACGGCAAGTCGGCCGGCAACGTTGCCCATGGCCTGCTCAAGGATTTTGGCCTGAAGCGGGGCGCGGTCGCCTCCAGCGTCGGGCATGATAGCCACAACATCATCGTCGCCGGAACCAATGAGCCGGATATGCTGGTCGCGATCTCGGCGATCAAGGAGCAGCAGGGGGGCGTCTGCGTCGTCGCAGACGGCAAGGTGAGGGCGCTGGTCCCGCTGCCCATCGCAGGCCTGCTCTCCGACAAGCGCGTCACCGAGGTGGCCGAGGAGGTCAGGGCGCTGAAGAAGGAATGGGCCGAGGCCGGCTGCACCATCCCCTACATGGGTTTCAATTTGATTCCGCTATCGGTCATTCCGGAAATTCGCATCACCGACAAGGGCCTCGTGCTGGTCCCGCAGATGGAGCTGGCGCCGCTGTTCGAGTGAGGCGGCTTTCACGTTTTCCGCGATCTAACCGATTGAGACGACCACGGTTTTTCAACAGTTGCCGCATCGTGGAAAATAAAATCTGCTTCGTTGAGATCGGTCTCTGCGCACCCGATGATCTCGCTCGCTGATTTAACCAAGCGAGGTCCGATATGGCGAAGATGCGAGCTGTCGATGCAGCCGTGCGTATCCTGGAGAAGGAAGGCATCTCGACGGCCTTCGGTGTTCCCGGCGCGGCGATCAATCCGCTTTACTCGGCGCTGAAGAAGCGCGGCTCGATCCGTCACATCCTGGCGCGCCATGTCGAGGGTGCCTCGCACATGGCCGAGGGCTATACGCGGGCCAGGGCCGGCAATATCGGCGTCTGCATCGGCACCTCGGGGCCGGCCGGCACCGACATGATCACCGGGCTCTATTCGGCAATCGCCGATTCCATTCCGATCCTCTGCATCACCGGGCAGGCGCCGCGGGCGCGGCTTTACAAGGAGGATTTCCAGGCTGTCGACATCGAGTCGATTGCAAAGCCCGTGACCAAATGGGCGGTGACGGTGCGTGAGCCGGCGCTGGTGCCACGCGTGTTCAGCCAGGCCTTTCATGTGATGCGCTCGGGCCGGCCCGGACCGGTATTGATCGACATGCCGCTTGACGTGCAGCTCGCCGAGATCGAGTTCGACGACGAGACCTATGAGCCGCTGCCGGTCTACAAGCCAACCGCGACGCGCAAGCAGGTCGAGAAGGCGCTGGAGATGCTCAACGCCGCGGAGCGGCCGCTGATCGTCGCGGGCGGCGGCATCATCAATGCCGATGCTTCGGACCTGCTGGTCGAGTTCGCCGAGATCGCCAACGTGCCGGTCGTCCCGACGCTGATGGGATGGGGCGCGATCCCCGACGATCACGTCCTGATGGCCGGCATGGTTGGCCTGCAGACCAGCCACCGCTATGGCAACGCGACGCTGCTCGAATCCGACTTCGTGCTCGGCATCGGCAATCGCTGGGCTAACCGTCACACGGGCTCGGTCGAGACCTACACCAAGGGCCGCACCTTTGTGCATGTCGATATCGAACCGACCCAGATCGGGCGCGTGTTCAATCCCGATCTCGGCATCGTCTCGGACGCCAAGGCCGCGCTCGAGCTCTTCGTCTCCGTCGCCAGGGAGTGGCGCCGGTCAGGCAGGCTCCGCGAGCGCCAGGCGTGGCCCGCGGCCTGCCGCGACCGCAAGAAGACCATGTTGCGCAAGAGCCATTTCGACAACGTTCCGATCAAGCCGCAGCGTGTCTATGAGGAGATGAACAAGGCGTTCGGCCGCGACACCACCTACGTCACCGTGATTGGCTTGTCCCAGATCGCCGGCGCTCAGTTTCTCGGCGTCTACAAGCCGCGTAACTGGATCAATGCCGGGCAGGCGGGCCCGCTTGGCTGGACGCTGCCGGCGGCGCTGGGCGTGCGCGCCGCGTGCCCGGATCGTGACATCGTTGCGCTCTCCGGCGACTACGACTTCCAGTTCCTGATCGAGGAGCTCGCAGTCGGGGCGCAGTTCAATCTGCCCTACATCCACGTCGTCGTGAACAATTCCTATCTTGGCCTGATCCGTCAGGCCCAGCGCGGTTTCGATATGGACTATCACGTCCAGCTCTCATTCGAGAACATCAACGCGCCGGAGATCGGCGTCTACGGCGTCGACCATGTCGCGGTCGCCGAAGGCCTCGGCTGCAAGGCGATCCGCGTCACCGATCCGAAGGATACCCAGGCTGCATTCGCGACGGCGCGCGAATTGATGAAGAAGCACCGCGTGCCCGTGGTGGTCGAGTTTATCCTCGAGCGCGTCACCAACATCGCGATGGGCACGGAGATCGACAACATCGTCGAGTTCGAGGAGGTGCTGGACCTGCCGCTCGACGAGGTCGGAACCGCGCGGCCCGGCGTGTTGCAGCCGGCAGAATAGGGGACCACATCATGCCGAAATTCGCCGCCAATCTCACCATGCTCTTCAACGAGATGCCGTTCATCGACCGCTTCGCTGCGGCGAAGGCGGCGGGCTTTGCCGGGGTCGAATATCTCTTTCCCTATGATTTCGACAAGGCGCAGTTGCGGGAGCAGCTGGAGGCCCACGGCCTGAAGCAGGTGCTGCATAATCTGCCGGCCGGAAACTGGGCCGGCGGCGAGCGCGGCATCGCGATCCTGCCCGATCGCACAGACGAATTCCGCGACGGAGTGTTCCGCGCCATCGCCTATGCCAAGGCGCTCGATTGCGAGCAGCTCAATTGCCTCGTCGGCATCGCGCCTGTTGATGCCGATCCGCGGGAACTGCAGGAGACGCTGGTTGGAAACCTGCGCTTCGCGGCCTCGACGCTGGCGCGCGAGAACATCAAGCTGCTGGTCGAGCCGATCAACACGCTCGACATTCCCGGCTTCTTCCTCAACGGCACCGAGCAGGCGGTGCAACTGATCTCCGAGGTGCGCTCCAACAATCTGTTCGTCCAGTACGACATCTATCACATGCAGATCATGGAGGGCGATCTCGCCCGCACTATGCAGGAATATCTGCCGCAGATCGCGCACATCCAGCTCGCCGACAATCCCGGCCGCCACGAGCCGGGTACGGGTGAGATCAACTATCCGTTCCTGTTCCGCCATCTCGATGCGATCGGCTATCGCGGCTGGATCGGCTGCGAATACAAGCCGCGGACCACGACGCTGGAAGGCCTGTCCTGGCACGCCGCGCAGACTTTTGAGACCTGAGAAATCAGCCACGACGACGGCGCGCTCCCTCTCCCGCTTGCGGAGAGGGGTTGGGGAGAGGGTGTCTCCGCGACAGGATTCGGGAGATGCGGTGAAAATCCCTGGACGGATGAAGCCCTCACCCGGTGCTTCGCACCGACCTCTCCCGCAAGCGGGAGAGGCGCGCCGAGCGCGTGGATGAAACTTCGCCAACGCAAGTGAGAGAAAATCAGACATGATCGACATCGGCTTCATCGGACTTGGCACCATGGGACGGCCGATGGCCGGCCACCTTCTGGCTGCAGGCCATCGCGCTCTCCTTCATGACGTCGCGCCGGTCCCGCCGGAGCTGGTCGCGGCGGGCGGGGTCGCCTGCAAGTCGGCCAAGGAGGTCGCGGAGGAGGCGGACGCCGTCATCATCATGGTGCCGGATACGCCTCATGTGGAGGCCGTGCTGTTCGGAAAGGACGGCGTTGCGGGCGGTATCTCCAAAGGCAAGATCGTGATCGACATGAGCTCGATCTCGCCGTTGGCGACGAAAGAATTTGCGAAGAAGATCGAGGCGCTGGGCGCGGACTATCTCGATGCGCCGGTGTCGGGTGGCGAGGTCGGCGCCAAGGCGGCGAGCCTCACCATCATGGTCGGCGGTCCCGAGCGGGCCTTCAACACCATGAAGCCGATCTTCGACAGGATGGGCAAGAACATCACCCATGTCGGCGCCAATGGCGACGGTCAGACGACGAAAGTCGCCAACCAGATCATCGTCGCGCTGACGATCGAGGCGGTGAGCGAGGCGCTGTTGTTCGCTTCCAAAGCGGGTGCCGATCCAGCGCTGGTGCGCAAGGCGCTGATGGGCGGCTTTGCCTCGTCGCGGATCCTCGAAGTGCATGGCGAGCGCATGGTGAAGCGCAATTTCGATCCCGGTTTCCGCATCGAGCTGCACCAGAAGGATCTCAACCTCGCGCTCGAAGGTGCGCGTTCGCTCGGCCTGTCGCTGCCGAGTACGGCGGTGGCGCAGCAATTGTTCTCGTCCTGCACTGCGCATGGCGGCAAAGGCTGGGATCATTCGGCGATGGTGCGTGCGCTGGAACTGATGGCCGACCACGAGATCGCCGCGGCCTGAACTGTTACGCGGTAACAGTCCCCAGTGTTGATATGCGTTTCATCATGCGGAACCGGAACAATGCTCCCGCTCCGCGGTTGATGGCGCATAACAACACTGGAGAGTGTGGATATGAAGACTCGTCTTGTGATTTCGTTCGCTGCGGCGTCGCTGCTGGCGTCGAGCGCGGCCTTTGCCCAGTCGACAACCGAAGAGGGGGCGCGGAACGGCGCGCGTGCGGGCGGCGACATCGGTGGTCCTGTTGGCGCGATGGTCGGCGGCACGGTCGGTGCAGCCGTCGGCGCCGGACTGGAGATTCCGAACGCTATTCTGGGTGGGATCCCGCGCGATGATTCCGTCGTGATCCATGAGCGCGTCGTCGTCGGCGAGCCGCTGCCTCCGACAGTGGTGCTCCGGCCTGTACCGAACTACACTGAGTACCGCTATGCGGTCGTGAACGATCGTCGCGTGATCGTCGAGCCGCGCACGCGCCGCGTCGTGAAGATCATCGACTGATCGGCGCACGAAAGCGACCGGAAATAAATGGCCTCGCGGAGCGACTCTCTGCGGGGCCATTGTCGTCAGTGACGGAGTTCAGAGCGGCTCGCGCACGCCGAGGCCGTGCATGAAGCGCTCGCGGATCTGCACCGGATCCCGGCGCGTGGTGCCGACCCCGGGCTTGTCGTCGATGCGCAGCGCGATCAGGCTGGGCTCGTCCGCTGCCATGGCTTGGTCGACCAGCCGCTCGAAATCCTCCTCGTCCGCAGCCCAGGCGCTGTTGGAGAGTCCCGAGCCCAAGGCAATCGCGACCAGATCGGCGACGCCAGATGCCGGCGTCGGCTGAGCGCCGGTAATCTGGTAGATGCCGTTGTCCATCACGATCATGATGAGGTTCTTCGGCTTCAACGCCGCAATCGTCGAGAGTGCGCCGAGCTGCATCAGCAGCGAGCCGTCGCCCTCCAGCGCGAAGACGCGGCGGTCGGGCTGCGCCAGGGCGACGCCGAGCGCGATCGGGAAGGCCAGGCCCATGCTGCCGAGCATGTAAAAGTTCTGCGGGCGGTGGCCGGCGGCCCAGAGATCGAAATTGGTGTTGCCGATGCCGCCGATCACCGCTTCCTCGCGCTTGAGCCTGGCGATCAGGCGCGAGGTGACATCGAACCGGTTCATGACCTTGGTGTTACGGGCACTCATGGCGGGGCTCACTTGTCGAAGACCTTGCCGCCCGTGAGCAGCGGATTGAGGATCAGCGCCACCGGCGCCTGCGTCGTGACGGCCTGCTTGATCGAGCGGTCGGTGATGAATTCGAGTTCGTCGAGCCGGGTGATGGTGTGATGCTCGATCGCGAGCGAATCCAGCACCGGGCGCATGGTGCGGCAGACCAGCGACTGGCCATAGTTGAACTCGCCGAGCGTGCCGCGTTCGGAGACGAACATGATCAGCGGGATCTGATACGGCACCGCGAGCGAGGCGAGCGTGTTGGCGAGCGTTGCAAAGCCGGAAGTCTGCATCAGCACTGCGCCGCGTCGTCCGCCCATCCAGGCGCCCGAGACGATGCCGACAGCTTCTTCCTCGCGGGCGGTTGCAAAAGTCGTGAAGAAGGGATCTGCGTGCAAGCTCTTGATCAGCGGCGTGAGCACGCGGTCAGGCACGTAAGGGATGAGGCTGATCTCGTTCCGCTTCAGGGTTTGCAGTACGATGCTATGCCAGCTTCTGTCGCCCGACCCCGGTCCCGCCTGGGACGAGGTCTGCTGTTCCGCAATCGCCATCGCGTTCTCCCTTTGCCGCGCATGCTTCTTCTTTGTCCGTCGCGGCAGTCTGCCGAACTTGACGGAGCGGGCGGGATTGTCAACATGTCCCGGCCGGTGCCGTGATCTGCGCCAGACGGCCTGCCGTGGCCGGCACCGCCATGTCATAAGCGGGATAACGAGAAACGGGAGGGACGCTAGGTGTGGAGCGCGCATTGCGCTGACCTTGCGGGCCTCCGCGAGAGAGCCGGAAGGGTCCTGATGTCGGTCAACAGCAAGCGCGTCTTCTACGTCAAGTACCTGGCCAATCCGATCTATATCGATATCCTGAAGGCGCGGCCCGACGTCCGGCTCGACCGCATCGAGAACGAGAGTCCCGAGGATTTCTACGCGCCGATCCTGAGCGCAGCCCATGTCTACCAGATCGGCGCCGCCCGCGACGAGCTGGCACCGCATTTCCATGTCGATGCAGCCTTCCTGAAGTGCACGCCGAACCTGCTGCTGGTCTCCAGCAACGGCGCAGGCTTCGACCCCGTCGACGTCGAGGCCTGCACCGATGCGGGCGTGCTGGTCGTCAACCAGTCCGGCGGTAATGCCCATTCCGTCGCTGAGCACGCTCTCGCGATGATGCTGACGCTGTCCAAGCGCATCATCCAGTCTGACCGCCGCCTGCGCCGTGAGCCCAACGTCAACCGCAACGAGCTCGTCGGTAACGAGGTCGAGCACAAGACCGTCGGCATCGTTGGGCTCGGCAATGTCGGCCGCCGCATCGCCGCGCTGTGCAAGGGCCTGCTCGGCATGAAGGTGCTGGCCTACGATCCCTACCTCATAGCCGAGGTGATGGCCGAGCGGGGCGGCGAGAAGGTCGAGCTCGACGAGTTGCTGCGCCGTTCTGATTTCGTCTCGATCTCCTGCCCGCTCAACAAGGGCAGCCGCAACATGATCAGCGTGCGCGAGTTCGGCCTGATGCAGCCGCACGCCTACTTCATCACCACGGCGCGCGGCTTCATCCACGATGAGGACGCGTTGCTCCAGGCCTTGCGTGACAAGCGCATCGCCGGTGCGGGCCTCGATGTCTGGTCCAAGGAGCCGCCGCCGCCTGAGCATCCGCTGCTGCAATTCGACAACGTGCTGGCGAGCCCGCACACCGCCGGCGTCACGATCGAGGCGCGCCAGAACATGGGCCGCATCGCCGCTGAGCAGGTGCTGGAGACGCTCGACGGCAAACGGCCACCGCGCATCATCAATCCCGAGGTCTGGCCTGTTTATGCCGAGCGCTTCAAGCAGGCTTTTGGCGTCACGCCGGGGGAGGGGCGTGCGAAGCCCTGATCGCGCGCCGATCGCTGGTTACGAGGATGAAAACAGAAAGCGGCGGATTTTACCGATGACGTGAGTGAACGCGTATCACTTGTCCTGTAGATGACGGCCCATGAGCATATATTCGATTGCGACGTCGGGACTTTCTGCGGCGAGTTTGCGCGTGAACGTGGCCGCGAGCAACATCGCCAATGTTCGCACGACCGGCCCGCTACCTGCGTCGGGCGGATCGGGCACATCGGCTGCTGCGGGCAGCTCGAGCATTGCTCCGACGTTTCCCGCGGCTTACGTGCCATTGCGGGTCGATCAGGTCGACCAATCGGGCGGGACGACGCCAGGTGGTACGATCGCGACCGTGTCGACAGTCTCGCCGAGCTATTCCGCGCAATCCGACCCAACCGCTCCCTTCGCGAACCAGGACGGCCTTGTCGCGGCGCCGAACGTCGATCTCGCCAGCGAATTCGCTGAATTGGCGACCGCAAAGTACAGCTTCATCGCCAACGCCAAGGTCATTCAAGCTTACTCCGAGACGGAAAAGTCGCTCCTCGACATAACGACGTGAAGGCGAGCCGCCGCCTGAATGGGCGGCGGGAACCTCACCGGGCTTTGATCCGCGTCAAAATCTCCCTCCCTCGTCAGGCCTAAATGGGACTAGAGTGCTGCCGGCGCAGGAGAAGGTCCCATGTCAACTTATGTCGTCAGGTTCATGAAGGACGTGCTCGGCCAGTACGGCCGGCAGAGCGAGATCTGCCAGAGCACGCTTGAGATCGACGCCGCCGACGAGGACGAAGCGAGGGAACGGGCGAAGGCGAGGTTTTGCCAGGACCAGGCGTTGCATCACTGGTCGCTGCATGCCGACCGCATTCAGGTCAGACCGGCTGACTTTCCCTCCTAAGGCTTAACGTCCGGGTGCCGTGAGTAATGGCGGCGCGGTGACGCCGGCGCCGAGCGAACGCTGCACCATGGCGGTATCCGACCAGCGGCCGTGCCGATAGGCGACACCGCAGAGCAGGCCGACCCGCGAAAATCCAAACTTCTCGTGCAATGCCAGCGAGGGCGCGTTGTCGGCATCGATATAACCGATTATCTGGCGGAAGCCGGCCGCCGCACAGGCGTCGATCAACTCCTGGAGTAGCAGCCGTCCGACGCCGCGGCTGAGATGCTCGTGGTGGACGTAAATCGAGTGCTTGGCCGTATAGCGATAGGCCGGGCGCTTGCGAAACAGCACTGCATAGGCATAGCCGACGACCTCGCCGCGATAGGTCGCGACCAGATGCGGCAGGCGGGTTTGCTTCAAGTTCTTGCGCCGGTCGCGCAGATCGTCGGGCTCCGGTGCACCAGTTCCCTCGACATCGCGTGGCACGCCATTGCGGACGTGATGGCGGTAGATCGCCAGCATCGCCTCGATGTCGCTCTCGCGTGACGACCGGACCAGGACCGGTTCGTCATCGGTGCGCGCAATCGCTGTTTCGGTCATCGGAGCTACTCGGCAACGACGTAGGTGTAGAGCCCGATGCGACCCTGTGCATCGACCTCTTTGTAGACGCCCTGGATTTCCACATCGAAGCCCGGGAACGTGTTGAAGCAGGTCTCGAACATCTTGAGATAGTCCACCATGGGCTTGGCCCGTTCTGTCAGCCGCTCGCCCGGCACGATGGTGGCGATCCCTGGTGGATAGACCACGAAGGGCGTGGTGGCGATGCGACCGGCGATCGCCTCAATCGGCAGATAGTCGACGTCGTTCTTGAACAGGAAGCGCGCGGCATCGCGCGGCGACATCGCGATCTCAGGCATGTGCTCGGGCATGAACTGGCGGGCCTGGAGTGCTCTGACATCGGCGGCGCGGAAGAAGCGGTGCATCTCGCCGCAGAGATCGCGCAGCCGCACGCCGGCATAGCGCGCCTGCCGCCGTTGATAGAATTCCGGGATGGCGTCGGCGAGCAGCGCATTGTCGTCATGCAGTCTCTTGAAGGCGACGAGACCCGAGATCAGCGTGCCGGCCTTGCTCGCCTCCACCCCCGGCGTGAGCAGGAAGAGCAGGGAGTTGAGGTCGTTCTTTTCGGGCACGATTCGGTTTTCGCGTAAGTATTGCGCGACGACCGGGGCAGGGATGCCGTGCTCGGCGTAGCTGCCGGTGGCACGGTCGAAACCGGGGGTGAGCAGCGTCAACTTGTTTGGATCCGTCATGGCAAAGCCCTCGGCCATGCCGGGGAAGCCGTGCCAGTTGCTGTCGGGCCCGAGCTGCCAGAGCGCCGGATGGGTCGCGAGCTCGTCGGTCGACAGCGTCTCCCAAGCGACATTGTGCGCGGCGCCGGGGCGGCTGACGTCGGGGATGGCGACGCGATCGGGAACGAAGGGCTCGAAGAACCAGCGGCGGTCGGAGTTCTGTTCCTTCTCCTCGAATTCCCGGCGCATCGCGCGGATTTTCTTGCGCAACTCGATGCCGAGCCGGATCGTGTCATCCCACAGCACTTCTCCAGAGCGGCCTTTCATCATCTGTGCGCCAACGTCGAGTGAGGCGAACAACGGATAGAAAGGAGAGGTCGAGGCATGCTGCATGAAGCTCTCGTTGAAGCGACGGTGCTCGACGCGTCGCTTCTGGCCGCGGATGTGGCGGTCCTTGATGTGGATTTGGGATGCCTGCGAGAAGCTCGCGAGTTGCTTGTGGGTGGACTGCGTCGCGATGATGCCCGGCGCTTCCGGCGGAAGATTGGCGAGCCCCATCGCGAAACGGCCGGCATAGAGCGGGTGGAACTTCATGAAGCCGGCCCAGGCCTCATCGAACAGGATGTACTCGCAGAGATGGCCGATGCGCTTCAGGATCATCTCGGCATTGTGGATCGTGCCGTCATAGGTGCACTGCTCGACCACGGCGACGCGGAACGGCCGCTCCTTGCGCCGGGCGTCCTTGTCGGTGACCAGCGGATGGTTACGGATCGCCTCGCGCAGGGCCTTTTCGTCGAGGACGTCCCAGCGCATCGGGCCGATCAGCCCCCAGGCATTGCGGATCGTCGGCACGTAGACCGGGATGCCGCCATTGATCATCAGCGCGCCATGATGGGCGGCCTTGTGGTTGTTGCGGTCGAACAGCACGAGGTCGCCATCGGTGACGAGCGCGCCGAGCGCGACCTTGTTCGAGGTCGAGGTGCCGTTCAGCACGAAATAGGTCTTTTCCGCGCCGAAGATCTGCGCGGCTTCCTTCTGCGCCTTCAGCGCCGGGCCCTCGTGGGTGAGGAGGTCGCCGAGATCGAGCACGGAATTGTCGAGGTCGTCGCGGAACACGGATTCGCCGAGATGCTCGACGAAGACCCGGCCGATCGGGCTGCGGTTGTAGAATACGCCGCCATTGTGACCCGGGCAGGTCCAGAGCTGATTACCTTCCTCGGCATAATCGACCAGCGCACCGAAGAACGGCGTCTTCAGCGTCTCGGCATATTGCTTGAGCCGGCTGATCAAATTCTTGGCGATGAAGGTCGGCGTTTCCTCGGACAGGAAGACATAGCCGTCGATGAAGTCGAGCACCTCGACGGGCAAATCCTCGAAGCGCTTGCGCCGGATCAGCAGGATGATCGGGAAGTCGAGACCCCGGCGCCGCATCAGATTGATCAGCGCGGAGGTCTTTCCCTCGAGCCCCTTCTTGCCCCAGTCCACCACCATGCAACCGATCGCCGCATCGGTCTGCACCGCGATTTCGGCGTCCTCCAGCTTGCGAGCCCGGACCACCTCGAAGCCGGAGCGCTGGATCTCCTCGATGATCTGGTTGAAGCGGACGCCCTCGAGGTCGTCGGCGTCGAACACAGGTGCGGCGAACAGGAAGTTGAAGCGCTTGAAATAATCCATGGCGTGTCCCGAATATGCAGAGACGGACAGGTCTCTGCACATTCGATGACAGTTCTATGACGGCACGTCGTGCCTGACGGAGCGCTCAGCTTGCGCTGGCGATGACCATCCGTTTCCGCCCGAAATTCGCCACCGCGGCCTCTGGGACACCAAAATTGTTGGCCAGCAGGTGCCGCGGCGCCTTGGCCAGCCAGTCGCCGAGGCTGCTTTCGTGATAGGCGCCGCTGTCGAGCACACCGATCACCTCGGCGTCCTCCTTGCCGATGTTCTGGATGGAATGTCCGCAATTGGCGGGAATGTAGGCGCATTCTCCGGCCGAGAGCTCTGCGACCGCGACCCGCTTGTCGAATGCGAACAGGGTCACGCGGGTGCGCCCCTTCAGCACGTAGTGCCACTCGTTGGCGTCGGTGTGCCAATGCGGCTCATGCATCGCGCCAGGTTTGAGCTTGAGCACCGTTCCGGTCATGGTGCTCGAAACCGGAAACTCCTTGGCGGAGGCGACGTAGAGCTGCCCGCCCGCCGTGCTTACGCGCGGTTTCTGCGCCATCAGCGCGAACCGGTGGGTGCGGTCGCGATCCAGCGCGCGAGCGACCTTTGCCTGTGGACCGTCGAGCGCAAGCACCTCGCCCTGCATGATGTAAGTTTCGGCTTTCGGGTTCGGGCTGAAGGTCTCCGTGGATACGCCCAACGCTTGCGATAAGGTCGGCGCGTCGTAGCGGCTCATCCAGTCGCTGATGCCGAACGTGCCGTGCTCGGAGTAGAGACCGTCGTCGAAGGCGAGGATGGCGTGGCAGGGCGCGGGCCCCAGCGTCTGGATGGCGTGGCTGTGGCCCTTCGGGAAGAACCAGAGATCGCCCGGACCGAGATTGACGACTTCAAGCTGGCCCTCGGGATCGACCACCGTCACCTGGCAATGGCCGTCGACGACATAGGCCCATTCGGCCGAATTATGCCAATGCATTTCCCGGGCGCCGCCGGCGTTGACGAAGAGATGCGCGCCGGCAATTCCGGTTGCGAGCGGGAGGGTGCGGGTCGTGACCTCGCGCGCCCAGCCGCCGGATGTGGCCTTGATAGGTCCCTTGTCGAGGGAAGTCGTGAACACCACGGGATCTCCGGACTTCCGCGGGATCGTCTTCAGGAACTCGGATGCGGGTGCAACGTCGTAGCCGGCGGCATGTCCGTCGGGCGCTGCGAGCGCAGACTTGGCGGCGCCGAGGACGCCGGCACTGAATGCAACGGATTGAATGAAGAGACGGCGGCTGGATTTGAACATCGAGAACCCCAAGAGCCAGAAGGTTGAATGAATTGGTTGCGTGAAACGGATCGCGGTCACGTCGCGGCCTATCAATTGGGTCTGATGAACAGGTCCAAAGTGCCTCAACCGTTCGGCTGAAAGGGCAGTTCAACTTTCTTTGATGGTGGAATGAAACCGCCGGTGAAGCGGTGTGCTTGACAGCTCGGCTCGCGGAGCCGCCGACTCGGCTACCGCTTCGCCTCGCCGAACACCACTGTCGGCACCGCGCGGTTGACCACTTCGCGCAGCGCGAAGCTTGATTGTACCCGCGCCACGCGCGGCAGCCGCGACAATTCGGTGCGATGGATGCGCTCAAAATCCTGGATGTCGCGGGCGAGCACGATCAGGATGTAGTCGTCGGTGCCCGACATCAGGAAGCAGCGCACGACGGAGGGGCACTTCACCACCTCCGCCTCGAACGCCTTCAGCGCCTCGTCGCTCTGGCTCTCCAGCGCAATGCGCACCAGCACCGTCGTGGTGAGGCCGAACTGCGCCAGATCGAGCGCGGCCTGGTAGGCCTGGATGTAGCCGTCATCCTCCAGCGCCTTTTGTCGCCTCGCCAGTGCCGTGCTGGAGAGGCCGACCTTGTTGGCGAGCTCGGTGTGGCTGGCGCGCGCATTGGTCGTGAGTTCCGCGAGAATGGCGAGATCTTTCCGGTCGAGGGCCAAGGTTTCGTTTCCAGCGTGAAAGGGCATTTCCGCGCCGGAAACCGGCGCGACGAGCGCGAAACTAGCGGATATTTGCACGAAACCAAACTGGCTGCGCCGCTACGATCACCCAAGTGAATCAAAAGGAGCCCAGGATGCGCGTCGGTGTGCCCAAGGAGATCAAGGTCCAGGAATATCGCGTCGGGCTCACCCCGGGCGCCGTCCGCGAATATGTTGCGGCCGGGCATCAGGTGATGGTCGAAACCGGCGCGGGCGACGGCATCGGCGCCTCGGACGAGGTATACGGGCGGGCAGGGGCCTCCATTGCGGCGAGCGCGCGCGACATCTTCGCCAAGTCCGACATGATTGTGAAGGTGAAGGAGCCGCAGAAGAGCGAATGGGCCCAGCTCCGCGAAAGCCAGATCCTATTTACTTACCTCCATCTTGCGCCGGATCCCGAACAGGCCAAGGGCCTGCTTGCGTCCGGCTGCACCGCGATTGCCTATGAAACCGTCACCGACGCGGCTGGCCACCTCCCCCTGCTTGCGCCGATGAGCGAAGTCGCCGGCCGCCTCGCCATCGAGGCCGCCGGCGCCGCGCTCAAGAGGTCTGCTGGTGGTCGCGGACTGTTGCTGGGCGGTGTTCCAGGCGTGCAGCCGGCACGCGTTGTCGTGCTCGGCGGCGGCGTCGTGGGAACGCAGGCCGCGCGCATGGCCGCGGGCCTTGGCGCCGAGGTTACCGTGATCGACCGCTCGCTTCCGCGCCTGCGCGAACTCGACGATCTCTTCGTCGGACGCATTCGCACGCGCTTCTCGACCATCGAGTCGGTCGAGGAGGAGGTGTTTGCCGCTGACGTCGTGATCGGCGCGGTTCTGGTGCCCGGCGCCAGCGCACCGAAGCTCGTCACGCGCGCGATGCTCAAATCGATGCGGCCGGGAGCCGTGCTGGTCGACGTCGCGATCGACCAGGGCGGCTGCTTTGAGACCTCGCATGCGACGACGCATGCGGAGCCGACCTATGAGATCGATCGTGTCGTGCATTATTGCGTGGCCAACATGCCCGGCGCGGTGCCGGTGACATCCAGCGAGGCGCTGAACAATGCGACGCTGCCATTCGGCCTGATGCTCGCCAACAAGGGCTTTGCCGCAGTGCTGGAGAATCCACATCTGCGCAACGGGCTGAACGTCCATCGCGGCCGCATCACCAACAAGGCGGTGGCCGAGAGCCTCGGACTGGAATTCGCGCCGGTCGAGAGCGGGTTGGCGGCGTAGAATCGTCAGCCCTACGCTTTCGTCAGCCTGTACTGTCGCAGATCCGGATCGTGCGTCATGCGCCAATAGTCCACGAACCGCCACGGCATCGCTGAAAACACGCGGCCGCTGGCGTTGCGGTAGTAGGTGCTCATGCCCGGATGGGTCCAGATCATCGCCTCGTGCTCGGCGTCGACCTTGCGGACGTAATCGTCGAGCACCTCGCGGCGGACGTCGATGGCGGCGACGTCGTGCTCGATCATGCTGACGAGGCAAGCGGAGATGTAGCGGCTCTGGCATTCCGATTGGAAGATGACGCTGCCGCCATGCGCCGGGCCGGAATTCGGCCCGAGCATACAGAAGAAGTTGGGAAAATCGGGCACAGTGAGGCCGAGGAACGCGGTAGGATTATCGTTGGCCCAGGCCGCGCGCAAATTCTTGCCGTCGCGTCCGCTGATGTTGAGGCGGGCGGCCATCTCCGTGACCTTGAAACCGGTCGCGACCACGATGACGTCCGCGAGGCGGTGCTTGCCGTCGGTGGTGACGATGCCGCTCTGGTCAAAATGGTCGATCGCCTCGGTGACGAGCTCGACGTTGTCGCGCGTCAGCGTCTTGAACCAGTTGTTGTCGAGCAGGATGCGCTTGCCATAAGGCGGATAAGTCGGCACGCATTTTTCGATCAGGTCGGGCCGGTCCTTCAACTCGGTGAGGATGAAGTCGGTCAGCTCCTGGCGATGCCGGTCATTGCCCTTGTTGACGGCGCGCTCGGGATGCGGCCAGGCCGGGTCCTTGCGCAGGAAAGGAAGTAGTCCGTCGCCATAACGCCAGAACATGTTGAAGCGATACCACTGCACATAGAACGGCAAATGTGCGAGCAGCCAGCGCGCGCCCTCGCTGATCGGATCCGCATAGCCCTGCACCGGCCGCGCCCATTGCGCGCTACGCTGATAGACCGTGACGGAGGCAACGCGACCGGCGATTGCCGGTACCAGCTGCATCGACGTCGCACCGGTGCCGATCACGGCGACGTGCTTGCCGTCGAACTTGATGTCGTCTGACCACAAGGCCGAATGCAGAATCGTGCCTTTGAAGTCTTCTTCACCCTTGAAGTGTGCGCGTGAGGGGTCATTGAGCTGGCCGATGGCCGACACCAGCGCGGTGGATTCGAAGATCTCTTCGCCCGCCTGCGTCTTCAGCGTGGAGATCCAGCGCCGCTTGCCCTCGTCCCAGCGCGATGACATGAGTTCGGTGTCGACACGCAAATGCTTGCGAATACCGTGTTCGTCGGCAACTTTCAGGAGATATCCGAGCAGCTCCTCGCGTTGGCAGAAATAGCGCGTCCACGCGTTGCCGGAGCCGAACGAGTACGAATAGGAATGGTTCGGCGTGTCGACCCCGCAGCCGGGATAGCGGTTGATCCACCAGGTGCCGCCGAGCTCGGCGTTCTTCTCGACGATCGTGTAGGGGATGCCGAGGTGACCGAGCGCGACGGCAAGCGCGATGGCGCAGACGCCGGCGCCGACAATGAGTACGTGTTGCTCAGCGAGCTTGTCGTCCGCAGGACGCACTGTCCAGCGCACCTCGCGCGACACAAAGCCCATCTCCTCGCGCATCAGCGGCGCATATTCCGGCGCGACGTTCTCGCCAAGGCAGGCTCGCATCATCTTGAGGAGCAGCTCTTCGCCGGGATCGGTGATGACTGGTTTGGGCGTGCCGTCGGCAAACAGCTTGACGACCGCGGCCCGGATCTCGTCCTGGATACCGCGGGGCACACCGGCTTCGGGATCGGGGATGAGGCGAATGTCGCGCTTGGGCAGGTAGGGCGGTTCGAGCCAGCGCGCGTCGCCGGTCATGTGCACCAGCACCATGAGCAGGCAGCGGATGTCGGCCTCCGCAATCGCGGAGGCAAGGTCGAGCCGCTGGTGGGGAGATGCGATGTTCATCGTCTTCTTCTGATCTCCGGCAATCCCATGCGTTCGATCTTCGAGGGAGCGAACGGAGGCCTTGCGGCATGGCACGGTAGTCGAGGAGCCCTGGATCGTCTACGCGGCCGGCATACGGCCGCCCTCCGGTGCCCGAATAGGGCGGAAGAAGAAAACTATTGCCCCGGGACCGTCCCACGGAAGGAGTTTCCCCTCCGGAGGGCAAAAACGCCAATCGCTTCCATTGCCGTTTGGGTCCGAAACGACGACATTCCATCCACAATTTGATGGAATTGACGGCCATGGAACGCACTGGATTTGAGCCCTTCGGCGAGCAGCTGGTGTCCGCAACGGACACCCAGCCGACGTCGCGTGCCTCAAAGCTCCTGCTGCGGGCCGGCACCATGCTATTCTGGTCGCTGGTCGCAGGTATCGTGCTCGCGCGCGCGGCGTTCTTCGAGCCGGGCGTCTATGACGGCTTCAGCCGCGTCGCTTCGCTCGCCAAAAGCCTGATCTTCTGAGGCCGATTATTCCGGACCGAGGACAGAACTTCCCTCGGCCCTGATATGCCGAAAACTTATTCCCCAATCGGATCGTCGTGCGTATAAATCTTTCTCCTCTGGGAGAGATTTGTGTCGCAGAATCAAGCATCCAGCCCGGCCGACGCCAAGCCCACCACTGCCGTTAGCCGCGTCCTTGCGCTGATTCCCGGCATTCTCCTTTGCGTCCTCGTTGCCGGCGTCTCAGCCCTGCTCGAGCGGGCGGAACTCGGCGTTTTCGAGCATCCCTATGTCGAGGCACTGGTGATGGCGATCCTGCTGGGCATGGCGCTGCGCAGCTTCTGGAAACCGGCGCCCCGCTGGCAGGCTGGCATCGCCTTCAGCGCCAAGCAACTCCTCGAGGTCGCGGTCATGCTGCTCGGGGCCTCTATCAGCTTTGCCGCCATCGCAGCCTCGGGCATCGCACTGCTGGCCTCGATCGCCGCTGTGGTCGTGGTGGCCCTTTGCGTCTCCTTCGGTCTCAGCCGGATGCTCGGATTATCGACCCGGCTCTCGATCCTGATCGCCTGCGGCAACTCCATCTGCGGCAATTCCGCGATCGCGGCGGTCGCGCCGATCATCGGCGCCAACAGCGACGAGATCGCATCCTCGATCTCGTTTACGGCGATCCTCGGCGTGATGATGGTGCTGGGCCTGCCGCTGCTGATCCCGCTGTTGCAACTGTCGGCCACGCAATACGGCATCCTCGCAGGCCTCACCGTCTATGCGGTGCCGCAGGTGCTGGCGGCGACGGTGCCGGCGGGCCTGATCTCCACGCAGATCGGCACGCTGGTCAAGCTGATGCGCGTGCTGATGCTGGGGCCCGTGGTCGTCGGCCTCTCCCTGGTCGCCTCGCGCTGGCAGACCGGTGGCAAGAAGACCAATGTCGGCTTCTTCCGCCTGGTGCCGTGGTTCATCCTCGGCTTCCTCGCGCTGGCGACGTTGCGTTCGCTGGAGATCGTGCCGGGCACGGTGGTGGGGCCCGTGACGAAGATCACGAGCTTCCTCACGGTGGTGTCGATGGCCGCGCTCGGCCTCGGTGTCGACGTGCGCGTGCTAGCCAATGTTGGCGGCCGGGTGACGGCGGCGGTGACGCTGTCGCTGATGCTTCTGCTGGGGATCAGCATCGCGCTGGTGCACTGGTTCAAGTAAGGGACGCGAAGCGGCCGTAAGGGGCAAAGGCGCGAAAGCGCCGTGCCCACCAGTTCGGCTTGTAGTTAAGGTGGTGGGCACGCTTCCGCCTTCGCTCTTCGAGCTACGGCGGACAAGTCGCTTTGCCCACCCTGCGAGACCGTCATCAGCGTGAGCGAGACGGCTAGATCAGATCACATCCGCCAGCGAATGGCCGTGCAACTCGATGTTCAGCCCCTGCATGCCCATGTCGTTGATCTCGCCGCCCATCGCCTTCAGGCTTTCCTCGCGGATCAGCGACATCAGCCCGCGGCGCAGCGCCAGAAACTCCGACGACATCATCATCGCTTGCTGCCGTGGCCGTTCCAGCGGGATCGGGATCTCCGCCTTGATCGAGCCGGGACGCGCGGTCATGCAGTAGACCCGATCGGAGAGGAAGATCGCCTCGTCAATGTCATGGGTGACGAACAGCACCGAGATTTTCAGCCGTTGCCACATGTTGGTGAGGATCTGCTGCATGATGACGCGGGTCTGTGCGTCGAGCGCGCCGAACGGCTCGTCGAGTAGCAGTACCTTCGGCCCGGTCGCGAGCGCGCGGACGATGCCGACACGCTGCTTCATGCCGCCCGAGAGCTTTTCCGGATAATGCTTTTCGAATGCCTCCAGGCCAGCGAGGCCGAGCAGCGTACGCGCGGCGCGCTCGCGCTGCGAGCGCGGCATGCCGCGCATCTTCAGGCCGAACTCGACGTTCTCCCGCACCGTCTTCCAGGGAAACAGCGAATATTGCTGGAACACCATGCCGCGCTCGGCGCTCGGGCCGCTCACGCGCTCGCCGTCGACGGTGCTGATGCCCGTGGTGGGTTTCAGGAAGCCCGCGACCGCGTTGAGCAGCGTCGACTTTCCGCAGCCGGACGGGCCGACGATCGAGACGAACTCTCCGGGCTTGACGTGGATCTGCGTGTCGGTGACGGCCTGAACCGGCCCCTCGATGCTGTCATAGCTCAGCGAGAAATTGCTGACCTCGATATGGCCTTTCGGCTCGCTCGCCAGACTTTCACTCATCTCGTCGACCTCCACGGCATTACCAGATGTCCCGCACCCCTGATCAGCAGGCTCGATCCGAGACCGAGGACGCCGATCGCGATCATGCCGAGCGCGATGTCGGCATACTGGACCAGCGAATAGGCTTCCCAGGTGAAGTAGCCGATGCCGTATTGGCCTGAGATCATTTCGGCCGCAATCAGCGACACCCAGGCGACGCCCATGCCGATGGTGAGGCCGGTGAAGATATGCGGCAGCGAGGCCGGAAAATACACTTCGCGGAAGATCGAGCGCTCGCGTGCGCCGAGGCATTGCGCGGCACGCACCAGCACGGGATCGACCAGCGACATGCCGTGCAGCGTATTGACCAGGATCGGGAAGAATGAGCCGAGGAAGGTAATGAAGACGATGCTCTGCTCGTTGGTTGGCCACAGCATGATCGCCATCGGCACCCAGGCGATCGCCGGAATCGGCCGCAGTACCTCCGCGACCGGGAAGATGATCTCGTGCACCAGCTTGAAGCGGCCCATGATCAGGCCGAGCGGCACGCCGACGATCGCGGCAAGCGAGAAGCCGATGAAGATGCGCCGGCAGCTCAGCACAATGTGCATCAGGAACTTGGGATCATGAATCGCCTTGGTGAAGCTCGCATAGACCGCAAGCGGCGAGGGCACGTTGGTGAAGCGCACGAAGAATACGACGCGGTAGCTCGTGAGCAGGTGCCAGACCAGCAGGAAGGCGAGCAGCGAGATGATGCCGATCGCAGTCGCGCGCAACCGGCCCTGGTTCAGGCGATACCAGCGCAGCGCGAGCGTTCCGAAGGAGGGTGGTGTTGCTGGCGGCGTGGCGGCGGGCACCGGGCCCGCTTCTGCAATTGCCGGCATGCTGTCCTCGGGATGTCTGAGGATGGCGGGACTGCTCACGTTTTGCCTCCGTTGACCGCCGCCTTCACCGCGTCGTCGAATCCGAGCACCTTGCCGCTGATCTTGGCGGCATAGGCCTCCGCGTCCTTCTTCAGCAGGAACGGTGCGACGTCGCCATTGCCGACCGCGAAGAAGGCCTGGTCGGCGAACAGCTTGATGCCGCGCGTGGTGTCGAAGACATAGGCGACGTTGATCTTCCTGCCCTTGGCCTTGAAGTCGGCGTAGGCGCCGAGGGTGCAGGCGGCCGACGAGAACGGCATGATGCCGGCATCATCGACCCAGACCTCGCCGGCCTTGCGCGGCTCGGTGATCGGCTTCTTGCAGAAGGCGTCTTCGCCCGAGATCTCGTAGTTCTTCGTGCTCGCAAGCTGCGCGTCATAGTCGAGCTTCATCTCGGCGTAGGCCTTGCGGATGTAGCTGTCGTCGACCCATTTCTTCGGATCGAACTCCTTCATGCGACCAAGATTTTGCAGCACCTTGACGTCGGCGGTGGCGGCATCGATCAGCGCCTGCTTGACGGTTGGATCGGTGGTCATGTTGCCGCTCGGGCCGAGGAAGATGTAGACGACCTCCTTGTTGATGCCGGTCCATTCCTGGATTTTCTCGGCCGCAAGCTTGGGATCGTCGCGCAGCCACTGGTTGGCGGCGATCAGCGCCTTCATGTAGGCGATGACAACCTCAGGATATTTCTCGGCGAAGTCGGTACGGACGACGATGCCGTGGAAAGTCGGTAGACCGGTTTCGACGCCGTCGAAGATCTTTCGAGCGAAGCCGCGGAAGGGCAGCAACTCGGCAAAGGGGACGAAGTCGGCGTGCGCGTCGATCTTTTTCTCCTGAAGATTGGTCGAGCCGACCTCAGGGCTCTGGCTGACGAGCTGGAAGAAATCGGATGCGTAGCCGCGGTCCTGCATCGCCTTCAGCACCATGCCGTGCGCGGCTGAGCCGAATGGCACGCTGACGAGTTTGCCCTTGAGATCGGCCAGATCGTAATAGGGTGAATCCTTATGGACGACGATGCCGTTGCCAGAGCCGGACAGGCTGTAGGCGGCGATGCCGATCAGCCGGCTCTTGCTTTCGGGATTGCTGTCGAAGGTGAAGCCGTTCACGATCAGCGGGTAGTCGCCCATCATGCCGATCTGCAGCTTGTTCGCCATCATCGCGTTGGTGACGGGCGGGCCGGACGTGAAATTCTGCCACTCCAGCTCGAACTTGATGTTGGAATATTTGCCATCCTTTGGCAGGTATTTTTCGAGCAGATGCAACTGGCGGATGACGACGCCCGCGGTCACCGTGTTGGTCGTGGTGTCCTGCGTTCCGATGCCGAGCGTGACGGTTTCCGCCCAGGCTGGCTGCGCGAGGCTTAGCGCCAGTGACGTCACCGACATCGCGATGGAGAGCGTGGAAAGATGGCGGACCATTCTCATCCTCATTCGGTTGGATGTGCTGTGGTTGCCATGATTGGTGGAGGGCCCGGACAGGGCAAATCCGGAATGAGCGCCGCAGTCGATTAGTTGCCGGGAAAAGCTGATTGCATACTCCTTGGGCAGTCCTGCACTATAAAGCCGCTTGCCTGTGCACCGGCCTTACACGCAAATTCTCTCAGTCAGACGCGTGGCCACGCATCTCCTCCAGCACGTCGCTCCGGCAGACCACGATCTGCGAGCGCTTGGTCAGGACGATTCCCTTTTCCTGCATCCGCTTCAGGCTGATCGTGACCCATTGCCTGGTAGCGCCGACCATGTGGGCGATGTCGGCATGGGTGAAGGCTGCGGCAATCACGCGCCCGTCGGCGTCCTCGACGCCGTAGAGTTCGACGAGATGCAGGAGCAGATGCGCGAGGCGCTGCGTGATCGAGCGTGTTCCCAGCATTTGCGCCAGCGCCGAATAGCATTTGCCCTTGAAGGTGAGGCCTTCAATGAGGCCGATCGCGAGGTTCGGGATCTCTGCGGCAAGCGACCGCAATTCCTTTCCGGGCAGGTGCACGACGCTGCAGTTGCTGGATGCTACACCGGACCATTGATGCACGGTGCCTTCGAACACTTCCGGTCCGCCGACGAAATTGCCGACATGCCAATAGGCCAGGGTGATCTCACGCCCGAGTGGCGAGGTGTAAAACACGCGGATGCGGCCGCTCTCGATCAGCCAGATGCCGTCATGCTTGCCGCCCTGGCTGAACAGCGTCTGGCCGCGGTTAAGCACTTTTCGCCGGCCCTGCTTCAGCACCAGCTCCCGCTCGCGCGGTGAAAGCTTATCCATCAACGGCGGTGGGCCGCCGATCCATTGCTGGTTCTCGGTGAGAAGCAGCGAGGAGCCGCCCGCAGGCCGCACTGCCGGGGGAACAGTCCCGCGAACCGCACTCGCCGCCTGCAACATCGTCTGCCTCCGGAACGTTCAAATCGTTCTAAAGAGGAGCAATGTCCGTGCCAGATGGGTAGGCAAGCGGGCGCTTTACCGTCCCGCCAAGCTCAACAAATACGGTTTCGGATAAATCCCCCTGTTATGCCCGTCCGAAAACGAGATGTTCAGCCCATAGCCGAGATCGCCGATCTCGGTGATGGCGATGCCCGGAAACCGTTCGGGAAAGCGGTCGTCGAAGCGGGCGCGGGTGCAGTGGGCGCATTTGCAGGAGAGGCGGAGTGTTTCCGCAGGGACGCTGAGCGCGTCGCCATCCGTGGTGCGGATGCGGAGCGTCGCGAGATCGGCGCTGGCTTCGCAAGCGGTCACGGTCGGTATCACCAAGGTCATGGTCATGACGAACCTCCAGCTCCTTTCTAGGTCGGCGCCGACGGGCGCGGATAGCAACTAATTGCCAGCGCGGGCGTGCAGCCGACGTGGCGATGTGCCTGCTCGTCAATCACAG
This sequence comes from Bradyrhizobium manausense, assembly GCF_018130615.1. Lineage (GTDB taxonomy): Bacteria > Pseudomonadota > Alphaproteobacteria > Rhizobiales > Xanthobacteraceae > Bradyrhizobium > Bradyrhizobium manausense_A. Next base: position 154,134 of record NZ_JAFCKB010000013.1, read on the forward strand.
CCCGCGAAATGTGAAACTAATCGACCGGGAATGTCACTTCCGCGTTGCCGGACTCTGCTCTCTCCGAAACCTTGTGCGCCATCGAGGGCCAAGGAGAGACCATGAGCGCATTTCAGAAGGAAACGGTTTTGTCGGTCAGGCACTGGACCGACTGCCTGTTCAGCTTCACCGCGACGCGCGATCCGGGCTTCCGCTTCCAGAATGGTCAATTCGCCATGATCGGGCTCGAGGTCGAAGGCAAGCCGCTGATGCGGGCCTACAGCATGGCGAGCGCCAATCATGAGGAAGCGCTCGAATTCTTCTCGATCAAGGTGCAGGACGGCCCGCTGACCTCGCGGCTGCAGACGATCAGGGAAGGCGACATCATTCTGGTCGGCCGCAAGGCGACGGGCACGCTGATCACCGGCAACCTCATCCCGGGCAAGCGCCTGCTGCTGCTCTCGACTGGCACGGGCCTCGCGCCGTTCGCAAGCCTGATCAAGGATCCCGACGTCTACGAGAATTACGAGACCATCGTGCTCGCCCATGGCTGCCGCCAGGTCTCGGAGCTCGCCTATGGCGAGCACGTCGTCGACGGCCTGCGCAATCACGAACTCTTCGGCCCGCTGATCCGCGACAAACTCATCTACTATCCGACCGTCACCCGCGAGCCATTCCGGAATCGCGGCCGCATCACCGATCTGATCGCGTCCAACCAGCTGTTCGACGACATCGGGCAATCGAGCCTCGATATCGAGACCGACCGCATCATGCTGTGCGGCAGCCCGGCGATGCTGGAGGAGCTGCACGCGATGTTCCGCGCGCGCGGCTTCATCGAGGGTAACCATAGCCAGCCCGGCCATTTCGTCATCGAAAAGGCCTTCGTCGAGCGCTGAGGCGCAAATCGCGTTCCGGCGACAACTAATTGCTATCGCCGGAAGGTCACCTGAACAAATCTGATGCAAAGGCGCCGGGGATCGGCGAACCAGGAGCAAGCGATGGCACTAGATCAGATCGTCGACGGACTTTCGGAGGTTTCCTGCGATGTGCTGGTGATCGGCGGCGGCACGGCAGGCCCGATGGCGGCACTGAAAGCGAAGCTGAAGAACCCGAAGGCCAATGTCGTCCTGCTCGAAAAGGCCAACGTCAAGCGCTCCGGCGCGATCTCGATGGGCATGGACGGGCTGAACAACGCCGTCATCCCCGGTTACGCCACGCCGGAGCAGTACACCAAGGAAATTACCATCGCCAATGACGGCATCGTCGATCAGAAGGCCGTCTATAAATACGCCCAGAACTGCTACAAGATCATCGAGGAGCTCGACAGTTTTGGCATCCGCTTCCTGAAGAACGAGAACGGCGATTACGCCGTCAAGAAGGTGCACCATATCGGCACCTATGTGTTGCCGATGCCGAACGGCGAAACCGTGAAGAAGGCGCTCTATCGCCAGCTCCGCCGTGCCCGTATCCTGATCTCCAACCGCTACATGGCGACGCGGCTGCTGAAATCGTCCGACGGCCGCATCGCCGGCGCGATCAGCGTCAACACCCGCACGGCCGAGGTCCTGGTGATCAGGGCCAAGGCCGTGATCCTTTGCATGGGCGCCGCCGGCCGCCTCGGCCTGCCGACCTCAGGCTATATGTTCGGCACCTATGAGAACGCCGCCAATTCCGGCGACGGCTATGCAATGGCCTATCACGCCGGTGCCGCGCTCGCGAACCTCGAATGCTATCAGATCAATCCGCTGATCAAGGACTATAACGGCCCGGCCTGCGCCTATGTCGCCGGGCCCTTCGGCGCCTTCACGGCGAACAACGAAGGCTCGCGCTTCATCGAATGCGACTATTGGTCCGGTCAGATGATGCTGGAGTTCTACAATGAGCTTCTCTCCGGCAAGGGCCCGGTATTCCTCCAGCTCAAGCATCTGCATCCCGACACGATCTCGGAGATCGAGTCCACGCTCCACAAGGTGGAGCGGCCGACGCGCGGCTTGTTCCAGCAGGGACGCGGGGTCGACTACCGCAACGACTCGATCGAGATGCACATCTCCGAGATCGGCTTCTGCTCCGGCCACAGCGCTTCCGGTGTGTTCGTCGATGACAACGCACGCACCACCGTGCCAGGCCTCTACGCCGCCGGCGACATGGCGAGCGTGCCGCACAATTACATGCTCGGCGCCTTCACCAACGGCTCCGTTGCCGGCATCGACGCGATGGAATTTGCCGACAGCCACGATTTTGCGGAGTTCGATGCGCATGATGTGGCCAAGGAGCGCGACCGCGTGCTGGCGCCGACCAAGCGAGAGGACGGTATTCCGCCCAACCAGGTCGAGTACAAGACGCGCCGCCTCGTCAACGACTACCTTCAGCCACCGAAGGTCACGCGCAAATACGAGCTGGGCATGCGCCGTCTCGCCGAGGCGCGCGAGGACATGCAGGAGCGCATGATCGCCCGCAATGCGCACGAGCTGCTGCGCGCGCTCGAGGTGCAGTCGATCATGGACTGCGCCGACATGGCGGTGCACGCCTCGCTCTACCGCGAGGAAAGCCGCTGGGGCCTCTATCACTGGCGCACGGATTTCCCGGAGAAGGACAACGAGAACTGGTTCTGCCACACGCTGCTGTCCAAGCAGAACGGCAAGATGACCAGCGAGAAGCGCGCCGTCGAACCCTACGTCGTGCCGATCGCCGACGACGAGAAGGATCTCTACGACAAGCAGCGTATCCGCGCTTCCGCCTGATCCATCGCAACAGGAGACATCAAATGCCTCTCGCTTCCTATCAGACATCGGTTCCGGTGGTCGTCGACGACGCCAAGTGCATCGCGGACAAGGGCTGCACCGTTTGCGTCGACGTCTGCCCGCTCGACGTGCTCCGCATCAGCGACATGACCAACAAGGCCTACATGGCCTATGATGAATGCTGGTACTGCATGCCTTGCGAGGCCGATTGCCCCACCGGCGCCGTCACCGTCAACATTCCCTATCTGTTGAGGTGATCATGTCGAGCCCGTTCGAATCCTACGACGATCTCGAAGATGCCGACGAGCGGCTGCAGGCCGCCGATCCCGCCGAGCGCCGCGTTGCGATCATCGCACTCGGCCATTCCGGCGATCCGGCTGCTGTCGCGCATCTTGCCAACATGGTGGCCGACCCCGACGCCGGCGTACGCCAGCAGGTCGCGATGGCACTCGGCGAATTCGATGGGCCGGAAGCCGCGAGCGCGCTCGTGAAGCTCCTGGTCGATCCGGAGCGGATCGTGGCGGCGGCTGCGGCCGACAGCATGGCGGAGTTCAAGGATCCCGCCTGCGCCGGGATCATCCTGCCGCTGGTCAAGCATGCTCACGCCTTCGTCCGCATGGGGGCATTGCGTGCACTGAAGGAATTGCGTTGCAAGGACACGCTCAAGCCGGCGCTGGAGGCGTTGCAGGATCCCGATGCCGCCGTACGCGTGCAGGCGATCGGCGTGATCGGTTTTTTGAAGCTGGAGGAATCCATCCCGGCGCTGACCGCACTGATCAACGATCCCGATGCCCATGTGCGCCGGGCGGCGGTGAGTGCGCTAGCGTTCTCGCAGATGAAGCCTGCGGCCGAGACGATCACCCGCGCGCTGAAAGACAGCGACTGGATGGTTCGCGAGATGGCCGCGGAGACGCTCGGTCTCAACGTCAACGGCTTGCTCGCGGCTGACCAGCTCGTCAGCGCGCTCGGCGATGAGTTCTGGCAAGTACGGCTGAAGGCGATCCGCAGCCTGGGCAGGATGAAGATCGAGCGCGCGGTGCGGCCGATCGGCAATTGCGTCAATCATGATCAGGCGAACTTGAGGAAAGAGGCGGCTGCCGCCCTCGGCGAGATCGCCCATCCTGACGGCGAAGCGTTCTTGGCCGTCATCGCTGATGATGCCGATCCCGACGTCCGCAAGAACGCACGCTGGGCGCTGCAGCAGATCGCGGCCCGGAAGGCGCGGGCAGGGGCATAGAAGCGGGGCAACCTGCCGCTCTGGACTTCCCCCACCAGACGTTTATTGGTCTTCGCCAATGGGATCGGCCTCGCCAAGTGGCCGATCCGATAACAAGCGAGGACGCCGCCATGACGACACTGACCGTGAAGGACCTTCTCCCCGAGGATGGAACGAAGGGGACGCTGGTCGGCCGGGTCTGGCTGCCGCAGGCGAACGGTCCGGCCGTCGTCGCCGTGCGCGCTGAAGGCGTCTTCGACGTCACCGCAAAGTTTCCGACCGTCAGCGCGCTTTGCGAAGAGGACAATCCGGCCAAGGCGCTTGGCTCGACCAAGGGCGAGCGCATCGGCGATCTCGAGGCCATCGTCGCCAATACGGCGCCGGATGAGCGTGATTCCGAGAAGCCATGGCTGCTGGCACCCGCCGATCTCCAGACCCTGAAGGCTGCGGGCGTCACCTTCGCGATCTCGATGCTGGAACGCGTGATCGAAGAGCGGGCCAAGGGCAATCCGGCGTCGGCCGAAGCGATCCGAAAGGAAGTTACGCGTCTGATTGGCGACGACCTGTCAAAGCTCCAGCCGGGCTCGGATCAGGCGATGCATCTGAAGCAGGTGCTGATCGACCAGAATGCCTGGAGCCAGTATCTCGAGGTCGGTATCGGGCCCGACGCCGAGGTCTTCACCAAGGCGCCGACCTTGTCTTCGGTCGGCACTGGCATGGACGCCGGCCTGCATCCGAAGTCGACCTGGAACAACCCCGAGCCTGAGCTCGTGCTATTCGTGTCGAGCCGCGGCAATATCGTCGGCGGCGCGCTCGGAAACGACGTCAACTTGCGCGACTTCGAGGGGCGCTCGGCGCTGCTGTTGTCGAAAGCCAAGGACAACAATGCGTCATGCGCGATCGGACCGCTGCTGCGGTTGTTCGACGAAACCTTCACGCTCGACGACGCGCGCAAACTCGATATCAGCCTGAACGTGAAGGGCGCCGATGGTTTTGTTCTCGACGGTCATTCCTCGATCAGCATGATCAGCCGCGATCCAACCGATCTTGTGGCGCAGACGATCGGGAAAGTGCATCAATACCCCGACGGTTTTGTGCTGTTTCTCGGCACGATGTTCGCACCCGTGAAGGATCGCGATGCGCCGGGGCAGGGGTTCACCCACAAGCGCGACGACATCGTCACGATCGCCGCACCTCAGCTGGGCAAGCTCGTCAACCGTATGCGCACCAGTGACGAGTGCGAGCCCTGGACGTTCGGCATCGGCGCGCTGATGAAGAACCTGGCGCAGCGAAAGCTGATCTAGTTTTTCTTCGCCCCTCGCCTCGTACGAAGAGATGCCTGCACCCGAGGCGTAGCGGGTGAGGTGGACTTTCCGCGAGTCCCGTTGTCATCGTCTCTGTCGACAGAGCCCTCTCACCCCAACGCTTTTCCCGCGAATAGCGGGGCGAGGGAGCGCGCCTGCGCTTGGCGGTCGTTGGCATCTGCAAAAAAAAATTCATCTAAAAATTGGATATGATAATACTATCTATCTATACGTGCCGTTTGCGCGGACGCCCTACGTGCCCCGATTTTTCGTCTGAATAGTCAAATAATATGACTATACAGCCCAGAACTTCCGTGAAATAGTCCCTCCCGCCGCCCAAAAGGCCGGCCTGAGGGTGCGATGATACCAATCGGCGCCCCGGATAACATCTTGGGAGACACGCCTGATGATCCTCAAAGCCCTTTTTGCGGCCAGTGCCACGGCCGCCTTGCTGCTCTCGCTCCCGGCCAATGCCGCCGAGCTGACGATCGGTTTCTCGCAGATCGGATCGGAATCCGGCTGGCGCGCAGCCGAAACTTCGGTCTCCAAGCAGGAAGCCGCCAAGCGTAAGGTCAATCTCAAGATCGCCGACGCGCAGCAGAAGCAGGAGAACCAGATCAAGGCGATCCGCTCCTTCATTGCGCAGAATGTCGATGCGATCTTCCTCGCGCCTGTCGTCTCGACCGGCTGGGATGCCGTGCTGAAGGAAGCCAAGGAAGCCAAGATCCCGGTGGTGCTGCTCGATCGCGACATCGACCCGTCGGGCAAAGACCTCTATCTCACCGCAGTGACGTCAGACAGCGTGCACGAAGGCGAAGTTGCCGGCGACTGGCTGGCCAAGACCGTCGGCGACAAGGCCTGCAACATCGTCGAATTGCAAGGCACGGTCGGCGCCAGCGTCGCCGCCAACCGCAAGAAAGGCTTTGATACAGCCGTCGCCAAGCACGCCAATCTGAAGGTGGTGCGCAGCCAGACCGGTGACTTCACCCGCGCCAAGGGCAAGGAAGTGATGGAGAGCTTCATCAAGGCCGAAGGCGGCGGCAAGACGATCTGCGCGGTCTATGCGCACAACGACGACATGATGGTCGGTGCGATCCAGGCGATGAAGGAAGCCGGCCTCAAGCCGGGCAAGGACATCCTCACGGTCTCCATCGACGCGGTTCCCGATATCTTCAAGGCGATGGCGGCGGGCGAGGCCAATGCGACGGTCGAGCTGACGCCGAACATGGCGGGTCCGGCTTTCGATGCCGTCGCGGCCTTCAAGAGCAAGGGTACCGTTCCGCCGAAATGGATCCAGACCGAATCCAAGCTCTACACCGCTGCCGACGATCCGCAGAAGATCTACGACAGCAAGAAGGGCCTAGGTTACTGAGGCGGGCGCATCGCCGGACCGCTTGCTGTGGTCCGGCGATTTCCCCTTCGAATCCGCCGCGCGAACGAATAGGCTGGGTGTCCGCGTCATAAGCGGGCACCGGTGGGAGTGACGTTGTCATGGAGAACGGCCTTGATCCTGCTCCTTTCCTGCTGGAGGTGCGCGGGATCAGCAAGAGCTTCGGTGCAGTGCGCGCGTTGCAGGAAGTCGACTTCACGCTTCGCGCCGGCGAGATCCATGCGCTGCTTGGCGAGAACGGCGCCGGCAAGTCGACGCTGATCAAGGTCGTCACCGGCGTGTTCCCGCGCGATGCCGGTGTTGTCCGTCTGGGCGGCGAGGAGGTCGAGCCGCGCTCGGCCAAGGCGGCGCTGCAGGCCGGCATTGCCACCGTCTACCAGGAGGTCAATCTGCTGCCGAACCTGTCGGTGGCACAAAACCTGTTCCTCGATCGCCAGCCGATGCGCTTCGGCATCGTGCGCGAAGGCGAGATGCGCCGCCGCGCCAAGGCGCTGCTCACGGAGTTCGGTCTCGATATCGACGTTGCCGCGCCGCTCGGCAATTATTCGGTGGCGATACAGCACGTTACCGCGATCGCGCGCGCCGTCGACCTGTCCGCTCGCGTGCTGATTCTGGACGAGCCGACCGCGAGCCTCGACCGTCACGAGGTCGAGATCCTCTTCGGCATCATGCGCCAGCTTGCCAAGCGCGGCATCGGCATCGTCTTCGTCAGCCATTTCCTCGACCAGGTCTACGAGATCTCCGACCGCATCACGGTCTTGCGCAATGGCCGTCTGGTCGGCGAGCGCGAGATCGCCTCGCTGCCGCGGCTCGAACTGATCCGGATGATGCTCGGGCGCGAGCTGGCCGAGACCACCAGCGCGCGGGCGGCGGCAAGCGAGCCCAGGGCGCGCGAGGTCTGCGCCAGTTTCGAGAATTACGGCAAGGCCGGCTATGTCGCGCCGTTCAATCTCGAGCTGCGCCATGGCGAGGTCGTCGGCCTCGCCGGATTGCTCGGCTCGGGTCGCACCGAGACGGCGCGGCTGGTGTTCGGCGCGGAGCGTGCCGATGGCGGGCAGGCGAAGGTGGAGGGCGCATCCGTGCGGCTCCAATCGCCGCGTGACGGCGTGCGCCACGGCTTTGGCTATTGTCCAGAGGAGCGCAAGACCGACGGCATCGTTGCCGAGCTCACCGTGCGCGAGAATATCGTGCTGGCACTTCAGGCCAAGCGCGGACTGCATCGGCCGCTGTCGCGCCGCGAGCAGGACGAGCTTGCAAGCCGTTACATCAAGATGCTCGACATCCGTCCGCCCGATCCGGAGCGGCCAGTCGGGCTGCTGTCCGGCGGCAATCAGCAAAAAGTGCTGCTGGCGCGCTGGCTCGCGACCTCGCCGCGGCTGCTGGTGCTGGACGAGCCGACCCGTGGCATCGACGTCGGTGCACATGCCGAAATCATTCGCCTGATCCGCGAGCTCTGCGACGACGGGTTGGCTTTGCTCGTGATCTCTTCGGAGCTCGATGAGATCGTGACCTATTCCGATCGGGTGGTCGTGCTCCGCGACCGCGCTCATGTCGAGGAGCTCGCGGGCGAAGCGATCGACGTCACCAACATTCTCGCGGCCATCGCCGCCGATGGTGCAGCGATGCAAGAGGCACGGGCATGACAGCGCTGTTGCCGCGCCGCGGCCTGGCCCAGATCCTTGCTTTGATCGTCATCCTCGCGGTCGACCGCGTGGTGTCGCCGCAATTCTTCGACCTGCGCCTCCAGGACGGCCGGCTGTTCGGTAGCATGATCGATGTGCTCAACCGCGGCACACCGGTGGCGCTGCTGTCACTCGGCATGGTGCTGGTGATCGCGACGCGCGGCATCGATCTCTCAGTCGGCGCGGTGATGGCGATCTGCGGCGCGATTGCCGCGAGCCTCGCCGACAGCCACGGCCTTCCGGTGGTGCTGGCGGCCGCGCTCGGCGCGGGGCTTGTCTGTGGGTTGTGGAACGGCTTCCTCGTCGCCGTTCTCGGCATGCAGCCGATCGTGGCGACGCTGATCCTGATGGTGGCGGGGCGGGGCATCGCCCAGCTCATCACGGAGGGGCGCATCGTGACCTTCACCTCGCCGGACCTGGTCTGGCTCGGTAACGGTGCCATTCTCGGCGTGCCGGTGCCGGTTGCGATTGCGCTCGGCATGCTGATCCTGACCGGCGCCGTCGTGCGTGGCTCGGCGCTTGGGCTCCTGATCGAGGCGACCGGTGGCAATGCGCGGGCAAGCGAGCTTGCCGGCGTCGGCACGCGCGCGATGATATTGGCGGTCTATGTCTGGTGCGGTGTCTGCGCCGCGCTCGCCGGCGTGATCGCCGCGGCCGACATCATGGGGGCGGATGCCAACAATTCCGGCCTCTGGCTCGAGCTCGACGCCATCCTTGCGGTGGTGATCGGCGGCACCTCGTTGTTCGGCGGGCGCTTCAGCCTGGTGCTCGCCGTGCTCGGTGCGTTGATCATCCAGACCATGAACACCGGCATTTTGCTGTCAGGCTATCCGCCGGAGTTCAACCTGCTGGTCAAGGCCGTGGTGGTGCTTGCGGTGCTGCTGCTGCAGTCGCCGAAACTATCCGGCTTTGCCGGAATCATGGCGCGGCTGCGGAGGACGAAACCATGAAAGGCCTGCCGCCGGTCCTGATCACGGCCATCGTTCTGGTCGCCGGCTTCGCGCTGTGCGCCATGCAATTTCCCAACATTGCATCCACCCGCGTGGTCGGCAACCTGCTGACCGACAACGCGTTCCTCGGCATCGTCGCAACCGGCATGACCTTCGTCATCATCTCCGGCGGCATTGATCTGTCGGTCGGCTCGGTGATCGGCTTCACAACCGTGTTCGTCGCGCTGGCCATCGAGCGTTGGGGCGTGCCGCCTCTGGTCGCCTTCGTCGCCATCCTCGCGCTATCGGCGGCTTTTGGCGCCGCGATGGGCGCCGTCATCCACGTCTTCGACCTGCCGCCTTTCATCGTCACGCTCGCCGGCATGTTCCTCGCGCGCGGCGCCGGCTTCCTGCTCTCGACGGAATCGGTGCCGATCACCGCGCCGGTCTATTCGACCGTGTCCGATTTTGCGCTGCGCATGCCCGGCGGCGGGAGGCTGACCGCGATCGCCATCATCATGCTCGTCATCGTGATCGGCGGTGCGTTGCTGCTGCAACTCACCCGGTTTGGCGCCAATGTCTATGCGCTCGGCGGCAGCCGGGCGACCGCGAGCCTGATGGGTGTCGCCGTCGGCAAGATGACGGTGAAGATCTACATGCTGTCGAGCCTGCTCGCGGGCATCGCCGGCATCGTGTTCTCGTTTTACACCAGCGCCGGCTATTCGCTCTCCGCCGTCGGCGTCGAGCTCGATAGTATCGCCGCCGTCGTGATCGGCGGCACGCTGCTCACGGGCGGGCAGGGCTCGGTGATCGGTACCTTCCTGGGCGTGCTGATCCAGGGCCTGATCCAGACCTACATCAATTTCGACGGCACGCTGTCGAGCTGGTGGACCAAGATCGCGACCGGCGTCTTGCTGTTCGCCTTCATCGCCCTGCAACAAGGGCTGGTCGCGCTGGCGCGACGGCCGGTGGCGAAGCGCGCGGGAGCTGTCTCATGACCTCGCGGATCGTCGTCATCCCGACACGTCGGGCCCATTCCAACCATGCGGAAGTGTCCCGCTCGATCGGCGTCGACATCATCGCAGGCCGCTATGCGGAAGGGGCACGGCTGCCGGGCGATGCCGAGCTGACGGCGACGTTCGGCGTGTCGCGACCGGTGCTGCGCGAGAGCGTGAAGACGCTGGTCGCCAAGGGGCTTTTGACCACCAAGGCGCGGGTCGGCACCGTCGTGCGCGAGCGTGCTGCCTGGAACATGTTCGACGCCGACGTGCTGGCCTGGCATCTCGACGCCGGCATCGACAGGCGCTTTCTCAACGACCTCGCAGAGATACGACTTGCGGTCGAGCCGCGTGCGGCGGCGCTCGCTGCCAAGCGCCGTTCGGATGAGGACATCGCCGAGCTTCAGCGCGGCATGGACCGCATGCGGCGCGAGGCGTCCGAATCCGCCGACTTTGCCGAAGCCGACCTCGCTGTGCACCTTGCGGTGGCGCGAGCGTCCGGCAATCCGTTCATGCGCTCCATCGGTCACGTGATCGAGGCCGCCTTGCGCACGGCTTTCATGATCAGTGCGCCGGCCGGGTCGGAAGACCGCGAAACGACTTTGCTCTGGCACCAGAAGATCGCCGATTCGATCGCTGCCGGTGATGCCGACGCAGCGGCCGAGGCCATGGCCTTCGTCATCAACAACGGCATGCGCCGCCACAAGGGAATGGCGGCCGAAGCAGCGCCGGCGGCACCTACAGAATTTGGAGAAAGTTCGTGACAGCCCTTCGTATCGCCATCGTCGGCTTCGGCAAGATCGCGCGCGACCAGCATGTCGGCGCGATCGCCGCGACGCCGGGCGCGGTGCTCGCCGCCGTCGCCAGCCGCAACGCGTCGCTGCCGGGCCTGCCACATTTTGCGACCATCGAGGAATTGCTGGAGAAGGGCCCGGAGATCGATGCGGTGTCGCTCTGCACGCCGCCGCAGGTACGGCGTGCCCAGGCCGTTGCGGCGCTCGCCGCCGGCAAGCACGTCATGCTGGAGAAGCCGCCCGGCATCGGCGTGGCCGAGCTCGATCCCCTGGCAGCGATGGCGGCGGATGCAAAGCGCACTCTATTTGCAACCTGGCATTCACGCCATGCACCGGCAGTCGAGCCGGCCCGCGCATGGCTGGCGACGCGCCGGATCAAGTCGGTGCACATCAACTGGAAGGAAGACGTCCGCGTCTGGCATCCCGGTCAGGCCTGGATATGGGAACCGGGCGGGCTCGGCGTGTTCGATCCCGGCATCAACGCGCTCTCGATCCTGACCCGCATCTTGCCGCGTCAGGTGTTTGTCACGGCGGCGGAATTGGCATTTCCGGCCAATTGCCAGTCGCCGATCGCCGCCAAATTGACCTTGACCGATGTCGACGGCCTGCCGGTCACAGCAGAATTTGACTTTCGCCAGACCGGACCGCAGAGCTGGGATATTCTCGTCGAAACCGACGGGGGGCGGATGACATTGTCCAAAGGTGGCCGGATCATGGAGGTCGACGGCAAGGTTGTTGCAGACGCGCCCGATGAGGAATATCGCGAGCTGTACCGGCGCTTCGTCAAGCTCGCGGCGACCGGCGCGAGCGATGTCGACCTGGCGCCGCTTCGTCTTGTCGCCGACGCTTTCCTGCTCGGTAAGCGCAACATCGTCGAACCGTTTGTGGACTAGACATGGTCGGCTCTACAATAACGAAAGACGTTTTCGGAACGCTGCCTGACGGACGCGATGTCGAGCGTATCGTGCTGCGCGGGGAGGGCGGGTTTGAGGCCCGTATCATCACCCATGGCGCGGTGATCCAGGCGCTGGTCGCACCGGACGCCAAGGGGAGTTGCGACGACGTCGTGCTCGGCCATGACAGCTTTGCCGGCTATCTCGCCGAACGGAAGTTCTTTGGTGCGACTGTCGGCCGCTACGCCAACCGCATCGCCAACGGGCAGTTCTCGCTTGATGGCGAGACCTTCCAGCTCCCCGTCAACAATGGTCCGAATGCGCTGCATGGCGGGCTCGACGGCTTCGATCGCAAGCTCTGGGACATTGCCGAGATCGACGACGGTGCCAAGCCCGCAGTCACGCTGACTTACACGAGTCCGCATGGTGAGGAGAATTATCCCGGCAAGCTCGAGGTCCGTCTGACCTACCGCGTCACCGGCCCGGCCGAACTGTCGCTGACGATGGAGGCGCGGACCGATCGTCCGACCATCGTCAACCTGACCAACCACAGTTTCTTCAATCTGGAAGGCGCCACGTCCGGCACGCCCATCCTCGACCACAAACTGACGGTCGCGGCCGAGCATTTCCTGGCCATCGACCCCACCGCCATTCCGCTGCCTGAACCGCCGCGTGCGGTGGCCGGCACGCCGTTCGACTTCCGCGAGGCCCATGCCGTCGGTGCGCGCATCCGCCAAGGCGATCAGCAATTGCACAAGGGCAGGGGCTACGATCACACCTATTGCCTCGCGCGGGACGGTAAGCTCGCGCTTGCGGCCCGGCTGGAGGCGCCGCGCTCGGGCCGGATCATGGAGCTGTTCACCAATCAGCCCGGCCTTCAGGTTTATTCCGGCAATTATCTCGACGGCACGATTTCGGGGAAGGGCGGCAAGCTGATCCGGCAGTCGGACGCCATATGCCTGGAGCCGCACATCTGGCCGGACGCGCCGAACCGGCCGGACTTTCCGAGCCCGCGCCTCGATCCGGGCGGAATTTATCGCCATCACACCGTCTATCGCTTCGCTGCGAGGGCGCTATGATGGAAGTGGTGCCGACCTCCGTTCTCTCCACCGAGCAATGTCACCTCGGCGAAGGCCCGACCTATGACGTCTCGACCGACACCGCCTGGTGGTTTGACATTCGCGAAGCGCGCCTGTTCGAGGCGCATCTCGGCGGCGGCGCGATCCGCATCCACACGCTCGGGCGGATGGCGAGCGCGCTCGGGCGGATCGATGCCGAGCGCCAGTTGGTCGTCGCGGAGGACGGTTGTTACATCCGCACAGTCGCCGATGGCGCAATGACGCTATTCTGCCCGCTCGAAGCGGATAATCCGGCCACACGTTCCAATGATTGCCGCGTGCATCAATCCGGCACGTTCTGGATCGGCACCATGGGGCGAAAGGCCGAGCGGGGGCTGGGGGCGATCTACGCGCTCCACCGCGGCAAGATTTCGACGTTATTTCCCGGCATCAGCATTCCCAACTCGATCTGTTTCTCGCCAGATGCCGCGACAGGCTATTTCACCGACACCGCGCGCGCCGTGCTCTATGCGGTGCCGCTCAATCCGGCCACCGGCCTGCCGCGCGGCGAGCCCGAGGTGCTGTTGCGCCATACCGGCATTGGCGGGCTCGACGGTTCGGTGTGTGATGCCGACGGGCGGATCTGGAACGCCTGCTGGGGCGCCGGCCGGGTCGATGTCTATTCTCCGCAAGGCGAGCGCGTGCGCTCGTTGCGCGTGCCGGCCAGGCAGGCGAGCTGCCCGGCTTTTGTCGGCCCGGATCTGTCGCGCCTGCTCGTTACTTCTGCCTGGCAGGATATGGACGCTGAGGCGCGTGCCGCCGATCCTCAGGCCGGCTGCACTTTTCTGTTGGAGGCATCCGCACGTGGGCGTGCGGAGCCTGATGTCAAGCTTGCATAGGAGATCCGAAACCGACCTCTACTCTACCTCTGTACTCGACGACACGAAGAAACAGTCTGACACCCAAAGGGAGTGAAGCATGTTGAAATTGAAGACGACATTTCTCGCATTGGCGCTGGCCGGTGCCGCAACGATGGCTACGGGAGTCGCCGCCTCCGCGCAGGAGAAGGCCACTGTCGGCATCGCGATGCCGACGAAATCCTCGGCGCGCTGGATCGACGACGGCAACAACATGGTGAAGGTGCTGAAGGATCGCGGCTACAACACCGACCTGCAATATGCCGAGGACGACATTCCTAACCAGCTCTCGCAGGTCGAGAACATGGTGACCAAGGGCGCGAAGGCGCTGGTGATCGCCGCGATCGACGGCACCACGCTGTCCGACGTGCTCAAGCAGGCGAAAGCAAAAGGCATCACCGTGATCGCCTATGACCGCCTGATCCGCGGCACGCCGAACGTCGACTATTACGCGACCTTCGACAATTTCCAGGTCGGCGTGCTGCAGGCGGAATCGATCGAGAAGGGGCTTGGCCTGAAGGAGGGCAAGGGTCCGTTCAACATCGAGCTGTTCGGCGGTTCGCCCGACGACAACAACGCCTATTTCTTCTACAACGGCGCGATGAGCGTGCTGAAGCCGTATATCGACAGCGGCAAGCTCGTCGTCGTCTCCGGCCAGATGGGTATGGACAAGGTCGCGACCTTGCGCTGGGACGGCGCCACCGCCCAGGCCCGCATGGACAACCTGCTCAGCGCCTACTACGGCAACAAGAAGGTCAACGCGGTGCTGTCGCCCTATGACGGCCTCTCGATCGGCATCATCTCCTCGCTGAAGGGCGTGGGCTACGGCAGCGCCGACCAGCCGATGCCGATCATCTCCGGTCAGGACGCAGAAGTGCCCTCGATCAAGGCCATGCTGCGCGGCGATCAGTACTCGACCATTTTCAAGGACACCCGCGATCTCGCCAAGGTGACCGCCGACATGGTCGACGCTGCGCTTGCCGGCAAGCAGGTCACCGTCAACGACACCAAGACCTACGAGAACGGCGCCAAGACCGTGCCGTCCTACCTCCTGAAGCCGGTTGTGGTGTACAAGGACAATTGGGAGAAGGTCCTGGTTGAGAGCGGCTATTACAAGAAGTCGCAGTTCCAGTAGGACTCTCTCTCTCTATCCTTTCCCTCTCCCCGTTCTTGCGGGGGGAGGGTCGGGGTTCCCACACGGGCACTAGAGGACGTAACGACGATGACCGCCATGCTCGAGATGCGCAACGTCAGCAAGAGCTTTGCCGGTGTGCAGGCGCTGCGCGACGTCAATTTTTCAGTCGAGGCCGGTCAGATTCACGCCCTGGTCGGCGAGAACGGCGCCGGCAAGTCGACGCTGATGAAGGTGCTGAGCGGCGTCTACCCTGCAGGCAGCTACGAGGGCACCATTGTTTTTGATGGCGAGGAGCGCCGCTTCCGCGACATCAACGATTCCGAGGCGCTGGGCATCATCATCATCCACCAGGAACTGGCGCTGATCCCGCTGATGTCGATCGCGGAGAACATCTTTCTGTCGCACCCGCCGTCAAAATTCGGCGTGATCGATCGCGACGAGGTCTATCGGCGCACCCGCGAACTGCTGGCGCAGGTCGGCCTGAAGGAATCGCCGGATACGCTGATTACCGATATCGGCGTCGGCAAGCAGCAGCTGGTCGAGATTGCCAAGGCGCTCTCGAAGCGAGTCCGGATGCTGATCCTGGACGAGCCGACCGCGAGCCTGAACGAGGCCGACAGCGCCGCCTTGCTGGAACGGCTGATGGCGTTCCGCGAGCAGGGCATCGGCTCGATCCTGATCTCGCACAAGCTCAACGAGGTCGCCCGTGTCGCCGACCACATCACCGTGCTGCGCGACGGCCGCACCGTCGACGGCATCGACTGCCGCGCCGAACCGATCCAGGAAGACCGCATCATCCGCAGCATGGTCAACCGCGATCTCGCCCATCGCTTCCCCGAGCGCACCGCGAAGATTGGCGGATCCGTGCTCGAGGTCACGAACTGGTCGGTCTATCACCCTATCCATCCCGAGCGGCAGGTGATCAAGAACGTCAATTTCGGCGTCAAGCGCGGCGAGGTCGTCGGCATCGCCGGGCTGATGGGCGCCGGCCGTACCGAATTCGCCATGAGCCTGTTCGGCCGGTCCTGGGGCACCAATATCAGTGGCCGCATCGCCCTGGAGGGCCATGAGATCGCGCTGCCGAGCGTCGCAGCCGCGATCGACGCCGGCCTTGCCTATGTCACCGAGGACCGCAAGCAGCTTGGCCTGATCCTGGCCGACGACGTCCGCAAGAACATTACCCTGGCAAGCCTCGACCAGGTTGCGCCGGGGCGGGTGATCGACGACATTGCCGAGCTGAAGGTCGCCAGCGACTACCGCAACCGCATGCGCATCCGCTGTTCCGACGTCTATCAGGAGACCGGCCAGCTCTCCGGCGGGAACCAGCAGAAGGTCGTGCTGTCGAAATGGCTGATGACCGATCCCAAGGTTCTGATCCTGGATGAGCCGACAAGGGGCATCGATGTCGGTGCCAAATACGAGATTTACTGTATCATCAACGAGCTTGCGGAGGCCGGCCGCGGTGTGGTGGTGATCTCCTCGGAGATGCCCGAACTGCTCGGTATCTGCGACCGCATCTGCGTCATGAACGACGGCGCCTTCGTGGGCGAGTTCCCGGGCGCTGAGGCGACACAGGAAAAGATCATGCGCGCCATCATGCGCAACGAACGAAGCAACGGAAACGGCGCGGCTGAGGCCGCGGAGATGGGAGGATCGCAGCCATGACCGACAAGACGGTGTCGCTGCCCGAGGAGCGCCGGCACGGCAGCTTCATCAAGAACAATCTGCGCAACTACGGCATGCTGATGTCGCTGATCGCGATCATGCTGTTCTTCCAGGTCATGACCGGCGGCACGCTGCTGCAGCCGCTCAATCTGACCAATCTGGTGCTCCAGAACAGCTACATCGTCATCATGGCGCTGGGCATGCTGCTGGTGATCGTCACCGGCCATATCGACCTCTCCGTCGGGTCGGTCGCGGGCTTCGTGGGCGCCGTCGCGGCTCTCCTCATGGTGACCTACAAGGTCGATTACACGCTCGCCTTCATCGCCTGCCTCGCGGTCGGCGCGGCTATCGGCGCAGCGCAGGGCTATTGGGTCGCTTATTTCAAGATTCCGTCCTTCATCGTGACGCTGGCCGGCATGCTCGTGTTCAAGGGCCTAGCGCTCGCAGTGTTGCAGGGCCAGTCGCTCGGGCCGTTCCCATCGACGTTCCAGAAGCTGTCGTCGGGCTTCATTCCGGAGCTGTTGCCCGAATCCGGCACGCTACATCCGACGTCCATGCTGATCGGCGCGGTGCTGGCGCTGGGGCTGGTCTATGCCAGCGCCAGAGGCCGCGCGCGTGAGGTGTCGCACGGCATCGAGGTTGAGCCCTACGCATTCTTCCTCGGCAAGAGCGTCGTGCTCGCCTGTGCTGTGCTCTACTTCACCTATCTGATCGCGACTTATCGCGGCCTGCCGAATGTGCTCGTGATCATGAGCGCCCTGATCGCGCTCTACGGCTTCGTCACCCGCCGCACCGTGATCGGCCGGCAGATCTATGCCGTTGGCGGCAACGCCAAGGCGGCGGGCTTGTCGGGCATCAAGACCGAACGGCTGACCTTCTTCACGTTCGTCAACATGGGCGTGCTCGCCGCGCTCGCGGGTCTCGTCTTTGCCGCGCGCCTCAATACCGCAACCCCGAAGGCGGGTCTCGGCTTCGAGCTTGACGTCATCGCGGCCTGCTTCATTGGCGGCGCCTCGGCCTATGGCGGCGTCGGGCGCGTCGGCGGCGCCGTGGTCGGCGCCATGATCATGGGCGTAATGAACAACGGCATGTCCATCCTCGGCATCGGCATCGACTATCAGCAGGTCATCAAGGGCTTGGTGCTGCTCGGCGCGGTGTGCATCGACGTGTACAATCAGCGGCGCTAGCCGCATCGGCAGTGCCGTAAGATGGGCAAAGGCGCGAAGCGCCGTGCCCACCTTGTTTCCACGATCATGATAGAGATGGTGGGCACGCGTCCGCTTGCGGCGGTCGCTTTGCCCCCTACGAATTACTGGGTCGTGAACAGCACCGTCGCGATGGCGACGGAGAGGCTGACCGCTGATACGGTCGCTACTGTCGACAGCACGCCCATGCGCCGCAGCGCGATGGCGAAGACGATGATGATTGGCGTGGCAGTCATCAGCCCGAGTTGTGCTTCGCTCATGTCGTCATTTGCCGTTGTCTGGAGCCGTTGGAATTAATCCACGGTATTGCGGAGAGGCCCGCGGGACGTTGCGTTAGCGCAAACGCCGCTCTGTCCGGTTGCACTATTTGTGCGGCGACAAAGTCGGAACCGCGCCGGTGAGATATCGATTCGGCGTCTTGATGCGGGAATCAGATGTCGGCGACGGATTGCGAGCAAGGAGAGACCGGCTGGGGCATCTTGGAAGATCTTCCCGGAGATCCCATGATCTGGGTGCTGATTTTCAGCGAGCTCGCCGCCTTCGGCCTGTTTCTTGGCGCCTTCATGGTTGCCCGGGCGATCCATCCCGCGGTGTTCGCGTCAGGGCAGGCTACTCTTGATTCGCACCTTGCCGGGCTCAACACTCTTGTTCTGGTGACCAGCGGCTGGGCCGCGGCGCGCGCCACGGCCTCCGCGCGCGCTTCCCAAAGGCAGACTGCGCGCCGTTGGCTGTTCGGAGCGATGGCGCTCGGCACTCTCTTCATCGCGATCAAGCTGTTCGAATATGCCGGCGAGATCGCTCTAGGAAATGGTCTCGAGACCAGCCCGTTCTTCACGCTGTATTTTCTCCTGACAGGCTTCCATCTTCTGCATGTCGGCCTCGGCATCGTGATTTTGGCGGTAGTTTCCCGCGGGGCAAACGTGACCGGTGTGGAGACGGGAGCCGCCTTCTGGCACATGGTCGATCTGCTGTGGATCGTCATGTTCCCGATCATCTATCTGGTGCAGCAGTGATTCCGGATCGCATCGATCTTACCTGGATCGCGCTGATAGGCCTCGCGCTCGCAACCCTTCTGGTTCCACCTCTCGTCGCACGTCCATTGCTCGGGAATGCTCTTCTGCTGACTTTCGCTGCGCTCAAGGGCCGCCGTATCGTGCTCGACTTCCTCGATCTTCGCGCGGCACCGGCGCTCTGGCGCGGTCTCGTCAGCGCCTGGGTTCTCGTCGTCGTGCTGTTCGCCTGGCTCGCATCCGCGATCGTCGCTCTGGTTTGACGGCGGCGCTGCGCATCGTCGCTTTCCTTGCGCTTCGTCAAAGAGCGACCCACGCCAATCGGCAATAAATCACAGCATCGTATTTCTCCACGGCTCAAACGGAAAGGACTGGCAATGGCTGAACGCCTGACCAAGTCGGCGGCTCGAAACGTCTTCTACGGCGGCTCGGCCTTCTTCTTCGCCATCTTCATCGGACTGACGGCGCACAGCCATTACTACATGGCCACGACCTCCACGGACGCGACGACGCTGACGTCGTCGGTCGCCCGTGGCAAGCATGTCTGGGAGCGCAACTCCTGCATCAACTGTCACACGCTGCTGGGCGAGGGCGCTTATTTCGCGCCTGAAGTCGGCAACGTCTGGGATCGTTGGGGTGGCAAGGAGGATCCGGCCGCTGCACGCGAGACGCTGAAGGCCTGGATGCAATCGCAGCCCTCGGGCGCGCCGGGCCGGCGGCAGATGCCGCAGTTCAACCTCACCGACCAGGAGCTCAATGATCTCGCCGACTTCCTGCAATGGACCAGCACGATCAAGCGTCAGAGCTGGCCGCCGAACCAGGCCGGCTGAGCGCGCTGCTTTCTTCTTTCAAGACAGAGAGAACCCGAAATGAAATATCAGACCCAGAAAGTCGCGATGCTGTACTTCTACGGCGCGCTGACCTTGTTCATGGCCCAGGTCCTGTTCGGCCTGCTCGCCGGGACCATCTACGTCCTGCCCAACACGTTGTCGGTGCTGCTGCCGTTCAACATCGTCAGGATGATTCACACCAACGCGCTGATCGTGTGGTCGTTGATCGGCTTCATGGGCGCGACCTACTATCTGCTGCCGGAGGAGACCGAGACGGAGCTGTACAGCCCGCTGCTCGCAAAAATCCAGTTCTGGATGTTCTTCGGAGCCGCAGGCGTGGCGGTGGTCGGCTATCTCTTCCACTATCACGAGGGCCGCGAATTCCTCGAACAGCCTTTCATCATCAAGGTCGGCATCGTCGTCGTCTGCCTGATGTTCCTGTTCAACGTGACCATGACGGCGCTCAAGGGCCGCAAGACCACGGTGACCAACATCCTGCTGTTCGGTTTGTGGGGCGTCGCCATCTTCTTCCTGTTCGCCTTCTACAATCCGGCGAATCTCGCGGTCGACAAGATGTACTGGTGGTACGTCGTCCATCTCTGGGTCGAAGGCGTGTGGGAGCTGATCATGGCCTCCGTGCTCGCCTATCTGATGATCAAGCTCAACGGCATCGACCGCGAGGTTGTGGAGAAGTGGCTCTATGTCATCATCGGTCTTGCGCTGTTCTCCGGCATCCTCGGCACCGGCCATCACTTCTACTGGATCGGCGCACCCGGCTACTGGCAGTGGATCGGCTCGCTGTTCTCCACGCTTGAGGTCGCACCGTTCTTCACCATGGTGATCTTCACCGTGCAGATGACCTGGAAGGCCGGCCGCAAGCATCCGAACCGCGCTGCGCTATTGTGGTCGGTCGGCTGTTCGGTGATGGCGTTCCTGGGTGCGGGCGTCTGGGGTTTCCTGCACACGCTGTCGTCGGTGAACTACTACACCCACGGCACCCAGGTGACCGCCGCGCACGGGCATCTCGCTTTCTTCGGCGCCTATGTGATGCTGAACCTGTCGGTGATGGCGTACGCGATTCCCCAGATCAAGGGGCGTGCGCCCTATAACCAGTGGCTGTCCATGACGAGCTTCTGGATTATGTGCACGGCCATGATGGTGATGACGTTCGCGCTGACCTTCGCAGGAGTGGTCCAGGTCCACCTGCAGCGCGTGCTCGGCCAGGGCTATATGGACGTGCAGGACCAGCTCGCGATGTTCTATTGGGTCCGGCTCGGCTCCGGTGCGTTCGTCGCCATCTCCGCGCTGATGTTCGTCTGGGCGGTGCTCGTGCCCGGCCGCGAGAAGCAGGCGGTCATTCCGGCTGCGCTGCAACCGGCTGAGTAAACAAGAAATGGCGGCCGCGGTTCGCCGCGGCCGCCTGCTTCCTGGAACGTCCGGAGAGACATCATGAAACCTGCCCTTCACACCGTGACCTCGGCGCCCGCGCTCCCGGCCTATGTCGCAAGCGGCAACGAATGCGCGCTGTTCGAGCATGCTTGGCGGAATCAGCTTCCGGTGCTGCTGAAGGGGCCGACCGGCTGCGGCAAGACGCGGTTCGTCGCGCATATGGCCGCGCGGCTGGGCTTGCCGCTGCACACCGTCGCCTGCCACGACGACCTCACCGCGGCCGATCTCACCGGCCGCTACCTGCTGCGGGGCGGCGACACCGTATGGACCGACGGTCCGCTGACCCGCGCCGTGCGCGAGGGCGGCATCTGCTATCTCGACGAAGTCGTGGAGGCGCGCAAGGACGTCACCGTCGTGCTGCATCCGCTCACCGACGACCGTCGCATCCTGCCGCTGGAGCGCACCGGCGAGGAGCTCGTTGCGCCCAAGAGCTTCATGCTCGTGGTCTCCTACAATCCCGGCTATCAGACCTTGCTGAAAGCGCTGAAGCCGTCGACGCGGCAGCGTTTCGTCGCCATTGAGTTCGGCTTCCTGCCTGCCGAACAGGAGATTGCTGTGGTATCCGCCGAGAGCGGGCTGTCGTTGGATCGCGTGCGGCCATTGGTCATGCTGGCCGGCCGGTTGCGTGCGCTCAAGGGACACGATCTGGAGGAGGGCGTCTCGACCCGGCTCGTGGTCTATTGTGCGACCCTGATCGCCGCGGGTACGCCAGTCGCCGACGCGGTCCTTGCCGGCATGATCGAGCCTTTGACCGATGACGCCGACGTCAAGGCGGCGCTGCTGGATGTCGCGCACGCCGTGATCGGGTGACCCATGCTCGACTTCCTCGAACTGGAGGAGACGGTCGGCCGCGCCTGGCACCGGATGGTCGGCGGCACCGCGAGTTATCCGGTTCACGATGATCACGCGGTCTCGCTCACCGAGGTGAGGGGCCGGATTGCTGTCATGTTCCGCGCGCTCGGCGGTGAGACAGGCGTGCAGATCGCGAGCGCAGGCGCACGCAAGTCGGGCCACCGGCTTGGCTGGCGGCAACGCATTGGCCTCGGCGATGAGCGTCTCGAGCAGCCGGGCCGCGACGCCGCAAGCATCTTCCTGCCAGACCGCATCGCAATTTTCCCCGACCGCGCGCTGAACGCCGCGCTCTATCGCTGGCTCGCCGCGTGGTTTGCCGCCGCGCCGGTCGAGGCGATCACGGAGGACGACCCGCTGCGGCGGGATCTTCTTGTGCTGCGCCGGGCGAGCGAGACGGCGGTCTGGGTGCTCACGCAATTTCCCGGGCTCGTTACCGACTATGCGCAGCTCGCCGCGGCAACCGCAGGAGCCCGGCCGCAACGCCCCTTGCCGCGCGTCGAGCAGGAGGTCGAGCAGATCGTGTTGGCCCTGCTCGGAGCCGGAAAGGCCCCCGCAGGCCGACTGTGGCCGGCGATGATGGGTACGGGCCCGCTGCCGGACAAGGCGCCACCGGGCTATCGTTCGATTCTGCCGTGTCCGCTCTGGGGCGATTGCTGGACGCGTGAGCTGTCACCCGTGCATTCCGGAGACGACGAGTGCGCAGCCGGCTCGGAGGCTGTGGCCCAGGACAATCGCAAGCGCTTTGCCGTGCGCGAACGCGAAGACAACGCCAACCGCCGCGATCCCTTCGTGCTCAACCGTTTCGAGAAGATCCTGGCGATGGCCGAGATGGTCAATGTCGACCGCCCGGCCGACGACAGCGACGACGAGGACGCGCAGAAAGCCGCCGACGATCTCGAGGAAATCACGCTCAGCCGCCGTAGCGGCAAGCCGGCGAGCCGCTTCAAATTCGATCTCGACCTGCCGCCGGAAGCGCTCGATGCGTCACGATTGAACGCGGATCTGACCTATCCCGAATGGGATTATCGCAGCGGATCCTATCTGCCCGATCATTGCCGCGTGCTCGCGGGGGAGGCTTCCGAGCGAGGTGAAAGCTGGACGCCTGATGATGCCATGCGCCGTCGCATTCGCCAGGTGCGTCGGCGCTTCGAGGTGTTACGGCCACGTCATGAATTGTTGCGCGCCCAGGCCGACGGACACGACCTCGATCTCGATGCACTCGTGCGCGCGCGGTGCGATTTGCGCGCCGGTAGCAGCAATGGTGGCATGGATCGCGTCCACATGGCGATGCGGCCGCAGGGCCATGATCTGGCCGTCACGCTGCTTGTCGACGTCTCGCTCTCGACGGACGCCTGGGTCGATGGCTATCGCGTGCTCGACGTCGAGAAGGAGGCGCTGCTCGTGCTTGCGCACGGCCTTTCCGCCTGCGGCGACCACCACAACATTCTCACCTTCACCTCGCGCCGCCGAAACTGGGTGCGGCTCGAGACGGTCAAGGCGTTCGGTGAGCCGATGGGTGGAGCGGTGGAGCGTCGCATCGGCGCACTCAAGCCGGGCTATTACACCCGGATCGGCGCCGCGGTGCGACATGCCTCGGCTGAGCTTGCCCGCCAGCCGCAGCGCAAGAAGCTGCTGCTCGTTCTCACCGACGGCAAGCCGAACGATGTCGATCACTACGAGGGGCGCTTTGCGCTCGAGGACACCCGCAAATCCGTGCAGGAAGCGCGCCGGCTCGGCGTCGCCGTGTTCGGCGTGACGGTCGATGTCACCGCGCAGTCCTATTTCCCGACGCTGTTCGGCCGCGGCGGCTACGCCATCGTCGGCAATATCCAGCGGCTGCCGGCTGCGTTACCGGCGATCTATCGGCAGGTGGCCCATTGAACGAGCGGGCTAAAATCCCTTGGGGGCCGCGCCCCTTGTGAACTATTGCCCATCAGGTGGGTATATGATCGAATGACCGGATGGACCAGGGCCGGCCAAAACCCGATCTGATCATCTTTGATTGCGACGGCGTGCTCGTCGATAGCGAGCTGTTGAGCTGTCGTTGCCTGTCCGATGTGCTGGCGGAGTTCGGCTTTCAGCTCAGTGTGGTGCAAGCGCTCGAGCTTTTCCTCGGACGCAGTACGAAGGCGATCGAGCAGCATTATCGTGACCACGGGCAGGTACTGCCCGACGATTTCATTCCGCGCCTGAAGGGGCGCGTGCTGGAGACGTTTTCCGGAGCGCTCCAGCCGATTCCCGGCGTCGACACAGTGCTGTCCGAATTGAAGGCGCCGTGCTGCGTCGCATCGTCGAGCGACCTCGACCGCGTCTCGTTGTCACTTGATGTCACCGGCCTCGCACAGCATTTCGGTGACCGGCTCTACACCGCGCAGATGGTCCGGCATGGCAAGCCGGCGCCGGATCTCTTCCTCCACGCGGCTGAGAAGATGGGCGCCAAACCTGCGCGCACCCTGGTGATCGAGGACAGCGTCAGCGGCGTGCAGGCCGCCAGGGCGGCAGGGATGATGGTCTGGGGATTTGTCGGAGGTGGCCATTACCGTAGCCGCGATGGCCGCGCTATATTGTCCGCCGCCGGGGCCGATCGGGTCTTCGCGCAGATGAGCGATTTCTGGGGGGCGTGAGGCCGCATGGCCGCCGAGAACGAAAAATCGAGACTCGACGACGCCGCGCGTGCCGGCTGGCTCTATTTCATTGCTGGCCACACCCAGGACGAGATCGCAAAGATGCTCCAGGTGTCGCGCGCCTCGGCGCAGCGGCTGGTGTCGCTATGCCTTGCCGAGCGTCTCATCACCTTCCGGCTCGAACACCCGATCGCCGCCTGCATGGAACTGGCGGCGCAGTTGAAGGAGCGGTTTGACCTTAGCCATTGCGAGGTGGTCCCGGCCGATCCTGCAGCACCGCAGGCCACCGCCGGCATCGCCGAACGTTGCGCCAATCTGCTCGACGCGACGCTGCGCTCGGAGACGCCCGTGATCGTAGCGCTCGGCACGGGGCGCGCGGTGCGCGCCGCGGTCGAGCGCGTCACGCCGATCGACCGGCCGAACCATCAGATCGTCTCGTTGGTCGGCAACATCTCCGCGGACGGCTCGGCGAGCTTCTACGACACCGTCGGCCGGCTCGCCGACCGCACCGGCGCGCGGCATTATCCGATGCCGCTGCCGTTCCTGATGTCTTCGGAGGACGAGCGCAACAAGATGGTGCGGATCGAGCCGATCGCCAAGGTGAAGGCCGTGGCTGCCAAGGCCGATTTGCGCCTCGTCGGCATCGGGCAGATGGACCAGAAGGCGCAGATCCACGTCGACGGCTTCGTCACGCGCGATGAATTGTTCGAGATGATGCGGCAGGGCGCCATCGGCGAGATCACTGGCTGGGCCTATGATTCCAAGGGGCGCCTGCTCAAGGCCGGCACCAACAAGCGCCTCACCAGCATTCCGCCGGAAGTGCCGGCGAGGACCACGACG
Organism: Bradyrhizobium manausense; assembly: GCF_018130615.1. Lineage (GTDB taxonomy): Bacteria > Pseudomonadota > Alphaproteobacteria > Rhizobiales > Xanthobacteraceae > Bradyrhizobium > Bradyrhizobium manausense_A. Next base: position 179,645 of record NZ_JAFCKB010000013.1, read on the forward strand.
ATCGGTGCGGCGGTCGGCGCGGCCAAGGTGCCGGCGATCGCGGCGGCGCTGAACGGGGCGCTGATCAACGGCCTGATCACCGACGAGACGACCGCGCGGGCGATCCTGGAGCGCTGAGGCAGGCGGCCGTCCCTCGCCTACGACTGTCATCGTCCGCCTTGTGCGCAGTTGCGAATTGGGGCGGACGACCCAGTACGCCGCAGCCAAGCTTGGGGCAAACCAATAGACGACACGGAGTCCTGGATGCCCCGCTTTCGCGGAGCATGACAGTCGTGAGTGGGGCACGATCTCCCGCACCGCAGCACTCATAAGTTGCTGGAACGCTTGCGAGCCTGCTTGACAAGCGCCAGGCCTCGTCCGAACATACGCTCAACGCGTGGGCATATGCTCAAGAGCGCGGGCTAGGGAGGTCACCGTGAAACACGTTCTGGGCGCCGTCTGCGGCGCGTCCGTATTGCTTGCCGTCCCCGCGATGGCCGAAACGACCCTGACGATCGCCACCGTCAACAACGGCGACATGATCCGCATGCAGGGCCTGACCAGCGAATTCACCAAGGCGAATCCCGACATTTCGGTGAAATGGGTGACGCTCGAGGAGAACGTGCTGCGCCAGCGCGTTACCACCGACATCGCCACCAAAGGTGGCCAGTTCGACGTGCTGACCATCGGCACCTACGAGGTTCCGATCTGGGCCAAGAAGGGCTGGCTGGTGCCGCTCGCCAATCTCGGCGCCGATTACGACGTCGCCGACCTGCTGCCGAAGATCAGGGATGCGGTCTCGGCCGACGGCAAGCTCTATGCCGCGCCGTTCTACGGCGAGAGCTCGATGGTAATGTACCGCACCGATCTGTTCGACAAGGCCGGCCTGAAGATGCCGGAAAAGCCGACCTGGGATTTCGTCATCGACGCCGCCAAGAAGGTGACCGACAAGAGCGCCGGCGTCTACGGCATCTGTCTGCGCGGCAAGGCCGGCTGGGGCGAGAACATGGCGTTCCTCTCGGCGATGGCCAATTCTTACGGCGCGCGCTGGTTTGACGAGAAATGGGAGCCGCAATTCAACACACCGGAATGGAAGACGACGCTCACCACCTACGTCAATCTGATGAAGGAGGCCGGACCTCCCGGCGCGAGCTCGAACGGCTTCAACGAGAATCTCGCGCTGTTCAACGCCGGCAAGTGCGGGATGTGGATCGACGCGACGGTCGCGGCTTCCTTTGTCACCAATCCGAAGGATTCCAAGGTCGCCGACAAGGTCGGCTTTGCGCTCGCGCCCAACACCGGGCTCGGCAAGAACGCCAACTGGCTGTGGGCCTGGAGTCTTGCGATCCCTGCCGGCTCGAAGAAGACCGAAGCGGCCGAGAAGTTCGTCGCCTGGGCAACCGGCAAGGATTACACCAAGCTCGTCGCGTCGAAGGAGGGTTGGGCCAACGTGCCGCCGGGCACGCGCACCTCGCTCTACCAGAACCCTGAGTATCTGAAGGCCGCGCCCTTCGCCAAGATGACGCTGGCCTCGATCGACGCGGCCGATCCGAACAAGCCGACCGTGAAGCCGGTGCCTTACGTCGGCGTGCAATATGCTGCGATCCCCGAATTCCAGGGCATCGGCACGCAGGTGGGGCAGCAATTCTCCGCAGCGCTTGCGGGCTCGATGACGGTCGATGCGGCGCTCGCCGCCGCGCAAACGGCGACCGAACGCGAAATGAAGCGCGCCGGTTACATCAAGTAGACCCGAGCTCTCCCTGAGCTCACACTTGCGGCCATCCTCCAACCCCGGATGGATGGCCGCCTTCTTCCTCCAAGCGGAGACGCCAAAGATGGCAACCCGGCAGACGCAATTCCTTGCGCGGTCGCTTCTGACCCCGGCCGTCGGGCTGCTGTTCATCTGGATGATCGTCCCGCTCGCGCTGACGCTCTATTTTTCGACGCTGCACTACAGCCTGCTCGATCCTGGATCGGAATCGTTCGTTGGTCTTGAGAATTTCCGCTACTTCCTCACCGATCCCGCCTTCCTCGCTTCACTCCAGAACACGCTGGTGCTGGTCGGCTCGGTGCTGGGGCTCACGATTCTGCTCGGCATTCCCCTGGCGCTGTTGCTCGATCAGCCCGTGATCGGCCGCAACTTCGTCCGGCTGATGGTGATCGCACCGTTCTTCGTGATGCCGACCGTGAGCGCGCTGGTCTGGAAGAACCTGCTGATGCACCCGGTGTCCGGACTGTTCGCCTGGCTCGCCAAGGTGGTCGGGTTGACGCCGGTCGACTGGTTCAACGACGTGCCACTATTCTCGGTGATCCTGATCGTGGCCTGGCAATGGCTGCCGTTCGCGACGCTGATTCTCCTCACCGCCCTGCAGTCCCTCGACGAGGAGCAGAAGGAGGCGGCCGAAATGGATGGCGCGAGCGCCGTCTCGACCTTCATTTACATCACGCTGCCGCACCTGGCGCGCCCGATCACCGTGGTGATCCTGATCGAGACCATCTTCCTGCTGACGGTGTTCGCGGAGATCTTCGTCACCACCGGCGGCGGGCCGGGCCTGCAAACCACCAACATCGCCTTCCTGATCTATTCACAGGCGCTGATCCAGTTCGACGTCGGCAGCGCCTCCGCAGGTGGTCTCGTCGCTGTGGTGATCGCCAACATCGTCGCCTTCTTCCTCGTCCGCATCGTCGGCCGCAACCTGGAAGCCTGAAATCATGGCGCGCAAGTCAACGACGCAGCGTGTGGTGGTCTCGACGATCGGAGCTTGGTTCTTCGGCTTCCTGATCTTCTTTCCGATCCTCTGGATGGTGCTGGCAAGCTTCAAGACCGAGCTCGAGGCCTTCGCCATTCCGCCATCGTTCCTGTTCTTCCATTGGACCACGGAGAACTACGCCACGGTGCAGGAGCGCAGCGATTACCTGCTGCATGCCATGAACTCGATCATCATCGCCGGCGGCTCAACGCTGATTGCGCTGCTGATTGCAATCCCTGCGGCCTGGTCGATGGCGTTCTCGCCGACCAAGCGCACCAAGGACATCCTGCTCTGGATGCTCTCGACCAAGATGATGCCGCCGGTCGGCGTGCTGGTGCCGATCTACCTGATCTACAAGACCTTCGGTCTGCTCGATTCCCGCATCGGGCTTGTCTTCATTCTCTGCCTCGGCAATCTGCCGATCGTGATCTGGATGCTCTTCACCTATTTCAAGGAGATCCCGCGCGACATCCTGGAAGCCGCGCGTATGGACGGCGCCACCATCGGCCGCGAGCTCGTCTATGTGCTGACGCCGATGGCGATCCCGGGCCTTGCGTCGACCTTGCTGCTCAATCTGATCCTGGCCTGGAACGAGGCGTTCTGGACGCTCAATTTGTCGACCTCGAATGCCGCGCCGCTCACCACGTTCATCGCGTCCTATTCCAGTCCGGAAGGACTGTTCTGGGCCAAGCTATCGGCGGCCTCGACGCTGGCGATCGCGCCCATTCTCGTCCTCGGTTGGTTCAGCCAGAAGCAGCTCGTGCGTGGGCTGACCTTCGGCGCGGTGAAGTAAAAGGGGCTGCCGGATCATGGGTCAGATCACACTTCAGGGCGTACAAAAATCCTTCGGCCCCGTGCACATCATCAAGGGCGCCGATCTCGAAATTGCCGACGGCTCCTTCGTCGTCTTCGTCGGTCCCTCCGGCTGCGGCAAGACCACGCTGCTACGATTGATCGCGGGGCTCGAGGACGTCACCGGCGGCAGCATCCTGATCGATGGCAAGAACGTCGTCGACACGCCGCCTGCCAAGCGCGGGCTGTCGATGGTGTTCCAGTCTTACGCGCTTTATCCGCATATGAGCGTGCGCGGCAATATCGGCTTCGGCCTGAAGATGGCGGGATTGCGCAAGGACGAGATCAACCGCAAGGTCGAGGCCGCCGCTGCAACGCTCAACCTCACGCCCTATCTCGAGCGCAAGCCGCGCGAGCTCTCCGGCGGCCAGCGCCAGCGCGTCGCCATCGGCCGCGCCATCGTGCGCGAACCCAAGGCGTTCCTGTTCGACGAGCCGCTGTCCAATCTCGACGCTGCGCTGCGCGTGCAGATGCGCATCGAGGTGACACGGCTGCAGAAGCAGCTCGGCACCACCGCGATCTACGTCACCCATGACCAGGTCGAGGCCATGACCATGGCCGACAAGATCGTCGTGCTCAACGGCGGCAAGATCGAGCAATACGGTTCGCCGCTGGAGCTGTATGAGCGGCCCGCCAATCTCTTCGTCGCCGGCTTCATCGGCTCGCCCAAGATGAATCTCGTCACCGGCGACAGCGCTGCGCAGAAGGGTGCGGCCACGATCGGCGTGCGGCCGGAGCATCTCAAGATCGATCGTGACGGCACCGGCGGCTGGCAAGGCACGATCGCGGTTGCCGAGCATCTCGGTAGCGACACCTTTCTCTACGTCGATGCCGGGCCGCTCGGGATGCTGACCGCACGCTACATCGGCGAATTGAGCCTGCATGCCGGCGATCGTGTGTCGCTGGTGCCGGACCCCGCCCGCATTCACCGGTTTGACGCGAGCGGCAACGCGCTTCGGAACTAACAAGAAACGGCAAGACAACGGAAAGACGACCATGTATCTGGAAAAGTTCAAGCTGAGCGGCAAGACCGCGTTCATCACCGGCGGTGGCCAGGGCATTGGCCTGGCCTGCGCCGAAGCGCTGGCCGAAGCCGGTGCCAAGGTCATCATCGGCGACCGCGACAGCAAGGTCGCCGGCGATGCCAAGGCCAGCCTGAAGGCAAAGGGTTTTGACATCGAGACCGCGATCATGGACGTCACTGACACCAAGCGGGTGGGGGAGGTCGCGAACGACCTCATCGCCCGCCACGGCAAGGTCGATATCCTCGTCAACAATGCCGGCATTGCGCGCAGCGAGACGCCGGCCGAGACCGTCACCGACGAGCACTGGCTCAACGTCATCGACGTCAACCTCAACGGCACCTTCTGGTGCTGCCGCGAGTTCGGCAAGCACATGCTGAAGGCCAAGAGCGGCGCCATCGTCAATGTCGGCTCGATGTCCGGCTTCATCGTCAACAAGCCGCAGGAACAGTGCTTCTACAATGCCTCCAAGGCCGGCGTGCACCATCTGACCAAGTCGCTCGCCGCCGAATGGGGCGCGCGCGGCATCCGCGTCAATGCGGTAGCCCCGACTTATATCGAGACGCCGCTCAACGCATTCGTGAAGAGCAACGCCAAGATGTACGACGCCTGGATCGGTGGAACTCCGATGGCGCGGATGGGGCAGGTCGAGGAAATCGCCTCGGTGGTGCTGTTTCTGGCTTCCGAGGCCGCCAGCCTGATGACCGGCAGCATCGTGCTGGTGGATGGCGGCTACACTTGCTGGTAGGCTTGCGTCGAAATTGACGGAAGCGACCGGGAGCGACAATGCCGCGAGCGTATATCGGCGTCGACGTGGGGACCACGAGCACGCGGGCAGGGGTTTTTGACGGGGCGGGCATGCTGCTTGCGACCGCCAAGCATCCGATCCGGATCTGGCAGGAGGCCGGCGACATCGTCGAGCAGTCGTCGCAGGACATCTGGGAGGCCTGTGTCAAATCGGTGCGGGCAGCGATGGCCGAGGCGGCGATTGCGCCGGACAGCGTCGGCGGCATCGGCTTCGATGCGACCTGTTCCCTGGTGGTGCTCGATATCAAGGGTGAGCCGGTCACGGTCAGCGCCTCCGGCGACAAGCAGCGCAACGTCATCGTCTGGATGGATCATCGCGCCGTCGCGGAGGCCCGTCTCATCAACGAAACTTCCGACATTGTGCTGCGCTATGTCGGCGGTTCGATCTCGCCCGAGATGGAGATGCCAAAACTGTTGTGGCTGAAGCGGCATCTGCGCGCGAGCTTCGACGCGGCCGGACACTTTTTCGATCTGGCGGATTATCTGACCTGGCGCGCCACCGGCTCGCTCCAGCGCTCGACCTGCACCGTCACCTGCAAATGGAACTATCTCGCGCATGATGGCGGCGGCTGGAGTGCCCCGTTCTTCAAGCGCATCGGCCTGTCCGACTTCGTCAACGAGAACTACGCCCGCATCGGCACCAAGATCGTCGCGCCCGGCACGCGGCTCGGCTCGGGTCTCATCCGCACGGCCGCCGCCGATCTCGGTCTCTCTCCGGGAACGCCGGTGGGTGCCTCCTTGATCGACGCTCATGCCGGCGGCATCGGCGCGATCGGGGGGCGAGACGGATCGGGCGGAGCCGCCGATGTCAGCGATCGGCTCGCTTATATCATGGGTACGTCGGCCTGCATCATGGCGACGACGAAGGAGCCCTGCTTCGTGCCTGGCGTCTGGGGTCCCTATTATTCCGGCATGGTGCCGGACTTCTGGCTCAACGAGGGCGGCCAGTCAGCCGCGGGCGCGGCGATCGACCATCTCCTCAAGTCGCATCCCGGCCATGCGGAAGCGAGTGCCGCGGCGCGCAGCGAGGGCGTCGACCTCATCGAGTTTCTCGAGCGCCGCATCATCGCACGCGCCGGCGATGCCAGCCGCGCTGCGCTGCTGGCGCGTGATGTCCACGTGCTCCCTGAGTTCATCGGCAACCGCTCGCCCTATGCCGACCCCGATACCCGCGCGGTGATCGCGGGCCTCGATCTCGATACGGACGTCAGCTCGATGGAGCGGCTGTTCGTCGCGGGTCTGTGCGGGCTCGCCTATGGCCTCGCCGAGGTGATCGAAGCCTTTGCCGCACATGATGTGCATGCTGGCATCATGATCATGGGCGGCGGCGCGAGCCGTAGTCCCTTGGTGCGGCAGATCATGGCTGACACCACAGGCCTCACCGTCGCGCTGCCGCAGACCAAGGAGCCGGTACTGCTGGGGGCCGCGATGCTTGGCGCAGTCGCGGGCGGCGCCTATGCCTCGATCGGCGAGACCATGGCCAAGATGTCGGCGCTCGGACGCAAGAGCGAGCCGACCGCGCCCGACATGGCGGAATTTCACACCAGGAAGCGCGAGGTCTATAAGCTGTTGCGCGAGGTCGATCGCGGCAGTCGCGCGGCGATGCGCGACATCGTCAAGGGCTAAGAGACATGCTGATTTCCTGCGGCGATGCGCTGATCGATTTCGTGCCGACGAAGAACGTTGATGGACGCGAAGCCGTGATGCCGGCGGTCGGCGGCTCTTGTCTCAACGTCGCCATCGGCATCGCGCGGCTCGGCGCCCCGACCGGGTTTGTCGGCGGGATCTCGACCGACCTGTTCGGGCGAATGATCGCCGACCATGCCGCTGCCTCGAACGTCCAGCTGAGCCTCGCCACCCGCAGCGACTATCAGACCACGCTCGCCTTCGTCCGCATTGTCGCCGGCGAGTCACATTACGCCTTCTATGACGCCGAGACCGCGACGCGGAATTGGACTTTTCGGCGCGGCACCATCCCGTTCGGTGCAGTCGAAGCTGTCCATGTCGGCTCGACCACGCTGGTCAATGACCAGGGCGCCGCCGAAACAACGGCGCTGATCGCGGACGCGAAGGCCTCGTCTACGATATCCTTCGACCCGAACTGCCGCCCCAATCTCGTCAAGGACAAGCCGGCTTATCTCGCGCGCATGGCCGAATTCGCCGCCGGCGCCGATCTCATCAAGATGTCGGATGTCGACTTCGCTTATCTCTTCGACGAGGAGCCGTATCAGCAGCGCGCAAGGGCGCTGCTGGGGCAGGGCACAAGTCTTGTCGTCATCACCCGCGGCAACGACGGCGCCATCGCTTGGCATGCAAAGGCAGGGCAGATCGAGGTTGAGGCGCCGAAAATAGAGGTCGCCGACACCATCGGCGCCGGCGACAGCTTTCAGGCGGCGTTGCTGTTTGCTCTGCACAAGCAGGGGCGTCTCGCCCGGCAGCAACTCAAGGACATCGGTACTGATGAACTCCGCCGGGCGCTGTCCTTTGCCGCCAATTGCGCTGGTCTGACCTGCACGCGACCGGGTGCTGATCCGCCCTGGAGCCGCGAGATCAGCTGGAGCTGGTAGGCGGCCTCACAGCCGCGCGACGACTTTCTCGGCGCATTTCAGAAATTTGGGGATCAGCGGGCTTTGGGAGTCCCGCCGCCAGCACACTGCGATGTCGATGCGATCGGCGGCCTCCCGCAGCGGCCGGAACACGATGCCGCGCGGGGCCCCGAGCTTGGCGCAGGCTGGCAGGATCGCAAGCCCTTCGCCGGCGAGAACCAAGCTCATCGCCGAATGCGCCGTCTCCACGCGGCTTGCGATCGGCATCACGATCTGATGCCGCCGCAGCAGGGCCGCGACGGCGGAAGAGGCTGGGTCCCGCTCCGGTGGCGGCAGCGCAATCAGCGGACGTCCCTGCAACCGTGTCATCGGCACGGCGCCGAGACGCGCGAGCGGCGAACGGTTCGGCATCGCCAGCATGAAGCGTTGCGCGCCGATCAGGGCCACCTGGATTTCAGGGTGGTGGATCGCCGGCATGCATAGCGCGACCGTGACGCTGCGGTCGAGCAGCCGCGCCTCGCGCGTCGATGCGCTGAGATCGACGAAATCGATATCGACGCCGGGAATGGATCGCCGCAGTTCGGGGATCAATCGCGGCAGCACGGCGTTCGCCAACACGAACATGTAGCCGACCGAGATCCGACCGCGCCGCCCGGCTGCGACCGCACGCGCGGCCTCGATGCCGTCGGCCGCCAGCGCCAGCGCCTCGCCGGCACGCGCCAACAGCGCCTGACCCGCGTCCGTAAGCTCCATGCCGCGTGTGCCGCGGTGGAACAGCGGCGCGCCGACTTCGGCCTCGAGCTTGCGGATCTGGACCGAGAGCGGCGGTTGCGCCATCCGCAGCCGCTCGGCAGCCTTGCCGACGCTGCGAGCCTCGGCCACTGCGGCGAAATAGCGGAGACGGCGAAGATCTATAGGCATACCGAAACCGTATGGGTTTACGACCAAAATCGTATTGGACGGCGAGTTAACAAAACTGTCATTCTCGCTGTCAATGCATGAGGCCAATGAGGGCCGCTTCGGAGCACGATCTGACGATGAATGGCGATCCCTGCCTGCTGTCCGCGACCGAATTGCGTCCTCTGATTGCGAATAAGCAGATTTCCCCCGTCGAAATCACCCGCGCCGTGCTCGCGCGCGCCGAGGCGCTCCAGCCCGAGCTGAATTGCTTCATCACTCTCTGTGGCGACGAGGCGATGGAAGCGGCGCGCTCGGCCGAGCGCAAGGTGATGACGGGCGAGCCGCTCGGCCTGCTGCATGGGCTTCCCGTTACCGTCAAGGACATCGTCAACACCAAGGGTGTGAAGACCACATTCGGGGCCGTTCCCTACAAGGACAACGTCCCCACCGAGGACGCCGTCGCGTTCGCCAAACTGCGCAGCGAGGGCGCAATCCTGATCGGCAAGACCACGACGCCGGAATTTGGCAGCAAGTGCCTGACCGACTCGCCGTTGTTCGGCCGGACTCGTAATGCCTGGAGCGCAGAGCGTTCGTCCGGCGGCTCCAGCGGCGGAGCGGCGGTGGCCGTGGCGAGCGGCATCGCGCCGCTGGCGATCGCGACTGATGGTGGCGGCTCTACGCGCATCCCCGCTGCCTGCAACGGCGTGGTCGGGCTGAAGCAGAGCAACGGCGTGATCGCGCACAGCCAGGCGCTGGACGCGTTCGGCAACCAGACCTATGTCACCCCGACGACGCGCACCGTCGCCGATACCGCCTTGATGATGCAGGCAATGGCCGGCGAGGATGCCTGCGATCCCTGGTCGATCGGCGTGCCCGTGCCCGATTTTATCGGCACTGCAGCTGCGCGCGGCGACCTGCGCGGGCAGAAAATCCTGTTCTGTGCTTCGCCGCCGGGACGCCCGGTGTCGTCAGACGTTGCCGCGGCCTTCAAGGCGAGTCTCGATCGGCTCGCCAATCTCGGCGCCGAGCTCGAAGAGTTCTCCGGCGAGGGCTACGATGTCGAGCCGATCTGGCGCGCCATCAACCATACCGTCTGGCGCTCGCGCTTTTCGAAGTTGGTGGCCGAACATGGCAGCGCCCTCAGCGAAGCCTTCGTCAAGCAGATCGCGCTGGCGACCAATGTCAGCGGCGTTGACTATCAGGAGGCGATGTTCGCGCGCACGGCGTTGTTCCGTCGCGTGCAATCCCTGCTTGTGCGCGGGCATCTGTTGGCGATGCCGACCATCACCCGCACCGCGCTGCCGGTCGACCAGGACCTGTTCGGCAAAATCGAGATCGATGGCCGGCAGTTCGACAGCGTCCGGCCGCATTGGTTCCCCTGGACCATGCCGTTCAACATGACCGGCCACCCCGCGATCAGTCTGCCCTGCGGCTTCGGCCGCGACGGTCTGCCGATCGGGCTCCAACTCGTCGGGCGCTTTCGCCGTGATGCGGAATTGCTGCGTGCCAGCGCGCTGTTCGAGGCCTCGCACGACCTTCTCGCCCGCCGGCCGGCTTGAGGGGATGACGATGGTCTGCAAAGGACTTGCGTCCGGCGTCCGGACATGTTGATCGTGCCGCTGATGAGCCCTGGGCCCGACCGCGCATGAGCGTATTTGTCCTCCGACGTGTCCTGACATTGCTGGCGACGCTGGTCGGCGCGTCGGTGATCATTTTCCTCGTGCTGGATGCGCTGCCGGGCAATGCTGCGCAGATGCTGATGGGTGCCGATGCGTCGGCCGACGCGGTTCGCGCGCTCACCGTCAAGCTCGGGCTCGATCAGCCGCTCGCGGTCCGCTACCTGCAATGGATCAAGGGCTTCGTGATCGGCGATCTCGGCAATTCCTATGTCTATGGCACGCCGGTCGCGAGTTTGATCGCGGAGCGGCTGGTGTTGACCATTCCGCTCGCGATCATGTCGATGCTGCTCACGGTGGTGCTGGCGCTCTCGGCCGGCATCTACACCGCGGCCAATCACAATAAGCTCGGCGACGTCGGCGTGATGTCGCTGACCCAGATTGGCATCGCACTGCCGAACTTCTGGTTCGCGATCCTGCTGGTCCTGCTGTTCGCCGTGCGGCTGCAATGGCTCTCCGCCGGCGGCTTTGCCGGCTGGGATGACGGCATCTGGCCCGGCGTCAAATCGCTGCTGCTGCCATCGATTTCGCTCGCCGTGGTGCAGGCTGCGATTCTGGCCCGCGTCACTCGCTCGGCGGTCCTCGAGGTGCTGCGCGAAGACTTCGTCCGTACCGCGCGCGCAAAGGGGCTCGGCAAGCGAGAGGTGCTGTGGAGCCATGTGCTGCGCAACGCCATGATCCCCGTGATGACGGTCATGGGCCTACAATTCGCCAATCTGCTCGCCGGCACCATCGTGATCGAGAACGTGTTTTATCTGCCGGGGCTCGGGCGGCTGATCTTCCAGTCGATTGCCAACCGCGACCTGATCGTGGTGCGCAATTGCGTGATGCTGCTCGCGGCCATGGTCGTCATCGTCAATTTCGTGGTCGACGTGCTATATGCTTTCATCGATCCCCGCATCAAGGTGCACGACCTGTGAGCGCGCAGCTTTCCACTCCGGTTGACGTGCCGGCCGCAACGCGTCCCTTGCCGGCTCGGACCTTCTGGGGCCGCGCGCTGCGCCATCGCAGCTTCGTGCTGGGCGGCGCGCTCAGCCTGCTGGTGGTCGCCTCGGCGCTGCTGTCGCTGGTGTGGACGCCGTGGCCGCCTACCGAGATTGACATCGCATCGAAACTCAGGCCCCCCTCGGCGGCGCACTGGCTCGGCACTGACTCTTTCGGCCGCGACATCGTCTCGCTGCTGCTGGCGGGCGCGCGATCGACCATCCTGGTCGGCATCATCGCGGTCAGCATCGGGCTTACCTTCGGCGTCTGCCTCGGCCTGATCGCGTCGGCCAAGCGCGGCTGGACCGAAGAGATCATCATGCGCTTCTCCGATTTCACCTTCGCCTTTCCGGCGGTGCTCTCGGCGATCATGCTGGCCGCGGTCGCAGGGCCGGGCATGGTGACTTCGATCATCGCGATCGGCATTTTCCAGATCCCGACCTTGACGCGCCTGACGCGCGGCTCGGCCAATGCGATCTGGGCGCGCGAATTCGTGCTGGCTGCGCGGGCCTCGGGCAAGGGCGCCTTCCGCATCACCATCGAGCATGTCCTGCCGAACATCCTGTCGATCCTGATCGTGCAGGCGACCATCCAGTTCGCGCTCGCGATCCTGGCCGAAGCCGCGCTTTCTTATCTTGGCCTCGGCACGCAGCCGCCGCAGCCGTCCTGGGGACGCATGCTGAATGACGCGCAGACCATGCTGTTCCAGTCGCCGATGCTCGCGGTCTATCCCGGTGCGGCGATCGCGATCGCCGTGCTCGGCCTCAATTTGCTCGGCGACGGACTGCGCGATTTGCTCGATCCCCGACTGGCGCGGGAGCGATGACGATGGTTGATGCGGCTCCCCTGATCGCTGTCGACAATCTCGGCATCCGCCTCAACACCAGCCGCGGCCCGGCGCACGCCGTGCGCGGCGTCAGCTTTGCGCTGAAGCGCGGCGAGACGCTCGGGCTCGTCGGCGAGTCCGGCTGCGGCAAGTCGATCACGGCGCTGTCGCTGATGGGATTGCTGCCGGACAGCGCGGTCGTCACCGGCAGCATCAAGCTCGATGGCAACGAGCTCGCGCGGCTGCCGGATGCGGACTATTGCAAGCTGCGCGGCAATCGCATCAGCATGATCTTCCAGGAGCCGATGACGGCGCTCAACCCGATGCACACGATCGGCCATCAGGTCGCCGAGCCGCTGCGGCGCCACAAGAAATACTCCGCCGCGCAGGCGCGCAGAGAAGCGATCGCCTTGCTCGACCGCGTCGGGTTGCCTGATCCGGCCAAGCGCATCGACGCCTATCCGCACCAGTTCTCCGGCGGCCAGCGCCAGCGCGTCACGATCGCGATGGCGCTTGCCTGTGAGCCGGATCTCTTGATCGCGGACGAGCCGACCACCGCACTCGACGTCACCATTCAGGGCCAGATCCTCGATCTCATCGCTGATCTCGTCGAGGAGCGCGGCATGTCGATGATTTTGATCTCGCATGATCTCGGCGTCATCGCCGAAAACGTGCAGCGCATGATGGTGATGTATGGCGGCACTGTCGTCGAAAGCGGGCCGACCGACGAGGTATTCCGCCGCATGGGCCATCCCTACACGCAAGGCCTGTTCCGCGCCCGTCCGCGGCTCGGCGCGCGCAAGGGGACGCGGCTGAAGACGATCTCGGGCACGGTGCCGGAGCTCGCCGATCTGCCGGCGGGCTGCGCCTTCGGCGATCGCTGTCCGCTGGTCCTGGACAAATGCCGCGCGGCGCTGCCGCCGATGGTCGAAGTCGGCCCCGGTCATGTCGTGCGCTGCGTGCGCACCGATATCTCGATCGCCGCGAATGTCGGGGCGCTGTCCGCATGAGCATGGCACCCCTTCTCGACGTCAAAGATCTCGAGCAGCGCTACACGCTGCCGCGCGAGAGCCTGTTTCGTCCGCCCGGTCAGGTACGCGCGCTCAACGGCGTCAGCGTGCAAGTTGCTGCCGGCAAGAGCCTCGGCATCGTCGGCGAATCCGGCTCAGGCAAGTCGACCTTTGCGCGAGTGGTGATGGCGCTGGAGCGGCCGACCGCGGGGCAGGTCACGCTGCTCGGCCGCGACCTCAACCGCATCTCCCCCGATGAATTGCGCCGCGCGCGGCGGGATTTCCAGATGGTCTTTCAGGACCCTTACGGATCGCTCGACCCGCGCCAGACCATCGAGCGGATCGTCGCCGAGCCGCTCACCGTGCTTGACGATGCCGACCGCAATACGTTCCGCGCCCGCGTCGCCGCGGTACTGAAGCAGGTCGGATTGCGCGAAGCGGACATGGACAAATATCCGCATGAGTTCTCGGGCGGCCAGCGCCAGCGCATCGCGATCGCGCGGGCGTTGATCACACAGCCGAAACTGATCGTCGCGGACGAACCGGTCTCCGCACTCGATGTCTCTGTGCAGGCCCAGGTGCTGAACCTGATGCAGGACCTGCAGGAGCAGTTCGGTCTCAGCTACATCCTGATCAGTCACGACCTCGCCGTGGTCGATTATCTCTGCGACGAGGTCGCGGTGATGTATCTCGGTCGTGTCGTCGAGCAGGGGCGTCCCCAAGATCTGTTCGAGCGCTGCGCCCATCCTTATACGCGCGCCCTGCTCGACGCGGTGCCGCGGGCCCGCGCCGGTGGCGGCCGGCGGCGGCGCGGGGCTCAGGCGATCGCCTCGCAATCGGCGGCCGCGACCGGATGCCCCTATGTGGCGCGTTGCCCGCTTGCCGACCAGCATTGCCGCGAGGTTCCGCCCTTGCTACGCAGGGTAGGCGAGGGGCACCTTGCCGCCTGCCACAAGGCGGAGGCCGTGATGGCATTGCCGCAGGTGGCCATGGAAGGTTAGTGTCGGCTGCAGAATTGGCGTAGTCTCAAGAAGACAGAAGAAGGCCGGGGAGTTGGGCATGTTGAAGAAGCTAACGATCGTCGCTTTCGCCGCAGCATTGGCCGCGGCGCCGCTGCCAGTGCTGGCGCAAAGCAAGAAGGACAGCGTCGTCATGGGCATGACGCTGGAGCCGCCGGGGCTGGATCCCACCAACGCCGCGGCTGCCGCGATCGCCGAGGTCACGCTCTACAACATCTACGAGACCCTGACCAAGATCAACGAGGACGGTTCGGTCTCGCCGCTGCTCGCCGAGAGCTGGACCGCCTCGCCCGACTTGAAGACCTATACGTTCAAGCTGCGCAAGGGCGTCAAATTCCAGAACGGCGAAGCCTTCGATTCCGCCGCGGTGAAGTTCTCGTTCGAGCGCAACGCGGCCGCGAACAGCACCAACAAGGACAAGAGCCTGTTCCAGGCCTTCGAGAAGGTCGATGCGCCCGACGCCGGCACGATCGTGATCAGCCTGAAATATCCCGAGCCGAACCTGCCGTTCCTGCTGGGGCAGGCGAGCGGCTCGATCGTGGAGCCGAAGAGCGCAGCGACCAATGTGACGCAGCCGGTCGGCACCGGGCCGTATCAGTTAGGGGCCTGGGTCAAGGGCTCCTCGCTCACGCTCAACAAATGGGCCGACTATCGCAACGCTTCCGCGATCAAGCTGTCCAAGGTGACGATCCGCTTCATCGGCGATCCCGCCGCGCAGATTGCCGCCCTGCTGTCCGGTGACGTCGATGCGTTCCCGCGCGTCACCACCCGCGGCGTTGCGCAGTTCAAGAACGATCCGCGCTTCACGGTGCTGGTCGGCGGCTCCAAGGCCAAGACCATCGTCGCCATCAACGAGAAGAAGAAGCCGCTCGATGACGTGCGGGTGCGCCGCGCGATCCTCGCCGCCATCGACCGCAAGGCATTGATCGACGGCGCGGTCGAAGGTTTTGGCACGCCGATCGGCAGCTTCTACACGCCGGGTTCGCTCGGCTATGTCGACACCACCGGCATCAACCCTTACGATCCCGAGAAGGCCAAGAAGCTGCTCGCCGAGGCCGGCGTTACCACGCCGCTCGAACTCAGCCTGAAGCTGCCGCCGCCCCCCTACGCGCGGCAGGGCGGCGAGATCGTCGCGGCCCAGCTCGCCAAGGTCGGCATCAACGCCAAGATCGAGAACGTCGAATGGGCGCAGTGGCTGTCGCAGGTGTTCGCTCCCAACGGGCCGCACAATTACGACCTCACCATCGTCAGCCATGTCGAGCCGTTCGATCTCGTCAAGGTGACTGAGCCGGACTACTACCTCGGCTACAACAATGAGGCGTTCAACGCGCTCTACAAGCAGATCGTGTCGACGCCTGATGAGGCCGGCCGCGCAAAGCTGCTTGGCGATGCCCAGCGCATGCTGGCCACCGACGCCGTCTCCGCCTACCTGTTCCAGCCGCAATGGCCGACCGTGATCAACAAGAAGCTGAAGGGCGTCTGGAAGGAAGTCCCGCAGTTCGAGAACGACTTCTCGGCCTGGTCCTGGGAATAGGGATCGCTCGATCAAGTCGACCTGGCGCTTCAAGATGGGCCTCTCTCCGTCGGAGAGAGGCCCGTTTTCTTGGGCAGGCCAAAACAAAAACCAGAAAACAACCCCATGCACAGTAGCCGGGGCCAGGTTTTTCAATGGCTTGCGCGATCCGCTCCAATGGCTTGCGCAAGTTCGCGGCGGCGTTGACCCGTCGGGCAAAACACCGGCATGATGCGATCGTTGCGGTCTCGTGGTTCAGGACGTGCCGTCAGGCAGTGCACGCCATGACGAAGCCATCCCGAGA
The DNA here is from genome assembly GCF_018130615.1 of Bradyrhizobium manausense. GTDB lineage: Bacteria > Pseudomonadota > Alphaproteobacteria > Rhizobiales > Xanthobacteraceae > Bradyrhizobium > Bradyrhizobium manausense_A. The sequence continues at coordinate 195,833 of NZ_JAFCKB010000013.1, forward strand.
CGTCGATGGTTGGCCATACGCTTCATCAAACGAAGTTCACGTTCACAGCCGAGATGAATCAGGACTGCCGGTCCGCGGCGCTGGCCAATCCGAACGCCGCTTTGGTCGTGATGGGCGGCATGGACTTGGTCTTGGTTCCGTTGCCGCCGGCGAGCCGATGGCGAAGTCGCTCCAGCGGCCTCTCAAGACCGACGACGATGAGACAAGACAGCAACAGGCTCATCGCGACCACGGCGGCATAATTGTCGCTGAAAAACTGAATGATCGGGACATGCACGAGATAGACGGGATAGGAGAGCTCTCCGACAAACCGATCGATGGTGGCGTCCTTGAAGGCCACGAAGGCAATCGGAACGACCGCCGCCGCCATGGTCGCCGCAACGAAGCTGTATTGTTCGGGAACGTTCAAGACAAAGCACTGTCCGAGCACGATCAAGCCGGCGATGGCGACCAGCGCCAGGGGCCTTGATTTCGAGAGCGGATGCATTTCGATTTGGCTGAGCAAGCGGAAGCTGAGCATTCCCAACACAAAGAGAGGAAGCTCGAACGGGAAGAAGCGATAAAACCAGGGATCGTGATCCAGTCCGGCGCCATAGGCTGCAAGCCTTGCTCCGGTGAGGATGACAGCGAGCGCACCCAGGTGAGAGCTGCGTAGCCGGGCCAAAAAAGGCACCAACAGATAAAAATACAGCTCCAGTGCCAGCGTCCACGACGGGCGCACGAGCAGATATGACGAAAGCTGAGGGGCAGTGGAATGAAAATTTGCAGTCAAGAATAGCTCGCCGTGATCCACTCCGAGGAACAGCAACGTGTCCTGAAGAAAGATCAAGACGCTGGATGCGAACAGCAGAATGGCCGGCTGCCATCCCAGATTGGCGATGTCGTGGAAGCCGTTCGCGGGCCACAGCGCGAAAGCAAGACCAGCCACGAGCCAATAGGTCGGGAAAATTCGAAAGGCCCGGCTGAGGTAGAACGCTCCTGGCGACGCGTATCGCTGCGACAGGACCATCTGCATGTAGAAGCCGGAAACAACGAAGAAGACTTCAACTGCCATGATCCCCGTCGTGAGACGAAGCCAGGGGAATGGCGGCAGCACATGGTCGCCGACGACAGCCAGCGCCAGGAGCAATCGCAAGAGTCCCATCAGTTCACGCGATCAGACGCAGCACAGCGTCAGGCGTGATGGACGAGTTGCGACTAGCCATTTGCGGCCACTCCCTGCATTGCGGGAATGTTCGTGCCACAACAACTCTTAATGGAATCACAACAGGGGCGTGTGTTCCTGGATTGGAACACGCCGATTGATACAGGTTATTGTGGAACTTTAGCCCGCTGGCGCACTGTTCGGAAACGATGCGCCGCCTGTTGGCTCATGCCGCTTTCGCCTCGACATTGCTGATCCAGTCACGAGCCAACGTCACGTCGGCCTGCGACAATTGGTGTCCTGCCGGCAGCACCTTGTGCTCGACACGCGCGCCTGCTTCCGACAACAGCTCCGCAAGCTTTGCCGAATTGCTCGCCGGCACGATCGGGTCAGCTTGCCCGGACAGCAGCAGCACCGGCTTGCCGTCGAGCTCAGCTTTGGGCGGATCCGACAGCGGCACCATGGCACGCAGCAGGATCGCGCCTGCGAGCACGTCCGGCTTCAGCAGCAACAGCGCAGCCGCGATGTTGGCGCCGTTGGAGAAGCCGACCGCGATTGGCGCGGCGATGCCGTAGCGCTGCCGTGCATCCGCGACAAAATCGCCGAGCTCGAGCGCGCGCCGTCGCACGTCCTGCTCGTCGAACACGCCTTCTGCAAGACGGCGGAAAAAGCGCGGCATGCCATGTTCGAGCACGCGGCCGCGCGGCGAGAGCAGGGCGGAGCCGGGCGAGACCATCTTGCCGAGCCCGAGCAGGTCGTTCTCGTCGCCGCCGGTGCCGTGCAAAAGCAGGAGCGGAGGGGAGCCCGCGCTGGTCGCGGGCTCGAAACGATGAATGAACGAATTCTCGATCATGATGCGGTCTCTTCCAGGCTCGGCAGCACGCTTTCGATCTGCTTGCGATGCTGTTCGAGGAAAACAGGCAGCTTCAGGTCGCGTCCGAGTGTCGCAACGGGCTCGTCCACGGCGAAGCCGGGGATGTCGGTCGCGATCTCGAACAGCACGCCGCCGGGCTCGCGGAAGTAGATCGAGCGGAAGTAGTTGCGATCCCTCTGCTCGGTCGGATGCAGGCCGTGATTGCTCACGAGCTTTTGCGCCATCTGGCCCTGCTCGGCATCGTCAGCCGCGCGGAAGGCGATGTGATGGACGGAGCCGCCACCCTGATGGCCGCGCAGAAAGCCCTTGGCCTCGTAGATGTCGACGACGCTGCCTTGGACATCACCCGGCGCCTTGAAGCGGATCACCGAGCCCTCGCGCCCCGTCTCCTTGAAGCCGAACACGTCGGTGAGCACGGCAGCCGTCTTCGCCGCGCTGTCGAGCAGCAAGGTCACGCCGTGGAAGCCGCGGATCGCATGCTCGGCCGGCACGTCGCCATTGCTCCAGCCGGGCTCGTTCTCGGCGCCGGGAATGCCGACGAGCGCAAGCGCCATACCGTCCGGGTCGGTGAACGGCAGCACGGACTCGCCGAAGCGCTTTTCCAGCGCTTCGTAAGGAATGCCCTTCTCGGTGAAGCGCTGGGTCCAGTAGCCGAGCGAGCGCTGTGGCACGCGGAAGGCAGTCTGATGGGTTTCGCCGACGCCGCGGCGCCCGGGGGACACGCCGGCCCAGGGGAAGAAGGTCAGGATGGAGCCGGGGCGGCCGGTCTCGTCGCCATAATAGAAGTGATAGGTGCCGGGATCGTCGAAATTGACCGTCTTCTTGACGAAGCGCAGGCCGAGATCCCTGGTGTAAAAGCCGAAATTGCGGATGGGGTCGCCGGCAATCGCGGTGACATGGTGCAGTCCAGACATTGTCGTCCTCCAGAATTCGGGGAGCGGTCTTGCTCTGGCCGGAAATATTGTTCCGCTTTGGATTGGAGACAATCCATGCAAATATGACGGCTATGTCTACGATTTGGAAACAATCGACGAGGCGGGCTCTTGGATAAGGTCGCCAGCCTCCGGGCCTTCGTGAAAGTGGTCGAAAGCGGCAGCTTTGCCGAAGCGGGGCGGCAGCTGCGGCTGTCGCGCTCGGCGATCAGCAAATACGTCGCCGACCTCGAAGAGAGCCTCGGCGTCCAGCTTTTGAACCGGACCACCCGCCACGCCAGCCCGACCGAGAACGGCCAACGCTATTTCGAGCGGGCGGTCGTGATCCTCTCGGAGATCGAGGCCGCCGATCAGGCGGTGACGCAGGCCCAGTCGGCGCCGCGCGGACTGCTGCGCGTCAATGCGCCGATGTCGTTCGGCACGATGCGGCTCGGGCCCGTGCTCGCAGACTTCATGGAAGCGTACCCGGAGCTTCAGCTCCAGATGGTGCTCAGCGACGATCTGCTCGATCCCGTCCAGGACGGATTTGACGTGACGCTGCGGATTGCCGAGCTGGAATCCTCCAGCCTGATCGCGCGGAAGATTGTGCCGGTCCCGCGCATGATCTGCGCCTCGCCCGATTACCTCGCGCGCCACGGCAAGCCAAAGCATCCGCAGGACCTGCGCGAGCATGCCTCGCTCACTTACGGCTTTTTGCTCACCGGCAATCAGTGGAAGCTCACGGGCCGCGACGGCGATCACTGGATCCAGCCGGCCTGGTCGCTCTGCGTCAACAATGCCGAGGTGCTGCGCGACGTCGCGATCAAGGGCAGGGGGCTCGCGCTGCTGCCCGAGTTCATCGCCGCGGAGGCTCTCCGGAAAGGCGAGTTGCGGACGGTGCTGGCCGACTATTCGGCGCCGCCGCTCGCGCTCTATGCGGTCTATCCGCCGACGCGGCACCTCTCGGTGAAGGTGCGGCTGTTCATCGATTTTCTGGTCGAGCGGTTTGGGCGTGAGGAGGAGGGTTCGGATGCGCGTCAAAGCTAGGGCGCGTGCTCATGAAATCCGCGATGTTGGCTTATCTCCTAATAGCGGTGTAGAAGCGGACATTTGCATGAGGTCCGAGAAGGGCCAGGACCGGAAGCCTTATTTGTGCTATCCGTCACAGCGGCAATGCAAAGGATACAAAACCAAATGGGTTTTCGGCCGCTCAAGCAGGATTCGTCGTTGGAAGACCGCTTATCCCACTTGCTATCCGAACTTTGCGCTGATTTGGGCTTCTGCATTCCACTTGCTGACGCCCAACGAATTGCGTCAACGAAGGCTCTTACTGCTGATCAATTTGCACACGCGGTGCTGACGGCCGAGGGCTTCGTCGCAGAGTATGAAGAGCGGTGGTTCGTGCAAATTCGGCAGCGCTTTGTCGATAGGTTTGGTCAAGAAATTCGAGCAGAGGACTAAGCGACCCTTGTCCGCTTCGCGTCAAAACCGGAACAACTCCCGATAAGCGCGTAGGTTGGGTTGAGCCCTTGCGAAACCCATCTCTTCGCCATCACCGCTCGCCGTAATCGCGGCCATCATCTGACTGATCGCCTGCCCAATCGGGAGGATAGTTGCCAAGCTCCACGTGGCGATGAAACGAGGACGGCGCCCAATCGCGGACCTGGTCGACGAGCCTGTGCTTGACCGGATTGATATGAACGTAGTCGACATGCCGGGCAAAATCGATCCCGTCGCGAATAGTATGTTCCCAATACCTGCGTTGCCAGATGCCCCGTTCGCCTTTGGCCGAGCGGCTTCGGGATATCCGTTCGTTTCGCGCCAGACGGCGCGAAAATGTGGACTTGGTCAATTGCCAGCGCGTTGCAAAATCGGCATCACCTTCAGGCAACGTCCATACGGTGTGAAGGTGATCGGGCAACACCACGATGGCGTCGATCGTGAATGGATGGCGTTGGCGTGTCTCACGAAACGCCGCACGCAACATCTCCACATGCTCTGTCAGCAACGATAGCTTCCGCTCCGCCAGATTGACGGTGAAGAAGAAGGATCCACCCGGAACGAAGTTGCGGCGGTACGCAGTCATGGCGCGACGTTATCACGAAACAAGTGCGATGGGTTTCGCAAGAGCTCAACCCATCCTACAGACTCGCCGCCTCATTTCTTCCCATCGATAAACTCGCGCACCGCCTTGATGGTCGCTGCCGGATCCTCTTCCATCAGCCAGTGCCCGGCACCCGGAATCACGACCTCGGTGACATCGCTCGCCGCGTTTCGCATCACGACCGCTTCCATCTTGCCGAACGACTTCTCACCGCCGATGGCCAGCACAGGCATGGCTAGCTTGGTCGCGATCGCTTTCTTGTTGTCCTCAGCGTCGGTGCGGATTGCCCTGAACTGGGCGAAGGCCGAATGCATCGCGCCCGGCCACGCATAGAGCTCTGCGTAATGACGGCGCGTCGCTTCGGTGACTTTTGAGGGCGTGCCGGCGAACTCATTCCAGAAGCGGTCGAGGTAGATGCGCTCGCGGCCCTTGACCAGCCGCTCCATGTCGGGGCCGCCGAAATCGAAGTGCCAGAGCTGCGGGCTGCGGACGACCTCGTCCCACGGCGGCACACCGGGCACAGGGGCATCCATGACGACCAGTTTTTCGGTCAGATCGCGATACCGGGCCGCATAAGCGTAGGCCACCATGGTGCCGATGTCGTGTCCGACGACGGCGGCCTTCTCGATGCCGAGCGACTGCAGGACAGCACGCATATCGGCGGCCTGGCTCCATTTGTCGTAGCCGTTCTCGGGCTTGCCTGAGAGACCCATGCCGCGCAGGTCAGGCACGACCACGGTGTGATCGCGCGAAAGGTCAGCCCCGAGCCTGGCCCACATATCGCCGGTATCGCCAAAGCCGTGGATCAGGATCACGGCGGGCCCCTTGCCGCCGACGCGCACATGAATTTGCGTGCCGTTGGCCGGGATCGTCCTGGTCTGGAAGGTGGAAGGGAAGTGTTCGACCTCGGCGTGGGCGGCGGGGGCGAGGAGCATGAGGAGAATGGCGAGATGTCGTGCGCGCACGGGCGCCCCCTATGATTCCAGATTTCAGTGCGTAACCGTACGTTCCTGGGCTGACGCGAGCATATTGTCCAGCGCGCTCATCGACACCTCGCGAAGCGGGGCCAGATCGCGGGCTGCCTCTTGGTGCTCGGCTGATGACATCGAGGCCGCTCCAGCTCGACCTCGCGGCTGCGCTCGAACATGCGGGTGAAACGCATCACGGTTTGTCGAGGCGCCACGTGATGAGTCTGCTGATGCCTGGCGGGCCATCGAACAGCCACCAAGAAGCGCAAAAGCGGCCGAGGCGCTGCATCAGGCCTTTATAATTGGGGTCGCGTCGTTGCGTGTATTCGGCTGCAGTCGCGATTGGTGCCGTCTGTGGCCGTCTTTCAAATCAGGAGGTCGTGGGATGAATGCGCCGTAGCATGATGCGAAGTATTATTGTCGTGACCCGTTGCGTGATCCTGCAAGGCAGGTAGGCCCGCGTTGAGAATTGCCCCCGATTCGACGTCAAGGTTGAGCAGCGCGGGCGGAACGTTGGTCGCCGTCAGCTCAACGACCGCAGTGAGAGGAGAAGGGGAAGCCGGACTATCGAAGTTGAATACCAGTTCTTGGACAGCTCCGGTCTCGGACGTCGCTGCAGCGGGAGGGGCCGGGGCATTCGTTTCGATCGGATTGGCCGCTACCGTTGAGCTTGCAGAACCGGGGTCTAAGGGCTGCACCGTGACGCTTGGTTCGTTCGGCCCGTTGGCTGCGGCTGTTTCTGAACCCGCGTCGGGAGCGTGCGGCGAATTGCCGTGCTCTGTGCTCTTGCCAGGTGCGGCGTCTGGTTCGGTCGGCCCGTTGGCTGCAACTGTGTCCGAGGCCGTGTCGGCGGCGTGCGGTGAATTCCCATTCGCGGCGCTATTGCCAGATGCGGCTTCTGGTTCAGTCGACCCGCTGGCTACAACTGTGTCCGAGGCCATGTCGGGAGCGTGCTGCGAATTGCCATGCTCTGCGCTGTTGCCAGGTGCGGTGTCTGGTTCGGTCGACCCGTTGGCTACAACCGTGTCCGAGGCCGTGTCGGCGGCGTGCGGCGAATTGCCATTCGCGGCGCTATTGCCAGATGCGGCCTCTGGTTCAGTCGACCCGCTGGCTACAACTGCGTCCGAGGCCGTGTCGGCGGCGAGCGGCGAATTGCCATGCTCTGCGCTGTTGCCAGGTGCGGTGTCTGGTTCGGTCGACCCGTTGGCTACAACCGTGTCCGAGGCCGTGTCGGCGGCGTGCGGCGAATTGCCATTCGCGGCGCTATTGCCAGATGCGGCCTCTGGTTCAGTCGACCCGCTGGCTACAACTGTGTCCGAGGCCATGTCGGGAGCGTGCTGCGAATTGCCATGCTCTGCGCTGTTGCCAGGCGCGGTGTCTGGTTCGGTCGACCCGTTGGCTACAACTGGGTCCGAGGCCGCGTCGGGAGCGTGCGGTGAATTGCTGTGCTCTGCGCTTTTGCCGGGCGTGGTGTCCGGTTCGGCCGTTCCGCCGGCTGCGGCTGCGTCCGCGGCCGTCGCGGCAGCGTGCTGCGAATGACCGTTGTCTGCGCTCTTGCCGGGCGCGGCGTCAGCTTCGGTCGGCCCACTGGCTGCGGCTGTGTCCGCGGCCGTCGCGGCAGGGTGCTGCGAATGACCGTTGTCTGCGCTCTTGCCGGGCGCGGCGTCAGCTTCGGTCGGCCCACTGGCTGCGGCTGTGT
>NZ_JAFCKB010000014.1 GCF_018130615.1 Bradyrhizobium manausense
CGCTTGCAGACGTCCAGGATCGAGTAGAATCAACGCCATGCGCTTCGTCCAATAAATTTAAACCGGACAGCCGTGGGCTTGTCCCGGCCATCCACGTTCTTTCATGCAGAGGCCGAAAACGTGGATGCCCGGGACAAGCCCGGGCATGACGAATGGAGAGGCTAATTTTCAGGAAAGGGCGGCGAAGGCCGCAGAAACTCAGAGCCCGCGGTTCAGTCGGCTGGCCTGATATTTGGCGTGCCATTTCGGGCCAGGGCCACGCATGTAGTGCAGTTCGGGACGATAAGGGTTGCCCGCGATCTGTACCAATTTCTGCCATTTGCTGGCGACGAAGGTGAAGGGCTGGCGGAGCAGGGTCAATGAAGCGAACATGGCATCACCTCAATGGGGTTTGCCGAGCATGGCGGTGAAGGGGAGATCGAATATTTCCTCGCCGTCGTCGTCGCTGATATGGATCACCCAATCGCGCCAGTCTTCTGCGCCGGGCGTCTCGATCATCGAGCGCATGATCTGGGCGGCGCGGTCGCGCGCCTCGGTCAGATTGGCGACTGCGGTGCCGTAGCGATCGATCAGCGTGCCTTCGGCATTCGAGCAGTGGAAATACATCTGAACCATAGACGCCTCCTCTGGAAAGCGATTTGGACGGCATATCGGTACCACCCGAAACGATCGAAAAATATTCGGGCCAAGCCCGGTAAGGGAATCTACGGAGGTTGGTCGGCTCCATGCGCCCTGCAGGTTTGATCACAGGCCGGTGATGTCCAACTGGACGGGGCCTGCACGGCGTGGAACAACCTTCGACCGAAAGTCGGGGGCGCCGCTGTGAATCAGCTCACATTCCAGGATGGACGGCGAAGCTTGCGTGCAGGTATCGCCACTTTGGCCGCGATCATTCTCGGCTTCGCCTCGCCGTCCGCGTCCGAACCGGTGAGGAAAAGCGGCTACGCGGTGGGAGCGGAAACCTGCGGCAGCGGCGATCTCGCCTTTCCCAAGCTCCGGATCGACATGAAGGCGGGCTTTTGCGCCGGCCTCGTTGCCAGCGAGGAGGACCATCTCAAATTTCCGCGGTCGATCATCCAGGTACCCGGCCGTGACCTGTTCGTTGTCGCCGACATGGGCGGTTGGGGCCACGCCGATGGCCGGCTGCTTCTGCTGGATCCACGCGCGGCCGGCGGCCAGCGGTTCAAGGAGCTCCTGACCGGGATCGAATATCCGTTCGGCCTCGTGATCGGTCCGGACAAGAAACTCTACGCTTCGACCGCCGAGACCATCTTCCGGTTTGATCCGCTCGCGGACAATCCGCGCGGCACGGTCGAGACCATCATCCGTCACATGCCGGGCCGCCGCATCACTCTGCCGGATGGGACCAAGCTCGACGAGGCCGCACATCCGCTCAAGCAGTTCGTGTTCGATCGCAACGGGCGGCTGTTCGTCAATGTCGGCGCCCATAGCGACGATTGCATCACGCCGGCGCCGATCACGAGGCCATGCGCCGCGGCCGAAGGCGCCTCCGCGATGGCTGCAATCTGGCTGTTCACACCGCCATCAGGCGGCGTCTTCCCGGCATTGAGGCCGAACGATCCCGATCCACCCCATACGATTTACGCGCGGGGCCTGCGCAATTCGCTGGCGCTGGCGCTGCATCCGAATTTCCCGGACGCGGGCTACGCCTTCCTGCAAGGAGAGAACGGCCGCGACCTGCCTGATATCTTCAAGCCGAACGAGGAGATTAACGCGATCGAGCAGGGCAGGCATTACGGCTGGCCCTATTGTTACGACCTGTCGACGCCGAGCCCCGAGTTCAGGCTCGTGCTGCAATCCGGCGTGTACAAATCGCTGTGCTCGGCCAATGCGCTCTATAAGCCGCCGTTCTCGCTGTTGCCGCCGCACGGTGCACCGCTCGCGATGCTGTATTATCACGGGGCGAAATTTCCGGAGCTGGAAGGCAAGCTGCTGGTCGGCCTGCATGGCTATCGCCCGACTGGCAGTCGCATCCTCGTCTACGATGTCGACGACCACGGTTTTCCAAAGTCCGCTCCGGCCCCGGTGCGCTACCATGTCAGTTGTGCGGCCGATCCGACCCACAATTTTCAGACCGAGGCCGGCGATGTCGCCGCCGCACCGTTCGAGGAGTTGATCGCAGGCTGGCACCGCGTCAATGGCGCGCGGCCGCAAGGCGCCCCCGTCGGCATGACTATCGCGGAGGACGGTGCGATCTGGCTGGTCGAGGACAAGAACCAGACCGTCATCCGCATCGATCGCGCCGAGGGCGATCCGTCGCCGCCGCTGCCCTGCGATACGCGCAGCCAGGCGCTGATTGACCAGCTTGCCTCCTTCGTCGCCAAGGATGCACAGAACAAGATCCGGCTCACCAGCTTGCGCAAAAACCTCGTCGAAAAGCATTGCGTCGGCTGCCATTCCGATTTCGGCCTGAAGGCCGGTCAGTCCGATGCAGAAAAGGACGCGACCATGCTCCGTTTCATGCTGTCGCAGGACGGCTGGATTTATCCGGGCGATCCGGCGTCCGGCAAGCTGCGCACGCGGCTGCGCGGTATCGGCGCGGAGAAGCTGATGCCGCCCGGCGGCGAGAGCCTGCCGAAGACCGAGCCCGGTTACGCAGCTCTGCTCAATACCGCTGACCTGTTCGTCGCGAAGATGGTTCCGGGAACGCCGATGCGTATCAAGCCCGGTCTGCCGCAGCGCAAGTTTTTCAGCAAGACGAACAAGGAATGCGGCGAAATACCGGCCGCCAAGGTCGTCGTCGTGACACAAAGGAACGCTGTAGACAAACCGGGTTTCAGCCGGTTTTTCCGGCCGGCCGATCCTTACCTGAATGGCGAGTGCAGCGACGACGATGGCTATTACATCCGGCAGGAATTTCTGGTGCCTGTGCAGTAGCCTTCTGCTCGCCGTTGCCGCGCCGCTGGCGGCAGCCGAAACGAAACTGTTCGAAAGTGTGCAGGTCACGCCTGCGAGCGAATACACCTTCGGTATTGAAGGGCCTGCCGCCGATCTCGATGGCAACCTCTTTGTCGTCAATTTCGGCAAACCCGGCACGATCGGTAGATTGCCCGCGGGTGGTGCGGCCTCGGAAGCCTTCACGCAGCTGCCCGAGGGCAGCGTCGGCAACGCCATTCGCTTCGATCGCAACGGCACGATGTTGATCGCCGACTACAAGAAGCACAACATCTTTGCGATCCCGAAAGGCGGCACCGAACCCGGCGTCTGGTTTCACTCCGACGAGATGAGCCAGCCCAACGACATCACGGTCGCCCGCGATGGCACGATCTATGCGAGCGATCCGAATTGGAAGGGCCGCGAAGGCCACATCTGGCGCATTGCGAAAGCCGCCGACGGCTCGGTGCAAGGGCAGATCATGCCAGCGCCGCGCGCGATGGGTACCACCAACGGCATCGATCTCAGCCCCGACGGCAAGACGCTCTATGTCGGCGAATCCAGCAATGGCCAGGTCTGGTCCTACAGCATCCGTGGCAACGAGCTGATCGACGCGAAACTGGTCAAGGCGTTCCAGCCCGACACCATCGACGGCCTGCGCACCGACGTCGCCGGCCGCCTCTACATCGCGCGCATTCTCAAGGGCACGATCGCGCTGATGAAGCCCAATGGTGCAGTCGAGCGCGAGATTGCGCTCAAGGCCAAGGAGCCGACCAATCTCGCCTTCGGCGGCAGCGACGGCAAGACCGTCTTCGTCACCCAGCGCCAGGGCGGCTTCATCGAATCCTTCCGTACCGACCAGCAGGGCCGCGAGCACTGTCTCCAGCGTGGCCGCTGCTGAGCAATTCAGAGGCGACCTGCTTTTCGCGCAGGGCGGTGCCACGAGGGCGGCATTCTTCTTGCTTGCTTCCGGCGGCTGCAGGGATCAAGACAATCTGTGGCATCGTCAAAAGCGACCACGGAGTGTTTGAGTGAAAGCCGTCCATACCGAACTGCATCGCAGCCACGATCCGCAATTCTTCCTGGTTCGCGGCGTCGTCAAGCGCACCACCGAGCAGCCTGAGCGCGCCGATCGTCTGCTCAAGGGATTGAAGGACGGCAAGCATCAACTGGTCGAGCCGGCCACATTCGGGCAGGGCCCGCGCGCCCGTATTCACAGCCCGGAATATCTGTCGTTCCTGAGCGAAGCCTGGGACGCCTGGACCGCGCTCGGCGATTCCGGCCCGGAGATGATCGGTAACATCCATCCCGTACGTCATGCCGCGACCTATCCCACCCACATTGTCGGCAAGCTCGGCTGGCACACCGCCGATACCGCAGCGCCGATCGGCCCGGGCACCTGGGCCGCGGCCTGCGCGGCGACGGATGTCGCGGTCACGGCGGCGCAGATGGTGATGGACGGTGAAGATGCGACTTACGCGCTCTGCCGTCCGCCCGGTCATCATGCTTATCGCGACATGGCCGGCGGCTTCTGCTTCCTCAACAACAGCGCGATTGCCGCGGCACATCTGCGGCAGAAGCACGAGCGCGTTGCGATCCTCGATGTCGACGTCCACCACGGCAACGGCACGCAAGGAATCTTCTACGCGCGGCCGGATGTCTACACGATCTCGATCCACGCCGATCCGACCGCCTATTATCCCTTCGTGTGGGGCTATGCGCATGAGCGCGGCGAGGGGGCCGGCCTCGGCGCCAATCTCAACATTCCGCTGGCGATCGGCACCGGCGACGATGGCTATATCCAGGCGATGGACGTCGCGCGCAAGGCGATCGAGGCTTTTGCCCCCGGCGCCCTCGTGATCGCGCTCGGTCTCGATGCCTCCGAGCACGATCCGTTGAAGGGCCTCGCCGTCACCACGCCCGGCTTCCGCCGCATCGGGCAGGCCATTGCGAAGATGGGCCTGCCGACCGTGTTCGTGCAGGAAGGTGGCTATCTCTCGGATATACTGGGCGCCAATCTGACCTCGGCGCTGGCGGGGTTTGAAGAAGCAAGGTGAGGTCTCTTTTGCCTCTCCCCGCAAGCGGGGCGAGGGACAAAAACTAGAACATCCCGCTCGCGGCCAGCGCCTTGCAGACGTGCTGCATTTCGGTCTCGTCCGCGACCATGTCGAGCATGACCGTGGTCAGGCCCTTCGCTGCAAACTGCTCCAGCTTCGCGCCGATCTCGGCATGGCTGCCTACGAGATAGGGGCAGTCGGCCTGGAAGGTGAGGTACGGCAGCAGCCAATAGCCATTGTCGGCGAGCTCGCCGCTCTGGCCCTCATATAGTTGCCGCTTCCAGACGGAATCCGAATTCTCTACGGTGAGCGCGAGCAGCTCGCGATCGTCAGGATTGTCGCGGAAGCGGGCTTTCGCCGCCTGCCGTGCCTCCTCGCTGCTCTCGCGTGCGAAGATTCCAAAATTCATTCCTGATGCGATGAGGCCACGATCGAGGTCGGGCGGCAGCATCTGCATCTTGATGCAGCCGGTCTCCTCGGCGACGCGCTGCGCCGCCTCCGATTGCCCCGCGATCAGAAATTCCGGCATCAGCTCGGCCGGCAGGCGCGGCCGCAGCTGCAGATTATTGGCGCGGTAGAACCGGCCGTTGACATTCACCGGGCGCGGACTCGCGAGCAGCTCACGCATCAATGCGACGAACTCGCCGAGCCGGACGTAGCGGTCGGCATGCGACTGCTCGTCGCCGAGCCCCTGCAAGTCGCTGATCGCGGTGCCCGTGATCATGTTGAGATAGATCTTGCGGCCGTAGAGCTGCGCAAAGGACGACACGAACTTCGCCACCGTGAACGGGTGCATGTAGACCGGATTGACGGCGATCAGCGGCGAAGATCGCGTCGTCGCTGCCATGATGTGCTGGGCCATCGCCCAAGGCTCGACAAACACGTCGTTGCCTTCGAAAAGCAAAATGCCTTCGAACCCATTGCGGTCGGCAAACTCGGCCACCCGCATCAGCTCGCCGACATATTTCTGGGGATCGCGGTTGCGCGAGATTGCGGGAAAGACGCGCAGCCGCGCCACCATCACTCCGCCGCTTCCTGGAGCGGCCAAGCGTTGCGGGTGATGCGAAGGCCGCCGGCCGCGCGGGAGCCGTCGGCGATCGCCAGGCGGTGCGAGGGTGAGGGCGAGCACAGCGAGAAGCGCCAGCCGGCGGGATCGTCGGCGATATCCGGCTTGAAGCTGATCTCGATCGTCTCCCGCGACACCTGCATCGCAAATGCATCGAGCGGCAGATTGAGCCCAAACCCTCTGGCCTTCAGATAGGCTTCCTTCAACGTCCAATAGTCGAAGAAGCGCTCGATCGCAGCGCGTTCCGGCAGGCAGCGCAGCGTTTCGACCTCTTCCGGCGCAAAGAATCGGAGCGCGGTCGACAGCGGCGCGACGCGCCGCGACACGGTCTCGACGTCGACACCGACCGCCTCATGCTTCGATACGACGCAAGCAACGCAGCCGTCGGCGTGGGACAGGCTGAAATGCAGCGGCGCCGAACTCTTGGGCGCCGCGACAAAGGGCCGCCCGTAGCGGCCCGTCGAAAACGACCAATCGGTCGGCGCGACATCGGGAGCCGCGTACGAGAGCGCCATGCGCAACATCGCATGCGCGAAGATATATTGCCGCTGATGCCGCTCCAACATGAAGCGGTCAGCGCGGATTCGTTCGTCGACCGAGAGCAGCCGCCGGCACGCATCAACCGCGCCCGGCGAGTCAATGCTCTCGATCAGTCCGACAAACAATTCAATTCCGTCGTCTGCCATCAAATGGGCCCATAGCGTCAGGTGGAGGCCAAATCCGGCCCTGACCGAAGAATCAAGCGACCAGAGAGCAACTGAGCGAACCGCTTCTAGCGGCCCACTCCGGCAAATTCTTGTCGATTGCTGGCCGGTTTACAGGCGCAAGCTTGTGCGAGACCCCAACTCGACAGGCGAGCGGCCAACTTGAAAATGAAATCTGAAGATTCGTGCAGCGTCCCGGCCGACGAATCTTACTTCTTCTTCTTGGCCTTTTTCTTCCCGCCCAGCATCGAAAGGCTGGCGTCGACGTCCTTCAGTGCGGACTGGAGCTTCTTCTTCTCGTCGGTGAGCAGCTTCTGCAGGGCCTTGCGGTCCTTGTCACTCAACGAGGTGCCCTTGGTAAATTTGATGAAACCCATAACGCTCCCCCGGTTGAAAATAATCGTCCAAATCAAAACGCGAGAATCATCTTGCGCGCTGGCGCCAAATAATCAAGATGCAACTTGGTCATTCACAGTTCTGGCGCGTGAACCCTTATTCGTCTGTCCTGCACAACCGGTCATGCCGCTCGGCGATCGAGCAGCCGGTGGAGCGGCGCATTGGGTTGGGTGAGGGCGTCCTCCAGCAGCGTGACGAGATCCTCCATCCAGGCGCCGACCACGCCGCCGTCGAGCAGCTCGCGCTTGTAATTGCATGAACCCGTAATTCCGTTCGGGCGCTCCTTCAGCATCAGCGACAGCCAGGTTTGGTCGACCGGCAGCACCGGCTGGCCTTCGCGCGCGACGTTTCCGATTGATCGCACCGTCACATTGGGCAGGTCGAGCGGCTGACGCAGCGGATTTTGCAGCGTGAAATAGACCTGGAGCAGCGAGGCCGGATCGATGCCTTCCTGCTCCAGATGATCGGCGAGGATGTTGAACGGCAGCTCCTGCCGCGTATGCGCATCGAGCACGCTTTGGCGCACCCGGCCCAAGGCCTGCGTGAACGACAGATCCGGCGTGATTTGGCTGCGGACGATCACGGTGTTCTCGAACGGGCCCACGATCCGCTCGGTGTCCGGCTGGGCGCGGTCGGCCATGGCGGTGGCGACCGCGATGTCGGTGCGTCCGGTCTGCGCCAGCAGCAGCGCCTTCAAGCCGGTGAGCAGACACATGAACAGCGTGGCGTTGTGCTGGCGCGCATAGGCCGTGAGGCGGGCGACCAGGTCGTGCTTCAGGCTGAGCGGATGATGGCCGCTCGATGCGCCCGGGCGGGCCTTGCCGTCAAACAGAGGAGCTGCACCGCGCAAATTCTCGGTCCAGTCGGCAGCCTGCCGGCGGGCCGCCTCGGTACCGCACCACCAGCGTTGCCAGCGTGCGACGTCGGAGAATGCGAGCGGCATCTTCGGCAAAGGCGCCGACGGATGGCCCATCAGCGCGGCGTAGCGGCTCGACAATTCCTCGAACAGCACGCCGATCGACCAGCCATCAGCAATGGCGTGATGCAGCGTCAGCAGCAAAATATGATCCTCGGCGTGAAGGCGCAGCAACCGTGCCCGCAGCAGCGGCGCCCGGGCGGCGTCGACCGGGGTATAAGTTTCCTGCGCAATCAGGAGCTCGATCTTCCTGCGCTCGAGCGCCCTGCGTCGCTTGTTGTTGTGGGGCAGCCCGTCACCGATGGTCTCGACGGTCAGGACAGGGCCTAACATGGCTGGCGCATCGATGCGGCTAACCGGTTCCTCGCCGTTCCAGCCGAACGCTGTCCGCAATGATTCATGGCGGCGCACGATGTCGTCGATCGCCTGCGCCAGCAGGCGTGGATCGATCGGACCCTCAAGGTGGAAGGCGAAGGGCAGGTTGAACAGCGGCAAGTCGGGCAGGTTCTGCTCGATCTGCATCATCTGCTCCTGCGCGATCGACAGCCTTGGAGCTCCAGTTTCGGACAGGCGCGGGACGGCCGTCACAGGCTTTTGCAGTTTCGTGGCCACGGCCTCGTCGACCCGCTGGGCGAGTTCCTCGATCGTCGGCGCCTCGAAAATGGTCTTGATCGGCAGCGAGACCCCGAGCGCACGGGCAACGCGTGCCATCGCCTGGCCAGCCAACAGCGAATGGCCGCCAAGGTCGAAGAAATTGTCGGTGACACCGAGGTTCTCGACCTTCAGCAGATCAATCCAGATGTCGGACAGCACCTTTTCGGTGAAGCGTCGCGCCGGCACGGCCGCCTCGGTCCCTGCGGCTTCGTGCTGCGCGGGCGCGAGCAGGGCGGAGCGATCGAGCTTGCCATGGGCATTCAGCGGCACCTGATCCAGGAACAGGAACGCCGACGGGATCGCATGGCCCGGCAGCCGGCTCTTGAGGAAGTCGCGCAGCTCGTTGGCGCTGGTCTGGCTGCCGGATTGGGCGACAATATGGGCGATCAGCCTGACATCGCCATTGGCATCGCGCCGCGGCTCGACGATGCCGGCGCGCACACTTTCGTGGTCGGCAAGCGCAGCCTCGATCTCCTTGAGCTCGACGCGGTAGCCGCGGACCTTGACCTGAAGGTCGGCGCGACCGAGGCATTCGATCGTCCCATCGGCGCGGCGCCGGGCGAGGTCACCGGTACGGTACAGCCGGTTGCCCTCTGCGCGCGCGAACGGATCGGGGATGAAGCGTTGCCGGCTCTGGGTGGGATCGTTGATATAGCCGCGCCCGACGCCGGCGCCCCCGATGCAGAGCTCGCCAACCACGTCGATCGGCTGCGGCTCCAGATGAGGACCGAGCACGTAGAGCTGGGTATTGGGCAGTGGCGCACCGACGGGAACGTTGATCGATGTTGCGGCGGGCGCCTTGGTCAACCGATGCAGGGAGACGTCGTCGGAACATTCAGAAGCGCCATAGGCGTTGATCAGCGGCACCTTCGGGCAGCGGGCGAACCACGCGCGGCAAAGGTCGACCGGCAGCGGCTCGCCGGTCGAGATCAGAAGCCGTAGCTTGACAAAGGCGCGCTGCATGGGCGCCTCGTCGAGGCGTTCGAGGATCACGCGGAGCAACGAGGGCACGATCTCGAGGACCGTGATTCCCTCGCGTTCGATCTCCCGCGCCAGCAGCATCGGGTCCTGCACGACCGAATTGCCGCAGACATGGACGCGTGCGCCGGCCATGGGACCGGCAAGGAACTGCCAGACCGAGATGACAAAGCTCTGCGGCGCGGTCTGCGCGATCACGTCCTTAGGCGTGAGGCCCAGCTCGGAAATGAGCGATGCCAGATGGTTCGACAGCCCGCGTTGTTCGATCATGACACCCTTCGGCGCACCGGAGGAGCCGGACGTGTAGATGAGATAGGCGAGGCTCGAACTCGCGCGCCGCACCGCGCGCACCGGCCTGACCGAGTCCCGCGCCAGCGCATCCTTGATCTCGGCGACCTGGATGCGCGCAACCAGCGGCTCGAGCAGTGCGTCGACCATGGCGGCCTGCATGCGCCCCGTCAGCAGTACGGTTGCGCAGCTCGATCCGAGGATGGTTGCGAGCCGTGCCGGTGGCTGCTCGGGATCGAGGTTCAGGAAGGCCGCGCCGGCGCGCCGCACTCCAATCATCGCGGCGAGCAGGTCGGGGCCGCGATCCGCCAGCAGTGCGACCACCGCCTCCGCGCCAACGCCTTCGCGGGTAAGCCAGCGCGCGATCGCCTGGCTCCGGCGTGCCAGCTCGCGATAGCTCAGGGCGAGATGTCCATCGGATACGGCAATGGCATTCGGCGTCTTCTTTGCTTGCCGCTCAAAGCGTTCGCAGAGATTGCCGCGCGTGGTGAAATTGGCCGTCCGGCCTTTCGCGGGCAAGTTCCGGCGTTCCGCGTCCGTCAGCAGCGGCAGGCGCGAGATGCGCTGCTCGGGATTGGCGATGACCGCCTTGAGCAGGGTTTTGAATTGAGCGGCCATGCCCTCGATCGTCACCGCGTCGAACAGATCGCTGGCGTATTCGAAGAAGCCGGTGAAGCGGCCCTCGGCCTCGACCAGCTCGAGCGTGATGTCGAAGCGCGCGACTCTTGGGTCGACCTCCAGCCGGCGTGTCGACAGGCCGGAGAACCGCGCGGCCTCGATCGAGGCGTTCTGGAGGATGAACATGATCCGGAACAACGGATTGCCATCCGTCCTTCGTGCGATCTGCAACACGCGGAGGACTTCCTCGATCGGAAGGTCCTGGTTGCGAAAGGCATCGAGCGTGACCTGGCGCACCCGCCGCAGCATTTCGCCGAAGGTCGGATCACCGCCAAAATCGTTGCGCAGGATCAGCGTGTTGGCAAACAGTCCGATCAGGCGCTCGCTTTCGATCTGGTTGCGGTTTGCGATCAACGATCCTGTCGCGACGTCCTCATGCCCGGTATGACGGAACAGCAGACACTGGAACACCGCGAGCAGCGTCATGAAGGGCGTCACGCCCTGATCCTGGCTCAGCGCGCGAATGCCGGCCGAAAGCGGCTTGGAGAATTCGAAATAATGACGAGCGCCGTGGCCGCTCCAGACCTCTGGCCTCGGCCGGTCGGTCCGCAGCGGCAGCGTGGTGACGCCGTCGAGCTGCGCCCGCCAGTAATCGAGCTGCTCCTTCGCTGCGGGAGATTGCGCCCAGCTCTGCTGCCACCGCGCAAAGTCGCGATATTGGAAGCTGGGTGAGGGCAGCTCCGCCGCGCTTTGCTTGCGCGGCCCGGAATACGCTGCGGCGAGCGCCTCCCAGAACAGCCGCTGCGACCAGCCATCGGTGACGAGATGATGGACGTTGACCACCAGCGCATGGCTTGATTTGTCGAACGAGAGCAGCGTGACCTTCAACGGCGGCTCGCGGGCGAGATCGAACGGATATTGCGCGAGCTTCAGCGCCTCGCGCCTGACGACCGCCGGCAGCCGGTGCGCAGGACAGGGTTCGAGCTTGATGCGCTCGAACCGCGGCAGCGTCTGAAGCACGCGTTGCACAGGCTCGCCCTCGCGTTCGACGAAGACCGAGCGCAGAGCTTCCTGGTTTGTGCAGATCGACGCGAGGCTCGCGCGTAGCGCTGCGACGTCGACCACGCCCTTGAGCAGAGCGACCTCGACGACATTGTAATTGTAGCGCGTCTGGTCCAGACGTGAGAGCACATACATCCGCTGCTGCTGGAACGATAGCGGCGCGTCTTCCCCGGAAGTCGTCTGGCGCCACGCCGGCAGCATCGGATCGCGATGCGTCGTGGCCTCGATCCGGGCCGCCAGGGCCCTGACCGTGGCGCAATCAAAGATGTCCTCGAAGGAGAAGTCAACGTTGAAGCGCTCGCGCAGGCGCGAACGCATCTGCGTCGCCGCGAGCGAATCCGCGCCGAGTGCAAACACGTCCTGATCGACGCCTACTCTCGGAAGCTCGAGCAGATTGGACCAGATCTCCGCGAGCTGGGCCTCCAGCGCGTTGCCCGGCTGCTGCTTCTCGTCGTCGCCATGTTCCGTTGAAATCAGCGCGGCCAGCGCGTTGCGCTTGACCTTGCCGCTGGCGCCCTTCGGCAGCGCGGCGACGCTGCCGATCAGGCTCGGAACCTTATAGGCGGCAAGACGTTTGCGCGCGAACTGGCGCAGTTGGTCGGAGGTCGCCCCGGAATCGGAACGCAGCACCACGACGGCGGCGACGTTCTCGCCGAGCTTTGTGTGGGGAACGGCGAAGACCCCGGCTTCCAGCACCGCCGGGTGGGTCAGCAGCACCTCTTCCACCTCCAGCGGCGACACCTTCTGCCCGCCGCGGTTGATGACGTCCTTGATGCGGCCGACGATGAAGAGATAGCCGTCGGCATCGAGATAGCCGAGATCTCCGGTCCGGAACCAGCCATTGCGGAACGCGGCCTGCGTCGCAGCCTCGTCGTTGTGATAGCCACGGCTCATGTTCGGCCCGCGCAGCATGATCTCGCCACGCTCGCCGCTTGCAAGCGCGCGGCCGGTCTCGTCCATGATCGCGATCTCGGGACCCGCGGCGCGGCCGACCGAGCCGATCTTGCGCAGCTCGAACGGATTGGCTGCGATCTGCGAGGCCGCTTCGGTCATCCCGTAAGTTTCGAGCACGGGGACGCCGAACGTCGTCTCCAGTCCGTTCAGGATCGCGGGTGCCAGCGAGGCCGAGGCAGAGCGGATCACGCGCAGCGATGACGATCGGACGCGGTCGGGGTCGGCTTCGGCCGCTGTCAGCAGCGCGCGATGAATGGTCGGCACGGCCGTGTACCAGGTTGGTTGCAGATCCCGCATCCAGCCGAAGAAGGACGGCGCGTCGAAACCATTGGTGCAGATCACGCTGGAGCCCGCCGCGAGTGCGGTCAGAAGGCCGGAGATCAATCCATGGGCGTGAAACAGCGGCAGCGCGTTGAGCAGGCGATCATGCGGAACGAGTGACAGCACGCGACCGGCATTTTGTGCGGAGAGACACACATTGCGGTGCGTCAGCGGCACCATCTTCGGCCGTGCCGCCGTGCCCGACGTCAGCAGGATGAACGCATCGTCCTCGGCGCTCGCGCCGCCATTCGTGCTGGCCGGACCGATCGTCGGGCCAGTGAATTCGCAGCCGCCGAGATCCGTCTGCGGCCCCGGCACGAAGTCGATCACAGCGATATCGAGCGTCTTGGCGACGTCGCGGCTTGCTGAGTTCATGTCGGCCCGCGTCACGAGCGCCGTCAGCTTCAATTCGCTGAAATAGCGTTGCAGTTCGTCCGCCGTCAGATCGGGATTGACGGGGACGCAGGCACAGGCCGAGGCAACCGCGATCAGAGCCAGCGCGCTGTCGGCTCCTCGCGGCAGCGCAACAGCGATCCGGTCGGAAGATGCAATGCCGAGCCCGCGCAGCGTTTGGACGAGATGTTCGATCCTGGCGCCGAGCGCGCCATAGTTGAGCGGCGGCCGGCCGGGGGCGAGCAGAGCGGGCGCCGTCGGCGTCGTTCGGGCGTGGAAGGCGAGAAGGCGGCCGACAGTAACGGCTTCGGCGCCGAGGCCGTCCGATCCCTCTTGCTCCCGGGATGCAATCCCCGACAATGCCATTCCTTTTTGATCCGATTGGGCTATTCTTCCCAAGAGTTAGGGAATGCGTCCAGTCCGAGGTGAAGTTTGGGCCCCAAAATCTGTGGTTGAGGGACCTTAAGCCCTTCGACGGAGAGAGTGTCGGGCGGGATCACCATGCTGGAGAAAGAGGCCGAGACGGAAGTCGGATTGAAGCGCTGGCTCGAAGGCGTCGGTCTTGGCCACTACACCGACCTTTTCGCGCAGCACCGCCTCGATCTGGACGTCATGGGGGACCTGACCGAGGCGGATCTTGCCGAGCTCGGACTGCCGCTCGGCGATCGCAAGCGGCTGCAGCGAGCGATGGCCGCGCTGTTTCAGGCCGAGACGGCGGAGGCGCCGGTCGCACCCGCGCGCCCGCCGGCTCGTACCGAGGTCGGCGCCGAGCGGCGTCAGCTCACCACCATGTTCTGCGACATGGTGGACTCCACCGCGCTCTCGGCCCAGTTCGACCCCGAAGACGTGCGCGACATGATCGCGAGCTTCCGCGAAACCTGCGTGCGCGTGGTCAAGCATTACGAAGGCTTTGCCGCCCGCTTCGTCGGCGACGGCATTCTGGTCTATTTCGGCTATCCGACCGCGCATGAGGACGATGCCGAACGCTCGGTGCGCGCCGGGCTCGAGATCGTGCGGGTGCTCTCGACGGCGCGCGCGATCGAGCCGCGCGGTGCGCTCAGCCATGCTCCCGCCGTTCGCATCGGAATCGCGACCGGCCTCGTCGTGGTCGGCGACCTCGTCGGCCATGGCACGGAAGAACGCGATTCCGCGGTCGGCGAGACCGTCAATCTTGCCGCGCGTCTGCAGGCGCTGGCGCCGCCCAACGGCGTGGTGATCTCCGCCTCGACGCAGTCGCTTCTGAAGGGCAAGTTCGACTATCGCAATCTCGGCGCCCATGCGCTGAAGGGCATCTCGGAGAAGGCCCAGGCCTGGCACGTCGTGCGGGCCACGCGCGTGGAGACCCGCTTTGCCGCTGCCATGGGCACGCGGCTGACCCCGCTCGTCAATCGCGAGGAGGAAATCGCGCTGCTGATGGGGCGCTGGCAGCAGGTCAAGGACGGCGACGGCCAGGTCGTCGTCAAGTTCGGCGAGCCCGGCATCGGCAAGTCGCGCATCATCCAGGAGATTTTTGAGCGGATTTCGGGCGACCGGCACGGGCAGGTCTCGTTCCAGTGTTCGCCCTACTACACCTCGACGGCCTTCTATCCGTTCGTCGAGCAGCTCAAATTCTCGCTCGGCCTCGACCGCGAAGATGCGTCCGCGTTGTCGTTGGCGAGCCTGGAGACGGCGATTGCTGCGGCCCACGGCGATATCGAGCAGGTGGCGCCGCTGTTTGCTGCCCTGTTGTCGATCCCAACCGGGGAGCGCTATCCGCCGCTCGATCTGTCGCCGCAACAGCAAAAGGACGCGACTGTCGCGGCGCTGGTCAATCACTTCCTGGGCCTCGCGCGCGAGATGCCGCTGGTGATGGCCTTTGAGGATCTGCACTGGATCGATCCGACCTCCCGCGAGGTGGTCGATCTCCTGGTCGACCGGGTGCAGAACCGGCCGATCCTTGCCATCATCACCGCGCGCTCCGAATTCCAGCCGAGCTGGAACGCGCATTCGCATATCACCACGCTGGTGCTGAACAGGCTCAGCCGGCCGTTGCGCACGACGCTGGTCGAGCGCGTTGCCGGCAGAGAGCTTCCCAAGGAGGTCGTCGAGGAGATCATCGTCAAGACCGATGGCGTGCCGCTGTTCCTGGAGGAGTTGACCAAAACGGTCCTTGAATCCAATCTCCTGACCGAGCGTCACGGGCGTTACGTGCTGTCGGGTCCGTGGCGGCAGCTCGCGATCCCGGCGACGCTGACGGACTCGCTGATGGCGCGGCTCGACCGGATGGGGCCGTTCAAGCGGATTGCGCAGATCGGCGCCACCATCGGCCGCGAGTTCTCCTACGAGACCCTGCACGCGGTCGCGAGCACGCCGGCGGAGCAGATCGAGGCGGCGCTGACGCATCTGGAGGAGGCGGGGCTGATCATGCGCCGCGGCCATCCGCCTGACGCGCTCTACTCCTTCAAGCATGTGATGATCCAGAACGCGGCGCATGCAAGCCTGTTGCACAGCGAGCGTCGCAAGCTGCATGCCAGCATCGCCCAGGTGCTTTCCGAGATGTATCCGGAGAAGACCGAGCGCGAGCCGGAGCTGCTCGCTTATCATCTCACCGAATCCGGTCAGAGCGAGGGCGCGGCGAGCTTCTGGCTCAAGGCCGGCAAGCAGGCGGCGAGGAGCGGCGCTAACCTGGAGGCGATCGGCCATCTGCGCCGGGGCTTGAGCGTGGTGCAGGCCAATGCGCGCATGCAGGGGGCCGACGAGATGGAGCTGGAGCTGCGCATTGCACTCGGCAATGCGTTGATCGCCGCCAAGGGCTACGCCGTGCAGGAGGTCGAGGAGAACTACATCCGCGCCCTCGAGCTTGGCCAGCAGCTCGACGACGACGAGAAGGCCTTTGCCGCCACCCGTGGGCTCTGGGTCTGCCATTTCATCCGCGCCGACCTCACCCGCGCGCACGATCTCAGCGTCGAGCTGTTGAAGTTCGCCAAGCGCGAACGACTGAACGAGCGGGCGGAGCCCGCGCAGCAGACCGGCTATCTGATCGAGGCGCACCGCTCGATCGCGATGACGATGCTCTATCGCGGGCGCTTCGCGGCCGCGCAGCATCATCTGCACCGCTGCATCGATCTCTACAGTCCCGATCTGCACTCCGATTTGATGGAGCGTCACGGCACCGATCCCGGCGTCGTCTCGCTGTCCTATCTCGGCTACCTTCTCTGGTTCCTCGGCCAGCCCGATGCGGCGCGCCAGCACAGCGAGCAGGCGATCCAGCATGCGGAGAAGATCCGCCATCCCTTCTCGCTTGCCTTCGCCTTGGTGTTCGGCGCCTATCTCTGCCAGCACTTGCGCGATATCGAGGGCACGCGCGATCATGCCAACCGCGCCATGATTATCGCCACCGAGCACAATTTCCTGCACTGGAAGCAGCAGGCCACGATCCTGCGCGGCTGGGCGCTTGCGCAGCTCGGCGAGGCCGAAGAGGGCATCAGCCAGATGCGCTCCGGCCTCGACGAATACGAGGCAATGGATTCCTGGCTTGCCGGCTGCTGGTTCCGCTGCCTGCTCGCGGAAGCCTATGCCAAGGTTGGCATGCGCGATGCCGCCCTGCGCGCACTGGATGGTGCGCTGGCGACCGCGAGACGGACCGGCGATCACTCCTACCTTGCCGAGGTCTATCGCCTGCAGGGTGAGATCACTTTGTCGGACGGCAATCCGGCTTCGGTGCAGGATGCCGAAGATTTGTTCGCCCTGTCGCTGGAGACGGCGCGCAAGCAGGGCGCGTTGTCCTGGGAGCTCAGGACCGCTATCAGCCTTGCGCGTCTGTCGCATGAGGCCGGCAAGCGCGAGCATGCGAGCCTTCTGCTCCTGCCGATCGTCGGCAAGTTCAACGAGGGCTTCCTGACGCCGGACCTGAAGCTCGCCATGCAGCTCGTGCACGAGCTCGGTGGCGACACACCCGCTCGTCCGCAGGCCGATCCGGTGAAATGAGCGATTTGTCCGCTGCGCGGGCGCGCTATGTCGAACTGATTGCAAAGCGGGAACGGATCTCCTCGGCGCGCCTCCTCGCAGCCCTGGCGGCGGTGCCGCGCGAAAACTTTCTGGCGAAGGGGCCGTGGCGCATCAAGAGCGAGGCGGCGCGCAGCTATCGCCTGACACCCGATGCTGACCCCGTCCATCTCTACGACAATGTGCTGGTCGCCGTCGACGCGCGCCGCAAGCTCGACACCGGACTGCCGAGCCTGTGGGCGCACTTCATCGATGTGCTCGACGTCGGAGAGAAGAACCGTGTGGTCCAGATCGGCTGCGGGCTCGGCTATTTCTCGGCGATCCTGTCGGAGATCGTGGGCCCGAGGGGCCGGGTGGAGGCCATCGAATGCGATGAGCGGCTCGCAGCGCGCGCAGCGGCTTATCTTCGCCCCTATCCGAATGTCGGGGTTATCAGCGGCGATGGCTGCCGGGACATCAGCGAGCCGGCCGATGTCATCTTCGTGCATGCCGGCTTCTCGCATCCGCATCCGCTCTGGCTTCAATCGCTCCGCCCGCGCGGCCGCCTGCTGGTGCCGCTGACGCAACGGGACCGTGAAGGTGCCGCCCTCAAGATCACGCGCAAGGGCAGGGCGTTCGAGGCCGAGGCGGTGCAGCAGATCCGGATCTTCCCTGGTCAGGGCCGTGGGCTCACGGCGCTCGACGATCGCGTTGCCGACTGGTGGCAGCGGGCATCAACCCTGGCGCCGCTGCGCTTTCGCGGCATCGCGCAGGGGCTGCCGTCGGATGGCTAACAATGCCTTCCTGCGTTAGGTCCTAGACGTCCTTCGTGAATTTGCTGATGACGTCCATGAACGGCTTCGGCTTGAACTCGCCATCGAGCGGCAGCGGACGGTTGGGCTGCTTGTCCTTGCGAGTGACGATGCCGTTGATCCAGCTGTAGCGGTCAGAAATGCCCCAGGTCAGGATCGAGCGTACCGGCCCGCTGGTCGAGATCGCCGTCAGGAGATCGTCGACACGTTTGGCAACGATGGCGTCGCGTTCCGAAGGACTTCCCGTCAGCTTCTGATCGTCGACGTCGAGTTCGGTGACGTAGACCTCGAGGCCCCATGCGCGGAGCTCGGTGACGAATTCGGCGAGCCCATGGGTATCGATCTCGAGCTCGGCATGCAGATGCGATTGCAGTCCGACCGCGTGCAGCGGCACGCCCTGGTCGAGCAGGCTCATGATGAGATTGCGGAAGGCCGCACGCTTGGCGATGAACGAATCCTTGGCCGACTCGATATCGTATTCGTTGATCGCGAGCTTGACGTAGGGATCGGCCGCGGCCGCCGTGCGAAAGGCGAGCGGAATCCAGCGGTCGCCGAGATGTTGCGTCCAGAACGTATCGCGCCGGTCGGTGACGCCTCTGGGATTGTCGGGGATGGGCTCATTGACGACGTCCCACGAGGTCAGCTTGTTCTTGTAATAGGAGACGACGGTCGAGATGTGATCGACGTAGGCGCGTTCGATACCCTTCGAATCCTTGATCTGCTTGGTCCAGTCTGGAATGTCGTGATACCAGGCAAGGGTGTGGCCGCGCATGGCCAGATCGTTCTTCTGCGCGAAATCCCAGATGGCATCGGCGCGCTCGAAGGCGAAGGTGTGCGCGTCCGGCCGCAGCATCGGCCATTTCAGCTCGAGCACCGGCACCACCTGGGTGCAATAGGTGCTGATGGCCTCGCCGACCCGCGGGTCGGCTTGCAGGTCCCAGAGCGTGGCGGCCGCCCCATAGCCCGGACGACGCTGCGCAAGCTTCGACACCGGCAGTGCTGACGCCGAGGTGCTCGCCGCGAGTGTTGCGGCGCTACCGAGGAGAAATTGTCGTCTGTCGAGCTTCGTCACGCGGCGGCAGTCCTTCCGGAACCAACGCGCCATCGTACCAAGCGGTGCCTTGCGACGCCTGGGTTTCCCTTTGTTGGGTTAACTTTCGCGAACGGCCCTGTCAGCGCGCCTGGCGCTGCATCGCCGCCTCGGCGATGCCGTAATAGTGAAGCGCGCCCTTTTCGAGCGTGAGATTGTCCATCACATAATCGCGAGGCGCGAAGTCGCCCGCACTCACGTGCGACCAGAAGTCGCTCCAGCCAGAGACGAAGCCGGTCGCGTCGATGAACTTGCGGCCGCAACGTGCATCGAAATAGGGCACCGAGGACACGCCGCCTTCGTAATTCACCCTGTCGGGAAAATACTCCGGGTCCTGCCAGGGCCCGCCGCGATCCCAGGCGAACACGGGCACGCCGCTCGACAGCGCCTGCTGGCAGGCGATGCCCTGGCTCTCGTGCTCGCAGAGAAAGACCATGCTGCGGCAGCGCGCCAGCGCTGTCCTGTAGTCGTCTTCCTTGTAATGGCCGTAGCGGATCACTTCGACCGAGCGGCCGCTCGCTTCGAGATGCCGGCGGATCGGCCCGATCAACTCGCTCTCATAGCGCGCGTGTTCCCAGCGCACCTTGTCGTAGAGCAGCACGTCGACGCTCTTCTGCGCGGCCGGCGTTGGCGTCCACAAGTCGGTTTCGATGCCGACCGGCCACACCTCGACATGCGGCCAATACGGCCGGCACATCTCCGCGTACCAAGTGCAGGGCACCAACATGGTCTTGGTGTTCAGGTCTTGGAGACGCTCCGGCATTTCGATCGGATGGTTGTACATGACGACGCCGAGCAGGAGCGGGTTCTGCCATGCAAACCAGTCGAGCACGAAAGGGCGCCCGATGATGCAGGCGAGCTCCTCCGGGTGCTTGCGGGCATGGCCGTAATCGTTGACGCGGTAGCGGATCCCGACCCGGTCGAGCCCGGCACAGAGATTGAGGAACACGCGCCGCTGGCCGCTGATCCAGGATTTGCCGAGCAGCATGCGCCGCAGCAGCGGCCGGACGTGGCGGTCGCCCGGAAACCAGCGGTCGTCCCTCTCCTCGAAGAACAAATTGAGCGTCATCCGCTCGCCCCCGTCAGCAGGAGAGGCCGGGACCAGGGACGCATCCGTCCCGCCATGGGGCAGGGAGGCCGGGTTTGCCCGCAAACGTTCGACAACGTCCATCTTAGTCACGTCCACACATTAACCAAAGCTCGGGCGACGTCCTGAAATCATGGTTTCTTTTCCGTGATCGAGGCGACCCGTTCAAGGACAGGGCAAATTTAACGCTAACGCGCGAAACCGGCGGAGCCGCACCCATTCGGCGGCCGATTTGCAGACTTAAATGACTACCTTGGGGGATGCTGCGGCGCAGTCCAATCGCCACGCCAAGGCCAACTGATGAACGGCCTGATTGCAAGGCCGCCGGTCCCGTGCACGCATGCTGAATCGCCATTTCTCCATCTATCTCGTCGCCCATATCCTGCCTGCGGCGGTGGGTTTCTTCGCGGTCACCGCCTACACGCGGCTGCTGACGCCGGCGGAGTATGGCGTCTATGTCGTCGGCATGAGCATCGCCGGCATTCTGGGCGCGATCTTCTTCGTCTGGATCAAGCTCTCGGTGTCGCGCTATCAGGCGATGTCGGGCGATGTGGATTTTCGCGGCACGGCTATGGTCGCCTTTGCCCTCACGGTCGTTGCCATGTGCGCCGCGACCCCGTTGGTGTTCCTGTTCCGCAGCGACGTCAGTGTCGAGCTGGTGCTGGCCAGCATGTTTGTCGCGATCATGTCGAATGCGGTCGATGTCGGCCAGGAGTTCGAGCGCGCCAAGTTGCGGCCCTATCGCTTCGCGGCGATCTCGATCGTGCGCAGCGTGTCGAGCGTGGGTTTCGGCCTGCTCGGGATCTGGCTCGGCTGGGGTGGCATGGGCCTGCTCGCGGCGTTTGGGCTGGGCTCGCTCACCGGCATCGTTCTCAATCTCGTCGGCGATCGCACCAGGATCGCGGGCTTCTCGCGCAGCCAGTTCATGCAGCTCGCGCGCTACGGCCTGCCGCTGACGCTGGCCGGGCTTTCGGTCGCGGTCTACTCGGCCAGCGACCGGCTTGTCGTCGCCTGGTTGCTTGGCAAGGATGCCGCCGGTATTTTCGGCGTCGCCGCCGAACTGCCGCGCCAGTTCATGGTCATGATCGCTGGCAGCGTTGCCGCGGCCACCGTGCCGCTGGTGTTCCGCTCGCTGTCGGAGAAGAACGACGCCACGACGCGGGAACGATTGACCGAGAGCCTCGAGCTGCTGCTCGTCGTCGTTGCACCCGTCGCGGTCTGGCTCGCGCTCGCGGCGGACCAGGTCGCCGGCACCCTCGTCGGTGTCGATTTTCGCGCCGGCGTGTCCGCGCTGCTGCCGACGCTGGTGCTCGCCCGCTTCTTCGGCATTACCAATCAGTTCTACGTCCAGATCAGCTTCCAGCTCGCCGAGCGGCCGTTCATGCTGGCGGCGCAGTCGTTCCTCACGCTGATCGTCGGCGTGACGCTGATGTTCGCGCTGGTCACGGGCTACGGCATCTATGGCGCGGCGCTGGCGACGCTCGCGACCGAGGCGATCGGCTTTGGCGTCGCGGTCGTGCTGACGTACCGGGCCCATCCCGTGCCGTTCGATGTCATCAGGCTCGCCGGAGTCGCTGCATCGGCCGCGGCCATGGCTGGGGCGATCTTGTTCGCGCGCTCGCAGGTGAGCGGCACCGGGATCGTGGCGCTGATCATCGTGAGCGCTGCAGGCGGTCTCGCTTACGTCGCGGCGGCGTGGCTGCTGAATGTCGCGAACGTGCGGACGCTGTCATTGCGCTTCCTGCGGACATTCAATCGCAGGGCGCTGGGCGTCCAATAGCCTGACGAAGCGCAGCCTGGTCCAGAGCGACGCCTGCGCTGCACAAGTTTCCCCTTGCGTTCTATTCCTTGCCGCGGAATGTTGCGGACGAGCAGGGCAGCCGCGTCACATTTCGTCGCGGCTGCCCCTGACCATGCTCTGTTACGCTTGAAAAGCAAAGTTCGTTCTGCTCATAAGGGTTTTGAAATTGCGCTGAATCATGCGCAAAAAAGCCCACCGACTAAAGTCGTTAGCCAGCGAGGAAACGAAATAATGCGCAAGCTCACTTTGGCCATTGCCGTGATCGCCCCGATGCTCGGTCATGCCGCGTCGGCCGAGGATACCATCAAGATCGGCTACATCGATCCGCTCTCCGGCGGCGGTGCCAGTGTCGGCGAGGGCGGTCTCAAGACGTTCCAATATCTGGCTGACAAGCTCAACGCCAAGGGTGGCATTCTCGGCCACAAGATCGAGATCCTGCCGCTGGACAACAAGACCAATCCGCAGGAAAGCCTGGTGCAGGCCCAGAAGGCGATCGACGCCGGGGCCCATTACATCACGCAGGGTAACGGCTCCTCCGTCGCCGCGGCGCTCTCGGATTTCATCACCAAGAACAATACGCGCAATCCCGGCAAGGAAGTTCTGTACTTCAACTATGCCGCGGTCGACCCGAGCCTGACCAACGAGAAATGCAGCTATTGGCATTTCCGCTGGGATGCCAGCTCCGACATCAAGATGGAGGCGCTCACCAACTATATGAAGGACGTCCAGTCGATCAAGAAAGTCTATCTGATCAATCAGGACTATTCGTTCGGCCAGTCCGTGCGCGCCGATGCGCGCAAGATGCTCGGCGCGAAGCGGCCCGACATCCAGATCGTCGGCGACGAGTTGCACCCGCTGCTCAAGGTCACGGACTTCTCCCCCTACATCGCCAAGATCAAGGCGTCCGGCGCCGACAGCGTCGTCACCGGCAATTGGGGTCAGGACTTCGCGCTGCTGCTCAAGGCCGCGGCCGATGCCGGCCTGAAGGTCAACTGGTATACGTACTACGCCGGTGGCGCCGGCGGTCCGACCGCGATCAAGCAGACCGGTCTCGATCACCAGGTCTTCCAGATCACCGAAGGCTTCCCCAACTCCGGCAATCAGGGTGCGATGGACTTCGAGAAGGCCTTCCGCGCCAAGGTGAACCTGTCGCTGTGGTATCCGCGTGCCGTCAACGAGATGCGCATGTTCAAGGCTGCGGCCGAGAAGGCCAACTCGATCGATCCCGTGAAGGTGGCGGCGGCGCTCGAGGATATGAAGTTCGAGGTCCTCGACGGTGGCCAGGGTGTCATGCGCAAGGACGATCACCAGTTCTTCCAGCCGATCTACGTCTCCTCCTTCGGCAAGCTCGCCGCGAACGAGCCGTTCGACGAGGAGAACACCGGTTGGGGCTGGCATCTGGTTTCCAGGGTCGATACGCCGCAGGCCATGGTCTCCACCACCTGCAAGATGGTGCGGCCGTAATCTCTAAAGCACGTCGCCGTCTCGCGGCCATTGCTTGCGGGACGGCGGCGGCCGGAATGCATTTGATAGCTTGGACGATGTTCGCCGGGGCCATGTGGCCCCGGACATTCATGAGTGCGCTGTGCTTGAACTCGTTGTCATTTCGACCCTGAACGGCGTGCTGTTCGGCATGTTGCTCTTCCTGCTGTCGAGCGGGCTGACCGTCATCTTCAGCATGATGGGCGTGCTCAATTTCGCGCATGCCAGCTTCTACATGCTCGGCGCCTTCTTCGGCTTCCAGCTCACGAAATGGATCGGCTTCTGGCCAGCGCTGGTGCTGGCGCCGCTTCTGGTCGGCGCCATCGGCATGGCGGTGGAGCGCTACGGTCTGCGCAACACCCACAAGCATGGTCATGTCGCCGAGTTGCTGCTGACCTTTGGTCTGGCGTTCGCGATCGAAGAGATCGTCTCGATGATCTGGGGCAAGAGCCCGCTCGACTATCGCGTGCCGTCGCTCCTGGATTTCCCGGCCTTCACGATCTTCTCGACCAACTACCCCGCCTACAAGATCTTCATGCTGGCCGTCTCGATCATCATTTTCGTGGCGCTTCTGATCGTGCTCAAGCGCACCCGCGTCGGGTTGATCGTGCAGGCGGCGCTGACGCATCCGCACATGGTCGGGCATCTCGGCCACAATGTCGGGCGCGTCTTCATGGCCGTGTTCGGGGTCGGCAGCGCGCTCGCCGGCCTTGCCGGCGTCATTGCAGGTCCCGCCCTGGTGACGCAGTCCGACATGGCCGCTTCGCTCGGACCCATCCTGTTCGTGGTCATCGTGTTCGGCGGCCTCGGCTCATTGCCTGGCGCCTTCATCGCATCGCTCGTCATCGGCCTGGTGCAGACGTTCGCCGTGGCGCTCGATGGCTCGCTGGCGAGCGCCTTCGGGCCGCTCGATCCGTCGGCGGGGCCGTCCGTTCTCACCGACATCTGGAACGTCACGATCGCGCAGGTCGCGCCGATCGTTCCATACGTCCTGCTCGTGATCATTCTGATCGTACGCCCCATGGGCCTGATGGGGACGCGCGAATCATGACCACCGCAATGACTTCGACCTCCAAGGCGGTTGCCGATCCTGCCGGCGGAAGCCTGCGCTTTTATGGCGTCTGGGCGCTCGGCATCATCGTACTGATCGTGCTGCCGATGCTCTTCTCGTCGGGCGGCTCGCTGACCTCCTTCAGCCTGATCGGCATCGCGATCGTGTTCGCGCTGTCCTACAACATCCTGCTCGGTCAGACCGGGCTGCTGTCGTTCGGCCACGCTGTTCATTACGGCCTCGGTGGCTTCGCGGCCTGCCACATGATGAATGCGGTGGTGTCGCATGGCTGGCCGATCCCGCTGCCGTTCATCCCGCTGTTCGGCGGGCTCGGCGGGCTCGTCTTCGCTGTCATCATCGGCTGGGTCATGACCAAGCGTGCCGGCACCGTGTTTGCGATGATCTCGCTCGGCATCGGCGAACTGGTGGCGTCGTCCTCGCTGATCCTGCGCTCGGTGTTCGGCGGTGAGGCCGGCATCACCACGGACCGGACCGCGCTGCCGAAGCTGCTCGGCTGGTCGTTCGGGCCGCAGCTTCAGGTCTATTACCTCATCGCCTTCTGGCTCGTGCTGTCTGCCATTGCGATGTACGCGCTGACGCGCACGCCGCTCGGACGGATCTGCAATGCAGTCCGCGACAATCCGGAGCGCGTCCAGTTCATCGGTTACGATCCGCACGTCGTGCGCTACATCGCATTCTGCTTTGCCGGCTTCTTCGCCGGCGTTGCCGGCGGTCTCGCCGCGATCAATTTCGAGATCGCGAACTCCGCCTATCTCGGCGCGATCCAGTCCGGTCTCGTGCTGTTCTCGACCTTCATCGGCGGCACCGCCTATTTCTTCGGCCCGATCCTGGGCGCGATCCTCGTCACCTATCTGCAGCTCGGGCTGACCAGCCTGACCACGGTCTGGCAGCTCTATTTCGGCATCATCTTCATCGGGATCGTGATGTACTCGCCGGGCGGCATTGCCGGCCTGCTGATGATGCATCGGCCGCTGATCCGCGCCGGGACGCTATGGACGGTGATTCCGTCCTATCTCGTTGCGATCGTACCGACGGTCGCACTGGCCTGCGGCGTGATCCTGACCATCGAGACCGTCGCCCGTTTCTCCGGTGGCGATCCTATCAATCTGTTCGGCGTTGCCTTCAACGCGACATCGCCGGTGACCTGGCTCACCGCTGCGGTTCTGGTGGCCGGCGGCTTCTACGTCGCGCGGCTGACCTGGCGGCGGATCGCGGACGCATGGGATCGCGCCGCTACGGTGGCGCGTGACCGGGGGTATTTGGCATGAGCGAAGCGGTATCTGGCACGACCGCAGCCATTGAAGTTCGCGCCGTCGAAAAGCGCTTTGGCAATGTCGGCATCATTCGCGACCTCAATCTCAGCGTCGCCAGGGGGGAGCGGCACGCCATTATCGGGCCGAACGGCGCCGGCAAATCGACGACGTTCAATCTGATCAGCGGCCATATCGCGCCGACCTCGGGTGAGGTGAAGCTGAACGGCGATCTGATCTCGGGCCTGCGGCCTTTCGAGATCAACCGTCGTGGCCTTTCGCGCTCATTCCAGGTGACCAACGTGTTCGCGCGCATGACGGTCTGGGAAAACGTGCGCTGCGCCGTGCTGTGGGCGACGGGCCATCGCTACGCGTTCTGGAAGAACGTCGACAGCCTGCCCGAGGTGCGCGAGCGTACCGCGCAGATCCTCGACGACATTCATCTCACGCATCGTCGCGATGTTCCGGCGGGCCTGCTCACTTACGCCGAACAGCGCGAGCTCGAGATCGGCATCACGATCGCGAGCGGGGCCACCGTCGTCATGCTGGATGAGCCGACGGCGGGCATGAGCCACGCCGAGACCGACCGCGCGGTATCGCTGATCCGACGACTGACCGAGGGCAAGACGCTCGTCATCGTCGAGCACGACATGAGCGTCGTGTTCGGCCTTGCCGACCGCATCTCGGTCCTGGTTTACGGCCACATCATCGCCTCGGGCACGCCGGAAGAGATTCGGCGCGATCCCAAGGTCAAGGAAGCCTATCTCGGCGAGGAAGCGCACTGATGCTCGAGGTCAGGGATCTCCACGCCTATTACGGCAAGAGCCACATCCTCCAGGGCGTCGATCTCGACGTGGCCGCCGGCGAAGTCGTCAGCCTGCTCGGTCGCAACGGCGTTGGCCGCTCCACCACGGTCAAGGCGATCATGGGCGAGGTCGCCCCGCAAGGCACGATCCGCTTCAAGGGCAAGGACATCGCAGGCCTGCCGAGCTACAAGATCGCGCGCCTTGGGCTCGGCTATGTGCCTGAGCATCGCGATATCTTTCCAAGCCTGACGGTGCGCCAGAATCTGCTGCTCGGCATCAAGGATACGCGCCATCCCGGCAAATGGCGGCTTCAGGACATGCTCGACATGTTCCCCAATCTCGCCGCGCGCGCCGATACGGCCGCGGGCGTGCTGTCCGGCGGCGAGAAGCAGATGCTGACGACATGCCGGACGCTGATGGGCGATCCGGACCTCATCATGATCGACGAGCCGACCGAAGGCCTCGCGCCGCTGATCGTGCAGCAGGTCGGCGACCTCATCGCGCGGATCGCGCAGGCGGGCGTCGCCATTCTCCTCGTCGAGCAGAAACTCTCGATCGCGATGCGCATCTCCAAGCGCGTCTACATCATGGGCCACGGCCGCGTCGTGTTCGAAGGCACGCCGGACGAGCTCAAGGCCAACGCGGCCGTACGGCAGGAATGGCTCGAAGTCTGACGCCGTTGTCAGACGGCGAACTGGCGTAAGGCGAGCGCCATCGCCTCGAACGCTATCGCCTGGCGCCGGCGGACGCCGTCCAGCGCACGAAGTCGATGGCTGCGGTTGATCTTTCCGGCGATTTCGGCTGCCTGGTCATCACCATGAATGTCGTGGCCGTGATCGGATCGGCATCCTCGCACGGCGCGTTGGTGAGGACGCGATGGAAATCCTTGTCCGCCGTCCAGTCCGCGCTCGCAGTCACCTGCCCGCCCAAGAACCAAGGTCGCGCGCGAAGGTGATCAGGACGGCTGCGAGGATGGCTAGCGAGACTGAGATGGTCAGGCCCTTCGCCAAGCCCTTGGTATGGCTTTCGGGAAAGACAACGAAGCCTGTGGTGAGGAGCGCCAGTCCGGCCACTGCCGCGGCAATCTGCGAGAGAGTTGAGGACACCCGTTCATCCTCCGATGCGCTGGCGATCGAGCTTACGGCCACCGTTGCCGGGATATGAAGCAATGCTCTGTGATTCCCGTCACACCCCTGCGGCCCTCCAGGGCGGACCATTCCGCCGCGGCGCGTTCGCCAGCGCTAGGCCAGGCCCGGCCACGGACCGCCCTTCCGCCCGCGTGGACCGTCGTATATGAGAGTTTCGACGCCGGAACGGACCGAATATTGCCGGAAACGGAACAGATGGTGGCTGCGAATTCTTAATCCAAAGATCGCAATCTGATCGATGATCGAAAGTGCGGACAGGCAACCGGGGAATGGCATGAAAGACCTGATGACGACGGCGCAATCCAATAGAGCGATGCGGCGTTGGGGGCCTCCGGGAATTGCAATGTTCGCGGCGGCAATTGCGCTGACTGCGCTGACCTCGGGCGCCATGGCCGCGAAACAGCCGCGGCAGACTGCCGAGGCGGTGGCGCAGCGCGAGGCGGGCGAACCGATCATGGCGATCGTGTCGATCAAGAGCCAACAGGTCACGTTCTATGACACCGAGGGCTGGATCCTGCGCGCGCCGGTCTCGACCGGCACGACCGGACGCGAGACGCCTGCCGGCGTCTTCGCGGTCGTCGAGAAGGACAAGGACCATCACTCCACCATGTATGACGATGCCTGGATGCCGAACATGCAGCGCATCACCTGGAACGGCATCGCGCTGCATGGCGGACCGCTGCCCGGCTACGCGGCCTCGCACGGCTGCGTGCGCATGCCGTTCGGTTTCGCCGAGAGCCTGTTCGACAAGACCAATATCGGCATGCGGGTGATCATCTCGCCGAATGACGCCGCCCCCGTCGATTTCTCGCATCCCTCGCTGTTCGTGCCCAGCAAGGAGGCTATTTCGGCGGCCCCCGCGCGTGCCGACAGGCTCTCCGCTCAGGCGGAGGAAGCCACGAGCGCGGCCGATGATGCCAAGAAGGCCGCGACGGCAGCCGCCAAGGATGCTCAATCGCTTCCCGCTTCGTTGCGCAAGCTCGAGCAGCAGAAGGCCCGCGCCGACGCCGAGAACGCTTATGCCGACAAGCTGGTCGCCAACGCCAAGAACGACCAGGCCAAGGCAAAGGCCGACGAGCTGAAGCAGAAGGCCGCCACCAAGGCCGCGGATGCAGCGACTCAGTTGGACGCCGCCAAGGCCGCGGCACAGCCGAAGCGCGATGCGGTTGCCGCCACCAAGGAAGCGGCCAAGGTCGCCACGGCCAAGAAGGCCGAGGCCGTCAAGGCTGCGACCGACGCCAAGCTCGCGCTGGAGCCGGTCTCGGTCTACATCAGCCGCTCGACACAGAAGCTCTATGTTCGGCGCAACACCCACAAGCCGGCGCCCGATGGCGGCGGCGAGGTGTTCGACACCAGCATCGAGGTTCCCGTCACCATCCGCAATCCGGACCAGCCGCTCGGCACGCACATCTTCACTGCGATGGCGAAGAACGATACCGGCCTGCGCTGGAGCGTGGTCACGATCGACGATGGCGACAGCGCCAAGGACGCGCTCGACCGCGTCACCATCCCGCAGGAGGTGTGGGATCGCATCGGACCCACCGCATTGCCGCGCTCGTCGATCATCATCTCGGATGAGCCGCTGAGCGCCGAGACCAACTACCGCACCGAGTTCGTCGCTGTCTTGAGCAACCATCCTCAGGGTGGTTTCATCACCCGTAAGCCGACCGCGCCGCCGGTGGAGATGGCCAGCGACGACGGCTGGGGCGGCAACAATTTCTTCTTCTTTGGGCAGCGCGATCCCATCCCGCAACCCGTCAATCCGCGCCGCCGCAGCGGCCAGTACCAGTACTATCAACCGGCGCAGCCGATGCAGCGGAGCTTCTGGTAAGGATGAGGCGGGAGCCTAAAGCGGGATGAGTTGTGGTTGAAGCGATGCGCGCCAGAGGGGCACCTCTCCCGAAGGGAGAGGTCGGATCGCATTGAAAATGCCATCCCGGTGAGGGGTTACAGTCTCACTGATCGCTGCGGCCCCTTACCGGGATTGCTGAGCAATCCGACCTATTTGGTCTAGCGGCTCCTGTCGCTACGGCCGGGCGGTGATCACCAAAGCCTGAATCTTGGCCTCGACCGGTCCAGTGCCGTGGCGTTTTCGGATCGCTTGCGCAACGGCGTCGGTCGCAGCCTCGAGCTTGCTTGCATCCCTGGCCTCGATCTCGCCGCGTAGCGGCGTTCCCTGGCAGTACGCGATCGCCACGTATTCGGCCGAAGGTCCACGGCTCGTCGCTGTCACTGTTTCGATCGATATGTCCCCGAAGCCCGCCCGTTCGAGGTCGGCCTTGATGACGGCCTTGTCGTGGTAGCCGTGCGGTGTTCGCGCCATGAACAGCGGCGGATTGTCGGGAAACATCGTGCCGAGCGTGGTCGTCGCGTCATCCGCGAACACATTGTCCTCGATGCGGTCCCAGATGCTGAGCAGGTACGTGCCATCAGGCTTCAACACCCGCTTCGCTTCCGCGTAGCCCTTGCTGCGATCCGGAAAGAACATGGCGCCGAACTGGCAGCAGACGACGTCGAACGCGGCATCGTCGAAAGGCAGCGTCAGCGCGTCCGCCTGACGCCAGGTCATGCGCGGGTCATCGCCCTGGCGTTGCTTCGCGACTTCAAGCATCGGCTCGTTGAGGTCGGTCGCGACGAAGCGGACACCGGCAGGCAGCAGCGCCGCCACGGCCCGCGTGACGGCGCCGGTGCCGGCGGCGATTTCGAGCAGGTCCGAGGGGGAGAGCGCAGCAACGCGCCTGGCAAGGTCGTCGGCATAGACGGAGAAGATCAGCGGAACCAGATATTCGTCGTAGAGCTTTGGAACCGAGCCCGCGAAAACCTTGTCAGTGCTGGACATGATTGCCTCGCTGAACACTGGAACAGGACGGGCTACGCTACCACGGATCGTCGGGGCCGCAACGGCGTGGCTCGTCCTGTCATTCAGCAGAGGAAGTCGATGGCTTCGCGTTCCCGACCTCGCGGATCGGCCGCGTGCCGTCCCAGTTCGCTGCCGCTTGCTGGACCTTTTCGAAGAACGGCCCCTTGGTGCCGCTGATGTCGGAGATCTCGATGATCGTGCCCGGATGGGCCTGCGTGTCGAAATAGGCAAAGCGTCCCTTGTCGCCACCGATCTGCCCCTCGTGGCCGATCCTGTAGCCGATCCTGATCGCCTTGTCGTAGAGCGCCTGATAGTCGTGGCTCCAATAGGACATGTGCTGGAGGCCTTCGTGGCCGGCGTCCAGGAATTCCTTGTACAGCGAGGGTACCTCGTTGCGCTGCTGGATCAACTCGATCTGGAGATCGCCGGAATTGGCCAGCGCAATGCTCATCTCGACCGCGGAATCCTGGCCGCGATAGCGGAACCAGTCGGTTGTGACGCGGTCCATGTAGTACCAGGGGCCAACGCCCATCACCTCGATCCAGTGCTTCATCGCGGCCTGGATGTCCCGCACCACATATCCGTTCTGGCGCACCGCGCCGAAGATGCGGCTCATGCCCGCGCTCCTCTTCTCAGCCTGCTCACTTGACTTCGATCCCGGCGTCCTTGGCAACCCGCTTCCAGGCCGTGATGTCGCGCGCATTGATGTCGAGCGGAGTTGAATGCGGCCCGCTCTTGCAGCGTCGTGCGGCCGCGACCGACGATCGCCATATAAGACGAACGATCGTTCGTCTGCTTGACTAGCGAACGATCGTTCGTTAGTCAAGCACATGGCTGTCCACACCTCCAGCGCAGCTGAAGCGGCTGCGCCCACGACGCGCCGTCGCATTCTCGACGAAGCGCTGAATCTGTTCGCGCAGAGCGGCTATGGCGGCGCCTCGATGCGCGAGCTCGCGCGCCGCGTCGGCATCCGCGAGAGCAGCCTCTACAATCATTTCTCCGGCAAGGCCGCGATCCTGGAAGCGATCGTCAGCGAGCACGGCCCGGCAAGCTCCGCGAGTCGCCTGGAGGAGCCGCGCTACGAGCAGCTCGCGGGCCAGCCCGAAGCGTTCTGTCGGCAGTTTGCGCGCGATCTGGTCGAGCAATGGTCCGATCCACGCGAGCATCAGTTCCAGAAGGTGATCACTGCCGAGCGCAATCGCGTGCCGGGCATTCGTGCCAAATTCGCCGACCACTTTTACGCGCGCGAACAGAGCATGATGACCGACTATTTCCGCGGCTTCGCGCGCGCAGGCCTGATCATGACGCCGGACCCGCGCGAGACCGCGCGGCTGTTCGCGGCGGGCCTCATCTACATCCGCCTCGAGCATTATGTGATGGGCGCGGCGCCGTCGCCGCGGCCGAAGGTGAATGAGGCGATCGACCGCTATCTCGCCTTCTTCCTGTCGCTGATCGCGGCGGGTGCTGACAACAACAAGAAGAGAAAACCCAAGGGAGAGAACCGTGGCAAGGCTGCCCCTGATTGATCCGGACACGACGAGCGGCGACATCCGCGCCTCGTTCGACCGCATGCCGGTCAAGCTCAACATCTTTCGCATGATGGCCCATGCCGAGGCCAACATGATCCCGGCGATGCGGCTCGGCAATTCGATCCTGCACAAGCAGAAGCTCTCGGCCGTCAACCGCGAGCTCCTGATCCTCCTGGCGGCTCAGCTCGAAGGGGGTGCCTATGAATGGCGCCAGCACGTGCCGATCGCGCTCGGCGTCGGCTGCACACAGGCCCAGATCGATGCGGTGGGGCGCAGCGACTATGACGCCGCCGCGCTCAACGAAGCAGAGCGCGCGCTGCTGAAGTTCGGCCGTGAGGTGGTCGAGAATGTCCGCGTCCAAGCGGCCATCTTCGATGCCGCGCGAAACCATTTCAGCGACCAGGAAATCGTCGAAGCCATCGTCGCACTCGGCTTCTACATGATGATGGCGCGCGTCACCGAAGCGACCGAAACCGATCTCGATCCCGCGGCCGGCATGAAGGTCTATGACGGCGGCAAGAAGTAGGCGGCTGAGATGGCGGAGACCGAAATCAAACCGGAGCGCTACGTCCGCCCGCCGAGCGCAGAGTCATTGGGCGAAGCGCCGGGCAGAGGCCGCCTCAAGGGCCGTCGCATTCTGATCGTCGGCGGCGGCCAGCGCGTGTTCGATGCCGCGACCGACCCCATCGGCAACGGCCGCGCCATGAGCATTTTGTGTGCGCGGGAGGGTGCAAAAGTCGCAGTGGCCGACCTCAACCGCACTTCCGCGCAGCAGACCGTCAAGCACATCACGAACGAAGGCGGCGAGGGCTTTGCGATTGCGGCCGACGTCACGAGCGAGGCCGACGTTCAGCGGATGATCGAGGAAGCTCACCGCGCCACGGGCGGTCTTGACGGCATGGTGCTGAACATCGGCACCTTCGGCAAGACCGGGCTCGACAATGTCAGCCCGGAGGAGTGGAACAGGATCTACGACGTCAATGTTCGTGGTCCCATGCTGTGCTGCCGCGCCGCGATGCCAAAATTCGACGATGGCGGCGCCATCGTGTTCATCTCCTCGATCGCGGCGCTGAAGGCCGGATCGCAGATGGCCGTATATGATTCCTCGAAAGCCGCGCTCGGTGGCCTGATGCGCAACATCGCCCATCTCGGCGCTCGGCGCGGCATCCGCGCCAATCTCGTCTATCCCGGCCTCGTCGACACCCCCAACGGCCGTGAGGCCGGCGCCGGTCGTCCCAACCGCGGCAAGGGCCACATCCCCTTCGGCCGCCAGGCGACCGCCTGGGAGGTCGCCTATGCCGTGCTGTTCTTTCTCTCCGACGAAAGCGTCTACGTCACCGCGCAAACGCTCGCGGTGGATAGCGGCTTGAGCGGGATGTGAGCGAACGACACTATCGCCCGGGCGATACCGCGTGCCCGAGGAGATGATCGAGCGAGACGCGCCCGGGTCCGTAAGCCATGATGCCGAGCGCCATCGACGCCCAGGTGAGATGGATCGGCCATCCGTCGGGCACCGTGAGCTCGACGATCACCGTCATGAACAACAGTCCGAGCGCTGCGAACCGCGTGCCTAGTCCGAGCACGAGCAGGATTGGAAGCCCGATCTCGCCTGAGCCCGACAGGAAGGCCATCACCGTCGGAGCCGGAAAATGATACGGCCCGCCAGGCAGATGCAGCATGAATTCGTCACTGAACAGCGTCACCGCAGTGTCATTCAGTTTGAGGAAGCCGCCCCATTTGAGCATGCCCGAGCGCCAGAACGGCACGGCCAGCGCGACACGCAGCACGAGCTGGGCCAGGGAGGGCGCGGCAAGCATCTGCACGAGATGATTTGCCTTGTCGATGAGCAGCCCGAGCGGTGGAAGGCCGTTAGCTGCGGTCACGCGTTGGTCCGTGATCATCCTGCATCTCCAAGAGCAATCGAGGTGAATGCGCCGGCCTCGATCAGGCCGGCGATGTTCGTGGCGATGTCGAATTCGGCCGATGCCTCGAGTGCGGCCGCCGCGGCTGCGCCGAGCGGCTGGCCGGACATCAGGCTCGCGGCAAAGACGGCGCCGCCGGGCGGAAGGTGGCGCACGACGACGTCGAACTCGGGCCGGGTGATCAGGGCGTCTTCCGGAGTGGACGCGTCGATGCGTGCCACCGGCGCGCTGTCGCGATGAGCTGCAAAGATTGTCACGGCCGCATATTGCGATCGCACGATTCGTGCGGCGGGGTGCGGCGCGAAGACGAGATCACCAAGCCGCTCCGTCGCGATGGCGGACAGCCGCACTGGTGCCAGCGGCACTTCGTCGGCGGCATGATAGGCATCGAGCCAGGCGCGCTCGATGCGGGCGACATCGGCAAGCCAGGGTATGTTTTGCGCATGCGCGTAGTTCGCGACGAACTCCGGGAAGTCGCGGCCGTAATCGAACAGCAGCGGTGAGCTCGGCGGGGTATTGCGAACGTGGAAGCGCGCCATAGCGCGGAAGAAATCGGTTCCGGTGATGCGCTGCACCGCCGGATAGATCGCAACCAGCGCCTCGATCAGGCTGACCGTGACGTTGTTGCGGTAAACATCATAGCGTCGGCCCGCCGGCGCGCCGTTTCGGCCGGCGACGGTCGATGGAGCGTCGCGAGCGGGGTCGAGCAGCGACGGCGCGAAGAGCGCGGCAAATCCGAGGTCAGCTTCAGGCCGCACGGCGATCCTCCGCCGCTGAGGCCGTCTGGCCGCGATCGAGGATCGCCTGCGCGGCGGCGGCCTCGGCCAACAGAACCGGCCATTCCGGGATCCTGCTGTCCCATTCGACCAGCGTCGGCACGGGGCCGCGCTGCCCCACGATGATCTCGAATAGTTGCCATACGGCATCCGCGACCGGGCCGTCATGGCTGTCGATCAGGAGGCGATTGCCGTCATCGTCGGTCTGCTCCGCGTGGCCGGCCAGATGAATCTCCTCGACGTGCGCAAGCGGAAAATCGGCGAGATAGTCCAGCGCGGGATAGCCGTGATTGGTGGCGGACACGAACAAATTGTTGATGTCGAGCAGCAGGCCGCAGCCGGTACGCTTGGTGATGGCGCGGATGAAGTCGGTCTCGCTCATCGTGGACTCGCGGAAGGTGACGTAAGTCGATGGGTTCTCCAGCAGCAGCGGGCGGTGGATCACCTCCTGCACCTCGTCGATGTGATCGCAGACGCAAGCCAGCGTCGCCTCGGTATAGGGCAGGGGCAGCAGATCGTTGAAGAAGCTGGTCTCATGCGTGGACCAGGCGAGATGCTCGGAGACCAGCGCCGGCTGATAGCGTGCCACCAGGCTCCGAAAGCGCGCCAGATGTGTTCTGTCGAGCGGCTGTGGCCCGCCGATCGACATGCAGACGCCGTGCAGGGACAGCGGGTGGTCGCGGCGGATCGCTTCCAGCGCGCGATGTGGCGCTCCGCCCGCCCCCATGTAGTTCTCGGCGTGCACCTCGAAGAAGCCGGCTTGCGAGCCGGCTTCGAGAATCGCCGGAAGGTGCTCGGGTTTGAAACTGGTCCCGGCGACGCCGCCGATTGGCAGCGAAAAGCGGATCGGCACGGTGGCGGGCTTGGTGGCCGGGATCATGGTGCTTCTCCGCTTCCTCACTGTTGGCGTGATGTTCCGGTCGGCCGGCCGCGTCAGACCGGCTTGAGCGAACCCTTCTTGCCGCCCGGCAGGTCGATGTTGGTGCAGGTGCCGCCTTGGACGAATTTCCAGGCGTTGCCCTGGAAATCGATGGTCGAAGTGCCCTGGCAGGTCGTGCCCGGGCCTGCCGCGCAATCGTTCTGGCCCTTCAGCGCGACGCCGAAGCACTTCTCCTTCTTGGCGGCGATGGCCGCATCGGCCTCGGCCTTGGTCAGCGGGCCGGCGGCGGCAAGGGTCGCAAGCGCGGTCGACATGGCGCCGGCGAGGGCGAGCGTTGTGACAAGTTGTTTGGCAGACATTGGAGTTCTCCTGTTCGAGATGGCATCGCCTGGCAGGCGAGGGCGCATGGTCTCGTTCGCCCCGTACGCAACCGGCGTTACCGCCGGCATGCTCACGAGTCCGTGAGACCGGTTGATCGGGCGCACGGTGGTGCGCTTGGCAGGGATTAACGGGCAAGCGCCGGCGCAAATCCAATGCCTTGGCTCTATCGAGATGTTAGCCGCAGGGCATTGGTGGGGACGGCCCGCAGCTGCCAGACGTAACGAAGCACGGTCGGCGGCGTAGAGCGCTGCAGATGATGCGCACACTTGCGAAGGCGAAACCGTAATGATTGTAGATCCCGAAAGGCGGCTTGCGGCCATTGCGAGGGTGACAGTCAGCATCCGCCTCGCGGTGTCGGCCCTGGTCCTGGCTGCGATCCTGCTGACGGCTGCCCTCTCCAGTCTGTTGTGGTGGCGCACGGCGGAGGCGACCAGCCGGCAACTTGCCTCCACCATCAACGAGCAGATCGTGGCGGCGGTGCGCAAGGAGGTCTCCGCCATCGTAGACGAGGCGCGCGCCGCGCATACGGCGATCCGCACGCTGTTCCTCCAGAACGTGCTCGATACCCGCGAGGCCGACAAGCGCGAATTCGTCTTTCTGTCGCAGTTGCAGTCGCAGGCGACGATCTCCTGGGTCGCCTTCGGCTGGCCCGACGGATCCTTCTTCGCCGCGCACAAGCTCGGCGATCGCCGGTTGGAAATGATGGAGATTTCGCTGACCGATCATCCCGGTCAGCGTCGCGTCGATGAATATGACGTCGTGCCCGGCGATATCGAATTCGCCAATCGTCGGTTCGAGCCGACCGAATTCCACGTCG
The DNA here is from genome assembly GCF_018130615.1 of Bradyrhizobium manausense. Classification (GTDB taxonomy): domain Bacteria; phylum Pseudomonadota; class Alphaproteobacteria; order Rhizobiales; family Xanthobacteraceae; genus Bradyrhizobium; species Bradyrhizobium manausense_A. Next base: position 36,979 of record NZ_JAFCKB010000014.1, read on the forward strand.
CCGATCAGGCCTGGTTCAAGGCCGGACTTACCGCGGACGACCCGCAATGGTTCAGGGTGGTAGATCATCCCATCGGCGAGCGGCCGTCGATCGCCTTTGCCGGCCCGATCGACGTCTATCAGGAGCGGCAGGGCGTTCTGGCCGTCATCATTGAATATACGAGGCTCGCGCGCTTCCTGTCGCAGCTCGAGGTCGGGCGCACGGGGACCGCCTTCATCGTCGACGACAGCGGCGAACTCGTCGCCGCGCCGGACAAGGATGCCGACGAGCTGCACTCTGCGCGCGGTGACACCACGCTGCTCTCGCTGGCACGCCTCGCGCTCGAAAATGCGGGCGAGTCCGGCCGCAAGGAGGCGTGGCGCAGCCGCCTGACATCGGGCGGTGCGGCGTACGAGGTTGCGCTGACGCCGCTGCCGTTTCCCGGCTGGTCGCTCGCGACTGTGATCCCGGAAGCCGAATTCCTCGGTCCGGTCGAGACGACGCTTCATCGCCTGATCCTCGGCTTGGCCGTCGGCGTCGTGCTCGCAGCACTGGCGTCGGCGGTGCTGGCGCGCTCCGTCATCGCCGCGCCGTTGTCACGCGTCGCCGGCGAGCTTCGTCATGTCGAAGCGTTCGCGCTGGAGCAGGTCCGCCGCCATCCGTCTCGCCTCAAGGAGATTGCGAGCCTGTCGGGCGCCATCGCCGAGATGGCAGCCGGCCTTTCCGCTTTCCGCAAGTTCATCCCGGCAGACCTGGTCCGTGCCCTGCTGCGCCAGGGCGTCGAGGCAAGGCCCGGCGGCAGCATCCAGGAGCTCAGCGTGATGTTCATCGACATCGCCGGTTTCACTGGACTGTCCGAGCGACTCGGCGATCGCGTCGTGCCGCTCCTGTCGCGCTATCTCGATATCACCTCGGAAATCATCGTCGCCAATGGCGGCACCATCGACAAGTTCATCGGCGACGCCGTCATGGCGTTCTGGGGCGCGCCACAGCCGCAGGCGGATCATGCCGTGCGATGCTGTCGCGCGGCGCTCGCGTGCCGCAAGGCGATCGAGCAGTCCGGCTTGGCCGACGATCTCGGCCAGCCGCTCCAGATCCGGATTGGAATCAATTCAGGCCGTATGCTGGTCGGCAATATCGGTTCGGAACTGCGGCTGAACTACACCGTGATCGGTGATGCCGTGAACGTCGCAAGCCGGCTGGAAGGCGCCAACAAATCCTATCGAACGCAGATTCTGGTCGGCGAAGCCACGGTACGTCTGGCACGGGATGCGGTCATTACCCGTGAGATCGACAGTATCGCGGTGTACGGACGGGAGGAGGGCCTTTCCGTCCACGAGCTGATCGGGGTCGCAAACGAGGGCTCTGTCGACGGTGAAGCGATCGGCTGGATCGCGGACTACGAGCGGGGGCTCGCCAGCTATCGCGCACGCCGGTTTGTCGCCGCGCTCGCCGATTTCGAAGCCGTGTTGCAGCAGCGCGGCCACGACCGCCCGGCCGAGCTGATGCGCGACCGCTGCCGACATCTCGCCGCCGCCGCCCCTGATGCGACCTGGCGGCCCGTGGCGGCGTTGACGTCGAAATAGCGGCGGCAAGCCGGCGTTTCGCGCGATCGCCAGATTCAGATTGCACGCGATGGCCATTCCTCCTAATAGAATTGGACAAATGACCAAATAGCATGGTCGAGTACCGAAAGGTGCCGCCATGGAGGAGCAGCCGCCGGCGCGCGTACCGCTGGGAGGCTCGAGGGTGGAAACGCAACATGTCGCAAGCGGATGGTTTTGGGCTGGCGGGGGTCATCGGCATGCCGGTCGCGCATTCGCGCTCGCCGGTCATTCACAATTATTGGCTGAAGGCGCACGGCATCCGCGGCTCCTATGTGCCGCTCGCAGTAAAGCCGGAGCGGCTGGAGGATGCGCTTCGCGGGCTTGTCGCGCTCGGGTTTCGCGGCTGCAACGTCACCATGCCCCACAAGCAGACGGCGATGCCTCTGCTCGCCCGGGTCAACGAGACCGCCAAGCGCATCGGCGCCGTCAACACCATCGTGGTCGAGGCAGACGGCACGCTGTCCGGTTTCAACAATGACGGCAACGGTTTTGTGCAGAGCCTGCGCGACGCCAAGGCGGACTGGCGCGGCGATGCCGGCCCGATCCTGCTGCTCGGTGCGGGCGGCGCCTCGCGCGCGGTGGTCGTCGCACTGCTCGAAAACGGCGCGCGCGAGATCCGCATTGCCAATCGCACGGCCGAGAAGGCGCAGGCGGTCGCCAGGGAATTCGGCTCCGCGATCAAGACAGTTGCGTGGGACGATCGCGCTGCGGCGCTCAGTGATGTCGCGTTGCTCGTCAACTGCACCGATCGCGGTATGGTCGGCAAGAGCGCGCTGGAGATCGACCTGTCGCGGCTGAAGAGCGAAACGCTGACAGCCGACCTCATCTACACGCCGCTGGAAACACCATTCCTGGCCGCCGCCCGCGCGCGCGGCTGCGTCACGGTGAACGGGCTCGGCCTGTTGCTCAACCAGGCGCGGCTCGCCTTCAAGGCCTGGTTCGGCGTCATGCCGGATGTGACATCGGAGCTGATCAAGGCCATCGAGGCCACGTTCTGAACCGCGCGCCGGGGGAGTCTTTCGCCATGTCCTTGCCGGCCGGCCCGAAGATCGATTGCCACATCCATGCCATCGATCCCGTCCGCTTTCCCTACGGTCCCGATACGCCGTATCGGCCGAGCGGGCAGGAGATCGCGCCGGCCGCGCAGCTTCTCCGCGTGTTCGACGTCTTTGATGTCAGCCATGCGCTCGTAGTTGCCACCAACACCGGCTATGGCAGCGACAGCCGCATCCTGCTCGACACCTTGAGGCAGGGTAGCGGTCGCTTCAGGGGCGTCGCCGTCGTCGAGAACGACGTCGATATCCGCGAGCTCGAACGCTTGAAAGCCGCTGGCGTGATCGGCGTCGCCTTCAACGTGCCGTTCCACGGCGCCGGCTATTATCGCAACGCCGCGCCGCTTCTGGAGAAGCTGACGAGCCTCGGCCTGTTCCTCCAGATCCAGGTCGAGCAGGACCAGCTGCTCGATCTGCTGCCGCTGATCGACAAGTCGCCTGTGCGCCTGGTGTTCGACCATTGCGGCCGGCCGGCGGTCACGCAGGGGCTCAAAGGCAAGTCCTTCCAGGCGCTGCTTGCGATCGGCCGCGAGCGCGACGCGCATATCAAGCTGTCCGGCTATTACAAATTCTCGCAGCAGCCGCATCCCTATGAGGACACGTGGCCGTTCATCGCAGCGCTGGTCGAGGCCTTCACGCTCGATCGTTGCGTCTGGGGATCGGACTATCCGTTCCTGCGCGCAGCTGAGCGGCTCGACTATGGGCCACTGCTCGCGGTACTGACAAAGCTGTTTCCGGATCCGCGCGATCAGCATCGCCTGCTGTGGCGAACGCCGGCGAAATTGCTCGGCTTCGATGGATCATAAAAACGAAAGCAAAGGGGAGGAGGACACTATGAGGCATCTTGCAGGGACGCTCGCGATTGCCTTGGCCGCATCGCTCACGACGGTCGCGGCCCGCGCGCAGAGCACCGTCTACATCCCTGATGTCGTCGAGCTCTCCGGTCCCGGCGCCGTCTCCGGCACCAACTGGCGTGACGGCGTCGCGCTCGCGGTCGACGAGATCAACGCCGCCGGTGGTATCTTGGGCCGCAAGATCCAGACCGAGCATCTGGACACCCAGAGCAATCCCGGCATTTCGCGCGCGCAGGTGCAGAAGGTCCTGGACAAGGATCCTTATGTCGTGCTCGGGCCGATCTATTCCGGCTCGGTCAAGGTCAATATGGCGCTGACGCAACAAGCCGAGATCCCGCAGATCGTCGGCGCCGAGGCCGCCGACATCACCACGCAAGGCAACCCCTGGGTGTTCCGCACCGCCTTCGGCCAGCAATTCTCCATGCCGAAGATCGCCAACTATCTGCACGACAAGCTCAAGGTGAAGAACGTTGCGGTGGTCTGGGTCAACAATGATTTCGGCAAGGGCGGCCACGACAATTTCGTGAAGGAGATGAAGACGCGCAACATCGAGGTCGCTGTCGATATTTCCACCGAGCAGGGCCAGGTCGATTTCGGCTCCGACGTCATCAAGCTCAAGAGCGCCAAGGCGGATGCCGTCTTCGTCTACACCAATGAGGAGGAGAGCGCCCGCTTCCTGATCGAGGCGAAGCGGCAGGGCCTCTCGACGCCGCTGTTCGGCGAGACCACGCTGCTCAGCCAGAAGGTGGTCGAGCTCGCCGGTCCTGCCGCCAATGGCGTGCGCGGCCATGTCGGACTTTCCGCCGATGCGCCGGTGCCGGCGATCGAGGAGTTTGCGAAGAAGTTTTCCGCGCGCTTCAAATATCTGCCTGACCACAACGGCATCAAGGGATACACCGCGGTGTATCTCGTCAAATACGTCACCGAGAAGATTGGCAAGTTCGACAGCAAGGCCTTTGGCGCGGCGATGAAGGGCCTGACACTGACGCCCGACAAGGCTCCGGGCATGCTGATGGAAGCGAGCTGGGACCAGAACGGTGACATCGATCGCGCCAGCTTTCTGGCCGAGATCGTCGACGGCAAGCAGAAGATCGTCGAGACACTGCCGAAGTTGAACAGCAGAAAGGGCGAGTGAGGAGCGACGATGATGTGCTAACACATCGGCACACGCGTCGCTCCGGAACAGATCCCAGACATGAAGACCAAGCTGCTCAACTCCCAGGACTACACCCGCTCACCCTGGAAGAACGGCGGCGGCATCTTCACCGATATCGCGGATGCGCATCGTCCCGGCGCGACGGCGAAGGATTGGGACAGCCTGCTGTGGCGCTTTGCCTCCACGCCGATTGTGGCGCCGGGGCCATTCTCGCACATGCCGGGCATCGACCGCCTGCAGATGGTGGTCCGTGGGCGCGGGCTAGTGCTGAAAGCGCCCGGGCAGGAGTTCGACGAACGTGAGCCCTTCACCACCGTCAGCTTCACCGGGGAGATGGAGATCGTGACCGCGCTCGAAGCCGGCCCGGTCGAGGTCGTCAATCTGATGGCGCGGCGCGGTGCGGCGGAAATCGAGCTTACCGCGCTCAGGCAGCCCGGCGAGAGACCGCTGTCCGCCGGCACCCATCTGCTTTACGCGGTGTCCGGCAATTGCGGCATTCGTCTCAATAACGAGGAATTCATCATTCCCGGCGGCAGCACGCTGAAGGCCGAGCTGACCGCAGCGTCCAGGCTGACGCTGATTTCGGGACTGGCCGTGCTGGGGTCGATCCAGCTCATAGGCTAGACGGCGGATGCTTGCGCACAATCCGTGCAACTGGCTAGGTTGACGCGGCCGATCCGGGACACGATATCTGCTGCGATGCAGAGTACCGCCGAAGGCCAGGATATGAACGCGCCAGACAAGTTTCCCGCTGCCACACAAGCCGACGGCGTCGTCGACTGGCTGACCAACGGCACACGCGACCAGCGCTTCATCGACAATATTTTTGCCGAGATGTGCATCCGCCTACAGCAGGCCGGAGTTCCGCTCAAGCGGTCCACGCTTCATGTCCGCATCCAGCATCCGCAATGGCTGGGGGCTCGCTTCATGTGGTCCGACGGCATGCGTGAGGCCGAGATCGGGCGGGTCGACTTCGATGTCATGGGACGCCCCGAATTTATCGGCAGCCCCGCCAACGAAATGTTCGACGGTGCAATCGAAGTGCGCGAGAATCTGGAGCAGGATCCGGCGCTTGGCCGCAAGCATGCGCTTTATGACGAAATGCGGGCGTCGGGCCTGACGGACTATGTCGCCTGGCCGCTCTACCATACCCTCGGCAAGCGCCATCTCATCACCTTTGCGACCGACCGACCCGGCGGCTTCGACGACGCGCATATTGCTGCGCTGAAGAAAGTGTTGCCGGTGCTGGCGCTGGTCAGCGAGATCCGCATCAAGAATCGTCTGGCACGCACGCTGCTCGAAACCTATGTCGGCGCTCATGCCGGCGAGCTCATTCTTGCCGGCGCCACACGACGCGGCACCGGAACGACGGTGCGCGCCGCGATCATGATCTGCGACTTGCGCGATTTCACGAAAATCTCCGACAACTGGCCGCGCGACGACGTCATCGATCTCCTCAACGACTATTTCGATGCGATGTCCGACCCGATCGCGCGGCATGGCGGCGAGATCCTGAAATTCATTGGCGACGGGCTGCTCGCGATCTTCCCGCTGAGCCAGCCCAATGCCTGCGCCAACTTGCTGCGTGCCGTGACCGAGGCCCGGCAGGCCATGGCCGCGCTGAACGAGCGGAACAACGGCACAGGCCGCGCGCCGCTGAACTACGGCATCGGCGTCCATGTCGGCGACGTCATGTACGGCAATATCGGCTCGACCACCCGGCTCGATTTCACGGTGATCGGCCCCGCCGTCAACATGGCCTCTCGGCTCGAGGCGCTCACCAAGCAGATCGGCAAGCCGGTGCTGCTGTCGCGCGATTTTGCGGAGCTGGTGACGCCGGAGTTCGAGCTTGAGCGGGTCGGTCAGCACGCCGTGCGGGGTTTCAATGAGCCGATCGAGCTGTTCGCATTTCAGCCGGGCGCTGGCGCGTAGCGGCCGGGTGACCTGATCGCACGCTGTTGCCAAGGCGCGAGCGTCCAATTACGCTCAAGTCTCAGGTCCGCCAAAATGGTCCAGCGATCGGCCGCAAGTTCATGCCAAAATTTCTTCGCATCGGCCTGCATCAGTCCAATGTATCCGGATACACGTCAAAGGCGTGGTGCGTGCGGCGGGTCGGCTCGGCGGTGTTCCTGAAATGGGGCGCCGTGGAGGTGCAGGGCGCCGGCAAGGGACGCCAGGTTTACTGGACACGCCTGCCACAAGAGAAAACCATTCGTTGCGGCACCGCGCAGCGCGCCCAGGACTACACGAAGTCTGCGATCGCGCGGCGGCGCAGCCATGATTATGAGCCGTTGAGTGGGGCTATCGCAAACCGGCGCAAATCCGCCAACGGGAGTGCCGACCTCAAGCAAGCGCTCGCCACGATCCTGATCGTCGATATCGTCGGTTCCACGGCAAAGGCCGCGAAGCTCGGCGATGCGCGCTGGACCAAGGTGATGGGCCTCTACTACGCGGCGGTCCGCAAAGAGCTGAAGTCTTCGCGCGGCAAGGAGGTCGTGACGACCGGAGACGGCGTGCTCGCGACCTTCAAGGCGCCGGCGGCCGGCATCAATTGCGCGACCGCGATCCAAAAGTCCGTGCGCACGCTCGGCCTCGATATCAGGGTAGGCCTGCATGCTGGCGAATACACGGTGAGCGGCGGCGAGATGGTCGGTCTTGCCTTCCACATCGGCACCCGCATCGCGGCGAAGGCGCGGGCCGGCGAAGTCCTGGTCTCGAGCGCCGTGAAAGAGCTGCTCGCGGCGCAATCCCAGATCCGTCTCAGGGATCACGGCAGCCATCAGCTCAAGGGCGTGCCGGCGCGGTGGCGGTTGTATCGCGTGGAGGGTTGAAGGGGGCGATGCCCCACTCACCGTATTCTTCGCCCATCTGGCGTCCTTCTCGATGCGTTCTCTCGCCATCGCGGCGTCCAATACGCCTCGATCACGTGCCGTGAGCCGAACGGCTGCCGGCCGGGAATAAACACAATATCGAATCGATCCTCACCAAGGGCCGGCGTGGCAGCGGCGCGATTTGACGTGCGCGGTGTCGCGACGGGGCAGGAACGCGACACAAAACAGAAGAAGCCTGAGACCCTGGGAGTACCGGAAAATGTCGTTGCATCGGTCTGCAAGCGCCGCACGCGTGTGCGGCGCGGGGATTATCTTGTCATCATTGTTGGGCGGCGGAGCCCATGCGGCGGATCTTTGGACGAAAGCTCCGCCCGTTCCTTATGCCGCGGCCGACGATGTCTGGACGAGACCGTATCTGTTCGGCGATCTCGGCAGGACGAGGCTGCAGGAGCAGGGCATCTCTCTGGCGCTGACGCTCGGCGACGAAGCCGTTACGAATTTGTCGGGCGGAGCCAGGAACACCGCCGCTAACGCCGGTCAGCTGGCGTTTCAGGCAAAATTCGACCTGGCGAAGCTGGCCGGCCTCCAGGGCGGCACGGTCGGCCTCACGCTGGTCGACCGCTTTGGCCACAATCTGAATACCGAGGCGGATATTCCTGCCCTGCAGCTCACCAATGAAGTTTTTGGCCGCGGAAGCATTCTGCGCCTGACCGAACTCTACTACTCGCAGAAGCTTTTCGACGGTCGCCTTGAACTCAAGGGCGGCCGTCTTCCTGTCGGCTCCGACTTCTTCTTTGGCGAGTGCGAGTTCATCAACCTGACCTTCTGCGGCGGTCAACCCGGCAACATCCAGGGCGGCTACATCTTCAACTGGCCCGTGAGCCAATGGGCTGCTCTCGCTCATTTCAACCTGACCAAGGAATGGAAGATCTCAGTCGGCGTCTACGACGCCAATCCGAATTATCTGACGACGTCAGACTCCACCGTCTACTTCTTGCCCGGCATTCCCGCCTCAAATCCTGCGGCGGGCGTGATGGTGCCGGTGGAGTTGACCTGGACACCGGGTGGTCCCCTGAACGGGACCTGGAGATTCGGCGGCTGGTATGACAGTGCGTCGACGATCGATGGCGGTCTTCCCGGCATCATTGCGACCGTTCCGGGCGTCGGTGGTGTCCCGGATCAAAATCTGGGAAATCAGCGAGGTCGCTTCGGCCTTTATGAGTCGATCCTGCAGCGATTGACCGTCGACGGCCCCAAGGCGCAGGGTTGGTACACGTTCTTCAATACGACCGTGGCCGACCACCGGACCTCGTTCCAGGACTACCAGATCTCCTGGGGCGTCAAGCACACCGGAACGTTCGCCTCGCGACCCGATGACGAAGTCGGCTTCGCCGTGGGCACGACCCACGTGAATTCGGCAGCCCTCAGTCCGAATGCAGGCGGCAACGAGGTTCCGTTCGAAGTCTGGTACGGATTGCAGGCAACCGGCTGGATGAATCTCAAGTTCGACGCGCAATACGTGATCAATCCCGGCGGGCGCGGGTTCAATGCCGCCGGTGTGAAGACCGAGAATGCGTGGGTGCTTGGTCTGCGCACTCTGGTCCACTTCTGAGGCGAGGATCGTCTGCGACGGGGAGGTCAGGCGCCGGTCGCCTTGTCGCTGCCGCGCCGCGCGGAAACCAGCCTCTCCAGTTCGCTCCCGACGCTGTCGACGACACTCGCCCAGTCGCCGCGCTTGGGTTGCCTGAACAGTCGCATCGACCGGTACCATGGGCTGTCGTCGCGGTTGAGCAGCCAGCGCCAGTCCGGGTTGAACGGCAACATCGTCCAGACCGGCGCGCCAAGCGCGCCGGCGAGGTGAACGACGCTGGTGTCGACCGAGATCACCAGGTCGAGGCAGCCGATCAGCGCAGCTGTTTCGCTGAAATCGGTGAGCTGCGCCGCCAGGTCGACGATATCCGGGCGTTCGCCCAGGAAGGCCCGGTCCTGATCCCTGATGCCCTTCTGCAAGGAGACGAACTGAGCGTCGCAATCCAGCAGAGGCGCGAGCATAGGCAGGGCCATCGAGCGGTTGTGATCGTTCTTGTGGTCCGGATTTCCCGACCAGACAAGACCGACACGGAAGCGATCGTGGGGGCCAAGGCGGTCTTGCCTGGCCTTCACATCCGCCGCCGGAGGCGCTGGAACGTAGGACTCCGCCAGCGGGATCGTATCGAGCCGCGTCCCGAACAGCAGTGGCAGGGCGCCAAGAGGGCAGTGCAGGTCGAACGCCAGCGACGATGCAGATGGTCGATTGATACAATCGGCGACGCCAGGCACGCCAGCGAGGAGCTGCCGGATCGGCGGCTGAACTTCCAAGATCACTCGCGCGCCGAGCGCGGCCGCCATGGGCGCATAGCGCGCGAACTGAATTGCGTCACCCAATCCCTCTTCGGCGTGAAGCAGCAGCGTCTTGCCTTCGATCGGCCGGTCACCGAGCCAGAGCGGTTGGGAGAAACCGCGTTCGGGCAAGCCGACAGGAAGTTTCCAACGTGCTTCGCGTCCAAGCCAGCCTCGCTCAAAATCTCCGGTCAACAGCTGAAGCGTCGCCAGGTTATAAGTCGTCGGCGCGTTGCCCGGATCAACCGCCAACGATCTGTGAAAGGCCGCGAAGGCGTCATCCAGCAATTGAAGATTCATCAAGGCCAGTGCCTTGTTGTTGAGCACGGCAGAAAAATCCGGTCGAAGTTCAAGCGCGCGGTCGAAACACACAACTGCCTGCTCGGTTCGGCCTAACCTCGCATGAAGCAGGCCGAAGTTGTTGTGCGTCTCGGCCTGGCTGGGGTCCAGCGCGATGGACCTCTCGTAGTCGGCTTCCGCTTCGGCGAACCGGTTCGCCTCCTGGAGGCACGCGCCGCGCATTTGATACAGGGCTGCGGATTTTGATTCCAGTAGCTCGGCAACGTTCAGGCATTCGAGGGATTCCGCATACCGGCCGAGATTGAACAACAGTCTACCGCAATTGTTCGCGGCTTCCAGGTATTGCGAATCCAGCTTCAACGCCCGTTCGAAATGCCGCACAGCCTCTTCCATCCGCTTGCGCTGCCAGAGCAGTTTGCCGAGACAATTCGAGAGGATCGCGTCCTGCGATGTGGTGGTCGCGGCCTTGCTCTGATGCTGCTGTGCGCCTGACCGCGATGCGGAAACCAACCGCTCGAGTTCAAGGCGAACGCTGTCCACGACGCTCGTCCAGTCGCCCCGCTTGGGCTGCCTGAACAGCCTCATGGATTGATACCACGGGCTGTCGTCGCGGTTGAGCAGCCAGCGCCAATCCGGATTGAACGGCAACATCGTCCAGACCGGGACGCCGAGCGCGCCAGCGAGATGAACGACGCTGGTGTCGACGGAAATCACCAGATCGAGACAGCTCATCAGCGCCGCGGTCTCGCTGAAATCCGTGAGCTGGTCCGTCAGGTCGACGATGTCCTTGCGTTCGCCGAGGAAGGCGCGGTCCCGATCCCTGATGCCTTTCTGCAAGGAGACGAACTGGACGTCGCAATCGAGCAGAGGCGCAAGTGCGCGCAGCGCCATCGACCGGTTGTGATCGTTGCTGTGCCCCGGATCTCCCGACCAGACCAGGCCGACGCGGAAACGCGTGCGGGGGCCCAGCCGGTCTTCCCACGCCTTCACGCGCGCCGCCGGAGGTGCAGGAAGGTACGATTCCGCAAGCGGGATCGTATCGAGCCGTGTCCCGAATGCCAGCGGCAGGCTACCGAGAGGACAATGCAGGTCGAACGCCAGCGACGGCGTCGACGATCGGTCGACACAATGTGCGACGCCGCTCAACCCCGCCAGGAGCGGCCGGACCGCAGGCCTGACCTCCAGGATCACCTTTGCCCCGAGCGCGGCCACCATGGGTGCGTAGCGCACAAATTGAATGGAGTCGCCCAACGCCTCGTCGGCATGAAGCAATATGGTCTTGCCTTCGATCGGCCGGTCATCGAGCCACAGGGGTTGCGAGAAGCCGCGGCCGGGGAGGCCGAGGGACGGCGCCTTCCAGCGCGCCTCGCGTCCCGCCCAGCCCTGCTCGAAATCTCCGGTCAGCATCTGGAGCAGCGCGAGATTCCAGATCGTGTCTGCATTGCCAGGGTCGAGCGTCAGCGATCGGCGGAAGGCCGCGAAAGCCTCATCCAGCAATTGCACGCTCCACAGCGCCCGCGCCTTCTCGTTGAGCGCTGCGGAAAAATCCGGCCGAAGCGCGAGCGCGCGATCGAAGCTCGCGAAGGCCTGCTGCATCCGGCCAAATCTCGAATGAAGCGTGCCGAGGTTCTTGTGCGTCTCGGCCTCGTTGGGATTCAGCGCAATCGACCGCTCGAAGTCGGCCTGCGCCTCCTCGAACCGGCCGAGCCGTTGCAGGCAAAGGCCGCGCGTCTGATACAAGGGAGCGACATTTGGATTGAGCCTGGCAAATATATTGAAGCATTCCAGCGCTTCGGCATATCGGCCGAGATTGAACAGCGCCTGGCCCTGCTTCGCAGCCTCCAGGCTTTGTCTCACGGCCTCCAGATCTTGCGGTGCAATCGTCCCCGCGGCTGCGGCCGGGCGCTCTTGGTGATTCATAAGCTGACCAGAAATGAGGACGACGTCCCGTCAGGGCAATTTCTGGTGGGAAGCTGGTGCGAAGCTGGCGCGGGTGACCTCCAATGGCTTCCTTCGGCTAGCCGGTGGCCTGCGACTTCAGCGTGGGGTAGCGCTTCGCCAAGTCCGCGAAGAGTTCCTGCACCAGGGCGGCATCGTCCTCTTGCCCGCCGGCCTCGAGGCGCGCGTCGAGCGCATCGAACAGCTGGTGCTTGACGAAGAACCGCCATGCGACCGGCAGGCGTGCCAAGATGGTGGTGAGCTCACGATAGCGGGCCTCGGTCCAGCGTGCTTCGAAGGCGGTGCGATAGCTGCCGAAATCGAAAACGTCCGCCTGGCGTTCCGGTCGTGCGCATTGCATGTCCTGGCGCAGCCTGCGCGTGCCGTCCTCGTCGATGCGGCTGCCGTCGATCACGACACCGTAGAGACGGCGCGCGGCCTCGAGCGAGACGTAACCCGAGAGAACGTCGATCAGCACCCGCCGCGGCTCACGCAACAGCGGATCGCCGAATCCTCCGGCGCCCGCGCCGACGAGACGGATGCGATCGCCGGGCTTGCAGGGCACGACATCGGTGTTGCCCAGCGCCTCGGTGTCCGGCCCGTCGGGATTCCTGGTGAAGATCGCGTTGGCGCCGGCGCCACCGCCGAGGACGCCCCAAGAGGCGAAATACGTGCGATCGCGATTGCGCGCGGTCACGGTGGTACCCGGCGTGAACACCTCGAACTCCATCGTGAGGCCGAGCCCGCCGCGATGGGTTCCGGCGCCGCCTGAGTCGGGCGCGAGGCAATAGCGCCGCATCCGGATCGGCACTTCCAGCTCGTTGATCTCGACCGGCGTGTTGCGGAGGAAGGCGTTGTTGGCGCCCGAGCCGTCGCTGCCGTCGCCTGTGGCCACGCCGCCCGCCCCGCCGCCGACCGGCCCGAGCGAGGCCATCACGCCGCGCCCGGCGTGGTCCATGGTCTTGACTGTGACGATCGCCATTCCGCCGGCCGAGCAGGCGGGCATGCGCTCGGGGATCGCGCGGGAGAATACGCCGAAGGTCAGCATGTGCGTGATCTTGCAGGTCAGGCTGCGCATGCCGACCGCTGCCGGTGCCGTCGCATTGACGACCGTGCCTTCCGGCAGGATGCAACGAACCACGCGATCGAGCCCGGAGTTGAGCAGGATGTCGCTGTTCAGCGTGTAGAGGACGTAGTGGAATCCGACCAGCGCCAGCGCATGGCGCGGCATGCCGCCGGTCGGCATGTTCAGGGAGGAGGCGAGCTGCGGGTCGCTGCCGGTATAGTCCATGACGGCCCGGCCGTTGTCGATCGTCAGCGTCAGCGCGAGCCGCATCGGCTTGCCGTTCTCGCTGTCCTCGTCGGCATATTCGGCGAAGAAGTACTCGCCGTCGGGAATGGTCTTCAGCACCGCCTCGGCCTGCTTCTCGGCGTAGTTCATCACCTGGTACATCCCGGCCTTGAAGTCGTCGATGCCGAAACGCTCGATGATCTCCAGCACGCGCTTCTCGCCGTTCACCAGCATGGCGATCTGCGCCTGCAGATCGCCGCGATTCTGCGACGGCGCGCGCACGTTCATGGCCATGATGTCGAGCAGGCCCTCGTCGAGCTCGCCCTGATCGACGATCTTGCAGGGCGGAAAGCGGATGCCCTCCTGCTGGATCTCGGTCAGCCTCCGCGACAGCGATGCCGGGACCGCGCCGCCCATGTCGGTGTTGTGGATGTGGCCGCCGACATAGCAGACGATCTCGCCGCGGTAGTAGACCGGCTTCCACATCAGGATATCGGGCGTATGCGTCGCCACGCTGCCGCTATAGGCGTCGTTGGTCATGCAGATGTCGCCGGGGCGATACTCCTTGATCAACCCCAGCACCGGGCCGTAGTCGAGGCCGATGTACCAGGTCGCTCCCAGCGTCTTCGGCGAGGCGAAAGCGAGTCCTTCCGGGGTGATCAGGGCGCAAGAGAAATCTTCGGTCTCCTTCACGAAGGTCGAATGCGCCGTGCGGATCAGCGTGTAGGCCATGCTCTCCGCGGCAGCGACGCAGTAATTGGCGAAGATCTGAAGAGCGGAACCACTGAGTGCCATAATCCGAATCCTTTAGGTCGCCGCGGCGAGATTGATGATGTGAAGATTGCCCCAGCGGTCGACGTTCACCTCGAAGTCGGGGAGTACGCAGGTGGTGGTGTCGTCCTGCGCGATGATCGCGGGACCCACGAAGCGGTCGCCGGCGCGCAGCACGTCGCGCCGGTAGAGCGGCATCTGCCGCATCGCGCCGTCCATCCAGCACGGCACGACGGCGGCGGGCTTCGCGGGCTCGGCCATATCCGGGACCGGCGTGAGCACCGGACGTGGCGTGCGCACCTTGGCCACGACGCGCAGCGCCACCACCTGGATCACGGCCGCTTCGTCGCGGTAGCGATAGAGACGCTCATGGGCCTGATGGAAGGCTTCGCGCAAGGCGGCTAGGTTCTTCGTGCGCATGGCCTCCGCGTCGAAGGCGGTCTCGATCTCGAAGGACTGGCCCTGATAACGCATCTCGGCGGTATAGGTCAGTTCCGGCTGCGCCATGGCGCCGACCTCGGCGCGTACCCAGCCGATCGCTTCCTGCTCCAGTGCCTGCCGCGTGCGCTCCAGCGAGGCCCACTCCTCATCCCCGAGCGCGCACCAGGCGACCGCGACGAAATCGTTGCGCGTGTCTGCGATCAGGCCGCCGAGCGCACTGAGCACGCCGGGTGTCAGGGGTACGGTAATTCGTTCCATGTTGAGGGCCCGCGCCAGGTGACAGGCCAGCATCGGACCCGCGCCGCCGAACGCCATCAGCGCGAATTCCCTGGGATCGATTCCGAACCGCGAGATCAGCCGGCTGATGCCGGAATACATCCCCGAGATCGAGACATTGATGATCGCTTCGGCAACGGCTTCGATGGATTCGCCGAGCCGGGCGGCGAGGGGAGCGATCGCTTCGCGCGCGGCTGCGACATCGAGCCGGACTGAATCATAGCCGAGCGCCGTCTGGCCGAGCACGCCGATGGCGGCGAAGGCGTCCGTGATGGTGGGTTCGCGCCCGCCGCGCCCGTAGCAAACCGGGCCCGGCGTCGATCCCGCACTCTCGGGTCCAACCTTGAGCACGCCGAATGGATCGACACGCGCAATCGAGCCGCCGCCGTCGCCGATCGAGGTGACGGAGACGGAGGGGATGTGGATCTGGTGATCGCCGATATACTCGCCCGTCGCGTATTGCGGTTCACCTCCGGCGATCAGCGCGACGTCCGCGGTCGTTCCGCCGATATCGAGGCTCATGACGTTCTTCAGGTCGCAAAGCTGCGCGACCCAGGCGGCGCCGATCACGCCGGACGCGGTGCCCGACAGCACGATCTGGACGCAGTCCGTCTTGCCGCGCTCGGCGCTCATCACGCCGCCGTTCGATTTGGTGACCTTGAGATCCGCGGTGACGCCGGAGTGGCGCAGTGCCTCCTGCAGCGAGGTCAGATAGTTCGAGACCACCGGCTGCACGTAACCGCCGATCACGGCCGTGTTGGTGCGCTCATACTCGCGGATAATCGGCCACACCTCGCTCGCGCAGGAGACGAAGAGCTCCGGCGCGGTCTCGGCGACGATCGCCCGCACTTGTCTTTCGTGCTCGGGATTGCGGTAGGCGTGCAGCAGCGAGATCACGACGCCCTCGCAGCCGGTTCGCTTCAATCCTGCCACCGCCTCGCGCACGCTCGCTGCGTCGACGGGTTCGAGCTGCTTGCCCTCGGCGTCCAGCCGTCCGTCGATCCCGAACGTGCGGTAACGAGGCACGAGCGGCTCGGGCCGCGACGACATCAGGTGATACATGTCGGGCGTCTTGAGACGTGCCAGCACCAGGACGTCTTCGAAATAGCGGTTGGTGATCAGCCCGAGACGGATGCCCTTGCGCTGCACCACCGCGTTGACGCCAACCGTGGTGCCGTGGGTGAAATGCACGACTTCCGCCGGGTCGATCCCGTAGCGTTCGCCGAGCATGCGCATGCCGTCGGCGACCTCGCGGCCCGGCGCGTCGGGCCGCGAGAACACCTTGAGGCTGCGCACGGTGCCGTTGCTTTCGTCGAGGACCGCGAAGTCGGTGAAGGATCCGCCGATATCGACGCCAATTCTCAAACCCATCGTCCAGGTGTCTCCCTGCATCGTGTCGAACATGCCCGCGGGGGCGGGCAACGCGTCAGCGGCGCTTCTCCATGTGGTCGCGCAGCTGGAAGTAACTGCCGAGGATCGGCATGAACCATGTCTGGCCGTGATAGAGCGGATGGGACGGCAACGGCGTGCCGAAGGCATCCGACGCGAGATCGTGCTCGCCCAGCAGATGACGTGCCAGCCGATGGCCGAGCCAGGTCATTGTCGTGACGCCGCTGCCGTTGCAGCCGGCGGCGTAGTAGCAACCTTGCGGATCGCGTCCGAGATGCGGCAGGGCATCCAGCGTCACGGCAACCTTGCCGCCCCAGCTATGGCTCACCCTGACGTCGCGCAGTTGCGGGAAGCGTTCCGTCATCTGTGCAAACAGGATTTTGGCGCTGGCCTTGCGGTCGAGCGGATAGAAGCGCGCACGGCCCCCGAACAAAAATCGTTGTCGGTCGGGGGAGTAGCGGTAATAGGCCGTCACCCGGTTCGCCTCGGCGACGCCGCGATCGCCGGGGATGAGGGATGTCCGCAGCTCCGCGGGCAGAACTTCGGTCGCGATCTGATGTGAGGTGACCGGAACGAGTCGCCGCTTGAGCCAGGGCGTCGCCGGGCCCGTGTAGCCGTTGGTCGCGATCACGACGCGTCTTGCGCAAATCTCGCCTCGGCCGGTCGCGATCCGGTAGGCGGCGCCCGCGCGCGCGATCGACGTGACGGGCGCATGGCAAGCCAGTTTCGCTCCGGCGGCGAGCGCGGCCGCCAGCAGCCCGCCGAAGAATTTCGCCGGATGGAGATGTCCTGCTCCGTTGATCAGCGCGCCGCCGACATAGACCTCGCTCGCCACTTCGCGGCGCAGCTCATTGCGGTCCAGGATGCGCACGTCGCTGTCGGTATGTGCGTTCAGCCTGGCGATCCGTCCTTCCCAGCTGCGGACCTGCGCCGCGGTCCAGGCGGCGGCGATGCGGCCGTTGCGGCGGTAGTCGCAGTCGATACTGTGGCGCGCGATCAACGTCTCGAGGAAGCGGTAGCCGGCCGCCGCCTCGCGCAGCCTGTCCTCGATCGCGGTATTGCCGGCCGCCGCACTGACGCGCTTGGACATGCTCTTGCCGACATTGACGCCGCCGGTGACCTGGCCGCCACTCAGCGTGCTGGCGCCGACGCCGGGAAGCTCGGCCTCCAGCACGATGACCTCGGTCCCGCGCGCGGCGAGTTCGAGGGCACAGGAGAGGCCGGCATAGCCGGCGCCGATGATCGCGACGTCGACCTCGCGCTGCAGACCGCTGTCGCTGGCGTCGTTCGGACGCCAGCCATCCCACCAATAGGGGGTCTCGGAGAAATCCGGAGCGAAGATGGAGGATTGAGTCATCGTCTATGCCACGGGATCGGCGACCGCGACCGCCGGGACCACGTAGGGCGTGGAGCGACGCTGGTCGTAGTAGAGCAAGACGCTGACGAAGGAGATGGTCGCGATAACAGCGACATAGCAGGGAACGGCGTAGGGTGTTCCCGTGCGTTCGATCAGGAATGCCGCAACCAGGGGGGCGGTGCCGCCGAACAGCGCGGTGCCGGTGTTGTAGGCGATTCCGCTCGCGGTCACCCGCATCTCCCGCGGGAACATGTCGACGAGCCCGATCGTCATGCCGCTGGTGATCAGCGGATAGACCAGCACGGGAATGACGGCGGCGGCCATCGCGCTCGCCGGCGTTGCGAAGCTCGCGACATAGAAGGAAAGGAACATCGCGGGGATTACGAGGATGCAGCCGGCGAGCAGCGTCGGCCGCCGCCCTACGGTGTCGTTGACCCAGCCGTAGGTGACGGTGGTCGCCATCAGCACCAGCTGGGCGATGAAGATCGCCAGGGATGCGTGCGTCTCGCCGATCTTCACGAAGTTGGTGAGATAGGTCGCAAGGAAGCCGAGCACGAGATAGTTCGACAGCGTGTGGCTCATGAGGATGCTGATGAAGAACAGCATGCGGCGCCACTGGCTGCGGACCACGGCCGAGAGCGGCGGTGCTTCCGTGCGCAGACGGCGGCGTTCTTCCTCGATGGCCAGAAACTCCGGCGATTCGTCGAGCTGGGTGCGGATCCAAAGGCCGAGCAGCCCAAGCGGTACGCCAAGCCCGAACATCAGCCGCCAGCCCCAGCTTGCCATGCTCTCCGCGCCGATGATGGCCGAAACGAGCGTGAAGATGCCGACCGCGATCGCGGTGCCGGCATAGGCGGCGACCGGTGAGAAAGAGGCCCTGAGCGCACGGTGCTTGCTGCCTCCCTGCTCGACGATATAGGCGGTCGCGGCCGTGTACTCACCGCCGGCGAAGAAGCCCTGCGCCAGGCGGCAGAGGACGAGAGACGCGGTGGCAAAGCTGCCGGCGACGGCGTAGCTCGGCAGAAATGCCGTGATCGCGGTGACCACGCACATGCCGCTCACCGAGATGAAGAGGGCCGTGCGGCGTCCCAGCCGATCACCCACGCGTCCCATGACGATCCCGCCGAGCGGCCGGATCAGGAAGCTCGAGGCGTAGATCATCATCGTTTGCAGCAAGGCCACGGTCGGATCGCCGGGCGGGAAGAATGTCGTGGAGATCACCTTCGCGAGCAGGCCGAAGATCGCGAAATCCAGGAAGTCGATGAGGTTGCCGGCCACGGCGCCGGAGATCGCCTTCAGTTGCAGGCGGTGGATCATTGGGCCGGGGGCGGTCGCTCCATCTCGGGTCAAAGCCATTACTCCTGTTGTTGGGCCCGCCCGCTCGCGCGGACCGTCGGAAGCAGACGCCGCATGTTTCTGTTGCCCCGGCTCGGCAAGTGTGCCACATTGTGGTACGTCGTTCCATTTTTGAAGCTAGCAAGGAAGCCGGAGGATGGCAAGCGCTGTCGGGAAAAGCCGGCCTTGTGCTATGGGCGGCGCTCGTGCCCCTTGCCGGGGGCTGACGCTCCGCAGAAATCGCGATCAGGGTGATGAAGAGTCTGCTGAAGAGCCTGGAAGTTCTGGAAGCTGTCGCGGAGATGCAGCCGGTCGGCGTGAGCGAGCTTGCGCGCCGTCTCGATCTGCCCAAATCCACCACGCAACGCATTCTGCAGACCTTTGCGACGACCGGCTGGCTGCGTCCGGTCGGCGGGGAGGCGACGCGCTGGCAGATCGGCCATCGCGTGCTGCATCTTCAGGTGCCGGAGCTGCAGGCCGGCCAACTCTATGTCGCGGCGCGCAAGCCGATGCAGGAGTTGCGCGATCAGGTGAACGAGACCGTGCATCTGTCGATCCTGGACGGGCTCGACGCCATGCTGCTGATCGATCGCGTGGACTGTACCCAGAATGTCAGGACCTTCAGCCCGATTGGCGATCGATCGCCGATTCACGCCACGGCCATCGGCACGGCGGTGATGGCACACCTCGCGCCCGACCAGGTCGATGCCATCATCAACCGCGGCCTGACGCGCTATACCGAGAGCACGATCACGGACCCCGAGGACTTGCGTGCGGAGCTCGGTCGTGTGCGCGAGCGCGGCTACTCGCTGAATCTTTGCTGCTATCGCCCGGCCGTCTGCGCCATCGGCGCCGCCATTCTCGATTCCCAGGGCCGGCCCGTCGGCGGCCTCTGCATCTCGATGCCAGCTTCCCGTTACGTCGAACACAACGAGAAGGTCTGGGGTGGATTGGTCAATGCGACGGCGCGCAAGATCAGTGTCGGCTGAGCCTGCGCTTCACGTCTTCGCTGCAACGCGCCGCGCAGCCGAGCCTGCTAGAAATCCGAGACCTTTCCAACTGCAAGTCCTGCAAAGCGCTCGGGCCGATAAGGCTCCGGATCGACGATCGGTGCGGCGCCAGTGACGAGATCCGCGACGAGATGCCCCGATCCTGGGCCGATGCCGAAGCCGTGGCCGCTGAACCCTGCAGCCAGGATCAATCCGGGCCTGCCGGACGCCTCTCCGATGACCGGCACGCCATCGGGGGTCGAATCGATATAGCCGCCCCATGCTGCGCTGATGGCCGTGCCCTTCAGCGCCGGCAACAATTCCAGCGCGCGCCGATGCGTGAGTTCGATCGTGTCTTGATCGGGCCGGGGATCGAGAATGCGCATGCGCTCCATCGGAGTCGGCTCGTCAACGCGCCAGCGTTGGAGCGTCTCATGTCCGGACCTCACGCCTTCAAGGCCGCCGGGGAGCAGGCTGCGCCACCGGCGCAGGAACATAGGCAGGAATTGCGGGGCAAAGCGGAGCTGCTGCGCCGTTGGATCGACGCGGCCTCGGCCGCTGATGGCGAGCGTGTAGCCGCCGTCACCGCGCTTCGTCACCGAAACGGCGGAGGTGTGGAGCGCGTCCGGCAGACCTTTCGCGCCTCCGGAGACGGACAGAATGGACGATCGGATCGACGCCAGCGGAAGGCGGATGCCGGCCTGATGGCAGAAGGACGAGGACCACGCGCCGCCTGCCAATATGGCGATGCGCGTGCGAATTGCGCCGCGCTCCGTCACGACCGCGCTGACGCGGCCGCCCTCGGTCTCCAGCCCGCGCGCCGCACACATCTGATGCACGGTGCTCCCGCGCCGGAGCATCGCCCGTGCGACGGCCGGTGCAGCGTTGGCGGGATCGGCGGTGCCGTCGGTCGGCGAGAAGACGCCGCCTTTCCAGGTGCGGCCCGTCGCCGTGCCGCGCTGCGTTGCCGTGGTCGCATCGAGCATGTGCGTGGTGACGCCGACCGTTCGAGCGAAATCGCGCCAGCGCGCCCAGCCCGCGAGCTCGGCCTCGTCGTTGCTGAGATACAGAAGACCGCAGCGGGAGAAGCCGGTGCTCTCGCCGCTTTCGGCGCCAAAACTCTCCCAGAGATCCAGGCTCCTGGTCGCCATCGGCAACTCGCGAGCATCGCGGTTCTGCTGGCGGCACCAGCCCCAGTTTCGGCTGGACTGCTCGGCGCCGATCCGCCCCTTCTCCACCAGCGCGACACGGAGGCCGCGCAGGGTGAGATAGTAGGCCGCGAACACGCCGACGATGCCGCCTCCGATGACCACGGCATCGGCACTGCCGGGAAGATCCGGCGTGGTTTCGATATGGTTGAGTGGCGCGGGCATCCTGGTTTCCTAGATTTCGATCGCCGTAGCTTAAGGCGCGCACCGCCGCGGGCGGCGCCGGATTCGATGGTGTCTCAGCATTTTATGCTGTATCGTCATGTCGCTACAAAACTGCGCTTTTCTCGAACGATATGGCGGCGATGAGAAGCGATCTCTGCGGGCAGGATGAGCTTTTGGCTCGTCGTGCCGAATTTTCTGTTGTGCCTTCCGGCGCGTGTTCGATGGAGAGTCACCAATGAAGCTGGATCGGATCGACATCAAGATCCTCCACGAGCTCCAGAAGAACGGCCGCATCACCAATGTCGAGCTCGCCGAGCTGGTGAATCTGTCGCCGAGCCCGTGTCTCATGCGTGTGAAGAGATTGCAGGCCGAGGGCTATATCGAGGGCTACGCCGCCCAGATCAACGTGCGCAAGCTCGGACAGACGCTGACCGTGTTCACCGAGGTGACGTTGAAGAACCACCGGCAGATCGACTTTGCCCGTTTCCTGTCGGCGGTCGACAAGGTCGACCAGCTGATCGAGTGCCACCTGGTCTCCGGTGGTTACGACTACATGCTGAAATTCGTCACCGCCAGCATCGGCGAGTATCAGACGATCATGGAACGCCTGACGGACATGGATATCGGCATCGACAAATATTTCAGCTTCGTCGTCCTCAAGTCGCCGATCGTGCGCTCGCAGATGCCGCTGACCAGCCTCTTTCCGGCTTGATCGGCCGCCGCGCCAGCCGCGCCTACCGGTGGCCATAGGCGCGCAACTCGTCGGCGTCCTGTTTCAAATTGTCGAGCCAGTCCGGATCGAGCTTGGGGACTGAAGAGAACAGCAGCCGGGTATAAGGGTGCTGTGGTGCCGCGAGCCGGGTCGACGTGATCTGCTCGACCTTCTGACCGCGGTACATCACGATGATCTCGTCGCAGATCGCCTCGACCACCGACAGGTCGTGGCTGATGAAGATATAGGAGATGCCGAGCTCGCGCTGCAGCTCCTTGAGCAGGTCGATCACCGCGGCCGCCACGACCGTATCGAGGGCCGAGGTGATTTCGTCGCACAGGATGAGCGTGGGCTCGGCGGCGAGTGCCCGGGCAAAATTCACGCGCTGCTTCTGGCCGCCCGACAGCTCTCCCGGCAATCGATGGCGCACGGATTTCGGGAGGCGGACGAGATCGAGAAGTTCGCTGACGCGCGCGTCGCGCGCCTTGCCCCTCATGCCGTGGTAGAAGGTGAGAGGACGCCTCAGGATGTCCTCCACCGGCTTCGCCGGATTGAGTGCCGTATCCGCGTGCTGGAATACGATCTGGATCTCGCGGAGCTCGTTCCGGCTGCGGTTGCGGCCCGCTTTCCCCAATTCGCGTCCGTTGAAGATGATATCGCCCGCATGCGCGGGCAGGATGCCGGCGATCGCCCTGGCAAGGGTCGACTTGCCGCAGCCGGACTCGCCGATGATGCCGAGATTTTGTCCCGGATCCAGCTTGAGGCTGACGGCCTGGACCGCACGGATCAGCGGCTGCCCATCGCGCGCGCGAGGTCCGTAGCCAACCGTCAGATTGTCGACCTCGAGCAGGGGGCGCTTCGCTGCGCCGTCGTGGTCAGGTGCTCGCTGCTGAGTCTTCGGCCTGAATGCGGCCAGCAGCTGTCTCGTATAGGGGTGTTGAGCGTCCTCGAGGATCTTATCCGTCGTCCCCGTCTCCTGGACCGTGCCATCCTTGAGGACGACGATCCGGTCGGCGATTTGAGCGACCACCGCCAGGTCGTGCGAGACGTAGACGCCGGCGATGTTGTGCTGCGCCGTGACGGACTTGAACGCGCGCAGAACCTCGACCTGCGTCGTGACGTCGAGCGCCGTGGTGGGTTCGTCGAAGATGACAACTTTCGGCTGGCCGATCAGGGCCATCGCGGCGGCGAGCCGCTGCAACTGGCCACCAGAGACCTGATGCGGATAGCGGTTGCCGATCGTCTCGGGCTCCGGCAACGATAGCGCCTTGAAGAGTGAGAGGGCTTTTGCCTGCGCCTCCGCTGCGGACATCAGCCTGTGGATCCGCGCGACCTCGGTGACCTGGTCCATGATGGTCAGTGCGGGATTGAAGGCGGCGGCGGCGCTCTGCGGCACGTAGGCCACGCTCGTCCCGCGAATCCTGGCGCGTTCGGCTTCCGGCAGGCTCACCATGTCCACGCCGGCCACGCGCACCTCGCCGCCGGTGATCGCGCAGCCTTGCCGCGCGTAGCCCATCAGCGTCATGGCGATGGTGGTCTTGCCCGAGCCGCTCTCGCCGATGAGCGCGACGATCTCGCCTTTGGCAATGTCGAGGTCGACACCCCTGATGATCTCGACCCGCCTGCCGGCGTCGGTCGTTGCCTCAACCCTGAGATTGCGGATCTCGACGAGGTTTCCCGTCATTCGGCGCTCCGATCGCGGATCCTGCGCGGCAAATTGTCGATCAGAAGGTTGACGCTGATGGTGAGACTCGCGATGGCGAGCGAAGGAAAGATGACGGCAGGTGCGCCAAACGGCAGGCCGGCGATGTTCTCACGAACCAGCGCGCCCCAGTCGGCGTAGGGCGGTTGCACGCCGAGCCCGAGAAAGGACAGGCCGGAGAGCAGCAGCACGATGAAGACGAAGCGCAGGCCGAGATCGGCAAGCACGGGCCCGAGAATGTTGGGAAGAATTTCGGAGGCGATGAGATAGGGCAGGCGCTCGCCGCGGATACGGGCGACGACGATGAAGTCCATCGTGTTGACGTTGACGGCAAGAGCGCGGGCGAAGCGATAGGCGCCCGGCGTGTAGATCACCGACAGCGTCCCGATCAGCGCCGGGATCGACGAGCCGACCGCGGCGACCACGACGAGGCCGAACAGCTTGCTGGGTATCGAGTTGAGTGCGTCGAGAAAACGGCTCAGCGTGCTGTCGAACCATCCTCCGGCGACTGCCGCGGTCATGCCGAGCGCGATGCCGCTGAAGCAGGCGATGGTGACGGCGGCGAGCGAGATGCCGAGCGTGTAGCGGGCACCCATCAGGATCCGCGAGAAGATGTCGCGGCCGAGATAATCCGAGCCGAACCAGAGCTCTCGGCTCATGGGGCCGAAATAATCGGAATCGACGATCTCTCCGACGGAATGCGGGATGATTTGCGGGGCGAAAAGCGCGACACAGGCCCAGAGAAGGATGATGCCAAGGGCTGTCATGCCGACCAGATTGAAGCGATAGCCCAATCGCATGCCCGGCCGGCCTGTTGCTGTCGAATCCGTCATCGGAGCCTCGGATTGGACAGGACGGCGATGATATCGGCAGCCGTGATCAATGCCAGATAACCGAGGCAGAAGATCATCGCGCAGGTCTGGATCAGCGGCAGGTCGCGAGTCGAAACGGCATCGACCATCAGCTTCGCAACTCCTGGATAATTGAAGATGGTCTCCACGATGATGACGCCGCCGAGCAGATAGGACAGCGAGAGCGCGACCGCGTTGACGATGGGGCCGAGCGCATTGGGAAGTGCGTGTCGCAGCACGAGCCGGGGCCGCGAGGCGCCCTTGAGGAGCGCCATCTCGACATAGGGCGTGTTCAATGTCTCGACCACGGCAGCGCGGGTCATGCGGATCATCTGCGCCGAAACGCCGAATGTGAGCGTCATGACCGGCATCGCGTAGATCCTCAGCAGGTCATGGAGCGACTTGACCTCGTTGGTGAGGGAGAGGGCCGGCAGCCATTTGAGGTAGACCGCGAACAGCAGCACCGCCAGCGTTGCGATCATGAATTCCGGCACCGAGATGATGCCGATGGTCGCGATGGTCACGGTGCGGTCGTACAGCGTGCCGCGCCACATCGCAGCGGTGATGCCGAGCGTCAATGCGAATGGCACGGCGATCGCGGCGGTCAATCCTGCGAGCTTCATCGTGTTGACGAACCGTCCGCTGATCAGGTTGGCGACAGGAACATTGTTTGCGTAAGACTTGCCGAAATCGCCCTGGAAGAGACCCGCGATCCATCTCAGGAATCGAATGATCGCGGGATCGTTGAGATGCATCGCCTTGCGCAGGCCCTCGACCGCCTCGGGCGTCGCGGATTGCCCGAGCAGGATCGTGGCGGTATCGCCAGGCAGGAGCGCGGTGGCGAAGAAGACCGCGAAGGAAACGATCACGAGCGTGATCAAGGCGATGAGAAGCCGCCTCACCACAAGCAACGAAACTTGCTTCTTCACATTCGCGCTCCTGCGCCACACCGGTCATTCTGGTCGGTTCGGGTTCCAGTCTCGCGATCCCGGCCCGTGACCTCGCCTTGCGCCGGTCAGGCGGTCAGCCAGACGTATTCGGCGAAGGCGTAGCCCATCATGCCGCCGAGCGGATTGGGCTCAAGTCCCTTCAGCTTGGCGGTGATCGCATCCACGTTGGAAATGTAGGCCGGAATGATCGTGGCGGCCTGTTCCGACACCATCACCTGCATCTCATTGTAGATCTCGTGACGCTTGGCTTGATCGAGCGAGCCGCGAGCCTCGACCAGCAGCTTGTCGAATTTCTCCGAGACGAAGCGGCTCTCGTTCCACGGCGCATCCGACTTGTAGAGCAGGGAGAACAGGATGTCGGGCGTCGGGCGCGGGTTGATGTTGCCGAAATGGATCGGCGCCTTCAGCCAGTAATTGCTCCAGTAGCCGTCGGAGGGCACGCGCTTCACGTCGAGCTTCATGCCGATCTGGGCGGCGCTGGCCTGGACGATCATGGCCATGTCGACTGCCGAGCTCGGCGCATCGGAGGTGATGACCTCGACGGTCTGACCGAGCACGCCCGCCTTCTGGAAATGGAATTTGGCCTTGTCCGGGTCGAACGATTTCGGCTTGAGGGCGGCGTTGTGGTAGACGTTGACGGGCGAGACAGGCTGGTCATTGCCGATGACGCCGAAACCGCGCAGCGCCGATTTGACGATCTGCTCGCGGTTGACGATGTATTTCATGCCCTCGACGAAATCCCTGCTGTTGCCGGGCGTCATGTCCATGCGGATGTTCAGGTCGGTGTAGGTCCCCGATGTGGTCGTTGACAGCGCGAAGCCGTCCTTGCCGTCGAGCAGGCGCACCGACCGCGGGTTGATCGAGGCACCGAGATGGATGTCTCCGGACAGCAGGGCGTTAATTCGGGCGCTCTCGTCCGGGATGGCGAAGAACTCGAAGGAGTCGACGTTCGGGCCGCTCTTGAAGTAGTTCGTGTTCCGCGCGCCGATCGAGCGTTCGCCGGGCGTGAACTGCTTGCAGGTGAAGGCGCCGGTGCCGTTGCCCGAGGAGAAATCGGTGGTGCCGTCGGCCACGATCATGAAGTGATGCATGGACAGGATCGTCGGCAGGTCCGCGTTGGGGCTCGCCAGCGTGACCTCGACGGTCGTCTTGTCCACGGCCTTGAAGTCGGTCATCTGGGATGCGATCGCCGCGACCTTCGATCCGGTCGCCTTGTCCAGATGGCGCTTCAGCGAGAAGATGACGTCGTCGGCGCCGAGGCTCTTGCCGTTGTGGAAGGTGACGCCCTTCTTCAGCTTGATCGTCCAGGTCTTGGCATCGCTGCTTTCGATGGACTCCGCGAGCTCCATCTGGGCCACGCCGGTCTGGTTGAGAAATGTCAGGCGATTGTAGAAGGAGCAGCAGCGAACGTAATCGGTCGAGAGCGAGGCTTTGGCCGGGTCCAGGGTGTCGGCGGTGGATGAGGACCAGGCCGCGGCTTTCAGGGCGCCGCCTTTCACGGGGGTCGCCGCCACCGCTTCCGACGCACGGCCGAAGACCGTGCTGGCCGCGGCCATCGCCACGCCGTTCGCGAGCATTAGCTTCAGCAGGTCGCGGCGCGAAGCCCCGCGCCGGATTGCGTTCTCGATCGTGGCATCGTCCGAAGAAGACCAGTTCGTCGTGTTGCTCATGTCAATCCCTCGCTGGCTAAAGCTTACGGCTGGTGTTGCGGGGAGCGGCAGATTGTTCTGCCGCGCCGTTATGGTGGAGGCTGGCGCGATCCGTCACAACGACGTTTGTCGCGTCTCCCACCCAGGACTGCATTCTTTCCCGCGATCGAAGTCTCGCAGGATAGTCCCGCGGCTTTGGCCGAAAAAACCGCGAGCCGCGGCACAAAATTGCGAAGATGTCTCTGTTTCTAGTATTTCGGACCTGCGTCCAGCCGGCTCATTGTGCATGCCTACTAATGTTGCAGCGCGGCGCGAACTTCGGCATCGGCCAGCGTCTCGTCGAGAGTCCTGGCGGTGCGCTCGATGATGGCGTCGATATCGGAGTCAGTGCAGCAGAGCGGCGGCGCATAGCCCAAGACGCCGGTCGGGAAGGCCCGGATGACCAGACCGTTCGTCCAGGCGCGTTCGAAGATGCGCTTTGCCGGCTCGGCCGCAGCCGGGAGTGGCGTCTTGCGGTTCTTGTCGGTGACGAGCTCGATCGCGGCCAGCATGCCGCGGCCGCGCACGTCTCCGACGAGGGGATGATCCTTCAACGACCGCAGGCCCGCCATGAGACGTGCTCCCGCCCTCAGGCCATTCGCAAGCAGACCGCTTTCGTAGAGGCGCAGCACTTCCAGAGCCACGGCGGCACTGACCGGATGCGCGGAGTAGGTGTAGCCATGGCCGACGGCGCTCGAGCCTGCCGCATCGGCGATCGTGTCGTAGACGTGGTCCGACATGAAGACCGCGCCCATCGGGACGTATCCAGAGGTCAGTCCCTTGGCGACGGTCATGAGATCAGGGACGACGTCGTCCTCGCTGCACGCGAACAGGGGTCCCGTCCGGCCGAAGCCGGTGATGACCTCGTCGGCGACGAAGAGGATGCCATAGGTCTGGCACCGCGCGCGCATGGCTTTCATCCAGCCTTTCGGCGGCACCAGCACGCCACCCGAGCCCTGGATCGGCTCGGCGTAGAATGCGGCGACGCGCTGCGGGCCGCCGATCTCCTCGATTTTTGCATCAAGCGCGGCCAGCGAGGCCGCGATGACGGCCTCGTCGCTCTCGCCGGCCGGATTACGATAGACATAGTGCGAGGGGATTCTGTGCTGCCAGCTCAGCGGCACGCCAAAACCCGCGTGGAAGGCGGGCAGGGCCGTCAGGCCGGCGCCGACGGTCGAAGAGCCGTGATAGCCCTGTTCGACCGAGATGAAATGCTCGCGCTGCGGCTCGCCCCTGGCGTGCCAATAATAACGGATGAAACGGACCGTGCTGTCGACGGCATCCGAGCCGCCGAGCGTGAAATAGACATGGTTGAGGTCGCCGGGCGCCCGCTCTGCCAGCTCGGCCGCAAGCCGGATTGCGGGCTCCGATCCGAGACTGAAATAGCCCGTGGCGTAGGGAAGCTCCTGCATTTGCTTTGCCGCGGCGGCAACGATGCTGTCGTGACCGTAGCCGGCATTGACGCACCAGAGCCCGGCAAAGCCGTCGATGAGCTGATGCCCGGAAGCGTCCGTTACGGTGGCTCCCTTGGCTGATCTCAGCACCTTGACGCCGGCCGCTTCGTGACCCCGGTAGGAGGCGACCGGGTGGATGAGATGGGCTCGGTCGAGCTCGATGAGAGAATTGCTGAGCATCAAGGTCTCCGCTTATCCAAATGCCTGGCTGGCGAGGGCAAAGGTGGTCAACGGCCCGAGGCAGGACCGTGCAGTGTTGGGACGTTGCATGGCGATTCCTTCGTCAACCCGGGTCAGTCCATGGTGTGCGAGCCATGCGCTCAATTGAGAGCCTTCAGCCGTATCGACGCGGACGAAGCGCCCCTCGCTTCGGGCCATGAAGAATTCAATCAACGCTTTGCCGTCGTCGACATTTGCGGCGACCACGGGGCCGATCACCTCACCTCTGCCGAAGGCACGTGACCCCGCAAATCCGATAATGCCCTGGCCGCGATCGAGCACGGCCAATTGGCCGACCTTCGCAAGCGCACGCAGCAGGTCTCGTCGGTCCGCGCCGTAGGCGCTCTTATCCAGCTCGATGATCTCGACGATGTCCTGCGCCTCGGCCGGCCGGACTTTTGCGGGCGACGCAACATGCCGTGTCTGGCCCTGATGCTGGACGATCGTGCCGGTCTGCCAAAAGCCGAGTTTCTGATAGAGCGGGGCGCCCTCACGCGTTGCGATCAGCCTCAGCTTGCGCGGCCCCGCCAACGCGATGACCGCTTCCATGAGCTGGCGGCCCAATCCGCGCCCGCGGGCGGCTTCATCGACGATGACCATGTTGATGGTCGCGACGTCCTGCGCGTAGGGCGTCATCAGCACGGTCCCGAGCACCGTTGCGGCATCGGAGTCCAGCGCCACAAATCCCATGCTCAGATCCAGCGCCAGTTGCCAGTCGTCGAGGCGGTGAGGCCACCCGGCCTGACGTGAAAGGCGCAGCGCGCCTTCGAGATGTTCATCGCGTAACGTGGTGAGCGAGATCGTGCTCTGGGTCATAGACTGGCTTTCCTGTCCGCCTCCAGTCTCTTACGTCGGTGACATGCAGATCGTCTGAAGGGCCCCGCGGGAACGACATCTTTCACCGCAGGCGACGGAAAAGCCGCATCTTATGCCGCGTTGACGCTCTATTGTTGCGGCCCTGACATTGTGCGAGCGCACCAGGACAGGGATGATGAGCCAGTTTCGCCCGAAATACGTGACCTTCGACTGCTACGGCACGCTGACGAATTTCCAGATGGCCGAAGCGGCGCAGGATCTTTATCGTGCGCATCTTCCCGAAGCGCAGATGGCTTCGCTCGTGCGGGATTTCGCGGCGTATCGGCTCGACGAGATTCTCGGCGACTGGAAACCCTATGCCGACGTCATCCACAATGCGCTGGAGCGCGCCTGCAAGCGCAACGGCGTTGCCTTCAAGTCCGAGCATGGACAGATGGTTTATGAGCGCGTGCCGAGCTGGGGACCGCATCCTGACGTTCCTGCCGGCCTTGCCAAGGTCGCCAAGGAGATTCCGCTCGTCATCCTCTCCAACGCCATGAATGCACAGCTGCCGTCCAACGTGGCCAAGCTCGGGGCGCCGTTTCATGCCGCGCTCACGGCCGAACAGGCTCAGTCCTACAAGCCTCGCATGAAGGGCTTCGAATTCATGTTCGATACGCTGGGCTGCGGGCCCGAGGATGTGGTGCACTGCTCCTCGTCCTTCCGCTATGATCTAATGACGGCGCACGACCTCGGAATCAAGAACAAGGTGTGGGTCAATCGGGGGCATGAGCCCGCCAATCCCTATTACGGCTATGTCGAGATCAAGGACATCGGCGGCCTGCCGGGCGTGTTCGGACTCTGAGCCGGCGGGACCTGCGGTGAAATACGTTTCCTACTGGCACGATACCGCACCGCGCTTTTCCGGCGGGACCGAAGGTCCCGTCGAGGGCCACTATGACGTTGCAGTGATCGGTGGCGGCTTCACGGGCCTCGGGGCTGCGCGCCAGCTCGCGAAGGCGGGCGCGAAAGTTGTCGTTCTCGAAGCAGATCGGGTGATCGGCGGCGCGTCGGGGCGGAACGGCGGCCATCTCAACAACGGTCTCGCCCACAGCTATCTCGCCGCCAAGGCGGAGCTCGGCAAGGAGCGAGCCGTCGCGCTCTACCGCGCGCTTGATTCCTCCATCGACACGCTCGAAGCGCTGATCGTGGAGGAGGGCATCGCATGCGATTTCCGCCGCGCAGGCAAGCTGAAGCTCGCCTCCAAGCCAAAGCATCTTGATGCCATCGCGCGCAATTTCGAAGCGCTTCATCACGAGGTGGACCCGGACACCGCATTGCTGTCGGCTCAGGATCTCGGCGCGGAAATCGGCTCACCCTTCTTTGGCGCGATGCTCTCGAAGAAGAGCGCGATGATGCATATGGGACGCTATGGCATCGGACTGGCCGAGGCGGCCAAGCGCCGCGGCGCTGTTATCTTCGAGCAGGCACCGGTGACGGCGCAAACGCGCGAAGGATCGCGCCACCGGCTGACGACGCTTCGCGGCAGCGTCACGGCCGATCAGGTGTTGCTGGCAACGGGCGCCTACACCACACCGAATTTCAGTTACTTCCGGCGACGCCTCATCGCCGTCGGCAGCTTCATCGTCGCGACAAGGCCACTGAATGCGGCCGAAATTGCGGCCACCATGCCGGGCAACCGCACCTGCGTCACGTCGATGAATGTCGGCAATTATTTCCGCCTGGCCCCCGACAACCGTCTGATTTTTGGTGGCCGCGCGCGCTTCTCGGCGACGTCGGACCAGCGTTCCGACGCCAAGAGCGGTGCCATCCTCGTCGAGGCTCTCACGCGAGTCTTCCCGCAACTGGCCGGCATCGAGATCGACTATTGCTGGGGCGGGCTCGTCGACATGACCAGTGACCGCTTTCCGCGCGCCGGCTATCAGGACGGGCTGTGGTATGCGATGGGCTATGCCGGTCACGGCGCGCAGCTGTCGACCCATCTCGGCATGATCATCGCCGACGCGATGCTCGGACGCGAAGACCGCAATCCGATGAAAGGGCTCGATTGGCCCGCGGTGCCCGGCCATTTCGGCAAGCCGTGGTTCCTGCCGATGGTGGGACTATACTACAAGATGCTCGATCGCATTCAGTAGGGCGCGAGGCGGATTGCGCCTCGCCCGCGGCCTAGCCCAATCCGCCGATGTGAAAAGCCTTGGTCTCGAGGTATTCCTCGATCCCGATCTGCGCGCCTTCGCGCCCCAGGCCTGATTGCTTGATGCCGCCGAACGGCGCCACCTCGGTCGACACCATGCCGGTGTTGAGGCCGACCATGCCGGCTTCCAGCGCTTCCGCAACGTGCCAGGACCGCTTCAGGTCGCGCGTATAGAAGTAAGCGGCAAGTCCGAACGGCGTCGCGTTTGCAATGGCAATCGCCTCCTCGTCGGTCTTAAAGCGGAACAGAGGTGCGACAGGACCGAACGTTTCCTCGTGCGCCAGCACCATGTCGGTGGTCGCCTCGGTGAGCACGATCGGTGCGGTGAATTGCGGCCCCTCGGGCAAGGCGACCGGTTCGGCGGCGATGCGGGCGCCCTTGGACAAGGCATCGGCGACGTGGCGGTTGATCTTGCTGATCGCCGCCTCGTTGATCATCGGTCCGATCGCAATGCCCGGCTCGAGGCCCGATCCGACTTTCATGGTCCTGACGCGGGCGACGAGCTTTGCCGCGAAGGCGTCGTAGACGCCCGCCTGCACGAGGATCCTATTGGCGCAGACGCAGGTCTGACCGCCATTGCGGAACTTCGACATGATGGCACCCTCGACCGCGAGGTCCAGATCGGCATCGTCAAAGACGATGAAGGGCGCATTGCCGCCGAGCTCGAGGCTCACGCGCTTGACGCTGTCAGCTGCACCGCGCATCAGCAGCGAGCCGACGCGGGTCGAGCCGGTGAACGAGATCTTCCGCACCGTCTCGTTGGCCATGATCTCCGCGCCGATCTCGCTCGGCAGGCCGGTGACGATGTTGATGACGCCCGCGGGAATTCCGGCGCGCTCAGCCAGCACGGCAAGAGCCAGCGCCGAATAGGGCGTGAAGTCCGATGGCTTGATCACGACGGTGCATCCAGCCGCGAGCGCGGGAGCCACCTTGCGCGTGATCATGGCGTTGGGGAAATTCCAGGGCGTGATGATCGCGCATACGCCAACCGGCTCCTTGAGGATGACGATGCGCCGGTCGGGTGTGGGCGAGGGGATCGTGGAGCCGCCTATTCGCCGGGCCTCCTCCGCGAACCATTTGACGAAGGAGGCACCGTAGCGGATCTCGCCCTTGGACTCTTCCAATGGCTTGCCCTGCTCCAGCGTCAGGATGCGCGCGAGATCGTCGAGATGCGCGATCATGAGGCCGTGCCAGGCCTCCAGAAGGGCGGCGCGCTCCGCATTAGTTTTCGCGCGCCAGCCCCCGTAAGCCTTCGCGGCCGCGGCAATGGCGGCGCTTGTGTCGTCCCGTCCCATGTCCGGGACGGATCCGAGAACGGTCTGCGTCGCCGGGTCGATCACGTCGATGGTTGCGCCCGAGAGCGCGCCTTGCCATTGGCCGCCGATCAGGCCCTGCTGGCGGAAGAGCTGCTTGTCGCTGAGGTTCTGCATCTGTTGCGCCTTGTCGATCAGGAGAGACGGGAGAGCACGGCTGCGGTGATTGCTTCGGTGCGCTCCTTGCCCGGAATCGTACCGATGCCACTGGACGTGGTTGCTTCGAGGGCGGCCATGATGCGTGCGGCTGCCTTGGCCTCGCCGAGATGGTCGAGCATCATGGCCCCGGACCAGATCGCTGCGATCGGGCTGGCCGTGCCGAGATGGGCAATATCGGGGGCCGAGCCGTGAACGGGCTCGAACATCGAGGGCGCGTTGCGCTCCGGATTGATATTGGCCGAGGCCGCAAAGCCGAGCCCGCCCTGGATGGCGGCGCCGAGATCGGTCAGGATGTCGCCGAACAGGTTGGAGGCGACGACGACGTCGAGGCTCTCCGGCGCCATCACCATGCGGGCGGCGAGCGCGTCGACGTGATAGCTCGTGCACGCGACATCGGGATAGTCGGCGCCAACCAGCCGTGTGACCTCGTCCCAGAAGACCATCGAGTATTTTTGCGCATTCGACTTGGTGACCGAGGCGAGCTTCTTGCGCCGCTTGCGCGCCTGCTCGAACCCGAACCGCAGGATTCGTTCGACGCCGGCGCGCGTGAACACAGAGGTCTCGACCGCAATCTCGGCGGGGGTGCCCTGATGCACGCGCCCGCCGGCGCCCGAATATTCGCCCTCGGTGTTTTCGCGGATGCAGAGGATGTCGAATGCGGTCGTCTTCAGCGGACCGTTGACGCCCGGCAGCAGGCGATGCGGCCGGACATTGGCATATTGCGTGAACCCCTTGCGGATCGGCAGCAGCAGCCCATGCAGCGATGCGGCATCGGGCACCTCCGCCGGCCAACCGACCGCGCCGAGCAGGATCGCATCGTATTGCTGCAGTGTCTTGATGCCGTCGGCGGGCATCATCGCGCCGGTCTCCTTGTAGAAGGCGCAGGACCACGGAAATGTCGTGCCGCTGAGCGCAAAGCCGGACTGCTTCGCAGTTGCTTCCAGCACGGTCCATGCGGCGTCGGTCACGTCGCGGCCGATGCCGTCGCCGGGAATGAGTGCGATTGCGTAAGTCTTCATGAGAGCCCTCCGATGTGGATGAGCACGCTCTTCGAGCGGCGATTGGCGTGATAGGCTTCGCGGCCGAGATCCTTGCCGATGCCGGAGTGCTTGTAGCCCCCGGTCGGCAGGATGTGATCGCGCGAGCGGCCGTAGCGGTTGACCCAGACGGTGCCGGCAGCAAGAGCGCGCGTGATCCGCATCGCGCGTGAGACATCGCGGGTGAAGAGCCCGGCGGCAAGACCGTAGGTCGGGTGATCGGCAAGCGCCAAGGCTTCGTCCTCGGTCGTGAACGTCTGCAGCGTCAGCACCGGCCCGAAGATCTCCTCGGTGAGGGCGACGGAAGATCGATCCACATTGGCAAGAAGGGTCGGCGTATAGAAATAGCCCTTAGCCTCCATCGGCTCACCGCCGGTCAGGCACTCGGCGCCTTCAGCGCGGGCCGTTCGCACCATCGTGTGCATCCGCGATCGCTGCTTCTCGGAGATGATCGGGGAGTAGGTCGTCGCGGCATCCCAGGTGGGACCAGCCTGGACGGCTTGCATGCGGGCAATGATGGCGTCGACCAACTGCTTGGCCACCAAGGCGTGGGCGATCAGCCGCGATCCGGCAACACAGGCCTGGCCGGCATTTGCAAGGATGCTGCCGGCAATCGCGGCGGCGGCCTGGTCGAGATCGGCATCGGCGAAGACGATCTGCGGGCTCTTGCCGCCGAGCTCGAGCGTCATGGGTTTGATGCCGGTGCGGGCGATATTCGCCATGATGGCAGCACCCGCGCCGGTTGATCCGGTAAAGCTCACTTTCGCAATGTCGGGATGTCCGGTGATGGCGGAGCCGGTCGTTGCCCCATCGCCAAGCACGATGTTGATGAGCCCGGCAGGCAGCCCCGCCTTGACCGCCAATCGGGCGAGCACGATGGAGGAGAACGGCGTCATCTCCGACGGCTTCAGCACGACCGCATTGCCCGCGGCGAGAGCCGGCCCGAGTTTCCAGCCCGCCATGTTGATTGGAAAATTCCAGGGTGTGATGGCGCCGACAACCCCGTAAGGCTCGGTCATGATCATGCCGAGATGGGCGTCGTCGGTGGGCGCGAGGTCGCCGCCCTCCTTGTCGGCGAATTCGGCGAAGAAGCGGATTTGCTCGGCGGTGATCGCGATGTCTCCCGCAACGAGTTGACCGACCGGGCGGGTGGATGAAATCGCCTCGACCCTGGCGAGCGTCTCGGCTTCACTCTCGATGAGATCGGCCCAGCGCTTCGGGACGCCGGCTCGCTCGCGCGGACGCACGCCGCCCCAGTTGCTGGTCCTCAACGCCGTCCTGGCGGTTTGGACGGCCTCGTCCACGGTCTCGGCGGAGGCGACCGGACACTCGGCGTAGTGCGCACCGTCGGATGGCCGGTGCAGCGGAAGCAGGCCGGGGGATTCCTGCAGCCGATCGCCGATGAAGTGGCCGATCGGCAACTGAACCTGGTCGGGGTCGAAGCTCAGGCTCATGACACCGTGACGTAGATCTTGCGCACGGTCTCGATCGTCTTCCACACCCCCGTAAATCCGGGCTTCATGACGAAGCTGTCGCCGGCTTTGAACGTCATCGGGACGCCGCCGTCCGGCGTGATCTCGATCGTGCCGGCGAGGATGTGACAGAATTCAAAGGTCTCTCCCTTGATCGAGCGCGTCTCGCCCGGCGTTGCTTCCCACACGCCGGTGTGCACGAGGTCGCCCTTGGCCTCGTCCTGTGCCCAGGTCTTGAAGTGAGGCGCGCCCGCAATGAGCCGCTCCGGCATCGGGCCGGATTCCTTCGGGGCGAAAGTCGGGTTGGGGTCGATCCGTTTCAGCAGCAAAGTCGGGCTCCTCTCAATAACCACGGGTCCGGTCGACGAGCCCGACGAGGTCGAGGCCCGCTTCATATCGCTTGATGTTGTCGATGACCGCGCGAGCGGCGGTGTCCGCCTGGGTGACGCTTGCCACGTGCGGGGTCAGCAGCACTTTCGGATGGGCCCACAAGGCATGATCGCCGGGCAGCGGCTCCGGCTCGGTCACGTCGACGACCGCGCCGGCAAGCTGACCCGTATCGAGAGCCGCGAGGAGTGCGCTGGACTCGAGCTGCGCGCCGCGCCCGGCGTGGACGAGGGCCGCGCCTTTCGGCAATTGTGCAAAGAGGTCTTGATTCAGGATCCCGCGCGTGGCCCCGGTGAGCGGCAGCAGGCAGATCAGGATGTCGGTTTCGCCGAGCATCCGGCCGAGGCCGGCATCGCCGCTATAGGTCGCAACACCCTCGATCGTCTTGTCCGACCGGCTCCAGCCGCTCAGGCGGAAGCCGAACGGCCTCAGGCTTTCCAGCACCGCGCGGCCGAGCACGCCAAGTCCGAGAACCCCGACACATCGGTCGGTCGCCTGCTTCTGCGGCAAAGCCCGCCATTCGCGGCGTCGCTGCAAATCGAGGTAGGCCGGGATGTTGCGGTGGAGGGCCAGCACCGCGAGAGTGACGTATTCCTGCATCATCCGGATGATGCCGTCTTCCACCATCCGGACCACCTTCACCTCGGGCGGGATCGCCGTCAGCCGAAATTGATCGATGCCCGCCCCGACCGAAAACAGGATGTCGAGGTTACGGTATTGTTCCAGGGCTTCCGGCACGGACCAGGTGATGATGTAACGGATATCGGCCGGAGAGACCGTGGCCGGGCCGATGGCGAAGGGCAGGTGTGGGAGCTCGCGCGCGAAGGCTTCGCGGAACACAGCCCCGCGCTGAGCGTCGGAATTGAAGAGAAAGGTCATTGTCGAATTCGGACGCGCGGAGAATGGCGAGCTTGCCGGATTGAACCAGGCTATCGGACCCGCAATCTCGGTCGGTGCCGAATGCGGTTGCGATTTGGTGGAATGTTTCGTTGGACGGCGGTTCCGGAACGCAATCTGCGGCGGAGCCCGGTGTAAGCTGAGCCCGACCGAGCTCGGAGCCGCCGACGTCGACCGCCGTCGAGCCGATCAGGGGGCGACATGAAATCGCGCACGACCAGTTCGCTGACGATCGACGCATTCGACGCGCGTGCGGTCGACATCGATACGGTGGAGCTCGATCAGCTTTATACGCTCTCGATCGGCGTCGGCTGGCCGCATCGTCCGGAGGACTGGCAGTTTCTGCGTGATGCCGGCCACGGCATCGTCGTTCACGATGAGATCGGACGGGTGCTGGGCTCCGCGATGTGGTTTCCGCATGGGGCGGATTTTGCGACGGTCGGCATGGTCATCACATCGCCCCGCCTTCAGGCGCTTGGCACGGCTCAGTGGCTCATGAAGCGCGTTCTGTCCGCGTCCAAGGGGCGCAATCTCCGCCTCAACGCCACGCATGCAGCGCGCAAGCTCTATCTATCGCTCGGCTTCCGCCGCGAACGGACGGTGTTCCAGCGCCAGGCAGAGGTGCAGCGGCTCAGTGAGATGCCGCATCTTCCTGAAGGGACCGAGCTGCGGGAGCTCAATCGCAAGGACCTGCCGGCGATCGCTCAACTCGACGCGCAGGCGTTTGGTGCCTCGCGCCTCGATTTGCTGGCGGCCCTCCTGGAGCAATCCACCGGCTTCGGGCTCTATCGGCAGGGGCGCCTCGTCGCATTCGCGCTGTGCCGCCCGTTCGGGCGAGGGCATGTCGTGGGTCCGGTCGTCGCGTCGAACGACGAGGACGCGATCGTGGTGGCTGCGCCTCATGTCGCGGCCCATGAAGGACGGTTCCTGAGGGTCGACACGCACCTCGCCGACGGCGAGTTCTGCGCCTTCCTGGCCCGGTCCGGCCTTGCCTTTTTCGACACGGTCACGACGATGTCGCTGGGAGGGGAGTTTCGCGATCCCAACGATCGCTCTGGGACGTCGCCCGTGACTTACGCGCTCGCAAGCCAGGCACTCGGTTAGGTCATCGCCGGACGAACCGCGCGATGCTCAGCTCGAGAGCAGCGTGCGCGCGGCGCGGGCAAGGCGACGACCGACGGTCTTCTGCCGAAGAGCCTCCGTCCAGTCGAACATGCTCGAGTTGACGTCATAGTCGCCGCGCTGGGCGTCCGGTATCGCGCCGGCCACGATGCGGGCGATCAGGTGCGGCAATTCACGATAGAATGTATCCGTGCGATACGGTGGATGCAGCGAGTAGAGCCCGGCGCCTGAACCGAGAAGGTCTATCCGGCAAAGCCCCTTGCGCATCATGGCCGCGGAGATGATCTCCTCGGCAGGCATCGTCAGCGGCGACTGGCGAAACAGCTTTGCGCGGATCCGGCGTCGGAGATTTGGCCGCACCAGCTCCAGCGCGCCGACGGATGCATCGAATCTGACTTGATCCAGAACGAAGATGCGCGTGCTCACGGTGCGAAAGCGGTAGGCCGGGTAGGCGGCGGCGAGCCGCTCGGGCGGCTGGACGCCGCTCAACCCCGGGAATCCTCCATGCAGGTCGCCGAGCGCGCCGTCAGCGCGAGGCGGACCGGGAAGTGGTCCGGCGAACAGCGCATCCGGCGTCGTCTTCAGCCAGCCGATCGCCTCCTCCAGCCAGACCTGGCTGCCGCCGCCGAACAGCATGTCGCTGTCCATATGCACCACATAGTCCGCGTTCGTCTTCAAGAGGCCGTAGAAATAGGCATGGAACGGTCCGCCATCGAAGGCCTTTTCCGGATGGACGCGGCTTGTCGAGAAATAGCGCTGCCGCACGGCCTCGAGCGCCGCCGGCGAATAGTCGACCTCGGAAATCTCCGCCTTCGGCGATTTCAGCGCGATGGCCTCCAGCAGTGCAAACAGGCGTCTGCGGCTCTCCTCATAGGCACTGCCGGTGTAGCGGCCGCTCTTGCTCTGCCTGGTGTCGACAGTGAATACGATGCGATCGACCTGATCGCCCCATACGTCGAGCTGATGCGGAAGTGTGTGGACGGCATGGCGCACGTCCAGCGGATGCAAATTGATCTGAAGCGCGGATCTGACCTGCATCTCATCTCTCCTCGCCGGTGAACGGGTCGATCACGTCCATGAACGGCTCGCGCCTGTATCAGCTGTCCAAGGGAAGCGGCCTGTCGGGTGCGTGGTTGGCCTGGATTTGCACCGCGATGGTTGTATCCGAAATCTATCAAAGATGGCCTTCGCCAGAAGCCAATTCGCACTGCGTCGTTAATGAACCGCGGCAGGCTCGCGACCATGATTGGAGATGCCGATCACCGATTCGAGGACCGACGCAGCGGCGTGCTTCAGCACCAGAGCGCGACGACGCGCGGCATCCAGCGGAGCATCAACGAATGAGTAACCAATTCTATTAAGGCAAGCTCGGTGTGATCTTCACTCGACCAGGACTGAAGCAGTCAGTCCGTCTTCAGACGGGGCCATCAAATAGCGGCAAGATACGCGCCCGTGCGAGCTAGCGCGCTCGTGCGTCGTGCGGCTTGCCCAGCTGAGCCGGTGGGGCGATCGAATGGCGGGAGGCAAAGTCGATCAAGGCGGTCCGCGCAGGACTCTGCGGCTGCAGCAAGTCCCTGTGCGTGCCGAACAAGGTCACGGCGACTTCGATCTCGCCTTGCCAGTTCGTGATCGCGGACGAGATCGCGGCCAGGCCCGGAATGTAACGGCCGTCGACATAGGCAACATGCTCGCGCCGGACTTTCGTCGTCAATGCCTCGACGCTTTCCGTGTTGGGATCGAGATCCGGCCAGCTCACGCCGACAGAAGCGGCGCGCTCGAGTTCGTTCTGCAGCCGCGCGGTCAGTTGTGGAGACGGCAGATACGACAGGAAGACGCGTCCGGTCGCGGAGTCCAGCAAGGGAAATGTGCTGCCAAGACCGATCGACGTGGTGGTCAGATGGGGGCCTCGCTCCATTCGGACCACGGTCGGGCCATTATGGCTCCAGACGGCTAGCAGCGCGGCCTGTCCGGTCACCGTGGCCAATTCCTCGAGTTCGTC
The DNA here is from genome assembly GCF_018130615.1 of Bradyrhizobium manausense. GTDB lineage: Bacteria > Pseudomonadota > Alphaproteobacteria > Rhizobiales > Xanthobacteraceae > Bradyrhizobium > Bradyrhizobium manausense_A. The sequence continues at coordinate 77,269 of NZ_JAFCKB010000014.1, forward strand.
GGAGGCGCGGACGACGAAGTTGTTCCGGCTGATGGCCGCAACGCCCAACTCTGCCGCTTCGCGGCCGAGGTCGTAGCGGCCGGAGCGCTCCTTCTGCACGGCAAGGCCCGCATGAATGAAGCTCGCCAGGTAGCGATGCACCTTGCTCGGCGGCATGCCGGCTTCGCGCGCGATATCCGACAGCGTCGCCGGCCCATCAAAGGACCTGAGGACTCGCAGGACCGAAAGCGCGGCGTCGAGAGCCTGGATGCCGCCGGGGGCCGTCCCGCCGCTCTCGTCGTCAGTCTCTTTCGGCCGCGTCCGTTTCATCTCAACAAGTCCTTGAACTCCTGCGGCACGCTCGCGCCGCGGAGTGCGCCCGTGTCCGTGACCGAGGCCCAGGCGCGCTGTTCGAAGCCGCTCGCAACCTGCACGTTTCCGACCGATAGCTTGTAGTCGATTCGAAACCGCCGCTCCTGCCACTCGGTCACCTCGGCGCGGATCACCAGCTCATCGTCGTAGCGGGCTGGCCCCACAAACTTGGCTCCGACATTGACCAGCGGCGTGACGCTGTTGAAGCGGCGCTTGAGCTCCCGCTGGCTCAATCCGTGCTTCCGCAGCCAGCGCTGATAGGTGCAGTCAAACCAGTAGAAGTAGTTGGGATAAAAGACGATTCCGGCCTCGTCGCAATCGCCCCACTCGATCGTGAAAGCTGTCTCGAACATCCGAAAAACCTCCCGCTAGGCGCCCGGCGCGGAGTCCAACCGCGCTGGCATTATTCCGTATAAGAAAAATGATTACCTGTAATGCAAGAGATATATTGCATTACAAGAAATCTATTGCATAATGCGCAAACAGAAGCGGTCAACAGAACGCAACGGGGAAAGGAAAGGTCATGCGGCTTAGTCGCATTGCGGTGATGGGGGGCGGTCCTGCGGGTCTGTATTTCGCCGCCCTCTGGAAGCGTCGGCATCCCCAAGACCACGTCGATGTCTTCGAGCAGAATCCCGAAGGCGCGACCTGGGGCTTTGGCGTGGTCTTCTCCGACAAGGCGCTCGACTTCCTTCGCGCCGATGATCCGGAAACGGAGCAGGCCGTGTCGTCGCGCATGGAGACCTGGCGCGACATCACGCTCGTACATCGCGGCGAACGCGTCGTACTCGACGGCGTCGGCTTCTCCGCGGTCGGACGGCTCGATTTCATCACGCAATTGACTGAACGCGCACGATCCGCGGGTGCAAATCTGCACTTCGGCAGGCTCGTGCGCTCGATCGAAGAACTCGCCGGCTACGATCTGGTCGTTGCCGCGGACGGCGTGAACTCGCTGGTGCGACGGAGCTACGAAGGCGACTTCGCGACATCGCTGTCCTACGACCACAACAAGTTCGCCTGGTATGGCACCACCAAGCGCTTCGAAACGCTGACCCAGACCTTCGTCGAAACCGAGTTCGGCTGCTTCAACGCCCACCACTACCGTTACTCGCCGACGATGAGCACGTTCATCGTGGAGTGCGATCGTGCGACCTGGCTCCGTGCCGGTTTCGCTGAGAAGACGGAGGAAGAGAGCAGGGCGCTTTGCGAAAAGGTGTTTGCCGGCACTCTCGAAGGGCATCCTCTCGTCAACAACAAATCGGTCTGGCGCAATTTTCCCTGGCTGTGGAACGATCGCTGGTCGCACCGGAACATGGTTCTGGTCGGTGACGCGCTCCACACCGCGCATTTTTCGATCGGCTCCGGCACGCGCCTCGCCCTCGAGGACGTCATCGCGCTCGTCAACGCGCTCGACAATGAACCGCACAGTCTCCGCCGTGCGCTGGAGGACTACGAAGCCACGCGCCGTCCGGTGGTGGAGAAGCTGGTCAAGGCCGCAAGGACCAGCGCGGCCTGGTACGAGCGCTTTGCCGAGCACATGAAGCTGGCTCCGCTGGAGTTCGGCTACAGCTACATCACCCGCTCGGGGCGGATCGACGACAGCCAGTTGCGTGCGATGTCGCCGCGTTTCATGGCGCGCTACGACGCCAATTCATTGGTCTCCAGCACATAGCGATGATGAGGAGCGCTCCCATGACGGACGGAATCGGCCAAACGCGCCTGAACGCGATCGTGGACCAAGTTCCCGATGATGCCCCCGGCGCGCAGGAAGTCGGCTTCGAGATCGCCGAGCGTTACAACGCCAGCGAAATTCTGTTCGACAATCTCCACGCCGGCCGCGCCGACAAGGTCGCGATCTTTGCCGCGAGCGGCAACACCAGCTATGGCGAATTGTGCGCCAAGGCCGCTCGATGCGGCAACGCGCTTGCATCGCTCGGACTTCGCCGTGGCGATCGCGTGCTCCTCCTGCTGAACGACACGGCCTCCTATCCTGCGGTGTTCTTCGGTGCAGTCCGTGCCGGCTTCGTGCCGATGCTGATTAACACGCTGTCGCCGAAGGACCTCATCGGCTTCTACCTGCAGGATTCGGCCGCGCCGGTCGCGGTGGTCGACGCCGAGTATGCTGGCCTGTTCGACCGGGAGACGGTCGCGGGAACGCAGCTGCATACGCTGGTGATGCTCAACGGCGACGCGGCAAGCGAGTCGCCGGTCAAGGTTCTCGATGGCGACCAATGGTTTGCCCAATTCCCGGCCCAGCTGGATGCCGCGCCAACCTCCCGCGATGACATGGCGTTCTGGATGTACTCCTCGGGCAGTACCGGCCGGCCGAAAGGCATCGTGCATCTCCAGCACGACATGGCTTACACGGCGAAGAGCTTTGGGCAGCACATCCTTGGCATCGCCGAGAGCGACATCTGCTTCTCCGTGCCAAAGATCTTCTTCGCCTACGGCTTCGGCAATTCGATCACCTTCCCGTTCTCGGTCGGCGCCAGCACGATCCTGCTCGCCGGGCGGCCCGAGCCCGGCGCCGTTCTGGACCTGATCGAGCGGTTCAAGCCGACGCTCTTCTTCGGCCTGCCGACGCTGTACAACGCGTTGCTGCATCATCCGCGCATCGGATCCGCCGACCTGTCGAGCGTGCGCCTCTGCCTGTCGGCCGCCGAGGTGTTGTCGCAGGACATCTTCAACGACTGGAAGCGACGCTTCGGGCTCGAGATCGTCGAGGGACTCGGATCGACCGAAGCTCTGCACATCTATCTCTCGAACACGCGCGATCAGAAGAAGACCGGAACCGCCGGCAAGCGCGTTCCCGGCTACGAGATCCGGCTGACCTCGCCCGAAGGGGAGCCCGTCGCGCAAGGCGCAGAAGGCGTGATGTGGGTCCGCGGTCATTCCAACGCGCCCTGTTACTGGAACAGGCCCGACAAGACCGGGCAGACGATGCGCGAGGCGGGCTGGATCTGGACCGGCGACAGGCTGGTCGAGGATGCCGACGGCTTCTTCACCTTTGTCGGTCGCGTCGACGATCTCATCAAGGTGAGCGGCCAGTGGATCTACCCGGTCGAGATCGAGCTCTGTCTGTCGGACCATCCCGCGGTACGGGAATGTGCGGTCCTTGGATTGGAGCTTCCCGATCGCCGCATGACCACGAAAGCATTCGTGATCCTGCGGGACGGTCACGCGGCGAGCGAGTCGTTGACGCGTGAGCTGCAGGATCACGTCAAGTCGAAGCTGCTTCCCTACAAATATCCACGCCTGATCGAATTCTGCCCCGATTTGCCGAAGACGGGCACGGGCAAGATCGATCGGCAGAAGCTGCGCAGCGCCCCGTTGGTGGCCTGAACGAGCAGCTGCCTTCTCCAAGCCTCCTGAAAGTCACCCGCCTGGAAACCCACGCTCACTGGAGTTCGTGATGTCCGCTGCGAATATTGTAGACGTTACCGAGGTCATCGAAGAGGCGCGGTTCGGGCGCCTCCAGCTCCTGATCCTGGCTCTTTGCGGGTGGATCGCGCTGCTCGATGGTTTCGACACGCAGGCGATCGCCTATGTCGCGCCTGTGATTGCCGAGCAATGGGGGATCGCCATGGCCGGCTTCGGTCCGATCTTCGGCGCGGGCCTGGCCGGACTCGCGGTTGGTGCGTTCGTCTTGAGCCCCGCGGCCGATCGGTTCGGCCGCAAGAGCGTGATCCTGCTGTCGGTGCTGCTGTTCGGCATCTTCGCGCTGGTCACGGCGCGCGCGACCACGCTGAACGAGCTCCTGGTCTTCCGCTTCCTGACGGGTCTTGGCCTCGGCGGCGCCATGCCCAATATCGTCGCGCTGACCAGCGAATATGCACCGAAGCGGATGCGCGCACTGCTGATCGCCATCATGTTCTGCGGCTTCCCGCTGGGCTCGACCATCGGCGGCCTGATCAGCGCGCCGCTGATCGGTGCGTTCGGCTGGCAGGCGGTCTTCGTCGTCGGCGGCGTGCTTCCGCTCCTCACCCTGATCGTGCTGTTCGTCTGGCTGCCCGAGTCGATCCGCTATCTCCTGACCCGCGACGTCGCAGATCAACGGATCGCAAAACTGCTCGCAAGGCTCGATCCGGGCATCTCCGCGACTGCGCCGACGCGCTATGTCGTGCATGGTTCGCAAGCGTCAGGCTTTCCGGTGACGAAGCTCCTCGCCGAAGGCCGCGCATCCATGACGGTGCTGCTGTGGATCGCGTTCTTCATGAACCTGCTCGTCATGTACTTCCTCGTGAACTGGATGCCCTCGCTGCTCAAGGCGAGCGGCCTGCCGCTCAACATCGCGATCCTCTCGACGGCGGTGTTGAACGCCGGAGGGGTCGTCGGCGCGATCGTCCTCGGCCGCTTCGTCGACCGGCTCGATCCCTATCTGGTGCTCGGCGGCGCTTATTCCGCCTCGGCGCTCTTCATCGCGGGGATCGCCTTCGGATCGGCGAACGTCTGGACGTTGATGATCTCGACATTCCTCGCCGGGTTCGGGGTGGTGGGGGCGCAGATCGGCATGAACGCGCTTGCGGCCGGCCTCTATCCGACGGAGATCCGCTCCACCGGCGTGGGCTGGGCGCTCGGCGTCGGCCGTATCGGCTCGATCATCGGCCCTGTCGCAGGAGGCGTGCTGCTCGGCTTCGGATGGACTGCGCAGTCCGTCGTTCTCACGGCGGCGGCGCCGGCGCTGCTGGCGGGCCTCGCGGTGATCGCGCTTCGCAGACGAGAGCCGTCGCTCAAGCTGGTGCCCTCGGCCGCGACGCTTCATCACTAACAGCGAGACAGACCATGTCCCACGATACGATCATGGCGCCAACCGCCGACACGCCGGAACGCCGGGCGTTCTACGACAAGATCGACAAGAAGAACCTCACGGCGCTGTGGCTGTCGCTGGCGGATCTCGTGACGCCCGAGCCGAGAAGCGCATGCCGCCCTGCATCCTGGCGCTTTGACGAGATCCGCGAGGATATGCTCGAGGCCGGAGGTCTCATCACTGCCAAGGAGGCGGAGCGGAGAGTTCTCGTCCTGGAAAATCCAGGCCTGCGGGGGCAATCGAAGATCACGACCGATCTCTATGCCGGCGTGCAGCTCGTCATGCCGGGTGAGGTTGCGCCGGCCCATCGCCATACGCAATCCGCGCTGCGCTTCATCCTCGAAGGTGAGGGTGCCTACACCGCGGTGAACGGCGAACGCACCATCATGCACGAGGGCGATTTCATCATCACGCCGCCCTGGGCCTGGCACGATCACGGCAACCCCAGCCCCAATCCGGTGTTCTGGCTGGACGGCCTCGATATTCCCGTCATCCAGATGCTCGATGCATCCTTCGCCGAACATCTCGACGTCGACGAGCAGCCGATCACAAGGCCGGTCGGCGACAGCGACGCCCGCTATGGCCACAATTTGCTTCCCGTCGACCACAAGGGCGGCGGCGGCACGTCGCCGGTGTTCAACTATCCCTATGCACGAACGCGCGAGGCGCTCGAGCGCTTGCGACGCGCTGCCGCCTGGGACCCCTGCCACGGTCTCAAGATGCGCTACACCAATCCGATCACCGGCAATCACGCCATGGCCACCATGGCGACCTTCATCCAGCTCCTGCCAAAGGGCTTTGCGACCGCGGCCTACCGCTCGACGGACGCAACCGTGTTCGTGCCGATCGAAGGCCGCGGCCGCAGCGTGATCTCGTCGCGATCCGGCGAGGACGTCGTGGTCGAGTGGTCCAAGCGCGACATCTTCGTCGTTCCCTCCTGGCATCGCGTGCGTCACGAAGCGATCGACCGCGATGCCGTGATCTTCTCCTATTCCGACCGACCCATTCAGGAAGCCCTGCATCTTTTCCGAGAGGACCGTGGCAATGTCTAACGCCAACACGCACGCCGATTTCGTTCTGCCGCCGCCACCGCAACCGTCCGTCGCGGTCCATAATTCGACGGCGCGCTTTCCGCTGCGCCGGATCATCTGTGTCGGCCGCAACTACGCGGCGCATGCCCGCGAGATGGGGCGCGATCCCGATCGCGAGCCGCCGTTCTTCTTCATGAAGCCCGCCGACACGGTCGTGGACGATGGGATGAGCGTTCCCTATCCGCCGCAGACCAGCAACTTCCACTACGAGATCGAACTGATCGTCGCGATCGGGCAGGGCGGCGCGGACATTCCCGTCGCGCGCGCGCTTGATCATGTCTGGGGCTACGGCGTCGGCATCGATCTGACGCGCCGCGATTTGCAGCTTCAGGCCCGTGAGCAGGGTCGTCCCTGGGACTGGGGCAAGGGTTTCGACCTTTCGGCGCCGATCGCCCCGTTGCGGCCGGTCTCGGAGGTCGGCCATCCCAGCGCCGGCCGCATCTGGCTCGCCGTCGACGGCGCGCTCAAGCAGGACTCCGACATCTCCAAGCTGATCTGGCCCGTAGCCGACATCATCTCGATCTGCTCGCAGTCGATGGCGCTCAAGCCCGGCGACATCATCATGACCGGCACGCCCGAGGGCGTCGGCCCCGTGCAGCGGGGGCAAGTGATGACGGGCGGAATCGAGGGGCTCGGCGAAATCAGGATACCCGTAGAATAGGATCGAACGGGAAGAGCAGGCATTTCCGAGACAGGGGCGAGCGTTGACAGGACGCTCGCCCTTTCTGTTGCGTATCAATGCGTGCTCCTCGCCGTGGATCGATCCGGCTTCGGGTCACGAGCTCTGCGTCACGACACCAGCAGCGGCACGCGGGTTGGAGCTACGACCTCTAAATGTCCGCTCGCGTCACGCAGCTTCGTCGCCTTCGGTGACGGCGCAGCACTATTTCCGTCCCGTTCTCGTCTCGATTCACCCTTTCGGGGAGTTGCGACTTGGAATCGCACGGCGTCGAATTGACGCAAGCTGTCCGGTCGCTTGCCAGCTCCACCAAAAGGAGACGAGACGTCATGAGCCAAGCCCCCTACGAGAGTTTTGAAGGCCAGCCGAACCTGGAGCGCCGCCGGCTCCTGGGCATCGCCCTCGCAGGCGTCGCCGGGTCGGTCCTGCCGGCAGCGTCGAGCGCGGCCGCCGCCGGGCCGTCCGAAAAGGTCGATGTCGATGACATTGCCTACCTGACGGCCGGCGAGGCGCTCGCGAGATTCAGGGCCAGGACGCTATCGCCGGTCGAGCTGCTGCGGGCGCAGATCAAACAGGTCGAAGCATGGGAGCCGACGCTCAAGGCAACGACATACACCTATTTCGACGAGGCGCTGGATCAGGCACGGATTGCGGAGGGCAAGTACGCGCGTGGTGAACCGGTCCGCCCGCTGGAAGGCCTCACGTGTTCCATCAAGGACTATCACTCCGTCAAGGGCAAGATCACCACCTACGGTTCGCGGCTCTACAAGGATTTCGTTCCGGACCAATCCGCGCCGACCGTGGAGCGCCTGCTCGCCGCCGGGGCCATCATGCATTGCCGCACGACGACGCCGGAGTTCGCGCATTCAGGTGTGACGGCATCCCTGCTTTGGGGCGTCACGCACAACCCATGGAATCCTGCCTATACCCCCGGCGGCTCGACGGGCGGAGGCGGCGCGGCCCTGGCCGCCGGCTACACGACCTTGCAGGACGGCACGGATGGTGGCGGGTCCATTCGCATCCCGGCTGCGATGAACGGCGTGTTCGGCTACAAGCCGCCATGGGGACGCAACCCCGATGACCGCGAGCACCCGAATGAATGGCTGATCCACTATGGCGAACTGGCCCGCAGCGTCGGCGATTGCGCTTTGATGCAGAACGTCACGTCCGGCCAGCATCCGGCCGACATGTCGTCCCTGCGGGACAAGGTGGTCATCCCGCCGACCTTCGACGGCATCGCCGGCATGAAGATCGCCATGTCTATGGATCTCGGCTATTTCGCGGTCGATCCCGAGGTAGAGAAGAACACGCGCAATGCCGTGTCGGTTCTGCGTTCGCTCGGCGCCGTGGTCGATGAAGTCGACATCGGCTGGACCAAGGAAGTCGAAGAGACATGGAATACAAGGTGGCAGGGCGTATTCTACGCGCTGGCGGGCAGTCTTCTGACCAAGTCCCGCAACGACGTGGACCCGTTCGTCATCAGGATCCTCGAAGAGGGCAAGAAGCACGACGTCACGAAGTTCTATAATCTGAATACCGTGCGGCAGAAGATGTACGCATCGATGACGAAGATCTTCGAGACCCACGACGCGCTGATCTGCCCGACGACGGCAACGACGAAAATCGTCGCGGGGCGAAGCAGCGAAGAGCCGCTCACCATCAATGGGAAATCGGTGAACCCCTTTATCGGCTGGTTCATGACGTATCCCTTCAACCTGGTCGGCACGCTTCCCGTGATGTCGGTGCCCACCGGTTTCGATGCCGAAACGAGCGTGCCCACCGGGATGCAGATCATCGGTCCGGCCTATGACGACCTGAGGGTGTTCCGCATCGCGTCCGCGTTCGAAGGCGCGACGCGCCCCTGGCAGCATCGGCGACCGAAACTGGCCGCCTAGCGCGGCTTGACACCTGCGAGCTGCGGGAGGACCATCATTCATTGCCCATGATGAGAGATCGACCCTGATGTCTCTCCCAGCAGCTCACGCATTTCCCACTGCCGACCGCGAAGTTCTGATGGAAGGCTTCGCGGCCGACCTTGAACGGGTGGGTGATTTCGAGTCCGCCTTGGATGCGTTGCATCAAACCCTGTCGGGCCTGGGATTTTCCGCCTTCGCCTATGGCATGGCCAGCACGCCGAGAGCGCAAGACGGCACCTTCGCGTCTCCCATCGTGAAGACGCGAGCCTTTCCAAATCGATGGGATCGGCATTGGAGCCACCTTTGTGACCCCTACTACCGGTTCTGCTTCACGACGACCTTGCCCCTGAGGTGGCTTGACGTGCAAGCCCACGAACGCCTCAGCGCCGGCGAGCGGGCGTGCGTGGACCATTTGAACGACAAGAACCTGCACTACGGCATCACGGTGCCGATGCACATGCCGAACGGGTCATTTGCGTTTGTCAGTGCGATTTCGGAAGGCGCGACCGAGTACGAGGCCGGTTCGTCACCGTCCGTCGTCAATGCGCTGTTCGCTTTGTGTCATCAATTCCAGAACACCTCGCTGCGGAGATGGTCGTGGAGCCAGGCCGCCGACACCAAGGCCTGGCTCAGCACGCGAGAGAAGGAGTGCCTGTCCCTCGCCGCGCAAGGGAAGACCTCGGACGACATCGCCTTGATCCTCGGCTTGTCGTGCGAGACGGTACGTTCGCACATGAAGCGCGCGATCGTGCACCTCAACGCGTCGAATAGGCCGCACGCGATCGCGAAGGCGATCCAGCTTCGGCTCATCGACATGCCGTTCGCCTAGCACGACGTGTTCGACCTGGGAGTTACGATTGCGTTCAGTTACCGCCTGCGCTCAACGGCGGTCAATGCCGAGTCGGGTCGTCTGCTGGCTGTACGATATCGGCAGGTTGCACCCGACAGATTGACGCACCCTCAGATAGCCCCGAAAATGCGGCCTCTATTCTTCTCATTTGGAGGTCGAAAATGCATTCTACTCGCTTTGTCGAACTCGCAATTGTTGCCGCCGCGGCGGTTGGTGCAAGCCCGATAGAGGCAGCGCCCACCAGCTACGGCACGTACTATGACGACTACTCGGTATCCGTATCTACTTGCCTAAGCAGCGCAGGTTGCCGGGTCAATTTCTCGCAATTGCCCTCCGACAAGCTCACACTGGTTCGGAAGGTCAACTGCAAGATCAGAAGTACCGAGCAGGTCTTTGTGGCCCGCCTCTCCGTTTCAGCTGCAAATGGTGGCGTCTCGTTGGGACGCTTTGCGGACTTGCCGACACCGGCCGCGAACCTGATCAATACATTCTACTACATGTCCATCGATACCGATCCACAATGGCTGATTGGTCAGTCGCGCTTTCCATATGTTGAAGTCCAAACGATCGGCCTGAGCGACACAACGATGGTCTGCAATTTTGTCGGCGAGCTGGTCACTCCAATTCAGTGACAGACAGGGCCGGGCAGGCCGTTCGATGATCCAAACAAGGCTCCGCAGCGAGCAAGCATTGAGGGCTATCTCCGCTGGCGGTTCGACCAGCGTGACATTTTTCTTGTCACGCGTGACATGTCACGGATGTCACGGCCCATCTTAGCGTGACGTGACGTGCCAGGGGTATATACCCTGTCACAGATGTCGCGCTGTGGGAGGGTTTTGGAGAATGGAAAAGCCACGGGGCGGTGGTCATGGCCGTAGAACGAGCTGTCGCGACCCGTGGTGCGTTTGAGGCCTTGGCCGGTGTTCGTAGGAGTGCTGTCAAGAAACGCGCTGTCGTGGCTAGCGGGCGCTGTTGAGCAGTGGCGAACTGTTCGTCTGTCAGATTAACCGGAGCCCGCAGATCGCTTGTAACGACGTTGGGCGTGAGATTTTGAGGCGCGGTTAGCGTGCAGGGACGAAATCGTGATGACAAACCAAACGCCCACCTTCGAGATAAGTCACGTGCCAGCCATCACGGACGGCTTTCCGTCTTTCATTCATGTGCCACCCAGCTTTTCCAAGATGATTTGCGCCACGAAGGACTCCGTGGTTGCACGTGCAAGCCGAGCCAGCTGGTGTGGACCGCGTGCACGGGGGTTCCGTTCCCGAGAACTGGATTTCAATCGCGGTGGGGAAGGCTTCGCTCCAAGCCTCTTCACCCAACATTCGCAAATAAAAACCGCTTTGAATGTACTCAGGCTCTATTCGAACATAGTCATCGGCGAGCGAAGGAAATCCAACAAAGAGTACTACTAGAAAGAGGGCCGATTGCATCAAAGTTTTCCTTGAACAATGGTCTGAAAAAAGCATTCGTGTGTGGAAATGATCCGTTCGACCATAACGTGTTGTCTCAACAATACAAGGGACGGACTTTCCGACCTATTTGCGCCAGCAAGGGCAGTGTCTTCATTGAATCTTGTACAACCACGAAAGGAAACAATGCCAACAAGAGCAAAACAGTTCAGGCCAGCTCAATGGCGGCCCTGCGTCCGGCCGGTCTTCAAATCCGACGCCTTTTAAAAATTTGCGGGCTGGCGAGCTTTTTGCAGGATTGCGCGAAGTGTAGGGCCTCCTGGCTTTACGTGCCACTTGATATCACCCGCTTGCAAGACGGGTGTAGACGTGTTCCTTTCGCGAGCCAAAGACGTTCATCGGACAACAAGCCAGGCAAAAAAATCGTGAGTTTCTTCGAGCGCTTAAAGATGGAAGCGTCCGGCGAGTGGCGGGCCTATACAGAACATCCCTTCACGAACGGGCTGGCGGACGGCTCGCTTCCCGAAGCGGCGTTTCGTCACTACCTCGCTCAGGACTACCTATTCCTTGTCGAGTTTGCTCGCGCTTACGCGCTCTTGGTCTACAAGTCGCCGAAACTTGCCGATATGCGTGAAGCGGCGGCCGGCCTCTCGGCTATTCTTGACGTCGAGATGAACTTGCATGTGAAGCTCTGTGCCGGTTGGGGTCTTTCCGCGAGCGAGCTTGAGCAAACCTCTCCCGCAGTCGAGATGCTGGCCTACACACGCTACGTGCTCGACGCGGGAATGCGCGGTGATCTGCTGGCACTCAAGGTGGCACTCGCCCCTTGCGTGATCGGCTACGCGGAGATCGCAACGCGGCTCGCCTCGCGCCCCGATGCGAATGCTGCGACGAACCCTTATCGCGTTTGGATCGCCGAGTACGCTGGCGTTCCATACCAGGAGGTCGCGACGAAAGCACGGGCGCACCTGGAGCATCTCGCCGATCTCTACGCCACGCCGGCCCGCGAGGCCGAGCTGATTGCGATCTTCAAGGAAGCCACCCGGCTCGAGGCGGACTTCTGGGAGATGGGCTGGCGCGCGGGCCGGTCTGTTGAATAAGCCTCGGCAATTGTCAGTCGGCGGCTCTATCGGAGCATCTCCAACCGATGGGTGGGCGACGTAATCCCTGGCCGTAATCCTCGTAATCCCTCGCCAGGCTTCAGAACCTCGGCTAGGTCGTCCGGATCATTGCAAGGGGGCTCATGTCCGAGTGCTGCTGTCGAGGTGGTGCGCTTGCGGCCGACGGCGGAACTTGCAGCTCGTGGCCGCGCAGGCCCAGGAACGCGATCAGCACGACGGCCGTCAGAGCGACACCGCCGACCGCGACTTCGGGCGCAGCGTCGGAGGTCGCCGCCACGATGCTTGCGCGGAGCGAGAGCCGGTGCGGCACTTGACGCGGGACTTGGCGCGAGACTTGGCGCACGAGGTCCTGCCCGCTCTCGTAACGTGTGTTGCCTGGACCTGCCGCGAAGCGGCGCAGGCAAAGGAAGACGAGCAGCAGCAAAGCCGTGCCGCCCGCGAGCGGCTCGATCGGGGTGGTCAAGGATGTATAGGAGAGCGTGTGAGCGCCGGTGTAGAGAAGGAGTGTGGCCGGCAAAGCCATGCTGCCGACAAGCGGTGCGAGGGCGGGACGATACCGGGCGGGCCTGTCGTCCCGATTGGCGAACACAGCGACAAGTATCGCAATGATCATCAAATGACCTATGCCGTCCACCTTGCCAAAATCAAGCGTTGCGGCGGTCAGCACCAGCACCAGGGCGAGGGCGGCGAGACGCCGGACCAGCGGTGTCCAGAACAGCGCGAAGGCCAGGCCGAATTCCACGATCCCAGCGGCGGTCACGACAGTCGGGACATCGAAGCCCAGGGTCAGTTCCGGATGAGCGATTGCGATCGGCGCGACCCAGGCCGGGTACACAAATTTTTCCATCGCCGGCCATAACAGGGACAGGGCGACAGTCCAGCGCAGGAAATCAGATCGAAAAGCGAGCAGTTTGGCATTGCGCGACAAAGACAGCGCGAACCAGACCCCGAGCCCCGGAAAGACCGGGTAATCCAGCATGTGGAACAGGCCATAGCTGGCGGCACCGTAGACATAAAGCAGCACGATGCCGGCCCCTGCTGCCGGGAGCGTGGCCCGCGCGCCCAGGAAAAGCGGAATCAGCAACTGAATGGCCGAGAGCCAGAAACTGCTTGCCTCGAGCTCCGGGGTGAGAATGAGTCCTCCATGAGCCCACAGCAAGGCAAAGAACACCGCAGCGGCCGCGCGCAAAAGGTCGTCGACGCGATCGCGCAGAGGCTCGGTCAATTGATCCAGAAATTTCGAGACCGTGGCGCCGAACCTGGTCTGCTCGGCCGCGCAAGCGAGATAGAACAGCGCGAGGAACAGCGCCAGGAATAGAAAGAACTTCGTCGTCAATACCGCCTGAACGGGCAGCGGATCGTCGGATACGACGCATGGCACGAACCACTTCACATGAGCCGATGCGGCGCCGGTCATCGAGATGAAGCTGACCACCAGACACCCGGAGAAAATCAGTCCTTTCGTGACTCCTGATCCAGCGCGTCCGGCATTGGAGATGGTCGAAAAGCGGTTGGCCGCGCGATCGATGCTCATGGGCTCACCAAAATAATTTCGTTCAAACATTCTTCACCCCTGACGAGAGTGGTTCATGGGCAGAAGAATACGTTCGACGATTTAGGCGACGCTCAGGCTTTTTGGATGTGAAATGGCTTACTGGCGCCGGGTCACACCTTCGTTAGGGGATCGTGACGCCCTGTGAGACAGCGCTGCTTCCGCTTCGCATTCAGCAACTGAGTCAGATATCTGCCTCGCCGGCGACAAGCCGCTCCGACGCGGCGCTTAACTGCTTCATGCAGTCGCTGCCATCGTAGTGGGGCGTTTCTGGTGCGGTGGCCTGCCGAGCCGTAGCTCGCGGCAGCAGTCCGTCTTCGCTTCCGCTGCGCTCCAGCTACGCCGGACACGCGTCGCCCTTCGGTCTCGTCGCGGCTGCGCCACGCGTAGCCCGAAGGGCGAAGCGTGGTGGGCCCGGCAGGACTCGAACCTGCAACCAGACCGTTATGAGCGCAGCGAATATCCGGAATATCTGAGCATTTTCAACAAAGCTCGTCCATTCTTGCGCACGCTCCTGCGCGTTTGTTCACGGGGTTTCTGTGGGATTTCTGGTGGGCGCTGCTGGGCTGGGGCGCTTACTCATAAACTCGTACTCATAAAATCGTCAGGTCCGCCTATAACAGTCCGCTCGGACAAATCAGCTTACTCCAACCAGCGCCTTACAGACCTCCCGGCTGGCCTCTTGGAATAATTTGACGGCACCTCCGGCCCGTCGTCCTTTCAAGGTGATTGAGGCTATCGGGGCGGAAGTATCGCCAAGATCGACGTTCAGCGCGCGCAGCCATGCGCTACTCGATCGCATTCTGAGTATCTGCATGGGCAATAGGGTTATAAACCGGCTGCTCGCCAACAGATTCAATCGCATGTAGATTGAAATCGTGGTGACGGTCGTTGGCGGAAGCGGCAGGTTATGTCGCCGAAATAGTTCGACGCCGGTACGCCCCAAAAAAGAATCGGGCGGCGAGAGCGTCCATTGCTCTTGCATAAGTTCAGCGAGCTTCAACTTCTTCCTCGATCGCAGGAGCGGATGCCGTCGCTCCGCCATCACCGCAAGCGAGGACCTAAACAGCACCTCCGCGGACAAATCATCGGCGACCGGCAACGGCGCCCAGCGCGTTATGGCCAGATCAAGCATTCTCTGGCGCAGAGCATGCTCCAGCGCATCCCGATCACCTATCGTGATATGATACCTGATGCCCGGATATCTTCGGACGAGATGTCCGATAATTTCTGTAACGATCGCGGTGACCGGCTCGGTTGTACCGATCGTAACGAGCCCTTGCGCCGGATTCGACCTTTGCACAATGTCGGTAACACCCAGCTTTATTTCGTCGAAAACGACGCGCGTACGATCGACAAGAAGGTGGCCACACTCAGTGAGTTCGACTCCGCGCGAAGTGCGATCCAGCAGCGCAGCCCCGACGGCGTGCTCCATATCGGTGATGGCTTTGGAGATCGCAGGCTGCGACAATCCAAGACGGTGAGACGCTTTGGCCATGCTGCCGACCTCTGCGACGGTCTGGAGCGTATGCAGATCCTTGAGGCGCAGGCGTCGGCCGATGCGGTCCTGCCATTGCATGAGTGTTCACCTCACGTTATAGCCCGATAGGAAGTTGCGATTTCAGGTTATACCGTCGTTGCCTCAGGATAGCGAGATGGAAAGCCGGCCGGATCATTGCGTTGCTTTCCGAAGCACATGGAGAACGCCATGCAGCTTTACTCGCGTCGCGCCATACTGGGCGGGTTTTCGGCGCTGGCTCTTCCGCTACCCGTTATTGCCGCCGACCAGCCGCTGAAGATCGTATTTCCGTTCCCGCCTGGCGGGTCGGGAGATTCGATCGCCCGGCTGTTTGCCGAGCAACTCCATACCAGGCTCGGCAAGGTGGCCATTGTGGAGAATCTTGCTGGCGCTGGCGGACGGATTGGCGCTCGAGCGGTCAAGAATGCCGCACCGGGCGAGGAGATAGCGCTGTTTGCTTCAGCTTCGCAGTTCACACTTCAGCCGCATCTCTTCAGGAGCCTGGGATACGATGCAGAGCGCGACTTTGTGCCCCTTTCGCAGGTGATGACGGTCGATCTGGCTCTGGCGGTCAGCGGGAAGCTGCCCATCCATTCGGTGCACGAACTTATCGACTGGATGAAGGCCAATCCCGAACAGGCCGTGTACGGCTCGCCGGGAGCAGGTACAGCACCTCATTTCATCTGCGGCGAGTTTGGCCGGATCACAGGCCTAAACCTGCGCCACACGCCCTACAAAGGTACACCTGCTGCCCTCCCAGATGTGCTGGCCGGCCGGGTCCCGATGTATATGGCGTTTCTTTCCGAACTCCTGGAGCAACACCGGGATGGTGGCATACGCATTATCGCCACCGCAGCCGGCGGGCGATCTTCCTTCCTGTCCCAAACCGCGACTCTCAAGGAAAGCGGGATCGATATCGACGCGTCCGGATGGTTCGCATTCTATGCGCCTGCCCGTTCTTCCCGTCAGTCCGTTGAGCGTCTGGGAGAGGAGATCATTGCAATCGGGCGCGATCCCGAAATGCGCGCAAAGATTCATGCCATGGGCTGTGAGCCAACAGGAACGACATCGGACGAACTCCAACGTATCCAGCGCGCCGACTTGGACCGCTGGGGGCCGATCGTGAGGGTGTCGGGATTCCCGATCGAAGACTAGGGCGGCACATGACCACCAATCCCCCCGAACAGTTGTTGGACCTTGTTCAATCGCACCGTGTGACGGCCGTGATCTATGTCGCTGCCAAGCTGGGGCTTGCCGAATTGCTGCGCGACGGACCGCGAACGGTCGAAGAACTCGCGAGTCGAACCCGCACGGACCAAGGCGCATTGGCCCGCTTGCTCGTCGCCCTCTCAACCGTCGGGATTTGCTCTCGCGTCGGCGAAGGCCGTTACTTGCTAACCGAACTGGGGGCGGGACTCGACGGGACTGCTGAACGATCGTTCAAGAACTGGGTCATCTTTGAAGGCTACATGCTGACCAAGAGATGGGATGGTCTTCTCGATTCGATCATGTCAGGGAAGACGGCTGCCCAACTCCAGGACATCGACGACAATTTCGATCTGATGGCGCGCACGCCAGAGCATGTGCGGATATTCAATGAAGCCATGACAGACCTAACACGGCTGGTCACGCGCGATCTGCTGCAGGCCTACGACTTTGGCACGATCTCCCACTTGATGGATGTCGGAGGCGGCTCCGGGGAACTCATGGGCGCCGTCGCGAGAGAATACTCGAATATCAAAGGAACGGTTTTCGATCTGCCGAGGTGCGCCGACGCCGCCAACCAGCACTTCGGGCACCTCGGAATCTCCGACCGCGTCGATTTTGTTGCAGGCGATTTCTTTCACGCGGTGCCTGCAGTGGCCGATGCGATCATCTTGAAAAGCATTATTCACGACTGGGATGATGAGCGCAGCCGCATCATTTTGGAAAACTGTCGCAACGCACTTCCCCAAAAGGGCAGACTGCTATTAGTCGAACGTGCGATGCCGGAATTGCCCGGCACCGATGACGCCGGCAGGTCGTGCGCGATGAGCGATTTGAATATGCTGCGCGGTCCAGGTGGCCGTGAACGGACCGAAAGGGAATATTATCGGCTCCTGACCGAGAGCGGCTTCCGTCCCATGGCTGTTTACCGCGCCGGCCGCTATAACTTGATCGAGTCGCGGCTTTGTTGAGGCCAGCTGCGGCGATGCGCCTGAGGCGGACGAACACGCCGCAACAAGTGGGGCGTGCTATTCGATGACATCATCGGCCTTAGCAAGCTCTCGCACTGTCGATCAATCCGCCTAATGGCTGGCCGCGAATTATGAGTCCGCGCCCTAGTTGCATTGGCAAGGCGAAAGTCTTTCGTGGCCCGGATTTCTTATTGCCTGCTATAAACTGCGAAGCCGGCACAAGGCGGAGTCACGGAGGACACCAATGAAACACCTTAGCGTTCTCGGCACTTGCGTTGCCACAACTTTGGGCATCTCTTTGCATAGCGCCTCTGGCCAGCAGCCATCGCTAAGGGAAAGACTTGTCGGGACGTGGATGGTAGTTTCTTGGGAGCAAAAGAAAAATGATGGCACCACCTTACGACAGTTTGGAGAGAAGCCAACCGGCATGGCCATTTTTGATGCCGGCGGACGGTACATCATCACGGTCATGCGTTCAGATCGCGCCAAATACACAAGCAATGCGCTCTGGCAGGGTACTGCGGAAGAAAACAAAGCAACAGCTAATGGCACCCAGACTTATTTTGGGACGTACTCGGTGAACGAGGCAGACCGCAGCATAGCAATTCATGTTGAAGGTAGTTCATTTCCGAATTGGAATGGTGCAGATCAGAAACGCTTTGTTACGATCACCGATGATCAGCTTACGCTAACCATTCGCCCTCCAAGTGGGGAGAATGTCGATGTGATTTGGAAACGAGCGAAATGACCGTGCACGGTCGCGTCTTCTTGTGGCCCATCTCGACGATATTGCGTTACGTCCGAATTTGAAGGCAGAGCGAACCTTGCTCGTTCGCCGAAGGGGGCTGGGCTATATGCGACCCTGTTGTGTGAACCTGCAAGAAAGCCGTTGTCGCTCCGACGCCACTCCGGACACGGAAAGACTTGATCCCTAACTTATTGATTTTGCTTTGGTGGGCCCGGCAGGACTCGAACCTGCAACCAGACCGTTATGAGCGGCCGGCTCTAACCATTGAGCTACAGGCCCCGCCGCGAGGCGGTCCGCGGGAACGTGCGGCCGGCAACGGTGCGCGGTTCGTTTACAGGGATGGAGGCGGGGGTGCAATGCCGGGTGTCACCGATCCAAAGCGGCTTAGGCCGCATTGGCGCTCATTTCCGAATTACCGAATTTGACGATGATGCCCTTATGCGCCTGTTTTGCCCGACGTGTCAACCGGTCTTCGCGGGGCGGCGGTTTTTGCTGCCGTAACTCGCTGTAATCGCGCCGCTTTCTACTGTGCATGGGGTTGTTTTCGCGTTTTGACGGGAGGGGCCCCGCGGGTCCCCTTTGTCGTGTCGGGCAATGACCGGCGGGGGAGCGCCGGCCTAATCCACCGACACCCCGGCGAACTCCACGACCTTGCGCCACTTCTCGGTCTCGTCTGCGACGAGCTTGCCGAACTCGGCCGGCGTCATCGGCCTCGGGATGCCGCCGGTCTCGGCGAGGCGCGCCACCAGCTTCGGGTCCTTCAGTGCTTCGCCGACCGCCTTGTTGAGGATCTCGACGATCTCGGGTGGCGTGCCCTTCGGCGCGGAGATGCCGTAGAAGCCGACCGATTCGAAGCCGGGCACGGTCTCGGCGATCGCCGGCACGTCGGGCACGGTCGGCCAGCGCTGCGGCGAGGTCACCCCGAGCGCGCGGACATTGCCGCCCTTCGACTGCTCCAGCGCGGACGGCAAATTGTCGAAGATCAGCTGCACCTTGTTGGAGATGATGTCCGGGAAGGCGATCGCAGATCCTCGATAGGGCACGTGCACCATGTCGCACTTGGTCATCACCTTGAACAGCTCGGCCGACATGTGCACCGAGGTGCCGTTGCCGGACGAGGCGAACGAGATCTTGCCGGGGTTGGCCCTGCAATAGTCGATGAACTCCTGAACCGTCTTCACCGGCATCGCATTGGAGACGACCAGCATGTTGGTGAGCTGCATGATGCTGGCGACCGGGGTGGTGTCGCGCAGGAAGTCGAACGGCAGCTTCTTGTAGAGCGAGGTCGAGATCGCGTTGTTGGGCGCGACGAACAGCAGCGTGTAGCCGTCGGGGGCAGCGTTGATCGCGGCGCCAGCCGCGATGTTGCCGCCGGAGCCGGCGCGGTTCTCGACGATGAATTGCTGGCCGAGATGGTCCGACAGCCACTGCGCCATGATGCGGGCGACGATGTCGACCGGGCCGCCGGCGGCAAAGCC
Source organism: Bradyrhizobium manausense (assembly GCF_018130615.1). GTDB lineage: Bacteria > Pseudomonadota > Alphaproteobacteria > Rhizobiales > Xanthobacteraceae > Bradyrhizobium > Bradyrhizobium manausense_A. The sequence goes on from NZ_JAFCKB010000014.1 coordinate 96,970, forward strand.
GATCATCCAGTGCACGGGGCGGTCGGGGTAGGCGGCGGAGGCGGGAGGTGCGGCGGCGAATAAACCGGATAGCAAAGCCAGACCGAAAACACCGTTACGCAAAATTCGCAACATGCCGCCTCCCATTGTTCTATTGTGGTTGCGGAGCATGCTTTCACAAAAACCGCCCGCTGCCTACATCGCCTCAAGTCGATGTTGACGCAGGCGCAGCCGGAACGACCATGAAATTCGCAACCACTATCCTTCTCAGTGCGGCTTTGCTCTTGAGTCCCGCTGCTGCTCAAACCGGAGGCAACGCCATTTCAACGACCACGATCAGCTTGGGCACCGCGACGCCGGGCGGCGGCTTTCCGCTCTATGGCAACGCCTTCGCGGAGGTGATGAATGCGGCGGATGCCTCGCTCACCATCGCGCCGCGCAACACCAAGGGCAGCAACGAGAACATTCCGCTGCTGGAGAAGGGCGAGCTCGATCTCGCTTTGGTCGCGGGCGAGCCGGCCTATGAGGCCTTCGCCGGCATCGGACGGACGCCCGTTCGGCTGAAGATCCTGACCGCGATCTATTCCAACCCCGGCATGTTCGTGGTGCGGGCGGACAGTCCCTACAGGACGATTCACGATCTCGTCGGCCAGCCGGTTGCGTTCGGCGCCAAGGGCTCGGGACTGCCGATCCTGGCGCGCTACGTGCTCGACGGCCTCGGTCTCAAGCAGGACGAGGATTTCAAGGCCATCTATCTCGACCGCGCCGGCGACGGCCCCGCGATGGTCGAGGACGGCCGCGTCGCCGCGCTCTGGGGTGCCGGCATCGGCTGGCCCGGATTTGCAGCGGTGGCCTCGAGCGCTTCGGGCGCGCGCTTCATTGCGCCCAGCGCGGAGGAGATCGCGCGCATCCGCGCCAAGCATGCGTTCCTTAAATCGCTGACCGTTCCGGCCGGCTCCTATCCAAAACAGGCCGAGCCGATCGCCTCGCTCGGCTCCTGGAGTTTTGTGCTCACGCGCGAGGATCTGCCCGACGATGTCGCCTATCGTCTCGCGAAGACGCTCCATGGCGTCGAGGCGGCCTTCTGCAAGAAGCTCGCCCAGGCCTGCGAGACCACCGCGGCGAACACGATCGCCGCGGCGCCGAAACCGGAGCTGATTCATCCGGGCGCGATGAAGTACTTTCGCGAGATCGGCGTCGTGAAGTGACGGCTAGGCCGTCACTTCTTCACCATCGCGCACGCCGGGTCCGGCGGCCCGAAGGCCTTGTCGCCGGAAATGGTGCTGAGGATCTTGTAATAGTCCCACGGATATTTGCTCTCCTCCGGCGTCTTCACCTGCACCAGCCAGAGGTCGTGCACCATCAGATTGTCATCGCGTAGGCGGCCGTTGCGGGCGAAGAAATCCTCGACCGGCGTCTCGCGCATTTTCGCCGCGACCTTGAGCGGATCGTCGGTGCCGGCCGCCTTGATGGCGTTGAGATAGTGCATCACGCTGGAATAGACGCCGGCCTGCCACATCGTCGGCATCTTGTTCATCTTGGCGAAATAGCGCTTCGACCATTCGCGCGTCTTGTCGTCCATGTCCCAGTAAAACGATGTCGTCAGCAACAGGCCCTGGGCTGCCTGCAGGCCGAGGCCGTGGATATCGGTGATCAGCGCGAGCAGCGCGGCCATCTGCTGGCCGCCCTTGAACACGCCGAACTCCGAGCCGGTCTTGATCTCGTTCATGTTGTTGGGCGGGCCGGCCGCAATGCCGATGATCTTGGCCTTGGAGGCCTGTGCCTGCAGCACGAAGGAGGAGAGGTCCGGCGTCGCCAGCGGCGGCTTCACCGAGCCCAGCACCTTGCCGCCGTTGGCGGTGATGACGCTGGAGGCATCGCGCTCCAGCGAGTGGCCGAAGGCGTAGTCGTCGGTGATGAAGAACCAGCTGTCGCCTCCGCGCTTGACCACCGCATCCGCGGTGCCGACCGCGAGCGCGCGGGTGTCGAACACCCATTGCATCGCGTAGGGCGAGCAGAACTTGCCGTGGAAGTCCGCGGTGCCGGTGGAGTGGGTGATGAACAGCCGCTTTTTCTCGTTGGCGATGTTCTGCACCGCGAGGCCGACGGCCGAGACCGGCACGTCGACGATCAGGTCGACCTGGTCGACGTCGTACCAGCGCCGCGCGATCGCAGCGCCGATGTCGGCCTTGAGCTGGTGGTCGCCGATCACGATGCTGATCGGTTTGCCGAGCACGGTGCCGCCGAAATCGTCGATCGCCATCTGCGCTGCCGTCACCGAGCCCTGACCGGTCGGAGCCGAAGCCGGGCCGTTCATGTCGGTGAGCACGCCGATCTTGACGATGTCGTCGGACACCTGCGCCGACGCCGTGTCCGGCAGCAGCGCCGCCATCAAGGCGGCCGCGACCGGCAGTCCAAATCTCGTTGGATTCACGCTTGTCCTCCCCTGATCCGGCTCGTTGGCCGAAAGTTGCCTGTGCCGGGTATGGCCCGGCTGAATTGGTTTCTTTTGCAACTATTTTGGGGTGGGCGTCAATCTCAGGCCGCGAAGCGGATCTGGCCGGCGGGCGAGGGGTCGTAGCCGGTCAGCTCCTCGGCGCGCTGGCGCAGCCGCCGTTCACTCAGGAACCGGATCAGGGCTTGCATGGCAGGGCGGAAATAGCTGCGCTGCCGCATCGCGAGATCAAGGTTTTCCCAGACCAGCGGTACGAAATCGAGCCCCGCCGAGCGTGCCGCCGCGCGCGTCGCGACGCCGCAATCGGCTAGTCCGGCGCGGACCACTTCCGCGAGATCTGGTCCGGTGAGGGCCGGCGTCTCCACCCGGCGCAAATCGCGCATCGAGGCGCCTGCGCGCGTCAACAGCACGTCGAGCAACATTTGCGCGCCGGTTCCCTGTTGCCGCATCGCCATCCGGGCGCCGAGTGCGAGCACGTCGGCGAGCCCGCGCACCCGCTTGGGATTGCCCGGCGGCAGCACGAGACCCTGCTCGCGTCGCACGAAGGCCACCAGCAGCGCATCATGCAGGTCGGGCGCGCCCCGTAGCGCCGTCACGCTGGCGTCGGCGGCGAGATTGCCCTCGGCATCGAGGCTGTGGAAGTGCACCGCGACGGCCATCACCTCGTCGCGTTGCAGCCGCTCGAGCCCGCGCGCGCTGCCTTCGGTCATCGATCCCAGACCCGAGCCGGATTCGCGCAGGCTCCAATCCAGAAGCTCGTCCTGGCTGCCGCCCACAACCGGCGGTGGCTCGGCAATCAGCATGCCGGCCGGACGCGCCATTCCCGACAGCACCCAGAGATCGAGCTCGTGCCGCGGGAAGAGCCACTTACCGGTTACCTTGGTGCAGGGGATCGCGCCGTTGGTGACGAGTTCATAGAGCTTGCGTTCGCCGAGACGGAGATAGTCAGCGGCTTCGCTGGTCGTCAGGAATTCCATCCTGCATTCCTATGCAAATTCTTGCTTCTTTTTGGCGTTCAACGCAGGTGGAATTCTGCACTCAACTTTCTTTGCGAACCATGCCCGATGATCTCGTTGCTTTGCAACACATCCCGACGCGTGTTTTGATTTTGGTTGACGATCTTGCGAGGCTCGAATGGCGTGAGCCTTGCGCCCGCTTTGTCGGTGTGATTGCGGTCAACGAGCCGGCTGATTGATTGCCGAAAATTCCCGGCTTGCTCGCTTCGGCACGCAATGTATCGCGAACTTGCCCTTTGGTAGTGGCCAAAGCCAAACTCTATTTCCTGTTGCCCGTGCAGCGAGCAAGATCGTCACGAGTGCGGCGCAATCGATCATCATGATCGGGTCGTATTCAAGGGAACCCCGCATGGCTGTTCGCCGACTGACTTTTGCATTTGCGCTTCTCTGCGGCCTCGGCGGGAGCATTTCGGCCTCGTTTGCCGAGGAGCGCGCTATCGTCCTGGCCTCGACGACGTCGACGCAGGAGTCGGGGCTGCTCGATTATTTGCTGCCGATCTTCCGCGACAAGTCCGGCATCGAGGTGACCGTGATCGCACGGCGCGCCGATCAGGTGCTCGACGGTGCGCGGCGCGGCGAGGCCGACGTGGTGCTGATGCATGCGCGGCCGCTGGAGGAGAAGTTCGTCGCTGACGGTTTTGCATCGAAGCGCTTCGACGTGATGTACAACGACTATCTGCTGATCGGACCGAAGAGTGATCCCGCAGGCGTCAAGGGCAAGGACATCGCCACTGCGCTGAAAGCGATCGAGGCCAAGGGGGCGTCGTTCGTGACGCGCGGCGATCGTTCCGGCACTCACGCGGCGGAGCTCGCGCTCTGGATCGTCGCCGGCATCGACATCGCCAGCGCCAAGGGTGCCTGGTATCGCGAGAACGGGCCCGGCATGACGGCCGCCTTCGACGCCGCACGCGCGGCGAATGCGTATGTGCTCACGGATCGCGCCAGCTGGATCGCCTTCAAGGACCGCGGCGATCTCGACATCGTCGTGGAGGGCGACAAGCGGCTGCTCAACCAATACGGCGTCATGCTGGTGAACCCCGAGAAGCATCCGAGTGTCCGAAAGGAACTGGGCCAGATCTTCGTCGACTGGTTGATCTCGTCTGAGGGGCAGGCAGCGATCGCCGGCTACAAGGTCGACGGGCAGCAGGTGTTCTTTCCGAATGCGGACAAATCAGGAGGTTGATGGTCGAAGCGCGAGCGGTTGCCAAATTGAGCGATGCGTGATCCATCATGAGGCATGACCCAGCGCCTGCCGCCCTCGCTCACGCCGCTCGACACCGCGCTCGCCGCGCTGCTGGAGGCCGTTGACCCGGTCGCGCCGGTGGATTTGCCATTGGCTGAAGCGGCCGGCTGTATCGCCGCGGGAATGCCGTTGCTGCCAGCCTATCCACCGCGCGACATCGCCGCCGTGGATGGCTGGGCGTTGCGCGCCAACGATCTCGTCGGCGCGTCCTCCTATTCGCCGGTGCCTCTGACCGAGCTTCCGGCGTGGGTCGACGCTGGCGACGCGATGCCGGCGGGGTGCGATTGCGTTCTCGATGTTGGCGCCGTCGAGGTGTCGGGCCCGCTGGCCCAGGTGCTGGCGGAGGGCGTTCCTGGGCAAGGCGTAGGGCGTAGCGGCGGCGACATCGCGGAAGACTCGCTCGCGGCCGCGGCGGGATATCCCGTTGGCGCGGCGGCTTTGTTGCTCGCGCGTGTCGCTGGCTACGATAGACTGAGTGTCAGACGGCCGCGGCTCCGCATCGTCAACGTGCCGGGCGCGACCGCGACGATGCAGATGATCGCCGGCCTCGCGTGCGGGGCGGGACTTGATGTGAGCGCGCATGAAGTCGGATCGCGCGATGTCGCATCGATCGCGGAGGCGCTCGATGCTTCCGCCTGCGAGCTCCTGCTGACGATCGGTGGCACCGGCGTCGGTCGTGCGGACGCCGTCGTCGCGGCGCTGGTTCAGCGCGGAGCGCAGCTCAGTCATGGTGTTGCGCTCCAGCCCGGACGCACCGCAGCCTCAGGGCGGCTCGGAAAGGTTCCCGTCGTCGCCTTGCCCGGGTCACCAGCTCAGGCGCTGGCGGTCTGGTTCGCGCTGGTGCTTCCGCTGATCGATAGATTGGCGGCGCGGCAGCCGCGCTGCGCCGTGACCTTGCCGCTCGCGCGCAAGGTCGCCTCCAGCGTCGGGATCGCCGAAATCGCGCTGCTGTCCGGGGAACATAAGACGTGGATGCCGCTTGCCGTGGGCGAATGGCCGCTCCGGGCCATCGCCGGCGCCGATGCATGGCTGCTCATTCCCGCCAGCCACGAGGGATTTGCGGCGGGCGAACCGGTCGATGCTTATCTGATGCGGGAATGATATGGATTCCGCATGACGATGATCCCAAAGCCGCCAGACCGTAGCGGGCTCGAGCAGGAACAGTTTCTCAAGATCCTCTCGCGCGAGGAAGCCTTGGCGCGCTTCGAGAAGGCCCTGTTCCCGCGTGCGATCCCCAGAGAGGCGCGCAAGCTCGCCGATGCACTCGGCGGGGTGCTCGCTGAGGATATCACGGCGTCGATCGACGTACCGCCATTTGACCGTTCCAATGTCGACGGCTTTGCCGCCCGCTCGGCGGATCTAGCAATGGCCAGCGAAGCTGCGCCCGTACGGCTCGCACTGAACGGCGAGACGATTCATTGCGGCGTCGCGCCGGTGCTGCAAGTCGCGGTGGGGACCGCAACGCCGATCGCCACCGGTGGCCCGCTGCCGCGTGGTGCCGATGCCGTCGTGATGGTCGAACACACCCAGCCCGGCAGGCCCGATGGGATCGAAGTTCGTCGCGCGGTCTCGCCGGGGCAATTCGTCTCTTACGCCGGATCCGACATCGCGCGCGGCGAGGCGCTGCTGCGCGCCGGCACAATCATCGGCTCGCGTGAGATCGGCATGCTGGCGGCCTGCGGCATCGCCGAGGTGAAAGTTGCGCGGAAACCGCGTGTTGCCGTGATTTCCACCGGCGACGAGCTGGTGCAGCCCGGCGAGGCACTTGGCCCTGCCGCGATCTACGACACCAACGGCGCCATCGTCGCAGCCGCAATCGATGAGAACGGCGGCGAGGCGATCTTCCTCGGCGCCATTCCCGACAACGAAGCCAAGCTCGAAGCGGCCATGCGCCAGGCGCTGGCGGATGCCGACATGCTGGTGCTCTCCGGCGGCACGTCGAAAGGCGCGGGTGACCTGTCCCATCGCATCATTGGCCGGCTCGGCCAGCCCGGCATCATCGCACACGGCGTGGCGCTCAAGCCGGGCAAGCCGCTGTGCCTTGCGGTCTGCGACGGCAAGCCGGTGGTGATCCTGCCGGGTTTCCCGACCTCGGCGATGTTCACCTTCCACGACATGATCGTGCCGGCGCTGCGCAAAATGGCCGGCCTGCCGCCGCGCTCCGATGCCAAGGTGAGCGCGACGGTGCCAGTGCGCATCGCCTCCGAGCTTGGTCGCACCGAATTCGTCATGGTCTCACTGGTCGAAGGCAAGGACGGCCTGATCGCCTATCCCTCAGGCAAAGGCTCTGGGGCGATCACCTCCTTTGCGCAGGCCGACGGCTTTCTGCGCATCGACGCGCTCGCCGACCAGATGCCGGCCGGCACCGAGGCCGAGGTGACGCTGTTCACGCCGCATGTGCGCGTGCCCGATCTCGTCATCGTCGGCAGCCATTGCATTGGCCTCGATCTCGTCACCGCGCAGCTCGCGTCTGCGGGCCTCACGGTGCGCTCGATTGCGGTCGGCAGCCTCGGTGGGCTTGCGGCAGCAAAGCGCGGCGAATGCGATCTCGCACCGATCCACCTGTTCGACGACAAGAGCGAGACCTACAACACGCCCTATCTCGTCGACGGGCTCGAACTCGTGCCGGGTTGGCGGCGAATGCAGGGCATCGTGTTCCGGAAAGGCGATAGGCGTTTCGAGGGGCGCAGCGCGAAGCAGGCTGTTACTGCCGCACTCGCCGATCCCGCCTGCATCATGGTCAACCGTAACCAGGGCGCGGGCACGCGCATCCTGATCGACCGGCTGCTCGGGGGCGCGCGCCCGGAGGGCTATTGGAATCAGCCGCGCTCGCACAACGCGGTGGCCGCGGCCGTCGCGCAGCACCGTGCCGACTGGGGCATGACCATTGCGCCGGTCGCCCATGCGGTCGGGCTCGGTTTCATTCCCTTCGCGGAGGAGCATTATGATTTCGCGCTGGTGACGGCGCGCAAGCAGCGTCCGGCCGTGCAGGCGTTTCTCGATGCGCTCGGCTCGGACGAGGCGCGCACGGCGCTGGAGCACGCGGGCTTCCGGCCCGCATAGATGTCGACGCGGCACTCAAGCCGCGCGGAAAACAGAGGGGGACGCGATGGCAAGGCCGCTTTCGGTTGCGATCGTGGGGGCCGGCATGGGCGGGCTTGCGACCGCTGCGGCGCTCAGGCGCGTCGGCATCGACGTGATGGTCTACGAGCAGGCCTCCCGGTTCGCCCGCATCGGCGCCGGCATCCAGATCGGCTGCAATGCCATGAAGGTGCTGCGCGAGCTTGGGCTGGAGGCGCGGATGCGCCAGCACGCGTTCTATCCGCGCTCATGGAACAACCGCGACTGGAAGAGCGGTGACATCAAGTTCGACATGATCTTTGGCGAGAGCGCAGAAGAGAGGTTTGGCGCGCCCTATCTGCTGGCGCATCGTGGCGATCTCCATGCGGCGCTGGCGAGCGTGGTGCCGGATGAGTTTGTGAGGCTCAATCACAAGCTCGTCGGCCTCGACGAGACCAGCGAAGGTGTCCGGCTGAGCTTTGCCGACGGTGCCAGCGTCGTTGCCGATGCCGTGGTCGGCGCCGACGGCGTGCATTCGGCGGTGCGTGACATTTTGTTCTATACCGCGCCGGTCACATTCACCGGCCGCATTGCCTATCGCACCACCTATCCCGCCGCATTGCTCGGTGAGGCGATCGACGATTGCACCAAATGGTGGGGCGAGGATCGTCACATCGTGATCTATTACGTCAAGCCGGATCGAAGTGAGGTCTATCTCGTCACCAGCCAGCCCGAGCCGGACTTTCGCATCGAGTCCTGGTCGGCGAAGGGCGATGTGCGCGACCTGCGCGCCTCGTTCGAGGGCTTTCATCCGCAGGTTACGCAGGTGCTCGCAGCGTGTCCCGACGTGCACAAATGGGCGATCATGGATCGCGAGGCGCTCGATCGCTGGGCTGACGGCAAGGTCACGCTGTTAGGAGACGCCTGCCATCCCATGACACCCTACATGGCGCAGGGCGCGGCGATGGCGATCGAGGATGCCGCCGTGCTGTCACGCTGCCTCGACGGCGTCGACCGTGACGGCGTTGCAGATGCCTTTCGCCGCTACGAGGCGACGCGCAAGGTGCGGACCACACGGGTGCAGGAGACCTCGCGCGCCAATATCTGGCTGAAGCAGCGGACCGATACGAGCTGGGTTTACGGCTACGATGCCTGGTCGGTGCCGCTGGCGGCTTGAGCTGCCGCCTCACGGGCGCGTTCCCGCTCCTTGGCTTCCGCGAGCGCACGCTGTGCGGCTGGCGGCAAGGGCTTTGGGTCCGGAGGGACATCGACGATCTTGTCGCAGCCTGTGGCCTGTCGGCTCAGCCGTTTGGTGCGATCGATCGCGATCGAAAGGTCGAACACGAAATCGACGACTGTGAAGATGGCGTTCAGGAGGGGGTCGATCATGACTGATCCGAGGCGTGTCCCGATCGGTAGTCGCAGCTCACCTCAGCCCGGTTCGATGCTCCCATGAACTGGGATGGCCATCGCCGCGACCAAAGGCATGAGCCAGGCCATGACCGCGTTGACACCCCTTAATTTCCGCAAGATCGCCGCCCTTCTGGCGGCGGCCGGCACGCTGTTCTGGCTCTATACGTTCTATGCGATCGCCCATGTCCCGCAGGGTGACGGCACCGGCTTTCAGTGGCTCGCGGTGTTTCCGCTCGGCATGATTTTTGGGCTGTTCTTCCTGCCGGCCTGGCTGCTGGTCGCGATCAACCGGCTGCCGCGGTTCACGATCCTGGTCGGCGTTGCCGGCCTCATCGCCTTCGCGATCATCTGGGCGCAGCTTCTCAACGAATTCCCAAAATCGTAAAGCGGCTCAGGCCGCGTCATCCAGCGCCGCCAGACGCTCGGCGTCGGCGATGTCCTCGACCGTATTGGCATTGAAGAACGGGTCGATCGGCTCGGCCGCCCAGGTCACCGTCGCCAGCGGATAGCGTGCGGTCCAGCGGTCGATTTTGCGGAGATCCTCGACGACCAGTGCGTGACGCAGCTCGTTGCGCAAGGTGACGCGCCACAGGCCGATCACCGGATGCGACTGGTCGCCGGATGCGGCGACCGCGAGCTGCGCGCTCTCTCGCGTTCGTGCCTCATGCAGGCGCGCGACGAGATCGCGCGGCAGGAACGGACAGTCGCCGGCGGCGCTGAGCACCCATTCGAGGTCAGGCCGGTTCATCGCGGTCCAGTCGAGCGCGGCCAAAATGCCGGCGAGCGGGCCGGGGAAGCCGGGCACGTCGTCTGCGATGACCTGCAGGCCGAACGCGGCGAAACGCGTAGGATCGCCATTCGCGTTGAGGATCAATCCGTCGCACTGGGGTGCGAGGCGCGCGATCACGCGCTCCAAAATGGTGCGGCCGCCGATGGTCCGCATCGGCTTGTCGCCGCCGCCCATGCGGCGCGCAAGGCCACCAGCAAGCAGCACGCCTTGTGTGGCCGGAATGTCAGTCGTCACCACCTTCACCCTTGCGCTTGTGCTTCGCCGACTCTTCCTCGACGTAAGCGAGATTCTGGTCGTAGACGATCCGTTCCTCGCCCGCGAGTGCGATGAAGCGCTTTCCGCGGGTGCGTCCCACCAGCGTCAGCCCCACTTGTCTCGCGAGATCGACGCCCCAGGCTGTGAAGCCGGAGCGCGACACCAGGATTGGAATGCCCATCCGCACGGTCTTGATCACCATCTCTGAGGTGAGGCGTCCCGTGGTGTAGAGGATCTTGTCGGAAGGATCGACGCCGTGGCGGTACATCCAGCCCGCGATCTTGTCGACGGCATTGTGGCGGCCAACGTCTTCTGTGTAGCAGAGCGGCTCGCCTTCCTTGCACAGCACGCAGCCATGGATCGCGCCGGCCTCCAGATAGAGCGAGGGCATGGTGTTGATGGTCTGGGTCATCTGGTAAAGCCAGGACGTGCGCAGCTCGGCCTTCGGCAACGCGACACTCTCAACCGCCTCGAGCAGGTCGCCGAAGGCGGTGCCCTGCGCGCAGCCCGAGGTCTGGGTCCGCTTTTTCAGCTTGGCTTCGAAATTGGTGTGATGTGAGGTGCGCACGACGACGACCTGGAGGTCGTCGTCGTATTCGACCTCGGTGACGGCATCATTATATTTCAGCATGTTCTGGTTCAGCAGGTAGCCGAGCGCCAGATATTCGGGATAGTCGCCGATCGTCATCATGGTGACGATCTCCTGCGAATTCAGGTAGAGCGTCAGCGGCCGTTCCATCGGCACCTTGATCTCGACCTTGGCACCGGTCTGGTCTGTCCCGGTCACGCTCTGGGTCAGGCGGGGGTCGTCGGGGTTGGGGACAATCAGGGGTACCGGGGCTTTGTCGATCTTCATCATGGGGGCGACGTTAGCATGACAATCGGTTCAAGCCGATATAAGCATGCTCACGACGATGGAGAAGGTGGTTCCGGACGCGTGATGCAGTCGGCGGAGATTGAGTTGCGATGAAAGTCATCGGCCTTGCGGGTTGGAGTGGTGCGGGCAAGACAACGTTGTTGACGCGGCTGATTCCGCATTTCAACGCGCAGGGGTTGCGCGTCTCAGTCATCAAGCATGCGCATCACCAGTTCGACGTCGATGTGCCCGGCAAGGATTCCTGGCGCCATCGCGAGGCGGGGGCGGCTGAGGTGCTGGTGGCTTCGTCGAACCGCTGGGCCCTGATGCACGAATTGCGTGGTGCAGCCGAACCGCGGCTCCCGGAACTTTTGGGCAAATTGTCCGCCGTCGATCTCGTGGTGGTCGAAGGCTTCAAGCGCGAACCGCATCGCAAGATCGAGGTGCATCGCGCCGCTAACGACAAGCCGCTGCTGTTTCCCGACGATCCCGGCATTGCCGGAATTGCGACCGACGCCAAGGTTGAAACCCGACTGCCGACGGTCCATCTCGACGATATCGAGGCTGCCGCGGCATTGCTCCTGCGTGCGGCGATGCCGGTCGAGGAAGCAGTTGCAAGAAGCGCCGCGATGCGCTGACGAGGCACCATGGCGCAGCTATCGGATGATTGTTTTGCCTTCGGCGGACCGATGATGTCGGTCGACGAGGCCGTTGGCCTGATCGCGGCCCGCGTCAGCGCGATTGCCGATATCGAGACTGTGGCGCTGGTTGAGGCCGACGGGCGCGTGCTCGCACACGATATCGTGGCGCCGCTGCCGCTGCCGCCTTTCACCAACTCGGCTGTCGACGGCTACGCCGTGGGCAATGCCGACCTCCCCGGGAAAACAGAACAGGCATTCCCGCTCGATGGCCGCATCCAGGCTGGCGGCCTTGCGCAGGCGCCGATCAAGCCCGGCCATACGGCGCGTATCTTCACGGGCGCGCCGATGCCGCCGGGCGCCGAGACCGTCTTCATGCAGGAAGACGTTCGTATCGACGAATCAGGCAAGGTCGTGCTGCCACCCGGGCTGAAGCGAGGCGCCAATGTGCGCCCGGCTGGAGAGGATATCCCGCTGGGGCAGGTCGCTCTGCGCGCCGGCCAGCGGCTGCGGCCGCAGCATGTTGCGCTTGCCGCCGCCTTCGGTCTGACCCGGCTTGATGTCGTCAGGCGTATCCGTGTCGCCGTCTTCTCGACCGGCGACGAACTGGCCTCGCCAGGTGAGCCGCGCGCGGCCTCGCAGCTGTTCGATTCCAACCGCTTCATGCTGATGGCGATGCTGCGGCGGCTCGGCTGCGAGGTCTCCGATCTCGGCATCTTGCGCGACGAGCGTGCGTCGCTCGCGAGCGGATTGAAGCAGGTTGCGGGCCACCATGATCTGATCCTGACCACCGGCGGCGTCTCGACCGGCGAGGAAGACCACGTCAAGGCGGCGGTCGAAAGCGTCGGCTCACTCGTGCTGTGGCGGATGGCGATCAAGCCTGGCCGGCCCGTGGCGATGGGCATCATCGACGGGACACCGCTGGTCGGATTGCCTGGCAATCCCGTCGCGAGTTTCGTCACATTCGTTCATGTGGTGCGGCCGACGGTGCTGGCGCTCGCCGGCAGTTTGCCGGAACCACTGTTGCCGATCCCGCTGCGCGCGGCGTTCAGCTACAAGAAGAAGCCGGGCCGTCGCGAATATGTGCGCGTCTCCTTGCGGCGCGCGCAGGACGGCGCGCTGGAAGCCGTCAAGTTTCCGCGCGAAGGCGCCGGGTTGCTGTCATCGTTGGTGGAGACTGACGGCCTGATTGAACTGGGTGAAGGCGTCACGCGCGTCGAGCCAGGCGAGAGCGTAGGTTTCCTGTCCTACGCGGGTCTGCTCTGAAGCCCTTGCGTTGACGTCCGCGATCCCTCCCGCCATGTTGCGGTCATGACCCGAACGACGCTCGACCTCACCGGGCTGAAATGCCCGCTCCCAGCCTTGAAAACACGCAAGGCGTTGAAACCATTGCAGCCGGGCGATCAGCTCGAAGTGTACTGCACTGATCCCTTGTCGGTGATTGACATTCCGAACCTGATCCGCGAGACCGGCGATACGGTGGAGATCACCGAGCGCAACGACGCGCGCATCGTGTTCTTGATAGAAAAAGCGAATGGCTCGATAGACAGCGCCAATGCTGCGCTGCGTTCTTGAGCGCGTTACCGCGCGGATACCGACCATTTAACTATCGACATCGATCGAGGCTTCTGCCCCAATTGACTTTGCGTGCGCAGGCGCGGAGGTTGAGTCTTGTCCGCGATACGCGGGGCAGCGGGCCGCGCACGAAGCCTGCAAATCGTATCGGGCATAGACCCTCGTTCGAGGGGTTAACTTTTCAGACACGCGTGACGGATCTGGCGCGTGTCGGGTGATTGTGCGGGGCAGCAGGGACAATCGCTGTGCCGCAAGGGGCTGAGGTACACGATCGTAGCGGCAGTCTCGCTCAGAAGGGCGACTGCAGGGGGAGGGGTGCATGACGACTATCGAAGGCGCTGGAAGCATTTCAGGCGCTGGCGCGGGACTTTTCGATCGCGAACATACGGTTGCGAAGGCCGGCTTCAATCGCTGGCTGGTGCCGCCGGCCGCGCTCTGCATCCATCTCTGCATCGGCATGGCCTATGGCTTCTCGGTGTTCTGGCTGCCGTTGTCGCGTGCGATCGGCATCACGCAGAGCAAGGCGTGCCCCGACATGTCGCTGTGGCAGGAGCTGTTCACCACGACTTGCGACTGGAAGGTCGCGAGCCTGGGGTGGATGTACACCCTGTTCTTCGTGTTGCTCGGCGTCTCCGCCGCGATCTGGGGCGGCTGGCTCGAGCGCGCCGGGCCGCGCAAGGCCGGTGCCGTCGCCGCCTGCTGCTGGGGCGGCGGTCTTTTGATTGGCGCGTTCGGCGTCTATGTCCACCAGCTCTGGATCATGTGGCTTGGCTGCGGCGTGATCGGCGGTGTCGGCCTCGGCCTCGGCTACATCTCGCCGGTGTCGACGCTGGTGAAATGGTTCCCCGACCGTCGCGGCATGGCGACCGGCATGGCCATCATGGGCTTCGGCGGCGGCGCGATGATCGGTGCGCCACTCGCCAACCTGCTGATCAACTATTTCAAGACGCCGACCTCAGTCGGCGTCTGGGAGACGTTCGTCGCGATGGGCGTCATCTACTTCGTCTTCATGATGATCGGCGCGTTTGCCTATCGCGTGATCCCGGTCGGCTGGCAGCCCGAGGGCTGGACGCCACCGAGCGAAAAGAAGTCGATGATCACCGAGCACCATGTGCATCTCGACAACGCGCACAAGACGCCGCAGTTCTGGTTGATCTGGTGGGTGCTCTGCCTCAACGTGTCGGCCGGCATCGGCGTGATCGGCATGGCCTCGCCGATGTTGCAGGAGATCTTTGCCGGCAAGCTGATCGGTCTGCCCGATCTGACTTTCAGCCAGCTCTCGACTGAGCAGAAGACCGTCATCGCTGGCATCGCGGCGGGCTTTGCCGGTCTGCTATCGCTGTTCAACATCGCCGGCCGGTTCTTCTGGGCCTCGCTGTCGGACTATCTCGGCCGCAAGAACACCTACTACACGTTCTTCCTGCTCGGCATCGCGCTCTACGCACTCGCGCCGACCTTTGCGGCGATGGGCTCGAAGCTGCTGTTCGTGGTCGGCTTCGGCATCATCCTGTCGATGTATGGTGGCGGCTTCGCGACCGTGCCGGCCTATCTCGCCGACATGTTCGGCACCCAGTTCGTCGGTGCCATCCATGGCCGGCTGCTGACGGCGTGGTCGACCGCAGGCATCATCGGTCCTGTGGTGGTGAACTACATCCGAGAGTTCCAACTCGCCGCCGGTGTGCCGCGTGATCAACTCTACAACACGACCATGTACATCCTCTGCGCCATGCTGATTGCCGGCCTGATCTGCAACTATCTGATCAAGCCCGTCGATCCCAAGTGGAACATGAGCCACGAGGAAGTCGCCCGCTTGCAGGCGGCCAGCGCAAAGAGCGAAGCGGCGATCCAGCACGGCTCGTTCGGCATCGGCAGGGGCGGCCTGGACGCCAAGGCGGCATTGTTCTGGGCCTTCGTCGGCGTTCCCCTGGCCTGGGGCGTCTGGAAGACGTTGGAGAGTGCCGTCAAGATCTTCTGATCGCAATCCCACCACCGCGGGAGGCCGACACCAGCCACCCGCGGTGCTTGCCTGACAAAATGATTGAGAATGGGACCTAGGGGGATTCCTATGCTTCGTACCCGAATCTGCCTTGCCGCCATGCTGCTGGCTGCAAGCGTTCATGTCGCGTCCGCGCAGACCGCGGCGGCGCCTGCCCCGGCCGCGGCGACCGAAGCCAAGCCGGGCAAGATCAAGCTCACGATGCAGAAGCTCAAGGACATGAAGGCCAAGTGGTCGGCCAACAAGCCGAAGCTCAAGGCCTGCCGCGGCGAGGTGAAATCTAAGGGCCTGACCGGCGATGACCGCTGGTTCTACATCGAAGAGTGCATGAACAAGAGCTGAGTCCAGGTTCCCGCGAAGAGTTTGGGGTGAAGGGCATGGGGCTCGTTGGCCGCATGCCCCTTAAATGCTTATCTAAACGACGAAATTCTCTTGGCATCTGGTATGCCAAAGGTTAGGGTTGGACGTGTTCTAAAGAAGGTTTACGAGACGATCGATGAGCCACGACGTGCATGAGGTCCGCTCGTTCGAGCATCCGGGCGAGGGACGGAAGCGAGCCAAGGCCACGCCCAAGGGCCGCCAAGTCGACCCGACCGCCTCGCATGAGATCGAGCAATTGCTCGGCGATCGCCCGCGGCGGCGCGATCTTCTGATCGAATATCTCCACCTGATCCAGGACAAGTATCGCCGGATATCGGCCGCCCATCTCGCCGCGCTTGCCGACGAGATGAAGCTTGCCTTTGCCGAAGTGTTCGAGACCGCCACCTTCTATGCGCATTTCGATGTGGTGAAGGAAGGCGAGCCTGACGTCGCGCCGCTGACGATCCGCGTTTGCGACTCGCTCACCTGCGCCATGCTCGGCGGTGAGAAGCTGCTCGAGGATCTGCAGAGCGCGTCCGGTCCCGGCATCCGGGTCGTGCGCGCACCCTGCGTCGGCCGCTGCGATACGGCGCCGGCCGCGGAAGTCGGGCACAATTTCGTCGACTATGCCACCGTCGCCAACGTGATGGCGGCGGCGAAGGCCGGCGAGACCCACGCGCATCTGCCCAAGTACATGGACTACGACGCCTATGTCGCCGGCGGCGGCTACAAGCTGCTGGGGCGTGTGCGCTCCGGCGAACTGTCGAAGGACGATCTGCTGAAGGGGCTCGATGACGCCTCGTTGCGCGGCCTCGGCGGCGCCGGCTTCCCGACGGGTCGCAAATGGCGCGCGGTGCTCGGTGAGCCCGGTCCGCGGCTGATGGCGATCAACGGCGACGAAGGCGAACCCGGCACGTTCAAGGATCGCTATTATCTCGAGACCGATCCGCACCGTTTCATCGAGGGCATGCTGATCGGCGCGCATGTGGTGCAGGCCTCCGACGTTTACATCTATCTGCGCGACGAATATCCGGCTTCGCGCGAGATTCTCGAGCGGGAGATCGCGAAGCTTCCCGCGGGCGGCCCGACGCTGCACATGCGCCGCGGCGCCGGCGCCTATATCTGCGGTGAAGAGTCCTCGCTGCTCGAAAGCATCGAGGGCAAGCGCGGCCTGCCGCGGCACAAGCCGCCTTATCCGTTCCAGGTCGGCCTGTTCGGCCTGCCGACGCTGATCAACAACATCGAGACGTTGTGGTGGGTGCGCGACATCATCGAGAAGGGCGCCGACTGGTGGAAGGGCAATGGCCGCCACGAGCGCCATGGCCTGCGCAGCTTCTCGGTCTCCGGCCGCGTCAAGAACCCCGGCATGAAACTCGCGCCTGCGGGCATCACCGTACGCGAGTTGATCGACGAATATTGCGGCGGCATGGCCGACGGCCATCAGTTCTATGCATATCTTCCGGGCGGCGCGTCCGGCGGCATTCTGCCGGCCATGATGGACGACATCCCGCTCGATTTCGGTACGCTGGAGAAATACGGCTGCTTCATCGGCTCGGCCGCGATCGTGATCCTGTCGCAGAAGGACAGCGTTCGTGCCGCCGCGCTGAACCTGATGAAGTTCTTCGAGGATGAGAGCTGCGGCCAGTGTACGCCGTGCCGCGTCGGAACCCAGAAGGCGGCACAGCTGATGCAGAAGCCGGTCTGGAACCGCGCGCTGCTGGAGGAATTGAGCCAGGCGATGCGTGATGCCTCGATCTGCGGGCTCGGACAGGCGGCATCGAATCCGTTGTCCTCCGTGATCAAATATTTCCCTGACGAGTTCAAGGACGCGGCCGAATGACTAAAATTACGTTCGAGCTCGACGGCAAGCAGGTCGAGGCCAAACCCGGCGAGACGATCTGGCAAGTCGCAAAACGTCAGGGCCGCGAGATCCCGCATCTGTGCTATTCGCCCGCGCCGGACTATCGCCCCGACGGCAATTGTCGCGCCTGCATGGTCGAGATCGAGGGCGAACGTGTACTTGCCGCCTCCTGCAAACGCACGCCGTCGGTCGGCATGAAGGTGAAGACCGAATCCGCGCGCGCGGTCTCCGCACAGAAGATGGTGATGGAGCTGCTGGTCGCTGACCAGCCGGCGCGCGAGACCTCGCACGATCCGGATTCGAAGTTCTGGCATTGGGCCGAGACAACGGGCGTCACCGAGAGCCGCTTCCCCGCCGCCGAGCGCTGGGAGACCGACGCCAGCCATCCGGCGATGCGCGTCAATCTCGATGCCTGCATTCAGTGCGGCCTCTGCGTGCGTGCCTGCCGCGAGGTTCAGGTCAACGACGTCATCGGCATGGCCTACCGCAATCACGGCGCCAAGATCGTGTTCGACTTCGACGATCCCATGGGCGAGTCCACATGCGTCGCCTGCGGCGAGTGCGTGCAGGCATGCCCGACCGGCGCGCTGATGCCGGCCGTGATGCTCGACGACAAGCAGACCCGCGTCACCTATGCCGACAAGAAGGTGGATTCGCTCTGCCCGTTCTGCGGCGTGGGCTGCCAGGTGACCTACGAGGTCAAGGACGAGAAGGTGATCTATGCCGAGGGCCGCGACGGCCCCGCCAATCACAACCGTCTTTGCGTCAAGGGCCGCTTCGGCTTCGACTACATCCACCATCCGCATCGCCTGACCAAGCCGCTGGTGCGGCTGCCGAATGCGAAGAAGGATTCCAACGATCAGGTCGACCCCGCCAATCCCTTCACCCATTTCCGTGAAGCGAGCTGGGATGAAGCGCTCGACATCGCCGCCAAGGGCCTCGTCAGGATCCGCGACGAGAAGGGCGTGAAGGCGTTGGCCGGCTTCGGCTCGGCCAAGGGCTCGAACGAAGAGGCCTATCTGTTCCAGAAGCTGGTGCGCACCGGCTTTGGTTCGAACAATGTCGACCACTGCACCCGTCTGTGCCATGCCTCGTCAGTCGCCGCGCTGTTCGAGGGCCTGAGCTCGGGCGCGGTGTCGGCACCGTTCTCGGCCGCGATGGACGCAGAGGTCATCATCGTGATCGGCGCCAACCCGACCGTGAACCATCCGGTCGCCGCGACCTTCATCAAGAACGCGGTCAAGCAGAACGGCGCCAAGCTGTTCGTGATGGATCCGCGCCGGCAGACGCTGTCGCGTCATGCGACCAAGCATCTGCAGTTCAAGCCGGGCTCCGACGTCGCCATGCTGAACGCGATGATCAACACCATCATCACCGAAGGCTTGACTGACGACCAGTACATCGCCGGCTACACCGAGGGCTTCGAAGACCTCAAGGAGAAGATCAAGGAGTTCACGCCGGAGAAGATGGAAGCGATCTGCGGCATCCCGGCGCAGACGCTGCGCGAGGTCGCGCGTACGTATGCGCGTGCCAAATCCTCGATCATCTTCTGGGGTATGGGGATCAGCCAGCACGTCCACGGGACCGACAATGCGCGCTGCCTGATTGCGCTGGCGCTGATCACCGGCCAGGTCGGACGCCCCGGCACAGGCCTGCATCCGCTGCGCGGCCAGAACAACGTGCAGGGCGCCTCTGACGCCGGCCTGATCCCGATGTTCCTGCCGGACTACCAGCCGGTCGGCCGTGACGATCTGCGCGGCAGTTTCGAAAAGCTTTGGCAGCAGGATCTCGATCCCGTCCGCGGCCTGACCGTGGTCGAGATCATGAATGCGATCCACGCTGGCGAGATCAAGGGCATGTATATCGAGGGCGAGAACCCCGCGATGTCCGATCCCGATCTGCAGCACGCGCGCCAGGCGCTCGCCATGCTCGATCATCTCGTGGTGCAGGATCTCTTCGTCACCGAGACCGCGTTCCACGCCGATGTCATCC
This sequence comes from Bradyrhizobium manausense, assembly GCF_018130615.1. Lineage (GTDB taxonomy): Bacteria > Pseudomonadota > Alphaproteobacteria > Rhizobiales > Xanthobacteraceae > Bradyrhizobium > Bradyrhizobium manausense_A. The sequence goes on from NZ_JAFCKB010000014.1 coordinate 116,459, forward strand.
TGCCGGCCTCGGCTTTCGCGGAGAAGGACGGCTCGTTCACCAACACCGATCGCCGGGTGCAGCTCGCGCGTCAGGTGATCAAGCCGCCCGGCGATGCGCGGCAGGATCTCTGGATCATCCAGGAGATCGGCAAGCGCATGGGCCTGCCCTGGAACTACTCCGGTCCCGGCGAGGTCTACACAGAGATGGCGGAGCTGATGCCCTCGCTCAAAAACATCAGCTGGGAGCGGCTGGTGCGCGAAGGCGCTGTCACCTATCCGGCCGACGATCCCAACAAGCCCGGCAATGAGATCATCTTCACCACGGGCTTCCCGACCGCGAGTGGCCGCGGCAAGATCGTGCCGGCTCATGTCATCCCGCCGGACGAGATTCCGGACGATGAATATCCGATGGTGCTGTCGACCGGCCGCGTGCTGGAGCACTGGCACACCGGCTCGATGACGCGCCGGGCGCAGGTGCTCGACCAGATCGAGCCGGAGGCGGTTGCGTTCATGTCGCCGAAGGACATGCGCAAGAAGCAGCTCGCGCCCGGCGACTTCATTCGCCTCGAAACCCGCCGCGGCGCGGTCGAGGTCAAGGTCCGCTCCGACCGCGACGTACCGGAGAACATGGTGTTCATGCCATTCTGCTACGCGGAAGCGGCAGCGAACCTGTTGACCAATCCGGCACTCGATCCGTTCGGAAAAATCCCGGAATTCAAGTTCTGCGCGGCGAGGGCCGAACGCGCGGAGATGCGGGACGCGGCGGAGTAGGCTTCGCAGTCCGTGGTCACGGTGGCCGAGTAATCCCCAGTCGTCGTCCCGGCGAAGGCCGGGACCCACCGCGGAATCCATCGGTTGTGGGAGGCAGCACTCCCGGACGACGAGTATTCGCCAAACTACTCCCTGGGGTTATGGGTCCCGGCCTTCGCCGGGACGACGACTGAGTGTGCGGCGTCTGTGTCGCTTCGCGCCAACGACGGTGGTAGACATGACCCATGTCCAAAGTCACTCCCGCCACGCGCGCGCTCACGGCCGCCGGTGTTGCCTTCACCGTTCACACCTACGACTACGATCCCGACGCCGAGAGCATCGGCCTGCAGGCCGCCGCTGCACTCGGTGAGGATCCCGCGCGCGTCCTCAAGACGCTGATGGCATTGGTGGACGGCAAGCCGGTCTGCGTCGTCGTTCCTTCCGACCAGGAAGTCTCGATGAAGAAGCTCGCCGCAGCCGTCAGCGGCAAGTCGGCGCAGATGATGAAGCCGCCCGAGGCCGAGCGCCTCACCGGCTACAAGGTCGGCGGCATCAGCCCGTTCGGGCAGCGCAGGAAGGTCGGCACTGTGATCGAGCTGAGCGCACTCGCGCATGATCTAGTCTATCTCAATGGCGGCCAGCGCGGCTTGCAGGTGCGGCTCAAGCCCAGCGATGTGAAGGACGTCACGAAAGCCGTCGCCGCGGACGTGCTGGCGTGAGCGCCTACTGCTTCTGAAGCAGCTTCAGCCGGCAGCGCAGCGCCTCGCGAATATGCGCGCGCGCGAGCTGTTCGGCCTTGTCGCCGTTGCGCGCGGCGATGGCGTCGATGATGGCCTGGTGCTCGCCGTGGCTGGTCGAGGGACGGCCGGTTATCGTGAAAGTGGTCGGGCCGAGCAGGGCGATCCAGTCCTGCAATTCGCGCGAGGCATTGTCGAGATAACGGTTGCGCGCGGCGCGGCAGATCGCTTCATGAAAGGTGCGGTTGAGCTTCGCCATCTCGGCGGCGTCGGTCGCGGACGCCTCGACAAGGGCCTGCTCGATATCCCTGAGTGCGTCGACCTCGGGCGCCGAAGCATGTTCGGCAGCGAGCCGTGCGGCCGCACCCTCCATGATCTCGCGCATGGCGTAGAGCTCGAGTACCTCGGATATGTCGAGGTTGCGGACAATCAACCCGCGCCCGCCGGCCGGCTCGACGAAGCCGCGTGCCGCGAGGCGCCCCAGCGCTTCGCGCACCGGCGTGCGGCTGACCTTCAGCCGCTGCGCCACTTCCTCCTCGCGGAGACGATCGCCGGCGCGATAATTGCCAGCCTGAAGCGCCTCGCAAAGCGAGCGGAATACGGCTTCGCCCAGCGCGACGCCGGCGCCGCGCGTGATCGATCCGCCTGCTTTTGCCGGGCGCCTTGCCATGGTCCCTCGACGCGCAGGGCGCATCCTGCTCATGCAGAGATGCCGCTTGCGCGAATACTGTATATCTTTGTATACAAAAGTACGCAATGATGGATGCGGTTGACCGGAGCCACCGGCGGGCAGAATGGCTCTAACTTCGTCGCATCGGGCAGACGGTATGAGCAGCAAATACGACGTGCTGGTGATCGGTGGCGGCAACGCGGCACTGTGCGCGGCGATCGCTGCGCGCCGCGGCGGCGCCTCCGTGCTCGTGCTCGAAGGCGCGCCAAAATTCTATCGCGGCGGCAACACCCGCCACACCCGCAACATGCGCTGCGCCCATGATGCTGCCACCGAAATCCTGACCGGTCCCTACACCGAGGAGGAGTTCTGGGAGGACCTGCTGCGCGTCACCGGCGGTCAGACCGACGAGGTGCTTGCGCGCCACATGATCCGGGAGTCCAAGGACATCCTGAACTGGATCGTGGAGCAGGGCGTGCGCTGGCAGCCGTCGCTCGGCGGCACGCTGAGCCTCGGCCGTACCAACTCGTTCTTCCTCGGTGGCGGCCGGGCGATGCTGAACGCGCTCTATCTCACCGCCGAACAGCTCGGTGTCAATGTCGCATACGACGCCGAGGTCACCGACCTCGTGATCGAGGACGGCATGTTCCTCGCCGCGCGCCTGAAGCGGCCGATCAACGGCGAGACCGAGATCCGCGCCACCTCTCTGGTGGCCGCGGCCGGAGGCTTCGAGGCCAACATCGAATGGCTCAAGCAATATTGGGGCGAGGCGGCCGACAATTTCCTGATCCGCGGCACGCCCTATAACCGCGGCTCGATCCTGAAGATGTTGCTCGACAAGGGCGTGCAGGAGGTCGGCGATCCCACCCAGTGTCATGCGGTCGCGATCGATGCACGCGCGCCGAAATTCGACGGCGGTATCATCACGCGCCACGACTCCGTCGTGTTCGGCATCGTCGTCAACAAGCACGCTCAGCGCTTCTATGACGAGGGCGAGGACCTCTGGCCGAAGCGCTACGCGATCTGGGGCCGGCTCGTCGCGGCGCAGCCCGACCAGATCGCCTACATCATCTTCGATTCGACCGTGGTCACGAGCTTCATGCCGACGCTGTTCCCGCCGATCGCCGCGCGAACGGTTGCCGAGCTCGCCGGCAAGCTCGAGCTTGAACCGGCCGCGCTGGAAAACACGATCACCGAATTCAACGCCGCAGTGCGGCCCGGTACCTTCGATCACACCGTCCTGGACGATTGCGTGACCGAAGGCATCACGCCGCCCAAGACGCACTGGGCGCGCAAAATCGAGACGCCGCCTTATCTCGCCTATCCGGTGCGGCCCGGCATCACCTTCACCTATCTCGGGACGCGCGTGACCAAGGAGGCGCGGATGCTGATGGCTGACGGCAAGCCGTCAGGCAACATGTTTGCGGCCGGCGAGATCATGGCCGGTAACGTGCTCGGCAAGGGCTACGCGGCCGGCATGGGCATGACCATCGGCAGCGTGTTCGGGCGGATCGCAGGACGGGAAGCGGCGAAACATGCACGGAACTAGAATCCTGAACGAAGCCGATCGTCTGATGACGGTCTGCAATTCCTGCCGCTACTGCGAGGGTCTTTGCGCGGTGTTCCCGGCGATGGAGATGCGGCGCGCCTTCTCCGACGGCGATCTCAACTATCTCGCCAACCTCTGTCATGCCTGCGGCGCCTGCTACGTCGACTGCCAGTTCTCACCGCCCCATGAGTTCAACGTCAACGTTCCCAAGACGCTCGCGGTCGCGCGCGCCGAATCCTATGCGGCCTATGCCTGGCCGCAGGCACTGTCCGGCGCTTTCACGCGCAACGGCCTCGTCATCAGCGTCATCGCAGCGCTCAGCATGGCCGCTTTCATCCTCGGCTTCGCCGCGCTGAACGACCACAGCGCGCTATTCGGTGTGCACACCGGCGCCGGGGCGTTCTACAAGTTGATGCCGCATAACGCGATGGCGGCGCTGTTCAGCGCCGCCTTTCTTTACGCGATCCTCGCGCTGGGTATGAGCCTGCGCGCCTTCTGGCGTGACATCGGGACGCCGATCGGCGGACGGGCCGAGGGCGGTTCGATCTTTCAGGCGATCCGCGATGCCGGTGAGTTGCGCTATCTCCATGGCGGTGGGGTCGGCTGCTACAATGAGGACGACAAGCCGACCGACCGGCGCAAAGTTTTCCATCATTTGACGTTCTACGGCTTCCTGCTGTGCTTCGCCGCGACCTCGGTGGCCACGCTGTACCACTATCTGCTCGGCCGGGAGGCGCCATATCCGGTGTGGGATCTGCCTGTGGTGCTTGGCACGCTCGGCGGCATCGGGCTCATCGTTGGTCCGATTGGCCTGTTCCTCGCGAAAACGCGCCGCGATCCGGCGCTGCTCGACGAGAACCGCTACGGCATGGATGTCGGCTTCATCGCCATGCTGTTCCTGACCGGCCTCACCGGCATGCTGCTTCTGATCCTGCGCGGGACCGTCGCCATGGGGCCGTTGCTGGCGCTGCATCTTGGGGCGGTGTTCGCACTGTTCATCACCATGCCTTATGGCAAGTTCGTGCATGGCATCTATCGCTTCGCCGCGCTGGTGCGTTACGCGCAGGAGCGGCGGCCGGCGGCGTGAGTGGTACCCGACCGGAAGCGCCCCTCGCGCAGGAAAGCGATGGTTTGTGCGATCACGGTGGCGTGGCTTGGAAGTCCGGTATGCGATGCCTTCACGACGATATGGTCGGTCATGCCGGCCAGTACTGCATTTTGCACGGTGACTCGTCCGTCATTGGGCCTCGGTAGAATGAAGAGGCCGGCGACAGGATCGATGAAGCGATTTCCCGCGATCACCCCGACGGGATAGTCCACGGCGGCCGGGGCGCACGATCGGAGTGCAGTTGTGAGCTCGAGCCCGGCGGGCCCGTAGAATACGCGGTACAGCCGGGATCCGCTCAGGAGATCGGCGACTTCGCTGCCGCCGTTCGGCGTGCCCAGCATCACGACGCCGCCAAGCCGGTTCGGCCGGTGTTTGGCGATATAGGCGCGCGTCACGAGACCGCCCATCGAATGCGCGACGAAATGGAGCGGGGCGTCACGTTCAGCGAAACGGGCGATCGCCGGGTGGATATCGTCGGCGAGCACGGCGATTGGCCTCTCGCGGCTCGCATAGTCGATGTTGAGCGTTGCAAATCCGGCTGACTGGAGCGCCCGCTCAAGGTGTTTAAGGGATGCGGAGGTGCGCGCGATGCCATGAAGCAGAACCACTCCTGGCCACCGCGCGCTGTCCATTTCAGGCGCCTCGCGCATCTCTCTTACGCGACCTCGCGCTCCGGCGAGGAGGCCTGCTCGCGGGCCATCGTCGTCGCAGTGACATAGTCGGTCTTGCCGGTGCCGAGCAGCGGCACCTTGTCGACCACCATGATGGCCGCAGGTACGGTCAGCTCGGACGCGCCGATCGCCTTGGCCTGGCCCTGCATCGCGCTGCGCTCGGCGTTCTTCTCCGTCGTCAGCAGCACGATGCGTTCGCCCTTGCGCTGGTCGGGGATCGACACGGCGACCGAGGCGGCCTGCGGCCACAGCGTGGTCGCGATGCTCTCGACCGCCGACAGCGAGACCATTTCGCCCGCGATCTTGGCAAAGCGCTTGGCGCGGCCCTTGATGGTGATGAAGCCGGCCGCGTCGATCGCGACGATGTCGCCAGTGTCGTGCCAACCTTCGGGAAGCACTTCGAGCACGCCGGGATTTTCAGCCCGCAGATATCCGAGCATCACGTTCGGTCCGCGCACCGATAGGCGTCCGCCTTCCTCGATGCCGGGGACCGGGTCGAGCTTGCTCTCCATCAGCGGCGAGAGGCGGCCGACGGTGCCGGGACGGTTGGCCATCGGCGTGTTCATCGCTAGCACGGGCGCCGTCTCGGTGACGCCATAGCCTTCGAGGATGCGGATGCCGTAGCGCTCCATGAACACCTGGCGCGTCCGGTCCTTGACCGCCTCCGCGCCGGCGATCACCAGGCGCAGGGTGCGGAAGTCGTAGGCATGGGCCGAGCGCGCATAGCCGGTGAGGAACGTATCGGTGCCGAACAGGATCGTGGCGCCGGTCTGGTAGATCAGCTCGGGCACGATCCGGTAGTGCAACGGCGAGGGGTACATGTAGATCGGGATGCCCGCGAGGATCGGCATCATCATGCCGCCCGTGAGGCCAAACGAGTGGAACACCGGGAGCACGTTGAACACCTTGTCGTCGGCGTTGGCATCGACCCGAGCCAGCGCCTGCGCCGCGTTGGCGAGGATGTTGCGATGGGACAGCACGACGCCCTTGGGCGTGCCTTCCGAGCCCGACGTGAACAGCACGACCGCCGGATCGTTGGCCTGGCGGGCGACGCGCGGCGCGGTGCCGGCGAGCAGGCCCTTGATCTTGTCGACTGCTCCGATCGAGGCGCGAACGTCCTCGAGATAGACGATTCGGGCCTCGGCCGAGATCGCAGCCATCAGCTTGTCGAGCTTGCCCTTCTCGATGAAAGCCTTCGACGTCAGCACGGTCTTGACCTGCGCGGCCTTCATGGCGGCAAGCACGTTGACCGGGCCGGCGGAGAAGTTGAGCATCGCCGGAACGCGGCCGATGCTTTGCAGCGCCATGAAGACGACGGCGACGCCCGCGGAATTCGGCAGCAGCACGCCGACATTCTCGCCGGCCGTGGTGCCGGTCTCGAGCTTGCGGCTCAGGACCTGCGCGCCGAGGATCAGCTTGCGATAGGTCAGCTTGGTGCCGAGTGCGTCCTCGATGATGACCTTACCGGTGTCGCGGTCGCGATAAGCGTGGCCGAGCGCTTCGAACAGCGAGTGATCGAGCATGGCGTTCTTGACCATCGCATCGATCATCACGTCCTGGAGCGCGGCGCCGGCGGCGTTGCGCCGCGCCTTGCCCTTGAGTGATTCATCGATCGGCAGCTTGACCGGGGGCAGGATCGTGACCGTCACCCGCGGAAACCAGGAGCGCTTGATCTGGCTGGAGTTGAGGTAGCTGAGATGGGAGCGCTGCGCACCTTCGATGCGAACGGGCACGACGACGGCATCGGCCTTGTCGGCGATCATGGCGGTGCCGTCATAGACCTTCATCAGCGAGCCGGAGACGGTGATGCGTCCCTCCGGGAAGATCACGACCGGCTCGCCGGCAGCGACCAGCTTGATCAGGTCGCGCGCAGCCAGCGGCTTGCTCGGGTCCATGGTGTAGTGCTTGACCACGCGCAGGAACGGCTTGGCCCACCAGGCCTTGGAGATGCCGGTATCGACCGCGAAGCTCGCATCGATCGGCAGCACGGCGTGCAGCAACGGGCCGTCGATCAGGCTGACATGGTTCGGCGCGATCAGCATGCGGGTGCCGGGAGGCGGCAGGTTCTCGAGCCCGCGCACTTCGGTGCGGAACAGCGCGCGGAACAGCAGTCCGCCGAAATCGCGGACGCCTTCCTTGCCCCACTTCGTCAGGACGAACCACACCGCGCCGAAGCTGGCGACGCCGAGGCCGAAGAAGATCCAGCCGACATGCAATCCGCCTGCCTGCAGCAGCGCGACGAACAGCGAGCCGACCACCATGAAGGCGGCCTGCAGCACGTTGCCGGCGGCGATGATGCGGGCACGTTCATTTGGCAACGACCAGGCCTGCACGGCGGCGAAGGAGGGAACGACGAACAGGCCGCCGCCGAAGGCGAAAGCGACGAAGTCGACCAGCATGCGCAAGCCGGCGAAAGAGGTCGCAAAGTCGACCGCTGCGATGTCCTGGCCCTTGGTAGCCACAGCGATGGCCCAGGCAAGATCAAGGCCGGCGCAGCCCATGATGATGGCGCCGATCGGCACCAGTGCGAGGTTCGGCCGAACGTGGCTCAAGCTGGCCGCGAACAGCGAGCCGATGGCGATGCCGATCGCGAAGATCGCAAGGCACAGCGTCACCACGCCCTCGGTCCCGCCGACGACATCCTTGACCAGCGCCGGCAGTAGCGACAGCACGATGGCGCCGACCAGCCAGAACCAGGAGACGATCACGGTGCCGTCCCACAGCCGGTGATCCGCGTGCAGCGTCTTGAGCAGGCTGAGCGTCGAGGTCCAGGGATTGGCATCGACGGGCAGATCAGATGCGGACGGCGTTGTTTGAGGAATGCGGGACGCAAAGGCCCAGGACAGCAGGGCCAGCACGACGACCGCCGATGCGACCCAGCCCATATGGGCGGAGCCGGCCACGAACTGGCCGCCGGCGACGGTGCCGAGCAGGATCGCCATGAAGGTTGCGCCTTCGACCAGTGCGTTGCCGGTCGCGAGCTCGCCGAGCGCGAGCTGGTCCGGCAGCATGGAATATTTCACGGGACCGAACAGGGCGGCGATGATGCCGAACAATGCGAGCGCTGCGAACAGCAGCGGCACCGAGTGCAGGAAAAAGCCGGCGGCGGCAAAGCCCGCCGCGAAGATCTCGGCGAATTTCAATCGCCGTGCGACGACCGATTTGACGTATTTGTCGGCGAGCTGCCCGCCAAGCCCTGACAGGATGAAATAGGGAAAGATGAAGACGGCGCCTGCCACCGTCACCAGCGCATCGCCATGGCCTGTCGCCGCACTGTAAAGCAGGATGATGACGAGCGCGTTCTTGAGCACATTGTCATTGAGCGCCGAGAAAAATTGCGCCCAGAACAGCGGCGCAAAGCGGCGTGACGACATCAAATCCCTGATCATGACTAGTCCTGTTTTGGAAAGGCAGCCTGAGGTTGTTACCTTGTCGGTGAAATGTCACGACCGGAAGGCTATGGGAGGAGCGATTTGCAGGTGACGATGGTCGCCGGCCTGCTGTGTCCCCCTCGGTCCCTCCGATCCTGTTGGTCTCCAAGTGCTCTCGTTAGGTTCGCAAATATCCCGTCGCGGCCGCAGTATCGGGCGGAAATGCCGCGCTTGCCGGGATATCGCCCGGGGGCGATAAGGAAAAGCTGAACGGCATCTCTGACATCAGCGAAGTCGGCCACGAATGTCCTGACATAGTAAGTCCTTTGTTGCATCCGGCCCTCGCATTCGAATGGACCCGCATGCGTGGACGCCTCTCCTCAGGTGAGATGAGCGAGATGGCGAAAGGGGTTCAAGCGGCCGAGCAGGCTGAAGCGGCGGCCCTCGTGGCGGGCACTGGCGCGGCTCGCCCGCCACATCCGGAAGGTCGCGCGCCGCTCGGTGAGCACGCCGGCAATGTCGCAGGCATTTGCGATGCGATCGATCGGGGCCATGACGAACCGCAGCAGCGCGCGGCCGAGCCTGGTCACGAGAGCCGCAGCGTCATCGATGAAGGTGGAGGCGATATCAACAGCAAGGGTTTGCATTTTGCAGGTCTCCAGGTTAATTTGAACATTGTTCAAATGAGTAGCTTGAAAATGAACAATGTTCAAGAAGAATCGCTGCGAGATCAGAAAAAAAATCGGCGCCGGCTCCAGATCCTGGAGATCGCCCGTCGCATTATCGCAACTAAGGGATTGAGATCGTTGAAGGTTCGGGACGTGGCCGAGGCCGCCGGCTGTTCGGTCGGCAGCGTCTATAACGAGTTCGGCGACTTCGACGGGGTGATCCTGACGGTCAATCGGGAGACGGTTCAGGCGCTGACGATGCGGCTGGGCGGGGTTCCGGCCGAGGACCCGGTCCGCCAGCTCTATGGTCTGGCCGAGACCTATCTCGACTTCTTCGCCGAGCACGCCAATCTGCTGCGCTCGCTGTTCGAGCATCGGATGGAGGACGATCGTCCTTATCCCGACGACATCCTCCAGATGGTGATGGATGCCTTCGCGTTGATGCATCCGCCGCTGGTGCGGGTGCTACCGGATGCGGATGACGTGAAGATCGCGCTGCTGTCGCGCACGCTGTTCTCGGCAGTGCACGGGATCATCTCCCTGGGCCTCGAAGAGCGCATGGTCGCCGTGCCGCCGCAGATGCTGCGTCAGCAAGTCACGCAGTTCCTGGACGCGCATCTCGTGGGTCTTGGCATCCTGCCGGCACGCTAACTGGGACGGCCGCTGTCACGCGCGCGCAGCTTCGCGCGGCCTGGTGGCGACGACAACGACGTCCGGTTTCCCGTTGTCGACCTGAACCCGGTTGCGTCCCTTTTCCTTGGCGCGATAGCAGGCGGCATCCGCCCACCGCATCGCCTCCTCGAGTGTGGTATTGCCGTCGGCAATGCAGGCAACGCCGATGCTGGCGGTCACCGCAAAGCAGCGGTCGTCCCAGGCGAAGTTGAACAGCTCGAGCGACCGCCGCAACCGCTCGGCGATATCGACGGCGTCGTAGGGCGCGCATTGCGGCAGGACCAGTCCGAATTCGTCGCCGCCGAGCCGGGCGACCAGATCGTGCGCTCGCCGGTCCCGCTGCAGCAATTGCGCGACCTGACACAGCAACCGATCGCCGGCGAGATGGCCGCAACTGTCGTTGACGCTCTTGAACTGGTCGAGGTCGAGCAGGATCAGGCTGAGTGAGCCTTCACCACGACTATCGAGCTCGCTCTGCAGGCGCGCCTCGAAGGCTCGCCGGTTGGCGATACCGGTCAGCCAGTCATGCGAGGCCTGGAAGGCGAGCCGCTCCTTTTCGGCATGCAGCGCATCCTCGAACGCCTGCCGCTGCAGCACCAATCGTCGCGTGTGCCAGATCAGGAGCAGGATCAAGCTCGCGGCGGTCGCGATGTTCAGGCATGTCAGCGTCAGCTTGATGGCGCGGGAGCCTTCTCCCAGCACGGTCGAGAACCGCTCGGCATGCCCCGTGAACTGCCGGTTCAGCTCGGAGAGCCGCAACGACAGGGTTTGCAGGCGGTGGCTGTCGCCAATCGGACCGTTCCTCAATTCACTCCGGATGACTTCGCCGAAGACGCTGAGCTCCAGCAGCATCGGGTCAGTGGCAGTCCACTCCCGGATCGCTTCCCGGAAGAAGCTGACCTGGTTGAAATAGCGGTACAGCCAGATCAGGCCGGGCACGTCATCCGGGTGGTTCCCGCCCTGCAAAAAGCCGATGCGCGCGGTCTCGACGTCGACCGGATCGCGCTCAAGCGCGCATCTTGCATATTCGTCACCGATCGGAACGGCGAGCGATGTCTGGTACTCTGCGAACTGGCTGGCTTCGCCCGAATGCAGATAGAGATTGAGAAAATAGACGGCGTTCTTCTGCGAGCGCGACCACATCGCCTCGCCTGCGACATAGGCGCGAACCGACGACATCACTTCCAAGCTGAATCCGGCAATCGTCGCCTGGAGCACAACGACCATGACGAAGGGCGAGACGAGCTTGATCACGTGAAGGAAGCTGCGTTCCCTCGCCGACGTTGCTTTTCTGCGAAACACTGCGTTCCCCAAATCGCTCAACGACCCCAGCGGAGCGGTCCGCTGATAACGCGAATAAGACGGGAACGCTGCTTAACTCGACCTGAAATTGTCGAGAGACCGTGGCGCAAGGTGAAAGCGCCATGAAACGGATGCGCGCAGATCGCAGCAAATGCGACGAAGCCGGAACCGCCGCGGCATCACCGCGCAGATGTCGCGAATCCAAACGTTGCGATTTACTCGATCGAGAGAATTTGGCCCGGCGCTAGACCAGCACCGGCTTGCGGACGCGGCCGGCGTCGCCGAACACACGCAGATAGCGCTCGATCTCCGAGGGCATGCCGGTCGCCTTCTCCGGATTGTCGGAGAGCTTGACGGCCGGATGTCCGTCGACCGACGATACCTTGCAGACCAGTGAGATCGGATCGAGATTGAACGAGCCGTCGGGCGCGCAGCCGACGAAATCATTGGTGAGGTTGGTGCCCCAGCCGAACGACAGTCGTACGCGGCCGGCGAAGTGGTGATAGGTCTCCTCGATCGAGCCGACATCCATCGCGTCGGAGAACACAAGCAGCTTGTCTTTGGGGTTGCGGCCCTTCTTCTCCCACCAGGCGACGATCTCCTCGCCGGCCTGGATCGGCGGCGCGCTGTCGGGGCGGAAACCGGTCCAGTCGGCGACCCATTCCGGGGCATCGCGCAGGAAGGCCTTCGTCCCGAAGGCGTCCGGCAGCGCGATCAGCAGATTGCCGCCATAGGTCTGGCGCCACTGGTCGAGGATGCGATAGGGCGCCCAACGCAATTCCTCGTCGTCCCTGGCGAGCGCGGCCGCGACCATCGGCAGCTCGTGCGCATTGGTGCCGATTGCCTCGAGATCGTTGTCCATCGCGAGCAGCACGTTGGAGGTGCCGATGAAGGACGGTCCCAGCCCCTCCTTCACCGCTTCCACGCACCAGCGCTGCCAGAGGAAGCCGTGGCGGCGGCGGGTGCCGAAGTCGGACAGCCGCAAATTCTCGAGTCCACGCAGCCGCTCGACCTTGGTCCACAGCTTGGCCTTGGCGCGGGCATAGAGCACGTCGAGCTCGAAGCGGCCGCGGCCTTTCATCGCCGAACGCGAGCGCAATTCGTTGAGAATGGCGAGGGCGGGAATCTCCCACATCGTGGTGTGAGCCCAGGGCCCGTGGAAATGCAGCTCGTACTGGCCCTCGACCTTGCGCAGCTCGTATTCGGGAAGGCGGAATTCGGCGAGCCAGCGGATGAAGTCCGCCGAGAACATGTGGGTCTTGCCGTAGAAGGTATTACCGGCAAGCCAGATCAGCTCTTTCTTGGTGAAGCGGATGGTGCGGGCATGGTCGAGCTGGGCGCGCAGCTCGCCCTCGTCGATGATCTCGGCGAGCCGCACATGGCGCGAGCGGTTGATGACCGAAAATGTAACCTGCTGATCCGGGTATGATTCCCGAATCATTTGTAACATCAATAGCTTATAGAAGTCGGTATCGAGCAGGCTGCGGATGATGGGATCCAGCCGCCAGCTGTGATTGTAGGTTCGGTTCGCAATGTCGGTCACTGTCATGACCGAATTCTAGCGTGGCCGACCGCGCGCAACCAGTGGGTTTGGCGAGAGGGCAGGGCCACGCCCCACCCTCGGCGGCAGCGTTGCCCGGGGCGGCCGCCTCAGCGGCAGCGTAGTCTCTCCATCCTATTCCCTACATCGCGTCGAACTGTCCAGTGAGCGTGACGCGCGGGCCGTGCGTGTAGCGGTCTGGCGTGAAACCGGAGCCGGAGGAGCCGGCCTGGTTGAACACGTTGATGAACGTGTCGAGCCGATAGCCTGCGCCGAGCTTCAGGTTTTGCGTCAGCCAATAGGACACGCCGACCTGAATGTCGGCACTTAGTATGCCGGCAAAGAGTCGATCACCGCCCGTCGCGAGCAGGTCCGTGGCAGAGGGAGCCGGGCCTGTCACGACGGTCATGGTCCTCGCCGTGACCTGCGACTGCTGCCGCCCGAACAGCAAGGCGACGTCACCGTTATAGTCGAACGACCATTTTCCGGCGAATGGGACCGAGCCTTCGACGCCGATAAGAGGTCCTGCACCCAAGAAGCTCGCCCGCGTGTCGTTGAAATTCGAGAGCGTGAAGGAAGCGCCGCCAAGCGTAGCGGCCTGGACATCCGAATTCCAACTCCGGGTGACGAATTCGGCGACGCGAACACCGCCCTTCAACTGAAGCGCGTCTGGCCCGTGCCCGGCAATGTCACGTCCCACCGCAAGATCGGCAAGCCAGTGAGTTTCCTTGTATGCAGCCCCAAAGGTCTCCGTTCCCACGGCCCCGCCGCCGGCGATGGCGATAGTTCGCTGGCCGTCGGTCTTGCCGCCTTCACCGTAACGGAATTGGCCGCTGATGTGCCAGGGAGATCCGGCGAAGCGATGGTCGAATCCGACGGCCGCTTCCCAGCCCACCTCGGGTGTCAGATCGAATGCACCGGTCACACCATTATTGTCGTAATTGTTGAACACTGGATCTCCGCCGCTCCAGATAGCGCCGCCTTCGATCCAAGCCCTGAACTGCCCCGGAGCTCCAGGTGGGAGTGCCTTGACCGGCAGGTCGGCGGCGTAGGCTTGCAATGGGCTACTGCTCCGTTGCGTCGGAGTCGACATCGCGGCGGACGCACTGCTTTCCTGCCGAGATCGGGCGACGGTCCCGGCGGATGCGATCGCCGCGCTTGCGCTTTGCGATTTCAGCCGTGCGTTGTCCCGAAGCAGCCGCTGGCTTTCGCGCAACGCGGTGTTTTCCTTCCGGATCGCGTCGCTTTGCCTTTCGAGAACTTCGAGGCGCGCCTTGGTGTCTTCGAGCTCACCGGCCACGGCGCCCGTCGACGTCAATGCCGCACTCGCGCCGAGCATGACTGCAATAATTTTCTTCATTGTATGCACCTCGTCCCGCACCAGTTCCAGTTGCGCGCACCGTGAGGGCGAATCGCGGATCGCGCATCAACCAGACGGTTGAACTCGGCCGGCGGTCGCGCATGGCGCGATATTTCAGGACGTTGGTGTGGCCGATCGGCCGCAGCTTGTGCTCAATGCTTGGTCAGCCGCTCGCGGCTGTCGCTGCGACAGTTTCGAGCTGGCTCCTGATCCAGCGATGCGCCGGGTCCTTCTGATATCGCTGATGCCAGACCATGAACATCGGCAACTCGGCCAGCGTGCGCGTGCGTGAGGCCAGCGGAATCCGCGCATGCGCGAAGCCGTGCATGACGCCGGAGGCGAGCAGGCTCGGCATGCTCGCGAGCATCTGCGAGCCGCGCAGGAACGACGGCACGCCGGAGAAGCTCGGTACGGAAATGGCGATGTCGCGGTGGAGGCCGTTCGCCGCAAGCCGGCGATCGAAGTCGAGCCGCTCGTTATCGGTATAGACCACCGTGATGTGACGTGCGGCGAGATAAGCGCTGCGGTCAGCTGGTGCGGCGCGCGCCCTGGGATCGTAATAGCAGACGTAATGATCGCTCAGCAGCCGCTTCTGCACGATATCGACGCCGGACGGCGGCAGTGGCGTGATCAGAAGGTCGCAGCGATTCTCGCGCAGCATCGCGGGCGAGGGCGATTGCGAGGGGATCACGCGCAGGTCCAGCCCCTTCACTTGTGAGGCGACGTGACCGAAGAAGCGAGGCAGCAGCAGATCGCGCTGGAAGTCGTTGGCGGCGATCGTCAGCGAAAGCTGCGCCTGCGTCGGCTCGAAGGTGACGCCGCCGGCAAAGCTGCGCATCTCGTCGATCAACGCGCGCGCCTTCGCGGCCAATGCTTGGGCGTGGGCGGTGGCGACGATGCCGCGGCCGGACTTCGCGAACAGCGGATCGCCGGCGATCCGCCGCAGCTTGTTGAGGCTGTGGCTGACGGCGGATTGCGTCAGGCCGAGCCGCGTCGCGGCCGCCGTGACCGAGCCTTCCTCCAGCACCGCGAGGAACAATTCGAGGGCGTGGCCGTCGAGTGCCAAATGATCGATTTTCTTCATGGAATACATTATAATCGATCTATTTATCTTGAGAATAGGTGGCGGCATTATCGTTCAATAAGCCGCGCACCCGGCCCCGGGGCGCCTAAGGGAGAGACAACGCCGATGAATGTCCAGGCGCCAGCCTTAAGGGATCCCCGCCTCAACAGCCCCGAGCCATTCACGCCGCGCGACGGCGGCTTCTTCCAGCGCGACCGCTCGATCCATCCGCCGGCCTACGCGCCCGGCTACAAATCGTCGGTGCTGCGCTCGCCGCGCCAGTCGCTGCTGTCGATCGAGAACTCGGCCTCGGAGATCACAGGGCCGGTGTTCGGTCACAACGATCTCGGACCGCTCGACAACGATCTGATCCGCAATTACGCCAAGGACGGCGATCCCGTGGGCGAGCGCATCGTCGTCCACGGCCAGGTGCTGGACGAGACCGGCCGCGGCGTGCCCAACACGCTGGTCGAGTTCTGGCAAGCCAATGCCGGCGGTCGCTACCGGCACAAGAAGGATACCTATCTTGCGCCGATCGATCCGAACTTCGGCGGCTGCGGCCGCGCGCTGACGGATGACACCGGCTACTACTACTTCCGGACGGTGAAGCCCGGCCCCTATCCCTGGCGCAACTTCGTCAACAGCTGGCGTCCCGCCCACATCCACTTCTCGGTGTTCGGCTCGGGCTTTGCGCAGCGGCTGATCACGCAGATGTATTTCGAGGGAGATCCCCTGATTCCGGTCTGCCCGATCCTGACGACGATTCCGGACAAGGACGCGCTGGATCGCCTGGTGGCGCCGCTCGACCTCAACGCCTCGACGCCGTTCGACTCGCTGGCCTACCGCTTCGATATCGTGCTGCGCGGCCAGCGCTCCACCTACTTCGAAAATCGCACCGCGGGGAACTGAGCCATGCCGCAGCCGCTCAACTATCTCAAGGAAACCGCCTCGCAGACCGCAGGGCCCTACGTTCATATCGGCCTGATTCCGGCCATGGCCGGCTTCGACATTTTCGAGAAGAATTTCTCCAACGTGCTGGTGACGCCGAACACGCAAGGCGAGCGTATCACGCTGGAAGGCAAGGTGCTCGACGGCAGCGGCTCGCCGTTGCGCGACGTGCTCCTCGAGATCTGGCAGGCCAACGCGGCCGGCCGCTACAACCATCCAGCCGACCGCTCCGCCGGCGCGCTGGACCAGGATTTCCGCGGCTGGGGTCGTGGCGGCTCGGACTTCGACAGTGGCCTCATCACGTTCGAGACCATCAAGCCCGGCGCCATCGTCGACAAGACGGGCCGCAAATGCGCGCCTCACATCAATGTCTGGATCGTCGCGCGCGGCATCAATATCGGTCTCAACACGCGCCTGTACTTCTCCGACGAGGAAGCCGTGAATGCCGACGATCCGGTGCTCAACCTGGTTGAGCCGGCCGTGCGCCGCAAGACGCTGATCGCCACGCGCAGCGAGCGCGCCGGCAAGGTCGTGTATTCCTTCACGATCAATTTGCAGGGGCCAGACGAGACGGTGTTCTTCGACGTGTGAAGATCCGGCGGCCGTCCCGCAGGATCACTCTACCCGGTCGTCGCGGTTGGTCGCTTCGCGCGCGACGAACTGCGGTGGCTGACGCATCTCGCGCGATCCCGGCCGGTCGGTCGGGGCGCGCCCCACCCTTGGCTTCAGCTCCGCCAAATCAATGAAGAGGTCCGTCTGGCGGCGCAGGGCGTCGGCGACCATGGGAGGCTGAGTGGAGAGCGTGGAGACGACCGTAACGTGGGCACCGCGGCGTTGCAGGGCTTCCACCAGCGAACGGAAATTTCCATCGCCCGAGAATAACACGATCCGATCGACGTGCTCTGCGAGCTCCAGCGCACTTACGGCGAGGTCGACATCCATGCTGCCCTTCATCTTGCGGCGGCCAGTTGTGACGTCGACGAACTCCTTGGTGAGTTTGGTGACGACGGTGTACCCGTTATAGTCGAGCCAATCGATCAAGGGGCGGATTGACGAATACTCCTGATCCTCGACGACCGTCGTGTAGTAGAAGGCGCCCAGCAGCTTTCCGCGGCTCTGGAATTCGCTGAGCAGATGCCTGTAATCGATGTCGAAGCCGAGCGCCTTGGAGGTGGCATGGAGATTGGCGCCATCGATAAAAAGCGCGATCTTCTCGACTGAAGACATTGGGTGTAAATCCTCGGTTCCGTGGAAAAGCCGGGCGGTCCAGCCGAAATGGCGCGGTGCGTCAGCCCGAAAACTCTGAAGGTGCCGATGGCTTGCTGAAAAACGGCGCCGGCGACCGACAGGGATGGCCGCCTTGCGCCAAGGTTAGGGAGGATTCGATGCCACCGGCGCCAGGGCGCCGAATGCAGTCAGGCTAAGGCGCGCGCATTCGCTGCTCAATTGTACCGAGGTAAAATGCCTCCATCCAAAGGATAGGGCTCCACATACGAAGGTAGGTGGTCGCTCCGGCAACAGACCAACGGCTGCAGGTGGAAGCTGGGTCGTAGCATCTTGCGCGTGCTCCCACCGCGCCGCCGGACTATTGTCGTCGCTTCGGTTCCAGATTGAGACCAAAGTCTAGGCGGAACGCCACTGCTGGTCAGGAACCAAATCGCTTTCCGATCTTTGCTTTGACACGTCCCGCGCGGAGGGTGTCATGAGCAAGCTACAAGAGCGCGAAACCGCCCCTGACGTCTACAATCTGTTTCTCGCCGCCGTTCTCTTCATCTCGCCGTGGCTGTTCAAATTGACGAACAGCCAGGGCAAGATCGATCTTTGGATCACGAGCGCAATCATCGTCGTGCTCTCGCTTGCGGCTATCATCGCCTACCGGGACTGGGAGGAGTGGATCAACGTCCTGATGGGCGTCTGGCTGATTGCGTCACCCTGGCTGCTCGGATTTCCGCACACGCGGGCGATGCATCTGAGCATAGGCTTTGGCATCGTCATCCTGCTTCTGGCCCTGCTCGATCTCTTCTTGCATTACGAGAAGAGACATCCGGAGGAAGCCCCGGCGGAGAGCGCGCACCAGTAAGGGTTCGGATCAGCCGTCGTCGCCATGGAGCTGCGCGCGAAAGGCGCGTGGCGACAGCCCCGTGGCCGCAGCATAGACCCGGCTGAAATAGGCGGGATCCTCGAATCCGAGTGCATAGGCGATCGTCGAGACCGGCAGATTGGTATAGACGAGGTTGCGCCGCGCTTCGCGGATCAGCCGGTTCAGGACTAGGTGCGAGGCTGTGTCGCCGGTCGCCGCGCGCGTGACCCGGTTGAGATGGGTCGGCGTGATTGCCAGCGCCTTCGCGTAGTCCGCCACGGTCCAGCGCTCCAGATGATGCTGTTCGAGCAAGGCCTCGAAACGACGGAACAGATTTGAATCTGCACTGCCGCTGCCGCCGCTCTCGCCTGCGAGCGCACGTGCCACGAGACCGATCATGGCGGCGGACAATGCGCGCAGGACGTGCGCGCGGCCGAAATCGCGCGCAGCGTGTTCGGCAAAGATCTGCTTCATGGTCGCGCGGATCTGCGGGGTGCCAAGCACGACGGCGGACCGGGACAGCACGCTGCGCAGGCCCTCGGCGGCAAGCAGCGCCTCGTCCAGGATCTCCGCGGCGATAGTCAGCACCCAGCCCTGGGTTCCCGGAATGAACCGGAAGCCATGGACATGGCCAACTGGAACGTTGACGATCTGCATCGGCTTCAGGGGCACCACGCGTCCGTCGAGCGTCGCTTCGCCGCCGCCGCGTTCGATCAACAGCACCTGGTGCAGGCGGGCATGCCGGTGCACGGCGAGTGTCCAGTCATGCAGCACCGAGCGGGACGCAATCGTCTCGCAATGCACGACGTCGGGCAGGTCGCCGGCCTCGCCGAACAGATTGTAGACCCGGATGGCCGGGGCGGGGGCTTCGGTTCTCATGTTCGAATAGTACAAGACAATGGCAAAACCCTCCATCGGTCCGCGCCGCGAAATCTGCAAAAAAGTGCCGACGGGAGGACGGAAAAATGAAAGTTCAGGTTTGCATCATTGGCGGTGGGCCGTCCGGGCTGCTGCTGTCCCAGCTCTTGCACCTGAAGGGCATCGACACGATCGTGCTGGAGAAATACAGCCGCGACCACGTGCTGGCCCGCATCCGTGCCGGTGTGCTCGAACACGGCTTTGCCAGGCTGATGCGCGAGGCACGGTGCGGCGAGCGTATGGACCGCGAGGGCGAGATCCACAACGGCTTCGAGATCGCCCATGACGGGGTGCTCTCCCATATCGATCTGCACAAGCATTCCGGCGGCAATTCGGTGCTGGTCTACGGCCAGACCGAGTTGACGCGCGACCTCTACGAGGCGCGCGACCGTCTCGCCGGCAAGATCGTACATAATGCCGAGAACGTGACGCCACATGATTTGACGTCGGACCAGCCCTACGTGACGTACCGCGCGAACAGTGAGACCGTTCGAGTCGATTGCGACTATATCGTCGGCGCCGACGGCTTTCATGGTGTCAGCCGTAAGTCGATCCCGAAGGATGTGCTGCGCGAGTATGAGAAGGTCTATCCGTTCGGCTGGCTCGGCGTGCTGTCGCGCACCAAGCCGGTGTCGCCGGAGTTGATCTATGTGAGGCACGAGCGCGGCTTTGCGCTCTGCTCGCTGCGCTCACAGGTGCTGAGCCGCTATTACGTCCAGGTGCCTCTGACCGACAAGGTCGAGGATTGGTCGGACGATGCGTTCTGGGACGAGCTGAGGCGTCGTCTGCCGGACGACGTCGCTGCGCGGCTGGTCACCGGCCCCTCGATCGAAAAGAGCATCGCGCCATTGCGCAGCTTCGTCGCCGAGCCGATGAGCTATGGCCGCCTGTTCCTCGCCGGCGACGCCGCTCACATCGTGCCCCCGACCGGCGCGCGCGGGCTGAACAGTGCAGCTTCCGATATCTATTATCTCTATCACGCGATGCTCGCGCATTATCAGCAGGGCGACGATTCAGGGCTGAAAGGTTATTCCGCCAAGGCGCTGGCCCGGATCTGGAAGGCGCAGCGCTTCTCGTGGTGGATGACGATGCTGCTGCACCGCTTTCCCGACCGTTCCGACTATGAAGACCGGCTGCAGCAGATCGAGCTGGAGTACCTGCTTTCGTCCGAGACGGCGCAGCGGTTGCTCGCGGAGAACTATGTGGGGCTGCCGTTCTAACTTAGTGTAATCCCTTCTCCCCTTGTGGGAGAAGGTGGCGCGAAGCGCCGGATGAGGGGTTGCTTCAGCAGGTCCAAATGTAAGAGGTCACGCGCGGAGAGAACCCCTCACCCGTCTCGCCGCTTTGCGGCGAGCCACCCTCTCCCACAAGGGGAGAGGGTGCACCTGCGCGTGTAGCTCGCAGCCACTACTTCCCTTCGAGCGTATTCACCGGCGTCCAGTCGGCCGGCGGTGGATTGGCGGCTAGGGCTCTCGCGCGCTTGGCAAAATATCGGGACGGCGGGTCATCGCCGGCGGCGCTTTCGAACAGCTCGGCGGCTTTCGTGAAGTCGCGTGCGCGCCAGTACGCAAGTCCCTTGGCGTAAGTCGCCGCGTGGATGCTCTGCTGCTGCGTCTCCTGGTTCTTCTCGGCGAGCGGCTCGTACACCCTGATCGGCTCGTCGCGCCCCTGCACCCTGACCAGGTCCAGCTCGCGCCAGATATAGGCGTCGCGGCTTTGGTTCGCGGTCATCTCGGACGCCATGATCACGGTGCCGAAATATTTGTTGGCGCCTTCGAGCCGCGAGGCGAGGTTTACGGTGTCGCTCATCACGGTGTAGTTGAAGCGTCGGCGCGAGCCGATGTTGCCGACCACGGCCTCGCCGCTGTTCAGCCCGATGCGGTGGGCAAGGCCGCGTCCCCGAAACGCGGGATGGTTCTCGTTGAGCTCTTCGAGGCGGTCGCGGCATTGCAGCGCGGCGGCGACCGCGTGCCGCGCGTGATCGGGATCGTCGGCCGGCGCACCGAACATCGCGACGATGGAATCGCCGATATATTTGTCGACATAGCCGCCATGGCCTTCGATGATGTCGGTCATGGCCGAGAGATATTCGTTCATCAGCGCGACCAACTCGGCCGGCGCCATCTTCTCGGCGATCGAGGAGAAGCCGCTGAGGTCCGAGAAGAACATGGTGATGTTGCGCATCTCGCCGCCGAGCACGGGCATCTTGCCGGAGGCAACCATGCTGTCGATCACCTCCGGCGCGAGATAGAACGCAAAACTCTTGCGCAGGAAGCGCTCCTCGCGGTCGGCGATGACGAAGCGATAGCCGATCATCATCGCGAGAGCTGCGAGGCCCGCAAGCACCGGCTCGGTCAGGGGAAGTGCGACGGCATGGGTGAATGTGGCGACAGCGACAGCGGTGTAGGTAACGGTGAGTGCAAACCAGGTGATCGCCGCGCCGGTCGGAGCGAGCAGGCAGGCCGCGCAGGCAGCGATCGCTGCGAACACAATCGCCAGAATCAGCCGCAGTGGAGAGCCGAGCTCGGTGATGGCATCATGCTCGATCAGATTTCGCACGGCCGTGGCATGGACGAAGACGCCGGCGATTCCGCTACGGACTTCTCGCGCAGCGCCCGCAGGCGCGGGCAGGGCGCATCGCGCCGCAGGCCTCCCGTCATGTGCGCGGCTCAAATGCATCGAAGTGAGCTTGCGGTCTTCGAAGGTCAGCACGCTGCCGAGCAATACGATCTTGCCGTCGAACGCACGGTGGAAGAAGTCGGTGTCTCCCTTCTCGATACAGGCACGCAAATCGGCGAAAGAATAGGCTGGGATATCGCGGCCCATGCCGCGAAAATTGAGTGTGAGCGTGTTGGGGGGCGTGCCCGGGATCGTGTAGCCGGACAAGCTCGTCACGCCGGCCGGTCCGGTCTCGGGCTCGAGGCCGAGTGAACGTGCGGCGAGTTCGACGGCCATTGCGGGTACCGGCTGGCCTTCGATCAAGAAGCTCAACGGCGTCCGCCGGATCACGTTGTCGGGGTCGGTATGAACGTTGAGGGCGCGGATGTTGTTTTTCACCGCCAGTTGCTGCGCGCGATCGGGCCTGTCCGGATGGTCGTTGCTGAGAATCTCGCCGAGCACGAGCTTGCCGCTGTCGGAGAGGCGCCGGAGCGCAATCAGATAGTCCCGGTCAAATCCTCTCACACGGCTGCCGAATGAGGTATCGCCAAAGGGAATTTCCGACTGCTCGATCGAACTCGGAAAGATAACGTCGAATCCGATGACCTTGGCGCCGCCCTCGGTGATGCCGCCGAGCACCCGGCCGATCTCCCGTGTCCAGGTCTGCGTCGGCGAGCCCTTGAAGGGCGGGGTGTCGTAGGTCTCCCCGTCAATCGCGACGACGACGACCGGCGAGGTCGCGGGATCGCGGCGGTCGCCAATCAGCTTCCAGCGCAAGGCCGTGAGAATGTCGAGCGAGAGACCTTGCAGCCTCTGGAGTGGCGGAGACGTGACAGCCGCGCCCGCAACGAGTCCAATCAGGATCGCCGCAACGATGTCCCGCCTGCCGATCCGCCGCATCGCTGCTGACGCGGGCCGTCTATTCGAGCCGCAGCAGACGGCCGACAATCGGCGTCGGCGACGAGGTCGCGCCGGCGTCGACCTGGAAGGTGTAGCGTTTGGCGCCGATCTTCGCGAGATAGCTGCCCCCCGGCGTGAGCGATTTGCCGGCTTTTGAAAGGTCGTAGAATTTTTTGGCGACCATGATGTCGTTCTTGAGCGGCAGGCTGATCGTGGGCTCCTTGCCGTCGGTCCGCTCGATCACCAGCGTGCTGCCGCTCTTGGCCTGGATCAGCGGTGCGGTACCGTAGATCGTCGGCAGCTTGGCCGGCGCGCTGTTGGTGTCAACTCGCATCGTGCGGAACGTGGTCGCAGCGCTCTGGTTCGCCTCGCGCTCGGAGAGCTGTGCAGCGTTGGCATCGCACGGCACCTTGACGCGCTCGACGTTGCCGAGCTGCACGGTGCTCTGCTCCGCCCCGACCAGCACCACGCCTTCGGTGATGGTCTCGCGCAGGCAGGATTTGAGATAGCTCAGCGTGATGCCGGCCTTGGGACCGAGCTTGATGATCTTCCCGGGCGCCACATAATCCATGAATTCGATGCCGTCGACCTTGCCCTGCACGTCCTCGACGATGGCGGCCGGCGTTTCCGCGAGGGCCGGGGCGCTCAGGCAAAACACGCCGACGATGGCGCCGATCAGGCTTCTCATGACTGTCTCTTCCAATTCGAACGATATGCGACTGATCCACGTCCCGGCGGGAGCCTAGCAGGAGATGTCCCAGGCAAGTGTGATCAGAATCACTCTCGGTATTGGTGCACCCCTGGCAGGAACAGGTTCAAATCGTTGATGGCAGAAAACGGCGCCGCAGCAAACCGGAACGTCAGCCGCGATGTCAGACCGCGGCGGCGTCGGGCATTCGGTCCTCGTCCGGACGGTCCCCGGTCGCACCCAATATAAAGGGTGCGAGGACCACCTCGGATTTCTGCAACGGCATTGCAGCTGGTCCGGCTGCGATGCCCATCACCTCGTCCCAGCGCGACAGAAAGGCCTCGACGCAGGCCGGGTCGAACTGCCGCCCCTGGTTTGCGACCAGATAGTCACGCGCTAGTTCCAGCGGCATCGGCTCTTTATATGGCCGTCGGGTCGTCAGGGCGTCGAAGACGTCGGCGACCGCGACCACGCGCGCGGCGACCGGGATCTCGTCCGCCTTGAGGCCGTTCGGATAGCCGGTGCCGTCCCAGCGCTCATGATGGCCAGACGCGATTTCTGCACCGAGCTGGATCAGCTCGCAGCTGGAACCGGCCAAGATCTTCTCGCCGATCGTCGCATGGGTACGGATCACCGCCATCTCGTCGTTGGTCAGCTTGCCGGGCTTGAGCAGGATGTTGTCGGGAATTGCGACCTTGCCGACGTCGTGCAGGGGGGCGGCAAGATAGATGTCACGGCACAACCGGGCGGGAAGGCCGAGCTGTTCGGCGATGATCCGGCTGTAGCGGGCGACCCGCAGCGTATGCTCGCCGGTGTCGTTGTCGCGATATTCGACCGCGAGCGCGAGCCGCAGGATGATCTCTTCCTCGCGCTCGCCGAGCTTGCGTGTTGCGGCAGCAACCTCGCTGGCCAGATGCGCGGCGCGATCGTTGAGCTTGCGCACGGCTGCACCGAGCTGAATCAAATTCCGTAAGCGCACCGTCATCTCGACGCTCTGCGGTGCCTTGGGCAGGAAATCGGTTGCACCCGCCTGCAGCGCTTCCATTTTGATGTCGTCGGTCTGCCGCGACGTGATCATCGCGATCGGAATGTCAGCGCAGCCCGGCAGCGTACGAAGTGTGCGAATGAAGCTGATGCCGTCCATGTGCGGCATTTCGTAGTCGACAAGTACGAGGTCGAAGACGCGTTCGCGCGCGCAAGCCAGCGCCTCGACGGGATCGAGGAATGTGGTGGCCTCGACGAGGCCTTCCGCTTCGATATGACGTTTCAGGAAATTGAGGACAGAGCGGCTGTCATCAACCAGAAGCGCTTGGGTCAGCATCGGCGGCCGGACTCGTTCGGATGGCGAGGCGTGATCTCAAGGAATAGCCGGCGCGATTTAACGCGGAGCAAACGTCCGCACCGCGGCAAATCGCCTCAACGTTACGCGCGCGTGATTTTACGGGCTGTGCACGCTTGCATGCATTTGCGCGAATTCCGATGAAATGTGACCCGTAGTTGTACGGAGGATTCCGTTAGGGGTTTGCATACTCTCCCCCCGAATAGTCGTCGTGTGGGATTCGTTCGGTAGTTGCAGCGAATTCCAGCAAATCTGGGGGACGAATGTCGTCTGATGTCACTGAGCCGAAGTGGTCCCTACGGCTGCCTGCAGATTGCAGCATCGCCGCGATCCGCAGTGTTTACGAGCTGATCCGCGAAGCATTCGGCCGGCAGGACCGGCTCGAGATCGATTGCTCCAGCGTCGACAAGGCCGACGTGACCTCGATCCAGCTTCTGCTGTCGGCCGCCAAGACCGGCGACGCCCAGGGCCGCCCGGTGGTCCTGACCTCCTTCTCCCAATCTCTGCGTAACACCCTTCGCCGCGCCGGATTCGCCAGCGACGCGATGATCGATCAGCACTTCCCGCAAAAGAAAGATGGCATCTGATGGCCACGATTCTCACGGTCGACGATTCTCCCAGCATCCGGCAGATGATCAAGGTCGTGCTCGAGCCGGCCGGTCACAGCGTGATCGAGGCCGGCGACGGCGCGCAAGGTCTCGCCAAGGCGCAAGCCGGCAAACTCGACCTCGTCATTACCGACCTCAATATGCCTGTCATGAATGGGCTGGAGCTGATCAAGGCGCTGCGCAAGCTGCCGAGCGCGGTCGGCATGCCCATCGTGTTCCTGACCACCGAGTCCAACGACACGGTGAAGCAGGAGGCCAAGAGCGCCGGCGCCACCGGCTGGATCACCAAACCGTTCAAGCCTGAGCAATTGCTCGCAGTCGTCGCAAGACTGGTGCGCGCATGAGCGCGATGGACCCGACCGAGGTCTTTCGCCAGGAAGCCAGCGAGCTGTTCGAAGTCCTCGAAGGGGCCCTGCTCGATCTCGGCCAGCGTCCCGACGACCGCGAGCTGGTCGATTCCGCCTTCCGCGCCCTGCACACGATCAAGGGCTCGGGCGCCATGTTCGGCTTCGACAAGGTTGCCTCTTTCACTCACGAATTCGAGACTGCGTTCGATCGCGTCCGCAGGGGCGAGATCAAGCCGACCCAGGAGCTGATCTCGGTGGCGCTTGCCGCCAAGGACTATATCCGCGCGCTGATCGAAGATCCGCAATCGACCGACGATATCATCGGCGAAGCCATCCTCGACGACCTCAAGCGCTTCGTATCCTCGGATCAGCCCGTCGCAGCGGTCGCCGAGATTGTTGAAGCGCCGCCGCTGGCAGCTGTCGAGAGCAAGCAGGCCGGCTGGCAACTCTACCTGGAATTCGAATCCCACATCCTGCGCAACGGCTCGAACCCGCTCGACCTGCTGGAAGATCTCTGCAAGCTCGGTCCCTGCTTCGTCGTGCCAATCACCGACGGCGTCCCATTCCTCGACGAGATGGAGCCGGAAGACTGCTATCTGAAGTGGGACGTCAAGCTGCACGCAGCCTGCGACAAGGACGCAATCGACGACGTCTTCATGTTCGTCTCGGACGAGATGAAGCTGACGCTTTCGCCGCTGGAGCATGTCGAAGCGCCTGCGCCGGCGCCGCTGTTCCAGCTTCTCGACGAGGAGCTTGCCCCGGCGGCCGAGGCGCCGGCACCGGTCGTCGAGGCGGTTGCGGCCCCCGCGGTCGAGAAGCCCGTCGCAAAGGCGGAGCCCAAGCCTGAATCCAAGCCTGAATCCAAGGTCGAAGCCAAGCGTGACGATCGCGGCATCGCCACCGTCCGCGTCCAGGCCGAGCGCCTCGACGAGCTGATGGACCGCGTCGGCGAGCTCGTCATTGCCCAGGCACGGCTGACCCAGCTCGCAGCTTCCGGTTCTGATCTCTCGATCAAGATGATCGCTGAGGAGATCGAGCGTCTCGCCTCCTCGTTGCGCGACACCACGATGGGCGCGCGCATGGTGCCGATCGGCTCGCTGTTCGGCCGCTTCCGCCGCCTGATCCACGATTTGTCGCGCGACCTGTCGAAGCCGGTCGAGTTCGTGACCTCGGGCGAAGATACCGAGCTCGACAAGACCATGATCGAGTGCCTGGCCGATCCGCTGGTGCATCTGATCCGCAACGCCATCGATCACGGCATCGAGGATACCGCGACCCGTTCCGCGAACGGCAAGACGGAGCAGGGCCGGATCGAGCTCGCGGCCGTCCATTCCGGCGCACAGGTGCTCGTCACCGTGAAGGACAATGGCGGCGGCCTCAACACCGCCCGTATCCGCGCCAAGGCCGAAGAGCAGGGCTTGATCGCCGCCGGCGCCGTGCTCTCCGATCACGAGATCCACCAGTTCCTGTTCCATCCGGGCTTCTCGACCGCGCAGACCATCTCGGCACTGTCCGGCCGCGGCGTTGGCATGGACGTGGTCAAGCGCACCATCGAGAACATGCGCGGCTCGATCGACCTGTCGACCAAGCCGGGCCAGGGCACCACCGTGACGCTGCGCCTGCCGCTGACGCTGGCGATCATCGAAGGCCTGCTGATCCGCGTCGGCGAAGGCCGCTATATCATTCCGCTGTCGGCGGTGGAGGAATGCGTCGAGCTGACCGCCGAGGACGAGCGCTCGCGCGGCCGCAATTTCCTCAACGTGCGCGGCAATCTCGTTCCCTTCCTGCGCCTGCGCGAGATCATGTCGTCGGCCGGTGCGCCGGACCGTCACCAGAAGACGATCATCATCTCGACCGGCGAGACCCGCGTCGGCCTCGTCGCCGACCAGATTATCGGCAACCACCAGACCGTGATCAAGTCACTCTCCAAGCTGCATTCGGACGTCACGATCTTCTCCGGGGCGACCATTCTCGGCGACGGCACGGCGGCGCTGATCCTCGACGTCGCGCAGCTGGTCACGCTGGCGCAGTCGAAGGTCGAGAGGCAACACATCAGCGAGGCGGCGTAATGTCGGATGGTTTGGCGGTCGAGCACCGGGCCGACGCGATGCAGGTCGTGATGATCGGTCTCGGCGAGGAGAAATTTGCGCTCGACGCCGGTCTCGTGCGCGAGATCATCGATCCCGTGCCCGTGACCAAGGTGGCCGGCGCGCGCGCCTTCGTTCCCGGCGTCATCAATGTGCGCGGCAACGTCATTCCGCTGGCGGATTTGCGCATCCGTTTCGGCATGCCGCAGCTCGAGGACTCCGCTGATACGCGTATCGTCGTCATCGAGATCGAGCTCGACGACGAGCCCGTGCTGGTCGGCGTCACCGCCGACAAGGTCTATGAGGTCACGGAAATCTCGCAGACAGACGTGCAGCAGACGCCGCGCGTCGGCATGCACTGGAAGCCGGAGTTCATTCGCTTCATCGCGAAATGGCGCGAAGAGTTCGTCATCGTTCCGAACATGGAACGCATTCTGAATTGAAACGGAGTCTCGGGCGAGACTGGGGTTAGGGGCTGGATATGAGATTTACGGTCAAGGCGAAACTTGCCAGCGCGTTCGGCCTGGTCATCGTCCTGTCGATGGTCGCCGGCGGCGTCGCCTACATGAAGCTCGGCGACATGATGGCGACGGCCGACAACATGGTCCTGCGCGCCAAGCGCATGGAAAAAGCCACAGAGATCGAAAAGCACATTCTCATCCAGCTTCGTGCGGAAAAGAACGCCATCATCGGCAACGAGGGCGAGGTCGAGCAGGCAGCAGCCGATGCCGCCAAGCGCCGCGAGGCCGCCATGAAGACCAAGGATGAGGTCTATGCCCTGGCGAGCGAGGCGGGCAAGAAATTGCTCGACGCCTTTGCCGTGACCTACGCCAAGATGAATGCGTATCAGGAGGAGACGATCCGGATCGCCAAGACCGACAAGGTCAAGGCGGCGGATCGCTCCACGACCGAGGGACGCAGAATCGTGAACGAAGCGCTCGACTCCATGGGCGCTTACGTCGAAAACACCAAGAAGCAGATGGCGGACCAGGCGGTCGTGTCGAAGGAAGAGGGACATCAGGCCCAGTTCATGCTGATGACCCTCCTGGGCGTTTCGCTGATGGTCGCGATCGCTGCCGCCTTGTGGATTTCGATCTCGATCAGCCGCTCCCTCGGCCGCGCAGTCAGCCTCGCCGGAGCAGTGGCCGACGGCGATCTCAATCAGACGATCCCCTCTGCCAGCAATGACGAGATTGGCGACCTCATCAAGTCGCTCAACATGATGGTCGGGAAGCTCCGGCAGATCGTGGCCGAGGCGCTCACCGCCGCCCAGAACGTCTCTGCCGGCAGCCAGGAGCTTTCCGCCAGCGCCGAGCAGCTCTCGCAGGGCGCGACCGAGCAGGCCTCGTCGGCCGAAGAGGCGTCGTCCTCGATGGAGGAGATGGCCTCCAACGTGAAGCAGAACGCCGACAACGCCAACCAGACCGAGAAGATCGCGGCGCAGTCGGCCAAGGATGCGGAAGCCAGCGGCGTCGCCGTGGGCCGCGCCGTCCAGGCGATGCAGACCATCGCCGAGAAGATCACAATCGTGCAGGAGATCGCGCGTCAGACCGATCTGCTCGCCTTGAATGCTGCAGTCGAAGCCGCCCGCGCGGGCGAGCATGGCAAGGGCTTTGCGGTGGTCGCCTCTGAAGTACGCAAGCTCGCCGAGCGCAGCCAGGCTGCCGCGGCCGACATCGGCACGCTGTCGAGCGAGACCGTGAAGGTGGCGCAGGAAGCAGGTTCCATGCTGTCCAAGCTCGTGCCCGATATCAAGAAGACCGCCGAGCTGGTCCAGGAGATCACCGCCGCCTGCCGCGAGCAGGATGTCGGCTCCTCGCAGATCAACCAGGCGATCCAGCAACTCGACAAGGTCGGCCAGCAGAACGCCAGTGCCTCCGAGCAGGTCTCCTCGACCTCGGAAGAGCTGGCCTCGCAGGCCGAGCAGCTCCAGTCGACCATCTCGTTCTTCCGCATCGAGCAGGGCGGGCGTAGTGAAAGTGCCGCGCCCGCGTCGGTCGACCGCGCGGTCACCCAGCTCCGCAGCAAGGCGGTGCAGATGCAGGCGGCGGATCGCGGCGGGAAGAAGCCGGTGCCCGCTCGAAAGCCGGCGCGCGCGATGAAGGTCGCAAACGGCGGCGGTTTCGCCTTCGACATGCAGGACGGCGAAGACGATCGCGACGCCGAGTTTCAGCGCTGACCCCCCAGAACCATCGGAGCCTGGACCCAAGCATGGCCGCAACCTCGCAATATTTGACGCTCGGGCTCGCCGGCGAGACGTTCGGCATCAGCATCCGCAACGTGCGGGAAATTCTCGACATGCGGCCGATCTCGCGCCTGCCGCATGCCCCGGACTTCCTGCTCGGCATGATCGACGTGCGCGGTTCCGGCTACCCGATCGTGGATCTCCGGACCAAGCTCGGCCTGCCGGCTATCGCCGCCACCGAAGCGACCCGCATCATCATCCTCGACGTGCCGATGAAGGACCGTCTCGTCGGCGTTGGTTTCGTCGCCGACTGCGTGTTCGAGGTCACCGACATCGACGAGCAGGCGATCGAGCCGATCCCGGAGGTGGGGGGAAAATGGCAGTCCGACTATGCCGTCGGCATCGGCCGCAAGGGCGAGAAATTCGTCGTGATCTTCGATCTCGCCAAGCTGATGGCGCATGACCGGATCCCGGAGAGCACCGACACCGACGCATCCCGGGCCGCCTGAATTGATATGCGTGACGCGTTGCCGATAAGTACCCGTAATTCGAACCGACGAGATCGACCATGAGATTCACTGTCAAGGCAAAGCTCGCCAGCGCGTTTGGCGTCGTCATCCTGCTCTCGATGATTGCGGGTGCCGTCGCCTACCTGAAGCTTAGCGACACCGTCAACACGGCCGAGCACCTGTCGGCGCGCGCGGCCCGTCTGGCCAAAGTCTCCGAGTTGCAGCAAAGCGTTCTTCTCCAGGTACGGGCCGAGAAAAACACGATTCTTGCCGCGACCGAGGCCGACCAGGATAAGTTCATCGGCCAGATCATGCAGCTTCGCGAAACGGCGCTGAAGGTCAAGGACGAGACCTATGCCGGTGCGAGTGAAGCCGGCAGGAAGATGATCGATGCATTTGCCGTCGCCTATACCGCGTCGAACACGGTGCAGGACGAAACCATCAGGATGGCCAAGCAGGATAAGGTGAAAGCCGCCGAACATTCGATGAATCAGGGCCTGAAGACGACGACGCAGGCCCTCAATGCCGCGAACGACTACATCAGCTACGTCAAGAAGGCGATGGCCGAGGAGAGCGCTGAGGCTCGGCTGGAAGGCAGCCGGGCGATCACCATGCTGCTTGCGCTGGTCGGCCTGTCCCTTGTGATTGCCGCGGCGGCCGCGTTCTGGATCGCGCTCAATATCAGCCGCGCGCTGGCGCTTGCCGTCGGACTGGCCGACGCTGTCGCGGTCGGCGATCTCAGCCACAAGATCGATTCATCCAGCAATGACGAGATCGGCGACCTGATCAAGTCACTGAATACGATGACGGTGAATCTGAACCAGACGGCTGCCCTCGCCAACGAGATCGCACAGGGCAATCTCATGGTTGAAGCCAAGCCGCTGTCGGACAAGGATACGCTCGGTCTCGCGCTCGAGCGCATGGTGGTGAAGCTCCGCCAGATCGTCTCGGAAGCCCTGACGGCGGCACAGAATGTCTCCGCGGGCAGCCAGGAGCTGTCCGCCAGCGCCGAGCAGCTTTCACAGGGGGCGACCGAGCAGGCTTCGTCGGCCGAGGAGGCGTCGTCCTCGATGGAGGAGATGGCCTCGAACGTGAAGCAGAATGCCGACAACGCCAACCAGACCGAGAAGATCGCGGCGCAATCGGCCAAGGACGCCGAAGCCAGCGGTGCAGCGGTCGGCCGCGCCGTCAACGCGATGCAGACCATCGCAGAGAAGATCACCATCGTGCAGGAGATCGCGCGCCAGACCGATCTGCTCGCGCTCAACGCGGCGGTCGAGGCCGCGCGCGCCGGCGAGCACGGCAAGGGTTTTGCCGTGGTCGCCTCCGAGGTCCGAAAACTTGCCGAGCGTAGCCAGGCAGCTGCCGCCGAGATCGGCACGCTGTCAGCCGACACCGTCAAAGTGGCGCAGGAAGCAGGCTCCATGCTGTCCAAGCTCGTTCCCGATATCAAGAGGACGGCAGAGCTCGTCGAGGAGATCACCGCGGCCTGCCGTGAGCAGGACGTCGGCTCCGCTCAGATCAACCAGGCGATCCAGCAGCTCGATAAGGTCGGTCAGCAGAACGCCAGTGCCTCCGAGCAGGTGTCCTCGACCTCGGAGGAACTCGCCTCGCAGGCTGAGCAGCTTCAGTCGACGATCGCCTATTTCCGCATCGAGCAGGGCGGCAGGAGTCAAACGCCGGCGCCGATCGACCGGGCCGTCAATCAGCTCCGCGCCAAGGCTGCGACCATGGCGGCGGCCGAGCGTCCCGCCAAGAAACCGCAGGCCAAGCCGGCACGTGCGATGAAGGTCGCCGGTGCTGGCGGCTTTGCTTTCGATATGAACGACGGCGAGGATGATCGGGACGCCGATTTTCAGCGTTGAGAGTTTTCTGGGATAGGTCCGCCTCGGAGGCGGGCCTATCTGTCTTCTGCTGTCAAGTGAACGCGTAGGACTCAAGATGGCCCGTTTGGCCCGACATTCCCTGCATGCGGGCCTTCGAGGCCGGGGTTGGCGGCCGTGATGCCCGCCGTGCAGGATGCGGCTGTGCATCTATCGGACCGTCATTTTCGGACCATCGCCGAACTGATCGAAGGTCAGGTCGGCATCAAGCTGCCGCAGGGCAAGCGGTTGATGTTGGAAGGACGCCTGCACAAGCGCGTGCGTGCGCTCAATTTCTCCGACCTGAACGAATATGTCGACAACCTGTTCGAGGCCGATCATTTCGAGGCTGAACTCACCCATCTGATCGATGTGGTGACGACCAACAAGACCGACTTCTTCCGCGAGCCGCAGCACTTCGACTTCATGCGGGAGATCGCGATTCCGGCGCTGCTCAAGTCGCATGGAAGCAAGAATGCGGATCTGAAGTTCTGGAGCTCGGCGAGCTCGACCGGCATGGAAGCCTACACCATCGCCATGGTGCTGGACGATATGACGCGGAACGGATCTCGGTTTCAGTATCGCATCCTCGGGACCGACATCTCGACTGCGGTGCTGCGCCTCGCCAAGACCGCGATCTACACCCGTGACGTGCTGGCGCCCGTGCCGGAGCCGTTCGTGAAGCGATATTTCCTGTCCTCACGCGACAAGTTGCGTGGCGAGGTGCGGATAGTACCGGAATTGCGACGCATGACGCATTTCATGCGGATGAACCTCATGGATCCGTCCTATCCCGTCGACCGGGACGTCGACCTGATCTTCTGCCGCAATGTGCTGATCTATTTCGACAAGCCGACGCAACGAAAGGTCGTCGAAAGGCTTTGCAGTCACCTGCGGCCGGGAGGATATCTGCTGGTAGGACATTCCGAGTCGATGGTTCACAGTGCCGTTCCAGGGCTGAAGCAAGTTCAGCCGACCATTTTCCAGGTCTGATCGGGAGCACATTCATCATGCCGAGGGAGAAAGTTCGCGTACTGATCGTGGACGATTCGGCGTCGGTGCGCCAAATCCTTCAGACGATCCTCAACGATGATCCCGACATCGAGGTGATGGCGACGGCGTCCGATCCGTTCGTGGCGGCGCGGCGTCTCCAGGACGAAATCCCCGATGTCATGATTCTCGATCTCGAGATGCCGCGCATGGACGGCATGACGTTCCTGCGGAAGATCATGGCGCAGCGTCCGATCCCAGTGATCATATGTTCCTCGCTCACCGAGGAAGGCTCGAACGTGATGTTCGAGGCATTCGAGGCCGGCGCAGTCGACATCGTGCCGAAACCGAAGATCGACACGAGACAGGCGTTGCTCGAGTGCTCCACCCGGCTGCGTGAATCCGTGAAGTCGGCAGCGCGCGCGCGTGTGCGGCCGCGCACGGAACGGCGAGTGATCGAGAAGAAGCTGACAGCCGACGCCATCATCCCCCCTCCAGTGCAGGGAAAGATCAGGCCGGCGACCGAGGGCATCGTATGCATCGGTGCATCGACCGGGGGCACGGAAGCGCTGAACGACGTCCTCGAGATGCTGCCGGCGAATTGTCCGCCCATTCTGATCGTGCAG
Organism: Bradyrhizobium manausense; assembly: GCF_018130615.1. Taxonomy (GTDB): domain Bacteria; phylum Pseudomonadota; class Alphaproteobacteria; order Rhizobiales; family Xanthobacteraceae; genus Bradyrhizobium; species Bradyrhizobium manausense_A. The sequence continues at coordinate 150,646 of NZ_JAFCKB010000014.1, forward strand.
CATATGCCGGCGGGCTTCACGGCTGCTTTCGCCAAGCGGCTCGACAGCATTTGCCAGATCCGCGTCAAGGAGGCGGAGGATCGTGAGCCGGTATTGCCGGGCTGCGCGTACATCGCGCCGGGCGCCCGCCACATGCTGCTCCAACGCATCGGCCTGCGCTATCAGGTCGCGATCAAGGATGGCCCGCCGGTGTCGCGGCATCGGCCCTCCGTCGACGTGTTGTTTCGCTCCGCGGCCCAGCATGCCGGCGCCAACGCGCTCGGGGTCATCATGACCGGCATGGGCGACGACGGCGCACGCGGCATGCTGGAGATGCGTAAGCTCGGCGCCTCGACCCGGGCGCAGGACGAGGAGAGCTGCGTGGTGTTCGGCATGCCCAAGGAAGCCATCGCTCATGGTGGAGTCGAGAAGGTGGTCGCGCTGCACCACATTCCGCGCGAGATCATGCACTGGTATCAGGCTGGGCACGCGGCGACGGCGGGTTGATCGCGATGACTGCTCCTTCTGCCGGCAATTTGACGGATGCGATCGCCGCGGTCGAGGCCGTCTCGTCGCGCATCGAGGACGTGTTTGCGCGCGTCGGCCACGAGCTCGGTCGCGGCCACATCATCTTCAAGGAGCTGAATCTGGGTCTCGCGTCTCTTTCCGGGGAGCTCTCCGGCGCCGAGATCGAGGGCGCCGCAACCGCGCTGCAGGAGATCGCGGCGCGGCTGAGTGAGCTGGCGCAGGCACTGCCGGCCGAGAGCGCGCTGCTCGCGATGATCGGCAAGAGCACGACCGAGGCGTCCGCGCTGTTGAAGTCGCTGTTCAAGCATATCCAGATGATCACCATCATCGCGCGCAGTGCGCGGATCGAGGCGGCGTCGCTCGAGGGCGATCGCGAGGGCTTTCTCGCCTTCACACAGGAAGCCTACGACCTTGGCAAGGCCGTGCAGGGCTCGATTGAGGGCTGCGCGCGGGACCAACAGCGTCTGTCGGAGGCGGTCGCCACCGCATCCGGCCGGCAGAAGGAGTTCGAGAGTCGCTACGGCGATCAGCTGGTCGCAGAGAGCGCCGAACTCGGTGCGGCCTATTCCGGCCTGCGCGACCAGCGCAGCAAGAGCAGCCATCTCGCCGATCTCGCAAGCGGCAGCACGCGGAAGATCGCCGAGGCGGTCGGCAGCGCGATCATTTCGTTGCAGGCTGGTGATAGCACGCGGCAACGGCTCGAACATGTCTGTCATGGTCTGCGTCTTTCCTCCGGCCCGGAGCCAAGTCTGGTTCCGGGGACGACCGCGAGCGAAGACGGCGCGCATGCGATCCGCCGGCTGCAGGCGACCCAGCTCAGGGACGCCCAGCGCGAGTTCGGCGGCGATATCGACCAGATCATCCGGGCGCTGTCGGCGATCCTGCATGATGCGGGGAGCGTCGTCGGTCACGGCCGCTCGCTGTTTGGCGGCGAGAACGGCTCCTCGTCGTCGTTCCTCACCCGCATCAAGCAGACGCTGGCCCAGGCCTCGACCCTGATCGCCACTTGCGAGAACGGCGGCCACGCGGTCGACGAGGCGCTGGCGGTCGTCGAGGAGACGCTGGCGAAATTCCGCCAGGCCATTGCGGGCCTGGCCGAAGCCTCGGTCGATATCACGCTGATCGGCATGAATGCGGGCCTCAAGGCGAGCCATCTCGGCAGTCGCGGCAGCGCCTTCGTCGTCATCGCCAACGAGCTCAAGGCGACCGCCGACCAGGTTTCGGCCGGCGCCGGGCGCTTGCGGCCAGTGCTCGATGGCATCGAGCGGTCCGCCAACGAATTGAAGGAGCTCCGCGTTCAGGGCGATCCTACCCAGCTTGCTAACCTCGAGCCGCAGATCCTTCAGGCGCTGCGCGAGGTCGAGGCCGGCAATGAACGGCTCGGCAAGCTGATGAGCCGGCTCGTCGACGAAGGTGCCGAGTTCGAGGGGCTGATGAATTCGGCGCAAGGTCTGATGAGCTCGCTCGGCGAGAGCTCTGCGACGCTGCCCGCCGTCGCTGCGCGCCTCGAGACCGTAAGCGCAGGCGCGCATCGTCCGCAGCCACAAGACGAGGTGCTGCTCGACGATCTGTTCGCGCGTTACACCATGGAGCGCGAGCGCGATGTCCACCGGGAGTTTTTGCAATCTCTCGGGCTTTCGTCGACCGCTGCCGCCCGCCGGGCCGAGGTGATCGAGGCGGCGGATGACGGGATAGAACTGTTCTGATCCCGCCGCCGAAGTCGCGCATGCGGCGACGGCAATTTGACGGATTGATTTTGCAGGGCGTTAACCGTGGCGGAATACGCGCCGCGTCGGTCATTGTCGCGCCCCAGAGTTGGTTGCAAATACATTTGAAATTTTTACGGTGGATGTCTTCATGCTGAGAGACGGCAAATACGCTGCCTGGTTCCGGACCGCGCGCGGTCAGGGCACGGGCCTCGTGGAGTTGGTCGATGGGCAGATCACGGGCCGCGACACCTTCTTCACTTATGGCGGCTTCTATCAGGTCAATCAGCAACGCTTCACGGCTGTCCTTACCGTGAAACGGCATACCGAGGGCAATCCGAGCGTATTCGGTCCTGACGAGGTCGAGGTCGATCTCTCCGGCGTCTGCAGCGGCGCGATGGCGACATGTTCGGGGACGGCGAGGGAGGCGCCCGAGGTCGGATTCGAGTGCACGCTGATCTATAGCCAGGAAGAGGTGCTGCCGGCCGACGCCAAATGCGCGATCGTGAAGCTCAATGCCGACAAATTGCCCAGGGGGCCCGACAGCCGGTCGCGGCCGCGAGCACCGTTCACGCCCTCCAGGCCTCCTGCGTCCTGATGTTTCCCGCGCCTTAGCTTTGCGTTGACGTTGTTGTCGCGAAAGCATGCGGCGGCCGCACCGCGGCAAGAGTGCTTTTAGATGTGAAATCTAGGTTGAGGCCCATAACAAAAGGCGGACAGGGATATGCCTCAGATCTGGATGACATATGACGAACTCGCGGCGCTTACTGGCTGTAGTGCCGCCGAAGCCAGGACGCAGGCGCTGCATCGGTTACTCGATCGCCGCAAAAGCCGCGATGGCAACACCCGTGTCAAGTTGGATTTCGCCTTGATGACCCGGTTCTTCGAGACCATTCGTGAAGCCGAATTCGGTCTTGATGACGCGATCACGGCACTGCGAGAAACGCACCGGCAGATGTCCGTCGCCTCCGATCAGGAGCGGCGCGGCATGGCGCCAGTTCGACGCTCCGGCAGCAGTCGGCTCGGTTCGAATCAGGCATAATCGTTCAACCGGAATTTACCGCGCCCCTTGGTGTTTCACACCGGAACGGGTCGAAACCAACGGGATCCGGGCTGGGAGGTTGCCATGATGAGAGCCGTGTGCCTGGCGGGTGCGATGGTTTTTGCGCTCCCGCTTCTTCTCGCGACGGCGGCCAGTGCTGAAGTGGTCAAGCTCCAAGCGGAACTCAGGGGCAGCAACGAGGTGCCGCCCAATGCGAGTTCCGGCTCCGGCAAGGCCGAGGCGGCTTTCGACACCAATACGAAAGTCCTGACTTACACGGTCACCTACGCGGATCTGACCGGCCCCGCGCTTGGAGCGCATTTCCATGGACCGAGCGAGGCCGGCAAGAACGCCGGCATCGCGCTGCCGTTCAAGTCGACGCAGAGCCCGATCCAGGGCACGGCGACCCTCACCGATACGCAGGCTGCCGATCTCCTGGCCGGCAAATGGTATGCGAACATTCATACCGCGGCCAATCCAGGCGGCGAGCTGCGCGGGCAGATGGCAAAGTAATCTATTGGACCAAGCTGCACATCGCGCCTGCGATGTCGGCTGACTCTACGCGGGTCAGGACGGCGGCCTGGGCAGGAAAGCCAGAACGGTCTGGGCGAGGATGATGCCGAGGATGCCGCCGGACGCCTTTTGCAGCACGTCGAGGACCCCCGGATCGCGGTCGGGCACGATCGCCTGCAACGCCTCGAGGCCGATCGCGACTGCAATCACGAATGCGCAAGCCAGCTTGAAGCGTCCCGGCAGCAGGAAGGACAGCAGGAAGCCGAGCAGGCAATAGGCGCTGAAGCGCTCGATGACGACGACCCAATACGCCTCGGCATGGCCCATCAGCACCGGCCTGCCCGCAAGCGTGGCAAGCGTGGCATAGACGATCAGCGCAAGGCAGACGGCCGCAGCTGCGATGAGGTGGTTTCGGCGCATCGCCGGATCATAGCCGGTCGACCGGCGCGCCGCTTTCAAAAGCGGAGAACATCGTTAAGGAGCGTACATCGTCGACGACGCGTTCATGACCGTTGGTTCGCAGCGGGGCAGGTCGGGATTACGGCTGTTCGAATTCGGGTCAACGGCCGGTCAGGCCACCCGTGCAGTGTCTCGTGTCGGAGCTGCGAGCGAGGTCGCTCCACGCCGCGCCGCCATCAATTCGCTGAATTTCGCGAAGGGCAGCGGCGCAGCGACGAGATAGCCCTGGCCCTCTTCGACGCCGCACGCGATCAGGGCGCGGACCTGATCCTCGGTTTCGACGCCTTCCGCGACAACGGTCATGTGGAAGTCCCTGGCGAGCGCCACCAGCATCTCCACGATCGTCGTGGTCGAGGCGTCCACCGCGATGGTATCGACGAAGAACTTGTCGATCTTGATCGTGTTGGCACCGAGCCCCTTCAGCCGCGACAGCCCGCTATGGCCGACGCCGACATCGTCGATCGCGATACGGAAGCCGTAGTCGCGCAGCTCGGCAACCACAGCTGCGGCGCGCGCCAGATCGTCGAGCTCGTCGCGCTCGGTCACCTCGATCACGATCTGGCGTGCCGAAACCCGTGCCGCAGCGACGGTGCTGCGGAGCGTTTCGACGAAGCCGGCGCCGAGGATGTGCCTCGGCACGACATTGAGCGAGAGCTTGAAATCCTTGTCGGCCTTGAGCAGCGGCTGGAGGTCGGCCAAGGCGCGGCCGAGCAACTGCCAGGTCATGGCTTCGATTCGTCCGCTGGATTCCGCGAGCGGAATGAAATTCATCGGCGGAACCACAGTGCCGTCTTCGCGCAACCAACGTGCGAGGATCTCACAGCCTCGGATCTCGGAGGTGCGAAGATCGAAGATCGGCTGGAAGTAGGGCTTGAACTCGCCACGCGCCAGCGCTCGGTCGAGATCCGCGACGGGGCCCTCCGTGCGCCGGGTCCGCGACAGCAGGACACCGAACAGCAAGCCGAGCGCGAGCGAGACCGCCATCGCAGGCCAATAGGCTTCGCTGTTCCACGTCGACAGCACCGATTTGTCGATGCGGATGACCGCGCGCAGCGGATAGCGCGCCGAGCTTTTCTCGAAGTCGATCGGATGCAGCAGCGCCTTGCCGGCATCGAGTGCGAACTCGCCGAGCTGTGCGCCGTTCTTCAGCGCAAGCAACACTTCGCCATGAGCGCGCAGCTCGGCCGGCATGATGTCGAACAGGCTGGAGTTGATGCCGAGAATGGCGACCAGCGCCTTGTTGTCGCCGATGTCCCTGAGCACGCCGAGTGCATCGCCGCCGAACTGCTCGACGCGGAACAGCATCAGCTTCGAATCGCGCGATGCAAGCATGTCCGTCCGGTTGACCCAGCCCTTGTCGAATTCGAGGGTCTCGGAATAGGCCGAGCAGATCACCGAGCCGTCGGAATTGACGAGGCGGACGTCTTTGACGGCGGAGCGTTGATAAACATGCAGACGGATCGCCTGGAGCGAGGCGGGCGCGCATGTCGCGAGCCCGCGGCCGGCCAGCTCGTCGAGGCTTGTGGTTGCGAAATCAACGGCGAATTCGGACCGGCGCAGCACGACTTCGGTCAGCTCGTCGAGCTGGCGCGTCTGCTGATCGTGGATGAACCGCGTCGCCGCGATGTGACCGGCGAGCGCGAACGCTGCCATGCCCGCAAGCACGAGCGCCGCCAATGAGAGTCTCGGCCGTGCTGCTGTCATCCGGCCCGCGGAAGTTAACAAAGGGTGGCGGCACCCTAGCCTGGGAGGCGCTAAGATAGGGTTTAAGGAGATCGCATGCGATCGTTTGACCTGATGTTCAGGATGATCGGTCTCCACGTCCCCGGGGAACAGCACTGGGGCGGGCCGAGAGTTCCGCTGGTCGAGGCGGGCTATGCCGCGCAAGTTCCTCTTATCGGCAGGCTCGCCCGCCGGCGCAGGCGCCAGGCTCTCCCCTCAGCACATGGCCGCTCGGGGCTCCGCCCGTTCACCGCCGATTGTAGGACCAGCCCTTGTCTACATCGGTGGGATAGCGGGCCGCGAAGTAGGGATTCTTGAGGCAGTTGCGTGCGGGATCGTAGATCCTGCCCGCGCATTCGCGGAAGTTCAGGAATCTGCAATCGAAGCCAAACGCACACCAGGGCGCACCCTTCGGAAATCCGAAATGCACGGGAACTTGCGCCGACGCCATCGAAGGCAGGGCCAGGAGGACAATTAGGGCAAGAGCGCGGGCCAACATGGTGCAATCCTCCCACAAATGATCGGTCGGATACCAAGGCTATCGAGCGATCGCCCTTGGCGAGCAACAGCCGACGTTCGGTTGGATAGTCTAACATCCATACGTGGAGAGAGCGAGGGCGCCGTAGCGCCCGGACTACGTCGCTTCGCGCGGTTGTATCCGGCCAGTGCCGACGGCAATCGTCCGCGAACGCCGCTCACCCTGTGCGGGCGCGCGCTAGCTCTTCTTGGTGGCCTTCGATTTCAGCGCCAGGCCGAGACGCAAGGCCATGCGCTTGATCGCGTCGGGCGATCGCCCGAGTTGCTTCGCCGCTTCCTCCAGCGACGTCGAAGACTTGGCCAGCTCCATGAGCCGGCGGTCTTCCTTGAACGACCAGGGCTTCCGCGCCATAACCGAAATGATCCTCTTGCATCGACACAACGACAAAGCCGCCAAGCGGACCCATGTCGCTCGACGGCTTTGCTTGGGTGGGGCCGGGCCCTTGGGGGAAGCCCGGTGCAGAGATGGATATGCGATCGGCGAGACTTCGCAACAAACAACGCGGATTAAGCTAACTGCTCAACCTTACCGCGACGAAATCAGCCGCTGACGCTCCGTATAATTCCGGGGTTTTTCTCGATATCGAGCCGAGCGGCGATGATCGCCACTCTCCGACCTGATGCTGCGCAGCCGCGTCAGGCTGCGCAGCATCGTCCCGTGACCGGGCAAGCCCGCTTGAAAAATCCTCTCATGCCGTCATCCGGGTGTTTCACGTCAAGATTGCAAATCATCGAATCAGGTCGAGCTCTGATCGAACGCATCATCGGAAAATTTGTTCCGTTGCCGGGTGCTGCGCGCCGCGCCGATTCAAAAATCGTTGAAGATCGATGTCGTGACGGAGCTTGCGCGCACACCAGGCGCATCTCGCCTGCATCCGTCACGAGATCGTCGAATTCGTTCGGCTATGATCGTGCGAACGATACGAATAGAAGAAGATCGAGATGCTTCAAAAAACGCTGTCTGCCAAGCCTCTAGCGAAGATGAGAGAGCGGGCATTCGAAGGTGTCTTTCTCGGTGTTGCGCTGATCGCGATGGTGGGATGGGCTTATTTCGTCATCCTGCTGTCGGTGAAATTCTTCTTCTGGCTGGTCAGTTGATGCGAACGATCAGGACGGCAGCACGCTGCTGCCCAAAAATTCCCACCTGTGACGACAAAATCAGCGAACGCCATCATGATCTCGACACAACTCGAAGATGAGAATGTTCGCGTCGCGAATTGCGACGGCCGTGCATTCTGAGTGGGGCAGCCGAGCGCTGCGCGGTGCGACAGTAACCATATCCGGCAAGGTCAGACCGCGCCGGTCATTGTTCCCCACGCACGTCCCCATTTGGTTGCGCATGGTTCTTGCGGGCGTGTCCTGTTGATCCGTGCCGCCCCTGGATCGCGAAAGAGGTGCGCCATGACGAGCATCAGGAACAATAATGCGCCACGGCGATATTTTGTCGATGCAGTCGGCCGGCGTGTTCTGATCGGTCTTACGCCGGAGGAGACCTTCGAGTTCGAGCGGCTCGACAGCGAGCCGGATGACGGTCGCGCCGGAGCAATCTGGATCGAGCGCGGGTCTCAACCTGCCCCGGGTGAGCAGCGCTGGCTGGAGCTATACGCCAAGCATGAAGATGCGTGGAAGGTCTGGATGGCGCGGAGCCGCGTCGATCAGCCCTATCTTTAGTTTCTTGCGGACCGATGCGGTCAGGCTGCCGTCGCCCTTGTGCAAGACGGCAGCCGTCGCGAAGGGAGGATCGACCCGCTATCCGAGGCCGATGCGCTTCTGCTGATAGCCGCGATCGAGAATGGCTTGCCACCATTGCCGATTGTCGAAGAACCAGCGAACCGTTTTGGCCAGGCCGCTCTCGAAATTTTCGTCGGCGCGCCATCCGAGCTCGCGCTCGAGCTTCGAAGCATCGATGGCATAGCGGCGATCATGACCGGGGCGGTCGGCGACGAACGAGATGAGGCCGCGCCGCGGGCCGGCCGCGCGCGGCGACATCCCGTCCAGCAGGTCGCAGATGCTTTCCACGACATGCAAATTGGTGCGCTCGTTCCGGCCGCCGACATTATAAGTCTCGCCGACCGCGCCGCGTTCGAGCACCAGTGTGAGTGCCTTGGCGTGATCCTCGACGTAGAGCCAGTCGCGGATATTCTGGCCGTCGCCGTAAACCGGCAGCGACTCTTCGGCGAGACCCTTGATGATGATGTGGGGAATGAGCTTCTCGGGAAAGTGATACGGCCCGTAATTGTTCGAGCAGTTCGTCACCATGGTCGGAAGGTCGTAGGTCTCGCGCCAGGCGCGGACCAGGTGGTCGGACGACGCCTTGCTCGCCGAATAGGGCGAGTTCGGTGAGTAGGACGTGGTCTCGGTGAAATAGCCGTCCTTGCCGAGCGATCCGAACACCTCGTCGGTGGAGATGTGGAGGAAGCGGAATTTGGAACGGCGGTCGGGGGGCAGAGCTCTCCAGTATCGCAGCGCTTCCTGCAGCAGCGTGAAGGTGCCGACGATGTTGGTCTGGATGAATTCGCCGGGGCCGTCGATCGAGCGGTCGACATGGCTCTCGGCCGCCAGATTCATCACCGCGGCGGGCTGGTACTTCTCGAACAGCTTGCGCAGCGAGGTAGCCTCGCAAATGCATTGCTTCTCGAATGCATAACGCGGGTTTGCCTCGGCGCCAGGGAGTGACTCGAGATTTGCCGCATAGGTCAGCTTGTCGATGTTGACCACGCGCGCATGCGTGTCGCGGAGCAGATGACGGACGACCGCGGAACCAATGAAACCCGCACCGCCCGTGACGAAAATCGTGGAGCCTTCGAAACGCATGGATGATATGCCTCAGTCTTGAGCGGCGAAGGAACGGGCCACCGATTGCAGATATTCGCCGTAGCTGCTCTTGGCGGTCTTCTCGGCCACCTTCTTGAAGGCTTCGAGAGAGATGTAGCCGCGTCGCAAGGCGATTTCCTCGGGGCAGGCGATGCGCAACCCCTGGCGCTGCTCCAGGATCTGAACGAAATGGCTGGCTTCGACCAGCGAGGCGTGGGTGCCGGTGTCGAGCCATGCAAAGCCGCGCCCGAGCACTTCGACGAACAGATCGCCGCGGGCGAGGTAAGCGTTATTCACGTCGGTGATCTCGATTTCGCCACGCGCCGACGGTTTGATTCCCGCGGCGATGTCGACCACGCTGTTGTCGTAGAAATAGAGGCCGGTCACGGCCACATTCGACTTCGGATGCTTGGGCTTCTCTTCGATCGAGCGCGCGCGCCCGTCATTGTCGAGCTCGACCACGCCATATTGTTCGGGCGCGTTGACGACGTAGCCGAAGATCGTGGCGCCGCTCTTGCGTGTCGCCGCCCTGGCGAGCATTTCCGGAAGTCCGTGGCCGTAGAAGATGTTATCGCCGAGAACCAGGGCGACGGAATCCGATCCGACGAATTCGCGACCGACGATGAATGCGTCGGCAAGACCGCGCGGGGTTTCCTGGGTGGCGTAAGAAAAGTTGACGCCGATCTCCGATCCGTCGCCGAGCAGGCGCTGGAACAGCGGCTTGTCCTGCGGCGTCGAGATGATGAGAATGTCGCGAATTCCAGCGAGCATCAGTGTCGACAGCGGATAGTAGATCATCGGCTTGTCGAAAACCGGCAGCAGTTGCTTCGACACCACTGTCGTGACGGGATAAAGGCGCGAGCCTGTTCCGCCAGCGAGTATGATTCCCTTCATAGGTCCCTCTGGTTTACCAACTTGAAAATATCAGATAGTGTGCGCTGCACAAGATTGTTGTGCGCACGGAGCTGAAGTCGCTGGAATGAACGTTATCAAGACAGACCTGCCCGAAGTTCTGATCATCGAGCCGAAGCTATTCGGCGATCAACGCGGCTTTTTCTTGGAGACCTACCAGTTCGAGCGCTACGCGCAGAACGGTGTTGCACAGCCCTTCGTCCAAGACAATCTGTCACGCTCGCGTCATGGCGTATTGCGTGGGCTGCACCTGCAAAATCCAGGCGCGCAGGGCAAGCTGGTCACGGCGCTTCGCGGCCGGGTCCTGGATGTGGCCGTCGATGTGCGCGTCGGTAGCCCGAATTTTGGCCGTCATGTGGCGGTTGAATTGAATGAGGACAACCGGCGGCAATTGTGGGTTCCTCGCGGCTTCGCGCATGGCTTCGCCGTTCTCTCCGAGACGGCTGACTTCTTCTACAAATGCGACGCGCTCTATAGCCCGAAGGACGAGATCTCTGTGCGCTGGAACGATCCGGCGATTGGTATCGATTGGGGCCTCGCAGATCCCTCACTGTCGCCCAAGGATGCCGATGCGCCCTTGCTCGCAGATGTGAAGAATCTCCCGCGCTACGGGGAGATCTGACATGAGGATCCTACTGACGGGTTCTGCGGGGCAGGTGGGCGGAGCGCTGCTTCCGATGCTTCGGGAGCGAGCCGATATCGTTGCGCCGTTGCGGGATCAGTTCGATCTGTCGCGGCCGGACGAGCTTGCCGGCAAGCTGGATTCGATCAAGCCGGATCTGATCATCAATCCCGCTGCCTATACGGCTGTCGACCGCGCGGAAGACGAGCGAGAGCTCGCGTTTCGGATCAACGCTGAATCTCCCAAGGCAATTGCCGAGTGGGCCGCGCCCCGCGGCGTGCCGCTGGTGCATTTTTCGACCGACTACGTCTTCGACGGTTCCGGCGATCGCCCTTGGCGCGAGGACAGTCCGCCGGCGCCACTCTCCGTGTATGGCCAAAGCAAGCTCGCGGGCGACCAGGCCATTGCCGAGGCGGGCGCGCTGCATGTGATCGCGCGCACGTCCTGGGTGTACGCTGCAACCGGGGCAAATTTCCTCAAGACGATCGTGCGGCTCGCCGGAGAGCGCGAGGAGTTGCGCATCGTTGCCGACCAGGTCGGTGCGCCGACGACAGCCAGTGCGATTTCGCAAGCGGTGGTTGCGATGCTCCCCAAAGGCGACGACGACCTCCGCAAGACGTTCGAGCAACGAAGTGGCGTCGTCAATCTGGTCTGCGCCGGCGAGACCAGCTGGCACGGCTTTGCGACTGCGATCGTTGCCGGTTTGCAATCGAGGGGCGCTACGTTCGCCGTGAAGGAAATTGTTCCGATCCGTTCGGACGAATTTCCCGTGAAGGCGAAGCGGCCGTCCAATTCCCGCCTCGATCTCACGCGGCTGCGCGAGCGGTTCGGCATCACGCCGCCGAGTTGGCAGCAGGCGCTCGATCGTGAGCTGGATGCCCTGAACGCCTCGATCTGAACGTCCTCCGCCCGGCTCACGGGGCCGCGCCGCAGCATAACGTTCTGTGGCCTTTAGCCTTTGTTAACCATCCAGGGCCCATTTTCCGGTCTGGCGCCTCGAAACCGGAAATGCACGCATGTTTCAGCTCTTCTTGCGGGCCCGAACCCACAATTTCCTGAAAGATCGTTTCGGCGGAGAGCAGACGTTTCGCGCCCGCTCGCCCGAGCGCGACGCCGAAACCGATCGCACGCGCGTTGAGGCGATCATGGTCGCAATCGAGGAGGCGCTGCATGCGGCGGAGCGCGAGCAATCCGGCCTGAATCGCCGGGTGGAAGACGTGCTGGCGCGTGCAGCCGTGACAATCGGCAATGGTGATGATGAATATCTGGAGCGCGAGGCGCTGGACAATCACCACCAGGATCTGTTCGACAAGGAAATCCTGAACGGCCAGCGCAGGCTCAAGGAGCTCAGCGCTTCGATCGCCCATTTCAAATTCCTGAAGGCGGCGATGCTCAGCCGATTCCCGGAATACCGGCCGCCGGTAAGCCAGGCCAACTGACGGCGCGCGCAGGCGCGACGGATTTTTGTCTTGATGCATTTTCTTGACGCGAACCGGTATCCACTTCGCTCGAAAACGCCACCTAGATCGCGAGCATGCTGTTGCCCTGTATAGACAGCAGCGTCAGGTTGCCGGTGGCATACGCTCCGGTATCGATATTGGCGCGGTTCTCGAGCAACTCGGCCTGGCGCACGGGCGTGTGGCCGTGCACGACGTATTTCCCAAAACGTTTCTTGCTCTGGAGAAATTCGTCCCTGATCCAGAGCAGATCCTGCTCACGCTGCTCGGACAGCGGGATGCCCGGACGAACGCCCGCATGCACGAAGAAGAAGTCGCCGCATGTGAATGTCGGCCGCAACTGACGCAGGAACGCGATGTGCTGCGGCGGCATTGCGGTCGTGAGCTCGCGCACGAGATCGGATTGTTCATCCTTGCTGAGATCGGAGGCCGCCGAGATCCCGTAGGACATCAGGGTCTGGAGGCCGCCGAACTGAAACCAGTCGGTGGTGCGCGAGGGATCGTCCAGCACCGAGGTGAAATAGGCCTCGTGATTACCCTTGAGAAAGACCGTGTTGCGGCGGCGGCTGCGGTCGATCAGGAGATCCAGGGTGTGACGCGAGTCCGGTCCGCGATCGATGTAGTCGCCGAGAAAGACCTCGATCGCGCGATAGGGGCGGCTGTTCGCCATGTCGGCATCGATGACGGCGAACATCTGTTCGAGCAGATGCGCGCAGCCGTGGATGTCGCTGAGTGCGTAAATCCGTACGCCGTTCGGCAGCTTCGGCCGGGGCGAGTTCTGTGTCGGGATCGTGACCATGGGGTCCAACCCTTGGAGAGAGCTTCGCCCGAGATGTCAATATGCTATCGACCAATTCGAGTCAGCGAGAGTGGTTTTTTGGCCCACGCCAATGTGAACGCCAACTCGCGCGACGGTTGCATTACTCCTGCGATTTGATGAGGCGTCGATCTGCCACGCCGGGCTTCGATCAGCTGAAGCCGCGGCTGTCGAAAGACGGTGCGGCCTTGGTGCGATACGCCGCTGCGCGAGGGCGGACGAGGATCGCGCCGCAGAGATAGCCGAGCTGGAGCACTGTAGCAAAGACCAGGATCGTAACGACCGCGTGAGCCGGTCCCTCGCCGTAGAGTGCGCAGACGGTGCCGATCATCACGGCACCGAGAACAATGATCGGAGGCAGGACGAAAATCCGGAATCGGCTCCCAAGCAACGATCCGATCAGCAGACTCAAAACGGCGACGGCACTCACGGTACAACTCCCCCGAAACAGCCGTGAGTGTGAACGATGCCGACCTAAGGGCGGCTTAAGCAACAGGGTTGAGCAACCGTTCAAATGTGCGCGCAATGATGTGTAAAATTAGCGCGATCTGGCGCGAAACGCGGCGCGATGCTGCGCTGAATGTCACGCGTGTGACAGCACATTGAGCATGCGCGTATGCGGGTATCGCATTGCAAAAATCGTTTTGATTTTTTCGTTGCAGTGCCGCAATGTTGCTTTGTTTGGTTAAGACACTGTCCAAGACGCATCGCAAATTTAATGGACTGCTTGCAATTTCCGATTGCGAGTGCGTGACGAGGCAGCGAGGTTCGGATGGCTGTAGCAACTTACGGTTCGGAAAACTTCTATTCGGTTGTCTCGAACCGTGGTGGAGCCCTCCAACGCCCCCTCCAGATCGCCCTGATCGCGGGCGACTTCCTTGCACTCATGCTCAGCTATTTCGCAGCGAGTGGTTTGTATCGCATGCTCGTGGCTGAGCAGGATTCGTCGGTTGGTGCGGGCCTCGTCGTCGCTGCGGTGTTTGTGACGATTTCGTATTTCCAGGGCGTCTATGATCATCATCGCTTCCTGAGCACGGTCTGGCAGCTCCGCAAGACGCTGGCGATCTGGGTCGTCTCATTGACCATTCTCGCGGTCGAGGCGTTCCTGCTCAAATCGTCGGCCGATCTGTCGCGCGGAACCACGTTGCTGTTTGCCGCGACCGGCAGCGTTGCCTTGGGCGGGCTCCGGGTCCTGTGGCGCATAGCGCTGAACTCAAGCTACGCCAGAGGCCGTCTGGTCGACCGGAAGATCCTGCTGCTCAGCCTGAAGCCGCTCGATTTCACGTCGAGCCGTTTCAAGGATCTGCGCAAGCACGGCTTCAACGTCGTGCGGCATTTCGTCCTCGGGCCATCCGCAGAAGGCGCGGGGTGGGACCACGAGATTCGCGACATCGTCAGTCAGGCGCGTGCGGCCGATGTCGAGGAATATCTTCTGGTCATCGACTGGGACGAAATGCCTCTGCTCCAGAAGCTGAGCCAGCACTTGCGCGTGGTTCCCCAGCCGATCCGCCTGTTGCCTGACTTTCCGATCGCCGATCTCGTCTCCCGCCCGTTCCAACCCGTCAGCGGAACGGTTGCCATCGAAATCCAACGTGCGCCGCTCACTGTGTTCGAGCGAGCGCAGAAGCGCTGCCTCGACATCGGCCTTGCCTCGTTTGCCCTGTTGCTGCTGGCACCGTTGCTGGTGACGGCTGCGGCCATGATCAAGCTCGACTCGATCGGGAATGTGATCTTCAAGCAGTCCCGGCGTGGGTTCAACGGCAAGCCATTCCAAATCTGGAAGTTTCGGTCCATGACGGTGGCCGAGAACGGCCACACCGTGACGCAGGCGACCAGGTCTGACGCCCGGGTCACCCGCGTTGGCCGCGTCTTGCGACGGACCAGCATCGATGAGTTGCCGCAGCTCTGGAATGTCCTGCGCGGTGAGATGTCGCTGGTCGGGCCGCGACCGCACGCGCTGGCGCATGACAATTATTACGACCAGCTGATCAGCAACTACGTGTATCGGCATCACATGAAGCCGGGCCTGACCGGTTGGGCCCAGGTCAACGGTTTCCGTGGCGAGACGCCGACCATCGACCTGATGGAGAAACGGGTTGAATACGATGTCTGGTACGTCAGCAATTGGAGCATCTGGCTCGACATCAGGATCATCCTGAAGACCGCGCTGGCGCTGGTCCATCAGGAAGCCTACTGAGCGGTGCGGAGCTCGGTCCGTCGGGCGGCAGAGCTATTCTTCTGCGGCATCAACCGGCGAGCTGGCGAGGTGTTCTGATCCCGCGGCGGCCGAGAGTCGCCGCCGGCCTCCCAGCCACCCCGGCGCTTCTCGGTTGGGGCACATTCCAACAGGATTCCTGCTCATCCCGCTGCACGGCGCCGACGTCCGCATCCCCGCCTGGATGGTCATGTCGGCGGCCGACAATTGCAGGACAAGCAGTTCCCGAAATCGCCGTTCGGTTCGCACGGGCGCTCAGCCGCGGGCGGGTTTTCCGTCACGATGCGCCTCAGCAGAGGTGCATCGTAGCTCTCGCCGGCGGCGATTTGCCGGGCGCCCCGCGAGACGGTCGGACCGGACAGGGTTGGGACGATCGACACCGCCCATGCAAGGCAGAGGCCGCCAGCAAATAATTGGCGCCGCGCGCGAACCAGCGCGAGCCGTGAGATGTACCGCCTTCGGTCTTAGGCGCCCTCGACATAGTAGGCGTTGTAGTGCGAGCCCTTGTAGCCCTCGATGCGCTTCAGCATCTTCGGGTTTGCGCCGTTGAGAACGGCGCCCAGCACCTTCTTCTGAATGCCTTCGGAGCTCGACAGCGACTCCTGCAGGGCCGTACGCGTCGTGCGGCCCCATTCGATGACATAGACGTAAGCGTCCATGAGGTGGCTGATGGCCTTGGCATCGGTCACCGGCATCAACGGCGCAAGATCGATGACGATGTAGTCGTATTCGTTACGCAGCAAGGTCAAGAGGTCGGCCATCGCCTTCGAGGCCATGATGTCGGCGGAGTTCACCATGCGCGAAACGGCGAAGGAGGGCAGGAAATCCAGCCCGGTCTCTGCGCTGCGCCGGATGTGGTGGCCGACCGACTGCGGATTCTTGAGCGACTCGAGCAGACCGCTCTTGGCGGTCGGGTCGAGCTCCTTGGTCAGCGAGCGCGTATGAAGGTCGCCGTCGATCAGCAGCACGCGCTTGCCGGTGAATGCGGTGAGGTGCGCGAAGTTGGCTGAAACCGTGGTTTTGCCTTCCTTCGGAAGCGAGGACACGATGCCGATGACCTTCACCTCCCGCGACAGGCGGGCGAGATCGATCGAGACCTTGATGTTACGCATGGTCTCGGCATAGCGCGAGAAGGGATGATCGATGACGTAGCGCGACAGCTGGCCGCTGGCCTCGACGGGGGCGCCATCGGACGATCGCGATCCGCGTATTTTCGGCAAGCCCATTGCCTTGGTCCCGATGGCGGGGAGCACGCCGAGGCATTTGACACCGATTTCGTCCTCGACCTCGATCGGCGAGCGCAGCACGTCGCTCAGCATCTCGCGGGCAAAGGCGGCGCCCAGGCCGAAGCAGAGGCCACCGAACAAGGCCCCGATCAGCGAGAGTACGGTCTTGGGGGAGCTCTTGCGGTCCGGCTTCACAGCGGTGCTGATGATGCGAGATTCGCTGATCGGGAAGCTCTGATTCTGCATTGCCTGCTGCTGCTTCTCCAGGAAGCTGTTGTACAGGTTGCGGTAGGTGTCGGCAGCGCTTTCCAGATCACGCAGCTTCACCTGTGCCTGTCCGGTGTTGCCGGCCTGGCTGACCAGGTTCTTGAGGTTTTCCTCCAGCGAGGTCTCGCGGCTCTTGGCGATTTCATAATCGCTGCGGTAGGCATCGCCGATACGCTTGACTTCGTCCGCGATCGACTTGCGCAGCTCTTCCATGCGGTTGGCGAGATTGACCGAGGCCTGATGGGTCTTGCCATAGCGGGCCGACCAGTCGGAATACTGCGCCGACAGATCGAGGTATTGAGCGCGCAGGCGGGTGATCACGGGATTGTTCAGCGCGTCGGTGACCGTCGGCTGGGCAATATCCTTGTCGCTGATCGCCTCGATGCGGTCGAGCCGCGCCTTGGCCTCGGAGGTGGCCGCGCGCGCCTGGATGAGCTGCGTGTTCACGTCGGTGAGCTGCTGCTCGTTCATCAGGCCGCGGCTGGTGCCGACGATGTTGTTCTGGCTCTTGAAGGTCTGCACGGCGCGGTCGCTGGCGGTCGCCTGCTCGCGCAGCTCGGCGCTGCGCTGCTGCAGCCATTCGCTGGCACGCTTGGTGGACTGGTACTTCGCGTCGAGGGCGCCCACGATATAGGCATCAGCGATCTCGTTGGCGATCTGGGCCGCTTTGTCGGGGTCCCGCGAGCGGAAGCTGGCCGACAGGACGTAGGTCGTCAGCAGGCGCTCGACCTTGAGGTTGTTCTCAACTGCGGCGACCGTTCCGCGTTCGATGCGTTCCTTAGATGAGGGCCCGTCCGATCCGAACAGTCCGATGACCTTTCCGATAATGCCGGGCAGCAGGCCCGGATCCGAGCCGTTGAACTCGGGATCTTCCGTCAGGTTCATGCGACGGACGACGGACCGAATCAGATCGTCCGAGGTGATGATCTCGACCTGGCTGTCGACGAAGCCGGGGTCGATCAGCGCGTTGGACGTGCCGTTATCCTTGTCGAGCACCTGCGTCTGGCGCGTGTCCATCAGGATGCGCGTGTTCGCCGTATACATCGGCGTGGCCGTCAGCAGGTAAACGAGGCAGATCGCCAGCGCGACGCCGGCGACCCCAGCGATAACCGGCCACTGCCGGCGCAAAATGCCGATGATACGCTCGAGACTGAGACTCGACCCCGCCAACTCCAGGGCGGATCTCTCTTGCACGTGGAATTGCTCTCTGGGCTGATACATCTGAATGTTCATCGACCTGACGTGAAATTATTGGGGGAGCGGCGCAGGAGCAAACGGATCGCCGACATCCGTACTCCATTCGCCAGTCATGAGGCTGTTCGCAGAGCTGGAAGGCTTTTGGGGCGACGATCCCGGCGTGCCTCCAGCCGACGGGGACGCCACCGCATTCGGATTGAATTCGACGGCCTCGAGCTCGGCGGAGTAACCGGCGCTCACGGCCGAGTCCGCCAGTTTCTGAATAAACTGGCTGATCTTCTGCGCAGTCTCGGGCTTGCGAGGCACACAGATCAGCTGCGCGCGGCGCAGGGCCATGCCGATCGCATTGCGCTCGACGTTGGAAGATTCGCTGACGAGATCGCGTACTGCAGGCAGGATTGTGATGTCGCTTACGACGTAGGCGGCGAGACGGCCCGTGAGCTTGTTGCGATCGCCGCGGACGGTGGGGTCGCGCAGCAGCGACGTAGGTTCGATCTGGAAGACCTTCAGAATGGAGGCGGGGACACGCTCCCCCTGCTCGACGCATTGAGCCTCGCAAGGCCTGGCGGCGCACGCCAGCATCAGCCCTGCGATCGCAAGTGCCGCGCGAAAGCCATCCGAGAATCCGCCCATGGGCCGATCGGCAGATCGTCGTCGTTGAGACAGGGCCAAACCATTCATCGCGTTCATTTCAAATCGGCGCAAGACTTCTCGGCGCAAGACTTCGCTCAAACCGAGTGTCGCGCTTAACTATGTCAAATTCTTGTGCGGTGCAAAACATAGTCGGAAAGCCCCTGAAATTCACAACGAATTTGCTGATGAGCAGATGAGCGGTGAGACGCCCGGATTGAACAGTGAATAGGCAAACGACAATGGCGTCTCTCGAAGCTTGAGTCCCGTGATCGCCTATACTCACGCAGAGGCGGGAAGTTCCTGACTTGTATCGACATCGATTCGTCGCCGAAGCAATTTCAGGGCGAACGGTCAACGACCGATGTCCAGCACCACGCCTCCGCCCTAAAGCTGCGCCGCCAAGTGCCCTTGTGGTCGTGAATACTTGCAACCGCAAGGAGAGTGGCGGTCTGTAGCCGTCCCATCGCGATCAATTGAGGTTGCTTGGTGAGCGCGTCGTAGCGCAGCCATGGTCGCAGAAACAGCAGGGCGCAGCTTTCGAAGAAGGCCGCGACTGTGTTTCTGTTGACGAACGTGTGACGAAACCGAGACAGGCTCGCCCAAATCGCCGCAAACCGCGAGGCTTTGCACAGGATCAACTCCGAGAACCGCAGCTTGGCGTCGTACTCCAGTTCCCGAGCTTGCGAGCGCTTTTGCCACATTCGTGCCGAATGAACAGGTTAACTCCACAGTTCGCGAACACGCAAAGCGAGCAGCATCAACGCAAAGGTGTTTTGCGTGGTGAGCTTCTTGTTCTGCACAGGGCAGGCTGCTCATCCTGCAGGCAAACGACCGCTTCACCGTCATGTTCGGGTGCGTTGCCTGCGGCAAATCAACCGTGACGTCACGGCTTATGGTGCGGGCGACTGCTTCGATCGAAATGCATGCAGCGAATGCCGGCGGAGATTGTATTCGCGTCGAATGCTCAGTAGTAATGCTGCGCTGCGGGGTGCTAGGAAATTGTCGTGACTGTGCCGGTTCATCGCGAGAAAGCGCATGTCCTGCCCCTGGACAGCATTCGAGGAATAGCCGCGGTCACCGTGGTCGTTCACCATGTGATCCTGATGCCGACTTTCCTTGCGGCGTTTCCAAATCGTGCGTGGATCGACTGTGCGTTCTTCCGCAGCGGCGGATTTCTGGTCGATCTTTTCTTCGTGCTCAGCGGCATCGTGATGTCATTGAGCTATCTGCAAACCGATTTCGGGCGCTTCTCCTTGCGCGAGTTCATGGTTCGACGGTTCGCGCGCGTCTATCCGCTGCACATCGTGATGCTTCTCGTGCTGCTGCTGTTCCGGCTCGCGCGCATCGGGCTCGGACTGGTGATGGCGGGCGTTGTCGTGACTGCTCCGGCGGCGTTTGAAGTCAACAACGGCTATTCGTTCTTTCTGAACGTCTTCCTGCTGCACTCGCTCGGCTTCGTTCAGTACCTGAATTGGAATGCCCCGAGCTGGAGCATCAGCGTCGAATTCTACACCTATCTCGTCTTCGGCTTGATGCTGCTGGCCGCGCAGCGCCTCAATTCGCTTGCCTGGTTCTACTTCGCCGCCGCCACGCTGGCGCTCGGCAGCTGGTTGGTGCTGACGACGGTGGTCGCGACGCCTCAGCTGGACGTCCAGTTTGATTGGGGGCTGCTGCGCTGCTTCACGAGCTTCTTTCTCGGCGTGCTCACTGCGAAAGCAGTCGGGGCACTGCCACGCGGCATCAGTCCCGCCTTGCAGGGCGCCATTCAACTTGCGGCCGCAGTTGCGGCCGTGGCGCATGTGTCCCTGACCGAAGCCTACCCGTGGATCAGCTATCTTGCGCCTGTAACCTTTGCCGTGCTGCTTGGCTCGTTATTGGCGTTTCCAAAGGCCGCTGTCGTTCCCCCCATGCTCACGGTCAGGCCGCTGTTGTGGCTGGGGCAACGGTCATACTCGATCTACATGGTCCATGCCTTCGTCGTGCTGCTCGCCGAGTATTTTGTCCGTGCCGCCGGCAAGCCGGCGGTGGCCCACCTGGAAGCCATCCATCCAGGGCTGGCGCCGACGCTCAACCTGCTGATCGTGCTCGGCGCCGTGTTCGCTCTCTCGCAATTGACCTATCGGTGGATCGAACTGCCCGGGTCCAGGCTGGTGCGGAACATCTTCCGCGGAGCGGTGGCGTATTCGCCGGCGCCGGCCGAGCCCTCGACACGCCTTTCGAGCTAAGGACGAATATGACGACGACAACGCTAGCGCTGCGCCGGACGATGCCGCTCCTGCGACTCCCGCTGTTGATGTGGGGGGCGTTCAGTCTCGAAGCCGTTGCGATGGCGACGTATTTCCTGCGCGACGATTTCTCGGCCGCCGCGCGATATTATCTCTACATTGCCCATCTGAGCTCGATCTGGTTCATACCGGATGCTTTCGGGCTCATCTGTCTCTTCCTGTTCATTCACCGCTGTATCATCCAGAACCGCAGCATCATTGCCCTGGTCGTGCTGGTGTGGATCTTTCTGTCGCTCGGGATCGGTTATCTTTTCCTGGGCAACTTCACGGCGTTCGCCTCGTCTTTCAAGATGATCCTGCCTGTCTTCATCGGCTTCAGCTTTTGCGATTCGGACACCGCTGCCTACAAGAAGCTTCTGCTGCTGATGTCGATACTGTTCTACGCATCGATCTTCGGCGTGGTCCTGTCGGCGCATTGGAAGGCGCCGTGGCTCAATTACACCTATGAGGCGTTCGGCGTGAAGCGCCAGGCGGGGCGGCTGTGGTGGGCCGGCTCCGAGCAGCGGCTCTCCGGTTTTTGCGAGGACAGCACCGTCGTCAGCCTCTTCATTCTGGTTGGCTTCGTCATGACGTCGATACGAAAGAACGTGTGGTGGTGCCTCATTTGCGGCGGGCTTGCGCTCTATGCGTTGAAGCTGACGACGAGTAAGACGACCATGGGCGTTCTCGCGATGTATCTCATCGCGTTGCTCGTCATCCGGGCAATGCCTGAAAAGATGCGTTTCCCGACTCTGAGGATGTTGGCGGCATGGTCCTATGCCACGATCCTTGTTCCGATCTTCCTGATCCTGGTCTTTGGCGGGACGTCGGTCGGTCAAAAGGCGTTTCTCTTCAGCCTGGTCGACCGGATCAACAACAGTTGGCAGAAGCCGTTCGTCTTCATGTCTCAGTTGATGCCGATCGGCTACATCACCGGATGCGGTGTGGGCTGCTTCAACTATCCGATGAATCAGTTTTCGAACCTGACGTCCTATTGGGTGCCGGTCGATAATTTCTATCTCGTCACCTTCCTGATGTTTGGCCTGCCTTTCGTCGTCTTCATGTTCTTCGTCATCCGTGCGACGTTGCTGACGACCGACATCTACAAACTGTCCCTCACATTCGTGCTGAACATCTTCAGCATCACCGTGGCCGACTACGGGCCGGCGTCGGGCCTGCTGCTGATGTCGTTCATCTTCAGCGGCGTGTTCTCGAGGCGGGCTTCCTTCGTTTTCCAGGGCGGAAAGCCGAAACGACGTCTCACGTTGCACCCGACCATCGCCGCCCAGGGCGTGCCCGCAATGGGCGGAGCGACGCCCCGGCTGAATGAATCGAGCTGAAGGACCGGTGATGCACAGGCGGCTCGCATTCATAGATACCTTACGCGGCATCGCTGTTCTGTCGGTGCTGCTCCAGCATGCGCTGGAGCAGGTCGTGCTGAACCAGGCGGCCGGCGGCTACTACCGGATCTTCCACAATGCGGTCGGCGAGTACTTCAATTTCGGCCGGTTCGGCGTCGTGCTGTTCTTCTTCGTCAGCGGCTTCGTGATTCCGAACAGTTTTCCGAACAGCTCCGCGCCGATCCGGGACTTTGCCATCAGCCGCTTCTTCAGGCTCTATCCGGCCTATTGGATGTCGATCGTCGTTGTCCTGCTCATTGCGCCGACGTTCGAGGGGAAGGCGTTTTCGCTGTCGCAGATCGTCGCCAACATCACCATGTTGCAGATGTTCGTGAACATCCAGAACCTCAACATCGGATATTGGACGCTTGCCGTTGAGCTGATCTTTTATGTCGGATGTATCGCGCTGTTTGCGATCGGGCTTCTCAGGGTGCGCTGGACCGCCATTTTGATCGTCGTCGCCGCCTCTGTGACCGCCATCGCGGCCTTCCCTTTCGTCAAGAACCATCTCGTCTGGGGTCTGCTCGAGCTCATGCTGGACCTGACAGCGATGTTCCTCGGCAAGGTGGTGCGCGATGCTGCGATCGGCGAGCGCCTGCAATGGCGTCATGTCGCGATCTGCACGCTGCTTTACGTGCTCTACGCGGCCGCCTGCGCCTATCGGCGCTATGGTGTGGATTATCAGGACAATTTCTTCTGCGCTTACGGCATGGGAGCCGCCTATATCGGGGCTGCCGTCGTGTTCCTGGTGTTTGCCGCGCTCGGCGAGCGCGGGGCCTCGAGCGTCCTGTCCTTTGTCGGCCGTATCAGCTATTCGGTCTACCTGATGAGCCCCTATGTGCTCGTGGTGATCGTGCAGGTTTTCGGAACGGGTCAGAGCCCGGGCCAATGGTCTCTCTTTGTAGTCGGAATTGGCTTGGTGTCGATCTTGGTCAGCTGGTTGAACTATCTCGCTGTGGAGAAGCCGATGGTGGCCTTCGGTCACCGGTTTCGTTCGCAGGCATTTACCGCAGTCGCGCTTCAGCCGTCGCTGCGGGGACAGGGGGCCGAATGAGCAACCAAAACGAAAAAACTTACGCGGAGTCCGGCGGCGCGTTCGTGGCGTCAATTCAGGGATTGCGCGGAATCGCTGCGCTCACCGTCCTGATCTGTCATTTTCGTGACATGCCGAAGGGCGGTATGCCTGACGTTCCCGGCGCAGGCTTCCTGCCGCCGATCTGGCCGTGGCTTCAAGCGGTGCTCAACTCGGGCGGGCACGGCGTCGAGCTGTTCTTCATGATCAGCGGCTTCCTGATTCCGGCAAGCCTGGTGAGGCATGCGTCGATCGGGAAGTTCATCTACGACCGCGTTCTGCGCATCATGCCGCTGTTCGTCATCCTGCACCTGACGCTGTTCCTGGTCGGGCCGTTCGTCGGCTACAAGTTCTTCCGCGGCTTGGACCTTCCGGGCTACGTGGAGATCTTCATCGCGAACCTGTTCTTCCTGCAGAATGCACTCGGCTTGCCGATCGCCCAGCAGAACGCCTGGACGCTGACCTACGAATGGGCATTCTACATCTGGTTTGCGCTCACGTTTTGTGCGGTCATCCAGCTCAAGAACTGGTGGCTGGCGGCACCGATGATGGTGGTCGCCGTGATCTGCCTGCTGCATTTCCCGATCGCGGCGTTCTTCGGCATCGGCATGCTGTTCAGCGCCACCAACATCCGCATTCCTGCGTCCGGTCCGCTGGGACTGGCTGCCGGCCTGATCTGCTTTGCCGCGATGTATGCGGCGCTCGACCTCTTTCACCCCTTTGTCAGCCTCGTTCCCGGCTTCCTCCTGTTCGGAATGGTGCTTGCGCCGGGCTCCGGCGTTTCCGGGATCCTCAAGGCGCAGCCGCTGCAATACCTCGGCAAGATCAGCTACAGCTTCTACCTGGTCCATCCCTTCATGCTGTTTCCGTTGCAGATGATGGGGCTGAAGCTGGTCGAGCGCGGCTACGATCGATGGGTGCTGTGGTCGGGTTTCGTCATCATCGGGACCGTGCTGGTGCTGATCGCCAGCGCCATGAGCTATGAGCTCATCGAGGTCCGCTTCCGCCGGCTGATCGACAGCACATTCCGGAGCGCCCTGTTCGGAAAGCGGGCGGAGCGCAGCCCGGCGTGATCCTCGAGCCGGACAACGCCCGGTTCCGTCAGGCCGGCCTCTGATAGAACCGGCGCAGCCGCAGCGCCGGTTTCTCGATGAAGTTCCAGGAGAAAGCCGCAAAGCCGAGGGTCAGCACGATGACAATCGGCAGGATCACCGCCAGCGAGAGGTGGTGATCCGGCCCCAGCATGCGCCGGAAGATGTCGATCGTCGCCTGCGTGATCGGGAAACCGTAGAGATAGATGCCGTAGGAAAGATCCTGGCTGAACAGGCGATCGAACGCCTTGAAACTCTGCATGCCGATGTAGACCGTGCAGTAGGTCAGGAAGATCCCCGCCAGCGGCAGCAGAACGTTGAGCCACATGATCGCCGCGTAGCAGAGCGCAGAGCCTGCAAAGATCGCCCAGTGAATCGGCACGTATTTCGCGTGGAGGCGGAACACCATGCCGAAGAAGAACATGTAAACCAGATACCAGCCGGCCAGCCGCGTCGAATCGGACCGGACGTTGAAGGTCGCGGGATCGATGAAGTAGGCGATCAGTTCGGCGAGCAGCGCTGCGCCGACCAGAAGCGTGATCCAGCGGATCTTTTGCGGCTCACCCGAGATCATGCGCAAGAACAGGAGCGCGACGGCGAAGACGTAGCACCAGAGCTCCCAGGGCAGGGTCCAGAGATTGGCATTGACCATCTCCGGCCAGGGATTGTGCACGAACAGGCCCGGCAGCTCAAACGTGACGTGGCCGACGATGTTGCCGAAGTAGCGGTAGAACTGATAGTCGGAGAAATAGTGCGACAGCGGCAATTGCGTCAGCAGCGGTCCGACCAGGAGGGCGCAGAGCGTCACCTCGACGCTGAGGGCCGGGACGATCCGCAACACGCGGTTGATGAAGAACGTCTTCAGATCCGGATTCTTGATGGCGCTGCCGGTGACCAGGAAGCCGCTGAGCGCGAAGAACATTCCGACGAGCGCGATCAACCCTGGCCGAAGCAGCTCCTGGATGATTTCGGAGGCGTGGAGGTGGCCGAAGGACAGCGCAGTCAGTCCTCCCATCTTGTCGAAAGCGGCGGCGCCGGGATCCCTGAGGACATAGACGGCCATTCCCGGTTCATCGAGCTTCTTGACGAAGGCAGCCCCGGCGAACAGGCCGGCAACTGCGACACGACAATGATGCGACAGGATGACCAGCGACAGCAGGTGCCGCATCATGTTGAAGCCCGGTCCGAGACCCTTGTTCCTGGCCAGAATGCTTTCCGCGGTGTCGTGCCGCGCCAGGCCCGACCGGATGATGTCGGGCAGCCGCCAGAGGCGTGTTGGAGTGGAGAGGCGCTCGCGGCCGAGTGCGCCCGGCAACGACACGGTTGCGAGCTCTGCGTCTCGATCCGGCTGCGACATTCTCTTGGGCCTTTCCCTTGGGCCTTTCGTGCGCCTATTTTGGCGGCATCAGCGGATGCCACGAAGTTGAAGCCAATTCATGGCGGCGAGGCGGCCTTGGCGCAGGCCTTGGCACGGTTCTTGGCATAGCGCCGAATTGCGGCATTCAGCCAATCGATCGCCGCTCCGCGACAATCGAGCGGCGGCGTCCGAGCCTGCGGCAACAGGCAATGAGCGGCTGCTCGACATACCAATGGATCAGGATCCCGGCGGCGACCGACAAGGCCACCGCAGCGATGACGAACAGCGCGGGCGGCAGCGGATTGTGGAGGCGGGCCGATATCTGAATCAGCACGACCGCAGTCGCGGCGTGGGTGAGATAGATCGAATAGGAGGCATCGCCGAGCAGCATGCCGAGCGAATGCAGCGCTCCGGACTTCTCGGCCGAGACGATGCCGAGCCAGACGACGATCGTCGCGAACAAGGTCCACCACAGGGCGCGGAGGGCGTTGTCTTCCGACAGTGTCGCCCCGACAAGGGCGGTTGCAAGAATGGTCGCAACGAGCGTGAGCAGAAATGCCGCCGGGAATCGGCTTTGCACCAGGAAATGCCCCTTCAGCCATAGCAGGCCCAACGCAAAACCCATGCCGAACTGAAGGTTCGGCATCATGATGTTGCCGTAACCGACCACGGTTGCGAGCGCGAGGCCTGAACTTTCGGGCTGCAGCAGTTCCGGCCAAGCCAGCACGCGAGACGCCGCATACCACGCCAGCGGCGCAAGGAACCAGGCGACCAGCACATATGACAGCGGGCGCGGCCGCAACATGGTGAGTGCGAACAGGATATAGAAGATGAACTCGTGCCGGAGTGTCCAGACCACGTGGGGCCGCAGCTCTCCTATCGGCCAGAGCGCCATGGCTCGCAGGCCCGGGAGAAGATCGATCCTTGCCGTGCCGGCCATCGACAGCAGGTTGTATCCGATCACGCACACCCACATGAAGGGAATGATGCGCACGAAGCGGCGGGCAAAGAATTCTGCGCGCGTGCTGCGCGCCGGACCGAATGAAACAATCGTGATGATAAAGCCGCTGATGACGAAGAAGATTGCGACGCCGAACAGGCCGGTTTCAGCAAGCGCAAACGGGCTCTCGCCATAGGACGGTGGCAGGCTGACCAGCCAGTTGACGTGCCAGATCACCACCAGAATGGCTGCAAAACCGCGCAGGTATTGAATTCCCGGCACGATCCCGCCCTTGGGGGAGCGTGCACCCTCGATATCCGTCAATGTCGCCTCGATGCCGCGCTGGTTCCCGGTTCTACCGATCGCATCAGCGATCGGTCAAACCCTAGTTTTTTGGCGCGATGATGATGGATGAGGCAATGCTGCAGCAATAACGGGGCTGCATGAGGGCGCGTTGTCGATACCGGATTGCGTGTGGCGGGGCGAGGCCCGCCGCACGCAATCCCCGATCGATCAGACGAACAGGAAGTCGCTGCTGGTCACGTTCGCGGCAACGACATTCTTGAGCAGGATGGTGTCGTTCGCCGTGACGTGAATCAGGGTGTCGGCGCCGGACTGGCTGAGCTGGAGCTGGCTGTAGTCGGTGGCCATCAGCTTGGCGATCGCGACCGTGTCGTGGCCGGTGGCCGATCCGGCGTGGAAGCCGTTCACCGTGTCGTTGCCGCCGCTGAAGGAGATCGTGGTCGATCCGGCGCCGGCCATCGCAAACGTGTCGTTTCCGGTGCCGCCGGCGAGCGTGATGCCCGCGACCTTGGCCGATGCGTTGTGTGTGCCGTCCGAGTTCAGGATGTCGACATAGGTCAAATTGCCGGCCGTATTGTAGGCGTCGTGTTCGGTGTTGGTGGCGTTGAAGTAGAAATTGTCGTGCGAGCCGTCGGCATTGTTGACGTACATCTTCGCCTTGACGCCATCCGTGTAAACGGTCGTCGAGTTCGAGCCGTCGGTGTTCTGGACGTAGTCGCTGGCGATCTTGCCGCTCGAATAGGTCTGGGTGTCCTTCGAGCCGTCGGCATTGTTGATGTAGACCGATGTCTTGACGCCGCTGCTGAAGTTGGTCGTCGTGGTGTTGCCGTTGGCCTTCGCCACCGTCTGGGTTACGCTGCCGGTGGTGTCGTAGGTGGACGACAGGGTCGAACCGTCGGTGTAGTTCTGCACCTCGGTCGTCTTGTGGCCCGTCGAGTCGTACAGGTCCGTGGTGATGCTGCCGTCCGAATTGACGACCTTGGTGTATTGCAGGGTGCCGTCGGCGTGCAGATCGGTGATCGACGTGATCGTGCCGTCCGCCTTGCTCTGCTGGATCTCGGTCGTGTAGGCCTTGCCGGTGACGTTGAAGAACGTGTTGGTGTGCGTGCCGTCGGCGTGCGTTTCGTAGGTCGCGGTCTTGATATCGTTGCTGTAGACCGTCGTCGACGACGAGCCGTCGGTATTCTGGATCAGGGTGCTGGTCAGGTGACCGGACGTGTAGAGATCGGACTCCTTCGAGCCATCCGCGTGGGTGATGTAGACCGACGTCTTGACGCCGCTGCTGTAGTTGGTCGTCGTGGAATTGCCGCTGGCCTTCGCGACCGTCTGCGTGACGGCTCCTGCCGTATTGTAGGCGGACGTCAGCGTCGAACCGTCGGCGTAGTTGATGATCTCGGTGGTCTTGTTGCCGGTGCCGTCATACTGATCGGTGGTGATGCTGCCGTCGGAGTTGATGACCTTGGTGTACTGCAAGGTGCCGTCCGCGTGCAGGTCGGTGATCGCCGTGATGGTGCCGTCGGCCTTGGTCTTCTGGATCTCGGTCGTGTAGGCCTGACCGGTGATGTTGTAGAACGTGTTGGTGTGGGTGCCGTCGGCGTTGGTGGCATACACCTTGGATTTCACGCCATCGGCGAAGACCGTCATCGTCGACGAGCCGTCGGTCTTCTGGACGAGATCGCTGGCGATCACGCCGGCCGTGAACAGCTTGGTTTCCTTGGTGCCGTCGGCGCTGGTGACGTAGATCGAGGTCTGGACACCGGCGCTGAGGTTGGTGGTCGTGGTGGTGCCGTCGGTTGCCTTGGCCACGGTCTGGGTCACGACACCCGAGGTGTTGTAGGTCGTGGTGAGGCTCGAGCCGTCGGTGTAGTTGCGCACCTCCGTGACCTTCTGCCCGGCCGTGTTGTAGAGGCCGGTGGTGGTGCTGCCGTCGGCATTGGTGATCTTGGTGTACTGCGTCGTGCCGTCGGCATGCAGATTGGTGAAGGCGGTGATCGTTCCGTCCGCCTTGGTGGTCTGGATCTGCGTCGTATAGGGCTGGCCGGTGATGTTGTAGAAGGTGTTGGTGTGGGTGCCGTCGGCGTGGGTGACATACACTTTCGATTTCACGCCGCTGACATAGACCGTCATCGTCGACGATCCATCGGTGTTCTGGACCAGATCGCTGGCGATCACGCCGGCTGTGTACAGCTTGGTTTCCTTGCTGCCGTCAGCGCCGATGATGTAGATCGACGTCGGAACGCCCGCGCTGAGGTTCGTCGTCGTGGTGGGGCCGTTGACGGCCTTGGAAACCGTCTGCGTCGCGACCCCTGATGTGTTGTAGGTCGTCGTGAGACTTGAGCCGTCCTGGTAGTTTTGGACGTCGGTGATTTTCTGCCCGGCCGTGTTGTAGAAGCCGGTGGTGGTGCCGCCGTCCGCATTGGTGATCTTGGTGTACTGCGTCGTGCCGTCGGCGTGCAGCTGGGTGATGGAAGTGACCGTTCCGTCGGCCTTGGTCGTCTGGATCTGCGTTGTGTAGGCTTGGCCGGTGATGTTGTAGAAGGTGTTGGTGTGGGTGCCGTCGGCGTTGGTGACGTACACCTTGGATTTGACGCCGTTGGCATAAACCGTCATCGACGACGATCCGTCGGTCTTCTGGACCTGATCGCTGGCGATTACGCCAGCCGTGAACAGCTTGGCTTCCTTGGTACCGTCGGCGCTGGTGATGTAGATCGAGGCTAGCACGCCGGCGCTGTAGTTCGTGGTCGTGCTGGCACCCCCCGCAGTCTTCGCAATGGTCTGCGTCACCGCGCCGGATGTGTTGTAGTTCGTGGTCAGGCTCGAGCCGTCGGCATCGTTGCGCACCTCCGACGTCTTCTGACCCGCGCTATTGTAGAGATCCGTAGTGGTGCTGCCGTCGGCGTTGAGCACTTTTGCGTATTGTGTCGTGCCGTCGGCGTGCAAATTGGTGATGGAGGTGATCGTCCCATCGGCTTTGAGCGTCTGGATCTGGGTCGTATAGGCCTGCCCGGTGATGCCGTAGAACGTGTTGGTGTGCGTTCCATCGGCATTGGTCACGTAGACCTTGGACTTCAGGCCGCTCGTGTAGACCGTCGTCGTGATCGACTTGTTCGAACTGATGACGGTCTCGCTCGAGATGCTGCCGTCGGAATTGTAGTTGGTGGTCTGTTTGGTGCCGTCCACACTCACGATCACTTCCTGCGTCTTCACGCCGTTGGCGTACAGGATCGTGTCGCTGCTCGAATCGACGTTGACGAGCGATTTGCTGGTGATGACGCCGTTGCTGAAGTTCGACGTCTGCGTTCCCGTCTGCGTGCCGGAGGCATTGAAGAATTTCGTCTCGCTCCAGCTCGTGGTGGAGGTCGTGACGGAGAAGGAGTAACCGCCCTGGATCGCCGCGAGCGCGTTGCCATAGTGCGAGATGATGTAGTTCATCGTCGACACCGACGCGACGGCGAGCACGTGGGTGTCCGTCAGCGTGATCGATTGCAGGGTCGTGGATGCGGAGAGATCGGCGAGCTCCGCGACGATCTGGGCGGCCGTGCCGGTGACGTCGGTGGCGCCGGCCGGATTTGAGGACGCCCGGGCCGCGCCGTCGATTTCGATGATGATGGGGTGATCGCTCACGGGAACCGTGAACGAGCTGACATTGGTATAGGTCGCGATCGGGTCGGTGCCGCCGGTGGGATCGTAAACCTTGATGGATTGGTGCACGCCGTCGAGCTGAACCGTGACGGTCTGGCTTGGATTGCTGATCTCGGTGTTCGTCTTCGGATCCCAGACCTTCGGTTCGGCCCAGACGACGAGATCATAGGCGCCGTTGCTCTTGCCGAGCACCAGGCTGTTGCCGGAGTCCGGCATGTTGCTCAGCGTATAGCTCAACGGGCTCGTCGGCTGGCCGCTGCCGGTTCCGTCGTCGTTGAGGATCGTCGTCAGGTTATGAACGGCGGTGGCAGCGAGCTTGGGCGTGCCGTCGTCATAGAACAGTCCGAAATGGCTCTGCGGATCGGTGTCGCTGCTCGACGAATTGCGATCGAGCAGCTCGTAGAGATAGGTCGTGCCGACGCCGTCCTTGAAGGCATCCATCAAGGTGTTGAGGATCGATTTCGCCTGGACCGATTCGTTGACGCCGAGATACGGCGTGGTGCCCAGCGTGGTGTAGCCGGTCTCGGTGATGACGGTGGGATCGCCTGATGACACCGAGCTCGCGAGGCTCAGCGCTGAGGCGAGCGCGGCCGCCGGCGTGGTGCCGGTGCTGACATAGGCGTGGGAGTTCGCGTAGTCCGAGGACCCGCCGAGATCGCCGAGCTTGGCGAAATCCGCGGGGTCGTCGTAGCCGAGGGTCAGATTGTAGACCGGAAGCTTCGCGAGGGACGCATCGGCCTTGATCGCGCTGTAAAGCGCCTGCTGAAATTGCGCGGCCGCCTCGATCGACGAGCTGCCGTTGTAGCTGAACGCCTGGAGATTGACTTCGTTCAAGCCTTCGAGCGCAATGACGCTGCCCGGGTGTGCCGCCTGGAACGCGTCGAGCGCGGCAATGTATTGCTGCAAACCGGCTGTACCCGTCGCCGGGATCGACGATGAAACGCCGAGATCGAACTTGTATCCGTCGTTCGCCAGGCCATCAAGCACAGGTTGTGCTGCCGGGATGTTGGTCAAACCGTCGCGAAGCGTGGTGACGCCGAGATATTTGAGGTCCGCTTCGACGAGCGCGAGATTGTTGTAGCTGCCCCACGCATACGACACGTGTGTGTTGACGCCGATGGAACTCGTGAACGAACTTGCGGAGAGAACGGTTTGATCGGTGCTGGTGATGGTCGCCATGACTTACTCTGGTGATGCCCGCTGTGTTGCTCCATTGCGTAGCGGTAGAGTTTGTCAGTGACGTTAGAAAGAAGGCTAAAGATGTAGGTAACCGCGGCTTTTCGCGGAACGAACTGCAAGTATTTTCAGCACATTGCGCGACACTGCTTGTTCCGCACAGGAACTCGCCGCGATTGCCTAAATACGATTCACGAATGCCCCGTTGTTATACGGAATGTTCCATGTGAAGCGTTCGCGCAACGACAGCGTCTCGTTGCGCGCTAATGCGCCGACGCAGTGTTCGATGCAGACGCACCGGGCAATTGATATTCGGTTCGCCATCCGAGCCGCTGCGCATCGCCATCTGCGATGGCTTCCACGAGCGGCCGAAGTGCCTTTCTGGCGCCACTAAGACTGCGATAGGCCAGGAGTGCCTCGATCGCGAGGAGGCCGACGTAGCTCGTTCGGTTGATTCGATATATAATCGGGGAGGTTGTGTACCGTTTCTCGATCAGGATCCGGTTCCGGCAGGCATAATAGAGCCGCCAGGCCGGCGCGTCCGGGCTGACGAGCGCGCTGCGTGCGCTGGTGTTGGGCTTGTCCCACGATTCTTCCGCGTCGTTGATGCAGCCCACATCGGTCAGATAGACAGCGACGCCGGCGTCCATCAGGCGCAGCGAGTAGTCATGATCGTCGCTGTAGAGGACGAAATCCTTGTTCGGGGGTGAAACCTTGCGGACGGCGGCCATCGGCAGCAGCAATCCGCCATAGGGGGCGGTCTCGATCCGGCGCAGGTGGAACTCCCCGTAATTCTCCGGATCTTGCCGGGCCGATCGCGCAAACCGTCGCCACAGCTTCGACGGAAGCGAGGCGAGATGAAAGTTCAGGAACGAGTTTGGGCGGATCGCCACGGCGCTCTGATCTGCGAGCAGAGTCGGATAGATGCCCCGATGCCTGCGTAACGCGCACAGCCCGATGTCATCCGTCGCGCCGAGCGCTGTATGCAGCGCGAGCAGGCGCTCCAGGAAACCGTCTTCGCCGACATTGTCGTCGTCCAGAATCAGGACGAACCCTATGTCTTTATCTTCGAGCCGCTGGGCGGCGGTGATGCCGGCGTGAAAGCCGCCGGCCGATCCCAGATTCGAAGCGAGCCTGATGACGTCGACGGGTGGCTCGGTTGCGAAATCCTCAATCATAACCGGGCGGTTGCATCCATTGTCGACCACGATCACGCGTTTGACCGCGGGGTTGGTCTGAACCGCCGCAACCGTCCGCCGCACCAACTGCTCGCGCCGCCCGTAAGTCACGATGACACATGCGACCGAGCGACCCGCGTCGATCGCGCGATTGAGAGCGATCGGTGGCTTCGATTCGAGGGGAGCGTTCGACACGTTATTCTCGCTAGGCGTTAAGTCGTTTCGTTCAGGCGACATTATAGATACTCAGTCGAATTGGAACGGCAATTCCGCCGGCAATTTTCGCCACAAAAGCGTGCAAACGTGTCGTTCGCTCCAGCAGCGGCTGCGCTTTGCCGGTGAGGGGACATTGTGATCATTTTGTGAAGGTCGGTCGTACAGATGCAGGTGATGGTGGATCGGAATCGGACGCATGCCATTTCTCGGGCGCACGGAGGCGCAATGTTCCAGTCAGTCAAGAGAGTGTTTCTGGCGATGTTGTTGCTGGCACTCGGTCTTGTGACATCCGTCGAGAATGCCAGCGCAGGTCCGCTCACATGGGGGGTCGATGGCCCCGACGGACGGCGCGCAGACCTGAAGGCGATTTTCGAGGTGATGCGGGCGCGCGGGCTCACGCAGTACAGGGTCGGGGCGAACCTCGCGCGGGATACCGATCCCTACGAAGTGCAGATGTTCCGCGACATGCTCGCACTCGCCAAGACCTACGGCATCACGCTCAAGCCGATCTTGTCGACCCCGTTTGCCTGGGGCGATCGCACCGATGGCGGCAAGTATCCGGCCGGGGACTGGAATGCGCTGTATCAGCAGGCCTATTCGAGAACCTACACCTTCGTGATCAATTTCAAGGATCAGATCAACGATTGGGAGATGGGCAACGAGATCAACCTTCTGGCACTGGATTCCAGCGGCAAGAAGCTCTTTGGCCACGGCTGGACCGCCGAGGAATTCGACATGCCGGTCATGAACGACTGGGTCGCGGTCCTCAAGGGCATGTCGGATGCGATCGACAAGATCAATCGCGAGCATGGGACGCATTTGCGCCGCGTGCTCAACACCACCTCGACCATGTTCGGCTTCCTCGACTTCATGGCGTCGAAGGGCGTCGGCTTCGACGTGATTTCCTACCACTATTATGAAGTCCTGAACCAGAATCCAAACCGCGCCTGGGGCGGCAGCAGGCAGCCCTACAACCTGTTCAAGAAGCTCGCGACCTATGGCAAGCCGGTCGTCTTCAACGAGGTCAATTGCGCCGAGATCTACAAGCCGGCCTACGAGAACGAAGCCGGCAAGCCCCTC
Organism: Bradyrhizobium manausense; assembly: GCF_018130615.1. Classification (GTDB taxonomy): domain Bacteria; phylum Pseudomonadota; class Alphaproteobacteria; order Rhizobiales; family Xanthobacteraceae; genus Bradyrhizobium; species Bradyrhizobium manausense_A. The sequence goes on from NZ_JAFCKB010000014.1 coordinate 185,011, forward strand.
ACCGAGGCGTGCTACAAGAGCCTGCACGCCACTTTGAGCTTCATCGCCAACCAGGTCGACGCCGACGTCGAGAGCGTGCTGATCTACGAGATGCTCGACGAGCCGAAGAAGGCCCCGCCGGAAAACCGCTTCGGCCTGATGTACGACATCAACACGCCGAAGATCCCGCTCTACATGTTGTCACGGTTTGCAGGAAAGAACCTGGCGCCGCACGAGGCAGAGGAGCTGAGCAAGAGGGGAATGTAGGCGCGGGTCGTGCCGCGCCTACGGCAGCACCGGACCTAGATCCAGAGCCACGGACAAACGGTGTCCAGTGCGACCCGGATGTAGAACTTCCAGATGTTGTCGGTCGCATATCCCTTGTTGTCGAGGCCGCGGATGCCGCTTACGAGCGGCACCGTCCGGAATCGTCGCACGAATTTTGACGTCCTCGCCGCGGCGTCGAAATCGTCGCGCAGCGCCTTCTCTGGAAACGCGGCGGCGGATGTCTCTTGATAGAGCTTGCACTTGCCCTGCAGATATTGACGATAGCCTGCTTTGGTCCACGCCATCATGTACATGTCGACGACCCTTTTGGGGTAGTTGCGCATGTTGACGTAGAAGTCGAAGGCTTTCGGGCGCTTCTGGATCAGCTTGGCGAGATTCAGGACGATGTAGCGGCCGGTGACCTTCCAGATCGGGGTATCGGCATCGCATTCCCTGATGAACCGCGAGTTCTCCATGGCGTAGTCGAGCAGGAACAGCTCGCCGTAGCCGCGGCCATACATCTGCGGGTAGTCGAGCCCCGGAAAGGAGACGAACTCGATCTTGTCGGCGATCTTCAATTGTTCGGCGATGGCCTCGAGGCTGGACAGGTCGGATTCCGAATTCTCGACAAAGACGATCCGGTCGATGCATTGGCCGACCAGGCGGCCGTAGAACCAGAGCGCGTCCTCATAGTCCTTGCGGCGGAGCGCGGGATCCTTGCGGCCGAGGCTTCGCACGTCGGCTTTCGGCGTGATGGTCGCCGTCATGATCAGAATGTTCATGGGTCCTTTCGATGTCATCTCGTCAATCCCTTGCGGCGGCGCGGCTAGGTGGCGGCGACGCGCTCCTTGTTCAGCTCGAGATCGCGCAAGCCCAGCAGGCTCCGTGCCAACTGGCGATGAAACAGCAGATAGCTGATCGCGATCGTCAGGACGTAGGCGGTGGTGCCGAGCAGCCAGGCCGATTTCGGCGTGGCGGCCATCTCCATGATGCGATTTGCGGCAACGAGGCCGAGCATCGTAGCGACCGTTGCGGGCGCAAGCGCCTTGACCAGATCGAGAACCGGCAGCCTGGTCTCCCAGGATGTGATCAGCATCGTGGCGACGGACACGAACAGCGTCACCGCAAGATAGATCTTGATGATCCCGATCAGCCCGAATCTCAGTCCGATGACGAACGCCACGATCGTCGAGATGCTGTTCGCCGTCGAAACCCAGAACTGCAGCTGAGCCTTGCCGCGCGACAGCAGCATGGCCCCGCTATAGGCCGTGATCGACTGCGCAGCGCCGGCGATCGACATCAGCCCGACCAGCGGGATGATGCCGGTCCATTTGGCGGGAAAGAACGTCGTGAAGAGATAGTCGGCGCCGAACGTGAGATACAGCATGCCGGGAAAGACCACGGCTGCCGTCAGCGACAGCACACCGCAGATGATCTGGTTACGCTCCTTCAGCGATCCCTTTGCGGCCTGACGGCTGAGCGTCGCCATGAGCACGCCGCTGCCGGGCCAGGTGATCACCATCAGCGGAAGGATCATGATCTGGTAGGCTAGGCCGTACAGGCCGACGGCGGCCGCGCCGACGGCGCCGCCGATCAGGAGGTTGCCGACCGCGCGGCCGGCAAAGTTGAGCAGATTGCTTGCCAGCACCCAGCCGCCGAAGGTCAGGATCGAGCGCACGCGGTGCCATTGAAAGTTGAGCTGCACGTCCTTCCGCGCGATGAATGCGAAGGCCGCGGCGCGAACGACCTGGACGACCACGTAGTAGGCGACCAGCGCCCAGACGCCCCAGCCCAGAACGGCGCCGAGAACGCATGTGAGCACCGAAATGATGACGGCGATGATCTCGACGCTCGCGACGACCTGGTAACGCAAATGCCGTTCGAGAACGGCACGCGGACCGAGCGCGGCGATGGAGAGCACCACCGAGATCGACAGCGTAGCAAGCACGCTTCCCAGTCCCTCCATCTCGAGACCGGCGGCGAGAGGCGCGGAGATGACGGCCAGGATCACGGCGCAGAGCAAGCCGATGGCGCAGATCAGCGTGATCGCGGCGCCGGCATCGTCCCGGTCGAGCGTCGCCCGCTGCACCATGGCGCTCGACATGCCGAGATCCGTCAGGAGCGCGATGAATCCGACGAAGGGCAGCGAAAAGGTGACGAGACCAAATTCGGCCGGGGCCGCGAAATACGTCATCATGACGGTCATCGCGAACTGCAGGCCGGATTTGAGGACATTCATGCCGGACATCGACAGCAGATTTTTCAGCATTACGTCGATCTCCGGGCGCCACGCGATGACGCCCACTCAGGTTCCATACGGCCCAGCCCTGCACCCGCGCGTTTATCTCGCACATGCACAACTGGCAAGACAAGCAATCGGGCAGCAGGAATTGCCAAGTTGTTGGGCAAACCATTTTCCATTCTGGAGAGCATCACGGCGTCACGCTGTCGTTACACATCCGATCGGGACGCGCCGGCCGCTTCGAGGAAGCGCCCTTTCCAGCCGAGCAGTGCGACAATCGCGGTTGCGGCCACAATCTTCGCGCCCAGCCAGACCGGTGATATCGAGGGAACAGCTGAAAATGCGCCGATGAAGACGGCGCTCGCCACAGATGCGGCGACGAGACCCCATCGTGGCGTGGCGCCGAACCGGAGCATCGGCCCTGCTGCGAGCACGATGACGATCGCGGTCGCGACGGTCGCTCCGATCAGGACAGAGGTCGGCATTCCCGTGACGGCTTGTGTCGGCGCGGCCACGGCGAGGACGAGCAGCAATTGGCAGAGGGCGACGACGACGAGCCGCGTGGCGGATTTCGTCAAATGTGGCGCGATTGCGAGCGTGGATTGCAGATGGCAGTGCATGAAATAGAAGCACGCCGCTGCTGCCGACGTCTGCAGAAAGCTCGTCAGAATGGACGCCGGAACGAACAATTGCCCTGCATCGGGCAGAAAGCCGATCAGACCTCCGAGCATCACCAGCGTCGCGCACATGATGAAGTCGAGCAGATGCGCGACGGCCGCACGGGCGTCGTCCGCGCTGCCGCGCTCGTATTGATGGACGACTTCTGGGTAGTTGACGGTATGAATCGCCGCAACGAGCACCGCGAACGGCCGCTGCAGCAGGTCGATCGCCATCGAGAAGCCCGCAGTGACGGCGGGGGCGCTCGCACCCAGGGCCGACACGACGACGAAGCGGATCGAGACCGGAACCGAAAGATGCAGCACCGAAGCGCCGGCTGCGAGCATGCCGTAACGCGCGAAGCCACTCCAATCCTCGAGCAGGGCCGGACGCGCCACTTTCTGAAGCTTGTGAGGGTGCAGCACTTGCCCGGCGATCAGGCTGGCGATTTGGGCGCCGAGCATGCCGAGCAGCGCTGCCTGCGCGGTGCCTTGAAACCAGGCGCCGGCCGTCGCTCCGCCCACCATCAGGGTGGCTCGGAGAATGAGGAGAAACGCGGCCGCGCCGAGCCGGTGCGAGACCCGGACAACCATGAAGTGCAGATCCGTCGCGCCTTGAGCCACGGCCAGGGCAAGGCCGACGAAGCCCACGCTCGCGGCAATCGGGCTCGCGATCGAAACGGCGAGGCCGCCGACCGCCAGCAGCGTGAGTGCGCTGGCAAGCGCGGCGCCGAACAGGGACGTTCTCAGGCGCGCGGCGTCGTCCTGCACGGCCGCGGCCAGAAAGCGCACGCCGGCCAATTGCAGCCACTCGAACATCAGCACGCTGAGCAGCTGACTGGAGGCGAGCGTGAGCGAGAACGTGGCGTAGGCAAGCGGCGAGAGAACACGGCCGAGCAGAAAGATGAGGATGATCGCCGCCGCACTCTGGTAGACGACCCCGACAAGTGCGAACAGGCGGGTCATGGGAGGTTCAGGCTGCTCATCTGAGGGCTAATGCTTGCGCCGGCTCAGAAGTTCGAAGGCGTCGCGATACTCGGCGATGACGTCCGTGAAGGTCCGATGATCGTCCTGCGCAGCGAGCCTGTCGACCATCGCGGCCAACTCCTCCGGATGCGACATGATGCGCAGAATGCTGTCCGCGAGCGACTTCGGATCGGGTGCGGTCAGCCAGCCGACGGCACCGCGCTCCACGGCTTCGGGGATCCCGCCGAATTGCGTCCCCAGGAACGGCTTGCGCGCCGCCTGGGCGTCGGCGACGACGAGCGGCCCCGGCTCCTCCCAGATCGGGGGAATCACGACCACGTCGATCTGACGGTAGAATGTCTCCGGCTCGACGAAGCCGAGAAATTCGATGCTGGCCTTCGGCGCCATGGTCCTGAGCTCGTGCTGAATCTCCGGCTCTGCGACGCCGGCGATGACCAGCCGTACCCGGTCATGGGGCAGACAGGCGAGCGCCTTGACGAGATTATAGATGCCCTTCTCTTCCGTCAGGCGGCCGATGAAGCCGAGGGTCAGGACCGGGCCCGCGGCATGCTTCGACGGCGCGGAGACCGGCATGGTCGATGCATGGGAAATGACCCTGCGCAGCTCGGTATCGGCGAACAGGCCCATCTCCAGATGGATGTCGAGGATGCGCTGGCTCACGCCGACGATGCCGCGCAGATATCTGGTTGCGCTTCGGCGATGGACGGTCAGCAGCCTGCAGCTCATGCAGGTGTGCTCACAGGCCTTCCCCTTCGAGAAGCGCGAGCAGCGCGGGCAGGTCAGGTAGTAGTCGTGCAACGTATGGAGGACCGGCACATTGAGCTCGGCTGCGACCTTCCATACGGCCGTGGTGAGGCCCGAGAGGTTGTTCGAGTGCAGCACGTCGGGCTTGAAGGCCTTGATTCTGTCGGCAACGAGATCGGCGCTTCCGCTCCAGTCCTCCATCGCATGCCACAAGCCTCGCGCCGGCGCGCTCCGTTGTCCGGTGAAAGGACGATAGATGTTCTTGACCGGCGCCGAATACACGTCGATGCCGTTGCTTGTCTCCATCACCTGGTCGGGCAGCGAGGCGGCGCGAACGATTTCGACGGCATCGCCACTCTTTAAAAGGCCTTCGGCAATGCGGCGCACGAATATCTCGGCCCCGCCGACCACCTTCGGTGCGCCCGGTGTCGGGTACAGTGACGATGTGATCAATATCCTCATAGCAAGGATCTCATCCAATAAAATTCGGTGAACGAACCCCGAGAGTTGTTCTCATCTATCTCCATGGGGATTCGAGGTGCCTTCCAAATAGACGTCGAGATATTGTCGGGTGACAGCTTCCGGTGTGAAGCTGGCTGCAAAGTCAGGCCGGGGTGGAAAAGTCTGCTTCCATTTTGGCGCTTCACTGATTGCCTGCTTCATCAGTTGGGCGAGTTTGTGGAAGTCACTTGGCTCGTAAGAGCCGAGTGTCGTCGAGAAATGAGAGATTTCTGGTATTCCGCCGGCCGTAGAGCAAATGGTCGCGCGTCCGGCATTGATGCTTTCAATCAGTGTCCGCGGCAACGGCTCCGGCCAGACGGAGCTAATGAGGCAAACATCCACGGCGGAGTAAAATTCCGCGGACTTTACGAAGCCAAGCCATTTGATCCTCGGATGACCATACTGTCCCTTCAGTTCTCGTTCGTAAGCTTCGAGGCCCTTTCCGGCGATTTTGAGTTGCCAGCCGGAATCGGGCAGCTGTGAGACCGCTTTAAGAACGACGTCGATGCCTTTTTCGGGCTCAATTCGGCCGATGAAGCCGAAAGTCAGGTCGGCATCGGGAGACGGCGGCGCAGGCCCGACGCTGGCGTCAGCGATGTTGTAGACCACCTTGTGTGGTACGCCCGGGAAGAAACCCAGTTTCAGGTGCCGGTCCAGCACATATTGGCTGTTCGAGACCACCGCGTCGACCATGCGGGAGGCGTACAGATAAGGCATGGTCATCGTCTTGCATGCCAGGCAGCGCTGCTCGCAGGTGGTGCCGTTGCTGAAGAGCGTCGATCGCTTGCAGATGAGCGAGTAGTCGCGCAGCGTGTGGACGACGCGAATGTTGCGGCGCTTGGCCTCCGCCCACAGCGACACGGAGAATCCGGTCAGATTGTTGGTGTGAACGACATCAGGCTTTTCGGTGTCGAGAATCGCGCCAAAGCGTTTGCCGGCACGCCTGTTCCAGGTATCACGCAAGTGCCAGCGCAGGCGGTCGAGCCTCGGTGGTTTCTGCGTCTGTCCGAACGGCCAGTATGTATTGTCGATCTGCACCCGGTAGGTACGGATGCCGTTGCGATCTCCGATCGCGACATCGCCCGCCTTCTGCAGGCAGACGACGGCAACTTGATGGCCGTTGCGCATGAAAGCTTCTGCAAGCAGCGATACGGATACCTCGGCTCCGCCCATGATGTCGGGTGGATAGAGGGTGTTCACGATGAGTATCTTCAACGATCGCCTCGTACGTTGATCGAAGACGGGGGCGCACCTCGCTTGCCACGCAACAGCGGGATCTGCAATCGCATTCGAACCCAAAACGGCGTGAACGATCACGCCGGGAACGAGGCCGAAATTGTCATGCGATATTCAAGAAGCAGGCCATGACATCCTGCCCGGACCTTCGCCAACAGCGAGATTCGTCCGGGCAGGCGAGAAGAGAGAGCGCGACTGCTCTTACTTGGAGTTGACCACGACAGTGGAGATGTTCGACGCATTCGTCGAGGCTGCGTCGAGCGGGTTCATGAGCTTGACGAATTCGGTCGACGGCGACTCCGCGACCGAAATCACGTCGTGATCGCGCATCCGGAACGTGTCAGCCTGGAACCAGCCGTCCGGCTTGCTCATGTCGAACTTGTAGACGGCGGGGACGGTCTTGGTCGGGAATTGCGACACGTCGACCCCGACCTGCTGGAGCAGCGGCTTCGGTTCGAAACGATACACATAGATGGATTTGGAATCCGCCCGCGTTCCGTCGAGGCCGCCGGCCTTGGCCAGTGCTTCGGCCAACGACATGTTGTCGTTCTCGAAGGTGAAGCGGCGGTTGTTGGTGCCGCCAATCGATCCCGGCGACGGCGTCGAGCCGAACGCCATATACACTCTCGGAATACGGGTAAGGAAGACGACATCGCCTGGCGCGAGCAGCACGTCCTCGCTGGGATGATGCACCACCGACGACATCGACTCGTTAAAGGTGCGTCCTTCGCGCTTGATCGTGATCGTGCTCTCGTAAGACGGGTATTTGGGGCCGCCTGCACGCGCGATCGCGCTCATCAGGCGGATGCCGCCCGGATCGATCGGGAAGCGCTGCGGCGAATTGACTTCGCCGAGCACGCTGACCTGGTTGCCGCGCTGTTCTGCAACGCTCACGACCACCTGCGGATCGATGGCGCGATCCTTGAGGCGTTCGCGCACGATGTTCGACACGGCGCGCGGTGTCAGTCCGGAGACCTTGATCGATCCGGCGTAGGGGATGTTGATGTTGCCGGACTGGTCGACCTGCTGGCGCGGAATGTCGACGAAGTTGCCCGGCCTCACGCCGGCTTCGCGCGGAATGAACAGGCCGCCCGCCTGGGCTTCGTAGACGGTGACGATGACGATGTCGCCCACGCCGATCGTGACGTCGCGATAATTGCCGCCGGGGAGGTGAGAGAAGATCTGTCCGGCACCGTCCGTCAACGCGTTGGTCGCCTGCAGCACCGCCGGATTGACCGGCATCAGCGCATAGGCCAGTGGCGCGCTCGGTTCGGTGACCAGCGCGGCATGTGTTTGCGTGGCGACGGCATCAGGCGCGTCCAGCGGAATGAAGCCCGCGCAGCCCGCCAGAGAAACGCTGATCGCAGCCGCGGTCAGAATCCGGCTAATCCCGAATTTCAAATGCGCTCGTTCGGTCTTAGCCAATGTTGTTCCCTCACACACACCTAAACTCTGAATGACCGTAGCAACTGTCCAGCTACTGAGTCACTGCCGCGTCTTCGTGTTTATAGTAAAGCACGTATGGCTGTGACCTTCTTGCAACTTGGGAATTCGAGACACGTCTGGATGACTGTCTAAATGTTGCGCGGAGCATCCTCTTTTCTATGCAGCTCGCAAAGTTGACACGCGAACGACGGATCAGTGTCGCGATTAAGGCCAAAGCGCGATCTCGCGAGTCGAACTGCTCTAAGCATGAAGCGCTGATTTTGATCTGAAGTGCGTTTGTCTTTGCAAGCGCGCCCTGCGAAAGGCTGCATCGCTGTCGGCGAGCGAGTTCCATTTTCGTCGACGCTTCGATTTGGAACCCTGACTCCTTGTCGGCGGCGTCGGATTGCCCGATCGGCCAGTGTCGTTGATCACAGATTGTTCGAGAAATCGGACTGTAGCTTGGTCTGCTGCCCGGCTTCGTGCGCGGGCGTGTGCAGAGCGTCGGCATACACCTGAGTCAGGGTGCGGTGGGTCTGCTCGATGTTGTAGAGGCGGCTGAAGCGCTCGAATCCGGCACGGCCGACCGCAGGCAGATCGAGCTGGCTTGCGCGCTGAAATCCCTCGATCAGCTTTTCGGGCGAGACTTCGTTGCAGAGGACCCCAGTCACGCCATCTTCGACGATTTCCGGCAGCGCGCCGATGCGGAATGCGATGATCGGCTTGGCCGCGCGCATCGCCTCGATTGCCACCAAGCCAAACGCCTCCCAACGCGAAGGAATCGCGACCATGTCAGCCTGGTCCAGTTCGGCCTCGATCTGGCTGCGGTTCATCCAGCCGAGCATCGAGACGTTGGCGGGCAAGTCGCTTTCGTGGAACTTGCTGACGACCGAGGCGCCGATCAGGCGCACATCAAGCGTGTCTCCGAGCGCGCGGGCAGCCTTGATGAGGAGATCATATCCCTTCTGGCGATCCAGCCGTCCGATGAAAAGGACTCTGATCTTCTCCGACCGCCAAGGCGCTGCACCTGTATCGAGCGCGGGCCGTTGCTTGGAAATCCCGTTGTGCACAAGGACTAGGCGTTCAGCCGCAATTCCGACCCGCAGGGCATCCGCTCGCTCGCTTTCAGAGATGCAGACGATGCGGTGGGTGAGCTTCGACAGCGCGAGCTCGGTAAACTCAGTGACGTCGCGGCTGAGACGACCCGTCTCGCGGCCGAACGCCCAACCGTGCGGGCAGTAGACGATGCGCGAACGTCGGTTGGCGAGCCACAGCACCGGGCGCACGACCAGCCCGGCGAATGACGAGTGAAGGTGAATGATGTCCGGCTGAAGCTGCCGGACTGCGCGCATGGTTGCGGACAGCATGTGAAACAGGCCGACCGCGCTACGACCGTCGCGCGGAAACGTGGTCACGGCGTCGTCCGCGATATTCACCAGGTCGCTGCGATGGTCGGACGGAATGACGTAGTGAACGTTTCCCTGCCCAAAGCTCGCGCATTGGTGGGGATGGAGCTCGTTGAGATAGGTCGCAATGCCGCCTCTGACCGTTTCGGCGACGTGCAGAACCTTCAGGCCGCTAGGCAACAACGGTCGATCCTTCCTTGTCTTGCAGAAACCATTTGTCGCGCATCCACGCAGCAAAATTTGGGCCGCATCATCGTATCGAGCGACTGCCTGCGGTTTCAGGATTCAGCTTGGCAAGGAATTCGAGCATGATTGCGGCCGATTTGGCCCACGAATAAGTTGCCAGCCGTTGCCGCTGCCGCTCTTGTTCCACTGTCGATATTCTGCCGAGATCAATTCTTTCGCGCATTCGGGTCGACAATTCGTCCGCATCGAGCGGATCGAAATAGACGGCGGCGTCAGTGCAGGTCTCGCGAATCGCAGGGGCGGAACTCGCAATGACCGGACAGGCGAAATACATCGCTTCCAGGGGAGGGATACCGAAGCCCTCGTAAAGGCTTGGAAAAACGAACGCCGCAGCGCGGGCGAACAGCGCTGCGATCTCCTCGTCCTTGAGGCGGCCAGCAATGATGATCCCGTTCCTCGACTCGCTCGTGCCGCCCCCAAAGACCTTGCTATTGTCGCCTCCGACCACGACGAGCGGGAAATCCGCTCGGCCGAGCCGCTCGGCCGCACGGATGGCGGTCTCGACATTCTTGTTCTTCGTCATCGAGCCGACGAAGAGAAAGAACTGGTGGGGCGCAAGGCGCAGCGTCTCGATGATCGAGAAATCCGGATCGACAGTGGCGAAATGCTCTGCGCTGTTCGGAATGACGGGGATCGAGGCGGGGTCCAGTGACAGTACCTCGGCAAGTTCGTTACGAGAAAACGCGGAAACCGTTGCGATCGTTGCTCTGCGCGCCAGCAAATGGCCGAGCGTCCGATGCAGGGCGAGATAGCGCCAGCTGAAGAAGTCCGGCCGCCTGAAAACTTGTGCGTCATGAAGGACAACCAAGTGGTTGCGATGGAACACCGGGCCGGAATTGGCGAGGCTGACGAGGCGCGTGCCGGCGGCCGCTCGCGCCAAATCAATCTGGTCCCACGCGTGCCCTTGCAGCGTTCCGACCTGCTTGACTTGAATGCGGCGGAGACCGGGGAGTTTTTGCGCATCCGGCGGCGTCAGCATTTGCCAGTCTGCATCCAGCAGTTGCGAAGGTGCCGATTTGCTCGCGAGCAAGTGGTCCATCGCCTTGACTATTTCGGCTGCATAGCGCTGCACGCCCGTGAGCGACTGTGACAGGAACCTGCCGTTGATGGAGAATCTCAAGGTCGATCTTTTCTTTGCGCGTCTCTTGCGCGAACGATGCCTCAAGACTGAGCATTCGCGTCGAGCGTACGATTCATAGTGCACGGTCTATGGCGTGTAGCACGTGTCGCGCTGTCATCCGAGCATCCTTGCAAGGCGGTTAGCATGCGAGGATGCATGACGCCATCATGTTTCCTACACATTTCGATGTGCTTACATGCCGATGTGTGTGGACCCGATTGGATTGATGATGATTGTCATCATCGTCCAATCTTGCCTCTGATGTCCCGGTCTGGCATTGCTTCGCGGAATGAACGAGATGACAAGTTTGCGACCAGTGATCGTGACCGGCGCTGCCGGCTTTATCGGAATGCACGTTTGTAAACGGCTGTTGGCGCGTGGCGAGCAGGTCGTCGGCATCGATTCGTTCACTCCGTATTACGATCCGGCTCTGAAGCGGGCGCGCCTTGCAACGCTCGAGCACGCCGGTGGTTTCAAATTCTACGAGATCGATCTCGCAGATTTCGCCGCGGTGACGCACGTGTTCAACGAGGTTTCGCCCGATCGGGTCGTTCACCTCGCGGCGCAGCCGGGCGTCCGCGCCTCGATCGACGATCCCATCACCAGTATTCGCGCCAATTGTGACGGCTTCGTCACCGTGCTCGAGGCCGGCCGGCGCCACGGCCTGGCGCATCTCGTGTATGCCTCGTCGAGCTCGGTCTATGGTGCCAATCGCACCTTGCCGTACTCCACCGAGCAATCGGTGAACCATCCGGTCAGCCTTTATGCCGCGAGCAAGAAGGCCAACGAGTTGATGGCGCACACCTTTGCGCATGTTCACAAGCTGCCGGTGACCGGCCTTCGCTTCTTCACCGTCTATGGTCCGTGGGGCCGGCCCGACATGGCCGCCTGGCTGTTCACGCGTGCGATCTTTGCGAATGAGCCGATCAAGATTTTCAATAATGGCGATATGTGGCGCGACTTCACCTATGTCGACGACATCGTCGAAGGCGTGATCCGCACCCTCGACCGGCCCGCAGCGCCAAATCCCGCGTGGAACGCGGAGCACCCGGAAAATTCGTCGAGCTACGCGCCGTATCGCGTCTACAACATCGGCAACAACAAGTCGGTGAAGCTCCTCGAGTTCGTCGAGACTCTGGAGATGATCATCGGCAAGCCCGCGATCCGCGAACTCCTGCCGATGCAGGCCGGTGACGTCCTCGAAACACGGGCTGACATTTCCGCCCTCCAGCGCGACGTCGGTTTCGCTCCGTCGACGCCCATCGCGGAAGGCCTCGCCCGCTTCGTCGAATGGTATCGAGAGTATCACCGCGTGTGATCGCCCAGTCGGATGCAAGGCGCGAAAGCCGCTCGGCCGGAAGCCGGAGTGGTCTGCCTGTCATTCGCGGCGGCTAAGGTTTATTCGGTTCGCGATGCAACCTGCCCTAATGTTGGGCGTGCGACCGGATAGAGAATTGGTCTAGGGTGTTCAGTGGAACATCCGCCTTCAACGGAAAGAGTTTTTCATGCGAATCGCGATGATCGGCACGGGCTATGTGGGACTGGTGTCCGGAGCCTGCTTTGCGGATTTCGGCCACGACGTCACCTGTGTCGACAAGGATGAGAAGAAGAT
>NZ_JAFCKB010000015.1 GCF_018130615.1 Bradyrhizobium manausense
CCCACGGCTGTCCGGTTTAGGTTTGAGGAAGACTTAGGCACATCTGCCGCTGATCTTGGACGGTCGGCGGCGGGGCGAGCAAGTTGTCGATACGGCGGCGTTGCATGAGATTAGCGCGAACCAGCCTTGCGAAGACGAGCGGACTTCGAATGGCTTGCTGCGTGGCCTGAGCGAGGCGCAGCAGCAGGAAGGCGATCAGGGCAACGGCAATCTGGATTCGCACGGCGTTTTCTGAGGTGCCAACGAAGCGAGTGATCTTGAGGGTCTGCTTGACCCAGCGGAAGAACAGCTCGATGGCCCAGCGGCGGCGGTAAAGATCGGCGATGTCCTCGGCGCTGGCATCGAGATCGTTCGACAGCAGGCGCAGCACCTTTCCTGTCTCGGTGGTGATGCGCACCTCGCGCACCGCATCCTGCATCGGGTTGCGGCGGCATCTGGCTTGGCGTGCCGGGAGGAAGCCGATGCGATCGGACAGGATGTTGCTGCCCGGGGTGACCGGCAGCTCCTTGACCACATCGATCGGGGTGTTGGATTTGAACCGGCTGACAATGCGGCAGCCGACGGCATCAAGCTCGGCCCACCAGGCATAATCGTAATATCCGAGGTCGAAGACATAGGTCGCACCCGGCGTGATCGGCATCTGATGGGCTGCAGTGATGTCGTTGACGTTAGCAGCACTGACCGCGGCATAGATCGGACGATCGGCGTCGGCATCGTAGATCACGTGCACCTTGGCGCCGCAGACCCCGGACGAGAACCGGGCCCAGCCGGAGCTGTGCTCGCTCAAACGCACACTCGTGGAATCAATTAGATAGGTCGTCTCGGCGAGCTTGCGGCGCAGCCCGCGATGGGCCTGCTTCATCATGACTTCCAGCAGTTCGCCGAACACCGCAACAGGCCGCTTGGCATTGGCATCCGACATCGTCGACCGGCGGACCGGATCCGCGCCCAGATGATAGAGCCGGGCCGCGTGGCTCGAAAGCCCGGTCACGATCTCGCGCAAGCCCGAGGCGCCCGACAGCTGGCCGTAGAGCAGTGCCACAAACTGGCCCTTGGTCGAGAGCCGGCGAACCCGCGCGTCGGCATCATGATCGTCCACAAGCGCCTCGAACCGATGCCACGGCACAAGCTTCAGCAGATCGCGAAATACTGTATTGTGGTGCGGCATGGCGCTGATCTCCATTCGTGTCCCGGAACGCTTGCAGACGTCCAGGATCGAGTAGAATCAACGCCATGCGCTTCGCCAATAAATTTAAACCGGACAGCCGTGGGTCAAGCCCGGCCATGACGATGTGGAGAGGCCTGACCCCAGTCTAGCACCGCGCCCTTTGAACATCCGCCCGTCCTATGCGACAGATGTTCATCCGCCATTCAGCAATCTCCAGCTGATATCGGCCGATCTCGCCTCGTATTCTCACCGGGACCTCATTCGTGGCTTTGATGGTGGCTTGGCGCCGCGTCGTGTTTGCTTTGCCGCTGCTGGCGCTGCCGCTGGCCGGCGCGGACAGGGCGTGCGCGTCCGATGCAATCGAACTCGCGCAAGCGCAGACACAAGCGCAGCCGCAGGCCCAACCGACACCCGCGCCCTCGCCAGCCCCATCGGCCTCCCCTGCGCCGGCCGCCGATGCACAACCCGCGGCCGTTGAGCCGATCGGCAACGTCGCGACCGTGACGGGGATCGCGACCGTGATCCGCGACAAGAACTCATATCCGCTGAGAGTGCGTGACGACATCTATCTCAACGACGTCGTGCAGACCTCCTCGAACTCGTCGCTCGGCATCACCTTCAACGACGCCACCACGTTCAACCTCTCCGCCAGCTCCAAGATCACCATCGACAATTACGTCTATGAGGACGGCGGCAAGCAGAATTCGGCGATCTTCGATGTCGGCAAAGGCACGGTCGCGTTCGTTGCCGCAGCCGTGGCGAAGACCGGCGACATGAAGATCGCGACGCCGACCGCGACGCTCGGCATCCGCGGCACCACCGGCGTCGTCGACGTGCCCGAGGGCGCGGCCGCGAGCAGCGCCAACAACGTTAACATCAAGCTCTATCCCGACGCCGACGGCCGGGTCGGCCATATCGAGGTCAACGACCGCGCCAGCGGCACGCGGCTCGGCGCGCTGACGCAGGCCTCCAGCGGCTTTGCGATCCGGCCGGGTGCGGCCGGCCCGGGCGGCATGCGCTTCGCCGCGGTGCCGATCACGATCCCGCCGCAGCAGATCGCGCGCGACCGCGGCTTCGTCAGCCAGGTTCACGCAGCGCAGACCACCGGCCGCCAGATCGTCACCGAGCAACGCGACTTCCGCCGCGCCAATCCGGCCGCGATCAGCCGCATTCCGCGGCCGGCGCAGCCGCCGCAGCAACAGCAATTGCGCCCGAATCCGGCGCCGAGCCAGCAGCCGCAGCGACCGAACGGACAACCGGGCCAGCCCGGTCAGAACAACCGTCCGGGCCAGCAGCCGCCGGGTGCGCCGGGTCGCCAAGGAACGCAACCGGGCACGCAGCAACCGCAGCGCCAAGGCGGCGGCGCCCAACCGAGTACGCCGCGCGCGGGCCAAGGTCCGCAGCAGCCCGGCCAGCAGGGCGCGGGACAGCCGGCCGCCCAGCCGCGCACCGGACAAGGCACGCAGCCCGGCGCCGCGCCGCAGACGCAGCCACAGCGCAGCGGACAACCGCCGCAGCGGCCAGGCGCGATCACGCCCCAGCCGGGCACGACGCCACAGCCGCAAACGCCGCGCACCGGATTGCAGCCCGGCGGACGGCCGACCGCCCAGCCGCAGCAAGGCGCAGCGCCACGCCAGCCCGGCTTCCAGCAGCGCTTGCCCGCCGCGCCACGCAGAGCCGCGCCTGCACCGGCGCCAAAGGAAAAGAAGAAGCGATGAAGAAGCGATAGAGTCTGGTGTGCGCTGAAGCGCTCGGTGCGCTCCCTCGCTCCGCTCTTGCGGGGAGAGGTGAAAGAGAGGTCTCACGCCTCGCCGCGCAGCCAGGCTCGCACCTTCTGCAGCAAACCGTGTCGCAGCTCATCGACGGAGGCGGCCTCAGCCGGCGTCAGCGTCTGCAAGGCCGCGTCGATATCATCGGCGGCCAGTGTCGGCGTCGGCTCAGTTGCCGCAGGCGCAAGCCCGGCCGCCGCGACCGCGATCGGGCCGACCTGGGTGAGGAACGCGCGCTCATATTCGCGCGACAGGCGCGCCAGCGCGTCGTCCAGCGTCAGCCAGTCGACGGCCTTGATGTCGTTCATCAGCTTCCGGACCGGGCCGCCCTCGGCCTCCATCCGCCAGAAATGCACGACCTTGGAGCGGCCTCCCGACTGGTACACGAGCGTGCCCAGAAATTCGTGCATCGCAACGTCGTGACCGGTCTCCTCCAGCACCTCGCGGTGCGCGGCCTGCTTCGGCGTCTCGCCGTCGTCGAGCTTGCCCTTGGGCAAAACCCATTCATTGCGCTTGCGCTGGCGTACGACCGCAATCAGCGGCGCGTCGCCCCGCCGCAGTACAATCCCACCCGCCGCCATCACCGGCGCCCGCGCCATCGCCAATCCTGTCGTGCCGTCTCGCCGTCCCCGCCGCCGATATAGGCGGCGGGGACGGCGGATTGAAGGCTAGTTTCTTTTTAGCAGCGCTTGACCGGCGCGGATGCGCGTGCCTTCGGCGATGCCGTCACAGAACGAAAAGTCACCCGGTGTGAGGATGATAATGGTCGAGCCGTGCTCGAACCAGCCGAGCTCCTCACCCTTGATCACGCTGACGTCGCAGGGGAAATTGACAGGTCCCTTCATCTGCGCGTTCAGCACCATGTCGAGGAAGTGCAGACGGATGCTCGCGACCAGGATTGCGGCCACCGGCACCAGCGTCACGGCCTCGCCGGTCGACAAATGCGTGCGGATCACCGCGCGCTCGTTCTTGCAGAACAAGCGCTCGACCCGCTTGAGCGCGATCGGATTGACGTTCCAGACATCGCCATGGATCAGCGTGACGCGCTCGATATGCGCATCATGGGGCGCGTGGAAGCGGTGATACATGCTCGAGGTCAGCCGCAGCGTCACGAAGCTTCCGTTGCGGTGCTGCTCGACCAGCGCGGGATCACCCAGCAGGTCGAGCAGCGAATAGGGCGCGCCCTTGACCTGAAACAGCTCGGTATCGGCGATCTTGCCGTGGGCACCGACGATGCCGTCCGAGGGACTGGCGACCACCGAAGGATCGGGATCGAACGGACGCAGGCCCGGCTTCAGCTCACGGGTAAAACAGTCGTGCAAGCTCTTGAAGTGGGTCTTACGCGCCTCCGACAGATCGAGGTCGGAGAACAGCTTCCACAGCGCGATCGAGAAGTCGCGCACCAGCGGGTTCTCGATCTTGGAGAACCAGCCCATGAAGCGGGTCAGGCCTGCGCGCGGGATGCGGTTGGTCAACAGGAAGTTGAGGTCTTCCTGCTGGGTGAAAGAGGCGATGAGGGCTTTGACTGTCATGAATCTGTCAGCTCACAGTATTAGCGCTTGTTGTCATGGAAACGACACTCCCGATTCTCTCGATGTCCGTGGCCGCCGCAGCGTCTGCTGCCGCCGTCCTCCCGAAGATCAAGGCGCGGGTCGAGTTGTCCCGCGCCAAGCACCGCTCGCTCGCGGGGCACTCCAAGATGTCGCGCCGGGTGGCAAAGCTGCTCCCGTTCTACGAGTTCGCGGGCGACAAGTATTTCGGCTGCGACGGCGCGCCTGACAACGTGGTGAAGCAGCGCAAGGATGCCTTCTTCCGCCTCGCAGCTCTCTACGCCGAGCGCTACCCCAAGGGCCGCGCGATGACGAAGGAGGCGGCGGAGACGATCTCCGACCTCAACTTCACCGAAAGCTACCGCGTGCCGTTCCAGTTCTCGCGGCTCATCCGCGAGCATCTGGGCACCTCGACCTTCATGGAGTCCTCGAGCGGCGTCACCGTCACCGATGTCGACGGCAACACGTCCTACGATCTCACCGGCTCCTACGGCGTCAACATCTTCGGCAACGACTTCTACAAGGAGTGCATCGAGGGCTCCGAGAAGCGTGCTCATGCGCTGGGTCCAGTGCTCGGCCCCTACCATCCCGTCATCCTCGAGAACGTGCAGCGGCTCTGCCAGATCTCGGGCCTCGACGAGGTCTCGTTCCACATGTCCGGCACCGAAGCCGTGATGCAGGCGGTGCGGCTCGCGCGCTACCACACCAAGCGCACGCATCTGGTCCGTTTCGCCGGCGCCTATCACGGCTGGTGGGGCGACGTGCAGCCCGGCGTCGGCAACCCGATCAATGCGCACGAGACCTACACGCTCTCCGAGATGTCCGAGAAGACGCTGCACGTCCTGCGCACGCGCAAGGACATCGCCTGCGTGCTGGTCAATCCGCTGCAGGGCCTGCATCCCAACGTCAACGCGCCCGGCGATTCCTCGCTGGTCGATTCCTCCCGCGGCGGCAATTTCGATCGCGCCGCCTACACCGAATGGCTCAAGAAGTTGCGCGAGGTCTGCGACCAACGCGGCATCGTGCTGATCTTCGACGAGGTCTTCGTCGGCTTCCGTCTCGCCGCCGGCGGCGCCCAGGAATATTTCGGCGTCAAGGCCGACATGGTGACCTACGGCAAGAGCCTCGCCGGCGGCCTGCCGGTCGGCGTGGTCTGCGGCAAGAAGGAGCTGATGCGCCGCTTCCGCGACGACCGTCCCGCCGACCTCTGCTTCGCCCGCGGCACCTTCAACTCGCACCCCTACGTCATGACGGCGATGGACGAGTTTCTGAGCCGGCTCGCCAGCCCGAACTTCCGTGCCATCTATGACGGCCTCGATGCGACCTGGAACGGCCGCGTCGAGAAACTCAACAAGATGATGACGGACGCCAGGCTGCCGGTGCAGTTCGCCAACTTCTCGTCGATCTGGACGGTGAAATACACCACCCCGTCCCGCTACAACTGGATGCTGCAATATTATCTGCGCGCCGAGGGCCTGTCCCTGAGCTGGGTCGGCACCGGCCGGCTGATCTTCAGCCTGAACTACACCGACGCCGACTTCGCCGAAGTCGCCGAGCGCTTCGTCCGCGCCGCGGAGAAGATGAAGGCCGACGGTTTCTGGTGGCACGACGGCGCGCTCACCAACAAGAACATCAAGCGGCAGATTTTGAAAGAGATGCTGGCCAAGCGCTTTGGGCGCTGAGGCTGGCTCTACCCTCTCCGTCATTCCGGGGCGATGCGAAGCATCGAACCCGGAATCTCGAGATTTCGGATTCGGCTCTTCGAGCCGCCCCGGAATGACGAAGCGTGAAGTGCCCCCCAAGACGTGGATGCCCGGCACGAGGCCGGGCATGACGCAACCATCAGACATCGGAGTATGTGGTGAGAACAGCGCGCTCAGGCGTGCTGCTCTTCGAGCCCAGGCTCGGAGATGAGGCCGAGCGTATGCTCGGGGTTGAGATGCAGGCCGGGATCCATCAGTTCGCCGCGCATCAAGGCAAGCGGAGCGCTGCGATAGAGCATCAAATCGTGGAAGGGGTCGGTCAGGATCTTGGTCATCCAGACGAGGCCGGTCTCGACGTCACGGATGAAGAACAGGTGCACGGTGCGGAACAACAGACCGCCGCCGCCGATCACGAGCCAGATCTTGGCCACCTGGCGCATGAAGTCGGTCGCGCTGGCCCAGGGCGTGAACAGGCCGAACAGCGTCGGATCGACGAACAGCACCAGCGGCGACAGCGCCCAGATCGCCATCAGCACCACCTTGCGCTGCAAATTGTAGCCGACCTTGATCTCTTCCTTGTACTCGTGGGTCGCCTGGTTGATGTGGTCGTAGTCGTGCGGCTCGAAGAAGAAGTGACCCGCCTGGCGCGAGGTCATCGAGACCAGCCAGCCGACCAGCGCCGAGATCATGGGGTCGACGAACAGCCAGACATAGGCGAACAGAAAGCTCAGAGCGCTGACGAAGTGCAGGCTCTGATTGATGCGGCTATGGTGATAGTAGCGATGGTCGTCCCAGCGCTGGATCCGCAGCTGCTCGAGATAATTCTTGATCATGCTCTTCCCCAAAATGCTTTCGGGTTCAGGATTTACAGAGATTCGATGTACGCCGTGTGACATCATCATCTTGTCATGTGACGATGCGCAGTGACGCGGTGACGCACGCGAACGCGTGAGCGGCGGAGCGAGCCGCCGCTCGTACGCAAGCCCTGCTCAGGCCGCCTTGGCGATGTCGACCTTGCGGAAGCGCACCAGCGAGAAATGGCCGAGCGGCGGAATCAGGCGGCGCTCGGCGAGCTCGATGCCACGCGCGCCGGCCAGCCATTTGGCGTAACGCGACCAGGCGAACTCGGCGGTGCGGAAACCGAGCGGACGCACCACCGGCTGGAGCTTCTGCTCGATGAAGCGGCGCATGCCGGTGTCGGCGCTGACGCGGGTGAGGATGATCAGCTCGCCACCCGGACGCAGCACGCGGGCGAATTCGTCGAGCGCCTTCTCCGGATTCGGCACGGCGGTGACGACATACTGGGCCATGACGACGTCGAAGGAATTGTCGGGGAATTCGAGCTTCTCGGCGTCCATCACCGCGAGGCCTTCCACGTTCTTCAAATTGCCTTCGCTGACGCGGCGGCGCGCCTTGTCGAGCATCGCCTCCGAAATATCGGTGCCGAAGATGCGCAGGTTCGGGGCATAGAGCGGCAGCGAGATGCCGGTGCCAACGCCCACTTCGAGCACGCGACCGCCGATCTTGTTGGTCGCCGCGATCGCGGCCTGGCGGCCCTTGGCGAACACACCGCCGAACACGAGATCGTAGACGGGCGCCCAGCGATCATAGGCTTGCTCGACCGTGCCACGGGTGAGGTCGAGCTGCTGGGTGCCGTCAAGGTTCATGATCTTAGCCATCGATGAGGTTCTCGCTGTGGGTCAAAATGGGGATCAGCCGCGCACCGGTCGCCGCGCCATGCGAGGCGAGGCGCGCAGCACACGGCTGGGCTGGAGTGAGGTGAGATTGCCGACGAACTGGCGCGCGCTGTTTTCCCAGGAGCGCTCCAGCGCGAAATTGCGGCAGGTCTCGCGCGACATGGTGAGCGCGCGCAGGCACGCGGCGCGCAGATCGTTGTCGATCGCGCCGATCGGATGATCGGCAATGACGTCCTTCGGTCCGGTCACCGGGAACGCCGCAACCGGCGTGCCGCAGGCCAGCGCCTCGAGTTGCACGACGCCGAAGGTGTCCGTGAGGCTCGGGAAGACGAAGACATCGGCGGCTGCCAGATGCGCGGTCAGATCCGCGCCCTTCTTCTCGCCGAGGAAGACGACATCCGGGTATTTCTTCTCGAGCGCCGCCTTCTGCGGACCATCGCCGACGACGACCTTGGTGCCGGGCAGATCGAGCGCGAGGAACGCCTCGAGATTCTTCTCCACCGCCACGCGGCCCATGGTCATGAAGATCGGGCCCGGCAGATCGAGCTTGGCCGGAGCGTCCGGATGGAACAGCTCGGTGTTGACGCCGCGCGTCCAGAAGCCGAGCCGCTTGAAGCCGCGCGCCGAGAGCTCCTGGCGCAGCGAGGGCGTCGCCACCATGGTCATGGCAGCAGCATCATGGAAGTGCCGCAGCACGGCATAGCCGACCGCGGCCGGGATACCGGTCCGCACCGAGACATATTCCGGAAAGCGCGTCGTGTAGGAGGTGGTGAAGGCAAGCCGGTTGCGGCGGCAATAGGCGCGTGCGGCCCAACCGATCGGCCCTTCGGTCGCGATGTGCAGCGCTTCCGGTGCGGCTTTCTCGATCCGCCGCGCGATCTCCTTAGCCGTAGGCAGCGCCACGCGCAGGCCCGGATAGGTCGGCAGCGGCCACGACCGGAAGCCGTCCGGCGTCAGGAAGTCGATCTCGACATCGAGGGCCTTGGCGGCGTTCGCCAGCGAGGTCAGCGTCCGCACCACACCATTAACCTGCGGATGCCAGGCGTCAGTCGCGATTAATACCCGCATGGGGAAATCCCGAGAGTTTGATGATTCTCGGTTTAGGACCATCAACGAAGGATATTTCAGGCGTGTGACGTCACAGAAGTGTCGGCCCGCTGTTTTGTTCGTTAACGGACCCCTGCGGCCACGAAACTGTCATGAAACAATCCTTGCCGCGACGAAACCGTTTTCGGTTTTCCGCGCAAATGTCCCGAAACGTTTTGTCGTTAGTGATTTAGGCAACGGAGCACCGAAACGGTGCCGGGGTGATCAAAAACACCAAGCAAACAGGGGCGACCAATGTTCAATATGGACACGTTCAAGACGTTTTCGCGCGCCGTTGCTGTCGGTGCGGTGGCTGTGACCGCAATCGCATTTGCCGGCCCGGCCAAGGCCGCGCCCGTGCAGCTGTTTCCGTTCTTCCAGCCGCTGCCGACCATGACCGCGCCGCAGCCGCTGCAGCCTTACCAGCCCTATCAGGCGACGCCGTATCAGGCCGCGCCATCGGAGGATCAGGACACTGTCGAGACGCCGGCGCGCTTCCGCCGCCAGACGGTTTCCTACGCGACGCGCGAGGCGCCGGGCACCATCGTCATCGATACGCCGAACACCTATCTCTATTACGTGCTCGGTAACGGCCAGGCGATCCGCTACGGCATCGGCGTCGGCCGCGACGGCTTCACATGGTCCGGTGTCCAGTCGGTGACCAAGAAGGCCGAGTGGCCGGATTGGACCCCGCCGCCGGAAATGATCCAGCGCCAGCCGTACCTGCCGCGCCACATGGCCGGCGGCCCCGGCAACCCGCTCGGTGCCCGTGCCATGTATCTCGGCGGCACCGTCTACCGCATCCACGGCACCAACGCCCCCGACACGATCGGCAAGCACGTCTCCTCCGGCTGTATCCGCCTGACCAATGACGACGTCTCCGACCTCTACTCCCGCGTCAACGTCGGCACCAAGGTGGTCGTGCTGCCGATGACGGAGCGACGCGCCGAGCTGAGGTAGCGCCGCGCTTAAGCGAGATTGGGATACGAACGGCCCCGGCGATGCCGGGGCCGTTTTCGTTTTCGCCACGCACTCCGCGATGAGATATCGTTGCCCACATGATCAGACTGCTCACACCCACTGACGCCGCCCGCTACCGCGCCATTCGTCTGGAAGCGCTTGCGGCGCATCCCGAAGCTTTCGCCAGCACCTTCGCGCGCGAGCAGGAAAAGCCCCTCGCCTGGTTCGCGGAGCGCCTCACCAATTCGGACGTCTTCGGCGCCTTCATCGACGACGAGATCGTCGGCGTCGCCGGCTTCCGCCGGCAGGATGGTCCCCAGACCCTGCACAAGGCCGACCTCTGGGGCATGTATGTCCGACAGTCGGCGGGCAGAGCCGGCGTCGGTCGGCGTCTCGTCGACACGGTCATTGCCCATGCCGCAAGGCACGTCGAAAAACTCCAGCTCAGCGTTATGAGCAAAAATGAAGCGGCGTTGCGCCTCTACAAGGCCGCCGGCTTCGTCGAATACGGCCGCGAGGTGAAGGCACTGAAGCAGAACGGCCGCTATTTTGATGAAGTCCTGATGGAATTGTTCGTCGACGGAAGCGGCAAATAGCGAAAACGGCCCCGGTGAGGCCGGAGCCGTCTGCGATTTTGCGCCGATAATCTGTTCAAGCCCGCCCGGCGCGTGGCCGCCCCGACATCAGCCGCAGCCACGCCGCCGAGTGAAACGCACTCATCAGCAGATACATCGGCACCATCCCGCCCAGCGACAGCCCGTGGCCGGCGGAGCAGAGCATGTCCGCCGGGCCGCCGCTGAACATGGCCGTCAGCACGGCCATGATCGCAAAGATCGGGCTGGCCGCAAGACCCAGCCATCGGGCAAGGTGGGATGCGGCTTCGCGGCTGGCGCCGGCGGGATGGAGTTCGGTCATTGCGCCCCCGGCGTGCGAAGCGCGATCTCTCCGGCATCGGACACCTCGACCCATTTCTTGTCGGGCGCAGCGCCATCCTCGTAGCTATCGTGCCAGTTCCACCATTTGTAGGTCGCCGTCTGCGGATAGCCGGCCGGCGACTGTTCCCAGACCTCCTGGCGGCCGAGCGGGGTGATGTCGAGATAGTTCCAGGTGCCGCCCATCTGCTCGTCGCCGCGGCTCTTGATCAGATAGGTGCGGAAGATGCGCGTCCCGTCGCGATAGAACACGTTGGTGCCGTGCCACTCGCCGACGCCGAAATCGGCATCGAAGCTGTCGGTTATGGTGACCCACGGCATGGTCCAGCCCATCCGCGCCTTCAGCCGCGCGATATCCGCCTGCGGCGCACGCGAGGCGAACACCAGCGTGGTATCGCGGGCGTTCAAATGGGAGACGTGGGCAACCTGATCGGCCACCATCGAGCAGCCGCGGCAGGCATGGTCGGGCCAGCCGAACACACCCGGCTCGAAGAAGGCGCGGTACAGGATCAGCTGCCGCCGGCCCTGGAACAGGTCGAGCAGACTGGCCTTGCCCTTGGGCGTCTCGAATGCGTAGGCTTTGTCCACTTCCATCCACGGCATGCGCCGGCGTTCGGCGGCGAGTGCATCGCGGGCGCGGGTATGCGCCTTTTCCTTCACGAGCAGTTGCTGACGGGCTGCCTCCCAGTCCTGCGGCGACACCACCGGCGGTGTCTGCATGGCGGTCTGTCCGTTACTTCCTGCTTTGTCTGCTGATGTCATGATCGCTCTCCAAACCTTTCGCTCACCGCCCATTGTCGGCCGTCGACGATTTCTGGCACCAGACGGTTGCGCGGTGGGAGTAACAAGTGTGGCGGGATTTTCATGGAGTCGCTGATCACGGCCGCCGCACGGGCGCTGGAGGCCGGCGATCCACTCGGCGCGCTGAACCGCGTCGCACTGCGCAACGATGCGCCCTCGCTGGCGCTGCGCGGCATCGCGATGGCCCAGCTCGGCGATCTCGCCAAGGCCAAGACGCTGCTGCGAAGCGCCGCGCGCGCCTTCGGTCCGAGAGAGGCGGTCGCGCGTGCGCGGTGCGTCGTCGCCGAGGCGGAGATCGCGCTGGTCTCGCGCGACCTGAGCTGGCCGGCCAAGACGCTTGCAGCCGCACGCGCCACGCTCGCAAGCCACGGTGATCTCGCCAATGCCGCCCATGCGGGCCATATCGAAGGCCGTCGTCTTCTCCTGCTCGGACGCATCGACGACGCCGAGCGCACGCTGACCGAGATCGGCGCCGCCCCGCTCCCGCCTGCATCTGTGGTCGTGCGCGAGCTCGTCGCCGCCGGCATCGCCATCAGGCGGCTGAAAACAAAAGATGCGCGCGCCGCACTCGATCGCGCGGGCAAGGCAGCGCGGCAAGCGAATATCCCTGCGCTCCTCGCCGAGGTCGACAGCGCCAACCTCATCCTCGATACGCCGGCCGCGCGGCTGATCGCGCGTGGCAGCGAGCACCCGCTGCTGCTCGGAGAGGTCGAGCGACTGGCGACCTCGACCGCGCTCGTCGTCGACACCTTCCATCATGTCGTGCGCCGGCAAGGCACGACCGTGCCGCTCGGAACGCGCCCGGTGCTGTTCGCGCTCGCCCGTCTCTTGGCGCAGGCCTGGCCCGCGGATGTCTCGCGCGAGGCGCTGATATCGGGCGCGTTCCAGGCCAAGCACGCCGATGAGTCCCATCGCGCACGCTTGCGTGTCGAGATCGGGCGGCTCCGCACCCAGCTCAAGCCGCTGGCCGAGATCAGCGCGACCAAGCAGGGTTTTGAGCTGGCGCCGCGCAAGACCCGCGACGTCATCGTGCTGGCCCGGCCCGTCGAGGAGAAGCACGCCGCCGTGCTGGCCATTCTCGCCGACGGCGAGCCGTGGTCGAGCTCTGCCCTCGCGCTCGCACTTGGCATGAGCGCGCGCTCGGTGCAGCGGGCGCTCGAAGAGCTGGCGCGATCGAACAAGGTGCAGTCGTTCGGCCACGGTCGCGCCCGCCGCTGGATGACCCCGCCCGTCCCGGGATTCCCGACAGGCTTGTTACTCCCCACGCCGTTGTTGAAGGCGTAGGTTGGTCGCATCACAGGGATCTAGCACATGAAGCGTTCCGCCGCAGAGATCGTCACCGAGTACGGCCCCTTTCCGGGCGTCGAGGCCGTGCATGGCGTCAGTTATGACGGCAGCCATGTCTGGTTCGCATCGGGCGACAAATTGAACGCGGTCGATCCGGCCAACGGCAAGATCGCGCGCTCGCTCGATGTCGCCGCACATGCGGGAACGGCGTTCGACGGCCGGCATCTGTTCCAGATCGCAGAGGATCGCATCCAGAAGATCGACGCGGCGAGCGGTGCGGTCGTCGGCACGATTCCCGCGCCCGGCGGCGGCGGCGATTCAGGACTAGCCTGGGCCGAAGGCTCGCTCTGGGTCGGGCAGTATCGCGACCGCAAGATCCATCAGATCGATCCCGACACGGGGAAGATTCTCCGCACCATCGAGAGCAAGCGCTTCGTGACCGGCGTGACCTGGGTCGATGGCGAGCTCTGGCATGGCACCTGGGAAGGCGAGGACAGCGACATCAGGCGGATCGATCCTGACACGGGCAAGGTGCTCGAGCAGCTCGATATGCCGGCGGGCACGATGGTCTCGGGGCTGGAGTCCGACGGCGGCGATCGCCTGTTCTGCGGCGGCGGCGCCAGCGGCAAGGTGCGCGCGGTCCGCCGCCCCAGGCGCGGTTAGCGCGGGCAGAAAGAACAAACGGCAACGGCATGGCCGCTTCCGTTAACGCATTTGCCGCAATTCCACCCCATCGGTGCGCTCTAGCGCCCTCCTCGCCTGCCCTGTAAAATCTCGCCGGGGCGGCCAGGGGGATTGATGCGTCTGACGTTGAATTTGAAGACCGTGCTGATCGCCGTTGCGGTGCTCGCGGCGTCGTTTTTCATCAGCCTGAAGGCGATGGACTGGCTCGCGCCGCGCGCGACCAATTCCACGCCACCGGTCGCAGAGATGCCGCCGCTGCCGCCCGCGTCCAAGAGTTCGATCGTGGTGGCGCCGGTGGCGATCGCGCTGTCGGCGATCCGGGAGCAGGCCGAGAAGGCCTCGCCGCGCAATTTCGCCGGCAAGGCGGACAACCCGATCTCGCAGATCCTGGAGAACGCCGATATCGGCTGGACCGCCGCCCGCGGACCGATGTCGGCGACCGGTGACAAAGACGTGCTGACGCTGTCGACGCCGATCACCGGCAAGCTGAACGTGACGGGGTCGCTGTCGGCGAAAGCCACCGGCGCGCTCGGCGATGCGCTTGGCAGCGTGCTCGGCGGCGACGCGGCGAAACGGATCGGCGCGGTCAACATCAAGAATTTGAACGCCAGCGCCGAGATCAAAGGCAATGTCGTCGTCACCTCGCGCCCGAAGCTCGCCGCCGCCTGGCATCTCGAGCCCAATCTCGGCGCCCAGGTCAATCTCGGTGACACCAATCTCAACGTCGCCGGTGCCAAGGTCAACGTTCCCGCGCAGGTGAAGCCGCTGATCGACAAGACGGTCGGCGATCAGCTCAACGTCGTCGCCGAGCGCATCCGCAACGATCCCAGCCTGCGCGACAACGCGAAGGTGCAATGGGCCAAGGCCTGCCGCTCGATCCCGCTGCAAGGCAGCAGTTCCTCGGCCGCGCTGCCGCCGCTCTGGCTCGAGATGAAGCCGACCCGCGCCATCGCGGCGCAGCCGCGCGTCGATGCGCAGGCCGTCACCCTGCTGCTCGGCCTGGAGGCCGAGACGCGCGTGACCTCGACGCCGACCAAGCCGGACTGCCCGTTCCCCGACAAGATCTCGATCGTGCCGCCGACCGGCACCGGCGTGAATATCGGCGTACCGATCGACGTGCCTTTCACCGAGATCAACAAGCTGATCGCGGCCCAGATGGTCAGCCACACCTATCCCGAGGACGGCTCCGGCCCTGTCGACGTCACGGTGAAGAGCGTCAACGTCGTCCCGTCGGGCGACCGGCTGCTGATCTCGCTGCTGGTCCGCGCCAAGGAAAAGAAGAGCTGGCTCGGGCTCGGCGCCGAGGCGACCGTGCACATCTGGGGCCGGCCGATGCTCGACCAGGCGCAGCAGACGCTGCGGCTCGCCGACATCCAGCTCGCGGTGGAATCCGAGGCAGCCTTCGGCCTGCTCGGCGCCGCAGCCCGTGCGGTGGTACCACAGATGCAGCAGGCGCTGGTGCAGAAGGCGACGCTCGATTTGAAGCCGATCGCCGCCAATGCGCGGGAGAAGATTGCGGCCGTCATCGCCGACTTCCAGAAAAGCGAGGACGGCGTCAAGGTCGAGGCCAATATCAGCAGTCTCACCTTGGCCGACATCGCCTTCGACGCCAAGACGCTGCGCGTGGTCGCGGAAGCCGGCGGCACCCTGAACGTCTATGTGACCAAGCTGTCGGGGATGTAGCGCGCCGGCCCCGAGCTGGCCCGTCGCTTGCATCGCTGGCATTCTCATTGGAGGATGCTAAGCTGCCTGTTGCAACCTCGAAAAGGGGTGGCGACACCAGTGTAGCTTGATGCGCGAGGACAACATGGAAGCCGGCATGGTCACATCTGCGCCGGCACTGGTGCGCTTTTCCGGCATTCAGAAGACCTATGATGGCGAGCATCTCGTGGTGAAGAACCTCGATCTCGACATCAGGAAGGGCGAGTTCATCACCCTGCTCGGCCCGTCGGGCTCGGGCAAGACCACCACGCTGATGATGCTGGCCGGCTTCGAGGTTCCGACCCAGGGCGAGATCTACCTCGCGGACCGTCCGATCAAGAACATGCCGCCGCACAAGCGCGACATCGGCATGGTGTTCCAGAATTATGCCCTGTTTCCCCACCTGACGATCGAGGAGAACGTCGCCTTCCCGCTCTCCGTTCGCAAGACGAACAAGGCCGAAACGCAAGCGCGCGTCAAGGCGGCGCTGCGGATGATCAAGATGGAGACCCTGGCGCAGCGGCGGCCCGGGCAACTGTCCGGCGGCCAGCAGCAGCGTGTGGCGCTGGCCCGTGCGCTGGTCTTCAACCCGCAGCTCGTGCTGATGGACGAGCCCCTGGGCGCCCTGGACAAGAGGCTGCGCGAGCAGATGCAGCTGGAGATCAAGCAGCTGCACGAGACGATGGGCATCACCGTCGTCTATGTCACCCACGACCAGAGCGAAGCGCTCACCATGTCGGACCGCATCGCCGTGTTCAACGACGGCATCGTGCAGCAGATCGACAAGCCCGACGCGCTGTACGAGCATCCGGTCAACAGCTTCGTTGCCAACTTCGTCGGCGAGAACAATGTGCTTGATGGCACCGTGGAGACGGTCGACAAGGATTATTGCCGCGTCGCGCTCGCGGCCGGAGGCTCCGTCATGGCCCGTGCCGTCAATGTATCAGGCGCGGGCGCATCGACTTCCCTATCGGTGCGGCCGGAGCGGGTCGCGATCGTCCCCGATGGTACCTCCAGCGACGGACCGAACCGCCTGCCGGCCAAGGTGCAGAACACCATCTATCTCGGCGACCACGCGCTGGCCGTGCTGGATGTCTCGGGGAATGCCGAGTTCATGGTCAAGCTTCAGCCGGGCGCGCATGACAGCCTGAAACACGGAGAGAGTGTCTTCATCACCTTCCGCCCCGAGGACTGCCTCGCCCTCGATCCCGCCTGATCCCAACGATCAACCTCAACGTAACGCACATGAAGAAGGAACAAGGACCATGCTGAAGCGCAAGATTGCTCTGGGTTTCGCCGCGGCGTTCAGCGCCAGCGCCGCGCTGGCCACGGTCGCGCAGGCGCGTGACCTCACCGTCGTGTCGTGGGGCGGTGCCTATCAGGAGGCCCAGAAGAAGGTCTATTTCGAGCCGTTCAAGAAGGCATCTGGCGTTGCCATGAACGACGAATCCTGGGACGGCGGCGTCGGCGTGCTGCGCGCCAAGGTCCAGGGTGGCGCCGCCACCTGGGACCTCGTCCAGGTCGAGAGCGACGAGCTCGCGGTCGGCTGCGAGGAAGGCCTGTACGAGAAGCTGGATTATTCCAAGATCGGCGGCGAGGCCGCTTACATTCAGCCATCGGTCAATCCCTGCGGTGTCGGCGCCATCCTCTATGATTTCGTGCTTGGCTACGACAAGGACAAGCTGAAGGAAGCCCCCAAGGGCTGGGCCGACTTCTTCGACACCAAGAAGATTCCGGGCAAGCGTGCCTTGCGCCAGGGCCCGAAGACCACGCTCGAGATCGCGCTCATGGCCGACGGCGTCCCGCCGAAGGACGTCTACAAGGTGCTGGCGACCGACGAAGGCGTCGAGCGCGCGTTCAAGAAGCTCGACACCATCAAAGGCGACATCGTCTGGTGGAAGGCCGGCGCCCAGCCGCCGCAATTGCTCGCCTCCGGCGAGGTGGTGATGACCTCCGTCTACAATGGCCGCATCGACACCGCGAACAAGAACGAGAAGAAGAATTTCGGCATGGTGTGGGACGGCGCGCTGTTCACGCTCGACAGCTGGGTCATCCTGAAGGGCAGCCCGAACAAGGACGCCGCCTACAAGTTCCTGGACTTCGCCGGCAAGGCGGAGAACCAGTCGAAACTGTCGGAGAACATTGCCTACGGTACCTCGAACAAGAACGCCGCCGCCCTGATTCAGCCGGCCGTCCTGAAGGACCTGCCGACCGCGCCTGACAACATCAAGAACGCGGTCGAGATCAACGTCGCCTTCTGGCTCGAGAACATCGACAAGCTGACCGAGCGCTTCAACAAATGGGCCGCGAAATAGCGCGCGACCGAACCAGCGTGCGGCGCAGGCGGAGGGCGATGCCCTTTCGCCTGCGCCACGCCCCTTTGCCTGAAATGATCACGCCATGACAGCAGTGTCCCTGACCGGCGTCGATGCCGAGACCAAGGTGCCGCTCAAGCGCCGCCTGAAGCGTGCGGAGCGCGCGCGCCAGATCAAGGCGCTGGCACTGGTGCTGCCGTTGCTGCTGTTCTTGCTCTTCACCTTCGCCGGCCCCATCGCCGGAATGCTGTGGCGCGCGGTCGATGACCGCGAGGTGCGCCAGGTTCTGCCGCAGACCGTCACCGCGCTCGCCAATTGGGACGGCAAGGACCTGCCGGACGAGAAGGCCTATGCGGCGCTGGCGAGCGACATCGTAGCGGCGCGCGCGTCCGGCACCGTTGCGATCGCAGCCAAGCGGCTCAACTACGCCCTGAACGGTTTTCGCACGATCCTGACCAGCACGGCGCGCAATCTGAAGGCGGTGCCTGAACCCGGCACCGCAAAGGAAGCGCTGATCAAGATCAACCCGGCCTGGCGCGAACGAAACACCTGGACGACGATCAGGGATGCCGGCGGCCCGGTGACCAGCTTCTACCTGCTGTCGGCGCTCGACCTGACGCGCAACGTGGACGGCGCGATCGTCGCGGCCTCGCCGGATCAGGCCATCTACCGCGAAATCTTCGCCCGCACCTTCCTCATCAGCATCAGTGTCACGGCCCTCTGCCTGATCCTCGGCTTCCCGGTCGCCTATTTGCTGGCGGCGCTGCCGTCCGGCCGGTCGAACCTGCTGATGATCTTCGTGCTGCTGCCGTTCTGGACCTCGCTTCTGGTCCGCACCTGCGCCTGGATCGTGCTGCTGCAGAGCCAAGGCGTCGTCAACGACAGCCTGCACTGGCTCGGCATCATCGATGCGCCGTTGCGCCTGATCTACAACCGCTTCGGCGTCTGCGTGGCCATGACCCACGTGCTGCTGCCGTTCATGATCCTGCCGCTGTACAGCAGCATGAAGGCGATCTCGCCGGCTTACATGCGTGCCGCCGCCTCGCTCGGTGCGCCGCCCCTCACCGCCTTCCTGCGCATCTACCTGCCGCAGACCCTGCCCGGCATCGGCGCGGGAAGCCTGCTCGTCTTCATCCTGGCGCTCGGCTACTACATCACGCCGGCCCTGGTCGGCGGCGCCGCCGACCAGATGATCAGCTACTTCATCGCGCTCTACACGACCGAGACGGCCAATTGGGGTCTCGCTTCGGCGCTGGGTGCCGTGCTGCTCCTCGCCACCGTTCTGCTCGCGCTCGTCTACGGCAAGCTGGTGCAGGGCCAGCAGGTCACGGGAGGGATGAAGAATTGAGCGACGCTCCCTCCCTCCGCACGCCCAGCCAGCGCGTCGCCTGGACCGCAACCATCGTCATCTCCACACTGGTGTTCATCTTCCTGATCGCGCCGATCCTTGCGATCATGCCGTTGTCCTTCAGCTCGGGCTCATACCTCACCTATCCGCTGCCCGGCCTCTCCTTGCGCTGGTACGATGATTTCATCAATTCGCCACGCTGGATGAACTCGCTGAAGAACAGCATGATCATCGGCGTCGCCTCGACCCTGCTGTCGATGGCTCTCGGCACGCTGGCAGCTCTGGGGCTCGCGCAGTGGAAGAGCCGGTTCAAGCCGCTGGTGCTGGCGTTCGTGCTGTCGCCGGTCGTCGTGCCCGGCGTCATCACCGCGGTCGGCCTGTATTTCTTCTTCGCGCCGATCGGGCTGACCGGCAGCTATCTCGGCCTGATCCTGGCTCACACCGCGCTGGCGACGCCCTTCGTGGTGATCACGGTCGGCGCCACACTGCAAAGCTTCGACACCAACCTCGCACGCGCCGCGGCCTCGCTCGGCGCGTCGCCGCTCGAGGCGTTCCGTCGCGTGATCCTGCCGCTGATCCTGCCGGGGCTGGCCTCGGGCGCGCTGTTCGCCTTTGCGACCAGCTTCGACGAGGTGGTGATCGTGCTGTTCATGGCGGGGCCAGAGCAGCGCACCCTGCCCCGCGAAATGTTCAGCGGCATCCGCGAGAACATCAGCCCGACCATCACGGCAGCAGCGGTGATCCTGACGACGGTCTCGGTCATCCTCCTCGCCACCCTCGAAGGTCTGCGCCGACGCAACGAACGGCTCAAGGGCAGCGAAGGCTGAGGGGCGTCAGGGGTATGGTGGCGTCACACTCCCGGTAGAAAGACTTCTCGTCATTCCGGGGCGCGCGCAGCGCGAACCCGGAATCCATCGCGCCGCAGCGACGGTGGATGAATGGATTCCGGGTTCGCGCTATTGCGCGCCCCGGAATGACGGAATCCCATACTTGTTCTCGACGCGTCCTCGCGTCGCCCCGGCTTTGCCCCCGCCACGGTTTCTGGCTAAAACCGTCCCCGCAACAAAGCCCAAACAACAACACTAAGGGAGAAAACAACATGCAAAAACTCATCGCCGCCGTCGCGGCCGGCTTCGCCATCGCCGCAACCTGCGGCGCGGCGCAGGCGCAGATTTCCGACAATGTCGTCAAGCTCGGTGTGCTCACGGACATGTCGAGCCTTTATGCCGACGCGACCGGCAAGGGATCGCTCGCCGCTGTCGAGATGGCGGTTGCCGATTACGGCGGCAAGGTCGCAGGCGTCCCGATCCAGATCGTGTCCGCCGACCACCAGAACAAGCCCGACGTCGGCGTCAACATCGCCCGCAACTGGTACGACAACGAAAAGGTGGACGCGGTCATGGACGTGCCGACGTCCTCGGTAGCGCTGCCGATTTCGGCGCTGACGCGCGAGAAGAACAAGATCAACATCAATTCCGGCGGCGGCTCCTCCGACATCACGGGCGTCGCCTGCTCGCCCAACACGGTGCACTGGACCTACGACACCTACGCACTGTCGAACGTTGCCGGAAAGGCGATGGTGAAGCGCGGCGAGGACACCTGGTTCTTCGTCACCGCCGACTACGCCTTCGGCCAGGCGCTCGAGCGCGACGCCGCCAACGTCGTCAAGGAGAGCGGCGGCAAGGTGATCGGCGACGTCCGCCATCCGCTCAACTCGTCGGACTTCTCCTCCTTCCTGCTGCAGGCCCAGGCCTCGAAGGCCAAGGTGGTCGCGCTGGCGAACGCCGGCGGCGACACCACCAATGCGCTGAAGCAGGCGGCCGAGTTCGGTCTCGTCCAGGGCGGCCAGAAGATGATCGCACTGCTCCAGGAAATCACCGACACGCATTCGCTCGGCATCAAGGCCACCCAGGGCCTGATCGTCACCGATGCGTTCTACTGGGACATGAACGAGGAGACCCGCGCCTTCTCCAAGCGCTTCAACGAGAAGGTCGGCCACATGCCGACCATGATCCAGGCCGGTCTTTATTCAGCGACCATGCACTATCTGAAGGCGATCGAAGCGATCAAGACCGATGAGGCGCCCAAGGTGATGGAGCAGATGCGCAAGACGCCGATCAACGATTTCTTCGCCAAGAACGGCAAGATCCGCATCGACGGCCGCATGGTCCACGACATGTATCTGTTCGAGGTGAAGAAACCGGAAGAGTCCAAGGGCGAATGGGACCTCTACAAGCTGATCGCCACCGTGCCCGGCGACGAAGCCTTCCGCCCGCTCGACAAGGGCGGCTGCCCGCTGGTGAAGTGAGGCACCCCCATCCTCCGTCATTGCGAGCGCAGCAAAGCCCGTCCTCCGGACCGCCGGAGGCGGGACCGGGTGGCTCCTCGCAATGACGGGTGTGAAAAGGTCACGACAGCGCGCCCGGTGAAAACCGGGCGCGCTTCGCTTCGGCACTCACGCGATCCGTATTACTCCGAGTACTTGAACTCGGGCATGTTCTTCAGCTGATCCTTGGTCGCGTTGAACACGGCATGGTCCGGATACCACTTCGACGACGAGCTGGTCGTGGTCGTTGTGGTCTTCTCGGTACCGGTGGCAGCGCCAGTCGTCGTGGTCGCGGCGGGCTTGGCGTTCGGGTTCGCGCTGGTGCCGGTATAGGCCACGGCCTCGTTGACGAACTTCAGCTTCTCATAGGGCACGGCGACGAGATGCTCGCCCATGCCGAGGAAGCCGCCGACGCCGATCACGGCGATCTTGACGGCACCGCTCTTGTCCATCAGCAGATCGTTGATCGAGCCGATATTCTCATTGGCCTCGTTATAGACCTTCACGCCGGCCATCTTCGAGGCACGCCACTCGCCTGATGCGCTCGTGGTTGTCGTCGTCGCGGTGGCCGCGGGCGGCGACTTGTCGGTGGTGGCGGTCGGATTTTGCGCGAACGCAACGGTCGCAAGCAAAGCCGTGCCGGCGAGGCCGGCGGCGATCGATTTCATCAACATTGCTGTCCTCTCCTTCAGCAGAAAACTCGTGCGGAGAGAACAGCTACGAAGACGCGCAGTTCCTAATGTGCGTCAATTTCCCTGCGCCATTTGCAGCGTTGCGGCGCGAAGAAGGTTCCTGCCGAGGAACGTGCGCGAAAGCACAATTCCTCGCCGACGATCGTGCGCCCTGGGATGAAGCACGATCGCGGCGAGGAACGCGCTGGCCTGCGTCGCTTCAGGTCAGCTCTTGTAGTCGATCAGCAGGGCAGAAAAATCCGAACTGCTCGACGAGCCCGTCGTGCTGCCGTTGGCGCCGTAGGACGAGCTCTGGGATTGCGACTGCTGCAGCGCCTGGAGAAACTGCTCGAGGATCTTGGCGGTGCTGGACTCGCTCGAGCTGCTGGTCGGGTCCGTCGTCGACGACGAATCCGAAGAGCCGTCATCCGACGGCGGCGGGCCGGGAGGCGGGCCACCGGCGCCGCCGGGACCGCCGGGTCCCTTGCCGAAGGCGGACTGAAACACGCCCTTCAGCTCGTCGGCCTGATCCGATGTCAGCGTCCCGTTCGAGACCTCGCCCGCGATGAGATCGTCGATCTTGGATTTCAGGCCGTCCTTGGACGGCTTGGTGCCGCTGGATTGGTCGCTGGAGCGGCTCTGCTGGAGCGCGGTATCGATGTCTTGCAGGGCAGTCGTCAGTGCGGACTGGTCCGACGACGAGATCGTGCCGTCGGACACTTCCGATTGCAATTCCTGCTGAAGCCGCTGGAGCGGCGACTGGTGATTACTGGCGGAGGCCGCCGAAATCGAGGTCATGAGGGCACCGTGGGTTTTGCGGGGTTTCGTACATTGCTGCGCCACGCTATGGTTAATGGGCTTAACGAGACCTTGCCGTATGACGACCCAGTCGTTGCGGGGTGTTGCGGAAATACATTCGGAAACAAACGGAAACAAAAATCTTCGCCTTTTGGCCCGAATCTTGGACAAACAAAGCTCATGGCCAATCCCTCTCCCAACATCCTGGTCGTCGAGGACGACCGCGAAACCCGGACGTTGATTGCGAAATATCTGCGCAACAACTCCTGCAACGTGACCGCTGTGAGCGACGGCCGCGAGATGTCGCGCGCCATGGCCGACCACCGCGTTGATCTCATCATCCTCGACGTCATGCTGCCGGGCGAGGACGGTCTCAGCCTGTGCCGCAAGGTGCGCTCGGAAGCACAGACGCCGATCATCATGCTGACCGCGCGCGGCGAGGACGTCGACCGCATCGTCGGCCTCGAGATGGGCGCGGATGATTATCTGCCGAAACCGTTCAATCCGCGCGAGCTGCTCGCCCGCATCAATGCGGTGCTGCGGCGTCAGGCCTCCGCGCAGGCCGCAAGCTCGATCGAGGGCGCCTCGACGCTCGCCTTCGAAGGCTGGCGCATCGACTTGCGCCTGCGCGAGCTGCGCAATCCGGAAGGCGCGCGCGTCGCGGTGACCAGCGCCGAGTTCGACCTGCTGCGGACGTTCTGCGAACGCCCCGGCCGTGTGCTGTCGCGCGACAGCCTGCTCGACCTCACGCAGGGCCGCAACACCGGCTCGTTCGAGCGCTCCATCGACGTGCTGGTCAGCCGCATCCGCCGCAAGATCGAGCCCAATCCGGCCGATCCCACCATCATCAAGACGGTGCGCTCCGGCGGTTACCTGTTTACGCCCCGAACGGAAGCGGTTACGACGCCCCTGAGCAACTGACGGGGCTTTGAGACGATGAGGCCGTTCGGGTTCTTCCACCTCAAGGGCATCGGCGGGCAGATCGCCGCGCTGGTGCTGGCTTCGACCGTCGCGCTGCATCTCGTCGTCACCACCGCCTTCCTGATCAGCCGGCCGGATCGCCCGGACACGCCGCCGGACGGCGGCCATCAACTGACCGACGCGGCGCTGCTGCTCGGCTCGGCCAGGCCGGACGACCGGCCGCGCCTCGCCGCAGATCTCGCCCGCGCCTTCCCCAAGCTCAACATCGAGATATCAGCGCCTGATACGGCAACGGTGATCGAGGACAGTGAAGGCCAGCACCTGCACGGGCTCCGCCGCCATCTCGGCCATGGCTACAAGGTGGTGCAACTCGCGCCCGAGGGCGGCGCCAACCGCATCGGCGTGCAATTGCCCGACGGCACCGTGATCGCGGGCCATGTCGAGAGCGGCCCGCGTCCGTGGTTCTGGGGCGCGCCCTGGCTGGTGACGCTGATGACCGCCTTCATCTGTATCACCGTGCTCGGCCTGTGGGCCGCGCGCGCGCTGGCGGCGCCGCTCTCGTCTTTTGCAACGGCCGCCGAGAATTTCAGCCTGGACGGCGAGGCAGAGCCGCTGCCCGAGCGCGGCCCGGAGGAGATCCGCTCGGTCGCCCGCGCGCTCAACCGCATGCACGAGCGGATCGCGCGGCTGATGTCGGATCGCACCAAGATGCTGGCGGCAATCAGCCACGATCTGCGCACCCCGATCACGCGGCTGCGCCTGCGCGCCGAGTTCATCGAGGACGAGGGCAACCGCAAGCGCATGCTGATCGACCTCGACCAGATGCGCTCGATGCTGGAAAGCGTGCTGTCGCTGCTGCGCAACGACCGCAAGATCGAGGCGGTGACGCTGGTCGATATTGCCAGCACGCTGCAGCTCATCGCCGACCAGTTCGGCGACATGGGCCACGTCGTTCACTATGACGGCCCGACATCCGCGACCGCCGCCGCGCGTCCCGACGACCTGCATCGCGGCGTCACCAATCTGGTCGAGAACGCGGTGCGCTTCGGCGCCGAGGTGACGATCCGCCTCGATGTCTCGGGCACCAGGCTCGTCATCGACGTCGAGGACGACGGCCCCGGCATCTCGGATGCGCGCAAGCAGGAGATGCTGGAGCCGTTCGTGCGCGGCGACGACGCGCGCACCATGGACGATTCCACCGGCTTCGGCCTCGGCCTGTCGATCGCGCGCGCGATCGCGCTCGCCCATGGCGGCGAGCTGTCGCTGCACGACCGCCAGCCGCACGGACTGATCGTGCGGATGCAGCTGCCGGTGTGGCAGCAGCCGCGGCTGGCCGCTTAGGGCATGATCCGGAAAAGTGTGAAGCGGTTTTCCGAAAAGATCATGCCCTCTTGAAAGACAAGCTCAGGCTGCGAGCGGCGGATGTTCGATAGCCGCCTCATGGTAGATCGCGATCGCCTCGAAGCGATAGCCGCAGGCGTGGCAGCTCCAGAGATAGGAGACGCGTCCCTCGCCCGGCTCGATCCAGTCGGGCCGCGCGATCGGCGCGCCGCACTGGGCACATGGGTTCTGTGTGGGGATATCGTCGATGTCTGCTCGGGTCATGGACGTCCTCCCGAATGCTGGTGTCGCGTTTTTGGGCGGTTGCACGAATGGACAGACCTGCTGTCGCGTAAGGCACTCCGCCAGCTCCGAAATTAACCCATGTTTGAGTCGTAAAAACGACGGCTCGGCGAAAATCGCCGCTGGTGGCATTTCGCCACATCATCGCCGTGTTCCCACGGCCTAACGCGCACGGGGCGGGTCAGTTCTGCCGAGGAATACTTCAATGAAAATTTTGCGTATTGCCGTTCTCGCTGCGGCGGGGCTGATGTTGCCGCAGGCCGCCTTCGCAGGCCAGGCCGAATATGCCGAGATGGTCGCCATGCATGCGCGCGCCAACGGCGTGCCGGAGGCGCTCGTGCATCGTGTCATCATGCGCGAGAGCCGTTATCAGCCTGGCCTCGTCGGCCGTGGCGGCACGATCGGGCTGATGCAGATCAAGCTCGCGACCGCCCGCGGCCTCGGCTACACCGGCGATGCGAGCGGCCTGCGCGATCCCAACACCAACCTCACCTACGCGGTCAAATACCTCGCCGGCGCCTATCACGCCGCCAATGGCGACCACGCAAGAGCCGTGCGTTATTTCGCGGGCGGCTATTACTACGTTGCAAAGCAGCAGCGCCAGCAGCAGCAGCGGGCGATGGTGCAGGAGGCCAGCAACGAGCCCTGGCTCGAGCCGAACGGCAATCCGCAGCCGATGTTCGGCAGCCTCCCGCACCGGAAACTCACCCAGCATGTCCGCAACGCGCGGGCGCAGGTTCCACACTATTGATCGTCATTCCGGGGCGATGCGGAGCATCGAACCCGGAATCTCGAGATTCCGGGTCTGGTGCTTCGCACCATCCCGGAATGACTGGTCTGTGGCTAACGCGTTGACCACCCCGCCCCACTAGCCTACATTAGAGCCGTTCCGAGGGGTGCTCCGAGGAGGAGCTGAGATACCGCTAAATGGGCTATACGGCCAACACCGGCTGCCCAGGACCGCGGTGACCCTTTGAACCTGATCCGGGTCATGCCGGCGAAGGGACAGGGATGTTGCAGACGACCAAACGACCGGATTCACCGGTATCCATCATCGGAGCAGGCATTGCGGGGGCCTGGCAGGCGCTGTTGTTCGCGCAGGCCGGCCATGCGGTGACCCTGCACGAGCGCGGTGACGCCACCATGACCGATGCCACCAGCCATTGGGCCGGCGGCATGCTCGCGCCCTATTGCGAGGCCGAGGTCGCCGAACCCATCATCTCCAGGCTTGGCCAGCGCTCCCTCGACATCTGGCGGCGCGAATTGCCGGATACGCCCTTCAACGGCTCGCTCGTCGTCGCGCACCCGCGCGAGCGCAACGATTTCGAGCGCTTTGCGCGCATGACCGAAGAGCACCGCCGGCTCGATGCCGCAGGCCTTGCCGAGCTCGAGCCGTCGCTGGAAGGCCGCTTCCGCGATGCGCTGTTCTTCCCGAACGAGGGCCATGTCGAGCCGCGCCGCGTGCTGCCGAAGCTGCACGAGCGCATCAAAGCTGCCGGCGGCACCATCAAGTTCGACAGCGACGTCACCGCCCAGGACCTGCAAGGCCAGGGCGGCATCGTGATCGACTGCCGCGGCCTCGGTGCGCGCGACGAGCAGCCGGAGCTGCGCGGCGTCAAGGGCGAGATGATCCTGATCGAGACCGACGAGGTGCAGCTGGCGCGCCCGGTGCGGCTGATCCATCCGCGCTGGCCGCTCTACGTGATCCCGCGCGAGGACAATCTGTTCATGCTGGGCGCGACCTCGATCGAGGCCGAGGACACCGGCGTTTCCGTCCGCTCCGCACTGGAGCTGCTCGGCGCGGCCTATGCGGTGCATCCGTCCTTCGGCGAGGCCCGCATCGTCGAATTCGGTTCGGGCCTTCGCCCGGCTTTTCCGGACAATCTGCCGCGTATCGGGGTGCGCGGCGGCCGGATCAGCGTCAACGGGCTCTACCGCCACGGCTTCCTGATCGCGCCCGCGCTGGCCGAGCTGACGCTTAATTATGTCGAGCGCGGCCAGATCGACAATGAGGTGATGCAATGCTTGTGACCGTCAACGGCGAGCAACGCGAAATCAATTCGGCCAGCGTCGACGCGCTGCTCTCAGAGCTCGACTACGAGGGCACGCATTTCGCGATCGCGCTCAATTACGACGTGGTGCCGAAGAGCCGCTGGGCCGAGACCCACCTCAAGGCCGGCGACGAGATCGAGATCATCACGCCGCGGCAGGGAGGATGAGATGATGGTGGCGCAGACCCCTTCCACCTGTCGTCCCGGCGAAGGCCGGGACCCATACCGCGTGATCTCGCTTGGGGCACTCGGGGAGAGACCAACTGTCCCAACCAAATCCTGTGGTTATGGGTCCCGGCCTTCGCCGGGACGACAGTGAGATTGAGGAGACACCTCCAACATGGTGACCTTCTACGGCAAAACCTTCGCCTCCCGCCTGCTGATCGGCAGCGCGCTCTATCCCTCGCCTGCGATCATGCAGGCGGCGATCCGCGCCGCCGGCTCGAACATCGTCACGGTGTCGCTGCGGCGCGAATCCGCCGGCGGCAAGACCGGGGACGCGTTCTGGAAGCTGATCCGCGAGCTCGACGTCGCCGTGCTGCCGAACACCGCCGGCTGCCGCAGCGTGCGCGAGGCCGTGACCACGGCAAAGCTCGCACGCGAATTGTTTGCGACGTCCTGGATCAAGCTCGAGGTCATCGCCGACAACGACACGCTGCAGCCCGATGTCGTGGGCCTCGTCGAAGCCGCAACCATCCTGATCAAGGACGGTTTTGAAGTATTTCCCTACTGCACCGAGGATCTCTCGGTCGCCAACCGCCTGGTCGATGCCGGCTGCAAGGTGGTGATGCCGTGGGCCGCGCCCATCGGCAGCGCCAAGGGCATCATCAACCGCGACGCACTGAAGCTTTTGCGCGAGCGCCTGCCCGACATCACGCTGGTGGTCGACGCCGGCATCGGCGCGCCCTCGCATGCCGCCGAGGCGCTCGAACTCGGCTATGACGCCGTGCTGCTCAACACCGCCATCGCCAAGGCCGCCGATCCCGTCGCCATGGCCAACGCCTTCCGCCTCGGCTGTGAGGCCGGCCGCACCGCCTACGAGGCCGGGCTGATGAACGCCCGCGATTTCGCCTCACCCTCCACCCCTGTCGTTGGGACCCCGTTCTGGCATGCCGTATCCTGATCGCAACGCGTATCCTGATCGTTTCTATCCCGTCGTCGACAGCCTCGCCTGGGTCGAACGCCTGACAAAGCTCGGCGTCGGCACCATTCAGCTGCGCACGAAAGAGCTGAACGACGCCGACGCGCTCCAGATCGTCACCGATGCGCTGGAGATCACCAAGGGCACGCAAGCCAAGCTGGTCGTGAACGACTACTGGCGCGCGGCGATCGTCGCCGGCGCAAAATATCTGCATCTCGGCCAGGAGGATCTCGCCGACGCCGATCTCAAGGCGATCCGCGAGGCCGGCATGTCGCTCGGAATCTCCACGCATGACGACGACGAGCTTGCGACCGCGCTCGCCGCACAACCCGATTACGTCGCGCTGGGCCCGATCTTCTTCACCACGCTCAAATCGATGCGCTTCGAGCCGCAGGGCATTCCGAAGATCACGGAATGGAAGAAGCGCATCGGCGACATTCCGCTGGTCGCGATCGGCGGCATCAAGTTCGAGCACGCCGCGGAGATCTTTGCGGCAGGCGCGGATTCCATCGCGGTGGTCAGCGACGTCACCCAGAACGCCGACCCCGACGCGCGGGTGCGGCAGTGGCTCGGCCAGAAGGAGCCGGCGTGATGCACTCCACTCTCTCCACCCGTCATTGCGAGGAGCACTTGCGACAAAGCAATCCAGACCGTCTCCGCAGAGAGATTCTGGATTGCTTCGCTGCGCTCCCAATGACGGAGCAAGAACTCACCAGCGTCGCCCAGACGCACGCACACCAGAATTAAACCGGAGGATCCAATGAACATCCGCTCCAATCCCGACAAGACCATCCCCGCCGTCACCACCGGCCCGCTGCCCTCCTCGCGAAAAATCTTCGCCTCGCCCGATGCCGCGCCCGATTTGCGCGTGCCGCTGCGCGAGATCATCCTGTCCGAAGGCGCCGGCGAGCCGAACCTGCCGGTATACGACACCTCGGGCCCCTATACCGATCCGTCCGTGACCATCGACGTCAACGCCGGCCTCGCGCGCGGCCGCAAGCAATGGGTGCTGGAGCGTGGTGGCGTCGAGGAATATCAGGGCCGGCAGATCAAGCCGGAGGACAATGGCAGCGTCTCCACCGACAACGCCGCGCGCGCCTTCTCGGCCTATCACAAGCCGCTGCGCGGCCTCGACGGCCACAAGATCACCCAGCTCGAATTCGCCCGCGCCGGCATCATCACCAAGGAGATGATCTACGTCGCCGCCCGCGAAAACCTCGGCCGCAAGCAGCAGCTCGAGCGCGCGGAAGCAGCCCTTGCCGACGGCGAGCGCTTCGGCGCTTCGGTGCCCGCCTTCATCACGCCGGAATTCGTGCGTGACGAGATCGCGCGCGGCCGCGCCATCATCCCCTCCAACATCAACCACAGCGAACTCGAGCCGATGATCATCGGCCGCAACTTCCTGACCAAGATCAACGCCAATATCGGCAACTCGGCGGTGACCTCGTCGGTCGAGGAAGAGGTCGAGAAGATGGTGTGGGCGATCCGCTGGGGCGCCGACACCGTGATGGACCTCTCGACGGGCCGCAACATCCACACCACGCGCGAATGGATCCTGCGCAACGCACCGGTGCCGATCGGCACGGTGCCGATCTACCAGGCGCTGGAGAAGTGCAACGGCGATCCCGTGAAGCTGACCTGGGAACTCTACAAGGACACGCTGATCGAGCAGTGCGAGCAAGGCGTCGACTATTTCACCATCCACGCCGGCGTGCGCCTGCAATACATCCACCTCACCGCTAGCCGCGTCACCGGCATCGTCTCCAGAGGCGGCTCGATCATGGCGAAGTGGTGCCTGGCGCATCACAAGGAAAGCTTCCTCTACACGCATTTCGACGAGATCTGCGACCTCATGCGCAAGTATGACGTCTCGTTCTCGCTCGGCGACGGCTTGCGTCCCGGCTCGATCGCCGACGCCAACGACCGTGCGCAGTTCGCGGAGCTGGAGACCCTCGGCGAGCTGACGAAGATCGCGTGGGACAAGGGCTGCCAGGTCATGATCGAAGGCCCCGGCCACGTGCCGATGCACAAGATCAAGATCAACATGGACAAGCAGCTCAAGGAGTGCGGCGAAGCGCCGTTCTACACGCTTGGACCGCTGACCACCGACATCGCGCCGGGCTATGACCACATCACGTCGGGCA
This sequence comes from Bradyrhizobium manausense, assembly GCF_018130615.1. GTDB lineage: Bacteria > Pseudomonadota > Alphaproteobacteria > Rhizobiales > Xanthobacteraceae > Bradyrhizobium > Bradyrhizobium manausense_A. The sequence goes on from NZ_JAFCKB010000015.1 coordinate 30,677, forward strand.
TTGGTGCCGCCATGATCGGCTGGTTCGGCTGCGCCATGCTCTGCTACGTCACGCCGAAGGAGCATCTCGGGCTACCCGACCGCAACGACGTCAAGACCGGCGTCATCACCTACAAGATCGCAGCTCACGCCAGCGATCTCGCCAAGGGCCACCCGGCCGCCCAGCTCCGCGACGACGCGCTGTCCCGCGCCCGTTTCGACTTCCGCTGGAGCGACCAGTTCAACCTCGGCCTCGACCCCGACACGGCGAAAAACTTCCACGACGAGACCCTGCCGAAGGAAGCCCACAAGGTCGCGCATTTCTGCTCGATGTGCGGCCCAAAGTTCTGCTCGATGAAGATCACGCAGGACGTCCGCGACTACGCCGCGACGCTGAACGATCCGAACTCGGTTGGGATGTCGATGCAGGGCACCGCAGAGGATGGCATGGCGAAGATGAGCGCGAAGTTCAAGGAGATGGGGAGCAGCGTTTATCTGGATGCGGAGAAGGTGAAGGAGAGTAATCGGGTGTTGTGAGGCGGCTTCACACTTCCAAATCTGCCGCGTCAGCAGTTTCACCTTTGGGTACAACGGGAGGGGGAGCATCGTAATCTCCCTCCCGTTCTAGCTCTCTTCTGCATGGAGGTATCCAGATTAGCCTGGGTGCCTCAATCAAGTCTTCTTTACGCCAGACAAACCACGCGTAGCCGGTTGCCGTGGATGCCTTTTGGTCTAACCGGCCTTTGACCATTGGCACACGCTCAACGAATTGCGCAAAAGCGCTAGGCGGCCTGTCTCGAAATACCGAGCGGTATCTCCCCACACTTTCAAGAAACACGCTACGAGCCAAAATTGCTACACCACACTTGGCAATTTCTAGAGCGTGCAGCACAAACGTTTGCGCATGCTTGAATGGTGGGTTGGTTATGATCCAATCACACGAGTGGTCTTGAGGTCGCATTCTCACAAAATCAAAGATGTTTCCGTACCCATATTCGTACGCATCTGAGGAACAAACCACTTCGAAATAGTCTACAAGAACCTTCGACATGTGACCTGCCCCACAGGCGGGCTCCCAGCATGTCAGCCGTTTCAACGCGGTCTTCTCTTGCAAGACGTGTTCGATCAATGCCCGCGTTGCCCACGGCGGAGTGGGAAAATCGTCAGCGCTAGCTTTAGACTCAACTCGCTGAGACATGACAGCGTGCGACGTATTTTGCATAAATCACCGAGAATCGAGAATGGTACTTTTCACCATTCTCGACTTTGGCAGCAACGACCACAAGTCCAAGGCTTGTCTTACCGACCTTCTTACCTAGCAGCGCTAGGCTCGTTTACCTCGAATGGCCTCGCTGACACGGCCGTGATTGACGTTGAACGCCTCTGCAATTGCTTGCTGTGACATTCCCGGATTCGCCTTGGCATAGTCCCGAATATCTTGGGCGAGATCTGGCGTCATTGGCGTACTGGTTGCCGGGGCGCGAGCGCCGATTGAGGGCCTACGCCGTAATTCATCGGCTAACTCTACCAGCTCTGTAGCCTCGCTCGGGCGGGAAAGCTTCAATTTAGTGGCGATAGCACGTAGTCGACTAGCTACTTCAGGCACTTTCACGCGTTCCTCCAATGGTTTACAATTTTCACCCCCTAAACCTTAACTAGATATGGATCATTCCGTCGCGTTGCCAGATCTCCTTTGGGGAAAAAATGGCAAGATCAATCGGTAACATAGTCTGGATCTTAGTGACTAAAACGTTCGATCGGCATCCCGAAGACGAAGGTTGAATTCGTTCGGAATTACCTCATTCCAATATTGAGCGAACCATCGCACCTTTTCAAAATGCCGGGGAGAGTCCATTGACTCCTCGTAGCGCTGCTGAATTCGCTCACGAATGCCAAGATACTTACGATGCCTGATCTTCTCCTCCGACGTAAGCTTCTGGAATGGATGCTCGTTCTTTTTTAGCAGCGAGACCACGGGCCGTAAAATATCGAGGTACATTGGCCCATCTAGAGATTGCCGCAAGCACTTCGCGTCAGGAGAGCTCACGCGAAGCTTGGAATCTGCCGCGAAACGGATGATATCGTCGCGGACGTTGCGCGCTACCATGATGCGGGGAAATTTAACGACCTCTGATTCAAGGCTGTACGCTTGTACAAGCGCCCTGCCGAATACCATTTTGTCGTCGTGATAAAGGGGCGCACGCACAACTGCGCCGCGGATAAAGTATCCTTCGACGAGCAGATCAACTGCCAGCAATTCTAGCACATTGAAGATTTCAGCTAAGCCGCTCGGCGTAGGTAGAGTGGAGATCGCAACAGCGTCGGATATGCTCTGCGCGCGGAAGTCAGACTGTTGCTCGCTAGGACCATCAGACTTGGCTCCATGCACTCTTGCGAGTAACGCTCGCAGCGCGTCGAACTGACTTGACTCAGTACCTAGACGATCAATCAGCTGTCGAAAGCCTAGGATATCGACGAACGCGCAATACCGATCCCGATATGCTCCGACCTCTTTTTCAGACATCTGGTCCAGCACCGAATAGCCCCCTCAAGGCGGCAAATGAGATCCGAAAGAGCGGCAGAGAATGAAAAGATCAATCAAGGAACATATCCAGAACAATCAAAATTGGAAAGCTCGTGACAGAAGCTATCCACATGCTCGGTCAGCTCTTAGGATCAACCACGAAGCGATCGGCGAGCACACTCATTCTCTAATGATCGCACGGATCCGCAATTTGCCTACGGTTGCTACCCACCGCCTCCCCGATCAGCTCCTTCCCAACCTCCGCCTCGTCTTCGTCGGCACCGCCGCCTCGACGCGCTCGGCCGAGCTCGGGCATTACTACGCCCATCCCGGCAACCGCTTCTGGCGCACGCTTCATGAGGCCGGCATCACGCCGCGGCGCTATCAGCCAAGCGAGTTCGCCGCGCTGATCGAACTCGGGATCGGCTTCACCGATCTCTCCAAGTCGGGCGCGGGGATGGATCACCAGATCGCGGCGGAGACGATCGACGTGCCGGGGTTCAGGGCGAAGATCGAAAAATATCGGCCGCGGACGATTGCGTTCACGAGCAAGAAGGCGGCGAGCTTGTTTTATGGCAGGCCGTCAGCTGCGATTGCGCTCGGGCGGCAACCGCGCGATGCGAGCTTGCCGGAGATCTTCGTGCTGCCGTCGCCGTCGGGGGCGGCGTCCGGGCATTGGACACTGGAGCCGTGGCTGCAACTGGCAAATTGGATCTCGCACCTCGACTCCTGAGATAGCTCTAACTGCCACGCACTTACGGCGCCGTCAAAACGCTTCTGGAGAAGGGGTCTTCTCGTCAGTTCGGCCAGACTGCATGGCGATCAGGGAGCGGATGATGGCTCCGACCAGTTGCTCTGCAAAATCTTGGGGCATACCACCCGCGACGAGCCGCTTCTTCGCATCCTCTAGGCTGCCCACACTGATCTCGTCTGACGAGAGGACCTCGTTGAGGCCAAGCTTAGTTATGCCGACCAACCAAGCCTTTCTTTCTTCTTGAACTGGATACCTTGACCAGACAAGTTTCAAAATTTCCTCTTCGCGACCTCCCATAACTGCGGTCGTAATGTCTCCAAGCAACGCGCCAAGTTCGAGTTCAGCGCGTTGAGCCACAGGAGCTTCTGGCTCCCTGCGAAAGAGAAACACAATCAAATAAATTCCACCAGTACAGACGACCAAGACAATCCATATCTCAAATGGAACTTCCACACGAAGAAGAATGAGGAGGAAAGGATTAGACATTGTCCTTCTCCGCTGTACTCGCAGAAGCAATCAGGGCTGCGAGTCTTGCATAGTTTTCATCACGCTTCGCAGGATCGGATACTTTGGCCAAGAGAAAGTTTGCGAAATGCAAATGGTTAGTGGTCACTAGCTTTCTGTGGAATCCAGTCAACGTCGTTATCGTCTCGGCAAACATCTTAAGGTAAATCGCCGCCACAAAATTAGTTAGCACTCCGGAGACCAATCCAAACGCCCCTGTCAGGACTTTCTCGGACAAGCCTTCGACGTGCTTCAGGTCGTACAATGTATAACCGACGATACCGAAGCCGAGCACGACGCAACTAATTCCGGTAGCGAAGACGAATGCGCTATGGCGAAGCGTTTGCTGATAATATCTTCGCAAGTCGATACCGTGAGCCTTGAAGAGACGCTCAGCTCTCTGTTCTGTCGCTTCGGCTCCCGTTAGTCGAAGTGCAATTTCGCTTTCGATAGCTTCAATTTCAGTATCGATCGCTCCGGCGTAGGAAAACATCGGAAAGGCGATTGCCACGATCAGATAAAAGGCGCCTGCTGCCAACAGATAGGGAGATTGCCATTTGATGTAGATCGCAAAAAACGCGACGAAGAATAGCAACCCCGTCGCTGGCACGAATCGACCCAAGGCCGTATAATACGACCTCTTTTGCCTTAACTCCTGAAGCTGACGGCGAAGCCCCTCGACTTCGCTCTTGTTCAGATCAAGATCAAAGTCTTTAAACGCTTCAGGATTGAATGTCTTTCCAGGACCATCAATGGAGTGCATCGCAATCGTCGCAGACTACACGCAAACAGTATCCAGTAGCGCACGTAATTGACTGCGTTATTTCTACAACTTATGATTGATCACGTCAATCATATTGAGCGACAGAGCAAACGATTTCCGCCGAGCAGTAAGCAGCGCCTCGCTAAGCCACCCTGCGAGAGTAGGCCTAAAGATCGAAATTCGTCGGCATCATCACCACGTCGCGGATGGTCATGCCGCGCGGCCGCGTCAGCATGAACATCACCACACTAGCCACTTCGCTCGCCTCCAGAAGGCTGCCCGAATCCCTTGCTTCCTGCAGCTTCTCGGGCGGCCAGTCCGCGAGCAGCGCGGTGACGACCGGGCCGGGCGAGATCGAGCCGACGCGAATGCCGTGCTTGAAGACCTGGCGCCGCACGGTCTGGACAAAGCAGTTGATCGCCCATTTGGACGACGCATAGACCGGCTCCCATGGCGTCGGAAAATGTGCCGCCAGCGAGCTGGTGACGATGATGTCGCCGGTCCGCCGCGCGATCATGTGCGGCAGCACGTCGTGCACGTTCTTCATCACGACGTTGACATTCAGGTTCAGCATCCGGTCGATCGCCGTCGTGTCGGCATCCACCAGATCGCCACCGACATAGGTGCCGGCATTCGCATGCAGGATGTCGAGCTGGCCTGCCTTCTCCAGAATGCGCGGCAGCAGCGTGGCGCAGTCTTTGGGATCCAGGAGGTCGACGACCAGCGGGATCAATGCATCGCCGTGCTTGTTGCGGAGCGCATTCAGCGCCGCCTCGTCGCGGTCGACCATCACCACGCGCGCGCCCGCAGCCAGCATCGCCTCACTGCTCGCGAGCCCGATGCCCGACGCGGCCCCGGTCACGGCCGCAACCTTGCCTTCCAATTCGCTTGTCATGAGATCACCATTCAGCTGAAGTCGGCAGTATAGCGATGCAAGACGGATTGAAGAAGCGGGTCGCTGTGAAGCTTGGATTACCGATAGCGCGTCAAACACCGCCGTCGTCCCGGCGAAGGCCTAGACCCATAACCACAGGCCGAGGTTTGGCGAAGACTCGCCGTTCGGTACTTCTACCGTCCACAACCGATGGACTGCGCGGTATGGGTCCCGGCCTCCGCCGGGACGACACAGTGAGTGCCCACCCTACGGCACCGTCATCCCCCATACGCATCGTCCCTCTCCACCGGACGATTGATCTCGCGCATCCTCCGATCGATCGACGTCGCGAGCGGACTATTGCAAGGGCGTGACCAGGGCGATACGACTTTGAATGGAAGAACCGGGATCAACCGGCAAAATCATTCAGAGGAAGCCGCCGCATGAGCGACGATCTCTCCGGTGTCTGGGACGGCACTTACATCCAGCCTGGCACGGGAATGGTCACGTTCACGGCGACGCTGATCGAGGCTGGCGGCGCGCTCGGAGGCCACGTCACCGAGCCCTGCTCGAACCCGCGCTGCCCGGTGCGCACCCACAGCGCCTCGATATCAGGCCATCGCGCCGGCAGCGTCGTCTCCTTCGTCAAGCGCTACGAGCCGCCGGGCTATGGCTTCGACATCGTCCAGTATGATGGCATCATGAATGGCGAGGCGACCGAGATCGACGGGCGCTGGCGACTGCCGGGCACATCCGGATCGTTCCTGATGATCCGCTCCGGCAAGCGCGCACAGGCGAGCACGACGGACAAACGGGCGGACGTACCGGCCCGGGAGTAAGGAGGCCACCATGCTGACCCTCTATTCCTATCCAGAACTGTTCGGCGTCGCCGACAACAACGGCTATGGGCTCAAGGTCTATGCCTTCCTCAAGCTCGCCGGCGTGCCGTTCGTGCATGAACATGTGTTCGATGCCTCCGCCGCGCCGCGCGGGCAGCTGCCTTACGTCGTCGACGACGGCGAGACCATCGGCGACAGCGAGACCATCATTGCGCATGCGATCGCAAAATATCACCTCACCATCGATGCCGCGCTGTCGCCTGCGCAGCGCCGGACGCATCATCTCGTCACGCGCATGCTGGACGATCTCTACTGGGTGATGTCGTATTCGCGCTGGAAGGACGAGCGCTACTACCCCGCGTTTCGCGACGGCTTCATCGCCCAGCATCCGCAGATCGACGCAGCAGGTTTCGAGAAGGCGAAGGCCTACAATGCGCAGCGCTATCACTACCAGGGCATCGGCCGCTACTCGCCGGAGCAGGCCTACGCGCGGGGACTTGCCGACTTACAGGTGCTGGCCGAGATCGTACCCATGAGCGGTTTTGTCGACGGCGAGCGGCCGACCAGCTGCGATGCCGGCATCTACGGCTTCATCGCCAATATCTATTATTTTCCGATCCCGACGCCGCTGAAAGCGTTCGTCGACGCGCAGAAGAACCTCGTCGCGCATTGCGAGCGGGTGCATGCGATGGTGAGTGGGTAATCCGCAGTCCGTAGGGTGGGTTGGCCCGCGGCTACGCGAAGCGTAGTCCGCAGGCGTAACCCACCTCTTTGGTCTCCGCGGTGACAGACGTGGTGGGTTACGCTTCGCTGACCCACCCTCCGGCACCTTGTCCTACGGCACCGCGCCTTACCGCATGGTGATCGCAAGCCCGCTCAAATCCGCATTCGCCATCAGGCCGGTCTGGTAGCCCGACAGCTCCAGCACCGCGCCCTTCTGGTTGGTCAGCACGATGGCGCGGGCGCCGCGGCCGACGGCGAGGCCGGCGCCGGCGGCGCCATAGACGCCGGCGACGTCAGAGGGACGATTGATGTTGGAGACGCGGCCGCGCAGCACGGTCTTGGAGCCGCCGAAGACCAGGCCGTAATCGAGCCCGCCGGTCGAGAGCGCATAGGAGCGGCCATGGAAGTTCAGCACGCCCGAGCCGCCCGAACCGCCGATGAACCAGCCCGCCTTGTAGATCGTCAGCACCACGGTGCCGCCGTCGGCCTGCGCCGCGGTCGAGAGGCCGGCCAGCGCGGCAATGGCGACGAGCGCGGCACGCAAGGTGGAAGCAATCTTCATGGGGCGTCTCCGGGGCTATTTTCTGGGAGGAAAGCGAATCAGACGCCGCAATCTATCCGATCGATCGCGGCGGCAACATGATGGGGGTGTCGAGGCGCGAGCGGAGCGTGGTGCTGCACACCCCGCGTTATCCCACCATGCCATCCTGCCCCTGTTTTGCCCGACGGGTCAATACAAATTTCTTAATTACCGAATTTCAATTTCGGCAACGATTTCTACTGTGCATGGGGTTGTTTTCGCGTTTTCTGTTTGGAGCACGCCTCGCACACCGCTACGCTCTTCGCGAACGCCGTCACCATTGCATCCGAGGTCCCCATGCCGATCCAGCATTTCGCACCCCCGCCACATGTCAAGGCGCCGCCGCTGTCCTTCGCGACGCGCGTTGGAGATCTTCTGTTCGTGTCGGGCATTCCCGGCTTCGACGCCAAGGGCGCATTGCCGGACGGTTTCGAAACGCAGTTCGCCAATGTCGTCGTCAACATCAAGCGCGTGCTGGACGAAGCCGGCGCCACCACGCGCGACCTCGTCAAGGTCAATGTGCTCTTGACCCGCACCTCGGACGTCGCCGCGATGAACGCGCTCTATGCCGGCGCGTTCGGTCCGCCGCCTTTTCCGGCACGCACCACCTGCGTGGTGCAGGCGCTGCCCGATCCGAAGATGCTGATCGAGATCGAGGCGGTGGCGTCGCTGGCGAAGTGAGCCGTGTGACTTGCCGGGCACGCGGCCAAACCAAATGTCCGGCTCCGCCTGACATATCCGTGAAACGGCCGCGCCCCGGCTTGCAAAGGGCCTGCTTTTCCCGCACGAATTTTCGCGTCACACGTCCCCAAAGGAGATACTTCATGCGTCGCGTTCTCGCCCTCTGTGCCGTTGCCGGCATCGCCAGTTCCGTCTTCGCCGTGCCGGCCTCGGCGAAGGTCGGTTATTACGTGATCCGCTGGGACAACACCGGCATCTGCCAGGTCTGGAACGAGGACCTGAAGTACAAGCCGTTCCAGTGGGGCGTGTCGACCTACAAGGTCGTCAGCAAGCCGCTGCCGACCTTCACCCAGGCCTCCGAGCTCCAGATCAAGATGCGCGCCGAGCGCCGCTGCACGCTCTGAGCCGGTCGGCTGGTCCAATTCTCGAGGGCGGGTTGCGCGAGCGGCCCGCCCTTTCTCTTTGCGCCAGGCCCATGGCCGGCGCCCGTTTTTCTTGCCGCGAATTTCGCCAATTCGTCCGTGCGCGCTTTGAACCTGATCAGCACACGGAACTACTCACACCTTGTCCGGGGCGCAACGCCAGGACGCGTCCCGCACTCCCCTCCCCGCATTGTCGGGAGGCGCATCACATCTTTCAATTTGAGGAGCTGATCCATGCGTCGTTTTTCCATGCTCTGCGCTGCCGCCGGTCTCGCTGCTGCCGCCTTCGTCGCCGCAAGCCCGGCCGAAGCCAGCTATCATTTGATCCGCTGGCAGGACAGCGGTGTGTGCCAGATCTGGGACGAGAGCATCCCGACCACGCCGTGGCCGGCCGGCTATCATCGCGCCAGCGCGTCGGTGCCGACCTTCCTCGACGCGCTCGCGCTGAAGGATCACGCACTGAAGGCCGGTCACTGCAACTGGTAGGAATTCGATCGGCGGACGACAAGGGCCGGGCAAGGATGCGATGCTAGCATCCTTGCCCGGTCGTTTTTTGAGCCGGATTGGAGCAGGTCGATGCGCACACGGACGATGACGCTGGCGGCTTTCGCCGCTTCGCTCCTGCTTACCGCAACGGCCAAGGCGCAGGCTCCGCAATCGTTCCGCGTGATCTCGCCGATCTTCGGCCAGCTCGTCAGCTTCGCGATGCCGTCGAATTTCGTCGCCGTGTTCGAGAACACCAAGGGCGGCCACTACATCCGCGAAGCCGTGCTCAAGGGCGAGACGCCCGAGCGCTGGACGCAGATGATCACGGTCACCGGCGAGAAGGGCATGACATTGACGCCAGGCGCCTCGCCGCAGATCTTCGCAGGCACCATCGCAGGCGGGTTCAAGACGGCCTGCCCCGACAGCTTTGCGGCCAGGCCTTTGGGCGAGATGAAATTCGGCCGCTTCGATGGCTTCGTCGCGGTGATCGGCTGCAGCCGCATCGACAGCGGCCCGACGCGGCACAGCGAAACAGCGCTGCTGATCACGCTCAAGGGTGCGACCGACTATTACACCATCCAATGGGCCGAGCGCGGCCCCGAAAGCGACGAGCCGCCGGTCAACGACGAACGCTGGGAAGCACGCCTGCGCGACCTGAGCCCGATCGAGCTCTGCCCGATCATGCCGGGCGAAGCCGCGCCCTATCCGAGCTGCGTGAACAAGAGCTGAGTGCCCTCACGCGTCCTTGTGCGCGCCGGGGTGAATGAGAATATCGCGCGCGGAGCTGAGGTCGATGAAAGCCTGCGCGCTGCCGCCCTGATCGGGATGCATGCCCTTGGCAGCGCGGCGATAGGCCTGGTTGATGTCGTCGCAGGTGAGCTGCACCGCGAGCGGCAGGCCCAGCATCTTGCGCGCGCGATCCTCGCTGGACAGCTTCTTCGGCGCCGCATTGCGGCGGCCGAAGCGCGGCGCCGTCAGATCATGGACGACATCGAGGATCACGCCGACACGGCGCCTCGCCGCCAGCGTGACGCCATGATCGTCATTGTCCGCGGCCTGGCGCAGCACGGGAAGCGCCTGCTCGGCGGCCTGACGCAACATCGTATCGGTGCTCATCCGCACGATCTCGGCCACCAGCCGGCCGGCCTCGGCCCAATCGGCGTGCTCCGCCGACCGCAGGCGCTCGAGAGCGAGTTTCCAGGATTCCAGCCGTTCCATCATGCGCGCAACGTTTAGCAATGAAGATCAGTATGCCAAGGCCGCCGTTTCCGACCCCTTAATTTCGAGTTAGCCTTTCATGAAACTTAGAAACGAATTCGGGAGAAAAATGCCATGGCATTGCTGGCAAACCACATCGCCGTCGTCACCGGCGCAGGCTCCGGCATCGGCCGGGCCATCGCCGCCGGCTACGCCCGCGAAGGCGCCCAAGTGGTGCTGCTCGACGTCAATGCCGACACGGTCGCGGAGGCCGCCGAGGAGATCCGCAAGGCCGGCGGCAGGGCCGAGAGCTTTGCGCTCGACGTGACGAAGCGCGACGACTGCTTTGCGCTGGCCAAGCAGGTCGCCGACGAGGTCGGGCAGGTCTCGATCCTCGTCAACAATGCCGGTATCACCCGCCGCAATGCCTTTACCGCGGAGACCGAAGCGGTGGCGAAGGACTGGAACGACATCATCTCGCTCAACCTCAACGGCGTCTTCAACATGACGCAGGCCTTCCTTAGCCCCTTGCGCGCGAGCAAAGGCCGCATCGTCAATATCGCCTCGATCCAGTCCTTCGTGCATCTGCGCACGCCGAGCTCGGCGGCGTACACGACGTCAAAACACGGCGTGCTCGGCTTCACCAGGGCGCTCGCGGTCGAGCTCGGCAAGGAAGGCGTGCGCGTCAACGCGATCGGCCCCGGTTTCATCGAGACCAACATCAACGCCAAGGTGCGCGCCACCAATCCGGCACTGGTCCAGGCCTTCGTCGACCACACCCCGCTCGCGCGCACCGGCAAGCCCGAGGACATCGTCGGCCCCGCGATCTTCCTCGCCTCGGACCTGTCGTCTTACGTCACGGGAACGATCGTGATGGTCGATGGGGGATATCGCACGGTGTGAGCGAGATCGGTCCGCATCGCTGTGCATCTCGTGCCAATCACGGCAACGCGGCGGCATTCCCAAGGTCAATTCGTGCGACGGCGCGCAATTAACCTTTCGTTAACCAAACCCGCCCACCGTGGATCTACGGCTTGGGGGTCGTTTGTTCTCGATCCGCTTCCAACGGTGGAAGCGGGCGTTGATCGGGGAGTGTTTTGATGACCACAGTTCATGTCGCGGCGTCCGAGCAGGGCGCGCAATTCCTTGCACCCAACGAGATCGTTCCACTGCTGATCGGCGCAACTGTCGGCGAGGTCGAGCGCGAGCTCGTGCTCCAGACGCTCGCGCGCTGCGACGGCAACCGCACACGCGCCTCGCGCGTGCTCGGCCTGTCGGTGCGCACGCTGCGCAACAAGATCAGGCTCTATGCGGCTTCCGGCATCGAGGTGCCGGCCTATCATGACTAGCGCATGACGGCGTGATCATTCCGCGCGCGGTACCGTGTGGAAGACCATCTGATACAACTTGGCGCCGACGAGCACCGACAGCGTGATGATCGCGACCCAGGCCGCGGTCAGCGCGATCGCGCGCAAGACGAAGGCCGTCAGGATCGCCCATGACGCCTGTGGCTCTTCGGCGTAGCCGACCGGGACGACATCGGGCACGATCAGATGGGCAAGACCGACCGCTGCCGCGAGGATGATCGCCGACAGACAGAAGACTTTCCACGCTGCACGCATCGGTCGCTCCTCGCAAGCATGATGGCCTCGCGTCATCCATGCCACGACGCCCCTGGCGCCGATTGATGTTGATCAAGCCCGACGCGAAGCGCGGGTGGAATTGCTGCTGTCGTCAAACGCCGCTAAGTAGCTTGCATGCGCAGAAGGAGTAGCGGCGTGGCAGACGATCAGGGACGGCAGGGACCGCAGGGTCCGCGCGGACGGCAGGGCGAGCCGGGACGGCCGGGGCCGCAGGGTCATCCGGGCAAGCGAGGCCCGGACGGTGCGCGCGGCAAGCCGGGACCGCAGGGCAAGCCGGGTCCCGCCGGAAAAGCCGGAGCGCAGGGCAAGGCCGGTCTGCCGGGCAAGCCAGGCGAAGCCGGACTACGGGGAGCAGCTGGACCACAGGGCGCCGCGGGTCCTCAAGGCGTCGTGGGTCCGCAAGGGCCCGCCGGTCCTCAAGGCCCGCGTGGCGAGCCCGGTCCGCCCGGCCAGTTGCCGTCGATCGAGCAGGTGCTGCCGTGGCTGGAGCAACTGTTCGATGCCTGGGACGAACGCCGTCGCCAGCGCGAGCAGGAGGCCGCCGAGCGCGCGGCGCTCGAAGCCGCCGTTCACGAGACTGAAGAGGCGCCCGCCGACGACGAGAGCGAGCACGACGACGGCGACGAGCACAAGAAAAAGAAGAAAAAGAAGAAGCACGGCCACAAGGACTAGCGCGTCTAATTCGCCGGATCCTCACGCCGCGGCAGCATACCCATGCGCTCGAATTGCCAGCGCATGGCGCGGTACCAGAGATAGCCGACCGCTGCGCCGCAAAAGGCGAGGACCACAACGTTCGCGCTCGAGAACGAGCCGCTCCACCACATCATCCACGCGGTCCACAACAGCGTGAAAACGATGGCACCTGCTTTCAGCGGAAGAAGGGGGCGGCTCATGCTCGTGCTCCGGGTTGTCAAAAACCCCGGCGAACATCATCGCGCATGAAGACCGCCACTTCCGTGAGCCAGATCACGGTGGAGCTTTACGGAGCCACTAGCCAAAACGCAGCCGCGAACGCTCCTTCGCCTTCTCCGCCTCGACCTCGCGGTCGCGCGCCGGCGCGTGGGTGTGCAACGAGGTCAGCAACCGCCGCGCAGCCTCCGAGACTTCGGCCACAGCGCGGTCGAATGCCGCCTCATTGGCCTGCGAAGGCTTGTTGAAGCCTGAGAGCTTTCGCACGAACTGGAGCGCGCTGGCATGAATCTCGTCCTCCGTCGCCGGCGGTTCGAAATTGAACAGCGTCTTGATGTTGCGGCACATGAGTTCCTCCTGAAAGACGATTCCGTTCAAGGACGATCGGCGGCACCCGGATGCTACATGCCGGATCAGCCACTGTCATCGGCGCCCGGCGCGGGGTCTCAGAACGGAATCGAAATGCCGAGCCGTCCGAAGAAGGCGCGCCCTTTCGGGGTGAGACGAAGCGCGCGTGGGACACGGTGCGGGGCCAGCGCATGCGCCCCGATCAACCGCTTCAGGATCGCATTGGCGAATGGGCCTGCCAGATGCGGAACACGCTCGGTCCAATCGTTGCAGAGCCGCATGTGAGGATCGCGGCCTGGCTTGAAGTCGATCGCCTCCGCGCGGCACCAGGCGAGCCCCTGGTCGGTGATGGAGGCCTCGCGGCCGCGCAGCGTGATCAGCTTCTTGTCCACCAAACCGTCCCGCAACGCCACGCCGAGCTGGCCGGCGAGATGGCAATAGCAGGTTCGCGACTGACGGAGCGGCGTCGGCACGCCTCGCGCGCGTTCCGCATGGTCGGTCCTGGCGGCGACATTGACGAGGTTTTCGATCAGGGCCGCGACCTCATCGTCGGCGATGCGATAGTAGCGAAACCGCCCCTGCTGCCACACCGAGAGCAGGCGCGCATCCGTCAGCTTCTGCAGATGCGCACTGGCGCTTTGCGGCGACACACCGGCAAGCGCGGCCAACTCGCCCGCGGGCAGCGCCTTGCCGCCGAACAGCGCACTGACCATGGCTTCGCGCGCCGGATCGCTCAAGGCGTCGGTAAGCCGCGAAAATCCCGATTGTACTGATTGTCTGACTGCGACCATCAAAAACTCCCGTCCCCGATGTGGGCCTGCCGCCGCGTCATCGCAATCGTTCTCCAAACCGCTCATTTCAGAATTCAGTGAAACTTGGGCGGCGCGTCCTCTGCGATGACCCCGGAAGTCGCCCCGAATCCAGAGGATTACAGCATGATCAAGCCAGCACACCAGAGCGAGGCAGAACGCATCTGCAAGCTGTGGGATGAAGCCCTCGGCAACAAGGACCTCGAGGCGTCCCTCGCACTCTATGCCGATGAGGCCTCCATCGAAAGCCCGCTGGTTCAACATCTCATGAAGACCCCGGCCGGGATCGTCCAAGGCAAGGACAATCTGCGCGTCTTCATTACGCGCGTATTCCAGACCAATCCGCCGCAACGAAGGCGCTTCAAGCAAGGCTTCTTCACTGACGGCCGGATCATCACCTGGGAATATCCGCGCGTCACTCCCGATGGCGAGCAGATGGAGCTGGTCGAGATCATGGAAATCGACAAGGGACTGATCCGGCGTCACAGGGTCTACTGGGGCTGGTATGCGCTCAGCTTGCTCCGGGAGCATTGAGCCGCCTCCCTCGCCGGCTCTCGATATATTCCGCTTGCGCGATGCACCAATTGCGAAATGTTTTGGCGGCCGGCGCCACATCCGCTCTCGATCCCTCAGGTACCCCTGATAAGATCGTGCGCGAAGCGGCCCGGATGCCAGCGGCCGCAGCGGGAGGACATCATGAATATCTCGAGCGCGCTGCTTGCCGCAGCCTTGCTATCAGTCTCGATGCCGGCGATAGCGGCCGATTACCCTGCGCCGAAACAGGGTGATTGGGTCGCCAAGGATTTCAAGTTCCACACTGGCGAGGTCATGACGGACCTGAAGCTGCACTACACCACTGTCGGCGACCCCAGCGGTCAGCCCGTGCTGGTGTTGCACGGCACCGGCGGCTCGGGCGCGAGCATGCTGACGCCCGCCTTCGCCGGCGAGATGTTCGGCGCCGGACAGCCGCTCGATGCGTCCAAGTATTACATCATCATTCCGGACTCGGTTGGCCACGGCAAATCGTCAAAGCCATCCGACGGCATGAAGGCGAGCTTCCCGAAATATAACTACGATGACATGGTCGAGGCGCAGCATCGCCTTGTGACCGAGGGCCTCGGCGTCAAAAATCTGCGGCTCGTGATCGGCAATTCCATGGGCGGCATGCAGACCTGGCTGTGGGGCGAGAAATACCCCAAGGACATGGACGCGCTGGTGCCGATGGCCTCGCAACCGACCGAGATGGCGTCGCGCAACTGGATGATGCGGCGGATCATGCTCGACACCATCCGCAACGATCCCGATTACAATGGCGGCAACTACTCCAGCCAGCCGCGCATGATGAAATACGCGATTACGGCCTACGGCATCGCCAGCATCGGCGGCACGCTAGCCTATCAGCAACAGGCGCCGACCGCGGCGAAGGCGGACAAGATCGTCGATGAACGGCTGGCGACGCCGATCACGGCGGATGCCAACGACTACGTCTATCAGTGGGACTCCTCGCACGACTACAATGCCGCCGACAAGCTGGAAGCTATCGAAGCTTCGCTGCTGCTGATCAACTCCGCTGACGACGAACGCAATCCGCCCGAGACCGGCGTGACGGAGGCAGCGATGAAGCTGGTCAAGAACGGCAAGCTGTATCTCATCCCCGCGAGCACCGAGACGCGCGGCCATGGCACCACCGGCAATGCGAAATTCTACAGCGAGCAGGTCCGCCAATTGCTGCAAACTGCACCGCAGCGTACGATGTAGGCATCATCGGAGCTGCAGCGATATCGCGATGCATCAAATGCGGCGCCCCGGCGCCGCATATTTTTTGAGCATGCAATGAGCTGACGGCTCAGGCTTAATCGCCCAAACGATACGAATCGACACGCGATGAGGAGGATCGTATGCACAGGTTTGCGCTGTGCGTTTGGCTGGCCGCGATGACCGGCGCCGCGTTCGCGTTCGACAATGGTCAATATGAGAACGTGCCGCCGGATATCCGCGCCTGGTTCAAGAGCGTGATCGCACCGAACGGCGTGCCCTGTTGCGACATCTCCGATGGCCATCGCACCGATTACGACGTACGCAAAGGCGCGTATTGGGTGCCGATCGAGGGCCAGTGGATGGAGGTGCCTGAGCGCGCCATCATCATCAGTTGCTTCGTGCCCGCGGACTCGGTTTAGCATCTCGCGATGGATATCGTTGGCTGACTTGGTCTCGATCGGGTAGTTTGACGCCGAACTTATCCGGAGGCATGCCGTTGACCGACCTTTGCGCCGAAGACCTCGCCACGATCTATGCGAAGCCGACCCCGCGCGTGATTGCGAAAGCGCGTCCCGCGATCGACGTGCATGCGCGGAAGTTCATCGAGATGTCGCCATTCTGCGTGCTGGCAACATCGGGCGTCGACGGCAGCGTCGACGCGTCACCGCGTGGCGGCAGCGTGGGCTTCGTCCATGTCGCCGGCCCCAATCAGTTACTGATGCCCGACCGTGCCGGCAACAATCGCATCGACAGCTTTCGCAACGTCGTCGAGGGCTCCGGCTTCGTGCATCTGTTGTTCTTCGTGCCCGGCATCGACGAGACGCTGCGCGTCGGCGGGCGCGGCACCTTGTCGGCCGATCCGGATCTGCTCGCGTCCATGGTCGAGTTCGGCAAGCCACCGCGCGCGGTGCTGAACGTTGCCGTCAGCGAAGTCTACTTCCACTGCGGCAAGGCGCTGATGCGTTCAAAGCTGTGGTCGCCGGAAAAGGTGCAGCGCTCGGTGATGCCGAGCATCAGTCAGGTTATCCACGATCAGACCAGCCTCGGCGAGCCTGAGAGCCAGGAGATCGTGGAGGAGCGCTACAAGACGCAGCTTTAGCTGGTGCCGCAATCTCGGTGTCATCCCGGACAAGCGCAGCGCGGATCCGGGATCCATAACCACGGGAAGTGGTTTGACGAAGACTCGTGGCCACCAGTTCGCGCCACAACCACTCCCTGTGGTTATGGGTCCCGGCCTTCGCCGGGACGACATAGGAGTGTGTGGCTACAGCTAGCGCCTAACGGCTCAGTGCCCCTCGCCCTCGAGCCCGCCGACGTGCTTCTGGGTGTAGAGCTCGAGGCCGATGCGGCCGATCAGATCGAGCTGGGTCTCGAGGAAGTCGATGTGGTGCTCCTCGTCGCTCATCAGCTTCTCGAACAGGTCACGGGTGACGTAATCCTTGACGCCATGGCAGTAGGTCGCCGCTTCCTGGTAGAGCGCGCGCGCGCTCATCTCGGCAGCGAGATCGCACTCGATGATCTCTTTCACGTTCTGGCCGATGCGCAAGGGATCGAGCACCTGCATGTTCGGAAAGCCGTCGAAGAACAGGATGCGCGCGGTGAGCTTGTCGGCATGCTCCATCTCCTCGATGGACTCCTTGCGCCAGACCTTGGCCATGTCGAGGAGGCCCCAATTGTCGAGGAAGCGGTAGTGCAGCCAGTACTGGTTGATCGCAGTCAGCTCGTGACGCAGCGCCTTGTTGAGATAGTCGATGACTTTTGCGTCGCCTTGCATGGCTTACTCCAGCTCTTGCAGTCCAAATCGGCCCTATCCGACTTTAGAATGCTTCTAAGTCAGATTAGACATGGGGGCAACCGGCTACGGAGACGCAGCCGGGGAAAAGCTCTGGCGATGGTGTCGAAAATTTCAGCAGGCTGCGAGAGCGAACTGGACGGGCTCGGCCGTCTCGTCGTTGGCGGCGACGGCGTGGCTATGGGGGCAGCCCGAGCAGCAGGACTGGGCGCAGGGGCCAAGCGCTTCATCGATGATCGTCTTGATGGTGCGGGCGCAGCGGCCGCATTCAGCGCTGCAGCCGAGACATCCATAGACTTGCTTGGCATGACGCACAGCATCGTCGGACTCGGCGACGGCGGCGCGGATGTCGTCATCGCTCAGCACGTTACAGGAACAAACGATCATGGAAGTGGCAGGCCCTTCGGTGATGCACCATCATCGATATTTAACGGGCCGTCCGGATGCAAAAGGAAAAACCGGAATTTGAAGCTATTCCAAACTGGCCCGGAAACAGCCTAGAACGGCTCTAAAATTGCAAATTGCGCTGGATCAAGATGATGCCGAATACGGCCTAATCGCTGCTGCCGCCTCCGCCGCCATCTCCGCCGCCGCCACAATCTCCGCCCCCACCGCTATCGCTCGTGGAGCAGTTGCCGCTGTCGGTCGAGTTGCTGGAACTGTCGCTGGAGAACCAGCTTCCCAGCGAGAAACCGTCATTCGTTGTATCCGAATAGCTGTCGCTCCCTCCGCCGTCGCCGCCTGCTCTCGCGCGCGGCCGCGGTGCGCGATTCTGCAAATGGGTCATCAGGGCATAGCCAATCACGCCGACGGCCCCGAGGGCGATCAGGGCATTGGTCAGGACGTTCATCACCGTCTCCTGGGCTTGAAAGCCAACGCTTCCTCTCATTTGGTCGCACCCGGCAGATGGACCGTTCATTGATCATTCAAACGAAGTATGGAACTTTGGCCGCAAGAGTTCCGTGTTCCCGTGAAAGGTCGCTCCAATGAAGAAGATGCTTATGGCAGTTGCTGCCACCGCCGCCCTGGTCCTGGCCGCGGGAACGCCGGCCCATGCACAGCGCGGTGTCGCGGCCGGCGTGGCTGCCGGGATCATCGGAGGCGCCATCGTTGGCGGGGCGCTGGCCTCTCCGTATTATTACGGACCCGGCCCGGGTTATGCCTACGGTCCGGGCTACGGCCCCGGCTACTACCCGCCCCGCTACTACGCGCCGGGTCCCGGCTACGTCGCCGACGACTATTATGGCAACGGCTGCGTCTGGCAGAGGCAGCGCTTCTGGGATGGCTATGCCTGGCGCGTCCGCCGCGTCAGAGTCTGTGGCTGAGGCGCGTTCGGCTTGCGCGATTGCGGTTGGACCGGTTCATTACGGATCCGCTGTTCATCTCAGGGCCTGAAAAAGACCGCTTTTTCTCGTCACAGCTCCGTGTGCGTTTACCGTGGATTGACCATTTGCGCGCTTCCTAGCCGCAAGGCCAATTCCATCAGAGTGTGCGTGAACCTTTGATCCCCGGACGCTCCTAACAAGGGACGTCCTTCTCCCAGGAGAGCCAAGAGCATGAAGAAGACTATTGTTGCCGCCCTCACGGTTGCGACGATCGCCGGTTCGCTGGTGACCGCCACGCCGTCCGCCCAGGCCCATGACGGCGTCGGCGCCGGTATCGCTGCCGGCCTGCTCGGCGGCGCGATCATTGGCGGCGCCATCGCCTCGAGCCGTCCGGCCTATGGTGGTCCGGTTTACGTGGCCGAGCCCGGCCCGCCCCCGCCGCCCTGCTACTGGCAGCGCCAGCGCTATTGGGACGGCTACGGCTGGGTCGTCCGCCCGGTTCGCGTTTGCTACTGATTTGATCGCACCGGCGCCCATGAGCGCCGCGATCGGAGCCCGGCCGAAACCATCGGCCGGGCTTTTTCGTTTTCGAGAGCCGTTCAGCGTGCCGCCTGGATCGAACGCAGCACGTCTTCGCTCGGCCAGCAATCGACCTTGAGCCCTGCCGACTTCTGATAGGCGCCGAGCGCAGCGCGGGTCTGCATGCCGGCCTTGCCGTCGATCTTGTCCTTGTAGAGCCCGGCGCGCGTGAGGCCGCGCTGCATCGCCTCGACATCCCTGGTGCGCAACTGCTTCGACGTCGCCCACGGCGTCGCGAACGGAAGCGGGCTCGTCATGCGATCGCTGAGATGGCCGACGAACAGCACGTAGAGGTCGGAGAAATTGTACTCCTTGATGACGAAGTAGTTCTTCGTAGTCAGGAACGCCGGACCATAGATGCCCTCCGGCTGCAGCAGTGATGCCGGCTGCGCCTGTTCGGCCGCGCTCAGCTTCTGCCCCCGCACCGGTACGAAGCCTTCGCGCAGCCACTGGCCGATCGGCTTCGTCACCTCCGGCACGCCCGTGGTGCAATCGACCCTCGCCGGCGCCTGCACTTCGTAGGCCCAGCGCACGCCACTCTGCCAGCCCTTGTTGACGAGCTGCTGCGCGGCGGAGGCCAGTGCATCCGGGACCGAGTGCCAGATGTCGATGCGACCATCGCCGTCGAAATCGACGCCGTGCTTGTAATATTCGGACGGCAGGAACTGCGTGAGTCCGGTGGCGCCGGCCCAGGACGAACGCATGTCCTTGCGCGTCACCACGCCCTCGTCCAGGATCTTCAGCGCGAGGATGAACTCATTGCGATAGGTGTCCTTGCGCCGGCCGACATAGGCCTGCGTCGCCAGCACGCGGACCAGATCGTAAGGCAGCGTATAGCGGCCGTAGTCGGTCTCACGTCCCCAGATCGCGAGCATGACGGTCGCGGGCACGCCCGAGCTCTTCTCGATCTTCGTCAGCGCGGCATTGTATTTCTGCAGCAGCCGCTGTCCTTCGCCGGCAAGATTCGCAATCGAGCCTTCCCTGACATAGTCCGCCGGCACCTGCACAAACTCGGCCTGCGACGGCGCGCCGGTCGCGGGCCGACCAGGCAGGATCAAATCAGGCAGCTTGTAATCCGGCTCGAGCCCGCGCGTCTGCTGATCGAACGTCGCGCGCGAGACCCCGGCCTCTTGCGCCTCCGGCCAGAGCGAAGCGATGAACTGGGTGAAGGCGGCGTCGGCGGCGTGGATCGGTTGCGAGCCGAGCAGAACCATCCAGAGCAGGGCGCCGGCCAGCTTGATCATTGTCCGATATTGCATTTCCGCACCTGTTCCTGAAGGCTCGGAGACCGACCGAGTCGCAACGCTCGTTTGCGGTTGTAGCCGGAGAAGATCGGAAGCGCGATGTTCTTACCGAAGGTCAATGTCAAGGACGACCCGGTTCGACGATGGCACCGGCCGGACCGCCAGTTCTTCGCCAACGGCGCCTGCCAGGTCCTGGCCTTTGCGTTCCTCGATCGCTACGCGGATCTTGGATTCCACGCCCGCTGGATCAAGCCTGCGGCGGGCTTCATCGGCAACCACATCTTCGTCACCGACGAACACAACGCGTTCGACTATCACGGCCTGACGACAGAGGCGCAGTTGCTGTCGCTCTGCTTCAGGCGCGCCCGTCGCTTTCATCCGGGCTGGAATGCGACGCTCGTCGATCTGCCAATGGATGCGCTGATCTCGGAGCGACGCTCGCGCCAATTCGAGGGGCTTTGGCTGCGTGAGCCAAAGCAGTTTCTTCACGACGCGCTGCCGCGCGCCCAGGCCTTTCTCGACAGGTTCGACAACCTGCGAGACCGGCTGATTACCGCGTCAGCTTCTTGTACTTCACGCGGTGCGGGATGATCGCGTCCTGGCCGAGACGGCGCATCTTGTCCTTCTCGTAATCCTGGAAGTTGCCTTCGAACCATTCGACGTGGCTATCACCCTCGAAGGCCAGGATGTGGGTCGCGATGCGGTCGAGGAACCAGCGATCGTGGCTGATGATGACGGCGCAGCCGGCGAAATCCTCCAGCGCCTCTTCGAGCGCGCGCAGCGTGTCGACGTCGAGGTCGTTGGTCGGTTCGTCGAGCAGCAGCACGTTGGCACCGGACTTCAGCATCTTGGCGAGATGCACGCGGTTGCGCTCGCCGCCCGAGAGCGCGCCGACCTTCTTCTGCTGGTCGGCGCCCTTGAAGTTGAACGACGAGCAGTAGCCGCGCGAGTTCACTTCCTTCTTGCCGAGCAGGATCAGCTCGTTGCCGCCGGAGATCTCCTCCCACACGGTCTTCTTGCCGTCGAGCGCGTCGCGCGACTGGTCGACATAACCGAGATGCACGGTCTCGCCGACCGTGATCGTGCCCTTGTCCGGGGTCTCCTGCTTGGTGATCATCTTGAACAGCGTGGTCTTGCCGGCGCCGTTGGCACCGATCACGCCGACGATGCCGCCGGGCGGCAGCTTGAAGGTGAGATCGTCGATCAGCAGACGATCGCCATAACCTTTGCTGAGCCCTTCGAAATCGACCACGTTGGCGCCGAGGCGTTCGGCGACCGGGATGATGATCTGCGCGGTCTGGGTCTGCTTCTCGCTCGCCTGCTTGAGCAGCTCCTCATAGCGCTGATAGCGCGCCTTCGACTTGGCCTGGCGCGCCTTCGGCGAGGACGCGACCCATTCCTGCTCGCGGGCAATCGTCTTCTGGTGCGCGGCGTCCTCGCGGCCTTCCTGCTCCAGGCGCTTCTGCTTCTGCACCAGCCAGGACGAGTAATTGCCCTCGTAGGGAATGCCCTTGCCGCGATCGAGCTCGAGGATCCAGCCCGTCACGTTGTCGAGGAAGTAGCGGTCGTGGGTCACGATCAGGATCGCGCCGGGATAGTTGCGCAGATGCCCTTCGAGCCAAGACACCGACTCGGCGTCGAGATGGTTGGTCGGTTCGTCCAGCAGCAAAAGCTCCGGCTGGTCCAGCAGCAAGCGGCACAGCGCGACACGGCGGCGTTCACCGCCGGAGAGCTTGGTCACGTCGGCATCATCGGGCGGGCAGCGCAGCGCGTCCATGGCCTGATCGACCTTGCTGTCGAGATCCCAGAGGCCCTGGGCCTCGATCTCGTCCTGCAGCTTGGTCATCTCGTCGGCGGTCTCGTCAGAATAGTTGACCGCTAGCTCGTTGTAGCGGTCGAGGATCGCCTTCTGCTTGGCGACGCCCTGCATGACGTTCTCGCGGACCGAAAGCGCAGCATCCAGCTGCGGCTCCTGCTCGAGATAGCCGACGCGGGCGCCCTCAGCGACCCAGGCCTCGCCCGTGTATTCCTTGTCCAGGCCCGCCATGATCTTGAGCAGGGTCGACTTACCGGAGCCGTTGACGCCGAGAACGCCGATCTTGGCGTCCGGGTAAAAGCTGAGGCGGATGTTGTCGAGCACCTTGCGGGTCGGGTAGCTCTTGGTCAGGCCGTCCATGAAGTAGACAAATTGGCGCGCCATCGGTCCCGTGAAACCTTCAATTTGAGGAGATTTGCTTGCCGCCGATGTAGCGATCCCGCCTCCAAAGGGCAATGTTTTCCCTCCGTTCACCACGGATGAATACTGGTCGGACACCATCCGGACCCTGTTCCGGACAATTGAAACCATCTTTTAATAAATCAGGCCAAAGCTCGGTTTCGCGCGGAAACAGCGCCACCCGCTCAGAATGATCGGGAGCACAGCGAGGCCCATCATGGCTCTGATCGAGACCACCTCTCACCCCGTTCCGGCAGAAGCCGGCCGCGCCTCCGCGCTCGTCTCGGAACTCAAGGGCTTCTGGAAGCGCTTCTTCACCACCGCCTTCAATCCCTACCGGCCCGAACTTCACTACATGCGCGGCCCCGGCCCGGCCTGGCGCGCCAAACATGGCATGGATGCACCGATCCGGCTGAAGCCCCGCGACCTCTGAACTGCCCTTCCCTATCGGACTTTTGAAGACCCAGACTGCTTGCGCGCTGGCGCGATTGCGCGCAACCATGGCCCGGTTCCGACGATGGCGCCCTTTCGTCTGGCGCCCTCACCTCTCGCCATGGATGAACGCTGATGACGCGGCTGCGCTGTGCAATTCTCGACGACTATTTCAACCTCGCCCTCGACGTCGCCGATTGGCCGAGACTGTCCGACCGTGTCGATCCCACCGTGTTCAGCCACCCCTTCGCCTCCGAGCAGGCCGCGGCCAGCGCGCTGGCCGATTTCGACGTCATCTGCGCGATGCGCGAGCGCACGGCGTTTCCCAAGAGCCTGTTCGACAAGCTGCCCAAGCTGAAGCTGCTGCTGACCTCCGGCATGCGCAACGCCGCGATCGACATGGAGGCGGCGAAGGCGAAGGGCGTCGCCCTCGGCGGCACGCAATATTCGCGTGACCCGACTGCACCGCTCACCATGGGCCTGATCCTGGAGCTGACCCGCGGCATCGGCCGCGAGAATGCGCGCATGCATGCCGGCGAGCCCTGGCAGACCTTTGCTGGCGTCGAGATCGAAGGCCTGACCCTCGGCATCGTTGGGCTCGGCAAGCTCGGCACCAAGATGGCCGGCATCGCGAAGGCCTTCGGCATGAACGTGATCGCCTGGAGCCCGAACCTGACGCCGGAGAAATGCGCAGGCGCCGGCGTCGGCTATGCCACCAAGGAGGAACTGTTCGCCAAGGCGGATATCGTCACCATCCATGTGGTGCTGAGCGAGCGCTCGCGCGGCCTGGTCGGCCGCGATGATCTCGCGCGGATGAAGCCGACCGCCTTCCTCGTCAACACCGCGCGCGGACCGATCGTGGACGAGCAGGCGCTGCTGGAGGCCCTGCAGCAGCGGAAGATCGCGGGCGCCGGCATCGACGTGTTCTCGGTCGAGCCGCTGCAGATCGACCATCCCTTCCGCAAGCTCGACAATCTCGTGCTGACGCCGCACCTCGGCTATGCGACCGAGGACGGCTTGCGCATCCATTACGGCCAGATGGTCGAGGCGATCGATGCCTTCACAAGAGGCAACGAGCTGCCGCGGAAGCTCGCCTGAAACGACGAAGGGCGTGCCGACGGCACGCCCTTCTCAATGCGACTTGTCTCTCGGCGCTTAGCGCACGGTGACCGGCGCAGGCAGCGGCGGCACCACCGTCGGCTGCGTGCCCGGGACCGGACCGGCCTGGGCGGCCATCGGCGCCGGACCTGCAGCACCTGGCGCGGGCGCGGCCGATGCGGTCGCGGTGCTCGACGGCGGATTGCCCGGCATCACGACAACGCGGGTGCCGACCTTCGTGCGCTGGAACAGATCCGAGACGTCCTCGTTCAGCATGCCGATACAGCCGGAGGAGACGAACTTGCCGATCGTCGAGGGCTGGTTGGTGCCGTGGATGCGATAGACGGTCGAGCCAAGATACATCGCCGCCGCGCCGAGCGGATTGCCCGGGCCGCCGGCCATGAAGCGCGGCAGATAGGGCTGGCGCTCGATCATTTCCGCCGGCGGATGCCAATCCGGCCATTCGGCCTTGCGGGTGATCTTCTGCACGCCGGTCCAGGTGAACCCGTCGCGGCCGACGCGGACGCCGTAGCGGATCGCGCGGCCATTGCCCAGGACGTAATACAGGTAAGTGTTCGGGGTATCGACGATGATCGTCCCGGCCGGCTCCTTGGTCGCCAGCGACACCTCCTGGCGGCGCAGGTTCGGCGGCAACTGCGCCGGTGCCGCGTCAGGCTGCTCCTCCGGCGGCAACGAGGCGACCGACATCGGCCGGCCATCGGCACCTGCGGCGGGCGGTTGCGAGACCGCTCCGGTCGCGGCCGGGCCACCGACGCCTTCCGGCGGCCGCATGCCGTCGCTGGCGGGCGCCTGGCCCGGACGGTCAGCATAAATTACTGCGGGCGGACCGGCGGGGCGGCCGTAACGGGGATCATCGGGCGACATCACCGGACCCTGCGGCGGGGCGGCCGAATAGACCGGCGGAGCGCCAGCAGGACGGCCATAACGCGGATCATCCGGCGACATCACCGGCCCCTGCGGCGGGGCAGCCGAATAGACCGGCGGGCCGGCCGGGCGGCCATAGCGCGGATCGTCGGCCGGACCAGGCGGCGGCAGCGACGCCTGCGGCGCCGCGTCGTCTTCATCGTCCAGCGAGTCGAAATTCGGGGTGCGGTCGCCGGGCCGGTATTCGGCGGGGGCCCCGTAGCTTGGTGCCTGCTGAATCGGATAGCTCTGGGCGTGTGCGAGCGAGGTTCCCGCCGCAGCGACTGTTGCGGCAGCGCATATCGTCAGAAAATGTTTGATCATCATCGCTCTTGTATAGACCCCCGGCCCCGTCCGAGCCGTTAACGGCCAGATGACCGAAGATCGCGGCACATTCAAGACATAACCGGCTGATTTGTGCCTGACACAGCGATTTGTGATGCAATCGCACATAGTTGCCCCGTTGCATCACGGGGCCGAAATCGTATCAGGCCGTAGATTGCCGGAGTCTTCCACCCCGATTTTTACGGAACGCCGCGGAGGCGTTGCGATATGGTCGAATCAGCCTGATTCGCCGTCGCTTTGAGCTCGAATCCCGCGTGGCGAACACGGCAAGCAGTACCGTCACCGCGTTCAGATGGCTCATGGGCCCCGGCCATACGCCGCCGGGGCGGAAATTCGTAACCCGTCGATGCTCCCCGGCCTTCGCTTCCTGCTTGCCGCGATCCTGCTGTCTACCTCCATCCTGGTGTTCGGCTTGGGAGCCGCCTCGCTGCTGCGGGCGAGCCACGAGCAGTATGTCAGCAACCCGTCCTGGCGAAATGGTCCCCAGGAGCAGGTGTTCGCCCAAGCCCCCGAGCCGGCCCAGCCGGTGCTCGCCGCGCTGCGCATCGAGCCGGCCGCCGATGAGGTGGTGCCGGCAATGCAGGACCAGATTCCGAGCATCGCCCTGCCCGCGGTCGAGATCGGTCCCGAGCAGATGGCCGCAGTGACGCTCAAGGCCGACGTCCAGCCCACACCTCAAATCGTTGCCGCCGCGCCGGCTGCAGAGGCTGCCGCCGAACCACCAGCCCCCGAGCCGGCCAGCGTCCAGGTTGCGGCGTCCGCGCCGACCGACACACTCACCCCGGCCGACACGACGGTTGCCATCGCCACGGCGACACCCGCACCGGCAGCGACCGAAGTGCCGCGCACCGCGACGCCGGCACTGGCATCGCGCGTGAGCGACATTGCCGCGGCCAGGGTGGCTGCGTTGAACGACCTCGCCCCCGCGAAGACCAAAGCTAACGGCGCGACACCCGACGGCAAGCCACGCGCGCACAAGAAGAAGCGCCACCGCATCGTGCGGCGCCCGCCGCCTCAGCAGCTCCAGCAATCGTATGATCCGTTCGGCCAGCAGCAGACGCTCGCCACGACTGCGACGCGTACGCGCTGACCTTCCTTAACCTCGCCCCGCTTGCTTGCGGGGAGAGGTCGGAATTCGCGCTGAAAGCGCGGATTCCGGGTGAGGGGGTACAGGCCCCTCGATGATCTCACCTGTGGAGAGAGGCCCCCACCCCGGCCCTCTCCCCGCAACAGCGGAACGAGGGAGCGCACCGTCGGCGCGGTTAGTCTCGAATGATTTACGCCGGCCCCGTCGCGATCGGCGGGCCCTTTTCCTGGCCCCATTCCGACCATGAGCCGTCATAGAGCGCGGTGTCGGTGACGCCCAGGCGATAGAGCGCGAGCGTCAGCACACCGGCCGAGACGCCGGAGCCGCAGCTGGTCACGATCGGCGCATCGAGCTTGACGCCGGCGTTCGTGAAGGCCGCACGGAGATCGTCGAGCGGCTTCATCGTGCCGGTCGCGGCATCGAACAGCTGGCTATAAGGCACGTTGCGCGCCCCGGGGATGTGACCGGAGCGGATGCCCGCGCGCGGCTCTGGTGCGCGACCTTCGAAACGGTCGGCAGCGCGGGCGTCGATCACCTGCTCCGCGCGGCTTTCGACGTTGGCGACGAGCTGCTGCATGCTGCGCACGCGCTTCGGATCGTAGCTCGCCTTGAAGGTCGCAGGCTTCGGCTTCACCTCGCCGCTCTCCACGGGGCGCCCCTCGGCGCGCCACTTCTTCAGGCCGCCATTGAGGATGCGCACATTGCTATGGCCGAAGGCCAGGAACATCCACCACGCGCGCGGCGCTGCGACCCAGCCGCCGGCATCATAGAACACGACCGTGTCGGTGTTGGAGATGCCGAGATGACCGACATCGCGGCCGAATTGCTCGGCGCTCGGATACATGTGCGGTAGCGGGTTGGAATGGTCCGACACCGCATCGACGTCGAAGAACGCAGCGCCCGGCAGATGCGCGGCGAGATAGTCATCCTTCGGCAGCGGCAGCACGCCAGGGAGATTGAAGCTGGCGTCGAGCACCTTGACGTTGGCGTCGTTGATGTGGGCGGCGAGCCATTCGGTGGAGACGAGGGGGTCGGTGGCGGTCATTGCAAGGTCTTTCTTGTCATTCCGGGGCGTGCGCAGCACGAACTTTGATGCTCAATTGCGCATCAGAGAATCCATCGTGCGGCAGAGTCAACGGATGAATGGATCCCGGGCTCGCGCTTCGCGCGCCCCGGGATGACGAGAGGTTACCCCTTCTTCTTCGGCTCCCACGGCTCCGTCGGACCGCCGGCATCGCGCCAAGCGGCGTAACCGCCGGCGATGTGGGCAACGGGCTTGAGGCCCATGTCCTTTGCGGTCTTGGCCGCGAGCGCGGAGCGCAGGCCGCCGGCGCAGTGGAAGACGAATTTCTTGTCCTCCTGGAAGATCGGCTTGGCGTAGGGGCTTTGCGGATCGATCCAGAATTCGAGCATGCCGCGCGTGCAGGAGAACGCGCCGGGGATGCGGCCGTCGCGCTCGATCTCGCGGGGATCGCGGATGTCGACGATGACGACGTCGCCGTTCTTGGAGATCTCGATGGCGTCCTTGGCGGAGAGTGTCTCGATCTCGGCATTCGCCTCGTCGATCAGCGCCTTGATGCCGCGGGTGATGTTTTGGGGCATGGGTCTTCCCTTCTCTTTCGTCATTCCGGGGCGGTCCGCAGGACCGAACCCGGAACCTCGAGATTCCGGGTTCGCGCTGCGCGCGCCCCGGAATGACAGCAATCAGTGCGTCAATTCCTTCATCGCACCTTCCAGCCCCTCGATCGTGATCGGGTACATGCGGTTGGCGAAGATGCGTTTGATGATGGTGGTCGATTCCGAATAGTCCCAGTGCTTCTGCGCAACCGGATTGAGCCACACCGTGTGCGGATAGGTGCGGATGATGCGGTCGAGCCAGACCGAGCCGGGCTCCTCGTTGACGTGCTCGACCGAGCCGCCGGGCACCATGA
This sequence comes from Bradyrhizobium manausense, assembly GCF_018130615.1. GTDB lineage: Bacteria > Pseudomonadota > Alphaproteobacteria > Rhizobiales > Xanthobacteraceae > Bradyrhizobium > Bradyrhizobium manausense_A. The sequence continues at coordinate 59,441 of NZ_JAFCKB010000015.1, forward strand.
TCTCGTAAGGCGACATCGAGGCGTCGCCGACGAACACGACCTTGTAGTCGTGCGGATATTTATGCAGCACGTCCCAGGTCGGCGTGCGATCGGTAAAGCGGCGCTTGTTCTGCTTCCACACGCCCTCATAGAGGCAGTTGTGGAAGTAGAAATACTCCATGTGCTTGAACTCGCTCTTTGCCGCCGAGAACAGCTCCTCGACCTGCTCGATATGCGAATCCATGGAGCCGCCGATGTCGAAGAACACCAGCAGCTTCACCGCATTGCGCCGCTCGGGTCGCATGTGAACGTCGAGATAGCCGTGATTGGCGGTCTCGCGAATCGTGGTGTCGAGATCGAGCTCATCCGGCGCGCCCGTGCGCGCGAATTTGCGCAGGCGGCGCAGCGCCACCTTGATGTTGCGGATGCCGAGCTCGACATTGCCGTCGAGGTCCTTGAACTCGCGCTTGTCCCACACCTTCACGGCGCGGTTGTTGCGGTTCTTCTCCTGGCCGATGCGGACGCCCTCGGGATTGTAGCCGTACGCGCCGAACGGCGAAGTGCCGGCAGTGCCGATCCATTTCGAGCCGCCCTGGTGGCGGCCCTTCTGCTCCTCGAGGCGCTTCTTCAGCGTCTCCATGAGCTTGTCCCAGCCCATGGACTCGATCTGCTTCTTCTCTTCCTCGCTGAGGTATTTTTCGGCGAGCTTCTTCAGCCACTCCTCGGGGATCTCCGCCTTCTCCATGGCGTCGAGCAGGCTTTCCAGCCCCTTGAACACCGTGCCAAAGACGCGGTCGAACTTGTCGAGGTTGCGCTCGTCCTTCACGAGGGAGGCGCGGGAGAGATAGTAGAAATTCTCGACCGAATAGTCCGACAGATCAGCGTCGAGCGCCTCCATCAGCGTGAGGTATTCGCGCAGCGTCACGGGGACCTGCGCATCGCGCAGAGACGTAAAGAATTGCAGGAACATGGGTGACAGATTGCCCGTCGGATGGCGAACGTCAAGGGGCGGAGACCGGCGCTCCGCGCTGGACCGGCAGGCTTTTTGCTCTAGAATTGGGGGCCTCAAGGGGTTGTTTTGGGGACGTTTGCAATGGGAATTATCGCAGCACTGATCATCGGCGCGGTCGCCGGCTGGCTGGCCGGCAAGATTGTCCACGGGGCGGGATTTGGGCTGATCGGCAACATCGTCGTTGGCATCATCGGTGCGCTGGTGGCGGGCTGGGTGCTGCCTCAGCTCGGCATCGCGCTCGCCACGGGTACGCTGGGCTCCATCATTGACGCCACGGTTGGCGCAGTGATTGTGCTCGTCATCCTTTCGCTGATAAAACGGGTCTGAAAGCCTGACCGAACCAGGAACGGCCGCCATGAGCGGCCGTTCCCATGTCGTGACCACGGCAATGCAATTGGCAATTGCTGGGACGACGACCAACAAGGACGCGCAATGAAATTTACCGGCACCAAGGACTATGTTGCGACCGAAGATCTCAAGGTCGCTGTCAATGCCTCGATCGTGCTGGAGCGCCCGCTGCTCATCAAGGGGGAGCCCGGCACCGGCAAGACGGTGCTGGCGGAGGAAGTGGCGAAGGCGCTGAACGCGCCGCTTTTGACCTGGCACATCAAGTCCACCACCAAGGCGCAGCAGGGCCTCTACGAATACGACGCAGTGTCGCGCTTGCGCGACAGCCAGCTCGGCGATGCGCGCGTGTCGGACATCAAGAACTACATCAAGCGCGGCAAGCTGTGGGAGGCCTTCACGGCCGAGCAGCGCCCGGTGCTGCTCATCGACGAGATCGACAAGGCCGACATCGAATTCCCCAACGATCTCCTGCTCGAGCTCGACCGCATGGAATTCCATGTCTACGAGACCGGCGAGACGATCAAGGCGAAGCAGCGCCCGATCATGATGATCACCTCCAACAACGAGAAGGAGCTGCCTGACGCCTTCCTGCGCCGCTGCTTCTTCCACTACATCAAGTTTCCCGACGCCGATACCATGGGCCGCATCGTCGACGTCCACTTCCCCGGCATCAAGAAGCGCCTCGTCGAAGAAGCGCTGCGCATCTTCTTCGAGGTGCGCGAGGTGCCTGGCCTGAAGAAGAAGCCGTCGACGTCGGAGCTGCTCGACTGGCTCAAGCTGCTGCTCAACGAGGACATGAGCGTCGAGCAACTGCGCGAGCGCGACCCGCGCAAGCTGATCCCGCCGCTGCACGGTGCGCTGCTGAAGAACGAGCAGGACGTGCACCTGTTCGAGCGGCTGGCGTTTCTGAGCCGACGGGAAGTTTGAGAGGCATTACTCGTCCCGTCATCCTGAGGTGCGATTGGCGCGATGCACAGCATCGCGCCGGGAGCCTCGAAGGATGAACGGCCGAGATGCAGCCGGGCCGTCGCCCTTCGAGGGCCGCTGAAGAAGCGGCCACCTCAGGCTGACGGTGAGAGGTTTGAGAACGCCGCTCTCTCCATTCGTCATTGCGAGCGCAGCGAAACAATCCACAATCCATCCCCGGTAAGGCTCTGGATTGTTTCGCTGCGCTCGCAATGACGGAACAAGCGGCATCGCCGTCATCTTCCCACTCGCATCCGAAACTGCAGCTATAGGGTAGGTTAGCGTCAGCGTAACCCACCTTTTGTGTTTCCGCGGCGGAAGAAGTGGTGGGTTACGCTTCGCTACCCCCTCCTACGCAGCCGCGCTTCTCATGCCACCGCCGCATCCGGAATGCGCGCGGCTTCCATTGGCGCCTTGCCACGGATGAGGTCGGACGCGCGGTCCGCGATCATCATGGTCGACGCATTCAAATTCGCCGAGATCATCCGCGGCATGACCGAGGCGTCGATGACGCGGAGGCCTTCGAGGCCGTGGACGCGGAGCTGGTCGTCGACCACGGCCCACGTGCTATCCGCCGGGCCCATGCGGCAGGTGCAGCCGGGATGGAAGGTGGTGGTACCGCGTTCCGTGGCGGCGGCGAGGAATTCGTCGTCGGTGTTGATGTTGGGGCCCGGGAAATCCTCGTAGGCATAATAGGGCGACAGCGGCGCGGACCTCAGCAGGTTGCGCGCGAGCTTCATGCCACCGACGATGACGCGGCGGTCGAGCTCGGCATCGAGATAATTGGTCTGGATGATCGGTGGCGCAAAGGGATCATTGGAGCGGATGCGGACATAGCCGCGGCTTTCCGGGCGCTGCTGCCAGGATGCGACCGTCATGCCGGGCTCGTCCTCGAGCTGGCCCTGCACGCCCTCCTTGTAGGATGCGGGCGTGAAGGTGAGCTGCAGGTCAGACGAGTCGGCGCTCTCGCCGGAATGCCAGAAGCAATAGACCATGGTCGGCGACAGCGAGAGCAGGCCGCGGCGCGCGGTCGCCCATTTCAGCGCCTCGATCCACAGCGAGAAGCCGCGGCGAAGCTCGTTGATGGTCTTGATGTCCTTGACGCGCGCCACTGTTCGCGGCGCGTAATGATCTTGCAGACCCTCGCCGACCGGCAGCGCGTGGCGCACGGCGATGCCGTGAGCGCCGAGCAGTTCGGGCGAGCCGACGCCGGAGAGCTGGAGCAGCTGCGGCGAATTGTAGGTACCGCCGGAGAGGATCACTTCCTTGTTGGCGCGCACTTCGATCGGCGTGCCGCCACGGCCGCCTTTGCTATAGCGCACGCCGACGGCGCGCTTGCCCTCGAAGATGATCTCGGTCGCGTGCGCATGCGTGTGCACATGCACGTTGGGCCGCTTCATCGCCGGCTTGAGGAACGCGGTCGAACCGGAGACGCGCAGGCCCTTGTCGATGGTGCGCTGGCAGTAGGAGACGCCTTCCTGCTTGGCGCCGTTGTAATCGGGATTACGGGGGATGCCGAGCGAGACCGCGCCTTCCATGAAGGCTTCGCAGAGCGGATCGCGCCACTCCATCGTGGTAACGGTGAGCTTGCCGTCGCGCCCGCGAAAAGTGTTGTCACCCTCGCCGACCCGCTTCTCCAGCCGCTTGAAATAGGGCAGCACGTCGGCATAGCCCCAGCCGCGATTGCCCATCTGCGCCCAGGTGTCGAAATCCATGCGCTGGCCGCGGTTGTAGATGTGGCCGTTGATCGAAGACGAGCCGCCGAGCGTCTTGCCGCGCGGCGCGTAGATGCTGCGGCCGCCGGTGTAGGGCCCGACCTCCTGCTGGTAGGCCCAGTTAATGCTCTTCATGTGGAAGGTCTTGATGAAACCCGCCGGCAGATGGATGTAGGGGTGCCAATCGTTCGGACCTGCCTCCAGCACGCAGACGCTCGTGTTGGGATCTTCGCTGAGCCGGCTGGTGAGGACGCAACCGGCGGAGCCCGCGCCGATGATCACATAGTCAAATCTATCCATGGTGCCCCGGCCGCCTCTAGCGCGGCTTGTCGTTGAGTTGATATTCGAGATGCGACTTCACCGTCGGCCATTCTGCCGCGGTGATGCTGTACACGACCGTGTCGCGCAGCGTGCCGTTCGGCGCGACCTGATGGCTGCGCAAAATGCCGTCCTGCTTGGCGCCGAGGCGCTCGATGGCGCGGCGGCTCTGGTGGTTGAAGAAATGCGTGCGGAATTCCACCGCAATGCAGTTCAGCGTCTCGAAGGCGTGCCGAAGCAGGAGTAGCTTGCACTGCGTGTTGAGCGGGCCGCGCTGCGCGCTCTTGCCATACCAGGTCGAGCCGATCTCGACGCGGCGGTTGGTGGCATCGATATTCATGTAGGTCGTCATGCCGACGATGTTGCCGCCTGCGTCGAACACGGTGAACGGCAGCATCGAGCCCGCGGCTTGCAGCCCCAGGCGACGGTCGATCTCCTTGCCCATGTTCTCCGGCAGCGGGATCGCGGTGTACCAGAGCTTTGAGAGCTCGCCGTCCTTCACGGCTTCCGTCAGCCCCCCAAGATGCTCTTTGGACAGCGGTTCGAGACGGGCGTGCTGTCCGCGCAGGGTGATGGGATCAGGCCAGGGCATTGTTTACTCCATTATGATTTCCGTCGTTCCGGGGCGCGACCACGTCGCGAGCCCGGAATCCATAACCACCGTTCGGGGTTATGGATTCCGGCCTGCGCGCTAGCGCACGCATCCCGGAATGACGACGGAATGTATTGGCACGCCTCGTCCAGATACATTCACTTGTTCAGAAAATTCAACGGCAAACCGCCACGCGGCCAGTCCATGGCGACGAGCTCGCCCTTGCCTGACAGCGTGATGTAGGCGGTCTTCAGCTCGGGGCCGCCGAAGGCGATGTTGGTGGTGACGCGGTCGCCGGTCGGGACCTGCTCGACCAGGGTCCCGTCGGGCGCAATCACCGAGATGCAGCCGGAAACAAGCGTGGCGACGCAGATATTCCCGCTCGCCTCCACGGCGAGCGAGTCGAACATCTGGTAGCCGCCGAGGCCGCAGATCGGCTTGCCCCGCTCGCCGCGATAGATCGCGTCGCGCGGCTTTAGCGTGCCGGGTGCGGAGAGCTCGTAGGCCCAGAGCCGGCCCGTCGGCGTCTCCGCGATGTAGACAGTGTTCTCGTCCGGCGAGAGCCCGATGCCGTTGGCCGGCAGCACGCCGTGCACGACCTCGACGATCTCCGTCATGCCGGGCTTGAGATAGTACATGCCGCCGACATCCATCTCGCGCGCTCGGCGCTTGCCGAGATCGGAGAACCACAGACCGCCGTGCTTGTCGAAGACCAGATCGTTCGGGCCGCGCAGATCGTGCTCCCCGCATTTGGTCACGACGGTCTCGATCTTGCCGGATTGCAGGTCGACGCGCTGGATCGAGCCACCGAGATAATCCTCGGGCTGCGGACCCGGCATGATCATGTTGCGGGTCGGGATCCAGGAGAAGCCGCCATTGTTGCAGATGTAGATCTTGCCGTCGGGGCCAAGCGCCGCGCCATTCGGGCCGCCGGGCACTTTCGCGACGATCTCCTTACGGCCATCGGGATAAACGCGGGTCAGGCGCTGTCCGCGGATTTCCACCAGCACCACCGAACCGTCCGGCATCACGACCGGCCCTTCAGGAAATTCGAGGTCGGTGGCGAGAACGCGGACGTTGGGTGTGGCAGTGGACATTTGGGGCCCTCCCGGCTTGCTTGTTATGGCTTGCGCGGGATGTCCGGCACGGGCCCCGCTGGCAAGTTTTGCCAGCGGTTATGACAAAGTCGATCTCCCTTGCCAAGCAAGCGGGATGGTATGCCTGCGTTGCAGCGCAAAGTGCGATGAGGGTCATCGCGCCTTGCATTGTCGATTGAGCATGATCTTTTCGGAAAACCGCTTCGCACTTTGCGCGAACGCGGCCCTTCGGGTCCGGATCATGCTACTCCCTGACCGGTATCCAAATCTCGAAGCCGCCGTTGCCGGCCACGGGATCGAACTTCTCGTCATAGTGCTCGAAGTTCGGCGCGTCCGCGGCCTTGAGGCCCGACGCCGGCAGCCATTGATTCCAGATCGCGTTGACGGTGCGACGGACCGAGGCGACGTGGTCGGTGTGGGTGAACACCGCGTAGCGCTGCTCGGGGATGCGGATGCGGCCGAAGCGGCGCGGCAAGTCAGAGAAGTCCGCGACCTCGACGCCGGCGATGTAGTCGAAATTGCCGGCATCATCGCCGTTGCAGCAAACGCCATAGGCGACTTGATCTTTCCCTTGGCCGACGCGCGCCGGAATATCGGCGACCTCCTGGTGGAAGCGCTGCCACAGTCCCGGAATGGCCGCGCCGTTGTCGCAGGCGATGCGCTCGGCAAGACCGGCGATGAGAAAGGCCTTGGCTGTTTCGAAACGCGGAGCTTTGAGGTTGTCTGATATGGTGGAGTCCATGAGGATCGGCTCCTGAAGCTTGAGGTGACCGGTACAAGTCGCGGCCCGGACCGCTTCGGGCGTGGTGCCAAAGTGATCGCGGAACGCGCGGGTGAATGCTTCGTGCGAGCCATAATCCGCCTCCAGCGCCAGCGACAGAATGTCCGGCGCGCCCTGGGCAAGGCTGCGCGCGGCTTCACTCAGCCGCCGTGCGCGCACGTAACGCATCACCGGATAACCGGTGGCTGCGGCAAACGCCCGCACCATGTGGAACCGCGACACGCCGGCGATCGCAGCGATCTCGTCGAGCGTCATCGGCTCGGCCAGATGGCTTTCGATGTACCAGAGCGCGCGCTGGGCTGGGTTCATGGGTTACGGCCTTCGTTCGAAGCGTGGCCATGGTGCGCCGTCACCGCGCGTCTCGCTTGATCGGGATTGCTGTCGGGCCGCAGCGCTGGAATCGTAGGACGGACAATGGCGCGTTTGCGCCGTGCCCGCGATTTCTCGTTCGTCGTGGAATGGCGGGCACGTCGCTTGCGCTCCTTTGCCCACCCAACAGCACCTATTTCGTATCCTTCGGCGGCGGCGCGTCCTGCTTCTTCTTCAGATCGTCGGCCTGTTTTGCCTGCGCGGCCTGGAGATCGCCGACGGTCTTCTGGAGGCCTACGAGTGTCACCTTCAGCACATCGATCTGTCGGTTGGCGGCATCCAGCTTCTGCTGATGATCGAGATTGAGCTTGGTGATGGTCTTCTGGAGGAAATCGACATTGCTCTGCAGACAGCTGGTGCGCCGCTCCATGGTCTTCTCAACCGTGCAGATCTCGATGCCGGGGACGTCCTGCGCCGAAGCCGGTGTGTGCGCGACGAACGGTAACACGACGAAACAAACCACAACGATCCGGCGCGGCATTCGGGTTCCTCATCAAATTGATCACGGCAATGTGCGCCGATTGCGCGCAGCCGACAAAGGCTACCACACTCGCACCGCATTCTCGCGTTGAGCTTGGCGTGTTCCCTCGGACAGGGAGCAGTAAACCGCACGTGGAAGAAGTGGGCGTTCTTGCCGCGGCTTTGATTAGGGGAGATTTTTGGAATGGCAACGCGCGACAGACGTCTGGCCGAATTCGATGGCGCTGGCGAACCGCCACCCGGCCTGGCGGTCGAGGTCTTATGCGAAGATCATAGCGGAACGTATCAATTGCCGTTCGCCTGCCGCTATGTTGAGGGACGCTGGCAGAACCATGAGGCCGGCATCGCGGTGGAAGCCACCGTCATCGGCTGGCGCGTGCCGCGCGTGAAGCATTCCGGCGCGGCCTGACAGCGCTTCTGTCTCAAAATGCAACGGCGGCCGCGCTCCGCCTTAACGAACGGAACGCGGCCTGAACGAATCACGGCCGAATCAGCCGCTTGGCGTCGTACGCGGCTGTTCACGGCTAGATGTGGCCAGGGCACCGCCGGCACGCACAAGATATACGCAACGCGACTGCGGCCGAACACCGGTGACCGACGCCAAAGGTTAATGATAGCAAGGGCATAGAGGCCGGCGAGGACGTCGGCCATCGCCGCTCCGGAAACAGGCAGGGCCATGATCCGTCTGCCTAATATTCGACCTCGAGTTCCTCGATTTCGGCCGGCTCTTCCCTCGCCGCCGCGATCCACTCCTTCATCTCGTCCATCGCCATGATGGTGTCGGCATAGGCCTTCAGCCGCGGCTCGAGCTTGACGTCATAGGTGACGAAGCGCGTCACCACGGGGGCGTACATCGCGTCGGCCATGGTGCGCGTCTCGCCGAACAGGAACGGGCCACCCGATTTCGCCAAGCAGTCGCGCCAGATGAACCAGACGCGGTCGATGTCGGCCTGGGCGCGCGACCAGATCTTGAAGCCGGGGAAGTGCCCCTTCAGGTTGACCGGCAGCGAGGCGCGCAGCGTGGTGAAGCCGGAATGGATCTCGCCTGAGATCGAGCGGCAATGCGCGCGCTGGACCCGATCGGCCGGCAAAAGGCCAGCGTCCGGCATCACCTCGTTGAGATATTCAGCAATGGCGAGCGTGTCCCAGACCGTAGCGCCGTCATGCCGCAAGCAGGGCACCAGGATCGAGGACGACAGCAGCAGGATTTCGGCGCGCGCGGAGGCGTCGTCCGGCGCCGTGACGATCTCTTCGAAATCGAGCCCGGAAAATTTCGTCAGCAGCCAGCCACGCAGCGACCAGGACGAGTAGTTCTTGCTGCTGATGGTCAGTGTCGCCTTCGCCATAGGGCTCTTCCCTCACGTTTCCGTCCACACGAGCAGCAAGCGACGTGCCAATTGTGAGGGCGGCCCAGCTCCCGTCTGGCTCCGATATTGCATAGCCGCGGGGGATGGATGGGCGCTTCAGTATGATGTCGATGTATTATCAGGCCTTTCAGAACCAGATGGACCTGACGGCGCCGTGGCGGGCGGGAGCCTCGTCCGCGCTCAAATTCCTCAATCTGGTGCCGCAGGGGATGTCGGACCAGGTCGTCGGCCGGCTCTCGGCGGCGCTGGAGCTGATCTCGCGCTCCACCCTCACCTATGACCGCCCGGCCTATGGCATCGACAGCGTGATGGTGGGCAATCGCGAGGTCGGCGTCACCGAGGAGATCGCCTACGCGACGCCGTTCGGTTCGCTGCTGCATTTCAGGAAGCATGGCGTGACCGAGCAGCCACGCATGCTGCTGGTGGCGCCGATGTCCGGGCATTTCGCCACGCTGCTGCGCGGCACCGTGAAAACGCTGCTGCAGGACCACGACGTCTACATCACCGACTGGCATAACCCGCGCGACATTCCGCGCAGCAAAGGCCGCTTCGGGCTCGACGACTACACCGAGCACCTGATCGACTTCCTCGGCCAGCTCGGCCCGCGCCCGCACATGGTCGCGATCTGCCAGCCCTCGGTTTCGGCGCTCGCAGCCGCCGCGATCATGTGCGAGGGCAACCATCCCTCGCGGCCCGCGACGCTGACGCTGATGGCGGGGCCGATCGACACGCGCATCCAGCCGACCAAGGTCAATGACTTCGCCAAGAGCAAGCCGATCGAATGGTTCGAACGGAACCTGATCAACTATGTGCCGGTGCAGTGCCGCGGCGCGCTCCGGAAAGTTTATCCCGGCTTCGTGCAGCTCACCGCCTTCGTCTCGATGAACCTCGAGCGCCACATCAAGCAGCACATGGATCTCGCCAACCACATCGCCAAGGGCGAGAAGGAGAAGGCGGCGAGCATCAAGACCTTCTACGACGAATATTTCGCGGTGATGGACCTGCCGGCCGAGTTTTACATCGAGACCGTGCGCGACGTGTTTCAGGAGCATCTCCTGCCGCAGGGCAAGCTGATGCATCGCGGCCGCCCCGTGGACACCAAGGCCGTCAGCCGGATGGGCCTGATGACGGTCGAGGGCGAGAAGGACGACATCTGCTCGATCGGCCAGACGCTCGCCGCCCAAGACCTCTGCACCGGCGTACGCGCCTATCGCCGCGTGCATCACATGCAGGCCGGCGTCGGCCATTACGGCGTATTCTCCGGCAAGCGCTGGAACAACGAGATCTATCCGCTGCTGCGGGACTTCGTGCACGTCAATTCGTAACCGTCATTCCCTGCCGTCAAGACGACCTGCCAGGGAAACGGCGCACGCCTCATGCTCTTGCGCGAGCAGCTCTTTCGCTTCCACCAATTCAGGAAGGTTGCGCTCCGCCTCGAATTCAGCGAGCACCGGCGCGAGCACCTCGGATACCGCACCTGCTCGGCCATTTGTCTTGTGCAGGCGGGCAAGTCCAAGCGCGCTGCGCAGCTCGAAGGTCTTCGTCTGCTGGCGTCGCGCGATTTCCAGCGCTCGCTTGAGAGCGACTTCGGCACTGGATTCGTCCGAACAATCATGACGCCATAGCAGCTTTCCGCGGACACGATGCAGCTCGGCATCAAGCCAATGCTGGCCGGACTGTCCGGTCCGGACGATGAGTTCGTTCAGGATGTCGAGCCCTGTTTCGACATGGCCCATCTCCGCATTCGCTACGGCGACGTGCAGCCCCCAGAACGGTTCGCAGAGGTAGCAATCGTTCTCGTGCAGCAAGGTCCAGCCGTGACACATGTCCGCCAGTCCGGCGATTCGGTCGCCGGCACGCCACTTGGCCAGTCCATTCAGGTAGGTGCCCGCGGCCACATACAGCGGCATCGTATGATCGCGCGCGAGACCGAGCGCCAGGATCGTCTCTGTTTGCTGCAACATGCCCCCGCATACGCCGTCGAACACAGCGCGGTGAACCAGCGCATTGGCCTGGGAAAGCGCCCGCTTTTCTCCCGACGCACTCACCGCTTCGGCGGCGAGCTTGCGCGCGCGCGCAGTGAGACCGAGCGGCCAGAGCACGAGGGCAAGGAATCTCATGATCACGAACGGCAGATCCAGCGCCGAAGCCCTGAATGTCGTGGGATCCGGTTCGGCACCATAGATGGCCAGCGCCTGCTCAAGATGCGTTCGCGCATTCACGTATGCGCCCCCGAACCAGCAGGTGACGCCGTCCGTCCAATGGGCAACCACGGCCGCCACCGGCGAGTCCGGTCGCCGGTCGGCAGCGCTCCTGATGGTATCCACCAGCTCCCGCATTGGCGCGAATTCGCCGTGTGTCAGGCAGGCATTGAAGAGACCCGAATGAACCGGCGCAAGTTCAACGGGATCATCGATATCGGCTGCGAGCTGGCGCGCACGCGTCCATGCCGCAATCGTTTCCGGAGCACTGTGCCCGAGGCTGCCCCTGAGCGCGCGGCCATATGAGATTTGAAGATGCAGCCTGCTCATCATCCTGCGGGGCGCGTCAGGCAGTTCGTCACCGATCGCAACCGCCTTGCCGAGATGCGCGACCGCTTCGGCATAGGCAGAGCGCTTCAGCGCCTGCTGGCCCGCCTTGCGCCACCAATCGAGCGCGACCTCGCTCAACCCAGCTTCAGTGAAGTGACGCGCCAGAACTTCCGGCTCGATCTCGGCCACGACTGGAAACTTCTCGCGCAGGACCTCACCGATTCTCGTGTGAAGCAGCTGCCGTTTGCTCTTGAGCAGACTCTCGTAGGCCGCTTCCTGAACGAGGGCGTGCTTGAAACTATAGCTTGCCTCGGGCGGAGCCCCGCGGCGAAGCAGCAGCTCGGCCTCTTCAAGTTGCTCAAGCGCAGCACTCAGCGTCAGATCATCGCGTCCCGCCACGTCCTTCAGCAACGCGTATGAGAAGTCGCGGCCGATGGCGGCGCCGATCTGCGCCACCTCCTTGACTGGAGCGAGCCGGTCGAGCCGCGCCATCAGCGAATCTTGTAGCGTCGCGGGAATAGCGAGCGGCGGGAGCGGACTGTTCAGCCGATAGCGCCCGGCGTCTTCGACAAGCAGGCCGGATTCCAGCACCATCTTGGTCAGTTCCTCGACGAATAGCGGGACGCCATCCGTCCTGTCGATGATCTGCTTCATCATCTCGCGTGGCAGCTGGCGGCCGACAACCACCTGTTCCACCAGCGCGCGAGTGTCCTGCCGATCGAGCCGGTCGAGCCGCAACAGGCTGACGTTGGCAAGGCCCGACCAGGAAGGCTCGAACTCCGGCCGGGACGTCATGAGCACGAGGATCGGCAGTGCCCTGATCCGATCGACCGCGAGATCAAACAGCTCGAGGGTCGTGGCATCGGCCCAATGCAAATCCTCGCAAATGATCAGGAGAGGCTGGCCTCGCGCCAACCCCTCAAGCTGATCGAGAAGGGCGGCGAATGTCTGTCGCCGCTGCTGCGCCGGACTCAAGCCAAGGGGCGGGCAACGGTCGCCGGTTGGAATCGAAAGCAGAGCCGCAATGAGCGGCGTCGCCCGGGCGACCTGCTGGGTTCCAAGCGCCAGCATTGCCTCGAGCTTGTCGAGCCTTTGTTCTGGCGTGTCGTGCGAGCGAATTCCGGCCGCGCGCTCGAGCTGCGCGACAAAGGGATGAAGCGCGCTGTTTGTATGATAAGGCGAACACTGATATCGCACCCGACGGTGCGTCCCCAACGAAGGACTTTCGGACAGCGTTGCAGCGATGCGCGACTTGCCGATGCCGGCCTCGCCGGAGATCAATACGATCTGGCCATGGCCCTGCCATGCCTCCCGCTGGCGCGAGAGAATGAATTCGATCTCATCCTTGCGGCCGACAAAGCCAATCGAGTGTGCGGCACGGACCGCCTCGAAGCGGCTCTCGGATGCGGTCGCTCCCTCCACCGCCCACACTGCGATGGGTTCGCCGATCCCCTTCACTTCGCGGCGGCCGAGATTGCGAAAAGTGAAGAGATCCCCCAGCAGGCGGCGAGTCGATGACGCAACGACGACCACGCCGGGTTCCGCGAGACTCTGAAGCCGGGCTGCGAGATTTGGCGTATCGCCGATGGTCGCGTGCTCCTCCGACGCGTCTCCACTGATGAGGTCGCCCACCACCACGAGCCCGGTCGCAACTGCAATCCGCAGCTCCACCCGCTCGCCGGCACCCGTTTCGAGCTGGCGAATAGCGGAGATGATGTCGAGGCCCGCGCGCACCGCGCGCTCCGCATCATCCTCGTGAGCGCGCGGATAGCCGAAATAGACGAGTATTCCGTCACCGACAAATCTGGCTATGCTGCCGTCATATGCGGCAATGACCCGCGCGCATGCGGCGCGGTAGATCCGGATCACTTCCCACATATCCTCGGGATCGAGGCGCGCCGAGAGCACGGTCGAGCCGACCAGATCGCAAAACATGACGGTGAGGTGGCGCCGCTCGGCGTCGTGAGGACGGGCCGGCGATGCGATCAATGCGGCCGGATCGAGGTCGGCAATGGCTCTGAGCATTTTGCGGCGATGACCTAGCAGGACTCCGAGCTTGTCGAAGTCCTCGTCCATCAGCTCGGGGAGGACGCCAACGTCGATCCCATTCTGGACAAAACGCTCCGCGTATTGCCCAAGCCCCAGCTTCTCGAGCCACTCCGCAATCTGCATGGCTCACCCATCTTATGGCTGGCGGTTAGCAGAGTCTTGGACCGCGGCCGCGCCGGGACAATATCCCAACGTCACCATGATGGCACGTCTTGTTTGTTAGGTTACTCGTTACCGATGACGCTTCGGTCGGGACACGACCCGATGCGAACGGCTGTGCTACCAAACATCGCTGGCACGCAGCGTTGGACGGCAGAGGTTGCGATGAGTCGTCACGACTCAATCCATATCTGAAGCCGACCGACACTGCGCTTTGTGCTCGCATACATTGCCAAGGGAACGTTTCCTCATTGCTCGTTAATCGGCGCTTCGTGACTGCGAGCGATCGTACCCGCCGCGACCTGAAGCGAAGAACCAACCGCCCAGCAGCCGGCAACAAAGCCTATCAGGGCGTTGGACAGATTTTGATCAAGGACAAGAATGCTGACGGACAGGGTTGCAGCAATCGCCGCGCCGAACGTTCCGGCCGCACTCATGATTTCAGCCGGCTCGGAACCATTCCATTCTTCCGAAATGCTCGATTTCGGGCGCCGTGCGAGATTGCCGGACAAGTCAATTCCGACATAATAGCTGAGAGCTCCGTAGAACATCGTTGCCGGCACGATCCAGCCGCTTTCAAACAGTCCGCCTTTCTGACGCAACAGGGTCGCACCCACATAGAGGCCGCAAGAGGCTCCAACGGCTGCCAGCCCAATTCTTTCAAGGACATGGGCCGATTTGATCAGACTGGAACGGGCGATCCCAAGACCGCTGACGTACCTTGTGAGGGAAAATGCGCTCGAAATTGCACTGCTGATCTTCATTGGGGGCTCCTTCTGAGTCATTGGCAGCCTGCTGGCCGACCCCGAATAGAGGCTGCCGGGACGCGGTTCTCGATGCCCTTGATTTTTTGATTTCAGAAAGATCTGAGCTGAGTGATGGGGCTGACTTGCTCGGGAAGGCGAGAGCCTATCCAGGGCTGCGAGCATGCCGCTGCGCAGGTTCTGCAACTCACCCGTGTCTGTCAGCTGGCTCCGGGTGCGGCAATTTCTTACGCGAGTGGTAGTTCAAAACGCGAGGAATGGACTATGAAGCGGTTCACAGATCGCTGTTCTCTGTCGCTCCATCCGGTCACAAGGACGTGTGAAGCTCGCAGTCAGTCCGACCACTCCTCGCCCCAGACCTGCACGACGTGGCCGGGCGAGACTTCGCGATATTGCCGGACGGGCGGCTGGTAGTCCGGCGCGCGCACCGGGCTCCTGATCTCGTCGTTGGCAATGCCGCGCCTGGCGCCGCGACGTGCGGGGTCGGGCACCGGCACTGCCGCCATCAGCTTCTTCGTGTAGGGATGCTGCGGGTTACCGAAGACGGACGCGCGCGGGCCGATCTCGACGATCTCGCCGAGATACATCACCGCGACGCGGTGGCTCATGCGTTCGACCACCGCGATGTCGTGGGAGATGAAGAGATAGGCAAGACCCATGCTGGCCTGAAGATCGAGCATCAGATTGACGACCTGCGCCTTGACCGAGACGTCGAGCGCGGAGACCGCCTCATCCGCGACGATCAGTTTTGGCCCGAGCGCGAGCGCGCGCGCAATGCAGATGCGCTGACGCTGGCCGCCAGAGAACTCGTGCGGAAAGCGCGCAGCCATATCGGCTGTGAGGCCGACGCGCACGAGCAGATCGGCGACCTTGTCACGCGCCTGCGACGCCGTGGCGAGCCCGTTGGCGAGCAAGGGCGCGGCAATCGCCGTTCCCACCGACATGCGCGGATTGAGACTTGCGAACGGATCCTGAAACACGATCTGCATGTGCTTGCGAAAGTCGCGCAAGGTGCGGCCATTCATGGCCAGCACGTCCTGGCCGTCGATCAGGACGGTGCCGGCGTCGGGCTCGGTCAGCTTGAGGATCGACCGGCCCGTCGTCGACTTGCCGCAGCCGGATTCGCCGACCAGCGCCAGCGTCTCGCCGGCGCGCAAGGTGAAGGAGATGTTCTCGACCGCATGCACGCGGCCCGAGACTTTCCCGAACAGGCCCGAGCGGATCGGAAAGCGCGTGGTGAGGCCCGCCACTTCGAGCAGCGGACGCTCGGCAGTCGAGACCGTGTCGGGCGTCTCGGTCGGCTCGTCCGAGCTGCCCGTCACCTTGTCGACGATGGGAAACCGCATCGGCCGCGTGCGTCCGTCCATCGAACCGAGGCGCGGCACGGCGGCGAGCAGCGCGCGCGTGTAGGGATGCGCGGGCGCGGCGAAGATGCGCGACGTGGCGTCGGTCTCCACCGTCTGCCCGCCATACATCACCACCGTGCGGTCGGCGATCTCGGCAACGACGCCCATGTCGTGGGTGATGAAGAGGATCGACATCCCCTCCTCCTGCTGAAGCTCCTTCAAGAGCTCCAGGATCTGGGCCTGGATGGTGACGTCGAGTGCGGTGGTCGGCTCGTCCGCGATCAGCAGCTTCGGCTTGCAGGCGAGCGCCATCGCGATCATCACGCGCTGGCGCATGCCGCCGGAGAAACGATGCGGATGCTCGTGGAAGCGTGATTTCGCCGCGGGGATGCGGACGCGACCGAGCAGGCGGATCGTCTCCGCCTCCGCCGCCGCGTGCGACAGGCCGCGATGTTGGATCAGCGCCTCTGCGATCTGGAAGCCGATGGTGAGCACCGGATTGAGGCTCGTCATCGGCTCCTGGAAGATCATGGCGACGTCGTTGCCGCGGATATCCTTCATGCCCGCTTCGGGCAGCGTCAAAAGATCGCGGCCGGCAAGCGTGACGCGGCCCTCGATGCGGCCGCTCTCCTTCGGAATCAGCCGCATGATCGAAAGCGCGGTGACGCTCTTGCCCGAACCGGACTCGCCGACGATCGCCACGGTTTCGCGCGGTGCGATATCGAAGGAGACATTGCGGACAACAGGGATCCATTGCCCCTCGCGCAGGAAGGACGTGGTGAGGCCGGCAACCGACAGCACCGGCGCCTGCGCTTCGGCCGCGATTGGGTCAGGTCTGGTTGCGCCGATGCTCATGCGAAGCCGCCGATGGCTGCCGCGAGGAAGATGCGTCCCCTCCCCCGCCTGCGCGGAAGGGTTGGGGAGAGCATGTCTCGGCAACGAAGGTTCCCCCAGGGGAAAGAACCCTCATCTCTCCCGCAAGCGGGAGAGGTGCACCGAGTTCGTTGTTGCGCCGGTGTTCCCATCACCATCCGCCCCTCAATAACCACGGCTGCGGTCGACCAGTCCCGGCAGCTGCTCGCCACGGCGGTGACGCGAGATGACATCGAGCACGAAATCGACGGCCGTATCCGGCGTGGTCATGCTGGCATTGTGCGGCGTCAGCAGGATGCGCGGGTGGCTCCAGAACGGATGCCCCGCCGGCAGCGGCTCGGGATCGGTGACGTCGAGCACCGCACCCGACAGTGCGCCGCTGTCGAGCGCGGCAAGAAAGTCGACCTCGATGAGATGCGGGCCGCGTCCGACATTGACGAGCCCCGCCCCGCGCGGCAGCCGCGCGAACAGATCGGCGTTGAGGATGCCGCGCGTCTCGACCGTCAGGGGCAGCAGACAGACGAGAATGTCGGCCTGCGCGAGGAAATCTGGCAAGGTGTCCGCACCGGCGTAACAGGTCACGCCTTCTATCTCGCGCGGTGAGCGGTTCCACCCCGACAACGGAAAGCCGAATGCCCTCAGGCTTTCGAGCACGGCCTGACCGAGCTGGCCGAGCCCCATCACGCCAACGCGCCGGCGCCTGGCCGGCGTGAACCGGATCTCGCGCCAGACCTGCTCCTTCTGCTGATTGATGAAGTGCAGGAGATCGCGATGCAGGCCGAGCACGGCCATGGTGACGTATTCGACCATGGTCTCGGCAATGCCGGGCTCCAGCATGCGGACCAGCGGAATATGTGCCGGAACTTTGGTGGTATCGAACTGATCGACGCCGGCGCCGACCGAGAAGACCAGCTCGAGATTTGGAAACGTTGTCGCGATGTCATCCGGCGGCACCCAGGCCACGAGATAGCGCACCGCGGCGGGATCACCGATGTCGGGCCAAAGCCGGAACGGCATATCGGGCGCGCGCTCGGCGAAGAAGGTCGCCCATTCCGCGCCGCGCACCATGTTGGCCTTGTAGAGAACCGTCATGCGGCCTCTCAGAACGGGCTGACCGGCGCGAGACGCCGGCCGTCGATCATGCGCTTGTGGCTGTAGGCGGCGGGATCGACCAGCGGCGTCGCGCCGGTAACGATGTCGGCGGCGAGCTTGCCGGCGGCGGGGCCGATGCCAAAACCGTGACCGGAAAAGCCGGTCGCGAGGAAGAAGCCGGGCAACGCGTCGACCGTCGAGATCACGGGAATCGTATCCGCCGTGCAATCGATCGTGCCGCCCCAGGCCTCCGCGATCTCGATGTCCTTCAGCTCCGGGTTCGCCTTGATCAAGGAGGCGAGCGCCGCATTGACCAGCGACATGTCCGGCTCGGGGTCGCGTACGCGCTCGGTCTCGAACGGCGACGGCTTGTCAAAGCTCCAGCTGGTGCCGCGCATGATCTGGTCGAAGAACGACTTGCCGAACGAGAGCTTCAGACCGTTCTTGCGATGCTGATAGGTCGGCCAGAAGGTGCGCGCATAACGAAACAGATCGGGCGACAGCTCCACCGTGCCGCGATTGCGCAGCGCCAGCGTAAAGCCGCCATCGAGGCGGCGGCGGATGCAGTAGAGGTCGGTGCCGAGCGCGCCGGATGTGATCTCCGGTGCCGGCGTGGTTCGGCATGCGGTCGCATTGACGAGCCCGATCGGCAGTTCGATGCCGTGACGGCGGCAGAACAGCGACGACCACGCGCCGCCCGACAGCAGCACGGCCTGTGTGCGAATGGTGCCCTTCTCGGTGACGACGGCGCTTACCTTTCCGCGCTGGGTCTCCAGTCCGCGTGCGGCGCAGCCCTGATGAATGGTGACGCCGTGCTTTCGTGCGGCCGTCGCGAGCGCGGGCACGGCCATCGACGGCTCGGCACGGCCATCGCTCGGCGTGTGCAGGCCACCGACCCATTTGTCGGTATTCCCCGGCATGCGCTCGGCGACCTCGGCCGGCGTCAGCACGGTCGAATGGACCTGCATCTCGCGCGCGACCGCCGCCCAGCGCTCCCAGCTCGCGAGCTCGTCCTTGTTCTTGGTCAGAAACAGCACGCCGGTGCGGCGGAATCCGGCATCGACCCCGGCGTCGTTCTGCATGTCCTCCCACAGCCGCAGCGCTTCGCGCGCGAGCGGAATCTCCTCGCGGGCGCGGCCTTGCTGTCGGCACCAGCCCCAATTGCGGCTCGACTGCTCGCCGCCGACATGGCCCTTCTCGACCAGCGCGACGGAGAGACCTTTCTTCGCCAGATGATAGGCCGCGGAGACGCCGATAACGCCGCCGCCGATGACGACGACATCCGCCTGCGCCGGCAGGCGTTCGTCGCTGTTTATACGGTTGAGCGGCGGGGACATGATGCACTCCTGGAGATCAGTTCGAGTCTTTTCGTCATGAGATGTTCATTCGCGGATCGAGGGCGTCGCGCAGGCCGTCGCCGAGGAAGTTGAAGCTGGTCACCGCAAGCGTGATAGCAACGCCCGGCACGATCGCGAGCCACGGCGCGCTGGTGAGATAGATCTGCGCGTTGTTGAGCATGTTGCCCCAGCTCGCGGCCGGCGGCTGGATGCCGTTGCCGAGATAGCTGATATAGGACTCCAGCAGGATCGCATTCGCAACGTTCAGCGTCGCCGACACCACGATCGGCGCGATCGCGTTGGGCACGAGCTCGCGAAACATGATCCGCAGATTAGACGAACCGAAGGCGAGCGCTGCCACCGCGAATTCGCGCTCGCGCAGCGAACGCACCTGGGCTTCGACGACACGGGCCACGCCCATCCAGGCGGTGGCCGCGATCAACACCGTGGTGGTCACGAGACCCGGCTCGGTGAGCGCTGCAAGCGCAAGCAGGAGGAAGATGCTCGGAAAACACAGCACGGCGTCGACCAGGCGCATCAAGACCGCACCGACCACACCACCATAGAAGCCGGCGAAAGCGCCGACCACGACGCCGACCGCCATCGCGATCCCCATCGCGACGATGCCGATCGAGAGCGACACCCGCCCCCCCATCATCAGCCGTGCCAGCACGTCGCGGCCGAGTTCGTCGGTGCCGAGAATATGCGCGCCCGAGAGCGGCGGCGCGAACCGCTTCATGATGTCGATATAGGTGTCGTCGAACGGCAGCAGATAAGGACCGAGCGCCGAGCCGAGAAGAAGAATGATAATGATTACCGCGCCGGCAAGCGCGAGCCGATGCCGGCAGAACCGTCGCCACGCGGTTTGGCCGGGTTCGGATTGAGCGGTGGAGAGAGCCACAGTCGCCATCGCCTAGCCCACCCGGATGCGCGGGTCGACGACGGCGTAGAGGATGTCGGCAATCAGCGAGCCGATCAGCACCATGATCGCCGAGAACATCAGGATGCCCATCACCACGGGATAGTCGCGATAGCCGATCGAATCCAGGAACAGGCGCCCCATGCCGGGCCAGGTGAACACGGTCTCGGCCACCAGCGCGCCACCGAGCAGCGTCGGAAACTGCAGGCCCGCCACCGTGATCATCGGCAGCAGCGCGTTGCGCAGCGCGTGGACCGTGAGGATACGCCATTCCGGCAGGCCCTTGGCGCGCGCTGTGCGGATGTAGTCCTGGTTGATGACCTCGAGCATGGAGGAGCGCATGAAGCGGCCCCACATCGCGGTTTCGACCAGCGCCAGCACCATGGCGGGCGCGATCAGATGATGCAGCAGGTCGAGAAAGGAGCCGTCGCCGACGGTTTCGCGGTTGCCGGCCGGCAGCCAGCCGAGCGTCACCGAGAATACATAGATAGTGATGAGGCCGAACCAGAAGGTCGGGATCGACAGCGCGATCATGGCGCCGACGGTGGCGAGCGAATCGAACAGCGAGTATCGCCGGAGTGCGCCCAAGATGCCGATCCAGCAGCCGAGCAGCACGGCGACGATGGTCGCGGTCGTCATCAGTTCCAGCGTCGCGCCGAGATGCGAGGAGATCACCGACAGGACCGCTTCCCCGTCGCGATAGGACCTGCCCCAATCGCCTTTCAACATGCGGCCGAACCAGTCGAGATACTGGATCGGCAACGGGCGATCGAGCCCTAGTTGTTTGGTGACGCGGTCGAGATCCTCCTGCGTCATCTGTGCGGACGCCGCGAACTGCGACAGCGGCCCGCCGGGCGCCAGATGCAGGATGGCGAAGCCAATTGCGGAGACGATCACCAGCAGCATGACCGCCTGCGCGAGGCGATTGAGGACGTAACGGGCCATCTCAGGCGATCCCGCGAACGGAGCGCATCAAGCCCAGTACCACTCGCGGACGTTCCAGCAATTGCTGGAGGTGTTGATGTTGGGACTGAAGCCCTGCAACCCCTCCTTCACGCCCTCGGCGATGAAGGCCTGGAACAGCGGCAGGATCGCAAGATCGTTGCGGATCAGCTTTTGTAGATCGCCATAGGTGGTCCTGCGCTGCGCGAGATCGAATTGCTTGGCGCCTTCTGCAAGCAGCCGATCGGCCTCCGCGCTCTGGTACTGATAGGTGTTGTAACCGCGACCGCCCTTGGCAGGAATTGCACCGGAGCCGAACCGCGGCGTCACGTCGGGATCGCTGCCCAGCATGAAGTTCACGCCCACGATCACCGAATTGAACTTCGACTGCTGCCAGTAATCGCCCCAGATCACGGCGGCCGGCATGTTGTTGACGCGCATCGCCGCGCCGATCGCGCGCCAGTCCTGGATCAGCAGTTGCTGGGTCTGCTCGCGCACCGCATTGCCCGACGTGGTCGAATTGGTGAACTCGAGCTTGACGCCGCCCTTCTCGCGCACGCCGCCGGAGCCCCGCACCCAGCCGGCCGCATCGAGCAGTGCATTGGCCTTGGCCGGATCGTATTTGTGTTGCGGGAGGCCCTGCTGGAACGACCACGCCTGTTGCGGTACGAAGCTTTCGGTTTGTAACGGCAGGCCGTAGTTCAGCGCATCGATGATCGCCTGCTTGTTGATGGCGAGATAGAGCGCCTCGCGCACCGCGCGGTCGGCGAAGGGGCCGAACTCCAGATTGGGCGCGATATGCTCCACCGACGACGTCGACGAGACGAAGATCTTGCGCCCCTTCAGCGCCTTCGCCTCCTGCACGAAGTTCGGCAGGATGCCCTGCGTTCCGGTGTAGTCGACCTGACCGGTGCGGAACTGGGTGTAGAGAACGGTGAGATCGGGAATGTATTTGAAGACCAGGCGTTCGAGGTAAGGGCCCTTGCCGTGATAGCCGGCATAGGCATTGAACTGAATGTGGTCGCCGGGCACGCGCTCGCCCCAGCGGAACGGCCCGGTGCCGACGGGCGCATTGTGGAACGGCGAGGCGTTGGGGTCGGACACTTTCTCCAGAATGTGCTTCGGCACGATGAAGGTGAGCGACAGGATCGACATATAGGGCGAATAGGGCGCTTCCATTCGCCAGTGGATCTCGTCGGGCGCGACGATCGTGATGTCCTTGACCAGGCTGTGGCCGACGCGGCTGCGCACACGGAAATCGGGATTGTTGATCAGGTCCAGCGAGAACTTGACGTCCTCGGCGGTGAAGGCCGTGCCGTCGTGCCACTTCACGTCGCTGCGCAGCTTGATCTTCCAGGTCAGGCCGTCGGCCGACAGGCCGCCATTCTCGATCGTAGGCACTTCACGGGCGAGATCGGGCACGAACTTGCCCTCGGGATCGATGAACCAGAGCGGCGAGAACACCTGCCACCAGACGCCCTGATCGACCTCGATGCCGGGCATCAGCGGATGAAAAACGGTCGGCTCCTGCGACAGCGCCGCGATCACCTGCCCGCGCGGCTTGTTCGGCGGATTGCTCGGGCGCTCGGTCTGCGCAAGGGCGCTACCTGAGAGCGTCCATCCCGCCGCGGCCCCTGCGCCGAGCTGAAAGAATTGCCGGCGATTTGGAATGCCGAGATGATGCAGTCCGCCAACGCCGAACTTGCCGGTGCTGTCTGTCATGACCCGTCTCCGTTCCCGCACACGGCACCGTCCCCCGCATCCCCGAACCCCGGCAAAGGGACAGGAGTGGGCTTTAGTGCTTCTAAATTTTTCAGCCAAAATTTCATCATGACTAAATACAGCTGTCAATCGCATTGCTAGTATGCGTGACCTTTTCACTCCGACTGACGCTGCGGACCGATGCGGTCCGCGGCCGAAATGATGCATGGGAGAGCGACATGGATGGTCGCGGCGACACTGAAAGTCCGAAAGACGTCCCGGCGATCGAGACCGACGATGCGATCGACCAGCGCCTCGGCGAGACCGTGCGGCTCCTACGCCAGCGCGCCGGCCTCTCGATCCAGGACGTCGCCAACAAGACCGGCCTCTCCAACGGCATGATCAGCCAGCTCGAACGCGCGCGCGCGATGCCGTCGGTCCGCACGCTGCGCCTGCTCAGCATCGCGCTCGAGGTACCTATCTCCTATTTCTTCGAGACCAGCGATCCCGCCGAAATGCAGCGCTACATCGTGCGCAAGAACAACCGCCGCCTGCTGCGCCTCACCGCCAGCGGCGTCGTCAAGGAAGCGCTGACGCCGGAAGGCAAGGGACAGCTCGAGCTCTACGAGCTCACCCTCAATCCCGGCGCCTCCTCGGGCACCGACTTCCTGCAGCACAACGGCGAGAAGGCCGGCTACATCCTCTCCGGCAGCCTGCGGCTGTGGCTCGACAACCAGGCTCACGTGCTGGAAGCGGGCGACAGTTTTCGCTTCCCGAGCATCGTGCCGCATATGTTCGACAACCCGACCCAGCAGGCCGCGCGCGTGATCTGGGTCACAACGCTGCGCCAGACCGATTCGCCCGCAAGTTGAGGCACGCGGCCTCCCCGCCTCGATACCGCCGGAAATTGCACTCGACGCCGCCGCGGGGAGTCTGTAGCTCACAGGGAGCCGGACTCATTTGACCGGGCGGACTTGGCGGTTGCCTTGGGGATCCGCAGCTGACGTCGGCGGTGTGAGACCATGAAACTCAGGGGGCTTCTGACACTCGCGATGACCACGCAAGTCGTCGTGACCGTCGCGGCTCTCCTCGTCTCCTATGCCGTGACCGGGCCCGGGTTCGGCATTGCCCAGATTGTTGCCCTGCTCGCAAGTGCCTCCGTTGCCGTACTGCTCGCACGGCTCTGCGCAGCCAGGATTGCGGGATTACAGGAGAAACACATCGCCGCGCAGCAGGCGCAGGCGCGTGCGGACAGTGCGCAGATGACTCAAGCGGTCATCAAGGCTGCGCTCGACGCCTTCATTCAGACCGACGACAGCGGAATTGTCCTGGCGTGGAGTTTCCAGGCCGAGGCGCTGACCGGATGGTCGCGGCCGGAAGCGATCGGCGCCGACGTCGTCGAGCTGCTCGTCGCCGAGCCGCTGCGCGCCGGCTTCCGGCAACGCATGATGCGGCTGTTGCCCGAATTGTCCGACGCGCCGATCGGCATCCGCTTCGAGGTAAGCCTCGTGCACCGGAACGGCGACGAGATCCTGACCGAGGCATCGAGCACGGCTCTGCGCGTCGGCGACCGCACCATCATCAACAATTTCGTCAAGGACGTGACGCAAAAGCGCGCCTCCGAGGAACAGTTGATCCAGTCCCAGAAGATGGAGGCGGTCGGCCAGCTCACCGGCGGCATCGCGCACGAATTCAACAACATGCTCACGGTGATCACGGGCACGATCGAGATCCTCGCTGACGCCGTGAAGGACAGCCCGCCGCTCGCCACCATCACCAAGCTGATCAGCGAGGCAGCCGATCGCGGCGCAGCGCTGACTTCGAGCCTGTTGTCCTTTGCACGCAAGCAGGCGCTGCGGCCGGCCGAGATCGACGTCAACGACCTGCTCGAGGAGCTTTCAAAGCTGCTGCTCGCGACCTTCGACAAGAAGATCGAGATCGTGCGGAAGCTCAACGGCAACATCTGGCTGGCCTTCGCCGACCGCGGGCAGCTCTCCTCGGCGCTGCTCAATCTCGCGATCAACGCCCGCGACGCGATGCCGGATGGCGGCAAGCTCACGCCGACGACGCGCAACGTGGTGTTCGGCGTGCGCGAGGCCGTCGCCGTCGGCGCCGGTTATGCCGGCGACTATGTCGAGATCGAGGTCGCAGACACCGGCACCGGCATTCCACAAGCGATCGTCGAACGCATCTTCGATCCGTTCTTCTCGACCAAGGAGGTCGGCAAGGGCACCGGTCTCGGGCTCAGCATGGTCTTCGGTTTCGTCAAGCAATCCGGCGGCGGCATCAAGGTCAGTTCCGAAGAAGGCCACGGTACGATCTTCACGATCTATCTGCCGAAGGCCGAATCCAGCGCGCTTCGTCCCGCCAGCTATGACGCGCGCAAGATCGTGGGCGGGACGGAGACTATTCTCTGCGTCGAGGACGACCGCGACGTCCGCCAATACGTCACCGTCCAGCTCAAGAGCCTCGGCTATAAGGTCGTCCCCGCCGCCAACGCGAACGAGGCCCTCGCGATTGCAGCCGACGGCACGCCGTTCGACCTGCTGTTCACCGACATCGTGATGACCGGCGGCATCAACGGGCGCGAGCTCGCCGACCAGATGGTGACCGCGCGGCCCTCGCTTCGGGTGCTGTTCACGTCGGGCTACGCCCACGATTCCCAACACGCACCGGGAGGCGCCACCAGGGGAGCGCCGCTTTTGACGAAACCCTACCGCAAGGCCGAGCTCGCGCGCATGCTGCGCCGCTCGCTAGACACCGCCGTCGACGCCGCGGGCGACGCGATCCCGACGCCCTATTCGGTGCAGGCAGACGTCGAGGGTTTTCTGCGCAGACAGGCCGCCGAAGACATCGGCTCGACGCGGTCGCAAGAGTAGCTCTCTCGTCTAGAGCCTTCCCGTTCCGATGGAATCGCAACGGGGCTCGAGATTCTTGTTTTGACGCGTTTTCTTGACGCGAACCGGTATCCACTTCGCTCGAAAACGCTCTAGCTCATCCGCCGCCGCAGCGTCGCCGACGGGGTCTCGCCGAATTTTTCGCGATAGGCGCCGGCCATGCGGCCGAGATGGGTAAAGCCGAGGTCGAAGGCGATGTCGGTGATCGAGACTTCGGGTGACGCCTGCGCGAGCCGGGCATGGAGACCTGCGAGGCGCATATCAAGCAGCATCTCCGAGATCGACAGCCCGAAATGACGGCGGAAGCCGAGCTGGAGCGCGCGGATGCCGATCCCCGCCGCGCAGGCGAGCTGCGCGAGGTCAAGCGGCTCACCGGCATTGTCGGCAAGATGGTCCCGCGCGGCGCGGAGTGCGTGCGGCAAACGCTCGGCCTGCCCCGAGAAAGTCCTGATCGCACCCGACAGGTCATGCCGCTGGCCGTTGAGGAGATGATCGAGCAGCAGCTCCCGCCAATCGGCCATCGCAACCGGTGAAGGCCGGCCGGACGGCCCGAGACGTTCGGCGAGCCTCATCAGTTCGGCAAGACTGGTCCGCAAGGCCCGCCCCGACGATGTCTCCAAGTCGATCACGGGATCGAACTCGACCGCGCCGGCCGCCCGGCCCGACAGCGCCGCAGCGCGCTGCTCGACCATGCGGCGGTCGAGCAGCAGGATCGCTTGCGCGCAGTCGTTCCACATCATCCGGGTCGGGATGGTCGGCGACAGCAGCGAGGCCGTTCGGTCCGGGGCAGCCTCGAACTCGCGTGCGCCGGCCCGAATGCGAGCCGCACCGGTGAGTGGAATTTGGACCAGGAAGAAGCGATCGAGGCAGCCGGGATCGATGCTGACCGATCCACCGTAAGCGACGTAGTTGATGGAAAAGCCGTCGAATGCCGCGCAATTGTGTCGGGCCGAGAAGCCCGCCGACCGCGCCTGCACCGGCGCCAGCTCATGCGGACAGAAGATGCGCCCGATCTGCTCGGCCGCTTCGTCGACATCATCGGTGCTGACGCGAGCAAACCCCGCAAGCCGTTCGGCTGCGGGAGCCCTTTCGTTCATTTCCAGCACGGCTGCGGACATTGTCGACCACGCTTCGCGTCACGGAATTATTTTAAGCCTATAATAGTTCCCGTGGCACGAAAAGGGCCGCCTGCGCAAATCGTCGTGCTGCACGGCAACAACCACGTCCGGATTCGTTTAGCGGATAGACAGGCCGCCGGTCACTGGCGGAAGCTCCCTCGCCGGATTCATGAGGAGGCGAGCATGACTGCACTCGAAAAGGGCATTACCGCGAACGGTACGGGCTATGGCGGCAAGAGCTGGAATATCCTTGGTCAGGTCTATTTTCCCAAGGCCATTACCGATTCCACCTTCGCGTTCGAGACCAACAGCGATCCCGGCCAGTTCGTGCCGGTGCATATCCATCCGACCCAGGACGAGTTCATCCTGGTGCAGGAAGGCACGCTCGACCTCAAGCTCGATGGCCAATGGGTCAAGGCCCGTGCCGGAGATCTCGTGCGCATGCCGCGCGGCATCCCGCATGGCTATTTCAACAAGTCCGACAAGCCGTGCCGCGCGCTGTTCTGGGTCTCGCCGATGCAGAAGCTGGAGGCGCTGTTCAACCAGCTCCACAATCTGACCGACCCGGCCGAGGTCGTGCGCATCTCGGCGCTGCACGAGGTCGACTTCCTGCCGCCCGAGGCCAACGAGTAGGCGCAGCCTCCTCGTCACTTTCATCTGCTTGCAGCTCCGCCGGCCGCGCCTTGCAGCCGAACGAGGCCGCTTGCGCGCGAAACACAATGATTGCGAGCCATCCCATGGTCAGCTCCAAGCATGTCTGCGTCATCGGCGCCGGCGTTTCCGGCCTTGCCACCGCAAAGGCGTTCTCCGCCCGCGGCCACCGCGTCACCGTCGTCGAGCGCAGCGCCGATCTCGGTGGCGTCTGGGAGCCGGCACGCTCCTATCCCGACGTGCAGACCCAGAGCCCGAAAGATCTCTACCGCTACACCGATCGCGCCATGCCGGAGTCCTATCCGGAATGGCCGACCGGCCCGCAGGTTCATGCCTATCTCGCCGACTACGCAAAGAGCTTCGGTCTCGACCGCATGCTGCGCCTCAACACCAAGGTCGACGGCATGGCGGGGCGCGCCGACGGCAGACCGGGTTGGACGCTCGCGCTATCAGGCAAGGACGGCACGACAACGAACGACGATTTCGATTTCGTCGCGATCTGCACCGGGCAGTTCAACGAGCCGCGCGAGCTGCATTGCTCGGGCGAAGACGGTTTCCTGGCGCAGGGCGGGCAGGTCAAGCATTCGTCGAAATACGGCGATCCCGCGCTTGCGAAAGGACGCCGCGTCGTCGTGCTCGGCGGGTCGAAGTCCGCGACCGACATCGCCGTGAATGCGGTGAAATCGGGCGCGCGCGAGGTCACCATCGTGATGCGGGAACCGGTTTGGCGGATTCCGTATTTCATCGGCGGGCTCGTGAACTTCAAGCGCATCCTCTACATCCGCGCGCAGGAGGAGATGTTCCCGGGCTGGGGCATCAGCGCTATGTCACGACTGGCGTATCGCATGACCGCACCTCTCGTTTGGGCCAATTGGCGCGGGCTGGAGAGCCTGCTGAAGGCGCAGCTCAAGCTCAACGCGTGCAAGATGGTGCCGAAGGAGCGGATCGAGGACGGCGTCAACTGCTCGGTGCCGATCGCAACGCCCGGCTTCTACCCGATGGTCGCCGACGGCCGCATCAAGGCCGTGTTCGGTACTTTCGATCATTATGTAGGTGACACCATCGTGATGAGCGGCGGCCAGCGCATTGGCGCCGACGTCGCGGTGCTCGCGATCGGCTACAAGCTCGGCGTCCCCTTCCTGCCGGAGGCCTATCAGTCAAAGCTGGTCGATGCGGACGGACAATATCGGCTCTATCGCCTGATCGCGAACCCCGACTTGCCCGACCTCGGCTTCGTCGGCTTCAACTCGTCGTTCTGCACCGTGCTCTGCGCCGACCTCGCCGCGAACTGGCTGGTGCGCTACGCCGACGGGCAGCTCGCGAACCAGCCGACGGCGCAGCAGATGCGAGACAACATCGAGATGATGCTGCACTTCAAGCGCGTCGAACGCCCGGCCGCCGGCGTCTATGGCGGCTTGTGCGTCGCGCCCTATCACTACCGCCATTTCGACGAGCTGATGGCCGACATCGGCGCGAAGACCCGAAAGCGCGGCGGGCTCGCCGGACATTTCCAGCCGCCGAATGCGGATGATTACGCAAAGTTCCTGACCTCGGCGCCGGAGTATCGGGCGGCGTGATGAGATCCGACGATTTGCAACTCGCCAGGCCGCGGGTTTGATGTTTACGATCCCATGATCGACGAATCTCCTGGACATGGGAACCCGCCATGGGACGACGAAGTCACGCCGCCGCCGCCATGGCGGTGCTTGGGCTGATTCTCACAACGCCCTCCGCGAGCCAGGCGCAACCGCTGACGCCAGCCCAATCGGACGCGCAAGCCGCCTACGATCGCGCGCTTGGTGATTTCAAGTCGATCCTGGCCGAGCGGCGCCGCCAGATCGAGGCGAAGCAGCCGCTGCCCAACCTGCCGGGCCAGGCGCTCTATCTCGCGCGCGTCGCGGTGATCAGCACCTACAAGGATCTCACCGACGCAATGCCGTCGCGCATCGGCAAGCCGAACAAGTTCGGGATTCCCCCCGCCTATTTCGATGCCGCCATCGAGCCGTTGGTCGACGAATATGCAGACATCTTCGAGATCATGGAGGCGCCGCCCGCGAGCGCACAAGATTCGGCAACACCGTTCAAGGACGTCGTTGATCTCGGCACCGCGATTGCCCGCGCGAAAGGGCTTGGACCGGCTGACGCTGCCGCCGCGGGCCGCATCAGTCTCGGACTGTTCTATGCTGAGACGAACGGCAAGCAGAATGTCCGCAATGGGCGCTCGAACACCTATATGGGCAGTCTCCAGACCGGCCCGTCCGAGGACCGCAACGGCCAGCGCAAATGGGAGGCCATCAAAGGTACGATCGCGGCTGCAGATCCCGCATTGAACGCGCGCGACGACAAGGAAGAGGCGCGGTCCCGCGGCACCGATCGCCGCTTCAATCACTGGACTAATGTGCGCGACGGCCTCATGAACGCGCATGCTGAACTATTTGCCGAGATTCCGGTAATCGTGAAGACGCTGCCCGATCCGATCGACCAGATGAAGCTGTTTGAGCTGATTCAGATCATCCCGACGCCGACGCGGTCCGCGCTGAGATCGGGCGACCTCTTGAACTATCGGGTGTCCAGCCCCACCATCATGAAGCACTTGCGCAACAACAGCATCTTTGCCTTCGGCAAAACCGACCGCGCGCGAAGCTCGGCGAGCTTCCGGGAGATTCTCGGCGCAATGTGGCTGTTCAAACGGAAGTTCGAGAAGGCGATGGTGAAATACGCTGAATTCAAGCCGCGCTAGTTCTCCACCTTGTATCCGTCCGTCAGCGTTTTCAGGAAGGCGATGACATCGGCCTCGTCCTGCTCCGTCATCGCCGGCTTGTCGCCGGGGTGACGATCGAAGGGCGGATCGGTGACGTCGACATTGGTGTGATAGTTTTGCGGCAGGTCATTGTATTTCTGCACCGTGCCGTCGGCCGCGTGCGGAAACACTTTCTCAGGATTGGTATCGCGGAAATTGTAGAAATCCAGCACCTGTTCGAGGGTTGTGAAGACGCTGTTGTGGAAGAAGGCGCGACGCGTCGCCGTGTTGCGCAGCGTCGGCGTCAGGAACATGCCGCAATATTGCGTCTGCTCGGCAATGTCGGCGCGATGCGGTCCGCAGACGCCGAGATCGAAATAGTTGGGATCGCGGTTGCCGGCGAGCGCGGCGTTCCGCGGCGCGCCGAGCGCTTCATACTGGTGATCGGTAAATATCGGTGGCAAGCCGTCGCGCGTCGGCGCAGAGGTATGACAACCGGCGCAGTTCGCCTTGTCGGGATCGTTGAACAATTGCAGGCCGCGCAATTCGCTCTCGGACAGTCGTACCTTGCCCTCAAGCCAGTAATCGTACTTGCTGGTGTAGGGATGGAAGCTCGGCTCTTCAACCTGGTAGCGCGCAACGGCGAACATCGCTTCCGCGATCAGGAGGCGTTGATTCCTCAGCACGCCGGCGCCGAACAGCTCGACGAAGCGCTGGGCGTAAGGTGCGCGGCGAAGCTTGTCGGCGACGATTTCCGCACTGCCGCCGTCCATCTCGTTGGGATCGAGCAGCGGAAACAGCGCCTGGTCCTGAAGCGTATCGGCTCGGCCATCCCAAAAGAGGCCTCCCTGCGGCACGATGTTCGCCGACGCGCCGGTACCGCCCGCGGTCTTGGTTGTACGCACAGCCTGCTGGCCGAGTGCGGCCATCTGCGCGAGGTCGACGATGTTGTCGTCGTCGCCCTTGTCGGGGCCGATACTGAAATTCGGCTGGCGCTCCAGATAGGTCAGCGACGGAACGGCGCGCGCGCCTTGTCGCAACAAGTCGGCGCCGCCCAGCATCACCGGTCCGTCGTTGGGTGGGCCGTAAGCGTGATCCGGGCTGTGGCAGGATGCGCAAGAGAGCGAACCGGACGATGACAGCGACGCATCGTAGAAGATGTCCTTGCCTAGCAACGCCATCGCAGAAAGCGGCGCGACGGGCGGACGCATGAGATGAACAGGATTAGGGTTGATGCCCGCGAGGTTCACCTCTGCAAGTCCTTGCGTCCCGGCCGCAAAGACGGCGCCGGCCAGAGCGAGCAGGCCGGCGCCGAGGAGCCACAAAGTGCGGCTGTTCATTGTGACGTCCCGTTGGACTAGTGGTGGTGATGTTCGTCCGGCGGGCTGAGGATGACCGTGCCAGCGGTCGGATCGAGGAACAGCGCGTCAGTGCGGAAGTCATGGCTGTGATCGTGCTCGAAGTCGAACAGATCCATGATCGATCCGGTGGTGGCATCGAACGAACCGCTGTCCAGACGCTTGCCCTTCAGCCAGTTGTCTTCGATGAACCGCACTACCGAAGCCTGCGAAATGGCGGTGTGGCTGACGAAGTTGGTCTTGGCGTAGGGCGAGATCACGATGAAAGGCACGCGGGTGGCGGGGCCGCAACGGCCGTTCACCGGCTTGCCGCCGACGCCGGGCAGTTGAGGCTGCTTGGCAACACCGAGGCCGCACTGGCCGGCACCGTTGACCTGGTCGGCAGTCGGGTCGTAGGAGGCGCTGCTGGGCTTGGCGTACGCGTGGTCATACCAACCGTCGGAATCGTCGTAGGTGATGATGACGGCCGTCTCGCGCCATTCGGGCTGCTTCTGGAGGAAGTTGATCAGCTCGACCGTTCCCTGCTGCTCATCAAGAGGATCGGAATAGCCGGCGTGGCCATCCTGATAGGCCGGCAGCTTGACGTAGGATACCGCCGGGAAATTGCCGGCCTTCACAGCTGCGTAGAGGTCCTCGAGGTCGTAGCCGTGATTGGCGGGATCGAGGGTCTTGCCGTCCTTCTGGTAGGTGTGGCCAATCGCGTGGACCGAGCTCGGCCGCAGATGGTTCCAGTTCGCGGTCGACTTGTAGTACTGGAACCAAGCGTGATGCGGAACGTAGTCCGCCTTGGAGGCGCCAACCACGGTTGAGAACGTGCTGCGTGCACAGCCGGTCGTGCCATTCGCGTTGGTCACGGAAAGATCGAAGCCGCCCATGAAAGAGCCCCAGCTGATGCCGGCATCGTTGAGCAGGTCACCGATGTTCTTGCCGGTCATCGTGACCTGCGTCGTGTAGCCCGGGGTGCTGCAAGGATCATAGGCGGGACCGGGATCGCCGATCACCGTGAGGCCCCCCTGGCCGTCCGGGATGATCTGCGTCGCAGCATTGCCGAGCACCGCCACCGCGCCATTGGTCTGGCCCGAAATCACATTCAGCGCGCCGACCGTCGACGGACCATAGGTGTCGGTGTAGGCGTTGTCGTTCATCGAGAAGTGCTGCGCGTAAGTCCAAAGCGCGGTGACGGTGTTGCCGTCAAAATAGCCCATGACCTGGCCGGTCGTTCCGAACGCGCCGACGCCGCCGGATGTGCCGCGCCCCGTATATTTCGGGAATAGATCGGCCTTGCCGTTGTCATAGGCTTGCTGCTCCGCCGTATAGGCGTGATTCTGCGACTGCGTGTTGGCCTGGGTGCGATCGAGACGGAACGGGTCCGTTGCTCCGGCGCCGTTGGCCGGATTGGTGTTCGGGTTGTTCACCAGCAGGTTGGCATTGGCGAGATTGTTGACCTTCGGCGTATGCGGCTTCGGCACGAACGGGATCGAGCCCGAGGGATTGCTGGCATTCGGATAGGTCGCGAAATAATGGTCGAACGACCGATTCTCGTTGAAGATGATCACGAGATGCTTGATCGGCGTTTCGGTATGCATGTGATGCGCATGATGATCACGATCATGGTCACGATCGAAATCTTCGGCAAACACCGGAATGCTGCACGCAAGCGTCGTCGCGGCCGCGAAAATCGCAGCCGTCGTCAAAAATTTGGTTTTCATCTTTGTTTGCCCCGAAGGAGTGATCCGGCGACCGTAGCGATCACGAGTGACAGAGCTGTGTCAGTTTGACGCAAGAGACATCTTGCGCAGTTGTTGGGACAAAATTATTCACAGGCGCGCTTCAGCGAAGCCGCCTCGATCGCGAGCTGGCGTGGCGATGCCATTTATTTCGCGGCCGTTCCGGTTGCTTTTGGCTCAAGGCGAAGGCCTCCAACCAGAAGGCGGCCCCGACAGGAAGGACGCCGTCGCCGGCGAATGCTCATCGATCGAGCGAGGTGAGGTACTGATCGGCGATCGCGCGCCACCGCTCGGGATAGAGCCGCAGCAAATGGCCGTCGCCGGGAACGCCGTGCAGCAGCTCGAACCGCGCGTTTCCGCCTGCGGCCGCGAATGCGTGCTGATATTCGCGGACCAGGTCTTCCTTGTAGAGGCGGTCGTTGTCGGCATAGAGCCAGAGCTGCTTGACCTTGTCGCCCGCGCCGCGGCCGGCATTGGCATAATAGGGCGTGGTCACCGGTCCGTATGGGTACCAGCCGCCGCTAAAATTCACGACGCCCATCACCTCGCCGGGCATGAGACCGGCATAGTGCATGGCGAGGAAGCCGCCGCGCGACTGGCCAGCGAGCAGCACCTTGCCCGGCTTGACGCCGGGCAGCGTGCGACCGTAGGCGATCGCGGATTCGAGATCCTCGACGGCCTCGGCGACACCGGCCGAAACATCGATCAGGCTGCCGTCGTGATCGCGTCCGAAGGTTTCCTCGCCGTTGATCCCCTCGGAGCTGCCGCGTCCGCGACGCATCAGCGCCAGCACCGCAAATCCGTTGTCGCGCAGCCAATGCGCCTCGGTCGAGAACGACCAGGACCTGAGCTGAATGCGGCCGATGTCGGAGCCGTGGGTGAAGATCGCGAGCGGCGCTGACCCCTGCCCTGACGGCGGATAGAACGTGCCCTCGAGCGTGATCGGCCGGGTGCCATCAGGCGTGCGAACCGTGAGGTGCGGAATCCGGACACGCTCGCCGGGCCATGGCCAGTCGATCGGCCGCTCGCCTGCGGCGAGGCGTGCCGGATCGGCGCGGACCAGCGCGCCTGAGGTGACGACACCATTCTTGAGCGTTGCCGTCATGTACAACCGGTCCGGGCCATCGAACGCATAACGGAAGATGCGAAACCCCGTCATGGTCAGCACACCATCGACGACCGTCGCCTGGTCCCGCCACCATTCCCGATTCATTCCGTTGAAGGCCGAGTCCGATCGGGCGAAGACGAGATCGGCATGCCCGTCAGCCCGAACGCGCTCGACAACGAGGATGTGCCGATCATCCTGCCAGGTCCCGATCCACGCGCCCTGGAAGCGCGCGATCTCGGGCGGCACGCCGGATGCCGGCGGCTCCATGTCGAACTGCGGCGGCAACGGCACGATGGTCTCGGGATCGACCGTCAGTGGTTGGGCCTGGGCGCTCTGCATCATCATGACCAGTAACAATGTAGCGGTTGCAATCCAACGTCCAAGCATGTGCGCCCAGTCAAAATCCAATGTGGCCGGATGGGTAAACCTATTCGGTGCGGATCGGCGCGTCCTGCAGGCCGTTATTGTCGTAGGCCTTGCGCAAGGTACCGTTTGTCACTGCCTCGGTCATGAATTTGGTGGCGAACGCCAGAGCCTGGCTGTGGCCGAGCGGGACCGCAACGGCCGTCACCGTCTTCTTGAACGTCTCGTCCAGCACCTTTGTCCCCGGAATCTTCTGCGCCATCTTGTTGAGCTGGTCGCGCGACAGCGCGAAGGCGTCGATCTCGCCGCTCTTGAGAAGGCCGAAGATCTCGTCATAGGTCTGATAGCCCGTGACCTTCGCGTTCTTCAGATGCGCAACGGCGCCGCGCATCGTGGTCGTGGCGTTGACGGCAGCGACCTTGATACCAGGCTGGTCGAGCGTGGCGAAATTGGTGACGACCGAACCGGCCTTGACGATATAGGTGGCGTCCGCGACCTCATAGATCGGGCCGAACATCATCTTGGTCTCGCGCTCGGGGTCTTTCGGCAACCAGGTGACGTCCCAAGCGCCTTTGCCCGCCGCGTCGGTGATCTGCCCGGAATTCTGGTACACGACGTAGTCGACGGGCACGCCAAGTTGCGCGGCCATATCCTTGCCGAGATCGACGGGGACGCCGGCATAGCCCGCCTCAGTCTTGGTCGACCAGAACGCGCCGCCCGCCGGGCTGATCGCGATCGCAACCCGCAGCTTGCCGGTCGGTGCGATCGCGTCTTTCAAGCCATCAGCTAGCGCGGGCATGGCGACCACAGCGGCGAGAACGAGGCCTGTACAGGCCGACCAGAACGGCGTTGGCATGTCATTGTCTCCTCGCGCCTCTTTTCGTGTAGTCCGCCTGCCTCGGTCCGTCCACCCGCCTCGCATCGCGCGCGCGGCCTTTGACACAATTCTGGTCGATCATGCGCTCGGTGAAAAGCGATTTGTCGCGACAAAACTGTCAAAGGCCACGCCGCTGTTTGCAGTGCAAGGGCCGTGACTGCCATGGCTATGGTGTTCCACGGCCGGTCATTTGTTGATAGCCTGCCGCACCGACAGACAATCATCGGGGGCCACCGAATGACCTCAGCAAATCCCGCCCGTCCCGCACAAGGCAATGAAGCGTGGAGGCATATCGGGCGGGCCCTGGCCGCTTCGGCGGCCGTGGTGGCGCTCGCGGCCTGCGAGGACAAGAATACGTTCGTCGCGCCGCCGCCGCCGAAGGTGGACGTCGCAACGCCGGTGCAGCGTCCGGTCACGCGCTATGTCGAGGCCACCGGAAACACCGCGCCGATCAAGAGCGTCGATCTCGTCGCTCGCGTACAGGGATTTCTGCAAACGATCGACTACGCCGATGGCACGTTCGTCAAGCAAGGCACCCAGCTGTTCACGATCGAGCCCGAGACCTACAAGCTCAAGCTCGACCAGGCGCAGGCGGCCGAGACCGGAGCGCAAGCCTCGCTCAAGCAGGCGGAGGCCGACTACAAGCGGCAAGTCGATCTGGTGCAGCGGCAGGCGGTCTCGCAGTCGACCCTGGACACCTCGACATCGACCCGCGACAACGCCCAGGCCAACCTCCAGCAGGCCCAGGTCAACACCAAGCTCGCCGAGGTGAACTATGGCTACACCAAGGTGACCGCGCCGTTCGACGGCATCGTCAGCGCGCACATGGTCTCGGTCGGCGAGCTCGTCGGCGTCTCCTCCCCGACCCAGCTCGCGACCATCGTCGCGATGGATCCGATCTATGTAAACTTCACCGTCAACGAGCAGGACGTGCTGCGCATCCGCGCCGAAGCCGCGCGCCGCGGGCTGACCGCCTCCGACCTCAAGCAATTCCCGATCGAAATCGGCCTGCAGACCGAGACCGGCTATCCGCACGAAGGCAAGCTCGACTACGTCGCGCCGACCCTCAATTCATCGACGGGGACGCTTGCGGTGCGCGGTCTCGTGCCCAACGACAAGCGGGTGCTGTTGCCCGGCTATTTCGTCCGCGTCCGCGTGCCCTTCACCCAGGAGAAGGACGCCCTGCTCGTCCCCGACACCGCGCTCGGCAGCGACCAGGGCGGACGCTATCTGCTGGTCGCCAACAAGGACAACGTCGTCGAGCAGCGCAAGGTGCAGATAGGTCCCACCGACAACGGCCTACGCGTGATCGAAGGCGGCCTGAAGCCCGATGACCGCGTTGTCACGTCGGGACTGCTGCGCGTGATTCCGGGTCAGAAGATCGACCCGCAGCAGACCAAGATCGAGCAGCCGCAGGCCGCGAGCAAGTGAGGCGGCGGTCATGATCTCAAAATTCTTCATCGAGCGGCCGGTCCTCTCGAACGTCATCGCGCTCCTGATGATCCTGATCGGCGGCGTCGCGCTGTTCAATCTCGCGGTCGCGCAATATCCCGATGTGGTGCCGCCGACGGTACAGGTGACGACGCGCTATCCCGGCGCCAGCGCCAAGACCGTGATCGACACCGTGGCGCTGCCGATCGAGCAGCAGGTCAACGGCGTCGAGGACATGCTCTACATGCAGTCCTACAGCGGCTCCGACGGTACCTATACGCTGACGGTGACCTTCAAGATCGGCACCGACCTCAACTTCGCGCAGGTGCTGGTGCAGAACCGCGTCTCCAGCGCGCTGTCGCAGCTGCCGTCCGCCGTGCAGAACCAGGGCGTCACCGTGCAGAAGCGATCGACCTCGATCCTGCTGTTCGTGACGCTAACCTCGCCGGACAAGACCTTCGACAGCCTCTACTTGAGCAACTACGCCACCATCAACATCCGCGACGAACTCTCGCGCCTGCCCGGCGTCGGCAACGTCACGGTGTTCGGGGCCGGCCAGTACTCGATGCGGGTCTGGCTCGATCCCAACAAGCTCCAGGTCCGCGGCCTTGTGCCGCAAGACGTCATCAACGCGATCCAGCAGCAGAGCCAGCAGGTTTCGGCCGGACAGGTCGGCGCGCCGCCGACGCCGCCGGGCCAGGCGTTCCAGTACACGCTCAACGTCAATGGCCGGCTCGACGACACCAGCCAGTTCGAGAACATCATCGTCAAGACAGGCACCAGCGGCGACGTCACGCGCGTGCGCGACGTCGGTTCGGTCGAGCTCGGCGCGCAGACCTACAGCCAGATCTTCTCGCTGAACAAGCAGCCGGCCACCGGAATCGGCGTGTTCCAGTCGCCCGGCGCCAACGCCCTCGAGGTGGAACAGGCCGTCGAGAAGAAGATGGTGGAGCTCGCCAAGCGCTTTCCGGAAGGCATCAAGTACGACACGCCGTTCGACACCACCAAATTCGTGAACGCCTCGGTGCACGAGGTCTACATGACCCTGATCGAGGCCGGCCTGCTGGTGCTGGTCGTGATCCTGGTGTTCCTGCAGGACTGGCGCGCGATGCTGGTGCCGGCGACCACGGTGCCCGTCACCATCATCGGCGCCTTCGCGGCGATGGCGGCGCTCGGCTTCACCATCAACATGTCGACGCTGTTTGCGATCGTGCTCGCGATCGGCATCGTCGTCGACGACGCCATCGTCGTGGTGGAAGGTGCAGCCCACAATATCGAGAAGGGCATGAACGGCCACGACGCCGCGATAAGCGCCATGGACCAGCTGTTCGCGCCGATCGTCGGCATCACGCTGGTGCTGATCTCGGTGTTCTTGCCGGCCTCGTTCCTCGCCGGCCTCACCGGGCGGATCTATTCGCAATTCGCACTGGTGATCGCGGCGACCGCGCTGCTGTCCGCCATCAACGCGGCGACGCTGAAGCCGACCCAATGCGCGCTGTGGCTGCGACCGACCGTGCCGCCGGAGCAGCGCAATTTCTTCTACCGCGGCTTCAACGCTGTCTATAACCGGGTCGAGCGCGGCTACACGCGGCTGATCACGTTCCTGGTGAAGCACGCGACGATCTCGGTCGCGTTCGCGCTTGTCGTGATCGGGCTCAGCGGCTACGGCCTGTCGCGGGTGCCGACCGGCTTCCTGCCGATCGAGGATCAGGGCTATCTGATCGCCGCCGTGCAACTGCCCGACGGCGCCTCGCTCGAGCGGACCCAGAAGGTGCTCGACAAGGCCGCCGACATCATCAAGCAGACGCCGGGCGTCCAGCAGGTCATCACCATCGCCGGAATCTCCGCGCTCGACAACAGCGCGAGCCTCGCCAATGCCGGCGTCGCCTACATCATCCTGAAGGACTGGGATGCGCGCGGCAAAGGCGAGGATCTGCGCTCGCTGGTCTACGGGCTCAACGACAAGGTCGCTGATATCATGGAGGCGCGCACGCTGGTGCTGCCGCCGCCGCCGATTCAGGGCATCGGCAATGCCGCCGGCTTCTCGATGCAGGTCGAGCTCCGCGATGGCAACAGCGATTTCGCCAAGCTGCAGGCGATCACGGGGGCGATGGTCAGCAACGGCCAGAGCCAGAGCGCGCTGCAGCGCGTGCAGTCCTCGTTCCGCTCGTCGGTGCCGCAATTCAACGTCGAGATCGACCGCATCAAGACCCAGACCCTGCATGTGACGACCGACCAGGTGTTCGCGGCGCTGTCGACCTATCTCGGCTCGTCCTACGTCAACCAGTTCAACAAATTCGGTCGCGTGTTCCAGGTCTATACGCAGGCCGATCCTGCCTTCCGCGTCACCGAGCGCGACATCGCCAACATGATGGTGCGCAACTCGAACGGCGACATGATCCCGATCGGCACCGTCGCCACCATCACGCCGGCCACCGGCCCCTCGCTGATCAGCCTCTACAACCTCTATCCCTCCTCGACCGTCATCGGCCTGCCGGCGCAGGGCTACTCTTCCGGCCAATCGCTGAAGCTGATGGAGGATATCGCGGACAAGACGCTGCCGCCGGGCACCGGCTATGAGTGGACTGCGATGTCGTACCAGGAGAAGGCGGTTTCGAATCAGATCTACTGGGTATTCGGCCTCGCCATGCTGCTGGTCTATCTCGTGCTCGCCGGTCAGTACGAAAGCTGGTACGCGCCGATCTCGGTGATCCTGGCCGTGCCGCTGTCGCTGCTCGGGCCGATGCTGATCCTCTCCGGCCTCAAGATCGACAACAACCTCTACTGCCAGATCGGCCTGATCCTCCTGATCGCGCTGTCGGCCAAGAACGCGATCCTGATCGTCGAGGTCGGGCTCGAGCTGCACGGCCGCGACGGCAAGCCGGTCATTGAATCCGCGATCGAGGCGGCGCGCGCCCGCTTCCGCCCGATCCTGATGACCTCGTTCGCCTTCATCCTCGGCGTGGTGCCGCTGGTGATCGCGACCGGCGCCGGCGCCAGCGCGCGCAAGTCGATCGGCATCACCGTGTTCTCGGGCATGCTGGCCTCGACCTGCCTCGCGGTGCTGTTCGTGCCGGCCTTCTTCGTGGTGGTGCAGCGCTTCGAGAACTGGCGCGCGTCGAAGAAGACGCCGAAGACGAAAGCGGCCGTGGAGGTGAAATCTTGAAACAACCCCATGCACAGTAGGGATGGGGTTGATAAATCTCGCGAAAGTTCGACTATACCGAAATTACTTGCTCCGTCGGGCAAAACACCGGCATAATGGCATCATTGGTGGCATGCGTGAGGCGCCGCGCCCTCTCCCCTAACCCTTCTCGCTTGGCGCCTGCCGCGCCTCACCGCTCGACACCAGCAGCACCGACACCTTCGATTGCCGCAGCACGGCGTCAGCCACGCCGCCGAAGGAGAGATGATCGGCCTGGATGCGATCGACGCCCAAGACGACGAGATCGACATCCGTAGTGTCGATCTCGCGCAGGATCGCAGCTTCCGGCGCCCGGTTCACGCGCAGGGTCGTGGTGATGTCGACATCGTAGCGGGCGGCGAGGTCGCTGGCGTCCTTGAGGATACCGGCCTCCTGGCTGAGCCCGCGCGAGGCGCCG
Source organism: Bradyrhizobium manausense (assembly GCF_018130615.1). GTDB lineage: Bacteria > Pseudomonadota > Alphaproteobacteria > Rhizobiales > Xanthobacteraceae > Bradyrhizobium > Bradyrhizobium manausense_A. Next base: position 100,050 of record NZ_JAFCKB010000015.1, read on the forward strand.
CGCTGGGCGCCCTTGTCCCGCGTCGTCGCCACATAGATCACGCGCAGCGAGCCTGATCCGGCCTGTGTCAGCGCGACCGCGACCTCGGCGCCGCGCTTGGAAACGCTGCTGCCGGAGACGGGAACGAGGATGTTGAGCCCTTCCGGCATCGGCTGCTTCAGATGCTTGCCCTTGGCCGCCACGATCGCGAGCGGCCCTTCGAACGTCGCAGCAATGTCCTCGATCTTCCGATCGAACCGATCCTTGGTCGCAGCAACCCCGTCGACACCGACGACGAGGAGATCAAAGCCCTTGCGCGCCTCCTCAATGATGGTCTCGCCGAGCTCGGCGCGCCTGGCACGGGTGACGACATCGACGCTGCCGGCATCGCCGTCTCCGTTGGCCGATACCGTTTCGGCCGCCTTCTTCACCACGGCTTCGTGGCTCTCCGTCTCGTCGCGGCTCTGCTCCTGCTCCATGGCGCGGTTGCCGATATGCAGCACGGTGACGGGAAAGCCGCGCATGCCGGCGATCAGGCCTGCGATGTGCGCGGCGAAGGTGGCGTTGACGCTCTCGTCGACTGCGAGCAAGGGACGTTCGAGATTGGCGACGAAGCCGCGCTTCTCGAATTCTTCCCGGTCCAGCCGCTCCTTCTCGTCCTTGTTCATCGGCAGCCTGGCCAGCGCCGCGCGCAGCATCGGCGGCATCGCCATCGTGGTCACGATTGCCATGGTCACGATCATCGTGAACAGGTTCTGGCTGAGCACGCCGATGGAGAGGCCGATGGTGGCGATGATGACCTCGGTCGAGCCGCGCGCATTCATGCCGCTCGCCAGTGCCAGCGACTCCCGCGTGCTCAAGCCGCCCACGGTGCCACCGACGAAGGCGCCGCCGAACTTGCCGGCGCTGGCGATCACGACCAGGAGGCCGGTGAGCATGAGAAGCCTGGGATCGCGCAGCACCGACAGATCGGCGCTGAGGCCGGCGAGCCCGAAGAACACCGGCATGAAGAAGCTCGAGATCAGGCCGCGCAGGCGCTCGTCGATCTGCCGCGTCAGGATCGGCGACTCCCCGACCAGAATGCCCGCGACGAAGGCGCCGAGCACGGTGTGGACACCGATCGCATGCGTGATCAGCGCCATCACGCCCATCAACAGCAGGATCACGGTGATGACCGCCGCGGTGCTGACAAGGTTGTCGTTGGCCCAGCGGATGAGCTGAAACACCAGCCGGCGGCCGATGGTGAAGCTGATCACGAGGAAGGCAAGCGTGCCCAGCACGGCCTGCGCGACGGACGCGACATCTAGCGCTCCTTGCGACGCCAGGCTGAAGATGACGGCGATGATGATCCAGCCGATGGTGTCGTCGATCACGGCCGTCGCGACGATGATCTGGCCGACATTGCGGCGCATGAAATTCATCTCGCGCACCACCACGGCGACGATCTTCACCGAGGAGATCGACAGCGCCGTGCCCATGAACAGCGACGCGACGAGCCGCTGCTCCGGCTTCGGCAGCAGCGCATCGGGGAGGAATTCGCCGAGCGCAAAGCCGCAGGCGAAGGGCACCAGGATGCCGGCAACCGAAATCGCGATCGCGGCCTTGCCGACCTTCCTCACCAGCTTGAGGTCGGTCTCCATGCCCGTGAGCAGGAGCAGCAGCAGGATGCCGAACTGGGCGATGCCGTCGATCATCGCCTTCTGCTCGGGTGTCTTGGGGAAGATCGCGGCTTGCGCCTCCGGCCAGATCCAGCCGAACAGCGACGGCCCGAGGATGATTCCGGCGAGCAGTTCGCCGATCACCGAGGGCTGGCCGATCCGTTGCATGATCTCGCCGAGCCCGCGGCCGACCGCGATCAGCAGCACGATCTGCGCCACCAGCAGGAATTCGGATGGGCCAGCCGATTTGCCGCCCTCGGCGCCGGCCGCAATGGTGGTGAGGACAAGCACCGCGGGGACAAGGCCGACCGGTCGGAGCAGGCTCCACTGCATGCAGGTGTCTTCCCCCGTTTGCCGCCCGGCAAAGTGCCGGGCCACAGGGGTTAGAACCCGCGGGAGGCGGGGCGGGTTCCCGATGGTCGCGTCAGGGCCATTTCATATGGACTTCACGAGGTTTGTCCGCGAGCTGGCGCCGCCTCTCCCGCCTGCAGGAGAGGCCGGCGCGCTCGCAGAGCGCGGCGGGTGCGGGCTCGCACCACGCAGGGATCTCCTCCGCTATCCCTAGCAATCCCGACGCGGAGACCCCCACCGCAACAAACCCTGACCGCGTCATTTGCATCGGCCAGTCGCAACTTGCATCGAAGCGCGATGACCATGTCAGCTGCAACGAAAGCGGCGGCTGCGCCTCGCGCGACGAACAGGAACGAGGGCGCGCGGACTCATGAATTTTGACTCACGTCCGCTTCGCTCCGATAGCGACCACCCTTGCCGGCCCAGCAAATGACGCGAAGGACCAAGAATTGGCATTTTAGATCGAGAGGCCGCCAACCGAGGCAGCCTCCCCAACGTCCGCTCAATTGTCCGTTAGATTTCCCACGATGACGCAGTTTGCGCTGACCGAAAATAAGTTGTTCGATACTGTGCCGATCTCGATCGAGGGGTACCGGCCGGGTCCCATCTTGTAGTAAATCTGGTTCGTGACGATGGAGTAGTATTTTCCGGTGTTGAGTGTTTCCGAGGTCGCGCTGCCCTTGATGGAATAAATCCTACCAAGGTCGTTCTGTCCGGGAGTTGTCCCGACAAACAGGTCCATAGAATTTATTATTTGGCCGTTGGTCACGTAGACGTCGCACGAGACATTGGTGACGTTAAGGAACTTGTTGGTCGGCGCCTGAGCGAAAGTCAAAACGAGGGTGTTACCGCTGATGAAGGACGAAGCGCGGTCCTCGTAGAAGGTTCCTGAAACTATCGGCTTGTTGTTTTGCGAATGGACTGGCGAGACGAAACCAAAGGTCAGCAGAAGCAAGGTGGCGGATAAAATAAAGCGAGCGAAATGCATTTTGGTCTCCACATTTTTGAGTAGAGCCCGCATTTCACGACAATCCGGCAGATGCGTCAATTGGACACAGGCCGCCCGTAACCCTGCATTGCACCACTCGAAAACTCAACTGGGGCCACGAAGTTGAATAGGCCAGCGCGTAGTAGAGCGAAGCGACCCCCCCCCCAAAAACCTCGCCGCTTGATCCGGTCGCACCAACGATTTGCTCAGGCGCCGCCCGTGAGGCGATGGGTTTCGCAAGAGCTCAACCCATCCTACAAGGTTGGCGAGAGCTTTACGCCGCCGACTGCAGGGCCTGAAGCCTCCGGACGAATCCCAACGCCGCTTCGTTCAAATCGCCAAATCTGCTGCGCAGCGCCTCCGCGCGCGTGCCTGCGCCCTGGGCAATCGACTGCCCCATGACGGCCTTCGAACAGACATCCTCGACCGACTTCTGGAGATGCTCGGCCCCTTCGGCGGCGCTCCGAGCCGCGCGATTGATGTCGCTCGTGGCGCCGCTCTGCTCCTGAACCTCCCTGGCAATCGTCGCGCTCTGCTCTCTGATGTCCCTGATGACGTCGACGATCGCAGCGATTTCACTTGCCGCCGCCTGCGTCGCCGACTGGATGCCGAGCACCTGCGAGGAGATGTCCTCAGTCGCTCTCGCGGTCTGCGTTGCAAGCGTCTTGACCTCCGCCGCCACCACCGCAAAGCCGCGGCCGGCCTCGCCCGCCCGCGCCGCCTCGATGGTCGCATTCAGCGCCAGCAGATTGGTCTGGCCGGCGATATCGCTGATCAATTCCACGACGCTTCCTATCTTTGTCGCCGCCTGCACCATGCTCTCGACCATCAATCCGGCCTGGGTCGCGCGGCCGCTGGCGATATCCGCCACCTGGCTTGCTTCCTGGGCCCGCCCGTTGATGTTGCGGGTGGAGGCATCGAGCTGCTCGACCCCTGCGGCCATGGTCTGCACGCTGCCGGCGATGTCCTCTGCGGACGCCGACGCCGTGCGGCTGCACGACAAATTGTCTGCGTTGAACCGCTCCAATTCCTGGATCGCATCGGCGATCTGTCGGGCCGCCTCAACGACCTCATCCACCGAGCCGACGACCGACTCCTCGAAAGATGAGGTGGCGCGCGAGAGAACGTCCTTCAGCTCGCTTTCTGCCTGCATCTTGAGCTTCGCCTGCGACGCCTGAAGCGACAACCGGTCGGCCGAATGGTCACGCAAGACGGCGACCGCCGCGGCCATGGCCCCGATCTCGTCGCGCCGATCCAGCCCCGGAATGTTGCCTTCGATCTCACCCGACACGATCTGGCGCAGACGCTCCTCGAGACGCCGCAGCGGCCGGGAGATCGTACCAGCGATCAGAACCGCAAACGCAACGCTCATGAGCACGACGAGCAAGGCAAGACCACCGAGCCGCAGAGCTGCCGCCTTGAACGACTCGTCGAGATCGTCGACGTACATGCCACTGATGACCATCAATTTGAGGTCCGGAAGCGCCCTGACGAAGGCCCTTTTGCGCAGCGGCTCCGGTTGGCCGCTGCGGGGAAAGTAGTAAGTGACGGTCCCGGCACCGGCGCCATGCGCGAGGTCGACGATTTCGCGCCGGAACAAGTGCCCATTGACATCGCCCTTGTCGATCAGGTTCTTCCCGACGTTCTCGGGGGTGCCGCCATCGGCGAGATTGAGCCCGTCCCAATCGTAGACGAAGAAATAGTTGTTGCCGTCATATCGCGATTTCGCGACGATCTCCCTGATCCTCGCAACCATCTCGTCGCGGCTCATGCGGCCCGACAACACCTCTTGCTGAAAGGCTGCGATCTGCGATGCGACCACATCCACGGCGCCGCGCAGCGCCCGTGTCCTCTCAGCCTCCATCTGGTCGCGCAGCTGGACCAGGGACACGCCAACGAGAACCATCATCGCCAGAACACTGCCAAGCGTGAGCATGCCCAGCCGCCACGCGATCTTGGTCTTCTTCATGCGAAATCCCTTGCCCTTGCAATGAATGCTGAAGCTTGCAGCCGAAAGCTTGACGAGGACTTTCACTGACAGCGTCGAACGCGATGCCATCGGCAAAATGTTATGCGAAATTTGCATCGGCCAGTCGCATCTTGCATCGAAGCGAGATGGTCATGCCGGCCGGAACGAAGGGCCGCGACAACGGTCCGAGCGACAAATGGGAAATGGGACGCGCGCTCATGAATTGACCAATTCCGCCGCGCTTCCGAGAGCGACCACCCTTGTCGGCCCAGCAAATGACGCGAAGGGCCAGACGCGAACATCCGGCAGGCTTCCAAATCGCTCGAAAGTGCGGTCATATGCCGTCCGGGACAACTTGACGTTTTGGTGCAAGAGGCTCGGCTTGCCGGAGGAGAATGCGCGTGAAAGAACTCGCTGGAAAGACTGCGTTCGTGACCGGTGCAGCGTCAGGCATTGGCCTGGGGATCGCGACCGCTTTCGCCCAGGCCGGCGCGAAAGTGATGCTTTGCGATATTGAAGAAGAGGCTCTGTCCGCGGCGCTCAAGCAACTCAGGCTTACCAACGTCGATGTCGAGGGCGTGAGAGCCGACGTCTCACTCAAGGCCGAACTCGTGGCAGCCGCCGAAGCCACGACCGCCCGCTACGGCAAGGTGCACATCCTCGTCAACAATGCGGGCGTCGGCGGCGGCGGGCCCTATGGCACCTGGACCGAAGCGTCGTGGAATTGGACCCTGGGCGTCAACCTGATGGCGACTATTTGGGGGATCGAGATCTTCGGGCCGTTGATCGAGCAGCATGGCGAGGGTGGACATATCGTCTCCACGGCCTCGATCGCCGGCCTCATTTCAGGGGGGAGCACTGCATACAATGTTTCAAAGTATGGCGTTGTCGCGCTGTCCGAGGGCTTGCGGCAGGAACTCGCGCCCCGCGGGATCGGGGTGTCGGTGCTGTGCCCCGGGTTCATCCGCACGCACATCATGAACTCAAGCCGCAACCTCCCCAAACGCTTCGAGGGGGAGGTCCGTGCCCCGCCGACGTCGGGCCCGATTGCCGAGCGGATCAATCTCATCCGCGAACGCGTCACTCAGGGCATCGATCCCCTCTATGTCGGTGAACTCGTCCGCGAAGGCGTCGAAAACGACTGGCCTTATATCTTCACCGACCTCGAATTTGAGCCGATCGTCGAAGCGCGCTTTGCCGCAATCAAGCAAGGTTTTGACCATATCCGCGGGCGCAACCCGAAACGTTGAGCGCGCAGCCTTCCACCAGCCTGATGGTGCTCTCATCTGGCCGTGCAATATGAGCTCAAAGGCCCCGGGACATCTCCCGGGGCCTTTGGATCACGCGTGTTATTTTCTCGAGAAGGGGCGGACCAACCGGCTCATCCGCCCGCCGCGCCGGCGACGGCGACGGCCGGCACCGCGGTCTCGGGCGATCCCTCTTCGGCCAATCCTCGCTTGTCTTCCCACTTCGCCACGGTAGCCGTGGCAATGCCGTTGCCGATGACGTTGGTCATGGTCCGCCCCATGTCCAGGAACTGGTCGATGCCCATGATGAGAAGCATGCCGCCCACCGGCAGGTTGAACATCGGCAGGGTCGCGGCAACGACCACGAGCCCGGCGCGCGGCACGCCGGCGATGCCCTTGCTGGTGACCATCATCACCAGCAGCATGACGAGCTGCTGCGTGAAGCTGAGCTCGATGCCGTAGGCCTGGGCGATGAACAAAGCGGCAAAGGCCTGGTACATCATCGAGCCGTCCAGGTTGAACGAGTAACCCAGAGGCAGCACGAAGCCCGAGATGCGCTCGCTGACGCCGAACTTCGTCAATTGCTCGATCATCTTGGGGTACGCGGCTTCGCTGCTCGCCGTCGAGAACGCGAGCAGCATCGGCTGGCGCAGCAGGCCGATGAGATGAAGAACGGGCCGCCCGAGGGCCACCAGCCCCACGAGAACGAGGACAGTCCAAAGCACCGCGAGGCTGAAATAGAAGGTCGCGATGAACTTGCCGTAGGTCAGGAGAACGCCAAGTCCCTGCGTGGTAATCACCGCCGCAATCGCCGCGAACACGCCGAGCGGCGCGAACTTCATCACGAAATTCGTGATTTGCAGCATGATATGCACCAGCTCATCGATGGACGCCGCGATGGTCCTGGCATGGCTCGTCTTCAGCCTGCTGAGCGCGAGCCCGAAGAACACGGCGAAGACCAGGATCTGCAAGATCTCGTTCGTCGACATGGCCTGGGCGATGCTGGTTGGAAACACGTGGGTGATGAAGTCCTTCAGATTGAAGCCGGCGGTCTGCAAGGTGTTGGTGGCATCCGCACTGGGAAGCGGCAGCTGCAAACCGTGACCCGGCGCGAACAGGTTCGCAAAGATCATGCCGAGGCCGAGAGACACGAGTGAGGCCGAGACGAACCAGCCCATGGCCCTGGCGGCAATGCGGCCGACCGCGCCGCCTTCGGAGCCGAGGCTGGTGATCCCTGAGACGATCGTGGCGAAGACGAGCGGCGCGATGATCATCTTGATCATGCGCAGGAACACGTCGGTGACGATCGAGAAATAGCCGGAAATGGTCTTCGCGGTCTCCGGCGTCGGTGCCAGCTCATGACAGGCGTAGCCCGCCAGGATACCGAGCAGAAGGCTGACGACGAGAGCATTGGTGAGGCGGTTGGACCGCGCAGGTGAATTGTCGGCATTCATTGTCATTTCTCTATTTCCTCCCTTGGGCGCGCAGGTTCACGACAACTGGGCCACGCCCCGCGGCGCAATCGGCGGGTGGCGCAGTTTTGCTGATCGCTTCAGCAGATCGGCTGTGGCTGGCGGCCGTCATGATCCACGGCGGCAAGGCTTTGCGGCTGCGTCAGCATTTCGGGCTTCAGGATCGCCGCAAGCGTGGCTTCGGTGAGCAGCCCCCGCTCGCGCACGAGCTCGGCAACGCCGCGACCGGATGCATGCGCCTCCACGGCGACGGCCGTCGCGGCGGCGTAACCGATATAGGGATTGAGCGCCGTCACGAGGCCGATCGAGTTCTCGACATCGGCCCGAAGGCGCTCACGATTGGCCGTAATGCCCGCGACGCAGCTCCGCTCCAACGTCAGGCATGCCTGCGCGAGATGGCTGATGCTCTTGAACAGGCTGTGCGCGATGATCGGCTCGAACGCATTGAGCTGCAATTGGCCGGCTTCGGCGGCCATCGTCACCGTGATGTCGTTGCCGATCACCTCGAAGGCGACCTGGTTCACGACCTCGGGGATCACCGGGTTGACCTTGCCGGGCATGATCGAGGAGCCGGCCTGGACGGCCGGAAGGTTGATCTCGCCGAACCCGGCCCGCGGTCCGCTCGAGAGCAGCCGCAGGTCGTTGCAGATCTTTGAGATCTTGACCGCGACGCGCTTCAGCACGCCCGAGATCTGAACGAACGCGCCGCAATCCTGCGTCGCCTCGACCAGGTCCGGGGCGGTCACCAGCGGCAAGCCGGTGATCGCATTCAGATAGCGGCAGACGAGGCGCGCATAATCCGGATGCGCGTTGATGCCGGTGCCGATGGCGGTCGCGCCCATGTTGATCTCGTGAATCAGCAGCCCTGCTTCGCGCAGGCGGTCCTGATCCTCGCCGATCATCACGGCATAGGTGTTGAACTCCTGCCCCAGCGTCATCGGCACCGCGTCCTGCAGCTGGGTACGGCCCATTTTCAGGACGTCCTTGAATTCCTCGGCCTTGCGCGCAAAAGCGAGCCGCAGGACATCCATCGCCATGACGAGATTTTGAAGGCCATGAGACGTCGCGATCTTCAACGCCGTGGGGTACACGTCATTGGTGCTTTGGCTCATGTTGACGTGCTCGTTCGGGTGGAGCGAGGCGTACTCGCCCCTGACATGGCCGAGAAGCTCCAGCGCCCGGTTTGCGATCACCTCATTGGCGTTCATGTTGGTGGAGGTGCCGGCGCCGCCCTGGATGACGTCCACCACGAACTGATCGTGAAGCCGGCCGGCGCGCAATTCCTCGCAGGCCGCCACGATCGCCCGCCCGCGCCGCTGATCGAGAAGACCGAGCTCCATGTTGGACAGGGCGGCCGCCTGCTTGATGGCAGCGAGCGCGCCGATCAACTCGGGATAGGCTGAAATCGCGATCCCGCTGATCGGGAAGTTTTCGACGGCGCGCAGCGTATGGACCCCGTAATAGGCCTCGAGGGACACTTCGCGCTCGCCAAGCAGATCATGTTCCGTCCGCACGTCATCTCCCGCTGGTCGGCTCCGTTGTTCGGAGACAGTGTTGCCGGTCGAGAGCCTCGCGCCGATGCGTTTGAGGCTTCCCGCCGCAAGGGGATGCATGCGCTCGGAGATGGAGGGCCGTCCAATGTTATGCCGGCAAGCTCTATTCCGATTTTGCATAGATTTCGCTGGGATAAGCGGGCATCTTCCCGGGGCGAACCCTCCAATCTGGGGGCGCAGGCGAAGACCGGAGCGGACACGATGGAGTTGAAATGGCTGGAAGATTTTCTCAGCCTCGCGCGAACCCGCAGCTTCTCACGCGCCGCGGACGAGCGGCACGTGACGCAATCTGCGTTCAGCCGCAGAATCCAGGCGCTGGAGCTTTGGCTCGGCGTGTCCCTCGTTGACCGCAGCAACTATCCGACCACGCTGACCGCCGAAGGGCGCGAATTCCTGGAGACTGCGGAGGAGACGGTTCGCATGCTCCATGCAAGCCGTCTCGCGCTTCAGGCCAGCAAGCGGCCGAGCACGCAGATCGTCTCGATCGCGGCCCTGCATACCCTGTCGCTGCATTTTTTCCCGCGGTGGTTCCGGACCATCGAGAAGGACGTCGGACCCATCGGCAGCCGGTTGCTGCCCGACGATTTTCACAGCTGCCTGCAGGCGCTCGTCGAAGGGAGCTACGACTTCCTGCTCACCTTCCATCACGCCAACGTGGCGATCCTGCTCGAGCCCGAGCTTTATCCGCATATCGTCGTCGGCATGGACAGTTTCGTCGCCGTCCGCAGCACAAATTTGGCGACGAACGATGCGGCTTCCCTGCCCCTGCTCAGCTACGCCGCGAACTCGTTCCTGGGGCGGGTCGCCACCTTCGCGCAGGCCCAGGCCGGCTCGCCGCCCGCGCACGTGACCCACACCAACGAGAACGCCATGGCCGAGGGGCTCAAGTTCATGGCGCTGGAGGGCTACGGCCTGGCGTGGCTGCCGCGCAGCCTCGTTGCCCGGGAATTGGACGAGGGCAGCCTCACCATGGTCGGACCGGAGATTCCGCTGGAAGTCCGGCTCTATCGAAGTGCGCGGCGAACCCGGCCCATCGTGGAAAAGGTCTGGAACGCCGCTCAATCGGCCGCCCCCAAAACTATGTAGAAGTCGCATATGCCGTTCTGAACAGGCATTGGATTTGCCTGAAGCGACCGTGCATCGTGGCTGCGACAAGGAGACAACGATGCTTGGCATTCTGGGCGGCATGGGCCCGATGGCGACCGTGGATTTCATGGGCAAGGTGATCCGGAACACCCCGGCATCGTGCGACCAGGACCACATCCAGATGGTCGTGTGCTCGGCGACTGATGTGCCCGATCGCACGGCCGCCATTCTCGGCCAGGGCTCTGATCCCTTCCCCGCCATGCTGAATGCCCTGCGCCGGCTCGAGCTGTCGGGCGCGACCCGGTTCGCGATCCCTTGCAACACGGCGCACCATTGGCACGGTGCGCTCCAGGCCAAGACGTCAGTGCCGATCATCCACATCGTCGACGCCGTCGCCGACGCGCTTGCGGAGCAGCGGATGAGCCCAGCCATCGGCCTGCTTGCGACGGACGGCACGGTCCGCGCCGGAATCTACCAGCAGCGTCTTGCCGAACGGGGCTATGCGTGCGTGGTGCCCGATGCGAAGGCGCAAGCGGAGGTCATGCGCGCGATCCGCCTGGTGAAAGCAGGATGCACCGACGAGGCTGCCGTGATCCTAGGAAGAGAAGCAGAAGCGCTCGCGGCCAGGGGCTGTTCGCACATCGCCATGGCCTGCACGGAAATTCCCCTCGCACTCGCCGCGCTGGACCGCGACGTGAGCGCGGCATTGCTGGACCCCACCGACATCCTGGCCCAGGCCTGCGTCAGGTCATGCCTGGCCGTGCCGCAGGATTTGGTTCGGCAGGTGGCCTAGCAGGGCCGGTACCTGCCGCCATGCCTTCCCTCACGCCGCCGCCGGCGTCCGGATCTCGCGCGGCAGGATGATCGCGGCCGCGATCGCGAGCAGGCAGAGGCCGGCGAAGGCGTGCAGCATGGTGACGAAGCCGCCCTGCTCGTAGAGCCAAGCCACTAGGCCGACCGATGCGCCGGCTGCGGTGAAGCCGATGAAATAGCGCACGGCATAGGCGCGCGAGCGCCATTCCTCGCTGGTGTATTTGCCGACCATGGCATCGTTCACCGTGACCTGCCCGAACGCGCCCATGACGATGCCGATGGACACCAATATCAGCGGCAGATTGTTCAAGCTCGCGGCCAGATACAGAAACGGCGCCAGCATGAAGGACAGCGGCAGCGCCACCGTCTTCAGCGAATAGCGGTCGAGCAGCCGGCCGATCGTGTACTGCGTCATCGCGCCGAACACGTAGACGCAGGCCGCGATGACGCCGAGCAGCGCCGGGCTTTTCGTCAGGTCTGCGAGACGCTCCGCGAACAGCTTCGGCAGCGCGACGGTGACGGCGTTGAACGTGGTGGAGATGGCAATCACTACGATCAGCAGCGACAGCACGACGCGCCACATGTCCTGCTTCGCCACGCGCGCTTGCGCAGCCGCCTGCCTGGAGCCCTTGCGGTCCTCGTGCACGACCAGCATCGCGAAGGCGATGCCGGTCAGGATGGTGACGAGGCCGGGAATGATGAAGGCAAAGCGCCAGCCGAGATATTGCCCGATCACGCCGGTGACCAGCGCGGACGAGGCGACGCCGAGATTGCCCCAGACGCCGTTGATGCCCATCTCGCGGCCGAGCCGGGCGGCATAGGACACGATCATCGCGGTCCCAACAGGGTGATAGATCGAGGCGAACACGCCGATCGCGAGCAGCGCGGCACCGAGCTGGACCTGTGTCTGCACGAAGCCGACCGAGATCATGGAGGCGCCGATGCCGATGAAGAAGATCAGCATCATGTGGCGGCGGCTCCAGCGGTCCCCTAACCATCCGGTAAGCAGCGAGCCGGCGCCGAAGGCGATGAAACCGGGGGTCGCGTAAGGAAGCAGCTCCGAATAGGCCATCCCGAGCGCCGGTCCCATGATGATCACGGCGGCGGCGAAGATCAGCATCGCATAATGGTCGATGAAATGGCCGGCATTGACGAAACTGATGACCCGGCTGGGGCTGTTCATTCGGAATCCTCTCCTGCTCCGAAATGAGTTATATGTCGAGCGAATGACGGGATGTTGCCAATGACTGTCGTCGAAACGCCAATCCTGCGGGAAGTCCGGGGCAACCACCGCTCCACCGCGGGCGTGCACCTGGTGGCGCGCGACTATCCGAAGGGTCTGCGGATCGATCCGCACATGCACCGCGAGGCGCAGCTGATCTATGCCGCGAAAGGCACAATGCAGGTGACGACGCCGGAGGGGCGCTGGCTGGTGCCGCCGGATCGCGCGGTCTGGGTGCCGGCCGGGCTCGAACATGCCATCGACCTGCTCGCCGACATCGAGATGCGCACGCTGTATTTCGACCTCGCCTGGCTCAAGCGCGAGCAGCGACTAAAAGCGTTGACCAGGGAATTCGTCGTGCGGGTGTCGCCGCTGCTCAACCAGGCGATTCTCGCTCTGTTCGAGGCGCGCAACACCGAGGAGCGCACCGAGCTGTTGGTGCGCCTGGTAATGCTGGAACTGCATCAGGCCGAGGATTCCGCGACCTTCGTGCCGCTGCCGCACGAACCGCGCTGCCGCCGCGCCGCGATGATCGTGCTCGACGATCCCACCGGGCTCCACGACATCGACATATTGGCACGCGAGGTCGGAACCTCCGCACGCACGCTGTCGCGGCTGTTCTCCACCGAGACGCAGCTGAGCTTCAAGAGCTGGTGCCAGCGCGCCAGGATTGCAGCGGCGATCCAGCGGTTGTCGACGGATGCGAGCGTGTCGGTGAAGCAGCTCGCCACGCAACTCGGCTATGCCAGCGTGCCGGCGTTCTCGGCCGCGTTCCGCCAGGTGACGGGGCGGACGCCGACGGAGTTTGCAGGGAAGACATGAGGCGGCCGCAGCTGCCGCCTACCCCGCCCCATCCACGGGATCGTTGCCGTCGTCTCACATTCGGTGTCATCGCCCGCGGGGCGATCCAGTACTCCGAGACAGCAGTGATGGACCGAGACGCTGCGGAGCACTGGATGCCCCGCCTTCGCGGGCGCATGACAGCTTGCTTGGGGTGAGCACACCCCCGCTCCATCAACGCCCACGCGGCGCATGACAGCGTGCCGCGGGATGCATAGTACCCCTAAAGATACAAAATTCCCCTGCTTGATTGTGATCGGCATCCGCCTAAATCCCGTGTAAGCTTCCGCACCGCACAAACCCGAATTCGAAAAGCCCAGATGGCCAATGCCTTCTTCTCCGACCTGCTCGCCACAATTTCCGAGCGCGGCCGCACGCTGCTGCGCCGGGGGGACGGCCCCGACACCAAGCAGGATGCCGACGGACTGATCGAGCTGTGCGGCGCGCTGCTGTCGGGCCGAGGCGAGGCCTCCGGCACCGCGATGGCGCGCGAGGTGCTCGACATCTACCAGGAACTGGATGCGGCGGGACGCCGCGCCTTCTTCGAAGGACTGGTGCGCGATTTCGGCCCCGACCATGAGCGTCTGACCAGGGCGATCGAGAAATGGCGCGCCAATCCGAGTGATGAGGACGGAAGCTCGCTGCATTTCGCCTCGGAACCTCGGCGGCAGGAACTGATCCGCCGCCTCAACCGCGCGCCGGGCGGCACCGGCGATCTCGTCGCCATGCGGGCCGACCTGCTCGACATGATGAACGGACACACCGATCTCGCCGCGCTCGATCGCGACGTCTCGCATCTTCTCTCGTCGTGGTTCAACAGGGGGTTTCTCGTGCTGCGCCGGATTGACTGGTCGACCCCGGCCAACATCCTCGAAAAGATCATCCGCTATGAAGCCGTGCACGAGATCAGCGACTGGGACGATCTGCGTCGCCGCATCGATCCGGTCGACCGCCGCTGCTACGCCTTCTTCCACCCGGCGATGGTGGACGAGCCCTTGATCTTCGTCGAGGTGGCGTTGACCGAGACGATTCCAGGCGCGATCGCGCCGCTGCTGGCGGTCGATCGCCAGCACTTGTCGATCGAAAGGGCGCGCACCGCCGTGTTCTACTCGATCTCCAACACCCAGCGCGGTCTCGGCGGCATCTCCTTCGGCAGCTTCCTGATCAAGCAGGTGGTCGAAGAGCTGCGCCGCGAGACGCCGAAGCTCGACACCTTCGTGACGCTGTCGCCGGTGCCGGGCTTCATGCCATGGGTAAAGCAGGACAAGGATCTGTCGCTGTCGGACGAGGACCGTGAGATCCTGAAACGTCTCGACGATCCCAAATGGTTCGAGAACCCTGAAACGACGGCGCAGCTGCGCGGCGTGATCGAGCCGCTCGCCGCGCATTACTTCCTGAAGGCACGCACGTCGAAGGGCCGCCTGATCGATTCCGTCGCCCGCTTCCATCTCGGCAACGGCGCCCGCCTCGAGCGCATCAACTGGCTCGGCGACCTCTCGCCCAAGGGCGTGCGCGAGTCCGCCGGCGTGATGGTGAACTATCTCTACCGCCTCGACGACATCGAGAAGAACCACGAGGCCTACGCCAATGACGGCGAGGTCGTGGCGTCCAGCGCGGTGAAGAAGCTGCTCAAAGGCGAAGGACGCCGGTTGCTGGATATGCGGTTGTCGTAGGAGCGAGAATAGCCAGGGCGCTATTGGGACTCATATCGCAATGACTTCCGATCGCGCCGCGCCTCCCCATCCGACAAATCCCTCGGAGCGGATCGATGCCATCGACGTGCTGCGGGGGATCGCCCTGTTCGGCGTCATGGCCATCAACCTCGCGATGGAGTTTCGCGTCTCGATCTTCGACCAGTTTCTTGGTCCCAGAACGCTGGCCTCACCAATCGATCGTGCCATCGAAGCGATCCTGACAACTGCCGTCGAGCTCAAGGCGTTCGCGCTATTCTCGCTGCTGTTCGGCGTAGGCCTTGCCATTCAGTTCGACCGGCTTGCGAGCGCGCGCCGCACTGCCCTGCTCGTCCGCCGGCTTGCCGCGCTGCTGGGGTTCGGCGTCATTCACTTGTGCCTGATCTGGAACGGCGACATCCTCACCGAATACGCGCTTGCCGGGTTCATCGTGCTGCCGTTCCTGTCTGGCCCGCGCTGGTTGCTCGCTCTCGCCGTGCTGGTGTTTCTGGCGCTGTATCTGGCGATGCAGGCTTTTCCGCCGGTCGGGTTGTTTCCGAGCAGGACCGTGATCTGGCGGGACGTCATGGATGCCAATCGCATCTATGCGACGGGCGGCTTTCTCGACGTGCTTGCATTTCGTCTGCGCGAAATTCCGCTCATCGCCTCGCTTCACGCCTTCATCTTCCTGCGCACGATCGGGCTGTTCCTTCTGGGTGCGCTGGCCTGGCGCAGCGGCGTTATGCAAAATGCCCGCGCCCTGTTCATCATCGCGCTTGCCGCGATCGCCCTCGGCGCTGGCCTGCTTTATCGTGGCAGCGAGCCGCTCGGCACCGTCCTGCTGGCGCTGGGCTATGGCGCCGCCGTTCTCGGCATCGCCCATTTCGAGCGCGGCAAGAAGCTGCTCGGCTGGGCCGCGCCGCTGGGACGGATGGCCTTCACCAACTACGTCGCGCAATCCGTCATCTTCGGCTGGATCTTTTACGGTTACGGCCTCGGCCGGTTCGGGCAACTCGGCATCACCCAGGCCCTCGCTATCGGCATCGCTGTCTACGCCGCGCAGGTGCTGCTGAGCGCCTGGTGGCTGCGCCACTACCGATACGGCCCGCTCGAATGGCTGTGGCGGTCGCTGATGTATGGAGCGCGGCAGCCGATCGTGGTGGCACGGGTGGCGGCTGCGATGCGAACTCAACTGTCGTCCCGGACAAGCGAAGCGCAGATCCGGGACCCATAACCACAGGATTTGGTTTGGCGAAGACTCGGAGTGACCGGCGCGTCCCATAACTCCTCCCTGGGGTTATGGGTCCCGCGTTCGCGGGAACGACACCGAGTACGTGGCGCGGCCGTCGTGCATCAACGCGCACCCAGCCTACTCCGCCAGCGCCTTCATTTCCTTGTAGAGGTCGGACTTGCCTTCGAAGCCGATGCCGGCGAGATCGGGCATGGTGATGTGGCCGTTCTCGACGCGCACGCCGTCGGGGAAGCCGCCGTAGGGCTGGAATAGATCCGGGTAGCTTTCGTTGCCGCCGAGACCGAGGCCGGCGGCGATGTTCAGCGACATCTGGTGGCCGCCATGCGGGATGCAACGGCTCGGCGACCAGCCGTGGGTTTTCAGCACGTCGAGCGTGCGCTGATATTCGCACAGGCCGTAGGACAGTGCGCAGTCGAACTGCAGCCAGTCGCGGTCGGGGCGCATGCCGCCGTAGCGGATCAGGTTGCGAGCGTCCTGGTGGCTGAAGAGGTTTTCGCCTGTGGCCATCGGGCCGGGATAGAATTCGGCGAGCGCGGCCTGCAGCGCGTAGTCGAGGGGATCGCCGACCTCCTCGTACCAGAACAGCGGATAGTCGCGCAGCATCTTTGCGTAGGCGATACCGGTCTCCAGGTTGAAGCGGCCGTTGGCATCGACAGCGAGCTGCGCGTCCTTGCCGATCTCCTTCAGCACCGCCTCGATGCGGGTGCGGTCCTCTTCAATCGACGCGCCGCCGATCTTCATCTTCACGACATTGTAGCCGCGATCGAGATAGCCGCGCATCTCGCCGCGCAGCATCGAAAGATCCTTGCCGGGATAGTAGTAGCCGCCGGCGGCGTAGACGAACACACGCGGATTGGCTTTGACGCCGTGACGCTCGGCGAGCAGGCGGAACAGCGGTTTGCCGGCGATCTTCGCCACTGCGTCCCACACCGCCATGTCGATGGTGCCGACCGCAACCGAGCGCTCGCCATGGCCGCCCGGCTTCTCATTGGTCATCATCGCGCCCCAGACCTTGTCGGGGTCGAGATTGTCGCCGGAAGCGTTGAGCAGCGACTTCGGATCGGCCTCCGTGATGCGCGAGGCAAAGCGCTCGCGGATCAGGCCGCCTTGGCCGTAGCGGCCGTTGGAGTTGAAGCCGTAGCCGACGACGCGCTTGCCGTCGCGCACGACATCCGTGACGACGGCGACGAGGCTCGTCGTCATCTTGGTGAAGTCGATATAGGCGTTGCGGATCGGGGACGAGATCGGCTTGGTGATCTCACGGACGTCGACGATGCGGACGGACATGGGCGTGGCTTTCTCTTGTCGTCATTCCGGGGTGCGCGTTAGCGCGAACCCGCAATCTCGAGATTCCGGGTTCGATGCTTCGCATCGCCCCGGAATGACGAAGGCTTATTTCTTATCCCTGAAATACGGCTCGACCGGCCCGTGCACCTTGATGGTCAGCGGATTGCCGTAGCGGTCCTTGGCATTGCCGGCGGTGACGCGGACCCAGCCTTCGCTGATGCAGTACTCCTCGACATTGGTCTTCTCGATGCCCTTGAAGCGGATGCCGACGTCGCGCGCCAGGATGTCCGCGTTGTAATAGGGGCTGTTCGGATCGACCGACAGGCGGTCCGGAAATTCGTCGCTCATGATTGTCTCGCTCATAACAGGGTCTCGATTTGCTGCCGCAATCCTTCCGGCCTTGCGGTCGGCGCGTAGCGCGCGATCACCTTGCCGGCACGGTCCACCAGGAATTTGGTGAAATTCCATTTGATGGAGGCACCCAAGAGTCCGGATTGCTGCCGTTTCAGGTACTCATACAAGGGGTGCGCGTTGGCGCCGTTGACGTCGATCTTCTCGAACAGCGGAAAGGTGACGTCGTAATTGGTCGAGCAGAACGCCTGGATATCAGCCGCCTGCCCCGGCTCCTGCGCGCCGAACTGGTTACAGGGAAAGCCGAGCACGGAAAAGCCGCGCGGCGAGAGATCGCGATGCAGATCCTCGAGCCCGCGATATTGCGGCGTGAACCCGCACTTGCTCGCGGTGTTGACGATCAGCAGCACCTGCCCCTCGAAACGGCGCATCGGCACTTCTTCTCCGAGAAGCGAATTGGCCTTGAAGTCGTAAATCTCAGGCATCGCTAACCCACGGGATCGATCGGCGACGGCGGCACGCCGCCCGCCTCAATCGCCTCGCCTGCGAGCAGGCACAGATCCTCGCGATAGCGGCCCGAGACGATGTGCACGCCGACCGGCGTCTTGCCGACGAGGCCGGTCGAAACCACGAGGCCGGGGAGGCCCATGAAGGGCGTCGCGATCTGCGGCAGTTGCGCCTCCCAGACGCGCTCGAAGGAGGCGTCGTCCTTGCGGTCGAGATGATCGGGGAACGGCAACTCGCCGGAGACCGGCGTCAGCACGACGGCATATTTCTCGAAGAACAGCATCCAGTCACGCGTCAACGTGGCGCGGCGGGTCAGCGCCATCGCGTAATTCGCCTGGTCCATCGGCGTGACCTTGGCGCGGTTGCCGCGCAGGCACGCCAATGCGCCGGGATCGCCCTCGCGCTCGGCCATTGCGAGTTGCGCGTCATAGGCATCGCCGAGCCAGAGTTTACGCTGCCACTCGACGGCCTCGCGCATCGGCGGGGTGTTCTCGATTGTCTCGACGGTCCAGCCGGCGCGCTCAAGCCGCTTGCCGGCGTCGGTCACGGCGGCTTTCACCTCAGGCGTGGTCGCGAGGCCATCGGGGCTGAGGCAGAGCGCGGCGCGCTTCGGCCGCACGGGGCCTTCCAGCGGCACCGGCACATACCAGGGATCGCGCACGTCGCGCGCAGACATCGCGGCGAGCGAAATGCGCAGGTCATTCACGGTGCGGGCCAGCGGTCCCGAGACCGCCATGATCTGCGGCCCGATCGGACGCTCCGGCAGCGCCGGATTGAAGGCGGGGATGCGGCCGAGCGTCGGGCGCAGGCCATGCACGCCGCAGGCATAGGCGGGATAGCGGATCGAGCCCGCGATATCGGTGCCATGGGCGATATGGCCGATACCGGCCGCGACCGCCGAACCGGCGCCGCCGGACGAGCCGCCCGGCGTCAGCGACGCATCGCGCGGATTCTTGGTGTCGCCATGGACGAGGTTGGTGGTGAACCAGCGGTAGGAGAAAGCCGGGCAATTGGTGCGGCCAAGCAGGACGGCGCCGGCCTTGCGGAAATTGGCGACCACCGGATTGTCCTCGCGCGCGATCAGGTCGCGCTGGAGTTTCAGGCCGTTGGTGGTGGCAAAGCCCTCCTGGTCGACATTGGCCTTGATGGTGACGGGCACGCCGGCGAGCAAGCCGGGGTCCTCGCCCCTGGCGATCGCGGCATCGACGGCGTCGGCCTGCTTGAGCACGTCGTCGGGCCGGTGGTCGATCACGGCGTTGAGCTTGGGATTGACGGCGTCCAGGCGGTCCAGGCCGGCCTTGGCCGCCTCCCGGGCGGACACTTTCCTGGATTTGACGAGGGTCGCGAGGTCGGCGGCCGGCAGGCGCCAGAGATCTTGCATGACTTGCTCCGTGTGACCGGCGTCTTTTAGCGCCGGGAACGCGGCAAAGCCATGCGGATTTCGCAGGGATAACGCCCCTTCATTGCGAGCGAAGCGAAGCAATCCAGAATCTTTCCGCGGAAACAGTCTCGATTGCTTTCGTTCGCAAGGGCTCCCCGCCATGACGTGAAGGAGAGCCGAAGCTAATGCCGCGTCGCCGACTGGTCCGGCATGTCCAGCAGGGCCTCGCTGAAGGGAAACTCCAGCACGATCTCGCCGGCGACGTCGGTGACCTCGATGACCGCCTCGAGCAGGGCCGGCTGGGCGCCCTCGGACCTCACCACCTCCAGGATCATCTGGCGGGCGACCTCCCAGGCGCGATCGGGGTTGCGCAGATCCTCGCCGTCAGGATCCACGATCAGTTCGTCGCCGATACGGGTGTTGAAGAAATATCTGGGCATCTCTGATCCAATGGGGTCGCCTGCAGCCGATTGGAAGCGGTTCTCTACTCACAACTGGTTTATCCCGACAGGGATCACGACCTATCGGCGGTGTCGCGTCTTCCTTCGCGCAACTTTACGGCCGCAATACGCTCTCTTTGCAGTGCAGCAATTCCGCCGGCCTACTACCTATGTCCGGGAAAATTTCACTGGCGAACTTTTCCGCCCGCACTAATTTAGCGCGTGGGCGGATACGTCCGAATTCGCAAAAATGGAGAGCCGAAAATGGCATGGAAAGCCCCGAAGATCGTCGAAGTGCCCTGTGGCATGGAAATCAACATGTATGTGAGCGCCACCCGCAAGTAGGCGGTTGACGATCTTGCGTTCTGCGCCGGTGGATTTTTCGGTCACGACGCGTTTCCGAAAGATAGAATCTGTGTCGGCTTTCGCGTCGGCCTGAGATCCACCGCGCGTGTTCCTTCCAGGAGACGGATCATGCTTCGCGTCGTCGTCCTGGGCGCCGCAGCCGGCGGCGGAGTTCCCCAGTGGAATTGTGGCTGCGAGGGCTGCCGGGCGGCCCGCAGCGGCGGGCATGAGTTGCACCGGACGCAGGCCTCGGTTGCTTTCAGCGGCGATGGCGAGCACTGGTTCCTGATCAACGCCTCCCCCGACCTTCGCCAGCAACTGAATGCCACGCCGCAACTCCATCCCAAGGCAGGTGCGCTGCGCCATACGCCTGTTGCGGGCGTGATCCTGACCAACAGCGAAGTCGATGCGGTCGCAGGCCTGCTCACGATGCGCGAGGGCTCGCCCTTCACGGTCTATGCCCATGAGAAAGTGCTGGCGATCCTCGCCAGCAACAGCATCTTCAACGTGCTGAACGAGAAGAACGTCAAGCGCCAGCCGATCGGAATCAGCGAGCCCTTCGAGCCGCGATTACCCGATGGCGCGCGCTCAGGGCTGGAGGTGCTGCCCTTCGCGGTGCCGGGCAAGTCGGCCTGGTATCTGGAAGGCAAGGCGCATCCCGGCGGCGAGAGCGGCGACGGCGATACGCTGGGCCTGAAGATCACCGACAAATCGACCGGCAAATGCTTCTATTTCATCGCCGCCTGCGCCGAGGTGACCGATGCGCTCAAGACCGAGATCGACGGCGCCGCGCTGGTGTTCTTCGACGGCACGGTCTGGCAGGACGACGAGATGATCAGGTGCGGCCTCGGCCACAAAACCGGCAAGAGCATGGGGCATGTCGCGATGTCCGGCGACGACGGCGCGATCGCGCGGCTGGCCGATCTCAATCTCGACAGAAAGATATTTCTGCATATCAACAACTCGAACCCGGCGCTGCTGCCTGCCTCGGCTGAACGCAAGACTGCTGAACAAGCGGGGTGGCAGATTCCCGCCGACGGAACGGAGATCGTGCTGTGAATGCCGCGTCCATGACTGGAATGACTGCGCTCTCGATCGGCAAGGACATCAGGCTCAACTCGGCCGAAGAGCTCGAGGCGACGCTGCGCCACATCGGCGCCACGCGCTATCACAGCCTGCACCCGTTCCATAAGCTCTTGCACGGCGGCAAGCTGAACAAGGGCCAGGTGCAGGCCTGGGCGCTGAATCGCTACTATTACCAGAGCACCATCCCGATCAAGGACGCGGTGGTGATCTCGCGCTTTCGCGACCGCGCCACGCGCCTGGAATGGCGCCACCGCATCGAGGACCATGACGGCGATGTCGGCTCTGAGGGCGGCATCGAGCGCTGGATCAAGCTGACTGAAGGCCTCGGGCTCGACACGGCGTATGTCGAGTCGACCGAGGGCATCTTGCCGGCGACGCGCTTCGCGGTCGAGGCCTACGTCCACTACTGCCGCGAGAAGAGCCCGCTCGAGGCGATCGCCTCCTCGCTCACCGAGCTGTTCGCGCCGAGCATCCATGAAGAGCGCATCGCCGGCATGTTGCAGCATTACGACTTCGTCAATCCCGACATCATGAGCTATTTCAAGCGGCGGCTGACGCAGGCGCCGCGCGATGCCGGCTTCGCGCTCGACTACGTCAAGGCGCATGCGACGACGCCGGAGCAACGCGCGCAAGTGTGCAACGCCCTGATCTTCAAGACCAACGTGCTGTGGGTGCAGCTCGACGCACTCCAGCACGCCTATGTCGAGGGCAACATTCCGCCGGGTGCGTTCGTGCCCAAAGCGAGTTGAGGGATTAGAAGTATGGCCGGGCCGCGTAACATCAGCGTCAGCGAGGCGAGCCGCCCCGTGCTGCCGCGGCACGCCAAGCTCAAATATGACGAGACGCGCAAGGTCTGGGTGATCCTGGCGCCGGAGCGCGTGCTGGCACCGGACGAAATCGCGGTCGAGGTCTTGCAGCTCTGCGACGGCAAGCGCAATGTCGGCGACGTGTCCGATCAGCTCGCCGCGAAATACGCAGCCCCCCGCGAGGCGATCCTCGCCGACGTCATCGTCATGCTGCAGGATCTCGCCGACAAGGGCTTCCTGACCGAGGCCCGGGAGAAGACGTCATGAGCGATGTGCTCCCGACCATCCCGCCTGACGCCAGCGACAGCCTCGCGGTGCTCGAGAAGCAGCGCTCGACAGCGGAGACCTTTGGCATTCCGCTCGCCGTGCTGCTCGAGATCACCCATCGCTGCCCGCTGCAATGCCCCTATTGCTCCAATCCGGTGGAGCTCGACCGCTCCGGCAAGGAGCTGACGACCGAGGAGTGGAAAAAGGTCCTGAGCGAGCTCGCCGAGATCGGCGTGCTCCAGGTGCATTTCTCCGGCGGCGAGCCGACGGCGCGGAAGGACCTCGTCGAGCTGGTCAAGCATGCCAGCGACGTCGGCCTTTACACCAATCTGATCACGTCGGCCGTGCTGCTGACGCGCGAGCGGCTCAGCGATCTAGCCGATGCCGGGCTCTGCCATGTGCAGATCTCGTTCCAGGGCATCCAGGAAGGCCTCGCCGACCGCGTCGCCGGTTACAAGGGCGGCCATCGCAAGAAGCTCGAAGTCGCGAAATGGACGCGCGAGCTTGAGCTGCCGCTGACCGTCAATGCGGTGATGCACCGGCAGAACCTGCACCAGCTCCCCGACATCATCCAGATGTCCATCGATCTCGACGCCGACCGGCTCGAGGTCGCCAATGTGCAATATTACGGCTGGGCGCTGAAGAACCGCGCCGCGCTGATGCCGACGGTGGCGCAGCTCGACGAATGCACCCGCCTCGTCGAGGAAGCCCGCGAGCGGCTCAAGGGCACGCTCGCCATCGACTACGTCGTGCCAGACTATTATGCGCTGCGGCCGAAGAAATGCATGGGCGGCTGGGGCCGGCAGTTCTTCAACATTTCGCCGGCCGGCAAGGTGCTGCCCTGCCACGCCGCCGAGAGCATCACCGGGCTCGATTTCGAGTCGGTGCGCTCCAACCATTCGATCGCCTGGATCTGGCAGAACTCCGAGGCCTTCAACCGCTATCGCGGCACTGGCTGGATGAAGGAGCCGTGCAAAACTTGCGAATTCCGCGAGATCGATTTCGGCGGCTGTCGCTGCCAGGCCTTCGCGCTGACGGGCGATGCCGCCAACACCGATCCGGCCTGTGCGCTGTCGCCGCTGCACGAGACCATCTTCAAGCAGGCCGAGCGCGAGGCCGAGGGCGAGACTAACCGCTTCCTCTACCGCAACTTCGCCGGCGGCACCCTGGAATCCGAGAATGGTGCCTGACGCCGACGCCGCTGCATCCGCCAGACGCGCCGATCCCTTTGCGCCATTGACCTCCGACATGCTCGATGTCGGCGACGGCCACGAGCTCTATGTCGAGAGCGTCGGCCGTGCCGACGGCATCCCTGCGGTCTATCTGCATGGCGGACCGGGCTCCGGCTGCCAGCCCGATCATCGCCGGCTGTTCGATCCCGATCGCTTCTGCGCCGTGCTGTTCGATCAGCGCGGCTGCGGCCGCAGCCGTCCGAAGGGATCGCGCGAGCACAACACCACGGCGCATCTGATCGCGGACATGGAGAAGATCCGCGAAAAATTCGGCTTCGCGCGTTGGATGGTGGTCGGCGGCTCCTGGGGCGCGACGCTAGCGCTGGCGTATGCAGAGGCCCATCCCGAGCGCGTCTCCGGCATTGCGCTGCGCGCGACCTTTCTGGGCACGCAGGCCGAGGTCGAGACGGCCTTCACCTCGCGCCTGGCGCAATTCTATCCGGCGCTACAGGAGGACTTCCTGAGCGTGCTGCCGCCGGAGGAGCATGCGCAACCGGTGGCGGCCTATTATCGCCGCATCCTCGATGCCGATCCGGCCGTGCATGGTCCGGCCTCGCGTGCCTGGCATGACACCGAGCGCGCGCTGTCCGAGCACAAGCCAGCCAAGACGCGGCTGGACCTGGCCTCGCTCAACGTCTGGCGCACGCTGCCGGCGACGCCGTTCATGGAGGCGCATTATTTCGCCAACAATTCCTTCCTGAGCGAAGAGCAGTTGTTGCGAAATGCCGGGAAGCTCGCCGGCATTCCCGGCATTATCGTGCAAGGCCGCTACGACCTGTTGTGTCCTCCCGAGACATCGCAGGCGCTCGCGAAAGTTTGGCCGGGTTCCGAGGTCAGGATCGTGGAAGAAGCCGGCCATTCGCTTTATGATGCCGGTGTCCGGGACGCGGTCATGAAGTCGATCGCCGATCTCGCGTCGAAGGCCGCGCGCTAGAGGCGCGAAACAAGGACAACAAGAGAATGCCGCTTGCCGGGACAGGCATGCTGCTGACGTCGATGAACATCGACGCGGCGGATGAGGCCGATTTCAACCGCTGGTACGATCGCGAGCATCTGGAAGAGCGCGTCGCGATCGAGGGTTTTCTGGAAGCCCGGCGCTATGTCGCGCACGCCGCCACTCCCAAATATCTCTCGCTGTACTCGACCGCGACGTTAGAGGTGCTCGACAGTCCCGCCTACCGGGCGCGGCTCGCCAACCAGACCGAATGGTCGCGGCGGAGCATGGCGCATTTCAAGAACATGCTGCGCGTCGTCGCGCGCATCACCGTCAGTAAGGGCACCGGCCGCGGCGCCGCGCTCGGCCTGGTGCGGCTGCGCCCCACAGCCGACAATGCCGGCTCTTGGCGTGACGCGCTGCAGGAGAATCTTATGCCGGGCGATCGCGACGGCATCATCTCGATGCATTTGCTCGAGAGCGAGCCGGAATTGTCGGGCGCAACAGCGGACATTCCAGCGGTGCGCAACGAAGGCGCGCGCGACTGGTTCGTGCTGATCGACGGCACGCATGTCGGTGCGGTGTCGGCGGCCATCGCCGAGCGCTTCACCGGCCCGGCGGCAGCACCCTTCCCGCTGCCCGTCTCCGTCGGCACTTACAGCCTGATGTGGGACCTCGCGAAAAGCGACATCGCGCGAGGTTGATGCGTTCACATTCCCCGCGGATGCTGCACCGCACGCGCCGCATTAATGCTGTGCGCGCTTAGCTCCCATGAAAGAGGGGACGCGCGAAAATTTGCCGTTGTACTTGGGAACGGTTCTAATAAGCTAACCCAATGACGTCATTCAGAAACCAGATCGCTGCGCGTTAAGCGTTCGCCAAGCTCAAGAAGAGGCCGCCGGGTCTTTGAGCCTGCGCGGACAGGGTAGGAATGAAACCGACCGATATCGCGGCCCCCGACTACTTTCACAAAGTGGTCGATTGCCAGTGGGCCTGTCCTGCGCACACCCCGGTTCCCGAATACATCCGATTGATCGCACAAGGGCGCTACAGCGACGCCTACATGATCAATTGGAAATCGAACGTGTTTCCCGGAATTCTGGGACGCACCTGCGATCGTCCGTGCGAGCCGGCGTGCCGCCGCGGACGCGTCGAGGAGACGCCGGTGGCGATCTGCCGCCTCAAGCGCGTCGCCGCCGACTTCAAGGACGACATCAAGCAGCGCCTGCCGTACCCGACCGCGAAGAACGGCAAGCGCGTCGCGTTCGTCGGCGGCGGTCCGGCCTCGCTGACGGTGGCGCGCGATCTCGCGCCGCTCGGCTATCACTGCACCGTGTTCGACGGCGATCCCGAAGCCGGCGGCATGATGCGGACCCAGATCCCGAAATTCCGCTTGCCCAATTCCGTGATCGACGAGGAGACCGGCTACATCCTGGGTCTCGGCGTCGAGTTCAAAGGCGGGCACCGCATCGAGAGCATGAAGGCTCTGCTTGCGGAAAAATATGATGCGATCTTCGTCGGCTCCGGCGCACCGCGCGGCCGCGAACTCGACATTCCCGGCCGGAAGGAAGCCGCTGCCAATATCCACATCGGCATCGACTGGCTGTCCTCAGTCTCGTTCGGCCACACCGACAAGATCGGCAAGCGCGTGATCGTGCTCGGCGGCGGCAATACCGCGATGGATTGCTGCCGCACCGCGCGCCGCCTCGGCGGCGAGAAAGTCACTGTGGTGGTGCGTTCCGGCTTCGAGGAGATGAAGGCCTCGCCGTGGGAGAAGGAAGACGCGATCCACGAGGATATTCCGATCCTCAACTACATGGTGCCGGTGGAATTCAAGCATGTCGCCGGCAAGCTCATCGGCGTCACCTTCCAGCACGTCAAGGCCGAATACGACGCCAAAGGCCGCCGCAATCTGGTGCCTTCGGGTGATCCCGATCAGACCATTCCCTGCGACGACGTGCTGGTCGCGGTCGGCCAGGAGAACGCCTTCCCCTGGATCGAGCAGGATTGCGGCATCGAGTTCGACAAATGGCACATGCCCAAGGTCGATCCGAAAACCTTCGTCTCGACCAATCCAAAAGTGTTCTTCGGCGGCGACGCCGCGTTCGGCCCCAAGAACATCATCTGGGCGGTGGCGCAGGGTCACGACGCGGCGCTGTCGATCCACAAGATGCTCTCGGGCGAGGACATCACCGAGCGGCCGCTGCCGGAGGTGCACGTCTCCTCGCAGAAGATGGGCATCCACGAATGGAGCTATGACAACGACGTCTCCATCGACAAGCGCTTCAAGGTGCCGCATCGCGACAAGGTGGTCGCGCTGAAGGACATCCGCACCGAGGTCGAGCTCGGCTATGACGTCAAGCTCGCGCTCGGCGAAGCACATCGCTGCCTGAACTGCGACGTCCAGACCGTGTTCTCGACCTCGCTCTGCATCGAGTGCGATGCCTGCGCCGACATCTGCCCGATGGACTGCATCACCTTCACCAACAACGGTGAGGAAGACGATCTGCGCCATCGCCTGAAGGCGCCCTCGCCGCATCCGGACCAGGACCTCTACGTCTCGTCCGACCTCAAGACCGGGCGCGTGATGGTCAAGGACGAGGACGTCTGCCTGCATTGCGGGCTGTGCGCCGAGCGTTGTCCCACCGGGGCCTGGGACATGCAGAAATATTTCATCGAGATGACTCACGCAGGTTCGACATGTCCGACAAAAAGCCGCTCAGCAGCGTAAACGACTTCGTCGTCCGCTTCGCCAACGTCAACGGCTCGGGTTCGGCCAGCGCCAACGAGATGTTCGCGCGCGCGATCCTGCGCCACGGCGTTCCGGTGTCTCCGCGCAACATCTTCCCATCCAACATCCAGGGCCTGCCGACCTGGTATGAGGTGCGCGTCACCGAAGACGGCCATCTCGGCGCCCGCGGCGGCGTCGACATGATGGTGGCGATGAATCCGCAGACCTGGGACAAGGACGTCGCCGGTATCGAGCCGGGCGGCTATCTGTTCTACGATTCCACCAAGCCGATGCCGTCGACCAAATTCCGCGACGACATCACCGTGATCGGCGTGCCGCTCACCGCGATCACCAACTCGACCTACACCGATCCGCGCCAGCGCCAGCTGTTCAAGAACATCATCTATCTGGGTAGCCTCTCGGCGCTGCTCGAGATGGACCCGAAGGTGATCGAGCAACTGATCGGCGAGCAGTACAAGGGCAAGGAGAAGCTGCTCTCCTCCAACGTCCATGCGCTGCATCTGGGCCGCGACTGGGCGCTGCAGAATCTGAAATGCCCGATCGGGCTGCGGGTGAAGAAATCCGACAAGGTCGGCGACCGCATCTTCATCGAGGGCAACAGCGCTGCGGCGCTCGGTGCCGTCTATGGCGGCGCCACCGTGTGTGCGTGGTATCCGATCACGCCGTCCTCGTCGGTGGCGGAAGCCTTCACCGCGCATTGCAAGAAGTACCGGCACGATCCCGAAACCGGCAAGGCGAAATATGCGATCGTGCAGGGCGAGGACGAGCTCGCTTCGATCGGCATCGTGATCGGCGCATCCTGGAACGGCGCCCGCGCCTTCACCGCGACCTCGGGTCCCGGCATCTCCCTGATGACCGAGTTCATCGGCCTCTCCTACTTCGCCGAGATCCCGGCCGTGATCATGAACATCCAGCGTGCCGGGCCCTCCACGGGCATGCCGACCCGCACCCAGCAATGCGACATCATAGCCTGCGCCTATGCTTCGCATGGCGACACCAAGCATGTGCTATTGTTCCCCGAAGATCCGGCCGAAGCCTTCGAGTTCGCGGCAGCGGCCTTCGACCTCGCCGAGCGGCTGCAGACCACGATCTTCCTGATGCTCGACCTCGACATCGGCATGAACCACCGGCTCTGCCGGCCGCTGAAGTGGGACGATGCCAAGCAGTATGACCGCGGCAAGGTGATGACCGCGGAGATGCTGGAAGAAGGCCGCGACTTCGGCCGCTATCTCGACGTCGACGGCGACGGCATCCCCTACCGCACCTATCCCGGCACGCACCCGACCAAGGGCTCCTACTTCACCCGCGGCACCTCGCGTGATCGCTATGCGCGCTACTCCGAGGAGGGCTCGGTCTATGCCGACAACATGCAACGTCTCGTGCGCAAGTTCGAGACGGCGCAGGACCTCGTGCCGCGGCCGCTGCAGGCCAATGCGGAACGTCCGACCAAATATGGCGTGATCTATTTCGGCTCGACCTCGCCGGCAATGGACGAGGCGATCGGACTTTTAGAAGCGCGCGGCCATCAGCTCGACCGCTTGCGCATCCGCGCCTTCCCGTTCCACTCCAGCGTCGCGAGCTTCCTCGCCGAGCACGACTTCGTCTATGTTGTCGAGCAGAACCGCGACAGCCAGCTCCGCCAGCTCATCGTCAACGAGAACGGCATCGATCCCGTCCGCCTCGTGCCGATCGTGCATTATGACGGCACCCCCATCACCGCCCGCTTCATCGCAAAAGCCATTGGCGACCACCAGGATCACCTCAAGGTGACCCCGCTCCGCAAGGCCGTGTCATGACCTACATTGCAAAGCCGAAATTCCATCATCCGGGGCTCAAGAAGAACGAGCTCGGCTACACGCATCGCGACTATGAGGGCAAGATCTCGACGCTGTGCGCCGGCTGTGGCCATGACTCGATCACGGCCTCGATCATCGAGGCCTGCTACGAGCTCTCGATCGAGCCGCACCGCGTGGCAAAGATCTCCGGCATCGGCTGCTCGTCGAAGACACCGGACTATTTCCTCGGCAATTCGCACGGCTTCAACTCCGTGCATGGCCGCATGCCCAGCGTCTTGACCGGCGCCAATCTCGCCAATCGCGACCTGATCTATCTCGGCGTTTCCGGCGATGGCGATTCCGCCTCGATCGGCTTCGGCCAGTTCGCGCATTCGATCCGGCGCGGCGTCAACATGACCTATATCGTCGAGAACAACGGTGTCTACGGCCTGACCAAGGGCCAGTTCTCGGCGACCGCCGACCGCGGCTCGAAGTCGAAGAAGGGCGTCACCAACACCGACAACGCCATCGACCTCGTCGCGATCGCGCTGCAGCTGGGCGCAACCTTCGTCGCGCGCTCGTTCTCCGGCGACAAGACCCAACTGGTGCCGCTGATCGCGGCCGCAATCGGCCACAAGGGCGCGTCCTTCATCGACGTCATCAGCCCTTGCATTGCATTCAACAATCACGCCGGCTCGACCAAGAGTTTTGATTATGTCCGCGAGCACAATGACGCCGTGAACCGGCTCGACGTGCTGGTCGGCCGCGATCCCATCGCGGTCGATTATGCGCCGGGCACGGTACAGGTGGTCGAGCAGCATGACGGCAGCAAGATCGCGCTGCGCAAGATCGACGCCGATTACGATCCGCATGACCGGTTAGGGGCCCAGACCTTCCTCGCGAAGCACGCCGCCAAGGGCCAGATCGTCACCGGGCTGCTCTACGTCGACCCGGACGCGGAAGATCTGCACGCCCATCTCAACACGGTCGACGCGCCGCTCAATACGCTCGAAGCGGATACGCTGTGTCCGGGCTCATCGGTGCTGGACAAGATCAACGCCAGCCTGCGGTGATCGACCAGCCCAGGACACCGGAGGTGGTCGGCTAAGGCCTAGCGTGCTGCAACGGGCTGCCTGACACGTATCGTAATTTTCTCCGAGACGACAGGCGGGTCGAACGGATAGTGCTTTGCATCGCCCAGCACCAGTTGGAGCGTGTGGGCCCCCGGCGGAAGCTCGAGCTGGGTCTCGGTCTGCCCTGCCCCGAAATGCAGATGCGACTTGTCCTGCAGGATCGGCTCCTTGGGGTCGATGGGATCGTTGACGTCGACCAGCAGATGATGGTGACCGGCATTCTGATAGTCGTCGCCGGCATGGGTAACGCCCATGTTGCGCAGGCCAAACCGGACCAGGAAGGGACCGCGAACCCTCTGCCCGTCATGCGGGGTGATGAAATAGACCTTTGCGTCCTTGGGAGCGGTCTTGCCTTGCGAAAAGGCGGCGCCAGAAAGCGATACGAGCACCGCCGACAGCGCAATGCAGCGAAGAATTTGCATCAAACCTACTCCTCCACATTGAGGACTGCGCTCAAGGAGTGAGCGCGACGCGGAAGCCATGCGTCGGATAACGGACATTGGTATCGTAACCATCGCGATTGGCCGGCCGCACATATCTCGAATCGTTTTTCCAGGAGCCCGAGCGCAGAACGTGCGAGCTGCAATCTCCGCCGTTCCATGCCGAACCGTCAACGGGTGCGCCCTGATGGGTCCTGCGCCAGCAATCCTCGACCCACTGATCGACACCGCCACCCATATCGTAGAGCCCGAACGGATTCGGCTTGAAGCTGCCGACCTTCGCCGGCTGCTCGGCCGCAAGGTCTCCGCAATCCTTGCATCCGGCCATGCCCGGCTGGAGCTTGTCGCCCCACCAATATTTGGTCTGCGTTCCGCCGCGTGCGGCGTATTCCCACTCGGCTTCGCTCGGAAGTCGATAAGGCTTCTTGGTCGCCTGCGCGAGATACGCCACATATTGTTGTGCGTCGGTCCAGCTCACATTGCTGACCGGCGCATCGTCTTTTCCGGTGGCCGTGAATCCGCACGCCTTTGCAGCCGCGCATTCGTTCCACTCCTGCACCGTCACCGGATATTTTCCGATCGAGAACGGCTTGATCGTGACTTGGTGAACGGGCCGTTCGGTCGGATCGTCATTGCTTCCCATCGCAAAGCTGCCGCCGCGAATGGCGATCATCTCGGGTTCGCGGACTGGCGGTACCGATTGGCTTGGTGCTTGGCTCGGCGCTTGGCTTGATTCCTGACTGGGCGCTGGAGCGGGCGACGGAGGCGCGGGTGACGGAGGCGCCGACGCCACTGAGGGAGACGGCTGCGGCGTTTGCGTCGCGGCTTCGCGCGGCAGAGGTTGCGGGCTCGGCGATGCGACCGGAGCAGGAGTCGGCGCAGCGGCCTGCTCGCCCGTGCCACCCCGCGACTGCGTCAGCAGATACCACAGTACGCCGGAGGCAATCACGAGCAGCGTAATGCCCAGGAGAAAGATCAGGGTATTCTCGCGCCGGCCCCGCGTACGGCCGACCGCATCCGCGTCCGGCAGCACGCGATAGACGCGCACGGGATCGGTGATGTTCTTGACCTTGCGGTCTCCGAGCGATTCATAGCCGCACACCACCTTGTGCTTGATCTGCTCGTAGATCGCGCCGGAGATGTAAACCTGACCAGGCTCGGCAATGCCCTCGAGGCGCGTGGCAATATTGACGCCATCGCCATAGATGTCGTCGGGCTCGACGATGACGTCGCCGAGATTGACGCCAATACGGTATTCGATCCGGGAGTGTTTCGGAATCGAGGCATTGCGGCCGATGAGGTTCTGCTGGATGACGATGCTGCATCGAACGGCCTCGACGGGGCTGTCGAAAATGGCGATGAAACCATCGCCCGTGGTCTTCACCAAACTTCCATGATGCTCGACGATGCTGGGTTCGATGAGGTCCCGCTCGATCCGCTTGACGCGGACATGCGTACCTTCCTCGTCGGCCTGCATCAAGCGGCTGTAGGATGCAATGTCACCGACAATGATGGCTGCGAGACGACGAGGCATTCCGCCGTGCGGAGGCGGCTCGTTCTGATTCCCGGATCTGAAATTGCGAATTTCGCCCATTGCGGGGGACTCCACAAACCTACAAGAGGCGGCCCCAGCCTACGACTTCGAGAAACAATCGCGTGTGAACGCTATCACATTGACGAACTGGGACAACGTGGAAGGAATCGCCGACAGCGGGTTCCGGAGCGCAGGGGCCAATGAGTTGCCTGAACCTTCCTGGCCCAACCTGCGACTAAGGCAAGCCTGATCTTTAGCTGACCGGCTCCGCCGCGGGTTCGGGCACCGGCTTGGCGTCCACTTCATGGGCCGGCCGTCCGGCCCCCCAATATTGCCTGCAGGTCTCGAGCAATGTTTCGGTGTCCATGGTCAATCCGCCTGCATTGACGATGACGCTGTCCGTGCCAAGCGCCTTGTTCAACAGCGCCAAGGCCTGCGTCGCAAATCCCCCGGAGAACCGCTGGGCGATAAGGGGATCGACTTTGAGCACCACGAATTTCTGCCCGCGCTGCTCCCATGGAAAGATCTTCCGCACCGCGCTCCAGGCGATGGTTTCGTCGGCGAGCCTGGTGTCGCGAATGCCGACACGGGTGATGAAGACCAGCGGCCGCCTGGCGGTGACCAGCCGCCAGAGCATCCGCCAGGTGGCGAGGCCGAAGAATACCGCGCCGACATAGCAGACGGCGACCTGGAACGTGGTGACACCCCTGCCTTCCTGCCAGCTGAATGCAAGCCCGGCGCAGAGCAGCGTCAGCAGCAGGCTGCCGCCGAACAACATCAGGAGCCGGGCCCGGGAATAGCCGATCGCAAGATTGGGCAAGTTCTGACTTTCGGACATTTTCGATCGCCTTCAGCCATTGCAGCAGCCTGGGGGCTACCCTGCCCTCCAAGGGGGTAAGCCTGGAACCTTGCGCGAGGCTGCCCGCGGAACCGCGAGGCCTTCGCACTTGAACGCGCCGCGTGCGGCTTGCGACTAACCGCCAGTTGCCCTCACCGTCCCCGATGCGGACCGTCAATCGCTGATGTCTCCGGTGTGATCATGAAGCTTGCCCTCATTCTTCCGCTTGCCCTTGCGGCCTTCATCGGCGTCGCCCGGGCCGAAGAGGCCGACGACATCCGCGAGGCGAACAAGACGGAGACCGAGGCCTTCAATGCGCGCATGTATGCGGGGGCGCCCGGCAAGACGGCCTATGCCTGCTTCGTCCGCCGCTACGATGCCGATCACCTGGCGCGGCATCCGAAGCAGAAGGTCGCCGCGATGAAGCTGCTGGTCTCGGCGGAGACCGACCCGGAGGACAAGCAACTTCACAACTCCTTCCGCCTCGGCTTCAGATACCGCCACCGCAGCGACGATTTCGACTCCAGCGGCTCCTGCCACCACGTGGTCTTCACCAAGGATGGCGGCGAGGTGCGGCTCGGCTGCGGCGTCGACTGCGAGGGCGGCGGCATCGGCGTCGCGCTCTCGAAGGACGACAAATCGGCCATCGTGCGGCTCGCGAGCGTCAGGGTCTGGCTGCACAACAAGCCGGATGACGAGGCCGAGCGATCGCTGGTCGCCGGCAGCGATGACGGCATTTTCCGGCTCGACCGAGCCGACAGCAGCGAGTGCGCCGCGCTCGTGACCGACCGCAAGGAACTCGCAGCGCTGCGCCACAAATGATATGTCTCCGGCGAATTCAGGCTTAGCCGAGGAGAAATCGCCATGAACCGCCGGAACATCTTGTGGAGCGCCGCCTCCGCCCTCGGCGCCGCGTTCGGTGCCTCCCGTGCGAAAGCCGCGACCGAGGCTCCGCCGTCGAGCAAGCTGAAGGTCGTCTATCACCTCAGCGACGCCGACAAGGTCAATTTCGTGCTCGGCAACATCCAGAACCATATCGACGGCGTCGGCGGCCCCGACCATGTTACCATCGCGCTGGTGATCCACGGACCGGCGCTGAAGGCATTTCACTGGGCACAGGCCAATCCTGACGTCAGCAAGCGGATCGGCGATTTCTCCAAGGACGGCGTCGAACTCGCCGCCTGCGGCAACACGATGAAGGCGCAAAACATCACGCTGACGGATCTGCTGCCCGGGTTCGTGAGTGCGGAGAACGGCGGCGTGGTTCGTTTGGCCGAGTTGCAGTCGCAGGGGTATCTGTATTTGCGGCCGTAAGGCGCGGCGCGAATTCGTGCGCTCTCTCCCCCGCTTGCGGGAGGTAAGGCGGAGCCACCTCCAAACTCACTCGATCGCACTTGACTTATCCATAACCATGCGGTTATGAATTAATCCATAACCCATTAGTTATGGATTCTGAATGTCCGCCGCCCCTGATCTCCTGTTCCGGACGCTCGCCGACCCGACACGGCGGGCGATCTTCGAGCGGCTGTGCCGCGAGGGCGAGCAGACGGTGGGGGCACTGACGGCGCGGTCGGGCGTTTCCCAGCCGGCGGTCTCAAAACATCTCGGCGCGCTGAAGCAGGCGGGCCTCGTGCGCGACCGCCACGAGGGACGCCAGACCCATTACAGCGCGCAGCCCGCTGCGCTCAATCCGCTGATCGACTGGACCAGCCAGATGGCAGGCTTCTGGCAGAACCGGCTCGATGCGCTCGACGATTTGCTGAAGAGGATGGACCAATGACTGAAGCTGCGACCGAAACACGCTCCGTGGTGATCGAGCGCGAGTTTGCCTATCCACCCGAGCGGCTGTGGCGCGCGCTGACGCAGCCGCATCTGATCGAAGAATGGCTGATGAAGAACGACTTCAAGCCGACGGTCGGCCACCGCTTCAATCTGCGCGGCGAATGGGGTGGCGTACTGGATTGCGAGGTGCTCGCCATCGAGCCGCAGCGCACCCTCGCCTACACCTGGAATTTCACGCATGACGACGCGGCCTACGATCTCAAAAGCGTGGTGACGTTCACGCTCACCCCGCAAGGATCAGGCACGCATCTGCGCGTCGAACAGGCGGGCTTCCGCCCGAGCCAGAAGCAGGCCTATGGCGGCGCGCACGCCGGCTGGAAGCAGTTCTTCACCAAGCTGGACGAGCTGCTGGCGCGGTCGGAATAGCCCGGCCACCGGCGTCCAATCCCGATATTTTACAGGAGACCTGAATGAGCCCGAACATGCGGATTCGACAGATCCATCGCTGGCTGTCGATTGCTTTCACGCTCGCCGTCATCGCCAACATCGTTGCACTGACCATGCAGATTCAAGCGACGTGGATTGGACTGATGGCCTTCGTACCATTGATCCCGTTGCTCGCGACCGGGCTCTACCTGTTCGCGCTGCCTTATGTCGGCCGTCGCAACAACGACGTGAACGAGGTGAACGCATGAAGAAGGCCGTGACTGCCAAGAAGAGCAGAGCGAAGGACGCGGATGGGCCTTCGCCGTCCAACATGATCGACGGCAGGATCAAGGAGCTCGGCGACTGGCGCGGCGAGACGCTGAATCGGATCCGCGCGCTGATCAAGGAGGCCGATCCGCAGGTCGTCGAGGAATGGAAGTGGCGCGGCGTTCCCGTGTGGGAGCACGACGGCATCATCTGCACCGGCGAGACTTACCAGGCCGTGGTGAAGCTGACCTTTGCCAAGGGCGCGGCGCTGGACGATCCGGCCGGCCTGTTCAATTCCAGCCTCGATGGCAACGTGCGGCGTGCCATCGATATCCCCGAGGGCGTGAAGATCAACGAGAAGGCGCTGAAAGCGCTGATCCGCGCGGCCGTGGAGCTGAATGCGTCGAAGGCGAAGAAGAAGCGACCGGCGTAGCGCATCATGGACTCACCTTGATCGCCTTTGGCGGCCGCGGGTTCTGAAACCTCTCCCGCTTGCGGGAGAGGTCGGCGCGCCCCGGGCAATGCGAAGCATCGTCCCGCACGCGCCGGGTGAGGGTTCTTTCCTCTGGGGGAGTCCCACTGCGGAGACACCCTCTCCCCAGCCCTCCCCGCAAGCGAGGGAGGGAGCGCACCTTCATCGGAGCGCTCCTCGAGTCTCATCCATCAGTTATAGCCAGCCGCCCTCAGGCCACCGCTGCCGGGATCGGACGCGGGCTGACGACATATTCGCGCAGCACCTTGTCGTTGGCGTCGACCTCGATCAGCGCGACGTCGTAGGTCCAGAGATCGGCGAGATGCTGCAGCACACGCTTGGCATCGGTCTCGTTGAGCTGCGAGCCCTTGATGACGCGGTGGTGCAGGATCAACCGGCGGTCGCCGGAGAGATCGACGTCGACCACCTCGATATTGGCGTCGATGAAGCCGACATCGTGCTGCCGCGCCAGCTCGCGCCGTACGCGGCGGAAGCCGCGCTCGTCGTGGATGGCATCGACCCGAATGCCGGCGCGCTCCTCGGGATCGTCGTGGAGGTGGAACATGCGGAAGTGCCGCATCAATTTGGGACTCAGGAACTGGCCGATGAAGCTTTCGTCGCGGTAATTGGCCCAGACGTCGCGCAGCACGCCCATGACGTCGCCCTTGCCGGCGATATCAGGGAACCACTCGCGGTCCTCGTCCTCGGGATTGGTGACGATGCGCTCGATGTCCTGCATCACGGCGAAGCCGAGCGCATAGGGATTGAAGCCGGAGAAGCGCGGATCATCGAATTCGGGCTGGAACACCACATTGGTGTGCGATCCCAGGAATTCGAGGAAATTGCCGTCGGTGATGCGGCCCTGCTGATGCAGCTTGGTCATGATGCGATAGTGGACGTAGGTCGCCGTCCCCTCGTTCATCACCTTGGTCTGGCTCTGCGGATAGAAATATTGCGCGATGTGGCGGACGATGCGCAGCAGCTCGCGCTGCCAGGGCGCCAGCCGCGGCGCACTCTTCTCCAGGAAGTAGAGCAGATTTTCCTGCGGCAGGCCGAGCAGCTTGCGGCGCCGCTCAAGAGAGATCGCGGACCGGGTCTTCGATGCGCCCTTGGGCACGGTGCGCCAGAGATCGTTGAAGACTTCCTCTTCGTGCTGGCGGCGGCGCCCTGCCCGCTTCTCCTCCTCGCGCAGATCAAGCTTCTTCTTGCCGGGATAGCGGTCGATGCCGTGCGACATCAGCGCATGCGCGGCGTCGAGCGTGCGCTCGACCTCGGTGCGGCCGTAGCGCTCCTCGCACTGCATGACGTAGTTCTTGGCGAAATCCAGATAGTCCAGGATGCCCTCGGCATCGGTCCACTGCTTGAACAGATAATTGTTCTTGAAGAAGTGGTTGTGGCCGAAGGCGGCGTGCGCGATCACCAGCGTCTGCATCGTCGCCGTGTTCTCCTCCATCAGATAGGAGATGCAGGGCGAGGAGTTGATCACGATCTCATAGGCGAGGCCCATCAGGCCCTTGCGGTACGACGCCTCGTGATATGCGAAATGCTTGCCGAACGACCAGTGCTTGTAGAACAGCGGCATGCCGACGGACGAATAAGCGTCCAGCATCTGCTCGGCGGTAATCACCTCGATCTGGTTCGGGTAGACGTCGAGCCCGAGATTCTTCAACGCCACCTCCTCGCAGGCATCGGTGATGCGCTGCAAGGTGTGGAAATCCCAATCGGCGCCTTCGAACAAGCGTTCCGTCATGGAGCGGCTTTCTCCTGGGCAGTTTCGCGGCGCTGGAACAGATCGTGGAACACCGGAAAGATCTCGCTGCGCTCGCTGACCTTGCGCATCGAGAGCGGTGCGCCGCCGTTGCGGAGGCGCTCGTAGAGGGTCCAGAGCGAAGAATCGGAGAGATCGAAGGCGCTGCCGCCGGATTCACCGACCTCGAGATAGGCGAAGAACTGGCAGACCGGCAGGATCTTCTCGGTCAGCAGCAGGCCGGTGAGCTCGCCGTCGGAATAGGAATTGTCGCCATCGGAAGCTTGTGCGGCGTAGATGTTCCAGTCCGACGGATTGAAGCGCTCGCGCGCGATCTCGTGCATCGCCTGCAGCGCGCTGGAGACCAGCGTGCCGCCGGAGGCGGGGCCGTAGAAGAAGGTCTGCTCGTCGACCTCCTCGGCGCGGTCGGTATGGCGGATGAAGACGATCTCGACGTGCTTGTAGCGCCGCTTCAGGAACACGTAGAGCAGCATGTAGAAGCGCTTCGCCAGATCCTTCATGTGCTCGGACATCGAGCCGGAGACGTCCATCAGGCAGAACATCACCGCTTGCGCCACCGGCCGCGGCACTTTTTCGTAACGGCGGTAACGGATGTCGAGCGGATCGATGAAGGGGATGCGCTTGGTCTTCGCCTTCAGCTTCTCGAGCCGGGCTATGAGCTCCGCGCGCTCGTCCTCGTCGGTGCAGGCGGCAATCTCGGCTTCCAGCTCTTCGACTTCTTCCTTGCGGGGACGCTTGAGCGCGATGCGGCGGGCAAGCGCCAGCTTCACGGTTCGGCTGACGGAGATGTTGGCAGGCGAGCCCGACGTGGTGTAGCCGGCGCGCTGAATACCTTCGCTCTCGGTCTGCGCGATCTTGCGCTTGGCGAGATCCGGCAGTTCGAGATCGTCCAGGAAGAGGTCGACGAATTCGTCGCGGCTGAGCACGAAGCGGAAGGCGTCCTCGCTGTCGCCTTCGCCGGGACCGGAATCCTTGGCGCTGCCCTGGCCGGAGCGCTGCAGATAGTCGCCTTCGATGAACTTTTTGTTGCCGGGCAGCACCATGTCGCGCGTTCCGCCTTCACGGCGGAACCGCGGCTCGTGCATCCCGTCCAGCGGGATCGTGACCTCACCACCCTCCAGGACATCCTTGATGTCGCGTTCCTGCGAGGTCTTCTTGACGGCGCCCTGCACCAGGGATTTGGCCCGACGCAAGAACCGCTGGCGGTTCTCAAGACTCTTGCCGCCTGGATTCAGGCGCCTGTCAATAATGTGAATGGCCACTTTCTCATCCGCCTCAACCGGCTTGCTTCACGCGCATGTACCATTCGACCAGCCGGCGAACCTGACGCTCGGTGTAGCCGCGCTCCACCATGCGTGCCACGAACTCGCCGTGCTTCTTTTCCGTCTCGCCGTCCTTCTTCGAACCGAACGAGATGACCGGAAGCAGGTCCTCGACCTGAGAGAATATCCGCTTTTCGATCACATCGCGAATCTTCTCGTAGGAGGTCCAGGTCGGATTCTTGCCGCCGTTCTGGGCCCGTGAGCGTAACGAGAATTTGACCACCTCGTTGCGGAAATCCTTGGGGTTGGCAATGCCCGCCGGCTTCTCGATTTTCGTCAGCTCCTGGTTCAAAAGTTCGCGATCGAGCAGCTGGCCGGTGTCGGGATCCTTGAAGTCCTGATCCTCGATCCAGGCATCGGCGTAGTCGACGTAACGGTCGAACAGGTTCTGGCCGTAATCCGAGTAGGATTCCAGATAAGCTTTCTGGATCTCGTTGCCGATGAACTCGGCGTAACGCGGCGCAAGGTCGGCCTTGATGAATTCGAGATAGCGCTTCTCGACTTCCTCGGGCAACTGCTCGCGGCGGATCGACTGCTCCAGCGCGTACATCAGATGCACCGCGTCTGCGGCCACCTCCTGCGGATCGTGGTTGAAGGTCGCAGCCAGGATCTTGAAGGCGAAGCGGGTGGAGACGCCGTCCATGCCTTCGTCGACGCCGGCGGCATCACGATATTCCTGGACGCTGCGCGCCTTCGGATCGGATTCCTTCAGGCTCTCGCCGTCATAGACCCGCATCTTGCCGAACAGCGTCGAGTTCTCGTGCTTGCGCAGCCGCGACATCACCGAGAACCGCGCCAGCGTCTCCAAGGTCGAGGGCGCGCAAGGCGCGGCCGCGAGCTCGGAGCCCTGGATCAGCTTCTCGTAGATCTTCTGCTCTTCAGTGACCCGCAGGCAGTACGGCACCTTGATGACGCAGATGCGGTCGATGAAGGCTTCGTTGTTCTTGTTCGATTTGAAGCTCGCCCATTCCGCTTCGTTGGAGTGCGCGAGAATGACGCCGGTGAACGGGATCGCGCCGATATTCTCGGTGCCGATATAGTTGCCTTCCTGCGTTGCGGTCAGCAACGGGTGCAGCATCTTGATCGGCGCCTTGAACATTTCGACGAACTCGAGCACGCCCTGGTTGGCGCGGTTGAGGCCGCCGGAATAGCTGTAGGCGTCGGGATCGTTCTGCGCGTAGGTCTCGAGCTTGCGGATATCGACCTTGCCGACCAGCGAGGAGATGTCCTGGTTGTTCTCGTCACCCGGCTCGGTCTTGGCGATCGCGATCTGGCGCAGCCGCGACGGCTGGATCTTGGCGACGCGGAATTGCGAGATATCGCCGCCGAAAGCTTCCAGCCGCTTGTAACACCAGGGGCTCATCAAGCCGGTGAGACGCCGGCGCGGAATGCCGTATTTCTCTTCCAGCATCGGCCCCAGCTGATCGGGATCAAACAGGCTGAGCGGGCTCTCGAACACCGGCGAAAGTTCGTCGCCGGCCTTGAGCACGTAGATCGGATGCACCTCCATCAGCGACTTCAGCCGCTCGGCGAGCGAGGATTTGCCGCCGCCAACCGGTCCGAGCAGATAGAGGATCTGCTTGCGCTCTTCGAGGCCCTGCGCCGCATGGCGGAAGAAGCCGACGATGCGCTCGATGGTTTCTTCCATGCCGTAGAAGCCGGCAAAGGCCGGATAGGTACGGATCGTGCGGTTCAAAAAAATACGGCCAAGGCGTGGGTCCTTGGCCGTGTCAATCGTCTGGGGTTCGCCGATCGCCGCTAGTAATCGTTCGGCCGCATTCGCGTATTTCATGGGATCGCTTCGACACGATTCCAGATATTCTGCCATCGACATGTCGTGCTGGCTTCTCGCCTCAAACGACCGAGCGAAAGCGTTGAATAGAGAATCGTTGTACATGATCCCTCTCCGCGTGAGTTCCGCTACAAGCTGAAACGAAAGCAGTTACTAGACCGTTCCTCAGGCCGCTTCTCGAATCAGCGTGAGCACTTGACGATCATTGGACACCCGGGTGCCGACACGACGCAACGCACAAGGTAGGCACTCCGTGAATTACGAACAGGCACTTGCCTGTAATTTGTGCGAATCTCTATCTATCTTGGCTCATTTCTAGAAATTGTCACTGGCTCGCCACATCCGGGCAATACCGGGGACGAGTCTCCGGCACTGCAACATGACAATCTGCGAGCGGCAAACTTATGACGCTCGCGAGGCGATTGCTCGCGTGTCACGTTCATCTTCTGCTGCAATGCAGTGCCAACGATTCCTCGAGCCTGCATGCAGCATGGCTGTCGCGGCAAGCGCACAGCGCTGTGTCAAAATCGGTCGCCAAACCCTCCGAAAGGATAACGTCGTTCTGCGCGGCAGCTCGGATGCAGAAGAGCGACCGCAGTTGACTTGAAAGGAAGGCTTGCGCTCGTCGTCGCGAAGCGCGCCGCGGCCTGGAGCCGCATGACGGATTGAGCGATGTCGAGATCATGGGATGCGACGATGCAGACGACCGGCACCAGCGATGGCCGGCGGTCGGCGATGGCAACGCCATCAGGACGTGCGCGCATGCTCTCCCCCAGCATGGTCATTCGCGACCGGGCCAATGACGATCAGACGGGTCCGACTCCGCTGACGACGCTCCGCGACGCGACAGATGAC
The DNA here is from genome assembly GCF_018130615.1 of Bradyrhizobium manausense. Taxonomy (GTDB): domain Bacteria; phylum Pseudomonadota; class Alphaproteobacteria; order Rhizobiales; family Xanthobacteraceae; genus Bradyrhizobium; species Bradyrhizobium manausense_A. The sequence goes on from NZ_JAFCKB010000015.1 coordinate 141,942, forward strand.
CTCACGCAACAAGACCTCGGCCGAACCGTCCCGGCCAGATTTTTATTACGCAAAACCGCGACTGCCGCCTGGATCGCCATGATCGCGGCGGAGTTACCCTGGGGGGATGACGCCAACACCCTTGATTGGTTCCCTCCCGGGAGCATGTGGGTTAAAGGATAGCGCGTCAGGACCGGCGCGGAAACCCCCTCCGCCCGAAGGCTTGGAGATAAAAAGCATCATGAATCCCGTCAAAGAACTGGAAAAGCACGGACAAGCCGTCTGGCTGGACTTCCTCGCCCGCGGCTTCATCGCCAAGGGCGACCTGAAGCGGCTGATCGACACCGATGGTGTCAAGGGCGTTACCTCCAACCCCTCGATTTTCGAGAAGGCGATCGGGAGCTCGGACGAGTATGACGCTCCGATCGGCAAGGCGCTGAAGCGCGGCGACCGGACCGTGGCCGATTTGTTCGAGGCGGTTGCCGTCGAGGATATCCAGGCCGCCGCCGACGTCCTGCGCCCGGTCTATGACCGCCTCAAGGGCGGCGACGGTTATGTCAGCCTGGAAGTCTCGCCCTATCTGGCGATGGACACATCAGGCACGGTCGCCGAAGCGCGCCGGCTCTGGAAGGACGTTGGCCGCAAGAACCTGATGGTGAAGGTGCCGGCGACGCCGGAGGGCCTGCCCGCGATCGAAACGCTGATCGGCGACGGCATCAGCATCAACATCACGCTGCTGTTCTCGAAAGCGGTCTATCTGCAGGTCGCCGAGGCCTATATCGCCGGTCTCGAAAAATACGTCGCCGGTGGCGGCGATCCCTCGCATGTCGCCAGTGTGGCGAGCTTCTTCGTCAGCCGCATAGACAGCGTGGTCGACAAGCAGCTCGACGAGAAGATCGCCCGGGCCAACGATCCATCCGAGAAGGAGCGGCTCGCCGCGCTGAAGGGCAAGGTCGCGATCGCCAACGCCAAGGTCGCCTATCAGGACTACAAGCGGCTGTTCTCGGGCCCGCGCTGGGAGAAGCTCGCCGCCAAGGGCGCCAAGCCGCAGCGCATGCTGTGGGCCTCGACCGGCACCAAGAACAAGGACTACAGCGACGTCCTTTATGTGGAGGAGCTGATCGGCCCTGACACCATCAACACCGTACCGCCGGCAACGCTGGATGCCTTCCGCGACCACGGCAAGCCGCGCGACAGCCTGGAAGAGAATGTCGATGACGCCCGCCGCGTGCTGGAAGAGCTGGAGCGCTCCGGCGTCTCGCTCGATGCCATCACCGAGGAGCTCGTCAAGGACGGTGTGAAGCTGTTCGCGGACGCCGCCGACAAGCTCTACGGCGCCGTCGCCCACAAGCGGGCCACCGTGCTCGGGACGGCAATCGATCGCCAGCAGCTCTCGCTCGGCGACGGGCTCGGCAAGGCCGTAGCCAAGAGCACCGAGGAATGGCGCGCATCGGCCAAGATCCGCAGGCTCTGGCAGCGCGACAAATCGGTCTGGACCGGGACGGACGAGGACAAATGGCTCGGCTGGCTCGACAGCGCCGCCAAGGCCGACGTTGCCGACTATGAGGACTATGCCAACCGGGTGAAGGGCCAGAAGTTCTCCGACGCCGTCGTGCTCGGCATGGGCGGATCGAGCCTTGGGCCGGAGGTGCTGGCTGAGACCTTTGCCCGGAAGCCCGGCTTCCCGAAGCTGCATGTGCTGGATTCCACCGATCCGGCCGAGGTGCGGGCGATGGAGGCCAAGATCGACATCGCCAACACCGTGTTCATCGTCTCCAGCAAATCCGGCGGCACCACCGAGCCGAACGCGATGAAGGACTATTTTCACAAGCGCGTCGCGCAGGCCCTCGGCCCGAAGGCCAAGACCGGCTTCCGCTTCATCGCGGTGACCGATCCCGGCTCCTCGCTGGAGAAGGCGGCGAAGAAGCTGAACTACGCCCGCATCTTCCATGGCGAGCCGTCGATCGGCGGACGCTATTCCGTGCTGTCGCCGTTCGGCCTGGTGCCGGCGGCAACCGCCGGCATCGACGTCAAGACCTTCATCAAGCATACGCTGTCGATGGCCCGCTCCTGCGGACCGGACGTGCCGCCGGCCGAGAACCCCGGCGTTCAGCTCGGCCTTGCCATGGGGCTTGCCGGCCTTGAGGGCCGCGACAAGGTGACGATCCTGTCGTCGAAGAAGATCGCCGATTTCGGCGCCTGGGCCGAGCAGCTCATCGCGGAATCGACCGGCAAGGAAGGCAAGGGCCTGATCCCGATCGCAGGCGAACCGCTTGGCGAGTCCTCGCTCTATGGCAACGACCGCTTCTTCATCGACATCCGTACCGAAGGCGAGACGGACGCCGCGCACGACTCGGCACTCGCCGGGATCGAGGCGGCCGGCCATCCCGTGGTACGCATCGTCATGAAGTCGATCGACCATCTGGGGCAGGAGTTCTTCCGCTTCGAGATGGCGACGGCCGTGGCGGGCGCGGTCCTCGGCATCAACCCGTTCGACCAGCCCGACGTCGAAGCAGCCAAGATCAAGACCCGCGAGCTCACCGCGTCGTTCGAGAAGACCGGCTCGCTGCCGGCCGAAGAACCCGTGGTCAGCACCGATCAAGCCGATCTCTACACCGACGCGGCCAACGCCACGGCGCTTCGCGCCGCGGGCGCCAACGGCGACCTCACGTCCTGGCTGAAGGCGCATCTGTCGCGCTCGGGCCACGGCGACTATGTCGCGCTGCTCGGCTACATCGCCCGCGACAAGGCGACGATCGACGCGCTTCAAGCGATGCGCCTCGAAGTGCGCGAGAAGCGGCATGTCGCAACCTGCGCCGAGTTCGGACCGCGCTTCCTGCACTCCACGGGCCAGGCCTACAAGGGCGGGCCCGACAGCGGCGTGTTCCTCCAGATCACCGCCGACGACGCCAAGGATCTCGCGGTGCCCGGCCAGAAGGCGAGCTTCGGCGTGATCAAGGCGGCGCAGGCACGCGGCGACTTCGACGTGCTCACCGAGCGCGGCCGACGCGCGCTTCGGGTGCATCTCAAGGGCGGGCTCAAGAAGGGTCTCGCGGCGCTCAATGCCGCCCTCAACGACGCGCTGAATTAAGGGAATCTCTCACATGCAACTCGGCATGATCGGCCTCGGCCGGATGGGCGGCAACATCGTTCGCCGCCTGATGCGCCAGGGACATTCGACCGTGGTCTATGACAAGGACGCCAAGGCCGTCGCCGGTCTCGCTGCAGACGGCGCAGTCGGCTCGGCCACGCTGGAAGAGTTCATCTCGAAACTCGAGCGGCCGCGCACGGCCTGGGTGATGCTGCCTGCCGGCCGCATCACCGAGCAGACCATCGACACGATCGCGGGCGTGATGCAGGAGGGCGACGTCATCATCGACGGCGGCAACACCTTCTGGCAGGACGACGTCCGCCGCGGCAAGGCGCTGAAGGCGCGCGGCATCCACTATGTCGACGTCGGCACGTCCGGCGGCGTCTGGGGCCTCGACCGCGGCTATTGCATGATGATCGGCGGCGAGAAGCCGGTGGTCGATCGGCTCGACCCGATCTTCGCCGCGCTGGCGCCCGGTGCCGGCGACATTCCGCGCACCGAGGGACGCGAAGGACGCGATCCCCGCATCGAGCAGGGCTACATCCATGCCGGCCCCGTCGGCGCCGGCCATTTTGTCAAGATGATCCACAACGGCATCGAGTACGGCCTGATGCAGGCCTATGCCGAAGGGTTCGACATCCTCAAGAATGCCAATATCGATGCCTTGCCGGCTGATCATCGCTACGATTTCGACCTTGCCGACATCGCCGAGGTGTGGCGGCGCGGCAGCGTGATCCCGTCCTGGCTGCTCGACCTCACCTCGACCGCGCTCGCCGACAGCCCGCAGCTTGCGGAATACTCCGGCTTCGTGGAGGATTCCGGTGAGGGTCGCTGGACCGTGAATGCGGCGATCGACGAGGCCGTGCCGGCGGAAGTCTTGACCGCGGCCCTCTACACACGTTTCCGTTCCCGTCGGGAACACACCTTCGCCGAAAAAATTCTCTCCGCGATGCGCGCGGGTTTCGGCGGCCACAAGGAGCCGAAGCAGCCCGGCGCTTCGAAGCCAAAATAAGACCTGCAGCAAGCGAAGGCCAATCTTTCGTGACAAAAGACCCGCAAGCCAAGCGCAAGCCGGAAAATTGCGCCTTCGTGATCTTCGGCGTTACCGGCGACCTCACGCACCGCCTGGTGATGCCGTCGCTCTACAATCTCGCCGCCGAGAATCTGTTGCCGGAAAAATTCTGCGTCGTCGGCGTGGCCCGCAAGGGCCAGTCCGATGACGAGCTGCGCAACGGCCTGATGGACGGCTTGCGCAAGTTCGCGACGCGCCCGGTGGACGACGTCGTCGCCAAGCAGCTCCTGCAGTGCGTCACCTTTGTCGAGGCCGACCCGAAGGATCCGCCCTCCTTCGACCGCCTGCGCACGCATCTCGACGGCCTGGAATGCTCGCAAGGCACCGGCGGCAATCGGCTGTTCTATCTGGCGACCCCTCCGGCCGCGTTCGCGCCGACCGCACGCGAGCTCGGCCGCACCGGCATGATGAAGGAGAACGGCGCCTGGCGGCGGCTGGTGATCGAAAAGCCGTTCGGCACCGACCTCGCATCGGCCAAGGCATTGAATGCCGAGCTGCTAAAGATCATGGACGAGCACCAGATCTACCGGATCGATCATTATCTCGGCAAGGAGACGGTGCAGAACATCCTGGTGCTGCGCTTTGCCAACGGCATGTTCGAGCCGATCTGGAATCGCAACCATATCGACCACATCCAGATCACGGTCGAGGAGAAGCTCGGCGTCGGCCATCGCGGCGGTTTCTACGACGCCACCGGCGCGCTGCGCGACATGGTGCCGAATCATCTATTCCAGCTGATGTCGCTGGTCGCGATGGAGCCGCCGGCGCGTTTCGATGCGCACTCCGTGCGCTCCGAGAAGGCTGATGTGCTGACGTCGATCCAGCAGCCGAGCCGGGAAGAAGCGCTGAAGAACTCCGTTCGCGCGCAATATCTCGCCGGACGCATCGGCGACGACGAGATCACGGACTATCGCAAGACCGAGGACGTCAAGCCCGGGAGCACCACCGAGACCTTCGTCGCGCTGAAGCTGATGATCGACAATTGGCGGTGGGCCGGCGTGCCGTTCTACCTGCGGACCGGCAAGGCGCTGGGCCACAAGCGCACGGAAGTCGCAATCAAGTTCAAGCAGGCGCCGCTATCGATGTTTTCAGGCACCACCGTCGATCGTCTCTCGCAAAACTTCCTCACCATCGGCATTGCGCCGACCGAGACGATCGAGCTTCAGTTCAACGCCAAGATTCCGGGACCGAGCATCACGATCGACGGCGTCGAGATGAAATTCAAGTACGGCGACTATTTCCGGGCCGATCCCTCCACCGGCTACGAGACGCTGATCTACGACTGCATGATCGGTGACAACATCCTGTTCCAGCGCGCCGACGGCATCGAAGCCGGATGGCAGGCGGTGCAGCCGTTCCTCGACGCCTGGAAGACCGCGGGCACCAACGGCATCGAGACCTATGAAGCCGGCAGCGATGGCCCGGCCTGCGCCGACGAGCTGCTGCGGCGCGACGGCCGCAGCTGGCGGAAGTTTTCGTGATGGCCGCGGCCGAAGAGCCGAAGCTGATCGTCGTCGCCGACGCTGAGGCGCTGGCGCAGGCCGCAGCCCAGCGCGTGATGGCGCGGATTGCCGCCAATCCCGGACGCATCGCGATCTGCCTCACCGGCGGCTCCAGCCCGAAGAAGCTCTATGAGCTGCTGGGCAGCGCCCCCTGGCGCGGCAAGCTCCCTTGGGATCGCGTGCACTGGTTCATCGGCGACGAGCGTTTTGTCCCCGACAGCGATCCCCTCAACAACATGACGGTGGCGCGGGCGACCTTTCTCGACCGCGACGCGCCCGCCGGCCACATTCACCCGATTCCGACCGCGGTCGAAAATCCCGAGGCCGGCGCCGAAACCTACGCGCGCGAGCTGCAGGCCTTCTACGGCTCTGAAAGCCTCGATCCGGCCCGGCCTCTGTTCGATCTCGTCCTGATGGGCGCGGGCCCGGACGGCCACACCGCCTCGCTCTTTCCCGGCTACCCCGCCGTGGAGGAGACTGCGCGCTGGGTCGTGGGCGTCCCCAAGGCCAATGTCGCGCCCTTCGTGCCGCGGGTCTCGCTGACGCTCCCTGCGCTGGCCTCCTGCCGCGAAATGCTGTTCGAGATCGCTGGGCATGACAAGCGGCCGATCTTGACGCGCCTCCTCAATGGCGAGAATCTGCCGGCGTTGCGCGCGCGCTCGGAGGGGGAGACCGTCTGGCTGGTCGACAGGGCCGCGCTTCCGGAGGGAATTCGTGGCGGGCGTTAAAGCACCTTGTGCGTTGATCGTGATGGGCGTGTCGGGTTCAGGCAAGAGCACGGTTGCAGGGGCGCTTGGCGAGCGGCTTGGCTGGCGGTTCGAGGACGGCGACAGCTTTCACCCCGCAAGCAATGTCGAGAAGATGCGGGCCGGCCATCCGCTCACCGACGAGGACCGCTGGCCCTGGCTCAACGCCATCGCCGACGAGATTTCGCGGGTCTGCGACAAGGGCGAGCATGTCATCATCGCCTGCTCGGCGCTCAAGCACACCTATCGTGACGTGCTGCTGCGCGGCCGCGACGACGTGCGCTTCGTGTTCCTCAAAGGCACGCAGGAGCTGATCGCCGACCGGCTTGCGCACCGCAAGGGCCATTTCATGCCGCCCGGGCTGCTGACCAGCCAGTTCAACACGCTGGAGCCGCCGGAGGCGAGCGAACATGTCATCACGGCCTCGATCGACGAATCGGTCGAGGCGATCGTCGACGGCATCGTGCGGCAGCTGAAAATCGACGGCGGCAAGAGCAAAGCCGTGTAATCCCAAGATTCTGTCATAGAGATTCTGCCATCGAGGTTCTGCCATGACGAAAATCTCACTCGTGGTCTCCGACGTCGACGGCACGCTGCTGACCAAGGACAAGACGCTGACGGACCGCGCGCGGAGTGCGGTGCAGCGGCTGCACCAGGCCGGGATCGGCTTCACCATCACCTCCAGCCGCCCCGCGATCGGCATGCGATTCCTGATCGCGCCGCTGGCGCTTTGGCTGCCGGTCGGCCCGTTCAACGGTTCCTCGATCGTCGATCCCGAGATGAATCCGGTCGAGCAGCATCTGATCCCGAAAGGCGCCGCCGAGCGGTCAGTTCAGATCCTCCGCGAGTTCGGCGCCGACATTTGGCTATTCACCTACGACAAATGGCTGATCGACAACGCAAGCGGTAAATACGTCGCTCACGAGCAGCACACGATCCGCTCCGATCCCACCATCGTGACGGACTTTACGCCTTACCTCGCGAGCGCCTGCAAGATCGTCGGCGCCAGCGCCGATGCGGCAGGCCTGGAGCGTTGCGAAAAGGCGATGCAGGAGGCGCTCGGCAGCGAGGCCACCGCGGTCCGCTCGCAGACCTACTATCTCGACATCACCCCGCCCGGCTTCAACAAGGGTACCTTCGTGCAGGCCATGGCCAAGCGCCTCGGCATTTCCACCGACGCGGTCGCCACGATCGGCGACATGCAGAACGATCTCGCGATGTTCCGCGTCAGCGGCACCTCGATCGCCATGGGCAATGCTACCGACCACGTCAAGGACCAGGCCACCCACGTCACCGCGACCAACGAGCAGGACGGTTTTGCGGAGGCAATGGAGATGATTTTGAAGCGGAACGGGGTTGGTTGAGGCTTGACGACCTCAACTATCGCCTGCCGCTTGGTTTCCACCTCTCCCCAGCGGGGAGAGGTAAAGAACCTGCCGTGTCGGTCAACCACGCTCACTACTTCGACCGCTGCATTGCCGGCTTCTCGCTGCTCTGCCTTGCCGCCGAGAGGTTGTGGGCGGTGTTGATCAGTGCGATGTGGGTCAGCGCCTGTGGGAAGTTGCCGGTCTGGCGCCGCGCGACGGAATCATATTCCTCGGCCAACAGCCCGACATCGTTCGCGACACCGACCACGCGATCGAACAAGATTTGCGCCTTGTCGAGATCACCGGACAGGACATAGGCATCTGCGAGCCACAGGCTGCACGCCAGGAATGCTCCTTCCAGTGGCGGCTGGTCCGCGGGCAGCTCGCGCGGATCATGCCGCAGCACGAAGCCGTCGCGCATCACGTGCTTTTCGACGGCGGCGATCGTACCGCGGACGCGCGGGTCGTCCGCCGGCAGGAAGCCGACTCCCGGCAATAACAGCACGCTGGCATCGAGCAGCTTCGATCCATAGGACTCGACGAAGGCGCCCTCCTCCGCGTCAAAGCCCCGGTTACAGACGTCGCGGTGAATGGCTTCACGCAGGGCACGCCAGTGCAATAGCGGCGCCTTGAAGCCGAACGTCTCGGCACTCTTGATGGCACGGTCGAAGGCGACCCAGGTCATCACCTTGGAGAAGACGTAGTGCCGGGGCTCGCCGCGGCGCTCCCAGATACCATGATCGGGCTGGTCCCAGACCTCGGCGAGATGCTGGAGCACGGCGCATTCCAGCGCCCAGGTCGCTTCATCGTCGAGCTTGAGCTTGGCCATGCGCGACTGGTGGAAAGCATCGATCAACTCGCCATAGACGTCGAGCTGGAGCTGCGCGTGCGCCGCGTTGCCGACCCGCACGGGCTTGGCGCCTTCGTAGCCGTCGAGCCAGCCCGCTTCCCATTCCAGCAGCCGCCGCTGGCCCCAGATGCCGTACATGATCTGCATGTTGGATGGCGAGCCGGCCGCGGCGCGCAGCAGCCAATTGTGCCAGGCCAGGGCTTCCTCGGTATAGCCCGAGTTCATCAGCGCCAGCAGCGTGAAGGTGGCGTCGCGCAGCCAGCAGAAGCGGTAGTCCCAATTCCGGCTGCCGCCGAGCTTTTCCGGCAGCGAAGTCGTCGGTGCGGCGACGATACCGCCCGTGGGGCCGAAGGTCAGCGCCTTCAGCGTGATCAACGAGCGCACGATGAGATCGTGATAAGGGCCATCGCGGGTGCAGTGGCGGCACCAGCCGCTCCAGAATTTCTCGGTCTCCCGAAGGGCCATCTCGGGGTCGATCGGCTCGGGCGGATCAAGATGCGAGGGACCGTAGGTCAGCACGAACGGTATGGTCTCGCCGGCCTCGACCTCGAACTCGGCGACCGTGGTCAGATCCTCGCCGCGGGTCTCGACCGGCGTGCGCAGCACCGTCATGTCCTGACCGGCGACCGCCAGCAGCGAATGATCGATCCGCCGCACCCAAGGAATGTCGACGCCAAAGCCGAAGCGGATCACGAGCTCCATCCGCAGCTTCACGGCGCCCGTGAGGCCGCGCACCAGCCGCACGATATCGGAGGCCTTGCCGCGTGGCGGCATGAAATCGACCAGCGCAACGGTGCCGCTCCTGGTCTCGAAGCGTGTTTCGAGAATGAGGGTATTGCCGAGATAGCGGCGCGAAATCGTCGTCACTTCGTCGCTTGGCGTGATCAGCCAGCGGCCGTTCTTGTGGGTGCCAAGGATCGCGGCGAAGCAGGCGTCGGAATCAAAGGCCGGCCAGCACAGCCAGTCGATCGAGCCGTTGCGTCCGACCAGCGCCGCGGTCTCGCAGTCGCCGATCAGCGCATAGTCCTCGATCTTCTGTGACAATGTCTTGCGAGCCTTGGAAAACCCGAGCCTTGGAAAACCCTCGGCCCATCAACTCCCGCCGTACAACGAACGTTCCCGAGTCGCGGCCTTCAAAGCCGCGAGATCGACCTTGGACGCGATCTTGTCGAGGGCAACAGGCAGGCGCTGGCGCCAGTTCGGATGCTCGTCGATCGTGCCGGGAATGTTGGGCTGATCGATCACGCCGAGCAGATCTTCCATCGACACCGCGAGCAGCCGCGACGGCGTGCGCGACAGGAAATTGAGCACCGAATAGAGATCGTTGGCGCTGATGCCGTTCTGGCGCAGGATATCGTCGAGCCCGCCGAGCGCATTCCAGCGGGCCTGGTCGTCCTCGCCGGGATCGAGGCCGAGCGAGCGCTTCATCCTGAGATCGCTGAACGAGCGCCAGCCCGCATAGGTGCAGAGATCATGCGTGTTCAAGGTGACCAGCGCGTTCGGCCGGTAATGGTCGATGTTGCGGAAATGGCCGGCATCGTCGCGCTCGAACATCATGACGAGATAGGACCAGATGCCGAAATCCTGCATGGTCTCGCGAAAACCTTCCGGCACGGTGCCGAGGTCTTCGCCGATCACGATGCACTTGTGGGTAACGCTTTCGCGCACGACCGCGGCCAGCAGCGCCTCGAGCGGCATCTGCACATAGGCACCGTTGTCAGGCTTGAAGCCGCGTGGCACCAGATAGAGCCGCTTCAGTCCCAGCACGTGATCGAGCCGGATCGCGCCCGCATGCCGCATCGAGGCGGCCACCATGTCGGCGAACGGCACGAAGGATTGCGCCTCCAGGCCGCCCGCGTTGAAGCCGGCCAGCCCCCAATCCTGACCGACCGTGTTCAGCACATCAGGCGGTGCGCCGACCGCAAGGTGGCGGGAGATCGCAGTCTGCTCGTTCCAGGCATCGAAGCCGTTGGACTGCACGCCGACGGCGACGTCGAGATAGAGCCCGACGCGCATGCCGAGCTCGGCCGAGAGCTGCTTGGCCGCGCGCAATTGCGCGTCAGCGGTCCATTGCACGAATTCGACGAACTCGACCTCGTGCTTGTCGGGACCGTTGCGCAAACCGGCGCATTTGGCATCGTCCGGTTGCTGCCATTGCACCGGCCATTCCCACCAGGGCGCGGTAAAACGATGGCGCAGCACCTCGAAACAGGCAAAACGCGACAGCAGCGCGCCCCGGTCGGCACGGAAAGCATCGAACTGGTTACGACGGACACCGCTCGCAGTTTTCACGAAACTGTCAAAGGCGGCGCGCAGGCCCAGCCATTTTAGCGCCGCCATATCGGCATAGGGGACACGGTCACCTTCGCGCAGCCGCGCGGCCGTCGTAGCCGCGTCGGGGATCAGATCTGCGGAAAATTCCGGGATGGCCTCGACGTCGATGTAGAGCGGATTGAGAAACAGCCGGCTGTTCGGCGAATAGGGACTGCAATCGGCCGGATGATCGTCGAACAGGACATGCAACGGATTGAGGCCGACGCCATCGGCGCCCAATTGCTTGGCGAGCCTGACAAGGCCCGCCAGATCGGTGAAATCACCGATGCCCCAATTGCGGTCGGAGCGGACGCTGTAAAGCTGCACGGCGAGCAGCCAGCCGCGGTCGAAATCGCCGCCGAAGGCACGCTCGGGTGCCACGATCATCGGCACCTCTTCCGTCTCACCAGTGGCATCCGTCAACGTCAGCCGGTGATAACCAAGCGGCAACCCGGCGGGCCAGGCAATCACAGGCTCGCGGGTCTCGCCCTGCGCGATGGCATTGCGGCCGGCCTTGATTTTCCATTGCAGCGGCGCGGCACCAATGGCCGCGAGCTCGGTGCGCGGATTACCCAGCGCGCGCACCACGACCGGCCCGCTGACGAAGCGGTAGACCCGCTTCTCCGGCAGGGCGTCGAGGATGGATTTGAGCGCCTCGGGCGCGGTGACGCGCAGCTTTCCGAGGGCATCTGTGAATTCGGATTGAACGCCCTTGATCCGGGCTTGAGTTAAAAGGTCCATTCGGCACGCAGCTTGCAGGCCGTCAACCGGCCGGGGGGCATCGATTTTAACGTGGTCGCGGAAGAGGTTAGTCGCACTTAACTCACAAACCGCGGCTGCCGTTCCCAAGGGAACCAATGACACACAAGCGGCTTTCTATATAGGTATCAAGCGTAGGTTCCCGACAAGGGAAACGGGCCCCTGCTTTCTTGTCAATGGCATCACCGTGAACAAGACAATTCAAACTGTCGAGAGTGCCGCTGCCGGCAGCGCTTTCCTGATCGAAGACGTCTATCCCTTGATCGATGGCGGCCGCTTCGCCGTGAAGCGGATCGCGGGCGATCGGATCGAGGTGTGGGCCGACATCTATCGCGACGGCGACGCCACCATCCGCGCCGCGCTGGTCTGGCGCGGCGAGCAGGAGCGGGAATGGCGGCGCGAGAGCATGACCCGTCACGGCGACGACCGGTGGTCCGGCGCGTTCGTGCCGACCGAGCCCGGCCAATATGTCTATGCCATCGAAGCTTGGACCGACGAATTCGCAACCTGGCGCCACGGGGTCGAACGCAAGCAGCAGTCCGGCGGCGACGTCACGCTCGATGCCATCGAGGGCGCCGGCCTGCTGACCAAGGCGCATGGCGCGCGGCAGGACGCCGCGGCCGTCATTGTCAGGCAATGCGAGGACTATCTCGGCAGCGGCGACGTCGCGCCGCTGCTTGCGACCGAACTCGGCGAAGCCATGGCCGAGAGCCAGACGCGCCCCGACCTGACTCGCTCGCCGAACTTTCCGCTTGTTATCGACCGCGACAAGGCGCGCTTCGGTGCCTGGTATCAAATGATGCCGCGCAGCCAGGGCGCGGTTGCCGGCCAGCACGGCACGCTCCGCGACTGTATCGCCCGCGTGCCCGATATCGCGGCGATGGGTTTTGACGTCTTGTATTTCACGCCGATCCACCCGATCGGCCGCACCTGCCGCAAGGGCCGCAACAACTCGCCTGTCGCGACAGAAGGCGAGCCGGGCTCGCCTTACGCGATCGGCGCGGCCGAGGGCGGGCACGATGCGCTGCATCCCGAGCTCGGCACCATCGAGGATTTTCGCGCGCTGGTCGCGACCTGCCTGGAATATGGCCTCGAGCTCGCGCTGGACTTCGCCGTGCAATGCTCGCCGGATCATCCCTGGCTGACGCAGCATCCGGAATGGTTCAAATGGCGGCCGGACCGTTCGGTGCGGGCAGCGGATGATCCCTATTCGGACATCGTGATCCCCGATTTCGCCTCCGTCGACCGGATCGGGCTGTGGAACGCCTTCCGCGATGCCATGCTGTTCTGGATCGACCACGGCGTCACCATCTTCGCGATCGACAATCACGACACCGCGCCGCTGCCATTCTGGGAGTGGCTGATCCGCGACATCCGCTCGCGTCGTCCCGAGGTGATCCTGTTCTCCAAGACGTTTGCGCGGCCGAAGCTGATGAAGGGCCTCGCCAAGCTCGGCTTCGCGCAGTGCTTCAGCTATTTCCCCTGGCGCACCCAGAAGTGGGAGCTCGAGCAATATCTCGGCGAGCTCACGCGCTATCCCGAGCGGGACTTCTATCGTCCGAACCTGTTCGTCAACACGCCGGATCTGCTGCCCTATCATCTTCAGAGTGGCGAAGCCTGGTTGTTCAAATCGCGCATCGCGCTGGCCGCGACGCTGTCGGGCAATTACGGCCTTTACAGCGGTTTCGAGCTGCTCGAGCACGAGGCCGTCCCCGGCCACGAGGAATATCTGGATTCCGAGAAATATCAGATCAGGCAGCGCGACTGGGACAAGCCCGGCAACATCAAACCCTGGATCACAGCGCTCAACCGCATCCGCAACGGCAACGCGGCGCTGCAGCAGACCAGCAATTTGCGCTTCCTCAGCATCGAGGACGGCGAGACGATCGCTTTCGTGAAAGAAGCAGCCGAACCGGCCAACATTGTCGTTGTGGCCATCGCCCTCTCGCGCCATGTGCGCGAATTCTGGTTGCCGCTCGGCGACCTCACCATCGACGTCGGCGGCGAACGCCGCCACGTCACGACAATCGAAAATCTCATGACAGGCGAACAGTCCCGCATCGAATGGGGCGGGATCAGGTTGCGTATCGATCCCGACCGCGATCCGGCCCTGCTCTTCCGCTGCCTGGCGTAAGGATCGCGCCATGAATGTTCTGTCTTCCGTCGACACCAAGAAAGCCGAGGCTGCCGAGATCGTGGATGAACTCTGGTACAAGGACGCCATCATCTACCAGCTCCACGTCAAGGCCTTTGCCGACAGCAACAATGACGGCATCGGCGATTTTGCCGGGTTGACCGAGAAGCTGCCCTATCTGCAGGATCTCGGCGTCACCGCACTGTGGCTGCTGCCGTTCTACCCGTCGCCCGGCCGCGACGACGGCTACGACATCGCAGACTACGGCGCGGTCAATCCCGATTTCGGGACGATGAAGGACTTCAAGCGCTTCATCCAGGAAGCGCAAAAGCGAGGCCTGCGCGTCATCACCGAGCTGGTCATCAACCACACCTCGGATCAGCACAACTGGTTCAAGCGCGCGCGCCGCAGCCCGGCTGGCTCGAGCGCCCGCGATTGGTATGTCTGGAGCGACACCGACCAGAAATACCAGGGCACGCGGATCATCTTCACCGACACCGAGAAGTCGAACTGGACCTGGGATCCGGAAGCCGGCGCGTTCTACTGGCATCGCTTCTTCTCGCACCAGCCCGACCTCAATTTCGACAATCCGCGCGTCGTCAGCGCCATCATCCAGGTGATGAAGCGCTGGCTGGATGCCGGCGTCGACGGTTTCCGGCTGGACGCGATTCCCTATCTCTGCGAGCGCGAGGGCACCTCGAACGAGAACCTCCCTGAAACGCATGCCATCATCAAGCGCCTGCGCCAGGAGCTCGACGCCTACTCCAAGGGAAAGCTGCTGCTGGCCGAGGCCAATCAGTGGCCGGAGGACGTGCAGGAATATTTCGGCCGTGGCGACGAGTGCCACATGGCCTACCACTTCCCGCTGATGCCGCGCATCTACATGGCGATCGCGCAGGAAGACCGCTTCCCGATCACCGACATCCTGCGCCAGACGCCGGACATTCCGGCGAGCTGCCAATGGGCGCTGTTCCTGCGCAACCACGACGAGCTGACGCTGGAGATGGTCACCGACGTCGAGCGCGACTATCTCTGGACCACCTACGCCAACGATCCCCGTGCCCGCATCAATGTCGGCATCCGCAGGCGTCTCGCGCCGCTGATGGACAACGACCGCCGCAAGATCGAGCTGATGAACTCGCTGCTGCTGTCATTCCCGGGCACGCCGATCATCTATTACGGCGACGAGATCGGGATGGGCGACAACATCTATCTCGGCGACCGCAACGGCGTGCGTACGCCGATGCAGTGGAGCCCCGACCGCAACGGCGGCTTCTCCCGCGCCGATCCCGCCCGCCTCTACGCCCCTCCGATCATGGATCCGGTCTACGGCTACGATTCGGTCAACGTGGAAGCGCAGTCGCGCAGCCTGTCCTCGCAACTCAATGCGACCAAGCGCCTGATCTCGGTGCGCAAGTCGACGCTCGCCTTCGGCCGCGGCACCATGACCTTCATCCGCCCGGCCAACCGGTCCGTGCTCGCCTATGTCCGGCAATATCGCGACGAGGTGATCCTCTGTGTCGCCAATCTGTCGCGCGCGGCGCAGGCGACCGAGCTCGACCTGACGCCCTGGAAGGATCGCATCCCGCAGGAGATGCTCGGCCGCACCCGCTTCCCGGCGATCGGAGAGCTGCCCTACATGATCACGCTGGGGCCTTACGGCTTCTACTGGTTCCAGCTCCAGGAGCGCGACAAATCCGAGCCGGTGGTGCCGCGCGCGGTCCCGGAATTCGAGACGCTGGTGGTGCCGGTCAATTCGAACTGGGTGTCGCTGGCACGAGAGCGCAGCGTATTCGAGCGCGACGTGCTGCCGGGATTTTTGTCACGGACGCGCTGGTATCCCGAGCATAATTCCAAGCACATCCAGGCTACGCTGACGTCGGCGGTGCCGTTCAGCGACATCGGCGACAACCGGCCCTGGATTGCGTTCTTCGAGACGACGCAGGACGACGTCACGACGCGCTACGTGCTGCCGATGCAGATCGAGTGGGTCCGCTTCGACCGCGAGCGCTTCAACCCGAAGGCACTCGCTGCGGTGCGCCAGGGCGCACGCGAAGGCACGCTGCTCGACGTCGCGACTGACCAGATCTTCATAGGGCTTTTCCTGCGAGGTTTGTCGCAGAACCTGGTGGTGGACGAGAACAATCTGCGGCTCGAGTTCAGGCCGACGAGCCGGTTCGCCGATTACACCGCGAAGGAGCCCGCGCGCATCCGGACGGTCGAGCAGTCGAACAGCACCGCGCTGGTCGACAACCAATATGTCGCCAAGATCTATCGCCGGCTCGAAAGCGGCCCCAACCCGGAGATCGAGATCGGCCACTATCTCACCGAGGTCGCACGCTTCCCCAACACACCGGCGCTGCTCGGCAGCGTCGAGCTGGTCGAGGGCGACAGAGGCAGCGCGCTCGGCGTCCTGCATGCCTATGTCGAAAACCAGGGTGACGGTTGGGCCGTCACCGCGGGCTATCTCGACCGCTATGTCGACGAGCAACGAGTGCTACCGCCAGGCGAAATGCATCGCGAGACCCAGGAGCAGGCGCCCTATCTGCACTTCATGGCGCAAACCGGCCGGCGGCTAGCCGAGCTGCACATGGCGCTCGCCGCCGCAAAACCCACCGATCTTGCCCCTGAGCCGATCGCCCCCGCGCACGTCAAGCAATGGGCGTCCGACCTCAAGGGACGGGCAGAACGGGTCTTCGAGCGGCTTGCCGACAGCCGGGAGGGCCTGCGCGAGGGCGACCGGCCTCTGATCGACCAGCTCATCGCGGCGCGCGCGACCCTGGCGGACCGCGTCAACGCGCTCTTGCCATCCGACATCAGCGGGTTGAACATCCGTCATCATGGCGACTTCCGCCTCGGGCAGACTCTGATCGTGAAGGACGACATCTTCATCATCGACTTCGACGGCGATCCGCATCTCGCCCTGGCCGACAAGCGGCGCAGGCTGCCGGCGGCGCGCGACGTCGCGGGCCTGATCCGCTCGATTGATCTTTCGGTTAACGCGGCGCTTCACCGGGCCCTCTCAGGGGGGAGCGACGAGCTGAGCCGGCTGACGACCGCGCTTGACGAATGGCGTGACCGCGCCACCGCGACCTTCCTGTCCGCCTACCGCGAGGCCATGACCGACCGGCGGCTCTGGCCGAAAAAGGACCATTCGGCGGAAAGCATGTTAAGGTTTTTCCTGCTTGATCAAGCGTTCGACGAGGTAGAGTACGAGCTGTCCCACCGGCCGGAGGGGCTCCATGCGCCGCTGACCGGCCTGCTTCGCATTCTGTCCAGTGCCGAGAGCGAAGCCCATGCCTAAACTGCCAGCCGAAGCCTATGCCATTATCGAGGGCCGCCACTCCGACCCCTTCCATTATCTCGGGCTGCATCCCGAGGGCGGCAGGAGCGTGGTGCGCGCCTTCCTGCCCGACGCGTCCAATGTCGAGGCGGTGGGCGAGCATGGCGAGGTGGCGAAGCTCGACCGGGTCCACGCCTCGGGCCTGTTCATCGGCGCCCTGCCCAACGGCTCGAAGCACTATCAGCTCCGCGCCAAATTCGGCGACAATGTCGTCGAGTTCGAGGATACCTATCGCTTTCCGCCGATCCTGACCGATTTCGATCTCTATCTGCTCGGCGAAGGCACGCATCAGCGCATCTACGACAAGCTCGGCGCGCATCCGATGCGCCTCGAAGGTATCGACGGTATCGGCTTCGTCGTGCTGGCGCCGAATGCACGTCGCGTGTCCGTGGTCGGCGATTTCAATTTCTGGGACGGGCGGCGTCACCCGATGCGAGTACGCGGCGCCGGCTATTGGGAATTGTTCATCCCGAACGCCAGGGCCGGCGACCATTACAAATTCGAGATCATCGGGCCACACGGCCACCTGCTGCCGCTCAAGTCCGATCCCATGGCGTTCGCCAGCGAGCTGCGGCCGAAGACGGCTTCGATCGTGTTCGACGAGGCGCATCTGCCACGGCCGCGGCCCGCGCCCGACGGTATAAATGCGCTGTCGGCGCCGATGTCGATCTACGAGGTCCATCTCGGCTCGTGGCGGCGCAAGGACGGCAATGAGTGGCTGACCTATCGCGAGCTCGCCGAGCAGCTGCCGGCCTATGCCCGCGACATGGGCTTCACCCATCTCGAATTCCTGCCCGTGAGCGAGCATCCGTTCGACGGCTCCTGGGGCTATCAGCCGACCGGCCTCTATGCACCGACCAGCCGCTTCGGCTCACCAGAGGATTTTGCCGCGCTGATCGATGCCTGCCACCGAGAGGGCATCGGCGTGCTGCTCGACTGGGTGCCCGGTCATTTCCCGGACGATCCGCACGGGCTCGGCAGCTTCGACGGCACTTCACTCTACGAGCACGCCAACCCGCTGCAGGGCCGCCACCTCGACTGGGGCACGCTGATCTACAATTACGGCCGCACCGAAGTGACGAACTTCCTGGTGTCGAACGCGCTGTTCTGGCTGGAGCGCTACGCCATCGACGGACTGCGCGTCGATGCGGTCGCGTCCATGCTCTACCTCGACTACAGCCGCCCGCCCGGCGCCTGGATTCCGAACCAGTATGGCGGCCGCGAGAACATCGAGGCGATCAACTTCCTGCGCCGCTTCAACACCGAGCTGTTCGCGCGCTTCCCGCAGGCGACCACGGCGGCCGAAGAATCCACCGCATGGCCGCAGGTATCGCGCCCGGTCGAATTCGGCGGGCTCGGCTTCGGCTACAAGTGGAATATGGGCTGGATGCACGACACGCTGAACTACATCAGCAAGGATCCGATCCACCGCAAATATCACCACGACGAGATCCTGTTCGGCCTGCACTACGCCTTCTCGGAGAATTTCATCCTGCCGCTGTCGCATGACGAGGTCGTGCACGGCAAGCGCTCTATCTTCGGCCGCATGCCCGGCGACGAGTGGCAGCGCTTTGCGAATCTGCGCGCTTACTACAGCTTCATGTTCGGCCATCCCGGCAAGAAGCTGCTGTTCATGGGCGGCGAGATCGCGCAGAGCCGGGAATGGAATCACGACCAGTCGCTCGACTGGCACCTGCTCGAATACAAGTATCATTCCGGCGTCCAGGCGCTGATCCGCGACCTCAACCGGCTCTATCGCGCGGTGCCGGCGCTGCACCAGATGGATTGCGACCAGGCCGGCTTCGAATGGCTCATCACCGATGACGCCAACCGCAACGTGTTCGCCTGGCTGCGCAAGGGATTTGACGAGCACGCGCGGTGCCTGGTGATCGTCAACTTCTCGCCCAACGTCTACCGCAACTATCGCGTCCCCGTGCCCATTGCCGGCAAGTGGAAAGAAGTCTTCAATTCTGACTCCGCCCATTACGGCGGCACCAATGTCGGGAACATCGGCGAGGTCCAGACCGTTGACGGCAAGAGGCCGGAACTCCGTCTCACCATTCCGCCGCTTGCCGCGATCTTCCTCGTTCCGGAAAGCTGACCGATGCGCCTGACTGCTGGATCGCCCGCACGCCTCGGTGCAAGCTGGGACGGACGCGGCACCAATTTCGCGCTGTTTTCCGCTAACGCACAGAAGGTCGAGCTATGCCTGTTCGACACCCAGGGGCGGCGCGAGCTCGAGCGCATCGAGCTGCCGGAGCGGACCGAGGATGTCTGGCACGGCTATCTCAACGACGTCTCGCCGGGCCAGCTTTACGGCTATCGCGTGCACGGCCCCTACGAGCCCGAGCACGGTCACCGCTTCAACGCCAACAAGCTGCTGCTCGACCCCTACGCCAAGCGCCTTGCTGGACGTCTGGTCTGGAGCGACGCACATTTCGCCTACCGCACCGGCTCGGCGCGCGAGGACCTGTCGTTCGACCGGCGCGATAATGCGCGCGGCATGCCCAAGGCCGTCGTGGTCGACGAGACCTTCAACTGGGGCCGGCGCGAGATCCGCCCCAACATTCCCTGGGAAGACACCATCATCTACGAGGCCCACGTCAAGGGCCTGACGCAGAAGCGCGACGACGTGCCGCCGAATTTGCGCGGCACCTATGGCGGGCTGTCGTCGCCGGCGATGATCGAGCACCTGAAGAAACTCGGCGTCACGACCATCGAGCTGCTGCCGATCCACAGCTTCGTCGACGACCGCATCCTGGTCGAGAAGAAGCTCGCCAATTATTGGGGCTACAACACGCTGTCCTTCTTCGCACCCGAGCCGCGCTACGCCCAGGACAATGCGCTCGATTCCTTCCGCACCACGGTCGCACGCCTGCACGACGCCGGCATCGAAGTGATGCTCGACGTCGTCTACAATCACACCGCCGAAGGCAATCATCTCGGACCGACGCTGTGCTATCGCGGCATCGACAACGCCTCCTATTACTGGCTGAACCGCGAGAACCCGCGCTACTATGACGACTTCACCGGCTGCGGCTCGTCGGTGAACCTGACCCATCCGCGCGTGCTGCAGATGGTGATGGATTCGCTGCGCTACTGGGTCGAGGTCTGCCATGTCGACGGCTTCCGCTTCGACCTTGCCACCACGCTCGCGCGCAGCCCGAACGGATTTGACCGCGGCATCTCGTTCCTCACCGCGATCCGCCAGGACCCGGTGCTCGCCACCGTCAAGCTCGTCGCCGAGCCGTGGGACCTCGGGCTTGGCGGCTACCAGGTCGGCGCATTCCCTTCGCAATGGTCGGAGTGGAACGATCGCTATCGCAGCGCCATGCGCCGCTACTGGAGCGGCGAAGGCAGCCTGATCGGCGATATCTCCAGCCGCATGACGGCGTCGTCCGACCTGTTCAACCATGACGGACGGCGGCCGCGCGCCAGCATCAACCACATTACCGTGCACGACGGCTTCACGCTCGCGGACCTCTTCAGCTACAACGAAAAGCACAACGAAGCCAACGGCGAGGACAATCGCGACGGCTCCAACGACAACCACAGCAACAATTGCGGTGTCGAGGGCCCGACTGACGATCCCAACATCCTCGCGCTGCGACGGCAGCTGCGCAAGAATGCGCTGGCCTGTCTGATGCTGGCGCAGGGCATCCCCCTGATCCTCGCCGGCGACGAGATCGGCAACACGCAGTCCGGCAACAACAACGCGTATTGCCAGGACAACGAGGTCGGCTGGGTCGGCTGGGACAATCTTGGCAGGGACGACGACGACATGGTCGATTTCGTCTCAGGTCTCGCCGACATCCGCCGCCGCTTCTCGCAGCTTCGCAGCCATCGCTGGCTCGACGGCAGGCCTAAGGACGGCATCTCCTACGGTGCGCTGTGGCTGACGCCCGCCGGCGACGAGATGACGGAAAGCGACTGGACATTCCCGGATGGGCGGTTTCTCTCTTATGTGATGGGACCGATGGAACCGGGCAGCGCCGCGATCTTTATCGTATTGAACGCAGCCCCGGAAGAGATTGCATTCAAATTGCCCAAAATGCCCGAATACAAGAGCTGGCAGCAGATCCTGAACACGACGGATGCCAAGCTGAACAGCGTTGATTTCCTGGCCGGAAGCGACAGCAAGGCGCCGCCGCGCTCCGTGCTCGCCTTCGCGGGGGCGCTATGAGGCCATCATTCGGGGCGAGGCCGACCAAGGACGGCGTGTCGTTCCGATTGTGGGCGCCCGGTGCACGTCGGGTCGATCTGCTGCTCGACCGGCGGCACGCGATGCAGCGTCGCCAGGATGGCTGGTATGTCGCCGAGATCGGCGGCCTGTCTGTCGGCAGCCCCTACAAATTCAGGATCGACGACGAGATCGACGTGCCCGATCCGGCGTCGGCGTTCCAGCCCGAGGACGTGTTCGGCCCGAGCGAGGTGATCGATCACGACGCGTTTGCGTGGCGTGCAAAGGATTGGCGCGGCCGCCCCTGGGAAGAGACGGTGCTGATCGAGACCCATGTCGGCACCTTCACGCCGGACGGCACCTATCGCGCCATGATCGACAAGCTCGATCATCTCGTCGCGACCGGCATCACCGCGCTGGAGCTGATGCCGCTGGCCGACTTCGCCGGCCGCCGCGGCTGGGGCTATGACGGCGTGCTGTGGTACGCGCCCGACAGCGCCTATGGCCGCCCCGAGCAGCTGAAGGCGCTGATCGACGAAGCACATCTGCGCGGGCTGATGGTGTTTCTTGACGTCGTCTACAATCACTTTGGGCCCGAAGGAAATTACCTCGGCCGCTACGCGCCGAGCTTCTTCACCGATGCGCACACTCCCTGGGGCAGCGCGATCGATTATCGCGTGCCGCAGGTCCGGGCATTCGCGGTCGAGAATGCGTTGTCCTGGCTGACCGACTATCGCTTCGACGGCTTGAGGCTGGATGCCGCCAACCACATCATGGCGATCCCCGGCGAGCAATCGATGTTGCAGGACCTCAGCGTCACCGCGGGCGAGCTCGCCAAGGCCACGGGGCGGCACATTCATCTCGTGCTGGAAAACGGGGACAACCGCGCCGGCCTGCTCAATGCCGCGCAGGAGCCGCCGAGTGGCAAATATCGCGCACAGTGGAATGACGATTATCACCACGCCTGGCATGTCATCCTGACCGGCGAGCACGCCGGCTACTACGCCGACTATCAGACACCGCGCATGGATCTGGCGCGCGCGCTCGCTTCCGGCTTCGTCTATCAGGGCGAGATCTCGGAATTCTGGGGCAAGAAGCCGCGCGGCGAGGCGAGCGGTGAACTGCCGCCGGCGACCTTCGTCAATTTCCTGCAGAACCACGACCAGATCGGCAACCGGCCGCTCGGCGAACGGCTCGAGAGCCTGGCATCGCCTGAGCAGATCGAGGCGGCGCTTGCGGTGACCCTGCTCGCGCCGATGGTGCCGATGCTGTTTCAGGGTGAGGAGTGGGGCTCAAAAGCCCCCTTCCCGTTCTTCTGCGATTTCCAGGGCGGGCTTGCCGACGCCGTGCGCAAGGGGCGCAAACAGGAGTATGCCTGGGCCTACGAAAAGTATGGCGACGAGGTGCCGGACCCGCTCGCTCCCACGACGCCGCAATCGGCCTTGCTCGACTGGAGCGGCCGCACGCCGGAGCAGGACGGACGGCTTGCGCTGGTGCGCGATCTGCTCGCGCTTCGCCGCAAGGAAATCGCACCGCGGCTAAAGGGCGCGCGTTTCGGCGACGCCGAGGCGGCAGACGGTGGCCTGCTCACCGCGCATTGGCGCATGGGCGATGGCACGACGCTGCGGCTCACTGCCAATCTGTCGGACAAGGATATCGTCCATTCCAGCAATCATGCGGGCACGCCGATCTGGGGCAGCGCGGCCGGCGACCGGCTTCCGCCCTGGTCTGTGGCTTGGTATCTCGGAGGTTGATATGCCTTCCGCGATTCCTCTCGCGACTTACAGGCTTCAGCTCACCGCGGATTTCGACTTCGACAAGGCCGCCTCGGTGGTGCCTTATCTGAAGGCGCTCGGGATCACCCATCTCTATGCTTCTCCGGTGATGAAGGCCCGCAAGGGTTCGACTCACGGCTACGACACCGTCGATCACAGCCAGCTCAATCCGGAGCTCGGCGGCGAAGCCGGCTTCGCGCGGCTGAGCGAGACGCTCAAACGGCACGACCTCGGCCTCATCATCGACTTCGTGCCCAATCACGTCGGCGTACACTTCGCCGACAATCCCTGGTGGCTCGACGTGCTGGAATGGGGCCAGGCCTCGCCGCACGCGATCTCCTTCGATATCGACTGGGATCAACTGGCCTTCCGCGCCCGCGGCGGCGTGCTGCTGCCGATCCTCGGCGCGTCCTATGGCGAGGCGCTGGAGCGCGGCGAGATCGAGCTGCGCTACGATCCCGACGAGGGTAGCTTTTCCGCCTGGTATTTCGAGCATCGCCTGCCGATCGCGCCGGAGCGCTATGGCGAGATATTGCGAATGATCGTGAAGGAGTCGGACGCCGCCGATACCGTGGCCGGCAAGCGCCTGCTCTCGCTCGCCGCGCGCTACACGGGCTTGCGCCGGCCGAACCGCAAGGAAGCCCCCGCCTTCAAGGCCGAGCTGAAGGAGATCACAAGCAGCGCCGACATCATTATCCACGGCCTCGCCGCCTACCGCGCGGCCCAAGACCGCCCGGCGCAGACGCTGGCGCTGCATCATCTGCTGGAGCGCCAGCACTACAAGCTCGGGCACTGGCGGCTCGCCTCCAGCGACATCAACTATCGCCGCTTCTTCGACGTCAACGGGCTCGCCGGCCTGCGTGTCGAGGAGGCGAGCACATTCGCCGCGACGCACCGGCTGGTGAAGCAGCTCGTCGCCGACGGCAAGCTGCAAGGCATCCGCCTCGATCACATCGACGGCCTGCGCGATCCCGCGCAATATTGCCAGCGGCTGCGTCGCCTCGTGCGTGACGCGCAAGGCAACAAAAAGCCGTTCTACACCGTGATCGAAAAGATCCTCTGCGAGCACGAGAAGCTGCCGCACTTCGCCGGCGTTCAGGGCACCACCGGCTATGAGTGGATGAACGCCATCATCCAGGTGCTGGTCGAGCCTAACGGGCTGGAGGCGCTGGACGAGACCTGGCGGCAAATCAGCAACCGGCCGCCACGGCTCGCGCCTTACGTCAAGGACGCCAAAAGGCGCGTGCTGGAGACGCTGCTGACCAGCGAATTCACCGTGCTGACGCGCCTGCTCGCGCGCATCGCCAACGGGCACTATTCGACCCGGGACTTCTCCGCCGACAGCCTGCGGCAGGCGCTGGAATTGTATGTGCTGCACTTCCCGGTCTACCGCACCTACCTGACCCACAGTGGCCCAACGGCCCTTGATCGCAAGCTGATCGACGACACCATCGCGCGCGCGCGCGCCGAGTGGTTCGCCGCAGACGAGGGCATCTTCGACTTCCTGCGCGACGCCTTGACCATAGACCTGCTCAAGCCCGGCCGCCCGCCGCACAGCGCCCCGCGCGTGCGCCGCTTCGCGCTGAAGGTGCAGCAGTTCACCGGGCCGATGATGGCCAAGTCGCTGGAGGACACGGCGTTCTATCAATTCCACCGGCTGCTGGCGCTGAACGAGGTCGGCGGCGATCCCGCGAGCAAAGGCCTCACTATTCCCGCCTTCCACGAGGCCATGCGGGCCCGCGCCAGGGAATGGCCGCAAGGGATGACGGCGACCGCCACCCATGACACCAAGCGTGGCGAGGATGCCCGCACGCGGATCGCGGCGCTCAGCGAGATTCCCGGCGAATGGACCAGCGCAGTGGCGCGTTGGAAGGTACTCAACGCGCCGCACCTCTCCCTGCACGGCAATCTGCGCGCGCCGTCGGCCACGTTCGAGTACATGCTCTATCAAACCCTGCTCGGCGCCTGGCCGCTTCAAGGGCCGCTGGATGCCGACTTGGTCGAACGCATCCAGGCCTATGCGCTGAAAGCCGCGCGCGAGGGCAAGGAAGAGACGAGCTGGCTCAACCCGCATGAGGCGTATGAGAGCGGCATAAGGGACTTCATCGCGAAGATCCTCGATCCCACGCTGTCGGGCGAATTCCTGGCGGCGCTTCAGACGCTGGCCCGTCGCATCGCGTTGCTCGGCGCGCTGAACTCACTGAGTCAGCTCACACTGAAGGCAACACTGCCGGGCATACCCGATTTCTACCAAGGCACCGAACATTGGGACCTCTCGCTGGTCGATCCCGACAACCGCCGCTCGGTGGATTTTGCCGCGCGCAGCACGGCCCTGGGTGCCCTGGAGGCGCCGGATTGGACCAGCCTGATCAAGAGCTGGCCGGATGGCCAGCTCAAGCTCGCCTGGACCCGGCATCTGCTCAAGCTGCGCAACGCGCTCGCCGACGTCTTTGCACAGGGCGAATATCAACCGCTGGAGGTAAGCGGCACGCACGCGGACCACATCATCGCCTTTGCCCGCCGCCATGGTCGCGACGCGGCGATCGTCGTGACCGGGCGCCAGTTCGCGCCCTTCACACAAGCGGGCCGGGAATGGCCCACGCCGGAGGGTCTTGACGCGACAGTCGACATCTCCGGCTATACCGCTCCGGGCCTCGCGAGCAACGAGCTTCCAGTCACGCAGGCTTTTCGCGATTTTCCTGCTGCCGTCATCGAGGTCCGCACGGCAAGCGCCATCAGATCCGCGCAGCAACGCGTCCGCGCCTGACGCCTACTTGCCTTCGTCCTTGGTGAGCAGCAATTGCCCGCGCTTGCGGATCGCGGCCTGCGCCATCTCCGCGAAGCGCTGCAATAACCACGGCAGCACCACCTCGACCTTCACATGATCGTCGGCGACGTCGACCTGGCCGCTCGCGATCTGTCCGAGCGCGCGGATGCGGAAATTCATACTGTCGCCGCTCCAGCGCTCCTCCTCGACCTGCATCACGGGAATGCTCGCTGCAGCGCGGCCGAGCCCGGTCTTGAGCCGGCGCACCGCCTCCTCGCGGCCGAGACGATGCGGAATGGAAACGACAAGCGGTGCTGACATGGTCTCTGCCCGTGGTGACTGATCCTCACATAATCATGCCGTCGGGACGCGCAAAGGTTCCATGCAAGTTGGGACCTGCCGTCCCGTTTCGAATCCGGAACTTTAAAACATGCGGCAAGTTGCCTCCGCACAAAGGGACAGGTGCAAACGACCCTTTCAACAAAGGGCTGGAGGAGATTCGCATGTCTATCGGTACGATCATTCTGATCATTTTGGTCATCGCGCTGCTCGGCGGCTTCAGCGGCATCGGCGGCGGTCCGTTCTATGGCACCGGTTACTATGGCGGCGGCGGCCTCGGCCTCATCATCGTCATTCTGCTGATCCTGCTGCTGATGGGACGGATCTAGCGACACAACGAGGATCTCGTAGGGTGGGCAGAGGCGCCTTTGCGCCGTGCCCACCTTTCCTCTCCGCTACAAAAAGATGGTGGGCACGCTTCCGCCTTCGCTCTTCGAGCTACGGCGGACAAGTCGCTTTTCCTACCCTGCAAGAGCTACGCCCGTAGCACCGACCTACTTCATCTTCCCCGCAAGTTTCTTGATCGCCGCCTTGATCGGCGCGGCCGCATCGTCATAGCCATCCCACGCCTTCGATCGCGCCAACAGGCCGGGTACGGTGCGCACCGTGTAGCGCTTCGGATCGAGATCGCCCTTCACCTGCGCCCAGGTCAGCGGCATCGACACCGTGGCACCAGCGCGCGCACGCGGCGACAGCGGCGCCACCGCCGTCGACATACGATCATTGCGCAGATAGTCGAGGAAAATCTTCCCGTTGCGCAGCTTCTTCGACATGTTGAGCAGATAGCGTTCGGGATCATCGTTTGCCATCCATTGGCAGACGCCTTGCGCGAAGGCCTTGGCTTCCTTCCAGCTCACGCTATCGCCCGCGCCGTGGAGCAGCGGCACCACGACGTGCAGCCCCTTTCCGCCCGTGGTCTTGCAGAAGCTCTCCATGCCGACATCGGTGAGCCGCTGCCGCATCTCCTTCGCCGCTTCGACGACCTCGGCGAACCTGACGTCGGGGTCCGGATCAAGATCGAGCACCAGCCGGCCCGGCGTGTCATAAGCATCAGGCGCGCAATTCCATGGGTGCAACTCGACCCCGCCGATCTGCGCCACCGCGGCGAGCCCCTCGATGCGGTCGATCTGCAAATACGGCTTGCGGTCGCCGGACACCTTTGCAAGTTCGAGCAGGTTCGAGGTGCCCTGCATGGCATGCCGCTGAAAGAACTTCTCGCCGCCAATGCCGTCAGGCGCGCGCAGGATCGAACAGGGACGGCCCTTGATGTGCTCGATCATCCATGCGCCGACCGCCTCGAAGTATCGCGCGAGATCGAGCTTGGTGACGCCCCCGCCGTCTCCGCCATCCGGCCACAGCTCCTTCTCCGGCTTGGAGATGACGACGCCCATGACTTCGGCAGTGCCAACCTTCGATGGCTTGCTCGCCCTCGAGGCGGCACGCTTCCTGTCCGCAGGTTTTGCCAGTTCGACATCCGCCGGCGTCTCCGCCTCCACCTCCTCCGCCGGCTTGTCCTGGCGCAGGCCCTTGAAGGCGGCCTGACGAATGTTGCCGTCCGCGGTGAAGCCGGCAAACTCGATCTCGGCGACAAGTTCCGGCTTCAGCCAATGCACGTCCCGCGTCTTCTTCGGCGCATTCTTGCCGCCGAAGGGGCTTTCCTTGGCTTCCATGGCTTTCAGCGACGGCATGATGCGTTTGATCTTGTCGGCGCCAAACCCGGTCCCGACCATGCCGACGAAAGCGAGATGATCGTCGCGATGCACGCCCGCCATCAGCGAGCGGAATTTTCCATTGGTGGTCTTGTAGCCGCCGATCACGACCTCATGGCCAGCGCGACACTTCGCCTTTGTCCAGCTCTCGGTGCGGCCCGACCGGTAAGGGGCATCGAGCTTCTTCGACACCACCCCCTCAAGCTCCAGCTTGCAGGCCGATTGCAGCACGGCATCGCCACCGCTCTCGAAATGCTCGACATAGCGAATCTGGCCGGATTTGCGCTTGCGCGCCTCCAGCAACTTCTTCAGGCGCTCCTTGCGTTCGCCCAGCCGCAGGCGGCGATAATCGAGGCCATCGGCGAACAGCAGATCAAAAGCAAAAAAGATCAGCTCCTCGGTCTTGCCGTCCGACAGAGCGGCCTGGAGCGAGGAAAAATTCGGCGCGCCATTGTGATCGAGCGCGACGATCTCGCCGTCGATCATGCCATCGGGAAGCCCACCCGCCTCCTTCGCGATCGAAGCGAACTTATCGGTCCAATCGAGGCCCTTGCGCGTCTTCAGCGTCGCCTTGCCGTCCTCGATGCGGAGCTGCACGCGGTAGCCGTCGAACTTGATCTCGTGGCACCAGCCATCGGTCGCCGGCGGCCGCTCGACCGGCGTACAGAGTTGCGGCGCGATGAAGTCCGGCATCTCCGAGACCTTTTTGGCGGTCGTTGCGGTTGTAGTCTTCTTCGCCCGCTTGCCGACCTTCAGCGCCGTGCGAGGCGCGGGCTTGACCGTACGCCCCTTGGTCTCCTCGGCACGATTGGATTGCCAGACCGCATCGGCCTTGCCCGTGCCCTTCGCCAGCATGAACGGCTTTGGCGCGCGTCCCTTGCCTCCGGCGATCTGCGCCATGGCGCGGCCGGAGGCGACCGATTTGTCCTCCGCCAGAATGTCCTCGTCTTCGCTGGCATATTCGTCGCGGTGCTTGATCAGCAGCCAGTTGGTGCGCTTTTCGCCGCCGCGGTTGCGCATGCGCACCAGCACCCAGCTTCCATGCAGCTTGTCACCATGCAGGGTGAACTTGAGGTCACCTTTTTTGAAGCCGGCTTCGAGATCATCGGATTCCCAGGTGCCACGGTCCCACAGCATCACCGTGCCGCCGCCGTACTGGCCTTCGGGAATCGTGCCTTCGAAGTCGCCATAGTCGAGCGGATGGTCCTCGACTTCCACCGCCAGCCGCTTGTCGTGCGGATCGAGCGAAGGCCCTTTCGTCACCGCCCAGGACTTGAACACGCCGTCGAATTCGAGGCGCAAATCATAGTGCAGCCGGGTGGCATCATGCTTCTGGATCACGAAACGCCGCTGCTTCGATGGCGCCACTGCGGTCTTGCCCGACGGCTCAGGCGTCTTCTCGAAGTCACGCTTCTTTCGGTAAGTGGAGAGTTTTTGCAGCACGACCGGTCCCGCTTCTCTTTCGGCATTCAGCCTATCACGGCAAAAGTCCCACCCGGAACCAAAACCCGATCGCGCGGTTGGAGTTCCAAAACCTCTTGAAATCATCGGAGAACGGAATGGCTCCGCGCGCCTATTGGAAGGGAACGTTGAAACTGTCGCTGGTGAGCTGCCCGGTTGTACTCTACCCCGCGACCACGGCGGCCGAGAAGACGCGGTTTCACATGATCAACCGCGAGACCGGCAACCGGCTCAAACAGCAGATGGTGGATGCCGAGACCGGTGACGTCGTCGAAAGTGACCAGAAGGGCCGCGGCTACGAGCTGCGCAAGGGCAAATATGTCGAGATCGAGCCGGAGGAGCTCGAGGCCGTCCAGATCGAGAGCAACCACACCATCGATATCGAAAGCTTCGTGCCGAGCGATGAGATCGACCAGCGCTATCTCAACCATCCCTATTATATCGCGCCCGAAGGCAAGGCGGCGATCGACGCCTTTGCCGTGATCCGCGACGCCATGAAGGACCAGGAGCGTGTCGCGCTCGCAAAAATCGTGCTCACCAACCGCGAGCACATCATCGCGATCGAGCCGCTTGGCAAAGGCCTGCTTGGCACCACGCTGCGCTTCCCCTACGAGCTGCGCGGCGAAGACCAGTTTTTCGACGACATCAAGAGCCCGAAGATCACCAAGGACATGGTCGAGCTCGCGGGCCACATCCTGCACACCAAAGCGGCGCATTTCGATCCCGGAAAATTCAAGGACGAGTACGAGATTGCGTTGAAGGCACTGATGAAGCGCAAGGCGAGCGGCAAGACGATCGAGCTGCCGGAGCCGGAGGAGCGGCCAAGCAACGTCGTCAGCCTGATGGATGCGTTGAAGCAGAGCCTGAAGGGGCGCGGCGGAAATAAGACGGCAGCGAAGTCGCATGCGCGGCGCGCAACCGGCCGGCGGCAAGCTGCCAATAAGGCGCACCGCGCGAGGGCACGGCATCGGAAGGCGGGCTAACAAGCAACGTCATTCCGGGGCGCCTCGAAGAGGCGAACCCGGAATCTCGAGGTTCTCAGGTGCGCAATTGCGCACCATAGTTCGATGCTTCGCATCGCCCCGGAACGACGACCAACTCAATCCCCCGCCTTCAATCGATACCCGATTCCCGTCTCGGTCAGCACATATTGCGGGCGCTCCGGATCGGCCTCGATCTTCTGGCGGAGCTGGCGGACGTAGACGCGCAAGTATTGCGCATCAGTCAGCTCGTCCCAGAGCTCCTTGAGCAGGAAACGATGGGTCAACACCTTGCCCGCATGCTGGACCAGCACGCGCAGCAGGTCGTATTCCTTGGGCGACAGCTTTATCTCGCGCTCGCCGAGCTTGACGATGCGCCGCACGAGATCGACCGAGAGATCGCCGGTGCGAAAAATCGGGCGCTCGCCCTGCACCTGGAGCTGGTGGCGTAGCGCGGCGCGCAGGCGTGCCAAGAGCTCGTCCATGCCGAACGGCTTGGTCAGATAATCATCGGCGCCGAGATCCAGCGCTTGCACCTTGCCGGCCTCGTCGCCGCGGCTCGACAGCACGACGATCGGCACCGCCTCATTGCGGGCGCGGATGGTGCGCAGCAGCTCATGGCCCTGGATATCGGGCAAGCCGAGATCGAGAATGATCAAGGCCGGCCCATCTGTGAGCTTCTCCAAGGCGATCTTGCCGTTCGACGCCTCCAGGATTTCGTAGCCCTGCGTTGAGAGTCCCATCCGCAACAATTTGCGGATCGGCGGCTCGTCGTCGATCACCAGAACCTTGATCGCAGCTGCACTCATGCGGCGGTATCCAATGCGTGGGTCTGTGCCGGAACGGGCAGACGAATGGTGAGGATCGCCCCGCTCCGGTCGCTGCGGTTGGCGGCCGTGATCGTGCCGCGCATCGCCTCGACGAAGCCGCGCGAGATGGCAAGCCCAAGCCCGGTGCCCGGGCGAACATGGTCGCCCTTCTGCACGCGGTAGAACTTGTCGAACACGCTCTCGAGCTCGTCCGGCGGAATGCCGGCCCCCTCGTCGGCAACCTCCAGCACCACCTGATCACGCTCGCGCCGGCTCCTGATTGCGATCGCGGTGTCGGGCGGCGAGTATTTCGCGGCGTTATCGAGCAAATTGAACAGCACCTGCTCGAACAGCACGGCATCGAGCTCGAGCATGGGCAGATCTGCGGCCAGCACCAGCTCCACCTTATGGGCCGTGAGGATCTTGGAAGCCCGCCGCAGCGCGCTGCCGACGATCTCGCCGAGATCGTGCAGCGCCGTGTTGGGCACGATCGCGCCGGATTCGAGCTTGGTCATGTCGAGCAGATTGGCAATGAAGCGGTTGAGCCGCTCGGATTCATCGATCACGGTCGCCAGCAGATCGCGCTTCTCGGTGTCGGACAGCGCGCCGGCGAGATCGCGCATGGTCGAGGCTGCGCCCAGCACCGAAGCGAGCGGCGTCTTCAGATCGTGCGAGATCGAGGTCAGAAGCGCCGAACGCAACCGTTCGGACTCGACCGTGCGCTTGACCCGGTCCATGTCCTCGACCAGCAGCACGCGCTCGATTGCGAGCGCGCCCTGATCCACCAGCGCGTCCAGCAGCCGGCGCTGGTCCGGTGTCAGCAGCGGGCCGGTGCGGTCGTTGTCGATGCCGATGACGCCGATCGGACCACGCCCGGTGCGCATCGGCAGGAACAGCCGCTTTGCGCCTGGCAGCGTATCTGCACCGCGTCCGGCCGAGCGATCATTGCTCCAGGCCCAGTTTGCGGCGGCAAGGTCGGCCTGGTCGAGCTGGTCCTCCGGCGGATAGCCGGACTTCACCGTCAGTAGCCCGTCCTCCGGCAGCAGCAGCACCACGCGGACCTTCAGCATCAGCGCGATCTGATAGGCCGACGCCCATAGCACGTCGTCAAGCGTGGCGGTGCCGGCGAGCTTGCGGCTGAAGGCATAGAGCTGCTCGGTGGTCCTGATGCGGCCAATCGCGGTGTCCGCTTGCGTGCGCACGCGCGCGGCGACGTTCGACACCAGGATCGCGATCAGCATGAAGAAGAAGAACGCCGCGACGTTGGTCGGATCAGTGATGGTGAAGGTGTAGACCGGCGGCAAGAAGAAGAAATTATAAGCGAGCGAGGCTGCGATGCTCGCGAGCAGCGACGGCCACAATCCGTAGCGCACCGCAACGGCGACCACGGCGGTCAGCAGCACGAGATCCACGTTCTCGATACCGAACCGCGGCTGGAGCAACTCGGCGGCGCCGAGGCCGACCAGCACGATGCCGAGCGACTTCAGGTAAGGCAGCGGATCGAACGGCTCGGACCGCGCGGCGGTCTGCACCGCCGTCTTCGGTGCAGTCTCGTCCGGCAGCTCGTCGCCGGGAATGACGTGAACGCTGATATTTCCGGCGCGGCGCACCAGATCATGCACGACGGAGCCACGCGTCATCTCGAACCAGCGCGAGCGCGTCGACTTGCCGATCACGATCTGCGTGACGTTGTTGCCTTGCGCGAAGCTGATGACGTCGTCGGCAATACGGCGGCCGACGGCAGGAATCGTCATCGCCTCGCCGCCGAGCGATTCAGCCAGCCGTAGCGTATCGGCCAGCCGGTCGCGCTCTTCATCGGAAAGCTGAAGCGAGCGCCGCGTCTCGATCGAGATCGCGGTGAACGGCGCATGCAGCCGGTCGGCCAGCCGCTTGGTGTAGCGCACGAGCCCGGCGGCGCGCGGATCCTCACTGACACAGACGAGGATGCGCTCGCCCGCGGCCCAGGGACCCGCGATGGCGTTTGCCTGCATGTGATTGAGCAACTGCTCGTCAACCCGTTCCGCCGTGCGCCGCAGGGCGAGCTCGCGCAGCGCGGTCAGATTTCCAGGCGAGAAATAGTGCTCCAGCGCCCGCTCGGCCTGCTTGGGGACGTAGACCTTGCCCTCACGCAGGCGCTGAATGAGATCGTCGGGCGTGAGATCGATCAGCTCGATCGCATCGGCGCGGTCGAAGATCGAATCCGGAACGGTCTCACGCACCCGGACGTGGGTGATCTGGGCGACGACATCGTTCAGGCTTTCAATATGCTGGATGTTGACGGCGGTGTAGACGTCGATGCCGTGGGACAACAGCTCCTCGACGTCGAGATAGCGTTTGGGATGCCGGCTCCCGGCCGCGTTGGTATGGGCGAGCTCGTCGACCAATGCGATCTTCGGCCGTCGTGCGATCACGGCGTCGAGGTCCATTTCCTCGACGATCTGGCCACGATAATCGAGCCGCTTGCGCGGGACGACCTCCAGCCCCCGCACCAGCGCTTCGGTCTCGGCACGGCCATGGGTCTCGACGAAACCGACCACGACATCGATGCCGGCCTTGCGCCTGGCATGGGCGCTTTGCAGCATCTCGTAGGTCTTGCCGACGCCGGGGGCGGCGCCAACGAAAACCTTCAGCTTGCCGCTCGCGCTCTCCTCCCGGCGCGCGGCTTCCAGCAGCGCCTCGGGAGACGGTCGTTGTTCGGGATCGCGGCGCTGTTGAACCATCAGCCCAATATAATCATCCTGATATTCTCAGCCTAGAGCGCTACTTCGCGGCGGCACGATCCAGTGCGAGGTTCAGCGCAAGAACGTTAACCCTGGGTTCGCCCAGCAGGCCGAGCAGCCGGCCCTGGGTGTTCGAGGCAACGAGCTGATTGAGCTGGTCCTCCGACATATTCCGCGCCTTGGCCACCCGAGGCACCTGAAATTGCGCCGCTTCCGGCGAAACGTCGGGGTCGAGACCGCTGGCCGAGGTGGTGACCAGATCGACGGGCACCGCGGCGTTCGAATTCTCGGCTTTCAGCTTGTCCACATCCTCCTTCAGCCGGTCGGCCAGCGCCTTGCTGGTCGGGCCGAGGTTGGAGCCGCCCGAATTGACGGCGTTGTAGGGCGCCGCGACCGTCTTGGTCGAATCATTCGGGTCCGGCGCCAGCGTCGCCGAGGGGCGTCCGTGGAAATATTTGCTGTCCGTGAACTCCTGCCCGATCAGGGCGGAGCCGACCACCTTGCCGTCCTTGTCGATCAGACTGCCTTGCGCCTGGGCGGGAAACATCGCGCCGGCGATGCCGGTCATGGCGAGCGGATAGGCGAGGCCCGTGATGGCGGTGAGCACCAGCAAGAGGACGATGGCAGGGCGGATTTCTCTGAGCATGTTGGGTCTTCTCCTATTATTTCATCACGGCGAGCGAAGCTTCTCTCCCGTCGTTCCGGGGCGATGCGAAGCATCGAACTATGGTGCGCAATTGCGCACCTGAGAACCTCGAGATTCCGGGTTCGCCTCTCCGAGGCGCCCCGGAATGTGGAGGCTTGATTTTCGGCTCGTCACTCGCATCGATATTTCAAGCCAGGTGCAAGGCAACAACGACGAGGTCGATCGCCTTGATGCCGATGAAGGGAATGACGATGCCGCCGAGGCCGTAGATCAGCAGGTTGCGCCGAAGCAGCGCGCCGGCACCAACCGCGCGATAAGCGACACCCTTCAATGCGAGCGGAATCAATCCGATGATGATCAGCGCGTTGAAGATGATCGCCGACAGGATGGCGCTCTGCGGGCTCGACAGGTTCATGACGTTGAGCACGTTGAGCTGCGGGTAGAACGCCAGAAACATCGCCGGGATGATCGCAAAGTACTTTGCGACGTCGTTGGCGATCGAGAACGTCGTCAGCGCACCGCGCGTCATCAACAGCTGCTTGCCGATCTCGACCACTTCGATCAGCTTGGTCGGGTTGGAGTCGAGGTCGACCATGTTGCCGGCCTCGCGCGCGGCCTGGGTGCCGGTGTTCATGGCGACGCCGACATCGGCCTGCGCGAGCGCGGGCGCGTCGTTGGTGCCGTCGCCGCACATCGCCACCAGCTTGCCCTTGGCCTGCTCGTCGCGGATCAGCTTGAGCTTGTCCTCAGGCGTTGCCTGGGCCAGGAAATCGTCGACACCCGCTTCTGCGGCGATCGCGGCCGCCGTCATCGGGTTGTCGCCGGTGATCATGACGGTACGGATGCCCATGCGACGCAACTCGGCAAAGCGCTCGCGGATGCCGCCCTTGACGATATCCTTGAGCTGGATGACGCCGAGCAGCCTGCCGTCCTTGGCCACGGCCAGCGGCGTGCCGCCGGCTTTCGAGATGTCGTCCGCGATGGTCTGGATCTCGCGGCCAATCTCCGAAAGCGCTGCAGGCTGGATGGCCCGCGCGGTATTGCCCGAGGCCACGGCCATCGGCGCGCCGCCGCCGACATAGTTGAGCATGGCATCGACCGCGCCTTTGCGCACCGAGGATCCGCCGGCGTCGACGCCGCTCATGCGGGTCTGCGCCGTGAACGGAATGAAGGTGGCCCCTAGCTCGGCCATGTCGCGGCCGCGGATGCCGTACTTTTCCTTGGCAAGCACGACGATGGAACGACCTTCCGGTGTCTCGTCGGCGAGCGAGGCCAACTGGGCGGCGTCCGCCAGCTCCTGCTCGGTCACGCCGCGCACCGGGCGGAATGCCGTCGCCTGGCGGTTACCGAGCGTGATGGTGCCGGTCTTGTCCAGCAGCAGCGTGTCGACGTCGCCGGCTGCCTCGACCGCGCGGCCGGACATCGCCAGCACGTTGAAGCGCACCAGGCGATCCATGCCGGCGATGCCGATCGCCGACAGCAAAGCGCCGATGGTGGTCGGGATCAGCGTCACGAACAGCGCGACCAGAACGATCACCGAGATCGAACCACCGGCATAGGCCGCGTAGCTCGGAATGGTGACGGTGGCGAACACGAAGATGATGGTGAGACCGGCGAGCAGGATATTGAGCGCGATCTCGTTCGGCGTCTTTGCGCGCTCGGCCCCCTCGACCAGCTTGATCATGCGATCGATGAAGGTCGAGCCTTGGGCCGCCGTGATGCGGACGCGGATCCAGTCGGACAA
Source organism: Bradyrhizobium manausense (assembly GCF_018130615.1). Taxonomy (GTDB): domain Bacteria; phylum Pseudomonadota; class Alphaproteobacteria; order Rhizobiales; family Xanthobacteraceae; genus Bradyrhizobium; species Bradyrhizobium manausense_A. Next base: position 178,228 of record NZ_JAFCKB010000015.1, read on the forward strand.
CACTTGGGTGCCACCGGTCACCGCCGAGCGGTCGCCGCCGGACTCGCGAATGACCGGCGCGGATTCGCCGGTGATGGCGGCCTCGTTGACCGACGCCACGCCCTCGATCACCTCGCCGTCGGATGGGATGGTGTCGCCCGCCTCGACCAGCACGATGTCGCCGACCTTCAGGCTGGTGCCCGGCACTAGCTTGAAATCCTGACCCGCGCCGGTCAGGAGCTTGGCCTGGCTCTCGGTACGGGTCTTGCGCAGCGAATCCGCCTGCGCCTTGCCGCGGCCCTCGGCCACCGCTTCGGCAAAATTGGCGAACAACACCGTGAACCAGAGCCAGACGATGATCTGGAAGGTGAAGCCGAGATTCGTTCCGCCCGTGACGAGATCGCGCAGGAAGATCACGGTGGTGAGCGCGGCGACGATCTCGACCACGAACATCACAGGATTCTTCACCATCAGCCGCGGGTCGAGCTTGGCGATGGAGGCGCGGATCGCAGGCACCACGATTTTGGGATCGAGCATCGCCGAGACGGACGCACGTTTTTGCAGTTTTGTCGTATCCATGGAGGTCGCTCCAGACAATCAGAAGAGGTTGCCGGCGTTCATCGCCAGATGCTCGACGATCGGGCCGAGCGCGAGTGCCGGGAAGAAGGTCAGGCCACCCATGATCAGGATGACGCCGACGACGAGGCCGACGAACAGACCTCCTGTGGTCGGAAACGTGCCCATGGAGGGCGGGATGGATTTCTTCTCCGCGAGCGACCCCGCGATTGCCATGGCCGGGATGATCATGAAGAAGCGGCCGACGAACATCGCGCTTGCCAGCGTGAGGTTGTAGAAGAAGGTATTGCCGGTGAGGCCCGCGAAGGCCGAGCCGTTGTTGCCGGTGCCCGAGGTATAGGCGTAGAGCACTTCGGTGAAGCCGTGCGGGCCGGCATTCGCCATGGAGGCGACCGCCGCGGGATAGACCACGCCGACGGCGGTCCAGCCCAGAATCATCAGCGGCAGCACCAGGATGGCCAGCATCGCCATCTTGACCTCGCGCGCCTCGATCTTCTTGCCGACATATTCGGGCGTGCGGCCGACCATCAGCCCGGCGACGAAGATCGCGAGGATGACGAACAGCAGCATGCCGTACATGCCGGCGCCGACGCCGCCAACGATGATTTCGCCGAGCTCGATGTTGATCAGCGGGATCATGCCGCCGAGTGCGGTAAAGCTGTCATGCATGGCATTGACCGCGCCGCAAGAGGCGGCCGTGGTGACCACGGCGAACAGCGAGGAGGCAACGATGCCGAAGCGGACCTCCTTGCCCTCCATGTTGCCGCCGTTGAGACCGAGCGCCTGCAGCATCGTGGTGCCATTGGCTTCCGCCCAATAGGTCACAGTGACGCCGGCGACGAACAGCACGCCCATCACGGCCAGGATCGCCCAGCCTTGGCGCTGGTTGCCGACCATGCGGCCGAACACGTTGGTCAGCGCCGCGCCCAGCACGAAGATCGACAGCATCTGCACGAAGTTCGACAGCGCGGTCGGATTCTCGAAGGGGTGCGCGGCGTTGGCATTGAAGAAGCCGCCGCCATTTGTGCCCAGCATCTTGATCGCAACCTGCGAAGCCACCGGACCGACGGCAATGGTCTGCTTGGCGCCTTCGAGAGTCGTCGCCTCGACATAGTCGCCGAGCGTCTGCGGCATGCCCTGCCAGACCAGGAACAGCGTATAGACGATGCAGATCGGCAGCAGCACGTAGAGCGTACAACGGGTCACGTCGACCCAGAAATTGCCGACGGTGCGCACCGAGGCGCGCGAGAAGCCGCGGATCAGCGCAACTGCGAGCGCAATGCCGGTGGCGGCCGACAGGAAGTTCTGGTGCGTCAGGCCCACCATCTGGACCAGATAGGAGATCGTGCTCTCACCGCCGTAGTTTTGCCAGTTGGTATTGGTGATGAAGGAGATCGCGGTGTTGAAGGACAGATCCTCGGCAACCGCCCCCTGCCCGGCCGGATTGAAGGGCAGCACGGCCTGCAGGCGCATCACGCCGTAGATGATGAGGAAGCCACCGACATGGAACAGCAGCATGGCGACCGTGTAGGTCAACCAATGCTGCTCGCGCTTCTCGTCGACGCCGGATACCCAGTAGATGCCGGCCTCGATCGGACGCAGCACCGGCGAGAGAAACGTCCGCTCGCCGTCGAACACGCGCGTCATGTACCAGCCGAGCGGCTTGGTCAGCGCGACAATGATGACGCAGAAGAGAATGATCTGGAGCCAACCGATCACAGTCATGGCATTAACCCTTCAGGCTTGGTGTCCGGCGCAACAGCGGCAGCAACACCGCAAGCAGGCAGCCGACGAGCGCGACGTCGGCCAGCAGCAATTCGACGAGCAGCAGCACGGCTCAAAACCGTTCCGGCCGCAGCAGCGCATAGGTGAGGTAGATCAGGAGGCCGAACGAGACGGCACCGGCGAGCGCATAATCGAAGATCATGATCCGCTCCGTCACAGCCGTTCGCAGGCGTAGGTGTAACCGATCGCAAGGGCGAAGAAGCCGAAGCCCAGCACCAGCATCAGAATGTCCATCATGGGGATGCTCCTCGTTGCGTCCCTATGTCGGGAGCAACACTTTCTCGGGGACCCGGCGAAGCTCGTGGAGAGATGCGCAACGCATTCTCATGGCTCCAAGCGGGCCTTTTGACCGTGCTGAAGTGCCACCACGCCCATAGGTTTTCGAGACGAGGGCTATGGCGAAGTTATAGGAATCTCATAAAGGACGGACGGGTAGGGCAATGTCCGCGAGACACCTCCACTGTCGTCCCGGACAAGCGAAGCGCAGATCCGGGACCCATAGCCACAGGGAGATATTTGGCGAAGTCTCGTGGTGAGAATTTCGCTCCACAACATCTCCCTGGGGTTATGGATCCCCCGGGTTCGCGGGGATGACAGCGGAGGGCGCTGGCAACGCATCGCGTCCATACGCGGGGCGCGCCCGCTTTTATGAGATTCCTATATCTCCCATCTCCTTCCCATCTCGTTTTCAAACGGCGTTCCCGCCACCCTGAAGAGGCCGGCCGACTGACCGACGCCCATTCCAGGAGGCTGACATGACCGCCGCTGCCCTGCATTACGATCCCTCCTCCCTCGGCGAGCGCCTGCACCATGCGCAGACAATGACCAGGCCATTGATGCTCGAGATCATCGACAAGGCCTGCCGCCGCTTTCCTTCGCTCGGGCAGTCCGAACGCACCGCTCGCGTCATGCGCCTGATCGACGCGGAGGCCTGGGCCGATGCGGCGCTGGTGCTGATGGAGCTCGAACTGCCGCTGTGGCACGTCCGCCGCATCGCCTACGACGAAGGCGAGTGGCATTGCGCACTGTCGCGTGAACGCGAGCTGCCGGATTGGCTCGACGCGTCAACGGAAGGATGCCACGGCGACCTCGCGATCGCGCTGCTGTCGGCTTTCGTGGAGGTGCAGGCGCGGGCCGCGGAAGGTTCGCGACCGAGCGTTCCCTCGGTCCGCCCTGCGCCGGATGCGCTCTATGAACCGGCGGCTTGCGAGAATTTCAGCTGAGTGGACGCCGGGCCTTATGGCGCTCCTATACGACGGTACCGCCACCCGTCTCGCATTCCTATGCTGCAATGCTCATCGTGAGAGCTGGTTGGGGCGGCTGTCTCGTCGTTCCACACACAGGGACTTCCGACATGTCGATGCTCACACAGGGCTTTGAACGGCCCCTCGCCTGGGCTGAACGCCCGAAGCGGATCTCCAGGGAGCGCAAGACCCAGCTCAAGCGCGTCGCGCTGCGGGCAGTTGCGGTGCTGACGATGGGCAGCGTGCTCACTGCGCTCATCGCCCTGAAGACCGCCATTTACGTCTGGCACCTTCACGCCTGACCGCATCGGATAGCTAGCATGCGGCTGTTTAGGGGAGATCTCGAACACGCGGTCACCACGACCATCCTGATCATGACGTTGAGCCTCGTCTGGGGTGCGGTCCTGACCATCGTGATCACGCTCGCAGCGCGCGGGCTCGGCGTCTAGATCCCTTACCTCGCCTCTTCAGCTTCGATCAGCCGGGCCAACTCCGCCGCGGTCATCTCGATCGGCCGGCCGCTGCGCTCGACACGAGCCTGCACCAGCGCGCCTTGAAGCGCCGAGGTGCAGAGCACGGCAAGTGTCTCCGCCCGTGGCCTGGCAAAGCCATCTGCAATCAGCTTGTCGCGAAGCAGCGCAATGCGTGCCGCATAAGCCTTGCGCCCGGCTTCCGCCACGGCGCGCTCGCGCGGCGCAAGCTCGAGCAGCACGGTCGTGATCGGGCAGCCGTTGCGAAAGCCGGAGCCCTGCATCCACCCCGCCAGCAATCTTGCGTGCGCCCGGAGCAGCTCAGCCGTCGAGCCACACTCGTCCGCGAGCTTGGCGATGGTCGCCACCACGCGGCGGCCCGCCTCCTCGACCGCAGCCACGGCAATCGAGGATTTGCCATCCGGAAAGTAGTGATAGAGCGAGCCCTTCGGTGCGCCGCTGACGTCGACGATATCGTTGAGGCCGGTGCGGGCAAATCCCTGGCGGCGGAATAGCGTCACCGCGGCGTTGATGATGGGCTGGCGGTGTCTTGGCACGGCCGGCATGGGCTCTCCTCCGGGGTAAGAATTATATTGATTGGTCTACATCAGCTCCCGACAGTCAAGCCCGTGGCAACGACAGGGAGATCAAGATGCCCATGGGCGTGAATTACGAACTGAAGGATGGCGTGGCGCGGATCGTGCTCGACGACGGCAAGGTGAATGTGATGTCGACGACGATGCTGGACGAGATTGGAGCCGCCTTCGACCGTGCCGAGAAGGAAGCCGAAATCGTGGTGCTGTGCTCGGCGCGGCCGGGCATCTTCTCCGCCGGTTTCGACCTGAAGGTGTTCGCCGCGGGCGATGCCGCAAAGAGCCTGGACATGGTCCGGGCCGGCGCCGAGCTGGCGCTGCAGCTGATGTCGTTTCCGCATCCCATCATCGGCGTGATGGAAGGCCACGCCTTTCCGATGGGGACCTTTCTGCTGCTCGCCTGCGACGTCAGGCTGGGCGCGCGCGGGCCGCACCGGATGGGGCTGAACGAGGTTGCGATCGGAATCGCGCCACCGAGTTTCGCCATCGAGCTCGCACGCAGCCGCCTGCATCCGGCCTGGCTCAGCCGCACCGCAGCGCTGGGCGAGATGTACGAGCCCGACGAGGCGCTGACGGCCGGCTTTCTCGATCGCGTGGTTGCGCCGGAGGCGATCGATCGCACACTCGAGGAGACCATCGCCGCGCTGCGCGCCATCCACAAACCGTCGCACGCGACCGCCAAGAGGCGGTTGCGTCAGCCGGCCATGGACGCCATCCGCGTGGCGATCGACCGCGAATTGACCATGGCTGCCTACGAGGCGAGCAACCGGGCACGAACCGCGGTTGCAATGCCGGGATAGGGCCCCCGCTCTCTGTGCGGAAAACGCCCGGCCGATCTGGCGCAGTTTCTCGGAACCGTGTTAGATCGGTTGTATGAGCACATGCAGCGTGAATGTCGTCGCCCACCCCCTGGTCCAGCACAAGCTTTCCCTGATGCGGGAGAAGGACCGCTCGACCAAGAGCTTTCGCGAGATCCTGAACGAGATCGGGATGCTGCTCGGCTACGAGGTGACGCGCGACCTGCCGCTAGAGCTGGTCGAGATCGAGACACCGATCTCGCCGATGCAGGCGCCGAAGATCGCCGGCAAGAAGCTCACGCTGGCGCCGATCCTGCGCGCCGGCGTTGGCTTCCTCGACGGCATGCTGGCACTGATGCCCTCGGCCCGTATCGCCCATATCGGGCTCTACCGCGACCCCGAGACATTGCAGGCCGTGGAATACTACTTCAAGGCGCCGCAGGACCTGTCCGACCGCACCGTCATCCTGATGGACCCGATGCTGGCGACCGGCAATTCGGCCTGCGCCGGAGCGTCGCTGCTCAAGGACCGCGGCGCCCGCGACATCCGCTTCGTCTGTCTCCTGGCCGCGCCGGAGGGCATCGCCCAATTCCAGAGCGAGCATCCCGACGTGCCGATCTGGACCGCCGCAATCGACGAGTGCCTGAACGATCACGGCTACATTGTGCCGGGTCTCGGCGATGCCGGCGACCGGATGTTCGGCACCAAGTAGACAGGTCTGCGCGATCGGGCTACTCCGGTTGTCATGGACGCCGACGATGTTTCACTGCAATCGTTGACCGGGACGGAGATCTCCGCCGATCCCGCCTTTGTGTTCGACGGCGTGCCCGTCTCGCGCGCGGAGTTTGTGGGGAAGGTCGAGCAGACCACGGCCTGGCTTGCCGCGCAGGATATCGGCAAGGGCGACGTTGTCGCGGTCTGGCTGGTCAATCGGATCGAATGGATCGCGCTCCTGTTTGCGGCGGCCCGGCTAGGTGCGATCGTTGCCGCCCTCAACACGCGCTATCGCAGCGCGGAAGTCGCGCACCTCCTGAGACTGTCTGGCGCGAAGCTGCTGGTGGTCGAGGCGGCGTTCCGCTCGATCGATTTCGCCGCCATTCTTGCTGACATCGCCAGGGACGAGGTGCCCGCGCTGAAGAAGCTCGCGGTGGTCGGCGCCGGTGCGATCCCGGCGCAATGGCCCTGCATACGCTTCGATGCGTTCGACAAGCCCTACCCGCCGGCTCCTTCTCAGGACGATATCGATCTGCCGCTGCTGCTCTACACCACGTCGGGCACGACCAACGGTCCGAAGCTGGTCGCGCATTCGCAGCGAACGCTGGCAACCCATGCCAACGCCGTTGCCAAGGCGCTCCGGCTTTCTCCACAGCGTCACGCGCTGCTGGCAATGCTGCCGTTCTGCGGCACCTTCGGCATGACGAGCCTGCTCGGCTTCATCGCCGCCGGCGCGGCCGTTCATGTGCTCGACGCCTTCGAGGCGGCGCCGGCCCTGAAGATCCTCAGCGCGCACAAGATCACGCACGCCTTCGGCTCCGACGAGATGTTCCGCCGCATCCTCGCGCTGACCGACGCGCCGCGGCCCTTTCCGCATCTCGAAATCTGCGGCTTCGCCGCATTCCAGCCCGGCTGGCGCGAACTGGCTGCGGAGGCCGAGGCGCGCGGCCTGCCGCTGTTCGGCCTCTACGGCTCGAGCGAGGTGCAGGCGCTGTTCTCGATCGCCCGCGCCAGCGACGCCTTTGCCGATCGCATCGAGGGCGGCGGCTGGCCGATGTCTCCCGAAGCGAAGGTCCGCGTGCGCGACACCGAGACCGGGGAGCTTGCGGCGCAAGGCACCTCCGGCGAGATCGAGATCAGCGCGCCGTCGCGCTTCCTCGGCTATTTCAATAATGCCGATGCGACGCGCGCTGCGATCACCGCGGACGGCTTCTTTCGCACCGGCGATATCGGCAGGCTGCGCGGCGGCGCCTTCGTCTATGAAACCCGCGCCGGCGACGCCATGCGGCTCGGTGGCTTCCTGGTCGCGCCCGGGGAGATCGAGGACGAACTCAAGGCTTATGCCGGCGTCGCCGATGCCCAGGTCGTCGCGGTCGATCTGAAGGGCCAGGCGCGCTGCGTCGCCTTTGTCATTCCGGCCGGGACTCCGCCGCGACAGGAGGTGCTGACGGCGCGCCTGCGCGAGCGGCTAGCCAGCTACAAGGTTCCCGCGAGGATCTATGTCGTGGACGCCTTCCCCGTCACCGACAGCGCCAATGGCGTCAAGATCCAGCGCGCAAAGCTCCGCGCCATGGCGATGGAACGGATCGCGGCCGAATAGGCCTCGGCTATTTCAGGTAGCTCGCGAGATTCATGCTGAGAATCTTGGACATCGCCGAATAGGAGGCCGTGAGCTGTGCCTGGTAGGTCGAGAGCTGCGCGGTGATGGCGGCGACATCGACGCCGGTGAGGTCGTTCGACAGGCTTTCGGCATAGCTCTTGTAGTCGGTCTGGCGTGCACTTGCCGCCTCGATCGAAGACGCGGAAGCTGAGAGTTTTGCCTGCACCGCCGCGGTATCGTCGAGCGCCGTGCCGGCGAGATCGAGCGCGCTGGAAATGTCCGAGGATGACAGCGAGGTGCTGTTGGCCACGAACTTCAGCACGCGCATCACTTCCTCGAACGCCGAATTATCCGCCGTGACGCCGTACGAAACGGTGTTGTCGGTGGCGACACGCACCGACGCAATCTCGTCATCGCCCTGGTAGTAGCTGGCATCCGCCGTGGTGGTCGAACCCGTGCCCGACGAAAAGCTGGTGAGGTCCACCGGCGCCGTGTCGGTCTTGCCGCCGGCAAAGACATACTGGCCGTCATATTGCGTGTTCATCAGCGAGCCCATTTCCTGGAGCATCTGCTGGGCTGAAGAGATCACCGAGGTTGTCTCGGTCGAGCTTCCGGTCGAGGCGGCGCTAAGCTGGGAGCGAAGCTGCGTGATGATGTCCGTCATCGACCCGACGGCCGAATACATCACCTGCAGCTTGCTGTCGGCGAGCGTGGCCGCATCGATATAGGACTGCGCGCGCATCACCGACACCTGGAGATTGACGACATGCTGCGCATTCGAGCCGTAGCCGCCGAAATCGGTCGAGACCACGCCGGAGGATTCCTGGACCTGCTCGTTGGCCATCACCGACTCCACGCGCATCGCATCGGCGATCATCTTGCTCGACTGGGCGAACGTGGCGATCCGCATCGCGACCATGGTTGTGCTCCCCGCGCCCTACGACGACTGCACGGCGGAGATGAGCGCCGAGTACATCGCGTTGATCGCCGAGATCAGCGCCGAGGCCGCCGAATACTGGTTCTGAAGCGTGCTCAGATTGGCTGATTCCTCGTCGAGGTTGACGCCCGACTGCGACGACAGCGAGCTCGCATAGGTCGATTGCGCCGTCTCCTTGGCGGTGTAGTTGGTGGACGCCTGCGAGGATTTGCTCGCGACGTCGGCCACGATGGTCGAAGCATAGTCGGCAAAGGAACCGGTGGTGGCGGCGAGCCCTCCGGTGGACGAGAATGTCCGGGAGGCCGTCAATGCGCTATAGAACGCATTGACCGTGGTCGCCGATCCCGATGTCAGAACACTGCTGCCGACCGTAAGGCTCGACGAGGAATCCAGCGTGGCGAGCTGGAGTTCGTTGGTGCCTGACAGGATGCTGCCGTTGACCGCGATATCCGACGCGCTCGTTCCGCTCACGAGGTCGTTGAGGCCGAAATAGTCCGAAAATCCCTCGCTCGAACTTCCCATCGAGCTCGTCATCTCGTTGATGGCGACGCCATTGCCCGAGCCGGTCGCGGTGATCGAGAGATGGCCGTTTGAATCGATCGATGCCGACATCCCTGAAATGCCGTTGATGGCGGTGACGAGATCCCCGACCGTGGAGTAGGACGACAGGTCGAGATCGCTGTAGGAAACCAGATTTCCGCTCTGGTCGGTGACAGCAAGGCGTACCGTGCCGGTGGCGGACAGCGCCGTGCCGCTGGTCACGCTGGTCGTGCCGGTCAGGGTGGTCGGCGCCGGCACCGAGGAGGCGCTGTTCGAGACGGTGTTGATCACAGAGGCAAGCTGGGTTGCGAGCTGGTCGAGCTGGGACTGTGCCGCCGGCAGAGTCTTGTCGCGGAGCGTGATCAGCGCGCCAATGCTGCCGCCGGTGATCTGGGAGGTGATATCGACGCCGTTCACCGTGATCGCGCTGAAGCCGCTCGATGAGGACCCCGCCGTGTAGGTCGTCGACGACGACACATTCGCTGCGGCGGTATAGCTGATCTTGTGGGCGGAAGAGTCGACCAGCGCCTGCCCGGTCGTCGTATAGACCTGGAGATCACCGTTCGACGCCGTGTAGTAGCTGATGTTCATCTTGGAGGCGACGTCCTGGAGCGCGGTATTGCGCTGGTCCTCCAGGTCGGCGGTCGACTGGCCGGCCGCCGCCGTCTGCTTGATCTCAGCGTTCAGGTCCGCGATGTTCTGCAGGTCCGTGTTGACGTCGTCGATCGCCGACGAGATGTCCTGGTCGGCATTGGCGCGAAGCTTCTGGATGCCGCTCGAGGTCTCGCGCAACTGGCTCGTGACGTCGTCGAGCGCGCTGACGACGTTGGACTGCAGCGAGGCGCTGCTCGGCGTGCTTGCCAGCGACGACAGCGCCGATTCCAGCGAGGCGATGCTGTTGGCCAGCGAGGTCCCGGTCGACGAGCTGTCGGTGCTGCTGGTCGAGCCGTAGAGCTTCTCCAGCGAGGTCAGATAGCTATTGGTCGTGTCGGCCGAACCGAGATCGGAGTCCGCACTGACCAGCGACTTCAGCAGCAGCTTGTCGACCGTCGAGGTGATGCCCGTCACCGTGACGCCGGTACCGACGCCGTTGGTGACGCTGCTCGACTGGTTCGCGGTCTTCTTCGTATAGCCCGTCGTGTCGGCGTTCGAAATGTTCGACGACGTCACGCTGATCTGCACCGTCGTGGACGACAGGCCGCTGAAGGCGATCGATCGTGCGATATCGAGCGACACGGCGGGCTCCCCTGCTCGTCAGACGCTGCGGCTGGTGCCGCTGGAGACGGCGTGCGCGGCCACCCGGCCGGAGGCGCCATAGGGCGACACCGCGGCGATCTGCTCGCGGATCGCCTGCATGACGGCCTCGATCCGGCGGCTGCTGGCCTCGATCGCGGCGCGCAGACGCACCAGGTTCTCGTCCATCGCCGCGCGCAGCTTGAAAATCCGATCCAGGAGCTGCTCGCGCAGGATCCGGTCGCGTACGTTCAGGGTGGCCGTACCGGCCGCGCACTCCGCGACCGTGCGCTCGAAGATCTCCGCCAGGCGGTTCTTCTCGTCGACCTGCTTCAGGCGCGAGGCCGGCAGGCCCTTGGCCAGCTCCGCATTTTCGTCGGCGACCAGCGCGATCAAGACGTCGATCAGCCCGATCAGCGACTTGATCCGGACGTCGCCATTTGCGGCGTTGGTCCGCGTGGCTTGGTGATTGGCTTGGGCTACACTCATGGTCAAGGCCTTCTTCTAACTATGCCGTTTGCCGCGATGGGCTTGCGAGTTGCGCAAGTAAGCGCCAATCGCAGTCGTCCTGACAGTCGCCTGTCTCATCTCGCTTTCGATCCCCGCGCATTCCTTCAACAGGCCGCGCCGCGTCATCTCGATATCGTCGAGCAGCGCGAGGAGCTGCTTGTGATCGGTTTCCTTGACGGTCGCCGCCCGCGCTACCAGCCGTCGCAGCCGGCGCAGCAGCGCTTCTCCGGCGGCGCTCGCCTTCTCACCGCGCATCGCTCACCTCATCGCCGAGATCAGGGTGTCGTACATCTTGTTGACCGTGGAGATGACCTGCGACGCGGCCGAATAAGCCTGCTGCGCCGAGATCATGCTGGAGAACTGGCTGGAAGTGTCGGTGGTGGATGATTCCAGCTCGCTGCCGTAGATCGTGCCTGCACCGTTCTCGCCGGAAGCCTGCAGCGCGGCATTCCCCGACGCCACGGTCGCGGAATAGAGACCATCGCTGGCGGCGGAAAGCCCGGTTGGATCGGCAAAGGTCGCAACTGCGATCTTGTAGATCGCGATGGTCTGGCCGTTGGAATAGGTGGCGTCGACGATGCCATTTTTGCCGATCGAGATGCTGGACAGCTTGCCGTAAGACAGGCCGTCCGACGAGATGCTGGTGACGTTGACCGTCGGCGTCGTCTCGCCCGAGGCGTATTGTGTCAGACCGTCGGTGCCTCCGGCGGTGCCGAGACTCATCGTGATCGTGCTGTCCGCGGCCCCGTCGGTCCAGCCCGTCACCGCGACGGTCGCCGGACTCGGGCTGGTGCTCGCCAGCGAGCCGTCGCTGTTGAAGGTGATGTCGATCGTGCCAGAGGCCGTGCCGGTCGCGGTCGTGGTATCTGATGTCGAGGTCGGGTTGGCGAAGCTCGCACTCCAGGTGTTGGTCCCGGTCTTGGTCCAGGTGACCTGCATGGAGTTCGCCGCACCGAGCGAATCGTAGACGGTCATCGAGCTGGTATAGGTGTCGCCGGTCGTCGCATCCGACGGCAGGTTCGCCGCAATCGTGGTCTTGGTCGTGGCGCTGCCGCTGGTCGAGGCGACCTGGGTGTTGATGGCCTCCAGATTGCTCGTCGATTCATTGCCGACGACGTTGCCGTCGGCGTCGGTGCGCCAACCCTCCAGGTAACTGCCGTTGTTCTCGAGATAGCCGGCATTGTCGGTCGAGAAGGCACCGTTGCGGGTATAGGAAACGGTGCCGCCCGACGTGGCGCTGGTCACGACGAAGAAGCCGGAGCCCTGGATCGCGACGTCGGTGGCGTTCGAGGTCGTGGCCAGCAGGCCCTGCTGCGTGATGTTGGCCCGGCCCGAGACGGTGACGCCGCCCGAGGCATAGGCCGTCGTGTTGCTCGACGCGGTGACGAGATCGTCGAACATCGCGGACGTCGTTTTGTATCCCGTCGTGCTGGAATTTGCGATGTTGTCGCTGATCATCGACAGGGACTGGCTCTGCGCGCTGAGCGCGGAGATCGCCGACGAGAGTGCACCGGTGAGACTCATGATGAAACTCCGAGAAAATCAGGACGCGCGATCAGGACGTGACGCCGATGATGTTGGAAGCGCTGACCGAGACGCCGTTCACGGTGAGCGAGGGCGTGGATGTCGAGGTATCGATGCCGGTCACCGTGCCGGTGACGGTCGTGTAATTGAGGACCGAGTTGCCGGCGGAATCCGTCGCCGTCACCGAGATGGTGTACTGGCCGCCGTCAGCGAGCTGGGTGCCGCTGGAGTTCTTGCCGTCCCAGGTGAAGGTGTTGGAGCCGGAATTTCCGGTCCCGGTGCCGGTGTAGACCGTGTTGCCGGAGGAGTCCTTGATGGTGATCGCGACGTCGGACGCGGCCGAGGACAGCGAGTAGCCGAACGTCGCCGAGCCGTTGCTCAAGGTCGCGGTGTCGGTCTTCGCCTCGACGGTGTGGCCGATATAGTTCACCGAGTTCAGCGTCACCAGGCTCGAGAACGAGCTCGCGAGCGAGGACAGATTGGTGTTGATCGACTGCTGCTGGCTGAAATTGGCGTAGGAGGTGAGCTGATTGATGAAGTCGGTGGTCGAGGTCGCGTTCAACGGATCCTGGTTCTGCAGCTCGCTGACGAGCAGGCTCAGGAAATCGCTGGAGGTGAGCGACGAACTGGACGACGTGCTCGACGATGACGATGTCGTCGTGGTCGCAGTCGTTGCAGAACTCGTTGCGGAAACTGTCATCAGGAACTCCGGCTTTCTCGCGCAGCCGGCGACAGCGATGCCGGTCGGTGCGCTTGAAATCTGTGTGCTGATGAAACGCGTGGCTGCGCGGATTCAGGCGCGGATTCACCCGCGAGGAATTCGCTTTCGATTAGGAAAAATCTGCCTCGTGGAAGCGCGTGAAACGCTTCCACAACGTCATGGCCGGGCTTGTCCCGGCCATCCACGCGACGCTCGCAATCTCAAGAACGTAGATGCCCGGGACAAGCCCACGGCTGTCCGGTTTAAATTTATTGGACGAAGCGCATGGCGTTGATTCTACTCGATCCTGGACGTCTGCAAGCG
>NZ_JAFCKB010000016.1 GCF_018130615.1 Bradyrhizobium manausense
CAGATCCTCGGATTGATCGGCCCCAACGGCGCCGGCAAGACCACGCTGTTCAACTGCCTCTCCCGCCTCTATCAGCCGTCGTCCGGCGACATCCTGATGGATGGCGCGAGCATTTTGACGCGGCCGCCGCACCGCATCGCCGAGATCGGCATCGGCCGCACCTTCCAGAACGTAGCGCTGTTTCCGAACCTCTCGGTGATGGACAATGTCCGCGTCGGAACCCACGCCCGCACCTCCAGCGACATCATCAGCGACTCGCTGCGCCTTGCCTGGATTCGCCGCAGCGAAAGCAGCGTGAACAAAAAGGTGCACGAGATCCTCGCCTATCTCGACCTCGAGGACGTCGCCCACACCGTCGTGTCCGGCCTGCCCTTCGGCACGCAGAAGCGCGTCGAATTGGCGCGGGCACTGGCGGCTGACCCGAAGATCCTGCTGCTCGACGAACCCGCCGGCGGCCTCAACCACGAAGAGGTCTACGTGCTCGGCGACCTCATCCGCAAAATCCGCGACGAGCGCCACATGACCGTGCTGCTGGTCGAGCATCACATGGGCCTCGTGATGTCGATCGCCGACCACGTCGTCGCGCTCAATTTCGGCAAGAAGCTCGCCGAAGGCACGCCTGCCCAGGTGCAGGCGGACCCCGACGTCATCAAGGCCTATCTCGGGAGCAAGGACCAATGACGACGCTGCTCAACGTCAAGGACCTGCGCGCCTATTACGGCCAGGTCCAGGCGCTCCATGGCCTGTCCTTCTCGCTCAACGAGGGCTCGCTGACGACGCTGCTCGGGGCCAACGGCGCCGGCAAGACCACGACGCTGCGCGCGATCTGCAACATGGTGCGCTCCACCGGCGGCATCGAGTTCGACGGCAAGCCGCTGAACAACAAATCGACCGAGAGCATCGTGCGGTTCGGCATCGCCCATGTGCCGCAGGGCCGCGGCACCTTCACCACCATGACGGTGGAGGAGAACCTGCAGTTAGGGGCCATCACCCGCAAGGACAATGCCGGCATCGTCTCCGACATCGAGCGCATGTATGCACATTTCCCGGTGCTGAAGCAGCGGCACACCCAGCAGGCCGGCACGCTCTCCGGCGGCGAGCAGCAGATGCTCGCGGTCGCCCGCGCCTTGATGCTGCGGCCACGGCTGATGCTGCTGGACGAGCCCTCCTTCGGCCTCGCGCCGCTGGTGGTGCGCGACCTGTTCGGCATCCTCGGCAAGATCAACCGCGAGGACAAGGTGTCGATCCTGGTGGTCGAGCAGAACGCCCAGCTCGCGCTCGAGCTCGCCGACCAGGCCTATGTGATCGAGACCGGCCGCATCGTGATGTCGGGCAATGCCAAGGACATCGCGAACAACGAAGAAATCCGCAAATCCTACCTGGGTTACTGAGGGAGCCGGCACGATGGAGCTGTTTACCAACCAGGTGCTGGCCGGGATTGCCACCGGCGCGATCTACGCCTGCATGGCGCTCGCCGTGGTCATGATCTATCAGGCGATCGACCATCTCAACTTCGCGCAGGGCGAGATGGCGATGTTCTCGACCTTCATCTCCTGGCAGCTGATGCAATGGGGCGTGCCCTATTGGGGCGCCTTCATCATCACGCTGGCGTTCTCCTTCGTCGCCGGCATCGCGATCGAGCGCATCCTGTTCAAGCCGCTCGCGAAGGCACCTGTTCTGACCAACGTCGCCGGCTTCATCGCGCTGTTTGCGATCATCAACTCCTCGGCCGGCCTGATCTGGGACTTCACCATCAAGCAATATCCGACCCCGTTCGGCTCCGCGCCGTTCCTCGGCAGCCAGCTGATCTCGACCCACCAGGCCGGCATGATCGGCGTCACCGTGCTGCTGCTGCTCGGGCTCTATTTCTTCTTCCAGTACACCCGCATCGGCCTCGCCATGCGCGCCGCCGCCTCGGTGCCTGAATCGGCCCGCCTGGTCGGCATCAACACCAGCTGGATGATTGCGCTCGGCTGGGGCATGGCGACCGCGATCGGCGCGATCGCCGGCATGCTGATCGCGCCGGTGGTGTTCCTCGAGCCCAACATGATGGGCGGCGTGCTGATCTACGGCTTCGCCGCGGCCGTGCTCGGCGGCCTGACCAGCCCGTTCGGCGCCGTGGTCGGCGGTTTCCTGGTCGGCATCTTCGAGAACCTCGCCGGCACCTACATTCCCGGCGTCGGCAATGAGCTGAAACTCCCGATCGCGCTCGCGCTGATCATCTCCGTCCTGGTCGTCAAACCCGCTGGTCTGTTCGGCCGGCACATCGTCAAGCGAGTTTGATCATGAGCGCAGCAGAAGAAGTCGTCGCCGAAGGCCACGAGGCGGTCGAAGCCGTTCCGAAGCGGGCCATGACGCTGGGCACCGGCACCTCGGTGGTGGTGCTGTTGCTTCTCATCGCCGTTCCCCTGTTCGCGAAGAATTTCGTGATCTTCCAGCTGACCCAGTTGCTTTATCTGGGCCTCGCGGTGCTGGCGCTGAACATCCTGACCGGCGGCTCGGGGCAGTTCTCGCTCGGCCAGAGCGCGTTCTACGCCATCGGCGCCTACGTCACCGCTGTCATGATGGAGCAGTTCAACGTCCCCTACTTCCTCTGCCTTCCGGTCTCAGCCGTGCTGTGCTTCGGCGCCGGCTTCCTGTTCGGCCAGCCGGCGCTGCGGCTCTCCGGCGTCTACCTCGCGCTCGCGACCTTCGCGCTCGCCACCGCGATGCCGCAGCTTCTCAAGCTGAACTTCCTCGAGCACTGGACCGGCGGCGTGCAGGGCCTCGTCGTCACCAAGCCCGATGCGCCGTTCGGCCTGAAGATGTCGCAGGACATGTGGCTGTATTATTTCACGCTCGTCGTCGTGCTCGCGATCTACATCCTCTCGGTGAACTTGCTGCGCTCCCGCTCGGGCCGCGCCTTCATGGCGATCCGCGACAACGAGATCGCGGCCTCCGCCATGGGCATCAACGTCGCGCTCTACAAGACCCTCGCCTTCGGCGTCTCCGCCGCCATCACCGGCGTCGCCGGCGGCCTCAGCGCCATTGCGGTGCAGTTCGTCGCGCCCGACAGCTTCACCATCACGCTCGCGATCCAGCTGTTCCTCGGCATGGTCGTCGGCGGCGTCGGCTGGCTGCCCGGCTCGATCGTCGGCGCCGCCTTCATCATCTTCGTGCCGAACATCGCAGAAGGGATCTCCAAGGGCCTCTCCGGCGCCGTGTTCGGCGTGCTGTTGTTCCTCGTCATCTACCTCGTGCCCCACGGCGCAAGGCAGGTCGTGGTCCAAAGCGAAGCTTGGATCGCCAAAATCAAACAGAAGTGAAACTTAACCAAGGAGACCTCAGATGTTTGGAAGGACTATACGGGCGGCTGCCTTAGCGGCCGCAGTCATCTCGCTCGCCTCGGGCGGCGCGCTTGCGCAGAAGAAATACGATACAGGGGCCACCGACACCGAAATCAAGGTCGGAAATCTCATGCCGTATAGCGGTCCAGGATCCGCCTATGGCGTGATCGGCCAGGTCGAGGCGGCATACTTCAAGATGATCAACGACAAGGGCGGCATCAACGGCCGCAAGGTCAACTTCATCAGCTATGACGACGCGTACTCGCCGCCGAAAGCCGTCGAACAGACCCGCAAACTGGTGGAGAGTGATGAGGTCCTGCTCATGTTCGATCCGCTGGGCACGGCCAACAATACTGCAATCCAGAAATATCTGACGTCGAAGAAAGTTCCGCAGCTGTTCGTCGCGGCGGGCGCAACGAAGTTCAACGACCCCAAGAACTTTCCCTGGACTACGGGTTGGCAGCCGTCCTACCAGAGCGAGGCGCGGGCCTATGCAAAGTATATTCTCAAGGAAAAGCCGAACGCCAAGGTGGCCGTGTTCTTCCAGAATGACGATCTCGGGAAGGATTATCTGAAGGGTCTCAAGGACAAACTCGGCGCGCGGATTATCGCCGAGGAGAGCTACGAGACGACCGAGCCGACGATCGACACTCATATCGTCAAGCTCAAGGCGTCAGGTGCCGATACGCTGGTCAATATCAGCTCCCCCAAATTTGCGGCCCAGGCCATCAAGAAGATCGCCGAAATCGACTGGAAGCCGCTGCACATCCTCAGCAACGTTTCCTCTTCGATCGGCAGCGTGATCAAGCCCGCCGGCTTCGAGAACGCGCAAGGTGTTGTTTCCGCCACTTACCTGAAGGATCCGTCGGATCCGCAATGGGACAATGATCCTGGCATGAAGGAGTTTCAGAGCTTCCTCGCCAAGTACTATCCCGAAGGCAACAAGCGGGACATATTGTTGATCACCGGCTACGCGCTTGCCGAGACGCTGGCTCAGACGCTGAAGCAGTGCGGCGACGATCTCACTCGCGAGAACGTTATGAAGCAGGCTGCGAACCTGAAGGACTGGCGGACCGAAGCGCTCTTGCCGGGGATCTACATGAACACCTCGCCGACCGACTTTGCCCCGATCAGTCAACTGCGTCTGATGCGCCTGAGCGGCGAGAAGTGGGAGCTGTTCGGTGACGTGATCAACGGCGACACGGACGATTGATTACTTGACGGAGTATCCCGCGCACGCCTTTCGCACAGCGCCTTTGATTTTGAGGCTTTGTCGACAGGTGTGCGCGGGACGGCCGTAAGCAGTCGCCCGGCAGGAGCTGGGCATCCGGCTCGATATTCGAGCCTGCGCGATCGCCCAAATTTTGCCAATGCTGGGACATTGAACGCAATCTTTGCGTTCGTTCACAATGATGAGTAAGGCGCATGATCGACTTTCGACCCTCTTGGCTCGATTCTGACCTCGAAATGTATCGAGACACAGTGTCCCGCTTCATCGAGAAGGAGATGGTGCCGCTGGACGAAGAAGCGCGTGAGCGAGGCAATGTCGGGCACGAACTCTGGCTGAAGGCCGGAGCGCTCGGGCTTTTGTGTTCGGACATTCCGACAGAGTATGGCGGCGGTGGGGGCGATTTTCGACATGAGGCCATCTTGTACGACGCCATGTCACGGCGCGGCCTGACGGGAATGAACCCGTCTGTGCACACAATTGTGGCCCACTACCTGCTGAACCACGGGACGGAGGCGCAAAAGCGCGAATACTTGCCGCGCTTGGCCAGTGGAGAACTGGTCGGCGCCATCGCGATGACCGAGCCGGGGGCGGGCTCGGATCTTCAATCCATTCGAACACGCGCCGAGAGGCGCGGCGACAGCTATGTGATCAATGGATCCAAGACGTTCATCTCCAACGGCCTCCTTGCAGGATTGGTGCTTGTTGTCGCGAAGACTAATCCGGCTGAGCGGGCGAGTGGGATGTCGATCATTCTGGTCGAGACGGCAAAAGCTCCCGGCTTCAGGGTCGGCCGCGTACTCGATAAGCTCGGGCTGAAGGCGCAGGATACGTCCGAACTGTTCTTCGACGAGGTTATGGTGCCGGCGTCAAATCTCCTCGGAGGCGTGGAAGGTCGCGGTTTCTATCAACTGATGTCTGACCTGCCTTATGAGCGCACCATTATCGGTGTGATGGCGGTGGCAGCGATGGAGGGGGCGCTAGAGGCCACGCTCGCCTTCGTCCGCGAACGCAAGGCGTTCGGAAAATCGATCGCTGAGTTCCAGAACACAAAATACAAGCTCGCTGAACTGGCGACAGTCACGAAGGTCACACGATGCTTTGTCGACGAGTGCGTCGAAGCACTGGTTTCTGGCACGCTGGATGCTGCCACGGCTTCGATGGCAAAACTCTGGGCGTCGGAACAGCAAGGTAAGGTTGTCGATGAGTGTCTGCAACTGCATGGCGGGTACGGATACATGAACGAGTACCTCATTGCTCGCATGTACGCCGACGCACGCGTGCAACGCATTTACGGTGGGACCAGCGAAATGATGAAGGAAGTGATTTCCAGGGCGCTCTAGGTTGCCGAGTGCCCGAACTCTATCGCGTGAACTTGTTGGCCGCCCCAGGTCGGCTCGCTCGAGAGGATGTCATGAAAGCAGTCTTGGTTGAGAACTACGACCATATCGACAACATCACGATCAAGGAGGTGGCCAAGCCGGAATTGTCAGCGGGAATGGTCCGCGTTCGGATTCAGGCCGCTGCCATAGGCTTCGTTGACGGCTTGAAGGTGCAGGGCCTGTACCAGACCAAGGACCCGTTGCCGTTTACGCCGGGTTCGGAGTTTGCGGGCATCGTCGACGAGGCGGCCGCAGACGTTGAGGGCTTCCCGCCCGGTACGCCCGTCATTGGAATGGTCAGAAATGGCGGTCTAGCCGAATATATCTGCACGGCGGCTGCAGACCTCTTCGTGGCGCCAAAAGGCATTGAACCCGAGGTCGGTGCCTCGTTCTTCGCCAACTATCTCACGGCGCTCTACGCACTCAGCGCCCGGGGAAAGCTGCAGCGCGGCGAAACGCTCCTGGTCCTCGGGGCGGCGGGTGGCGTGGGAATCGCTGCAGTTCAGGTCGGAAAATTGCTGGGCGCCCGGGTCATCGCGGCAGCCTCGACCGAGGAGAAGCGACAATTTGCCATCAAATTTGGCGCGGATGAAGGCCTCGATTACACGCGCGACGGGTGGCGTGACGAGCTTAAGGCACTCACCGACGGTCGCGGCGCCGACGTGATTTACGATCCCGTCGGAGGAGAGTTGAGCCTGCAAGCGTTCCGTTCGATCGCGTGGAATGGGAGGCATTTGGTCATCGGTTTTGCTTCCGGAACGATTCCAGCGCTGCGATTCAATCTGCCTCTGCTGAAAGGGGGCGCGCTGCTTGGTGTCGATCTCGCGCAGATCGGTCGTCGCGAACCGGAGGTGCGAGATCGAGTCATTGCGCAGCTATTCACTTGGTTGAGCGAAAAGACGCTCGTTCCTGTGGTGGGAAAGGTCTTTGCATTCGGGGATTTCCACCAAGCGTTCAAAGCGATGACGACGCGTGCGGCGCTCGGAAAGATGGTCGTGCGGATCGGCTGACGATCTTCCGCATTTAGGTATTTGGAGAAACTCTCATGAAAGTGTCGGACGCTCTCAATTCGCGGACCTCTGTCCGAGCGTTCTTGGACGCTCCAGTCCCTGCAGAGATCGTGAAAGAGATACTGCTCGCCGCCAGCCGCTCACCTTCCGGCGGAAATCTGCAGCCGTGGCACGTCTGGGCGCTCAGCGGCCAAGAACTCGCACGGTTCAAAGCGCTGATGGCCGAGCGGGTTAAGAGCAATCCGATGGGCGAGCAGTCGGAATACAATATCTATCCGCCAGAATTGAAAGAGCCGTACAGAACTCGGCGGTTCAAGAACGGCGAAGATCTGTATCGCACGATCGGTATTCCGCGAGAGGACAAAGCGGCGCGCCTCAAGCAGCTTGCAACGAACTTCACGTTCTTCGGTGCCCCGGTGGGCCTGTTCTTTGCGATCGACCGGCAGATGGAGCCTGGGCAATGGGCCGATCTCGGTATGTACATGCAGTCCATCATGTTACTCGCGGCGGAGAAGGGACTGAGCACCTGCCCGCAGGAAGCGTGGGCGCTCTGGCACAAAACCGTAGGCGAGTTCATCGGGTTGCCTCCCCATCTCATGCTCTTTTGCGGCATGGCTCTGGGTTACATGGATCCGGAACATCCGATCAACAGCCTGCGTGCAGATCGCGCCGACCTGTCGGAATTCGCAACCTTCCAAGGACTTTGAGGCAGAGGGCTCCGAGAACTCCACACAAATCGTGAGATTTTATCGCTCGCGATTGCAACGATTGCGCGGACCCGCATCGGCGATCCGCTTCAAGGATGTTATCCCGCGTACCGAATTCGAAAGGGTGATCGGAAATGACGTACGAAAATGTCAAGGTGTCACGTGAGGAGCACTGCACGATCGTCACGATCAACAGGCCCGAGGCGCACAACGCTTTGAACTCGGCTTGCCATTCCGAACTTGAAGCGGTCTTCGACAAGTTTGCCGCGGATGACGAACAATGGGTCGCGATCATCACGGGAGCCGGACAGAAAGCCTTCTGCGCAGGGCACGATCTAAAGCAGCAAGCCGCTGGCGGTGGTCTCACAACTCCATCCAAGGGCTTCGGCGGCATAACGAAGCGCTTTGATCTGGCGAAGCCGATCATCGCAGCCGTCAACGGGGTGGCGATGGGAGGCGGGTTTGAGATCGCGCTGGCGTGCGACATCGTGGTCGCCTCCGAGAACGCCGTCTTCGCTCTGCCGGAGCCGCGGGTTGGCCTGGCAGCCCTCGCTGGAGGAATTCAGCGGTTGCCTCGCGAGATCGGGCTCAAGCGAGCAATGGGCATGATGCTGACGGGGCGACGGGTCAGCGCCGAAGAGGCGCTCTTGCTCGGTCTGGTCAACGAAGTGGCGCGCGGTGACCTTATGGCCGCCGCCAAGCGGTGGGCCGATGAGATCCTTGCATGCAGCCCCATGTCGGTGCGTGCCACCAAGGAAGCGGTTCTTCGCGGGCTTTCCCGATCCGTTTCGGAGGGGCTGTCGGAAGAATGGAACTACCCGGCAATGAAGGCGATGCTCGCCTCCGTGGATGCAGTCGAAGGTCCGCAGGCCTTCGCAGAAAAGCGAAAACCGGAATGGAAGGGGCGGTAGTGGCCAGGAGGAGCAAGTCCGTAGCTCCGGAGTACGCCTCCTTTATCGCTGGCAGGTCGGTAACCTGCTTTCTCCCCAACTTTGGCCGCTGCCCCAATCCGCCTGGGGCGGGCCATCCGGCGTACGCCATGTCGAGAAGACGGTGCTTCGACAAAGCAAGTCTCGACGCCTCCAGCAGGACCGCCGTCCAGAGCAAGATCAGCGGCGAGCTACCGACGTGCTCCAGACGGGCTGCCCAATAACGTCTGTCTACTTCACCAGGGGAGCGGGCCTTGGGCATTTGAAAAGCCGCCCGTAGGGCTGTTCGGACCCAGCAGAGCGACTCGGACGGGCTCGCGCGCGGCTTCCTCGACCGTACCGGGACCGATGAACTTATTGTTGTCGGTGGCCGTAAAGCCGGGACAGACCGCGTTGACCTTGATGTTGGTGCCCTCGAGCTCGACAGCGAACGCCTGCGTGATTGCATTTAGGGCAGTCTTCGATGACGAATAAGTTCCGGCATACTGGCGCAGCGGGTGTGAAGGGTTGTCGTTCAGCGTCAACGAACCAGTCATGCTTGAAACGTTGATGATTCTCCCCGCGGGTGCCTCACGTAGGAGCGGTAACATCGCTTTCGTGACAGCGACGACGCCGAATACATTGGTCTCGTAGACGGCGCGCAATTCGTCCATGCTTACAGCGGACAAATAGGTTGCTTGCATGATTTGCTCCGCTGTCCGGCTTTGCGGGCCGGCATGCGATACGCCTGCGTTGTTCACGAGAACGTCCAGCCGGCCATACACCTTGCGGACATGGATGGCTGAAGCCGCGATTGAGGCTTGGTCAGTAACGTCGAGCTGGACCACTTTGGCATCGAGCCCGACGCTGTTGGCAATCGCTTCGCCCGCTTCGACGCGGCGCGAACCAATGAGTACGGTGTATCCGTTTTGCGCAAGATCCTTTGCGATTTGCAGGCCGATTCCTTTGTTGGCTCCGGTAACAAGAGCCACGGGCTTTCCATGCATCTTTATCTCCTATTGGCGGGTGGGAAACCCACTTGTCTTTTGCTATATGCGGAACGTGCGTCCGGTTGTCATATGCGGAACGATGTTCCGTTTATCAAGAGGTAAAATTGGCTCACGACGACAAAAAGTCGAAGCGGCGGGCAGCGGCCAGCGCGCGTACCAAGCGCCACCTGCGGGCCGACGCGCAGCGCAACATCGATTTGCTTCTTCAGACAGCTGCTGAGCGGTTCGCTCGGTCAGGAGTAGATGTGCCCATGCGTGAGATTGCCGAGCGGGCAGGGGTAGGTGTTGGTACGCTCTACCGCCATTTTCCGACGCGTTCCGACCTTGTCGTGGCGGTGTTTCGTAAGGAGGTCGGTGAATGCGTGGATACTCTGTCGGTGTTGGCGGCCAACCATCCAGCTGGAGACGCGCTTACACGATGGGTGTCCCACTATGTCGATTTTATCGCCGCCCACCGGGGGCTCGCAGCGGCCCTGAACTCTGGAGATCCGGCACTGGAGGGGCTGCCCTCCTATTTTCAGCAACAACTAGGTCCAGGAATTCAGCGGCTGCTGGATACTGCGGCGACCGCCGGCGAGATTAGGGCCGGGGTGAAGCAAAACGAACTTCTTCACGCCGTCGCCATGCTGTGTGTTCCGCCTAGCTGCGGCGAACCCACGGATCCGAAGCGGATGGTGGGTCTGTTCATTGACGGTTTGCGGTTTGGCGCCAAGCCGACCGCGGATCGGTACACCAAGAGGGCCCCGGCTCATAAGGGAAGGACCTAGATTTCACCGAGTGGACCGCGCTTTACTTGGCAACAGGACCTGAACGGTCCTGGCGGCGGCTCGAGCAACTGGCTCCAAGTGACCGTCTGATGCTGATGTCCTAGAGCACCACTGCGAATCCGCGCATCACAGGTTCGAGAACGACGGGCTGCATGTTTCACCCAAGTGCAGCCTTTTCCAACGAGATCGACGACGACGGGGAATGCCAGGCGGTTCCGACCTTGTTTTGGTGGCAGCCGTCACATGTGGTCGAACACAATCGAGTATGGTGGCGCGTTGCAAAACGTGGATCGACAATCCGTCGCCTGAGACCCTGTTTCCGACAGCCGGTCCGCTTTACGCTCTGATCAAGGGTGGGCTGTTGGCGGTAAAAAGGTACGAGGTTGCGTCCCCTTGATGCGGCAGACGCGTGGGCTCGCATCGGCTCGCAAACCGGGGGCGCTTGTGAGAAGCGCATTCATCTTTCCATGGCCGGAAATTGGCGGATATCCTATTTGTGCCGAGAAGCCTGCGTAGTAGACATCCCGGGGCATGTTCTTTGCTTGATGGTGTCCAACGGGGTCGTACCTGTGAGGTGCGTCCCATTTGTAACGCACCTCACGGAGGTCGCGCAGGACAAGTAGGAGCTTCGGAAATGACATCAGTTGCTGAGGAGGCTAAGACCAAAATCACCGCTAGGTGGGGAATGCCTCCGGCCGCGTTTCTGGCGCCTTTACCGAAGAGCGGCATAACGCTCGCCCGTTGGCGGCGGATGGGGACAGGCGATTCATTTAGTCAGAAGGCTCCGCGAGCGAACCATTATCTCCTGTCACTCGTTCTGAAGCCCATGAAGGCCCGGTCATTCATTGACCGACGGCAGATCTGGACTGGCCCGATCCCCGCAAATTCGGTGCGAATCGTCGATCCGGATTGTGAGCGAGAATGGTTTACCGACAGCGGCTTCGATTTGCTCCACTGTATGATCCCAAGGAGCGCTGTCGCGGAAATGACCGCTAGCGACGAGAGGATCCGCTTCGCCGATCCACTTTATACGCGCGACGATACAATTCTACAGATCGGGAATCAGCTACTGTGGGCCATGCAGCAGGACGGGCGCTTCGGCGTTGAATTTGCCTGCGGTGTTACGCACGCTCTGTTGGCCTATTTACTACAGCAATACACGCGGAAAACCCCGCCGCATTCGACGTCCGGCTTGCGACCGGCCCAGCTCAGACGGGTTACGGATCTCATCGCTTCAACGATCTCCAGCGGAGTGTCGTTGCAGGAGATGGCGAAGGAAGCCGGAATGAGTCCGTTTCACTTCTCGCGTCAATTCCGTTTGTCCACCGGCCAATCCCCTGTTCGATACGCGCTCGTTAAGAGAATCGAATGGGCCAAGGAGCAACTGCTGGATCGCCGCGCAGACATATTGGAAGTGGCACTGGATTGCGGATTCAAGGATGCGTCGCATTTCAGCAGAGTCTTCAAATCGGTCGTTGGCCAGTCCCCAAGAGACTATCGTCGTCTCAATTGACGGCAGCTCCTTGCGAGACTTTGAGGGCGCGTGTGACCAATGCTCCACGGATGCGAGAGCCGAGCCTCGCTCCCCTCAAGGTCAGCTCATCCAAGCCGTCGGGAAACCTGGTGAGCATTTCCGCGCCGTCTCGGGTGACGAGTATCGTGTCTGAGTGACGAACGCCGCCCTCGTGTTTGTCGTAGATGCCAGGCTCGATGCTAATCACCATGTTCTCTTGCAGGATCTCCTCGCTTCCCTCGGAAATCCATGGTGCCTCGTGATTGCCGAGGCCGAAGCCGTGGCCAACTCGGTGCAGGCGAGCTTCGTCGCCGAAGTAACCTTCGTCGCGCAGGAAATCGGTCACGCGCTTGTCGAGTTCTGCGCACGGAAGGCCCGGGCGCACGAGAGACGTTGCGAGCTCGCGCGCAGCCATCATCGCTTTGAAAGCGCCGAGCGCCCAACCTCCTGGTTTTGAGGTGAAAAAAGTTCGCTCGCATTCCGCGGCGTAACCATTACAGCGCGTCAGCGCGAGTGCCACGTGCGGGCCATTGAGGGTTCTGTCAGACAGCGCAGGGATGGAATGGGGTTGCGCACTCCGGGGGGCCGCCCAAGTGGCCATGAGAACATTGGAATCGGCCAGTTCGAAATCCGGGACTTCTCGGATCATTGCTGCCGTGACGTGCCGCGTGCGAGCGATGCCTTCGGCAACTGTGGAACCAAAGTAGGCTGCGGCCGTAAGCTGCTGCACGGCTGCGTCGGCATGTCGCGCTGCGCGACGGATCATATCGATCTCGGCCGGTGACTTGACCGTCCTCAGTTCCTCGACGAGAGGTAGAATTCGGACCTCTCCCGGAAGTTCCGTCCGAATCTCCATGCGAAGGCTAGGCTCCACGCCAATCACTGCAGAAGGACCAATCAGATCCAGCAAGGCCTCGCGCCACCCCCTGC
This sequence comes from Bradyrhizobium manausense, assembly GCF_018130615.1. Classification (GTDB taxonomy): domain Bacteria; phylum Pseudomonadota; class Alphaproteobacteria; order Rhizobiales; family Xanthobacteraceae; genus Bradyrhizobium; species Bradyrhizobium manausense_A. The sequence continues at coordinate 12,782 of NZ_JAFCKB010000016.1, forward strand.
CGCGCGACGCCGGATAGTCCCAATAGGCTATCAGGCTCGCCGGCTCGATATTGTGCGCCTTCCCGAGATGGTCGTGGTCGAGCATCGGTGTCAGCAGGGTTGGAGCGCCTTTCCTTGGTACGAGCAGAAAGAATGGTCGCTCCAACGGTTCGAAGCCTGCACCGGTGAGATAGTAGATGCTTTCGCGCGACGTGATGATGAACACATCAACGTCATGGATCTTGTCCTGCAGCCGCTCCAGCCGATGAGCGTATTCCGATTTTGAAATCATCACCTAGGTTCACCCAAAGAAAGATATTGCAGACTTGACCATCGGTATCGATCCGGTCCTGTCCTTGGTCGCGCAAATGTCATTGCGGCTCCCGATCTCGTGGGATTCATCGAACAAGAATTGACGATGACCGTAAAGTGACGCCATCAGAAATTGGCAGTATCCGGCAGCATTGAGCACAAAACGGCCAGTCCATCTCTGCGCTCCACCGTGGACAAGAGCGCACTAGAAGCTCGCTCTGCGAACCTTCGGTTAAGAAAAGCAGGAATCGACCGATTTCAGCAAGGGTCCGCCGGATGCACTCATTCGTTCCCATCCATCATGCCAATGTCATGTGAGAGCAGGTTTGCGCGAGGGCGGATCAGGATCGCCACGCTCGATGCGCGCTGATCAAGGCAATGACCCGGGACAACCTATCGTACTACGTGGAGCGTTGGCAGCATCATGAAGTTTTTGAGCCGTTCGGTCTGGGACTATCGACGAAAACTCATGCGAGACGTCATGGCCAGAAATCGCCTCGATGCCCTTCTATTCGTCACCGCCGACTTCTTCCAGTTCGCGACGAACTTCAACGTCGACGTGCAGACTTGGGAGCGGCCGATTTTGGTTTGCGTGCCATTCGATGGAGAGCCGCGCGCGATCATGAATGAGCTGTCGACGCACCACGTCCGTATGGCCCGCGAGCGTGCACAATTTTGGATCGATGACGTCGAGTTCTACTTCGAGCACCCGAAGCTGACAGAGCGTGGGTTCTCGCTGCCTCAACTTCCCGAGATGATCCATGATCTGTTGGGCCGATGCGGATTGAAAGCGTCTCGCATAGGCATTGATGCGACCCAATCCAGCTTGGCTAGGGCCGCCGGAATGTTGCCTGAACTCAAGCTGGTTCCGTGTCTGGAGGAGATGCGGTCCATGCGCTGGGTCAAACATGCCGAGGAGCTGGAGATCATGCGGCATGCGGCATCGCTATCTGACTACATCCAGGAGCGATATCGAGAAAACATAAGGCCGGGTCGCCTCGTTCAGGAATTGGACTACCAGATGGCGGTCTGCATGGTCGAAGAGGGTGGGCGGCGCTTTCCCGGTGCAAATCTGGAGGTCTTGAGGTGCTGGACTCTAAGCGGTCCCGCATCGGCGTCTCCGCATGGCGACGGCGCTTCGTGCGGGGCGAAGATCGGCAAGGGCGACGTTCTGGTCAATATCGTCATTCCTCGTCTGAACGGTATTGTCATTGAAAACGAGCGCACCTGGTTTGCCGGCGAGCCTTCGGCGGATCAGCGCAAATATTATGAGATCGCTCGCGCGGCCAATGAAGCCGCAGCAGCAGCCGCCGTCACGGATGCTCCGGTGTCGTCGATCGATTCGGCCGCGCAAAAGATCATAGAAGATGCCGGATGTGGCGGCTTCATTCGACACCGAACGGGCCACGGAATGGGGTTGCTCGGTCATGAGTACCCGCACGACATGGCGTTCAACCATCGACCTCTTCTGGAGAATGAAGTGTATTCAGCAGAGCCTGGCATCTATGTCTACGGCCTCGGCGGTTTCCGCATGGATGACACCGTGGTCGTGGGGCGGAAGCCTGAAATTCTGACCAAGGCTCCCAAAGACATCAAAAGTCAGATCGTCCATTGATGTCGGAGGAGGCACTTCGAGGGCTGGTATCGTCTCGTTCCATGAGTCGAGGCTTCCCCAGGCTTGGGCGCTTCATCTTCGCTGAGTGCGTTGCCGGTGCATATTTGCTGGTGTTCGCTCCGGTTGCGATGATCGTGCTTATAAGTTTCTTTGCGCAAGAGATCGTGAGTTTTCCCGCAAACGGCTTGACGCTGCATTGGTACGCCAATGCCTGGGCTAGGCCCGAGTTTTCACGCGGTCTTCTTACCAGTGTCCAAGTCGCTATGGCGACCACTGCAATTGGGGTTCCTCTCGGCGTAGCGGCTGCAATACCTCTCGTGCGTTCGAGGTTTCCGGCAAAAGCAGGCATCAACGTGCTCTTGCTCGCACCCTTGGCGCTTCCGGGTGTCGTCACCGGTGCCGGAATCTACATGATGTACGTTGCCGCGGAGAATGTGCTCGATACCGACATCAAGGGAACAATGGTCGGTCTGGTGGCGGCGCACACCATGCTCACTATTCCTTGGACGGTCAGACTTGTTGTCGCAAGCCTTCAAGGTCTCGACGAGGCGATCGAGGAAGCTGCGGCAAATCTCGGAGCAGGGCCATTCACTGTCTTTAGGAGGATAACGCTGCCGATGATGCGGCCTGGCATCGTCGCGGCCGCCATGTTCTCGTTCATCCAGAGTTTTGAGAATTTGGATCTTACGCTTCTCTTGGTCGGACCTGGACGCATCACATTGCCGGTAGCCATGCTGAACTACTTGGAATTCCGTATGGATCCGACGCTCGCCGCGGTGGCGACGGCGCAAATTGTCCTGGTCGGTGCGCTCATGCTTGTAACTGATCGGTTTGTGAAGCTCTCGAGGATCGTTTGATGGCAAAGTTGACGGTCGAACGACTCAAGAAGCAATTTGGAACGTCCATCGCGGTGGACGAGCTCACTCTTGAGGTCGCACAGGGGGAGATGGTGGCGCTGCTGGGGCCATCCGGTTGCGGGAAGACCACCACCTTGCGCATGATTGCCGGCTTCGTTGCCCCGACAAGTGGTCGGATGTTGCTAGGTGGAAACGACATCACGCGCGTCCCGCCGCATGTCCGCGAGACAGGTCTCGTGTTCCAATCATACGCTCTCTTCCCGCACATGACGGTAGCTGAGAATGTTGGATTCGGGCTGGAGATGCGTGGCGTTAGCCGCGCGCAACGGGGGCCACTCATCGCCGAGGCGCTTGGTCTCGTGAGGCTATCGCATCTGGCTGATCGTTTCCCGAAACAGATGTCTGGAGGACAGCAGCAGCGTGTCGCGCTCGCTCGCGCGCTCGCGATTAGTCCGAAGTTGTTCTTGCTGGACGAGCCGCTGTCCAATCTCGATGCCAAGCTCCGAGCGGAAGTCCGTACCGAGATTCGGTCGCTTCAGCAGCGCCTCGGTCTGACGACCTTAATCGTCACGCATGACCGGGAAGAGGCGTTGACCATGGCCGATCGGCTGGTCGTGATGGAGGGAGGACGGGTTCGGCAGGTCGGCTCCGCGCGCGAACTCTACGAGGAGCCACGAGACGCCTTCGTCGCTGAGTTCGTCGGACGCTGCAATCTGTTGCCGGCCACGCGCGAAGACGACGAGCGCGTCAGAACGCGCGGCGGGCTTCTGCTGTCGTCGAGAAGACGAGCGGATGAATCGTCCTCGGCGAGCACGCTGGCTATTCGGCCTGAGCGCATCGCAATCGAGCCTGGCCACCACGCAGAGATCAAAGGGCAGCTTGAGGCAGTGACGTATCTCGGCGCGCATACGGAGTACCAAGTGTTACTGGGTGAGTCGGAGCGGGTGGTCGTTACTCGTCCGACGCCAGTCCGGGATGATCCTATGCTCTCCGTGCGGACCAATGATCCAGTCTCGCTCACGTGGGACACGGAAGCTCCAAGGCTGATTCCCGAAACGGCGAAGGACTAGACAAGATGAGCTATTCTCGGCGTACGTTCCTATCGTTGAGCTGTGGCAGCGGAGCTGCCCTGCTCGTCGGCAACTCTCGATCGGTCGCCGCGTCGGCGGGACCGATCGTGGTCGGGACGTGGGGAGGCGATTACGGCCAACTCCTGGGCGACCTGGTAGACAAGCCGTTGGCCACCGCCAAAGGAATCGAGGTTGTTCAAGACGTCGCCAATGTCGATCCAAGGAAGACTAAATTATTAGCGGAGCGCGGAAGCCGTCGGGGGTCGATGGATGTAGCCTGCCTGTCCGATACGGACGCGTATCTGCTGTCGCAATCGGATGTGCTGGAGCAGGTTGGAGCCGACCAAGTATCTCGGCTTGGTTCGGTGTTCCGGCAGTTGCGCAAGAAGTGCTCGATTCCACACATCTACTCCGCGCAAGTCATCCTCTATAACCCAACCAAGATTCCCGTCCCCCCACGGTCATATGCCGATCTCTGGGATGCGAGGTGGCGTGGTCGGATCGGACTTTCCGATATTCTCTACGGCGCCAACACGCTTGCTGCTGCGCTCGCAGGCGGCGGCAGCGTCAGCAATTTCGATCCCGCGGAAAAGAAGCTCCTGGAGCTGCGGTCGTTGGACGTGAAGATATACCCGTCCAACGAGGCGCTGGCGGCCGCGCTCAAGTCGGAGGAAGTCTGGATCACCGTCATGTGGCTCGCGCGCGGCTTCATGTGGAAGAAGGCTGGAATCCCGCTCGCCCACGTTGTGCCGGAAGAGGGAACTCCTACCGTGGTGTTTGAGGCAGGTGTCCCCCGCAACGCCAAGAACAAGGTGGAGGCATTTGCATATCTCGATGCAATGCTGGACCCGAGGGCGCAAACGGGCTTTGCCGAGAAGATGGGCTACGCGCCGACGGTGCGCGATGCAACCCTTCCGGAAGAGTTGGCGCGGGAGGTGCTCCTGAACGAGGAGGAACGTACGAGGCTCTTGCTGCTCGACTACGCGTATTCGACGGGGCGGTCACAACGCACGCTTGATTTCTGGAACAAGCAGTTCAAGGCCTGATCATGGCAATCTTGCTGGTTCCTGCATGTATTCTTATTCTCGGCCTGCTCGTCGGCCCGCTGTGCTTGATGTTCCGGATCTCGTTGAACGAGCTCGGCCCGACCCAGTTGATGGTGGAAGCGCTGAGCGCTGACAACTACGTCCGCGCTGCAACAGATCCGTACTATCAGCAGATCGTGTTGACGACGCTCGGCGTTGCCTTGTTGTGCACAGCGATCACGCTCGTTATCGCGTTTCCGGCGGCCTACTGGCTTGGCCGGGTCGAGAACCGCTGGAAGAGTGTGGTGTTGATTGCCACCCTGTTTCCTCTGTTGGTCGGAAACGTGGTCCGATCTGCAGGTTGGATGGCGTTGCTTGATCGCGACGGTCTCATCAACTGGGGGCTTGCACGGCTCGGTTTGATCGCACACCCGCTGCAGCTCATGTATACGCCGAAAGCGGTCGTATTCGGTATCATAGCGGTGGTATTGCCGTACATGATCATCACCGTTTCGTCGGTAATCGAGAGCATTCCCCTTCAACTCGAGGAAGCGGCCGCCAATCTCGGGGCTTCCCCGATAGTGGTCTTTCGGAGAGTCGTTCTTCCGCTTGCGCTGCCGGGCGTTGCCGCGGGATGCACGCTCGTATTCGTCTTGTGCATGAACACTTACGCGACCGCGGTTCTCCTGGGAGGTCCTCGGTTCAAGATGATGGCGCCAGCTGTGTATGATCAGTTCATAAGGAGCAACAACTGGCCCATGGGCGCGGCATTGGCGTTCATACTTCTGCTCTTCACCATGGCCTTTACCGTGCTCGGAAGCCTCGGTTTCGCTCGGCGGTACGGGAAGGTGCCTCGTGGTCCGTCGGAGCGGCTCGCGCCAGCATGATTGATCTGAAGGGTTTCAAGTTCTCACTAAGGCTGTTGGCGCCTCTCAGGCGGAAACGTCTGGGCCAACTTTCGACGGAAAAGGAGCAACAATGTCGTCCATCGAATCGTCGTTCTTCGCGCGCCGTAGCTTACTGGTAAGTGGATTGGGGGCGGTTGTTGCGATGCCGATATGCGACCCGCTTCAGGCCGCGACAGGGTCAGATTTCGCATCTGATCCGAAAGCCCATCTGGCCGCGATAGACGACGTCGCACGAGCAGGGGCGGAGCAAGGGCAGCCTGGTATCCTCTTAGCTCGGCTCGACATGGCGTTGGCACAAACGATCGGACATAAGCTGTTCACCGTCCTGGTGCTCAACGAGGATGTCGGCCAGAATCAACGCTATTATTCCAATCAGCCGGGGGCCTATCCCGTTGGGGGGAGCAAGCCTATTGATCGGTCCAGCGTCTTCTATAAGGAGATCGTACTAACCGGAAAGCCGCGCATCTGTTACGACTACGAGGACACCAAGCGCGCATTCTTCGATCATGAACTTATCCGATCGCTCGGTTGCGAAAGTGCCGTTAACTATCCCGTGCGCTGGAACGGAAAGACGATCGGAACACTCAACCTGCTTCATCAAGCTGGATGGTATAATGAACAAAATGTCGCGGCGATCGGCGCCTTCGCAGCGCTGTCGGCTCCGGCCCTACTCGATATCGCTCGTGGTTGGAAGTGACGAGCTCGCTGCTCGTCTAGACGCGCGCCAATTTCAGTGAGGAAGGCGCGCCCAGTGGGTGACAACTGCCGGCTGCCGCCTCGATCGCGTCGCTTTGGACTGGACGATCCGGGCGCGGTTAGGTTTGTCGCGCCCGGATTTGCGGTACCTCAGGAACAGCAGACGAGAAGCGCAGTCACCTCAAAGGCGCGGAATGCAGAGAGGCTGTCCTCCATATTCGGCATCTCGTTTCTCGGGCTTCACCGGTCAATTGCAAGTCACGGTGACTGATTTCATCTTTCGCCCTACAACATGTCCGCCTGAAATCGCGAGGCTTGGCCCTCTCAGGTCGCCAGCGCAGCCTTGTGCTCGTCGTCGATCGAGCGGGTGTCGCCCGTCTCAATCAAGGTGCGGGTAGCGTCGACGGAAGCGTAGGTCCAGAGAATCTTCATGCCCTGGCTCTGCGACACATTGCGGAAGCGGTGGGGGACCTCGGCTGGGATGAAGGTGACGTCGCCCGCCTGGATCGGATACTCGATGCCATCGACCTCCGCCACTGCCGTGCCTTCGAGCAGCAAGACGCTCTCTTCGCAATTGTGCTTGTGCAGCGGGATAGCGGCACCCGGCTCGAAGATCGTGATGCCGTTGATAAAGCTGGTCGAGCCGGTGCGGCGTGTGACGAGCGGAATCGTCTTGGCGCCGCCGCCGCGCTGGCGGGCCGGGATGTCGGACGGCCGCAGGATGGCAGGCTTTGCAGTGGACGTCGTCATGATCTTTCCTTTGCTGTGAGAGAGTTTCAGGCTTTGGCGGGCCCGATCCAGAGGGTCTTGATGTTGGTGAATTCCTTGATGCCGTAGACGCCGAGCTCACGGCCATAGCCGGATTTCTTGATGCCCCCAAAGGGCAACCTGGCGTCGGACGCGACCATGCCGTTGATGAAGACCGCGCCGGCATCGATCTCGCGCGCGAGCCTGCGGGCGCGAGCAAGATCGCCGGTCCACAATGCTGCGCCGAGCCCGAACTCCGTACGATTCGCGAGCGCGACCGCACCGTCTGCGTCTTTCGCGCGAACGATGGCGGCGACCGGGCCGAAAGTCTCCTCGCAGAAGGCCGCCATCTCGACGGTGACGTGATCGATGACGGTCGGTTGATAGGTAAAACCGGGTCCTTCGACAAATTGCCCGCCGAGCTTGAGATCTCCTCCTGCGGCAAGCGTTCGCTCCACCTGGCTGTGCAGGTCGCTTCGCAGATTGGCGCGCGCCATCGGCCCGATCTGGGTGTCGCGCTCCATCGGGTCGCCGATCTTCAGCTTGCGCACACCCTCGACGAAAGCCGCGACGAACCGGTCCGCCACCGCATGCTCGACAATGAAGCGCTTGGCATTGACGCAGCTCTGCCCGACATTGATGAAGCGCGCCTTCACCGCAACCGCCGCGGCCGCCTCGACGTCGGCATCGGCGAGCACGATGAATGGGTCCGAGCCGCCGAGTTCGAGGACCTGCTTCTTCAAGGCCTGGCCCGCCTGGCTCGCCACGATGGCGCCGACTTGCGTCGAGCCGGTGAGGGTGACGGCCGCGATCCGGTCATCGGCGATGAGACCTGCGACTGTGGACGAATCGACCAGCAGCGTCCGCACCAGTCCCTCGGGCGCGCCGGCCTGCCGAACGATCTCCTCGATCGCCAGCGCGCATTGCGGCACATTGTTGGCGTGCTTGAGAATGGCGCCATTGCCGGCGGCGAGTGCCGGGGCTGCGAAGCGAAAGAACTGCCAGAACGGATAGTTCCACGGCATGATCGCAAGCACGACGCCAAGGGGATCGAACACCACGGCGCTCTCGCTGGCGTTCGAGGCTGTCTGCTCGTCAGCGAGGATACGCGCGGCGTGCTCTGCGTAGTAGTCGCAAGTGACGGCGCACTTCTCGATCTCGGCCTCAGATTCCACGATGGGCTTACCCATCTCACGCGTGATCAGATTCGCGAAACGCGGCTTGTCGGCGCGCAAGACGCGTGCGAAGCCGCGCAGAAGCTCGATCCGTTCGCGGATCGGGACCCGGCGCCACCGGAACTGCGCGGCCGCGGCGGCCGTGAGCGCCTCATCGACCTGTTGCGCCGAGTGCGAGGGGAAACGTGCGAGTTCCGCGCCGTCATGGGGATTGATTGAAATGATCGTCATGGCGTTCTCAAGGCTCTGCAATGGATCAGGCCGCGGCGTTGTTCGCCAGCAGACCGGTGAGCGCCGCGACCACGGCATCAGTGAATGCGCGCGTCCCAAGCTGGCCGCCGACGTCGCGAGTGCGCGTTGTCGGATCGTCGAGAACCTCTTCGACCGCACGCTCGATCAGTTGCGCAGCCGACACGAGCCGGGGATTCTCGTCGCGCTGGCCGCGCCACTGCAGCAGCATCGCGGCCGACAGGATCAGCGACGTCGGATTGGCGAGGTCCTTGTCCGCGATGTCGGGGGCGGAGCCGTGCTGCGCCTGAGCGACGCAGATCCTCTCACCGGCATTGATCGAGCCGCCGAGACCGAGGCTGCCGGACAGTTCGGAAGCTTCGTCGGACAAGATGTCGCCGAACATGTTGGTGGTGACCATGACGTCGAAGCGATCCGGCGTGCGGATCAACAGCGCGGCGGTGGCATCGACGATGAGCTCTTCCAGCTCGACATCGGGGAAGTCAGCGGCGACGCGGCGCACCTCACGCAGGAACAGTCCGTCGGACATCTTGACCACATTGGCCTTGTGCACGGCCGTCACCTTCTTGCGCCGGCCGCGCGCCAGCTCGAACGCGGTTCGGGCGACGCTCGATGACGCCTTGGCGGTGATCTTGCGGATCGAGAACGCCATGTCCGGGTCGGGCATGAACTCGCCGGATCCGGCGAACATGTTCCGGTCCGAATAGAAGCCTTCGGTGTTTTCTCGGACGATGACGAGGTCCATCGGCTTGCGCAGGATACTGAGATCTTTCCGCGAGCGGCAGGGCCGCACATTGGCGTATAGCTGGAATTTGACGCGCAACTCCCCGGATGGGTTGATGCCGCCCTTGTCGCGCGACGGATATTCGTAGTGCGAGACGGGGCCGAGAATGACGCCGTCGGCTTCGGGAATCCGTGTCATGACCTGGTCGGGTAGGGTCGTTCCCTGTTCCTTGAGACTGACGAGGCCGATCTGATGGGTCTCGTACTCAAGGCCAAGAGAAAGCGACTGGTCTGCGGCTTTGAGCACACGCAGGGTTGCGTCGGTGATCTCGGGGCCGATGCCGTCGCCGGGAAGCACGATGATTTTCATGGGTGTCTGCTCTGTTGGAAGTGGTCAGCGGTTGAGATAGGCCATGGCGAGAAGCGCGATGGTGACGGTGATGCCGCCCCCAATGCGGGTTGCGATCTGGGCAAATGGCATCAGCCGCATGCGGTTGCTGGCGGACAGGATGGCGATGTCGCCGGCGCCACCCATGCCGCTGTGCGTTCCCGCGACGATCGCGCTCTCGATCGGATAAAGGTTCACCCAGCGCGCGGTGAGAAACCCGGTGAGCACCATCGCCGAGACGGTTGCTACGATGGTGATGAGGTTGGCGGGCGCGAAGCCCGCAACCAGCTTGTCCCAGGGCGTCAGCACCACGCCGAAGGCGAACAGCATGGGATAGGCGACGGCGGTCAGGCAGAATTTGTAGGCCGCGTAGGAACCGGACTGGATGCGCGGCGTGACGCCGTGACACAGCTTCAGGACGACCGCCATGAACAGCATCACGACCGGCGCCGGGAAATGCAGCAGATGGAAGGCAAGGACGCCGCACAGATACAGCGTCACGGCAACCATGCCGGCAGCTGCGAAGTTCTGCATGTTGCCGTCGGTCTTCAAGGTATTAGCCTGTTCAGTGAGGTCGGCATCGCCGACCGGCTGCAGCCGTCCTTCACCGGTGAGGGAGGGGCGCCGCTTGCCGAGGTAGGATAGCGATCCCGCCAGGATGATCGCGGTCAGATTGCCGACCAGGATCGCCGGAAGCACGCGCGCGAGGACTTCGCCCTGTGACACGCCGGTGATGCCGGCATAGCCGATTGACAGCGGGATCGCGCCTTCGCCGACGCCGCCGCCCATGATGGGCACGACGATGAAGAAGAAGCTGTCGAAGGCTCCCAATCCCAGCGCGCTTCCCGCTGCGGTACCAACGAGGGCTGCGACAACGCTGCCGGCGGCGAGCGGCACGAAGATCTTGGCAAAGCCCTTGATCAGGATCGTGCGGTCCATGCTCAGGATGCTGCCGACGATGACGACCGCGATGAACAGGCTGAGCACATTGCTTGATTTGAAGAAGTCGCCGACGACCTTGACTGCCGGTGCGGGAATCCAGCCCTTGTAGGCGAGGTAGGAGGGGACGAAGGTGACGAGGACCGCGCCGCCGCCGATGTGGCGAATGACGGGCAGGCGGTTGCCGATCTCGCCCAGTGTGAAGGCGAAGGCAGCCATGATGCCGACCACCATGGCGATCTCGCCGCCGACATGGCCAGTCGCGCTGAACGTCACGAGCAATGCGATCAGAACGACATAGGCGGGCGCCGGTATGATGCCGACGTCGGTGTCCATGAACGCGCGCCACAGGCGGCCGAGAGTGCTCGAGGTTTGGCTCCGATCCGTCTCACCCGGCGATACCGTCATTGTCTGCTCAGCCATCCCGTTCGCTCCCAAATGATCGTCTTGTCGCTGTTTGCCGGTGGGGTTCAGAAGCCGTAGAGGCGCGCTGGATTGTCGACGAGGATCTTGCGAGCGATGCTCGCATCGTCCGTCCACGACGAGAGCAGGGACAAGAGGTGCGCATCGTCGACCTGCCGGAACGGTTCGATCTCGCCCGGCTTGCGCTCGCGGCGCTCCGCGCCGCCGCCGGTGTGAGGCCAGTCCGACGCCCAGATCAGGCGCTCTGGATTGGCGGCGATGAGCGTGCGGGCAAGCACCGCCACGTCGTCATAGTCGGGCGCGCGCTGTGAGGCGCGATAGGCGGCGGACAGCTTGACCCAGACTTTCCCGGTATCGAGCAGGCGGAGCAGCGTGGCGAAGCCCGGCTGCTCGGGACCGAGCGCCGCCTTTGCGCCGGCGAAGTGATCGAGGATGACCGGCACGGGCGAGGCGGTAATGGTCTCGGCGAGCGGCTCGACGAGCGGCAGATCGACATAGATCTGCACGGCCAACCCCGGGCGTGCGACGCGCGCCATGGTCTTTGCGACCGCTGCGACCGCCGCCGCGGCGCGTTCCTCGCCCTTGACGTTGAGGTTCACCCTGACGCCGACGACACCGCCTTGGGTGAGCTTCGTCAGGTCAGCGTCACGAATGCGGTCAGGATCGATCACTGCGATGCCCCGGGATATTCCTGGGCCGAGCTCGCGCAAGCCGTTCAGCAGGCATCGATCGTCGTCGCCATAGACGCTGGGTTGCACCAGGACCAGACGATCGACCCCAAGGCCACGCCGAAAGCTCTGCAGGTCCGTCACGGACGCTGCTCCCGGCGTGTAGGTCCTTGGCTCCGCAAAGGGGAAACGATCGGGTTCAAAAACATGGACGTGGCAGTCGGTGGTGCCCGCCGGCGGGAATTGCACCTTTGGGGCCGCGGTGGCCGCCTCCGTCTGCGAGATCGCACCGGCGATCACGCTCGACATCGCGAGTGCCGCGGCGGCCTCGCTGAGCACGTCCCTCCGGCTCGGAAACCGAGCGTTTTGCATGATCATGAGCGCTTCCCTTGGCCCCTCTGTTGGCGAGGGATGGCCAGCTCGTACGTTGATTTTTGGTATTTTGCAATAGTAAAATGCCAAAATTAGCAGTTCCGGTTTGTTGTGTCGGGCGGAACGGCCTGTATGGCGCGCGCTTCAGCCCGCCGTTTGCGGTCGCGGAGCCTCGGCGCGAGGCGACACCTACGGCACCGCCGGACGTTGTATCGATGTCGTGGCTTTCGCTATGAAGGGCGACCGGATGGAATGATGAGTCGAACTGAAATGCAGCCAACGCCGCTGATCAGCGAGCTTGCCAAACAGATTGCAGAGCATTTGCGCGCGGAGAATCCGCAGGCGGGGACGCGGCTCGTTGAGCGCAAATTGGCCGAGCGGTTTCGCGTCTCGCGCTCGCCGATCCGGTCGGCCCTGCAACTGCTCCACACCCAGGGTATGCTCGGCGTCGCGGGAAGCGGCGGCTTCATTACCATCGACACTCCCGAAGCCTCGTGGCCTGAGCAAGAGTCGATCCCGAACAACGACGAGGCCATGTACTTACGGATTGCGCAGGATCGTCTCGACAATCTGCTTCCTGAGCGTGTCACCGAGAATGAACTGCAGCGGCGCTATGACCTGACGCGCGGCGAACTGGCGCGGCTGCTGCGGCGCATCCTGAGCGAAGGCTGGATCGAGCGACTGCCCGGACACGGTTGGGCATTCCTGCCCATGCTCACCTCGATCGAAGCTTACAAGGACAGCTATCGCTTCCGCCTCACCATCGAGCCTGCGGCGATCCTGGAGCCAGGCTTCGTGCTCGACCGTGCTCCGCTGGAGGCCTGCCGGCAACAGCAGCAGCGCCTGGTCGACGGCGAGATTTGGTCAGTCTCGAGCCCCGCGCTGTTCGACATGAACAGCAAGCTGCATGAGGCGATCATCGAGTGCAGCCGGAACTCCTTCTTTATCGATGGGCTCAAGCGTGTCGACCGGCTGCGGCGGTTGATGGAATACAGGCAGTCGCTCGATCGGCGATACGCGATCATTCGCTGTCGGGAACACGTCGAACTTGTAGATCTCCTGCTGGCAGACAGGCGTCTCGATGCTTCCAAGTTCATGAAGCAGCACCTCTCTTCGGTAAGCGTCGAGAAGGTCATGAACACGGCAGGCACCGCCGTTCAAGGCGTGTCATCGGGAGACGATTGAGAGCACGAGCCGATCGAGCACCGCAGATATAGTTTCGTGCAAGGTCCGGCGGCACGGAAACGGAGCGACTCATCGAATCGCTGGGAGTTAGCTTAACTCTCAAAGTTTCAGTCGCTGGAAGCCTGCTCGCACGCGCTCAACGAAGGTCTGAGCTAACAACGAAGTGGCAATACTCGCATTCCGCACGGCAAACGCTTTGAAAGTTGGGCCTTCGTTGATCGGCAGAAAGGCGAGGCCAGGACTGCGCCAAGCTCGCGCCGTTAGACTGTCCACCACTGCAACGCCAGCTCCGCAAGCGGCCAACGAACAAGCCGTCTGACCCGACCGTACCTCGATGCGAGTATCCGGCTTGATTTTCAGTTTGGCGCAATACTCGGCGATGAACCGACCTTGGGGGGTATCGGGGCCGAAGGCGATCAGTCGCTCCTTCAGGATATCGCGTGGACTTATCCGGCGTCGTGCGGCGAACGGGTGAGAAGCGGCGAACACGCAAGTCAGGGACCATTGGCCGACAGGGGTGCAATGGATCAGCGTGTGTTCGATAGGCAGGCTCGATATGGCGATATCAGCCTCTCCTGCCAACAGCTGATGGAGGATCTCTCGGACCAACTGCGTTTGCGTATAGAATCTGGCGGCCGGAAAATGCGCGCTGGTGTCCGCGACGGCTTGCGGCACCAGTTCAAGTGCCATGCTGGGAGTCGCTAAAACCTTGAGCGAGAGTCCGCCTCCGGTTTTCAGTTTCCGGGCGCAGTCCTCGATCCGGGTAACGCCTCGATAGACCTGCTCTACCTCGGCAAAAAGGGTGTGTGCCTCGGGCCTAGCATTCAATCTTCCCTTGATGTGCTCGAAAAGCGTCACGCCGAGTTGTGATTGGATATGCCCCAGCATCCGGCTGACGCCCGGTTGCGAAATATGCAACAGGCGCGCGGCTTCACTGACCGAACCTGCGATCATCACGGCACGAAACACCTCGATCTGACGTAGATTCATGGCCGGCCACGCGAAGGGGATCAGAAGGACATAACACCATGTTATGGCGTGTTTATTCAATGGTATTTGTGCGCAAAGCGAAAGGTCTCCTAAGGTTATTGAAAAAGGGGGGCAGATATCCCCGAGCAGAAACAGGAAACGTCGAGGCGATGATGTCTCAATCATTCGATGCGGTTATGCGTTGCGGCTCGTTTGCTTGCATCGCAACTTGGTCGCGTTACCGCGCACAACGCAGACATTGATGCTCCCTGCAGAATGACAGGGTTCCCCGAGGGTCGAAACGAAAAATGGATATCCAAACACCTGCAATCTCGCTTGGCGGGGTCGACGTTTCAAATGTCATTGATACCCGTCGATTGAGCCGTTTCCAGATCGGTGTGTTCGTCCTCTGTGGCCTCGTTATCATGATCGACGGCTTTGATGTGCAATCGATCGCATATGTCGCGCCGGTCCTTACGGAAGCCTTTCACATCGAACGAGCAATGCTGGGGCCGGTATTTTCGGCAGGACTTGTGGGAACAGTGCTGGGCGCCTTGCTGATCGCTCCGTTGGCGGAGCGCATTGGCCGCAAGATCGCGCTGATCGGGTGCATTGCATTGTTCGGCGTTTGCTCGCTGCTGACCACCTTGGCTGCTGACCTAGAACAATTGATGATCGTCCGTCTGGTCGGTGGTCTCGGCCTTGGCGGCGCAACACCGATCGCCGTGGCGCTCGGTGCCGAATTCAGTCCACAGAGAAGCCGAGCTACCATCGTGATGCTGATCTATTGCGGTTACGCGATCGGAGCTGCCGGAGGCGGATTGATTAGCGCGTACCTGCTGCAGATCTTGACCTGGCACGCCGTCTTTGTCCTTGGCGCAGTGTTGCCGTTGCTGTTGCTGATTGCCGTCTGGCTATGGCTCCCGGAGTCCATCACCTATCTGGCCTATCGCGGTACCCGCAACGACTTGATCGCCGCCTACGCTCGCCGGATCGATTCTACCGTCGAGATCGACCCCACGGGGGTGCTTGAGGTCGAAGACAAGGCCATCGGCTTTCCCGTCGCCCAGTTGTTTGCAGGGGGCCGAACTCCGCGAACGCTGTGGCTTTGGCTGATGTTCGTCACCAACATTCTCTCGCTCTATTTCATGATTTCCTGGTTTCCAACGCTCGCGACGACAGCTGGTGTCGACGTGAGTTCCGCCTTGGTCGCCGCCTCCCTGATTCAGGTCGGCAGCATAGTCGGAACCCTCACGCTGGCCGCACTGGCCCGGCGTTTCGACACCTTTGTCGTCATGAGCATCGGTTACATGGGCGGAACGGTTGCACTGCTTCTGATTGCTATGGCGGGCAGTTCGGTTGCCTATTTGATGGTCGTCGCCTTCATTGCCGGCTTCTTCGTTATCGGCACGCAGACCGGGGCCAACGCGGTCAGCTCGTTGGTCTATCCCCCCAGCATTCGAGCGACCGGGGTAGGCTGGGCCTTGGGTATCGGCCGCCTTGGTGCCATCGCCGGTCCCTACGTCGGTGGGGTGCTGATCGCCCTGCACTGGTCGAGCCGCGATTTGTTCATGGTTGCCACGGTCCCGACCGCGATCGCCGCAATTAGCGCCGTGATCATCTCGAAATTGGTGCGCCGGGCTGGCGGCCATCTCTAGGAACTGCGAACGATCGTATTGGCGTTAATCCTGCACTGAAGGTCTTGCGATGAATCCCATCAACATCGACGTGCTTGTCTGCGGTGGCGGGATGGCCGGGACCGTCGCAGCCATCGCCGCTGGACGCAACGGTGCCGAGACGTTGCTCGTCGAACGATGGGGATTTCTCGGTGGCTCAGCGACGGCCGCCGCCGTCGGTCAGTTCGTGGGCTGGGAAACCGAGGCCGGCAGGAGAGTGATCCGCGGCATCGCCGAGGAGATTGTCGATAACCTCCGTGCTCGCGGCGCGTCGGACGGCCACTCGCACTTCGTGATGTCGACCGGCCATCGCATGGATCAGGTTTCCTACGATCCGGAAACCCTCAAGATCGTGTTGGACGAGCTTGTCACCAGGGCGCCAGCACATCTGCTGTTCAACACAGTCGTGATGTCGGTCGCGCGCACTGAGCGAACGATCAACGAGGTAACCGTGCTGACCAAGAAGGGACCAATTGCGCTGCGGCCTAAAGTAGTGATCGATGCCTCGGGCGATCTCGACGTCCTTGCGCGCGCCAGCGCGACGTTTCTGTCACTCGAGGAAGGTGAAACGCTACAGCCTGCGACGATGATGTTTCGCTTTGGCCCGATCGACTACGAGGCGTTCAACGCCATCCCCACACCGGAGATACACGCGCTGGCCCAGCGCGGCGTCCATGAAGGCGCGCTGGCGCGAGCGGCGCTGCACCAGAGTCGCGTCACCGGCACGCAGGACGGCTGGTTCAACGTTAGCCGCGTCAGCGTCGATGCAACCGATCCGTTCGATCTCAGTCGGGCCGAAGTCGAGGGGCGACGGCAGGCCTTCGCGGCCGCAAACTTCATCCGGGAAAATGTTCCCGGCTGCGCTGGCGGACGATTGGTGGCGCTCGCCGCCCAGCTCGGCATCCGAGAAACGCGCCGCGTCAGCGGCAATTACATCCTCACCGTCGACGACCTGCGTCGGGGCCGGACGTTTTCCGACGTGATTGCATGCGGTGCCTATCCGATCGACATCCACCCGGCCACCGGCACGGGTCTAGGATTCGAGACGCTCGGAAAGGACCACAGCTATCAGATCCCCTATCGCTCAATCGTGCCGTCCGGCTTCGACAACGTGCTGATCGCTGGACGCGGGATCTCCTCGACTCATGAGGCGCACGCGTCCACTCGCGTGATGCCGAATACGATGGCGATCGGCCATGCTGCCGGCCTCGCAGCTGCGATGATCGCCGAAGGAAATATTGGGGCAAGAGAATTGCCAGTCGAGCGGATGCAAGCGAAGCTTCGCGAGGCGAATGCCTATCTCGGCTAGATTGCTCCCATGAGCGGGACGGCTCGTGGCGAAGCTCGAACTTTTTTGATTCGAACTTCCCACTTTCCCCGTGCGCCGCGCCCCGCATGTGGGTTCGAAGGCGCTTCGGTGCGATCGCTCGTCAGCAGATCTACTGGTTAATAGATAATCAGCACCCCAGAAGTAAGAAGGCGCCTGACCCTCCGTCCTCCAGGTTGAGATAGCATCGCGATCAATGCGAGTTGGGGGCCTTTCTCATATATGCATGCGGGCTGGATCCCATCTCAGTCCGGAAGGCGAAGATGAACGCTGACGTGGAGGCATAGCCGAGTTGCAGGGCCGTCTCGGTTACTCTGGTTCCGCTGCGCAACAGCTCGATCGAACGCAGAAGCCGTACTCGCCGCCTCCATGATCGCAGATTCAAACCCATCTCAGCTTCGAACTGCCGCGTGAGCGTTCGGGACGAAGTACCAAGCACCTTCGCCCAATCGTCCAAACCGCGTTCGTCGGCGGGATTTACGTAGAGAGCTTCGCAAAGGCGCAGCAAGCGCCCGCTGCGCGGCCACGGCAATCCGGCAGTGAGCGCTGGAGCTCTGGCGAGCTGGTCGAGAATGAGTGTCGTGACGCGGTCCGTGTATCCGTCGTCATCCTCTCTGGCTTCGATGGCGGCGGCCTCGACGATCAACTGCTTCAACAGGGGTGAGACGGCCAGCACCGTCGGAGCCGTCGGCAAACTTCGTCCGGAGTCGACGGAGATCCATAGGCTGCGGAATTCGGCGCCCAGAAGTGAACCGACCCGGTGGCGGATGCCGCTCGGCAACCACACCGCCTGTTCCGGCGAGATGACGAAGGACCGGTTCTCCGCAATCGCCATGAGCACACCGTCGACGGCGTAGACAACCTGATGCCAGTTGTGCGCGTGCTCCGGAAATTCGTGCCTCGGAGGAATCGATTGGGCCCGCATCGTGATCGGTTGCGGGGGAAGGGCGTCTGGCGGGGGCGATATTGCAGTCCAGGACATGCCGTCTCCGATTGGCGGATATTCGACATAAATTGGCAAAACGTCGAAAGACAGCCTGATATCGCTCTGGTAGCGGTCGAAATCAAGGGGCAGCCAGGTCGGCGGGCCCGTCCGCTGTAGGAGCCGAGCATGGCCGAGGTCGACAGTCGCGGCCTTCCGATTTCGACGAACTCGCCGCAAGCGGCGGCAGGCTATCGCACGGGCGTCGACCTTCTCTTGTCGGCCTGGCCCGGCGCAGAGGAGGTGCTGAGGCAGGCTATCGACCAAGATCCGGAGTTCGCTCTAGCGCATGCCGCTCTCGCGCGGCTGCAAGCGATCAAGGGCCAGCCGGCCGAGGCGCGCGCCAGCGTCGCGAGGGCGCAGGAGTTCGTCGCCCGAAACGGAGTGCCCCGTGAGATCAGCCACGTGTCGACCCTCTCGCTTGCGGTGACCGGGCAGTCGGTCAAGGCTTTGGAGAGCGCGCTCGCCCATCTCGATCAATGGCCCCGCGATGTCCTGATCCTCTCGCTCCCGCTGGGCGCGTTCGGTTTATTTGCCTTCTCGGGAATGGCCGATCACGACCAGGCACGGGTCGATCTGTGCGAGAAGGTGGCGGATCGCTACGAATCGGACGACTGGTGGCTTCTGACCTACCGCGGTTGGTCGCACGCCGAGAACGGCGCGGTCACCAAGGGCCGAGATCTGGCGCAGCGCGGTCTCGAGCGCCGGCGCGCCAACGCCAACGCCGCCCATGCCGTCGCGCACGCCATGTTCGAGCAGGGCGCGGCGCAGGAAGCCGAGAGCCTGATTGAAGGCTGGCTTCCTGACTACGACCGGGCGGGCATGCTGCATGGGCACCTGGCGTGGCATGCCGCTCTGTCCGCGCTTGAGCGCGACGATCCGCAGCACGCGCTCGCGCTCTATTCCAAGCATGTTCGCCCTTCGGTCTCGCTGGGACTTCCGATCAACATCGTAAGCGATGCGGTCTCGCTGCTGTGGCGGTTGCAGGCGTACGGACACGAAGTGCCGGTCGGTCTGTGGGACGAGGCCGAACGCTATGCCGGCGCGAAGTACGCGAACCCCGGACTCGCGTTCGTCGAGGTCCACATGGGACTTCTTTCGGCAACAACCGGACGGCACGTCGCCGCGATCGACCGCATCGATGCGAACTCGCGGCGTATCGCGGACGGGGCGTTGCCGGCCGGACCCGTCGTCCCGGCGGTTGGCTCAGCGGCCGTCGCTTTCGCGAATGCCGACTACGCCGAGTGCGTACGAATTCTCGAACCGTTGACGAGGGACTTCGCTCGAGTCGGCGGTAGCGGCGCCCAGCGGGAGATTCTCGAGGACATGCTGCTGCTCGCGATGATGCGCAGTGGGCAGTCCGCCAAAGCGCGCGATCTGCTGGATCGCCGTCTTCATCGCCGTCCATCGCAGCGCGACACGCGCTGGCGTCATCAAATCGAGGCCTAAATGACCCAAGTTGTGGTGGAAGATCTGCAAGACGCAGTGCCGACCACCCGGTTCGAGCGCGCCAACGTAGTGAGGTTGTCGATCGCGCAGGCGCTGGCCGGCGCGAACTCGACCGTCATCTACGCCACCGGCGCTGTGATCGGAGACATGCTGGCGCCGACAAAGGCGCTCGCTACGCTTCCGATCTCGATTTTCGTCGTCGGGATGGCCGCGTGCACGTTGCCGGCTGGCGCGATCGCCCAGCATCACGGGCGTCGTGCCGCCTTCATGATCGGCACCGGCTGCGGCGTCGCGGGTGGTCTGATCGGAACGCTGGCCGTGCTGCAGGCCTCGTTCTGGCTGTTCTGTCTCGCGACGTTCTTCGGGGGCGTCTATGCCGCGGTGGTGCTCTCCTTTCGCTTTGCCGCCGCCGACTGCGCTGCGCCCGAACGGCGACCGCGGGCACTGTCGGCCGTGATGGCGGGCGGCGTCTTCGCTGGCGTGATTGGGCCGCAGCTCGTCACCTACACGATGGATCTTTGGCAGCCGTACCTGTTCGCTGCGACGTATCTCGGACAAGCTGCCGTCGCGGCCATTTCGCTCCTGGTCCTCGCCGGCGTGCGTCTGCCGGCGCCGACGGCGACAGATGCTGGCAAGGGGCGTCCCTTGGCCATTATTGCGCGGCAGCCGCGGCTTATCGGTGCGGTCGTTTGCGGCGTGGTTTCGTACCTTCTGATGAACTTCCTCATGACGGCTGCGCCGCTTGCGATGAAGTTCTGCAACCTGCCGCAGCAATCCGCGAACCTCGGCCTCCAGTGGCACGTCATCGCGATGTACGGGCCGAGCTTCTGGACCGGCCGTCTGATCACCCGGTTCGGCGCCTCGAAGGTGGTTGCGACGGGTCTGCTGCTTACAGCTGCTTCGTCCGCGGTCGGACTCCTCGGCATCCAGGTCGCGCACTTCTGGGCGACGTTGGTCCTTCTGGGCGTCGGTTGGAACTTCGGCTTCGTCGGTGCCTCTGCGATGGTTCTCGAGTGTCATAGGCCGGAAGAAAAGGCGCGAGTCCAATCGCTCAACGACTTCGTGGTGTTTGGCACGATGACGTTCGGCTCCTTCCTGTCAGGTGGACTGCTCTCGGCTTACGGTTGGGACACGGTGCTCTGGCTCTCGTTTCCGCCTCTGCTGTTTGCCGTGGCCGCGCTTTTCGTGGCGTCGCCGAAGCCATCCAGAGAAAGCGTTGCGGCCTGAAGCCGGGACGTCAATTGAATTGGATTTCCGACGGTGGACCATCCGCACGCCAGAGACCCCGGACGAGGGCGCATCGGATCGACGGATCCGCGCGGCAACCCCGGCGCCGTCGACGCGGCGGAGCGCGCCGCGGCATTCGTGATCGCGCGCGGGCGTAAGCTTGCGCAGAGCAATCCGCTGTCGTCGGCAGCGAACGGCTGAAGTGGAACTCCATCGGAGGTAGTGAAATGAGGCGTTCCCATCGCGTCGCGCAGGTTTCGAAACTCGGCGAACTCGAAATCGCCGAACGCGAGACGCCGTCACCCGGCGCGGGAGACGTTCTGATCGCGGTCGAGGCCTGCGGGATCTGCGGCGCCGACGCGGGCGACATCGACCGGGCCGATCCGAAGATGTTCCCCGCTCGCGTGCCTGGTCACGAAGTCGTTGGCCGCATCGCGACGCTCGGCGCCGGCGTGCCCTCGATCTGGAAGATCGGTCAGAGGGTCGGTATCGGAAGGCTCGGCGGACACTGCAACCAATGCGCCCAGTGCCGCCGCGGAGAGTTTCAGCTCTGCATGAACCAGCCGTTCGTCGGGTCGACGTGCGACGGCGGCTACGCCGAGATGATGATCGCCCGGGCTACCGGGCTGGTCTCGATTCCCGATGAGCTGAAGTCGGAGGAGGCGGCGCCGCTGCTCTGCGCAGGCATCGCGACATTCAATGCGCTGAAGAAGTGCGGCGCGGAAGCCGGAGACACGGTCGTCGTGCAGGGCATCGGCGGGCTGGGGCATCTCGCACTCCAGTACGCGAGACGGATGGGCTTCCGCGTCGTCGCCGTGGGGCGCGGGGCCGATATCTCGACCGACGCTATCACCCTCGGAGCGCACGTCTACATCGACTCGAAGAAGGAAGACCCCGTCGCACGTTTGCAAGGGCTCGGCGGTGTCAAGGCCATTATAACGACCATCGGCGACGTCCAGGCTGTTGCCGCGTTGACGGGCGCTCTCGCGCCGCAGGGCAGGTTGGTCCTACTGGGAGCCGGAAAGGATCCTCTGCCCGTGTCCCCAGGACACATCGTCGTCGGCGAGCGCAGCATCCTTGGATCGATCACCGGCACGCCCTTCGAGAACGAGAAGACGCTGGACTTCAGCGTGCTGGCCGCAGTGCGACCCCGCATCGAAATCATGCCGCTGGAGAAGGCTGGCGAGGCGGTCGCGCGGATGAGGTCCGGCCAGGCGAATTTCAGGATGGTACTCACCATGACGGAGGCAAACCATGCGCATCAATGACGATCTGACGATCCCCGTGATCATCCAAGCCTCGGAGCTCCCATGGATGGCGAGCCCTGCCGCCGGCGTGGATCGGCGTATGCTGTTCCGCATCGGCGACGAGGTCGCTCGCGCCACATCGATCGTGCGTTACGCACCGCGGAGTGCATTTCCCCGGCATACACACGGTGGCGGCGAGGAGATCGTCGTCCTAGAAGGCGTGTTTCAGGACGAGCATGGCGACTATCCTACCGGCAGCTATTTCCGCAACCCGCCGGGCACTTCTCACGTGCCCGCTTCGGCGGAGGGCTGCACGATCTTTGTGCGGCTGTGGCAATTCCGAGAAGGGGACCATCAGCAGATCGTCCGCCGGCCCGTACAGGCTCGATCTGCGCCTGGCGCGATCGAACTCTTTAACGACGGATCCGAGAATGTCCGATTCGAAACTCTCGCAACAGGCGCCGCGACGATAATCGAGAACCAACGGGGGTTAGAGGCGCTCGTTCTCGATGGCGATCTGACGATCGGCGATCGGACTCTAACGACGCAAGGCTGGATCCGCTTGCCAGCGGGTGATGCGTTGCGTGCGGTCGCCGGTCCGCGCGGGGCTAGGCTCTGGGTGAAGGACGCACCGCTGATTCATCCGGACGTACTACGGATGCCTTGAACCGCTCTGGTAGAAGCGAGCCATGCGACCACGGCGCTTTACTTTTCTGTCGAGAGTGATGGATGGGCACGATGTGTGAAGGTCCCCATGCTTGCTGTCGCCACAAACGCTCGTTCCGGTCTCGCAGCGAACTTCTAGTAGCCCGGAGGAGTGAGGTGCCACACGCGGAGACCGACTACCTCGTTACGGCGAGCCAGCCGCGGATCTGGGCCTGCCCGTAGATTGTCGAGGAATAAGCGTCGGTGTCGCAACACGAATGCGATCCTGCTCGTTCGAAGGACCATGGGCAACAAGGTCCAATGCAGCGTTTGCAATCTGGTCAAAGGGAACGCGGACCGTTGTCAGTGGCGTTGGCAGCCGGCTCACGATTGGGATGTCATTATATCCAACGATGGATACATCGCCCGGTACCGATAGCCCGAGCCTTTGTAGGGCTGAGAGGGCGCCAATCGCCGTATTGTCGTTGACGGCAAAGATTGCGGTTGGTGCAGGCGAGCAGCGCATCAGAGTTTCTGTTGCGTCAGCACCTGAATCGATGCCGAATGTCGACTCGACGATCCAGCCGGAATCCGGGTCGATGCCGGCTTCTATCATCGCCTGTTGATAGCCTTTGGTTCGGCCGATGCTACTTGAAGCGTAGGAGGGGCCGGCGATAAGGCCGATACGTCGATGACCAAGATCCAGCAAGTGTCGTGTTGCAAGGTATCCGCCGAGACGATCGTCGGCGACCGAGGAGAGAGTGCGTCCGTCAGTGCGCAAGGCCAGAACGCAGGGCACGCCCCGCGCTGCGAGTTGTTCGGGAAAATCATCGCCGATGCGGGCCGTGGACATCACGAGTCCGTCGACGCCACGCTGCAACAATGTCTGCGCTGCGTCACGGTCGGCACGCGGTTCGTCGCCTGTTGTCGCTACGATGGCGAATCGTCCGGACCGGGTGCATGCGTGCGTAAAGGACTCATACAGCATTGCCATGACGGTGTCGGTCAGGCGGGGAACGATCATTCCGATCGTCATCGTGTTGCCACGCCGCAGGCTGCTTGCCGAGACGTCTCGGAGATAGCCGAGCTTGGCGGCAATCTGGCGGACGCGCTTCGCGGTCTCGCTCTCGGATCGCGGCAGGCGCTCGTCCAGGATGCGGGACACCGTCGATTTCGACACGCCCGCAGCCTCGGCCACGTCGAGCAGGGTCACCCGCTCCGGCCGTTCGGGGGCTTCATCACCGCGATCCATCTGATTCGCCTTTAGATTCTGCGTCCCCGCAGGTAGTCCAAATTTAACGATTGACACAAGGGCACCTCAATTATAGCTTGGGAACGTTCCCGAGATCGATCCTGACATCGTTCCCACATGAAAGTCGAGCGAGGGAGCGTTCGCAAAACCGCCTAAACTCAAGGGAGTTGAATATGCCTGTGATGGATCTCAGGGGGCTGAACCCTGCCCCCGTTACCGCCTTTACTCGCGATGGTGCAGTTGACCACAAGGCCAATGCAGATCTGGCGCGCTGGCTTGTCTCCGTGAAGGGAGTGAAGAGCCTCGTCATCCTCGGTCATGCCGGTGAAGGCACCTTCCTGACCTCGGAAGAGCAGCTCGACCTGATCAGGACTTACGTCGATGCGGTCGGAAAGCAAGTTCCGATCATTGCCGGTATCACCGGCGAAGGCACGAAGGTCGCCGCGCTGGAAGCCAAACGGGCTGCCGACGCAGGCGCGATAGGCGCACTGGTCTATCCGAACCACGGTTGGCTTCGCTTCGGGTTCCAGAAGGGCGCACCGCAGGATCGTTACAAGGCAATCCACGAGGCGTCAGGACTGCAATGCATCCTGTTCCAGTATCCGAACGCGACCAAGGCTTCCTACGATCTTCAGACCCAGGTCGAGATTGCCGCACAGCCCGGCGTCGTTGCCACCAAGAATGGCGTTCGCGACATGAAGCGCTGGGACACTGAGATTCCGGTGCTGCGGAAGGAATTTCCCGAGTTGCAGATCCTGACGTGTCACGACGAGTGGCTGTTGCCGACCATGTTTGACGTCGACGGCCTGCTGGTCGGTTATGGCGGTCTCGCACCGGAGCCGCTCGTGGAGTACCTCGCCGCCGCTAAGGCGCGCGACTACAACGCTGCGCGCGCCTATCACGACCGGCTGCTCCCCGTGACGAAGGCGGTCTATCATCGCGGTTCGCACATGGAAGGCACTTGCGCTCTGAAGCTTGGCCTTGTGGCGCGCGGCAAGCTCGATCATGCGACGGTGCGCTCGCCTCTGATGCCGCTCGCTAGCGGTGCGGAAAAGGAAATCCGCGATGCGTTGGCGCAGGCCGGCCTCATTCCAGGTGCCGCCAAAGCTGCCTGATCTCCCCGCGGCGACGAAGACGAACATCGGCGGCGGGTAACCGCCGCCGATCGGCCAACGACGTGGCCAAGCAAAGATATAGCGGCAAAAAGCCGAAAAACGGAGGAGATCATGCTCATGACGGCGCAGGCCGGCGTGCCGACTTCGGCCACCACGCAGTTGGACGGTAGACAAGAAATTGGTGCCAGAATTGAGCGGCTTCCGGTGACCCGACCGGTCTTCTGGACCCGTAACGTGATCGGGGCCGCAACATTCTTCGATGGTTACACCGTCATTGCCATTGCTTACGCAATGCCGGTTCTGGTTCAGCAATGGAGCCTTAATCCGCAACAGACCGGCCTGATCCTTTCGGTGGGATATTTGGGGCAGGTCTTTGGAGCTGTTCTTTTTGGCTCCCTTGCCGAGCGCTTCGGACGCCTCAAGATCTTGCTGTGCACGATCCTGCTCTTTGTCAGCATGGACGTGGCGTGCCTGTTCGCCTGGGGTGCCCTGTCCATGATGCTCTTTCGCTTTGTGCAGGGCATCGGAACCGGCGGCGAGGTGCCGGTTGCAAGTGCCTATATCAACGAGTTCATCAGCTCCAAGGGGCGTGGCCGCTTCTTCCTGTTGTATGAAGTCATGTTCCTGTTTGGCCTCGTCGGAGCTGGCCTGATCGGTAGCGTGCTGGTGCCACGCTTCGGCTGGCAGGCGATGTTTGTTGTCGGACTGATCCCGGCCGCGATCCTCATCCCTCTGCGCTTCTTCATGAAGGAGTCCCCGCGCTGGCTCGCTGGGCGCGGACGCTATGTCGAGGCCGACCGCATCGTCTCAGCCTTGGAGCGCAGTGCGGTCGCGAGCGGCCACATTCTTGTCGACCCGCAGCCTTCAGTCGGCGCGCCCACCAAATCGGTAACCGACTGGCGTGAACTCTTTCAGGGAATCTACCGCGCGCGGACGTTGACGATCTGGGGCATGTGGTTCTCGTCATACCTCGTTGCAAACGGCATCATCACTTGGCTGCCGACGCTGTACCGTCAGACCTTCAATCTGCCGCTCGAGACCAGCCTGCGCTATGGCCTGCTGACGTCGGTGGCAGGCGTGGTCGCTGCCGTTGCATGCGCCTTATTGATCGACCGGGTGGGGCGCAAACGTTGGTATGTCGTAGCCTTCTTGCTCGCGCCCATACCGTTGGCCTCGCTCGCCCTGCTCGGAGCCGGCGGTGCGACCCAGGTCCTGGTCCTTGCGGGTCTCGCCTACGCCATCGTCCAGACGATCACATTCTCACTCTATCTCTATTCGTCCGAGCTCTATCCAACCCGGCTGCGCGCAATCGGAACGGGGTTCGGGAGCGCCTGGCTTCGTCTCGGCTCTTCTGCCGGTCCGATTGTAGTGGGATGGATCATCGCGAGTTTTGGAATCCAGTACGTCTTTGGTGTCTTTGCCTGCGTTCTGCTGGCAGGTGCCGCGATTACCGCGCTGGGTGGAATTGAGACCAAGGGAAAAGCATTGGAGGAGTTGTCTCCCTAGCCAATCGAACGACGATCGTCGCTTTTCTGGAAAGGCCTATCCAGTGAAGAACTGGAGCGCCGACCTCCTTCTAAGATGCCTCCCTCCAGTTCGACTCCAACCCGAAAATGGTGAAGTCTATCACATGATTTTGCCTCCTAAACAACGAGCCGCGCTCGATCTGAAGCCCTACTATTTTTTCGTGCGGGTCGCGGAAGCGGGAAGCTTTTCAAAGGCGGCGTACGCTCTTTCCATCAGTCAATCGATCCTCAGCAGGGAAATAAGGTGTCTGGAACAATTTCACGGCGTTCAGCTCTTCAACCGGAACGGCCGGGGAATTTCGCTAACCAGAGCCGGCGATCAACTGCTGATGCATGCGACGTCGATCCTACGCAGCCTTTCACATGCGCAGGACGAATTGCGAGCACTCAGCGGAGCGCGGTCTGGAAATGTGATCGTTGCGCTGCCGCCTCTGTCGGGTAGCGTGCTGACGATCGACTTGATCAAGCGTTGCAGGCAAGAGTACCGGGATATCGTCCTAAATCTTATCGAAGCATATTCCGCAACGGCCATCGAGATGTTGACCAACGGGGTTGTCGACATTGCAGTTCTCTATAACTCACCCAACACAAGTACGCTCAATATCGACCATTTGATGGATGACCATTTCGTCCTGGTAGGAGCACCAGGCAGCCTATCTCATTTTGGTGACGATATCTCGCTGGAGCATGTCAAGGACTTGCCTCTGGCTCTCGCGCCGAGGCCCCATCGCCTCAGAAACGCGCTGGATACTACGGCGCGTGAATCAGGCATCGACCTAACGATCAGCCTGGAAGTGATTGGCACCGGAAGCCTGCTGGAGTTGGTGCGCGAGAAGATCGTCTTCACCATCCTGCCGTTCAATGTCGTGCGCACACAGGCCCAAGACGGCTCGCTGGATATCCGACGGCTAACGGGCCCACTTCCCGTGCCAAGGCTGTTTGTCGCAACATCCATGCAAAGGCCCCAGACTATTGCGACGAAAGCGGTCTTGTCGGCCATTCGTCAGCGTTTCCCGGCGGTTTCCGACCATTCGCTCAGCTCTGCTGACGAGTACAGAGGTGTGCCTGATCAAGGCGGGCCAGATCGATGCCCTATTATGGCTGCCCAACGTGGTGAGAGAGCACATGTGCTCTGAAGTCAGGAAGCGCTGATGGGCTCTCTACTTGCGCGGTGTGCGCGGCGTTTCTCGTCTGGGGGCTCGCGCGCACTGCTCATCCCGAAGTGTAACGCCGTTAGGTCGTGCGCGTGCGTTGCCACAGTGAGCCAAGGGGATCCGGCTATAACTGTTATGCCTTTCCGCGAGATTGAAACCCATTGGACTGCTGGGCACAAAGTCAAGGAATAGAATTCGGGGCGAAAAGATCTGTACGGATCTCTACACGTGGGGGGTTAACGTTGACTCGAAATACAACGATTCGGCGCGCGTTGATGGGAGCCGTCCTGCTTTCGGCTGGCGCCTGCTCGGCCGGTCCGGCCAATGCGGGCGATATGGCCACCAAGGAAGCCCGTACGGCGCCGGCTTCGATCGCTTCAACGATATTCGACGGTGAACCTGGAAAGTTGTCGTATGCCGGTATTACGGTTTATGGAATTTTCGATCTGACGGGATCGTACCAGGACCACGGCGTCCCGCCGAGCCCATACATGAACGGACAGTACCTCGTCGCCAAGAACAGCGATGGGCCGCGGTTCGCGTTCACCAACAATGCCATGAGCCAGTCGCTACTCGGCATTCGGACGGAGCAGAAGCTTGACGAACTGTTCTCGACCCCGAGCCTTCAGGGATGGTCTTTCGTCTCGGACCTGCAAAGCGGCTTCAATCCAGCGTTCATGGCCATTCAGGATTCCTGCAAATCGCTCGTTCGTGCTAACGGCACCGGCAACGTTCCCGGCACGACCGCGAACTCAGACAGCAGTCGTTGTGGGCAGATCTTCAATGGAGAAGCATGGGCCGGTTTCAAGCATACGACTCTTGGAGAGCTTCGTTTCGGACGTCAGAACAGCTTGATGTTTGATGACTTCGCGGTCTTTGACCCACAGAAATT
Organism: Bradyrhizobium manausense; assembly: GCF_018130615.1. Classification (GTDB taxonomy): domain Bacteria; phylum Pseudomonadota; class Alphaproteobacteria; order Rhizobiales; family Xanthobacteraceae; genus Bradyrhizobium; species Bradyrhizobium manausense_A. The sequence goes on from NZ_JAFCKB010000016.1 coordinate 41,574, forward strand.
GTCATTTGCCAATTCGCTCTTTGGCACGTCGGGCACATACGCGGGAGGCTTCGGTGCGACAGAGGACAAGCACTGGAACAACTCGCTTAAGTACAAGGAAACGATCGGCCAGTTCAATTTCGCAGCTCAGTATCGGTTTGCGGGCGCTGATCAAGGCGGTACAGCGTGGGCTCTTCGTGCGGGAGTCGATGGTTGGGGCCTGTTCGATGGAGCCAAGCTCAGCGCGACATGGGGGCATTTTAACGATGGCATCGTTGCGTCATCCCTGACAAATTCGACAGCCAAAGCGGCCGGGAGCTGCCAGTCGCTGGGCGTGAGCCTTGCTGATTGTCAGTATCTTGACGTCCTGAACGCCACGGTTTCGGACAACACCGCGTGGTCGATCATGGCGCTCTACAATTTCAAGACGCTCGGCCTTCCGGGTGTTACCGCCATGGGCGGCTATGAAAACATCTCGATGACGAATCCTTCGAGCGTGCTTCCGGCCGGTTACCGAACGATCGGTGGCTACCGGTTAAACTTCACTCCCACCACCTTCACGTCCTTTACGACGGCGAGGGAGCTGGATGTCTATTGGCTTGGCGCTCGTTGGCAGATCACCCCGAAGTGGGTGGTTGCGGGAGCGTGGTACACCGTGGACCAGAATAGCTATGTGCGCGCCGGAGCAGCCTGCACCAATCCTGGAGCCGGAACCGCGACGCTGGCTCAATGTGCAGGCAAACTCAATTGGCTCTCTGGAACGATTGATTATCAGATGACGCAGCGGCTGGACTGGTATGCCGGCCTGTCTCACACTTGGGTGAACGGTGGGTTCTCCAACGGCTACACTCACACTTCGAATTTCAATGCGACGGTGGGGGCTCGCTACCGATTCTAACGCGAGCCTTGCTCCTTTTCGAAGGACCGAACGCTGAGCGAAAGTTCAGAGCTAATATGGTCTATGGCATCCTAACAGCCCAACTAACTCGATGAACGTTCATAACAGCGGAGAATTGCTTTGCTCGAACGTACGTCGTGTTCGTCCACTGGCAAGCGGCGCATGATTGCGCCGTCTTGAAGAGATGACTTGACCACATGCATTGCCGGTTCGGTAATCGGCTAGATGTCAAGTTTAGCGCTAATGCGCGTTGCGCGGCTAGTCCAAGTTTCGCTTTTCGGATGAAGGGGCGTGGGCATTGAGGTCGACAAGTGGTGGAAAGAAGGGGCACACTGCTTGGAATTGCCCGATGATCGACGCCGATTGCCGCTGGCATCGGGAGCAGGAGCTAGTGAATTTGTTTGAGCAATTTCGAGCATTAGCGGATTCGGTCGTTCGCCTTCCTCCAGGCTCGGAGCGACGAACTGCGTTTAGGGAGCTGCGCTACTATGGGACGCGAATTGAGATGATCGCGGCAAAATGGATGTGGCTGAGTCATAGCTAGTTGAATAACGAGCTTTCACGCCTCGCGGCTACTAGTAACTGTTTGGCGGCAAGGGCGCGCCAACCAGGCGGTTGCCGCCGCGAGGGCTGTCAGCGACGCGGGCAAGGTTGGATGGGTCGCGCGGTGGGCGAAACGTCCCTGGCGAACCTCGCGCGTGAGGACATTGACGATCGATAGCTTCGGCGATCGGAAGAAAATCCTCGACATCGTTCTACAATTGCGCTCCCATTCGAGAGTCTCGTGCATTGCTGCGGTTCGTCACACTGTGCTCTGGAAGATAGCTGCATGAAGAATGTTGCGCCGTTGATCGCGATTGGTTTCGCAGCCCTGACGATGAGTGCGATCACGTCCGCGCACGCTGACGACCGCGTTATCTCAACCAAAACCGGCGGGCAGGTCGAATTTCAGATCGACGGCAGCGGGCCAGCAGTATTGATGATCGCATCGCTCGGGCGCGGCGCTACCGATTTCGACGACCTGTCACGCCGATTGGTCGATGCGGGTTTTACGGCTGTTCGTCCGGAGCCGCGTGGGGTTGGGAAGAGCACCGGGGCGATGAATGACATCACATTGCATGATCTGGCCGCGGATGCCGCAGCGGTCATCGAGTCGCTTCCCGCTAAGCCGGTCATTGTAATTGGCCATGCTTTTGGGCAGCGTGTTGCACGGACCCTTGCATCTGATCGCCCGGATCTGGTCCGAGCCGTGATTATGATCGCCGCAGGTGGCAAGGCGCCGCTTAAGCCAGGTGCTCAGGAAGCTCTGGCGGGAAGCTTTCGGCTTGACCAACCCGTTGAGAAGCGGATGCAAGATGTGAAGTTCGCGTTCTTCGCTCCCGGCAATGACCAGAACGCATGGCGCGATGGTTGGTACCCTGAGGTATCAAGAGCACAAATGTCCGCGTTGAAAGCAACTCCAGTCGAAGGTTGGTGGAATGCTGGCTCAACTATCCCGCTCTTGGTGCTCCAGGGACTGCAGGATGCTGTAGCGCCGCCCGAAAATGGTCATATGATGAAAGAAGCAATGGGTGATCGCGTCGTATTGGTCGATATCGATGGCGCAGGCCACGCGATGCTACCAGAGCAACCGGAAAAAATCGCTTCGGCGATTCTCAGTTTTGTAAGCAAATTGCCTGCAAAGAATATCAAATAGTTTAGATGTTCCCGGTGCCTCGCAATGCGCTCAGGAGCAAATTGCGACTGGGCGGCGTCCCGGTTCAAATTGTTCGAACTAAGCTCAGCCGCCGAGGCTATTGTTGTGCTCAATGGTGATCACAATTGTCGATCTCTACACTCCTCGACAAGCCAACCGCGTTCTTCTTGCATGCGGCTCGAAACACCGCACATACCGGGGCAGTATCCGAGCGCGTCCCTCTACGAGCGTGCAATGAGGCGCTGGTGTCGTCGCTGCGCGACATCTTGAATGAGAGATCGTAACCATTGCAGCCCGGGGTCTCTCTCGTGGGAGATGCGCCACTGAAGGACGTCCGTCATGAGCGGAAGCGATATGGGAGATTCCACTTTCCTAATAGGTAAGGTGGTCGCTGCGCGCTCTGCCAGGTCTGCGGGTATCAGCGCCAGGAAGCGTGTCCCGATGATGGCCTCCGGAATGAGCGTGAAGCTTGGCGCGGTTATCCCGGCTCGGGGAGCGCGACCGAATTGTTTGAAGAACCAGGTCTCGATGAACGTCGTCCGTTCGCTATAGGCTTGTGCATGGCGCATCTCGAGGAACTGATCGAGCGTCAGGCTGTCCCCGACAGTCTCGTTGCCCTGCCACACGATGCACACGTAACTTGTTGCGGGGAGAGCAGTGAATGGACAGTCCTCCAACATGAAGCGATCGGGAACGATCAGGAAATCGATTTCTGTCCGAAAGAAACGGGTGCTTGGACCCTGGTAGAAGATGTCCACCGAAGGCGCCGTCGTACGCAGTTCAGCCAGGATATCGACAATAAGCGTTGCCCATACGTAGTCGGAGCACGCGATCGTAAACTGCCGCTCGGACGTCGCGGGATCGAAGGAGCTTCGCATCGCCAGGAGCTTTTCCGTTTCGGTCAGAATGGCCCTGAGCGGGCCGGTCAGTTCTTCGGCGAGAGGAGTGAGAGCCATTTGGCGACCGCGACGCACGAGCAACTCGTCCTCGAAATGTTCGCGCAGTCTGGATAGGATTCCGCTGGTGGCGGACTGGCTCAGAAACAATCGCTCGGCGGCCCGCGATATGTTCTGGTGGGTCAAGATTGTGTCCAGTGCGACGAGCAGGTTCATATCCAGGTGCCGGAATCGCATGGGGGTCCTCTTTGGGGTTTCCATGGCACTATAAGGAGGTCTGGCCTCCCATCCCGGGCATGAATGTATCCGACACGCTGATGGCTATTGAGCTTTTCCGCTTGCGGCGGCAAGCAACCGCTTGACACGAACTAAATGTGATCACAATATTAGATCAAGTTTGTGATTGCAACGGGATGTTCAGCGATCCGGGGCGCTGGTCCGCAAAGAGGAAGGCACCCATGCCGAGACTGTTCAAGCTTCTTGTCGCAGCTTCAATCGCCGTGTCGTCCTTCACGACGGCGGCGCGCGCGTTGGACACGGTGAACGTCAGGTTTAGCTGGAAGCTGAAGGGAGAATACGGGTTCTTTTATCTCGGTAAGGAGAAGGGCCTTTACCAGAAAAACGGAATCGACGTGGTCCTCGGAGAAGGCGCGGGTGCGCAAGCCGCGCTCGGTGGACTTGTCCGCGACAACGAAGATGTCGTGATCGTGCCGGCGATCTTCGCCATTTCGGCGATCGAGAAAGGCATGCCGGTCAAGCTCGCCGCGATATACCAGGAGCGAGCCCCAATGGCCTTCATCTCCTGGCCCGACAAGCAGGTGACGACACCGGCGCAATTGGAGGGGAGGTCGGTCGCCGTGTCGGTCGGGGATCCAGCCACAACCTACCTCGATGTTTTTTGCGCCTTGAACAAGATTAGCTGCGACAAGATCAACAAGGTTCAACTCGATCCACAGCTCAGGTTCGCGCAGTTCATCCAAAAGCGCGTGGATCTCATCTCCGTCTATACAAACGTCGACCTTCCTCTGGTCGAAGAGCGGACCGGCAAGAAGTTTGCCGTGTTGGACCTGCCGAAATTTGGCCTCGGTGTTCCTGGACTGGCCGTCGTTGCCAGCAATAAGGGAATTACTGAGAAGGCGGATCTGCTCAGGCGCTTTCTCGCTGCGACTGCGGAGGCAATCGAGTTGACGAGGTCGGAGCCCGCGATGGCGGCCGCCGCCCTGAAGAAGGCCTGGAGTGCGGCTCCTTCCGACGAATTGATAAAGGCTCAGATCGTTGCAACTTCGGAAACGATGGCGTCGGGGCAAGGCAAGCCCGTTGGCTGGATCAAGGACAAGACGATATCGGATGCGCTAAGTCTGTTGTCGGCGACGGAGCATCTCGAGTCGGCCAAGCCGCTTGCCGATTTCTACACCAATGATTTGCTGAAGAAGTAGGCTGCCCTCCGTCCCCTGAACACACGAGCTATCGATCAGGTCGATAGTTCGGCTCCAATAAACCAATTTCCGCCATCGAGTCGAATTGAATAACCTTCACCGTCAGCAAGCGACCAGTTGGCCGCCGAGCTGATCTTTCACAAAATCTGGCTGTTATGGCGATGGTCGATTCGAGAAATACGATGGATGTGAGGATTCGAGAAGTACATCACATCGCGACCGACATTGTGAGCGTCGAGCTCGAGTCGGCAACCTCCAGCGTATTGCCGGCCTTTTCTGCTGGTGCGCACGTTGACGTTCACGTATCGGACGGGATCGTGCGTCAGTATTCGCTTTGCAATGATCCATCTGAATCAAGCTACTACAGACTTGCAATCCTGAAGGATGCGAACTCGAGAGGAGGATCCAGGGCGGTTCACGAGACGTTTCGTGAGGGAATGAGCCTGAAGATCGGGCAACCCCGCAATAATTTCGAGCTCATTGAAGATGGCGGACGTGCGATCCTTCTCGCGGGAGGGATCGGGATTACTCCGCTGCTGTCGATGGCGTACAGATTGCAGACACTTGGCGCAGAATTCGATCTTCACTTGTGCGTCCGTACCTTGGATCGCGCGCCATTCCTCGACGAAATCGCGGCGACGCCATTTGCGAGCAAGTTTCGATTACATGTCGACAACGGGCCGGCAGACCAGTGCTTTCTGCCCGAGAGAGATATCCAGTTCGGTTCTTCGCAGGCAAGAGTCTACGTCTGCGGTCCCAAGGGCTTTATGGACTTTGCCGTGTCCGGTGCGAGAAGAGCAGGTTGTCCGGACGAAAGGCTGCATACCGAAAGTTTTTCAGGTGGCGATGTCAAAGGCGGACACTCGTTCACTGTCGTTGCTTCACGAAGCGGCCGGAGGCTGACGGTGCCCGGTGACAAATCCATCGCGACGGTTCTCGAAGAAAATGGAATAAGCGTCGATCTGTCGTGCGAGCAGGGAATATGCGGAACGTGTCTGACAAGAGTGCTTAAAGGTCAGCCTGAGCACAGGGATAGCTTCCAAACGGCCGCCGAGAAGCTCACGAATGATCGGATTGCCATCTGCTGCTCACGCTCGCTGTCCGACGAGATAGTCCTCGAAATCTAGCGCAGTCCACTCTCGCGTTGGAATCCCCGATCCAGCAGCGAGCCTCCAGAGTGGGCGCGCTGGCGACAGCCGACCCGCGGCCCAAAAAGTGGCCGCCAGCAAGACGTGGCGGCCAAGTCTGGGAGGAAATCGGACGACCGCATCCGCGACCGGAGTTCTTCCTGTCGCGAAGCGGCAGCGGAACGATTAACTCTGTTCAGCCTGGAGTTGGGCTTCCACGATCCGCCGCGCCCTGACGGCAGGTCCATCGGTGTGCAGAAGGACCGGCTTCAACGACATGAGCTCGCTCGTATTCACCGCGCGCTGCTGAGCCTCGATGACCGGCTTGTCCTCATCATCGAAAACGGCGACGCCGACCCGCAGCAATTCGTGGCTGAGGTCGTCTTCGTTCTGGCGAAAGTCACGGGACATCGCCCAGAAGTAGTGCGACGACGTTTCGGTTTCCGGCGTCAGCAGGTGCGAGGTCGGAATCGAAATTCCTTCCTCGACCGGTCTGTTGACGCCCGTCATGCCCACGTCGAGTAGAAGGAGAGACGGTGGGTTCCAGCGCATGAAGTTGCGATGGTCTCCGCGTTGATCCCCGGGATATCCGAGCATCTGAAAATACTTGTTGGGCAGTTGATTGGGGCGCGAGAATTTCGCCCAGACTTCGTTGGATTGCGCATCCTTTTCGGCTTCGAACCGGGGCGGCCCTTCCGCGTTCTTGAACATCGGGTGGACGTATTGTCCGTGGCTCAGATCGAGCAGGTTGTCGGAAATGAGCTGGTAGTTCGCCTGGACGTGAAGATAGCTGCAAACCGTGCGAAACTTCGGGTTCGTCAGGACACTGAAGTCCGCAATTGTGGATTCGTCGGCCTTGCTCGCTTCTCCAAGCCAGAGCCACACGACGCCATGCTTCTCGGCGATCTTGTAGCTCTTGACTTTGGCCGCCCGGGGGATCTGTCCGTCGCCATGCGGGTTGAGCGTGCACGCGCCGGTCTGGTCGAAGCAAAGGCCGTGGTAGCCGCATTCAACGCTATCGCCTTTGATCCGTCCGAGATGCAGCGGAACAAAGCGGTGCGGGCAGCGGTCGGTAAGGCCGACGACGTTGCCGGCTTCGGTGCGATAGAAGACGATGTTCTCGTTGGCAATCTTTCGGGCCAGCAGATTGCGGGTCACTTCAGTCGACCATGCGGCTGCGTACCAGGTGTTTTGAATGAACGGCATGGGCTCCTCTTTTGCTCCGCCTGTTGAACGCGGTGGGCAAAAGTCCCATTGTTGGAAAGGTTTTAAAAATCAGCATTCTCAATGCGAACTATCTGGATCTCCGATAGTTCGCCGGGCGAGCCAAGGCCGCGCGTTCGTTTGAGAACGGCCACTCCCATGATAACGGCATGCAGTTGTCGCCGGCGCTTCAGTTCAGCGACCATCGTCCATCTCGTAGACGTGTCGCTCGAACCGTTCGAGCAGCGTATGCATCGTCCGGCGCGCTTCCGCAAATGCCTCGGAGCCGCCCCGGACGGCAAGATCGGCCTCATAGGCTTCGCGAGACGGAAATCTGCATTCCCATCGGACATCGGGCCCGTTGCCCTCGCGCAGAACGAAAATGTCTCCGGGCTCGAGGCCGAGCGCGCGCCTGATCGCTGTCGCTCTTCGTCGTTGTTGGAGCACCACCGGCGCTTGGCCGTCTTTGGCGAAATAGTTGGTTGTTTCGACGATGGTCAATTCGTTCCCCCTCTGGCCGCGACTTCGCAGCGCAGCACCATGTCGGGCGAGAATTCGGTGCTGCGGCACTTGATCTTCCATTTACATGATCATAAAGTGTGATCACACTAAGAGATCGCAATGCCAGTGTATCGAGCCTAATTCGCAGCGACAACAGATAAAGGCAGGCCGGTTTGCCCACGATCAAATCCATCGAAACATTGATTGTTCAACTGCCGACGCGGCGCGAGCACAAATGGGCGGGGCTGACCGAGGTGATCGGCCGATACGTCATCGTCAAGATGGTGGACAGCGACGGCAGGGTCGGTTGGGGCGAAGCGCCGGCACTTAAGGACTGGGGCGGCGAATTCGGGCGCTACTTTGGCGAATCCGCGCTCATCACCCGCACCGTGATCGACACCTATCTCGCGCCAGCCGTTGTCGGCGTCGAGCTCGGCAATATTGCCGAGCTGCATGCGCGGATGGATGCCATCATCAGGGGGTATCCCTATTCCAAGGCCGCCGTCGAATTCGCCGCCTACGATCTGGCTGGTCGCTGGCTCGGTGTTCCCGTCTCCACCCTGCTCGGCGGACAGGCGCGCGATCGTGTGCCGGTGACGCATTCCATCGGGTTGATCTCGATCGAAGAGGCCCGTCTCGAGGTCGCAAAGCTCGTGAAGGAGGGGGTGCGCACCATCAAAGTGAAGATCGGGGTCGAGCCCGACCGGGATGTCGCCATGGTCAACGCCGTGCGAGAGGTCGCTGGCGACGCCGTCGAAATCTGCGTCGATGCAAACGAAGGCTACAAGACGCCGGGAGAGGCGGTGCAGGTCGTTCGGCGGATGGAGAAGAACCGGCTGAAATATGTCGAGCAGCCGGTCATGGGAATCGAGCGCATTGCCGAGGTCGGTCGTCGCATCGACGCGCCGGTGATGGCCGACGAGTCGGCGTGGAATGCTCATGACTCGATCCAGATCGTCCGGTCCGGCGGAATCCAGATCGTGTCCATCTACACGACGAAAGCCGGCGGTCTGTACAAGGCGATGGAAGTTGGCGCGGTGTGCCGCGCCGCAGGCATCATCTGCAACGTCAACGGCTCGATCGAAACGGGCATCGGCAATCTCGCCAACGTCCAGCTCGCCGCGGCATCGCCGGCCGTCACATTGTCCTGCGTCATTCCGGTTTCGACGCCGGCGGAATTCCAGCACGGTCAGGTTGGTGGCATCTACTACAAGGATGATCTGCTCGTCGAGCCGATGAAGGTGGTCGACGGCGCGATCATGGTTCCATCCGGCCCCGGGATGGGCATCGATGTCGATCTCAAGAAAATCGAGAAATACCGCGTGCGTGATTGAGCGCGGAACAAAGAAGCCTGGAGAGAAGAGGAGAAATCATGCGGGCAGAAATCGTCGCGAAGCAGGTCGAGTCAATGTCCCGGTATGGGCTCGATGCCATCATCTGCTCCTCGCCGGAGAACTTCTCCTATACCGCCGGGTTCGTGGTCCCCTCGCAACCTCTCATCCGTCACCGCCATGCCATGACCATCGTCACCGCCGACGGCCGCAAGGCCCTGTTCGGCGTCGATATGGAGGCGTCGACCATCAAGCGCCGCCAGCCGGACGTGCCGACCCGCATCTGGGCCGAGTTCAGCGACGATCCGATGATTGTGCTTGCCGATCAGCTGGCCGGTCTCGGTCTCGGTCAGGCTCGCATCGGCCTCGAGATGGACTACCTGCCCGCCGGTGACTTTGCCCGGCTGATGAAGGCCATGCCGGCGGCGAAATTCGAGCACGCTGAGCCGATCCTGGCGCGGCTTCGTCAAATCAAGACACCGGGGGAAATTGCGCTTCTGCGCAGGCTCTCCCGGATTGCCGATCAGGCCATAACGGATACGCTCGCGGTGGTCGATGAAGGCGATTCCGAGATGGACATCGCGGGCCATCTCACCCGCAATGTGTATTCCCTGGGGGCCGATCACTTCAAGCTCATGATCGTGGCGACCGGCGAACGCAGCGTGTTGCCCAATGTCGGCCCGTCGGAGCGCATCCTGAAGCGCGGCGACATCTGTCGCGTGGAAATCTTCTCCGTCATCGACGGTTACCAGGCCGGCGTCTGTCGTACGGCGTTCGTCGGCGAGGCGCCACCCGTGGCCGAAAAGATCTGGGCGCATCTGGTCGAGTGCAAGTACGAGATCATGGAGAAAGTGAAGCCTGGCGCGAGCTGTCGCGAGATCTACGATGCGTTCATCGCCAAGCTGAGCAAGCTCAATCTGCCGCCGATTTCCTTCGTGGGGCACGGCATCGGCCTGCACCTTCACGAGGATCCTTACCTCGGAGTGACACCGGTGCTGGGTAAGCCGGGAAGTGACGCGCCGCTGGAGGAAAACATGGTGCTCGGTTTCGAGCCGCTCTGCTACGACACCGGCCATGGCTTCGGCATGCAGAACAAGGACATGTTGCTGGTGACCGCCAAAGGCTCGGAGTTGCTGTCGGATTACGCCAACACCGATCGGCTGATTCCCACCGGAACCGCCAAGAAAGGCGGAGCGGTGAAGCGGGCCGCGGTCGCCTAGCGGCGATTCTTCGGTCCGCAAACGATCGGACGAATGGTTTCGTCCGATCGCGCTGCCGAAAATTTCCCGTCGTCACGGCGGGGAGCCAGGCATACAGTCCGCGAAAGCAAGTATTGGGTGAAGAGGCATGCGCACACTGATCAAGGACTTGAACTTCGCTTTCACGGTCGACAAGAACGATACGGTCCTGCGCAATGCCAGCCTCGTGGTGGAGAACGACCGCATCGCCGATATAGGCCCTTCTCGAGAGGTGGCGGCGCGGCACAAGAACGCCAGCTTCGACAAGGTGGTCGATGGCAGGATGCTCGGCGCCTGTCCCGGCTTCGTCGACAGCCACGTTCATCTTTCGGAGACGCTGTCGCGCGCGGTATTCCCGGATAATCTCAACACACGCGCCTGGGTCTTCCACTGGGCGAAGCCGTTTTACGCTCACATCACCGAAGAGGACGAATACTGGGGCGCGCTGCTCGGCATTACGGAGATGCTGCGCTGTGGCACCACCTGCTTCCTCGACATGGGGTCACAATACGACCCCGGAATCGTCGTTCGCGCGATGGAAAAGGTAGGCATTCGTGGCATCACCGGGCGCCACGCCGCCGACAATCCCCCGCCCGAGCTCCCCCGTGGCTGGACCAAGGAAATGGTTGATCATCATTTCTTCCCGAACGCCGAAGCGGCGCTCAAGGTCCTGGAAGACTGCGTCATCCGCTACAACGGGGCCCTCGATGGCCGTGCTCGTTGCTGGGTTAATATCGAGGGCAAGGAGCCGTGCAGCCTCGAGCTCCATGTGGGCGCCGTGAAGCTTGCCGAGCGGCTAGGTGTCGGCACGACCTACCACCTCGCAACGTCGATCGAAGAGGCGAGGGTCTGCGAGAAGAAATACGGCTCCTGGCCGATCACCCGTATCGACAAGGCGGGGGGCATCCGGAAAAACCTGGTGATCGCCCATGGTGCGGCGGTGTCGGACGAAGAGGTTCGCCTACTTGCCGATCGTGGTGCCAGCGTCGCCTTCTGCCCGTGCTCGTCGTTCAAGCTTGGCAAGGGTGCAACTGCCATCGGCAAATATCCGGAGATGGTGAAGGCGGGCGTGAAGGTTGGACTCGGCACCGACGGTGTGTCGGCCGCCGGCAACATGAATCTGATGCGGCAGATGCTGATCGTCGCAGGCATGTTCAAGGATGCACGCTTGCAACCCGACATCTTTACGGCGCGGCAGGCCTTGCGCGCCGCGACCATCGAAGGTGCGAAGGCGTTGATGTGGGACGACGAGATCGGTTCGCTGGAGATCGGCAAGAAGGCTGATCTCATCCTGTTTGATCTCGATCACGTGGAGTGGACGCCGTTCTACGATCCGCTGCAAGCGCTGGTGTTCTCGGCATCGACCGCTTCGATCTCCCAGACGTGGGTCGACGGCAAGGTGTCGTACGCCGACGGAAAGGTGCAGGGCGTCGATGAGGCGCAGATTCGGCGCAAGGCTCGCGAACTCGCGGCGGCGGCGGTCGAGCGCGCCGGTCTGCATGACGAACAGGTCGAAACATCCACCACACTCTACGACGAAGGGAATTGATAGATCGCCTTCCGTGGCGGGGGCGCAAGGCAGAAGGACAACACACGTTCAAGAGGCTGCATGGAAGAGACCGGTCGCCGCCGTGGCGGTATTGACCGGCGCCGAAGGAGCAACCCCCAGGAAACTCTCAGGCAGAGGTGACCGTGCAGCTGAACGATCTGGAGAGCGGCACTGCGAGTGCCCACCGAAGGGGACCGCCGCAACGGCCAAGCCGTCGCGGCCAATCTCTCAGGTACAGCGACAGATTGGGGATGAGCCGCGGGCTTCGGCCCGCTCCCATTTTCTATCGCGGAGAGAGCAAATGCCCCATATCGCCATCATCGGCGCTGGTATCACCGGCGTCACCACTGCCTATTCCCTTCTCAATCGCGGCTATTCCGTCACGGTGATCGACCGGCAGCGGTATGCCGGAATGGAGACCTCGTTCGCCAACGGCGGCCAGCTTTCGGCAAGCAATGCCGAGGTCTGGAATAGCTGGTCGACGGTTTTCAAGGGAGTGAAGTGGATGCTGAGGCGCGATGCGCCGCTCCTGATGAATCCTGCGCCCACCTGGCACAAATATGCCTGGCTTGGCGAATTCGTCCTCAACATCGGAAGCTATCGCAACAATACAATTGAGACCGTGCGGCTCGCCATTGCTGCGCGCGAGCATCTGTTCGCGATTGCCGAGCGCGAGGGCATCGACTTCGATCACGAGCGTCGCGGTATCCTGCACATCTATCGAGACAAGGCGAGCTTCCAGCAGGCACTGAAGGTCAATGCAATTCTGGTGGACGGAGGGCTGGATCGTCGCCCAGTCACCGCCGCGGAGGTGAAGTCGATCGAGCCAGCCCTGCATGGCAATTTCTTTGGCGGCTTCTACACCCCGTCGGATTCCACCGGCGACATCCATAAGTTCACCTACGGTTTGGCCAAGGTATGCGAGCGGCGAGGCGCCCGCTTCATCTTTGACGCCACAGTGAGGCGGATCGACCGGGACGGTGTCCATTGCATCGAATACTCGCATGACGCGCCTTCCGGCGACCAAGGGCGGGTCGATCAGATCATCGAGGCCGATGGGGTCGTCATATGCGCAGGTTCGGCGAGCCGCAACTTTGCGGCGATGCTCGGCGATCGCCTGAACATCTATCCGGTGAAGGGCTATTCTATCACCGTGCATCTTGACGACGAGCAGAGCAGGAAGGCGGCTCCCTGGGTCAGCCTGCTCGATGACGGCGCCAAGATCGTCACCAGCCGACTGGGCGCCGATCGCTTCCGCGTCGCGGGCACGGCGGAGCTCAACGGCATGAATCGCGACATACGCCAGGACCGCATCAAGCCGCTGGTCGACTGGACACGGGCGCTGTTCCCGTCCGTTGATACCAACAGGGTGGTGCCTTGGGCGGGATTGCGTCCGATGATGCCCAATATGATGCCGCGGGTCGGAAAGGGCAGGATGCCTGGGGTTTTCTACAACACCGGCCACGGCCATCTGGGTTGGACACTTTCGGCCGCAACTGCGGAGATGGTTGCCGAGTGCGTCGCCGGCGAATTGACTGCAAACCGTGCGGAACGCTTCCATTTGGAAGCCGATCGAATGGCATAAGCGATGCAGGCATGAGCCTATGCGCCATCGCATAGCCCTCTTTCGCAAGGAAGTGCTCGTTCGGCTTGACAACAGCATTTGTGATCATAATCTGTGATCAAATTATTCAGATGCGTTTGCCCTTGGATCTGCGGAGGACAGAATGAAGGTTGCAGTACTCGGGGCGGGCGCGGGCGGCGCAGCATCGGTTGCGGAGTTGGTCCTGGCGGGCCACTCCGTCCACTTCTGGGGGCGTTCCGCCGAAACGCTCGAGCCGCATCTCAAGCTCGGAGGCGTGGCGTTTGACGGAAAGCTCGGCGAGGGAATCGCCAAGCCTGTCCTGATTACGACTGATCTGAAATCGGCCATAGCGGGAGCGGATGTGGCGGTGGTTGCGCTGCCGACGTTCTCGCACGCGGCCATAGCTAATGCACTCGCCAAGGCTGGCTGGCCGTCGAGCAGGCCGGTCGTGCTCAATCCCGGCCACACCGGCGGAGCGTTGGAGTTCGCCGAAACCTATTCGCGCACAGGCCGCGCGGTGCCTCCGGTAGCAGAGTTCTCAACGCTCACCTATGTCGCGCGCAAGTACCGTCCCGATGGTGTCAGCATCAGCGGTCGAGCGAAGCAGCTGAAGGCTGCGGCTCTCAAGGGCGGCGCACAGGCTTTGGAGGTGGCTGCAAAGCTCTATGCGGGCGTTACACCCGTTGCTGACGTCATCGCCTCCGATCTCTCCAACGTCAACATGGTCCTGCACCCACCGGGCGCAGTGCTGGCCGCCGCCTGGGTGGAAGCGACCGGTGGTGACTTCACCTTCTACGTCGACGCAATGACGCCCGGCGTCGCCCGGGTGATGCGGCAACTGGATGATGAGCGGCTGGCGGTCGCCCGTGCCTTCGGGCATCAATTGCCGAACTTGATCGAGGAGATGAAGCTGCTCGGTACGGTGGAAGCCGATGTGGTCGACGTTACCGATTACCGCGCAGCGATTGCCGGCGGCGAGGCCAATCGCCGTATCAGGGGGCCAGACTCGCTCGCGTCCCGCTACTATAAGGAGGACTTCGGGCATGGCCTCCTCCCATTCCTCGAATTTGCGCGGATCGCAGACGTAGATGTGCCGGTGGCGGCTTCGCTCTATCGGCTCGCGCAGACCGTTGTCGGAACAGACTATCGGATCGGTGGGCGGACCGCAGAAGCGATGGGCATCTCCGGCATGTCCAGGGATCAGCTCATCGAGAAGGTGAGGGCATCATGACCTGGCACAACACAGTAATCGCCATAGTCGCCGGCGACGCACGCGAACAGGAGATTGCCCGTTGTGCCGTGAGGGCTGGTGCCGTCGTTCGTGCGTACGGCTTTCCATGGCCCGATGAGGGCATCGAGGGCGTCTATCATGCTACCGACGCAGCCGACGCGCTGAAGGGGGCTGACATCGCGCTCTTTCCGATTCCAGGCATCAGCGCGGAAGGCGCGCTGTTTGCGCCGAAGTGCCCCGAAAGGATCATTCCGACGCGCGAGATGCTGGCCGGCATGAGACCATCCGCCAACATCATACTCGGTTGGGCCGACCGCAACCTCAAGACTCACTGCGAAGCCCTCGGCATTACGTTGCATGAATACGAGTGGGATGTCGACCTGATGCTGCTGCGCGGCCCGGCGATCGTCGAGGGCGTATTGAAGGTGATCATCGAGAATACGCAGATCACCATCCACAAATCCAATGTCTGCCTGGTCGGCCAAGGCACGATCGGCTCGCTGTTGACGAAGACGCTGGTCGGCCTCGGGGCCCGTGTTCATGTCGCGGCGCGCAACCCGGTCCAGCGCGCGGCCGCCTACGCAGCGGGCGCCGATGTGCTGACGCTCGAGCAGTTGCCGGCAATCCTGCCCGGCACCGACATCCTCATCGGCAGCGTTCCGAAGCGACTGCTCGAGCGCGACCAGCTGGTTCTGTTGCCGAAGCACGCGCTGCTGGTCGATGTCGCAGCACCTCCGGGAACCATCGATCGGGATGCGGCTGCCGAGCTTGGGCTGAAGGCGGTCTGGGCGCGCGGCATGGGTGCGCGTGCCCCGATCACCGTCGGTCGGAGTCAGTGGACCGGCATCAGTCGGCGCATAGAGAACATACTGGAGCGAAAATCATGAAAGCGGACCTGGTCATCAAGAATGCGCGGGTCGTGCGCCACGACGGAGAGTTCCGTGGCGGCGTTGCGGTAGTCGATGGGAAAATCGCGCTGACAGGATCGGACGACGCTCTCCCGGACGCAAAGCGCACGATCGATGCCGAGGGACGGGTGTTGATGCCGGGCTTGATCGATCCGCACTGTCACCTCGGCGTGAAGTTTCCGTTCGCCGAGGATATGCGGACCGAGACGGCAGCCGCGGCATCCGGCGGCGTGACCACGGCGCTGCTCTATATTCGCAATCTCAAGGAATCCTATCTGCCGTTTTACGAGGAGCGCAGGGCGATCGGCGAAGAGAACTCGCTCATCGATTTCGGTTTTCATTTCGGCATCCAGCGCGAAGAGCATATCGCCGAGATTCCCGAGGTCATCGCAAAGACCGGCGTCAAATCCTTCAAATGCTATTTCGGGTACGAGCCGGACAATCCGATCGGCATCGTGCCTGCGACGGACGGCTGGGTTTATGCGGCGATGCGGATCCTGGCAAAAGTCCCGGGCGGGGTCATCAACGTCCATTGCGAGAACACGCAGATCGCCTCATGGATCAAGAAGGAGATCGCCGCCACCGGCCGTCAGGATCTTGGTGCATACACCGAGTCCCGCCCGGCCTTCTGCGAGGTGGAAACGATTCGTCGCATGATCTTCCTTGCGGAGAAAACCGGCTGCTCGCTTCACCTGGTCCACACCTCCGTGGGCATGGGTCCCGTGCTCGCCGCCGAGGCGCGGGCGCGCGGCGTGCATGTCACGGTAGAGACTTGCCCGCACTATCTCACCCGTACCTGCTACGACGAAGACCTCGACATGCGGGCCAAGATATCGCCGCCGCTCCGCGATCGTAACGAACTCGAGGGGCTTTGGCATGGGATGCTGAACGGCTCAGTGTACAGCCTTGGAACGGACCACGTGCCGTTCCTGCCCAAGAAGCTGGAGAACCTATGGACCGAATTCCCGGGTGTCGTGAGCTTCCCGTGGGAGCTGTCGCTGATGCTCCATTTCGGCGTCCATCAGCGCGGCTTGCCATTGAGCAGGCTTGTCGAGCTCAACTCCTTCAACCCCGCTCGTCGCTTCGGCCTGTGGCCACGCAAGGGTCACATTGACGTCGGCTTCGACGCTGATCTCGTGCTTGTCGATCTCGACGAGGAGCGCACGGTCAAGCATACCGGGAAGGGCACCTGCATCTACGAGGGGTGGAAGCTCAAGGGCTGGCCCGTGCTGACGGTCGCGCGCGGTGACGTTGTCTACGAGAACGGAATTGTTGCGGAAAGCGGCTTCGGTCGTGGCCGATGTGTGACCCGACCGTCATGACGGACATCGCCTTTCACCGGCTGGAGTTGGCGGGGCGGGAGCCGCTTATGCCCGGCCAACTATCGGTGAGCGAAGCGGTCGCCAGGATCGTGGCGCAGAAGGCGACGATCCGTCAGGAGAGACTGTCGGGAATCCACAATCCCTGGGGGCATGCCATCGGCTTGACCGATCCGTGGACGTTCTTGGGCATCTGCGAGAGCCAGGCTGTCGTGGATGAAGCGCGCAGCATCCTGGGACCGGACATCATCCTGTGGGACAGTGAGCTGTTCCCGGAAGCGCGCAAATATGCGCAGTTCTTGCGGGAGGGCAGGGAAGGCCGCTATTGGCCCGTCAGGCCACTTGCCGGAGCGATCGTCGTGCTCGGTATCGGCGGGGCCGGCCCGCGACCCGAGGCCATCAGTCTGAACGACATGCAGGAGAGCTTGCTCGACAGGCGAGATCCGTTGGATCCGATCTACGTCATCAGACTGTTGCCGGGCACCAGCCATTTCGATCGAAATCCGCTGCATCCAGCGCACCGCGCATGCATGGAAGAGCAGGTCCTGATCAACTATGCCAACCGCCCATTGTGGCTGCTCAGCGGTGTCGATCGGGCAAACAACGATCTGGTTACGGGCTTCTCGCTTGCCGCGCCCGCCTGGGCCTCCGGCGGCCCGCCAGCCGAAACAAGAGGAGAGACATAATGCCATTTGTGATCGTCGAAATGTGGGAAGGCCGCACGGTCGAGCAGAAGCGAAGGCTCGTGAAGGCCATCACCACGGCCATGGTCGAGGAGGCCGCGTGCAAGCCCGACCATTTGCATGTCGTGATCCACGAAACACCGAAGGATAGCTGGGGCCGCGCCGGCGTGCTCGGGATTGACATGGTGGAGGACAGGAAATGAGCCTCGAAGCCCTCGATTATCGCAAGTCGGCACTGTTGGTCATCGATCTCCAGAACGCCTTCATCCATGAAAAAGGCACGCTGGGTATCTCCGGCGTGGATACCAAACGGCTATCCACGATCGTCTCTCCGCTGGCCAAGCTGATCAAGCGGTGCCAGGAGACCGGCATCCCCGTCATCTGGACGATGCAGGAACACTTTGCCGTCGACAAGAACCGCGCAAAGAAAAAGCTGCTCGGCCATACCGCCCGGCGCAAGCAAGTATCCGCGCTCGCGGGCAGTTGGGATGAGGAGATCATCGACGAGTTGAAGCCGCTGTCCGAGTTCAATCCGTCCTTCGTGATCCGCAAGCACCGCTTCGGTGCATTCTACGAAACCCGGCTCGAGATGATGCTGAAGATGCTGGGTACACAGCATCTCTTCGTCACCGGAGCAACCACCAACGCCTGCGTTGAAACGACCATTCGCGAAGCTTACCTCCGCGATTTCGACGTGATCGCGGTCGACGATTGCGTGTCAGGCGTCAATGCAGACTGGGAAGCGACCGCTAAGCAGGTCTGGAAGCAATACTTTTGCGAAGTTGCGCCATCGTCCGAGGTTATCGACTGGCTCGGCGAACAGGTGAAGCCGCGGGTCACCAACTACGGACATCAGTTGATCATGGTCAATGACATCGACAAGTCGGTCGACTTCTACACCAATCAACTGGGATTCACGATCCGGCCGGCCAAGCCGCTCGCGGACGGGCGGCCCTTCGTCGCATTCCACCAGGGCATCGCGCTGATCAACGGCAAAACCAAAGATCATCGCCAGCTCGATCACATCGCCTTTGAGGTGAACGACGTGCGGGCGCTCGACGCAAAGCTGAAGAACGCGGGGGTGCGTTACTATGATCAACTGCACGATGGGCCTTACGGGTTGACCATCTACATCGCAGATCCCGATGGGACGAAGGTGGAGCTTTACCAGGTGGGGGCGACCGCCTGATCTTGCTGCCTTCGCACGGAAAGGCTTCGCCAGTCTGCTCGGCAGGCAGGCCTGAACAACCCAGGCTTGCCGACAAACAGTCCTTACGACCGGTGCGGTTGCCGCTCAACTCCAATTCCGCTATTGATCACAAGATCAGATCACAAGGATGCAGCAATCAAACGTCTTCCTCTCGGGACGGGCCAGCTCGATGTCCGAAGACCGCAGATCGGCGACGTGCAGCGTGCATTCAAGAAAGAGAGACGGGGAGATGCGGACTGAAAAAACAGAAGCTGGCGCAGGCGGCACCGAAGAACGTAAGCGGCAGCGCGGTCACATCTACGAGCGCGTTCTGAACTATATGCGCCGAGGCCTCATGGTGGGAGCCTTTGTTCCCGGCCAGGTCATGAGCCTGCGCAAGCTGGCGGCAGGGCTCGGCACGAGCCCGATGCCCGTTCGCGAAGTTCTGAGCCAGCTCGTCGCAGCCAATGCATTGGAGGAGACCAAGGGCGGCTCGGTGCGCGTGCCGCGGCTCAGCCCGGAAAAGCTCAGCGACATCTTTTCGGTAAGGGAGCTTTTGGAAGGTTCGGCGGCCGAACTCGCCGCCAAGAAGGCGACGCCTGCCCTGGTCAACGAGCTGACGTCCATCAACAAGCAATTGCTCCAGGCGATCGCCAAACGCGACATCCTGAACTGCCTGTCCTCCAATCAGAAGTTCCACTTCACACTTTACCAGGCTGGGGAGTCGGAGACGCTGACGCTGCTGATCGAGTCACTTTGGTTGCAGTTCGGACCCACCATGTACATGTCGCTGCTGATCCCCTCGATGCCTTGGAGCGCGTCGTACCACGCGGACATCCTGGCCGGGTTGAAGGAAGGCAATGCCACCGCCGTCAAGCGCGGAACCATCCAGGACATCCGCACGACCTGCAAGGCTTTGCTTAGTATCGCCGGATCGCAAGGAATCGAGCTGCCGTTCGCGCAAGGCATGGAGCTGCAGTTCGAGGACTAGAGAAATAGCAATGAGGAGCCCCACGTCATGGCAGGAACGTTCGAACAGAATCTGGCTCGATTGGGCATCAGTCTGCCTACAACCGCGTCCCCCAGCGCCAACTACGTTCCGGCGCGCAAGGTAGGCAGCCAATTGTACATCTCCGGGCAAGTCCCTAGCGAAGGCGGTAAAGACAAGTATACCGGCAAGCTCGGTTCGGACTTCTCGGTGGAGGAGGGGCAGGCCGCCGCCCGTCTCTGCGCGATCAACATCCTCGCCCAGGTCAAGCAGGCGCTCGACGGAAACCTCGAGAGGGTGGTTGGCGTCATCAGGCTCGGCGGCTTCGTCAACGCGGTGCCCGAATTCAGGGATCATCCCAAGGTTATCAACGGGGCCTCGGACTTGATGGTGGAGGTGTTTGGCGAGGCAGGACGTCACGCCCGTGCTGCCGTCGGATGCAGCTCATTGCCACGCAACGTTCCCGTCGAAGTCGACGCGATCTTCGAGGTTAGCTGAACCATGCTGCCTGCCGCTCCCTCCCTCGATGCGCGGATCCCGGTTCATGTGCTGACGGGATTCCTGGGGAGCGGCAAGACGACCTTTCTTCGGCATCTGCTCGACGAGCCGAGCCTCGCCGAAACTGCGGTCATCATCAACGAGTTCGGCGAGGTCGGGCTCGACCACCTCCTGGTGCGGGAAGTCTCCGAGGATGTGGTTCTGCTGTCGTCGGGCTGCCTGTGCTGCGCAGTGCGCGACGACCTGATATCGACCCTGGCCGATCTTCTGGAGATGGCCCGCTCCGGCAGGGTCGCGCCGTTTCGCCAGGTCGTGATTGAAACGACGGGCCTCGCCGATCCTGCGCCTATCATCCATGCCATATTGAGTGCTCCCGAGTTGCTGCATCGTTGTCGCGCCGGAGCCGTCGTCACGACGGTGGATGGTGTGAGCGGATCAAACAGCATCCAGAATTTCGCGGAAGCGATCCAGCAGATCGCGCTGGCGGATTGCGTCGTCATCACCAAGACGGAGCTTGTCCAGCCTTGGCAGGTTGACGCGCTCAAGGTCGAAATTGCCCGGGTCAATCCTTCAGTGCGGTCGCTGACGTCGGGGAAGGGCGCGATGGCGTCCGCGCGCGACGTCTTCGACCATGGGCAAAGCCCCAAGCAAAACCCCAAGCATCTCGGAAGCGGCTCCGTACAGGGAGTGCACAGCCACGGCATCAAGACCTTCACGGTCGAAGTGCCAGGAGAGGTGGAATGGCCGGCTTTTGTCGAATGGCTGGAATTGTTGCTGGCGGCGCGCGGCCAATCCATTCTCCGCGTCAAGGGCCTGTTGCCGGTCAAGGGCGATGAGCGGCCAGTCGTCATTCACGGCGTCCAGCACGTCGTCTATCCGCCGGAATACCTGCCACGATGGCCGGAAGGCTCTCCACGCGGCTGGCTGGTGTTCATCGCGCGCAACCTGACGCGTGCGGCAATCGAAAATTCCCTGCGCAGTTTGCTTACGACTCGATACTAAAAATCAGAAATCGTCAGCCGCACTGACGCGCCTCGCGCGCATTTTTTATGCACCGCAATAAGAGGACATGCCGCGCATCGGCTGCTTGGATGGAATACATCGCAATTTCCGATGGTTGTCTGGCGCTCGCTGATCTTCGGTTCAGCCGATACCTGCACGAAAAACGAGCGGGCAGCGCCGAGACTAAGCGCTTGACAAGACAAAAATGTGATCACATCCTGAGATCAAATTTAAGACAGCGGCGCCGGCGTCACGCTCACGTCATCGCGGCGCTGAAAGGGGACCAAGGATGTCGTGCAGCCTTCGCGTGACGGAGCCCGTCATGAACGGCCGATGATATCGGTGCAACCACGCCGCTGTCGGAGCTTCGAAGGCCGACGGCAGCAATTCTGCTCAACAACAACTGTAATCTTCTAAAGTGGTGAGGCTACGGTGGCGAGTACGGATATTGCGAATGTCGGTGAGGCGCAGCGAACGCGGGGCCAGAGCATGAGCGGCAAAAAAAGAACTCGGCGCGGCTGGCTGGATCGCTACTCGGCGCTTCTCGTCGGTGTCGTGCTCGTCGGAGCCTGGCAGATCCTCGTGCCGTTGTCAGGACTTTCGGAGTTTGTCCTGCCGACGCCGTTGGCGATCGGCAAGCGCATCGTCAGCGACGCATCGTTGCTCATGGCCCATACCTACGTGACGCTGTTGGAAGTCGTCTTCGGTTTCGCCATCGGCGTCCTGATGGGTGTCCCGCTGGCCCTCTTCATCTTCTATTCCAAGGCCTTCGAGCGAGCCATCTATCCGATCCTCGTCGGACTCCAGACCGTTCCCAAGATATCGCTGGCGCCGATCCTGGTGCTCTATCTCGGCTATGGATGGGCGCCTAAGATCGTGCTGGCCTTCCTGATCTCGTTCTTTCCGATCGTGATCTCGACGGTGGTTGGCCTGCAATCCCTGGACAAGAATCTCGTCAACCTGGTCCGCTCCATGGGAGCGAATGAGTGGCAGACCTTCTTCAAGCTACGCCTGCCTGCGGCGCTGCCAAATATCTTCGGCGGCTTCAAGGTCGCGGTCTCTCTTGCCGTCATCGGTGCGGTGATCGGCGAGTACGTCGCCGCGGAGCGAGGCCTAGGGTACCTGCAGCTTCAGGCAAACTCCCAGTTCGACACCACACTGAACTTCGCGACCGTCGTCACGATCTCGGCATTGGGTGTGATCCTCTACTTCATCATCGACGTGATCGAGGCCCGCGTCTCCTACAAGCGCGACGCCGGCAAGTGAATCGACAGGCAATCGGCAACAACCCACACGGCTACAGCGAGGTAGCGCAATGAACGTCCCTATTCGGTCCACGGGCGCAGCGGTTGAGATTTCGCGACTTTCGAAGGTCTACGAGACGCGCGAAAATGATGAAGTCGTGGCCATCGAGAAGGTGGACCTCAGGTTTGAGCCTGGCACTTTCGTTGCCGTGGTGGGGCCGAGTGGATGCGGCAAGAGCACCATGCTTTCGCTGCTGGCCGGCCTTACGTCGGCCTCGACAGGCGACATCGCAATCGACGGCGACGTCATCAGGAAGCCGCATCCCAAGATCGGCGTCGTCTTCCAGTCCGACCTTCTGCTCTACTGGCGCACGGTCCTGGACAACGTCCTGCTGCCGATCGAGATCAAGAAGCTCGACCTTGCCAGATTCCGCTTGCGTGCCGAGGAGTTGCTCGCGCAAGTCGGGCTCGAGGGCTTCGGCAACAAGTACCCGTCAGAACTCTCGGGCGGCATGCGTCAGCGCGTGGCGATCTGCCGTGCGTTGATCCAGGAGCCCGGCTTGCTGCTGATGGACGAGCCGTTCGGAGCTCTCGATGCCCTGACCCGTGAGCAGATGATCATGGATATGCAGGCGATGTGGCTAAGGGTGCAGAACACGGTGGTGTTCATCACCCACGGGATCGACGAAGCCGTCTTTCTCGCCGACCGCGTTCTCGTGATGTCTCCACGTCCCGGAAGGATCGATCTCGATCTCAAGATCGACATGCCGCGTCCACGCCAGTGGAGCGCAATCCATGAGAACAAGGAGTTTCATGGGTATGTCCGGCAGATCCGCGACATATTCGAGGCCAGAGGCGTCCTCGTCGCTCACTGATTAGCTCGAGCGCTCTCGGCTTCCTCAACACAAAGTCATTCGAGCCTGTATCCCGACGGGGAACGGGACCGGTGTCGTGCGCCCGGTTCGGGCGCGCTCTTTTCGATGCGAATGAGTGATCATCAACTTGGGGGACTTTACTATGCTCTACCGCAATAGAACAATCACAGCAGCTATGCTGTCGGTCGCGGCACTTCTCGCGGTCGCGCCGACCGACCTCGCCAAGGCGGCCGACGTGGCTACGGTGCCGGTCAAGGCAAATCCGGCTCCGGATGCTCCATTTTTCTTGGTGAACGACAACAGGCTGACCTACTCCTATCAATTTACGGCCACGGATCCCGGTGCTTACAGCATCCAGCCAGATGGGAGCATCAACGGCAAGACCGCAAAGCAGGTCTATTCGTTCACCCATTTCGACGTGTGGGCTTATGGCACGAACTTCTTCAACGTCGATATGTTGAAATCCACCCATAATGATCCTGCCTCACCTTGCCAGCCCACGGGTGCCCTGCCATTTGGCGTGACAGGATCTTGCGCTGGCGCGACGGAGTTTTACGCCATCGAGCGCAGTACGTTCGGCTGGAACGAGATCTTTAATACTCAGGCCTTCAAGATCGGACCACTGCGCAATATTTCGTTCGAGGTTGGCGTCGATCTTGGTACGGCAAATAGCTACTACGCACCAACGACGAACAACGTCGTCGGTGGTCTGCAATTCGCTTTCGACCTGCCTTATAAAGGCTATTTCAATGTCGCGCCCTTGGTCGTCGCAGGGTTGGCGAGCCACAAATCGTTTCTTCAGTGCGGTCTCTTCAACCCGGGGACTCCCGACGTAACCTGCCTTTTAGACGGAAACAGGAGGTTTCCGCCTACCTGGAAGGTCGAGACCAACTACTACATGGATCTGGGCTTCCTTCCTGAGAGCATAAGGTACTTCGCGATCAGCGGGCGTGTGTCGGTGACGGGAACGAAGGGCGATATGAACACCCTCCCTGCGCTGTCTGGCGTCGGACGTTTCAGCAACGCCAGCAAGATCGAATTGAACAGCGAACCGATCCGCCTGACCTTTGATGCTGGCAAAGCCTTCATCGGCCCCAAATACAGTCACTTTGTCGACCTG
Organism: Bradyrhizobium manausense; assembly: GCF_018130615.1. Lineage (GTDB taxonomy): Bacteria > Pseudomonadota > Alphaproteobacteria > Rhizobiales > Xanthobacteraceae > Bradyrhizobium > Bradyrhizobium manausense_A. The sequence continues at coordinate 66,070 of NZ_JAFCKB010000016.1, forward strand.
TGGGTCGCCTATCGTTACTGGCAAAACAAGTATGGCCTCGATAGCAACGCCGCTCCCGGAACTTGCACCGTCGCGGCAACTGGTGCCAGCACCAACAGCTGCACTGAAAAATCAGCCAGCGCGGGTGTCTCGGTGAAGTTCTAGCCTTGTAAGGGCCGAAGCAAGAACGGTGGCGCGATGATCGACTCCACGGTGTCATCTAGGCGTTTTGCCAAGTTCGGGCGGTTGTTCTCGTTGGACGATCACCGAAGCCGTTGAGGTCGTCGATCATCTGGTTCCGACACCGCTGACCAGCCGGCTCGGAACCACAATGGCCCGCTTCCAACGCTGATGACCTCCAGCGTGGGAGCGGGCCTGCCCTCAGGCGTGAAAGCTCGATGCCGATCGGATGTAGTCAAATGAGCTCGTTAGTTAGCGCTAAGGCTGTAGATCGCGACCAAACGCCGTCCGCCCTCATTGAGGGTGAGCATCCGCGATCCTGATTGTATTCGATAAGCGCTGTTCGATTTTAGTTCGTTCTGCCACGCGTCAAGCTAGAGCAGGAAACGAAGCGTCCGCTGCGGAGGAGAAAGTGTCGTATATCAGAAATCTGGTTAGCATGGCGGTGCTGAGCACGGGGAGTGCCGTCGTCCTGCTATCTCAAAGCGCATTCGCGGAGACCGTGAATCTTCGTTTCAGCTGGAAGCTGAAAGGCGAGTACGCATTCTTCTATCTCGGGAAAAACAAGGGCATCTATCGGGATGCTGGAATCGATGTAAACCTTGGCGAGGGCGCTGGAGCCCAGTCGGCGCTCGCGGCCGTCGTGCAGGGGCGAGAGGATTTGGCTGTTGTTCCCGGAATATTTGCGATTACCGCAATTCAGAAAGGGATGCCGGTGAAGATCGTGGCCCTGTATCAGCCGGCGGCTCCGGTGGTGCTTCTCTCGCACCAGGAGAGCCCGGTTGAGAAGCCCGCGGATCTTGAGGGAAAGTCGATCGCGAGTGCGGTCGGCGAAACGTCAACTGCGTATCTCGATGTGTTCTGCAGTCGAAACAGGATCGACTGCAGCAAGATAAAAAAGATCAACATGGATAGCCAAATTCGAATTTCGCAGTTCATGCAAGGAAAGGTCGACGTGGTTGGTGTCTATCGCACCAGCGACCTGCCGTTGCTCAAGGAGAAAACGGGCAGCAACTTTGCAGTGCTCGACCTGCCCGAGTTCGGACTGGTCGTCCCTGGTCTGGCGGTTGTCGCAAGGGTCGACGCCGTGGAAAAGAACGCCGCCGTGCTTCGGAGGTTTTTTGTCGCAACGGACAAGGCAATCGAGATGGCGCGGCGCGAGCCCGATGCCGCCACCGCTGCGCTCAAGACGGTCTGGCAAGTCGGACCATCCGACGCCATCGTCCGGGAGCAGGTTGAAGCAACTTCACGATCAATTCCAGCTGCGGCGGCAAAGCCCCTCGGTTGGATCGAGGACAGCGCGATCTCGGATGCCGTTCGTCTCATCGCGGCCGTTGAGGACATCGGCGCGCCAAGACCGCCCGCGTCATTCTATACCAATGAGCTTCTTGCGCGGTAACGGTTCTCGTTCCGATCGTCACGGGAGCACTGGCGCCAGCGAGGCGTTCGCGCCGGACGCTTCGATTGCTTGTCCCAGTTCAGTGGAGAATCCGAGAAAAGGCACTTCAATAATGCACCGGAACCGCAATTCCCGCGTATATTTGGACGGCGCTGCCGTGGCGATGGGGAGTGGGACGACATGGTCAATGGTCTGCCGAGCGAAGTTGAAGTCATCACGCTGTTCGTCGATGACATTGCGTCTTCGAAGGCGTTCTACGCCAAGGTTTTCGCGTCGGAGACAGTCTGGGAGGATGCCGTCTCGTCTGTCTTGAGATTCGGCGGGCTCCTGATCAATCTTCTCGACGCGTCGCGGGCGCCTCCGCTGGTCGAGCCGTTGCCGGTCGGCCCGTCTTCCGCTGGGGCTCGCGCCCTCCTGACAATCAGGGTCGCTGACGTCGATGAAGTGTGTGCCGCCCTTCGGGCGGTCGGTGTCAATCTGCTCAACGGCCCGATCGACCGTCCATGGGGCCGCCGAACCGCATCCTTCGCCGACCCTTCAGGTCATGTCTGGGAGATCGCCCAGCTGATTGGGCGGACATAGGCTTGCCTTTGTCGGCATCGCGCTAATCGCATCGTTGTGGCATCGCAGGCTAGGGCCTGGACTGAAGAGGCGGGCGGATGCCAATGCGGTGAAAGCGTGCCATGCACCTGCAATACGGCTGAGGGCCTGAAGACGAGGGTCGTGATCGTCGAGGTGGACACGACCTGGCAATGGGCGGCGAACCGACTTGGTCCGTCAGGGAATGGAACTTCCGATCAGAAAAAAAGCCGCCGGGTTCTTCACCCCAGCGGCTTCGAAAAGTCCGTAGCTGTTGATCGCCTCCGCAGCCTCATGCGTACCGCCGTTACCTTGTTTGCGGCCATGCCCAGCCCTTCTAGGCAATGGCGCCCGATTCTGCTGTGACCCAAAGCACACACCGTAAAGGCATGTCGAGGCGCGCTCAGGCTAGTGCCGCGAGAACGAGAACGCGGGTTCGTTCGTTGAGATTCAAATCGGGCGCCTTCGCTGCGCCGCGCAGGCGAGCTCAATGCGCGCTGGAGCCGGAAGCGACATCCACCGGCCGAGCGATGGTTGCTCTGCTGGAACTCCTGAGAACCATTCCGGTCAAATAGCTCATCTGCAGCAGGACGGCGAAGATCAGGGCCGATGACCAAGGTTGTGACGAGATCGCAGCGATGACGAGCCAGCCAGCAAGAATGACCGGCGGCAGTACGACGACGCGATACCGAAGGCCGAGCATGAGCCCTATCAATACGGTGTAGGCGGCGAGCATCGTCACGTGGAGACTCCAAATGTCCCTACGAAGCTACGCCGGCGCGTCTAACGCTGGTTTAAACAATCCGGCAAAATTTGTCCTTGTTGGTTGGATTGGCGTGCGTCGCTGGCCTTCGCGACCACTCATGCACCGCCGCGTTCGAGAGGATGGAGGCTGCGGCCGGCGGTATCCGGGGATGCGCCATTGCATCTTCTGCCTCGGAACGAATGCGCCCCTCACGCGTTCGAGACTGCATCATGTCCCTTCTCGATGCAGGACGTGAGCATTGAAAGGAATCCGTTAAGCAGCCTTTATCCATCTCCGCTCAAGCGCCGCCTTCGCCGTCGAAAATGCGGGAGTCGGTAAAACTGTAGCAATCGGTTTGAGCCGGAGGAAATAGGCCCCGAAGTCAAATGCCCTCGTGGAGCCCGCAAGAGGCTTGCGACGGGGGCGTTAATGTCTACTAGCAACTACCGCATTTTGAGCGATTTCGCCGTGCCTCCGGGCAGGGATGCCGTGGACGGCCTTGCCGCGATCGCTGCGGCGCTCGACCAGGGCCTGGATGCTGCGCCTCATTCGCGCGGACAGAAATCGCTCGATATCCTCGCCATCATCTGCGGCTGGGCCGTGCTTGTTTCGGTTGTGCTGCACCCGGAGCTGCAGCTCGCTGCCATCGGTGTCTGCGCCGGCTTCATGGTCGTGCGCACGGCTTTTCGCAGCGCATTCGGCGCGCGAGAGCCGTCGTACCTGTAAAGCCGATCCAATTCGGTCAGAAGAGCTTCCTGAACTCGATTAGGAGGCGCCTGGAGCGTTCGGGGCCGGATCGGCCGGGATCGGGAGTTGAAGCTCGCCCATCTGGATCGGATAAGAGTGAGACGTCTTGTCCCAAACCAGCGGTTTCCCGGACAGGCGATGACTGGTGTAGATGCGAACCGCACGCCACGTCGCAAAGAAATTGACGAAGTTGCCGACGATGAGCCGGGGCGCCGACATCAACGCGTGCCGCAAATTGTAGATCATCCCCGTGAAGATCATGCGATTTAGCAGGCGCCAGATCAGGAACGAGAAGGTCACCCAAAACAGCGTCCGGACCCACTCGGCCGACAACAGGGTATAGGTCAGTTCGAGGTTGGGGTCGAAAAACCATCGAAACATCTCGAAGGCAATCAGATTGGCCATCGCAAAATAAGCGAGCATCACGGCCGGGCTGGTGATCACGCCCTTTCGATCGCGCGCCAGGAAGTACTTCGTTCCGAATGCGCCCTTCCAGCCGATTTCCTCGGAGCCTTGAAAGACGATCCCCAACAACCACCGCGCGCGCTGCCGGTAGGCGGCCTCCAGCCCGGTGGGAAAGAACTCGCGAGTCGCAATCGGGAGGCTCCGATGCAGGATACCCGGGGCGCCCGCATCGATGTCGATGTCGATGGAGTAGCTCGCGGGATAGGCGACGAAAGCCGACTTGAAGCCAAGCTCGGAGACGCGGAAAGCGATGTCGTAGTCTTCAGTGAAGGATGCGACGCGGAACGCTTCGCCCTGGTTCTTGTCGACGAGGTGCAGGATGGCCTCGCGGCTGAAGCAGGCGGAAACGCCGGCGCAGGGAATGACGCCTGAAATGCGTTGCCGGACTTCGAGGTCCTTGGTGTGCATTTCCGCAAACTCGTCCATGTAGATTCCGCCGATCAGGGACAGAATGGGACGTGAGAACGAATAGACCGGCAGCTGGACGAAGTCGTAGATGTCGACGAGCTTGTTGAAGAGCTTCAATTCCAGCGGATGGATCAGATCCTCGGAGTCATGCATGACCATGCCGGCAAATTGGATACCGTGCTCAGCCTCGAACATGAAGATGTCCGACGTGATCTGATTGAGGCAATCCGCCTTGCTGGTCGGACCATCGCGAGGGACCAGCACCATGTGGATATTCGGATAGAGGCTCTGTGCCTTCCGGATCTCGTCCTGGGTCAGGGGATCGTTGAGATAGACGCCGACGAAGTAGTGGGCCTGGCGATAACGAAGAAGCCGCGAGTTGGACGACAGCATCGAGAAGATCACGTCGTGCTCCTTCCAGCACGGGATCATGATCGCGAGTGGCCGCTCCGGCAGTTGCTCGAGAACCTCGACGTCGGGCAATTCGCTCGACTTGGCCTTCGCCATACCGAACAGTCTGCCGCTCCAGTACAGCAGATCCACCAGGAGATCGTCGAGGCTGGAAATGGCGATGATGATGCCCGCGGTGAGCATCATGATTTCGATCACGTAGAGATATTGGGGCAGGAAGCCAGTCAGATTTGCCATGGACTACGATGCATATTGAAGAGGAACGACCGTCGCATCCTGCCGCTCCTGAGCGGTCGAGAAATGCCGATAGAGCGCGTCGACTATCCTTCGGCTGGCATGTCCGTCGCCATAGGGAAACACCGGACGCGCCATTTGGGTATATTTCGCCGGGGATTTGTGCAGCGCGTAGAGCGATTTGAAGACGCCCTCGCGAGAGGTGCCGACCAGCTCGACGACACCAGACGCGACAGCCTCGGGGCGCTCCGTGAGATCGCGAAGCACGAGGACGGGCTTGGCGAGCGCCGGGGCCTCCTCTTGCAGGCCCCCGCTGTCAGTGACGACGCACCATGCATTCTGGATCGCCGCGACCATCTCGCGATATCCGAGCGGTTCGACGAGATGAATTCTCGGATTGCCGGAGAGAATCTCGTGAGCGGCGTCGCGTGCATTCGGGTTGGGGTGAACCGGGAAATACACACCGACGTCCGGCGTCAGATCGACGAAGGCGCGAACGCCCGTCAGCGCATCCCGCAATTTCGTACCGAAGTTCTCCCTGCGATGCGCGGTCAGCAGGATCATCCGGCGAGATCCGAACTCGGGCGGGGGCGGGGGCCTCGTCGCCGCCACTTCCAGCAGCGAATCGATCACCGTATTGCCCGAGACATGCACCCTGTCCTTCGGCACGTTCTCGCCGATCAGGTTGCGGGCCGCGGCCGAGGTCGGTGCGAAGTGCAGAGTTGCGGAAACCGCGATGGCCCGCCGATGAAACTCTTCGGGAAACGGCGAATCGAGGTCGGACGTGCGCAATCCGGCCTCGATGTGGGCGAAGTCGATCTTCCGGTAGAAGGCGGCGACCGAAGCTGCGTAGGCCGTCGTGGTGTCCCCCTGGGCGAGGACGCAGTCCGGTTTTTCCTCGCCGAAGATGCGGTCCAGCCGATTGATCAAGCGGCTGGCGACCTGCGCCGGGCCGGATGACGCATCGCGATGGCGGATCGTAATGTCGGGCGTCAAGCCGAACTCGGCCAGCGTTTGGTCAAGCAGGTCGCTCTGCTGGCCGCTGGCGACGATCTTCACGCTGGCCCAGCTCGCCTCGCGCAAGCGACGAATGATCGGCGCAACCTTGATGACTTCCGGACGGGTGCCGATGACGAAGAGAAAGGTCCGAAAAGGAATAGAACGCGAAAATTGAACCTGAGGCGGGTGATGCATGCATAAGCCCCAAAAATCGACGTGCTAGCGCCGCCGAATTTGTGCTGCGCAAGGCCGGGTTTGATGTCTCAAGGTTTAATCCAAAACCAGTTTAAACTGAGCGGCTGCGCCAGACAATTGATGTTTCTGAGTTTTCGGCCTGATTTCAAAGGATTGACCGGAGAGGGTAAATATTGTCGGTCCGGTCGGGCGCAGAAATGGGACCGGAAGACCGCCCCGATCCCACCTACACCGCAAATGTCCGGAATTTGCGAGCTAGCCCTCCGGCCGCTCGCGCCACACGCTTGCCTCGTAACCATCGATGATCTGGTTCGTGTGCGTGAATTCCTGCAATTGCCGCAGCGGCTCGATCACCTTTCTTGCGATGAGCACGGTGTTGGGCTCGGCGTGCTTCTGCATGTGCCCGGCGATGTCGATGACCCGGTCAGAGATGGTCTCCAGCTGGGTCGAGTCGTCAAAATACACCAGACCGGCATTGACCCCGCAGCGCACCGAAAAATCGGCCTTGGAAATCTTCACCTCGCTATTGAACGCCTTCAGGCTCTTGATCACGTCCTTTCCAGCCTGGCACGCATCCTCCACATGTGCAAAGCAAGCCATGACTCCGTCGGGTGTCCAGGCGGTCTTCAGCACTCCCCGCGCGCGGAATATGCGCTCCACCAACTTTCGATATTCGGCGAAGTCGTACTGAACGGATGCCGGATCTTCGCCCGCCTTCATTGCAGCTGATCCGACGACGTCGATCGCCAGAAAGGCAACTTCGCGGCCGAAGGAGTCGAGCTTCTTCTTGGTCTCGGCGAAAACACGCAGAAGCTCTTGCCGATTGACGGTGTTTCCGGCCTCCGCGACCCTCAAGGTGCTTTCCAGCTCATTGTCCAGCGCGGATCCCGGTTTGACGCCTTCGCTCTTGCGCCAGGCCGCCGCTGACTTTCGGAGCAATCGCCGATTGAGCGATTGCTGGCTTCGTTGCGCGAGCGAGCCGACGATGAACGTGACCATCATGGCAAGCCCGATCAAGATCCAGTCCGAGCGGTCCGCACCCGCGATGTTGGTGGGAATGTAATGATGCAGGAGCGGAGCCGATTTCTTCAGGACAACGTCGCGCGCCTCGAGCAAGGTAGCCGAAAAGCTGGCGTTCTTGGGATTGTCGAAGAGCAGAAAGAGCTTCGGGATCAGCAGGACGAGGATAAGGACGAAAGTTGCAATTCCGAGCAATCGCCTCACCGTGAAAAGAATACTCACAAGGAACGATTTCGGAGCTTCGCGATGAACCACTTAATCATCTCCAAGGCCACTGACGGCGCAACGGGCGGGAAAACTCCGAAACTTATAATCCGCCAGCGATGTGGCGCGCAATTCTTGCGAACGGCAAACCCGCAAGACCTCTCAACAGGACAATGCTGGTTACCCTCGCGTGGCATTGTGAAATCGATGGCGAAAGCGCGCCGCTCAGGGCGAGGACTGGGCGCCGAGACCCCAGTTCGTGCGGCAACCTGAGCTCGTTTCCGGTTCCAGCGTGAGCGAACATGATTGACGCTGCCGCTGCTGCGCGTCGCCCTCCCAGAATGGGCGCATCTGATCTGGGAGCCGAAGCAGCTGCCAAATATTCAGGCAGGAAAAAAGGGGCTTTGTCTCGTGAAAAGATCGATGTCGACGGGAACTATCCCGTTGCTTCCGACCCCTATTAAGTCTACTTTAAACCATATTAACAAAGAGTTATCAGAAAACTTGGGTTCTGTGGTTATTTCCTGAGTATCAGGTCGTTGGGATTAGGTGACGTTCGATGTCGATCGGATCGGATTTCCGTGAAGAGTCGCATAAGGTCGACCAGGGGAAGAGCAAGGGGACGTTGTGGTCCCTCGACCTCATTCCCTATGTGCTTTCCACCCTGGATGCGCTGGTCATCATCCTTGCGTGCGTCGGAGGAGGCGTAGGGTATCACCTCGTCACCGGCAGCCCGATTCCGAACCTTCTTCCGTGCTGTGCGGTCGGCCTCATGGCCAGCTTCATCTACATCTTGAGGATGAGCGGGATCGGTTACTATGACCTTCCCGACAGCGCCAAGCCGGGGACCGAGATTACGCAGATCTTGGTCTGCTGGTTCAGCACCGGCATCTTGCTGGCGTTCTTCGCATTCCTGCTCAAGATCGGCGGCAATTATTCCCGAGGCGCGTTCGTTACGTTTTATTTCATTGCCCCGGTGGGTTTGCTGGCGGTGCGCAGGTTCACGAAAGCGAACCTGGCTTCGGCGGTGACCAGGGGGGGCATCAGGCGTTTGGACGCTGTTCTCGTCGGAGACCATCGCGAGCTGGCTGCCCTTGGCCCTCGTGATCGTCTCGCCCTCTTCGGGGCGACGGATGTCAAGGAATTCCGCCTGAGCGGAGATCCTGATCCCGCAGAGCGGCTGGTCGCAGACAAGAATATGTTCGGAGCGGTTGGAGATTTCATTCGCCGCACCAATTGCCGTGAAGTGCTGTTGGTGCTGCCGTGGAATGACGACGTGCGGATCGACTTCGTGCGTGAACACCTCAAAAGTCTTCCGGTCTCGGCGCGATTGCTGCCGGACATGCACATCCGATCATTGTCCAACTTCGTGTCGTCCGCCCGCCAACGCGTGCTTGCGGTCGAGGTGCAGCGCGCCCCGCTCAGTGGGGCGGAGCGTTTCGTCAAGCGGGCCATGGATGTCCTGGTCGCCGGCGTCGCCTTGAGCCTGCTGTTTCCAATTCTTATTCTGACCGGGATCGCCATCAAGCTGGACAGCGCTGGGCCCGTCATTTTCCGCCAGCGTCGCAAGGGCTTCAATGGCAAGGAATTTGTAATGCTGAAATTCCGCACCATGAAGGTGCAGGAAGATGGTGCCGTCGTCGTCCAGGCGACGCGCCAGGATCCGCGCGTGACGTCAATCGGACGCTTCCTGCGCGGCGCCAGCATCGATGAGCTGCCGCAGCTCTTCAATGTCCTGAAGGGGGAGATGTCCTTGATCGGCCCCCGCCCGCATGCCTTGGCTCACGACAGCTATTTCGAAAAGATCCTGGAGGACTACGCGTTTCGGCACCATGTGAAGCCTGGCCTTACGGGATGGGCCCAGTGCAACGGCTCGCGGGGCGCGACGCCGACGGTCGAAGCCATCGCCGAGCGCGTGAGGCTCGACCTCTGGTATGTCAACAATTGGAGTCTCTGGCTCGATATTCAGATCCTGATCAAGACCTTCTTTGAGGTCGCGCGGAAGCGAAACGCATATTAGTCGGGCATTCTGCCGTTTATCAAATTGCCCACCAGATCACCGCGCCCATCCAGCCTGATAAGTTGCTGAGTTTGTAGATATTTAGGGGTACCGCCCGGTTTTCCGCTTCCGCCATGCTATGACCAAAATAATTGGCGATTGGAAAAAGCGAGAAAATAGCAACATTATTGGCAGATCGAATCAGGGGTCTGGATTGGGCAGCCGGAAACATCTGGGTTATGACGAACTAATGAAGAAACCGAACCTCGACAGCCTTTCGTTAGATGAGCTCTGGCAACTTCACGAGGAGCTCAACCGATTGTTGTCGGTTCGGCTGACCGCCGAAAAGCGCGCGCTTGAGACCCGCTTGGCCCAGCTTCGCCGGGAGAATGAGGCGGCGAAAGCTCCTTCGGAGCCGGCACCGCGCCCGAAGCGTCCCTATCCCAGAGTTCACCCGAAATACCGTAACCCCAACCTTCCGCACGAGACCTGGTCGGGTCGAGGCAAACAGCCGAAATGGCTTGCCGCCGCTCTGCGGACCGGCCACTCGATCGAGGATTTCCTCATCTCGAACGGATAGTTGTCCTGGCCGCCGCGAAGTGGCGGTACGCTGAGGCGGAACGCTGCACCCAAAGCAGGAGGTTCTCATGAGAGTAGCTCTGGTCCTTCTTGTCTGCATCGCGGGGTCTCCGTTCGGGAGCGCCTGGGCTGAGAACTTCAGCCGAGCGAAGCTGCGGCTGGCTGACGCCGCCACCGACGCTTGCTTGTCCAATTGTGACAATCAAAATGCGGCATGTAAGCGGGTTTGCCCCACGACCCTCGGCGCGCCCTGCATGTCCTCCTGCGACAGCCAGGCTCAGGTCTGTCGCCAGGGATGCCAATCCCAATCCAGGTAACGGCCCCGCCGAACTCCCCGATCATTGATCACTGCAGACAGCGCCTGCGCCAAGGCGGGAGATTTTACGCGTCCTCATGGCATCGGATGCAACTCGGTGTGTTCGTACCTCTGGGTTGTATCCGGGGGCGGGAGGGCTCGTTGGTTCCATAGGTAACAGGCCACCGTCCGTGCGATCCCGGGCTCATGGAACCTTTTACGTTGGGTTAACCATGATGATTTACCCATTCTTTACGCTCGAATTCCCGCGCGTGCGTCCTTTTATCGATGTTCGGAGCCCCTTTTGCCGATGTCTCGTGGCCCAATTACGGGTTCTGCGGTTTGCTTGCTCGCGAGCCTCGTCGCTGGCTGTGGCGCCCCGGGAATCGTCAGTCCGACCCTGAACACTCAGCCGAGGCTCTCCGGCCAGCCGGTGTCTCTCGAGGCGAACGCTCAGGATTTGATGCCGACGGGCGCCATTGCGCTTCCAACCCCCTCGTCCAAAGCGGTTGCCAGCGTAGAGGGAGGCGACGGCCGAATGATCGGCTCGACCGCCGGCAAGTCGAGCGCTGCGGCAGCCAACGGCAACGTGGTGCTCAATCTCGCCAACGTTCCCCTGCAGCAGGCCGCCAAGACGGTGCTGGGCGATCTGATCGGCGTCAATTACGTGGTCGACCCCCGGGTCGATGGGGTTGTTTCGGTCCAGACCAGTAGCCCGGTCTCCAAGGCGGACGCTCTTGAGCTCTTCCAGACGGCCATCGCGCCGATCGGCGCGGTCCTGGTCCAGAACCGCGGCATCTACCGGATCGCTCCGGCCGACCAGGCCGCGACCGGGGCCGTGAGCACCGTCCGCGATGCCACCAACAGTGCGGTCACGGGCAGTGGCGTCCGCATCGTGCAGCTGAAATACGTCGCCGCCACCGAGGTGGCGCGGGTGCTTGAGCCGATGGTACCGAAGGGCGCCATCGTTCAGGCCGACGACGCACGCAACATCATCGCGTTGAAGGGCTCACAAGCCGAGATCGACAGCATGCTCGACTCGGTGTCGATCTTCGATGTCGACGTGATGAAGGGCATGTCTTTCGCCGTCGTGCCCGTCAAGGCCGCCCAGCCGGAAAAGATGGTCGACGAGCTGAAGGCGGTGTTTGCCTCGGATAAGGAAGGCCCCCTGAAGGGGAGGGTGCGGTTCATTGCTAATACGAGGCTCGGTGCGATCCTCGTCGTGACCTCCAATCCAAGCTACCTGCCGCGTGCGCAATCCTGGATCAAGCGTCTTGACGCCCGCGCCAGCGGCACAGAACCGCAGCTGCACGTCTATCAGGTCCAGAACCGGACAGCGGCCGAGCTCGCCGGAATTCTTCAGTCCATGTTCTCGCAAGAGATGAAGGTCGTGCGCCCAACGAGCCGTAACGTCTCACCGAAATCCAAGCAGGTCTCCTTCGCAAGCGACACGTCGAAAGCTTCGGCGGGCGGCGCGGGTGTTTCGGATCCCACGATGCAGGCCGGGTTGGGCAAGACGTCGGATCTGCAGGGAACGTCGCGTGCTTTCAACACGGACCCCGACGGCCAGGTCACCGATATCGCCGACAACAGCTCTGCATCGAACGGCGCTCCCGAGCCGGTCATGAAGATCGTCGCCGATGAAACCAAGAACTCGCTGCTGATCATGGCGAATGATCGCGATTACCAGCGCGTGTTGCGCGTCGTGCAGGGGCTCGACGTGGTCGCCAGCCAGGTCCTGATCGAGGCCGTCATCGCCGAGGTGTCCCTCAACGACGACCTGCAGTTCGGGCTGCAATGGCAGTTCGCCAAGAACGGCACTCCGACTGCGACATTCTCCAACGCCCTCACAGGCGGCGTCGCGGCCTCCTTCCCCGGCTTCAATTATGCGGTCAACACGGCGAACATTGCCGCGACCCTGAGCGCGCTGAACGCGCTAACGCACGTCAACATCATCTCGACGCCGTCGCTGATGGTGCTCGACAACAAGACCGCGCGCCTCCAGATCGGCGATCAGGTTCCGATCACGACGCAGACGGCGACGAGCACGGTGACCGCCCAGACGGCGATCGTGAATTCCATCACGATGCAGGATACCGGCGTGATTCTCTCGGTGACGCCGCGGATCAACGAGAGCGGGCGTGTCCAGCTCGACATCGAGCAGGAAGTCAGCAGTGTCGTGAAGACCACGACGTCCAACATCGATTCTCCGACCATCCAGCAGCGGCGCGTCAAGACGACGGTTGTCGTGAGCGATGGTGAGGTCCTGGCGCTCGGCGGCATGATCCAGGACAGCGCGAACAAGAGCAGCAACCAGCTGCCGATCCTCGGGGACATCCCCGGCATCGGCGCGGTGTTCGCAAATCGGAAGGACTCGGTCCAGAAGACCGAGCTGGTCATCCTGATCACGCCGAAGGTGGTTCGCGATGGCACGGAAAGCCGGCTGGTCACCGAGGAATACCGGCGCAAGATGAACGTCTACATGCCGCACGCGACGACGCGCCAGCGGGCACCTTTCAATACGGCGCAGCGCTTGGTGACGCCGTGACACGCGCCGCTCTCACGGTCTCCCGGCTCGGCAGGGTTTGCGCTTTGCCACTTCTGTTGGCCGGCTGCGTGACCGACCAGCCCATGGTGATGGAGCCACCACCGCCCTATATGCTGCTGCCTGTCGACGAGTCGATGTCCTGCAACGCGATCGCGGGCTCGTTCCGCTTTTCGGTCAGGCGCGCGGCGCGCTTGGAATACTGGCTCGCCGCCGGATCCCTGGCCGGTTACGATTCCGACAGATTTCCGCTTGATGCGCCCAAGCAGCTGATGGACGAGCGCCGGCGGCTGGATGCCTTGACGGATCTCCAGCGCACGAAGGGATGCACGGTGATCGAGCCTGGTCCTGCCGTCGCAGAGGAGAGGGAGCGATTGGAAGAGTCGGCGAGAAATTCCAGGCCTCAGGCCGTGCTTCGGTCAAAGGGCTGACCGGTCCTGCCCTTCGGCGGCTGGAGCGTTTTCGAGCGAGGTGGATACCGGTTCGCGTCAAGAAAACGCGTCAAGACTAGAATCTAGAGCTTGATGCAAGCCTGCGCTGGCTCGCCGGCCGGCAGCGGGCTCGCCGAGCCACCCATGATGTCGCCGCGGCGCCATTCGCGGATGGTATAGGGCTGGGCGGAGGATGCTCCGAATGATACGAGAGCTTCCCGTATGAACCTGGACCCATCGCTCGCGCGAACGTCGGCTCGAATCGTGAAATGTCCGGGCAGCGTCGGGCGCCTGGGCTCCGGCCGGCCTTGATCGAGACCCATCAGCAAACGCAGGGCTGGCGTCATTGCTTCCGGTGCTGGCTCGACCCGGCCTGAGAGCGTCGTCGTGTAGCGCAGGGCGGAACGGAGCAATGCGGGCGACATGCCGTCGACCTGATCCAGCTCGAGGATGGTCGAAAAGCCGGAGCTCTTGACCTCGTTCGCAGCGTTCGTCGGTGCGGTCTGATTGCCGGAGGATGCCGTCTGATTGGCTGTCTCTCTGCGCGGAAGCGGCTTCCGGAAAGCGACGATGTTCTGCGCGATCCTGCTTCCGAGCGCCTTGTCTTGCGCGGCTGCTGCGAAAAAACGCTCGAGCGTCGTCAGGCTGGCGGCATTGATGTCGATCTTGCCGACCTCCTCTTCGACCACGATTTCGGCCTGTTCGCCTCCGGGCATCCGGCATTTCTTTGGAAAGCTGGCGTTTGGCGTCGGCGAGAGAATGCTGGCGATGGTAAAATTCACGGCACTTTCCGCGGCCGCCGCCGACGAAAGCACCGAGCCGTCGGCCGAAGCGGCCCGGGCTCGATAGCGAGCGCCAACGATCACGGCTGCGCCGAGCAGCGTGAGCAGACCGAGACCCCAGATCACCGTAATCAACGCGAAGCCGTGACGCTTACGAAGGCCCGGTGGAGGCCTGTTCGGAACGCCGCGATGATGCCGCATGCGGTGACGTGCAGGCGCAACCGACATGGATTGTGCTCGCAAAGGATCGGCCTCGTTCGCGCATCGATTGCGAGTTCGTAAATGAAAATGGCAAATAAAGTATGAAAAGCCTTAATTAACAAAATCGTTCTAGCGTGAAAGTCCATATTTTGATGCCAGGATTTTCGAGAGCCGATGCCCGCCGATCTACAGACGTTGACACGCGAGGATCCGCCGGCGGCGGGCGTGGTCAAGGTGCTGTCGCCGAAGGAGGACGGATACGCCGACGCGTTCGCCGGGCTTCTGGTGCGCGAGGGTCTCGTCGACGCCGGCGCAGTTGCGAGGGCCAGGCGTGCTTCGGAAGCCGCGTCCGAACGTCTGGACATCGTCATGGTGAAGCTGGGTCTGCTCTCGGAGGCGGATCTCTGCGGCGCGTATGCCGCCTATTGCGGGCTCAAGGTCGTACGATCGTCCGACGTTCCGTCGCAACCGGTGTTGCCCGAGCGGCTGAAGCTGCCGTTCCTCAAAGCGAGCCGCACCTTGCCGATATCGGCGTCCGCCGGCGTGCTGCTGCTCGCGACAGTCGATCCGTTCGACGAAGAGGCCCACAGAGCGATCGGCTACATGCTCGGCTGCAAGGTCGAACTCGCGGTGATTGCCCCCGCGGACATCGAACGTGCATTTCGCAAGCTCTACCAAGATACGGGCGTCCCGTCGACCGGTGACGATCAGGGAATGATCGCCGTCGGCGCGACCGACGGGAACGAGATGGACGTCGAGCGCCTGCGCGACATCGCCAATGAAGCGCCGATCATTCGCCTGGTGAATCAGATTATCGCAGGCGCAGTCGAGCGCGGCGCGTCCGACGTTCACATCGAGCCGGGGCGAGACACGGTTCTGGTCCGGTTCAGGCTTGATGGATTTCTCCAGCAGGAACGCGTCGTGCCCTCGACGCTCAAGGCCGCGCTGACGACACGCATCAAGATCATGGCCAAGCTCGACATTGCCGAGCGTCGTCTGCCGCAGGACGGGCGCATCAAGACCGCCGTCCGCGGGACCGAGATAGACGTGCGCGTGTCAACTTTGCCGACGGCGTTCGGCGAGAGCCTTGTCCTGCGAATTCTCGACCGCACCAGGGTCGAGCTCGACTTTTCCAAGCTCGGCCTCGATCAGGACATTCAGGCCGGATTGCACCAGCTCATGTCGTTGCCGAGCGGCATCATCCTGGTGACGGGCCCGACGGGAAGTGGCAAGACGACGACGCTCTATACGGCGTTGAAGGAGCTCAATCGTCCGGAATTGAAGCTCTTCACCGTCGAGGATCCGATCGAATATCAGCTCGCTGGTATCAACCAGATCCAGGTTCAGCCGCAGATTGGTCTGGACTTCCCGGCAGCGCTCCGCTCGATCCTGCGCCAGGATCCGGATATCATCATGGTTGGCGAAATTCGTGACCTGGAGACGGCGCGGATCGCCGTCCAGGCGTCGCTGACAGGACACCTGGTCTTCTCGACGCTTCACACCAACAGCGCCATCGCTGCCATCACACGCCTGATGGACATCGGCATCGAACGCTATCTGCTGGCGTCGACGCTCACCGGCGTGATGGCTCAGCGTCTCGTGCGCAGACTATGTCCGCACTGCGCGCGCCCGGCCGCCTATCGCGCCGAGGCCACGTCACGCTTGAAATGGCCTGTTCCGGAAGGTCTTGCGATCGACTGGGCGGGTGCGCGTGAAGCCGTTGGCTGTGACGCTTGTCATGGCACCGGCTATCTCGGGCGAACCAGCGTTGCAGAGCTCCTTGTCATCGATGACGAGATGCGGGAGGCCGTCGGCAGGCGGAATGATGATCGACGGACCATGATCGCCCTCGCGCGACATGCAGGCTTCCACACCCTCTATGAGGCCGGCCTCATCAAAGTCTCACGGGGCGAGACCACGATTGAGGAAGTGCTCAGGGTTTCGCGATCTGGTTAGGAGAGCATCGCGTGTCCACGTTCCAGTACCGCGCTTATACCAGGCAAGGCATCGTTACGTCGGGCACGATCGTCGCCGAAGAACTCGACGCGGCCGTCGAGGCGCTCTATGGCTCTGGCCTGACGCCGGTGGAGACGGTGCTTTGCGCCGATCATGATCCACCGTCGTCCGCTCGCCCGATCGAACGGAGTGCTCTTGGCCTGCGCGGGCAGGGGTCCGGGCGCGTCGGACTAAAGGAATTGTCGTCATTCACGACCGAGCTTGCGTCACTCGTGAGCTCCGGCGTTCCCGTCGATGCGTCCTTTCGAGTGCTCGCTGGCGCCGGCGCATCACCCAGGCGGATCGCACTCGCGAACGGACTGCTCAAGGATATTCTGGCCGGTCTGCAACTGTCCGAGGCCATGGGGCGAAGGCCTGAGGTTTTTCCGCCTGATTACGTTGCGATCCTGGCCGGCGGCGAAGCTGGTGGCCAAACGGCGCAGGCGCTCACTCTGCTGGGCGAGATGCTGGCCCGGCGGGTCGAGATCAGAAACAAGATTCGCGGATCTCTGGTCTATCCCGCGATTCTGCTGATGATGTCGTTGATGTCGATTGCCGTGATCGTCTTCGTGCTGATTCCGAATCTCACGCCCATCTTTTCCGATGCGGGCCTGCCTCTGCCCGGCATCCTGGCGGTGCTTGCCGACCTGCCGGACAATTGGCCCAAGCTTCTGCTTTGGAGCGCGCTTGGAATTGTCGTCGGTAGGATGGCCTATCGCAGAATGGTCAGCGACGAAACGATGATGAAGCGGCTCGATCATCTCAAATGTCGCCTGCCCGTCATCGGCGCTCTGGTTCAGCGGCGTGAGGCGAGCCAGTTTGCGCGCTCGGCCGGCAGCCTTCTCGAGGCCCGGGTGCCGCTCATGAGCGCATTGCAGACGGCCCGCTCGTTGGTGAGCAATCGATATTTGAGTGCTCGCTACAGCGAGGCCATCAGCCGGGTCCCCGAGGGCAGGGCGCTGAATCAAGTGCTCGAAGGCCTGGGGTTGATTCCTCCCGCAATGATACGCCTCATCGCGGTCGGCGAAGAGACGGGACAGCTCGCAAAGATGCTTGTCCGCGTCGCTTCCAACCTGGAAACCGAGGTTCAGAGCAAGATCGAGCAGCTCGTCGGGCTGCTTACCCCGTTGCTGACCGTCGGGATCGGCGGCCTTGTCGGCACCTTGATCCTGCAGGTGATGAGCGCCGTCCTGTCCATCAACAATCTGGCCTATCAATGAGGCGGATCGTTTCAACGTCCGGGGGCTTCTCGCTGATCGAGACGCTCGTCGTTCTTTCGATCATGGCGCTGGTCTCGGCCGCGGTCCTGGCGGCCAAGCCGAGAACGGCGGCCGCACGGATCAATGCCGAAGCCCGCTCGATAGCGGCGAGCCTCCAACTCGCTCGCAGCCGGGCCCGAGCCCGCAATGCTGAAATCGTCGTCGGCGTCGATACCCAGAACAGGCGCTTCGGAACCGTGGACGCCATGCGTCGGTTGCCTGTCGGCATGGAAGTGTCCTTGACTGTCGCGGCAACTGAGCGGCATGGCGCAGTCGGCGGCGTGCGGTTCTATCCGGATGGTGGTTCGAGCGGCGGAGAAATCTTGCTCACCTATCGGGGACGCACGGAGCGTGTCGTCGTCAACTGGTTTACCGGCGATGCGAGGATCGAGTGATGCCGGCTCGCGCTTCGAGATGCAGATCGTCGGCTGTTGGCAGCCGTCTCACGGCCCAACGCGGCTTCACCTTGATCGAGGTGCTGATCGCCTTCGTCGTGCTTGCCATCGGCCTCGGCACCCTCGCGGTTGGAATTACGACCGCTTTGCGAACCGATGCCAAGGTGCACAACAAGCATATTCTCGACCAGATTGCTGAATCCAGGCTCGAGGCGGCCGGCCGGAGCGGCCCGTTGAAGAGCGGTCGCCGCGAAGGACGCATCGGGCGATATCGCTGGCGCGAGGTCGTGACCACTGTCCAGTTCGGAAAAGCCACGACGCAGGATGGAGCGGCTTCTCCGGGCAACATGGTCGTGCCGTCGTGGGTCGAGATCGTCGTGCAGGACGAGGCCGGGTTGGAGACGAAGCTGGCTGCGCTCAAGCTTGCCCCGGGAGCTGCACAATGAGGGGATATGGGCAGCCTCGGAGGCTTCACAGGATCTGTCGTCGCGAGTCCGAGCGCGGGCTCACCTTGATCGAGCTTCTGGTGTCTCTCGCAATCTTGACGGTTCTGACGAGCTTTATCGTCGGCGGATTGTCCACCGCGATCCGCGCATTTGGTGCAGATCGCCGCAACAGCGTCGAAGCGGCGACCAATGCCGCCGGGGAGAGCCTCCGCAGCTTGATCGCCTCGGCCGTGCCCGCGGCCAATGCGCTGCAGGCTGGCAGCTTGTTGTTTGATGGGCAACGTGAAGAACTACGCTTCGTGGCTTTGAGCGAGGGGCGCACCTTGCGAGGTGGCCCGCAGGAGATCCGTATTCGTCGGCGGAATGATGAGTTGGTTGTCGAAGTCTTCGGATCGTTGCGAGAAAGCGAAGCTCGCAAATCGCCGGTTTCCTCGACTACCATTGTGATGGGCTTGCGCGACATACGCTTCCGCTATTTTGGAGTGGCCGGCTCGAAGGGCGAGGCGGTCTGGCGCGATGACTGGATCAAGGCGGGGCGATTGCCTGCGCTGATCGAGATTGGCTTCAATTTCAGGGAGGCGGAGCGCAATGGTCCCGCGGTCGTCGTGGCGCTTCGCAATGAAGGGGCGCCCGGCGGCTCCTAAGCCACGGCCGGGGTTACGCCTCGTAAACAATTGGTAAATATATTGGTCGGATCGATGTTCGGATTTGCAGGGAAAATGGACCGATGACCGACGTCTCGGTGACAAGACTGCAGGCCCCGCGTGCACTTGCGGAGGGGTGGCAAAAGTTCACGCGCTGGTGGATGAATGAGCTGCGTGAGTGTTCGCCAAAGACCTGGCATCGCGTCTTGCAGGCTCGGGTCGAAACGCGGCTATTCATCTGGGCGGACCGCGATGCCGTCGTCTGTCATTTGGTTGCTGCGTCGGGCGATCGGGAACGCCGCTTTCTAGCGGGGCATCTGAACCGTGCGCTGGTCGATGATTGGCTTGCGGAATGCGGATGCGAGCGCGATGCCGTGCGGGTCGGCGTCGCCTTGGAATCCTGTCTCTTCTTTCAGCGCGGGTTCAGGCTGCCGCGATCAGAGCTCGACGCGCTGAATCGGATTCTCGCGCAAGAGGTCGTTCATCGCACGCCTTTCCAGCTCGCCGACATCTGGCATGGTGTAACGCCGGACGCGCCGTCGAATGACGGTGTAGCGGGCTTTCGGCACTGGATCATTCCGAAGGATCGGGCCGCGACCGAGATCGCCCGGTTGGGCTTGCAAGTGCCGGAGATCGATTTCATTGCGGTCACGCCGGCGACTGGTGCGCCCATCGCTGTGGTGACGCTGGGGGAAAGCCGGCAGGATGATCCGCCCTGGGTATTGCGGACAACCCGCATCCTTGCAGTCGCTCTGTTGATTGCCACGATGGCTGGATTGCTCGGATTCGAGTGGTGGCAGTCAAGTCGAGCGGCGGGACTCGAGGACGAACTCTTCGAAGCAAAGCAGGGCGTTCAACTGGGACAACAGGAAGCGGGATCGCCCGCTCGCCTTGTGGCGCTCAAGGCCGTGCCGGGCAGCCTGGCGGCTTGGGACGAGTTGTCTCGCGTCATTCCGGACCATACGTTCCTGATCGAGGTCCGGATTGCCGCGGGAACCATCACGTTGTCGGGTGTGTCGTCCGATGCCGCCCGACTCGTGCGAACTCTGGATGGCTCCCGCCTTTTCACAGGTGCAACCCTGGTGGGGCCGATCACACCTGACGCGACCGAGCGGCGGGACCGGTTTCGCATGAGCCTGAAACTGCGGAAGGGTGGTGCAGGCCGTGTTTCCAAGCCGGCGGAAAGGCCTGAATCATGACGGGCGCGCTTCTCCGGCGGCGGCTGATCTTCTTCGGGCTGAATGGCGCGATCGCGCTGGCGGTCTGCCTTGCGATCCTCGCGCCAATCGCTGCTCACTTCGCCGAGCGCAATGACGACATATTGGATAGCGCAGCGCAGCTGGCGCAGATCCGGCGCATCACGGAAGACGCGGCCAAGCTCGCCAAGACTTCGACATCGGATATTGACCCGTATCTGCCGGGAGCCGAGGAGCGCGTTGCGAGCGCCGACCTTCAGGCCAACCTCCAAGCCCTGGCTGGCGCCAAGGGATTGGCGGTCCAGGCCGTTCGCGGTCTGCCGGGCCGCCAGGCGGGACAATGGCGAGCCGTCCCGGTCGGGCTGGAGGTCGAGGGGGCGGCCGCTGCTGTGCGGGAGCTGGTCGCCGCGATCGAGACCCAGACGCCGTTCCTGTTCATCACAGACTTGTCGCTGCGAACACTCGCCGACGGAGACGATAGTCGTATGCGCGCGAGCCTGACGGTCGAAGGAGCACTGCGCAGCCCGCCTGCGTCGTCTGCCGGACCGTTGTTGAGCGAGAACCGGCCCGGCGGCGATGCGAAGGCAACCAACCGATGACCGAGTTGGCATCCCAACACGATCGGTGGCGGCAGGCCATCCAAAGGTCGCGTATCGAGCTTACGACCGCGGGCTTTCGCTCGCTCGTGCGCAGCCAAATTCCCAGCCGGCGAGAGCTGAAGTCCGTGGCGCCTCTCAAGCGGGGTTTGTTGCTTGGTCTTGCCGCGCTGACGGCGCTCGCGGTCATCACTCCCATCGTGGCCATCGTGTCATTGGAGCTCGCGATCGCCAGCCAGTCCGCGTCGGGAGGTGGCAGTCGAGCCCCAATGGGTCGGGAGAGCCGAGGTGCCGGGAGCTACGAGAATATCCTGCAGCATCCGTTGTTTTCCCGGAACCGCCAGCTCCTGGCTGTTGCCGCGCCTCCCGTCGTTGTCGATGCGCCAGCGTCATCGGCACGGGCGATGCTCGACCCCAGCGTCGCGCTCAGGGGCGTCTTCATGAATGGCGGGCGAGCCAAGGCGTTCCTGACCTCATCGGACCACCCGGTAGGGGTCTGGATCGCAATGAATGAGCAATGGTCGGGGTGGCGGCTCTCCGAGGTGAGGCCGAACGAGGTCGTGCTCGAGGCCGACGGTGAACGGCAGACCCTGCCGCTGACCGTCCTGAAATGATCGCGGAGCTGCGCAAAACGGCGACGCGCACCGGCCACTACCTGACGCGCTCTCTGGTTTGCCGCGAGCCCTACCGGGACCAGGTGTTTGTTGTCTGGCTCCTGGTCTTCGGATTGTTCTGGATCCTACTGAGCGGCCAAATCGACCAGAGGTGGATCGCCTATTTCTCGCTGAGCGTTGCGCTCGCCACCCTCCTGGCGGCAATCTGCGCAATTGACGCGCGGTTCGGCATCATTCCTGACAAGCTTGTCGCCGCGACGGCTGCAAGCGGCCTGCTGGCGGTCTGGCTTCTGGAGCCGGACGAGCTCACGTACCGCATCGCGGAAGTCGTCATCGTGGGAATCGCGATGGCCGCTTTTCGTGCGATCTATCGTTGGGTTCGCGGCTATGATGGGCTTGGCTTTGGTGACGTGAAATTTCTTGCAGCCGCTACGTTCTGGATCGGCCTTCGCTCGCTTCCAGCCTTGCTTCTGATCGCAGTCGTCTCGGCGCTCGCCAGTGCCTTTCTGCTCAAGTCGGCGCGCTATGAGGTCGATGGCCGGCATGCCATTCCGTTCGGCCCTCATCTCGCTGTCGGGCTGTGGCTGGCGTGGGTGTTCGATCCGATGAGCTTCGTGCTGGGATAGGCGCGCAATCGTCGGACGCGTGCTCCAGCCTCACGCGTCCTTCCTGGTCGCTAGAATGAACTGGGCGAGCCTGACCGCGGCAATGCCCACGCAGCCGGCGACGATCTTCTCGGATGCGTCGAACACGGTGCCGTGGCGATCGGGGGTCAGCGTCTGAAGAAACTCGAAGATGACGGCGCTTCCGATCACGATCGCGCACACCATAAGCGTGCGCCGAGGGTAGGCCAATGCAAACAGGCTACCGAGTGTCAGGAAGGCGACGGCGTGCTCCAGATGCCCCCACGTCGAGACGTCCACCCCGAAAAGGAACGGTTTGATCCTGCTGTAGATGAAATAGATGAATTCCACCTTTGTCAGCGTGGCATAACCAATCAGAGACACCGCGGCCCAGGCGGCAATGGCAAACGCGGTTGTGACAGTCGATCTATTCATTCCCCGCTTATGCAGAGCAAAGCGCGAAGCGTCCATCATTTTCGTGGTGAGATCCCTTCCGAAGGCAATGCTCCCAGCGTTAACCAGCCTCAATTGATCTCGGCGCGCTCGAAAGCTTAACCACGTCTCGGGCGAGCAGTACTCGCTGCGGCCGAGAGTAGGATAGACTGGTTATTGTCGCGCCAAAGGGGAGGGCGAACGGAGCGAGGAGATCGATGAAAGCCACGACGTTTACTGGAGCCGCTGTCGCGATTGTCGCGATGCTCGCTCCTTCCCTTGTTGAAGCAAGCGACGGGGCGAGACTCTATCGCAGGCCGCACTGGCGCAGCGCGTACGGTTATGATCGGATTGCACCCCCTGTGGCGACCGTGGTGACGCCGGACCTCTCCTATCCCGTCCCGGGTTACGTTTTCAGCAGGCTGGATGACAGTTACGAATATCCGTTCGGCTACGGCGAGTATGCGATTTATGGAAGATGGGCGCGCGATGCCTATGGCCGCCCGGATGTGACGCGCTGTCGCCTGGTTTGGCTCGACGGTTCGCGATGGCGCAGCCTCAATCGCTGCTACTGACGCCAAGTCTTTTACTGACGCCAAGTCTTTTACTGAAGCCAGGTCTCTTCCTGAAGCCAGGTCTCTGCGCCGAAGGATTGGGGGCGGTCTGCGCTTTGGCCGAAGATCGCAAGGAGAAGCGTCTCCGGACTCGGTCAAAGGCGTGCGTGAGCAATCTCACTTGCCGTTCGCGCGCGCCCTCTTGCTGCCGCTGCGCCTGGGCCTCCTCGTTCGCGCGGTGGAGCTTTCCTTCCGCACGGCTTCGCGAAGCGCAAGAACCTCGGCGTAGCGCAAGATCAACGATTGCTCGATCGGGTCGCGTGCAATGTTCTTGGATACATTGATGCGCTGCAAGTTGGATTCTCCCGCAAACGTCTAACGAACTGCTGGTTTTTCGATCTATGGCGCGCAGCTATAGGAGCGGGCGGATTTCGGTACAAACAAACTCGCCGGTTAAGCTTGACGGCCGATTCGTTGCGCCCATGCGTGCGTTAACTTGCCGAAAAGCTTAATGCCTGGCTCTCATGCGGCTATGCATTCTTGCCGTTTTGCTACCCCCATATTCAGACTGGCTCGAAGTCGCCGGTTCCATTAACCCCGTAAACACGAGCCGTGATGAGGATACCCCGAAATACAAGGATACTCGTTTGGGGGCTTCATGACCGTCGACAGAGAAAGATCTTCGGCGCCGCAGCGCGTCGGGAAGCTTCGTCTTAGCAAGCGTCGGCCAGGGATGGCCGGGTATACGTTGCTTGAGTTGCTCGTCGTGATGGGCATCCTCGCCGCGCTGACCGCCATGGCGACGCCGCAAGTGATGGGCTATTTCGGAAAGGCGAAGACGCAATCCGCTCAGCTTCAGATCGAGAACATCAACACGGCGCTCGAGATGTACTATGTCGAGAATGGCTCCTATCCGAGCTCGAGCGCTGGACTGAGGGCTCTGGTCGAAGCGACGCCGGAAGCGCCTCGCTGGAACGGCCCCTATTTGAAGAACGCGAAGACTTTGCTCGATCCGTGGGGACGGCCGTATCAGTACTCCGTCTCGGAGCAGGGCGAATACAATGTCTACTCGCTCGGGCCGACCGGCAGGGGGGCGAAGAAGCCGACCTCCGCAGCGAACGCGAACCGCGCCTGGGCAGACAACGGGTGAAACGACGGAGTTGAGCCGACGCTCCTCGGTTCGCTGCGACCGGAGTTCACGATAGTCTTTCTTCCGATGCCCGGCTGAATTGACGGCTGCCGCGCAGTCGTTAGACTTGGCTTTTTACATGAGATTACACCCATGTCCTTTTTGCGTTCTGGTGGTGTGCGCCTCAAGCCGAAGCTGACCCTCAAGTCTCTTTCCGAACTTTCGCGATTGCGGGCGCCGGCAAGCGATGGGACTACGGGCGACCGGAGCGGGGGCGATCATGCGGTCTTGGCCCAGAGAGTTGTCTGTGCGATGCGAAGGGGCGACGACAAAAAGACTCGCGAGCAGGACTGATCGGCATTCATGCTGACGTTGAGTGCCGGCCTATTTGGTCTGTTTCAAATGATCGTGTCGCTGAGCTGCGATGGCATCGGCTCGTGCTTGTTCGAGTTCTAGCTCCCGCCTCAGCCTGAGCACTTCTTCGCGCATGCGACTGAGCGCCGCCGTTGGCGATAAACTCGTTGAAGGCTTGGATTGCTTCTTGCCCATAAGGAACCAATAGTGAGGTTCGCAGCGCGGGCAACTGGACTTGGAATTTAACCTAACCGGTCAACCTTACCGCGCGCTCTGGTCAAATCGGCGGTCAGGACAAGCCGCGCTTTCTCGCTGACGTCCTCCAATCGTTTGGCTAATTTCAGATGGTGTACTGGGCCCTCGCACTCGTAGCGCTCGCCTGCAATCCCGGAGATCGGCTGATCGATCTCAGCGGCAAGATCCCTCGTGCCATCAAGACGATCGATTTGCTGATTTCGGTCGAACCGTTCTACACGCGGCTTTACGTCTACCAGCCGGGATTTCCCGACAGCACCCAGAGCTGCTGCCGCAACCAGCCGAGCTCGGTCCTCAAGCTCCCCGTCATCGATGGACGATTCTGCGTCAGGCAGAGCCAGCCGCAGATGAAATGGAAGTTGCAGATCATCGGCCGGCCCGACGACGCAGCCTAGGTCCGCCGCGCCGGGTCATTCCGCCGGGACAACGTTCGCCTCCGGTGCGCGCGACCGGCGCAGGCGGTCGATCAGCAGATAGATCACGGGCGTGGTGTAGAGCGTCAGGATTTGCGAGACGAACAGGCCGCCGATGATGGTGATACCGAGCGGGCGGCGCAGCTCCGTGCCCGGGCCGGTCGCGATGACCAGGGGAATGCCGGCAAACAAGGCGGCCATCGTCGTCATCAGGATCGGGCGGAAGCGCGCCTGGCAGGCCTCGAAAATGGCTTCGGCCGAGGACAGGCCCCGCTGGCGCTCGGCATCGAGCGCGAAGTCGACCATCATGATGCCGTTCTTCTTGACGATGCCGATCAGCAGGATGATGCCGACGAAGGCGATCACGGTCAGCGGCGTGTTGGTGATCTGCAGCGCGAGCAGCGCACCTAGCCCGGCCGAGGGCAGCGTCGAGATGATGGTGAGGGGGTGAGCGAGGCTCTCGTAGAGAACGCCCAGCACGATATACATCGCCACCAGCGCGCCAAGGATCAAGAGCGGCTGGCGGCTGTTGGTCCGGGCGAAATCGCCGGCATTGCCGTCGAAGCTGCCGCGGATGCCTTCGGGCATGTGCAATTCGTCGACCGCGCGCTGGATGTTCTGTGTACCGGTCTGCAGCTGCACGTCGGGCAGCAGGTTGAACGACACCGTGGTCGAGGGAAACGACTGCGAGTGATAGACCGCGAGCGCGGCCAGCCCGCGACTCGCGTGCACCACGGCCGACAGCGGCACCTGCGTATCGTTCGCCCCGCGGACGAAGACGCGGTCGAGATTGGACGGATCGACCTGGAATTTCGGATCGATCTCCAGCACGATCATGTATTGGTTGCGCTGGGTGTAGATGATCGAGATCTGCCGCTGCGAGAACGCGTTGTTCAGCGCGTTGTCGATGTCCTGGACGCGGACGCCGAGGATCGAGGCCTTCTGGCGGTCGATCGAGAGCGTCAGCTGCAATCCGTTCGGATCGCGGTCGCTGGAGACGTCGGTGATGCCCTCGACCGTCTCCATGCGCTTGGCGACGATCGGCGCCCATTGCTGCAGCAGGCCGAGATCGGCGCTGGTGAGCGTGTATTGGTAGTTGGAATCGCTCTGCCGGCCGCCGGCGCGGACGTCCTGCGCGGCGAACATGAACAGGCGGATGCCCGCAACCGGATAGAGCGCGCGGCGCAGGCGGTCGATGACGATCTCGGTCGAGACGTGGCCGCGCTGCTCCGGCGGCTTCAGGTTGATGAACATGACGCCGCGGTTGGCGCCCTGTCCGCCGACGCCGCCGCCGCTTCCGACGACCGAGCCGAGGCCGGCCACCGCGGGATCGGCGAGAACGATGTCGGCGAGGCGTTGCTGCAGGCCCAGCATCGACTGGAACGAGGTGTCGGCGGAGGCGCGGGTGGCGCCGATGACGAAGCCGGAATCATCCGTCGGGAAATAGCCCTTCGGCACCTTGATGTAGAGCGTGACGGTGAGCGCAATGGTCGCGAAGAACACCAGCAGCGTCAGCAGCGGGAATTCCAGCGCGGCGCGCAAGGTGCTCGCATAGAACGCAACGATGCGCGACAGCGAGCCTTCGATCAGGCGGTCGAACAGCGTGGCGGATCCCGACGTGGCCTGGCGGACGTAATGGGCGCAGATCATCGGCGTCACCGTCAGCGACACCAGGGTCGAGACCACGATCGCGAAGGTCAGCGTCAGCGAGAATTCGCGCAGCAGGCGGCCGACGATGCCGTCCATGAAGATCAGCGGCGTGAAGGCGGCGATCAGCGACAGGCTGATCGAGACCACGGTGAAGCCGATCTGCCGCGCGCCCAGCTCGGCCGCCTGGAACGGCGGCATGCCGCGCTCGAGATTGCGGTACATGTTCTCGATCATGACGATGGCGTCGTCGACCACGAAGCCGACCGAGATGGCGAGCGCCATCAGCGACAGATTGTCGATCGAGAAGCCGGCGACCCACATCCCGGCGCAGGTCCCGGCCAGCGCCAGCGGCACCGAGATGCCGGCGGCGATGGTCGGCGTCGCCCGGCGCAGGAACACGAACACGACGAGCATGACGAGGAACGCGGTTGCGAGCAGCGTCCACTGCATGTCGGTGACGCTGGCGCGGATGGTGCCGGTGCGGTCGACCAGCGTGGAGATGTCGACGCCGGCGGGGATCCACTGCTTCAGTTCGGGGATCAGCGCCTTGACGCCGTCGACGGTGTCGATGACGTTGGCATCGCCCTGCTTGCGGATCTCGATCAGCACCGCGGGCTGCTTGTTGAACCAGGCGACCGAGCGCACGTTCTTCACGGAATCCTCGATGTCGGCGACATCGGACAGCCGCACGAAATTGCCCTTGGAGCTCTTGATGAGGATGTCGCGAAACTCTCTTGCCGTGCGCATCTGGCGGTTCAGCGACAGCGTCTCGCTCTGGCGCTCGCCGTTGAAGATGCCGACCGGGCCGAGCGGGTTGGCGTTGATGATGGCGGTCCGCACCGCGTCGGTCGAGATCCCCGCATTCGACAGCGCCACCGGGTTGAGCTGGATCCGCACCGCCGGCTGGTCGGCGCCGGAGACCGTGACGTTGCCGACGCCCGGCACCTGCGCGATGCGCTGCAGCAGCACGGTGTCGGCGACATCGTAGAGCGCCGCGGTCGAGAGCGTCTTGGAGGTGAGGGCGAGCACGTAGACCGGCGCGCCGGAGGTGTTGGCCTTGCCGAAGCGCGGCAGCGAGGGCAGGTCGCCCGGCAGGTCGGGCAGCGCGGCGTTGATGGCGGCCTGGACGTCCCTGGCGGCGCGATCGAGGCTGCGGCCGATGTCGAATTGCAAGAGCACGCTGCTCAGCCCGAGCGTGCTGGTCGAGGTGATCTGGTTGACGCCGGCGATCTCGCCGAGCCGCCGCTCCAGCGGCGCCGCCACGGTTGCCGCCATGATCGAGGGATCGGCGCCCGGGCGGAACGCGTAGACGTAGATGACCGGGAAGTCGACGTTCGGCACCGAGGCGACCGGCAGGAAGCGGTAGGCCACGATGCCGAGCAGCATCAGCCCGACCGAGAGCAGCGTGGTGCCGACGGGCCTCTTGATGAACGGCTGTGAGATCGACGGCATGGTGGTTCAGCTTGTTGTGCCGCGGCCGAAAAATCAACCGCGCGGCGGCCGGCTCGCAGGCGCCTGGACGACCGGAATGCGAAAGCCGCGCGCGAACACGCTGTGGCGGAAGCAGTCGGCGAGCACGTGCGGCGCCGTCTTGTGCTTGCCGCCGCTCGCGAGGTTGCGCAAGGCGAACAGGGCGAGCCCGGCGAGCTTGCCGAAATCGGCCAGCGCCGCATAGAGCGCGCCGTGGTTCTTCAGGAAATAGCGCCGCCGCGCCTCGAGCATGTAGGCCGGCAGGCGCCGCGGCGTGTGGTTCACGCCGGTCGATTGCCCGACCAGGTGGACGACGCGGCTCGCCGGCACGTACCAGGTGGGCCAGCCCTTCCGGCCGGCGTTGAAGCAGAAATCGATGTCGTCGAAATAGGTGAAGTAGCCCTCGTCCAGGAGGCCGATGTCGGCGAACACCTGCCGCCGCACCATCATGCTCGCGCCGGCGACCCAATCGGTCGCGGCCGGTGCGTCCACCACGGGCGGCGCGACGATCCAGCGGCTCAGGAGCCGGCTGACGGGGCCGAGCCGCACCGCGCCCTCGAACTCGCTGAACGCCGACTGGAAGCGGAAGGCCGAACGCTGCGGCGTGCCGTCGGGATCCTCCAGGCGGCTGCCGGCGATGCCGATGTCCGGATGCTCGGCCATGAAGTCGGCCAGCGCCTTGATCGCCCCCGGCCGGACCACGGTGTCGGGGTTGAGCAGCAGCACGTAATCCGGCGGCTCGGCCGCGGCCAGCGCCGGCCGGATCAGCACGTTGTTGCCGCCGCAGAAGCCGAGATTGGTCTCGCTCACCAGCAGCGAGCACCAGGCGCCCCAGCCGTTCGCCTCGATCGCCTCACCGATGCGCGGCGCATCGTCGCCGCCGCTCCCGTTCTCGCACACCGAAACGCGCGTGCCGGGCACGGCGGCGATCTCGTCCCGGAGCGACCGCAGGCAGTCGATGGTGAGCCCGGCGACGCGGAAGTTAACGATGACGATCAGTAAGCGCATGAAGGAGGTGCTTTTTGAGAAATCCGGCGGGAGGCGTTGCAGATCGCGACTAATGACGGGCGTCAAGTTTAGATTTAAAGTAGAAACCCGAACCTCCGTTTTGACCATATTAGAATTAACCAATTGAACTTTTCGACCTAAAACGGCAAGGTCGATTTAATGTCCAGCCGGCATTCGGCTGATCCTGTGAGGCAACCAAATGATTGTGAATCCCTTTGACCGTGAAGCTCTTCGAGCTCAATTTAGGTCGGCCAAGCCTTTTCCATTCGTGGCGATCGAAAACTTTCTCGAGCCTTCCGCGGCCGCCGCGATTTCGGCGGCCTATCCCTCCTTCGAGGAAGCTTTGGCCAAGGGCGTGTCCTTTCAGGCCGTGAACGAACGCAAGAAAGTGCAAATCACTGATGCGACCAAGTTTCCTGCGCCCATCGCGCAGTTGAACGACGCAATTGCATCCGCTGAATTCCTTTCGGATCTTTCCTACATCACGGGCATTCCGAATCTCCTGGCTGACCCGCAACTCGTTGGGGGCGGCATGCATATGACCGGACCGGGCGGTCGCTTGGATGTTCATCTCGACTTCAACTACATGAAGGATCGGCAGCTCCATCGCCGGCTCAATTTGCTGGTCTATCTGAATCCAGAATGGAAGGAGGATTGGGGCGGCCAGATTCAGCTTTGGGACAAGGAAGTGAAGAACTGTGAGGCTTCGTTTCTCCCGAAATTCAATCGATGCGTCATTTTTGAAACGAGCGACATCAGCTATCATGGTGTGATGCCCATTTCTGCGGCAGCGCCCGGCCCAAGGATTTCTTTCGCCACGTATTACTATACCAAGGAGGCTCCGGCTCACTGGACCGGGGTTGCGCACAGCACCATCTTCAAGGCCCGGCCTGAAGAGAAGCTCCGCGGCTTGGTGCTGATGCCGGCAGAGTCGCTCAAGCGCGGTGTCGGTTCAGCAATCCGCCAGGCTCGTCGGAAAATCAAAAAACTTGTCGGCGGATAGCGTCCGGTGTGGTGGTTAATCGAACATGCTAGATGTCTGAATTTCTCCTATCCTGGGGCGTAGAAATACGGATAATCAGTAGGATGCTTCAGGCGTTTATTACCTAGAATTGACGATCCTTCGGATTCGGGGAACCCGTGAACCATTTGGTGAGAACTGCGAACCACAATCGCGGCGCTCACCATTATCGTGTGTTAACGCTTCCGGGATCTGATTGATGCAATTCAGCCGACGGTACTTTCTCGCAGCAGCTTCCGCAGCGGCCCTCACAGCGACGAGCCGAAGTTTGGCCGCGCCAGCACCTCTGGCTGCGCAAGGCAATGTGGTCCCAACGACAAACACGTCGAGCGGTACTGCTCCCTCCCTACGGTCTATCCTTAATGTTGGATTCTCATCAGGCGGTGGAAATGAGTACCGGTTTATCGATCACTTTCTGATCGCTGAACAGTACGGTCCTTCTGGATCGTCTTGGAGCAGCGGTGCGCTTTGGACTCAATCGATTGCGGCTGACGGTTATCCCAAGATCAGCCTGACATCCGCCGATAACAGGACCTTCGGCGGTGGGATTCGTATTCCGGCATCATTCCAGTACGGAGAGGTCGGCAGCAATCAATTCTATGTTCTTCGCTGGAAAGGCAACGGCGATGTCAGATTGATGCTTCAAGCTGGCTCCTGGACATATCAGGCGAGCAAGAGCAAGAACGCGACGGTGGTCTCGGGAGACCGCTGGAAGACGACCTCGGGCTCGGACACTTATATTGTATTGAACTTTACGGGTCCTGCGCAGCTGTTTCCTCTCATCGTGTTCGCGACCGACCCGGCAAAGACGGGGGCGCGTCTGTCCAATCTACAATTCTACCGACTGGATGATGAAGCCGATCTGCTCGCTGGCAAGGTTTTTCGTACTGCATACAAGCAGTCTATCGTGTCTCTCTGTCCGAGCGCCATCCGCTTCATGGATTGGGTTGGAGGCAATAACTCGAAGCTGACCAGATTTGAAAGCCGAACCCTTCCAACATACGCTGCCTATGGTGGTAATTCGAATTGGGTTGCGTCGCCACCCTATGGAGAAACGACAGGGGCCAATCAGTACGCGCTGGCTGCGGTCGCGGGAACTCCTTCCACGCCGCTTCACGGTGAGATCGTCACCTGTCGTATTGGTTCTGGCATGACGCGGACTGGTGCAAAGACGATCACGGCTGTGAGTAATTCCAACCCGGGCCGAGTCACCGCAACGGGCCACGGTTACGTAACTGGAGATGTCATCGTTCACCAGTTCGCATCCGGTGTAATGCCGAAGCTTCATCTCCTTCCTTGCAAGATCACAGTGATCGATCCGGACAACTATGCGATCGGAGTCGACACGACGACCTTTGGTAGCTTTTCGGGTTCTGCTAAGGCCAACCAATTCATCACTCTGAATGTCGGTGGCAGGGGCGCATATCCCGTCACATTTCCGATTCCGACCACTTTTGCCTCCCACTATGGCGACGGATACATCGCCAAGGGCGATTACAAGACGTTCATCTTCGACAAGACAATTGCAGCGCAGAGAGACACGGCTGGGAACTACGTCTACGGCGTATGGATGTTCAATGATGCTGGCGCGAATAATGGTCATGCCGGTGGCGTCCCGCTCGAAATCTGCACCGCGTTGGTCAACGAAGTGAACGCGATGAAGCCGGCGCGAACTGTCGGCATGTGGACTAATATTCCTCATCTCGGACTATGCTCAATGGACCCAGATTTCTCGGGTCAGTCGAGTTGGGGCATCCAAGCTGTCAACACGATCTTGAACGGCGCCAATGGTCGTTCTGGTCTTACGACAGGCCAGTTGTTTGTCGAGTTCAGTAACGAAACATGGAATTCGGGTGGGTCAGCGTTCGCGCAGACCTATTACCTGGCTTATCGTGGTTATTTGCGTTGGCCGGCATCTGGCACGGCCGACTACTCCAGCATGGTCGCTCTTCGTTCGGTTATCAACGTTGAGGACATTAAGAGTTCGGCATACAGCAGTTCCCGGTTGCGATTTGTCCTCTCGGGCCAAGGGACGCTCGGTGTATCTGGTCTCAACCAATACCGGATTGATGGCACAGCCTACTTTTTGAAGGACCCGCTGAATGTGTGGGGAGCGGCCGCGGCTCCGATGACGCATCACGACTACTTTGCATATGCGGGCTACTTCGTGGCGAGTCCTTCCTTTGACGCTGCCTATCTTGCAAAATACGCAGACAGCTGGGTCGCTAATCTAGGAAACGCTGCTGCACAGGAGGCGATCTGTTCAGCGTACGTCAAAGGAATCGTTGATCCCACGCTCGGAGGAAATGAGACGGTCGATCGCTATCGTTTGGCGCTGCTTCCTGCGTACATCTCAAAGATGAAGACTTACGGTAAGGCCGTAATTATGTACGAGGGAGGGTGGGATCACGACATCCAGCCTATTAGCGCTGGGAGCACGGTGACAGCAACTATCCCTTACGCGTGGGGAGCCACTCAGGCCGCCTCCAATATGATTTCGGGAATGAGTTCGACCTACGTTGCGGCGCTACAGCCCGGATACTTCATTGTTGGATACGGAATTCCAGCGGGAACAAGGGTCGTATCTGCGTCGGGAACATCGATCGTTCTATCCGCAAACCCAACCGTCACTCTGGCCTTTGCTCAATTCGTTGCATTTGCTCCGCAGCAGATGTTCTTGCTCGCTGTTAAACGGAGTTCGTCATGGGCGAGCGCGATGCTGACTTATTTCAATCAGTTTGGCCTAGGCTCGGGCATGCCAGCGGATTACGTTCAGAGTAACATACGCTGGGGTCATACGCTTCCGACCGCGTATGGCTTCGGAAAAACGGAATGGAGTGATCTCGATACCCTCTGGCAACAGCAACAGCAGCGGAATTCGACGCTCAATTGACTTGGTAAGCAAGTGGAGGATAGTAGGCACTCCACAGGTGATACTTGCGTTACATTAGAGTGAAAATCGTTCGATGGAAATCGCTATCGGGTTGCTTGCCCATAATGAAGAAAGGCGAATTGCAAAAACCCTTGGGTCTCTTTTCCACCAGAGCATTTTTGGAACGGAATGCCGCCAGCGACTTGGCGTAACTGGGATTGAAGTGATCTGTGTACCGAATGGTTGCACCGATCAGACTGCTGCGCAAATAGGTCGGTTCGCAGATGAACTCGGTCAAGACGGTGAAACTTCCCTGAAGTGTTGCGAGATTGCAGAACCAGGGAAGAGTAGAGCTTGGAATGCGTTCGTCCATTTGTTCTCTACGAACACCGCCAAATATTTGATCCTTGTCGACGCCGATATCGAGTTCGGCTCCGACGAAGTATTGGAGCGGGTGTTGCTCTATATGGAAGAGCATCCGCACGTAGTCGCCAGTACAGATAGGCCGGTAAAGTTAGTCGCCAGCAAATCTCGATTATCTCTTCAGGACAGATTGTCGATAGCGGCTTCAAACCAAGTCGTGACCGATGGGAGATTGTCAGGACAGTTCTACTGCGGTCGCGCGGACGAACTGAGACGAATTTGGATGCCAGTTTCTCTGCCTGTAGAGGATGGGTTTATTGCTGCAATGATTTTGACTGACGGCTTCAGCACCGCAGAGAGGAGCGGTTTGATCGCTCAGGTGCCGGGCGTTTTTCACTACTACGACACGCACGAGACAATACGTCAATTTATACGACACGAGTGTCGCATCGTCCTTGGTAGTACAATCAACGCGTGGCTGTTTGGGGTTCTTTGGGAGCGCGGTAAGTCGGGGCACGTCGGCGAATTTATTAGGCGAGCCAACGAAGATGATCCAAATTGGTTGGAGCAACTGGTAGCAGCTCGTTCGAAGCGGTTCTGGCTTATTCCAGGAGATTTCGTTTTCAAAAGGCTCCGTGCCCTCAGGGGAAGGAAGTGGCGATCGAAGCTAACAATGCTGCCTCTCGCGCTTGGAGCTACTTTCGTTCAACTGTTTGTTTGCTTTAGAGCAAATTCACTGCTGCGCAATGGCACTGGCACTCGTTTCTGGTGAAGGTGGCGATCGACCTCGTTAGTTACTGCTGAGGGCCGAAAGGTATGCAGCCTCTGTCTCTTTCGCTAGGACATCAGGATGCAGCCGATCTTCACTAAACGTCCGCGCTGCTTGGGCGCATTTTTCCAACAAAGCTGGATCATTTAGAAAGCGCTCACAATTCCGAACCAGGGAGTCGACATCTTCAGATTCAAAAAGCAATCCAGTTGCGCCGTCTTCGATCAACTCAGACATCGCGCCGGCGGAGGACGCGACAATTGGAGATCCAAGTGCCATCGCCTCCGCGACTGCATATGAGAACATCTCGAATCGAGAAGCGACTATCGTGAACGCGTGTTGTGGCCTCAGTTGAAGCAGTTGATCCGGTTGGACCAATCCCAAATAGTCGATTCGAGGCTCGGATTCTGGCAGATGCCTACGGATGAACTGTGTTATGGAGAGCTTCTCCCCTCTCTCTGAGATGCCTTTGTCCGGGCCTGCAAATGTCAATCGGAGGTTGGGGTATTTGCGGGCAAGTATCTGAAATGCTCGCAGTACCACGTCTGCTCCCTTTAACAAATCGAAGCGCCCAACAAACAAAATGCGATCCATTTCGCATATGTCGCGCTTCCACCCCGTTCCTCGTAGGAGCGGTTGGATCGGGTTCGGGATGATCTTGGCTCTATCCAAGGGGATTCCGTAGCGGCGGCGAACTGCTTCAAGGCCGGCCTTGGAAGGTGATGTTACAATGGCGGCGCGAGCTATGCCTTCCCCTTCCTTTCGAATACGCCCTTCGAAGGCATCTTGCGAATTCGAATCGAAGACCCCCGTTAGAAACCAGGGTCCATGCAATCTCACGATGATAGGAACAATCTTTGCCTCGGAAAGGACTGCGCTCCATCCGAATGACTCTTCGATCTCCAGAACGTCAATGCCGACTCTGCTCTTGAGGGTTTGAAGTGCTGCTCTTAGTTGGTGTCCAATCAGTTCGATTGCAGATTGGCGACGAAGTCTCGACCATAGACCGGAAAACCCGGTTGGGCTGAATTGCGAGAGGTCAATCGTGAATGGATCGTTCGACGAAACGCTGGCCTGAGGCGTGAGAACATATACTTCGTGACCAAGTCGACGTAAGGCAGGCACTATCTGCGATGCGTAGGTTATTATTCCATTTGCTGTGCGCCCTGGAGGCCACGATGGAACTACGATAGCAATTCTCATAATTTCACGACCACAACAAACGACGCAAATCCAGAAGCGTGAGCGTCCCGATGGCGTAAGTTGCGCACTGCCCCATCACGAGTCCAATTAAGTAAGCTGGAAGCCAGCGGCACTCTTTCGAGATTACGGTCCAGCGCTTACGATGAGCCAAGACGAGTATCGCGACTGAAGGAATGATCTTGCTGAGCACGCCGCCGAATATTGCGCCAATCGGACCCGCCCACCAATAACCAACTATCATACCGACAACCAAAGAGGCCGCCTGCGTTACTGAAATCCAGGCGGTTACGTGTGCCTCATCGACCGCTGCAAAAGCTCCTCTGATCAGGAGGAATGGGTAGAGGACCAAGCTTAGGCTGAGAGCTCGGAGCATCGAGCCTGCGTCATGGTAGCGAGGATCGTAAAGAAAATGGATAATTGAGTCCGAAGCAGTGAAAAGAAAACCTCCAGATAGCGCGGCGGCAAGCTCGATCGGAAGTCGGAATTGATAGTACCGATCGGAAACACTCGCCGGTTCGCGTCGTGCGACTTCTCCAAGGACCGATAGGGTCATCATACTATTGAGGCGTTCGAGCAGATTTTCGGCGCTGTCCTTGAGCGTTCTAGCAATATAGTACAACCCCAACATTGGGCCCGGGATGAGGAATCCCAGAATGAGGAAGTCGCTTTGCAAGCCAATAAATGTGGCGAACGAAGAAAGGTTGATCCATTTGCCAAACGAAACGATCTCGCGAATGTGGTCGCGCTCATATGAAAATGACATACGCGGTCCCGGTACCACGATATGTGACAGTATCGTTCTTAGTAAGCTTCCCAGAAGTGTTCCGCCGACAATCGCCCAAACACTTGGGCTCAGATATGCCCATAGTATCATCGCTGGGATCGGTATGAATTTTGAAATGAGGTCTATCGTAAATATGGGACGAAAATTCAGGCGACGGATGTTGAGTGAAATAGTTGCGGACTCTACTCCTCCAAGTACGATGACGCAGCCTAGGGCGATTGCAACGGGAGGAAATAGAGGGCTCGCGTAAATGCTTCCCTGCGGCAATGAGAGTCGGACGCTTGGAATAAGCAGTAAGGCGCAGCCCGCACACAGCACTATCCAGAGCATCGTCCCGCGGGTGGCTTGAAACGACCATGTGGATCGCAAAAACTGTTGTTCCTCGCCACGTGGGCTTCGAACGATCACCGCTCGGACTCCAAAATCACTCACCAGTTGAAGCCCGACGATCAGGGTCATGGCTGCAGCGACCAATCCGAACGCATCTGGAACCAGCAGCCGCGTCATGATCAGACTTGAGAAGAATTTGGCGATGATTTCGGCCGCATACGACGCGACGGTCCAGGTTCCGGCGCGAATAATCCGGTCACGAAGCGTCATGCGTCGAAGATGCATAGTCGTTATCGTCCGATTGAGAAAAGGGGACTGCATATCAAGCAGGCATCACCAACTGTAAGTTTTTGGAGCTGCCGCACGTTATTATCCCCCGATGGGTTGTCCGATGAGAGTAGGCCCCGCCTCGCGCCGTCTGGGGGCGTGTCTGCGGGCTATTTTCTGTTGACGAGCAGTGCGTTCAGAGGCGCCGAGGAGTGCTCCTGCAATTAGCCAAGTCAGGGGCAAGATGCTTGAATTTGGTAAGAGATCGATAACATTGATGGCTAGAAGCAAGGTAAGTGCTGCTACGTAGGTTCGAGCTGCTGGCTCGACTGACCTGAAGGTTCGTGCACTTCGAAATACACATAGCCCAAGCAGTCCGAACTCTGCGAATAGGCCGACAAATCCGAATTGCCCTATATCGATGATCCAGCGACCGTCGGTAATGCTGAGGTCTTTTCCAGTCTGTGGATCGTAAATGCGGCTTCTTCCGAATCTCCCCCAACCAAATATCGGCCGCTCGAGCGCGCGCTCGAGGAGGCGATCTTCATTGTCTAACCTAAACTGAAGGGACCCAGCGCGTTCGGTGTCGATGGTCCGTGCAATCTCCACTAAGCTGGTGGTTGGTACGAGACCAAGTGCGCGCAACACTGGATAACTCAAAGACAACGCAGTGAGAATACAGGCGATCGATACAACACTCTTTGGGCGGACAAAAATGATCAGGGCTGAAGCAAGCGTGCCGTATATTAAAGAAGCAAGGCTTTTGCAGATAAGTAGGACGATGCCCAAGTACCAAGCGATGGCTGACCAGGGTGTCTTACCGGGAGGGCGTGTTCGCCACATCGAAACTGCAGCCAACAAGCTTGCCATAAGGAAAAAGGCCGCGAGCAATCCATGTCCCATGAACGCCATGGGACGAAATCCGCCGTCTCTAACTGTTTGTACAAAGTCAGACGGATAATAACCATAGACCCAGAAGTGTAGCTGAGGGCTGAAGCGAACCTCGAAGAGCAGGAGGATGGAGTAAAAGGCACCTGATATGGCGACAACCTGAAGGAAAGCTCCGATCTCTTCCTCAGAGTTCAACACCCGGCGAGCAAGAATAAACGGCACTAGAGAAATAAAGGCTGCCTCTGCTGCGGAAAGCGCATCGTACAGGCCGACTCCCGGCAAGAAGCGAACGCCGATTATGATGTTATCCCCATTCAGGATCGACGTGACTATCGGTCCCACGAGGCTCATCAGGAGAAGAAGTTCGACTAAGCCGAATTTTGGCCACGCTGCCGAGGTCCATCGTTTCGAATACACAAAGCAGGCTGCCAAGGCACTAAGGCTCGTGACGGAGGCCTTGTCGATGGCCGGAAGCATGGAAATCTTGATCGCGGCTCCGACGGGCAGGAAGAGCTGTGCCGAGACAAAGCTGATGATCAACGCGCGCCCGATCGTACTGGAGCACGCAAAGATGGCGAACGTTACCAAGGGCCAAGATAGCAGCGCGCCGATCGTGACGAAGCTCAAATGATCGTCTGGCAAGATAGTTCTCAGTCGTCTATCAATTGGAAGCAATGGCTGACGCAGTTGCGTCGTTCGTTCGGCCGCCCTCAAGAGATCCTGACTGGCGTTTTCTTGACCATAGAGAACCGAACTTCTTTCGGTTTCTGCATGGCCGACCACATAGAGGCCCGTTTGATGTCGAAAAACCGGCGCGAAAATCCCTCGCACAATAAGCTTAATCTGTAAATTGCATTCTTAGCTTAGACTTAACTTCGCTCCAGCCCGGAAACGAAGCTATAAATGAATCGCGAAGCTGCTGTTAGTCGTTATCGGAACCGACAGTGCATGCCACTAGCGTTGTAGGCTCAATCTTTACTCGGGTGGTCTCGCGTTCATGTTGAAACAGCGTTTTGTGATGATCTTCTTGCGTCCGTATATCTATCGTGAATTGCCGGGCTGGGGGCGATTGTACGAAAGGTTCGTAGGTAACTACGATCGCGATCCGGAGTGGCGGGGGCACTCGGAACGCTGGGTGCGCGGCAAACTCCACGGCTATGAGATGCTGCTGGATCTTGGTCGTTGGTCAAATCGAGCGACCTATTTCCTCGGAAGATTCTATGATTTGCCGACCCAACTTGCCTTGGGCGCCATTCTCCGTCCGAACGATACTTTTGTCGATGTCGGAGCCAATGAGGGCATGATTTCGCTCCTGGCCTCGCGTTTGGTTGGCCGCAGCGGGCAAGTCATTGCTTTCGAACCCAATCCGCAACCCCGTGCGAGATTTCAGGCCGCGATCACAAGAAATGAAATCGCGAACGTTCGCTTGCTAAATTTCGCGTTGGGGGCGGAAGCAAGTGTGCTCCCGCTGACAGTGCCGAAAATCAATAGCGGCGAAGGGTCTTTCGGTAGACCGGATTATCCAGCCGAGTTGGTTGACGTGGTCGATTGCGAGGTTCGGGTAGGAGACGATGTGCTGCGTCGCATTCGTCCAAGGCTCGTAAAGATTGATGTCGAAGGATTCGAATGCAATGTCATTCGGGGTTTGGGGGAAGTCATTGAAGAATGCCACCCCGCGATCGTTACGGAGATTGTGTCAGCGCACCTTCAAAAAGCGCAAAGCAGCGTGACAGAGCTCGTCGGAATGATGAACGAAAAAGGATATCGGTCGTATCGGCTGAGCCTATCTGCAAAGAAGGGCCTTAGATTGATCCCGGGAGAGGTTGACCCAGACGCCCATGGGGACTTCCTGTGGATGCACCCGAAAAACGAAGTCCTTAATGCGTCGCGGTTTGTCTGAACGGGGCGTCGCCAGTGATCACCCGCTCCAGTGTCGATGAAAAGCTGTTCCGGTCATCGTAGAGATTTTTCTGCACGCTCTCGCAGGCCAGAACCAACCGATTGTAGCGCTGCTGACCATTCACCAGTTCGACGATGGTTTCGACGTATTTGTCGATGTCGTTTGCCTCAACAGCGATCGCCGCAGGCCCTATGATCTCAACCGCAGGCGTCACTGAGCTGGCCAAGACGGGCCTGCCGGCAAGCACGGCTTCCAACGCCGTTTTTGCCATGCCTTCCGCGAAGTCGCTTCTGGTTGGGACGATCGACAAATGACTGTCACCCTGAAGGCGGCGAAGGTCGGCGGGGGCCGTCCAGCAGTGGATCGTGACGATGTCCGCCAATCGCAGCTCTTGATGTCTCGTCTTCAACCCCTCCAGGTCGGTGCCTTCGCCGCAGATGTCCCACCGGATCAAGCCTGGATGCGCATCTTCAATCCGGCGCGCCATCTCGAGAATATCGAAGACGCCCTTATTGCGCTCGACGCGGCCCGCGAAGATGATTCTGAAGGGACGATCTGAAGGGTTCGGAGCAGGCCGGATTCCTTCGAAATTCTGCCGGCGAAACTGGGGATACATCACATGAAGAGGGCCGCCCCCGCCCTCGGCCAGCTCGGATACCTGCCGTGTGCACTCGGGCGATACGCCGATCACCCCATTGCTCATGAAGTGGAAGAACCATCCGTCGAGCTTCATGACCATGCGTTGTCCCAGTCGCGTTGGCGGATGTCCTTTCGGCCAGAGCGTATTGTGGAGCACGGTGACCACCCGGATGCCGAAGAGACGGAATAGCGCGAGAACGAAATAGTGCGTCGTTCCCGAGGATATGACGGCAACGTCTGCCTTGAAGCGTACGGCGGTCACGAGCAGGCTCAGCCCGTACATGATCTCGGAGAGATGATAGAGCATCCCTCCGCCCAGCATCCGCTTCGGGCGGTGCTCCAACGTGAACGGCCCGTCGTGCAGAACGTCTCGCTCCTCGTTGGATGAGACCATATAGGCCGTCGCATCCAGGTCGCGGCAGGCGTCCGCGAACTGTCCGGAGTAGGTCAGCGACATCTGGGTCGGATCGTCTGCACCGTCACGCCAGTGCCTGTGCGCTGCGATGATATTGCCGGGGCCGGCGGCGTAGAAGATTTTGAGATTCATGAGTTTTTTTGAAGATTCACCAATCGGGGCCGACGAGGCCGACGAAAACAGAATGTTTTCGGATTTTCAGTTGCTTAGCTACTGTGCATGGGGTTGTTTTCACATTTCATGTTCGAGGCGGTCCGCGCAGCGCGGCGCATCACTTGTATTCAATGATCTGGCTCCGCCCCTTGAGCAGCCGGTCGGCCGCAAAGCGGAGCTGGCCGAGGCCTTCGGCAAATCGTCCGAGCAGCTCCAGGCCGGCAAAGCCGATCCGGTCCCGCAAGGCCCCCGGCTGCCGCGGGATGCGGCGCACGAGCTGCAGGGGGTAGATCAGCAGCAAGGCGAGGCCGGGCGCGCCGAAGGCGATCACGGCGAGCGCACAGGCGAGCGGCAGCCAGATGCCCCACAGCCAGGCTCTTCGGCTCTCCCACACCCAGAGCCGTTCGGGCGGGGCGCCGTGCGCGGACCGCCCCAGCGCAAAGGCGTAGCCGCTCCGCACGTTGCGGCGCCACCATTGGCCGAACCGCGTCATCGCGGCGTCGTGCCGCGTCATCTCGGCCTCGATCCGCCAGATCGTCCAGCCGGCGGCGCGCAGGCGCGCGCACAGCTCCGGCTCCTCGCCGGCAATGAAATCGTCGCGATAGCCGCCGACCCGCTCCAGCGCCGCAACGCGCATCATGACGTCGCCGCCGCAGGCGCGCGCCTGGCCGAGCGGCACGTTCCATTCGGCATCGCAGATCCGGTTGTAGATCGACCGCTCCGGATGCCGCTCCCGCCGCCGGCCGAACACCGCAGCCGCATCCGCCCGCTGATCGAGAAACGCGCCGGCCGCCGCGAGCCAGCCCGCGGCGAGCTCGCAATCGCCGTCGACGAATTGCACGAGCTGCAGCTCGGGTGCCAATTGCATCAGCCGCCGAAACCCCGCATTGCGGGCGCGCGCGGCGGTGAAGCCGTCGCGCGTGTCGAGCTCGACCACGTCGATCCCCTGCGCATGCGCGAAGGCGACCGAGCCGTCGCTCGATCCGGAATCGACATAGACGACCCGCGCCGCCGGCGCCGCCGAGGCGAGGCACCGCTTGAGCCGGTCGCCCTCGTTGCGGCCGATCGCCACGACGCCGCAGGCCGCCGGCGGCGCCTTGCTGTTGTCCGCGCTCACAGCGCCACGTCCCGCAGCGCCTCGGGCCGGCGCGGCTTGATCACGGCAGGCACGCCGATCGCGATCGAGTTCGCCGGCACATCCGACAGCACCACCGCGTTGGCCCCGATCACGACGTTGTCACCGATCTTGATCGGCCCCAGCACCTTGGCGCCGGCGCCGATATCGACATTGTCGCCGATCTCCGGCGCGCAGGGCTCGTCGACCCGGCGCAATCCGACCACGACGCCGTTGCGGATCCGGCAATTGTCGCCAAAGCGGGCATAGCCGCTGACGATGATGCCGCCGAAATGGTCAATCACGAAATTGCGCCCGACCACGGCTTCGCACGGCAGCTCGATCCCGGTCAGGATCTGAACCAGCTTGTAGAGGACCTTGTAGAGAAACGAGACCGGCTTGCGCAGCAGCGCCGGCCGGATGCCATAGCGCCAGCGCCCGAACCGGTAGACCAGCATGACCCAGAAGCCCTGGGCCCCGCAGTCGCGGCCATGCGCGGCATAGTCGGCCCTGACGTTTTCGAACATGAATGAAGCCAGCCAGAAATAAATGGTCTCGAGACCGCCTGTCCGGTCCATTGCCAGCTTTGCAGCCTACCGTGCCGGGCTGATTATGCGCAAGATTAACCCCCGAACGAAGGGCCCAAGGGCCCTGCGATGCTGCAGCAAGGTAAATTGTCGCCGGACACCTACTTTCGTCGCGAAATTAATCACCGCCATTAAATCGGCTTCCAGCCGTCGCCTCACGTGTGTTATTTAGGGGCGATCTTTAAAAAATGGTTTTTTGGGCAGTTTGCCCGGCCGTTCACACTGCATCAGTTCGCGAGACCTCGATTTTGAGCACGTTCCAGACTGCCCGTCTCGGCCAGCCGGCCCCTCCTGTCGCGCGCCCGGCGCCAAAAAACCTCGACGATGGCGAGAAGGGCGAGGCCACGCGGGATCTGTACGGCCTGCTCGGGCTGCCCGTCGATGCCGTCGATTTCCGCTCGCTGATCCAGGCCATGGACGCCGCCGCCGCGAAGCGCGAGCCGTTCCTCATCTCGACGCCAAACGTCAACTTCCTCATCAAGAGCCATCAGGACGTGGCGTTCCGCGACAGCATGCTGCTGAGCGACGTCTGCCTCGCCGACGGCATGCCCCTGATCTGGATCGCGAAGCTGCTCCGCGTTCCGATCCACGAACGGGTGGCAGGTTCCGATCTGTTCGGCCGGCTGAAATCCAGAACGGAAAACCGCTTGCGGGTCTTTCTGTTCGGCGGGACGGGTGACCTCGCCGAGAAGGTCGGTCTGCAGCTGAATGCCGAAAAATGCGGGCTCGAATGCGTGGGCGTGCTCAATCCGGGCTTCGGTTCCGTCGAGGAACTGAGCTCGCCCGACATCATCGCGCAGATCAACGCCAGCGGGGCGGATCTGCTCGCAGTGTTCCTGAATGCCGAAAAGGCGCAGGCCTGGCTCTTGCGCAACCATCATCGCCTGTCGGTTCCAATCCGCGCGCAGTTCGGCGCGACCATCAATTTCGAGGCGGGCACAATTCGCCGCGCCCCGCCCTTGATGCGGAGCACGGGGTTCGAATGGCTGTGGAGGATCAAGGAGGAGCCTTATCTGTGGCGGCGCTACTGGGCCGATGGCAAAGCGCTGCTACAGGTCCTCTGCACCTGCGTCCTTCCGCTCGCGAT
The DNA here is from genome assembly GCF_018130615.1 of Bradyrhizobium manausense. Lineage (GTDB taxonomy): Bacteria > Pseudomonadota > Alphaproteobacteria > Rhizobiales > Xanthobacteraceae > Bradyrhizobium > Bradyrhizobium manausense_A. Next base: position 109,895 of record NZ_JAFCKB010000016.1, read on the forward strand.
CGCCGCCAGGGTCTCCCGGCAACAGGCCGAATTTGCGATCCGCTCCATCCAACGCGACGAGAGCATGACGATCAGCCTCACAGGCGCAGCCGCGGCCGATAAAGCCAATTCCCTGCTCCCATTCGCGACGCAGGCCGTGAGGGACCACAAGTCGATCGAAATTAATCTTGCCGGCGTCGATTATATGGACGGCCGGTTCTTCGGTGTATTAATCGGCGTGAAGCGGCAGCTTGCGCGACAAAATCTGTCGTTGACCATCGTTGGTCTTTCTCCGCGTCTGCGGCGAATTTTCCGGCTGAACAGGTTTGAATTTCTTCTGTCCGATCGGTAATCCTGCGTCGGCAAAAGACGACCTCCGTGCGATGCGAGCACGCAAAGTTTGGATACCCAAAATGAAGACCAGGCTCGATTTGGAACCTCGCTTTGCCCGCCAGGTGGTTGTGAAGACATTCGGCTTTGCGCTGACCGCCGCGTTGCTCGGCGGTTGCGGCTCGCCTGAGCAGCGTTCCCAGCAATATTACGAAAGCGGGATGGCGCTGATCGCCAAGAATGATGATCTCGGCGCGCGGCTCGAGCTTCTCAAGGCCGTCAAATACAAGAGCGACAAGGTCGAAGTCTGGAAAGCGCTGGCTGGCATCGATGAGCGCACCAAAGCCAATTCCCTGTTTCTCGATCTGCGGCGCATCGTCGAGCTCGACCCCAAGGACCTCGATGCCAGAGTGAAGCTCGCCAGGATCATGGTGGCTGGCGGGGCGGCCGAACCTGCCATCAAGATCCTGGATGCCGCTAATGAAGGCGACAAGCCGAACGCGATGCTTCATGCCGTTCGAGCCCTGGCTCTCATCAGAACAGGCGATCCAGCGGCCGCCCTTCGAGAGGCGCAGCGGGCCTACGAGATCGATCCCGCGAACATCGAGGCCGTGAACCTGCTGGTGTCGAAGAAAGTTGCCGACAGAGACATCGACGGCGCACTGCGAATGCTCGATGCGTTGCCGCCGCTGTCGCGGGCGACAGACCGTGCCAGCACCGCGCAGTTGCGGATCGAGATCCTCAGGCTGAAGGGCGACTTGGCTGGCGCGGAAAAACTGGCCCGGCAATTGGTGACCGACTTTCCGCAGGAAGCCTCGTATCGTCTGGGGCTGATCCAGCTTCTCACGGCCGAGCGCAAATATGACGAGGCGGAGCAGGAGTTGCGCGCGCGGGTCGCCGCCAGTCCCACCGACACCAAAGTCGGTCTCGACCTTGTTCGATTCCTCAATACCTTCAAGAGCCCGGCGGCTGCACACGCCGAACTCGAGTCGCGGATCAAGGCCGGCGGGGACACGTTCGACTACAAGTTCGCGCTCGCAGAGCTGGATTTTGTGAGCAATCACCAGAGCGAGGCTATCTCATCGCTCCAGAAGCTGGTTTCAGAGTTGGACAACGCCGATCGCAAGCTGAAGACCCAGGTCAGGCTTGCTGAGATGCTGGTCGCCAAGGGCGACAAGGCGGCGGCAGAGCCGCTGATCTCTGAAGTGCTCGCAAAAGACCGTAGAAATTCCGGCGGCCTTCGTCTTCGCGCTGCGCTCAGCCTGGACAAGGGGCAGACGGATAGTGCGATCGCCGACCTGCGCGAGGCGCTCAACGACCAACCGAAATCGCCGGAATTGCTGCTCGCGCTCGCCCTTGCATACGAGCAGGGCGGTAAGCCCGAACTCGCAGATCGCCAATACGCGGACGCCCTAAAGAACTCCAATCTCAATATTGAAGTGGCGCTGAGATACGTTGCGTTTCTGCAGCGCAGGAACGATGCCGGGCGTGCCGATGACGTGCTGACGGAAGTAGCAGGTCGTAATCCCGGCAATTTGCAAGTTCTCTCGTCGCTGGCGCAGATCAAGCTCACCCGTCAGAACTGGCCTGGAGCGCTGACGCTTGCGGACACCATCACGACGATCAAGGACGGTCGCGTAGTTGCGGACCAGATCAAAGCCGCGGCCTATGCGGGCCAGCAGCGGTTTGCGGAGAGCATCGTGGCGCTGGAAGATGCGCACAAGGCGCTTCCGGAAGCGATCCAGCCGGCTGTTGCATTGGCGTCCGCCTACATTCGGTCCGAACGCAGCGACGACGCGGTGAACCTTCTGCAGGACATGAACAAGCGCTATCCGGGTAATGCGGAACTCCTGGTCGTCCTTGGGCAGACGAAACTGGCGCAGAAGAAGGATGCTGAGGCGGTTGCCAACTTTGAGGAAGCGATCAAGCAGCAGCCGAAGGATCCGTCCGGATATGGCGCGCTGGCTGACTTCTACATTCGCGGCAAGAATTATGACGCTGCCGAGCGTGTCTTGCAGAGCGCCATGAAGGAAAATCCGCAGAATCTGAATCTGAAGATGTCTTCGGCGAGCTTACAAATTCTGAAGAACAACAGCGCGGGTGCCATCGCTCAGTATGAGGCGATCTTGAAGGACCAGCCGCAGGCTCAGTCTCTCATCGCTATCAACAATCTGGCAAGTCTGCTGCTCGACACGCGCACTGACAAGGAGAGCCTTGATCGCGCTGCGGCATTGGCTGAGAGCCTCAAGGCGGCGAACGTGCCGCAATTTCAGGACACGATAGGCTGGGCACGTTTCAAGCACGGCGACATCAAATCCGCGATTGCGATCCTGGAGACGGCCGCGGCCAAGTCGCCTAATTTTGCGGCCGTCCATTATCATCTTGGTCTTGCCTACGCAGCAGACGGTCAGGCGCAAAAGGCGAAAGAGGAGTTGGCGGCAGCCGCGAAGGCCGAGCCCGACGGGACCGAACTCAAGAAGAGCATCCAGGACGCGCTCAAGCAGCAGCCCTAGTTCAAAGCACAGTCCGGAAAGTGCGAGGCCGCATTTTGCAAGGAACATGCTCCGCTCAGCGCGCAATGATGATCCATCATCGTCGCGCTTTGTGAGGCTTTCGCCCGACTGCGGTGCTCGTTCTGCGCCTGACTAGTTGCCGTGCGGGAGCACGAGGAAATTGTGGGTAGCAACGAACATCAGGCTGTGTGAGTCTGCGGGGCCGGTGCCAGAAACGGTCGGCGTGCCGGTGAGAGGATCGAAGATCGTCGTCCCTGTGCTCGCAAAGCGGTGCTGATAGCGATAGGTGAACTGCAAAGATACGTCGCGGATCGGATTGTATCCGTAGGTTGCGGAAATCGAAGCGTAGTCGGTCGTGGTCGTGGTGATCTGCCGGTTGCCGCTTGCCGAGATAGTCAGGTTCTCGCGGCTGTTGATGAGATAATTCACACTGGCACTGACGGTGTCTCGCTTGATCAGCGAACCTACGATGCTCGGTCCAACAGACTGACTGGCAATGACCGACAGCGTCGCTGTCTTCATGAATTTGTAGGTGAGAACAGCATCGCCGATCCAATCCAGCGCGGTGCTCCCAATCGGGACGGCCGAGGTGACGCCGCCGATCGCGGATGTCGAAACGCCGCGGTCCGTCACGAGATACGCAGCGCCGATATTGCCCCTAAAGGACAGTACGGACGACAGGGCGGTGTCGATACCGACTTGATTGCGATAGATGTCGACTTGCGTGCTGAATGCATTGTCGTAGGCGAGCAGCTCGGCCTCCGACGACAGGCTGACGCCAGTCGTGGAAGAGACGCCGTGTCGCCACGATCCGCGTGCCAGCGTGTCGGTAAAGGCGGTGCCGCCACTCGATGGCTCATAATAGGTTCGTGTCGAGGTCGCAAAGAGGCTGACGGTATCACGCGCGCTCAGAGCACGATCAATTCCGCCGGTTGCAGTGACCCGATCGATAAAGCCTGTGGCCGGGGAGATGACGCCGAGGTCGTTCAACAGCGCCAGTGCCGTACTCTGCTGTCTCCATGCGGCTTCGACGAATTCGCGGTCGAACTTGTTCTTCTCGTGCTGCTCGTAGTGCGCTTTCGCGCCGTAGGAAAGAGATTCGGTCGAGGCTCCTTCGACGCCAGGACCCCAATATTTCCTGTAAGTGCCATCACCATCGAAAGTGAGCTTGGACGTCGGTGTGAGAGCCTCGGCCGTCCCGGTGATCGTCGAGTAGGAACCGACCGATCCCGCCGGGGACGACCTCAGAAATTGGTTGCTGTTGAGCTCGACCGTCTCGCTCTCGGAGGTCTTGAGCGACCAATCCCACGCGAATGCGGCCGCCGGAGCAAGCCCGAGCGACATCGAGACCGCAATCGCAATCCTCTTCACAGTTGGTCCCGCCCCCGGGTGCACTTAAACTTGCGTCTTAGTCGAAGAATCCTCGTTCCGGGACCATGATCACGTCGCCCGCTCGCAGGACGATATTGCCTTCGAGATCCGCGCCGGCCTCATAAGCCCTATAGTTGAACACATAGATCGTTTCGTCGCCGCCGGGGGCCCGTCGACGCACCTGAATCCGCTTCTTCGCGGCGAAGGGACCAAGGCCACCGGCAAGCGATATCGCCTGCATCAGGGTGGTCGGCTGCCGGACGACGTAAGGCCCAGGCCTCAAAACTTCGCCCGTGACGAAGACCTTCGGCTTCAAGTCTTCTTCCGGAACATCCTTCGGCGCATTGGCGAGTGCGACCGTTACGTCCAGGGCGTCGTCCTTGTAATTGGGCTTCAACTTCGCTCTGAGGACGTTCTCGAGTGCGAGGGGGGTCAGCCCGCGAGCCCGGATATGTCCGGCGAGCGGAAAGGCAATCTCGCCCAGCGGATCAACCACCACAGTCCGGTCGAGCTTTGGATCCTGCAACACGGTGATTGACAGGGTATCGCCAGGCTTGAGCGTCTGTGAAAAGGCAGAGGTGGCGAAAATGGCCATCAACACTGCCAGCAAAACCGTCCGCATGCTTGTTTCCTCTTCGCGAAGGGCGCAGATGCGCGAAGTAAAGTTTTAATCCTAATCTTTGCTGATCAACTCGAGCCAAGACATGCCCGCTGAAGCGGGCAACACTCGGAAATTACTGGGTTTGAGGTACTTAAGGAACCCGGGAGAGCTGCTTGACGGGAAAAATGCTGTACTGTTGCTTGTCTGCAATAACGTCCCGGACCAATTGGTCGCCGATGACCCTCTGGTTGTTGGCAAATCCGTACACCAGTGCGGTGTCGCAGAGGACGTTGATCATCCGGGGGATGCCGCCGCTGGCGGCCCCGATCAGCGCGCAGGCCTCTTGCGTAAAGAGGGGGCGCGGGGCGCCCACAGCCTGAAGGCGAAAGGCGATGTAATTGGCAACTTCCCTTGTATCCAGCGGCCGCAGATGGAAATCCGACGAAATTCGCTGGGCGAACTGGTGCAGCTTGGGCAGCAACAGCAGGTCGCGCAACTGCGGCTGGCCTACAAGGATCAGCTGCAGCACCTGGAACTTGTCTGCATTGATGTTGGACAGCATCCGCAAATGCTCGAGTGCGTCCGGCTCGAGATTTTGCGCTTCATCGATAATCAGAACCGTCCGCCGGCCAGTCGCGTATTGGCCATGGAGAAAATCCTGTAAGTTCTTGAAAAGGTGTGGATAATTTCCGTCGAATGGCTGTCCCAAAGACATCAGGATCCATTGAAGCAGCTCCTCGCGCCCCTGCGGTGAGCTTGAGATCAGACCGAGCGTCAATGTCGGGCTGAGCTTCTTGAGGAGGTGCCGCACGAGGGTCGTCTTGCCGGAGCCGATTTCCCCGGTGATGACAGTAAACCCGGCATTGTTCATGATGCCAAACTCCAGCATCGTGAACGCCATCGAGTGCATCTTGCCCCAGTAGATCAGGTCTGGGTCGGGCAGAATCGAGAATGGCTTCTCGCGCAGTTGATAATATGACTCGTACATTCTGCCGTTCTCTAGCCTGCCTTCGCCGCCTTATAGCTCACCTCTCGCAAAACCAGCTATCCGGGCCGCCGCGAGTATTGAACGAAATTGCCTAAAGAACGACTCACGATCGTCATTAAGGCTGACAATTCAAATCCTTCTCGCGGCGCAATAATTAATGAGCCTCTATGCAATTTCGATGCTAAAATCCATTTGGAAGATTGCAGGCTGGCCGAACTTACAAAATTACGTTTTCGCGCTTTGCAGGTCGCACCAACCAGGTTTCTGAAAACGCATGCTGCAAAAGATTGATTTTGAAGACAGTTTCGACGGTCAGGTCGAGCAGGATCGGTCTCATCTGCTGCGGCCTTCCTATTATCTCGATATCATCAAACGGCGCTGGCCCTTCTTTGTCCTGCCGTTCATCCTGATTGCCGTTGCCGGAACCGCTGCAGTGCTGATCTGGCCCCCGACCTATCTTTCCGAGGGCAAGATTCTCGTCCAGTCGCAGCAGATTCCCACGGAGCTCGTGCGGCCGACCGTCACCAGCGCGGCGCAGGAGCGAATCCAGGTCATTCAACAGCGCACGATGACACGGGACAACCTGATCGCGATCGCCGACAAGTTCCAGCTTTTTCCCGAAAAGCGTACGCTCATGTCGGTGACCGAGCTGGTCGAGCTGATGAAGAAATCGACCAAGATTTCGCCGGTCGATCCCATCCTCGATTTCAAGCAGCGGACGAGGGCCGCCCTGGAAAATCCGACGATCGTCTTTTCGGTTGGCTTTGAGTATGGCGATCCTGCCGTTGCAGCTCGTGTTGCCAACGAACTGATGACACGAATTCTGAACGAGGATCTGCGCGATCGGACGAGCCGCGCGACAGACACGTCGCGGTTCTTGTCCCGCGAAGTTCAGCGGCTGCAGACCGAGAATGCGGCACTCGATGCAAAGATTGCCCAACTTCGCATTGCCCAGGGTAAACCGGCGACGACGTCCTCCGGCCCGGACCAGCCGACGAGCACGCTCGCTCAATTGAAGGCAGAGCTGATTCAGAAGAGCGCGCTTTATTCGGACAAGCATCCGACAATCCAGTCGCTGAAGCGCCAGATTCAGGCGATGGAAAGCGTAGCTCAGGCGCCGGCTCAGACTTCAACCGGAAATGACGCCGCGGCAGCGGCGAGCCTCGATGCTCTTGTCGCTCAGCAGGAAAGCTTGCAGAAAAACCTCGAAACAGCCACTGCCAAGCTGATGGCCGCACGCTTGGGCGAAAACCTCGAAAAGGATCAGCAGTCCGAAAAGCTCGAGGTCATCGAACAGCCGACCGCGCCTCAGGAGCCGATCAAGCCGCATCGTCCAAAGCTCTTGGCCCTTACGATGGCTCTCGCGTTTGCAGCTGGCGTGGGCCTGACGTTTGTTCTCGAGCTGACCGACAAGGCGATTCGGCGAAGCAGCGATTTATCTGCGATCGTCGATAACCGTCTCATTGTTCCGGTGCCTTATATTGCGACCAAGGCGGAGCTGCGCCGGCAGAAGGTTCGCGGCATCGCTGCCGTCGTGGTCGTGGTCCTGGTCGTCGTCGCCCTCCTTGGAGGCGCCTACTTCTTCATGCCGCCGCTCGATCTCATGCTCGCGAAGGCGCGGGCGGGTCTGTTCCGCTAATCCGAGAGGTTCTGATGGACTCGATCAAGCAGGCCGTGGAGCTGGCGCGCTCCAGCGACAGTCTCGTACAGCAGGAGCTCATCGGCGGATCGAAGCCGATCGCTGCAGGGCAGCGCGAGCCGGTCTTGGTACGAGAAGTCCGTCTCGATCCGGATCATCTCGAGGCCAATCGTATCGTGGCTTTCACGACCGGTGGCGAAAGCGGCCGCTACTACGACATGTTGCGCACCCAGGTGCTGCAGGAGATGGACAAGAAGAACTGGCAGTTTCTCGCTGTCACTTCGCCCACTGCTGGATGCGGAAAAACCGTGACTGCGTGCAATCTCGCGATGAGCATTGCAAGGCTTCCCGAGCGGTCGGCGCTGATCGTCGATCTCGATTTGCGCAAGCCTATGGTCGCGAACTATTTCGGATTGCCACGGAGCGGCGGCGTTCTCAGTGTGCTCGATGGACAGATCCCGGTTTCGGCGGCGGTCACAAAGGCCGCGGTCGGGCCGAACAGCTTGTTTGTGTTGCCAGGCTCGGCGCCAACGCACGGTTCGTCCGAGTGGATGGCCTCACAGACCATGACGGTGTTGCTTCAGGCGATCAAACGGGAGTTCCGTTCCCATACCGTGATCTTCGATTTGCCGCCCATGCTGCTCGGGGATGACGTGATCTCGATCCTGCCGCGCATGGATGCGGTCCTGCTGGTGACCGGCGTGGGAAGCTCATCGGTGGCCGACGTCAAGGAATGTCAGAAGCACCTCGAGCGTGTCCCCGTTGTGCGCGTTGTCGTCAACAAGGCGTCTGAAAAGATCGATACCTATTACGGGTACTACTAGGGGTGCGGGATCGCTCGGTTTGGCCGACGGTCAAATCGAGATCCTATCGTGCATCAAACGTTCCTGCAGGAACGAACGCCGCGATCTCAGCCGCAGGTACGAAATATTTGGCGATGTCGTACGTCTCCTCCTTTCGGGTCACCAGATTGGTCCGTTTCTGACTGATCTTCCGGCTCATGATGCCGAGTAGGCACCTTTGCTTCACATCGAAGACGCCCGATCCGGAATTGCCGGTTTTCGCGACGTCGACAATCGCCGTATTGAATCGTCGAACTGCCGCAGGAATACGCTCCGGGGTGATGATGCGGGAACGGACAACCGCTTCGGGCACGACCGTGACGACTTCCTGGCCCGGCCGCGGGGGAGTGTCGCAAAGACGCATGCGTCTGAGCCTCAGCCGCATTGGCAGGAGGTTTTCTTCGACCGCGAGCAGGGTCAGGTCGGTTGCCTCAAGCTGGCCTTCTTTGATGACCCGCGTCGGAAACTCTTGGCCCGAGATCGTGACCTTTGGTCGCGTAAACCATGTCCGGCCGGCGACGTGCGCAGCGGTCAGAAAGTAGCCGTGTCCGAGATAGATTCCATAGCCGGGCCCCCATGTCTGCATGGGAGTTTGATGAATATTCACGGCGTATGCGAGCAGGGTCTCGTCGGTCGTTTGGGCTGTGGCAACCTTGACGGTTGCCAACAGCAGCAACGCCATCCATGAGGTGACCCGAATGGGATGGCTGGCGCTCTCTCTACCACGATCGATATATCGCTTGGTGCCTTTGCGTTCGTCAGCCGAAGCTATCACGCTTGCCGCCATTCGAAATCCGATCAGGACCTATCCAGGAAAAATTCCCTCTCCTGAGATGGCAACGCGGTGAGCAGATCGCGGATGAACTGGTCCTGCAGCTTGAAGGACGCCTCCTTGTTGAGGCCGATTGTCGATACCCTGATCAGGGAGCCATCGGGAATGATGCCCCGCAACCCGTATTTAAGGCGGCTGATCTGATTGTCGACGACACCGTTGGAGATTTCGTTGCCGACCTTCATCCAATAGGTGATCGGTTCGTAACGCGATTCTCGTTCCGCAATCAGCCGCGTGATCTTCAGCGCGCCGTCGGAAACGGCGAGTGTCGAGGCGTTCTTCTCGGACACGCGAAAGCCATTCGCGGTATAGCAGATCTCGGGCCGATGAGCCTTCAGCTTGTAGTTCTGAACTGGGCCGTAGGCGACCAGCAGCATCACGATATGGCCTTCGCCGTCGGTGTAGCCCCGCGCGACTTCCTGGCTGTAGACCTTGGCTGAAAGAGGGTCCGGCGGCTGGACATAGGCTTCCGGATCGACCGGCTTGACGGGGCTGATTTCGGGCACCAGCTTCCAGGTGCCAAACTGCTTCGGAATGACGGTTTCGAGGCTCTGGGACGCTGTCGTGCGCGCCATCAATTGACGTGGTGCGAAGACCTCTCCTGCTATGGCCGTGCCAGCAATCGCGATCGATGCGAGAACAACTCCAACCCGGCTGGACTTCATCGTGCGGCTCCTGTTGCGACGGTTTGATTGTTAGCCGTTCTCGCCAGTCGGATAAAGGGCCGATGCTGCTGACTTACCTCACAAAAGTGTCACGGACGGGCCGCAACCCCGAATTCCCGGATTAAGCTAAATAGCGAATTCTCGACGGGGCGCGTTCGGCCGTCTCGACGGCTGCCCATCGGGCCTTTACTGATGCTTCCATGCTCAAAGCCGGGGCGGACTTTGGTTGCTCCTGGACCCTTAACTATTCTGAATTGAAGAACGGAGCGTCGGGTGAATAGGCTTCGCAACTTGTACATTGCTCGTGTGGTGTTGTTCCTGTCGGCGTCCGGCTTGGTTCTCGGTGCTTGCGGACAGAAGAGCGGAGAGCAGCCGACTGCAGCCAAAGGCCAGGTCGTTGCCCACGTTGGAAACGAAGTCATCACCACGCAGGAGCTCGAAAACGAGTTCAGGTTCGCCAACGTCCCGCCGGACAAGCAGAAGGATCCCGAGGTGCTGAAGCGGGTGCTCGGCGAGATCGTCGTGCGAAAATACCTTATGCAGCAGGCAATGACGGCGAAATTGGATCGCGAACCCGGAGTGCTTCTGGATCTGTTGCGGGCTCGCGAACAGGTTCTTGGCAATGCGACGCTCAATCGCGCCGCGAACGCCAAAGCGGCCAACAGGACCGATCTCGATCGTTACATCGCAAAGAACGCATGGAAGTTCGGCGATCGAAAGTTGTTCAGTGTGGAAGAGGTCATCATTCCGATGACTCCCGCCACGCAGGCTTTCGTGAGCGCGAACAAGGACGCCAAGACGCTCGACGAAGTGCAGCAACAACTGGCGGCAAATGGAATCCCCCATGCGCGCCAAGCCGGCGTGCTCTCGAGCAGCGATTTTTCGGAGGAGCTCGCGGGGCTGGTCCAGAGGCGGAAGGACGACGACATCTTCTTCACCCGCGTGGGTTCGAACGGGATGTTTTTCAAGGTGAAGAGCGAAGAGACGCGCCCGCTGGAAGGGGAGGCTGCGCTGAACACGGCACGACAGGCGATGCGGGCGGACACAATCGCGGCGGAGCTTGGCTTGGCCGCTTATTCAGCACGACTCGAGGCGAAATATGAGGGCGAGTATGCCGACCTCATGAAGCAGGGTGACGCCAAGTCACAATAGGCTGCCGACGCGGCCGCCGTCCAAGCCACTCCTCTTTTGTTCAGTGTATGGAACATGGCAACCGTATTTGACGTCGTTACCGTCACGAGTTTTGTCGGGTTGGTGATCGCCTTCTTTCAATTCTCAGATCGCGAGATTCGGACGCTCGTGTACTTGATGTTGGCAGGCGTCGTCTTTGCCGTCGCCAATCAGGTCGGGAATGCCGGACATTTTATTCTTGCGTCGGTTCTGGTCGTGGCGGGAATAGTCTTCGCTGCGCTGGTCATTAAAAGATAGTCGATTGTTGGAGCGGGCAATGGTAGTTTCTGCCGTTAAATGAGAATTGATATTTTGTCGCAGAGCTCAAATTGATGACTGATATTCATATCCGTAAATCGTTCGGAGCGGGTTTGTCGGCATCCCTTTTGGGGCCCGTGCTGGTTGGCGTGGCCATCCTTGGCGCCTATGCGCCGACGATCCGTGGCTTGATCAATGGCCCCTGGCAGACCGAGCAGGAGGGGCACGGACCTCTCATTATTGCCGCGACGCTGTGGCTGGTTTGGCAATCGCGGGATCGCCTGAAGCGGGTCGAAGTTGCGCCGGCGCCGGTTGCCGGTTGGGCGGTCCTGCTGTCCGGGCTAGTGCTATTGTACCTCTCGCGGTTGCAGCAAGGGTTGCTGACCGTCGAGATGGGGTCGGTCCTTCCCGTTATTGTTGGGTCGATCCTGATCTGTGCCGGCTGGCCGATGCTTCGGAGCTTGGCCTTTCCGATCGGCTTCCTGATCTTCGCAGTGCCGATGCCCGACTGGCTCGTCGATTCGATGACGGTCCCGCTGAAAGTGTTCATTTCCGACACGGTGACCAGGGTTCTCTATGCAGCTGGTTTCCCCGTCGCCCAGAACGGCGTCATGATCATGATCGGAACCTATCAACTGCTGGTCAAAGACGCTTGTTCCGGCATGAATTCGATTTTCGCTTTGTCCGCCATTGGCGTGTTCTACGTTTACGCCTTTCGATGGAAGGAGAAGTTGCGCGGTCTCCTGCTCCTGTTGTCGATCGTTCCGATCACGATTCTTTCCAACTTCATTCGCGTCTTTGCGTTGGTCCTGATGGCCTATTACGGTGGGCCTGATCTGATCGAGGGCGTCGTTCACGATCTCACCGGCATCAGCCTGTTCGTCGTGGCGCTGCTTCTGCTGTTCATCTTCGATGGAGTTCTGGGGATGATCATCAGGCTGGTCGCCAAACTGGGACGCGGCGCTGCCGCGGCCTGATGCGGGCTCAATGCCGAGATTGCGCTGTGGCTTCGATTTGCAAGCGGGATTTCCGGAGTTGGAGCGGCGGCATGGTGCTCGCCGTTGTAGGCGAGCATGACCCTGACCTACGCCATTCCGGACCTTCACGGCCGCTTCGATCTGCTTGACCTGGCATTGTCGCAGATTCTGGAGCACGCAGGTGGCCAAGATGCGCGCGTCGTAACCCTCGGAGACTATGTCGATCGCGGACCCAATAGCCGCGAGGTGATCGAATTGCTGATGGCTTGGCCGTTTCCGAGCCTGCGGCTCGTGGCTCTCAAGGGTAACCACGAGGCGATGATGTGGGAGGCGTGCAACAATCTCGTTGAGAGCGAGTACTGGCTCGCGAACGGTGGTGACGCGACGCTGGCGTCGTATGGCGAATTTCGTGCGGGCGATTCGATTCGAAGCCTCATTCCCGAGCGGCATTTGCAATGGATCGGTGAGCTGCCGACCATCTATGCGGACACGCACCGGGTATTTGTCCATGCCGGCGTGGACCCGCTAGTCCCGCTCAATCAGCAGCGCGAGCAGACCTTGCTTTGGAAGCGATATCCAAAAGGGTTCAGTTCAGGGCATGGCAGGCGCCATGTGGTTCATGGACATCATGCCGATGAGCGTGGTCCGGTCGTGTCCAAGGGCAAGACCAATCTCGACGCCATGGCGTGGAGGACAGGGCGACTTGTCGTTGGGATATTTCGTGACGATACGCCTGGAGGCAGTGTCGAGTTTCTGGAAGCTTGCGGAAAGCCTCACGCGGAATAACGGGAGGCCGGACCCGCGAACCTCTTCGGCGGACAGCGAGAGTCCCCCCGCGACGGGTTTCAACCTAGGCAGCAGTCGCGGGTGCCTTCCCGGCAGATTGGAAAAGTTCGGCCAGACGGGCTGCCTCACGATCGATATCGTGGAAGCGAAGCACCTTCATTCGAGCCTTCGCGCCCATCGCCTGAATTTGCTCGCCAGGACTTTCCAGGCAGGCACGCATCGCGGCGGTGAGGCTATCGACGTCTCCGGCTGATACGAGCCATCCGTGCTGATCGGGCTCAACCAGCTCCGGTATGCCAGCAACGAACGTGCTGATGATTGGGCGTTGCAACGCCATCGCTTCCATGATGACGACGGGAAGTCCTTCGGCAAAGCTGGGCAAGACCAGGGCCCGGGAGGCGAGGATCTGTGCTCGGACCTCGGCGCTCTCGATCCAGCCCGTGATCTTCACAACGGATCGCAATTGGTAGGCGTCGATCAGCCTTTCGAGCTCGCCACGCATCTCGCCATCGCCGGCAAGAACGAGCTCGAACTTGACGCCGGCGTCCATGAGTTGCTTGGCCGACTCGAGCAGCAGCAGCTGGCCTTTCTGCTCGCAAAGCCTGCCGACACAAATGAGCCGAGAGGCCGCGGGGAGGGAGGTGACGTCGGTGTGTCCGTAGAACGAAGGCTCGAGGCCGCACCTCACGATCCTGATCTTGTGCCATTGATCGTGGGCCACCTGTCGGAAAAGCTGGCTGCGTCCGAAGGAGCTGATCGCAACGACGAAGTTCGCGCGCCTGATCTTCTCCGGCAAGGCAATGAACTGAGCCTTGTCGAACTCCTCGGGGCCGTGAACAGTGAAACTCCAGGGCGGCCCGCCCAATGCATGAACCAGCATGGCGACTTCAGCCGAGTTCGTCCCAAAGTGGGCGTGGAGATGCTCGGCCTTTTCAGCGGTGATCCACTGGGAGACGAGACACGCTTCGAGCAGATAGACGAAGTGCACAGGCAGCGGCCGTTCTGCGCGTCGCCCCAGCTTCCAAACCAGTGCCAGTGCTTTCAACATGGCGGCCGGTCGGCTCGCCAGCATCTTGAAGAAAGCGAGAAGAAGGGCCTTGGTGCCGCGTTGGAGGACGAAGCGTGTCTTCCGTGCTTCCGACTGGTCTTCGGGGCCGAGGTGATCTGTGCCGTCTCCCCGAATTGATATCCGCAGGATCTCGTGACCTTGGCGTTCGAGCGCGAGAATTTCCCTGCGAATGAAACTGTGGCTGATGGCAGGATACCGATTAACCAGATAAGCAATTTTCATCGGTTCGATCTCGGGCTGCTTTCGCTGCTCGGCCGACCGGTTTGACTGGGTGGCGAGGCTGCTTGTAGTTTTGCCGACCTGAAGGCACTCATACAGCCTTCCATCGAAGTTCCTCGGCGCAAGGCTGGATGTGCGCCAATGACTATCCCGCAGTCGGCTGAATGATCAACGGCAGATGGTGTTTCTGACCCTCATAATCGGTTTGGCGTTAATTCCGACGCTCACGCTTTTCGTCGAGGTCTTGGCAGCGATTGCGCCAGGCCACGAGCCAGCCTCCGACGGCGGCCTCGTCGCGGGCACGGTCGCAGTGGTGATCCCGGCTCACAACGAGAGTGCCGGCATCGTTCCGACGCTGAGAGACATCGTGCCTCAGTTGCGAGAGCGCGACCGCCTCATCGTGGTGGCGGACAATTGCAGTGACGACACAGCGGCCGTGGCAGCAGCTCACGGGGCGCAGATCCTCGTTCGGAACGAACCCGACAAGCGCGGCAAGGGTTACGCGATGGCCTGGGCCGTGGGGCATCTGGCGAACGATCCGCCGGATTTCGTTCTCTTCGTGGATGCGGACTGCCGCTTGCAGTCCGATTTCGTGACCGGAGTGCTCAGCCACTGCAGCCAACGGGCGAGGCCAGTTCAGGCACTCTACCTCATGACTGCGCCGGAGCCTCCCAGTGATAGCCAGAGCGTCGCCGAATTCGCCTGGCGTCTGAAGAACTGGGTTCGGCCGCTCGGCCTGACCTTCTTGGGGCGTCCGGTACAGCTCATGGGCACCGGCATGATGTTTCCCTGGAGCGTGATCCGGTCTGCGCCGCTTGCGAGCGGCAACATCGTCGAGGACCTGAAGCTCGGACTGGATCTGGCTCTCTCGGGCAGTCCGGCCTGTTTTCTGTCTTCGGTTCGCGTCACCAGCGAATTTGCCGCGACGGAGCGCGGCGCTGAAACGCAACGGCAGCGCTGGGTTCAGGGGCATCTGGCCATGATCGCCGATTACGTCCCGCGTCTGCTCGCAACCGCCCTCGTCAGGGGAAATGTCGATCTGCTGGCGCTGGCGCTCGATCTGCTGGTGCCTCCGCTCTCGCTGCTGGTGATGATCGCGGGCGGTGCTCTGGTGGTCGCGACTGCATTCGGTTTGCTTACGGGGGACCCGCTTCCGGCGGCGCTGGCTTTTCTCAACCTCGTCTTGCTTGCCGTCTCGATCATGCTCGCCTGGAGCAGATTTGGCCGTGATGTCCTGCCGGGCGGGAAAGTCCTCTCGGTCATGAGTCAGATCCCGCAGCGGTTGCGCCTGTTTCGAGGCCTTGCGCGGGGGCGGGCATCAGAATGGGTCCGGACGGACCGCCAAAAGCCGGAATGAGCGATCCCGCCGAAGGCGGAGCATTTTCTCGAGGCTCTTTCGCTTGATATCACCCGATGAATTAATTACAGCCGATTCGTCGTTTTGAGCTTATTCAGCGGCCCTCGGGAGGCCGATTCTTGCCCGCTTCTGCGGAATGTGAATGCAGCGCAACAACGCCGCTCTATTTAAAATCCCGGCTTGGTTAATTGAGCCGGCAGCGGCGCCGTAGTCCCGAAGCAATGAAATTCCTGAGGAATTTGGATCGAGATCTCCCCGCGATCGATGATTGATTAAATAATGGCTTTATTCTGCTAAAAACTTAATCGAATTTATTTGAAGATTGATATTGCGTTGCCCCTAACCAGCCGCTAACAGTTCCACCCACCAGACATTGTGGACCATCAGGTCGGAGGAGTTGTCGAAAATGACACGATTTAAGTCTTTGTTTATTGCCGCTGCGAGCCTGATTTGCTTCTCGGCCAGCCAGGCCGATGCGTCGGTCATTGTGGACTCGTTCACGGTCACCCCGACCACGGTTGCAGCCGGCGGTAGCCCGACCTTCTCGTTGCAGCTGACCTTCACCTACGACACGGGTCCGAAGAACCTCGAAAAGTATGACGGCACTGTTTCGTTCCTCGACGGCAACGGCGACGTCAAGGTCGTCGGCCCGATGACGGTCAACGTGAACAAGAACACCGGCTCGGTTACGGAAACTTTCTCGTATTCGGCCTTCAGCCTGCCGCCCGGCCAGTATCCGACGTCCTACACCTATGATTTCAACGCGACGTATCCCGGCGCGTCCGCGACACACCACTACACCGGCTCTGGCGATGGCCCGCTCGTGACCGCCGTTCCGGAGCCCGCTACCTGGGCGATGATGGTTCTCGGCTTCCTGGGCGTCGGCTTCGTGTCGTATCGCCGTCGCGCTGGATCCTCGCTTCGTCTGGCCTAATACCAAACGACCGACCTGATCTTGGAAAAGCCGCTGCAAAGCGGCTTTTCTTTTGTCTGCGATCCTCCGAGCCAGAATTTTCTGCGCCGCCGCCAGGCGGCTTTTGATTTTTGGCGAGGTCAGCTGTGCCGAGTTCGATTTGATCAGCGCTCCGGGGTGCGCAGCGTGGGGCGCAGGGTTGAACCCATTTCACCTCCGAAGCGACTAAGCCCGCACGATGGCGGAGCTAAGGCGGGTGCGCTGACGTTAACCCTGCCACGCACAGTTGAGTGATTTTGGGCTTACCCCCATCATTGATGACGACAAACGGTAAAATCTAAGATAAATAGCAGGTTAAATGGTCCCAACTTAATCGTCGGGCCAGCCGGAGAATTGGAATGTCGTTTAGGTCATTTTCATCCATCGCTTTCATTGCCGCCTGCCTCGCCTCGTCGTCGGCCCTGGCCTCCGAGATTACGGTGACGAGTTACGACATGAACAATGGTAATGGGGCGACGCAGTACACGTTCGGCCCAAACTATTTCGACTTCAGCTACACGAATAACGTGACGCATACGGTTGACCCGAACGCCAGCAAAAATGGCTCGAACCAGCCGGTCCCTAATAATGCTGCGCCCAAGGATGCACTGTTAACGGGTGGCAAGGGCATTTTGGCCGACGGGACGATCGCAACTCAGGTCTATTCACTGGTGACAGGTGCGACCGGAACGATTCAGAATGGTACGTATCTGAATGGGCAGCCCACCCAGTATGTCGGGTGGAAATACCAGGATCCGACCATCGTATTTCACCTGCAGCCCGGCAGTCAGGTTGGTTCGATCAACCTCTATGTTGCAGCCAACAACCCTGCCATTGGGAATCTCAACGGTCTGGTCGCGGCGCCGCAAAATGTGCTGTTGAATGTCGATGGCAAGTCCGTAGCAGCGAGCATGGCGGAAACCCTGCTCAATCCGTTTACGGCCATGATCACGCTGAGCGGGTTCGGCTCGTTGTCCTCGAGTTCATTGTTCAGCCTGACGCTCGAGCGGGGAGCGTTGCAGCAGGACGGTATCAACTACCGGGATAATCACGTCGTCGGACCAAACGCAGGCAAGGTATGTGATCCGATGTGTTTCGTCGATGACGTTAGCGGCTTCTACGAAAATGCGGCGTTGGGCAATAATGGTTTGGGCTACGAGCCCTGGATCATGTTGAGCGAAGTGCAGTTCTTCTCGTCGGCTGTTCCCGAGCCCTCGACGTGGATCATGATGATCGCTGGTTTCTTCGGGATCGGCACGCTTGCTTATCGCCGCAGGCGCGAGTTGGCGTCCGCCTGATCTTTCTTGGCGCTCCTTCAGTAGCAGGATGCGCGCTGAAGGGCGTACGGGCCGTTTCCACAGGGTCGAGTTGGTAGAGTCGATGTATCTGTGTCGGCCGAGCCGAACTGTCTTGCCTTGCGAATAGGCGAGCAGGGTTTTTATTCCCATTGAGGCGATCTCATCAGGGCGAGCGACTGCTACTTGTTGTCGCGCCCTGACGCAACGATGTCACGCCACCGAGAAATCCCTCCGCCGCTTGGGAGTCGATCTGTCGACTCGTTGGCCGAGATGATATGGGAGGTTGCGGCGCGCAACCTTTGGCGGAGACATGTGATGTTGCCTGACTCGATCACGAGCGTGCTGCTCGCCGCGCTCAACGCGGCAGACGAGGCAGTCGAGCGTGATTCGACCCTGACCGAACCGATCAGCGCTGAAGCCGCTCCCGCCGCGCAGGCCCTGGCCAATTTTGCCAAGCTGTCGATGCCGGATTTTGCAGAAGACCGTTCGAACCGGTTTGCGGCCACCATCTGTTTGAGCATGGAAAAATTCAAATCGGCGTCTTGATCGGACTGCGATCTCGGAGGCCTCATCGCACTGGCGCGTGAGTCGGTTTGTCCGGTTGGCAGGGGCATTTCTCGCGCGCGGCGGATTGTCGATTCGGCTATATTTTTTCACGAATCAGTAAGCGTTCGATTTAGTATCCCGAAAATCCCAGCAAGACAGATCTAGCGACGCGAGAGTGCTCTCCCGCGGCTGGCCTTTGCGATTCGCCTCGGTGGATGACGACGTTCAGCAAGGGCTCGCCGGCAAAGCTGTTTTCATTCCCGCTTCAATTGACGAGGACAAGTTCGTGAACATTTTGAAGATTGCGTCGGCTGCTCTGCTTGGCGGCATGCTTGCGGTGACATCCGCCAACGCCGGCGTCGTGACCGAGCAGTTCAATTTCAAGAGCGATTCCTACCTCATTCAGGGACAGTTTACGTACGACAACGCCACGCATGACGTCCAAAACATTACCGGGACGGTTCTCGCAACCGGCATTGCTGCGGGATTTGGCGGTGCAATCCATGGCATCGTTGCTTCCCCAGTGGATTCCAACAATCTGCCCTTCTTCGTGGTCGACAATAAGTTCGATCCTGCCGCGGGAGGCTTCTCCTTCTACGGAATCCTGTTTTCGTTCGGGACCGGAAATTACGGCAATTTGTTCTCCTACGATCCTGCGCTTTCCACTTTTCTTCCTCCGTTTCCCAATGCGAGCCCGGGCTTCTCTGCCTTCCTGCCGAATCCTCCAACCTCGACGACAAGCGGCGATTCCGGGCCGCTCTATTCTCCCGGCGAGCTAGGGACCCTTGAATTGAGCGCGGTCGGCGCGGTGCCGGAACTGCCCACCTGGGCCATGCTGATCTTCGGTTTTCTCGGAATCGCAATGGTGCTGCGCCGAGGACGTCGATTGAGAGCTCTTAGCTGAACGCTGGCCAGCTCAACTGCGAGCGCAGACAGCCGGTAATCTTCCCGGCTTGGACAGGCCCTCGGGGTGGCGTAAGCTGCTCACGGCCTCGGGAGCTTGCCCATGCAGATCGTCGGAACCTGTCTGAATTGCCTGCCGGAATACGGCGCGTTTTGCGTGAATGGGGTGGCCGCGGCGACTATCTTGAGCATTTGCGTCGTCTGGGATCGCTTGCGCCGGCTCGACGTTCAGCGCGATTGAAGCGCGCCTCTGGTGTTGCGGTTCTGCCCTCTGACATGCATGTCCCAGCGCTCGTACTCTCGTTGTCGAAAGCCGTGGCGAGACGTATCGAGCCATGGCGATGCGCACGATATTCATTGGCCAACGTGTGTTGCGCTTTGTCGGCGGCTGTCCCCGATTCTAGCTTATGCGAAACTTTTTCGGAGCTGCCTGGTAGCCGCGATCCCGCTGCTGAGGCGCCGTGTTCATGTTGCGAGCACATGAGCATTGATGCTTGGGCACGTTTTGCAGCTCGCGGTACGAAGAGTGTCACGGAACCTTGATCGAACTCCTTTGCATCGGCCTGTGACCAACGCAGGGAAAGCGGACAATCGATCTGCTCGGATCCAGTCTGCTTGGTTTTTTTGGGCGGGGATTTTCATGAAAGAGATATTGCCGAAGGCACGGAAGCCGCGCGAGACCACGAAGCCGAAGCGCATTCGTAAGAAGGCGCCGACTCCAGAAAGTATCGCGGAGCAATATCTGGAAGTATTGCGGTTAAGACAGCGGTTGCTCGAGGCGCATGCTTCGCGGTCCACCCGCCAGTGAGAATGATGACCATGCGTTCACTGTCGTCAATTTCCCAGGGGCTCTGACCGTCGAAATCCGCGGGGTGTCGGGGCTGGGCTAAGGCGTGCCATCCAGGCTGGCTGCGCGCTCCGTCATGAGCTCGAACGAAAAGTCGATCCTGCCAGCAATCCAATTCCTGCAGCCAATGTGGTCTGGCACAGACACAAGACCCCAGCTCCGAGTTCGGATCGGAGCTGGGGCGCTAGCTAAGTTCATCAAGGAGCGTTGTGTGTTCGTGCCGGACTGCGCAGATCATCGCGCGATGAAGTCAGGCTCGCATGCCTTCTGAGAGCCTTTCAGATTGTAGCGGTCGCCATCGCCCGCTTGCGACGATAGGTCACGAAACCGAGGCCGCCAAAGCCCAGAAGCATCATGGCCCAGGTGGAAGGCTCGGGCACCGCGCCGGCGACGGGAGGCGGGTTCGACGTCACGTCCGAGACGTGCCCGGTGATCGGATCCTTGGCATCAAGCGAAAACAGATAGATGTCATCGATCGCCAATTTGAACGAACCGCCGTCGTACTTAATCGTCTGAGGCTTGCCAAAATCGATCTCGACGTAGCCCAGGCCGAAGAAGATCAGGCCGACGAGGTCCGCGGTAAAGATGCTCGAGCCGGCGCCGGTCGGCGATGTGAACGAGACCTTCAGGTCGAACGTCGTTGCCGATGGGTCGTCGAACAGGAAGTTCTGAAGCGACATGCTGCCGAGGTTGAGGCTCGGCCCCGACTTGTTCGTAGCCGTCGTTCCCTTGAAGTTGAGCCCGCCTTCGCCGTGAACCGCTCCGCCAGTCGAGGCAGTCGCGGCGGCCGTGCAGCTCGGTCCGCTCGTGAAGCATCCGCTCGTGGAATAGCTATAGACAAGCGCAGCCTGGCTTGGCGCGCTCCAGAGGATGGGCGTAGCAGCCAGGCCAGCCAAGACAATGTTCTTAATCTTCATTTTCTGCCCTGTTGGTATTTTCTGATTTAATTTCTTTTAACTCGCGTTTTCGGCGTAAGCCGATTTCGTAGCGCGGTCAACGTGTAACGCTAAGACGGTGTTAAAATATTCGAGACCGCCTTGTTTATATGTACGGTGTGTGAACCTCTGGTCATGTTGCGCCGCGGGGGCCCGGTTTCGGGTGCTCCTCGATTAAATTTGCGCTGGTTGGTCGTCTCGGTTGGAAATCACCAAGCCTGGTCGTCATTCTTCTGAGGACAAAAAGAAGACCGCCCAAGGCGGTCTTCCGTGCGACATGCGTCGGGGCAAGTGCTCAAGCTGCGCCGAGTGCGCCTTCCTGCTTGCGACGGCTGGCGAGCAAGCCGAAGCCGGCGAAGCCCAGGATGATCATCGCCCAGGTTGACGGTTCGGGTACGGGGCTTGTGATCGTCGCCGAGAAGGCGGCGTCCCTGAAGGTCACGGACGTCCAGCTGGGACCGTCGGCAAGAACATTGGCCCACACCATGTTGCCAAGGTTAGGGATTGCGTTGGAGTTGCAGGCGCCAAACGACAAGCAATCCCCAACGGTCGCGAGGCCGCTGTCGTTGGCGATTCCGTAGGTGCTCAGGAACGCAACATAGGTTTGGCCTTGCGTGACGTTGGCACCCACGGGAGAGAAGTCGAGAAGGCCGGCTGCGCCAGACACGACGGGGCTCTGCCAGAGCAGCGTGGTCGGCTTGGAGCCGTCCCACAGGTACACCGCGCCATACAGCGAAGGGATGGTCGAGCTGTTCAGCGTGAACCGAAAATCGGTAAGTGCGCCCGTCGTCGAAGCGGTGAACGTCTGTCCCACGAATTGCGTTTGCTGACCGCCGACCGAAGCGCCGGAGAGGTACATAAAGCTGTCAGTGTTGGTCGGATTGCTGATTACGTCAGCTGACGCAGGGGCCGCATGGGCCAGAAATCCTGCGATGGAAAGTGCAGTTATTTTACGAAACATAAGAGACGGCTCCTATTTTTCTTAGAGTGAGGGAGACGTCGCACGACGGTTCCGATGCCTTGATGACAGTGAGGCAACGGACGTCCGGGCTATTTGCCGCATCCTCATTCGGAGCTTGGTGACGCAGGCTTGCTTGGTCACGCGTATCTCGCGGGACTCAACTTTCGTAGCAAGCAGGCTTCAGTCCGAGCAGTCCTTGCAGCCCTCGCACGTGATCAACGTCGTCGACTTTGTTCATCTTCATAAACGGCCATTCATTTCCAACATGCATTTTGCGTCGTTGACCAGAATCGAATTGACGAAAACTCAGCCAGGGCGTTAGGCTTCATCGCAATACCGCAGCAAGAATCTCGTCACGTACGCCCGAATTTTCGTGCGCTGCGTTCCCCACGTGGAGTGGTGTTGCTGCGGTTGTTTGCTTGGCTTGGAATTTTTTGCATGTTGAGCGGGTCTACGGGACGTTGATCGAACCACGCTGCACGTCGCGTGACCAACATTGCTTCGGTCGTTGTGGTTCAATGCATTGGTACACGTTTTGCTTCTTGTTAGACCTTGGAGATTTTCATGAAAGGTGCTTTTCCGAAGGGACGGAAACCCCGTGAATTGAAGAAGGCCAAGCGGGTGCCAAAGCGGCCTCCGGTCGGAGAAACTATTGCTGAGCGCTACCTTGAAGTCTTGCGGCTCAGGCAGCGTGTCCTCGAGGCGGATACCTGGCGCCTCGATCGTCACTAAGGATTTGGAAGATGCGCTCGCTTTACGTCACGTCACTCGTGGTCGGGATGGTTGCTTGGCTTTGGGCGATCACCACGGGAATCGTGTGGATCTTTGGCGCATAAGACCAGCGACCAGACAAGGACCGCCCGAGGGCGGTCTTGGAAGACGAATCATTGCCTGGTTCATCAGATCGCGCTCGGGGCCGGTCGATTGCGGCTTCGATAGGCAAAAAAGCACATTCCGCAAAGTAACGGACGTGACGACTCGCCCCAATTGAGCGAGCGCCTTCAGACGACGGCTGCTCAATAGTTGATGGACGTCTGCGCGAAGATGCCCTCGGCGCGCTTGTCGCCGGCAACCCTGAACCGGTATTGCAACGTCAGCTCCCAATAAGAGGGAGGCGCAATATACTTTGTCTCGCCGAACCAGTAGCGGATGGAGCCGCCGAGGCCGGCGGAGTAAGCGTCGCGAACTGCGAATGAATCGTCGTAGCTGGCCGCAATGACGGCGTGCGGGAAGAACACCAGGTTTCTGCTGATCGGATCCAGCCGGAAGCTGTGACCAAAGCGTCCCTCGAACAGCCCGACCAGCTGCGTCTTCTCAAAGAAGCGGTCGACCTCCGTGTAGATGTACCAGGTCGGCCAGTGAGTATCGATCGCCCGCAAGTCGGTCCCGACCGTGTAGGAATAGGCTGCTCTGAGCAGCGTATCATCGCGCGCCGCGTCGCCGAGCCGGAACAGCTTGTCGACCTCGAGGACGAGGTTGTGGTCGGAGAACGGCTTCCACCGCGCGCCGGCCATGCCCTGGGTCGTGCGCAGTCCGGTGGGGCCGCCAGCCTGGTCATACAGTGTCTCGAATACCCGACCGAAAACCTCGAACAGCGCGCCGTTGCGGTTTCCGAATTCCTCGGGCCGGTAATAGATCTCGGATCCCAACTGCGAGGTGTAGGTGCTTGCCGGCGAGTTGATGGTCAGGAAGGGATTGGGAGCCGATCCAACCTTGCCGTAGGAAATCGAGCTATTGACCCCCCAGACGCGTGTCAGATCCGCCACCGTCCGCCGTGTCTCGAACAGCTTCTGGTCGTCGATATTGATGCGCCCGTCCGCCTTCGCATCGATGCCTTCCATCAGATAGGCGACGGCCTTCGGATTCTGGAATTGCCGCATCGCCGTGTACCCGGCATCGATGGTCGCCCGGGGAGGAAGTGCACCATTGGCTTTCGCCCGATCGAACAGCTCCAGCGCCACCTTATCGTTGCCGACCGCAACGCCGATATAGGCCACGTCCGCGTCCCTGATCGACCGGAGTTGTCCGCGCGCGATTGCCGCATCGAAGATCGCCCGTGCTTCGGGCTTCCGATCCAGCTCCAGAAGCGTGTTGATCTGCGCCTGGATGGCGCCATCCCGCTGAACGTTGGTCAGCGACAGGCGCTCAGCGGACCTGAAGTCCCGCAAGGCCTCATCCTTCCGTCCCAGGCCTTGATAAGCGTAGGCGCGCCGGATGGTGAATTCATAGTCAAGGCCTGCGCGCGGAATGGAGCGCAGTGCTCGCTGCAGATCCTTGGTCTTGAGCGCGGTGTCGACCAGCGCGAGACGGACATTCCGCACCTGCTCGGGTGGAAGCCCTCGCGCAAGTGCGGTCTCCCAATCGGCCATCGCGCCTCGGTCATTGCCGTTGCGGCTCCGTGCAAACCCGCGCTGCGCGTAGATCTCGGCATTGGCGAGGCCGTCAGCGATCGCACGGTTGGCTGTGGCTTCAGCTTCGGCCGGCCGGCCGGCCGTGAGCTGCAGATTGATCAGCAGCAGCCGGGTGCTGGCGATCTCGGGCGCGTCCGCGATCGCCTTCTTGGCCTCCTCGATCGCTACGCCGTAGTTCTTGGCCCGGCTGGCCTCGTAGGCCTTTCCAGCCGCTTCAATGCCCTCGGCCTTTTTGTCGATGGGCGTGGCAACGCTTTGAACGAGCGGCGCCTGCAGACTGCACACCGAGCCATAGGGCGTATCGCGGCAATCCTGCACGGGCATCGGCATGAGCTTGCCGTCGCCCTTCAGCGTCGCCTTGCCTTCGGCAGCGGCATCAGCGTCGCCGATCCGTGTGACGACCAGCGGGTCCGTCTTGGGATAGGGTTGAAGCAGGCTCTGGACCGCTCGAGCGTCGCCTGACGCAAGGGCTGCGTCGGCCGCAATCAATCGGATCTGCTTCTTCTCGGTGTCGGTGAGATCGGGCAGACCAAGTGCCGCATTGAAGTCGGCGGCGGCGAGGGTCCGGTTGCCGAGCTTCTGGTAGATATAAGCCCGCCAGACCACCGGCACGTAGTTACCGGGATCGAGCTTGATCGCCTCCGATGCGGTCTCGGCGGCACCTGCAAGGCTGTTGTCGGCGAGTTGGGCCGCGAGCAAGAGCAGCCGATAGGACATCACGTCCGGTCCGTACTCCACGGCCTTGCGAGCGGCACGTATGGCGGCCTTCGTGTCACCCCGTTCGAGCGCCTTGTAGCCCTCGCCAGCCGGCTGTTGTGCAAGGCGCTGGCGAATGCTGGCTTGCCGGGACTCGAGTTCCTGGTTCGAGGCGAAGGTCGCAAGCGCCTCCGCAGTCGTCTGTTCAGCCGATGCGAGATTTCCTGCGGCAACCAGCGAGTCGATCAACAGCAATCGCAAGCGGAGGATGTCGGGCCGCAGCGCGACCGATGCAGCAGCCTGCGCCGCGGCCGCTTGATAGTTGCCTTGTCCAAACGCCTTATAGGCCTCTTCGGCAGAGGTGTAGGCTTCGCCCTCGAGCGGACGATCCGGGTCAGCGCTTTGGGCGCCGGCCGGGCAGCCCAAGACAAGCGAAAGCAGAAGACCGCCGATGGCAGCCCGCAGCTTACGTCGTCCCGGACGTTCAGCACCCCAAATAAACATGGCCCCCAACAGGCGGATAAAACTTACGTCCCAGAGATTAGCGGAGGGGGCGATTTGGCGGAACCGGAATTTGATCTCCGACCGCAACAAGGCCTTCAAAAGTCATGATTTTCCGCGGTGTGTTGCGCAATTGCTTCGATAATTGTTCTGCAGTTTCAGGTAGCAGGCCGCTCATCAGAGAAAATTAAGCTTTTCATCGATTTTTTAAGGCATCTGCAACCTTGCCGCGCCACGCGGCAGAAGTGGAAATACTCTGTGGTGCCCATTCGCCAACGGCGTCGGGCCCGTTCTGGATTTGCGCTTCGTTGAACTGCCAGACGAGGTACCTGACGGAGGCCGTCGTGAATTCGCTCGATTGGAGATATTGCAGCAGCGTCGCCCAGGGCCCGACATCTCCGGGATTCCATTTCAAGGCGACGGGCCGGTCGATCTTGTTGGACAGGCGCTGCGGAAACCCGAAATAGGGCTGCACGAAGCTGTTGCCGACGACGGCGACCGGAGACGGGTCTGGGTCGAGCAGCCCGGCTGCAGGGGGAGCCGCCGCGCGGATGACGTAGGCTTCGGGCCCGATCGCTCGTTTTCGTTCCGGAGGCAGGAAGTTGGCGGCAAGATCGCCCAGGTGCCGGTCGCTCATCCATTCGCCCAACGGGGCTCCGGTGCCCGGCTTTCCCGGCAGCGGTCCTTCGGCCGTGGTCACATCGGCGACCAGATCCGCCGTGGCTTCCGCCGCGAAAGTCGTCCAGTGGAAATCGGTGCGGTAAAACACCTCTTTTTTCGCAGCCAGCACGGTTCGGAGCGCGTCCCGGACGTCGGGAGCTTTGATGCCCTCGGCACGCAGCCCGGAAAGCAGCCGGTCGTAGCGCGCCCGCACGAGGTCGGACATGGCTGCGCCGTCGGGGAGCAGGGCTTCGTAATAGCGTGGCTTCAGGGGGACCACCACGACGACCAATTTAACGTTCTTCTCGGCCAGCAGGGTTGCCGTTTCCGAGATCAGCCGGAGCGAGGCCCTTTCGGCATCCGGTTTTGCCGTCGTCAGGCTCTCCCAACCCGCGAACAGCCAGTTGGACCTGCCTTCCACGACGGCGTCATTGGCCTGAACCGGCATCGCCGCGAGACATAGAAGGAGGCCTGTCGCCGCCACGATTTTTTTGAATTTAATCAGACGGCTGCTGATGGGGGAAAAAACCGGTGCGTCCGGCGCAGGCTGGGCAAAAATCATGCAAGTCAGGGCTGTTTTGGCGGTTCGCGGCAACGATAGCTGAAACTGGCCCGGCGCCAAGAGGCCATCAGCTCGTGACTTAATACTTAGTCTGATTGGTTCTTGCTCGATTGACAGGGAGGTGCATCAGGCGCTATGGATTACCGTCAATTAAAATTTAATTAATTAAAGGGAGGTGAGCTGATGAATATTAAATCCGTGGTGGCTGTGGCCTTCGCGCTGGCGTTTTCCGGACTTGGTGCAACGGCATCCCAGGCTGCGACGCTGACGGGTAATCTCACCGCCGACAACCAGTTCTCGGTCTACATCAGCACGAACGACTCGTCTATCGGCACGCTGCTGACGCAGGGAAACAACTGGCCGACGACCTATTCGTTCTCGACCAACCTCACGTCCGGCACTTACTATCTTCATGTCGTCGGTGACAATTTCTTTGGTCCGGCCAACATGGCCGGCGGCAATCCGGATGCTTTCCTCGGTCAGTTCTCCTTGACCGGCAACTATGTCTTCTCCAACGGCTCCCAATCCCTCCTGACCAACACCACCAACTGGCGCGCGTCCGACGCCACCGGTGGAGCGGTTAACTGGTCTGCGCCGTCGGGAACCCCGATCAGCTACGGCACGAATGGTGGTTCGAACATCTGGACCAACAACAACGGTGGCCAGCCGCTGAGCAATATCTCGACGAGCGCGCAGTGGATCTGGTCGAGCCCGGATCTGACCGGAGAGATGTTCCTCTCCACGACGATCTCCGCCGTTCCGGAGCCTTCGACCTGGGCGATGATGATCTTCGGTTTCCTCGGCGTCGGCTTCCTTGCCTATCGCCGCTCTGCTGGAAACGTGCGGCTCGCCTGAGCGACGCGAAATATCTCAATACGCGAAGGCCGCCGTGAGGCGGCCTTCTTGCTTTCTGGCGTTGACGTCCATCGCCCCGAAATGTTTGTGCGGCTGAACGGTCTATCGCGCAGCCTGTTTGCGCAACCGCTCGAGAAAGCGCCGCTCCGCATCGGTGAGCGGCGCGGTCAACGATCGCATCGGCCATTCCCATATGACGACCTTGGCCTTTGCCAGGCCGCTCGGGTTCTTTTCGAGCAGTCCCAGCAAAGCTCCCGCAAAGCCGCCTCCGGGCTCGCTGACCTGTGCGACTTCTCGCGACAGGGCCACCTGCAAATAGTCGGCGAATGCCGAGTTCAGCGAGAAGGATGAGCCGGCAAGAATGACGGACGCGTCCTCGGCATCGTCAAGCAAGCCGCCGCCGCGCTGAATCTCGGCCTTCACGTCGCGCTCCTGCTCGGGCGCCGGTGCCAGCCGGATCGGCGCCTCGGTCAGGCCTGCGAGCCGGGCCAGATCACCTGTCCGGTTGCGCCAGGCGCCTTCGGACAGTCGAACCTTGTCGCCGCCGGGTCCGATCGTCACCGTGATCGCTTGCGCGATCTTGTCCGCTGCAAATCGGGCACCCGATTGATCCCAATGCGTATCCTCGTGCCAGTAGCCCGGGCGGGGCCAAGCCGGTCTCACATCGACGATGATGGCGCCGTCGATGCGCGCAAGCTCCTCCCGGAAGTGATCGCGACTCCGGGACTGAAGCGCTCGCATGCCGCACAATTGCTCTTCGACCCGCTCGGCCTTGTCCGGGACCGGCACGATCACGAGGGCAGTGCCGAGCCGCAACACCGAGCGCACGAGATAGGGCAGCAACTCTGCGCGCGCCTTCATGTTGTCGGCGTCAGATCTATCGGCCCTCAGTTCCTCGATCGAGTAAAGCCAATCACCGCATCCCGCGTGAACCTGGCGGCCTGCATCATGCAGCAGGCGATATTGCGCGCCGATCACCAGTCCGTCGAGTGTGGAGCTCCGCGGCACCGCATTGAAAATCGCCTTGTCGATGTGCTGGGCAAATTGGCCGTTGGTGAGATCATTCACGGTCGTCGTTCTCAGCACTTCGCCGAGCGCGTCGTGGCCTCTGGTCAGCACCGCGGCCAGTCCTGAGAAGATCACTGCGAGCACGAGGAGAGCCCTGATCATCGCGCGTGCTCCCTAGAACTGGAAATACAGGAACGGAATCACCGTGCGGCTTTGCATCGTCCACAAGGCGCAGAGCCACAAGAGCAGTGCCAATTCGAACGGTGGGCGCGCGACGTAGCGCCGCAACGGGTGGTCGGGCAGCGCCGGCGCGTAGACCACGAACAGACCGAGGCAGAGCGTCAGCAGTTCGGTCGGCCGCGCCGTCGCGATCATCGGCGGCGAAAAGGATAGCCCGTTAAATCCCAGCAACCCCGACATCATCGTTTGGGCCACCTGCCAGTCCTGAGCGCGAAACAGCAGCCAACCGATCATGACGAAAATCATTGTCAGGAGATGTGAGACGAGTGCCGGGATTGCGGGCGCACGGGCTGAATTCCAGAGCCGCGCCGCGATCAACCCCAGCCCATGCCAAATGCCCCAGACCAGAAAAGTCCAGCTTGCGCCGTGCCAGAGGCCGCCAAGGGCCATCGTCACCAGCAGGTTGAAATAGGACCGAACCATGCCGACGCGGTTTCCGCCGAGAGGTATGTACAGGTAGTCGCGGAGCCAGCTGGACAGGCTGATATGCCAACGGCGCCAGAATTCGGTGATCGATTTGCTCAGATAGGGATCGTCGAAATTCTCCGGAAACTTCAAACCGACCATCAGGCCCAGCCCGATCGCCATGCTGCTATAGCCGGCAAAATCGAAGTAGAGGTGCAGCGTGTAGGCGGTGACGGTCAAGGCGACATCGGCCATGCCAGGGTTCGGCAGCGAGTAGCCGGCATCGACGAGCGGCGCGAGCGTGTCTCCGAGCAGCACCTTCTGGGCAAATCCGAGCATGAAGCGGCGCCATCCTTCGGTGAACTCCGAAAGATCGAAGGAGCGCGACGTCAGGCGTTCCGCCACCGACTGGTAGCGCACCACGGGACCTGCGACGAGATGGCCGAACATGGCCTGATAGGTGGCGTAATTCACCAGGCTTGGCTCGGCGGCGACGGTCTTTCTGAAGACGTCCACCGAATAGGAGATGGCGCCGAAGACGAAGAACGAGAGGCCGATTGGCAAAGGCACTGCCGTCCAATGTCCAATCGGCGCTCCCAGAGCCAGCAGGCTTTCAGCGAGCAGGTTTGCGTATTTGAACCAGATCAGGCTCGCGAGAGGCACAAGGATGGCGGCGAGCAGCGCGATCCGACGTTCTCTTCCTGCGCTTCGGACGATCCAGAGGCCCGTCGCCCACGACCAGCAGGCGATGACAATGAGGAGCGGGAGAAAGTCGAACCGCCACCAGCCATAGAAAATCAGGCTGAACAGCAGGATCGAGGCATTTCGGAAGCGGGCAGGGACGATCGCATAGACGAGCAGAAATACAGGCAGAAAAAGAAAGACGAAGGAGTCGCTGACGAACACCATCGGCGTGCGGCCTAGCGCTCTCGATAGGGCTCGGTCTCATCCAATTGACCGGTCAGACGAAGCCGTTCGGAATCCTTGCGAAGGAATAGGCTGTAGTAATCGCCGGCGCGCAGCTGAGGCAGCGTCAGGGACGCGTTGGCTTCGCCGCAGGCGCCTTCGAGCTTTGCGGTTACGGGATTGATCGTGCGAGACTGTACGGTGGCAAACGGAGTTTGCTGAAAGATCGTCGGTCCATCCGCAATTTTCAGCGTGGCCGTGCACCCGGGTACGAGATTGAAGAAGCGCAGCTTGGCTTTCAGGCCATCGCCGGAGCTTTGGCCCTCGTCGATGGACTGGACGGCCCAGCTCGAGTTCGTCTTCGAGATTACCAGGGTGAGATAGGCCTCGGCGCCCGGCACAACATCTTTCGAGATCGTGGAGCCGTTGACGGCCAGGTTGAGCGGCTTCTTTCCCGGAACGGCACGATAGGCGCTCGCGCCTGTGGCCTCGTTGATCTGCAGATCCGCCGAATTGACCTGAACCTGAGGGCGATCCCCGTCGGACAATGTGGTCACCCTGATGAAGGCATATCCCGGCGGCGGTCTGGTCGCGTACAGGCGGCCGATCTCTTGTCCCTGGCTCCGGGGGGCCATGGCGATCGGGAGGGACAATAGCAGTGTCGCAAGGCCCATGAGCCGTAGGCAAGAGCGACTGCGGAAAGTTGACGGAAAGGCCATACCGGGATTGGGGTGCGGTTTGAATTGAGCCCAGACATAGCATCCAACTCATCGAGCGGAAATCAGTGCAAGCGCGACCGCTCCTCGCATGGCAAACGGAATTGGTTAGCAATGTCCTTGGGCGGCGGCGCTCGCCTCCAACGAACTGGCTCGTCACCCCTCTGGCCGCCCCGGCTAGCCTTGATTCCCCGGGGCTGCCGCGCCGCCCATCGGCGGCCGATGTGGCAGATAGATCGCAACGGCGGTTCGGCGAGAGCCAGACGGCCCAGGGCCGGCCTTGTGGCCTTGTCCTGCGGATAAGAGACTATTAAGACTATTAACTCTGTGGAATTTGAATCGGGCGGATCCGAGGGGCAAGACAATGCTGAAACTGGCTGGAGCAATCGCCGGTCTTTCGATGATGCTGGCAGGTGTGGCGTCCGCGGCGCCGCTTCTGGCTCAAACCGCGGTGCCTCATTCCAATCTGGCGGTCGAGCAAGTCAAAGTGATCTGCGACGAGGGCGGGCGCTGCTATCGTCCCCCGGTCCGCAAGCCGGTCGCACGCTGGGTCTATGGGGACGGCAATTTTTACGGCCCGTATGAGGGCCCTGGCTACTACGGTAATCCGCGGCTGAAGTATCGGGTATTTCCCTATTTCTGGTGGTAATGCGCTGCGATCGGCATGGATGATCGGCACTCGCTTGTCGAGCCGCCGGATGTTCAATTGGTTTGCTAACGGTCCTGGAGGTTTGCGATGACTGATTTGTTCACCCCCAGACAGCTGAGCTTGTCCTTGCGCGGGGCCATCTGTGCCGCGTTGCTGTGCACTGCCATGGTCACGACAATCCCGGTGCGCGCCGCAGAGAACGGACCGTCGTCACCGGCGTCCGCAGCGGCCCCTTCCACCCCGCTCAACGATTTTCGCACCCAGCTGGGCGATGTCCGCAAGAGCCTCGAAGGGGTGAACGCGAGGATTGAGGAAAAGGCGAAAACGATCGAATCCCTGTCCAGGCCCGACGCTGCGAAGCAGCAGGTCGAGGAGCTTCAGGCCCTGATTTCCCAGACGCTGGGGCTGGTCGTGGACAACGGCGAGATTGCGAAGCTTGGTGCCCGCGCGCTGGGATATGCTCGCTCCAAGCAGGAGCAGATGCGCAACGACACCAAATTCACGCCGTCCGAACGGCAAGCCCTGCAGAAGCGCTGGGATCAGAACGTTGCCGAAATGGTGAAGGCGACGGACGATTTGGCCAAGGCCAGCGGCGAATTTGCGCAGCTCCTGAAGACCGTCCAGACGCGGGGCGACTATGCTTCCGAGGTGCTGGAGGTCGAGAACGCTGACGAGATGGTCAGGGTGGTGCGGAATCTCGCCGGTGACGTGCGGGGAGCCTCGGAAGGATTGAAGCTCTTCATCCGAAGCCTCACGCCGCCGGAGTCATGAGGCTGAAGCTTACTTGCGCCGTTTTGGCTGCGCTCGCGGTTGGACTGGCTGGGTGTGACTGGCGCGAGGAAACAGGTTTCGTCGAGGTGAAGAAAAGCTTTGCCAGCTTGGCCGTCGGCGACACGCTGGTCCTCAATGAAACGATGCTCGATTTCGGCACCCGCAGCAGCCTCGTTATCCAGCAGCCGACCGGCACGGCCGGTCTGCAGGTCAGACGGGGTGAGACAAGCCGAAAACTCTGCGAGTTCGCGGTCCGAAAGAATCGGATGGTGACCGTGACATTAGCGGCGGCAAATGGCGGTCTTCGCTGCTCCGTGCAATCGTGAGACTGAGAGAAGGGCCTGCCTCCTGGAGGCGGCGCTATGGCAGGCTCGCTCCGTCTCGGCACAGGCTCGCAGGGCGCCGCAAGCAACCTACCCTTGGACTGTACCCTTGCCTATATAATGAGCCGTATTAATTCGGTATTGACCGCGATTAAAAAATCAACAACATTGGCAATTATTTAAATCGACTTTTTATCTCCCTTGGCGAGGGGGCGGTTGGGGCAACGACATGCCGAAATCGAAGGTGCTGTCCTTCGCGGTCCCGTTTCTGCCGGATGTCGAATCCCTCTAGACCATCGAGACTCGATTCCTCGCCGAGTTTTTCGCGTGGGGCAATCTATGGGCCGAGCAGAACTTCATTTTTCCGATCTGCGGCGTCTCCAGCAAGCGCTGGAAAATATCGCGTCCGACCTCGATGAAATCGAAGGACGTTCCCATACGCGTCTTCGCGACCTGGCAAAGAATCTGTATGACAGCCCCGGTCGCAGTCTCGAAACCTGCATGTCCAACTTCGAAATCGCGGTGCGGGGCCGCCTGGCGAATTAAGGCGTCGTTCGCGCTCCGAGACCTCGGGGTTTTACGCGTCGTTCGGCAGCTATGGCCTTCGACTGCCACGACATAACATGCGTGTCGTTGATCGGTGTAAGAGAACCTCTAAGACGATCAGCTCTCGCAGGGCTTGCGTCCAAGTCGAGCGTCCCGAAATGTGCCAGGCTCTCTCTGCCAGGTTGCACTTGGCGAACGGCGCAGCTTTTCTGCCGAATCGGTTCTTCGTCGCGCTCGACGACTGCGGCAAATCCACGCCAGCTGCAATGCTGAAGCAAAATTCATGGCAGAGTTGCATGCCGACGCTCTCTTGTCGTGATGCACCTTCAGATGGCAATCCGATGAACTTCTCGTAACTGACGGCTGTTCGCCGAGCGCAGTTGCCTGACGTGCGCATCTACGCAGCTGCGCGCGCGCAATTTCGAAGCGGAACTTGATTGGAAATGCGGCAACCAGCGCATTCGTGTGTCGAGGTTGTGACAAATGCTTGCTCAGTTGCAAATCCATCATAATACACCCGTTCAATCCTTGCGTCGCGAAAGTTTTGCGTGCGGCGCCACAATCTCGCTGCGATCACTCAACACCTTGTCGCGCGGGGATGAGGCGAGTCTTTCAGCATCACGATGAGCGTCAGGCACTCCTCGACACGCAGAGGTTCGAATGGCTGTTGCAACTTACGGTTATGAAGGCGCGCATGCGCTGTTGTCCGCGCGCGGCAGTGCTCTTCAGAGACCGTTTCAGATCGTGATCATAGCTGCCGATTTCCTGCTGATCCTGCTGAGTTATGTGATTGGGGCGTCCCTCTACGGTGCAGCAGTTGCTTCACCCGCAGATGGCGTGTCGGTAGGAGCCGGGTTGTTCGTCGGAGTCGTTTTCGTCACGGTCGCCTATTTTCGGGATGTCTATGCGACGCACCGACTGCTCAATCTGGTCTGGCAGCTTCGAAAGGCGCTCTTCATCTGGTTGACGTCGCTCACCATCCTGGCCGTCGTGGCCTTCTTATTGAAGTCGACGGACAACCTCTCCCGAGGAACTGTCCTCGTCTTCGCTGCTATCGGTGGCACCGGCCTGATCAGTCTCCGCTTCGTCTGGCAGGCCGTGTTCGGTACGAGCTTTGCGAGAAGTCGTCTGGTTGATCGCAAGGTGATCTTGCTGAGTCTGCGGCCGCTCGATTTCACCTCTAGCCGCTTCAAGGATTTGCGGCGGAACGGCTTTGATGTCGTTCGCCATTTTGTCCTTGGGGGCGATTGCGATGATGATCACTGGGAGCGAGCGATCCGCGACGTCATCCGTCAATCGCGTTCGGCCGATGTTGACGAATATCTGCTCGCGATCGACTGGAATGAGCTGCCGCTGCTGCGCAAGCTGGGGCCTTATTTGCGCGCTGTGCCGCAGCCGATACGCCTGTTGCCCGACGATCCGATCGCAGATCTGGTGGCCCGTCCGTTTCTCCCGGTCAGCGGAAGCGTCGCGATCGAGATTCAGCGACCGCCCCTCAGCATCTTCGAACGGCTGCAAAAGCGCTGTCTCGACGTGGGAGTGGCGCTGTTTGCGCTGGTGCTCCTGACGCCGTTGGTGCTGACCGTTGCCGTTCTGATCAAGCTGGATTCCCCTGGAACCATCATTTTCCGGCAGTCACGCCGCGGCTTTAATGGCAAGCCGTTCGAGATCTGGAAGTTTCGCACGATGACGGTCTGCGAGGATGGTGAGACGATCAGGCAGGCAACCAGAAGGGATGCGCGGATCACCAGGATCGGGCGCTTCCTTCGCATGACGAGTATCGACGAACTGCCGCAGCTCTGGAACGTGTTGCGGGGCGACATGTCACTGGTCGGGCCGCGTCCGCATGCGCTCGCCCATGACAACTACTATGACGAGCTGATCAGCAAATATGTCTATCGCCATCACATGAAGCCGGGCCTGACGGGCTGGGCTCAGGTGAACGGATTCCGCGGCGAAACGCCGACGATCGACCTGATGGAAAAGCGGGTCGAGTATGACGTTTGGTACGTCGGCAATTGGAGCATCTGGCTCGATCTCAAGATCATGGCGCGCACGGCCTCGGCTGTGCTGTTCCAGGAAGCTTATTGAGCCAGCATCTTGAGGCGGATCAGCAGGGGAGCACCAATCAGCCCCGGCTTCACTTGGGCGGCGGCTTCCGAAAGAAGCGCATGATCGTATCGCCGAGCGCGATGAGCGGCGGCGCGAGGACGAAGAAAGCGCCCATCGCGACGGAAACGATGACGTGCCGAAGCAAGAGCGGTTCGTCCTGGTCCGCTTCTCTCTGGCTGCGCTCGATGACCGCCGGCGAGAGCGTTTTCGCGCGAGACGTCGGTAGAGGCTTGCGCGGGCGAATAACGAGCAACACGAACAGAATGTTGAGCAGAACCCAAATAGCCAAAATTGTGAGGACGATCCGCATCCTAAGCCACCGGAAATGAACGAAGAAATAGGATCGAAGCTAACCTCTCGGAACCCGGAAGACAAGATGCCCAAATTTTTGGCAGTCGAGGCGTCAATCCTGGCTTCACGCTAGGGCAGGCGCTGCATCTTGCGAATTCCGGACGAATACGGAGATCGAGCGCCGGCAGGGCAGTGCGTGAGGGGCCTGTCCATGGACTGCGGTGTCAGTTCCGATACCAGCTCGCCAAGTTCCACGTCGTGACATCCCACCCCGAGATATCAGTCACGAGGCTGTTGACGGCGCCGCCGACGATGTAACGCGACAGCAGCGGCAGGAACACGTTGGCCTCGCAGAAGATCTCGTTGACCTTGATCAGGAGCGCTGCGCGCTTGATCGGGTCGAGTTCCTGCTGCGCGGCCTTGTAGGCCTTGTCAGCCTCTGGATCTGACCAGCGCGAGACGTTGCGGCCGAGCCATTTGTTGTCCTTGTTGGCGACCTCCCAGGAGACGCACTGGTTCAGGAATCGCTCCGGATCCGGCTGCGGTTGCGTGGCGTTGTACATCTCCATGTCGCAATAGAATTTTGAATAGGTGTCGGGGTTGCCGACGTCCGACGAGAAGAACACCGACGCGGTGACCGATTTGAGCTCGATCTCGATGCCGGCCTTCTGGCAGGCCTGCTTGATGATGGCCTGCGTCTTCTGTCGTGGGGAGTTGGTGGAGGTCTGGAAGACGTATTTGAGCTTCTTGCCGTCCTTCTCGCGGATGCCGTCCGCGCCCATCTTCCAGCCGGCCTCGTCGAGAATCTTGTTCGCCTTGTCGAGGTTGAACTCATATTTCAGCTTGCCCGACTTGAATCGAGTGGGCTGGTTGACGAAGCTCGCCGTTGCGACGGCGGCGCGGCCGTAGATGAATTTCTGGATCCCGTCGCGGTCGATCAGCAGGTTGATCGCTCGTCGCACGGCCGGATCGGACAGCGTCGGGTGCTTGGTCTTGACGCTGGAACGTTCGCCATCGACCTCGATCGAAGGATCCGTCGTGTTGAGGATCATGAACTCGATGCCGCCGGCGGTCGTGAACTCCACCTTGCCCTTGCCGCCGGCCTCCATGCGCTTGAGGATCTCGTCCTCCACCAGCAGGTTCCAGGCATAGTCGTATTCGCCGGTCTGCAGCACCGCGCGCGCCGCGGAGACGGCATCGCCGCCACCCTTGATCTCGAACGTGTCGAAATAGGGCTGGTTCTTGACGTGATAGTCGGGATTACGTTCGGCGCGAAGCAGATCGCCCGGCTTGAACTCGACGAACGTATAGGGACCCGTGCCGACCGGCTTCAGATTGCCCGGCGCATCGCGCGACTTCGCGCCGGCATAGTCGCCGAAATGATGTTTCGGCAAGATCTGACCGACAGAGCCGACGAACGGGTCGGCCCAGAACGGGGTCGGCGCCTTGAAAATCACCTTGACGGTGTGGTCGTCGATCTTCTCGACCGTGATGTTCTGGTAGGACCCCGTGGTGTAGGCGGCGGTGGCGAGATCCGCGGCGTAGGCCCAGGTGAAGACGACGTCGTCGGCGGTGAAGGGCTTGCCGTCATGCCATTTCACGCCCTGCTTCAGCTTCCAGATCACGCTCCTGCCGTCGGCGGAAAGGCCGCCATTGGCCTTGGTCGGAATCTCGGCGGCGAGGCAGGGGATGAGGTTGCCCTCCCTGTCCCAGCCCGCGAGCGGCTCGAAGAAGACGCGCGAGGCGACCTGGTCCTTGGTGCCGAGTGCGAAATGCGGATTGAGCAGGGTAGGCGCCTGCCAGACCAGCATCTTCAGTGGACCGCCGCCGCCGGCTTTCGTCGGCTTGTAGGCAAGGGTAGCGTCCGCCATCGCCACGTCGTTCCAGAGCAGGATCTGGCTCGCGACTGGAGCGGCGATCCCGACTGCAGCCATGGTCCGGATGAACGAGCGTCGCGACAGCGTGCCCTGCTTCACCTCCGCGACAAATCCGCGGATGTCGTTTTCGTCCATCAGATGACCTCCACCTGCCACAAGAACAGTCGTCACCGGCCCCCCATCATGTTGCATCGGAGACTAGGCGGCAATGCCGACAAAGGCGGAAGGCCCTGCGGCGAAATGGCGGATGAAGGACAACGAGCGCAACTCCGTCCCCGTCATCCCTGCGCAACGGCTTAGCCGTTGCGCAGGGATGACGGTTCACTGGAACGCAACGACGAGGCTTGAACTCCGCCCTCAAGGACTGCACGGCGCGGGATGCCGCCATGCGCTCGGTTCCAGCCATCGGTAATCCGTTGCCCTTCACGAGGCCGCCTCTTTATATTGGCGCGATGATTGCGACCGGAGCCGCCTGTACGGCGTTCCGCGATGAGGGCCACGCGATGGACGATACGATTGGTTTCCCCGATCCGGGTCTCGACTTGTCTGATGGATTCAAGCCGCACACCTCGCATTGGGGCGTGTTTTCCGCACGCAACAGCGACGCCGGGCTGGAGGTGAGGGCCTATGCCGGCGATCCCGATCCGAACGGCATCATCGATAATTTTCCCGGCGCGTTACGCCACCAGGCGCGCATCGCCCAGCCGGCGATCCGCCGTGGCTGGCTCGAACGCGGTCCCGGTCCCGATGACAAGCGCGGCCGCGACGAATTCGTCTCGGTCAGCTGGGAGAAGGCGCTCGACTTGCTCGGTGACGAGCTGACGCGCATCCGCGACACGCGTGGCCCCGGGGCCGTGTTCGGCGGCTCCTATGGCTGGGCGAGCGCGGGCCGTTTTCATCACGCGCAGAGCCAGGTGCACCGTTTCCTCAACATCGCCATGGGCGGCTATGTCCGCTCGGTGAATTCCTATTCCTCCGGCGCGTCCTCGGTGCTGTTGCCGCAGATCATGGCGGGCTACGAGGATATCACCAAGCGCAACGTCACCTGGGAGCAGATCGCCACCGAGACCGAGATCGTGCTCGCCTTCGGCGGCATGGCGCTGAAGAACTCGATGGTGGCCGGCGGCTCGATCAGCAAGCATGTCGAGCGGGGCGCCATGGCGGCGGCACGCCGGCGCGGCTGCGAGTTCATCCTGATGAGCCCGCTGCGCGAGGACCTGCCGGTCGAGGCCGGCGCGGAATGGGTGACGTGCATCCCCGGCACCGACACCGCGCTGATGCTCGGCATGGTCCACACGCTGGTCAGCGAAGGCCTGCACGATCAGGCCTTCCTCGATCGCTACACCGAGGGATGGCCGGTGTTCTTGCGCTACATCACCGGTGAGAGCGACGGGCAGGCCAAGGATGCCGCGTGGGCCGCGGCGATCTGCGGCCTGAGCGCTGAGGCGATCCGTACGCTGGCGCGGCGCCTGGTCGGCAGGCGCGCGCTCATCACCGTCTCGCATTCACTACAGCGCGCCGAGCATGGCGAGCAGCCAGTGTGGATGGGCATGGTGCTGGCGGCAGCGCTGGGCCAGATCGGTCTTCCCGGCGGCGGCTACGCCTATTCCCTCGGCGCAATCGGCTATTACGGCCGCCGCGTCAACGACGTGCCGGGGCCGACGCTGGGGCAGGGACGCAACGGCGTCCGTGATTTCATTCCGGTGGCGCGCATCGCCGACATGCTGCTCAATCCCGGCAGCACCTATCGCTACAATGGCGAGACGCGCACCTATCCCGACATCCGCCTGGTCTATTGGGCGGGCGGCAATCCGTTCCATCATCACCAGGACATCAACCGCCTGCGCAAGGCGTTCGCGAAGGTCGACACGCTGGTCGTGCACGAGCTCGCCTGGACCGCAACCGCGCGCCACGCCGACATCGTGCTGCCCTCGACCATGACGCTGGAACGCGAAGACATCGGCTATTCCAGCAACGATCCCTTGATGGTCGCGATGCATCGCATCGCCGAGCCGTTCGGGCTGGCGCGCGACGACTACGAAATCTTTGCCGATCTCGCCGATCGTCTCGGTGCGCGCGAGCCCTTCACGGAAGGACGCACCTCGCGGCAATGGCTGGAGCATCTCTACGAGCCGACCCGCGCCTCGCTCGCCAAGCGCGGCCTGGAGGCCCCGAGCTTCGAGGAGTTCTGGCGGCGCGGCAGCCTGGTCGTGCCGCAGCAGCCCGACGATGGCGGCCGGTTGCGCAGCTTTCGCGAGGATCCGGTCGCACACCCGCTGCCGACGCCCAGCGGACGCATCGAAATCTACTCCGCGAAGATTGCCGGCCACGGCGATGTGGATTGTCCGGGTCATCCGGTCTGGCTCGAGAAGAGCGATATGCCGAAGCCCGGCGCGCCGTGTTTCCTCGTCGCCAACCAGCCGGTAACGCGGCTGCACAGCCAGCTCGACTTCGGCGGTCATTCACTTGGCGCCAAACATCGCGGCCGCGAGGTCGCGCGCATGCATCCGCGCGATGCGAGCGCGCGCGGCATTGCGGATGGCGACATCATCCGCCTGTTCAACGAACGCGGCGCCTGCCTTGCCGCGGTGCATGTCACCGACAGCATCGCGCCCGGTGTGGTGCAGCTGCCGACCGGCGCCTGGTACGATCCGATGGATCCGGACGACGACGTGCCGCTCTGCGTTCACGGCAATCCCAACGTGCTCACGCGCGACGTCGGCACTTCGTCTTTCGCGCAAGGCTGCACCGGCCAGCTCACGACCGTGGAGGTCGAGAAGTTCACCGGCAATCTGCCGCCGATCCGGGCGTTCGATCCGGCGTAACGATCGCAGGCGCAAGCTTGCCGCTTTGCGGAAGTGAAATCTGGACCGTCGCCTGACAGCAGATTCAGGCGACGGTCCAGTGCGAACTCAGTGAACTTGGGGAAGTTGTAAGGCCGCGCGCAGACGCTAACCCGGCTGCTCCGGGCACATCAAGTTTCGCTGTGTTGCAGCAGCCAGAGAATCATTTCAGCCGCCTCCAAACCGCCACAGATGGCGGCCGGATCGCCGAATAGATCAGCGTTCGTTCGCGATTGTCACCGCCGCTTCCACGGCATTCTGCAGGATCTCGTCGGACAGTTGCCTGTCATTGACCGCGCGGGCCAATTGCAAAGCGCCGACCATGGTCGGAATAGATCGTGATCGCCTTGCGCCGCCGCTCTTGCGCGGAGCCGTGACCGATCTGCTTCGCCATCAGCACGATGATGTCGGCGATCTTCGGTGAAGGCTTCGCGCGTCGCCTTCGGATGCCGCGCGATCTCGGCGGCCAGCGCCGCGGTCGGACAGCCGGTGCCGGCGCGGTCGCGATGCCGTGCCGAAAGATAGTCGCGGATCGTGGTCCCGAGCGCGACGCCGTTCTCCAGATTGGCCTTGTGCCGCTCCTCGCGTCTTGTGAGCGCGTCGGTCAGCACCTCCCGCACGAGGTCCTCCTTGGAGGCGAAGTGCGAGTAGAAGGCGCCGTTGGTGAGGCCCGCCTCCGACATGATGCCGGCGAGGCCGACCGCCGCTATTCCGCTCTCGCGGAATTGGGCTGAGGCGACATCGAGGATGTGCCGGCGCGTCTCGTCCTTGTGTCCCTTGTCGTAGCGCATGGGCCTCAACTCCTTCCCGATGCCCGGCCTGGAAGAGGCATCGCCACGGGATCGTGATCGATTTGCCATTGCATTACGATCATAATAATAAATTATGAGCATAATGCAATGGCTGCC
Source organism: Bradyrhizobium manausense (assembly GCF_018130615.1). Lineage (GTDB taxonomy): Bacteria > Pseudomonadota > Alphaproteobacteria > Rhizobiales > Xanthobacteraceae > Bradyrhizobium > Bradyrhizobium manausense_A. The sequence goes on from NZ_JAFCKB010000016.1 coordinate 151,213, forward strand.
GGATCTTCAGCAGTCACGATAACCAACGGGACACCAACAAATGTCAGTTGAGGACGTTGCCGCGCCGCCCTTGTCCGTCATCGAGGCCCCTGCGCGCCGCGCGGCGGCGCCTCGTCCTGCGCCGACCCCGGCCGACCGGCGCCGCGCCGCGCTCCTGACCGCACCGATCCTGCCGACCTTGCTCCAGCTCGCGCTGCCGACGGTGACCGTGCTGGTGGCGCAGACCGCGGTCAACATCGCGGAGGCCTATTATGTCGGCTATCTCGGTACCGATGCGCTGGCGGGCGCGGCACTGGTGTTCCCGATCTTCATGCTGATGACCATGATGTCGAATGGTGGGTTCGGCTCCGGCGTCGCCTCGTCGGTGGCGCGTGCGGTCGGCGCCGGCCGCCGCGAAGATGCGGATGCGGCGCTGTTCCATGCCATCGTGCTGGCGATCATCGCAGGCGCGCTGTTCACGCTGGGGGCGCATCTCGGCGGTCCGGCGCTGTTCCGCGCGCTCGGCGGCCGCGACGGCGCGCTCGAAGCTGCCACCATCTATTCCAACTCCCTCTTCGCAGGCGCGATTCCGGCGTGGATCGTCAACCTCCAGGCCGCCGCGCTGCGCGGCTCCGGCAACGTCAAAGTGCCGGCGCTGGTGACCCTGATCGGCGCCATCGTGACCATCCCGGTTTCGCCGCTGCTGATCTTCGGTTACGGACCCGTGCCAGGCCTCGGCATCGGCGGCGCCGGCGTCGCCTTCGGCCTCTATTACAGCGCGGCGATGCTGTTCCTGTTGCGCTACATGTCCTCGGGGGCATCCGGTCTGAGGCTGCGCATCGTGCCATTGCGCGCAAAAATCTTCGGCGACATGTTGAAGGTCGGCATTCCCACCGCCTTCAACGCCGTGCTCACCAACCTCACCGTCATTCTCGTCACCGGCGCGGTCGGCCTGTTCGGCACCTCGGCCCTCGCCGGTTACGGCATCGCCTCGCGACTCGACTACATCATGATCCCGCTGCTGTTCGGCATCAGCACGGCGACGCTGACCATGGTCGGCGTCAATATGGGCGCGGGCCAGGCCGCACGGGCGCGAAGGATCGGTTGGGTCAGCGGCGCCGCCGGCATGATCATGACCGGCTCGATCGGCCTCCTGGTCGCGATCGCTCCGACCGCCTGGCTGCATCTCTTCAGCCACGACGCCGACGTCGTGAATGAGGGCGTGACCTATTTGCATATCGTCGCGCCCGCCTATGCCGCGCTCGGCTTTGGCTTCGTCTCGTCGTTCGCGGCGCAGGGCACAGGCCAGGCGCTGGGCCCGCTCTTGTCCTCGGTCGCGCGCATCCTGATTGCGGCCGGCGGCGGCTGGATTGCTGTGGCGTATTTCGGCGCGGGAATGGCCGGGCTTGCCGCCATGGTCACGGTGTCGCTCGCCGCCTATGCAGCGATCTGCGTGCTGATCATGCTGTCGCCCGCGACCTGGCGGACCGACTAAGCAGGCTCACTGCATACCGGCGACGCCGACGGCCAGCGCCGACAGCAGCAGCAGATTACTCAGCAACTTGAGCGACGTGTCCGGCTGCGCCAGCCAGCGCGTGACCTTTTCTGAGAAGGACAGTACCGGATCGGCGAACAGCGGCTCAAAACAGTGTCTGAAAAAACGCGGAAACTTCGGCCCGAGCCACGGCGTTGCCAGCGCGTGGAGGGTCGACGCCATCGCAATGAAGTTCGCAGCCCCGAAGGGTTCGCCAATGAACTCGGACCCGTTGATCAGTTTCATCGTCAATGCGACGGCGGAATAGAATGGCACGCCCTGGAGCAGGGCATAGAGCGCAAAACATTCGAGGTGATCCCGGTTGGTGAGTTCCGGGGCGGGACTGGCGGTCATGGCTGGGTTCCTGTCGCGGTTCTTGCCTGATTGCGCCGCCAGTCTCGCTCGCTGGGTTCGGCTTCGCCGTGACGCCCCTCACGCTTGCCGTCCGTTGCGAATTCGTTTCATGTTCTCTCCCGAATGAAGAAATGTTCCCCCTCACAGGCAATCAATATGGATTTCCTTTTTATTGATTTCGCTTCACGGAGAAGCGAATACGGTCCTCATCATTTTCGTTGAGTCATGGAGACCAAGATGTCGCTTCGCCCCGCCCTGATCCTCGCAACCGCGCTCGCCGCATGGTCGGCCGCAGCTGGCGCCGAGACCATCAAGATCGGCGTGACGCCGGGGCCGCATGCGCAGATTTTCGAGGCGGTGAAGCCGGTCGCTGCCAAGCAGGGGCTCGACATCCAGCTCATCGAGTTCTCCGACTATGTGGTGCCGAACGCAGCGCTCGATGCCGGCGACATCCAGGCCAATTCGTTCCAGAACCAGCCTTACCTGGACAACCAGAAGGCCGACCGCGGCTACAAGATCGAGTCGGTCGGTCTCACCGTGAACTTCCCGATCGGCGTCTATTCGAAGAAGCACAAGGCCTTCGCCGACATTCCCGACGGCGGCAAGATCTCGATCCCTAACGATCCGACCAATGGCGGCCGCGTGCTGCTGCTGTTGCGCGACAAGGGCGTGATCAAGCTGAAGGACGGCACCGGCTTCAAGCCGACGGTGCTCGACATCACCGAGAATCCCAAGAAGCTGAAATTCGTCGAGGTCGATGCCGCGCAGGCGCCGCGCGCGCTCGATGATGTCGACGCCGCCGCGATCAATACCAATTATGCAACCCAGGCGGGCCTCGATCCCGTCAAGGATCCGATCCTGCGCGAGGACCCCAAGGGCCCCTACGTCAACCTGATTGCGGTGCGCACCGCCGACAAGGACAAGCCCTGGGTCAAGATTCTCGTCGACAGCTATCACACGCCCGAGGTGAAGGAGTTCGTCCTCACCAAGTTCAAGGGAGCGGTGCTGCCGAGCTGGTAGGCACTCTGCCTAGCCGGAGCCCGGCGCGAGGGGCGCGATCCCGGCGGGCAGCCTTGCGCATTGCCCGCTTGTCTCCGGCCGCTGCAACCGACATCATCGGCCGGCCATCCTCGCCCGACAGGGGTCGTATGAAACGCTTTGCAAACCTGAAACGCCTGGGATTTTTCACGCGGCTGCTCGATGAGGCGCCGCCGGCGGAGCGCTATCGCTTCGCCGCCGAGCAGATCGTGCGCGCCGAGAAGGCGGGGCTCGATTCCGCGTGGATCGCGCAGCACCATTTTCACGAGCGCGAGGGCGGGCTGCCGTCGCCCTTCACTTTCCTCGGCTATGTCGCAGCGCAGACCTCGCGCATCCGCCTCGGCACCGGCATTGTTACCCTGCCGCTAGAGAGCGCGGTGAGGGTGGCGGAGGACGCCGCGGTGCTCGACCTGCTCTGCAACGGCCGGTTCGAACTCGGCGTCGGCACCGGCGGCAACCCGTCCGCCTTTGCCGCCTTTGGCCTCGACGGCGCCCAGCGTAATGAGATCTTTGCGCGCAACCTCGAGGTGGTCCGCAAGGCGCTGACCGGCAAGCCGCTCGATGGCGGCGACACGCTCTATCCGCAGCGGCCGCAACTGGACAAGCGCATCTGGCAGGCGACCTTCTCCGTGGCGGGTGGCGCGCGTGCCGGCAAGGCCGGCGACGGCCTGCTGCTGTCGCGCACCCAGCCGCGAGACAAGGACGCGCCAAGCGCCACGCTCGCCGAGATCCAGAATCCGATCATCGATGCCTATCTCGCAGCGCTGCCGCCGGGCGCCGAGCCGCGCATCATGGCCTCGCGCAGCGTGTTCGCCGCCGACGATCATCGCGAGGCGATGCGGCTCGCCGATATCGGCCTGCGCCGCGCGCTGCCGCAATTCATGAAAGGCGGTCACCTTCCTCCGGGCGAAACGCTGGAAGAGATGATCGCGGCGTTTGACACCCATGTCGGCGGCACTGACCAAGTGATCGCCTCGCTGCGATCGGATGCGACGCTGGAGCGGGTGACCGATCTGGTCTTCCAGGTCCACTCGGTCGATGCGCCACACCCTTATGTCCTGCGCTCGATCGAGCTGGTGGCTGACAAGGTCGCACCGGCGCTGGGCTGGATCCGGACGGCGCCTGACGTGGCGCTGGCGGGCTAATTGCCATGAATTTGAACGCGTTGCACGAGGCTGAATGATGGCATCGACGGATATCATCGACATGCTTGTCGGAATCGAACCGGGATCAGCGCTCGACGCCATTCGCGCACGGCGCCTGCAGGCACGCGAGAACGCGCAGAAAAGCTATCTTTCGTTGTTCGAGCCGATCGACGCCGGGGAGTTCTCGCTGCTCGAACGTGCCGCGGTGGCGGCCTTTGTCACCGGGCTTCATGGCGAGTCCCCCGTTGCTTCCTTCTACCGGGACAAGCTTGCGGCGAGTGCGGGTGGCGTGGCCGTGCTCGAAGCGATCGACGCCGAGATCGCGCGCGGCAAGACCTCGGGCCCGTATGGCTCGTTTCCGGCCGGCCCGCTGTCGATCGAGAACACGGCCGGGCTGATTTATCACGTGAATGCGGCGAGCAAGTCGGCGCTCGGCGCCCGGCTCGTCGCGGCGCTCGAGCACGCGCATCTGCTGGTGTTCCGGCCGCGCGATGCGGCGTCCGGCGATATGAAGGTGCTGCTGGCCGCCGGCTGGTCTGACACCGGCATCGTCACCTTCTCCCAACTCGTCGCGTTCCTGTCGTTTCAGGTGCGGGTCGTTAGCGGCTTGCGTACGCTCGCCGCCGCAAACGCATAAGAGGAGGCTGCATCATGAGCGCCGCTGTCAATCCGCCGGCTGTCTTCACCCAGGACGAGCTCGGCTGGGTCTCCTGGATCGAGCCACTGCCCGAGGCCGAACTCACCGAGCGGCATTTCGCCGGCCTGGTCGATCGCGCCCGCGCCAAGTCGGAATATTTCCGCCTGCTGGTGCGCGATCCCGAGGTGCTGGAAGCCCGCACCAAGACCGACAAGGACATCTTCTACAACGTCGCCGACGGCCTGCCGCGCGCCGAGCGCGAGCTCGCGGCGGCGGCGACCTCGCGCTACAACGGCTGCATCTATTGCGCCTCGGTGCATGCGCGTTTCGCCAGCACCTATTCCAAGCGCCGTGACGACGTGCAGAAGCTGCTCGACGAGGGCGTCAACGCCGATCTCGGTGAGCGCTGGAATGCAGTGGTCAAGGCGTCGGTGGCGCTGGCGTCGACGCCGGTCGCGTTCGGCCCCGAGAACATCGCGGAGCTGCGCCGCGCGGGCCTCGACGATGCAGAGATCGTCGACGTCATCAACGGCGCCTCGTTCTTCAACTGGGCGAACCGGCTGATGCTGTCGCTCGGTGAGCCCTCGAAGTAATCCTTTTCAACACCTGAGTGGATGGAGCCGTGCATGAGCAACATCAATCGCCGAACCCTGATCAAGAGCTCGCTCTCCGCCGCAATCGCGGGAACTGCATTTTCGCGCGCTGCCTTCGCGGACGCCGAACCGATCCTGCTCGGCGTCAGCGGTCCGCTCACTGGGCCGAACGCGCAATATGGCACGCAATGGAAGCAGGGCTTTGATCTCGCGCTCGACGAGATTCAGGCCGCCGGCGGCATCAACGGCCGCAAGCTCGCCTATACCTTCGAGGACAGCCAGAGCGATCCGCGCCAGTCGGTGGCGATTGCGCAGAAGTTCGTGTCCGATCCCCGTATCGTGCTGGAGCTCGGCGATTTCTCCAGCCCCGCCTCCATGGCGGCCTCGCCGATCTACCAGCGCGGCGGCCTCGTGCAGTTCGGCTTCACCAATTCGCACCCCGATTTCACCAAGGGCGGCGACTTCATGTGGAGCACGTCCGTGAGCCAGGCCGACGAGCAGCCGCTCCTGGCGCGATATGCGGTGAAGAGCCTCGGTCTGAAGAAGCTTGCGGTGCTGCATCTCAACACCGATTGGGGCCGCACCAGCCGCGACTATTTCAACAACGCCGCCAAGGAATATGGCGCGGAGATCGTCGTCACCGAAGGTTATATCGCCGAGGAGCGCGACTTCCGCTCCACGCTGGTGCGCGTGCGCGATGCCAATCCGGACGGGCTGGTGCTGATCTCCTATTATTCGGACGGTGCGCTGATCGCGCGCCAGGCGCGGCAGGTCGGGCTGAAGCAGGTGATCTGCGCCGCGAGCTCGGTCTATTCGCCGAAATTCCTCGAGCTCGGCGGCGATGCCGTCGAGGACGTCCATGTCGGCACGCGCTACTTCCCGGAAGACCCGCGGCCCGAGGTGCAGAAGTTCATCGCCGGCTTCAAGAAGAAGTACAACGGGCTCGAGCCCGATGCCTTCAACGCTTATTCCTATGACGCGATGAACATGGCCGCGGCCGTGGTGAAGATCGGCGGCACCGATCGCAAGGCGATCCGCGATGCCTTTGCCAGGGTCAAGGACGTCCCGAGCGTCATCTTCGGCACCGCGACGTTCGACGTCGCCACCCGTCGCGTCAAAGGCGCGATGAACGCCGAGCTCGTCGTGCGCAAGGGCCAGTTCGCGCTTTGGGACGGCAAGCCGACCTGACATGATGGCCGGAGCACTCGCGCCGGCCTTTCTCCCCTGATTAGGAACCCTGCGTGTCTTCCTGGCTCGACTACACCATCAACGGGCTGATCGTCGGTAACGTCTATGCCCTCGTTGCAGTCGGGCTCGCGCTGATCTTCGGCGTCAGCCGGCTGATCAACTTTGCGCAAGGCTCGATCTATCTCGTCGGCGCCTATATCGGCTGGGTCGCGGTGGTGCAGCTGCACACCCCGCTGCCGCTCACCATCATCTTCGTCGCAGTAGTGGCAGCGCTGGTCGGGGTGATCATCGAGCGGTTCGGCCTGCGGCCCTTGCAGAACTCGGTGCGCATCGCGCCGCTGCTGGCGACGATCGGCATCAGCTTCGTGCTCGATCAGCTGGTGATGCTGACCTTCTCGCCCAATCCGCGCGCGCTGCCGAGCCAGTTGCCGGACGTGCGCTTCCAGGTCGGCGGCGGCACGATCGGTCCGCTTGACCTCCTGATCGCCGGCGTCGGCATCTCGAGCGCGCTGCTGCTGTTCGTGTTCCTGCGCTATAGCAAGCTCGGCTGGGCGGTGCGTGCGGCCTCGCAGGATCGCGACGCCGCGATGCAGATGGGCGTCGACGTCAACCGCGTCAATCAGGCGGTGTTCGGCATTGCCGCGGCGCTCGGCGGCGTCTCCGGCCTGCTGGTCGGCATGTACTACAACCAGATCGACACCGCGATGAGCCTGCAGGCCACGCTCAAAGGCGTCGTCGCGGAGGTCGTCGGCGGCGCCGGCAATGTGCCGGGCGCTGTCGTCGGTAGCCTGCTGCTTGGCCTCGTCGAGAGCTACGGCGTCGCCGTGTTCGGCACCAGCTACCGCAATCTGTTCGCGTTCCTGCTCCTGGTCGTCGTTCTCGTGCTGCGGCCGAACGGCCTGTTCGCAAGCGCCCGGCAGGCGCCGCCCGAGCCGCTCACCGGCACGTTCATCGCGCCGAGCCGCCCCGTGCGTATTCCGCGCTGGGCCCTGGCTGTCGCGGTCGCTGCGTTCGCGATCCTGCCGCTGCTTCCGGTGTCGTTCTACATTCTCCAGACCCTGATCAACGCCTGGCTGCTCGGCATGCTCGCGCTCAGCCTCACGCTGGTGGCGGGCACGATCGGTCAGGTCTCGCTCGGACACGCCGCACTGCTCGCGATCGGCGCCTACACCTCGGCGCTGCTGTCGCTGACGCTCTCCGTTCCCGTCGGTCTCGCCATCGTCGCCGGCGGCCTGATGAGTGCCGCACTCGGCACGATCCTGATTTCGCCGTCGTTCCGGCTGCGCGGCCACTATGTCTCGATCGCGACGCTCGCGATCGGCGAAATTGTGTCGCTGGTGATCCTGAACTGGGAAAGCGTCACACGTGGTCCGATCGGCATTTCCGGTATCCCGCCGCTGTCGCTGTTCGGCTACGATCTGATCAGCCCGAATTCGGTATACTGGTTCAGCTTTGCCGTAATGGTCGTGCTCGCGCTGCTCCAGGCGCGCCTGCTCGGCTCGCATCTTGGCCGCAGCTTTCGCGCCATCCGCGACGACGATATTGCCGCGCGCGCCTATGGACTCAGCCTGAACCGCTACAAGTCGCTCGCCTTCATCTTTGGCGGGTTCGCCGCTGGCGTCAGCGGCGGCATCGCCGCGCATCTCTATTCCTACATCAACCACGAGACCTTCAATACGCAGCAGTCCATCCTCGCGTTGACCGTCGTGATCCTTGGTGGTCTCGGCAATGTCGTCGGCGCCATCGTCGGCGCGGTCGCGCTGGTCGGTTTGCCCGAAGTCTTCCGGATCGCCGCGGAGTACCGCATCCTGATCTACGGCATCGTGCTGCTGCTGCTCGTGCGATTCAGGCCGCAAGGCCTGTTGGGGACGATCTGATGGCGGAAGCGCATGCACCGCTGTTGTCCCTGCGCGGGCTGACGCGACGCTTCGGCGGCCTGACGGCCGTCGACGGCATCGATCTCGATCTCGCCAAGGGCGGGCTCGTCAGCATCATCGGCCCGAACGGCGCCGGCAAGACGACGTTGTTCAATCTCGTCACCGGGCTCGACCGGCCGGATGCGGGCACTGTCAGCTTCGAGGGGCACGACATCACCGGCCTCTCGCCGGAGCGGCTGGCCGCGCAAGGCATCGCGCGCACGTTCCAGCTTGGTCGCGTCTTCGGCAATCTCAGCGTGATGGATAACGTCCTGATCGGCGCCCACACCCGCCTGCGCGCCGTGAAGCCGGCGGTGCCGGTGATCGGTCCGCTGCTGGAGCTTGGCCTGGCGCTGCTGCGCCCTTCAAGCGTCAGGGACGAGGAAGAGCGGCTGCGCGAAGAGGTGAAGGCCATTCTCGCCCGCTTCGGCGAGCGGCTGCTGCCGCGGATCGACCAGCCCGCCTACAGCCTGTCCTACGCCAACCGCCGTCGCGTCGAGATCGCCCGCGCGCTGGCGCTGAAGCCGCGCCTGCTGCTGCTGGATGAGCCTACCGCCGGTATGAACCCGAGCGAGACCGCGGAGATGCAGGCGCTGGTCGCCGAGCTGAAGGCAGAGGGACTGACTATCCTCCTGATCGAGCACAAGCTGGAGATGGTGATGCGCCTTTCCGACCGCGTCATCGTCATGGACGAAGGCAAGAAGATTGCGGAAGGACCGGGTGAGGCGGTTCGCAACGATCCCAAGGTGATCGAGGCCTATCTGGGCCACGGTCTGTCGGGGACATCGGAGCAGGAGAGCGCGGCATGACCACGGGCACACCCGAACCGCTGCTGGCGCTGTCTGACATCAACACGTTCTACGGCCAGGCGCAGGTGCATTTCGACCTGTCGATCACGGTCGGCCGCGGCCACATCGTCTGCCTGCTCGGCGGCAACGCCAGCGGCAAATCGACGACCATGAAGATCATTCTAGGTCTGGTGAAGCCGCGTTCGGGCGAGGTGATGTTCGACGGTGCCTCGCTGATCGGGCTGACCACGCCGCAGATCGTTCGCCGCGGCATCGCGTCGGTGCCCGAGGCGCGGCGGTTGTTCGCCGACATGAGCGTGCGCGAGAACATCCTGATGGGCGCCTTCGTGCGCAACGACCGCGACGCCGTGGCGCAGGATCTCGACAGGATGCTGACGCTGTTCCCAAAACTCGGACAGCGGCTGTCGCAGCGTGCCGGCTCGCTCTCCGGCGGCGAGCAGCAGATGGTCGCGATGGCGCGCGCGCTGATGAGCCGGCCAAGGTTGATCGTGATGGACGAGCCGACCATGGGCCTGTCGCCGCTCTATGTCGACCGCGTGCTGGAGCTGATCCGCACCATCAACCAGGAGGGCGTCTCGGTCTTCATGGTCGAGCAGAATGCCAGTCTCGCGCTCGAGATCGCGCACGAGGCCTACGTGCTCCAGACCGGCAGGATCGTGCTGTCGGGGCCAGCCCGGACGCTGAAAGACGATCCCCGCGTGCGCGATGCCTATCTCGGTGGCTCCGAGGCGGCGTAGGCTCGGACGCATCTAAGCCGTCATGGCCGGGCTTGACCTGGCTTGTCCCGGCCATCCATGCCTTACTTTGTTGCTCCAAGAACGTGGATGCCCGGGACAAGCCCGGGCATGGCGACCTCCTGCAAATTCGCATACGCGGTCATCGGGTAGCAGCCGGGGCTGGTCAGTATGACTATCCTATGAAAAGATCATACCGTTGGCGCAATAGGCGTGCGGCGGAAATGCGTGTCTTGACGAGATGGTCTGTACGGGCGGCCGAGCCCGGAATGGTGCTGCTGTTCGGCGGGCTCGTCGCCGCCAATGTCGCCGCATGGGCCTGGGCTTTTGCGGCGTTCGGTGACCAGCCCGCGGTGATGGCAACCGCGCTGCTCGCCTGGGTGTTCGGTCTGCGCCACGCCGTCGACGCCGACCACATCGCCGCCATCGACAATGTCGTGCGCAAGCTGATGCAGGCGGGCGATACGCCGCGCAGCGTCGGTCTCTATTTCGCGCTTGGCCATTCCACTGTCGTCGTGGTCGCGACCGTGCTGCTCGCGCTCGGCGTGGTCAGCCTTGGCGGCGACAGCCTCCTGAAGGATATCGGCAGCCTGATCGGCACCTCGGTGTCGGCGCTGTTCCTGCTGGTGATCGCGGCGATCAACCTTGCCATCTTCGTTGGTCTCTGGCGGACCTTTCGTGCGGCGCGCGAGCATGGCGTTCACGACGCCGCGGGGCTGGATGCGCTGCTCGCCCATCGCGGATTTCTCGCGCGGCTGCTCGGGCCGATGTTCCGCCTGGTGACAAAGCCCTGGCACATGTTTCCGCTCGGCTTTTTGTTCGGCCTCGGCTTCGACACCGCGACCGAGATCGGCCTGCTCAGCATCTCCGCCACGGAAGCCGCACGCGGCGCATCGCTCGCCGATATCCTGGTCTTCCCCGCGCTGTTCGCCTCGGGCATGGCGCTGGTCGATAGCGCCGACTCCGCGCTGATGGTGAGCGCCTATCGCTGGGCCTTCGTCGATCCCATGCGCAAGCTCTGGTACAACCTCACCATTACCGGCGCGTCCGTCGCGGTCGCACTGTTGATCGGCAGCATCGAGGCGCTTGGCCTGATCTCCGACCGGCTGGGACTTTCCGGTGGCGTATGGGCGCTGGTTGATAGCCTCAACGAGTCGCTTGCGCATGTCGGCTTCGCTGTGATCGCGCTGTTCGCGATCGCTTGGCTCGTCTCGAGCGTGCTTTACCGCCGCGTATTTGTGGATGAGGTGCGCCGTTTGCCGGACGCGACCGAGGCGGCGTAATTGACGAGGTGTCCCTGAATCTGGCGACTTAAGCCGACGCCGCGCTCGGCACCGGCTCCGCCGGCTGATCGTCGCCATTGGGATCGCCCGGCGCGGTCGCCCAGGCCAGTTCCACCAGCGTGACGAACCTGCGTCCGCCGCCGTCGAGCTGGACCACGATCAGGCCCTGCTCCTCCATGTAGCCGAGCAGGCGCTGCGCCCGGCGCAGCGAGTGCGAGCCATAGGCGCGCGCGATCGCGGCATCGCCGGGGCAGGGCCAGCCTTCCTTGGCGGCGCGCGCGATCATCATGAACACGCCCTGCATGTCGTCAGGCAGGATCGAGGCGCGCAGCGTCACCTCCTGCCAGGCGTCGTCCTCGGCGATCTCTGTGCCGAGCCCGGCGCGCGCATGCGTCAGCATGCGGCGGAATTCGCCGAGGTCAGGCACGGCGGTGCCGAGGCCCTCGATCCGGCAGCGGACCACGAATTCCTGATAGAGCACGCCGATGGCGCGGAAACCGGCATCGGGCGCGGCCAGCACGGCGCGCAACGTGCGATCCACGCGCTCACGTCGTTCCGCGAGCTCCTCGGCACTGACCGGGACCTCGGCCACCTCGGGGCTGATTTCGGGAGCTGCCGCCTTTGCCGCGCGGAGCTGCTCGAGCAGATCAGGGGCGGGCCGGCGCTGCGGCCGGCTGGCATCCGGCGGCGGCGCGGCCAGGATCACCGCGCGTGCATCCTCCAGCGTCGCTTCCGGCAGCGGCATCAGCCGCGGCGTCGAATTGCGCGGGGACGTCGCGGTCGGGCCGATGTTCAGCCGCAACGGACGACGCGACAGCGCAGGCCCCAGCGCCATGAATTGCCCGCGCTCGAGATCGCGAAAGGCTTCCGCCTGCCGCCGCTCCATGCCGAGCAGATCGGCGGCGCGCGCCATGTCGATGTCGAGGAAGGTGCGGCCCATCAGGAAATTCGAGGCTTCGGCGGCGACGTTCTTGGCGAGCTTTGCCAGACGTTGCGTCGCGATGATGCCGGCAAGTCCGCGCTTGCGGCCGCGGCACATTAGGTTGGTCATGGCGCCGAGCGAGAGTTTCCGCGCTTCGTCCGACACTTCGCCTGCAACCGCCGGCGCGAACAGCTGCGCCTCGTCGACGACCACCAGCATCGGGTACCAATGGTCGCGCTCCACGTCGAACATTCCGCCGAGGAAGGCGGCCGCGCGCCGCATCTGGTTCTCGGCATCCAGTCCTTCGAGATTGAGCACGGTGGAAACCCGATGCAGTCGCGCGCGCTCGCCGGCCACTTGCAGGCCGCGCTCGGTGTGGTCCTCGGCCTCGATCACGAGATGGCCGAAGCGCTCGGCCAGCGTGACGAAATCGCCTTCGGGGTCGATGATGGCCTGTTGCACCCAGGGCGCGCTCTGCTCCAGCAGGCGCCGCAGCAGATGCGACTTGCCGGAGCCGGAATTGCCCTGGACCAGGAGCCGGGTCGCCAGCAGTTCCTCGAGGTCCATGGCCGCCGCGGCGCCCGCCGTGGTCAGCCCCATCTCGATTGCAACCGTCATGTTCCCGACTCAAGTCCCGTCATTCGCGGCAAGGGGCTTATCAATCGAAGCGGGATGCGTCGAGCGAAACAGGACGAATCACGGCCCGTTGCCCACGGCGGATTTCATCCGAGATTCGAACGCCGTAGAAGTGCGGGCCGGTTCGGGGCTTGCATGTTGCCCACGCGCATCGGTGGGGCAAGAATGACCCAGATCAAGCTCGCAAGGGCCAAGGCCTGCTAGCTGGATGCATGAACTTTCCGACCTTCCTGATGGCGGCCCATTTCCTGCTGGCGGTGCCGGGGCCGACGAACACCTTGCTTGCGACGTCGGGCGCCGGAATCGGCATCTTCCGTTCGCTTCATTTGCTCGTGGCCGAGCTGTGCGGCTATCTGCTGGCGATTGTCCTGCTCCGGATCGCGCTCGGTCCCGTCATGAGCAGCATCCCGATTGCAGCCGCCATGCTTCGCGTGGCGGTGACCGTCTACATCCTGTGCCTCGCGGCTACGCTTTGGCGCGTCAACGCGCGCGAGCTTCGCGACGGCGCGCCGGTGAGGTTCGGTCAGGTGCTGATCACCACGCTTCTGAATCCGAAGGCGATCGTCTTCGCCTTCCTGCTCCTGCCGCTTCAGGCCGGGTTGATCGAGCTCGCACCTTGGCTTGCCCTGATCGCCTTTCAGATCGTCACGGCCGGAGCAGCGTGGCTCGCCTTCGGTGCAACGCTCGGCCGCAGTGCCCGTCGCCTCGGATATCCCGATCTCGTGACGCGGACCGGCGCGGTCACGCTCGTCGCGGTGACCGGCTTGATCTGGCTTCAATCCTTCTGGAACGCCTGAGAGGAATTGACGCCGACCTGCCCGCCATACCGGCCGAGCTTGCGCGGCGTCAACGTCGGGCATGCCTGCACGCGGCATCTTCCCCGAGGCAGGGGATTGGACTTGCATGGTCGACCGACGGAGTTTCATGGCGGGAGTTGCCAGCGCGGCCGCGATGCGGCCGCAGGCGTCGCGCGCCGCTGCGGCCATGACCTACGAGGAGGCGGTGCGCGCGACCTGGGCGCCGTTGCGCGCCGAAGGGGGCCTCGGTGAGATCGTCCGCTATGCGACGCTGGCCGCGAACAGCCACAATACCCAGCCCTGGCGCTTCACCGTGGGGCCGCGGAGCATCGCCATCGCGCCGGATGTCTCGCGACGCTGTCCTGCGGTCGACCCGAACGATCATCATGTCTTCGTCAGCCTTGGTTGTGCGGCCGAGAACCTGACGCATGCGGCCCTCGCCCTCGGGCTGCGGCCGACGCTGCGCTTCGAAGCCAACGCCATCATGGCCGATTTCGAGAACGCTTCGGCGGAGCGATCGCCCCTGCTGGCCGCGATCCCTCACCGTCAGTCGACGCGCGCGGTCTACGACGGCAAGCCGGTCTCGACCGATCTGCTGCGCGAGTTCGGGCGGGCCGGCAGCGGGGAAGGCGTCGCGATCCTCCTCATCACCGATCGCGGGCAGATGGCAGCCGTCACGGACTATGTGGTCGAGGGCAATACGACCCAGATGCGTGACGCCAGGTTCATGGACGAGCTCAAGACGTGGATGCGCTTCAGCGAGCGGGAGGCGGTTGCGACGATGGACGGCCTGTTCTCGCGCGCGTCAGGCAATCCGGCCTTGCCGGGATGGCTGGCGCGGCCGTTGCTGCCTTTCGTGTTCACCGAACGCGGCGAGAACGACAAGTATCGCGCCTGCATCGAAAGCTCCGCGGGTCTTGCGGTGTTCGTTGCCGAGCATGACGACGCGGCGCATTGGGTCGAGGTGGGCCGCGCCTGCCAGCGCTTTGCGCTGCAGGCGACCGCACTCGGACTGAAGTATGCCTTCGTCAATCAGCCGGTCGAAGTGCCGCAGCTTCGCCGCCAGCTTGCTGCCTATCTCGATCTCGGTTCGCGCCTGCCCGATCTCGTGATCCGTTTCGGCGCCGGGCCGGAGCTGCCGAAATCCCTGCGCCGGCCCGTTACTCAGGTGATCGTGTGAGGCGCAGCGCGGCCGCGCCTGACACCGTCACTGCGCGCCCGATCCGCCCTGTACGATCTTCTCGTTGAGCTTCTGGTCGACGGTCTCGACCGTGCGGTCGATCTCGGCATTCGGCGCGCCGATCTGATGCGAGATCAGCTTCACCAGAAGGTCGACGCGCTCGATGAAGGGCGCGCCGCCGGCTACGGCCCGCGCCGCCGACGACGGCTTCAGCAGGCTTTCGGCGGCCTTGGCGTATTTCGCAAACGGCACCTGGTCCGCAGGATCGGCGCCGAGGCGGCGGGCGATGGCGTCGACATGGTCGTAGATCGTCTGCGAGCGCTTCAGGTCGCCGTGCACGGCGTCGCGGATCGACTGCGGCTCGTTCGGCGTGATGCAGCGGTAATTGCCGGTGAGCAGCATCGACCATTTCGCCAGCGGCACGAACAGCGAATCGAACACTTTCAGCTTCACCGGCACATCGTGGCCGTCGAGCGTCACCGCGTCGATGTCGGCTTCGAGTTCGCGCAGCACCTTGTTGTGCTTCTCGTCGGCGAAGACCGAGGCCTTGAAATTCGTGGGCAGGCCGACATGCAGCACGTTGGCGGCCTCTTCCGGCGGACGGAAGGCCTGCGGATCGGGCGAGCACAGCGTCACCAGCCCCGGCTCGAACCGCTCCCACACCTGCGCATTGGTGTAGGCCTCTTCGAGATCCATGTCGGCGAGCGCGGGGATGCGCTTGAGATAGGGCAGCGGTGGCATGTTCATGATCGAGAGGCACGGCAGCTTTGCCGCGGCGATCTTGACCATCAGCATGCGGACCGTGTGGTTGGTGTATTGCGGCTCCTGCATCGCCAGACCGACCATGTCGTAGCGCGAGAGGTCGGCATTCTGCGGTGTCACCGCGTCGAGCTTGCCGGGCAGGTCGCGCGAGAAGATCGCGCGGTGCACCGCCTCGTCGCGCAGCTTGATGCGCACCTCCGTACCGTCGCGGTTGATCAGCTCTGCGGTCTTGGCGCGGCAGACCAGGGTCACGTTGTGCCCGGCCATCAGCAGCTTGGTGCCCAGCAGGGAGCCGTAGGAGGCTCCCAGAATCAATACGTTACGCGCCATGTCTCGTCCCCTGGAATGTCATGTGATTGTTGCGCCCCGGCCGTGGCCCGAGGGCGGGTTGGGGGCATGTAAAGCGAACTGCTCGATAATGGCAACTGGGATAATGCATACAAGGTGCCGGGCGGATATTCCGTCACCCGGGCGGTGCCCGACGGGCGAAACACCTGCGGCGGCTGTCAAGCACCCCTTGCAAAAGATATTCCGCTTTACCGAATTTCGGAAATCGCGTATGTGTCGTCCATCCCGGCTCATCCTTGAGGGGCGATCGTACGTCGTCACGAATTGCGAGCCGGGGACGCGGTGGACGCGGCAGCGTCGGCACGAGAGGGTGCGGGCAGGGCGGGTAGTCCCTGTGAGCCCGAAACCGCGTGCAGACGAGCGGCGCTGTGAAATTCGTCTCGCCAACATTTTTACCGCAACGTCGACAGTGCGGGAAAACCCTGTGGCATCAGGCGAATGCGCGTACGGCAAAACCGTGTGGTCCCGGCCGTCGTTGCTCCGGTCAAGCCGTCGCGGAGATGTGGAGCGTCCAACCGGATCAACCACATCGTCAATTCGCGAGGCGAGGGAGGCCAGAAGGAATTCGGCTCCCGGGAGAGCACGGCATAAGCCGTCAACCCATCGCGCAGGGAAGGCCGTGTGTTGGGCTTCACCTGTATGCTGCTGTGCGGTCTTTCACTGCGCTACATTCGCGCAGCGGACCGCGGGTGCGAGGTCAGCACCCGGCCTTCCCTGCGCCCTCTCGGATAAGAGGGCGGAGAGATCAAGCAAAGCTCGGGCGAATTGCGCCGCGAGAACGCGAGGGCGTGTCCGCATCTACACACTCGCTGTCATCGTCCGGCTTGACCGGACGATCCAGTATTCCAGAGGCGGTTGTGATTGAGCCGAGAGGCCGCGGCGTACCGGATTCCCCGCCTTCGCAGGGAATGACAGCGTCATTTGGAGGACGAGTCTGTGCCCTACTGCGTCATTGCGAGCGCCTTGTCCGCCGAAGCTCGAAGTCGGAAGCGAAGCATTCCAGAGTCTTTTCCGCGGAGGGATTCTGGATTGCTTCGTCGCTACGCTCCTCGCGATGACGAGGTGGAGAGAGCGGTGAGATGGGCACTGCCACGCCGCGCTCCGCGACCTCAACCCTGGCTCGCCACGCGCTCGCGATCGAGTTGCTCCCCGATCTTGGGGCGGTCGCGGGTGCGCTCGAAGCTGGTGCAGAGCAACTCCGTCTCGTCGAGCGAGACCGGGGCGCGGTACAGCCGGCACATGAACTCGGCGGCGCCGCGTCCCTTGCCGGTGCCGGGGCTGCGCTCGGCCAGGAACATGCAATCGCGGCAGATGCTGGCATCAAGTCGCTGATGGGCCGCATCGAGATGATTGAGGACTTCACGGAGCGAGTCGCGCAGCCTGACGCATTCCTCGGTGCCGAGCGAATCGACGGCATTCACCACGTGATTGATCGGATCGTGCTGGTTCAGGCATTTCTCACCCTGCGGGGTGACGTGCAGCACGACAGAGCGTTTGTCTTCCTGCGACGGCTTTCGCACCAGGAAGGATTTGCTCTCCAGCGTCTTGACGATCTGCGATGCGGTCGCTCTGGTCGCGCCGATGAAACCGGCGAGCGCGGATGGTGTGCGCGAGAATCGATTGGCGCGGCAGAGAAAGCGCAGTGCCATCCACTCCCGATCACGCAACCCGTGTTGATTGCCTTCGAAATACCAGGCTCTGGCCGCCTGAACCAGCAGCTCGACGGCTTCGCGCGCCAACGGCATGAATTCCTACCTCGCCCCGGGATTCGCGCGTGCGGCGCCCCAAGTCCGCTTTCCGCCATGGTGCAAGCCCGAGCTGCCGTCACTGCCGGACGATGGATCGGAGTTGTTCAACCGAAGCCCCAGAGTTCAAGTTACACGCAGACGTTTCTTATGTTCCGTCGAAACGATGAATGAGCTTCTCAACAAAATCAAGTCAAGACACCCGTAGAGAACGAATGTCGTTGCCGTCGAATGTAACGTTCAAGACAATCTCACTGTTCAGGACACATGATGGTGAACGCCATACGTAGTCTAGCGGGCTAGGTGCGCGCAGCTTTACGACAGTTTGATTGCACGGATATTGTTGTTCGTCCTCGATGTAATTGATCGAAGCTTGTGCACGACAGGCGATATGTATCGCGACAGTCATCCACAACTTCCGCGATCTGCCTGCGAAATCGCCAGGGAAATCGCTAGGGAAATCGCCAAGGAAAGCGCCCGGGGGAATTTGCAGGGATTGCACGTGGCGGTTGTCGCGATGTCGTGCCCGCAAATATCATCCGTATGTCGTACGTCCACGACAAGGCCGATCGGCTCACCCCAATGGTTGAGATTCGCGCGGAGAACGTTGCTGGCGATCAAGCGACTATGCAGTTTGTGCCACGAGATGCGTGGATCGAGCGCAAGATGCGCGGACGCAGGCCATCCGCCAGCGCACTCGGCTAGCGTGCCTTCGCCGCTAGTCGCCCTTGAGCATGTCCCGCAGCTCGCGGAACGGATCGGCGCTGGGCGAAGCGGAGGCGTCCTGTCGCATCGCGTTGTAGATTCGTGGGACCATGTCGACGGCCTGGTCGAGCCCCGAATCGCGTCCCGACTGATATCCGCCCATCAGGCGGAGGTCGCGGGTGTCCTCGTATTTGGCGATCAGGGTGCGCAATTTGCTCACCAATTCGCGCTCCTCGGGATCCCAGACGTTGTGGGCAAGGCGGGAGACCGAGGCGAGCACGTCGACGGCAGGATACCGCGCCTGGTCGGCAATGTGCCTGGAGAGCACGATGTGCCCGTCCAGCGTGCTGCGGATGGTGTCGGCGATCGGCTCATTGTGGTCGTCGCCGTCGACCAGCACGGAGAAGATGCCGGTGATGGTCCCGGATCCTTCCTCGCCGGGCCCGGCGCGCTCCAGGAGGCGCGGCAGGTCGGTGAAGACCGTCGGGGCATAGCCGCGCGCCACCGCGGGCTCGCCGGCCGCAAGCGCGACTTCGCGGGCGGCGTGGGCGAACCGGGTGATCGAATCGACCACGAGCAGCACCGATTCGCCGCGGTCGCGGAAATACTCCGCCACTGCCATCGCCGTCTTCGGCGCCAGCCGCCGCATCATCGGGCTTTCATCGCCCGTCGATACGATCGTGACGGAGCGGTTGCGATCGTTGCCAAGCACGTCCTCGATGAATTCGCGCACCTCGCGGCCGCGCTCGCCGACCAGCGCCAGCACGACGGTGTCAAAGCCCTGGCTGCGGGCGAGCATGGCGAGCAGGGTCGACTTGCCGACGCCCGAGCCTGCAAAGATGCCGACGCGCTGGCCGGCGCAGATCGGTGCAAACAGGTCGATGACGCGGACGCCGGTGCGCAGCGGCTTGTGAACGCGCGCGCGCTTCATTGCCGGCGGCGCCTCGGTCTCGGCCGAGATGGCCCGCGATCCCGGGGCGAGGGGACCCATTCCGTCCAGCGGCGCGCCGAGCGCGTTGATGACGCGACCCTTCCAGCTCGGATCCGGTGCGAACGACAGGGCCGGCATGCGGTAGGCGAGCGAGCCGAGGCCGCCGGCGAATTGCCGGTCGAACGGCTTGGCGACGATGCCGTCGCTGTCGATCCGCACAACCTCGCCGATCTGGGGCCTGCCTCCGGAATTGACGCCGATCAGCTCGCCGAGCTTGACCGAACGCGACAGGCCGGAGACGCGGAAATGCGTTGGCGCAATCTCGGAGATCGCGCCGCTGATGCTTGCCAGCGGCGTACCCTGCTGAAGCTCGAGCAGTGCCCACTCAAGTTGGCGAAGAGCGTTCAAGGAAACCGTCCACCCAAATTACGCGCGACGCGCAGTCTACTTGCTGGGATCGCCCAGCGTCTGGATTGCGTTCCGGAGCGTGCTCTCGGTGCCGTCGATCAGCGAGTTGGTGCTGTCGAAGGCGCGCGAGGCCGACATCAGCTTCGTCAGCTCCATCATCGGATTGGCGCTGGAGCCCTCGACATAGCCTTGCTTGAAGCCGTCCCGGCTGAAATCGGCGATGGCGGTGGCGGGCCGGTCGGGCGTGACGCCGGAATTGCCGTAGCGATCGAGATTGGCATCGGCCGGAATGTTGAACAGACCGATGGTGCCGATCTCGTTGTTGTCCTGCGTGATCGCGCCGCTGCGCGAGATCGCGACCGGTCCGCCGTTCGGGTCGAGCGTAAGCTGCGCGCCGCCGGAATCGATGACGGGGAAGCCCGACACCGTCTGAAGGTCGCCATTGGGCGCGATCTGGAGGCGGCCATCGCGGGTATAGACCGTGCCGTTGGGACCGGCGAAGGCGATCCAGCCCTGTCCGACCACGGCGACGTCGAGCGGGTTGCCGGTCTCGGTGATGTTGCCGGCCTCGCGCGAGATGATGTTCTCGCCGGGCGAGGAGAACGCGACCGGATTGGCGGCGGCCTTGGAGAGAACCGTCTCGAATTTCACGACGTCGGTGCGAAAGCCGGACGTGTTGACGTTGGCGACGTTGTTGGCGATCGTCTGAAGGCGCTTTTCCAGCGCAACCTGCGCCGACAATCCCACGTAGAGGGCCGATTGCATGGTTTACCTGTTGAACTTGATGTTCTGAAGTGTCGTGAGCATGTCGGTATCCATGGTGGCCGACGACGTCGACGCGCCGGTGATCAGGACCAGCGCGGGGTTGGTCGAAGTGTCACTCTGCGCCTGGGTCGCATCATACATCGCCGCGAAACGCTGCACGAATTTGGTGACCTTGGTCGGGTCCTGGAAATCGGTGAGATTGATATTCTTCGTGATCATGTTGGCCTGAGCGTCGATGTCGCTCGAGCTGACGGTGGACGACCAGCCGAGTGCGGTCTGCACCACCTGGGTCAGGGCCTTGTCGGCGAGGATCTGGTAGGCGTTGGTGATCGAAGAAGCCTTGCGCGTGAAATAGAGCGCGAGCCGCAGGCCCTCATTCTGGTCGCCGGCATTCTGCTCCATCGTCTGCGTGACGTATTGGGTGGCCGTGCCGGTGGTGGCCGCGGTGGTCGAGGTTGCGTTGGTGCCGTTTGCCGCGAAATTGAAGGCCGTGGCGAATTCGCGGTAGCGGGAGTCGCTCAGCTTGTTGGCGAAGGCATCCTTGTCCGAGACGCCTTCGGTCAGCACCTTGCGCATGAAGGCCTTGGCGTAGGTCATGTCGCTGAGGCCATAGGCCTTCATCGCATAGGAGTAGAGCCGATAGTCTCCCAGGAAGTCGTCGATCGTCTTCACGTTGCCGATATGGCTCAGGAAATAGTCGGTCTCGCGGCTGACATCCGGCTCCGTCGCGACTTGCGTCATCGACTTGCTCATGTTGCTCGTTATTCTGGTGTAGTCCGCGATGGTCGATAGCATGGCACGCGCCCCTTTGGCCGCCTTTGCGACATCGTCCCAAGCTGCCGCGAATTGCTTGCGCGGGGCTGGCCATGCCGAAACCAGCTTCGCGCAAGCGTCGCCGACTAGATATTCCCGATGGGATCGGCGATGGAGTGGTGGGTTGCTCAGTTTCGTGGGGATTTTCATCACGGTGGCGGCACTGCTCGGCGGCTTTGCCGCCATGGGCGGGCATCTGGCCGTGCTCATGCAGCCGTGGGAATTCGTGATCATCATGGGCACCGCGGTCGGCACCTTCATCGTGGCAAATCCGTGGAAGACGGTCGTGGACACCGGGGTCGCCTGCATGCAGGCCATCACCGGCGCGGTGCCAGGTGAGCGCTATTATCTCGATCTGCTCGGAGCGCTTCATGCCTTGATGCGCGAGCTGCGCGGCAAGGGCCGCAACGAGGTCGAAGCGCATATCGACGATCCCTCGTCCTCGGAGATTTTCAAGGCGTTTCCGAGTGTGCTCGGGGACCCGGCGCTGCTCCAGTTCATCTGCGATTATGTTCGCCTCATCATCATGGGCAATGCGCGCACGCACGAGATCGAGGCGCTCATGGATGAGGAGATCCACACCATCGTAAAAAGCAAGCTGACGCCTTACCATGCGCTGGTGACGGTGTCAGAGGCGTTGCCGGCACTCGGTATCGTCGCCGCCGTGCTCGGCGTCATCAAGGCCATGGGTGCGCTCGATCAGTCGCCGAAGCTGCTCGGCGGCTTCATCGGTGCGGCGCTGGTCGGCACTTTTGCCGGCATCTTCCTGTCCTACGGCATCATTTCGCCCTTCGCACTGAAGATCAAGATGACGCGCGAGAAGAAGTGCCGCCCCTACATCATCGTCAAGCAGACGCTGCTGGCATTCATGAACGGCGCCATGCCGCAGATCGCCGTCGAGCACGGCCGCAAGATGATCGCGAGCGGCGAGCGGCCGTCGATCGACGTCGTCGAAAACGAGACGATTGCGGGTCCTAAGGCTGTCGTGAGTGACGCTGAACCCAAGGCTGCACGCGCATGACGATGGAAGACGTCGAGATCGATCAGCGGAAGCAGCTGCCGAACTATCTGCTGGATGCCGCCGGCATCTCGATCGAACGCATGCCGATGCTCAATGTGATCTTCGATCGCATGGCAGCATCATGCACGGACAGCCTGCAGCCGATGGCGGGAACACCCTGCTACTTCTCGGTCAACGGCATCACCAACGATCGGGTCGGCGACATCGTAAAGGACTACGAGGGCAATGCGGTCGCCGCCGTGCTCTATGCCGAGCAGTGGGACTCTCGCGTCATCATCGTGCTCGACCGCGACTTCGTGTTCACCATGGTGGAGGCGATGTTTGGCTCCGACGGCGCCGAACCGCCGCTCGACGTCGAGCGTTCGTTCTCGAATATCGAGATTCGTCTGGTCCAGGCGCTGTTCGAGCGGTTCGCCAAGGCGCTGCAAACCGCCTTCGCCGGTACCTCCAACGTCACCTTCCGGGTCGAGCGGGTCGAGACCGCCATGGCATCCCTGGCGATCGGGCGCAGCGGCAACATGTCGATCTGCGCGAACATCATGGTGCAGGCGCTCTATCGCGGCGGTCAGATGTTCCTCATCATTCCGCACTCCGCGCTCAACCCGCTCAGGCAGAAGCTCGCTCACGTTGTCGTCAGCGACGGTCGCGCCGCCGACCCGCGCTGGCGCGAGCAGATGGAGAGCGAGGTTCATCGCACCGAGGTGACGCTGAGTGCGGTGCTGGACGAGAAGATGATTTCGCTCGAGGACGTGGTGAAATTCAAGGTAGGGCAGGTCCTGGAGCTCGAGGCCACGCCGCGCACGCTGGCGCGGCTCGAGAGCAACAACCAGGTGCTGTTCTGGTGTCAGATCGGCCAGCTCGATGGCTACTACGCCATGCAGGTGGCAGATCCCGTCGATCAGAAGCGGGAGTTCGTCGATGATATCCTATCTCGTTGATGCGGTGCTGCTGATTGCGCTGGCGTTCACCAGCGTGCGGGTGACGCGGATGCACCGCGAGTTGGCGCGGCTGCGCAGCTATCAGGGCGAGTTCTCGAGCATCGTTCACGAGACGGCAGGGGCTTTCGATACCGTGATCACCGCGGCGCATGATTCCACCGCGAATCTGGGCCGGCTCGCCCATGTGCTGAGCACGAAAATCGATCAGGCCCACGAGGCGATCGCTGCACTCGATGCGCGCAGCGGGCTCCAGCCTGCTGCGAGTGTGAGCGGGGCCGAGGTCAATAAGCATTGAGGCTGGCACCGGCTGAAGAGATCAATCGGAACGTCGCGGCGCTCCGGGAGCGGAAATACCAAGAGGCGATACCAAATGGCGCAATCCTTCGACTACGAGTCTGCAACCGCATCCGATGATGCCGAGACGTCTCCGCTGGAGCGGCTGGCGGAGATTGCCGCGCGCACCGCCGAAGAGACCGGCAAGTTCGCCAATGTCGATGCCATCCTGCGCATTCCCGTCACCATGCAGGTGGTGCTGGGATCGGCGACGATCCCGGTGGCGAATCTGATGAAGCTCGGCCGCGGTGCCGTGGTTCCGCTGGATCATCGCGTCGGCGAGCCCGTCGATGTCGTGGTCAATGGCCGCGTCGTGGCCCGCGGTGAGGTGGTCGTCGTGGAAGAGGACAACTCCCGCTTCGGTGTCTCGCTGACCGAGATCGTCGGCCCGCTGGGGCAGAGTGATTCCTGACCATGGCGGCACAGGTCGGCATCGCTCCCATCAAGCAGCGAGGCGTCGCCACGCTGGGCGGAACGGAAAAGGTCGCGGCGCTTCTGCTGGCCATGGGCCGCCAGGCGGCCGCGAGCGTGCTCGCGCAGTTCGAGCCGCAGGACATTCGCATCGTCACCAAGGCCGCAGCGGAGCTGCGGCCAATCACGGCGCAGGAGCTGGAGGCGATCGTTGAGGAGTTCGCCCAGCAGTTCTCGATGGGCGCAAACATCCTCGGCACCATCGGTGGCCTCGAAGCCGTGCTCGGCGACGTGCTTCCCGCCGACCAGGTCACGGCGATCATGTCGGACCTGCTCGGCAACTCGAGCCGGTCGGTCTGGGACCGCGTCTCGTCGGTGTCGGAAAATTCGCTGGCGACCTATCTCTCGAAGGAGCATCCACAGACCGCGGCGCTGATCCTGTCCAAGGTCAAGCCGTCCTGCGCCGCCAAGGTGATGAGTCAATTGCCGTCGAGCCTGCGCAACGAGCTGATGCGGCGCGTGCTCAGCCTTAAGCCGATCGTCGATGACGCGATGAAGGTTCTCGAGAAGACGCTGCACGAAGACCTGACGCTCAACTTCGCACGCAACCTCGGCGCGGATACCTACGCCCGCGTCGCCGACATCATCAACAAGATGGAGCGTGGCCATATCGAGGACATGCTGAAGAGCCTGTCGGAAAAGCGGCCGAAGTCGGCCGAAGTTCTGAAGGAGCTGCTGTTTACCTTCGACGATGTCGTCAACTTGACGCCGAAGGCGCGCACCATGATCTTCGACCAGGTGCCGACCGACCGCATCGTCGTGGCGCTGAAGGGCACCGACAAGCACTTCCGCGAGCTGATCCTGTCCTCGGTCGCCTCGCGCGTCCGTCGCGTCGTCGAGCACGAACTCGCGATCGGCGAGCCGTCGAACCAGCGCGACGTGCTGGAAGCACGCCGCGTGATCACCGACCTCGCGCTGGACCTCGCCGAGAAGGGTGAAATCGAGCTCAACCCCGAGCAGGAGGATGAGCTGGTCTTCCGCTGACCGCTGAACGGGCATGGCAGAGACATCCGACCAGGATAGCAAAACAGAAGAGCCGACCGAGAAGAAAGTCCGCGATGCGCTCGAACAGGGCAACATTCCGGTCTCTCGGGAGGCGTCGATGTTCGCGTCCATGGCGGCGCTGATGGTGATTCAAGCGTTCCTGATCGGCCAGGGCGTGCAGCAGCTGACGCCGACATTGAAGGGATTTCTCGACGACCCCGCCGGCTTCCCCCTCGGCTCCGCGGCGGATGCGCAGAACCTTCTCACCGTGGTGGGCCTCGAAGCATTGCGATTCCTGGTGCCGTTGGTCGTGATCCTGGCGGTATTCGGGCTCGCGGCCTCGCTGCTGCAGAATGCGCCGCGGCTGGTGCTGGACCGCATCATGCCCGACTTCTCACGGATTTCGCCGGCCAGTGGCTGGAGCCGGATCTTCGGAACGCAGGGCTTCGTGGAGTTCGCCAAATCGCTGTTCAAGCTCGCCTCGGTTACCGCCGTCGTCTGCTTCGTGCTGCGATCGTCGGAGGCGAGGGCGTTCGAGGCGATGTACACCGATCCCGTCGCACTGCCGGAAATGATCCTCACCATTGCGATGCGGATCGTATCGGCGATCTGCATCGCGACCATCGTGCTGGTCGCAATCGATCTCGCCTGGGCGCGCTTCCACTGGCGGCGCGAGCTGCGCATGACCAAGCAAGAGATCAAGGACGAGCACAAGCAGGCCGAAGGCGATCCGCTGATCAAGGCGCGCCTGCGTTCTCTGGCGCGCGACCGCTCGCGCCAGCGCATGATCGCTTCCGCCGCGCGCGCGACGCTGGTGATCGCCAACCCGACCCATTTTGCGATTGCGCTGCGTTATCAGCGCGAGGAGAACCCGGCGCCGCTCGTGGTGGCCAAGGGCATGGATCTGGTCGCGCTGAAGATCCGCGAGGTCGCCGAGCAGAACAAGATCCCGGTGATCGAGAACAAGGCGCTCGCGCGTGCGCTCTACGAGGCCGTGCAGGTCGACCAGGTGATCCCGGCCGAATTCTTCCGCCCGGTCGCCGAAATCATCTACTTCCTGCAGTCGAAGCAGGCGCCGCGTCCCGAGAAGGTTCAGTAGATTTCCGAGGATGGTGCTTCGCGCAACAGCTTGACGAAAGCTTAACGCCCTAGGGTTCTTTCCAATGGATCACAATGGGGTTTGTCGTGGGACCGCTTTATCTCTTCGAACTCGCATCGTCGCAAGCACGTTGGCTCGAGCTTCGCCAATCGACCATCGCCACGAACGTCGCCAATGCCAATACGCCCGGCTTCAAGGCACGCGACGTGGAGCCGTTCAACAAGGTGCTCGACGGAATGCCGGTCAGGCTTGCGACGACATCGCCCGCGCACATGCAGCTGTCTCCAGCCGAGACCGACACGCGCGCAACCGCGAAGAAGGACAGCTGGGACGTCGTCCACTCCGGCAACTCGGTCAGCCTCGAGCAGGAGATGATCAAGGGCAGCGACGTCAATCGCGACTATTCGATGAATTCGGCGATCGTGCGGTCGTTCAACCGCATGGTCATGACCGGTGCGAAGACCTGAGGTGAATCGACATGCTTGACCCTCTATCGGCTTCATTGACGGTCGCGAGCTCCGGGCTCGAAGCGCAGTCGACGCGCATGCGCATCGTCTCGGAAAACCTCGCCAATGCGAGCTCGACGGGGCGTACCGCCGGTGCCGATCCCTATCAGCGCAAGACCATCACCTTCGATGCCGCGATGGATCGCGCTTCGGGCACGCAGCTGGCGAAAGTTAAGGAGATCGGGGTCGACACCACGCCGTATCGCGTCGAGTACGACCCGGGTCATCCCGCGGCGGACAAGGCCGGCTACGTCAAGATGCCCAACGTCAACATGATGATCGAGATGGCGGACATGCGGGAAGTGAACCGATCCTATGAAGCCAATCTCCAGGTTGTGAAACAAGTGCGGTCGATGCTCGGCATGACCATTGATCTGCTGAGGAGCTGACAATGCTAGAGGCGATTTCATCTACCGCGATCACCGCTGGACAAGCCGCGTCGCGCGCCACCGAAACACTGTCCATTGTGCCGACCGGGACGTCCACGGTCCAGTCCGCCGGCGATCTCGGCTTCGATTCCATGATGAAGCAGGTGACCTCGGACGCGATCGGGACTCTGAAGGCGGGCGAGGCGGCGTCGATCTCGGCGATGCAGGGCAAGGAATCGACGCGGAAGGTCGTTGAGGCGCTGATGTCGGCCGAGCAGGCTTTGCAGACCGCGGTCGCGGTCCGCGACAAGGTCGTGCAGGCCTACCAAGAAGTCGTTCGCATGTCGATTTGATCTGAAGGAATGACATAGGTGAAATCGCTCGCCATCGCCGCCACGGGCATGAATGCTCAGCAGACCAATATCGAAGTCATCGCGAACAACATCGCCAATATCAACACGACGTCGTTCAAGCGGGCGCGTGCTGAATTCACTGATCTGTTCTACCAGATGGACCGCATGCAGGGCGTCGCGAACGTCAATGGTGCCTCGCCGATCCCGGAGGGCGCCAATCTCGGTCTCGGCGTCAAGTCGGCCGCGATCCGCAAGCTGCACATCCAGGGTGCGCTGACGCAGACCGGGAATCCGTACGACCTCGCGATCAACGGTCGCGGCTGGTTCCAGGTGCTCGGCCCGAACAACGAGGTGCAATACACCCGCGCGGGCTCGTTCAACACCAACGCCAACGGCCAGTTGGTGACGATGGACGGCTACCTGCTGGATCCCGCCATCACGGTGCCGCAGGGAACGGTGCAGGTTACTGTCAACCAGACCGGCCAGGTGTTCGCCAAGCTGGATACCGAAATCAATCCGCGTCAGATCGGGCAGCTCAACCTTGCTAATTTCGCCAACGAGGCCGGTCTCGAGCCGCTCGGCAGCAATCTCTATCGCGAGACCACGGCGTCGGGCACGCCGGTCGTTGGTCTCCCCGGCGATGCTGGCTACGGGAAGATCAACCAGCAATATCTCGAGGCCTCGAACGTCGATCCCGTCAAGGAGATCACCGAGTTGATCTCGGCGCAGCGCGCCTATGAGATGAACGCCAAGGTCATCCAGGCGTCGGATGAAATGGCCTCGACGGTATCGAAGGGTCTCAGTCGCTAGTTCCGGTGTGTCCATGTTGAACAGGGTGGGCCTGATCGTGCGCGGGTTGGCCGCTGCGCTGCTGGTTCTCGTCTCCGCGCAACTCGCTGCGGCGGACGAGCGGCGGCTTCCCGTGCCGGCGGTCGCGATCCGCGCCGGCGAACTGATCAGGGACGACATGATCACCGAGCGCAGCTTTGCGCCGAACGTGCTCGGCGTCGCCATGTTCGTCGAAGGGCGTCAGGTCCTCGTCGGTCGCATGGCGCGGCGGGCGCTGCTGCCGGGACAGCCGATCCCGACCAATTCGGTGGAAGATCCCTGGACCATCGCCCGTGGCGCCATGGTCAAGGTCGTGGTCGAAGACTCTGGCCTGTCGATCGTGACCTACGGTGCGGCCATGCAATCCGGCGCGCCGGGTTCGCTCATCACCGTGCGGAACACCGACACGGGCGTGATCATCAGGGCGATCGTCCAGGCGGACGGCACCGTCAAGGTCGCGGACGGGTCATGACCAGATTTCTGCTCGCGCTCGTCCTCGCTTTTTCCGCCGCCGGCGCCCAGGCAGCCGTCCGCATCAAGGACATCGCCGATATCAAGGGGCTGCGTGAGAACCAGATCGTGGGCTACGGCTTGGTTATCGGCCTCAACGGGACCGGTGACACGCTGCGCAATGCGCCGTTCACGGAACAGTCGCTCCAGTCGATGCTCGAAAACATGGGCATCAACGTTCGCAACGAGACGACCAGCACCACCAATCCGGCGCGGCCGACGACGCTGCGTACGCGCAACGTCGCCGCCGTGATGGTGACCGCGGACCTGCTGCCGTCGATCGGGCCGGGTGAACGGATGGACGTGACTGTTTCGTCGCTTGGAGATGCGACGTCGCTGCTCGGCGGCACGCTGGTGATGACGTCATTGCGCGCGGCTGACGGCGCGGTCTACGCGGTGGCGCAGGGCGCGGTCACGGTCGCTGGTTACAGCGTCGGGGGGCAGGCACAGAACGTCAGCCAGGGCACGCCGACGGCGGGCCGCATCCCGAACGGCGCGCTGGTCGAGCGCGAGGTGCGGGGAAGCCTCCACGAGATGGAATACCTGGTGCTGGAGTTGAAAAATCCCGACTTCGTCACGGCGACGCGAATCCTCGACGCCGTCAATCGCTATGCCGGCGGCCGCTATCGCGCCCAGATCGCCTTCGAGCGCGACTACCGGACGATCGTGCTGTCCAAGCCGCGCTATGTCGGCCCGGTTCGGTTCCTCGCCGAGATCGGCGAGCTGACCGTCGAACCCGACACGCCGGCGCGGGTGGTGATCAACGAACGCACCGGCACGGTGGTCATCGGACGCGACGTGCGGATCTCGACCGTCGCGGTCACGCACGGCAATCTGACGGTCCGTGTCACCGAGCTGCCCGTGGTGTCGCAGCCGGCGCCGTTCTCGCAAGGCCAGACGGTCGTGGTGCCCCAGACGGTGGTCGAGGCCAACGAGGCCGGATCGCAGGTGGCGATCCTGAGCGGCGTCGATCTCCAGCGTCTCGTGCGCGGGTTGAACCAGATCGGACTGAAGCCATCCGGCATCATCGCAATCCTCCAGGCGATCAAGACGGCCGGCGCTCTGCAGGCTGAAGTCATCGTGCAATGATGCACAAGCGTCGTGCAAGCTTGGTCGCTCAATGCTCAGGTCTCGACCGAGAATCGCACGCGGCCCGATGCTGAAGCTGGATCACAAAGCGCAACTCCTTCTCCTGGCCGCGATGTTCGCGCTCGCGAGCGCATCACCGGTGCTGGCGCTGGACGAACCGAAGCCGTCGAAGCCGCTCAACTTGCTTTCCTTCGCCCGGGCGCGTGCGCCCGGACCGCAGAAACCGCATGCGACGACGGCACCGGGCGACAACACGCCGGCAACGGCCTGGGCAGCCGAAGATTCGGGTCCCGCGATCACTGGTGCGGTACCGACGTCGGAGGTGCCGGCGCCGGCGCCCGCATCCGTGCCGACGCGTCCGGCGAGGCCCGGCAGCGTGACCGCGCCGCCGAAGCCGGCGCCCGCCCAGGCGATCGCGCCTACGGACAACGAAGTGGCGCTGTTCTGCAACAACGTGGCCGATCCCGCCGTCGATGCCAGGCTCGCTTGGCAGCTGAAAGAACTGGAGAAGGCCGAGAGCCTGCTGCGAGAGCGGATTGCCGAAGTCGAGGCCAAGCGCGCCGAATACGAGAAGTGGATGGCGCTGCGCGACGACTTCCTGAAGAAAGCGGAAGCGAGCGTCGTCGAGATCTATTCGCGCATGAAGCCGGACGCGGCCGCGACCCAGATTGCCGGCATGGCCGACGAGACCGCCGCCGCAGTGCTTGCAAAGCTCAGCCCGCGGAGCTCGAGCGCGATCTTCAACGAGATGGAGACGTCACGCGCGGCCCATCTCGCCGATGTGCTCGGCGGAATGCGTCGCGTGGACGACGGAAAGACCAAGTAAATGAAGAAGCCGATCCTCATCCTGTCTTTCGTGCTTCTTGCCGGATGCTCCCACGACCCCGCCGAGGTCCTGACCGGCCCGCAGGTGTCACCGGTCGGTAGCGGCCTGCGGTCGCAGGCCGATCCCATTCCCGTAACGCCGCGCGTCCGTACCCCCGTGAGCTATCGGTCGACCTGGGACGATGGCACCGATCTCTACCGTGATCCGCGCGCGCGGCGCACCGGCGACGTCGTGACAGTGATCATCTCGATGCAGGACAAGGCGAAGCTCGACAACAAGACCGATCGTTCACGTGATTCGCAGATCAAGTTCGGGCTCGACTGGTTGATGAACGTCGCCGGGTGGAGCGACACCGGTCAGACCAACGCCAACCTCTCGACCAACACCCAAATCAAAGGCAACGGCCAGATCGATCGCGCCGAGGATATCAAGCTTTCGATCGCCGCCATCGTGACCGACGTGTTGCCGAACGGCAATATGATGATCAGCGGTTCGCAGGAATTCAAGGTCAACACGGAGATGCGGGTGCTGAACGTCGGCGGCATCGTGCGTCCGCGCGATATCTCGCGCGGCAACACGATTTCCTACGAGAAGATCGCCGAGGCGCGCGTGTCCTATGGTGGTCGTGGAAATCTGTCTGACGTGCAGCAGCCGGGATGGGGACATCGGATCTATGATGCCGTGGCACCGTTCTGAGGCTCGAGCGTCGTGGGAGCAGGGGGCGTGATGCGTCTGATCGCCGCCATCGTCGTGCTGACCCTGGTCGCCATCGGCGCCGGCGCGCTTGCGGGTCTGCATCTGTTCGCTGCCGCCGAGCGCGTTGCCGACGCGAAGAAGGGCGCCACCCCGCCGCCGATTGCGTCGAGCTACACCGGCAGCGCGCGGCTCAGAAAGCTGTCGCCGATCGTGACCAATCTCGCCGCGCCGGCCAACAACTGGGCCCGGGTCGAGGCCTCCATGGTGACCGACAGCATGAGCGACGAGGATGCCGGCATCCTCGCCGCCCATATCAGCGAGGACATCGTCACCTATCTGCGGTCGGCCTCGGTTGCGCAGTTTGAAGGCACGCGCGGGCTTCAGCATCTGCGCGACGACCTGTCAGAGCGCGCCAGCATCCGTTCGTCCGGCAAGGTCCGTGAATTGATCATTGAGACGTTGGTGATCCAGTGAAATTGAGAGTCCTGCTGCTTGCATTGTTGCTGGTCGTGCTGCCCGAAGTGGCGTTCGCCCAGATCCCGGACCTCAATTCGCTGCTGCCGCCGGGTAACGGCTCGACCAGCGGCCGCATCATCCAGTTGATGGCGCTGCTGACGGTGTTGTCCGTTGCACCGGGGCTGCTCATCATGGTGACGAGCTTCACGCGCTTCGCGGTCGCGCTCTCGTTCCTGCGCGCCGGCCTCGGCCTCCAGACGACGCCTCCGAATCTCGTGCTGATCAGCCTCGCGATGTTCATGACCTTCTACGTCATGGCGCCGACCTTCGACCGCGCGTGGGAGACCGGCGTGCAACCGCTGATGAAGAACGAGATCTCGGAGGAGGATGCCTATCTGAAGATCAGCGATCCGTTCCGCGAGTTCATGCTGGCGCATGTCCGCGACAAGGACCTGCAGACGTTCGAATCGCTCGCCGCTGAAAGCTTCCGCAAGAAGCTCGACGACAAGCGCATCGACATGCGCGTCATCATCCCGGCGTTCATGATCTCCGAGCTCCGGCGTTCGTTCGAAATCGGATTCCTCATCATTCTGCCGTTCCTCGTCATCGATATGATCGTGGCAACGTTGACCATGTCGATGGGCATGATGATGATGCCGCCATCGATCCTCGCGCTGCCGTTCAAGGTGCTGTTCTTCGTGCTGATCGACGGCTGGAATCTGCTGGCCTCCGGACTGGTGCGGTCGTTCTCATAGGAGCGACCATCGACCTAACGGTTGGTTAAGGTTAGCAAAAAGTGATGTTAACCATATGATTTTGCTTGATAATTCAGGCTCGTATTAATCCGGGAGCAAGATTCGTCGTGCTAGCAATGCGGCACGGCGGGTTGGACCCCACCCATATCAGTCCAAAGGCATGATGCCGCCCCTCCGTACCGGTGAAAGCCCGGTATGTCCCCTCGTGAAAATGTAACGCGTACATAAAGGGACATTCGCAATGTCAAGCCTGCTTACGAACTCGACCGCCATGACCGCCCTCCAGACCCTGCGGTCTGTGAGCTCCCAACTCGCCACCACGCAGACCCGCATCTCCACCGGCCAGCGCGTCTCGACCGCTTCGGACAACGCAGCCTACTGGTCGATCGCGACCTCGATGCGCGCCGACAACGCCGCGCTCTCCGCAGTCTCCGACTCGCTCGGTCTGTCGGCCGCGACCGTCGACACCGAATACACCGCTCTGACCTCGGTTGTCGGTGACAGCACCGGTGGTCTGACCAAGCTGCAGTCGCTGCTGGTCGAAGCCAAGACGGCCGGTATCGACCGCACCAAGATTCAGGCGGACGTCACCCAGATCCAGCAGCAGATGCAGGGCACCGCGTCGGCGGCGACCTTCAACGGCGTGAACTGGCTGAGCACGACGACGGCGACGCCGACGACGGTGGACCTGGTGTCGTCGTATTCCCGCGTCGGCGGCACGCCGACCACCGGTGCCATCACGCTGACGGTTGCCAATTACTCGCTCTATACCAGCTCCCAGGGCGGCATCCTGGACAAGGTGAGCGGCGGCGCGTCGGTCAACACGATCGACATCAGCACGCTGACCGACTCAGCGGCCGACCAGACCACGCTCGATGGCTACATCTCGCAGGTCACCGCTGCGATCAACTCGGTGGCATCGGCCGCCGCTAACCTCGGCGCCGTCAAGAACCGTATCTCGACCAATACGGACTTCGTGAAGTCGCTGATGGACTCGGTTGATCGCGGTATCGGCCAGCTCGTCGACGCTGACATGAACCAGGAGTCCACCCGCTTGTCGGCCCTTCAGGTCCAGCAACAGCTCGGCGTTCAGGCGCTCTCGATCGCCAACAGCAGCAGCCAGAGCATCCTGTCGCTGTTCCGCTAAGCCTGAAAACCATCTGAAGGGGCCGCGCTTCTCGCGAAGCGCGGCCCTTTCGTTTGATGCCACGTCTCGCCCACGTCGCAATTCCGGCTGCCCTGTTGCTGCCGGAACACAGAGCCACAAGCTCCGCACAAGCTTCAGCCGTTACGGTCGTCGTACGACAGGTTGGGCTCTAACCACTTTTCACAGCCCAAAGGCATGACGCCGTCCTGTCGTACCGGTGCAAGTCCGGTATGTCCCCAATCAACTCAATCTTCAAAGGGACATCAAAATGGGTTCGAGTCTTCTCACCAACTCCGCTGCAATGACCGCGCTGCAGACCCTGCGCAACGTCAGCTCCAGCCTCCAGACCACTGAAAACCGGATCTCGACTGGTCAGCGCGTGGCGACTGCTTCGGACAACGCAGCCTACTGGTCGATCGCGACCTCGATGCGCGCCGACAACGCCGCGCTCTCCGCCGTCTCCGACTCGCTCGGTCTGTCGGCTGCGACCGTCGACACCGAATATACCGCACTCACCGCAGTTGTCGGCGACAGCACCGGCGGCCTGACCAAGCTGCAGTCGCTGCTGGTCGAAGCCAAGACCGCCGGTATCGACCGCACCAAGATCCAGGCCGACATCACCCAGATCCAGCAGCAGATGCAGGGTACCGCGTCGGCGGCGACCTTCAACGGCGTGAACTGGCTGAGCACGACGACGGCGACGCCGGCGACCTTCGACCTGGTGTCGTCGTTCTCCCGCGTCGGCGGCACGCCGACCATCGGATCCATCACCCTGACGATCGCCAACTACTCGCTCTATACCAGCTCCCAGGGCGGCATCCTGGACAAGGTGAGCGGCAGTGCGTCGGTCAACACGATCGACATCAGCACGCTGACCGACTCGGCGGCCGACCAGACCACGCTCACCGGCTACATCACGCAGGTGACCGCTGCGATCAACTCGGTGGCGTCCGCCGCCGCCGACCTCGGCGCCGTCAAGAACCGCATCTCGACCAACACGGACTTCGTCAAGACTCTGATGGACTCGGTGAATCGTGGTGTCGGTCAGCTCGTCGACGCCGACATGAACGCGGAATCCACCCGCCTTCAGGCGCTCCAGACCCAGCAGCAGCTCGGCGTCCAGGCGCTCTCGATCGCCAACCAGAACAGCCAGAGCATCCTCTCGTTGTTCCGCTAAGCCCAAATAACCACCCGAGGGGGCCGCGCTTCGCAAGAGGCGCGGCTCTTTTCATTTTAGTGTGCGCTGTTCGCGCGTCGAGATGTCAACTGGGCGCCTCGAATTGGGCTCACCCTTCTGCGGTCCGGTCACATAGCCACAAGCCTCGCGCAAACTTCGCGTGCTATCGCCGCTGTTACGGCAGGTTGAGCGCGCTTTTCCGCGGCCCAAAGGCATGATGCCGCCCTGCCGTACCGGTGCAAGCCCGGTATGTCCCAAAAATCTCAATTCGTTTTCAAGGGGACGTCAAACATGAGTTCAAGTCTGCTCACCAACTCCGCTGCGATGACCGCGCTGCAGACCCTGCGCAACGTCAGCTCCAGCCTCCAGACCACCGAAAGCCGGATCTCGACCGGCCAGCGCGTCGCGACCGCTTCGGACAACGCCGCCTACTGGTCGATCGCGACCTCGATGCGCGCCGACAACGCCGCGCTCTCCGCCGTCTCCGACTCGCTCGGTTTGTCGGCTGCGACCGTCGACACCGAATATACCGCACTCACCGCAGTTGTCGGCGACAGCACCGGCGGCCTGACCAAGCTGCAGTCGCTGCTGGTCGAAGCCAAGACCGCCGGTATCGACCGCACCAAGATCCAGGCCGACATCACCCAGATCCAGCAGCAGATGCAGGGTACCGCGTCGGCGGCGACCTTCAACGGCGTGAACTGGCTGAGCACGACGACGGCGACGCCGGCGACTTTCGACCTGGTGTCGTCGTTCTCCCGCGTCGGCGGCACGCCGACCATCGGATCCATTACCCTGACGATCGCCAACTACTCGCTCTATACCAGCTCCCAGGGCGGCATCCTGGACAAGGTGAGCGGCAGTGCGTCGGTCAATACGATCGACATCAGCACGCTGACCGACTCGGCGGCCGACCAGACCACGCTCACCGGCTACATCACGCAGGTGACCGCTGCGATCAACTCGGTGGC
>NZ_JAFCKB010000017.1 GCF_018130615.1 Bradyrhizobium manausense
AACAAAGCGCGGTAGCGCATCGTGACAACCCCACTGTCACTGAAATTATCGTGTCTCACTTCAGGGGTGCAGTCCAGCACTGTCACCGTAATTCCAAATCGACGACTTTTTTAGCCCCGATTGCGGTGACAGTGCAGTGTACTGGCCGTGTAACCGTGGCTTTGCTTTGGAACTTAGTGCACTGTCACCGCAATTTGCGCTCCAGTGTTGGTGGGCGCAGGTTGGGTCTCTTTAGCAGAAAACTATTTCTCAGAGGGCGTAGGAGCTGGCTGTGGCGATGTTCCCTCAACTCGCGGCGGAGCCGGAGCTGGTGTCAGCATTGGCGGATGCTTCTTTTGATCAGCGGCGATCGCGGCGGCGATGTAGTCGGTCGGCAAAACGCTGGCGAGGCCTGAATTTTCCTCAAAGGTCACTCGTGGGTGTTGCGTCTGCTGGCTTACAGCTACATCTATGTAGGGCTGATAGGCAACGACCATACCGATCAAGTAGCTCCTGTTTTGCGAAGGTGTGCCGCCTATCGAGGTAATCTCCGGTCGAAGCACCACGGGGCCGCCGCTGTTTCCGGGGAACACTAGAGCGTCGATCAAAAAGGCATCCGACCTAGAGAGCAACATATCTTCAATTCTGGCGATTACTCCGCTCTTTATGATCACTGCGTTGCGCCAATCGCCAACGATGCCCATCGGGAAACCGAGAACAAATATGCCATCCCCTGCGGATACTTTTAGGTTGTTCAGTTTAGAAACATCGGCCGCCATTTCGTCGTCGGCGAAAAATGTCACTCCGAACGCTTTCTTCCGGAGCGCATCAATATCGACCGGGATGACGGAGACGTCTTTTCCATCGGGATTGTTCGTCCAGCTCGCGTCCTTATCCTTAAATTCAGTGATCGCGACATCGGTTGCTCGAGCAGTTACATCAATCGGATTTACCCGAACCATTAATTCGCTGAGTAGCTGTCCCTTGGTGATGCCCGCCGCCTGCTGCGCCTTCCACTCATCTAGAACATGCTTGGCGGTGACCAAATACACGTCGTATTGACGCTTTGCTAAGTCGGGGTCTGGTCTAGAAAGGCGACCGTAAAAGAACCCAGTGCCAGTCGCGACCCATCTCGTATTGACTAACCTCCCGTCGCGGATTTCGCTAACTTGTCCGCCGATTGCCACGACGCAGTAGGTGAAGAATGGTGGCACCAGCGCGGCGCGCGTAGGCGCGATGCCAGCGGCTGCAATGGCTCCAAATAACGGGAGTTTGAAGAAGGCGCGCCTGTCCATAGCAGTAGTATTCTACGCAAGGGCTTTGCTGGTGAAAAGACAACCTGAGGTCGCTTTGTCAAGTTACTAACAAGCTGTTGGTGAGCCTCTGATGCGGGGTCCACTAACCTCCGCCTGCTCAAGGGTAACCCCGGCAAGCGTCCCGCTCGGTCGCCATCACAGGCGAAATAGGCCGAAGTTGTCCGGAACCACTGTAATCCTACTTCCAATTCCACGCTATTGTCTCATGGGCCACAGGAATATCGTATCATCCCGCCCGAAGCGGAGGTGAGGGGACTGCGGATTGGCCAAGGAAGGGGCGGCGAAGCAGCAGCATTACGTGCCGCAATATTATCTGCGCGGCTTCGTAAACGAGAAGAGGCACATCTACGTGGTCGATCGGCCGAAAGAGAAGTTCTTCCGCGTCCCGACTGTAGCCGCTGGCGGTGAGAAGTATTTCAACTTGTTGACTGAAAATCGGGTCAATCCGTTCGCCGCGGAGGAGGCTCTGCAAGAGCTGGAGAATAAGGTAGCCCCGGCTCTTGAAAGGGTCAAAGCGGCCCAGCCTCTGAAGGATGAAAATGATCGCAACGCGATCATGAATTTGATGGCGGCAGTTACGCTACGAAATCCCAAACAGCGAGCGGCGATCAGCGGGATCGCCCAGGAGCTCGGGCAGCTCAGCGCAGCGGCCGGGCTGGAAACGAAAGAGCGCTATGAGCAGATCGTTGCCGGTGCGAATGCGCAGGGACTCAAGATCAATCTCTCCTACGATGAAATGAAAGCCGAGTTCGCGAAGAACCGGGAAATGTTTAAGCCGTCTCCTCCGCCAAGAGACTTCAACATCGTGATCGAAGCGAAATTCCACGATCCGCTCGTGCAGATGTACGAGGGTCGGAAGTGGCAGATTTTGGCGGCAACCGACGACTCGGGCGGGTTCGTTACAAGCGACCACCCTGTTTGCCTCCGGTGGTGCGACGGCAAGGATCACGGCTTCCTGTCACCAGGGTTTGGCGTGGCCGGGACTGAAGTAATTTTTCCGTTGTCACCGAAGCTCGCAATTCGTGGACGGTTCGATGGGGAAGAGAACGTGGTTCAAGCTGACAAAGAGACCGTCGCCGGGATTAATAGCCTGCTCATCAGCAATTGCCATAATCAGGTGTACGGGCGGGACGCCCTGTTCAGCTATAAGCGTGGCCCAGAGGAAGCGGTGGGCAGCGGCGCGCACCTCTTTGAGGACAAAGTCTTCCTGGCCGGCGGCAATGACGCTGCAAACGTTCGCGTCGTGCCACTACGGCCCCTTTAAGCAGTCTGACGGCGGGACCGAGTAGAGCTCCGATAGCACGGCGGGGGAAGTCTACCGAGAGTAGGACGCGGGCATGGGACGACCTGAAACACCTTATGCCTTCCAGCATTTGTCGTCTGTTTTTCCGAGTTTTTTATCGCGGCTACGGACCTTCCATAAGAGGACACAAGGGGAGAGTGGACGGACACGGTGGCCGGACGGGCCTCGGAATGACCGGGGAGTTTAGGACCAGCCCCCTTCACACCCGCCCCGATTCGTGCGACCTCCGCCCCCAGCAAAACCCCTCATTTCGAGCCCTCGATGCACATTCTCCTGCTTGGTTCCGGCGGCCGCGAACATGCCCTGGCGTGGAAGATCGCAGCTTCCCCCCTGGTGACCAAATTCTGGTGCGCGCCCGGCAATGCCGGCATCGCGCGCGAGGCGGAATGCGTGGCGCTCGATGTCGCCGACCATGCCGCCGTGATCGACTTCTGCAAGAAGAACGCGGTCGAGCTGGTCGTGGTCGGCCCGGAGACGCCGCTGGCGGCCGGCATCGTCGATGACCTCACCGCCGCCGGCATCAAGGCGTTCGGGCCGAACAGGATCCCCGCCCAACTCGAAAGCTCCAAGGGCTTTACCAAGGCGCTCTGCACCGAGTTCGGCATTCCGACCGGCGCCTACAAGCGATTCACCAACGCCAATGACGCGCGCGCCTATGTCCAGAGCCAGGGCGCGCCGATCGTCGTGAAGGCCGATGGGCTTGCCGCCGGCAAGGGCGTCGTCGTCGCGAAAACCGTGCGCGAGGCGGAGGACGCCATCGCCATGATGTTCGAGGGCGCGTTTGGCGAGGCCGGCACTGAAGTCGTGATCGAGGAGTTTCTGCCGGGCCGCGAGATCTCCTTCTTTGCGCTCTGCGACGGCGAGACCGCCATTCCGC
The DNA here is from genome assembly GCF_018130615.1 of Bradyrhizobium manausense. Classification (GTDB taxonomy): domain Bacteria; phylum Pseudomonadota; class Alphaproteobacteria; order Rhizobiales; family Xanthobacteraceae; genus Bradyrhizobium; species Bradyrhizobium manausense_A. The sequence continues at coordinate 3,476 of NZ_JAFCKB010000017.1, forward strand.
TGGCCTCCGCCCAGGACCACAAGCGTGTGTTCGACCACGACGTCGGCCCGAACACCGGCGGCATGGGCGCCTATTCGCCGACACCGCTGGTGACGCCGGCGATCCACGACGCGATCATGGCCAAGATCATCCTGCCGACGGTATCAGGCATGAAGCAGCGCGGCACGCCGTTCCGCGGCGTGCTCTATGCGGGGATCATGCTGACGACGCAGGGCCCAAAGCTGTTCGAGTTCAACGTCCGCTTCGGCGATCCCGAGTGCCAGGTGCTGATGCTGCGCATGATGTCGGACATCGTGCCGGCGTTCCTCGCGTCATGCGATGGCCAGCTCAGGAATTTTGACCTTCGCTGGTATCCAGAGTCTGCACTGACGGTGGTGATGGCCGCGAAGGGTTATCCCGGTGACTATCAGAAGGGCACCCGCATCGAAGGGCTCGATGACGCCGCCAAGGTCGATACCGTCGAGATCTTCCACGCCGGCACGGTCGCGAAGGACGGCGCCATCCTCGCCAATGGCGGCCGCGTGCTCAATGTCTGCGCGCTCGGGGCGACCGTGACCGAGGCGCAGGCGCGCGCCTACCGGGCCGTCGACCGCATCAACTGGCCGGAAGGTTTTTGCCGCCGCGACATCGGCTGGCAGGCGGTGGACGCCGAGAAGGCCCGGAATTAGGTCGTCGTTCCGGACGGCGCGTAAAACGCGCCGATCCGGAACCTCGAGGTTTTGGTCCGCCACCACGCGCCACATCGACATCAGAAATGCGCAATCAGCTGTTGGGGTTAGCTACCCCGCTGATAATACCGCTACTGTGCATGGGGTTGTTTTCGACTTTTTGGTCGGCCCCCCATGCCGACTGACCCAACAAGGATGCAACAAGATGTCCGATCTGGCCGACCTCTATCCCGGCTTCGCCTCCGAATGGATCAACACCTCGTTCGGCCGCATCTTCGCCCGCGTCGGCGGCAACGGCCCGCCGCTGCTCTTGCTGCACGGCTTCTCCGAGACCCATGTGATGTGGCACCGCGTCGCGCCTGAGCTGGCCGACCGGTTCACGCTGATCATCGCCGACCTGCCCGGCTATGGCTGGTCCGACATGCCCGAGAGCGACGCGCTGCACATGCCCTACAGCAAGCGCGCGATGGCCAAGGCCATGGTCGAGGTGATGGAGCGCCTCGGCCACGTCCACTTCGCGCTCGCCGGCCACGACCGCGGCGGCCGCGTGTCGTATCGGCTGGCGCTCGATCATCCCGGCCGGCTGTCGAAGCTCGCCGTGCTCGATATCCTGCCGACCTATAATTACTGGGAGCGGATGAACCGCGCCTATGCGCTGAAGATCTATCACTGGACGTTCCTCGCCCAGCCCGCGCCGCTGCCGGAGACGCTGATCGCAGGCCAGGGCGAATTCTTCCTGCGCTTCAAGATGGCGAGCCAGACCAAGTCGAGGACGCTGGACGCGATCGACAAGCGCGCGCTCGAGCACTACATCGCCCCGTTCCGCGATCCCGCCCGCATCCACGCGATGTGCGAGGATTACCGCGCCGGCGCCTATATCGACTACGACCTCGACAAGGCCGATTTCGACGCCGGCAAGAAGATCACGGTGCCGATGCTGGCGCTGTGGGGCGGCGCCGGCATCGCCCAGGCCGCCGCGACCCCGCTCGACATCTGGAAGCAATGGGCGACCAATGTCGAGGGACAGCCGGTGGACTCCGGCCACTTCCTCACTGAGGAGAACCCTGATGTCACCGCGCAGGCGCTGCGCGCGTTCTTCGCGGGCAGTTAACGCCGCTCGCGAAAGAACTCCTTGAGCAGCCGCGCCGCCTCGCTCTCGCCGACCCCGGAATAGACGTCAGGGGCGTGGTGGCAGGTTGGCGAGGCAAAGAACCGGACGCCGGACTCCACCGCGCCGCCCTTGGGGTCGGCGGCGCCGTAATAGAGCCGGCGGACCCTTGCAAAGGAGATCGCGCCCGCACACATGGTGCAGGGCTCCAGCGTCACGTAGAGGTCGCAGTCGACCAGGCGCTCGCTGCCGATCTTCTTCGCGGCCTCACGCAGCGCCACGATCTCGGCGTGGCCGGTGGGGTCGTAATCGGTCAGCGTCCGGTTGGCGGCGGTGGCGATGACCTCGTAATTGCGGACCACCACGCATCCGATCGGAACTTCGCCCGCCTTTCCGGCATTTTCGGCCGTTTTGAGCGCCAAATCCATGAAAGAGGGGGCTTTCAAGCCTCGTATCATCCGAAGAAACCTGCTAGTAGCTGCGCCTTCAGCAGAAGTGCTTACCGGTTTTTGCCTGAGCATGCGGCTCGGAATGAGCGCGCATAATGCTCATCGCGCCACCCCCTGAGTGAGATTATTCATGCCTCGCGACAGCGACAAAGACAACGATTCCCGCGGCCGGCGAGGCCCGCCCAAAGGCGGCCGTAGCGGCAAGCCCCGCGGCCCCGACAAGAAATTCGCCAAGCGCGGTTTTGAGGGCAAGGGCGACGGCGACAAGCGCCCCCCCCGTGGCGATCGCGACAGCCGTCCGCCCCGTGGCGACCGTGACAGCCGTCCGTCGTTCCGCCGCCGCGAGGAGGGCGATGCGCCGCGCCGCGATTTCTCCGACCGTCCCCGCTTCAAGCGCGACGATCGCGGTGGCGAAGGCCGCGGCGAGCGCAGCTTCAAGCCGCGTGGCGACCGCCCCTTCTCCGATCGCGGATCGCGCGACGGCGAGAAGCGCTCCTTCAAGCCGCGTGGTGATCGCCCGTCCTATGGCCGCGACGATCGTCCGCCGCGCAGCCGGGATCGCGACGACGCCCGTCCCGCCGGTCGCTTCGGTGACAAGAAGTTCGGCGACAAACGGCCCTATGCGCCGCGCGGCGATCGCGAGGACCGTGGCGAGCGCAGCTTCAAGCCGAGAGGCGACCGTCCGAATTTCGACCGCGGTGATCGCGCGCCGCGTGGCGAGCGCCCCGAACGCAAATTCGAGGACAGGAAGTTTTCGCGGGCTGGAGGAGATCGCGGGCCGCGCAAGGATTTCGGCGGCCGCGATCGCAGCGAAGAAAAGCCTTGGCAAAAGCGTGACGACCGTCGCGAAGGCGGTCGCGGTGATGACCGTCCGCGTTTTTCGCGCTCGCGCGACGACCGTGCGTCGGGCGACCGTCCGTTCCGCGAGCGCCCGAAATTCGATCGTCCGCGCGAGCGGCCCGAAGGCCGCATGGACTGGCAGGAGCATCCGCGCAGCGAAGGTGGCTTCCGCGATCGTCCGCGCCGCGACAACGAGGACGACAGCAGGATTTTTGAGAAGCGCCCCGCCTTCGGCGGCCGCGGTGCTTATCGCGCGCGCGAGCGTGATTTCGAGGGACGACCGCGCCGCGAAGAGGCGCCGAAGCCGAAGAAGGCGGGCGAACGTATCGCCAAGGCGCTGGCGCGTGCGGGCCTTGCCTCGCGCCGCGATGCCGAGGAGATGGTCACGCAGGGCCGCGTCACCGTCAACGGTCGCGTCATCAACTCGCCGGCGCTCGACATCACGAAGAATGACGTCGTTCTGGTCGACGGCAAGCCTTTGCCGGAGCGCGAGCGCACGCGGCTGTTCCTCTACCACAAGCCGCGCGGGCTGATGACGACGCATGACGACCCCGAAGGGCGTCCGACCGTGTTCGACAATCTGCCCGAAGGCCTGCCGCGCCTGATCTCGGTCGGCCGGCTCGACTTCAACACCGAAGGCTTGCTGTTGCTCACCAATGACGGTGGCCTCGCGCGCACGCTGGAGCTGCCGGACACCGGCTGGCTGCGCCGCTATCGCGTTCGTGCTCATGGCGATGTCACCCAAGCGCAGCTCGATCAATTGAAGGAAGGCATCGAGGTCGAGGGGGTGAAATACGGTCCGATCGAAGCGACGCTGGAGCGCGACCAGGGCGCCAATGTCTGGTTGGTGTTTGCGATCCGCGAAGGCAAGAACCGCGAGGTGCGCAACGTCTGCGCCCATCTCGGGCTCGAGGTGAACCGGCTGATCCGCGTCTCCTACGGTCCGTTCCAACTCGGCGAGGTTCCCGAGGGGCAGGTCGAGGAGATTCGCGCGCGCGTGCTGCGCGAGCAACTCGGCGACAAGGTGATCGAGAAATCGGGCGCGCAGTTCGACGTGCCTAAGAAGTCCGCTGAGGGCGAGAACAAGACGTCGAAGCGCGCCGTGATTGCCGACCGCAAGGGCCGCCGCGTGCTGGTGCAGCGCACCGGCAGCGACGAAGCGCGCGAGCGCAACGAGGAAGAGGCCAACGGTTACGGCCCACCGCGTCGTCCCAAGCGCGGTTATCACGGCAAACGCGACCTGACGCCGAAGGAGGACTAGGTTGCGCGTCGTCGGCGGTCGTTTGAAGGGGCGCAATTTAGCCTCACCGTCTTCGCGTGACATCCGTCCCACGGCGGATCGGCTGCGCGAGTCCGTGTTCAACATCCTCGTGCACGCCTATGACGATCCGATCGAGGACGCGCGCGTGCTCGATCTCTTCGCCGGCACCGGCGCGCTCGGGATCGAGGCGTCGTCACGCGGCGCGAAATTCGTGCTGTTCGTCGACAATGGCGCCGAGGCGCGGGCACTGCTGCGTAACAATGTCGAATCGCTCGGCCTCGGCGGCGTCACAAAAGTCTATCGTCGCGATGCGACCGATCTCGGGCCCGCGCATCCGGTCGAGCCGTTCTCGCTGGTGTTCCTCGATCCGCCCTATGGCAAGGGTTTTGGGGAGAAGGCGCTGGCTTCTTTGCGCGATGGTGGCTGGCTGACGCCGGGCGCGCTGCTCGTGGTGGAAGAGGCGAAGGCCGCGCAGTTCGCTACGCCGGAAGGGTATGAGGAGTTGGAGCGGCGCGCGTATGACGACACGGAATTCGTGTTTTTGAGGAAGCCGTAGCCTAACACTTCTGCTTCATAAACCCTCATGCTCAGGAGCGTGAAGCACTCGGGCTCCTTCAGTTGCCAGCGTTAATCTTGCAGCGGAAATTAGCTCGAAGCGGTCATGCATCGAGGCGCCGTCGGGTGGCTCGCCCGCGCGGCGGTTCACGAGGGCGACGATCATGTCGTCCAGCTCAAGCCGCTTGATTGGCTGAAGGTCAGTCGCGCATTTTATTCTGGCATCGCCGGGCTTGGGATTGCCGCGCTGCGCAGGAAAGGCAAACGGCGGCGTTGGTATCCCGAGGATGACGTTGCGATCATCGTAATCCGGCCTCGGTTTTCCAATTTCCACCCGATTGGCGAAGATGCTGTAGGCGTCTTTGCTGAGGGTGAGGATCAGTATAAAGCCGGTGTAGTCGATCGCCCCGCGCATGTAGGTATCTTCCACCAGCGCTTCGTTGATATCCACCCGTCCCAGATGGCTGCTGCAATCGGCTGTCGTCACCCAGAAGAAGCGGTCGCGCATGAACTCCTGGTAAAACGCCATGTTGCGCGGCAGCTGGGACAATGGGGCAGCCCAGCCTGTAGCGAAGCCTACCTCATTGACGAATCCGTGTGTTCCGACGGCCATCTCCTTGAACAGATGGCTGTGTTCACTCGACATCCGCATCGCGGCAAACAGCGAAGGCTGACCACTTCGCATGAGATCGGCGTGTGCGAGCGGAGTGGCAACCACGCGTGCCGAACTGCTGTGCATCGTCAGTAACATTCCAGCGTGATCGTTGCCTGCGAGAAATTCATCTCCTTCAGCGCGTCCATGCCGATGAAGACATAGTAGGCGCCGGCGTCGCCCCAGCACCAGTGCATGGCATCGTCGGTTGCGATCTGAAGCAGCAGGAGGTCGTGGGTCGGGCCGATCTGCGCATCTGACTGCAGGCCGTCGTGGTACCCGCCGATGCGATGGGGACGGTTGTGATAGAGGCTGCGCCAATGCGGCTCGAATTCGGAAAGCACGGCGGGCGGGATCAGTGGCCGCTTCGCTTCATCGACGTAATAGTCAGCCACCAGCTCGCGAATGTGGCCGCGCTGGAAGGACCAGGCGGAAATTTCGTGTTCGTGAAAGGCAACGTGGCCTCGCTCGCCGTCCCGATCGGCGGAGGAGTATCTCCAGAACCGGAATGCGTCCTGCTGCAGGCGCGCCTTGAGCGCTTGCCAGGCATCGTCCGGAATCGAGCTGTCGAGGTCGTGCGTCAGAACGGCTGATCGCTCGACGGCCACGCGTGCGCGCATCGCGGTGCCCCACTCGCCGAGCTCGCGCTCAGACCGGTGCAGATAGTCCACGATGGACTCCAGCGTGGGATGGCTGGCCAGGAAAGCCGCCAGCGCTTCGCGTCGTGCTCTGCGGTTCTCTGCCGCACGCCGCGTTTGCGCCCGGCGCAGGCGCGTCGCCTCGTCTTCCGGCTCGGGGCCTTCGAGATCAGCACGGGACATCGCGGTCCAGCTGGCGTCGTCGGCCTCGATCACGGCGAGGATGGAGCCGACATAACCCGGCTGGCTCAGCCTCTCGACCAGCCAATCGGGTATCTTAAGCTTGTCCGGCGGGGTGACTGACGGCGCACGAGTGCGCGCGACGCTGTCGAGCGCCTGAAGGGCGCCGCGCCAGGTGAAGGGTTCGGGCTCGTCCGGCCGCTGGCGGTCCGACGCGACGGGCTGCCCCGGATACAGGATGCTCGCAAAATTTTCTGGCGCCACGCGCGTGCTCTGGCCTTCGATCCGCGCCTCATTGGGCACGACGACGAGATCGACCGGCCAGCGCCGCCAGCGCCGCGGCACTTCGTCGGCGGTGCGGCAATAGTCATAGTCGAATCCGGAATAGACGCCGTCATGCACGGGCCCGAGATCGGCCGGGGGCTCCCGCTCGGAGCCGAGCGCATCGACATGGAGAATGCGAAATGCATCAGGTCCCTCGGGCACGCCCTGATTGGGATCGATGAACAGCAGCAGCCAGCCCTGGCGGGGCCCGAGCCCGCCCCACAATTCGGCCGGCAGGTCGGCGCAGGCAATCTGCGCCACGAAGTGCAGCGGCCGCTCGCCTCTATCAGGGTATTCCGACGAAATCGACCGCGGCCATTCGATGTGATCGGGCATCATAGGCAGCCCGCCCAGCCATGATCGGGGTGCTTCGACCCGCGGCGGAATCTGCCGCCGCAAGACGACCGAAACGCTCTCGCTGATCCCAGGCGGCGGCGGAATCGGCGCATCGCGCCCCACCGGGGCGAAAGCCGCCCGACCCAGCCATGGTGGCGAGGTCGCGGCCCTCGCCCGCTGAAAGCGGCGAAAATCCCAAGCGACAAACGCCACGGCGCATACGAGCAGGACTTGCCACCAGGACATGCTGGGACCCCAGGCATTACAGGACAGCTTCAGGTAGCAACAAAGAGTTAATGGCTTGCGGACGAAATTGATCGAAGCTGCGCAGGGCGGGTTAGCTAGGCCAACTTACAAATTCTCGCGTCACCGTCTCCCGAATAGTTTCTCCACATCGGCGAGCTTCAGCTCGACATAGGTCGGCCGGCCGTGATTGCACTGGCCGGAGTTCGGCGTCTCCTCCATCTCGCGGAGCAGGGCGTTCATCTCTTCCGGCCGCAGCCTGCGGCCGGCGCGCACCGAGCCGTGGCAGGCCATGGTGGCGGCGACATGCATCAGGCGGCGCTCCAGCGGCAGCGCTTCGTCCCATTCCGCCATGTGCTCGGAGAGATCGCGCAGCAGCCCGCCGGCATTGGTCTTGCCGAGCAGCGACGGTGTCTCCCGCACAGCGACCGCGCCGGGGCCAAAGGATTCGATCGCAAGGCCGAACGATGAAAGCTCCTCGCTGCGCTCCAGCAGGCGCTCCACCGTGGCTTCGTCCATCTCGACGATCTCGGGGATCAAGAGGATTTGACGCTGCACGCCGTTTGCGGCCAGCGAGGCTTTCAGCCGCTCATAGACGATGCGCTCATGCGCAGCATGCTGATCGACGATGATCAGCCCGTCGCGGGTCTGCGAGACGATATAAGTTTCGTGCAGCTGCGTGCGCGCAGCACCAAGCGGACGATCGACGAGATCGCCGACCGGCTGCGTCTCGAACCGCACATCTGCGCTCGGGGCGCCGACGTCGAAGGTGGCCTGCGCGCGCTCGGCGAAGGCGGGGGCGGCCGAGCTTTCGAACGACGACATCGGCACGACCGGGGCCGATGGCGAGGCGCGCCAGTCCCAGCTTGCCGGACGCGGCGGCGTGAAGGCGGGCCGGAACGAGGACAATGCGCCTTCGCCGCTATTGGCGGCGGTGCGGCGGCCCTCTCGGGCGAGCCCTTCCTTCAATCCGTGCACGATCAGCGCACGGACGAGGCCGGCGTTGCGGAAGCGGACCTCGGTCTTGGCCGGATGCACGTTGGCGTCGACCTCGCGCGGATCGAGCGTGACGAACAACGCCAGCACCGGATGACGGTCGCGCGGCAGATAGTCGGCATAGGCCCCGCGCACCGCGCCCAGGATCAGCTTGTCACGCACCGGACGGCCGTTGACGAAGAGATATTGCCCGAGCGCATTGGCTTTGGTCAGCGCTGGGGCCGCGGCGTAGCCAGCCACGACAACGCCCTCGCGTTCGGCATGGACCTCGAAGGCATGGGTGCGGAACTCCGAGCCGAGAATGTCGCCAAGCCGCGTCAGGCGTCCGGCTGCGCCGGGCAGGGCGGCGGCCCAGGTCACCGGTGCACGTTCCTCGCCCGCAAGCGTGAAGGCGACATCGGGCCGCGCCATGGCGAGGCGCCGCACCACTTCGCGGATCGCTTCCGCCTCGGTGCGATCGGTCTTCAAAAACTTCAGCCGCGCCGGCGTTGCATAGAAGAGATCGTTGACTTCGACGCGCGTTCCGTGCGCGAGCGCCGCCGGCATGATCTCGGACTTCTCACCGCCCTCGACAGTGAGCGCCCAGGCATGCGGCTCGCTCGCATGCCGCGTGGTGATCGAGAGCCGCGCGACCGAGCCGATCGAAGGTAGTGCCTCGCCACGGAATCCGAGCGTGCGGATCTGGAGCAAATCCTCGTCGTCGAGCTTGGAGGTGGCATGGCGTTCGACCGCGAGCGCGAGGTCTTTTGCGGTCATGCCGCTGCCGTCGTCGGTGATGCCGATCCGCCGCCGGCCGCCGCCATCGGTGAAGACGTCGATTCGGCTCGCGCCGGCATCGATGGCGTTTTCCACGAGCTCCTTGACCACGCTCGCAGGGCGTTCGACCACCTCGCCGGCGGCGATGCGATTGACGACCTGCTCTGGAAGCTGACGGACGGGCATGGGGCTTTCGATGTGGATTCGCTGACAACGCTATTCTAGGCCGTGTTGCGTCAAAAGCATGTGTTGGGCAACATTCACGTGGCGGCCTGGGGAAGAAGGCCACCTATCACATTGAAGATATTGGATGTTCAAGAAAATCGCGTAATCGATGCGGCCGAACAGCCGCACCCGACCCGGTCCAACCTGTTCTGAAAAGGAAAACGGCCCATCCACGTCAAATTCAGCGTGCGCAGATTCTAGCGGCGCTAAAGACGCGGTGGTCGTCGCCGGCTATTTTACAAGAAGAGAAGGTGCTCGGTGTGTGCGGTGTGTTCCGCGCTGCCTTATATGCGGAGCACAATTCCGCGAAACCGCCGTCAAATCCCTAAACGATGACCACACCATCCGGATTGCATGACGAACACGTCGCTTGATTTCTTGACGCGATGCAATGGCCCGGTGCAGACGAGCGGCGTAGGGAACGGCCGTGCCATTTGTCGTGAAAAATCCAGGAGAAATGGATGAAATTGGTGAAGACCTCGATGATCGCATGCGCTCTGTCGGCTCTCGTTGCCGCGCCCGTATTTGCGCAAGGCGCGCCGCCCGCCAAGACAGGCGGCACCGTGCAAAGCAAACCCATGCAGGGCAGTACGATGGGCAGCGGCGACGAGGAGATGAGTGCTCAACCTGGCGCCGCGGGTGAGAAGACCGGAATGAAGTCGACCAAGAGTACCAGAGGTACGGTCGGCACGACAGGCAGCGCTGTGCACAAGGGGACCGCCGACGATGCCGCGACCGGCGGCGCAGCCACGGGCAAGCGTTACTAGGATGGTAGAACTCCGGTCGCCCTGCGACCGGAGTTTCCTTTGGCTGCGTCCGTCTTGCTAATCGTTCTTGCTAATCGTTGAAGCGGCCGCCGCGTCCGGCCTTGACGTCGCTGCGGCGCTTCTTGCCGTCGAGCCGCCGTTGCTTGGAGGCGAAGGTCGGTCGCGTCGCGCGTCGCGGCGTCGGCCGGATCATCGCTTCAGTCAGGATTTCGACGAGCCGGTCGATGGCGTCCTGCCGGTTACGTTCCTGGGTGCGGAAGCGCTGGGCATGGATCACGATGACGCCTTCCTTGGTCATGCGCTGGCCGGCGATGCGGGCGAGCCGGATCGTCGCGTCCTCCGGGATGGTCAGCTTACGGGTGTCGAAGCGCAATTGCGCGGAGGTCGAGACCTTGTTGACGTTCTGGCCGCCCGGGCCGGAGGCGCGGACAAAGCCGATCTCGATGTCGTCCTCGTCGATGACGAGATCGCGGGATATCCGCAGCATGATGGCACCATTCGTGATGTCTCGACATATCGCGGAACGTCCATGTTCGGCAATGGTGCATGATGGAGACGCAAATGGCCGGGCGAGCCCGGCCATTTCAGGAAACGTCAGGAGACGTCAGTTCGACTTGGTCGCCGGAGCCGCGGCCGGCTGTGCGGCGGCCTGCGGCGCACGGCCGACGACGACGGTCAGGAGCCCCTGGCCCCACAGGCGCTTGGCGGCCGCCTTGGCGTCGTCCAGCGTCACCGCGTCGACGATGGCGTTGCGCTTCTCGATATAGTCGATCGGCAGCTTGTCCTGCTGATACTGTAGCAGCGCCTGCGCGAGCTTGGAGGAGGTGTCGAGCGCGAGCATCTGCGAACCCTTGAGGTAGGACTTGGCCTCGTCGAGCTCCTTCTGGGTCGGGCCCTCGTCGGCGATGCGGCGCACTTCCTTCTCGATGGCATCCATGGTGTCGCCGGCGCGGTCGGCGCGGGTGCCGGTGTTGCCGATGAAGATCGCCGAATGCTCCATCCAGAGCAGCGATTCGAACACCGAATAGGCGAGGCCACGCTTCTCGCGGACTTCGCGATAAAGCCGCGAGGACAATCCGCCGCCGCCAAGGATGTGATTGACGACATAGGCCGCCATGAAGTTCGGATCGCTGCGCATGACGCCGGGGCCGCCGAAGGTGATCACGGTCTGCGGCACATCGAGCGGCACGAAAGCGCGCTGAGGTGGCTTTGCGGCCTCGACGTCGGGCACCGGCGCCAGATTGGCCTTGGCAGGTAGGCTACCAAACGTGTGATCGAGCAGCTTGCCAAGGGTGGCCGGATCGACGTCGCCGACGACGGCGATCTTCAGCGTGTCCTTGGCGAGCACACGGCCGACGTAATCCTTCATGTCGGCGACCGTGATGGTCGGCACGCTCTCCAGCGTGCCGTTGGTCTGCCGTCCATAGGGATGATCGCCGAACGTGATCTCCAGGAATTTGCGGCTTGCGAGCGAGGTCGGGTTGGTGGTGTCGCGGCGCAGGCTCGAGATGACTTGCGAGCGGATGCGCTCGACATCGGCCGTTTCGAAATGCGGCGAGGTCAGTGCCGAGCGCAACAGGTCGAAGGCCTCGTCCTTGTTGTCGCGCAGCATCCGCAGGCTACCGCGGAAGGTGTCGCGGGTGGCGCTGAAGGAGAGCTCGATGGCACGGCGGTCGAGCCGCTCATGGAACGTCTTGGAATCGAGATCGCCGGAGCCCTCGTCGAGGAGGTCGCCAACGAGATTGGCGACGCCGGGCTTGTCCTTGGGATCCTGGGCCGAGCCGCCGGCAAAGGAATATTCCATGGCGATCAGAGGTACGGTCGCGTCCTGGACGAACCAGGCCTCGATGCCGCCCGGCGAAACCAGGTGCTGGATTTTTGCTGCGGCCTGCGAGGGTACTGCCGACGCCAGCGCGAGTGCCGCGCCGGTGACGATGGACAATGCGAAATGTCTTGTGCGCAGGAAGTGTCTTGCGTGAAGAAAGGAATGGGTCACGAACGCTTCTCCTCGCGCTTGGCGGCAGCGGTGTCCTTGATCAGATAGCCGGTCACCGAGCGCTTCTTCTCGAGCCATTTCTGTGCGACGGCGCGGACCTGCTCGGCGGTAACGGCGCGAATGCGATCGGGCCAGCTTCGGATGTCCTCGATCGACAGGCCCGTGGTCAGTGCGCCGCCATACCAGCGCGCCAGCACCGCCTGATTGTCCTGGGCGTAGATCGCTTCGGCGATCAGCTGGGTCTTGACCCGCTCGAGATCCTCGGCGCGGATCGGATTCTGCGCGACGTCGGCGATCACGCCGTCGATGACCTGTTCTATGTCTGCGAAGCTGACACCGGGTTTCGGCGAGGCCGAGATCGCAAACTGGGTCGGGTCGAGCGAGATGCTGGAATAGCTGGCGCTGGCGGAGACCGCGAGCGGCTTGTCGACCACGAGCGCGCGGTAGAGGTAGGAGTTGCTGCCGCTGCCCATCAACTGCGCCAGCACGTCGAGCGCGGCGCTCTCACCGGCCGCAGCTGTCGTCGCCGAGGGGACCAGATAATAGCGGCGCAGGCCCGGCTGCTCGACGCGCGGGTCGGACAGCGTGACGGTGCGCGGCGCCGCCGGCTCGGGCTCCTGCGGCCGGATGCGACGCGCAGGGATCGCGGGCTGGGCTGGGATCGGGCCGAAGTTACGTTCGACCAGCGGGCGCACGTCGGCGGCCTCGACGTCGCCGGCGATCACCAGGATCGCGTTGTTGGGCGCATAGAAGCGGCGGTAGAAGGCGAGCGCATCCTCGCGATCGAGCTTCTCGATCTCCTGATGCCAGCCGATCACCGGCCGGCCATAGGGATGATTGAGATAGAGCGCGGCCATGATCTGCTCGTTGAGCCGCGCGTCCGGATTGTTGGCGACGCGCATGTTGTACTCTTCGAGCACGACATCGCGCTCGGGCAGCACGTTCTCGTCCTTGAGGATCAGGCCGGTCATGCGGTCGGCCTCGAATTCCATCATGGTCGGTAGCTGCTCTTTCGGCACGCGCTGGTAGTAATTGGTGTAGTCGACCGAGGTCGAGGCGTTCTCGTTGCCGCCGACACGGAGCACGGTCTGGGAGAATTCGCCGACGGGATGCTTCTCAGTGCCCTTGAACATCAGATGTTCGAGGAAATGGGCGAGGCCGGATTTGCCCGGCGTCTCGTCGGCCGAGCCGACCTTGTACCAGATCATCTCGGTGACCACGGGCGTGCGGTGGTCCGGAATGACTACGACCTGGAGGCCGTTGCTAAGCGTGAAGCTCGCAGGCGGGGCGGACGTGACCGTCGTCTGGGCGAATGCGCTGCCGACGTCGAGGGCAGATGTCGAGAGCAGCGCGGCGAAGAGGTAGGCAATCGATCGGTGTGAGGACATCACGATCCTTGTGAAGGCCCGGACCCTGATGTCCGGACGTGAAAGCACGGCATGCTACACCGCGCGGCCTTGAGCTTCGGGTCACGAAGCAGAGAACGCCGCTGAGTTGTACTTAAAAATAGGTCATTTGCCGCATCCGGCCTACACCGGACGATTGCGGCGGGTCCGCCCTGCGTGCGACGGACAAGGAGCCTATTGCTCCCTATCCTTGCCGGACCGAACGTCGAAATAGGTCCGGCGCGTCTTATCTTCGCCGGCGCCATAGGCGTAGTTCGGCGAAGGCGTCTGATATCCCGGCGGCGGCTCGACCAGCGACTGGCGCGGCGGCTCGCTCGTGAATTGCTTGGACTCGCCTTTGTTGTTCGAAAACATGTTCCACAGACCGCCGGTGTAACCGAGCTGGGCCGGGCTAAGTGTCGGGTTGTTGGTGTTGCTACCCGGCTGGACCGAATCATTGCTGGTCTTTTCGGCGGCCGCCGTCTTGTGGGCGTTCAACTCGGCCGGCGACAGCGGCAGGCCATTCTTCCAGAACTCCGACGCCTTGTTGCCACCCGCCTTCTTCCGCGCGGCAATGGCCTCCTTGCGGCGCTTCTCGTCGGGATCCTTCGGCCAGTTCGGTGCGTTCTGGGCTTCAGAGCTGGGCGGCGGCAGGTCGAGCTTGGGCGGCACCACCAGCGGCGACCGCTCGCGGTACTCGATGCCCTTCTTCTCCATGCTCTTGCCGCCGATGCCCGACATCAGATTGTCGATGATCTTCTCTTCGAAGGTCATGTCGTCATCATCATCGCCATCGTCACCGGCGCGGACCGGGCCTGCCGACATGACGAGGCCGATGCCGAGGGCGACAGCCGACAATTTCAGCGTCAGCCAAAGTCCCCGCCGGGGGGCTCCACCCATCGAACCGCTGGTCTCCGAGCTGCGCATACCTATACCTGTTCCATATTGTGGCAGTCTTGATTGTGCCGGTCTTGATGTACCAGTCTTGCCGCGTCTCGCGCGACCGCCCCTCGCCCAAGCAAGGTTCCGCCTCCGGTCCGTATCGGCCGGGATCAGGGCGCTTTTGCGGCGGGTGCCCCCAGGAAGGAATCATACAATAGGGCCGCCACCCCAGCAACGATGGCCACGTCCGCCAGGTTGAAGACGTACCAATTGTAGGTTTTTCCGCCGATTTCGATGTGGAACAGGGCGAAATCGACCACCGCGCCATAGGCCAGGCGGTCGATACCGTTGCCGATGGCGCCACCGATGATCAACCCCAGCGCGACAGTGGCGAGCCGTGTCTGCGACCGCGCCATCCAGATCGCGAGTGCAATCACCGCGACGACCTTCACCGCCATCAGCGCGAGCTGCGCGGCCTGACCGTCGTTCTGGAGCCAGCCGAAGCTGATCCCGATGTTCCAGGCCAGCACCAGATCGAAGAACGGCGTCACCTTGACCACGCCGCGGCGAGCGAGGTCGAAGCCGTTCAGCAGCCAGAGCTTTGAGGCCTGATCGGCCACGAGCGTGACCACGGCCGCGAGGATGCCGGCGCGGAGCGGGGTCATGACAGGCCGATCAGATGCTCACGCCCAACGCCTTCCATTCGCGCAGCGCCTTGGCATCGCGCGGGGTGACGTCGGGATATTCGGCGTCCTCGCCGACCGTCGGCAGGATCTTCCAGGAGCGGGCGCATTTGGTGCCGACCGCCTTCTCGACGACCACCGCGACGCCCGGCACGGCATCGAGACGGAACGCGGACGCCGGCGCCTCGCCCTCGCGCACTTCGTAATTCGAGGTGATGCAGATCTCGGCGAGATCGGTGTCGAACAACGTCGCCAGCATGTTGCGGTCGGCGACATAGATCACCGGCGAGGCCTCCAGCGACGAGCCGATGTTCTTGGCGGCGCGCTCGAGCTCCAGCGCGCCCGTGACGACGCGGCGAACGTTGCGGATGGTCTCCCATTTCGCAGCGAGCTTTTCGTCGCGGAATTGCTCGAGGCCTTCCAGGAACAGCGTCAAATGGACCGACGGTTCAGCATCCGGCCTGTACATCCGCCAAGCCTCTTCCGCAGTGAAGCTCAGCACCGGCGCCAGCCATTTCAGGATCGAATTGCACAGCAGGTCGATCGTCGTCAGCGCCGATTTCCGCACCGCCGAGGACGGCGGATCGCAATAGAGGGTGTCCTTGCGGATATCGAAGTAGAATGCCGAGAGCTCGCTGTTCAGGAAGGCCGACAGCGTTGCGACCACGCTCTTGAAGTCGAAGGTCTCATAGGCCTTGCGGACCAGTTCGGCGCGGATCGCGAGCTCGTGCAGCATCAGCCGCTCGAGCTCGGGCATCTCGGCGGGCGCGACCGCCTCAGTCGGCTTATAGTGATGCAGCGTGCCGAGCATCCAGCGCACGGTGTTGCGCAGCTTGCGATAGGTCTCGACGGTGTTTTTCAGGATCTCGGGGCCGATGCGCTGGTCGTCGGTGTAGTCGCAGGACGCAACCCAAAGCCTGAGGATGTCGGCACCGGATTCCTTGATAACGGCCTGCGGCTCGATCGTGTTGCCGAGCGACTTCGACATTTTGCGGCCGTCCTCGGCCTGGGTGAAGCCGTGGGTCAGCACGATGTCGTAGGGCGCGCGGCTGCGCGTGCCGCAGCTCTCCAGCAGCGAGGAGTGGAACCAGCCGCGGTGCTGGTCCGAGCCTTCGAGATACATCACGGTATCGGTGCCGCCGTCGACCTTGCGTTTGATGCCGGCAAGACCGGGAAATTGCACGGAGTCTTCCAGCACGAAGGCGTGGGTCGATCCGGAATCGAACCAGACGTCGAGAATGTCGTCGACCTTCTGCCAGTCCTCAACGGCACGCGGTCCGAGGAAGCGCTCGCGCGCGCCTGTTGCGTACCAGGCGTCGGCGCCTTCCTTCGCGAAGGCGTCGCCGATGCGGGTGTTGACGGCCTCGTCCTGCAGGATCTCGGCCGAGCCGTCGCCTTTCTCGCGGACGAACACGGCGATCGGCACGCCCCAGGCGCGCTGGCGCGAGATCACCCAGTCGGGACGGGCCTCGATCATGCCGTTGATGCGGTTCTCACCCGACGGCGGCACCCATTGCGTGACGGAGATCGCATGCAGCGCGCGAGCGCGCAGCGTGTCGCCGGACTTGGTCTTGCCATCGCTCGCAATGTTCTTGTCCATTGCGATGAACCATTGCGGCGTGTTGCGGAAGATCACGGGCTTCTTCGAGCGCCAGGAATGCGGGTATTGGTGCTTGAGCCGGCCGCGCGCGAGCAGCTTGCCGCCCTCGATCAGCGCCTTGATCACGGCCTCGTTGGCGTCGCCCTTCTCACCCTTGTCGTTGATGACGCGCTTGCCGGTGAAGCCCGGCGCCTGGTCGGTATAGGCGCCGTTCTCGTCGACGGTGTAGGGGATCGCGCTGTTGATGCCGCGGGAATCCAGCTCCCGCGTATTCGCCGTCCAGACGTCGAAGTCCTCGCGGCCGTGGCTGGGCGCAGTGTGCACGAAGCCGGTGCCGGTGTCGTCGGTGACGTGGTCGCCGGACAGCAATGGCACGACGAACTCGTAGCCGCCGGCGAGACCCCTGAGCGGATGGGCGCATTCGATCGCGTCCATGGTGTCGCCGGGGATGTCGCGGACCTTCTCGAAAGCGGTCACACGCGCCTGCTTGAAGACCTCTGCAGCGAGCGCGTCGGCCAGGATCAGGAGATCGCCGGTCTTGGCCCAATTGTCCGCGGGCGCGTCCGTCACCTTGTAGAGGCCATAGGCGATCTTCGGCGAGAACGAGATGGCGCGGTTGCCGGGCAGCGTCCACGGCGTGGTGGTCCAGATCACGACACTGGCCGATGCCAGCGCGCCGTGCGCAGGCGAGGTGACCGGGAATTTCACCCAGACCATGTCGGAGGTGTAGTCCTCGTACTCGACTTCGGCTTCGGCGAGCGCGGTCTTCTCGACCACGCTCCACATCACCGGCTTGGAGCCGCGATAGAGCGTGCCGTTGGCGGCGAACTTCATCAGTTCGCGCGCGATCTGGGCTTCGGCCGGATAGTTCATGGTGGCGTAGGGATGAGCCCAGTCGCCGATCACCCCGAGCCGCTTGAACTCTTCGCGCTGGACGTTGAGCCAGTGCGTGGCGTAGGCGCGGCACTCTTTCCGGAAATCGATCATCGCGGCGCTGTCGCGGAAGTCGGGCTTCTGCTTGCCCTTCTTGCGATAGTGCTCTTCCTCGACCTTCCACTCGATCGGCAGGCCGTGGCAGTCCCAGCCCGGCACGTAGTTGGAATCGAAGCCGAGCATCTGCTGGCTCTTGGTGACGAGATCCTTGAGGATCTTGTTCAGCGCCGTGCCGATGTGAATGTTGCCGTTGGCGTAGGGCGGGCCGTCATGCAGCACGAACTTGTCGCGGCCCTTCGCGGTCTCGCGCAGCTTCTCGTAGAGGCCGATCTCGTACCAGCGCTTGAGGATCTCCGGCTCGCGCTGCGGCAGGCCGGCGCGCATGGGGAATTCGGTCTGCGGCAGGAACAGGGTCTTCGAATAGTCTTTGGTTTCAGACTTTTGGGACTTTTGCGGCTTTTCGGACATGAGGCTGACTGGCTCGGAATGGCGCGGGAACGGATGGCGATGCGGAATCGCGGGGGTGAAAACGACAAAATCCCGGTCTTGCGCCGAGCCTTGAGGCTCAGGCGGAAGCCGGGCCGCTAATCCCTATGATGCGCCGCGCAAACATGGGGCTCTCCATAGCAGGGGGCCAAGGGAAGCGCAAAAGGTAGAAGCGCAAAGGTCCGCCGGGCCGGCTCCGGGCCCTCAATCGACGGTCCCAAGCCGTGGAAACGCGTCCGGGGCGGCGGCCAGCATGGCGCGGGCGCGCGCGGAATCGTCGTCCATCTGGCGGATCAGGGCGTCGATACCATCGAATTTCAGCTCCTCGCGGATGAAGCCGACAAAGGCGCAGTCCAGCGTCTGCCCGTAAAGGTCGCCCTTGAAGTCGAACAGGAAGATTTCGAGGAGCGGTGCGCCATTATCAAAGGTCGGGCGGCGGCCGAAGCTCGCCACCCCGTTCAGCCGCTCAGACCCGAGGCCGACCCGCACCGCATAGATGCCATGCTTCAGCCCGCAATTGGCGTCGAGCCGGATGTTGGCGGTGGGGTAGCCGAGGTCGCGGCCGCGCTTCTCGCCATGGATGACCTCGCCGCTGATGAACCAGGGCGCGCCCAGCATGGTGCTGGCCTCGTCGAGTTGTCCCTCGGCCAGTGCGATCCGGATGGCGCTGGAGGAGACCGGCCGCTCGTCGATGTCGACATGCGGCTGCACGTCGACCTCGATGCCGAGCCGCGGCGCCTCGTTGACCAGCAGGCTTGGCGAGCCAACCCGGCCCTTGCCGAAATGGAAGTCGTAGCCGACCGCAATCCCGCTGACGCCGAGGCGCTCGATCAGGTCATGGTGAATGAAATCTTGCGCGCTGGTGCCGGCGCGCGCCTTGTCGAAGGTCATGACCACGGCACCGGCAAGCCCGGTCCCGGCCAGAAGGCGCAGCTTGGCGCGCTCGTCCGTCAGGCGAAATTGCGGGGTGTTGGGGCTGAAGAACCGGCGCGGATGCGGCTCGAAGGTCAGCGCCAGCGCAGGGCGGCCATGCGTCCGGCCCATTTCCAGCGCTGCGGCTATGACGGCGCGGTGGCCGAGATGGACCCCGTCGAAATTGCCCATGGCGACCACCGCGCCCTTCAGGATGGCAGAATCCGGCGTGGTATCGCGGATAACGGTAAATTGCGGGGCCATCAGGGGAATTCTCGAGCCGGCGGGATCGGCCGGGACCGTGGCTTGACCCGGCCGATGAAGTCAAGCGGGCGGATATGGCCTCAGAGACCATGATTTCGATCAGTCGCGGGCCGCCCCAGTTAACGCGCTGTTTAACGCATTGGTGCTAGTCCTTGAGAGGTGGAACTGAGGGCTCCGGCCTGTCAGGTCCGTTTTTGAATATTCCTGGGTATGCGTTGGGGGAGTCGAGATGGCGGTTGATTTGTCGATGTCGGTTCTGGTGGTGGACGACTACAGCACCATGATCCGTATCATCAGGAATCTGCTGAAGCAGCTTGGCTTCGAGAATATCGACGATGCCAGCGACGGTTCGGCAGCGCTGAACAAGATGCGCGGCAAGAAGTACGGGCTCGTGATTTCCGACTGGAACATGGAGCCGATGACGGGTTACGACCTGCTTCGCGAAGTGCGGGCGGATCCCAACCTCGCCACCACGCCCTTCATCATGATCACGGCCGAATCGAAGACCGAGAACGTGATCGCGGCCAAGAAGGCCGGCGTGAACAACTACATCGTCAAGCCGTTCAATGCGGCGACGTTGAAGACCAAGATCGAGGCGGTCTTCCCGGACATGGCGAGCGCGTAAGCCGCGCTCCGAAACCATCAGCTGAATTTCGAAAGCCCGGGCGCTCGTCCCGGGCTTTCTGCGTTGGTGCATGGCTTCTTCGGAACGACGCAGCTCACCACTTCAGTTCGCGCATCAGCGCCTTCGGCGGGTGGCCGAACAATTCCAGCACCGACTTGGGATCGAGCTGGTCGAGGCCCTCGAATTCCTCGGCATGGATGCCGCGGGTGACGAACAGGCAATCGATGCCGAATTCGCGTGCGCCGGTGAGGTCGGTGCGGACGGAATCGCCGATCGCGAGCACCTTTTTCCGGTCGATCGGGTGGCCCTGGCGCTCGCCGGCGAGCGCCATCGCGCGCTCGTAAATCGGCCGGTGCGGCTTGCCGTAGAAGATCACCTCGCCGCCAAGCTCGCGGTAGAGCTCGGCAATTGCGCCGGCGCAATAGATCAGCCGGTCGCCGCGCTCGACCACGATGTCGGGGTTGGCGCAAACCAGCGTCAGCTTGCGCTCGCGCGCCTGCAGCATCATGCCGCGATAATCTTCCGCGGTCTCGGTCTCGTCGTCATAGAGGCCGGTGCAGACGATATAGTCCGCCTCTTCCAGCGGCGCGGTCGTCGCATCGAGGCCGCGATAGATCGAGTTGTCGCGCTCGGGACCAAGCCAGAACATCTTGCGGCCGGGATGCTCGGCGACATAGAGCCGCGTCAAATCGCCGGAGGAGACGATCGCGTCGTAGGTTTCGTCGGCGACACCGAGCTTGCGCAATTGCCGCTGCACGGAGTCGGCCGGGCGCGGCGCGTTGGTGATCAGGATCACCGTACCGCCGCGGCTGCGATAGGTGTGCAGCGCCTCGCAGGCCTCGGGAAACGATTCCAGCCCGTTGTGGACCACGCCCCAGATGTCGCTGAGCACGACATCGACCCCGTCGACCAGCTCGTGCAGGCTTTCTGCGAAATGCAACGTGGTCATGGCGCGCGCGGCCGATCAGATGCGGCGCGCGAGCGCTGCGTTGCCGGTGAGGCGTGATGACGGGGTGGCAGGCGTCGTGCCTGATGTTGCGCTTGGGCTGGGTATACCGGAACCATTGGATCCCTGAATGTCCTGCGCCTGATGCGGCGAGGCCCCGCCGGTAGCAGATGCCCCTTCGGGCCGCAATGGCCGGGGCGGCGCAAACAGAAAGCCCTGGCCGAACCGTACGTCATAGTCGAGCAGGTCAACCACCGCGCGCTCACCCTCGATCCGCTCGGCGATCAGGTCGATGCCGAAGCGACCGAGCAGGTCGGACAGGTCGGAGGGGTGAATGTCGGAGGTCGACGCCTGCTTCGGGTCGAGCAGAAGTGATGCGGGGACCTTGATGAAGCGCACGCCACGGTCGGCGAGCTCGCGCGGCTCGATCCGCAAGTCCGTGACATGGTCGATCGAGAAGCGGAAGCCGCGCTGCGCAAGCGCTGCGAGATTTTCGGTCTCGGCCAGGCCCAGAGCGCGGAAGGTCGACTGCTTGAACTCGAGCACCAGCGAGGGCGCCAATGCCCGGTTGGCCTCGAGGAAATCGAGACATTGCGCGAAAGTGGTGGAATTGCCGAGCGTCGAGGCCGCGATGTTACAGAACACGCCGACATCCTTGTTGCGCACCATCAGCCGGCGCAGCACCTGGACACAACGCAGCAACACCATGTTGTCGATGCGGCCGATCAGCCCCGAGGCTTCGGCGATGCTGATGAACTCCTCGGCGGCAATCAACTGGTCGCGCTCGTCACGGACCCGCGTCACGGCCTCGTAGAAGCGGACCTTGCGCTGCGGCAGCGTCACCATCGGCTGAAGGAAGATGTCGATGCGGTTTTCGTCGATGGCGCTGCGCAGCGTCGCCAGCATCTGGGTCTGGTTGCGGCCGTTGCCGGTCGGAACGGCGCTGGCAGTCTGGGTCTGCACTGCGGGCGGCATCGGCCGCGGCGGCGGTGCGGGAAGTGGGGGAGGAGAAGCCGGTCGCTCCTCGAAGGGCGCAGTTAGGTCGATTGGCGCTTCCACCTCCAGCCGGGCGACCGGCGCGGGAGACGGCGCCGGCGCGCTGCCCGCCAGCAGATCCTCATGGGTCGACACCGTGGCGGCAAGCTGCCTGACCAGTCCGCCGAGCTCGTTGATCTCGCCGATCACCGACTGGACACGATCGGAATTGGCCGAATTGGACGAGGCGATGCGGCCTTCCATCGCAGCGAGCCGACGTCCGAACTCGGCTACCTGGCGGGCGAGGTCGGCGGTGCCGCGCGAGAGGTCGGCGATCTGGCCGCCGACGTCGCTGCGATCGCGCAGCCGCATCGAGACCGCGTTGTAGAGGATCAGGAAGGTCAGCGCGGTCAGCGCCACGATCGCGGATTCGGTTCCGCTGATGCCGGCGACCGCGTAGAGCACGAGCCCGAGCGAGGCCGCGACCAGAACCATGCAGATGGCGATGAAGATCGTCGAAATGCGAATCATGCCGCGCGTTATGCCTCAAGAGCTGACTGCCTCACCCGGGAAAACACGGGCCGCACTTCGCACCCGTCACGCCTCATGCCCCCCAAAGCAACATGACCTTAACATCATTGTTGATTCGGGGGGATAGCGGCTGCGGACTGGCGAGCAGGCGGTCAGTTCGGCGCGGCGGCGCCGACCGTGTCGGCCGAGACGGCCTCGCGGCTGCCGAGCGGCTTGGGTGGACCGGTCGTAGTGTCGCGCAGCGTCTGCCGTTCGATCTCCGAGTTCAGCTCGGCGCCGAACATGATCACAATCGCCGACATCCACATCCACATCATCAGGCCGATCGCAGCGCCAAGCGATCCGTAGGTGGCGTTGTAGTTGGCGAAGGACGAGAGATACCAGGATAGCAGCGACGAGCCGGCAATCCAGAGAATGGCGGCGGTCAGCGCGCCAAGGCTCAGCCATTGCCAGCGCGGTGCATCGCGGCTGGGTGCGAAGCGGTAGAGGACGGCGAGCGCCAGCAGCAGGATGAAAAACAGCAGCGGCCACCTCGCCAGCGCGACGATCAGCTTGCTCTCGGGAGCAATGCCGAGATGATCAAGCGCGAGCGGAAAGGCGACTACGGTGCCGACCATGACCAGAAGGGCCAGGATGCCGCCGACCGTGAAGGCCAGGGACACCATGTTCAGCTTGATGAAGCTGCGTTTCTCGCGCTCCTCATAAGCGACGTTGAGCGCGTCGAAGATGGATTTGACCCCGGCATTGGCGCTCCAGACCGCGAGCACGAGGCCGAACAGAAAGGTGGCGCCGAGTGCCGTGTTGCCCTTCGACACCACGCGGCCGACTTGCTCCTGGACAATCTGGAACGTGCCTTCGGGCAGCATCATCGCCAGCTTCTGCAGATTGTCGCTGATGGTCGCGGGATCGGCGAACAGTCCATAGGATGAGACCAGTGCCGTCACGGCGGGAAAAATCGCGAGCAGCCCGAAGAATACGACGCCGCCGGCGGTCGCCAGCAGGCGATCGTCGTCGATGCGCTGATAGGTGCGCCAGAAGACGTCCTTCCAACCGGCCCAGGGAATCGCGAACGGGCTCTTGGAGCGGCGGCCGTGGCAGGGCTGCATGGCCGCGCCTGCCGGGCTCGTCTCCGGCGAATGTCCTTCGCTGTTGCGGTGCTCTCGAGGAGGCCCCGGCCGTGTGAAGCCGGAGTCCTGAAAGTAGCGTTCCGCGGTCAGCACGAAGACGGCCGTGGCGGCGACCAGCAGCCAGCTGTCGAACTGCGCGGTTTGCCGCATGCGCATGTCAGGCGTCCAATCCGTGCCGCCGCCGGCGCGCCGCGGTGAAGCCCAGCAATCCGATCGCGGCGAGCATCAGGCCAAGCTGCACGGGGCGGCTGGCCCGGGCCGAGAGAGCGTCGCCCCGATGCCCCTGTTCGCCTGGCGCGAGCGGGACCAGCGGGATCGTCGTCGCGACCTCTTTCACCGCCTGCTTGACCGTTCCGCGCGGGATCCGCGGCGTAGCGATCGCAACGCGCATGCGGCTGGCGAGCGGCACGACCGGCTTGGTCCGGCTTTTCATTTGCGCCATCGCCACCCCGGCGCAGGCTGCGGCCAGGACAAGCAGCACGGCTGCGACGGCACCAAAGCCCCAGAATTGTCCGTAGGTGATTGCGACCCAGCGGTAGAGGGCGATCAAACCGACGAAGAAGGCCGCGATCAGGAACAGCCCGGCCACCGCGAACAGTCCCGCCGCGACCGCGTAGGACGTTGCGCGCCCTGTGGCCTGGTTGGTGCGATCGCGCAGATAGGACTGTGCAGCGCGCTTGAGATGGTTGAGTTTCAGCGCCATGCCGGCGCGCAGTAATTCGCCCGATGGCGCGAGCATGCGGACATCCTCCGAGAGCGAGAGATTCGTCGGAGAATGAACGTGGCGGAATTTGACTTGTTCCGCCGAGGCGCGCTTGATCAGCCGAGATCGGCGGCCGCGATCCAGAACACCTCGCCCTCGGACTCCTCGGTGTCGAGCCAAAGCAGGGGCAGTTCCGGAAAGGCTTCGTCGACCAGGTCGCGGCCGCGACCGATCTCGCAGAGCAGGCCACCATCCGGCGTAAGATGGTTGGGCGCATCGCGCAGGATGCGGCGAACCACGTCGAGACCGTCGGCGCCGCCGTCGAAAGCAAGCTTCGGCTCGGCCCGGCACTCCGGCGGCAGTGCGGCCATGCCTTCGGCGTCGACGTAAGGCGGGTTGGTGATGATCAGATCGTATTTCTTGTTGCCGAGTGGGGTGAACAAATCGCCGCGATGCAGCGTGATCCGCTCATCGAGCCCATGTTCCCCGACGTTGCGCGCAGCGACTTCGAGTGCGCCCTTGGAGATGTCGACAGCATCGACCGTGGCATTCGGGAAGTGATACGCGGCGAGGATCGCAAGACATCCGGATCCCGTACACAGGTCGAGCACGCGCTCGACGGCCGTGGGATCGTCGATCAGCGAGCCCACCTCGCCGTCGCCACCGAAATGCGAATCCAGGAGCTCGCCGATGAAGGAGCGTGGAACGATGACGCGCTCGTCGACATAGAAGGGCAGGCCGCGCATGTAGATCTTGTTGACGAGATAGGCCGTCGGTTTGCGCGTCGTCACGCGCTGATGGACGAGATCGAGCAGGGTCTTGCCCTCCGCCGCGGTGAGGCGAGCGTGAGCAAAGCTCTCGAACTGGTCGGGATGCAGATGCAGGGCCTCGCAGACCAGGAAGACGGCTTCGGCGACCGGATCGGTCGTGCCGTGCGCGAACGCAAGCTTGGCTTCGACGAAACGGCTGACCGCATAGCGGACGAAATCGATCAGCGTGAGGAGCTCGCCGCGGCCGACCTTCGCAAGTTTTGGCGCGGCAGGGCCGCGCGTGGTCTTTTTCGAAACTCTTGCCATCAGGATTTGGTCCAGCGTGCGGCGGCCTCGTCGTCGCGGGCATGGGCTTCGACCCAGCCGGCGCCGGCGGCGCTCTCTTCCTTCTTCCAGAACGGCGCGCTGGTCTTGAGATAGTCCATCAGGAACTCGGCCGCCTCGAACGCCGCCCGGCGGTGCTGCGAGGCGGTGAGCACCAGCACGATGTTCTGGCCGGGCATGAACCGCCCGACACGATGGATGACCGTCACGCCATTGAGCGGCCAGCGCGACATGGCTTCGTCGACATGCCGCTTGATCTCTTCCTCGGCCATGCCGGGATAATGTTCGAGCGTAAGCGCCGCGATCTTCGAACTGTCGTCATCGGCGCGGCAGATGCCGGAGAAGCTGACGACCGCGCCGATATCGGTGCGGCTCCTGGTCAGGACCGCGATTTCGCGCGCAATGTCGAAATCGTCTTCCTGGATACGGATGGCGACGGGGCAGGTCATGGCCTAGCCGCTCCCACACCTCTCCCATAGGGAGAAGTCGCGCCGAAGGCGCGGGTGAGGAGATTCGCTCTCTCGTGAGACCTGTGCCCCCTTACCCGATTTGCTGCGCAAATCGACCTCTCCCCGTTGGGGAGAGGTGAGGCGACACCGTATGCTGGTCTGCATGTTAACATTGAGGTACTAGCCGCCGGTCATCGGCGGGAAAAATGCGATCTCGCGGGCGCCCGCGATCGCGGCATCCGCCTTGACATGGGCGTGGTCGATCGCGGTGCGGATCACCTTCGGCTTCTCGAAGGCATAGGCATAGGCCTCGCCCTGGCCGGACAGCCAGGCGATCAGCTCCTCGACGGTGCGCACGCTCGCGGGCGGCTCGATGATTTCCTCGGCCTTGCCGACGCGCTCGCGCACCCAGGCGAAATACTTCACCTTCATCCCTCGTCCTCCTTGATGAGGTGATGGATGCCGGCGCGGAAATAGTCGTAGCCGGTGTACATGGTCAGGATTGCCGAGGCCCACAACAGGACGAGGCCGATCAGCGAAACCATAGGAACGACCTCGTCGCCGGCGGGACCTGCAAGCAGGAAGCCGATGGCGACGAGCTGCACCGTGGTCTTCCATTTGGCGAGCTTGGTGACGGGCACGCTGACGCGGAGCGCCGCGAGGTATTCGCGCAGGCCTGAGACCAGGATCTCGCGGCACAGGATCACGATGGCGGCCCAAAGCGACCAGCCGTGGATGATGCCGTCGGCGGCCAGCATCAGCAGGCACGAGGCGACCAGCAGCTTGTCGGCGATCGGGTCGAGCATCCGGCCGAATGCCGATTGCTGATTCCAGATCCGCGCGTAATAGCCGTCGAGATAGTCCGTTACCGCCGCGCCGATGAAGATCGCGACCGCGACCCAGCGCAGCCACAGCGGATAGTCCATGATCGACTGCGCATAGATGCATCCGACCACGACCGGGATCGCGGCGATCCGGCCATAGGTCAGGATATTCGGGAGGGACATCGCGCGGCTGGTCGTCCCTCGTGTCGTGGCGATGTTCATCCGTCCTACCAATACCGCTCGAGCCTGAAGGTCAACCGTCCGGTCCCAAATGGCGTACGGGATACGACGACCATATGACTACAGCCCCTTTAGTTCACCCCGGCTGGGGATGGAAATAGTCGAATATCCTGCGAGCGCTTTCGGCGCTCACCCCAGGAACCTTGCCGAGATCGGCGATCGAGGCCCGCTCGATCTCCTTCAGGGTTCCGAAATGATGCAGCAAGGCACGTTTGCGTGACGGGCCGATGCCCGGAATCTCCTGCAAACCGGCCTCGCGGATGTCTTTCTTGCGCAGCTTGCGGTGCGAGCCGATGACGAAGCGGTGGGCCTCGTCGCGCAGGCGCTGGATGAAATAGAGCACGGGGTCGCGCGGCTCCAGCTTGATCGCCTCGCGCTCCGGCATGAACAGGGTCTCGCGGCCGGCATCCCGGTCCGGCCCTTTGGCGACCGACATCAGCGACACCTGGGTCAAGCCGAGATTGGCAAAGATCTCCCGGACGGCATTGAGCTGACCGCGGCCGCCGTCGATGATGACAAGGTCGGGCCATTGCGGGAAATCGTCGTCCTTGGCTTTGTTGTTTTCCTTGGCCGTACTCTCTTCGGGCGGATTGATCAGGCGCTTGAAGCGGCGCTCGAGCACCTCGCGCATCATGGCGAAGTCGTCGCCCGGTGTGATCCCTTCCGACTTGATGTTGAACTTGCGGTACTGGTTTTTGACGAAACCATCGGGGCCGGCGACGATCATGGCGCCGACCGCATTGGTGCCCTGGATGTGGCTGTTGTCGTAGACCTCGATGCGCTTCGGTGCATGCGGCAGGCTCAGCGTCGTAGCCATGGCGTCGAGCAGCCGGCTCTGGGTTGCTGTATCCGCGAGCTTGCGTCCGAGCGCCTCGCGCGCATTGGTCAGCGCGTGGGTGACGAGCTCCTTCTTCTCGCCGCGCTTGGGCGCGATGACCTCGACCTTGTGGCCGGCCTTGATCGACAGGGCATTGGCGAGCAGCTCGCTCTCCTCGATCTCGTGCGAGAGTAGGATGGTCTTTGGCGGCGGCTTGTCGTCGTAGAACTGGGCGAGGAAGGACCCCAGCACTTCCTCCGGCGTAAAGGTCTTCTCCGCGCGCGGGAAATAGGCGCGGTTGCCCCAGTTCTGCCCGGTGCGGAAGAAGAACACTTCGACACAGGAAAACCCGCCCTCCTGGTGGATGGCGAACACATCGGCTTCTTCCACGGTGCGCGGATTGATGCCCTGCTGCGACTGGATGGCCGACAGCGCTGCGAGGCGGTCGCGGTAGAGCGCGGCGCGCTCGAATTCGAGCTCGCCGGAGGCCTTCTCCATCTCGCCGGCGAGCTCCTGCTTCACCGCCTGGCTTTTGCCCGACAGGAAGTCGCCCGCCTCGCGCACCAGGGTTGCATAGCCGCCGAAGTCGATCTCGCGGGTGCAGGGGCCGGCGCAGCGGCGGATCTGGTAGAGCAGGCAGGGTCGGGTGCGGCTCTCGAAGAAGGAGTCCGTGCAGGAGCGGATCAGGAACGCGCGCTGCAGCGCCGTGATGGTGCGGTTGACGGCGCCGGCGGAGGCGAACGGGCCGAAATAGCGTCCGGGCCTGGTCTGTGCGCCGCGATGCTTCAGGATCTGCGGTGCCCAATGGTCGCCGGTGATCAGGATGTAGGGAAACGATTTGTCGTCGCGCAGCTGCACATTGAAGCGCGGCCGCAGCTGCTTGATCAGGTTGGCTTCCAGCAGCAGCGCCTCGGTCTCGGTCGTGGTCGAGACGATCTCCACGGTGACGGTGGCCGCGATCATGCGCAGGATGCGCGCCGGCAGCGGCGCGCTCTGGCGGGCGTAGTTGGACAGGCGTTTTTTGACGTTCTTGGCCTTGCCGACATAGAGCACGTCGGCATTCGCGCTGAGCATGCGATAGACGCCGGGTGAGGTGGGCGCGAGTCGGACCGCGCGCTCGATCGCCTCATGGCCGCTCGCCAGCGGCTCCTCGCCGATCGCGCCGCTCTCTTCCAGAATATCCGGCAGCCGCGCATCGTCCTCGTCATCGCCGCCGGCGGCCGCGGGATCGAGGTCCGGCGGTGTCGGCCCCTCGGACGAGGCCGTGGCGGTCGCGGCCGGCGGCGATTTGCGCGCGCGTGCGTCGTCCGGATTGTCGGGGGAATCGTGAACCATGGAGCGAATTTAGGCGCTGGGGGGACCGATTTGAAGTTCCGGCGGTACTGCGCGCCCAGGCTGGCGCCCGCAGTTCCCGGTAACGCTTCCTTAAGTCTGTTAACAGCGCGGTAACGGGTCTTAACAGGCCTTTAACTTAAAACTCTCGATAAATCTTACGCGAAAAAGTGGTGGTTCCTAACCATGCGGTCCGGCCTGGCGCGGCGGCGCAGCCATGGCACCCGGGTTACGGCAAGTTGCGTTGGAGAGTACCGATGAGGGGGTTCGTTGTGGGCGCGGCTGCGCTGGTCGCAGCCGGCTGGACAGCTTCGGCAGAGGCCGCCGATCTCAATTACGGCCAGCGTGCGCCCTATACCGTCAATCAGCCGCTCAATGCCTATAGCTGGGCCGGCCCGTATCTCGGCGCCAATCTCGGCTATGAATGGGGCTCGGTGAGCAACACCTCTGTGAAGCCCTCCGGCTTCGTCGGTGGCGTGCAGGCCGGCTACAATTTCCAGAACGGCCCATGGGTGTTCGGCGTCGAGGGCGACATCCAGGCTGCCGGCGCCGACGATACCTTCGCGCCGTGGAAGTTCTCCAATCCCTGGTTCGGCACGCTGCGCGGCCGCGCCGGCTATGCCTTCAGCAACGTCCTGTTTTACGGCACCGCCGGCCTCGCCTTCGGTGAGTTGCGTGCGCAGACATTCGGCTGGACGGAGTCGCACACCACGGCCGGCTGGACCGCCGGCGTCGGCGCCGAAGTCGGCTTCGCGCCGAACTGGAGCGCGAAGCTCGAATATCTCTACATCGATCTGTCGTCGAGCCAGTTCGCAATTACAGGCGTGTCAAACGGCTATAGCGCCAGCGTTGTTCGCGCAGGCGTGAACTATCACTTCTGATAGCCAAATAAGAAAATACCGGACTAGAGCCTCCCGGCCGCCTGCGGCCGGGATTTTTTTTGCGGCAGGTTGTCGGGTCAGGTCAGCTACGAAAGGATCACTAAATTGACCGCCTTCGGCCCCTTCCCCTTCTTGTCCGGTTCGACTTCGAATGTGATACGCTGTCCTTCGGCAAGGTCCTTCAGTCCTGCCCGCTCCACAGCGGTGATGTGAACGAAGACATCGCGACCGCCGTCATCCGGCTTGATGAAGCCGTAGCCGCGCTCGCCGTTGAAGAACTTAACCGTTCCCGTCATGGCCATCGGGAAACTCCCCCTCATTGCTCCTCCGTCGCGACGCAGACGCACGTCACGACATGACCGGGCATCACGAAGCCCGGGAGCTGGCCATCCTTGGGCAGACCATTCGGTCCGACCGGATCTTTATTAGGCCTTCACTCCGCCGCAACCATTCGCGGAAGCGGAACGCAAAGCCAGTCACAGAAACAGCATAATACGGTTCTCTGCAGATTGACTACCGCTCCTGCATATTTTTCCCAAGAATGCCGGAGTGTTACGGCCTCGGCACCTCTAATCGGAATCTGGCAGCACCACCCTGGCCGAGCGGCATTTCCAGCTCCGGCAGGATCGTCTTGAGCTCGCTTTGCAGCGTGTACGGCGGATTGACGATCAGCAGTCCAGTCGAGGTGAGTGCTGCACCGTCGACTTGCGGCGCGACGCTGAATTCAAGCCGCAGGCATTTGCCCTGCGGTTTTGCTGCAGCTGCGGCCCGCGCCACAAGTTGCGCCAGCGCGTCCGTGGCGCGTCGGCTCTTGGCTGGGTACCAGATTACATAGATACCGGTCGGCCATTTTGCGAAGGCCGTGGAGAAGGCCTCGCCCAGTCGTTCGAACTCGTCTTTCGCCTCGAACGGCGGATCGATCAGCACCAGCCCGCGCCGCTCCTTCGGCGGCACGAAAGCCGGCAGCGCCATCCAACCGTCGAGATCGACCACGCGGGCCTGTTCGTCGCGCCGCAGCACGTCGATCAGTGCCTTGCGCGCCTTCGGCTCGAGCTCGCAGGCCACGAGCCGGTCCTGCGGCCGCATCAAGCCGCGCGCGATCAGCGGCGAGCCCGGATAAGCCTTGAGTTCACCCTTGGGATTGAAGGCGCGGACGATGTCGAGATAGGGCTTGGTCAGCGCGACGCTCTCATTGGAAAGGCGCGCCTGCATCAGCCGCGCGATCCCGGTCAGCCACTCGCCGCTGCGGCGCGCCTCGTCGCTATCGAGATCATAGAGGCCGGCGCCGGCATGGGTGTCGATGACGCGGAAGGCGGCTGGCTTGTCCTGCAAATAAGTGAGGATGCGCGCCAGCACGATGTGCTTGATGACATCGGCGAAGTTGCCGGCGTGAAAGGCGTGGCGATAATTCATGGCGGAGAGTTACGACATCGCGCATGAAAAGTAACTGTCATCATTCCGGGCCGGTGCGCTAGCACCGAACCTGGAATCCATTTCGCCACCGAGAATGCCGAGCGATGGATTCCGGGCTCGCACTTTGCGCGCCCCGGAATGACGACCTCGAGGGCGTACTAACCACCCCTGATCGGCGGCATCGTCACCTGGTCGCGGCGGCAGGCGCGGCGTTCGATCTCGTCGCAAGCGCGGAATTGCAGGTCCTTGCTCAGGCAGATGCGGACTTCCGACAGGCGTGTCCGGTTGCAGGTGACCGAGACGGCCGCGTTGCTCAGGCCGGGATTGGCCTTGATGAAGGCTTCTTCCACCTCACCCGGCGCCACGGTCTTGGCCTGCGACAGGTCGAGATATTCGGCCGGTATCTTGATTGCGGCGCGCGCCTTGCGGATCGTTTCGAAGTAATTGCGGCCGTCGAGCCCGGAACAGGTGCCGTGCTTGTCCCATTCGTTGAAGATCAGCCCCGGCGCCGGCATCAAATCGAGCATCGAGGAGACGATGTTGCGGTTCAGCCGCGGCGACGGCCGCTGGCAATATTCCGGAAAGCCGCTCTCATATTGCGGCCACAGCCCGTGCACCACGAAGGAATAGGGCCGTCCCTCGCACTGGATGTTCGAGCTCTTGCTGCTACGACCGCGCTCGGCCGCTTCCTCGCAGAAGGATGGCGACCACGACAGCGACAGCACGTAGAAATCGAATTCCCCAGGTGCGTTCTGTCGCTTGTCCTGCGCCTTCGCGCCGCCGGCCAGGGAGATCAGACCTGCGGCAAGAGTCAGCGAGATCACGAGACGGGCGAACGAATGCAATCTAAAATGAAACATGGCAACGCCTCTCAACTAGACTGTGCAAAGAGCCTAGCAGGCAATAAGAACATTTCAAGAACAAAATTCGGGCGATGCCGGTTGACCGCTTGATCGATCCGAATCGGGGCTCTTCAGATCAAGGCTTGTCAGATCAAGGCTTGGCGGCGCGGCAGGCCGGATTGTAGGCCCAGTTGCGGTCGAGACCGACCACGCACCATTCCACGCCCTGATCGTAACCCGCGAAGCCGCCATCCTCGATGATCGAGAAGTGCACCTTGCGCACCTTGCCGTCATTGAGCATGGCCTCGCCGGTGCAGTAACGGCGCGGAATATTGTCGGACGCCCAGGGCCGGAAGGCGGTCTCGCGAACGGCCGCGAAGCCCGTGATCTTCAACGGCGAATTCCAGAACGAGCTTTCCTTCTCGCCGAACTGGTAGGCGATCGTCGGCAGCGCCTTGTCGCAATCGGCGACCCTGCCGTCATAGCGCGGCCCGCTCAGCCAGAAGTTCATCTCGAGCGGATTGGCGGCCCTGGCCTCACCGAGCGACAGCGCCCCGAACATGAGGCCGAGACCGGCGGCAAAACCGAGCGATTTCAGGGAGGTCGAGGCGCGCATGGGCAATCCAGACAGAATGATCTGCGAGGTTCGGACGGTGCCGCGAAGGGCGGGGGAGGTCAAGTGCAGCGCGGCAACACTTGGCCAGGAGTTGATCACAACGTCGCAGTCAGCCGGTCTTCCGTTCTTTTCACCGCCGCGCCGGCACCGTAAACTGATGCCAACCAATCGGAGTGACGGGAATGCGAATCATTGCGGCCGCGGGCCTTCTTGCCAGCCTGGTTGTCTCGGGGATGATGGCGAGCCAATCAGCGCGCGCCGACATCCTGCCGGTGCCGCCTTTCAAGGGCAACGACACCGGCGGCATCATCGCCTATTCCATGGCAACACAGACCGATGCGCGCCAGGTCGCGGTCGATCACTGCGCGCGCTACGGCAAGGTGGTGAAATTCCTCGCGGTGCAGGCCTATGAGGGCGGCTACATTTCGTTTGCCTGCCGCTGGGTGCCCTACGGTGCGGCCGACCGGCCGATCCGCACGCTCTACTGAGGCGTTTCGGAACGCCAAGATCAAGGCCACGACATCTCAGCGGGGAGTCTCTCCTATGACGCGCAAGCTTGCTTTGCTCGGATCGGCCGTTTGCCTCGCGTTGTCGACGGGATATGCCGTCGCTGACGATCTGCCGGTGCGTAAGGCTGGTCTCTGGGAATTGAAGATGGTCAGGACCGGCTCGGCGATGCCGGAAATGACCATGCAGCATTGCACTGACGAGGCCGTCGACAAGGAGATGAACAACAACGTCTCGCCGATGGCCAAGCAAGTCTGCTCCAAGCAGGACGTCAAGAAGACGGCGACCGGCTATGTCAGCGATTCCGAGTGCAACGTCGCCGGCATGTCCACCACCTCGCATGCCGAGATCACCGGCGACTTCAATTCGGCCTACACGGTGAAGACCACCTCGCATGCGCAAGGCGGCGTCGCCGGCGCCGCGGGGCGCGACACCACCATGACGCTGGAAGCGAAATGGCTCGGCGCCTGCAAGCCGGAGCAGAAGCCCGGCGATATCGTGATGCCCGGCGGCTTCAAGATGAACGTGCGCGACGTCGACAAGCTGAAGGCGCTGCTGCCGAAGTAGGCGCCGTCGTTGCGGGGAAATCGGTGCGCCCCCTCGCCCCGTTCTTACGGGCCGCGAGCTTCGCTCGCGCTGAAAGGGCTGGGGTGAGGGGCATCTCTCCGCGCATGAGATTGTCGCGAGACCTGTACCCCGTCACCCGAATTCGATCTCTCCCCGCGAGCGGGGCGAGGTAAGGAAAGCTAGACCGGAATCCGCACGCTCGCCCTCAGTCCGCCCATCGGGCTGTCGCCGAGCGTGATGTCGCCGCCATGCGAGCGGGCGATGTCGCGGGCGATGGCGAGCCCCAAGCCCGTGCCGCCTTCATCCTGGTTGCGGGCGTTGTCCAGCCGCAGGAACGGCTTGAACACCTCTTCGCGCAAATGCGCGGGAATGCCGGGACCGTCGTCGTCGACCGTCACGGTCAGATAGCGGTGATCGCGCTGGCCGGAGATGGCGATGGCCTTGCCGTAGCGCGCGGCGTTGGTGACGAGGTTGGCGAGGCAGCGCTTGAACGAGGCCGGCTTCACCGTCACCACAGGCAGGCCGCTGAAGGTCACCGTCGCGGTGTGGCCGTGGCGCTCGGCGTCGTTGCGCAGTTCCTCGAGCGCCTGCGCCATGTCGGTCGGCTGCGATTGCTCGCCGGAATCGCCGCGGGCAAAGGCGAGGTAATCCTCCAGCATCATCGACATCTCGTCGACGTCCTTGCGCATCCCCTCGAGCTCGGGGCTGTCGCCGATCAGCGCCAACTCGAGCTTGAAGCGGGTCAGGATGGTGCGCAGATCGTGGCTGACGCCGGCGAGCATCGCCGTGCGCTGCTCCATGGTGCGCTCGATGCGCGACTTCATCTCGAGGAAGGCGCCCGCCGCGCGCCGCACCTCGCGCGCGCCGCGGGGGCGGAAGTTCGGCGCCTCGCGGCCCTTGCCGAAACTTTCGGCGGCATCCGCAAGCCGCAGGATCGGCTTGATCTGGTTGCGTAGGAACAGCACCGACACGATCAGCAGGATCGAGGACGTGCCGACCATCCAGAACAGGAAGATCTCCGAATTCGAAGCGTAGGCGGCACTGCGCGGCGCGAAAATGCGCATCACGGCATCGTCGACCTGAACGCGGATCTCGACCTGATTGGAATTGCCGACAGTGTCGATCCAGAACGGACGATTGAGCTGTCGTCTCAATTGTACTGAGAGCGTCTGGTCGAGCAGCGAGAAGAACGGCTTTGGTCCGGGCGGCGGCATGTCGCCGGGAGGAAGGAAATCGACCACGAACTGCATGCGTACGGCGATGCGGCGTAGTTCCGTGCGATCCTTGTCCTGCGGATATCCCTTGTAGACATCAACGAGACTGCCGACGTCCTGCGCCACTGCTTGCGACAGCCGCCGCGTCACCGTGTTCCAGTGCCGCTCCATGAACACGAAGGCGACCACGGTCTGCAGGATCACCATCGGCACGATCATGATCAGCAGCGCGCGGGCATAGAGGCCGGTCGGCATCCAGCCCTTGAACGCATTGCCCATCCAGCCATTGACGGCAGAGACGCGCCCGGCGGCGCTCTTCAAAAGCGTCAAGCCGGTATCGATCGTGCTCATCGGTCGCGCTTCACTGTTCTTACGGCGAGGCCACGAGCCGGTAGCCGATGCCGCGCACCGCCTGCAGGAATAGCGGATTGGCGGGATCGGTCTCGATCTTGCGTCGCAGGCGGTTGATCTGCACGTCGACGGCGCGCTCGTTGACGCTGCCATTGCCGGTCAGTGCGCTGCGCGGCACGGTCTCGCCCGGCGACTCCGAGAGAATCCGCAGCATCTCGCGCTCGCGGTCGGTAAGGTGGATGACCTCCTCGCCCTGGCGGAGCTCGCCGCGATCGAGATGGTAGACGTAGGGACCGAATGCGATCTTCTCCACCGCCGGGGCCTGGATCGGCGGCGCGGCGCGCTTGAGGATGTTGTTGATGCGCAGCGCCAGCTCGCGCGGCTCGAACGGCTTTGCGACGTAATCGTCGGCACCGATCTGAAGGCCCTCGATGCGGGCCTCGGCCTCGTGGCGCGCCGTCAGCATCACGATCGGCACCGAGGAGGATGTGCGGATGAACCGGGCGAGATCGAAGCCGGTCTCGCCGGGCATCATGACGTCGAGGATCAGCAAATCGAAATGCAAGCCAAGTAATTTCGCGCGGGCATCGCCGGCGCTGGCGGCGGTGGTGACGCGATAGCCTTCGGCCGCGAGAAAGCGCGACAAGAGATCGCGGATGCGGCGATCATCGTCGACCAGCAAGAGATGCGGGGCGTCGTCAGCCGGTTGCACCGGCGGGCGGGCGAGCGTGGCAGCGAGCGGCACGGTCACTCCTTTGAGTCTTGATGGACGGTGGCGAAGATCGTCTCCAGCACCTTGTCCGGATCGTCGCGGTCGATCATTGCGCGCAGGAAGCGCTTGACCGTCTCGGCATCCTGCGGCGCCATCTCGGCGAGCGCCTTGGTGATACGCGTGGTTTGGAGGCCGGCGAGCTTTTGCACCAGCGCTTCGCCCTTCGGCGTCGCGTAGAGCAGGCGCTGGCGGCGGTCATTGTCGCCGGTCTTCTGCACGATATAGCCCTCGTCCAGCAGCTGCTTGAGCACGCGGCCGAGCGACTGCTTGGTGATGCGCAGGACGTCGAGCAGGTCCGCGACCTTCAGCCCGGGATAGCGATAGACGAAATGCATGACCCGGTGGTGAGCCCGGCCGAAGCCGAACGCCTCCAGCTCCTGGTCGGGATCGCCGACGAAATCGCGGTAGGCGAAGAACAGCAGCTCGATGATATCCCAGCGCAAATTGCCTCCATCGCCTGCCGCCGGCCGTGGCTCGGCAGCGTCTTGAGAGGAAGTCGCGAAATTTATGTCAGGCATATTGACGTATCTTGGTTTCAATGTTACAAAACGATCAGCCCGCACGAAATTTTAGATCGCTTCGCGTCGGGTGGCATTTCCAGGAGCGGCCGGAGTGAGCCGGACAGGCGGCAACGGCCGGATCAGATCTACCGTGCGATTGTCGAGCGGCATTTCGGCAAAACATACTGGACTTCCGCCTTCCGCAAAAGCATGTCCTCGGAAGACATGCTGGCCACGGAAACCGGCCGTAACAAGGCTGGCGGTGGTCCGGCCAGAAACCACATCAAGCCAGCCGAGCCCGAAAACGGGCAGGCGGGCGCCAGAACAGCGCCGCCACCGGCAGCGGGAGGCAAGGACATGAGCATGAAATTCGACATCCAGCCCGCAACCAATCCGACACCCGAAAAGGACCGCGTCGCCAAGCTGGTGGATCCCGGCTTCGGACGCGTCTTCACCGATCACATGGCGATCGTCCGCTACAACCAGGCCAAGGGCGGCTGGTACGAGGCGAAGATCGAGGCGCGCGCCAACTTCCAGCTCGATCCGGCCGGCGCCGTCCTGCACTACGCCCAGGAAATTTTCGAAGGCCTCAAGGCCTACAAGCGCGACGACGGCGGCGTGAATCTGTTCCGCCCCGACGCCAATGCGCGCC
The DNA here is from genome assembly GCF_018130615.1 of Bradyrhizobium manausense. GTDB lineage: Bacteria > Pseudomonadota > Alphaproteobacteria > Rhizobiales > Xanthobacteraceae > Bradyrhizobium > Bradyrhizobium manausense_A. The sequence continues at coordinate 40,593 of NZ_JAFCKB010000017.1, forward strand.
GTTTCAGGGACTCCGCCGACCGCATGGCGATGGCGCAACTGCCCGAGGACGTCTTCATCGAGGCGGTCGAGCAGGTCGTGCGCATCGATCGCGCCTGGATGCCGGGCGGCGAGGGCAGCCTTTACCTGCGCCCCTTCATGATCGCGAGCGAGACCTTCCTCGGCGTGAAGCCGTCCGCCGAATACATCTTCGCGGTGATCGCTTCGCCGGTCGGCTCCTATTTCAAGGGCGGACCCGCCCCGGTTTCGATCTGGGTGTCGGAGAATTACACGCGCGCCGCCGTCGGCGGCACCGGCGCCGTCAAATGCGGTGGCAATTACGCGGCGAGCCTGCGCGCGCAGGCCGAAGCGATCCAGCATGGCTGCGATCAGGTCGTCTTCCTCGATGCGGTCGAGCGCCGCTACATCGAGGAGCTCGGCGGCATGAACGTGTTCTTCGTGTTCGACGACGGCTCGCTGTCGACGCCGCCGCTCGGCACCATCCTGCCCGGCATCACCCGCGACTCCATCATCGCGCTCGCCCGCGACGCCGGAAAGACCGTGCGCGAGGAGCCGTATTCGCTGGACCAGTGGCGCAAGGATGCAGGCTCCGGCAGGCTGAAAGAAGCGTTCGCCTGCGGCACCGCCGCCGTGATCTCGCCGATCGGCAAGGTGCGCTCGGTGAGCGGCGATTTCGAGATCAGCGGCGGCGCCGCCGGTCCCGTCGCCATGGGTCTGCGCAAGCAGCTCGTCGATATCCAGTACGGCCGCACCAACGATCCGCACAACTGGATCCGCAAGGTGCTGTAAGTGCTCATCTTCCCGTCGTTTCGGGAAGAGGCGCTTTCTTCCCTTCTCCTCCTGTGGGAGAAGGTGGCGCGAAGCGCCGGATGAGGGGTTCTATCCGCGCCTACGAATTAGAGTTGCGTGCCGCGGAGAGAACCCCTCACCCGGCATCGCGTGCCGCGAAGCCACCTCTCCCACAAGGGGAGAGGTGCACCATCCGGGTTGCGGCACTGTTCATCGGTTGATAGCAACGTCCCATGAAAGACAAGGCCAAAAAACCCCAGAAACTGAAGGCGCGCCTGCCGCGCGGGCTCGAGGATCGCGACCCCTCCGCGATCCGGGCGACGCGCGAGATGGTCGAGAAGATCCGCGCCGTCTACGAGCTCTACGGGTTCGAGCCGGTGGAGACGCCGGCGATGGAATACACCGACGCGCTCGGCAAGTTCCTGCCCGATCAGGACCGCCCGAACGAGGGCGTGTTCTCGTTCCAGGACGACGACGAGCAATGGATTTCGCTGCGCTACGACCTGACCGCGCCGCTCGCGCGCTATGTCGGCGAGCGCTACGGCACCGATGGTCTGGTGCTGCCCTATCGCAGCTATCGCGTCGGCTACGTCTTCCGCAACGAGAAACCCGGCCCCGGCCGCTTCCGCCAGTTCATGCAATTCGATGCCGATACAGTCGGCTCGGCGACGCCGGCTGCGGATGCCGAGATCTGCATGATGGCCGCTGACACGATGGAAGCGCTGGGCGTTGCGCGCGGCCAATACGTCGTGAAGGTGAACAATCGCAAAGTGCTCGACGGCGTTCTGGAAGCCATCGGGCTCGCGGGTGAGGAGAACGCAGGGCGCCGGCTGACCGTCCTGCGCGCGATCGACAAGCTCGACAAGTTCTCTGCCGACGAAGTGCGCAAATTGCTCGGTCCCGGACGATGGGACGGCGGCGAGGAAGGCAAGGGCGACTTCACGAAGGGCGCTAATCTGAGCGAAGCTGAAGCCGACGTCGTCCTCGCCATCACCAGGCCGCGCGACAATTGGAAAGACGCAATTGCTGCCGCCGAGACCTACCTCGCCAAGAGCGAAGTCGGGCAGGCCGGAGTGAGCGAGCTGGAAGAGATTGCCAAGCTGGTGGCGGCGTCGGGTTACGGTGCAGACCGCATCAAGATCGACCCGTCTGTCGTGCGCGGCCTCGAATATTACACCGGTCCCGTCTACGAGGTCGAATTGCTGCTGGACACCAAGGACGAGAAGGGCCGTCCCGTGCGCTTCGGTTCGGTCGGCGGCGGTGGACGCTACGACGGCCTCGTCTCGCGCTTTCGCGGCGAGCCGGTGCCCGCGACCGGTTTCTCGATCGGCGTGTCGCGGCTCCAGGCCGCGCTCACGCTGCTCGGCAAGCTCGACACGCGGCCCGAAGTCGGCCCCGTCGTCGTCACCGTGTTCGATCGCGACCGCGTCGCCGACTATCAGAAGATGGTCGCGTCGTTGCGCACCGCCGGCATCCGTGCCGAGCTCTATCTCGGCAATCCCAAGAACATGGGTAACCAGCTCAAATACGCCGATCGCCGCAACTCGCCTTGCGTGATCATCCAGGGCTCGGATGAAAAGGCGCGTGGCGAACTGCAGATCAAGGATCTCGTCGAGGGCGCGAAAGCGGCCGCCGCGATCGCCTCCAACCAGGAATGGCGCGAGACGCGGCCGGCGCAGTTCTCGTGCAGCGAAGCAGATCTCGTCGCCAAGGTGCGCGAGGTGCTGGCGCGCCATGACGTAAAGTGGGGATAGCCATTCCGGCAGGCCGCCATGCCCGGGCTTGTCCCGGGCATCCACGTCTTGTTTGATACCGATGACCGTGGATGGCCGGGACAAGCTCGGCCATGACGGAGAGGCGACAGGGAGAAATAATATGCCTGAGATCACCGTCAGCATGGCCGAAGGCCGCACCGACGAGCAGAAGGCCGGCATGATGCGCGACATCACGCAGGCACTGGTGAAGAATCTCGGCGTCGACGCCGATGCCGTCGTCATCCAGATCAACGAAGCCCCGCTCCGCCACAAGATGAAGGGCGGCAAGACGTTCGTGGAGCGCGCAGCGGCGGCGAAGAAGTGACGCGTTAGCGTCATTCCGGGGCAGCCCGACGGGGCTGAACCCCAATGCGCGAGTGCGCATTGGGGAATCCCGATCGACAATCTCTGGATTCCGGGTTCGCGCTTGGCGCGCCCCGGAACGACGAGCAAGAACCATGGACGCACGCGACTTCATCAAAATCGGCATGAGCGCCGAGCGCACGCTGGTGGTACCGGCCGAGCGCACGGTCGGGCATTTCGTGCCCGGCATGCCGATGGTCTATGCGACGCCGATGATGATCCTCGAGATGGAGATGACGTCGGGCGATGCGATCCGCTCAGTGCTGCAGCCGGGCTGGGTCACCGTCGGCACCGAGGTCGACATCCGCCATCTCGCCGCAGCGCTCGTCGGCGCGATGGTGCGGACCACCGCGAAGGTGATCGCGGTCGAGCGCCGCGTGATCCGCTTCGAGGTCGAGGCCTTCGAGGGTACGCGCAAGCTTGGCGAAGGCCGCCATGCGCGCGGGCTCGTGAATGTCGCGATGTTCAACAAGCGGTTGGGCGCGTAGCCGCTACTTCGCCAATTCCTTCGACCGCTTCGTCGCCGCGGCAATCGCGCGGACCATCAGGTCGTGCAAGCCCGGCTCGCCCATCAGCACGCCGAGCGCCGCCGCCGTGGTGCCGCCAGGCGAGGTGACGTTCTGGCGCAACGTGCTGGAGGGAAGATCCGACTGGTGCAGCAACTCACCGGAGCCCGCGACCGTCTCGCGCGCAAGCTTCGTCGCCAGCGCTTCGGGCAATCCGGCTTCGACACCGGCCCGCGCGAGCTCTTCGGCCAGCAGGAACACATAGGCCGGGCCGGAGCCGGAGACGGCGGTGACCGCGTCCATCAGGTGTTCATCGTCCACCCATTCGACCGAGCCGGTGGCGCGCAGCAAAGCATCGGCCACCGCGCGCTGCGCGGCACTCACGTTCTTTGCCGCGACTGCGACGGTGATGCCGCGGCCGATCGCGGCCGGTGTGTTCGGCATCGCGCGCACCACGGCGCCGCCACAGATCTCCTCGAGCGATGCGATCGTGGTCCCCGCCATGATCGAGACCACGGACGTCTTCTCCGACACGAACGACTTCAGCCTGCCGCCAGCCTCGCGGAACATCTGCGGCTTCACCGCGACGACCATCGTCTCGACAGGGCCTGCCGCTTTCACGTCGGGATTGAGCGCGACGCCCTTGGCGGCCAATGCGGTGATCTCGGGCGAGAGATGCGGATCGACCACCGCGAGGCGGCGCGGATCGAGCCCACTCGCAAGCCATCCGGTCAACATCGCACCGCCCATCTTGCCGGCGCCGGCGAGCAGGATGGTGCCGGTGATGTCTTGGAGAGTGCTGCTTGCCACTGTGGTCACCAAATCCCGTCGTCCTGGCGAAAGCCAGGACCCATTACCCCGACTGGTTCTAGTGGATGGAGGGCAGAGCAACAAGCATCGCGGGTGAGTGAGAGAGCTCGCGGTATGGGTCCTGGCTTTCGCCAGGACGACGATGCGGAACTAGCTTTGCACTCCTCACACAGCGGACCCTACGCCTCGCCCACCGTATCGAACATCGCGGCGTCCATGGCCTGCGCGGTAGTCTTGCCTGCCCACACCACGAACTGGAAGGCCGGGAAGTAACGCTCGCAGGCGTGGATGGCGCCGGCGAGCATGGCTTCGCATTGTGCGGTCGAGGCGGTGAGGCCGCCCGGCAGCACCAGCGCCTGACGATGCATGATCATGCCGGTGTTGGTCCACAGGTCGAAATGGCCGACCCACAACTGCTCGTTGATTGCGGCAACCAGCCGCTGCACTTCGCCGCGGCGCGCGACCGGAATCTTCATGTCGAACGCGCAGGCCAGATGCAGCGCCTCGATCTCGCCCATCCAGGTGAAGGAGATCTGGTAGTCCGTCCATTGTCCCTTCGAGACAATGGTCAGTTCGTCTTCGCCGGAGCGTTCGAACGGCCAGTTGTTGCTGGCAGCGATATCCTCGACCACCGCGAGCGGATGGCTTCTGGAATCGATAGCGCCTTCGAGCAGGGACATGCCGTCTCGACCTCTTGCCTTCTTGTTGTCTTTGATACGCACGCGGTTGGGTCCGGCGCGCGCTCCCTAACGTCGTCGATCTCGGGATTTGCTTTCGCGATCTCCCCGGAACCGGCGCGGCCTGTCGCGGATCAACTGATGTGATTTGCGGAATCTGCGCAACTGGGTCCCGAGTCCGTCCACAAGCCAGGACTCGTTCGTCCACAGCTCATCTCGGACACAATTATTAATTTGAGAACAAATCGGAATCGGATTGAGTCGCCGGGTTCAATCGTTAATTCCGTCGCCCGGGGCTGCATCGCCATGGCGGCATGGGTCCATGCGGCTTTTGCTGCGGAACACGCTTGCTTGCGACCCCGGACCGGCGTCATATTTACGGCAGGTCGCTCATCCCGGGCGGCCGATGTTCTCAGGGCGGGGTGAAAGTCCCCACCGGCGGTAAGGGCCGAAAGGCCTAAGCCCGCGAGCGCCTTCCCCAAGGATTTTTCCTGACGGGAAAGGGTCAGCAGATTCGGTGCGACTCCGAAGCCGACGGTTAAAGTCCGGATGAAAGAGAACGGTCGGTGGCAGACGCATCGCAAGGTGCGGCTGTTGGTCGTTCCGTGTGCCCTGATTCTGGTCCTTTGAAGGAAAGCCATGAATCAGATGTTGCAAGATCCCCAAGTTCAAACTTCCAAAGCCGAAACGCCCCAAAGCCAGCCACCGGTTCCACAGGATCCGGTGAAGGAGCATCCGCGCTTCGCAAAGCCGCAGCGGGTGGCCTTCGTGCAGGCCAGCTGGCACCGCGACGTCGTCGCGGAGGCCCGCATCGCCTTCATGAAGGAGGCCGAGGCGCGCCACCTCACCCATGTCGACGTGTTCGAGGTGCCGGGCTCGTTCGAGATCCCGCTGCATGCGCAGGTTCTCGCCAAGACGCGGCGCTACACGGCGATCGTCGCGGCCGGACTTGTCGTTGACGGTGGCATCTATCGCCACGAGTTCGTCGCCGACACCGTGATCAAGGCGTTGATGGACGTGCAGCTCCGCACCGAGGTGCCGGTGTTCTCGGCGGTGCTGACGCCGCAGCAATTCCACGAGACCGAGGTGCACTACGATTTCTTCCGCAGGCACTTTGCGATCAAGGGCGTCGAGGTCGCGGCAGCCTGTGCAGAGACATTGCTCGGCCTGGAGCGCCTGCGCGGCCAGGTCGCGGCGGGAATTGTGTGAGGAAGTAGGGCTCTCACTCCTCATCCTGATCAGGATGACGGATGAAACAGCTCTTCACACGCCGCTGATTGTCAATCCCGCCGCCGTCCCTATAAAGTCGGCGGCGGGAGGAGGCCGTGCCGTGGAGACGGGCGGTCGGCAAGATCATGTTCGAAGGACACGATCCCTATCTCGTCGCGCTCTCTGTGGCGGTCGCGAGCCTGGGTGGCTATACCGGCTTTGCGCTTGCGGCTCGCATCCGCAACACGCCCGGCGTCAGTAACCGGCTGCTGCTCGCGGGTGCGGCTGCGTTTCTCGCCGTCGGTATCTGGACCATGCATTTCGTCGGCATGCTGGCCGCGCCGCTGCCGCCCGACACCGTCTATCTGGTGCTGCCCACCATCATCTCGTTCCTGATCTGCGCACTGGTGGTCGGCATCTCGTTGTTCTTTGTCTCGATCGGCGAGCCCAGTTTGAAGCGGGTGGCGTCGTCGGCCGTGCTGCTCGGCGTCGGTATCGCCAGCATGCATTATGTCGGGATCCACGGGCTCGCCGGGTCCTTTGCCATCACGCATGACAAGACGATGGTGCTGCTGTCGGTTCTCGTTGCGATCGTCACGGCCTATGGCGGCCTGCGCGCCTTCCTGGCGCAGCAGGAAGGCGTTCGGCTGATCGTCAGTTCGATTGTTTTCGGCATGGCCGTCTCCGGCATGCATTACACCGCGATGCTCGGCATGCATTTCGAGCCACTGACGGGCGAGGCGCATCACCATGCCGGCGGCGGCCTCGCCGCGTCGCAACAAATCCTGTCGATCGTCGTGGCAGTGCTGTGCTTCGTCATTGCCGCCGGATTCTTGCTGTCGCTCGTCCCGGATCAACGCCGGCAGGCTCCGGCCAGCGTGGCCGCCGATCCGGTTGCCCCGTCCGTCGCGCCGGCTGAACCGATTGCCGCGCCTGCCATATCGCCGCGCCCGGTTGCGCCGCTCGGGGGCCTCGGCCAGCCGCCCCGTGCGCCGGTCCCCCGATTGCCGGTCGAAAGCGCCGACGGGACGCATTTCATCGACACCGCCAATGTCCGCAGCGTCCGGGCCGATGCGCACTACACCCGCGTCCACGACGGCACCCGCGAGCGGATGTGTCCGTGGTCGATCTCGGAGGCCGAGGCGCAGCTCGATCCCTCGCTGTTCCTCCGGGTGCACCGCAGCCACATCGTCGCGATCCCCCATGTCGCGCTGGTCCGGAAAGAGGGCGACGGCGCTGTGCTTGAGCTCGACGGCCCGTCGCCGCACCGGGTGCCGGTGAGCCGCGCCAAGATCGCCGAGGTGAAGGCCCGGCTGGGGCTGGCGAGCCGGCGGCAGGCTTAGTTACAGAACTCCGCTCTTTCACTCCCTCGCCCCGGTCTGAACATCTTCGCCGGGAGAGGGTGGGGTGAGGGGCCTCTCTCCTCGCATACGACTGTCGAGACACCTGTACCCCCTCATCCGGATTGCATCTCGCGATGCAATCCGACCTCTCCCCGCAAGCGGGGCGAGGTGAATGGTCTCCGCCCCTGACGCAATTCGTGCGTCTCCACCCGCAATTCGTGCAAAAAGCCCATCTTTGTGCCCGAACGATTGCGACTTGCCCGGTCCGGAGAGACCGTCCCCTCCAACGTCCGCGCCCTCAAGCGCCAAGGACGATTGTGGGAGGAGACGATGATCCCGGGACCATTCAGCTATCACCGGCCGGCGAGTGTCGCTGACGCCGTCAAGCTTTTATCCGACCTCGGCGAGGATGCGCGGCCGCTGGCCGGCGGGCACAGCCTGGTGCCGATGATGAAGCTTCGGCTCGCCACCCCCGCCCATCTGATCGATCTGCACGGCATCGCCGCGTTGAAGGGCATCAGCCGCAATGGCAACAATCTCGTCATCGGCGCCATGACCACCCAGCACGAGCTGCTGGCCTCCGACGACGTCGCCAAATCGATGCCGATCCTGCACGAGGCGGCGCTGCTGATAGCCGATCCGCAGGTGCGCTACCGCGGCACGATCGGCGGCAATGTCGCCAATGGTGATCCCGGCAACGACATGCCGGCGCTGATGATGACGCTGGGCGCGACCTACCGCCTCGAAGGCGCCAGTGGCGCCCGTGACGTTCCGGCCGCCGACTTCTATCAGGGCGCCTATTTCACCGCGCTCGAGCCGGGCGAGATTCTCACGTCCGTCTCGGTCCCGGTGCCGGCGGCCGGCCATGGCTACGCCTATGAAAAGCTCAAGCGCAAGGTCGGCGACTACGCGACGGCGGCTGCCGCCGTCGTGCTGACGATGTCCGGGGGCAAGGTCGCGACCTGTACGATCGGCCTGACCAATGTTCACGAGACGCCGCTGCTCGCCGCTGATGCCGCCAAGGCCGTGATCGGGACCGGCCTCGATGCGGCGACGCTGAAGAAAGCGGCCGCGGCGGCCGAAGCGATCATGGCGCCGGCCGCGGATGCCCGCGGGCCCGTCGAATACCGAAAACATGTCGGCGGCATCATGGTGACGCGGGCGCTGCAGCGCGCAGCCAGCCGAGCGAAGTAAGGGAGGGACTGATGACCAAAACACACGTCACCATGAAGGTGAACGGCGCCGAGGTCGAAGGCCTCGTCGAGCCGCGCACGCTGCTGGTGCATTTCATCCGCGAAAATCTGCAGATGACCGGCACCCATATCGGCTGCGAGACCACGCATTGCGGCGCCTGCACCGTCGACATCGACGGCATGTCGGTGAAGTCCTGCACGATGTTCGCGGTGCAGGCGCAAGGCAGCGACATTACGACCGTCGAAGGCATGGCCAATGCCGACGGCACGCTCTCCGCGCTGCAGGAAGGTTTCCGCATGATGCACGGCCTGCAATGCGGCTTCTGCACGCCCGGCATGATCATGCGCGCGCATCGGCTGTTGCAGGAGAATCCGTCGCCGAGCGAGCAGGAGATCCGGATGGGCATCTCCGGCAACATCTGCCGCTGCACCGGTTACCAGAACATCGTCAAAGCCATTCAATACGCGAGCGCCAAGATCAACGGCGTGGAATTCCGGGAGGCCGCAGAATGAACGACATGACTCCCACGCGGGAACAACGCGAAGCCGCACTCGAAGGCATGGGCTGCAAGCGCAAGCGCGTCGAGGACATCCGCTTCACGCAAGGCAAGGGCAATTACGTCGACGACGTCAAGCTGCCGGGCATGCTGCACGGCGACTTCGTCCGCTCGCCGCATCCGCATGCACGCGTCCAAAAGATCGACGACAGCGAGGCATTGAAGGTGCCGGGCGTGCTCGCGGTCATCACCGCCGAGACGCTGAAGACCGTCAACCTCGCCTGGATGCCGACGCTCGCCGGCGACGTGCAGATGGTTCTGGCCGACGGCAAGGTGCTGTTCCAGAACCAGGAGGTTGCCTTCGTCGTCGCGACCGATCGCTATGCGGCCGATGACGGCATCAACAAGGTGATCGTCGAGTACGAACCGTTGCCGCCGCTGGTCGATCCCTTCAAGTCGATGGACAAGGATGCGCCGGTGCTGCGCGAGGACCTCGTCGGCAAGATGTCCGGCGCGCATGGCCCGCGCAAGCATGACAACCACATTTTCGAGTGGACCGTCGGCGACAAGGAGCTGACCGACGCGGCCTTCAATAAGGCCGAAGTCACGATCAAGGAGATGATCTCCTATCACCGCACCCATCCGTCGCCGCTGGAGACCTGCCAGTGCGTCTGCTCCTTCGACAAGATCAAGGGCGAGCTGACGATCTACGGCACGTTCCAGGCTCCGCATGTGATCCGCACCGTGGTGGCGCTGATCGCGAAGCTGCCCGAGCAGAAGATCCATGTGATCGCGCCCGATATCGGTGGCGGTTTCGGCAACAAGGTCGGTGCCTATCCCGGCTACATCTGTGCGGCGGTGGCCTCCATCGTCACCGGCAAGCCGGTGAAATGGGTCGAGGACCGCATCGAGAACCTGACCGCGACCTCGTTTGCGCGCGACTATCACATGACCACTGAGATCGCGGCGACGAAGGACGGCAAGGTCACCGGGCTTCGCGTCCACGTGCTCGCCGATCACGGTGCGTTCGACGCCTGCGCCGACCCGTCGAAATGGCCGGCTGGCTTCTTCAATATCGTCACGGGGTCCTACGACTTCCCGACCGCGCACCTGGCTGTCGACGGGGTCTACACCAACAAGGCGCCCGGCGGCGTCGCCTATCGCTGCTCGTTCCGCGTCACGGAGGCCGCCTACTGCATCGAGCGCGGCATGGATATTTTGGCGCAGAAGCTCAAGATGGATCCCGCCGAGCTGCGCCTGAAGAATTTCATCAAGCCGGAGCAGTTCCCGTATCACTCGGCGCTGGGCTGGGAATACGATTCCGGCGACTACCACACCGCCATGCGCAAGATGATGGAGACGACGGGTTACGCCGCGCTTCGCAAGGAGCAGGAAGAGAAGCGTGCAGCCTTCAAACGCGGGGAGACCCGCGAGATCATGGGCCTCGGCGTCTCCTTCTTCACCGAGATCGTCGGCGCCGGCCCGTCGAAGAATTGCGACATCTTGGGCATCGCGATGTTCGATTCCTGCGAGATCCGCATGCATCCGACCGGTGCGGGCATCGCGCGCATGGGCACCAAGAGCCAGGGCCAGGGCCACGAGACCACCTGGGCCCAGATCATCGCGACTGAGATCGGCATTCCCGCCGACAACATCATGGTGGAGGAGGGCAACACCGACACCGCGCCTTACGGCCTCGGCACCTACGGTTCGCGCTCGACGCCGGTGGCGGGTGCTGCGATCGCGATGGCCGCGCGAAAGATCAAGGCCAAGGCGCAGATGATCGCGGCCTACAAGCTCGAGGTTCACGAGGACGATCTCGAATTCGACATCGACGGCTTCCGGGTGAAGGGGCTGCCGGAGAAATTCATGTCGATGAAGGATATCTGCTGGGCGGCCTACAACTCGGTGCCCCCTGGCATGGAGCCGGGGCTGGAAGCGGTCAGCTACTACGATCCGCCCAACATGACCTATCCGTTCGGTGCCTATCTCTGCGTGATGGACATCGACGTCGATACGGGCGTGTACAAGGTCCGGCGCTTCTACGCGCTCGACGATTGCGGCACCCGCATCAATCCGATGATCATCGAGGGTCAGGTGCATGGCGGCCTGACCGAGGCCTTCGCCATCGCGATGGGCCAGGAGATCCGCTACGACGACGTCGGCAACGTCGTCACCGGCTCGTTCATGGACTTCTTCATGCCGACTGCGGTGGAGACGCCGCATTGGGAGACCGACTTCACCGTCACCCCGTCGCCGCATCACCCGATCGGTGCCAAGGGTGTCGGCGAAAGCCCGAATGTCGGCGGCGTGCCGGCCTTCTCTAACGCAGTCAACGACGCGTTCTCGTTCTTAGGGAGCACGCACATCCAGATGCCGCACGATTTCTGGCGCAATTGGAAAGCGGCGAAGGAACTGGGAGCGGTGGCGTAGTCTGGCCGTCATTGCGAGCGAAGCGAAGCAATCCAGAATCCCACCGCGGATGCAGTCTGGATTGCTTCGTCGCTTCGCTCCTCGCAATGACGAGGAGAGAATGAGCGCATGAAGAACCGTGACGAGATAGCGCAAGCGCTGGCTGCATCGGGTTACATCGCCGATGCGGACCTCGCGACCGCGATCTCGCTGATGCAATTGCTGCGGCGTCCGCTGTTGCTGGAAGGCGAGGCGGGCGTCGGCAAGACCGAAGTGGCGAAGGCGCTGGCAAAGGTGCACGCGACCGAGCTGATCCGGCTGCAGTGTTACGAAGGGCTCGACCAGTCCTCCGCACTCTATGAGTGGAACTACCAGCGCCAGCTGCTGGCGATCCAGGCTCATCGCGGCACCGACAGTATCGAGGACCAGGTGTTCTCGGAAAAGTACCTGCTGGAACGTCCTTTGCTCGCCGCGATCCGCCGGCCGCAGGCGCCGGTGTTGCTGATCGACGAGATCGACCGCGCCGACGACGAGTTCGAGGCGTTCCTGCTGGAGCTGCTGTCCGACTTCCAGGTCTCGATCCCCGAGCTCGGCACCATTCCCGCCGTCACCATCCCGCATGTGGTGCTGACCTCGAACGGCACACGCGAACTCTCCGACGCGCTGCGCCGGCGCTGCCTCTATCACTATGTCGACTATCCCGATGTCGACCGCGAGACCCGCATCATCCTGGCGCGCGTCGCAGGCGCCAGCCCGTCGCTCTCGCTCCAGATCGCGCGCATGGTCGAGGGCGTGCGGAAGGAGGAGCTGCGCAAGGTGCCTGGCGTCGCCGAGACGTTGGACTGGGCGGCCGCGCTGGTCGGCCTCGACATCCGCGACCTCCACGATGCGCCCGAGACGGTGCATGAGACTTTGATCTGCTTGTTGAAAACCCATGAGGACCGCGCGCGCGTTACCTCTGAAGTAACGCAGCGCCTGCTGGGGAAGGTCGCATGAGCTGCTGCGGCTCCAGCCCCGGATATGACGATCTCAACGAGGTCTCCCGCTTCGTGTCCGCCAAGCTTGCCGCCTTCCTGCGCACCTTGCGCGATGCCGGCTTTCGCGTCGGGCTCGCTGAGGGACAGGATGCGGCGACGCTGATGTCGGCGGGCTATGCGGCCCGGCCCGGTCTGCTGCGCGCGGCGTTCAAGCACCTGTTCTCAGCGCGCAAGTCCGACTGGGACAAGTTCGACGGGCTATTCGACGCGTTTTGGCTCGGCAAGCGTGTGCGATCGCGCTCCCGCACAATTGGGTCGACGCCAAGCCCCAGCAATCCGTCACTGAAGAGCTTGCAAGAACAGTCAGCGGAGCAGGGTAGCGGCCAATCCGTCACCGACCAGCTTCCGTCATCCGACGATGCGCCGGAAGGCCGCGCCGGCGAGGGCCGCATGGAAGGCGCCTCGCGTGCGGACAATCTCGCTGAGGTCGATTTCCGAAAGCTCAGCGATCCCGACCAGGTCGCGCAGGCCCATGAGGCTGCGGCACAGCTCGCCAAGGCGATGCGTACGCGCTTGACGCGGCGCGATCTCGCGCGCCGGCGCGGCTACCGGCTCGATCTCAGGCGGACCATCCATCGCAACATCAGCCATGGCGGCGTGCCGATCAGCTTGGTGAAGCGCCAGCGCAAGAACAAGCCGCTGCGGCTGATCGTGCTGCTCGACGCCTCCGGTTCGATGAGCATGTACACCAGCGTCTTCCTGCGCTTCATCCACGGCGTGCTCGACCAGTTCCGCGAGGCCGAAGCATTCCTGTTCCACACGCGTCTTGCGTATGTCTCCGATGCGATGAAGGAAAAGGACGCCGGCCGCGCGCTCGACCGGCTCTCGATCATGGCACAAGGTGCGGGCGGCGGTACGAAAATCGGCGAAAGTCTTCAGACCTTCAATCGCTGGCACGCCGCGCGCGTGATCCATTCGCGCAGCTGTGTGATGATCGTGTCTGACGGTTACGAGACCGGCGATGCCGCGTTGCTCGGCCGCGAAATGGCGGCACTGCATCGCCGCTGCCGCCGCATCGTCTGGCTCAACCCGATGATGGCGTGGGAGGGCTATGCGCCCGAGGCGCGCGGCATCAAGGCCGCATTGCCGCATGTCGATCTCTATGCGCCCGCGAATTCGCTGCAGAGCCTGCGCGCGCTCGAGCCCTATCTGGCGAAGCTTTAGGGGAGGCGCTGATGACCACTCATGTCGAGGTGTTGGATCTGGTGGCGCAAATGAAGGCCGCCGAGCGGGCCTTCGTGCTCGCGACGGTGGTGCGGACGGTATCGGTGACTGCGGCGAAGGCTGGCGCCAAGGCGATCATCGCGGCCGACGGCACCATCGTCGCGGGTTGGATCGGCGGTGGCTGCGCCAAGGGCGCGGTGTTGAAGGCGGCGCGCGAGGCGCTTGCCGACGGCGAGCCGCGCATGGTCTCGGTACAGCCGGAGAACCTGCTGGCCGAGCTTGGCGTCAGCGCCGGCGAGAGCCGCGACGGCATCCGCTTTGCCAGCAACATGTGCCCTAGCAAGGGCACGATGGACGTTTTTGTCGAGCCTGTGCTGCCGCACCCTTCGCTGGTCATTCTCGGCTCGAGCCCGGTCGCGCTGTCACTTGCGGCGCAGGCGCGCGTGCTCGGCTACCACGTCACGCTCGCTGCCCCGGCGGCCGAGCTGGCGGCGCCGCCGGATGCCGACACGATCATCGACGGCTATCAGCTCGGCGAGCTCCACGACGCCAAGCGCTTCGTCGTGGTCTCGACGCAAGGCAAGGGCGACGAGGCCGCTCTGCGCGCAGCAATTGCAACCAAGGCCGACTATCGCGCCTTTGTCGGCAGCCGCCGCAAGATGGCTTCGCTGCGCGCAAGGTTCCTTGCAGAAGGCGCGAGCGCGGCTGCGATCGATGATTTCAAGGCGCCGGCGGGGCTCGATCTCGGCGCCATCACGCCGGAGGAGATCGCGATGTCGATCCTTGCCGAGATCACCAGGGAACGGCGCCGCGGCCAGCGCGCCGTTAGTCAAACAGCCAGCAGAGAGTGACCGATCATGCAGATGAACGACAGCCAGCATATCCCCGCGTCACGCGAACAGGTGTGGGCGGCGCTGAACGATCCCGCTGTGTTGAAGCAATGCATCCCCGGCTGCCAGTCGCTCGACGTCACGGCGCCGAACGAGATGACCGCCACAGTGGTGTTCAAGGTCGGCCCGGTGAAGGCGACATTCAGCGGCAAGGTGACCCTGTCCGATCTCGATCCGCCCAATTCCTATCGCATCTCGGGCGAGGGCTCCGGCGGCGTCGCCGGCTTTGCCAAGGGCGGCGCCGTGGTACGGCTGGAATCCGAGAGCACCGATGTCACGGTGCTGCACTACGAGGTCGACGCCCAGATCGGCGGCAAGCTCGCCCAGCTCGGTGCGCGCCTGATCGATTCCACCGCAAAGAAGCTCGCCGGCGAGTTCTTTGCGTCGTTCGCGACGGTAGTTGGTGGTCCGGCAACGTCTTCCGTGGAAGTAGGTGCTCGCGAAAAGGGTTGGTTGAAGCGGTTGACCGGCGCTGGCTAGCCTACTTTTGTGGACAAGGCATGGAACAGGGAAATGCCTCCCAGCATCGCAGCGCTTGGCTGAAGGCAATTGCGCTGCTGGTGGCCAGCTGGATTGCTGTTGCGGCGCTGTCACTCCAGGTCCGGCCGGGGGGAGACGTGGTCGCAGCCGCCTTCCCGCCATGGTGGGGCACGCAACAGGCCCTCGCCGCCGCCACTTCGGCTGAGGCCTTGATCGTCAGGATCACGGCAATTCCGTCGCTTCTTGTCGTGCGCCCAAGCGAGAAGGACGGGTTGCGACGACTGCGCCAGGCGGGCGTTTGGCTGATCATGGACCCGCAGGCGGTCGCTGCCTGCATTTCGAAATCGAACTAGTTTTTTGCTGACATTGGGGGATACGGGAATGAGCATCAAGGGCGATGATCTCGCAACCTTGCGTGAGACCACCAGCAAGACCTTGCTCGTCGTGCTTTGGCTCCATGTTCCGATCGCAGTCGCCGTCGGGGTGATGCGCGGCGCCGATTGGTTGATGCCGGCGACTGTCATGATCGGGATGGCGCTGGCTGCGACAGCGTCTTGGCGCGCATCGGGCAGCGACCTTTCGACCCGGCTGATCTTCGCAGTAGCTTTGATGGGTGGCGTGTCGGTGTTTGCATTCCAGCTGGCTGGTCATACTTGGCAGATCGACATGCACATGTATTTTTTTGCTGCGTTGGCCTGTCTTGTCGCCTATTGCGACTATCGGCCGATCATCGCAGCCACGGTGGCGGTCGCGCTGCATCACTTGGTGCTCAATTTCCTTCTGCCGTCGGCGATCTATCCCGGCGGCGCCGATTTCGGACGCGTGGTCCTACACGCGGTCATTCTTCTGATTGAGGCGGGTGTGCTCAGCTGGCTCGCGTTCATGCTCTCGCGCCTGTTCGAGACTGCTGCGCAGAAGACGGCCGAAGCTGAACACGCGAATGCAGCCGAAGCGCGTGCCAATCAAGAGCGTGCCGAAGCCGAGCGCAAAGCTAAGCAGGATCGTGACGCGACCAGGTGCGAGCTCGCAGCCGGGTTTGAACGCAAGGTCGGGGTCATCGTCGAAGGGGTCGCGGCGGGAGCGAGCGAGATGCAGGGCGTGTCTTCCTCGATGAGCGTCAGCAATGTCGAGACCATGCAAAAGGCCGCAGCGGCCGCGGAGGCGTCCATTCACGCGTCAGCAAACGTGGCAACGGTTGCGTCGGCGACAGAAGAACTCTCGGCCTCGATCGGCAGCATCTCGCATCAGGTCACGCGGTCGGCGGAGATCGCGGCCAAGGCGGCCAAAGAAGCGCGGCGGACGAGCCGGATCGTCGAGAGTCTCGCTGCAGGAACGCAGAAGATCGGCGAGGTCGTGACATTGATCCAGGGCATTGCGAATCAGACCGACTTGTTGGCGCTCAACGCGACGATCGAGGCCGCGCGGGCGGGCGAGCACGGCAAGGGATTCGCCGTCGTAGCCAGCGAAGTTAAGGCCCTGGCCAACCAGACCGCAAAGGCAACAGAAGAGATCTCCGCACAGGTCCAGGACATCCAGAGCGCCACCGGCGAAGCTGTCAATGCCATTCAGGCAATCAACGGCACTATTGTGGAAATAGACCAAATATCCAACGAAATCTCGGCGGCCATCGACCAGCAGAGCGTCGCAACCCGTGAGATCGCGGGTAGCGTCCAGCAAGCTGCTAACGGAACGCGCGAAGTCAACAACAATATTCTCAGCGTCAATCAGGCATCTGAAGAAGCGAGCCGATTGGCGACAAGGCTGCATGATGCTGCAAACAGCCTGTCATTCCAATCACAACGGATGAGGGCGGAGGTCAAGGAGTTCCTCGAGTCCATGAATGTGGCTTGATTTGGCGGGCGTGTGCCCGCCGCCCAGGAACTCGCGGCGGCCTCTGCCGTCAGCCCAGAGACACGCCCGCCTTGGCACGGCTGATCCCAAGCGTCAGGATGCGATGCAGGAGCTCCCTGTATTTGAGCCCATCATGTTCAGCCGCCGTGGCGAACTCCTGGCTCTTGGCGATTTCCGGGTTCGGGTTGGCTTCGATGAAATACGGCGTGCCGTCGGCGGCGAGACGGAAATCGATGCGCGCGTAGCCGTCGAGGCCGAGCGCCCGGTAGATGCGCTTCGCGGCTCGCTGAATGCGCGCGGTGACTTCGGGCGCAAGGTCTTTCGCCGGCCCGTCGACAATGCCGACGCGCTCCTGATAATCGGTGTCGTGCTTGGCCCTTTCGGTCGCGATGTGGCGTGACCTGCGCCCGCCCATGTTGCCGAATTTCAATTCCCAGACCGGCAGCACGCGCAGCCGGTTGTTGCCGAGCACGCCGACATAGAGCTCCCGCCCCTCGATGAATTGCTCGGCGATGGCGGCGGTCTCGACTCGCTCATGGATGAAGGCGACCCGTTCGGCGAGCTTCTCGTCCGTGTCGACGATGGAGGCCTGCGAGATGCCGAAGGACCCATCCATGTTGAGGGCCTTGACGATCAGCGGCAGCGCAAGACGCGTTGGTCGTTTCACCTTGCGCCGCATCGGGAAGACGGCAAAGGCCGGCGCGGCGATGCGGCGGTGATGCACCAGCGTCTTGGACAGGTCCTTGCCGCGCGCCAGGATCAGGCCGCGCGGATTGCACCCGGTATAAGGCACCTTCATCAGCTCGAGATAGCTGGCGATGTGCTGGTCGTAGGCGACGTTGTTGTGGAATTCCTCCAGCAGCGTGAAAACAACGTGCGGCTTGAACTCTTCGATCGCTTCGCGGACCGGCCTGATTTCTTCCTGCGCGCCGAGTGCGCGGACCTCATGGCCGGACGCGCGCAAGGTGCTGACGACGTCGTATTCCGTTTTCCAATTGTTGATCTCCTGCGGAGTGTATCCGTCCGAAGAGTCGGGCGGCATGAAGTCCGGATGCATCAGCACGAGAATTCGGAGTCGTCTCATAGCGCGATCCATTTGCGCCGAGACGGGCCAAACAGCGCGTGCATCGTCTTGGCGGTCACGAGGACAGTGAAATCGAGAACGAGCTTCTGTTCGGGGCCCACGGCGCGCAGGTCGAGCTCGCGGCAGCGGGAGATCATGTCGTCAAGCACGGCATCGAGCGTGAGCTGATTCTCGCCCGTCCATCGCGCGACCAGCTGTCTGATCTGGGCGCGGTGCCGCCGGATCAGGCTCGAAGCGGGCTTGGACCGGTGATGCCGTGGATCGGCGGAAAATAGCCGGGAGAGGTCGCGGTCGTAGGTCTTCGGTGGCGTGAAGGCGTAGAACGCCTGCTTCTTCTTGTAATGATCTTCGAGCGTCTGGCTGAGCCTGTTCAGTGGATCGACGCGTTCCCGCGTCGTGATTAGCGGTCGCTCTCCCGCGATCTCGCCCATCAGCTCGTCGACATATTCGAGCTTCTTCAGCGCCGGCCAGCCGGCGTATCGCGTCCGCCAGTTCGAGCGCGGCCGCAGCCATACCGCAAAGGTCTCGGCAAAGTCTTCGTCGGGGTGGCTCTGTGCGTACCAGAGCCGGAGGTGCTGGACGTATCGCCGGCTCGCCGGATTGGGACGGTAGTAGCGGGGATAGTGTTTCGACGACGGCCCGAACAATTGCTGCCAGCGCCGTCGCCGCTGCAACTGGAAGCCGTGCTGTATGGCATGGCCTGCCTCGTGACGGAGGATGGCCATGCACTCGCGCCAGGTTCCGCCCTCGACGTCGAACATCATCTTCTTCTCGAGCTTCATCAGGCGGGGATGGGCGAGATAGAAGGGGATCGCGATCCCGGGCACATCTCCCGGACTGAACCATTCGCTTGAGATCCATGTGTGCGGCCGCAGCCGGATCCCTTGCTCTTCCATCTCCTCATGGAGCGTGGCGACGCAATCCTCGAGCCAGGTGCCTTCGACCGTAACCTTCAGGCTGGACAGGCGCTGCTTGAGCAGCTCGTCATCCGACAGCTTTTCCCAAGCAAATTTCCGGCGTGGCATCAGGCATCCAGAGGGCAGAGATGACTCGAAACCTGGATGATGTCATGGGCGGGAGCGGGCAACAACCCGTGGGGGTTGGGACGTGCTGCGGTGCCTCGGAGTGAGGGATGGGAGACGCGCGCGCTCCCTCGCCCCGCTTGCGGGGACAGGGTGGGGTGAGGGGGAGTCTCTACGGGGACGGTGACAGTTGGACTCGCGGAGAGTCCCCCTCACCCGGAATTCAAGCTTCGCTCGAATTCCGGCCTCTCCCCGCAAGCGGGGAGAGGCGAAGAAATCAGTCGAACAGGCTCGACACCGACTCTTCAGCGGCGGTGCGCGCGATCGCATCCGAGATCAGGCTGGCGATCGGCAGCGTACGGATGTTTGGCGCCTTGGTCACGGCTTCCGTCGGCAGGATCGAGTCGGTGATGACCAGCTCTTTCAGCCTCGAGCCGGCGATGCGGGCCGCGGCGCCGCCGGAGAGCACGCCGTGGGTGATGTAGGCGTAGACGTCCTTGGCGCCCTTGGCGATCAGCGCGTCGGCTGCGTTCACCAGCGTGCCGCCGGAATCGACGATGTCGTCGACCAGGATACAACTGTAGCCGGAGACGTCGCCGATCACGTTCATGACTTCGGATTCACCCGGACGTTCGCGGCGCTTGTCGACGATCGCGAGCGGGGTGTTGATGCGCTTGGCGAGGCCGCGGGCGCGGGCCACGCCGCCGACGTCGGGCGAGACCACCATCACCTTGCTGAGGTCGAAACGTTCGCGGATGTCGCGCACCATCAGGGGGGCCGCAAACAGATTGTCGGTCGGGATGTCGAAGAAGCCCTGGATCTGGCCGGCATGCAGGTCGAGCGTCATGACGCGGTCGACGCCGGCATGGGTGATCAGATTGGCGACGAGCTTGGCCGAGATGGGTGTGCGCGAACCGGACCGGCGGTCCTGCCTGGCATAGCCGAAATAGGGGATCACTGCGGTGATGCGGCGCGCCGAGGAGCGGCGCAGCGCGTCGGTGATGATCAGCAACTCCATCAGATTGTCGTTCGCCGGAAACGAGGTCGACTGGATGATGAAGGCGTCCGAGCCGCGGATGTTCTCCTGAACCTCGACGAAGATCTCCATGTCGGCGAAGCGCCGGACCACCGCTTTGGTCAGCGGCATGTCCAGGCCCTGCGCGATGGCCTGGGCGAGAGCCGGATTGGAGTTGCCGGAGACGAGCTTGATGGAGCCGTTCTTGGCCGACATGGACGCTTCCTCCCGCGCTTTGCTGGATACGACGTTCAACATCTAAAAATACCCGCTGGCAGCACGGTTACGACGGGCGAGGAAATATCAGGCGAGAGGCCGCAATGGCAACCCGGGATGCTACGTTTTCCCTCCGAAAATCCTGAGTCGGGCCAACGGCTTGGCTGGCAACTGAGCCCGTGGTTTAGCGGGGGTTATTGCTGGGCATAGCCGAGCGCCGTGGCCGGCATCTCCGGCACCGGAGCGTCCGGCGTCACGCTTGCCACGGCGGGGCCGCGCAGGCCGGGAACCGAGCCCGGCGCATCGGCCGGCCCACCGTTGATCATATTGGAAAGTCCGCTGAATCCGGCCTGGGCGATCTTCCGCAGCACGAGGTCGTCGGCGGCTTGCCACGGATCCTTTCCGCCCTTGGCCGCGGTCGGTTCCTCGCCGGAAAGGCGCAGTGCCCGCTGCTGGTTGGCGTCGTAGACGTCCCAGACCCAGGCGATCATGGTCTTGCCGCGCACGACTTGGGCGGAGAGGTAGCTGCGCACGCGGTAGGCAGCCGTCCCCTCGCGGGAGACGACCGAGAGGCTGCGCAGCTTGGATTCGCTGTCGAGCACGCCGACCATGCGATCGAACACCTGCGGCGGCGGTCCGTCGATCGACTCGAAGGCGACCGTCGCGCCGGAGCCGGCGCTCGGCGCCGCCATCGCGTAGGAATTGGCAGGGGCGTTGCCGCCGGCGCAGCCGGCGAGCGCAGTCGCTGCCGCCAGCAGCATGACCGCCAGCACGCGCGAGCCCGCACGGCGCAGAAAAGATGACGCTTCCCTCATTGAGGGCAGCGATATCGTTAAAATCGATTAAGGTCTAGGGCAGAGGCGACACAGGCCACTGTCATCGTGGCAGGGCATCATCGTGGCAGGGGCGATGCAAAGCATCGAACCCGGAATCTCGAGATTCCGGGTTGGGCTCTTCGAGCCGCCCCGGAATGACCGTCCTTAATGTTGCCTGTGTGTTCACCCTTCGAGCGCGATCGCGTGAACATGACGGCCGTAGTCCGGCTCCTTGCGATGCACTGAACGGCGATAGCTGAAGAAGCGTTCGTCCGCATATGTATCCAGGCCGAGGTCGTCGATCATCAGAATGCCGGCGGCTTCCAGCCGCTTGCGGATGAAGCCGGCGAGATCGAACATTGCGTGGCCCTCGCGCACCGACGGGATGAAGAACATCTTGTTATCCGCATCGGCCTCGATGAAACGCGCGACGAACTCGTTGCCGACCTCGTAGCTGTCCTGCCGGATCAAGGGGCCGATCGCGGCGATGATGCCGCTGCGCGTGGCGCCGAGTTTCTCCATCGCCAGAATCGTGGACTCCAGTACGCCGGTCAGCGCTCCCTTCCAGCCGGCATGCGCACCGCCGATGACGCGCGCTTGGGGATCGACGAACAGCACCGGACCGCAATCGGCGGTGGAAACGCCAAGTGCGATGCCGGGCGTCCTGGTCACCAGCGCATCCCCCTTCGGCCGCGGGCCGCTCGGCCAGGGCGTAGCGGCGACGAGGACGTCGGGCGAATGGATCTGATGCAGGCTGACGAAGCGGTCGGCTGCGACGCCGACATGCTCGGCCATGCGGCGGCGGTTCTCCGCGACGAGAGCCTGATCGTCGTTCGAGCCGAGCCCGCCGTTCAGCGCGGAATAGATTCCGTTGGAGACGCCGCCCTCACGCGTGAAGAAAGCATGGCGCAGGCCGGGCACCGCCGACAGCAGTGACGAGGTGAGCGTCATCAATTCCCTCCGGCCTGTTCGAGATCGCTGAGGCCGGCAATGCCTGACAGCCGCGGCTCGGAGATGCAGAGCACCTTGAACATCGCGCCCATGCCGCTGCGCCCCGTATCGGTGAGCCGCTTCAACGCCACGGAAATGTCGGTGGCGACCTCCGGTGTCGCCTTCTGCATCAGTGCCGCCGCGCGCGTGTCGATGCCGACGCGCTTGAGAAAGTCACCCTGTGTGACCGGTCCGTGCACGCGGGCGCCTACGTCCTCGGCGGCACGCGCCAGCGCCTGGAAGTCGACATGGGCGGTGACGTCGGCCTGGCCCGGCGCCTTCAGGGGATCGGTGAAGGAGTGGCGGGCGATAGCCTGAAAAGTATCGCCGGCATCGCTGCGCATATGGCCGTAGTCGATGATCAGTGCCGCGCCGTCCTGGTCGCGCACGCGCGTGGCGAGCTTCATGATCTCGGTATCGGGCCGCCATTCGAACACGGCGCCGACTGGTGCCGCCCGCACGAGAGACGGCAGCAGCACGTCGAAGCG
This sequence comes from Bradyrhizobium manausense, assembly GCF_018130615.1. GTDB lineage: Bacteria > Pseudomonadota > Alphaproteobacteria > Rhizobiales > Xanthobacteraceae > Bradyrhizobium > Bradyrhizobium manausense_A. The sequence goes on from NZ_JAFCKB010000017.1 coordinate 63,197, forward strand.
TGGCGTCGGCTCGGATGCCGCGCCGAACTGGAGGTTACCGTTGGGATCGATCTCGATCACGCGTTCGTGCCAGCCGCCTTCGCGCTTCACCATCTGGTGGATCGGCAGCACGTCGAAATATTCGTTGGCGAGGATGATGCTAGGTCCGTCGGGCACGTCGTCGATGCTGTCGTGCCAGGCGATGTTGTTGCGTACGCCCGATAGCGTTGCGTTCTGCCGTTCGCGCAGGACGGGATTGACCTCGACCATGTGGATGTGAAGCGCCTGATAGAGCGGCGGCAACACGCGAAGCGCGCGCAGCGCATCCGCCATCATGGTGCCGCGGCCGGGGCCGAGCTCGATGAGCCGCAGGAATTGCGGTGAGCCCATCTGCTTCCAGACCGAGGCGGTCCACAGGCCCAAGAGCTCGCCGAACATCTGGCTGACTTCGGGCGAAGTGGTGAAGTCGCCTTCTCGCCCGAGCGGATCGCGCGAGACGTAATAGCCATAGCGCGGATGCATCAGGCACAATTCCATGTACCGCCAGACCGGCATGGGGCCTGAGGATTTGATCAGCGCCTTGATCTCGTCGAGCAGTGGCTGTTCGGTCACGATCTGTCTTCTCGAAATGAATTAACGAATGGCCTCGAGGGGCTTCGGCGCACCGCGCCTGACTGCCAATACAATAAGTACGCCGCCGACGATAAGCATCGGGATCGACAGCAGCATCCCCATGGTTAATCCGCCCCAGAGGTAGCCGAGCTGGACGTCCGGCTCGCGGAAATGTTCGCCGATGATCCGGGTCAGGCCGTAGATCAGGATGAAGCTGCCGAGGATGAGGCCCGGCCGCTTCAAGGCGCCGAGGCGGATCAACACCGCGAGCACGGCGAAGAGCAGGAGGCCCTCCATGCCCGCTTCATAGAGCTGGCTCGGATGGCGCGGCACGTCGCCGCCGGTCGGGAAGATCATGGCCCAGGGCAGGCTAGGGTCGGCGGGGCGGCCCCATAATTCGCCGTTGATGAAGTTGGTCAGCCGCACCAGGAAAATTCCGATCGGCGCGACGCCGCAGGTGATGTCGCCGAGCGACAGGATCGAGATGCCGTTCTTTCGGGCGAACCACATCACCGCCACGACGCAGCCGAGAAAGCCGCCGTGGAACGACATGCCGCCTTCCCACAATTTGAAGATGGCGGCCGGATGCTCGACGAAGAAGGGCAGATTGTAGAACAGCACATAGCCGGTGCGGCCGCCGAGGATGATGCCGAGCGTCACCCATAGAATGAAGTCGTCGATCTGCACCAGCGAGATCGGCGCCGGCCCGCCCCACAGGCGCTGGTTCTTCAACAGCGAGCGCGCATAGAGCCAGCCGAAGGTGATCCCACAGATATAGCCGAGCGCGTACCAGCGGATCGCGAACGGGCCGATCTCGAGCGCGATCGGACTGAAGGATGGAAAGTCGATGAGCAGAAAGGGCATCGCGCCTTGGTTTCAAGAAGTGAAGTTTGGTGTGTGACCAGGACGAAGGTGCGCTCTCTCCCCCGCTTGCGGGGGAGGGTAGGAGAGAGGGTGCTTCCGCCGAAAGATTCCCAGCGTGGCGAGAGCCCCCACCCGGCGCTTCGCGCCGACCTCCCCCGCAAGCGGGAGAGGTGCACCGAGTTCGCGGATGCGTTGATCCATACTGCTCACACAAGATTGCGGCGATAGAGCGCCAGCAGGCGCTCCCAATGCCGTTCGGCGGCGTCGCGGTCATAGACCGGACGCTTGGGGAAGGCGAAGCCGTGATGGGTGCCGGGATAGATCTCGACCTCGGCCTTGGCGCCTTTCATGCCTTCCTTGACCTTCTCGATGATCTCCGGCGGCGCGTAGATATCGGTCTCGGCGCAGGCGAAATAGAGCTCGGCCTTGGTCTTGCCCGCCGCGAGATGCGGGCTGTCGTCCTGATCGGTCGCGAGCTGCACACCGTAGATCGAGGCGGCGGCCTTGACGCGATCGGGGAAATGCGTGGCAGCGTTGACGGCGTAGCGGCCGCTCATGCAATAGCCGACGGCGCCGACGATTTTTGTGTTCGCGGCCGTCTGGCCCTCGGCATAGGTGAGCAGCGCGCGCGTGTCGTCCATGATCAGGGGAATAGTGAGCGAGCTCATCAGCGCGAACATGCGCTTGCGCTCGGGCGCGTTCGGGTCGGCCGGCAGTGCGCCGAGCTCCATCACGCCGGAGCGATAATAGAGGTTCGGCAGCATCACGTAATAGCCCGACGTCGCGAGCCTGCGCGCCATGTCGCGCAGCTCTTCACGGATCGCCGGCGCGTCCATGTAGAACAGGATGACCGGAAACGGTCCGCCGCGCTCCGGATGGACGATGAAAGTCGCGGTGTGGCCGTCCTTGGTGGGAATTGCGATCTGCTGCTCGATCATGTCTTGCGTTCCGCCTTGTGATTCTTGTTATGCAGGGACGTTGAATACGATTGCAAGGAAACCGGGGCATGACAAGGATACCGCCGCGTGGCCCTTGAACCGGCCTCCGCGGATTGCCATTGTCTTTTCGCGCGTTCGCGCAAAGTTTATCGAGGCCGCCAAGGGACCGATAAAGAGACCGATCAGGAGACCGACATGACCCAGACCACCAACCGGTTTTTCGACGAGATCGGCCGCATGATGAACGATGCCGCCGGTGCGGCCCAGGGCGTCAAGCGCGAGTTCGACACGGTGATGCGGACGCAGGCGGAGAAGTTCCTGCGCGACATGGATCTGGTCAAGCGCGAGGAGTTCGAGGCGGTCAAGGACATGGCCCGCCTGGCACGCGAGGAGAACGAGGCCCTCAAGGCGCGCATCGCAGCGCTGGAGGCCAAGCTCGGGGGGTAGGTTTCTTTGGTGTCATTCCGGATCGATGCGCAGCATCGAACGCGGAATCCGGAGATTCCGGGTTCGGCCGCTATCGCGACCGCCCCGGAATGACGGCAAACCCGGTCCACCCGGTAGCCCAATCTCCTTGTCATTTCCGCATCTTCCGGGTAAAAGCCCGCCAGTTCGTGGCCCCCGCACCCCTGGAGGCTTGCTGCGAACGATGCCATGGGCCGCGCTGCGGCCCATTAACTTTTGCAAAAACAAGGACTTAACGACATGGCGACGACCGTCAAGGAATTGAAGGCGACCGCACGTCCGAAGAGCGGCAAGGGGGCCGCCCGGGCTGAGCGTCGCGCCGGGCGAGTGCCCGGAGTGATCTATGGTAACAACCAGCCCCCCGTCACGATCTCGATCGAAGATCGCGAGCTGCGCCAGCGCATCCTTGCCGGCCGGTTCCTGACCACGCTGGTCGACATCGACCTCGAGGGCAAGAAGCACCGCGTGATTCCGCGCGATTACCACCTCGATCCGGTCAAGGACTTCCCGATCCACGTCGACTTCATGCGTCTCGGCGAAGGCGCCACCATCCGCATCAGCGTTCCGCTGCATGTTGTGAAGGCCGAAGGTTCGCCCGGCGTGAAGCGCGGCGGCACCGTCAACATCGTCGCCCACGCCATCGAGCTCGAATGCGGCGTCGAAAACATCCCGCAATACATCGAGGCCGATGTCGGCTCGCTGGAAATCGGCCACTCCTTGCATCTGTCGGACGTCAAGCTTCCGACCGGCGTCAAGGCGCTGACCCGCGAGGACGCGACCCTCGTCACCATCGTGCCGCCGTCCGGCTACGCCGAAGAGCAGAAGGCCGCGGCTGCGGCTGCTGCTGGTGGTGCGGCTCCGGGTGCTGCGGCTGCTCCGGCGGCTGGCGCTGCGGCTCCGGCCGCGGGTGCTGCTGCTCCGGCTGCTGCCGCCAAGGCTCCCGCCGGCGGCGACAAGAAGAAGTAATCTCTCAAAGCTGGCGCGCGGTCTCTGATCGCGCGCCGAGCGAGGGGCGCGCCGCGTCATGCGACTCTTTGTTGGGCTCGGCAATCCCGGCGCGAAATACGCACGTAACCGGCACAATATCGGCTTCATGGCCGTCGACGAGATTGCGCGGCGTCATGGGTTTGCGCCGTGGCGTCGCCGGTTTCAGGGCGAGACCTCGGAGGGCACGCTGGGCACTGAGCGCGTGATCCTGCTCAAGCCCACGACCTACATGAACGATTCCGGCCGCAGCGTTCAGGAGGCTGCGAGCTTCTTCAAGATCGCGCCGGGCGACACCACGGTGTTTCACGACGAGCTCGAGCTGCCGCCGGGCAAGGTACGGGTGAAGATCGGTGGCGGCATCGCCGGCCACAACGGCCTGCGCTCGATCTCGGCGCATATCGGCAACGACTATCGCCGGGTACGGCTCGGCATTGGTCATCCCGGCGTCAAGGAGATGGTGCACGGCCATGTCCTGTCGGACTTCGCCAAGGCCGACAATGAGTGGGTGACGACGCTCTGCGATGCGGTGGCTGAGCACGCCGCACTGGTCGCCAAGGGCACGGACGCGACCTTCGCCAACAGGGTGCATCTTGCGATGCAGGCGACGGGATTTTTGACCAAGGACGAGAACGGCAAGGAATAACGCTCGTGGGATTCAAATGCGGAATCGTCGGACTGCCCAATGTCGGCAAGTCGACCTTGTTCAATGCGCTGACCGAGACGGCCGCGGCGCAGGCCGCGAACTATCCGTTCTGCACCATCGAGCCGAATGTCGGCGAGGTCGCCGTGCCAGATCCGCGGCTCGACAAGCTCGCGGCGATCGCCAAATCGGGCCAGATCATTCCGACCCGGCTGACCTTCGTCGATATCGCCGGCCTCGTGCGCGGCGCTTCCAAGGGTGAAGGCCTCGGCAACCAATTCCTGGCCAACATCCGCGAGGTCGACGCCATCGCGCATGTCGTGCGCTGCTTTGAAGATTCCGACATCACCCATGTCGAAGGCAAGATCGCTCCGCTCGCGGACATCGAGACCATCGAGACCGAGTTGATGCTCGCCGACCTCGACAGCCTCGAGAAGCGCGTCGACAACCTGACCAAGAAGGCCAAGGGCAACGACAAGGACGCCAAGGAGCAGCTCGACCTCGTCAACCGCACGCTGGTGCTCCTGCGCGAAGGCAAGCCCGCGCGCCTCGTCGAGCGCAAGGTGGAAGAGGAGCGCGCGTTCGGCATGCTCGGCCTGTTGTCGTCGAAGCCCGTGCTCTATGTCTGCAACGTCGAGGAAGGTTCGGCCGCGACCGGCAACTCGTTCTCGAAGGCGGTGCAGGAGCAGGCCGCCAAGGAAGGCGCGGTGGCCGTCGTCATCTCCGCCAAGATCGAATCCGAGATCGCCACCATCTCGCGCGAGGAGCGCGCCGACTTCCTGGAGACCCTGGGTCTGGAAGAGGCCGGCCTCGACCGCTTGATTCGCGCCGGCTACACGCTGCTCGACCTCATCACCTATTTCACGGTGGGTCCGAAGGAAGCGCGCGCCTGGACCATCTATCGCGGCACCAAGGCGCCGGGTGCGGCCGGTGTGATCCACACCGACTTCGAGAAGGGCTTCATCCGCGCCGAGACCATCGCCTATGAGGATTACGTCGCGTTCAATGGCGAAGCCGGCGCCCGCGATGCCGGCAAGCTGCGGCTCGAAGGCAAGGAATACGTCGTCGCGGACGGCGACGTGATGCATTTCCGGTTCAATAACTAGCGCGTCGACGGCAGCGCCTATTCGTGCCTGCCTATTCGTCGTCGCGGAACTGCTTGACGACAGCCGCCGGGTTTCCGGCGACGACCAGGCGCGGGGCGATGTCCTCACGCACCACCGTTCCGGCACCCACGACCGAGTGGTCGCCGATCGTCACTCCCTTGAGCACGATTGAACGCGCGCCCACCCACACGTTGTCCCCGATGTGCACCGGCGCGATGGCCCGAGCAACCGCAGGCTCGTGCCGAAGCCGCGGGGGAAGGTTGTGAAAGTCCGTGTCGACGATGTCGCAGTCGCTGATCAAGCAGAACGACCCGATGTCGACCTTCTGCTCGCAGCCGATCCAGCAGCCGTTGAGCAAGGTGTCATTGCCGACCGTCACCTGGCCACGCCCGGTGATGAGCACGCGCTTGCCGATCCGGCAGTTCGCGCCGATCGACACTCGGACCCCGCGACCGAGCACCAGCCGACCTTTGAGCACGATCCCGGGTCCGAGCTGGAGTCGGCGCCCGTACCTTACCGTCAGCCAGGCGCGCCGACAGGCGAAGAACAAGAGCGCACCGGCCCGCAGCACCGGGTTCTCGATCTTGCGCACGACATTCGCTCCTGCCCCTTGTGGCGCACCGCGCCTCTCATGTCGGGCCGAGCCTGTCACCTGCGCGTAAATACGCGGTGAACAACGACGAAGGAAGCGTGCGTCGACGGCACCTGCGTCCTATCGCATCCCGCCGCCCTGATCCCGGATCGCGCCGAGATGCTCGTTGATGCGGAATACGATCAGGATCAATTCGGCGGCGATGCGTGAGAACACCACGCCAACGACGACGCCCGCGATCGATTCCAGCACCACCAGGAAGCCGGCGAACGGGCTGATCGCCATCGCGGTGAGACCGGCAAAAATTCCGGAGAGTCCGAACAGGCAGATCACGCCGATCACCAGCCAGTAGAAGGTCTTGATGATCGTCGGCGTGATGAAGCGGTCCCACTGAAACAGATCGCTGAATGAAAACATCTCTCTCCCCCGGGCAAATCGCGCCCCCGGCCGCGTCCATCCGACAATGAGGCAGGTCCGGCCCGACTCGCCGAATGTAGCATGAGCCATGCGGGCCGGCGGGTTGAGATTGCCGCAAAGTGCGGCCACAATCTGTCCTTCCCGCAAAGCTTTTCCAAGATGACCCTGACATTCGAAGATTTCCCGACCGGCCGGTATGGAACGTTCGGCCCGCGCCACGTCACCCGCGACGAGATCCTGGCCTTTGCCGCCGAGTTCGATCCGCAACCGATGCATCTGGACGAGGAGGCCGCCAGCAAGAGCATGCTGCGCGGCCTGTCCGGCTCGGGCTGGCACCTCTGCTCGCTGATGATGCGGATGATGGCCGATGGTTTCATTACCCGCGCCGCTTCGCTCGGATCTCCCGGGGTCGACGAGGTGCGTTGGCTCTCGCCGCTGAGGCCTGGTGACGACCTGACGCTCGATGTCGACGTGCTCGAGGCGCGCACGTCGAAGAGCAGACCCAACCTCGGCATCGTCAAGTTCAGATGCACGGTGCGCAACGCCAAGGGCGAAGCGCTGTGCGAGATGACCTCGCCGATCCTGATCGAGCGGCGCGCGGGAGCGGTCTGATGCGGTTCTTCGAGGATATCGAGATCGGCCATCGCCGCGAGATCGGCGCCTATCATTTCACGGCGGACTCCATCAAGACTTTCGCCGCCAAGTTCGATCCGCAACGTTTTCACCTCGACGAGGAGGAAGGCAAGAACTCGCTGTTCGGGGGGCTTGCGGCCTCCGGCTGGCATGTCGGCTCGGCCTGCATGAGCCTCCTTGTCGCCGACGGCCAGCGTCTGGCGCGCGAAGCCGCTGCGCGCGGCGAGGAGGTCGCGGTGTGGGGTCCGTCACCGGGCTTTCGCAACCTGCGCTGGATCAAGCCCGTGCTGGCCGATGACACGATCAGCTATGTCAGCGTCATCATCGACAAGCGCAGTTCCGCCTCGCGCCCAGGCTGGGGCATTCTGACCGCCCGCACCACCGGCACCAACCAGCGCGGCGAGGACGTCTATTCCATTACCGCCAGCGCCTTCGTGCCGATGCGGAAGGGCGCTTAGACCAGTTCCAGAATGAACGGACGAAAACGGGCGCGAGTGTTGCTCGCGCGCTATGGACGCGATTCAGGACGGCTGCCATAAGCCTCCCCGAGATGGCTGGCGCTCACGAAGCAGCTGCCGGAACCATCGAGTTGCTAACCAATTATGAACCTGTCGCTGTCTATTTGAACGAACTGGGCAGAGGACAGGGGACGAGGACAATGGCAGATCGCGGCGCACTCAAGCTGGTCGGATTTATCTTCGCTACCGCGACGCTGGCCGTGATGCTGGTGGCCGGCATGGTGGTGAAGGGCTATGCCGACGGCGCCTACACCCTGGAAGCCTCAGTGGTCGATGCGAGCCGTTAAGGGCTCGTTAATTCCTTAAGAGGCCGCAGCGCGGCCTCCGCCCTCAGCGGCTGTAGACGAACGCCAAGATCGCCACCGCAACAGCCAGCAGCCCGACAAAGCGCAGCATGATGGTCCCGAACTGGTTCGGTGCGGACCGCAGCGGTATCGGGTCCGCGTTATCGGGCCGAATGCTTTCCATTTGAAAATGTCCCCGAGGCCCGGCTGAAGGAAGCTGCGGGCGCTTGGCATTGGTCGCCGGGGCGGGGTGGAGGGTTCAACCCGCACTCTCCTCGCGGCCGCAAATACGCTGCTGCGCCTCGGCTCAACCACAATCGTATCTGGAATACTGGATCACCCGCTTTCGCGGGTGATGACACCTGTGTTGGCGAGACAGTGAGCACCCATCACGCCCCCAGAATCAAAACCGCCGCGCCCCTTGCGGAACGCGGCGGCCGGGTGGTGCTTGGTGCGTATGATCAGCTGTTGCGCAGGCCGTCGGCGGCGCGCTTCCACTGCGCGACGTTGTCGGCGATCATGCGAGTCGACTTCATCGCGGCCTGGCTGAGCTGTGCGTAGCCCGAGATCTCGCGCTGGACGCGCTGGCCTTCGGCATGGAGCAGGTCGCGCAGGCTCTCGAGCTCGGAGATCAGATTCTCGATCTCGGCGAGCGAGGTGCCGGCGACGCGCTGGATCAGCGAGTTGACGTTGGTGACGGTGGCTTCCGCGCTCGGATCGAGCGGCGGCGCGTCGGTAGTGGTCGCCGTTGCCGGCCGGCGCAGATAGGCGATGTCGTTGCGGACGAAATCGCGGATGCCGGCCTCGACTTCAGTCACGGCGGCGAGGTTGCTGTCGACCGTCTCGGTCTCGGTGGCGGCTTCGGTCTTTTCCGGACGCATGGCGTTCATCGTTGTTCCCCTGTTCGCGTTGAGCGCAGCGCGAGTGTCCCCCGCACGACGATGTGTGTCAGCTCGGTGCATCTGTGCGTCGGATTTTGACCGCAACGGGGCCGAGATGCGGCAAGGGCGGACCATTCGGGGGTTTTGCCGTGGCGTATGGTTACGGGAGTCTAAAGAAAGCTCACCAGCTCTTCTTGAAGCCCGCCGTCAGGCTCTTGTTGATCGCGCCTTGCGAGGTTTCGCCGACCGAGCCGGAGACGGTGACGTTGTCGAACAGCTTTTGCTCGGCGCCGACCTTGCGCAGCCATTTGTCGTCGCTGGTCGACATGGTCTGGCCGGCGCTGATGCTGGTGCCGGTGTCGGTGATCTCGACCTTGGCGGATTGGTCGGTCCCGTAATTGCGGGTGACGTGCCCGCCAACGCCGGGCAGCGCCGTGGTGCCCTGCTGATTGACGCTGTAACCGTTCTGGAGCGTCAGCGAATAATCGCTCGACAGCGGCACCGATTTGGTCAGCGATGCTCCGAGCTTGCTCTGTTCAGAGCCGGGATCGACGCGGGCTTCGACCGCCGTCTTGTCCCAGATCGCGCCCGCACCCGGCGCGGTCGCCGCGGCCCAGGCGCTGCCGGAGGATTGCGGCAGGTTGCCGCCATTTTCGGCTTTCTGCGCCAGCAGCTCCGACATCGTGGTCGGCTCCTTCGCCACCGTCATGTCAGCGCCGACGCGGGTGTCCCAGAACGAGGAGACCGACTGCTTCACCGTCACGGCCGAGGAGCCGTTGGCGTTGGCATTGGACGACCAGTTCATGCCGTTATTGGCGGCGGCCTGCGCGCGCTTCTTGGCGGCGATGATGTCGTTCAGCGTGCCGGCGTCGATGGCAAGCTGGCTCCAGTCGAGCTTGTCGACGTCGATACCTTTGAGCACGTCGGCGTCGTTGACGTCGGGGGCCTCGGCGACTTCGGCCTCCTCATCGTCCGGCGTGGCCGCAGCGGGGGTGGGGGCGGGGGAGAAGGGCGGAATGATCTGCGCCTGGGCCGTCAGCACCGAGCCGAAAATGAACGCGGCCGCCAGCAGCAGCCTGCTCCAGCCAAAACCTGTCGTGAATTCCATTGCCTTGCCCGCAAGCCCAGTTCGCGCACAGGATGCGGCGCTATCGTTGCAAAATTGTGGCGCCGGCACCACTCCAGATAACGAACCAACGGGCCGCGCGGGAAAGCGCGCGCCCGATGACGAGCATCTCCGCGACGGCATCCGGCGGGGCTGGAGGCCAGGACAAAGTCGCGGGAGCATCGATCGATCGGCCCCGAACTCTCGGAGCCCGTTGGTGTCCCCCTCAGCCGACGCTGGTCATCTTTGGCAGATGAATGGCGCGGCCGAGTGCCTGTTCGACCAGATCGAAAGTGTCGATCAGCACACGCATGTTGATGAGCCGGTCCGCTCTGAACTGGGCGAACTGCGCCACGCGCAAGCTGATCGGCTTGTCGGAATCCAGCGCCGTGAGCGAATAGCGCAGCATCGACGAGGCGGAATCGATACCCAGCATGATGCTCTCGCGGTCGAAACGGCGGACGTGGAAATTGTCGGCGAGCTGGCGGATGACCTGGAGCACCGCCGCCTTGCCCTGGCGCGCGCCCAGGAACGGAAACATGTCGATCGGGCCGTAGACTGCCCAGTCGACGTCCTCGTCGATCAGGGCCTCGATATCCTCGAAATGCCGGTCGTTGATCGCGCGGTGCAACGCGCGCGAGAAACGCCAGAGGCTGTGCTCTGTCATTTTGGGCAGTCCTGAAGCTGGCTAGCGGAAAAAACGGAAAACAACCCCATGCACCGTAATGTGCCCCGGGGCCGCTCAACTCATTTGTATGCGAACAAAGTACGGGATTTCGGCCAAAACGCAATTCACGTTTTCGCAATGCACAAGTGAGCGCAAAGTGTGAGATTTACAATAGAACCCCGTAATTTTACCGGTCCCGGCCGCGCGCCGGTTCCGCAGCTTGGGTCCGTTCGATCGCAATGGCGTCGTCGCGTATGGCAAGCAGGCCGAACAGCACTGCGCCCCCGATCCCGCCAATGGCAGCGCCGAGCGGCATGAAGGTGAAGAACACCAGCATGCCGTTATAGCCCTCGAAACTCGTGGTTTGCGCGATCTCGACCCAGGCGAGCCCTGCGCCGATGCCGAGCGCGGCTCCGCCCAACGCCCCCAGGAACAGCCCCAAGATTGCAAGCAACGCGACTTTCATCGGCACACATCACCCCGCCGGCGTGCATAACGCCCCGTGGATGGGTCTGGAGAGGGGCGAGGGAGGTTCAAGTCCGAGGTCGCGCCAAATCCTCGATGTCGTCCTGGCTTTCGCCGGGACGACGCTGGGAGAGCCTTACTCCCCGGCCTTCGTCCCCACGATCAGCGGCCCGATCTCCCGCTCCAGCACCTGCTGCACCAGATCGTAGGAATCGATGATCTCGCGGATCTCTGCGATCTGCCCGTTCCGGAAGGTGTAGAACACCGCCATGTCGAACTGCACGATGCGGCCGTTGCTGCGCTTGGTGAAATAGCCGTGCAGGTAGGTCGCGACCTGGTCGCCGTCGGCGACGACGTGCGGTGCCTTGTAACGAATCTCGGAATAGCGCGACCAGACCGTCTGCCACAGCTCGCGCAGCTCGGCCTTGCCGTGGCGCGGGGTCATATGCGGCAGCACGTCGATCGGGGCATGGGTGAGGAAGTCGACGTCGTCGGTGCAGCACGACAGCGCGGCCTCGATATCGCCGCGTGCGAACATATCGAGCAGATGCAGCACGCGTTGCTTGTTCAACGATTCAACCGTCATGCGGCTCCCGCCCGCGTTGGCCGTGGATTGCAAACGCTATCGCGCGGTGTGCTGATCCATCAATCCGCAAAAAATATGGGACCCTCGGCGATTGGTCGTGCTTGACCGTACGGTGGTTCACGAGTGGGGGAACCCAGCCCGCTCCTGGTTCGTTGAGACGCCGACACCGCAGGAGACATCGTCCATGAAATCCCCGCTCACCGCCGTCGCCGTCGCGCTGCTCATGCTGGGCGCGACCTCCGCCGCCAACGCCAAGGGCTGCATCAAGGGCGCCGTCGTCGGCGGTGTTGCCGGCCACTACGCCGGCCATCACGGCGTTCTCGGCGCCGCCGCCGGCTGCCTCTACGGCCGCCACCATGCCAAGGAACAGCAAGAGCAGCGGGAAAGGCAGCAGCAGAGCCAGGTGAACGGGCAGGGCAAGCTGTAAGGCATTCCTCGGCCCGCGTTGACGGTCCGCCCCCTCGCTCCGCTCTTCGCGGGGCCGCGGCGAGCTTCGCTCGCGCTGAGAGGGTTGGGGTGAGGGGCCTCTCTCCGTGGATGGGATCGTCGATAGGCCTGTACCCCCTCACCCGGAATCCGCGCTTCGCGCGAATTCCGACCTCTCCCCGCAAGCGGGGCGAGGTTAACAGCGCCGCGTGACTCATCTCACATCGCGCATCTCCCGGTCCCGCTAATGTCATCGGCATGTCATGAGGGAGACGTGCCATGGCCGTCATCGCCGCCGCGAGAAAGTCCCGCCTGCGCAACGCGCTCGAAGGCTTTGCGCTGACCACGATCCTCCAGAGCTTCCCGACTTTCGCCGCCGCCGCGCTGCTGCTCAAGCTATGCGGCAACCACGACCTCGTCGGCGACCCCGGCGTCGCCATCTTCGTCGCTGTTGCCTCGCTGGTTCACGCGTTGCTTGCGGCGACCATCGGCCCGGCCTTCCCGGCGCTGTTCAGGACGCTCTACGAACCGGCCTTCTTCGATGGCAGACTGTCGCTCTCCGACAAGATTGCGGAATGGCGCACCCACCCCGTCGCCTCGCTGCAACTGGTCGCGATCGTGCTGCTGCTGTCGGTGATGGCGGTGGTGACGGCGAGCGTGGGGTGAGCGCCATGCCCTTCATCACCGCATCGAAATCCGGCCCGCTCAATTGGCTCGAAGGCTTTACGCTCACGACAATCCTTCAGGGTTTCCCGATGTTCGCCGCGGCGTCACTGATAGTGAAGCTGCTGGGAGATCACCACGGCAGCAGTCCCGTGCTCACCATCGCGCTGGCGTCGATCTTCTACAGCATCTTCGTCGTCTCGGTCGGCTCGGCCTTCCCGAGGGCCAAGAGCGGCTACGAAGCGCAATTCTTCGACGCGAGCCTGTCCTTCTCCGAAAAGATCGCCCGCTGGCGCGTGAAGCCGGCGACATCGTTGCAGCTCATGGCATCCGTGCTGCTGCTGTCGCTGCTGGCGACGATCGCGGGGTGAGAGAGCTTCGTCATTCCGGGGCGCCGCGAAGCGGCGAGCCCGGATTCCATAGCCACGGACGTCAGTGGCTTGGAAAGCTCCGCAAGACAGCCCGCGAAACACAAACGTCATTCCGGGTGGTGGGCGCCTAAGAATGCCTTCGCCGCATCTCGCGTCGGAAAGCGACCCAGTTCCTCGTAGTCCGGATCATCCTCGGCTTCTTCGGACGAGCGGAGCACAACGAACCCGTCACCCTCTTCCACGATAAGCTCCGTCAAATCCTCACTCTTGAACGGCGTCATGTCGCGGAAGCCGCAGTGCGGGCACTCGTCGTCGCAGGTGCACGACCATTCATCGGTCCATACCTTCCTGCAACGGTCGCAGCGGTAGAAGTTCAGGAACCAGACCATCTCGGACCTCACGTTTTCAAACGGTAGCTGCCGCGAGAAACGAACTCGATAAATCCACGGTCGCGCAGATATTGAAGCTGTTGGCGTATCTTTGGTCTGACATTCTAGTTGCCCGGATAAAGATCGCCGAGATGCCGGTCGAAGGCATAGGCTTCCTCCAACGTGAACTCACGCTTGCCTAGCGACTCCACGCATTTCAGCACATCCAGCAACCAGCCCCGCGCTTCCAGAGACTTGCTTCGCAGGAAGAGCGTCTTCTGCCATTCCCCTAGAACCAGTTCCTTCGGCCGGATCACGCCGTTCCGGACGATGTGAATCTTGCCGGACTCTGGTACCTTGCTGAGCAGGATGTTCGACCCGATCCAACCCGCCCGCCGAGCCGTCGCCGCGAGAGGCTTCCGTTCCTGGATGATCTCAGGAACGAAGAAGTGCTTCGGCACAATGAAAAGGTTCACAACCGCAAGCGACGTGCGGTCGTAGTTCATCAGCAGGAGATTCGGATTGTTGCTCGCAGCGAGCCGCTCGCACTTTGTCTTGTAAGCGCCATCCGACACTTTCGGTCCGAACTTTCCTTTCTGGCTCTTAAGCTCGAACTCCTCCTTGCAGATGGTACAAAGGAAATCGGCAACCGGGCTGTTGTTCGGAAACTGCGACATTTTCGCGTTGCCGCAATGGGGGCAGTAGGCCCATGCGCCGACCCAAGCCTCGGTCCAAGCGCGGGCGCTTTGCGAGCCGCTAGTGTAGGGGAGCTGAGATTCTTCGAAGCCGAGTTTCATTACGCCAACGTAACGAAACTCGTCCAAATTGCCAGGTTAGCCCTACCTCTTCTTCCACCCGCCCCGCCGCCCCGGCGCGCCGCCCGTCGACTTCGGCGCCGGCCCGAACTCCGGCCCCGATTGCCGCGAGTCCGTCGGCTGGATGATCCGGCTGGTGCTGCCGAACGGCTTTGATGGCAGCGCCTGGTTGGCGCGGTAGGGCAGCGATTCCGGCCCGTGCATCTCGTCGAGATGCGGTTTGTGCACCTTCGAGCCGCTGCCGCCGCCGCTCGCTTTCAGCGCGGAGCTCACGGTCTTTTTCTTCATCGCGCTGACCGGCAGATTGGCGGCATCGCCGTATTTCCTGGTGCCGGCATAGGCGCCGGCCTTGCCCGCGACGGTGCGCTGCTTCGCGGTGGGATCGTCGACCACCGCGAGCTCGGTGGCGCGCAGGCGCTTGACTTCGTCGCGGAGGCGGGCGGCTTCCTCGAAGTTCAAATCGGCGGCGGCCTCGCGCATGCGCGTTTCGAGATCGGCGAGCACGGCTTCGAAATTGTGGCCGATCGAGATGACGTCGTCGGTCATGTCGTGGCCGCCGACCTCGACCAGCACGTGGTCGCGCTCATAGACGGAGTTGAGGATGTCGCCGATGTTCTTCTTCACGCTCGCCGGCGTGATGCCGTTGGCGGTGTTGTACTCGACCTGCTTCTCGCGGCGGCGGTTGGTCTCGGCGATGGCGCGCTCCATCGAGCCCGTCATCTGGTCGGCATAGAGGATCACCTTGCCGTCGACGTTGCGCGCGGCGCGGCCGATGGTCTGGATCAGCGAAGTCTCGCTGCGCAGAAAGCCTTCCTTGTCGGCATCGAGAATGGCGACCAGCGCGCATTCGGGAATGTCGAGACCTTCGCGCAAGAGGTTGATGCCGACCAGCGCGTCGAAGGCGCCGAGGCGCAAGTCACGGATGATCTCGATGCGCTCGATGGTGTCGATATCGGAATGCATGTAGCGGACGCGAATGCCCTGCTCATGCAGATATTCGGTGAGGTCCTCCGCCATGCGCTTTGTGAGAACCGTGATCAGCGAGCGATAGCCGGCCTGGGCTGTCGCGCGCACCTCGCCGACGAGATCGTCGACCTGCGTCCGGGCCGGGCGAATGTCGACGGGCGGATCGATCAGACCTGTGGGGCGGATGACCTGCTCGACGAACACGCCGCCGCTTTCGTTCAGCTCCCAGCCGCTCGGTGTCGCCGACACCGCGACCGTCTGCGGCCGCATCATGTCCCACTCCTCGAAGCGGAGCGGGCGGTTGTCCATGCAGGAGGGCAGACGAAAACCGTATTCGGCCAGCGTCGCCTTGCGGCGGAAGTCGCCGCGGAACATGCCGCCGATCTGCGGTACGGTGACGTGGCTTTCGTCGGCGAACACCAGCGCATTGTCGGGAACATATTCGAACAGCGTCGGCGGCGGCTCGCCGGGCAGGCGGCCGGTGAGATAGCGCGAATAGTTCTCGATGCCGGCGCAGCTTCCCGTCGCCTCCATCATCTCGAGGTCGAAGGTGGTGCGCTGCTCCAGCCGCTGCGCTTCCAGCAGGCGGCCCTGGTCGTGAAGCTGGTCGAGCCGCTGCTTCAGCTCCGATTTGATCGACTTGATCGCCTGCACCAACGTCGGGCGCGGCGTCACATAGTGCGAATTGGCGTACATCTTGATGAATTCGAGCTCATCCTGCTTGTGGCCGGTGAGCGGATCGAACTCCTCGATATTCTCGATGGTGTCGCCGAATAGGTTCACGCGCCAGGCGCGGTCTTCATAGTGCGCCGGGAAGATGTCGATGACGTCGCCCCTGACCCGGAAGGTGCCGCGGGTGAAATCGGCTTGCGTCCGCTTGTACTGGAGCGCAACGAGGTCGGCGATCAACTGGCGCTGGTCGATGCGCTCGCCCTTCTTCAGCGCAAACGTCATCGCGGTGTAGGTCTCGACCGAGCCGATACCGTAGATGCAGGACACGGACGCAACGATGATGACGTCGTCGCGTTCGAGCAGCGCGCGCGTCGCCGAGTGGCGCATGCGGTCGATCTGCTCGTTGATCGACGAGTCCTT
This sequence comes from Bradyrhizobium manausense, assembly GCF_018130615.1. Taxonomy (GTDB): domain Bacteria; phylum Pseudomonadota; class Alphaproteobacteria; order Rhizobiales; family Xanthobacteraceae; genus Bradyrhizobium; species Bradyrhizobium manausense_A. The sequence continues at coordinate 79,637 of NZ_JAFCKB010000017.1, forward strand.
TTCGATGTAGGTGTCCGTGCGCGGCACATACGCTTCCGGCTGGTAATAGTCGTAGTACGAGACGAAGTACTCGACTGCGTTGTCCGGGAAGAAGCTCTTGAACTCGCCATAGAGCTGGGCGGCGAGCGTCTTGTTCGGCGCCAGGATGATGGCGGGCCGCTGCGTCGCCTCGATCACCTTGGCCATGGTGTAGGTCTTGCCCGAGCCGGTGACGCCGAGCAGCACCTGCGAGCGGTCGTTGCGCTCGATGCCCTCGACCAGCTCCTTGATCGCGGTCGGCTGGTCGCCGCGCGGCTCGTATTCCGACTTGATCTCGAAGCGCACGCCGCCTTCGGACTTTTCCGGGCGCGGTGGCCGGTGCGGCGTCCACACCTTCAGGGAGCCGTCGTCCTTGCGGAACTCGGGCCGGCCCTCGCGGATCAGCGATTCCAGCGCGTCGGCCGTGGCCTTGACGCCGAGCGCCTCCATCTTGCTGCGCGGCGGGCGGGCCAGCGCCTCGGCATCGTCCTCCTCGGTGGGAAGGCCGAGCTGCCGCGCCAGTTCCGGATCGAGCGTCGGGATCGTGGCCGCAGTTCCGTAATTGGCCTGCGGCGCTTCTTCCAGCCCGCCCCCACCCTTTCCCTCCCCCGCACGCGGGGGAGGGTTGGGGAAATCCCTCGGCGTCGACGCGCGCGCCCGATGCGCGGCGGCCTCACCTCCCGCACGGCGGTCGCGCGAATTGTCCGGTGGCGGCTGCAACCCGGTGCCCGATCCAAGGCCAGCATCACCGCGATTGATCGCGGGGTTCAAAAGTTCGGCCAGCGCCGGCCCGATCGGCTGCACGTCAGGACGGTGCGCCTTCGAGTTCGGTGCCTTGTTAGCAGCCTTGGATTTTGGGGATTTTGGGGGAGCAGGTTTCTTCGCCATGCCCCGAATATGGGACGAGTCCGCCCCTCAGAAAAGGGCGAAGCTACGTCCCTGTGCAGGCTGCTGACAGCAGGTTGGCAGTAGGCTCGGGGCTACGCCGCCGGCAGCGGTCCGTCGCCGTCCACGACCGTCAGGCGCGGCTCGAGGATGTCGAGATGGATCCCGCCGCAATCGGTGCAGCGCATGGTCCAGTATTCGCAGCCGGCACGGCCGCCGATCACCCGGAGCACCGTGAGATCACCCTCGCATTCCGGGCAGATCGCCAGCACCTTGCGTGAATAGATTTTTGGTCGCGCAGCGTCGTCGTAGTCGATGATTGACATGAACCGGTGTCCCCCCTGCTATGCCGCGCTGTCGCTGTTGTTTGAGCATGTCCGGAAAACCGCTTCACACTGTTCCGGATCATGCCGGGCCTATTCGTCGTCGCTGTCGTCGGCGTGCCGGCGGAAGCGGTCGATGTGGTGCTTGGCGTCGGCGATCGCAGCGTCCGGATCGGGCCAGGCGAAGCCGACTTCCATGGTCGGAAACAGCACGCCGTCGATGGCAACCGGGCTGAAATCGGCGCGCCGGATACGGGCGTGCCACAGGCCCTTGCCAGCTTCGAAGGATTCGATGTCAAAGCCGTCGTAAAGGGTCGTCATTGGTAGTCCCCAAATACTCTCGTGTCGGAGGGTTAGAGGACCACGTTTGCGGATTTCGAAATGTGAAGCGGTTCACAAGCGTCCGGCTTTTTCAACCGAACGGTTGAGGGCCAGAGCGCTTTCGAGCGAAGTGGCGACCGGTTCGCGTTAAGAAAACGCGTCAAAACAAGAATCTAGTTCCGTCCGGCGGTACGTCCGAACCGTCGCGGACGGGCCGCAGGTTCCGCTGCCGCCCGCATGATCCAGCGGCGGAACGCGGCAAAATCGCGCTGTTCGGTCTGGAAGCTGCGGTAGAGCAGGTACCAGCGCATGCCCTTGGGCACCGAGAGGTCGAACGGCGCGACCAGCCGGCCGGCGGCGAGGTCGTCGTCGATATAGGGCCGGATGCCCATGGCGATGCCGAGCCCGTCGGCGGCGGCCTGCAGCGCCTGGCCGTAGAACTGGAACTCCGGCCCGCGCGGATTGATGCGGGTGAGGTTCGCGGCTTTCAGCCAGATCGGCCAGTCCTCCGGCGAGTGCTCGACGCGGATCAGGCTGGGGCCCTTGAGGTCGGCCGGACGCTTCAATGAGGTGGCGAGCCGGGGTACGCAGACCGGCGTCAGATCGCCGGCGAACAACGGCTCGGCCACCAGCCCCGGCCAGTCACCGGTGCCGAGCTTGATGCCGCAGCTCCAGTCCTCGCCGAACGGCACCGACGCGCCGCCGGTCGTGAAGCGCACCTCGATGTCGGGCTCCTCGCTGCGAAATTCCGACAGGCGCGGGATCAGCCAGCGCATCGCAAAGGTATGGCCGACGCCGATGGTGAGCACGCGCACGCCGGAGGGCGCCGTCACCTGCGCGGTGAGGCTGGCGAGCGCGTCGAAAATCGGCGTCAGGCCGCTCTGATAGGCGCGCCCCGCCTGGGTCAGCACCAGCCTGTTGGCCTTGCGCTCGAACAGCGCGACGCCGAGCCGCTCTTCCAGCAGGTGCACCATGCGGCTGACGGCGGCCGCCGACACGCTCAGCTCGACGCCGGCCGCAGCAAAGCTGCCGGTCCGCGCCGCCGCCTCGAATGCCTTGATGCCGTTGAGAAAGAGCAGCCGCCGCAAATGAACCGACCCTCAGGAAAGCTGATGCCAGGCCAAGATAACTCAGTTTGCGCGCAGGCGGCAAGCGAGGCACAAACATCAGCGCAATTCATGCTGATTTGTTGAGCCGGCGGCGGTGCCTCTTCGCCTCTCCCCCGCTTGCGGGGAGAGGCCGGAATTTGCGCAAGCAAATTCCGGGTGAGGGGGTCTCTCCGCGAGTCCAACTATCACCTCCCTCGCGGAGACTCCCCCTCACCCCACCCTCTCCCCGCAAGCGGGGCGAGGGAGAATAAGCAGCTTGCGTCCCTTACCTGTCTACAGGAGACCCTTCGTGACGCCCATCATGATCGCTGCCCTTGGATTGCTGATGGTCGCCACCGCGTTCCTGTCGGGGCTGTTCGGCATGGCGGGCGGGCTGATCCTGATCGGCGTGCTGCTGGCCCTGATGCCGCTGCCGACCGCGATGGTGCTGCATGCGATCACGCAGATGGCCTCGAATGGCTGGCGTGCTCTGCTGTGGCGCAAGCATATCCGCTGGCGGCCGGTCGCGAACTATATGGTCGGCGCTGCCGTTGCGCTCGGAGCCTGGTCGCTCACTCGCTACGTGCCGGACAAGCCGATGGCGCTGCTGCTGCTCGGTGCGACGCCCTTCATGGCGCGGCTGCTGCCGACGAACATCAAGCCCGACCCTGATAGACTCTGGCAGGGCACCGTCTATGGCACGATCTGCATGGGCTTGATGCTGATGACCGGCGTCTCCGGTCCGCTGCTCGATACCTTCTTCCTCGGCGGCGATTTCGGCCGGCGCGAGAAGGTCGCGACGAAGGCGATGTGCCAGCTCGTCAGTCATTTCACCAAGCTGATCTATTTCGGCGGCATCATCGACCAGGCGGCGAGCCTCGATCCCGTGCTCGCCGGCGTCGCAATTCTCGCCTCGATGCTCGGCACCACGCTGGCGCGGCGCATCCTCGAAGCCATGACCGACCAGCAATTCATCGCCTGGTCGAACAAGCTGATCACCACCATCGCCTGTTACTACATCGCCTATGGCGGCTGGCTCATGGTTCGGACGCCGGTGCTGGCTGCCTTCGACAAGGGAGGTTTGCAATGAGCGAGACGGCCGACCCGCTGGTGCTGGACTTCGTCGAATGGATCGCGCGCGAGCCGCGCGCCTATGCCGAAGTGATCTCGACCTGGAAAACCTCGTGCCCGCGCCTCACCATCTGGGAGGACGCCGCCGATCGCGGCTTCGTCGCACGCGAGGCACTGCCCGGCATCGGCCTGATCATCGCGGTGACGGAAGACGGCGAGCGGCTGCTGCGAGCGAACGGACGCTAGCATCTCTCCACAGAGTCATTGCGAGCGCAAGCGAAGCAATCCAGAATGCATCTGCGGCGACAGTCCTGGATTGCTCCGTCGCAAGAGCTCCTCGCAATGACGGAGCCTGTGGAGACCCTTCATGTCGCTCAAGCTCTACGAACTCGTCGGCACCGATGCCTCGCGTCCCTTCAGCCCCTATTGCTGGCGCACGCGGATGGCACTGGCGCATAAGGGGCTGACGGCGGAATCGCTGCCCTGGCGTTTCACCGAGAAGAGCAGAATCGCGCCGCACGGCTCGGAGCGGGTTCCGGTGCTGCTGCATCACGACAGGCCGGTGGTCGATTCCTGGACCATCGCGAATTATCTCGAAGACAATTTCCCGGACAGCCCGCCGCTGTTCGGCGGCGAGGGCGGCCGCGCCATGGCGCGCATGATCAATGCGTGGGGCGACATTGCCATCGTCGGCGGTATCTTTCCGCTGATCATCGCCGACATCCCGAGGAATCTGGCCGAGGTCGATGCCGCCTATTTCCGTCAATCGCGCGAAGCACGCTTCGGCGGCAAGAAGCTGGAAGAGATCATGGCGAGCCGTGACAGCGGCATCATCGGATTCCGCAAATCGCTGGAAATCATGCGGCAGACGTTCAAGACGCAGCCCTATCTCGGCGGCGCTGCGCCGAACTATGCCGACTACATCGTGTTCGGTGGCTTCCAATGGGCGCGCGTGGTGAGCCCGTTCAAGCTGCTCGAGGTGGATGATCCGGTCTATGCCTGGCGCGAAAAGCTGCTCGACGCATTCGACGGCATGGCGCGGAAGTCGCCGGGGTATCCCGTGTGAGGCTGTGCGACTTTTATCACCCGCAGGCTCTTACCGTGACGCGCTCATTCCTCACGACGGTTTCGACCATCTTACGCGCGACGTTGTTCAAGTCAGCGAGCGCGAAATAGCCTTGCGCGTACGCTTCCTGAGTCAGGCGCTCGATGCGCTTGTCCTCGCCCGTCGACCATTGTTTTGCGATGTAGTCGGCACCGGGCTTGCCGAACGTTTCGGGATAGCGCTCCATCTGGTTCTGGCGCTGATAGTAGTATTCATCGATGCCGTTTATGAACTGCTTTCGGCTCTCGCCCGTGCAGCGGGCGCCATAAGGCCGTTCCAGCGTGGCGATGGCGCTCTCACGCTGTCTCACTCTCCCGTCCACCGAATATTTTTCGTTGGTGCCGTATCCCGGGCCGTCGATCGGAGCCGCTGACCGGGTCTTTGGCTCGGGCGCGAACGCCCAGGCCGCGATCTGCCAGATGACGATTGCCCAGACGAAAAACCAGATGCGGTTCATTTGCGGCTCGCCGTCGCGCGTTGCCGCGGCAAGCACACCGGTGATGGATCGGACCACAGGCCCGGACCCGCGAATGCCAGAACCGTAAGACGGATGTCCTCGGGGAAATCCTCTTTGACCACCCCCTTCTGTTCGAAGGCCTCCGCGAGCGCGGCCTTGACGCGCACGTCGAGCGGCGTCGAATATGCCGCGTTGGCCTGGTCGCGCTTCTTCTCGCTGCAGAGCATTCCCATGGCTGGGTTCGGGCAGTCGTAGATCTTGGCGTAGCCGCGCGCATAGGCCGACGTGGCCGCGATGAGATTGGCTTTCATCGTGTCATCGCAAGGCGACATGGCGTAGGCAGTGCCGGCCTGCAACGCGTCCATGCGCAGCGCGTCGAGCTTCGGATTCTTGTCGCTCATCGCGGTGTGCTCGGCCTCCCACATCTTGCGGTCATAGGCCTTGGAGCTTTCGTCGCCGAACGTTGTCGTGAGCGTCGGCCTCAGTTCGGCGATCGAGGAAAAGGAAGTGGTGGGGAATCCGCGCAGTGCCCAAGAGATGCCGACGAAGGCGGAGACGAAGGCCATGCAGGTCAGGAGAATGAAGCGGCTCATGCGGCGTACTCGAATTAACGATTTGCAACTTAGCCGTGTCTGGTTAAGAGACGTGGTATTTTACGGGTTCCGCCGCGCGAAGGTAAATGGAGCCCTAAGAAGATCGCCGGATTCTACTTTTGCGCTCTTGCGCGATTCCGGTCTTCGTCAGATGCCAAACGCGTAATAGTTGCTGCCGACTATTTCGCGGACTTCCCTGCTGCCTTCCGCAAACAGTCCCGGCACAAGCAATCCTCGCCTTTCACCGGCATCGGCAGCTTGGCCGTCTCCTCCGCGCACCAGCAATTACCCGAGAGATCGCAGCCGAACTCGATGCCGCAGCGGGAACAGGCGAGGCGACGCGGGGCTGGTTGCGGATGCGTGATTTCTTTCGGATTTGTCATGATTTACGCAAAAGCTTCGCCGTCATTTTCATGTCGGGTTCATCTCCGCCCCTTGTATAGTAAGCGCCGCGCACGGACCAGGGAAGCGGTCGGCATGGCGCGGAGAACAAATCCATGGCCCGCGATTCGCAAGCCGCTCTCGTCGCGTTGAACCGCTTCGGCTTCGGTGCCCGCGGCGGCGCATCCGGTGATCTCGTCAATGCGGCCTCCGATCCCCGAGGCTTCGTGAAGGCGGAACTGGCGCGTCCCGTTGGCGTGTTGCTGGAGGCGCCGGGCCTGCAATCGACGCCGCAGCTCGGGCAGGCCGCCTTCGCCTATCAGGACCAGGTCAAGCAGGCGCGCGAGGCGGCGAAGACGGCTGCGCCGACCGAGGCGCCGGCGCCGCCCGCCGATCCGAAGCCCGACAATCAACTGCGGCGCAATCTCTCGCTCAACACGGTGATGACCGAGATCGCAGGGCAAAGGGCCGAGGCCAAGCCTGCCGCCGACAGCAAGCCCGCCGACACGGCGATGAAAGCCGACGGCATGCAGCCCAATGCAGCCGCGCCGCCGACTGCTGCAAAGCCGGCGCAGCCGCTCAACGTGATCCAGAAAACCTTTCGTGCCGAGGCGCTGGCGCGATTGCAGCGCGCGGTGATGGTCGATTGCGGCTTCACCGAGCGCCTGGTCGTGTTCTGGTCCAACCATTTCTGCATCTCGGCGAGCAAGGGTGAACTGGCGCGGATGTGGGCCGGGGCGTTCGAGCGCGAGGCGATCCGCCCGCATGTGCTGGGCCGCTTCGCCGACATGCTGAAGGCGGTCGAGCAGCATCCGGCGATGCTGTTCTTCCTCGATAACCAGCAATCGCTGGGGCCGGATTCGCGCGCAGGCCAAAACCGCAAGCGTGGGCTGAACGAGAATCTGGCGCGCGAGATCATGGAGCTGCATACGCTCGGCGTCGGCGGCGGCTACATCCAGGAGGACGTCACGTCGCTCGCGCGTATCATCACCGGTTGGACTTTTGCAGGCCGCAAAGGGCAGATCGGGGCGCCGGGCTCCTTTGCCTTCAATGCCAATGCGCACCAGCCGGGTCCGCAGGTGCTGCTCGGCAAGACCTATGACGCGACCGGCCTTGCGCAGGGCGAGGCTGCGCTTGCCGACATCGCGCGCCATCCGTCGACGGCGAATTTCATCGCGACAAAATTCGTTCGGCACTTCGTTGCGGACGACCCGCCGCCGGCGCTGGTGGCGCGATTGCGCGATGTCTTCGTCAAGACCGACGGCGATCTCAAGGCGCTCGCAACAGCGCTGGTCGATTCCGACGAAGCCTGGAAGGCGCCGCTGACCAAGATGCGCAGTCCCTACGATTTCCTGATCGCGAGTGGGCGGCTGCTTGCGCGCGTGCCGGAGGATCCCGGTTTCTACCTCAACAGCCTGAACCTGCTCGGCCAACCCTTGTGGACGCCGGCCGGACCCAACGGGTTTCCCGACACCACAGCGGCATGGGCCGCGCCCGAAGGCATGAAGCTCCGGCTCGACATCGCGTCGCAAATGGGCGCACGGCTCGGGCCCAATATCGATCCGCTCGATTTGCTGGAGTTTGCCGCAGGCGACGCGGCGTCAACCGAAACGCGCAAGACTATCGAGCGCGCGGAATCGCGTCAGCAAGCGCTGGCGCTGCTCTTGATGTCGCCGGAATTGCAGAGGAGATGATGATGGTCGACTGCGTCGAAAATCGGCTCCTCACCTCGCGCCGCGGCCTTCTGCTCGGCGGCGCCTCCTTCGCGGCCTGGGCCTATTTGCCGAAATTTGCGAGCGCCGCCGACGGCCGCGATCCCAGGTTGGTCGTCGTGATCCTGCGCGGCGCTCTCGACGGGCTCGCGACCGTCGCGCCGGTCGGCGACCCCGACTATGCCGGCCTGCACGGCTCGATCGCGCTCGCGGTGGACGGCGCGCATCCCGCGACCGGGCTCGACGGCTTCTTCGCGCTGCATCCGGCGATGCCGGAATTTGCACGCATGTACCGCGACCAGCATGCCGCGGTGATCCATGCGGTGGCGACGCCGTATCGCGATCGCTCGCATTTCGACGGCCAGGACGTGCTCGAGAGCGGCTATGCCGGGCCGGGCCGCGTGCAGTCCGGCTGGCTCAACCGCGCGCTCGAAGCGCTGCCGCGCGGCGAGCGTGTGTCGAGCGGGCTGGCGATCGGTCCGACCACGCCGCTGGTGCTGCGCGGCAGTGCGCCGACGGTCGGCTGGGCGCCCGTCGCGCTGCCGCAGGCCGACGACGACACCGCGATGCGGCTGGTCGATCTCTATCGCCATCGCGATCCCGCGCTGGCCTCGGCGCTGTCGCAAGGGCTTCAGCTGGAGAAGGCCGCGAGCGGCGACGACATGAAGCCGAAGCCCGGCAACCAGGTCGCGCAGATGCGGCAGGTCGCGCGCGGCGCGGCCAAGCTGATGGCCGCCGACGACGGTCCGCGTATCGCCGCACTCGCTTTCGACGGCTGGGATACGCATGCCAATGAAGGCGGCCCGGTGGGGCGGCTCGCCTTCCTGCTCGGTGGGCTCGATGGCGCGCTCGCTGAATTCGAAAGCGGCTTGGGGGATCGCTGGCGCGACACCGTCGTCATCGTCGCCACCGAGTTCGGCCGCACCGCGCGCATCAACGGCACCGACGGTACCGACCATGGCACCGGCACCATCGCGCTGCTCGCCGGCGGCGCCGTGAAGGGTGGTCGCGTCATCTCCGACTGGCCCGGCCTCAAGCCCGCCAACCTCTTCGAGGCCCGCGACCTCAAGCCCACCACCGACCTGCGCTGCGTGATCAAGGGCGTGCTGCAGGGACAGTTCAGCCTGTCGGATCGCGTGCTGTCCGAGACGGTGTTCCCCGACAGCGCGGGCGCAAGGCCGATGAAGGGATTGGTAATTTAACCTCTCCCCGCTCTTTTGCGGGGAGAGGTCGGATCGCGTAGCGATCCGGGTGAGGGGCAGTGCACATCGTTTGCCAAAGCAGCGGTCCATCCGACTCGCACAACGATCGTGCGAAGGTCATGCATATCGCCTACAATCTGGACCAAACTCGCGGAGGCGGCCCCTCACCCCACCTGCTCCCCGTAAGAACGGAGCGAGGGAGTGAGATAGCGGTGCTTCGCTCACATCAGGAGGCCACCCGCATGTACATCGCCATGAACCGCTTCCGTGTCGCCAAGGGTTCGGAATCAGCCTTCGAACAGGTCTGGGCGTCGCGCGACACGCATCTGGACAAGGTGCCGGGCTTCGTCGAATTCCATCTGCTCAGAGGGCCCGAGCTCGAGGACCACACGCTCTATGCCTCGCACACCGTGTGGGCGAACCACGCGGCGTTCGAGGCCTGGACCAGGTCGGAGGCGTTTCGCGCGGCGCACGCCCGTGCCGGCGACAACAAGCCGCTCTATCTCGGCCATCCCCAGTTTGAAGGTTTTGAAGTGATGCAGACGGTGGGGCGCGGCACGAAGTAGCGCCGCGCCGTAAGGATCAGCCCTTCGTGATCTTGTCGATCTCGGCGAGATCATCCGCGCTGAGCTGCCAGGCGATCGCCTTGACGTTCTGCTCGATCTGCTCGACGCGGGTGGCGCCTGCGATCACGCTCGACACCTGCGGACGGGCGGCGAGCCAGGAGAAGGCGAGCTCGAGCATCGAGTGGCCGCGCGCCTTGGCAAAGGCCTGGAGCTTCTCGACGATGTCCTCGTTGCGTGGGGTCACGTAGCGGTCGCGCAGCGCCGGCGCCTTGCCAAAGCGCGTGTCGGCCGGAGCTGTCGCGCCGCGCTGGTATTTGCCGGTCAGAAGACCGCTCGCCAGCGGGAAGAACGGCAACAGGCCGAGCTTGTACTCCTTGGCTGCGGGCAGCAAATCCTTCTCGATGTCGCGGACGACGAGGCTGTACTCGTCCTGGGCCGAGACGAAGCGGCTGACATTCATCGCGCGCGCGGTGAACTCGGCTTCCGCGATGCGCCACGCCGGAAAGTTGGAGTGGCCGATGTAGCGCACCTTGCCCTGGCGGACGAGATCGTCGAGCGCGCGCAGCGTCTCTTCCATCGGCGTCAGCGGATCGTAATCATGCTGCTGATAGAGGTCGATGTAGTCGGTCTTGAGCCGCGTCAGGCTGGCCTCGACCGCGTTCATGATGTAGCGGCGCGAGGCGCCCTGCTTGGTGCCGTCGGCCGCCATCGGCTTGGAATATTTGGTGGCGAGCACGATGTCCTTGCGGCGGTCGCCGAGCACGGTGCCGAGCACCGTCTCCGAACCGCCCTGGCCGGCATAGATGTCGGCGGTGTCGAACAGCGTGATGCCGAGATCGATCGCGCGATGGATCACCTTGCGCGAGGTTTCCAGGTCGGTGCGCTGGCCGAAATTGTTGCAGCCGAGCCCGACCGCAGACACGCGCAGGCCGGAGCCGCCGAGATTACGAATTTCCATGGGAGATCCTGTCAGAACGAAGCAAGCGCCCATTGTGACCGCGGTGCGCTGCACCGGCAAGCGGCTGGCCGCGTTGCTGCCATGCTGGCAAAGAGAGACGGACAAAAAAACGCGGCCCCTGTCAGACGCGGCGACTGACGGGGACCGCTTGGGGCGCTTGATCGGTGACGGGGGGCCTGATCAGACGCGACTGCAGCCTAGCCCCGGTGTGTAACGCCCCGGTGACAAAGGGAGTTATCCACAGGGTGTGGCGGGGGATTAGAACAGCTTGCGATAGACGATGAAGCCGGAGCGCTCCGCGACCTTGTCGTACAGGCTCTGCGCGGTGGTGTTGGTCTCGTGCGTCTGCCAGTAGACGCGCGGCGCGCCCGCGAGCTTGGCCCGCTCATAGACGCCATAGATCAGCGCCGAGGCGACGCCCTTGCCGCGGGACGCTTCCAGCGTGAACAGGTCCTGCAAATAGCAGGACGGCTCGATCGCGGTGGTGCTGCGATGGAACAGATAATGCGTGAGCCCGAGCAGGCGGCCATCGCTTTCGGCAACCAGCGCATGCACCGGCTCATAGGCATCGAAGAAGCGCTGCCAGGTCATGCGCGTGATCTCGGGTGCGAGTGCAGTCGGGCCCGAGCGGCCATAGAAGGCGTTATAGCCGTCCCACAACGGCAGCCATTGATCGTAGTCCTGCCGGGTGACGGAGCGAATGGTGAGCGACATCTGGGAAATCCGCGGGTCGATGAAGCGTCCTTCATACGTGATGAGGGGCGCATCGATCAATTGTGACGTCGCACATCACTCCGCCACGCGCAGGTATCGGATCAGCTTCCGCCCGGTGGGATCGCGCAGCGAGCGGTAGTAGTCGGCGCGCCCGGGCGCATCGGTGTGGCGCACGAGGTCGGTCACCGGCGTATAGCTCAGCATGCGGCCGCCGTCGGGCAGCGCGGTGCAGACGAAACGCAACACCTCGCCGTTGCGCAAATTGATGTTGATCGGCGTGGCGTCGCCGATCCGCACCATCTCCATGCGCTGTGCGATGAAGACGCCGAGCTCATCCTCCGGCAGCTCGAATGCGCCGGTGTCGCGGCCGTGATACATCAGCGCGATGAAGGGCGGCTTGTCGTCGGCCTTCTCGTCCGGCAGTGCGAAATAATCGCGGAAGGCGCGGTTGATGAATTCGGCGCGGGTCTCGGCATCGAGCAGCACGATGCCGATATCGACCCGGTCGAGCGCGGCCGACAGGCGCGCGGCGGTGGCATGGTTGTGCCGCTCGGCGGCAAAGGCATCGAGCAGGCGCTCGCGCATCAACCCGGTGATGCCTGCTGTGCCGGCGGTGGTCAGCGCCAGCAGCCCGAGTTGCGCGAGATCGGCCGCGGCAAAGCCGGGCGCGGTGCGATGGCTGAGCGCGAGCAGCGCCGCGCCGATCACGGCGATGGCGGCGCTGCCGAGCGCTGACGCAAAGCCCGAGAGCGAACCGGCCAACGCCACGATACAGACGAACAGCGGTGCCAACGAGAGCGCGGGCGCATGACGGTCGAGCAGAATCGCCAGCAGTGCGATCGCTGCCGTCAGCACGGGACCGGAAATGGCTCGCCATCCGAACCGCATGGACCCTCGCTCGTTCCTCCCTGAACGAGATAAGGCGGTCAGACTGACCCATGGTTGCGCGAACGCAAGCCGGTTTCGCGCGGCGCACTTAAGGGGCGCTTGCAGGCACGTCCAAAGCTTTCAGATCATTTTAGGCCAAATGCGCGTGCATGACGCGCTGTTGCGGCGCGGGCGCATTCAGCGTCGATATTCCCGGACCCTTGCGGGTGCCGACGAAAATCAGCAGCGATGCCGCGACCAGGATGGCCGCGGTCAGGGTGATTGCGACGATGACCACAGGCGATTTCATCATTGTCCTGTCGCGATGCCGGTCGGCGCGAGGCTGCGCGGCACCTTGAAGGCTGTTGAGGATGAAACGGGGATCAGACCGGCAGGCCCATCGCCATGGTCGCCTTGGTCGACAGTACCGTGAGGGTAACGATCAGACACAGCGACAGCGCCGCAACGGCGAGCGAGGCCGCCACCGCGTTGGTTAGCCGGGAAGACGAGACCGTATCGGTTTGCCTCTGAAAGCCGACCGTGCCGGACGCCCGAATCATGGTCTAAATCCTTCAACGTGCGAGCGAATCACCCGCGACGCCGGACAATTTCACAATTTCAACTGGCAATATTGCGGCGGTGATCGCTCCGAAAACGGCGGGATTGCGGCAAAGGTTAACGCCATGCCCGCTATTTCTTAACGCTTCACCGGTTTCAGGCGCCGGCGGCGATGCTGGCGGGGTCGTCGATGTCGGCGGGGCGCCAGTCCATCGTCACGAAGCCGGGCGCAGCCTCGACGCGCTTCAGCCAGTCCCGGATCGCCGGAAAAGGCTCCAGGTCAAAATCGCAGCGGTCGGCGAGGTGGGTGTAGCCGTACAGCGCGATGTCGGCGACCGTGAGCTGGCGCGCGGCGAAGTAGGCGTTGGTCCTGAGGTGGTTTTCCATCACCTGGAGCGCGCCATAGCCGCGCTCCATCCAGTCCTCGAGCGCGTGGGTCTGCAGGTCGCGGCCGCCCTTGACCAGCGACAGCCAGAAATAGGCGGCGCCGATGTTGGGTTCGAGCGCGTGCTGCTCGAAGAACATCCATTGCAGCGCCTCGGCGCGATCGATCCGGTTCTCCGGCGCGAGCGGCGTACCGACCGCGACGTACCAGAGGATGGCGTTGGACTCGGCGAGGAAGCGGCTGTCGCCGACCTCGAGCAGCGGCACCTGGCCGGACGGGTTTTTGGTCAGAAAGTCCGGCGTGCGGCTCTCGCCGCGCAGAATGTCCACCTCGACCGCTTCGTAGGGTACGTTCAACAGCGCCAGCGCAAGGCGGACCTTGTAGCTGTTGCCCGAGCGTTGCATCGAATAGAGCTTGTACATTCTGGGAGTTCGATTCCAAGGACGGGAAGGTGCGGTGCGTGTTGCCCCGGACCGCGGCTAAACAATGATGCCGATGCGAATCCGCCGCAAGGGCTGGTCCATAGAAAAACTCGAAACGCCTACCGCACTGCAACGCCAGAGAAGATCATGTTCGCAGCGATTTGCAAATCAGATCACGCTTGCGTCAGCATGCGCGACTCATCGCTTCGCGCGATCGTGTGCGAGAGAGCGGGAGCTGTTGGATTTGGGCCGTTGATGCTTCCACATCGTCATGGTCGGGCTTGTCCCGGCCATCCACGCCTTGCCCCGCGGAACGAAGAACGCGGATGCCCGGGCCTTCGCCTCGCCGAAGCGGCTTCGGGCGGGCAGGCGGGACAAGCCCGGGCATGACGGTGTGCTGGTTTCGTAGCGGCACGCAACACGCAAAATTGCTCCGAGGACAAGGCTTGCCGGATATGAGCGGTTTGCCCGGCAAAGTTACGGAAAATTGCGGGAAATCGAGCCTCCGGCCGCAGGAAATCGGTAAACTTTTGCGAGATCGGGCCGAAGTTTCTTGCGGTGCAGCGGCACACGTTTTAGGGTGTCTGCATTCCCACAATTGGAGTCGTGAGGCCAAAGGGTTCACGACGCTTGTCAGGAGATGACGATGTCCTTCCTTGCCGCTGCGCTCGACCGTGTGAAGCCGTCCGCGACCATCGCGGTCACGGATAAAGCACGCGCGCTGAAAGCGGCGGGCCGCAACGTCATCGGCCTCGGCGCCGGCGAGCCCGACTTCGATACGCCCGCGAACATCAAGCTGGCGGCGATCCGCGCCATTGAAGCCGGCAAGACCAAGTACACCGCGGTCGACGGTATCCCTGAGCTGAAGGAAGCCATCATCGCGAAGTTTCAGCGCGAGAACGGCGTGGCCTACAAGCCGAACCAGATCATCGTCGGCACCGGCGGCAAGCAGGTGCTCTACAACGCGCTGATGGCGACCATCAATCCGGGCGACGAGGTGATCATCCCCGCGCCCTATTGGGTCAGCTATCCCGAGATGGTGGCGCTCGCCGGCGGCGAGCCGGTGCCGGTGGTCTGCACCGCCGCGACCGGCTTTAAGCTCGGGGCCGAGGCGCTCGAGCGCGCGATCACACCCAAGACCAAATGGGTGATCCTGTGCTCGCCGTCGAACCCGACCGGCGCGGCCTACACCAAGGCCGAGCTCAAGGCGCTCACCGACGTGCTGGTCAGGCATCCGCATGTGTGGGTGATGACCGACGACATGTACGAGCACCTCGTCTATGACGACTTCCAGTTCACCACCGTCGCGCAGGTCGAGCCCAGCCTCTACGACCGCACGCTCACCGTGAACGGTGTCTCGAAGGCGTATTGCATGACCGGCTGGCGTATCGGTTATGCCGGCGGTCCGGCTCAGCTCATCAAGGCGATGTCGACCATCCAGTCGCAGTCGACCTCGAACCCCTGCTCGATCGCGCAGTGGGCATCGGTGGAAGCGCTGAACGGTCCGCAAGACTTCATCCCTGCCAACAACAAGGTGTTCAAGGAGCGCCGCGACCTCGTCGTCTCCATGCTCAACCAGGCGAACGGCATCGAGTGCCCGCGCCCCGAGGGCGCGTTCTACGTCTATCCGTCCTGCGCCGGCACGATCGGCAAGAAGGCGCCGTCCGGTAACGTGATCTCCAACGACGAGCAGTTCGTCACCGAGCTCCTGGAGACCGAAGGCGTCGCCGTGGTGCAGGGCTCGGCCTTCGGCCTCGGCCCGGCGTTCCGAATCTCCTACGCGACCAAGACCTCGGATCTCGAAGACGCCTGCAAGCGCATCCAGCGCTTCTGCGGTAATCTGCGCTAGGCCTGTCGCGACATGCAAATTGGAAAGGCCCGCTTCGGCGGGCCTTTTTTATGCGTGTTTCGATTGGGTGGAGTCGGATGGGCTGTTGCTCTGGCCGGCATCGTGCTCGACCCCCTCACCCGGATTGCTGCCGGACGATGCTTCGCATCGCCGGGGCAATCCAACCTCTCCCCGCAGAAGGGCGGGGAGAGGTTGGCTCGCGTCCGCTAGCGCGTTCTATTGATTGCCACGGTAAGGGGCGCACACTCGTGCACTCCCTCGCCCCGTTCTTACGGGGAGAGGGTGGGGTGAGGGTGGGGTGAGGGGCTCTATCCGCGCCTTCGATTTTAGATGCCCTCCGATCTGGCACCCACAACACTCTTGTGGCATAGACCATCGCGCGTCGCTTGCAGCGCGCCCTCTCTGCCCGCATCACATTCATCGCCGGAGATTTTCATGCGCCGCTCACTCCTCCTCGCCGGGCTCACTGCCGCGAGCCTCGTCGTCTCCGTCGCGGTCGCCAGCGCACAGTCGCGGTTGGTGAAGGTCGGCGTGCTGGAATGCCGCGGCGGCGCGAGCATCGGTTTTGTGGTGGGATCGGTGACCCATCTCGGCTGCGTGCTGCGCGCCGACGGTCTGCCCGAAGATCGCTACGTCGCGACGATCCGCAAAGTCGGCCTTGACATCGGCATCACCCAGGAGACGGCGCTCGCCTGGGGCGTGTTCGCGCCGGTCAATCGGCTCGGCCCCGGCGATCTCTCCGGCGATTATGCCGGCGCGCAAGGCAGCGCCTCGGTGGGCGTCGGCCTCGGCGGCAATGTGCTGGTCGGCGGCTCCAACAACTCGATCGCGCTTCAGCCGCTCAGCGTGCAGGGGCAGGTCGGGCTCAACGTTGCGGCCGGACTCGAAAGCCTGGAACTTCGTCCGGGCCGTTGAGATATTTGCAGACGAGGCTTTCTCTTGACCTCTCCCCAGCGGGGAGAGGTGGAACACTGACGACGCACCGCAGCGACGTTTGACGCTTGCCAAATCTCGGGGACGGGCAGAGCATCTGCGTTTGCCGACCCAATCATGGGCCGAGCTCCACACCAAGGAGGCGGCGAATGGGACAAGACGTCAGAAGTCCCCGAGGTCCACGGTGCATTGCGCTGGTGGGCCCTTTCCAAAGCGGTAAAACCACACTTCTCGAAGCAATCCTGGCGCGCACGGGTGCAATCCCCCGCGCCGGCAGCGTCGACGCCGGAACTTCCGTCGGCGACGCCACCCCGGAGGCCCGTCATCACAAGATGACTGTCGGGCTCACTGCCGCCACCACGAGTTTCATGGGCGACAGCTACACCTTCCTCGATTGTCCCGGTTCCGTCGAGTTTGCCCACGACATGCGCGCCGCGCTTCCTGCCGTCGATGCCGCCGTCGTGGTCTGCGAGGCCGACGAGAAGAAGCTGCCGCAGCTTCAGATCATCCTGCGCGAGCTGGAAGAGCTGAAGATCCCGCGCTTCCTGTTCCTCAACAAGATCGACCGCGCCAACGAGCGCATCCGCGAGACGCTCGCGATGCTGCAGCCCGCTTCGCGCGTGCCGCTGGTGCTGCGCCAGATCCCGATCTGGAAGGGCGAGCTGATCGAAGGCTTTGTCGATCTCGCGCTGGAACGTGCGTTCATCTATCGCGAGCACAAGGCCTCCGAGGTGGTCGCGCTCGACGGCGGCAATCTCGATCGCGAGAAGGAAGCCCGCTTCTCGATGTTGGAGAAGCTCGCCGATCACGACGACGCGCTGATGGAGCAATTGCTGGAAGATATCCAGCCGCCGCGCGATGCCGTGTTCGACGACCTCGCCCGCGAATTGCGTGAGGGGCTGATTTGCCCCGTCCTCCTCGGCGCGGCCGCGCGAGAGAACGGCGTGCTGCGTCTGATGAAGGCGCTGCGCCATGAGGCGCCCGGCATTGCCGAGACCGCAAAACGTCTCGGCGCGCCCGCCGCGAAGGACGCTCTTGGCTTCGTCTTCAAGACTCTGCACTCGCAGCACGGCGGAAAGCTGTCGCTGACGCGGCTGCTCGCCGGCCATCTCGACGACGGTGCCACGCTGCAATCCTCCTCCGGCGGTGTGAGCCGCATCTCCGGTATTCTTGCCGTGAGCGGTGCTTACGACAGCAAGCGCGCCTCGGCCGAAGCCGGTGACACCGTGGCGCTCGCCAAGCTTGATGCGGTCAAGACCGGCGACACCGTCTCGAGCGGCAAGACCGCGCCGGCTGCGCTTGCAGCCTCGGAGCCGACGCCACCGGTGCTCGCCATGTCGGTTGCGGCCACCGATCGCAAGGACGACGTCAAGCTCGGCCAGGCCTTAATGCGGCTGCACGAAGAGGATCCGTCGCTGGTCGTCGTGCAGAACGCCCAGACCCACGACACCGTGCTGTGGGGGCAGGGCGAGATGCACCTGCGCGTCGCAAACGAGCGGTTGAGCGACCGCTTCGGCGTCAAGATTGCCTCGCATCCGCCGGCGATCGGCTACCAAGAGACCATCCGCAAGCCGATCACCCAGCGCGGCCGCCACAAGAAGCAGTCCGGCGGTCACGGCCAGTTCGGCGATGTCGTGCTCGACATCAAGCCGCTGCCCCGCGGCGAGGGTTTCAAGTTCGCCGAGAAGGTCGTCGGCGGCGCGGTGCCGCGCAACTATATCGGCGCGGTGGAGGAGGGCGTTGTCGACGGGCTCGCGCGCGGTCCGCTCGGCTTCCCCGTGACCGATCTGCAGGTGACGCTGACCGACGGCTCCTATCACAGCGTCGATTCCTCCGACCTCGCCTTCCGCACGGCGGCGCGGGTCGGATTGAACGAAGGCCTGCCGCAATGCCAATCGGTGTTGCTGGAGCCGATCCATGTGGTCGAGATCGTCTGTCCGACCGACGCCACCGCCAAGATCAACGCGATCCTGTCGGCGCGACGCGGCCAGATCCTCGGCTTCGACACCCGCGACGGCTGGAGCGGCTGGGACTGCGTGCGCGCCATGATGCCCGAAGCCGAGATCGGCGAGCTGATCGTCGAGCTCCGTTCGGCCACGGCCGGTGCCGGCAGTTTCACTCGTCAGTTCGACCACATGGCCGAAGTCACGGGACGAGCCGCCGATCAGATCATCGCTGCGCATCAGCACGCGGCGTGATCGGCTCCGCGCGGTAAGCGCGGTCAGGCAGGCGCCACTCTCTCACTCCCTCTCCCCGTTCTTCTTCACGGGGAGAGGGGGGTGAGGAGCTGTCTCCGTGCGCGCGGCGTTTTCGTGCAGGCCGCACCCTCTCCGGACGGCATCGCGAACGCAGCGGAGCCCTAGCTCCGTCATCCCCGCGCAACGGCGAAGCCGTTGTCGCTGGAGGTGCGAGCCATGGGACGCAACGCGTCCCGTGGGAGCTTCGAAGGATGCACGGCCCGCTGCTGCAGCCGGGCCGTCGCCCTTGATACCGTCCACTGCGCTCGCAATGACGGAGGAGGCACTTGCGTTCGCCTCCATATGATGTATTATACATCATTGTATATGTACTAGATATCACTTATAAGTTCTGATACGTGAGGCCAAGGTGATCACGTCATTCCAGATGCGGGCAGCCCGCGCGTTGCTTGGCATCGACCAGAAAACCCTGGCCGAGCTCGCCGGCGTATCGTTGCCGACCATCCAGCGGATGGAGGCCTCGACCGGCAATGTGCGCGGCGTGGTCGAGACTTTGATCAAGGTGGTCGAGGCGTTCGATCGGGCCGGCGTCGAGCTGATCGGCGAACAGGTCCGCAGCGACAGCGGCGGACGCGGCGTTCGCCTCAAGGAGCCGGGGCCACCGCGTCGCGTTGGGGCATGATCGCGCGTTGATCGTGCTCGAGATCAAGATGGGCTAGCGCATCGTCGCACCTCGGCAACACGGGACGCACGATGCATCGGAGCATTGTGGGGCCAGCGGAGCACTTTGCTGAAATGAGCATCACAAGCGATCACGCAAGCGGGCTATCTCGGCTGCGTCAGCCGACCTTTGCCGAACTGTACATGCCAAAACTCGTCACCGTCTGGCGCGAGGGGTATGGGCTCGCGGACTTCCGCGCCGATGTGTTCGCAGGCCTCACGGTTGCGATCGTCGCGCTGCCGCTGTCGATGGCGATCGCGATCGCCTCGGGCGTGACGCCGGATCGCGGCCTCTACACCGCCGTGGCCGGCGGCTTCATCGCCTCGCTGCTCGGCGGCAGCCGGTTCCAGATCGGCGGACCGGCCGGCGCCTTCATCGTGCTGGTTGCGGCGACCGCCGAGCGTCACGGCGCCGACGGCGTGATCCTCGCCACTCTGATGGCGGGTCTCTTTCTGATTGCCGCGGGTTTCCTGCGGATCGGCACCTACATCAAGTTCATTCCCTATCCGGTGACGGTCGGCTTCACCGCCGGCATCGCCGTGATCATCTTTGCGAGCCAGCTCCGCGATCTCGGCGGGATCACGCTTGTCTCGAAGGAGCCGAGCGAGTTCCTTCCGAAGCTCATGGCGCTCGCCGGAGGCCTGCACACCGTCAATCCGTCCGCTGTCGCGGTCGCGATCGGCAGCATCGTCGTGATTGCCGGCCTGCGTCGCTGGCGGCCGTCCTGGCCCGGCATCCTGATCGCGGTCGTGCTCGCGGCGGTCGCGACCGCCGTGCTGTCGCTGCCGATTGAGACGATCGGATCGCGCTTCGGCGGCATCCCGCGCGAATTGCCGTCGCCGGCGCTGCCGGCGTTTTCGTTCGAGAAGGCGAAAGCGGTGCTGCCGGATGCGATCTCCTTTGCGCTGCTCGCGGCCATCGAATCGCTGCTGTCGGCAGTGGTCGCCGACGGCATGACCGGCCGCCGTCACCGCTCCAATTGCGAGCTCGTCGCGCAAGGCGCCGCCAATATCGGTTCGGCGCTGTTCGGCGGCATCTGCGTCACCGGCCTGATCGCGCGCACTGCGACCAACATCCGCGCCGGCGCCCGCGGGCCGCTGGCAGGCATGCTGCATTCGGTGTTTCTGCTGCTGTTCATGCTGATCGCGGCGCCGCTTGCAAGCTACATCCCGCTTGCCGCGCTCGCCGCCGTGCTCGTGGTGGTGGCCTGGACCATGGCGGAGAAGCACGAATTCGCCACGCTTTTGCGCTCCTCCTGGGGCGATGCCGTCGTTCTGCTCGCGACCTTCCTGCTCACGATCTTCCGCGATCTGACCGAAGGCATCCTGGTCGGCTTCGCGCTCGGCGCGGTGCTGTTCATCCATCGCATGGCCGAGATGACCGGCATCGAGGAGCGCTCGCCGCTGGTCGCGGCGGATCGGCCCGATGACGGCAATGGCGAACGCGTGCCTTATGATCCCGCGCTTGCGGTCGATCGCGACGTGCTGGTCTACCGCATCACTGGTGCGTTCTTCTTCGGTGCGGCCTCGGCCATCGGCGGCGTGCTCGACGGCATCGCCGACAAGCGCAAGGCGCTCGTCGTCGATTTCGCGGCGGTGCCGTTCCTGGACTCGACGGCGGCGAATGTGTTGGGGCGCGTCGCGGCCAAAGCCCAGCGCCAGGGCATCCGGCTGTTCATCACGGGGGCTTCGCCCGCGGTCCGCCGTGCCTTGCTGACGCACGGTGTGGGCCCGCGACGCGCGCGTTATCGTCAGACCATCGAGCGCGCGGTCGCGGATATCAAGGCAGCCCCCGGCGCGGCCGAAGCCACGGTGTAGCCTCCGCCTGCTTGACAGGACCGGCCGGACGCGAAATGGATCGCCCTCGAACACGACCCGAGGGAAGGATGACCGTGACCAAGGCTCCAGCAGCCTGCTTGATCGGATGGCCGGCAGCGCATTCGCGCTCGCCGCTGATCCATCACTACTGGCTGCGCACGCTCGGCATCGAAGGCGGCTATGTCATCGAGGCCGTTCCGCCCGAGGATCTGCGCGATTTCGTGCTGCGGCTGTCGCTGCGCGGCTTTGTCGGCGCCAACGTCACCATCCCGCACAAGGAAGGCGTGCTGGCGCTCTCGACGCCCGATGCGCGCGCCAGGGCCGTGGGCGCCGCCAATACGCTGTGGTTCGAAGGTGGCGAACTGCGCTCGACCAACACGGATGTCGAGGGCTTTCTTGGCAATCTCGACGCCAGCGCACCCGGCTGGGACAAGGCCGACGAGGCGCTGGTGCTGGGGGCCGGCGGCTCCTCGCGCGCGGTCGTGTTCGGCCTGCTCGAACGCGGCTTTGGCCGCGTCCATCTCGCCAACCGCACTCCGGCGCGGGCCGAGGCGCTGGCGGCGCAGTTCGGGCCGAACGTGCATCCGCTTGCCTGGGACGGGATCAACGAGATCCTGCCGCGGGCAAAGCTTCTCGTGAACACGACCTCGCTCGGCATGCACGGCCAGCCCGCGCTCGAGGTCGATGTGACGCGGCTGCAGCAACGCGCCGTCGTCGCCGACCTCGTCTATGTCCCCCTGGTGACGCCGCTGCTTGCGGCCGCCAGGGCCCGTGGGCTGAAGACCGCCGACGGGCTCGGCATGCTGTTGCACCAGGCGGTGCGCGGCTTCGAGCTGTGGTTCGGCCAACGCCCCAAGGTGACTGCCGAGCTGCGCGCGCTGGTCGAGGCCGATCTCACAAAGACTTGAGAGAATAGTGCGCCGTCTCCGGCGTTCTAACCCCGTGGGGATAATCGGAGACATTCATGACGATCCAACGTGCCAGTTTCACGCGCCCGCTCATCGCCGTCGCGATGGTGGCGGCGTCCACTCTCGCAGCCGTCGCTCAAAAGGCGCCGGTGCCTACTCGCGTGCGCGGCACGATCGAGAGCGTCGATGGCGACACGATGCAGGTCAAATCGCGCAGCGGTGAGGACATCAAGCTCCACATCGCCTCCGACGTTCGCGTGGCCGGCGTCACCAAGATTTCGCTCACCGACATCAAGGTCGGCTCTTTCGTCGGCGCCACCACCGTGCCGGGACCTGACGGTGCCCAGAACGCCGTCGAGGTCCACGTGTTTCCGGAGAGCATGCGCGGCACCGGGGAGGGCTCGCGGCCCTATGATCTCAAGCCGAATTCCAGCATGACCAACGCCACCGTGTCGGAGAGCGTGGTCGGCAATGACGGCCATACGCTGCTCGTGAAGTACAAGGACGGCGAGAAGAAGGTCTTCGTCTCCGATATGACACCGGTCGTGACCTTCGTTCCCGGCGACAAGGCTGAGCTGAAGGCCGGCGCCAAGGTCATTGCATTCATGAAGCAATTGCCCGACGGCTCGTTCGAGACCAATCGCGTCAGCGTCGGCCGTGATGGCCTGACACCGCCGATGTGATCGGGGATTCAGGGAATAGCGGCGATCGCATGGGGTTTGCCGTGATTGATCGCCGCGAACCCTGAAGGGACAATCATGCCGAAGCCGAACAACTGGATGCCGCGCGCTGTCATGGCCGCGTTTGCCACCTGCATCTTAATTTCAACCGTTTCGGCGCAGCAGGCGCCGACCGTTCGCATTCGAGGCATCATCGAAAGCGTCGACGGCAGCACGCTCGGCATCAAGACGCGCGAGGGCACTGAGGTGAAGGTGAAGATGACCGACAACGTCGCCGTCTTCGCCGTGGTAAAGACCGAACTCTCCGAGATCAAGGAAGGCTCCTATATCGGCGTCACCGCCATGCCCGAGCCCGACGGCACGCAGAAAGCCATTGCGGTCCATATCTTCCCGGAGAACCAGCGGGGCGCCGCCGAAGGCTTCCGTCCCTGGGACGCCCGCGTCAACTCGACCATGACCAACGCGACCGTGGCGCAGACGGTGAAGGGTAGCGACGGCCAGAACATCACGGTCAAATACAAGGACGGCGAGAAGAAAGTCGTGGTGCCGCCGGACACCCCGATCGTCACCTTCGTCGCCAGCGACAAGTCGGAAGTGAAGCCCGGCGCCAAGCTGATCATTTTCGGCGCGGCGAAGAAGGACGACGGCACGCTGGAGGCGAACCGGGTCAATGTCGGCCGCGATGGCGTGACGCCGCCGATGTGAAGTGAAGGAAAGTAGCTGCCGCTACACCCTCGGCGTCGTCCCGGCGAAGGCCGGGACCATACCGCGTGATCCATCGATGGGCGCAGGTATCAGTCCCGCGCGAAGGCCGAATAACTAACAGTCATCGCCAATCCACTCCCTGTGGTTATGGGGCCCGGCCTGCGCCGGGACGACTGCTGAGTATGTCGTGGCTGCTTTCCACCACCCTACGGCATGCCGTTACGGCGCCACCGCAATGATATGATCGTCGATCTCGTCGATCCTGTTGACGCCGCACAGGCCCATGGTCGTGAGCAGCTCCTTCTGGATGATATCGATCGCCTTGGCGACGCCGGCCTGGCCGCCGGCGCCCAGCCCGTAAGCATAAGCGCGGCCGATCATGCAGGACTTTGCGCCGAGCGCGAGCGCGCGCATCACGTCCTGGCCGGAGCGGATGCCGCCGTCGAACATGATCTCCATCTTCTCACCGACGGCATCGACGATCTCGGGCAGCACCTCGATCGAGGACGGCGCGCCGTCGAGCTGACGGCCGCCATGGTTGGAGACGACCAGCGCCTGCGCGCCGGTCTTGGCGGCTTCCTCGGCGTCCTCGACGTCGAGAATGCCCTTGATGACGAGCTTGCCCGGCCAGATGCTGCGGATCCATTCGACGTCCTTCCAGTTCAACGAGGTGTCGAACTGCGAGGCGGTCCATTCGGCGAGGCGATTGAGGTCCTCGGTGTTCTTCACGTGCCCGGCGATGTTGCCGAAGGTGCGGCGCTTGCCCTGCAGCACGCCGGAGACCCAGGCGGGCTTGGTCGCGAAATCGATGAACTTCGACAGCGTCCATTCCGGCGGGATCGTCATGCCGTTCTTGATGTCGGCGTGGCGCTGGCCGATCACCTGGAGGTCGACGGTGAGAACCAGCGCGCTGCACTTCGCCGCGATCGCGCGCTGGACCAGATCCTTGATGAAGCCGCGGTCCTTCATCACGTAGAGCTGGAACCAGAACGGCTTCTCGACGTTGGCCGCGATGTCCTCGATCGAGCAGATCGACATGGTCGACTGCGTGAACGGAATGCCGGCAGCCTGCGCCGCGCGGCAGGCGTGAATTTCGCCGTCGCCATGCTGCATGCCGAGCAGGCCGACCGGCGCCAGGATCAGCGGCATGGTCGAGGGCTCGCCGAGGATCGTGGTCGAGGTGTCGCGCTTGGAAACGTCGACCAGGATGCGCTGGCGGAACTTGATCGCCTGCATGTCCTCGCGGTTGGCGCGCAGCGTTTCCTCGGCATAGGAGCCGCGGTCGCAATAGTCGAAAAACGCCTTCGGCACGCGGCGCTTATGCAGCGCGCGAAGATCGTCGATACAGGTGATGTGCTTCATGAACGTTCCCCGGCCCGTCTTGCATCGGAAGTCTTGCATTGGAAGATTGAGGGGTCATCTAGCATGGTTGGATGCGCAGCCAAATCGTTTGCGGGAGGGACGCCATGACCAAGCCGCACGCCGCACCTTCGCCGGAAGAGATCAAGGAGAAGCAGGCCCTCGACGACGCGCTGGAGGAGGGCCTGGAAGAGACCTTTCCGGGTTCCGATCCCGTCAACGTCACCCAGCCGGCGCCGAGCCGCGGCGATGGCCACGTGAAGCGTTCGGATTAGCCCAAATTCCCCCTGTTCCAGGTGATCCATTGGGAAATATAATGTTAACAATAGGTTAGCAGGGCGGCGGTGCTCCCGGTTCCGTAACGATTTATCATATTTTTTGAAGCCAATTTAGGCGCGCAGGCATTATAAGACCCCAGCAAATCAGGGATGCGGGGCCGGTTCGGGCACCCGGAGGTTGTTGTGGGGATCCCTGGTTGTTGCTTGGGGGACGATATGAGCCGCAAATATTTCGGGACGGACGGGATTCGGGGCCGCGCCAACGGACTGATCACGCCGGAGCTCGCGCTCAAGGTCGGCCAGGCCGCGGGCCTTGCGTTTCAGCGTGGTGACCACCGCCACCGGGTCGTGATCGGCAAGGACACCCGCCTGTCCGGCTACATGATCGAATACGCGATGGTCGCGGGCTTCACCTCGGTCGGTATGGACGTGCTGCTGGTCGGCCCGATGCCGACGCCGGCGGTGGCGATGCTGACCAAGTCGATGCGCGCCGATCTCGGCGTCATGATCTCGGCCTCGCATAATCTGTTCGAGGACAACGGCATCAAGCTGTTCGGCCCGCAGGGCTTCAAGCTTTCCGACGACGTCGAGAAGCAGATCGAGCAGCTGCTCGACGAGCCCATCGACAAGCGTCTTGCCCAGAGCGCGAGCCTCGGCCGCGCCCGCCGTATCGACGGCGTGCATGACCGCTACATCGAATTCGCCAAGCGCACGCTGCCGCGCGACCTTTCGCTCGACGGCCTGCGCGTCGTGATCGATTGCGCCAACGGTGCCGCCTACAAGGTGGTGCCGGAAGCGCTGTGGGAATTGGGCGCCGACGTGGTGCCGATCGGCGTCGAGCCCGACGGCTTCAACATCAACAAGGATTGCGGCTCGACCTCGCCGGAAGCGCTGTCGCGGAAGGTGCGCGAGATGCGCGCCGACATCGGTATTGCGCTCGACGGCGATGCCGACCGCGTCATCCTGGTCGACGAGCGCGGCCATGTCGTCGACGGCGACCAGCTGCTGGCGGTGATCGCGCAGAGCTGGAAGGAAGATGGGCGGCTGTCGCGTCCGGGCATCGTCGCGACCGTGATGTCGAACCTCGGGCTGGAGCGCTTCCTGAAAGAGCACGGGATCGATCTCGTGCGCACCCCGGTCGGCGACCGCTACGTGCTCGAGCAGATGCTGAACGGCGGCTACAATCTCGGCGGCGAGCAGTCCGGCCATATCATCCTGTCCGACTACGCCACCACCGGCGACGGCTTCGTGGCCGCCCTGCAGGTGCTGGCCGTGGTGCAGAAGCTGCGCCGTCCGGTGTCGGAGGTCTGCCACCGCTTCGATCCGCTGCCGCAGATTCTCAAGAACGTCCGCCACAAGGGCGGCAAGCCGCTCGACAATTCCGATGTGCAGTCGGCGATCTCGGACGGCGAGAAGCGGCTCAACGGATGCGGCCGCCTCCTGATCCGCTCCTCCGGCACCGAGCCCGTGATCCGCGTCATGGGCGAAGGCGAGGATCGCGTCCTGGTCGAGGACGTCGTCGACACCATCGTCTCCGCGCTGGGCCAGGCCGCGGCCTGATCTCTTCCTTCTCCCCTTGTGGGAGAAGGTGGTGCGAAGCGCCGGATGAGGGGTTATTTCCGCATACTCGAAAGAGAATGATGCGCGGATGGATACCCCTCACCCGTCTCGCCGCCAACGCGGCGAGCCACCCTCTCCCACAAGGGGAGAGGGTAAGATAAGAGCACACACGCATCCCAGCCATTTGTGATTGGCGGTGGTTCCGCCGCCCCGTGCATCGTAACTAGCGGTCGCGGCAATCTGCCGCGCCGGGATGCTCCAGTGAACAAGCCTGTCGTCGTCTCAGAGGAAACGCTGACCGAGCCCGTCGTCATCAGCGGCGTCGCGCCCGCTGCAAAGGCGGCCGCTGGGCCGGCCTACGTCGTGCTCGCCGGCATCAGCTTCTCGCATTTCCTCAACGACACCATGCAGTCGCTGATCGCCTCGGTGTATCCGATCCTGAAGGATACCTATGCGCTCGATTTCGCGCAGATCGGCATGATCACGCTGGCCTTCCAGTTCACGGCCTCGCTGCTGCAGCCGGTGGTCGGGCACTACACCGACAAGAAGGCGCAGCCCTATTCGCTGTCGATCGGCATGGCCTCGACCTTCTTCGGCCTGCTGCTGCTCAGCATCGCGCAGCAATATCTCGTCATCCTGATTGCCGCGGCGCTGGTCGGTCTCGGCTCGGCGGTGTTTCATCCGGAGTCGGCGCGCATCGCGCGGCTCGCCTCCGGCGGCCGTTACGGCTTTGCGCAATCGGTGTTCCAGCTCGGCGGCAGCTTCGGCACCTCGATGGGGCCGGTGCTTGCCGCGCTCATCGTCGTGCCGTTCGGGCAGGGCAGCATCGCCTGGTTTTCCTCGATCGCGTTCCTCGCGATCGTCATCCTCTGGCGCATCGGCCGCTGGTACGAACCGCAGATCAAGGCGAAGAAGACGGTGGCGGTTCAGGCTCATCCCGATGCGCCGAGCTCGCGCCGTGTCGCGGTCGCGCTGCTGGTGCTGGTGGCGCTGCTGTTCTCGAAGCAGCTCTACGTCTCCAGCCTGTCGAGCTATTACATCTTCTACCTGATCGACCGTTTCGGCGTGTCGACCCAGACGGCCCAGATCTATCTCTTCATCTTCCTTGCGGCGAACGCGGTCGGCGCATTCTTCGGCGGGCCGCTCGGGGATCGCTTCGGCCGCAAGATCGTGATCTGGATCTCGATCCTCGGCGCGCTGCCGTTCACGCTGGCGCTGCCCTTTGCTGGGCTCTATGCGAGCGCGGCGCTCTCGGTGATCATCGGCCTGATCATCTCCTCGACGACGTCGTCGATCATCGTGTTTGCGCAGGAGCTGGTGCCGCACCGCTTCGGCATGATCTCCGGCGTCTTCTTCGGTGTCGCCTTCGGCATCGGCGGCCTTGGCGCTGCGGTGCTCGGCAAGCTCGCCGACCACACCTCGATCGAGTTCGTCTACCAGGTCTGCGCCTATCTGCCGGCGATCGGGCTGCTCGCGGTGTTCCTGCCGAAGCTGCCGCGGCACGCGCGTTAACAAATCCTCCTTCGCTGCACTGCGGCTTCATACATCGTTAGCAATTGCGGTCCGCCAGCTGCCGCATTTCTGCAACGCTTGCGCCGCATCCGCGTGTGCGGTGAGAAAAAATCAACCTTAAAAATTAGGGTTAAGTGGCGCTTAAGCATTTGCTGCCATCGTCCGGCTCGTGAGTTTCCAGAACGTGGGGCGCCCGTATTCAGCCTCACCGGCCATAAGGACGAAGCCAATGCGTAGCGTTAAGTCTCTCCTTGCCGCGGGTGCGGCATCCCTGATCTCGTCGATGGCGTTTGCCGCCGATATGCCGATCGCGGCGCCCCCTCCGATGTACGCGCCGCCGGCTCCGCCCGCGGACTTCGGCGGCTGGTATCTCCGCGGCGACATCGGCTTCAGCAACCAGAAGACCAGTGATCTCCACTACACCCGCGAGTCGGCTTACTCGCAGCTCACCTCGTTCAACCAGCAGTCGTCCTTCGACACCGGCGGCGTCTACGGCCTCGGCGCCGGCTACCGCTTCAACAACTGGTTCCGCGCCGACGTGACCGGACAGTATCGGGGCAACGCCAACTTCAAGGCGACCGATCGTTTCACCGGTACGGCAGGCGGCGTGCCTTACAACGGCATCGACAATTACAGCGCCAGCAAGTCCGAATGGCTGTTCCTGGCGAACGCCTATGTCGACCTCGGGACCTGGTGGTGCATTACCCCGTTCGTCGGTGCCGGCGTTGGTACAGCGCGGGTTTCGATCGCGAACTTCTCCGATACGGGCATCAACAATCTTCCGTTCTCGACCGCGAGCTTTGCCACCGCTCCGACGGGTTCGAAGTGGAATTTCGCCTGGGCTGCCCACGCGGGTCTCGCCTACAAGGTCAATCCGAACCTGATCCTCGAACTGGCCTACAGCTACGTCAATCTTGGCGAGGGCCAGACCGGTATCCTGTCGGACTTCACCGGCGCGACCACCAACAACGTCTTCAAGTTCAAGGACATCACCTCGCATGACTTGAAGCTCGGCGTGCGCTGGGAGCTCAACAGCCCGCCCGCCTACGCGCCGGCGCCGCTGGTCACCAAGGGCTGATCTTCAGCCCCATCGCTTAACGTCTCTTAACGGCGCGGGATCATCCCGCGCCGTTTTGCTTTGCGTATTTTTCATCGCTTGGCGGCGACGGAAGCCTCCGGCGCAACCATTGGTTAAGGTTAACGAGCCATGATCACGAGCAAGAGTTCGAGTTCGATGGAGCGTTGCAATGCGTGGGCTTTTGTTGGCGGCGGTGATGTTGGGGACGGTGTCTGCCGCGCACGCGGCCGACATGCCGGATCTGCCGATCCTGCGCGGCAGTCTCACCGACGGTCTGAGCAAGTCCAACGTCAACTGGCAGGGCTTCTATGTCGGCGGCCAGGCCGGTTACGGATCTTCGGACGAAAGCTTCAGTGGCACAAACACCAACATGCTCTCTGCTTTGCTCGACCATAACGTCATCGAGCAGATGCAGGTCTCGCAATGGAATCTCGGGCTCGGCAAGCAATCGAGCCGCGCCAGCGGCTATGGGGTCTTCGTCGGATATAACGAGCAGTGGGAAGACGTCGTCTACGGTCTTGAAATGAGCTATCTGCACGGCTCGTACGGCGGCTCATCCAACGCGTTCAAGGAGCTTGTCAGCGGCACCACGCTTTCCGACGGCGCCTTCCATGATGTTGCGGTCACGTCGTCAGCCTCGATAGCGATCTCGGACCTGGCGACGTTCCGTGGACGGGCGGCTTATGCCTGGGGTTGTTTCCTGCCCTACATGTTCGGCGGACTCGCGCTCGGTAAGGCCGATATCTCGCGTTCGGTCCTGGTCACCGATTCCGTCAGCACCAACGGAACGACATGGACGGCGCTGCAGCCGCTGTCGGCGAACGATACGCAGCATAATCACCTGATCTACGGCTACACGGCCGGCCTTGGTATGGACGTCAACCTGGTTGGCGGTCTCTTCATGCGAGCCGAGTGGGAATACATTCGCTTCACCTCGCAGGTCGATACCAGCATCAACACCGTTCGCGCCGGCCTCGGCTACAAGTTCTGACTCCGCTGCGCTTCGTCGCGGTTGACAGGTTATCTCCGCCCTGATGCTCTGTCGCCCGACATGGGGCGACAGCGATGCGGATTTACGGCGACAGCAATTCCGGCAATTGCCTGAAGGTGAAGTGGGTCTGCGACAAGCTCGCGCTGCCCTATCGCTGGATCGAGACCGATACGCGCAAGGGTGAGACGCGTACGCCGCAATTTCTCGAGATGAACGGCGCCGGCCAGGTGCCGACCATCGCCTTGGACGACGGCCGCACGCTGGCGCAGTCCAACGCCATCATCCGCTATCTCGCCCGCGACAGCGCGCTCGTCCCGCGCGACGCCTTTGCCGCCGCCAAGATGGACGAATGGCTTTTCTGGGAGCAATACAGCCACGAGCCCTATATCGCGGTATGCCGCTTCCAGATGGTCTATCTCGGCAAGGATGCCTCCGAGCTCGATCCTGACAAGGTCAAGCGCGGCTATGCGGCGCTCGATCGCATGGAGCAGCATCTTGCCGCGAGCCGCTTTTTCGCCGGCGACGAGGTTTCGCTCGCCGACGTCTCGCTGCTCGCCTATACCCGCCTGGCGCATGAAGGTGGTTTCGATCTCGGGCGTTATGCGGCCATTGGCCGCTGGATCAGCGAGGCTGAGGCTTGTCTTGGCCTGCCGCCGGCCCGCTGAGCACCGCGCGCGGAGCGTCTCGCGTCGTTGAGTCCTTCGCGTTGAGTCTGGAGCTTCCGGTATGAACGATAGGTCTGTTTCCATCCGTCCGGCGCGCCGCGCGGACCTGCCTGCGATCGTGGCGATGCTTGCCGACGATCATCTCGGCCGCGCCCGCGAGCGCATCGAGGATCCGTTGCCGGCCGTCTACTATCAGGCCTTCGAACGGGTCGAGCGCGATTCCAATCTCTCCCTGGTCGTCGCCGAGAGCGAGGGCAGGGTGGTTGGCTGCCTGCAACTCGCGGTGCTTGCTGGCATCAGCTCGCAAGGCGGCATTCGTGGTCTGCTCGAGGACGTGCGCGTTGCCGCCGATTGTCGCAATCGCGGCATCGGTGAGCAATTGGTGCAATGGGCGATCGCGGAAGCGAAAGCGCGCGGCTGCAATCTGGTCGAATTGCTGACGCATTCGAGCCGGGTCGATGCGCAGCGCTTTTACAAGCGTCTTGGATTTGCGTCGAGTCACGCCGGCATGACTGTCCGCTTTTGACGCAGTGCGCCGTGCGCGTTGCGCGATCAACGAAATCGGATCGCGCGTTCGTTCATCTTAACAGCTGATAAACTACCCGTTCGTCGTTCACGTTGATCGGGGAACGAAGGGTGCTACGGGAACGTCAGACACCGGGCTCGGTCGGTTCGGGGATTTCGATGACAAAGTATTCCATGATCAAGGTCGGCAACGACTACGTTGTGCTGGCCGACGACCAATGCATCTTGAAGGTCGGCAGCCGCCGCCGTGCCGCGCAATTGATCAGCGAGGCCACGGACTTGCTGAACGCGCTCGCGTCCGTCGAGGCCCCCGGTATCGCGCCGGAGGCGCCATCACTGGCCCGTGAGACGCCTGAACTTCCTTGACTGCCCTTCCCGATTCCCGTATCAGCCGCGGCGGGACACCTCCCCCCAACGGGAGGCTTACTATCTGGAAGGGTAGATTATGACTGTAGCGAAGCCCGCTTCGCGGCCCAACGTGCCGCATTTCTCCTCCGGCCCCTGCGCCAAGCGCCCCGGCTGGAACGCCCAAAATCTCAAGGACGCAGCGCTCGGCCGTTCGCATCGCGCGAAGGTCGGCAAGACCAAGCTCAAGCTCGCGATCGATCTGACGCGCGAAGTGCTTGAAGTGCCGGCCGATTATCGCATCGGCATCGTTCCGGCTTCCGATACCGGCGCGGTCGAGATGGCGCTGTGGTCGCTGCTCGGTGCACGGCCCGTCACCACGCTCGCCTGGGAATCCTTCGGTGAGGGCTGGGTCAGCGACATCGTCAAGGAATTGAAGCTCAAGGACGTCACCAAGCTGAATGCAGCTTACGGTGAGATTCCCGACCTCTCCAAGGTCGATCCCAAGAGCGACGTCGTCTTCACCTGGAACGGCACCACCTCCGGCGTCCGCGTGCCGAACGCCGACTGGATCAGCGCGACCCGCGAAGGCCTGACCATTTGCGACGCCACCTCGGCCGCGTTCGCGCAAGCCCTCGACTGGGCCAAGCTCGACGTCGTCACCTTCTCATGGCAGAAGGCGCTCGGCGGCGAAGCCGCGCACGGCATGCTGATCCTGTCGCCGCGTGCGGTGGAGCGGCTCGAGACCTACAAGCCGGCTTGGCCGCTGCCGAAGATCTTCCGCATGACCAAGGGCGGCAAGATCAACGAAGGCATTTTCGTCGGCGAAACCATCAACACGCCGTCGATGCTGTGCGTCGAGGACTATCTCGATGCACTGAACTGGGCCAAGTCGATCGGCGGCCTCAAGGCGCTGATCGCGCGCGCCGACGCCAACACCAAGGTGCTGGCCGACTGGAAGGCGAAGACGCCCTGGATCGACTTCCTGGCCAAGGACGCTTCGATCCGCTCCAACACCTCGGTGTGCCTGAAGTTCACCGATCCCGCGATCACCTCCCTCTCGGATGACGCGCAGGCCGACTTCTCCAAGAAGCTGGTTGCGCTGATCGAGAAGGAAGGCGCCGGTTACGACTTCGCGTATTACCGCGATGCACCGGCGGGGTTGCGCATCTGGTGCGGCGCCACCGTCGAGGCCAAGGATGTCGAGCTGCTGACGCAGTGGATCGACTGGGCTTTTGCCGAGACCAAGGCGCAGCTCGCGAAGGCGGCGTAAGTTTTCGTTCTTCGCCTCTCTCCGTTCTTACGGGGAGAGGCCGGGTCGCGCAGCGATCCGGGTGAGGGGCTCTCTCCACGAGCACTTCGCCTGCGGCTGCCCCTCACCCCAACCCTCGCCCCGTAAGAACGGGGAAAGGGAGAGCAACAAGCTTCCGAGTCACTCACGCATTTCCGGCCCTCGGGCCGATCCTCCCTCAGGGACGGTGAAGGACACATTCCCATGACCAAACCCAAAGTTCTCATTTCCGACGCGCTCTCGCCCGCTGCCGTGCAGATCTTCAAGGATCGCGGCGTCGAGGTCGACTTCCAGCCCAATCTCGGCAAGGACAAGGACAAGCTCGCCGAGATCATCGGCAATTACGACGGTCTCGCGATCCGCTCCGCGACCAAGGCGACCGCCAAGATCCTAGAGAAGGCGACCAACCTCAAGGTGATCGGCCGCGCCGGCATCGGCGTCGACAATGTCGAGATCCCCGCCGCCACGGCCAAGGGCATCATCGTGATGAACACGCCGTTCGGCAATTCGATCACGACCGCCGAGCACGCCATCACCCTGATGCTGGCGCTCGCCCGCGAGATCCCGCAGGCCGACGCCTCGACCCAGGCCGGCAAGTGGGAGAAGAACCGCTTCATGGGCGTCGAGATCACCGGCAAGGTGCTCGGCGTGGTCGGCTGCGGCAACATCGGATCGATCGTTGCCGACCGTGCACTCGGCCTGCGCATGAAGGTGATCGCATTCGATCCGTTCCTGTCGCCGGAGCGTGCCAAGGACATCGGTGTCGAGAAGGTCGATCTCGACGACCTGCTCAAGCGCGCCGACTTCATCACGCTGCACACACCGCTGACCGAGAAGACCAAGAACATCATCGACGCGGCCGCGATCGCCAAGATGAAGAAGGGCGTGCGCCTGATCAACTGCGCCCGCGGCGGCCTCGTCGACGAGCAGGCCGTGGTCGATGCGCTCAATTCCAAGCACATCGCCGGCGCCGCCTTCGACGTGTTCGTCGAGGAGCCCGCGAACACCAACGTGCTGTTCGGCCATCCCAACGTGATCTGCACGCCGCATCTCGGCGCCTCCACCACGGAAGCGCAGGAGAACGTCGCGCTCCAGGTCGCCGAGCAGATGTCGGATTATCTGCTCACCGGCGCGATCTCGAACGCCGTCAACTTCCCGTCGATCACCGCGGAAGAAGCGCCGAAGCTGAAGCCGTTCATCGCGCTTGCCGAGAAGCTCGGCTCGTTCGCCGGCCAGCTCACCGAAAGCGGCATCCTCAAGGTCGAGATCACCTATGAGGGCCATGTCGCCGAGATGAAGATCAAGGCGATCACCTCGGCGGTGCTGTCGGGCCTGCTGCGGCCGATGCTGGGCGAGGTCAATGTGGTGTCCGCGCCGGTCGTCGCCAAGGAGCGCGGCATGGTGGTGGACGAGATCGTGCGCGCCGCGCAGAGCGATTACGAGAGCCTGATCACCGTCACGGTGGCGACGGAGCGCCAGGAGCGCTCGGTCTCCGGCACCGTGTACCATGACGGCAAGCCACGATTGGTTGACGTCAAGGGCATCCGCGTCGACGCCGAGTTCGGCAAGTCGATGATCTACATCACCAACGAGGACAAGCCGGGCTTTATCGGCCAGTTCGCGAGCCTGCTGGGCGATGCCAAGATCAACATTGCCACCTTCCATCTCGGCCGCGTTGCGCCCGGCAGCGATGCGATCGCGCTGGTCGAGGTCGACGGTGCGGTGCCGGCGGACCTGCTCGCCAAGGTGCAGGCCCTGCCGCAGGTCAAGCAGGCCAAGGCACTGAGGTTCTGAGGCGTATCAGCAGAACGCGCTGACGCTGCTCCGGCAGCGTCAGCGATCGAAGCCGTAAAGCCGCGCCGGATTGTCGACCAGGATTGCATCGCGCGTCTTTTCATTGCCGGCCCACGCTGCGAGCAGGTCGAACAGCTCTGCGTCATCGGGCTTGTGCTTCTCGGTGACATGGGGCCAGTCGCTGCCCCAGACCAGGCGATCGGGCGCGATCTTGACGAAGGCCTGCGCGGTTCGCGTCGCGTCGGCATAGGGCGGGCCCTGCTCGGTGTTGAGATAGGCGCCGGCGAGCTTCACCCAGGCGCGGCCCTTGCTCGCGAGATCGGCGATGACGCCGAAGGCCGGATGGTCCGGCCCCTGTTTCGGCGGAAGCCGCCCCATATGATCGAATACGATTCCGCAGGGCAGGCGGCCGAGCATAGCCGACGTCTCGACGATCTGGTCGCCGGACATGTGAAGCTGGACGTGCCAGCCTAGATCGGCGATGCGCCTGGCCAGCGGTTCGATCATGTCGATTGTGGTCACCGTGTCGCTCGGATTCCAGACGCTGAAGCGAAGTCCGCGGATGCCGCCGGCATCGAGCCGCTTCAGCTCCGCATCCGTCACGCCGGGATGACAGACCCCGACGCCCCGTCCGTTCTTGCCGAGCCGGCTGAGGGCATCGAGGATGCAGGCATGGTCGGTGCGGTGATATTTCGGCTGCACCGGAACCGCGCGCGCCGTGCCGATGCGGCGCTGATGCAGCACATAGTCATCGAAGGTCGAGCCTGCCGGCTTGGCGCTTTCCGGTGTCGGAAAGCGGGGATCGATGATGTGGAAATGCGCGTCGCAGGCGTTCGCCGGTGCCTTTGTCTTCGGCGCCTCGGCGCCGGATGAATTGGGGATCGTGTCGGCTGCCGCATGACGCGACTGAGCGAGCCCCGCGGTGGTTGCGGCGGCTGCCGTGACGAATGTCCTTCGTGTCATCTGGTGCGGCATCGAAATTCTCCGTTACGGACTGGAATGGCGTTTGGCCGTCGCGGCCTCGGTCGTGTCTTCGCAGACCACATTGGCCTCGCGCAGTGCCGCGTAGCCGTCGTCGCCAATGCCGATTTCGCGGAGCAGCTCCCGATTGTGCTGGCCGAGCGCCGGCGCCGGCGTCCGGATCGTGCCTGGCGTCTGCGACAGCCGCGGCACCACATGGTGCATCGGGAGCTGCCCCATGTCCGGGTCCGGATAGTCGGCGATCAGCTCGCGGGCGATGACGTGCGGATCTGCCATGATCTGCGGGGTGTCGTAGATCGGGCCGATCGTGACCTCGGCTTGCTCGAAGAAAGCGACGTTCTCGGCCTGCGTCCGTGCTCCGATGAACTCGCCGATGATGGCGTCCAGCTCGTCGGCATGAAGCAGGCGGTCGGCATTGGTGCGGAAGCGCGGGTCGTCGACCAGCTCCGGGCGGCCGATAGCGCGGAGCAGCCGCTCGGCCATCTTCTGGATCGAGCCGGACAGGCTGACATAGTGTCCGTCGCTGCATTTATAGGCGTTGCGCGGAGCCGAATTGGTGGAGCGGCTGCCGGTGCGCGGCTTGACCTTGCCGGTGAGCCGGTAGTTCGCGGCCTGCGGGCTGAGGATCGCGAACAGCGGATCGAGCAGCGGCAGGTCGACGACCTGGCCGCGGCCACCCTTCATCTCGACCTCGCGCAGCGCGATCATGGCGGCGGAGGCGCCATAGAGG
Source organism: Bradyrhizobium manausense (assembly GCF_018130615.1). Lineage (GTDB taxonomy): Bacteria > Pseudomonadota > Alphaproteobacteria > Rhizobiales > Xanthobacteraceae > Bradyrhizobium > Bradyrhizobium manausense_A. The sequence continues at coordinate 116,183 of NZ_JAFCKB010000017.1, forward strand.
CCGGCGACGCCGTCGGCAAGATACATCGGGGGTAACACCGGTTCGCGGTCGGCAAAACCGTTGATGGCGGCGAATCCCGACACGCCCTCGATCACGGTGCCGAAGCCGGGGCGCTGCGCGTAGGGACCGTCCTGCCCCCAGCCGGAAATCCGGATGATGACCAGCGACGGATTGAGCGCCAGCAGCGTCTCCGGCGACAGTCCCATCTTTTCCAGAACGCCGGGGCGGAAGCTCTCGATGAAGATCCGGGTCGATGGCACCAGCTTCCGGATGATGTCGATCGCGCGCGGATCGCGCAGCGACAGGCACAGGCTCTTCTTGTTGCGCGAATAGACTTTCCAGTGGGTCTCGACGCCCTCGGTTTTCCAGGCGCGCAGCGTGTCCCCTTCGGGCGGCTCGACCTTGATCACCTCGGCGCCGAAGTCGCCGAGGATCTGGGTCAGCACGTTGCCGGCGAACAGCCGCGACAGGTCGAGGATACGGACACCATCCAGCGTGCCGCTGCGACCGGGCTCATAATCGCGGGCGTGCAATTGGCTCATGGCTTGACCTCGGTTGCGATTGTGTCGGTCAGTGCAGCGACGGCGCGGGCGCGCTCGACGAACGGCTTGTCGATCATGTGGCCGTCGACCAGATAGGCGCCGATGCCGCGGGCGTCGGCGTCCGCAGCGGCGGTCACGACCTTGCGTGCCCATGCGATCTCGGTCGCGTCGGGCATGAATGTCTCGTTGGCGATCGCGATCTGGCTCGGATGGATGCAGCTCTTGCCGGCAAAGCCGTGCTTTCGTGCCGCCAGGCATTCGGCGCGGTAGCCGTCGATATCCTTGACCGCGGCAAAGGCGCCGTCATAGGCGGCGATCGCGCCTTCGGCGGCAGCGAAGCGGACCGCAAGCCGGATATGGGCGAGCGCGTCGCGGTCGGACCTGCTGATGCGGCAGGGCTCGAGCAGATCGGCATAGCCGATCTGCAGCCCCATCACGCGCGGATGCGAGGTGGCGAGTGCGGCGGCGTTCCGTAGGCCCTTGGGTGTCTCGACGTTGAGCAGCACGCCAACCTGTCGCGACGAAGTCTCCAGCCATTCGATCCGCGCGATAGCCTGGCTCACCGCATCCGCGTCCTCGGCCATCGGCAGGTTGATGATATCGACCACGGCTCCGGCCAGCGCTTCGATGTCGGCGTCGAATTCGGCGGTGTCGAACGCGTTCACCCGGACCACGATGGATTTGCGGGTAGGCGGCAGCTCGCGCAGGAATCTGGCCAGCAGCGCACGCGCCTGCGATTTCTGGCTTTGGGCGACCGCGTCCTCGAGATCGAACGACAGCGCGTCGGCGGCGGAGTTCAACGCCTTGTCGAACAGTTCGGGCCGCGAGGCCGGAACGAACAGCTTGCTTCGCATCAGCATGCCTGTCCCTCCGCTCAGATGACCCTGAAGTGGGCCATCGCGATGATCGCGAGCGTCACCGTGATGGCGCCACCGATTCGGGTCGCGACCTGCGCGAACGGCATCAGTTCCATTCGTTCGGCAGCGGTCAGGATCATGACGTCGCCGGTGCCGCCGAGGCCGCTGTGGCAGGCGTTCACGATCGCCGTCTCGATCGGATACATCCTCAGCAGGCGGCCGACATAGAATCCGCTCGCCGTCAGCGTCACGATGGTCGCGATGATGGTGATCAGATTGGCGGGGTGGAACGCTTCGACCAGTTCATGCCATGGCGTCAGCGCCACCGCGGTGGAGAACAGCAGCGGATAGGTAACCGCGGTGACGAAGAAGCGAAACACGACGCGCGCGCCTTCCTCCAGCGAGGCCGGCACCGCCTTGAGCAGCTTGACGAGCACGACCAGGAACAGCATGGCGACCGGGGCCGGCAGGCCGATCAGGCTGTGAATCAGCGTGCCGAAGACGTAGATGGCGATGCCGGTGATGCCGCCGGCCGCGACGGTCGCGACGTCGACGCTGGTGACGCCAGCATGCGCGTGGTCGCGGACGGTATCCGTCGCAACGTCGGCGCCCGGCTGGAGCTGGCCGTCGCCGGTGAGATCCGGTCGCCGCTTGCCCAGCGAATTCAGGGCGCCGCAGCAGATGATGGCGACGAGGTTGCCGAAGAACACCAGCGGCAGGATCTGGCCGAGCATGGCGCCCTGGTCGAGCCCCAGCGCCTCCGCATAACCGACCGAAAGCGGGATCGCGCCTTCGCCGACGCCGCCCGCCATCACGGGGACGACGACATAGAGGATCGAGCGCCAGAAGCCGATCCCGCACAGCCAGCCGACCGCACCACCGACGCCGAGCGCGAGGATCGAGCCGCTCACCAGCGGAATGAAGATCTTGATGAATCCCTGGATCAGCACGCGCCGGTCCATGCTCAGGATCGAGCCGACGACGACGGCGGTGATGAAGAGATAGATGAAGTTGGTGAACTTGGTGAAATTCGTCACCTGCTGCACCAGCGGCGCCGGCAGCAGCTGATGCGCGACCAGGAACGACGGCAGGAAGATCGTCACCAGCGAGGAGCCGCCGATCACGTTCAGGATCGGGATCCGCCGCCCGATCTCGGCGCAGGTGAAGCCGCCGGCGACGAGCACGGCGATCATCACCGTGACCTCGCCGGAAATCTTGCCCTTGAAAGAGAAGGCCGCGATCAGGCCGAGCAGGAGCAGATAGACCGGCAGCGGGATGATGCCGACCCTGATCTGCATCAATCGCTGCAGGACATTGGAGGTGGATGTCTCGGCCGTCGGCGCGCGCTCCGTGACCGGATGCATGGGACCTGCCACCGCATTGGTCGTCATCGTTCCCTCCTGAAGTTCCGATAGGCGCGGCCGGTTGCGTGTCCGGCCGTCGGGGCGACCTTGCGGGAGGCTACAGCTTGCGTAAAATGCATTAATTGCAATTTTTCATGAGAAATATGCATGAAGATCCCGATCGACGGCGTCCAGGCCTTCGTCCATGTCGCTGAGCTCGGCAGCTTCAATCGGGCGGCGGATCATCTCTTCATCACCCAGACCGCATTGACGCGCCGCATCCAGCGGCTTGAGGCTTTTGTCGGGCTGCGTCTGATCGATCGCACCACGCGCTCGACGGCGTTGAGCCCGATGGGGAAGGATTTTCTGCCGCTGGCGCGCCGCATCGTCGATGACCTCGTCCATGGTCTCGACCGGCTGCGCACGACGTCGCGCCTCGGAGTCGGCGACGTCACGCTGGCGACGCTCCAATCGGTCGCGTTCCGGCAGTTGCCGTTGGCGCTGCGCATGTACGCCAGGAAGTATCCTCACAATCGCGTTCAGCTGCTCGAGCGGTCCGGCGCGCTCGTCACCGATGCGGTGCGCGAGGGCCGGGCCGACTTCGGTATCCACATCCAGCAGGAGGCCAATCCCGATCTCTCCGAGGAGATGCTGGTGCGCGATCCCTTTGTTCTGGTCTGTAGCCGCGCGCATCCGACCTCGAAGCTGAAACGGGTGACGTGGTCGAGCCTGGCGGGCATCGACCTCATCACGCTCGGCGGCGCCAGCGGCAACCGCCGCATCGTCGAGACGCAGCTCGTCAAGGCAGGGCTGGAGACGCGAGGCCGCTTCGCGGTCGAGAGCACGCCGAGTGCGATCGCGCTGGCGCGGGAGAATGTCGGCGCGGCAATCCTTCCCGCGGCAATGAACGCGACCGCGGTCGCGACCGGCTTGGTCGAGGTGCCACTGGTCGATCCGGTCCTGTACCGCACGATCGCTCTGGTGCGGCGGCGCAACGAGACGCTGTCACCTGCCGCCAGCGCACTCTACGGAATTATCAAGACACGGCTGTCGAGCGGCAGGCGATGATATCGGGCAGTTCCGCTGGCCGGAAAATCGGGCGAAACGATTTCTGTTGCCTTGGTCGGATATCTGTACGAAGAGCGTCTGAAGAGCCACAATTGACGATCCGACAAGGGAGAAAACAATGCGTGAAGCCGTCATCGTTTCCTACGCGCGCACGGGCCTCGCCAAATCCGGCCGCGGTGGGTTCAACATCACGCCGCCGATGTCGCTCGCGGCCCACGCCATTCACCACGCGGTCGACCGCGCCGGGGTCGACAAGGACTATGTCGAGGACTGCTATCTCGGCAATTGCGCCCATGGCGCGCCGAACATCGGCCGCCAGGCTGCGCTGCTCGCTGGCCTGCCGAAGTCGACCGGCGGCGTCTCGGTGAACCGCTTCTGCTCCTCGGGCCTGCAGACCATCGCGATGGCCGCCAACTCGATTCGCTCGGACGGCGCCGACTGCATCGTCGCCGGCGGTGTCGAGAGCATCTCGATCCCCGGTGGCGGCACGCCGAAGGAATCGATCGATCCGGAGCTCTTGAAGACCGCTCCCGACATCTTCATGGCGATGATCGACACCGCCGACATCGTCGCCGAGCGTTACAAGCTCAGCCGTGAATACCAGGACGAGTATTCGCTGGAATCGCAGCGCCGCATGGCGGCAGCCCAGCAGGCCGGCAAGTTCAAGGACGAGATCGTCCCGATGAAGACCAAGATGAAGGTGGTCGACAAGGCCACCAAGGCCGAGAGCATCGTCGACTACGTCGTCGACCGCGACGAGTGCAACCGTCCCGAGACCACGCTCGAAGGCCTCGCCAAGCTGGAGCCGGTGAAGGGCCCGGGCAAGTACGTCACCGCCGGCAATGCCAGCCAGCTCTCCGACGGCGCTGCCGCCGTGGTGCTGATGGAAGCCAAGGACGCCGAGAAGCGCGGCCTCAAGCCGCTCGGCCGTTTCGTCGCGTGGGCTGCGGCCGGCTGCGAGCCGGACGAGATGGGCATTGGCCCGATCTTCGCCGTTCCGAAGCTGCTCAAGCGTCACGGCCTGAAGATCGACGACATCGATCTTTGGGAGCTCAACGAGGCCTTCGCCAGCCAGTGCCTCTACTCGCGCGACAGGCTCGGCATCGATCCCGAGAAGTACAACGTCAATGGCGGCTCGATTGCGATCGGCCATCCCTTCGGCATGACCGGCGCCCGTCTGACCGGCCATTTGCTGCAGGAAGGCGCGCGCCGCAAGGCCAAGTGGGGCGTCGTCACCATGTGCATCGGCGGCGGCCAGGGCGGCGCCGGCCTGTTCGAGATCTACAGCTGATCTGAACGCGCAGAGATGTGAAAGGCACGGCGCTTGCGGCGCGCCGTGCCTTTTTCGTTGCGCATCCGGCGCCGCGAAACTATAAGCCTCGTGTCGGAAAAGGCAGATTTGGTCTGGTCAGCCCAAATCCTTTCGGTAACGAAAGCTCTGGTCCTTGGCCTTGTGCACGAGATCCCCACGACGAACAGCGGGCGCCACGCAGGCGCTCAATTGTTCGTCCGTGTGATCCTCGAAGCTCTGGGAACGCTCCGGTCGAACATCGACCCGAGGAGCGTCTCATGCAAACTCAATCCAAAAATCTCTACGATGTCGTCATCGCCGGTGCCGGCCCGGTCGGCCTGTTCCTCGCCTGCGAGCTGCGGCTCGCCGGCCTCTCGGTGCTGGTGCTGGAGCAGGCGCAGGACCCGCACGCTGCGCTGAAGCAGCTCCCGTTCGGCCTGCGCGGCCTGTCGATCCCGACAACCGAGGCCTTTCACCGGCGCGGCTTGCTCGACGAGATCGTCGCCGCCCAACGCGCGAAGTCAGGCGCGATCAGGAGCGCTGCGCACTGGATGCAGCAGGCGCGACGGCCCGCCGGCCATTTCGCCGGCATCCAGTTCTTTCAGGATGATATCGATGCCGCGCAATGGTCCTGGCGCCTGCCGACCCCGGCCGATGCCGGCGTTGCCGTCGACATGGACACGCTCGAAACCGCTTTGGCGGTGCGCGCATGCAGCCTGGGCGCCGACATCAGGCGCGGGTCTGGCGTGAATGCGATTGCGGCCTCGGAGGATGACGTGACCGTGCAGGCGGCCGGGGAAACCTTTTGTGGACGCTGGCTCGTCGGTTGCGACGGCGGCCGCAGCACGGTGCGCAAATCTTGCGGATTCGACTTCGTCGGCACCGACCCCGAATTCACCGGCTATTCCATCGAGGTCGAGCTGGCCGATGCGGAGAAACTCAGCCCCGGCCGCAACTACACGCCGACGGGCATGTACACCTACGCGCCATCAGGCACGATCGCGATGGTCGATTTCGACGGCGGTGCGTTTCACCGCACCGCGCCGATCAGGATCGAACATTTGCAGGGCGTCTTGCGCCGCGTCTCCTGCGCGGATGCCACCATCACTGGGCTTCGACTTGCCGCCACATGGACGGATCGGGCCCGTCAGGCATCCAGCTATCGCAAAGGCCGCGTGTTGCTCGCGGGCGATGCCGCGCACACCCATTCGCCGTTGGGTGGCCAGGGCCTCAATCTCGGTCTTGGCGATGCGATGAACCTCGGCTGGAAGCTGGCTGCGACCGTCCGTGGCCACGCGCCGGATCGTCTCCTCGACACCTATTCGCGCGAGCGGCATCCCGTCGGCGCGCAAATCCTTGACTGGTCGCGCGCGCAGGTCGCGATCATGCGGCCGACGCCGAGCGCCCGCGCGCTCCAGGCCATCGTCCGCGATCTCATCGCGACCCGCGACGGCGCGACCTATTTCGCCGAGCGCGTGCGCGGCGTTTCGCTGCGCTACGATCTTGGCGGCCGCCATCCGCTTGTCGGCCGCGGCGTTCCCGATTTCGAACTCGCTGACGGCACGACGACCGGAGACCGTCTCAGGGCAGCGAAAGGCCTGTTGCTCGACTTCGACACGCGTGCGCCGCTTGGCGCGCTTGCAAGCGGCTGGGGTGATCGGATCGCGTATGTTGCGTGCGAGCCGAGGGACCGGTTGGGCCTGAGCGCCGTGCTGGTGCGCCCCGATGGTTTCGTTGCCTGGGCCGGCGACGGCGCCTCCGATCATGAGGAAGCGGCTGAGGCCGCGTTTCGATGGTTCGGCGAACCGACGGCACGCAGAACTCCGTGAGCGCCACAAAAGCCGGCTGTGCACCTTTGCGTGCATTGTGTCACAATGCACGTAATCTTACGTGCCCGCAAATTAACGGAAGTTTTCATCCGTTGGCGCCTCATCAACCGCATTGATCACAACCGGTTTTCAACGATGCGTTTTCTCTCTCTTCGCCTCACTCACAAGATCACCGCGATCGGCGTCACCGGCGTCGCCGGTGTCGTCCTCATCGGCGGCATTCACCTCTATGGCGAGCGCGCGATGGGTGTCTATCGCGACGCCGCCGAGAACGCGCGCACGATCTTCGAGCTGAACGGCCGGATCGCGGTCGAGCTGCTCGAAGGCCGCCGCGCCGAGAAGGATTTCCTGCTGCGCAACGATGCGAGCAAGGTCCAGCGCCAGATCGAGATCGGCAAGGAGGTTGCCCTCGACATCGATAAGCTCCGCGGCAGAATTGCGGCTCTCGGCAAGCCCGAGCTGGTGCAAAGGATCGACGCGATGAACGCGTCGCTGAAGGCCTATCAGACGCGTTTTGCTGCGGTGGTCGAGGAGAGACTGCGTCTCGGGCTGGATGAGAATTCAGGTCTCGAAGGCCGCCTGCGCGCCTCCGTCCACGAGATCGAGAGCAAGGTCGATCAGCTGCATGATGCCTCGCTCAAGGTGATCATGCTGATGATGCGCCGGCACGAGAAGGATTTCATGCTGCGTCGCGACGCCAAATACGGCGGCGAGATGAAGAAGCGCGCCTCGGAATTCCTGGGCGGCATCGATGCCGCCGCCATTCCCGAGGCGGCAAAGGCCGAGCTGCGGCAGAAGCTTGCCGACTACCAACGCGATTTCTCCGCCTGGATGGAGACCGCCTTGCGGCTGGCGACGGAATTGAAGGCGATGTCGGAAGCGTTCGCGGCGGTCGAGCCCGTGATCGAGCAGGTGTCGAAATCGGTCGATACTCTCCGCCTCGAGGCTGACCGGCTGAACGAGGCCGAGCGGGACGGCATCCAGTTCTGGATCGCCATTGCGATCGCGCTGGTCGCGACCGGCGTGCTCGGCCTCGGCATCTTCATCGGCCGTTCGGTCTCGAAACCGCTCGCGGCGATGCGGGCGGCGATGATCGAGCTCGCCAAGGGCAATTTCGCCATCGTGCTGCCCGGCCTCGGCCGTCCCGACGAGATCGGCGAGATCGCGCAGGCGGTCGAGACGTTCAAGATCAACGCCGAGCAGAAGGCGCGCGAGGAGGCGGACGAGAAGATCAGGCAGGACAAGCTCGCGGCCGAGCGCCGCCGCGCCGACATGATCAGGATGGCCGACGATTTCGAGGGCGCGATCGGCGAGATCGTCGAGACGGTGTCCTCGGCGGCCACCGAGCTCGAGGCATCCGCGACCTCGCTGACCTCGACCGCGGGGCGGTCGACCGAGCTTGCCACGCTGGTCGAGGCCGCCTCGGAAGAGGCCGCCACCAACGTGCAGTCGGTGGCCTCCGCCGCCGAGCAGCTGACCGCCTCCGTCAACGAGATCAGCCGCCAGGTGCAGGCCTCCGCGCGCATCGCCGGCGAGGCCGTCAGCCAGGCGGGCCACACCAACGATCGCGTCGGCGAATTGTCGAAGGCGGCCGCGCGCATCGGCGACGTGGTCGAGCTCATCAATGCCATCGCGGGCCAGACCAATCTGCTGGCGCTCAACGCCACGATCGAGGCGGCACGTGCGGGTGAGGCGGGCCGCGGCTTTGCCGTCGTCGCGTCCGAGGTGAAGGCGCTGGCCGAGCAGACCGCGAAGGCGACCGGCGAGATCGGTCAGCAGATCGCCAGCATCCAGGGCGCGACCAACGAGTCCGTCGGCGCGATCAGGACCATCGGCGGCACCATCGAGCGCCTGTCCGAGATCTCGTCCACCATCGCGGCCGCCGTCGAGGAGCAGGGCGCCGCGACCGGCGAAATCTCGCGCAACGTCCAGAGTGCGGCGATCGGCACCACGCAGGTCAGCGCCAATATCAGCAATGTGCGGCAGGGCGCGGTCGAGACCGGTTCGGCCTCGACCCAGGTATTGTCAGCGGCCAGATCGCTGTCGGGCGACAGCAACCGCCTCAAATTCGAGGTCGGCAAATTCCTGGAGACGGTGCGCGCCGCATAGGCCTCACGCCCGCGCCGCCACCGGCGCGAACGTCACTTCGATCAGCGTCCCCGACGTCCCCGCGCTCCTGATGGTGAACTGGGCGCGGTTGGCTTCGACCAGGGCCTTGGTCAGCGACAGGCTCAGTGCGGAGCTGTCCGAGGCGTCTCCGGGCGGCGGCGTGCGGAACGGCTCCATGGCGGCGGCGACTTCCTGCTCGCTGAGGCCATGGCCGGTGTCGCGGATGCGAAGCGCGATCTCGCCGCGGTCGGACAGTGCGGTCGAGACGATCACCTGGCCGCCGGCACTCGCAAGCCGGATCGAGTTCGAGATCAGATTCATGGTCACCTGGCGCAGCGCGCGCGCGTCCGCCGTCACCTGCGGCAGCGCATGCGCGAGCGAGGTGCGGATGATGATGCGCTCGCGGTTGGCCTGCGGCTGCATCACGGTGACACAGGCTTCGACCAGGTCGTTGAGGTTGAGGTTGGCGAAGACGAGATCGAGCTTGCCGGTCTCGATCCGCGACAGCTCCAGCAAATCGTCGATGATGGTGATCACCCGCTCGCCGGAGGCGCGGATGTCCTTCATGTATTCGCCGTAGCGCTCGTTGCCGAGCGCGCCGAAGCGCTCGGAGATCATCACCTCGGCAAAGCCGATGATGGCGTTGAGCGGCGTGCGGATCTCGTGGCTGATCCGCGCCAGCATGTCGGCCTTGGCATTGGCGGCGCCGTCGACCAGACGACGCGCCTGCGTCAGCTCGCTCTCGCCTTTCTTCGCATGGGAGAGGTCGCGGAACACGGCGAAGAAGTTCGGGCCGTCCGGCCGCGTCCGGCCCATGATCATGGCGAGCGGCAGCACGCCGCCTTTCTTCTCGCGGCCGAGCACTTCGCGGCCATGGTCGAGCAGGCTCGCAATGTCCTGGCTCTTGAGGCTGTCGAGATAGTCGAGCACGACCTGCTGGCTCTCGGGTGCGAACAGCGTCGCCAGGTTCTGCTGCAGCAGCGCCTCGCCGTCATAGCCGAACAGCGCTTCGGCGCTGCGGTTGCAGGCGTGGATGTTGCCCTCGGCATCGAACATCACGATGCCCTCGGCCGTGGTGTCGAGGATCGCGGCGAGGTCTTCGGCGTCAGCGTCTCCGGCTTCGGGTTCGAGCTCGGGCGCGTAGACCAGCGGCTCGTCGATCTCGGTCTCGGCGGCCACCGGCGGCGCGACAACCGGGGCGACGATCATGGGTGCGGCTTGCGGCAGCGCGCAGATCAGCGCATGCGCGCTCTCGCCGTTCCAGTCGATCGTGTGCAGATGCGCTTCCGTCGTCGCCAGCGGCTGCTCGCCATTGGCGATGGCGGCGCTGATCGTCACCGGCGTGCCTGCTTGCGACGTGCTGCTGGCGGCGGAGACGCCCGGCTCGACATAGAGCGCGTCCAGCCCGCCGGCATCTTCCAGCGCATTGATGCTGGCATAGCCCATGCGCGCGAGAAAGGCGGGGTTGGCGTAGAGCAGGCGATCGAGCCGGTAGATCAGGATGCCCGTCGGCAGCAGGTCGAGCAGCGTGCGGTCGCGCGCGCTGTCGCCGCGCGCGGGCGGCGCGGGCTCGGTCAGCCATTCGGCCGCAGCGGGCGGCGCTTCGGGCTCCGTCGGTTCGGGCGTGATCTCCGCGGCCGGCGGCTCGTTTGCGGCGGACGCAATCTGCTCGCGCTCGCGTTCGAGCCGTTCGGACAATTGCCGCGCCAGCTCGTTGAACGCGCTGTTCTCGACCGGTGTCAGCGTCGGTGATCTCTGATCGCCGGGCGATCTGAGATCACCGGGTGCGCGGAACGGCACGACATTCGGAGGCGTTTCCACTGGCGTTTCCGGATCGGTTGGGTGTGAATTCGCTTCGGTTGTGGGTTCGGGCAGTTCGGCGACAGGCTCAGGTATCGGTTCGGGCTCAGATGGCGGAGTCTCGACCTGCAGAGGCGGCGCCTCTGCCGCGGGCGTGGGCTCCGGCTCAGGCTCGACCACATCGGCGGAAAGGCCATGCTGCGCGACCGGCGCGGCGAACAGCTCGTAGCGGCGCAGCGCATCGAGCCGGTTGAGGCCGTCGAGATCGCGGCAGACGCCAAAGCCCTTGAAGCCGGCGAAGTTGCGCGCGTGGTCGTAGACCGGCAGGCCGGCAAGCTCGACCGGCAGATGCTCGCCGCCATCGGCCGGCCAGTTCACGGTGATGCCTGCCCAGGTGTCGTGGCTCGCCAGCGCCTGCGCGACGCGGCCCTCGGGATCGAGCGAAAATTCGTCGGCGATCTCGCGCCAGGGCCGGCCGAAGCCGGCGGCGGTGTGCGTGCCCATCAGGCGAATGAATTCGGCTGACGCCAGCACAAAGCGCCCCTCCGCATCCATCTGCCAGAGGAAGCGCAGCGGATGCTGGCGCGGTGTCTCCGCATTGGCAGACTGCGGCTGCGCATGTCCGGGCGGCTCGACCATGGCTGCCGTGATCGGCGCGGCTTGCGGCGGCACGATGGCTGCGGGCGGGTTTTCAACCGGTGTTTCCGGCGCGGCATCCGCCGCATCCGTGATCGTCTCCGAGACAGGCTCTGCGGCCGCTTCCGTCGCGGTGTCCTGGATCGCGACGATCTCGCTCGCCGTTTCCTCTGTCGTCACCACGCTCGCAGGCGGCGCGGGCGCGATCGTCTCGTCCGGCTCTGGCGTCTCGTCCAGCTCGGCAAAGGCATCGAACAGGTCGATTCCCGCGACGGGCTCGCTCGGTGTCTCCGCGGCTGGCGGCACAGGCTCAACCGCCGCCTCCAGCGTCGATGCAGGCTCCGCTTCAGGCGCAGGGTCCGGCAAGCTCTCCGCAACAGGCGCCGCTTGTGGCGGCGCCGGCTCGATCAGCGCGACCAGACCGACATCGCTGCCGACGCCGACCCGCTGCAGCACCATCTTGCCGATGCCGATCGGCATCTCGACGCGGCCTTGTCTCAGCGCATCGCTGCGGGCCTGGTCGAGCCCGGCCTCGCCGAGATCGCGAAAGCCGAGCAGGGGGCGCGCCGCCTCGCTGGCGCCGGCGAACATTCCGTCCGGCGCGAACGCCGCCATCGGCGTGGTTGCGCCGTCGACCAGGCGATGCAGACGCTCGACCAGCGACATGCTGCGCGCGCCCGCATCCATCGCGGTGACGAGCACGCCTTCGCCGCCATCGGCAAAGGTGAGCCGCGCACAGGCGCAGGTCATCAGCGCGCCGAGCCCGGCGCCGAAGCCGCGCAGCCGCTCCAGCCTGATCGCGCCGTTTCCGGACAGCCGGCGCGCCAGCTGCACGACCTGGCGGCGATGGCCATCGGCGGGGCCGAATGTTTTTTGTGCGAGGGCCGCCGCATTGGCCGCCGCGAAGAATTTTGCGCCGACCGCGTTGGCCCACAGCACGCGGCTGCCATCGAGCGACCACAGCCACGCCGGCAGCGGAGAGGTGGCGTGCACGGACAGCCTGGGATCGCCGACGCCTCGCAACTGGAAATCCGAATTGGTCATCGGCGGGCTTTAGGTCTCGCTGTCACGCTTCACGTCGGGACTGCCGGGAATGACAGCCTTAAGAAAGGGTTAGTATCGCGCGCGGGCGCGGGCAGGTCCACGGCCCCAGCCTATGAGGGGTGTCCTAATGCCGCGATAACCTTAATCCGGCCGCCCCCGCAAGCAGCCGCCTTGCTGCATCCGCAGGATTCAAGCGGGGGGAAGGGGCGTGATACCGCCAATACCGTCAGCCGCGCCGCGATGGGCGACCCAGGCGAGGCATCAGTCCTCGCCGTCATTCCGGGGCGCGACGAAGTCGCGAGCCCGGAATCCATCGGGCCGCAGAGATGGTCGATGGAAGGATTCCGGGCTCGCGCTGCGCGCGCCCCGGAATGACGGGCACGGAAATACCTCAACCACCGGTTCCCCATTCCGGGAACCTCGCCTTCAGGATTAAATTCTTGCAACGCACGCGAGATCACGTTTGCGTTGCACAATGTTGACATGTTAGGCAGCCATACTACTGGGCGCTGGACGAGCCATCTCGTTTGTTTTGCGTTCCAGTCTTTCGTACCCGCCAGTCGTAACAAGAAATGGCCCCGGTTGGGTCGGCGGGCGCGCCAGAAGGCTCACTCCATTTTTCATTATCGCGAGGGACCAACCATGACAGGTGCGACTGATCCGTTTTCTGCCTCGATCATCCCGTTCGAGGTTCCCGAGCAGGTGCGTGCGTTCGCCGAGAAGGGCGTTTCGCAGGCCCGCGAGAACTACGCCAAGTTCAAGGACGCCGCCGAAACCCACAACGGCACCGTCGAGGCCGTGTTCGCCTCGGCCAGCAAGGGCGCGAGCGAGTACACCGCCAAGCTGATGGAATTCGCCAAGGCCAACACCACGGCCCATCTGGATTTCACCCAGGAGCTGCTCGGCACCAAGTCGCCGACCGATGCCTTCCAGCTCTGGACCGGCCACGCCAAGAGCCAGCTCGAGACCTTCCAGGCCCAGGCCAAGGAGCTGGTCGAGATCGCCCAGCGCGCCGCCAGCGCGACCGCCGAGCCGATCAAGGCCTCCGCCTCGAAGTTCTACCCGGCCGCCTGATCAAAAAGGCGGATCGATCCAATTAGGGAAACCCGGGCCTTAAGGGCCCGGGTTTTTTGTCACCTCTCCCGGAGGGAGAGGTCGGATCGCCCCGGCCGATGCGAAGCATCGTCCGGCGCGAGCCGGGTGAGGGGATCAGGTCTCACGAGGTAAATCGTGGACAGCCGATCGAATCCAAGGATTTATCGCGCTGGAGAGGGGCAAATATCGGATTTTGCGGCCTTGCCAAAGGCGGCCGTTGCACCTAGTTTCCGCCCCGTTCAGCCCCCTCGGTTGTCGGCCCTCTCAGGGCGCCCCCAAGGGCGGCTCGCAAGGATGCAGTTGTAGCTCAGTTGGTTAGAGCGCCTGTCTGTGGAACAGGAGGTCGGTGGTTCGAGCCCACCCAACTGTACCAGCGCCGGCAGAGACCTGGCCCGCGATGCTGCAACGTCCCGATCACCAAGCTTCGGCCCGTCCAGCCTCAAGGCATGCCCACGGGGTGCGTCGTCATCGCCTTGGCTCACCACCAACGGCGAAAGGCCATCCACCGTGCCAAACCCCCACTTCAGCGCATGAGCGCCAGCCAATGGGCTATTTCGTTTGACCCCCTGTGGGTCTACGCCCAGATCGGCCTGAAACGCCCAACCTTGCCCGATTGACGCTCGGAGCCGAGCGGCCCAAAGTTGCGATTAGGCAGCCGTTGGCGCACCAATGTCAGACCTTAACGAGGTCAGCAGGAAGCTCGTCGCAGTCTTCGCGGCAGACGTCGAGGGCTACAGTCGGCTTATGGGCGACGATGAGGTTGGCACCCTGAAGGGTCTCACCGAGCGCCGTGCCATTCTGGATAAGCTCATCGGGCAGCATCGGGGCCGCATAGCGAACACGGCGGGCGATAGTGTTTTGGCCGAGTTTGGCAGCGCAGTGGAAGCCGTGCAGTGCGCGGTGGACGCGCAAACCGCGTTGGCCGAAGCCAACGCCAGTCTCAAATCCGATCGCCGCATAAGCTTCCGGATCGGTATCCACATTGGTGACGTCATGATCCGCGCTGGGGATCTCTTCGGCGACGGTGTGAACATTGCCGCGCGACTGCAGTCGATTGCGAAAGCGGGTGGCGTGTGTATTTCCCGTGCCACCTACGATCAGGTGCACAAGGTTCTGCCGATGGCCTTCGTGGACCTTGGTGTTCAGACGGTGAAGAACATCCAAGAGCCGGTCAGGGCCTATCACGTCGCGGCGACACCAACGGAAACACAAGAGGCTGCTTTCACGCATTTCGCCGAGGTCGAGAGCCCGCCTCCGATCCCCGACAAGCCTTCCGTTGCGGTGCTCCCGTTCCAGAACATGTCCGGTGATCCCGAACAGGCGTATTTCGCCGATGGGATGGTTGAGGAAATCATCACCGCCCTCTCGCGCTTCAAATCGCTGTTCGTGATCGCACGCAATTCCAGTTTCACCTTCAAGGATCGGGCTGTCGACATCAAGGACGTTGGACGCGCGCTTGGCGTCCGCTACGTCCTTGAGGGGTCCGTGCGCAAGGCATCGGGCAAAGTTCGTATCACGGGACAGTTGATTGATGCGATGACGGGGGCGCACCTGTGGGCGGACAGGTTCGAGCGCGACTTGGCGGACATTTTTGCTCTGCAGGACGAAATAACGACCGCCGTCGTCTCGGCAATTCATCCAAAATTGCTCCAGACAGAAATTGCAACACGGCGACGACCGGAGAACCTCACGGCTTACGACTTTTTCCTCCGCATGATGCCGCAATATTACCTGGCCACGCGCGAGGGAATGGCAGAGGCGATACGTCTGGGCGATCGCGCGTTGGAGTTGGATCCGCGTTACGGGTTTGTGGCCGCGATCGTGGGGGCCTGCCACATGCTCAATATCTTGTGCGGCCACTCGAGAGATCCGCAATCCGACCGCGCGGAAGCGGTTCGACTGCTGAGAGTGGCGATGGGTGTCGACGATGACGATGCGGAGAAGCTGGCATTTGTCGCCGCGACCCTGGCGTTCACGGGCGATTATGAGAGCAGCATCGAAATCGCGGACAGGTCGGTCGCGCTCAACTCGAATTCGTTTCATGCATGGCATGGCAGGGGGACGGTCTACAGGATTGCGGGCTTGCCTGAGGAAGCCATCCGAAGCCAGAAAATCGCGATGCGCTTGAGTCCGGTAGACCCGCTGCTATTCCAGTCTTTCAACGTCATGGGGCTGGGCCTGATCGAGCTTGGTCGCTTCGACGAGGCCGTCGTTGCTGCGAAGCGGGCTCTCCGTCTGAATCCCTCCTTTCCCCCAGCGTATTACTGTCTCACCTCCGCTCTCGCGCATCTCGGACGTGAAGCAGAAGCGCGCGAGGCAGCGGCCCGTCTTCTTCAGGCCGACCCCGCCTTTACAATAGCCGGGCGGATCGCTGGGAGCGCGCAATCATCGAAACGGATCATCGAGGGCCTGAGGAAGACCCAGTTGCCGGAGTGAGAGGGTGTATCTGCTCGTTCTCTGTCGGCGACGCGGGCCTGTCACTGAAATTATCGTGTCTCACGTCAGGGGGGCAGTCCAGCACTGTCACCGTAACCGGAGTTGGACGCCGGATCGCCGTCACCAGCCGCGGTGACAGCGGATCGCCCGCACCGTAAGCCATCCGGAGATTGGCGCCGGCCTGCCGGCAACCACGGTTCTGTGAAACTCTTTTGGATACGGGACGGTACCAACGTTCTTCTGGGGCGGCTATGTCGCCAGGGCGCGGGCCTCAATCAGGCCGATGATGCCGCGCGAGCCAAGACTTACTTACGAGGTGCAGTCCAGGCGGGTTGCCACGGTGCGTCGCCGTATTTTCTATTGCCGCCTATTCAGCCCATTCTATTGAAATCTTCGTGCTCGGGACATCGGCCGGCGGCAAGAGAGTCCGATACATCGTACGCGGAAATTCCTCAAGCGTGCAGCTTTCGTGCTTGTAGTTCGTGTCATACCCCTCTGAAAAATAGATAGTCATCCCGATCGTATTTTCGGCCTCTGATACAATCCTGACCCATGCAATAAGGTCATCGATCTTACTCGTCAGATAGCTTGCGCGCTCGTTGGGAGAAAATTGCTCGGTAGGAGGATAGAATATTTCGTCAGAGGTATTTGCTATCGGCGAACCTACGACGAAGAATGGCAGACGATCGAGCTCAATCCTATTTGGTTTCGATCCCAGTATGTCGAAAGTGATCTTCTGAATAACGTTGACACCAAATTGAACGCAAAGGCGTAACTTCGCGCTCGCTTCAATCATTAGAAAGAGGGCCTCAGAATATCCCGGCTCGCCGGTTTCCCTGAATACAATTTCACCACACAGAAAATGGCTCATGCTGTCTTCTCCTAGGCCGTGTGCCTATAAACCCAGCGGCGTCACCTGGCTGGTGACTACGTCCGCTGCTCTTCAATGGCGACCAAGTTTATGCGGCAGGGCAATATGTCGCGATGGGCCACAAGCAGACTCATGCATCGCAGCAAATATCATTTGGTTGATTACGGTGCCAGTGCACTAAACTCTCAATCCTGCTCATAGTGCGCTGTCAAAACGCTAGCCGGGGCTGGTTTTGTGCATCGTCACCGTAACCCTGGTAACCGCCGCCCTTGCGCAACAGGTCGGCAGCGGCCGAAACCCCAAGCCGGTGAAGCTGGGCCGCGGATCTACAAACAGTCGTCTTGCGTTGTCTTGACTGGATGGTTGAGCTCGCTAGTCTTTTGATAATTAGACAGCTCATACCTAGTGAGCGGGATCATCGTGATCGTGAACGCCGCCAGGTAGGTTTCTTCGATGACCAGACGATTGTTTGATGACACCGAGCTGACAAAGCTTCGGGTCCAACTTGGGGAAGCGGCCGTCGATGGTAGCAGGTGGCGATCTTCGCTGGAGCAATTGTGCCGCCTGGCCGGCGCCGAGGGCGCAAGCCTCCGGCAGTCAGGCGTGCGGACGCCCGACGTGCCCTATACGCCCTCGGTAGAGCACCTGACAAATATCTATTTTCGGGAGGGCTGGCACCTGCGGGACCCGCGCGTCTCGGCGTTTGCGAAAAAGCACGCGAAAAGATCCGGCGCCTTTGTTGATGGCGATCTGTTCACGACTGAAGAATTCAAGTCGCTTCTCCAATGCGACCCCTACTACAATGATTTTCTCGGCGCGAACAGTTTTCGGTGGGGCGGCTGGATACAGTTTGTCGCTCAAGGCGAGCCATGGATGGTCGCGCTTCAGAGAACGCAAGCCCAGGGCGCTTTCGACGCCGGGGAGAGAGACCGCCTCCAGTCTTTCTCGGCAGCACTTTCGGAGGTCGCCAATTTATCATCGGCGGTCGGGCATGCTGTTCTGACCGGCGCACTGGACGCTCTCAGCCTCGTTCAGTGGCCCGCGCTTGCGCTCCATCGTAGCGGCTGTGTCCTCGCGACGAACGCTGCCGCGGATAAAATATTCGATGACAGCGTTCACGTGTCGCACCGACGGTTGGAGGTCTCGGACGGTAAGGCGCGCCGGAAACTCGAGGATTTCTATGCCCTGCTCAGGCTTCTGCCGGAAACGGCCCCGCTTGCGCACGAGCCCATCGTCGTGGAGCGTCCCGGGAAGCGCAGCTGGGCCTTCAACGTGCTCTCGGTCCCTGTTGCCGCCAGAACCCCGTTCCTGGGAGCGCGGGTCCTGTTGACCTTCCGCGATCCGGCATCGCCGCACCTCACCAAAACAGCCGTGCTTCAAAGCATATTCAAGCTGACCGAAGCGGAAGCGCGGCTGGCGTCGCAATTGGCGATGGGCGACAGGCTCGATCTGGTCTGCGATCGACTCGAGATCGCCAAGGAAACGGGCCGCACCCAACTGAAGAGCATTTTCACCAAGACCGGCGTTAACCGCCAAGCCGAGCTTGTGCTGTTGGTCTCGCGAATGTCGTAATCGTGGCCCGCAGGGTGCACGCTATCCAATGCCGATCAAAATCGAGCTTGTGCACCGTTGCCGTGAATCCAATAGCAGAACTCCGCTCGGTAACGGGCATCGTCACTGATCCCCAAGGATCCGAACAAGCTCCACCTCAAGCTTCAACCCCGGCGATTGCTTCGCGAACCCCGTACACGACGTGGACGCGCCGTCGACCGAGCGGCCTGACACGACGATGTCGATCTCATCCAATCCGAAGACACCGGGCGGCCCCGGCGTCACGCGCCGGGCGGAAAGACTGGCTTTGAAGAGCTCGCCCTGCTGTGTCCAGTTTCCCGCATAGGCAAACGTGGAATCGCCGCCTGTCAGTTTTCCGTCAGGGCCGAACTCGACCACGCCGGCGCCTTCACCGACCGGCGTCTTGAACCACACGGAATATTTGCCCGGGGTGATCACTGAGGCCCACCCTTATCGACCGGTATCAGGGCCGAGTTGAGCCAGATCAAAATGGCTATCGCGTGGCGGGCGCGTGTTCCGCGGCGTCTGCAACCTCGGGCCAGACGGACCTCCGCGGCGCGTTATCTCCTAGCTACCTCACCCCTGCCGCCACCACCAGCACCACTACCGGCAACGTCACCGCCGCCAGCAGCGTCCCCAGCGCCACCGCGCCCGAGACCGGGTTGACCAGCCGCTGATACTGAACCGCAAAGATGTACGCGTTCGCGCCGGTCGGCATCGCCGCGAACAGCACGATGACGCCGGCGGCGACCGGCGGCAGGCCGAGCAGCTTCGCCAGCAGATACGCGATCGCCGGCATCGCCAGCAGCTTGAGCGCGCTCATCACGACGACGCTTCCCATCTCGCCCTTCACCTCGAAGCGAAACAGATTGATGCCGAGCGCGATCAGCGCGGCCGGCGATCCCGCTTGCGCGAGCAGCTCGACGGTCTTGTCGACGACGGGGTTGAGGCCGAGGCCGGTGAAGCGCCAGATGACGCCGAAACCGATGCCGAGCATCAAGGGATTGCGCGCGAGATCTGCGAGCACCGGACGGATGACCGCGAGCGGCGAGCCCGTCCGCTTGCGGTTGACGAGCTCCATCTGCAAAATACCGCACAGCCACAGCAGCGGCGTGTTCACCGACAGGATCAGCGACATCGGCCCGGCGGCCTCGTTGCCGAGCGCCGAGAGCACCAGCGGAATGCCGAGCATCACGATGTTGCCGTAGACCGAGCCGATTGCGAACACGACGCCGTCCTCGCGGTCCTCGCGCCGTTCGCGCATGAGCGCCGAGATTACCAGCGCCGCAATCCAGGTCAGCGCGAGCGCGCCGTAATAGGCGCCCCACATTCGCCAGGGGCTGACGTCGGGGAATTCCGACACGACGATGGTGCGAAACAGCAGCGCGGGGATCGCGATGCTGAAGGCGAATTCGGAGATGCCCTTGTGCGCGCCCTCGGAGACGAAGCGAAACAGCACCGACGCATAGCCGGCCGCGATCAGCGCAAACACCGGTGCGACGATCAATACGGTGGCCATGCGGTCCTCCCCCTCACGGGGAGATCAGGCCCACCCCACGCGCGTCTCGATGCTGCCATCATGCCGGTGTTTTGCCCGACGTGTCAAAGGAAATTCGTAAAATCCGCAAGGTGGACGAAATTCGCAAGGGGCGCCGGTGATCTGGCTACGGTGCATGGGGTTGTTTTCGCGGTTTGGGTCGGAGGGCAGGAGTTAGCTGGGCCTGCTGTGGCCGCGCGGGAGAGGTGGCGCGAGCCCGGAGCGCCGCCCTCAAGCCTATTCGACGTCGTCCCTGTTGCCGAGACCGCACACGCGCCGTTTTTGCCTTACCCCTCGTTGCCAACGAACGTCCGTTCACCCACACTCCGGTCCGACTCGACATTCTGGGGGGATCGATGCCGGCATCTCGCTTCAAGACATCCATGGCTGCTGCTGGCCTCTCGCTGGCGCTCGCCGTTCTGGTGCTGCCGGGCAGGGGCTTTGCCTACACGCCCGAGGAGGAGCAGGCCTGCACGCCGGATGCGATGCGGCTCTGCAGCGAGTTCATTCCGAACGTCGATGCCATCACCGCCTGCATGATCCAGAGGAAGGCGCAGCTGACGCCGCAATGCGCGGTGTTCTTCCGCCGCGGACCGGAGCCGGGCGAGGCGCGCCGCGCCGGCAAGCCGACCAGCATCACGCCCGTCGTGGCGAAGAAGACGAGCAAGCCGAAGACGACCAAGAAGAAAAAGACCGAGGACGGCTAGGCACCCCGTCACGTTCGCTTCTCGAAACGCGTGATGCCCCTGCGTCAGGGATGACGGGGCGGCGTCAGCCACGCGACAGCCACCGGACTCGTTTTGTTCGCGGAGCCTGCGCGCACGCCTGCAGCGATTGCGCTTCGCATGCGATGGAAAAGCTCGCCGCGGGAGTTTGCGCGGCCTGGTTGCAGTCGGGTTTTTCCGGCGTGATGGCCTGGAAAACACGCGATTGCCCGTGCGAATGGCGATTCATGACAGTTCATGTCTGTCGTCGCGCGCGGCAGTGTGACTCAAAAGCCAACACCTCTTGTTATTTCGTGGCGGTAACGCAACTGCCGATAAATTTTTCTTTCACGAATCAGCGCGGTGATTCATTTTCGCGGCCTGGGGTCAATCTGGAGGCCAGAGGTATGAACGTTATTGTTTTTGCATCGCGTAAAGGCGGCTCGGGCAAGAGTACCCTGGCTGCACATCTCGCTGCGCAGATCAAGGCGAGCAAGCAGGTGATGCTCGTGGATGCGGATCCGCAGGGCTCGCTCACGCTGTGGCACAAGCTGCGCGGCACCAACGAGCCGCCGATCAAGGCAGCCGTGAACTCGGTCAGCGGCATCGTCTCCGCGGCCAAGCGCGACGGTTACGAATGGGTGTTGATCGACACGCCGCCGAACCTGTCGGCCGTCGTCGACGACGCGATCAAGAATGCCACCATGGTGGTGATCCCCGCACGGCCCGGCGTGTTCGACGTCAACGCGGTGCAGGAAACCATCCAGATGTGCCGCGCGGCGCGCAAGCCCTACGCGGTCGTGCTCAACGGTGCGCCGGCCAAGCGCGACGAAGCCGAGAGCCCGATCGTCACCATCGCCCGCGAGGCGCTTGCCAAGTTCCGCGCGCCGGTGTGGGGCGGTCAGATCACCAATCGTTCGGATTTGTTGATGGCACTCAGCCACGGCGAAGGCGCGCGTGAGTATCAGGCCGAGAGCCGTGCTGCCCAGGAAATTGCAAGGCTGTGGGCGGCGATCGAGCGTTCAGTCAAAGCTATTCGCGGCACGGCGTCGGCATCCGGCGCAATGCACAAGCAGGCGGCATAATTTCATCAATCATTTCCCCGGACGACAAACGCGCGGAAGTCCGCGCGTTTTGCGTTTCTGGAATCCGGTGGAAGTGAGTTACGCCACCATCAGCATGTAAAAGACGATGACCGGCGACAGCGTCAGGATCACCGACCAGATGCCGACGGCCCAGATGATGTCTTCGGTGGAAAAGCCCTGCTCGGCGTCGTAATGTGACGCCGCATCATTCTGATTATTCAAATTCGCCCCCGCGATTTCTTCGCTTATGGGGTGAACGATACGCACGATGTTTTAAAATTCCAGGTTGCAGCTCCGCTCGCATTTTGAGCGCATTTGCGACCTTCGCTTAACTATCCCGTCAGCCTGCCAGCCAGACGCGAAACAGCAGCACCGGCATCAGGCCGAGCACCACGGCCCAGAAGCCGAACGAGGACACCACCAGAATTCCCTGCAAAAGATCGGCAGGCGCGAAGGTTTCCGCCGCAGTCGGGCGAACGCGTTGCCCCATGGTCATTCCCCCTTTTGAAAGTCGTTGAGGGAGAACGATAGGCGCCATTGCGTAAACGAGACGTGGATGCGCCATGCGGCGACAGCGAAGGCCATTCGCCTCCGGTTAACCAAGGCCGGCGTTCTCGCAACTCCCCCCGCTGTTGCGGGGAGAGGCGAGGGAGAACGTTACGCTGCGACTTTCATCCGCCGCTCGATCTCGCGGTCGAGCGTGGCGGCGAGCTCGCTGCTCACTTCCACCATGGGCAGGCGCACCTCGGGGCTGTCGATCAAGCCGGTCCGCCACAGCCAGTACTTCGCCGGTGCCGGGCTCGGCTCTGCGAACAACAGCCGCGTCAGCTCCGCGACCTCCCGCCAGCGCGCCTCTGCCGCATCGGGATTGCCGCGCTTCAGCTCGGCATGGACGGCGGCAAACGTCGCGGTCTCGAGATGGGCGGACAGCAAGATGCCACCGTCGGCGCCGTCGCTGAGCGCCTCGAAATAGTTCGCGTCCTCGCCGGTCAGCACATGAAAGCCCTTCGGCCGGTCGCGCAGCAGCGCGATCGACTGTTCGCGGCTCGCGCCGCAATCCTTCAGCCCGATGATGTTGGGATGCTCGGCGAGCCGCAGCAGGGTCTGGTTGGTGATGCCGACGGCACAGCGATAGGGAATGTTGTAGAGCGCGAGCGGCCAGGCCGCGTGATCCGCCAGTGTCTCGAAATGGGCGAGGATGCCGCGCTGCGACGGTCGCACGTAATAGGGGCTCGCGATCAGATAGAAGTCGATCGGCCAGTCCGCGGTCTCGTCGAGCCGCTCCTTCATCCGCGAGCTGTCCGCGCCTGATAGCCCAAGCCCGATCGGCAGCGTGCGGCGGCCGGCCGCCATCTCATCGCGGACGATGGCGACGAGGCGCTCGAGCTCGGCGTCGCGCAGCGTCATGCCTTCGCCCGAGGTCGCCCCGAGAATAAAGCCGTCGATGGCTTGGGTGCAGTAGTGCCGCGTCAGCCGCCGCAGCGACACCTCGTCGAGGCGGCTGTCGCGAAACGGCGTCACCAGCGGCAGCCAGAGTCCATGCATATGGGTTCGCAGATCGGTCATGGTCTTATCTCCTTCTCAAATGAACCTGAGACGGAGGGCACATGAAAAAACCCCGTCCAGGTGGCGGGGTTTTCCGGATTGGCTCGCGATGACGAAGTCGGCCTAGTGCGCGCAAAAATCCGAGGTCCCCTGATGGGGGCCTTTTTTCGAGACGATTGCGCACGACTTCGTGATCATTCGTAAATGATGCGGGGTATGCCCAAAGCTGTCAATACACGCGGAAGGCGAAAGCCGATTTAGACAGAAAAAAAGCCGGACCCGAAGGGCCCGGCTTAGGTATTGGCCACGTGAGGCCGACACAATCACCTTCCAAGAGGGATTACTGAACTCCCGCGCCACTGGAGGAGGGGGACAAATGCGCAACGCGAAGGCTCAGCGTACAAGCAGTATGAGCTTGACGAGCGGCATGCAGCAACAGCCGAGGCCGCATGTCAGTCATGCGGAAATCAGGACGGCCAGCGCTGCGCCTTGCTCACCACGAAGTCGCGGAACACCTGCACGCGCGCGACCGTCTTCAGCTCCTCCGGATAGACGAAATACGTATCGAGCTGGATCGAATCCGATTCGCCGAACAGTTGCACGAGCTTGCTCTGTTCCTCGACGAGATAGTCGGGCAGCGCGGCGATGCCGAGGCCTTGCTGACAGGCGCGCACCAAGCCGAGGATGTTGTTGACCTTGAAATAGGCCTCGCGCGGACCCGAGCCGTTGCGACCGGCTTCGACCAGCCAGTTACGGTTCTGCAAATGCGGCGCGAAGTTGCCGTCGGAGAGCGAGATGATGCGGTGGGCATCGAGCTCTTCCAGCGTGCGGGGCGTGCCGAAGCGCTTGATGTATTCCGGCGAGCAATAGGCGTGGAAGCCCATCGCGAAGAGCTTGCGCTGGATGAGATCCGGTTGCGTCGGCTTGCGGGTGCGGATCGCAACGTCGGCCTCGCGCATCGAGAGGTCCAACTCCTCGTCGGTGACGATCAGCGAGATCCGGATCTCGGGATAGAGCGCAGTGAACTCGCCGAGCCGCGGGATCAGCCAGTTGATGCCGACGCCGGGCGTGGTGGTGATCTTGAGATCGCCGCTCGGCCGCTCGCGGCTGTCGGTCAGTTTCGCGCGCGCCGCCTGCAGCTGCATGAACACGTCATGCGCGGTGCGGAACAAGAGGTCGCCCTGCTCGGTGAGGATCAGGCCGCGGGCATGGCGGTGGAACAGCGAGACCGAAAGCTCCTGCTCCAGTGCCGAGACTTGGCGCGACACCGCCGATTGCGACAGGCCGAGCTGCTCGCCCGCATGCGTGAAGCTGCCCGCTTCCGCCGCCGCGTGAAACACCTTCAGCTTGTCCCAGTCCATATCCGTAAATCCGTCGCGTGTTCGGGGCATGATCGTTATTCCGCTGCTGCGCGCTCGCTGGCGCGCAGGGCCAAGAATCGTTCGGCTTCGAGCGCTGCCATGCAGCCGAGGCCTGCGGCCGTCACGGCCTGGCGGTAGGTTTCGTCAGCGACGTCACCGGCGGCGAACAGGCCGGGGACGGAGGTCGCGGTCGAGTTCGGGGCGACCTCGACATAGCCCGACGGTTTCAGCTTGATCTGGTCCTTCACGAGCTCCGTCGCCGGCGCGTGGCCGATGGCGATGAAGACGCCGTCGGTCTTCAGGTCCGTCAGCGCGCCAGTCTTGACGTTCTTCAGGCGCACATGGGTGACCTTGCTCGGGTTCTCGGTGCCGCAGATCTCGTCGACGGCCGAGTCCCAGACCACCTTGATCTTCGGATGATTGAACAGACGTTCCTGCAGGATGCGCTCGGCGCGGAAGTGATCGCGACGATGCACGATGGTGACCTGCGAGGCGTGGTTGGTAAGGTACAGGGCTTCCTCGACCGCGGTATTGCCGCCCCCGACCACCACGACGTCCTTGTTGCGGTAGAAGAAGCCGTCGCAGGTGGCGCAGGCCGATACGCCGCCGCCCTGGAATTTCGCCTCTGAGGGCAACCCGAGCCAGCGCGCCTGCGCGCCGGTGGCGAGGATCACGGTGTCGGCGAAATAGACGTCGCCGGAGTCGCAGGTGAGGCGGAACGGGCGCTGCGCGGTCTCGAGCTTGGTGACGAGATCGGTGACGATCCTGGTGCCGACATGGACCGCCTGCTTCTCCATCTGTTCCATCAGCCAGGGACCCTGGATCACGTCGGCGAAGCCCGGATAGTTTTCGACGTCGGTGGTGATGGTGAGCTGGCCGCCGGCCTGCATGCCCTGGATCAGAATTGGCTCAAGCATCGCGCGCGCGGCGTAGATCGCCGCGGTGTAACCGGCGGGGCCGGAGCCAATGATGACGACTTTTGCATGAACAGGAGCGGACATTTCGATGGACGCCTTTCACGGGGGATTTGCAGCGCGGGCGCGGAACGTGCCGGGAGGCCTCGCGGAGGCGCTGAAATATCAGAGCTAATCTAAGCCTTCTGGTGAGCTATGCAAGAATTGCATTCCCTGTCGGCGGATTTTTCCAACAAGGAACAAAAGTCGATTGCGCTGCACGCGCAATAAAATTGCTGATTTGGCACAGACTGGGCTATGAGGATTGCGACAGACCCACCCAATACCGCCATTAAGGCCAGGAGTTCCAATCACGTGTCGCGGAACCTAGACGAGATCGACCTGAAAATTCTCGCTGAGATCCAGGCGGACGGTCGAATCACCAATGTCGAACTCGCCAAGAGGGTCGGTATTTCGCCGCCGCCATGCCTGCGTCGGGTCCGCGCGCTCGAGGAGGAGGGCTACATTCACGGCTATCGCGGGCTGCTGGATGCGCGAAAGCTCGGCTTCGATGTCACGGTGTTCGCGGCGGTGCACCTTTCCAGTCAGGCGGAGGCCGATTTGCGCGCCTTCGAAGAATTCGTCCGCGCCGAGCCGCTGGTGCGGGAATGCTGGATGCTGTCGGGCGAGGTCGATTTCATCCTGAAATGCGTCGCTCCTGACATGGCGACCTTCCAGGATTTCGTCACCCACCTGACTGCCGCGCCGCACGTGCGCAACGTCCGGACGTCGCTGGTGCTGCACAATTCGAAGTATGAGGCGGCGGTGCCGCTCGACGTGAAAGGACGGCGGTAGAAGCGAAGGGTCACCGCCGCATCGCGTCCACACTGATCGGACCGCTGCCCGCCGCGGCGAGGAAGAGACAGGCGAAGCACAGGACGATCGCCAGCGCGCCGTCGTTGACGACGGGAAAGAAGCTGTGCGGCAGGTGCTCGATGAAATAGGCGAAGGCCATCTCACCGGAAAGGATGAAAGCCGCCAATCGGGTGAAGAGGCCGATCATCAAGAGACCGCCGAGCACGAACTCGAACATGCCGGCAACGCCCCAGAGCGACAACGGCGTGACCTCGGAAAACATCTCCACCGGCGGAAACTTGAACAGCTTGGCGACGCCATAGTGAAAGAACATTAGCCCGGTGATGAAGCGGAAGAGGCTGAGCAGATAAGGCTGGCTTTGCGCGGCGATGCGATCGATGTCCATCGTGTCCTCCCTTGCTCGGACGGCGGCGCCGAGCATGACGGAGGACGCTGCAGTTCACAATCGCGCGCTGGAGACATCGCGAAACAGAAAAGCCGCGCAAGCTGCGCGGCTTTTCAGGGCAGCTCTTGCGGGGTGGATTACCGCCACTCCACCTTGGTGATCTCGTACGCCTTGGCGCCGCCGGGAGCGTTGACCTCGACGGTCGAGCCTTTCTTCTTGCCGATCAGCGCACGCGCCAGCGGCGAGGTGATGGAGATACGGCCCTTCTTGGCGTCGGCCTCGACCTCGCCGACGATCTGCCACACCGCCTTCTTCTCGGTGTCCTCGTCGACCAACGTCACGGTGGCGCCGAACTTGATGGTGTCGCCGGAGAGCTTGGAAATGTCGATGATGTCGGCGCGCGCGAGCTTGTCCTCGAGCTCGGCGATACGGCCCTCATTGTGGGACTGCTCTTCCTTCGCGGCGTGGTATTCCGCGTTCTCGGACAGGTCGCCGTGCGAGCGCGCCTCCGCGATATGCTCGATGATGCGCGGACGGTCCTCGGACTGGCGCTTCTTCAATTCTTCCCCGAGTGCGGCAAAGCCGCTCGCAGTCATCGGAACCTTTTCCATCTCTTCTCTCGTCCTTCGGCCGCGCGCCCGCCAAAAACAGAGGGCGCGGCAACCTTGATTCGTCAGTATGTCCGGGGCTGAAAACGCCGCCCCGGAGCGTTATGTGGGTCTGGCGCCGGAACAGAACAACCGCATGGCCGGACAGTTCCTCCGGCCATTGTGGCTTCATTGCCAATCACTTAGCGGCAGCGGAGCCGCCGCTCGTGATCAGGTTTCCGAAAAGTAGCTCTGCAGGGTCCGAACCTCAAGGTCCCCGCCCAGATAGGCGCGGATGCCCTGCGCGGCCGCCACGGCCCCGGAAAGAGTGGTGTAATACGGCACTTTATGCAAGAGGGCCGCGCGCCGCAGCGATCGGCTGTCGGCCAGCGCCTGCGGGCCTTCGGTCGTGTTGAGAACGAGCTGGACGTCGCCATTGGTGATGGCGTCGACGATATGCGGCCGTCCTTCCAGCACCTTGTTTACCTTCTCCGCCGGGATGCCCTGATCGGTCAGGAAGCGCGCCGTACCCGAGGTCGCCAGCACCTTGAAGCCAAGCGAATGCAGCTGGCGCACGGCCTCGGCAATACGAACCTTGTCGCTCTCACGGACCGAGACGAACACCGTGCCCTTGCGCGGTACCCGCGTGCCGCCGCCGAGCTGGCTCTTGGCGAATGCCACCGCGAAGGAGCGATCGATGCCCATGACCTCGCCGGTCGAGCGCATCTCCGGACCCAGCACGGTGTCGACGCCTGGGAAGCGGGCGAACGGAAAGACCGATTCCTTCACGCCGACATGCTTGAGGTCCGCCTTCTTCAGCTTGAAGTCGGCGAGCTTCTCGCCGGCCATGACGCGCGCGGCGATCTTGGCGACCGGCGTGCCGATCACCTTGGCGACGAACGGCACCGTGCGTGATGCGCGCGGATTGACCTCGAGCACGTAGATATCGCCGTCCTTGATGGCGTATTGCACGTTCATCAGGCCGACCACGTCGAGGCCGAGCGCGAGTTCGCGCGTCTGCCGCTCCAGCTCCTCGATCATCTTGGCGTCGAGCGAGTGCGGCGGCAGCGAGCAGGCGGAGTCGCCGGAATGGATGCCCGCTTCCTCGATGTGCTCCATGATGCCCACGATGAAGGTGTCCTTGCCGTCGCAGAGGCAGTCGACGTCGATCTCAGTGGCGTCGGACAGATAGCGGTCGAACAGCAGCGGGTTCTTGCCGAGCACGGTATTGATCTGGCCGGTCTTGTCGTTCGGGTAGCGCGCCTTGACGTCGGCCGGCACCAGTTCCGGCAGCGTGCCGAGCAGATAGTCGTTGAGCTGGTTCTCCTCGCGGATGATCTGCATCGCGCGGCCACCGAGCACGTAGGACGGGCGCACCACCAGCGGCAGGCCGAGATCGGCAGAGACCAGGCGGGCCTGCTCGACCGAATAGGCGATGCCGTTCTTCGGCTGCTTCAGCCGCAGCTTGTCGAGCACGCGCTTGAAGCGATCGCGGTCTTCCGCAAGGTCGATCGCGTCGGGCGAGGTACCGAGGATCGGAACTTCAGCGGCTTCGAGCGCGCGCGCGAGTTTCAGCGGAGTCTGGCCGCCGAATTGGACGATCACGCCATGCAGCGTGCCGTTGCTGCGCTCCTTGGCAATGATCTCCAGCACGTCCTCGGCGGTGAGCGGCTCGAAATAGAGCCGATCGGCGGTGTCGTAGTCGGTCGACACCGTCTCCGGGTTGCAGTTGACCATGATGGATTCATAGCCGGCATCATGCAGCGCGAAGCAGGCATGGCAGCAACAATAGTCGAACTCGATACCCTGGCCGATGCGGTTCGGGCCGCCGCCGAGGATGATGACCTTCTTCTTGTCCGACGGAGTGCTCTCGTCGGCCGTGCTGCCTGCAAACGGCGACTCATAGGTCGAGTACATGTAGGCGGTGGGCGAGGCGAATTCGGCCGCACACGTATCGATGCGCTTGTAGACCGGACGGACGCCGAGCGCGTGACGCTTCGCGGTGACCTCCGCCTCCGTCGTCTCGGCAAGCACTGCCAGGCGCGCGTCGGAGAAACCCATGGTCTTGAGCGTGCGCATGCCGAAAGCATTGCTGGGCAGGCCGTGCTTCCTGACCTTCTCTTCCATGTCGACGATGCCGCGCATCTCGCCGAGGAACCACGGATCGATCTTGCAGGAGTTGAAGATGTCCACGTTCGACCAGCCGAGCCGCATCGCCTGCGCGACCTGGAGAATGCGGTTCGGCGTCGGCGTGCCGAGCGCGGCGCGGATCGCGTTCTTGTCGTCGTCTCGACCCAGGCCCTCGATCTCGATCTCGTCGAGGCCGGTCAGCCCGGTCTCGAGCCCGCGCAGTGCCTTCTGCAGGCTCTCCTGGAAGGTGCGGCCGATCGCCATGACCTCGCCGACCGACTTCATCGACGTCGTCAGCGTGGAGGATGCGCCGGGGAATTTCTCGAAGGCGAAACGCGGGATCTTGGTCACCACGTAGTCGATCGTCGGCTCGAACGAGGCCGGCGTCGCACCGCCGGTGATGTCGTTGGCGATTTCATCGAGCGTGTAGCCGATCGCGAGCTTTGCCGCGACCTTGGCGATCGGGAAGCCCGTGGCCTTCGAGGCCAGCGCTGACGAACGCGACACGCGCGGATTCATCTCGATGACGACCATGCGGCCGTCTTCCGGATTGACGCCGAACTGCACGTTGGAGCCGCCGGTCTCGACACCGATCTCGCGCAGCACCGCCAGCGAGGCGTCGCGCATGATCTGGTATTCCTTGTCCGTCAGGGTCAGTGCCGGAGCGACGGTGATGGAGTCGCCGGTGTGCACGCCCATCGGATCGAAGTTCTCGATCGAGCAGACGATGATGCAATTGTCCTTCTTGTCGCGCACCACCTCCATCTCGAACTCTTTCCAGCCGAGGACGGATTCCTCGATCAGGACTTCATTGGTGGGCGAGGCGTCAAGGCCGCGCTCGATGATGTCGAGGAACTCTTCCTTGTTGTAGGCGATGCCGCCGCCGGTGCCGCCCATGGTGAAGGACGGGCGGATGATCGCGGGCAGGCCGATCTCGGACAGCGCCATCATGGCCTGGCCGAAGGCGTATTCCTGGTAACGCTTGCGGCGGTCGCTCTCGCCGAGGGTCCATTGCCGGTCGAGCTCTTCGAGCGCAGCACCCGACAGCTTTTCGCGCTCGGCGTGGTATTTGTCGCGGAAAGACTTCTTCAGCTCGGAGGCGTTGGCGAGACGCGACTTCGGCGTCTCAAGCCCGATCTTGGTCATGGCCTCGCGGAACAGCTGCCGATCCTCGGCCTTGTCGATCGCATCGGCGGTCGCGCCGATCATCTCGACGTCGAACTTCTCCAGCGTGCCCTGCCGGCGCAGCGATAGCGCGCAGTTCAGCGCGGTCTGTCCGCCCATGGTCGGCAGCAGCGCGAAGCCGCCGGGAATGACGTGACGTTCCTTCTCGATGATCTTTGCGACGATCTCGGGCGTGATCGGCTCGATATAGGTCGCATCGGCCAATTCCGGATCGGTCATAATCGTGGCCGGATTGGAATTGACGAGGACGATGCGGTAGCCCTCTTCCTTCAGCGTCTTCACCGCCTGCGTGCCCGAATAGTCGAACTCGCAGGCCTGGCCGATCACGATGGGACCGGCGCCGATGATGAGGATGGTGGTGATGTCTGTACGTTTGGGCATCAACTCTCGCCGAAGTCGGATTTGGGCACAAAAAAAGGGCGCGCTGCTGCGCGTCCCTTTGGCCGAGAGCGCGGTGGTCTCCCTCGCGCGCGGGTGGGTCTTAGACCAGTTTTCGGGGCGGCGAAACCCCGAAAAATGCCCATCAACCGGCAATTTTGACGGGTTTTGGCCGCGCCTGCCGGCCCCGGGCGAGATGCACCAGAAGCGAGGCCGCAACGCTCGATCCGCCGATCCAGCCGAGGTCGTTCGGCGAGAGGGTGGCCAGCACCGCTCCGCCTAAGGCGCCGCCAATGGCGAAGCCGAGATACATGGCGGAGGCGTTGAGCGAGAGCGCGATCATGGAGGCCTGAGGCTCGATCCGGATGATGCTGGCGATCTGGGCCGGATAGAACGCCCAGCCCGAGAGGCCCCAGAGGAAGATCGCGCCCAGCACCGCATAATGGGCCTCTCCGGGCATCAGTTTCAGGACCAGCGAATGCAGGATGAGGGCGCTCGCCATGCCGGCAAGCCCGAGAGTCGCGGTCGTGAGTGTTCCAAGCCGGTCCGCCAGAATGCCGCCCAGCATGTTCCCGATCGCGGCCGCGCCGCCAAACACCAGCAGTGCCAGGCTGATCTGAGAGGCATCGAAGCCCAGGCCGCGCAGCGGGACCGCGAAATAGGTGAACACGGTGAAGCCGCCGAGCGCCCATAGAATTGTGATGACAAGCGCGATCACGACATTTCCGTGGCGCGCCACTGCCAGCCGATCGCTGAGCCAGGCTGTGTTGCGCGGCAGGCCGCGGGGCAGGCCGAGCAGGAGGCCGGCGAGTGCAACGGTGCCGATCATGGCCACCATGGCGAAGGTCGCACGCCAGCCCAGCCAACTACCGACGAGGTTGCCGAGGGGGACGCCGATGACGGTGGCGACCGTGAGGCCTGAGGTCACGAGTGCCACGGCACGGCCGCGCCGTTCCGGCGAGGCGACCGCCACGGATACGGCGAGCGCTGTCGGCATGCACAGGCCGGAGCCCAGCGCCATCAACATGCGCGAGGCGAGCAGCAGGGCGTAGTTCGATGCCACCATCGCCGCGAGATTCCCGGTGATGAACGTCACCAGGGCGAGCGCGAGCACGGTGCGGCGGTCGATATTGTTCAGCGCCACCGCCAGGATCGGCGAGCCAACGGCATAGGTGAGGGCGTAGGCGGTGACCAACTGGCCAGCGGCAGAGACTGAAATCGAGAGGTCGTTGGCGATCGAGGGCAAAAGCCCAGCAATGACAAAGCCTTCGGTACCGATCGCGAAGGCCCCCAGGGCCAACCAGAATACGCTCATGCGACGATGATCCTTATGTTCAATGTTTATTGAACTATCGAACGCGGTGATTTGGGAGTCAATTGGTTCAAGAACTATTGAACATTTCGACTGCGCCGTTATGATTCCCGCATCATGAGCCGCACGCCTCCCCACCCCACGCGAGAGCAGATCGAGCTGCCGCTGGTTCTGGATTGTCTGAGCGATCCGATCCGGTTGGCGATCGTGTATCAGCTCGCGCAGCAGGAACGTGTCAGCAACGAGCTTTGCTGCGGCGACTTCAGCGGCCTCGCCGGCAAGTCGAACCTCGCCTATCACTTCGGCAAGCTGCGCGAATGCGGCCTGATGCTGACGCGCGTCGCGGGCACCAACCGCTTCATGCGGCTCCGCCGCGAGGATCTCGAGGCGCGCTTTCCCGGCCTGCTTGATGCTGTGATCGGCTCTGCGGCGAAGGATGCCAGCCGGCTTCAGCTTATCGCGGAGTGTGATGTGGTGGAGGCGGGGTGAGCAGCGGATACAATCCGTCTTCGCTTGCGCGGCGCTTCAGCTACGCCGGGCACGCTGCGCCCCTGCGAGTCCTCGCGTGGCTGCGCCACGCGTAGCCCCGAAGGGGCGAAGCGTGGAGACCCGGCCTGGATTTGAACCAGGATGAAGAGCAATGCACTGCTCTCGCGTAGACGCTTCCGCCACCGGGCCACAGCGATCATGTCCGATCGCGCTGCGACAAGCCACCTCAGGTAGTCGTTATGCTTAACGCACCAGAGGCGGCCGCGCGATCAAAGTCATGCGCCAGCGGTTGTGGCCGATATTGGTGTTGGCACGCTGGGCCGCGAACCCTGCTGTCTTCAGCTTGGTTGTGATCTCGTCCTCGCTGTAGCGTTGGAGGCCGATGCGCGTGCGCAGATGACGGTAGTCCGACAGTGCGGTGCTGACGAGCCCAATCAGCGCGTCCTTCAGGAAGCCGTGACGCAGGCCGAATGCCAGCAGCGCCGCCACGTCGCGCCCCATGCCGACGTGAGGCTGAAGGATATCGCCGAGCACCAGCTTGCCGGACGGCTTCAGGATGCGCCTGACATTGATGAGCGCAGCATCGAGCTCCTCGGATGTCATGTACTGCGCGACCGAGTTCATCACGACCAGGTCGATGGACTGATCCTGCATCTTGCGGACGTCGTCGAGCGAGCGGACGCGGATCTTGGTGTTGGGTGCAAAGCGCGCGATCAGCCGGCCGCGCACGCCGGGCGCGGGCTCGGCCAGGATCAGCTGGCCGCAGGCAGCTGCCACCTGGCTCGCCGACAGCGCCTCGCCGCAGGCATAGTCGAGCACCGTTGCCTCGGGCGAGGCGATGTAGCCGATGATGTCCCGCGCAATGATCTGGAAGTGCAAATCGCGATGCAGCTTGCTGACATAGATCGTATGCGTCGAGTCGTAATAATCGATCCAATCGTCCATGGTATTCCCGCCCGGCGGTTCCTCTCTAGGAACCGCACTGCCCGCCTTGCGTTAGGGGTGCGACGGCGCGCCGTCAATGTCCGCGTCCTAACAGGAAGGTTTCCCGTGAGCAAAGCCCCCAGCAAGGTCTCGCCCGATCTCGACACCCCCACCGACCTGCAGCCCCAGGCGGTCAACAAGGTTTCCGAGGCGCTCAACGTGCTTCTGGCCGACGCGTTCGCGCTGTACCTCAAGACCAAGAATTTCCACTGGCATATCAGCGGACGCCATTTCCGGGACTATCATCTCCTGCTCGACGAGCAGTCTGATCAGATCTTTGCCACGACCGATCAGCTCGCCGAGCGCGTCCGCAAGATCGGCGGCACCACGCTGAAGTCGATCGGGCAGGTCGCCAAGCTCCAGACCATCAAGGACAACAACGAGGATTACGTTCCGCCGCGCGAGATGCTCCGCGAGCTCATGCAGGACAACAAGCATGTCGCCGGCGCGATGCGCAAGGCGCACGAAATCTGCGACGATGCCGGCGACGTCGCCAGCGCGAGCGTCCTCGAGGTCTTCATCGACGAGACCGAGCGCCGCACTTGGTTCCTGTTCGAAGCCACCCGCCAGGAAGGCGGCAACGAGGCGTAGGCACACTGTCGCAGGTGCGCAGAGCGAAGCGTGCCCACCAAGAGTATCGTGCCGATAGATTTGGTGGGCACGGCGCAAACGCGCGCCTTTGCTCACCCTACGGCGCCGGCGTTGTTGCTACCGCCATAGCCGCATCAACGCGCCGTGCTTACCCGTCACCGGATCGGCCGGCGGCGGTGCAACTTTCGGAATCGTCTTCAGCGCCTTGGCATGGTTCTCCGCCGTCGCGCGCGTGATCTCCATCTTCGCGCCCGGCGGATAAGCGCCGATCACGCAGAAATCATCGCTTGCCTCCAAGCACTGATGCCCGGTGCCGGCCGGCAGGATCGCGACATCACCGGCCTTGATCTCCAACTCCTGACCGTGATTGCCGCCGAAGCGAACGCGGGCATGGCCGCGCGCGACGCCGAGCACTTCATGGACGGTCGCGTGGTAGTGCAGGTAGTCGTAGACGCCGTTGCGCCACGTGCCGCCCCAATTGTTGGTTTCGAACAGGTTTTCGATCGTTTCCTCCGGCTGCTTCGGATCGAGCGTCAACGCACCCTGGTAGATCAGGAAGGGCAGAATGTTGTTCGGCACGAGCCCGTCATCCTCGAAGGCGATGGCGAGCGGTTCGGCATAGTCGCGGACGACGGACATGGCAGGGCTCCAGCAGCAATCCAGGAAATCAAGATGGTGCGAGCGCCGTTGTTCCTGAGCTCACATGCCGGCTTGACGAAGATCAAGGCACACGCGGCGATCCGAGGGCACGGATCTCAAAGGAAAGAGGGATGGAACGCCATGTACGCTTCGGATGTTGCGCAGCGCCATTTTTCAGCGGCCATCGACGAGGCCGAGGCGACCGGCCTTGGGCACGAAGCCGTCTGCCGCGCCTTGCTCAGCCTCGTGATCTCGAAATATCTGGAAACGAGGTCCGTCGCCGACATTCAGGCGGAGCTGCGCTTCATCGCCGAGAACTGCGATCCCGACACGGACTTCATGTTCATGCGTCCGTGACGGTGCATGGCCGGCGGGGACGTCCGCCGGCGTCTTGAGCTTACGCGCTCTTCTTCTGCCGCATCAGATCGGCGAAACGCTGGAACAGATAGTGCGAGTCGCGCGGTCCCGGCGAAGCCTCGGGGTGGTATTGCACCGAGAACACCGGCTTGCCGTCGAGCTGGATGCCGCAATTGGATCCGTCGAACAGCGAGATGTGGGTCTGCGTTGCGCCCTTCGGCAACGTCGTCTCGTCCACGGCAAAGCCATGGTTCATCGAGGTGATCTCGACCTTGCCGGTGGTCTCGTCCTTCACGGGATGATTGGCGCCGTGATGGCCCTGGTGCATCTTCTTCGTCTTCGCGCCGACAGCGAGGCCGAGCATCTGGTGGCCGAGGCAAATTCCAAACGTCGGCGTGCCCGACTTGATGACGTCCTGGATCACAGGCACCGCGTATTTGCCGGTCGCGGCCGGATCTCCCGGGCCGTTCGACAGGAACACGCCGTCCGGCTTCATCGCCAGGATGTCTTCGGATGAGGTCGTCGCGGGCACCACCGTCACCTTGCAGCCGACGCCGGCGAGCAGGCGCAAGATGTTGCGCTTGATACCGTAGTCGATCGCGACGACGTTGAACTCCGGCTTCTCCTGCCGGCCAAATCCCTTGTCCCATAGCCAGGGCGTCTCGTCCCAGGCGAAGCGCTGGCCGGAGGTGACCATCGGCACGAGGTCCATGCCTTCGAGGCCCGGCCATTCGCGGGCCTCTTCCTTCAGGCCATGCAGGTCGAACTCGCCGTCCTTGGCGTGCGCGATCACTGCGTTGGGCATGCCCTTGGAGCGGATCAGCGCAGTCAGCGCGCGGGTGTCGATGCCGGAGAGGCCGATGATGCCGCGGGCTTTGAGCCAGGCGTCGAGGTGCTTGGTGGCGCGGTAGTTCGAGGGATTGGTGATCGCGGTGCGCAGGATCACGCCGCGCGCACCGGGCGTCGCGGCCATGTTCACCGTCTCGATGTCTTCCTCGTTGGTACCGACGTTGCCGATATGCGGGAAGGTGAAGGTGATGAGCTGGCCGGCATAGGAGGGATCGGTGAGGATCTCTTCATAGCCGGTCATCGCGGTGTTGAAGCAGACTTCACCGACGGCTTGGCCTTCGGCGCCAAGACCAAAGCCTTCGAGCACCGTGCCATCGGCAAGCACGAGGAGCGCGGTCGGTTTATGGTCCGGCCAGGCGGTATCGTTTTCATGTTGTGTCATGAGCCCGCTTCATAAGGCCCCGACGTGCGCCCGTCAAAGCAGGAAACGGCGGATTCACATGCGTTTTTGCATATTTGACAGGCCCCCTCAGGCACTTAAGCTTGGCTGAATAATTTCCGCCAATTCCAGGGGCTTACGAGGCAATAATGGACCGGACGACCCCGATCGTGCTGGTTCCGGGGCTCGCCTCCTCGGCCCGGATCTATGCCCCGGTGATCCCGGCGCTCTGGCGCTTCGGCCCGGTGATGGTTGCCAACCATATTCGCGACGACAGCATGGCGGCGATCGCCGCTCGCGTGCTGAGCGAGGCGCCGCCGCGCTTCGCGCTCGCTGGCCATTCCATGGGCGGCTATATCGCGCTCGAGATCATGCGCCAGGCTCCCGAGCGGGTGGCGAAGCTTGCCTTGATCAACACCCAGGCGAGGCCCGACAGCCCTGAAGCGACCGCGCGGCGCCTGGGCCTGATGGAGCGGGCGAAGCGGGGCGAACTTCGCGCCGTTCGCGAGGAGAGCTTTCCGGAGCTCGTGCATCCGTCGCGGCGCGATGACGCCGACCTTCTGAAGCTCGTGCACGCGCAGGACGAGGATGTCGGCGTCGAAGGCTATCTGCGCCAGCAGACCGCGATCATCGCGCGGGTTGATTCACGGCCAACGCTGGCGACCATCAGATGCCCGACACTGGTGCTGACGGGCGATCAGGACAACACAATTCCCAACGCCTTCTCGAAGGAGATGGCGGAAGGTATCACCGGTGCGAAGCTGGTCGTGCTGTCCAATTGCGGGCACCTGTCGCAGCCGGAGCAGCCCGAGGCGACGACACGGGCGCTGGTCGAATGGCTGGGAACCAAGGTTGTCTCCGGGCCGCGAACG
Source organism: Bradyrhizobium manausense (assembly GCF_018130615.1). Classification (GTDB taxonomy): domain Bacteria; phylum Pseudomonadota; class Alphaproteobacteria; order Rhizobiales; family Xanthobacteraceae; genus Bradyrhizobium; species Bradyrhizobium manausense_A. The sequence goes on from NZ_JAFCKB010000017.1 coordinate 153,814, forward strand.
GCCTAGATCAGGCGTCGGATATTCGAAGGGATCACCATCATGCTGCGCGACGACATCAATAATGCGGTCAAGGAGGCCATGAAGGCCAAGGACGAGCGCAAGCTCTCCACGCTGCGCATGGTCAACTCGACGATCAAGAACGCCGACATCGATGCCCGCGGCCAGGGCAAGCCGCCGCTTTCGGATGCCGACCTGCTCGGCGTCTTTCAGAAGATGATCAAGCAGCGCCAGGAGTCGGTCGAGCTCTACGACAAGGGCGGCCGCGCCGAGCTTGCCGCGCAGGAGCGTGAGGAGATCGCGGTGATCTCGGCGTACCTGCCGAAGCAGATGTCGGACGACGAGGTCAAGAAGGCGATCGCGGACGCCATCACCGAGACCGGCGCCGCCGGCATGAAAGACATGGGCAAGGTGATTGCGGTGCTGCGCGCGAAGTACGCGGGACAGATGGACTTTGGTAAGGCCAGCGGGTTGGTGAAGGCGGCGTTGTCGGGCTAGCCGCCGAAGGTGCGCCTTTGTCACGGCTGCGATCCGGTCTACTCTCTTCGGCAAGAAGAAACTCGGGAGGCCGCCAATGACAGCCATCAAACCGTTCCGCATCGCTATCAGCGACGACATTCTCGCCGACCTCAAGTCCCGCCTCGCCCGCACGCGCTGGCCGGAGGCGGAGCTGGTCGATGACTGGAGCCAGGGCGCACCGCTGAAATGGATCAAGGAGGTCTGCGCCTATTGGGCTGATGGCTACGACTGGCGCGCGCGTGAAGCAAGGCTCAACCGCTTCGACCAGTTCATCACCGAGATCGATGGGCTCGATATCCACTTTCTGCATGTGCGTTCGAAAGAACCGTCGGCGCTGCCGCTCATCATCACCCATGGCTGGCCCGGCTCGATCGTCGAATTCCAGAAGGTGATCGCACCGCTAACCGATCCCGCTGCGCATGGTGGCAATCCCGCGGACGCGTTTCATGTGATCTGCCCCTCGCTGCCGGGCTTTGGCTTCTCGGCCAAGCCGACAAGCACCGGCTGGGGCGTCGACCGCATCGCGGCGACCTGGGCGAAGCTGATGGACCGGCTTGGCTACGTGCGTTATGGCGCGCAAGGCGGCGACTGGGGCTCGGCGGTAACGACCTCGCTCGGCGCGCAGGATGCCGAACACTGCGCCGGCATCCACATCACGCTCGCCTTCAATACGGCGCCGAAGGTGGAGGGTGAGCCGACCGCGGAAGAGCAGCGTGCGCTCGCCGGCCTCAAGCATTATGTCGATCTCGACTCCGGTTACTCAAAACAGCAATCGACCCGGCCGCAGACGCTCGGCTATGGGCTAACGGATTCCCCGAGCGGGCAGGCCGCATGGATCCTGGAGAAATTCTGGGCCTGGACCGATTGCAACGGCCACCCCGAAACATTTTTGACAAGGACGAGCTGCTCGACAACGTCATGCTCTACTGGACCACGGCGACGGCGACCTCGTCCGCACGGCTCTACTGGGAGAGCTTTGGCAAGCGCCGGACGACGCCGGCCGTGAAGGTGCCAACGGGTGTTGCGGTGTTTCCCAAGGAGATCATCGCGCCGGTGCGGCGCTGGATGGAGCCGAACTTTCCAGACATCACCCATTGGAGCGAGATGGAGAAGGGCGGCCATTTCGCCGCATTCGAGCAGCCGGAGCTGTTCGTCCGCGATGTCAGGAAGTTCTTCGCGACGGTGCGTTGAGCCATGCTGACCGAAGCCGCAACCTACGGCGAACTCACTCGCAACTTCCGCTGGGACATCCCGGCGCGCTTCAACATGGCGGAGGCGTGCTGTGATCGCCATGCCGACGGCACCGGGCGGCTCGCGCTGATCTATGTCGACGAGAACGGCGCCACCACGCGCACCGTTTTCGACGAGATCGCCGAAGCGTCGCGCCGTTTCGCCAATGTGCTGAAGGCGGACGGGCTTGTACGCGGCGACCGCATTGCGGTGTTCCTGTCGCAGTCGCTGGAGTTGCCGATCGCGCATATGGCGGCGTTTCGTTCTGGCATGATCTCGATCCCGCTGTTTGCGCTGTTCGGCGAGGATGCGCTGGAATTCCGCCTGTCGAATTCGCAGGCCAAGACTGTCGTCACCGACGAGGGCGGCTGGGAGAAGCTCGCGAAGATCCGCGATCGTTTGCCGGATTTGGAGAGCGTTTACGTCGTCGGCGAGCGTGCGCACGCTGGCACGACATCTTTCTGGGACGCGGTGAAGTCCGCTTCGCCCGATTTCATCCGCGTCGACACCTCCGCCGACGATCCCGCGCTGATCATCTACACCTCGGGCACCACGGGCAATCCGAAGGGCGCGTTGCATGCGCATCGTGTCGTGCTCGGGCATATGCCGAATGTCGAGATGTGCCACAACTTCTTACCCAAGCCCGGCGATCTCATGTGGACGCCGGCGGACTGGGCCTGGATCGGCGGCCTCGTCAACGGCCTGCTTGCGTTCTGGTATCACGGCATTCCGCTGGTCGGTCATCGCGCCCGAAAGTTCGAGCCGCAGGCGGCGATGCGGATGATGGCCGACCTCGGTGTCCGCAACGTCTTTCTGCCGCCGACGGCGCTGAAGCTGATGCGGCAGGCGGGGGTGAAGCATGAAGGCGTGAAGTTGCGCAGCATTTTTACCGGCGGTGAATCGCTCGGTGGCGAACTGCTCGGCTGGGTGCGCGAGACCTTTGGCATCGACGCCCATGAAGTGTTCGGCCAGACCGAGTGCAATCTCGTGATCGGCAGCAACTCCAATCTGTTTCCGATCCGGCCGGGTTCGATGGGCAAGGCGACGCCCGGCTTCGATGTCCGCATCGTCAACGACGAAGGCGAGGAACTGCCACGCGGCCAGCGCGGCATCATCGGCGTGCGGCAGCCGTGCCCCGTCACCATGATCGAATATTGGCGCAATCCCGAGGCGACGGCGAAGAAATATGCCGGTGAGTTCCTGCTGACCGGCGATCTCGGCGTACAGGATGAGGACGGCTATTTCTGGTATGTCAGCCGCGAGGACGACGTCATCACCACCGCCGGTTATCGCGTCGGCCCGTCCGAGATCGAGCACACGCTGATGAAGCATCCCTCGGTGGCGATGGCGGCCGTGGTTGGCATCCCCGACCCGATCCGCACGGAATCGATCAAGGCCTGGATCGTGCTACGTCCGGGTTTCGTCGCGGGCGATGCGCTCGCGCGCGAGATCCAGGAGTTCGTGAAGATACAACTCGCCGCGCACGAATATCCGCGCTTTGTGGAGTTCGCGGAGACTTTGCCGATGACGGCAACGGGAAAAGTGCTGCGGCGCGAACTGCGGGCGCGGGGGTAGCTTCTGACAATGCCAAAGACGTCTCAAGCGGCAGGACTCCACCGCGCTTCACTTGCGAAGCTGCATGATCTCGATGCAGCACTGGAGCTCATGTACTACGGCTGGCGGGGCATGACGCTGGAGGCCGACGAATATCTCGCCAAGCAGGGTCTTTCGCGCTCGCACCATCGCATCCTCTACGTGGTGGCGCGCCAGCCCGATATCGCGATCGGGTCGCTGATCGAGATCCTCGGCATTTCCAAGCAGGCCCTCAACCGCCCGCTCAATCTGTTGCTGGGGCGAAAGCTGCTGACGTCGCAGCGATCGCCGGAGCAACATCGCTCCAAGCTCCTGCGCCTGACCGAGGCAGGGAAGCGCATCGAGCAAAGGGCATCGGACCAGGAGCGTAAAGTCATGCGCGAGGCGTTCGATCGCGTCGGAGCGCGCGGTGCGGCGGCATGGATGGCCGTGATGGAGACGATCGCGGACAATAACTGACCAGCCCTCAAGTCAATATAGTTGACATGAGGCGCAGGCTTTGCCACTTTCCCGGCAAGGAGCCGGGGAGAGCCGCGTCATGGGCGTGCAGACAATGGATCGCGTGGCCGCCGGGCGCTTTGTTGCGGCGTGGTGCGCGAGCTGGTGCAAGGTCGACATCGACGCGGTCGTCGCGCATTTTGCCGAGGATGCGCAGATGCGTAGTCCTCTGGCGCTGTCGCTGACGGGGTCTCCGATCGTGACCGGCGCGGAAAACATTCGCGCCTATTGGCGCGAGGCCTATGGTCACATCGAAAGCGCCGACCTGAAGATCGTGGGCTGGAGCTGGGACGAGGCAATCGCGCGCCTGACCGTGTGGTGGCAACTCGGCGACGTCAGGGCCAGCGAGTTCATGGATTTTGACGATGCGGGCCGTGTGGTGCGCAGCGAAGCCTTCTACGGAAAATGATCATGCACCTTTCGGATTTCGTCCTGCTCCTCAACGCGCTCTGGTTCGGCGGCGCTTTCATCCAGTTCAGCCTCGCGCAAGCCAACACGCTGAAGATCTTGCTGCCGCGGGAAGAGCGCAGCAATCCGATCGCGCCGACGCTCGCAGCCAGCGTAGCGTTCCTGGGCGGCATGAATCTGCCGATCGGGCTGTTGTCATTCTATCTCTTGGTCGCGCGTCCGTCGTTCTTCGCGCCGGTCGAGGCGCAGCTCGCGCTGTTCCTGTTCTTCTCCGCCTGCCACTTCAGCCAATTCGCCTATAATCTTCCCGTGCTGATGCGCGGCGGACGTGTCGGCGTGGCGTACTGGCCGGTGCTGAAAGGCCCGATGCTCAGGATCTTCGTCATCGATGCAGTGCTGTTCGCGGCCAATCTCGGTGTGGCGCTTCTCCTGGTGTCTCGTTAGCGCGGCGGCGCCGACAGCGCGGACCGCAGCATCGCGGCGAGATCCTGTCGCTTGAACGGTTTTGTCAGAATGCGGGCGTCGACCCCGTCAGGCGTCTTGACGGGATTTTGGCTGTAACCGGAGGTGAAGAGCACCTTGAGACCGGGCCGTAAGGCAGTTGCTTGCCGCGCGAGCTCCGGCCCGAACATGCCGCCGGGCATGACGACGTCGGTGAACAGCAAATGGATGTCCCCGGGCTTGCGCAAGACTTCCAGCGCGGCAGGGCCGTTCGACGTCGCGACGACGCGGTAGCCGAGAGTCCTGAGCTCGCTCTCGACATAGGCTCGCACCATGTCGTCATCCTCGACGACGAGAATGGTCTCGCTTCCATCGGGAGCGACGATCTGTTCCGCGGCAGCAGGCTCCTCGTTCAGCGTCGCTGCAATACGGGGGAAGAACAGCCTGACGACGCTGCCTTGGCCCGGTTCGGACTGCAGCTGCACGAGTCCGCCGGACTGTTGCGCGAACCCGTAGACCATGCTCAGGCCGAGTCCAGTCCCCTTGCCGACTTCCTTGGTGGTGAAGAATGGTTCGAACGCACGGCTTGCGACGTCCGTCGCCATGCCGCAGCCCGTATCCGTGACCGCCACCATGACGTAGTCGCCGGGCCGCGGCTCGCCGTTGACGTCGAGATCGGAGTCGCCAAGCGAGTTGTTGCGCACCTCGACCGTCAGTCGGCCGCCGTCCGGCATCGCGTCGCGCGCGTTGAGGACCAGGTTGAGCAGGGCGGTTGCGAGCTGACCGGGATCGACGCTGGCGAGCCACAGATCCGGGCCGAACGCGAAGCTGCACTCGATGTGCTCGCCGAGCGACCGGCGCAATAGCTGCTCCATGCCGACGACCTTCTCGGCGATGTCGATCTCTCTTGGACGAAGCGGCTGCTTGCGTGCGAAGGCAAGCAGGCTCCGCGTCAGGTCGGAGCCGCGCTCGGCCGCGGTCGCAATGTCGCCGGCGATCCGGTGCAATTCCTTGTTGCCCGCCAGCCGGTCGGCAAGATGTTCGGAGTTGCCGAGAATGACGGTCAAGAGATTGTTGAAATCGTGTGCCACGCCGCCGGTGAGCTGGCCCATGGCTTCCATCTTCTGGGACTGGCTGAGCTTGTGGCTGAGGTCCGCGATCGCGGCGCGCTGCTGCTCGAGCGACTCCGCGGTACCGTTGAGCAGGGCCATCAGCCCGCCCAGCTCGCCGCTCGGATGCGGCGGAGGAATGCGTGCGCTGAGATCGCCGAGCCCCAGACGCTTTGCCATTGCGGCGAGCCGTCCGACCTGGCGCCCGACGCTGACGGTTGCAAGGATCCAGATGCCGGCAAGCAGCAGCAGCGAAGCCACCGCGAGGATGGCCATGTCCTCGTAGAGCCGGCGGTTCGCCGCCGCGACCAGTCCGTCCTTGGATCGTCCGACCAGGATATAGAGACCGGCCTTGCGGATCGAGGGAGAGCGGGCGACGGCCCAGACCTGCATGCGGCCATCGTGATCGGCCACTTCGCGAGATGCCTCGCCATCGGGTGCGACAGCGAAGCGGAACAGGTCGGAGCCCGCGATCGATGCGCCAACGGGGTCGCTCCAGCTTCCAGTCTTGGGGGCGACCAGCACCGTGCCCTTGCCGTCGACGAGCAGGATCTCCTTCTCGGCGAGCAGGCGCTTGTCGTGAAATTCCGCGAATTTGTTCAGGTTGAACGAGGCGAGCAGCACGAATTTCAGCGCGCCGGCATCCGACCGCACGGGATAGGCGATCTGCAGCACCGACATTCCGGTCAGGCGGCCGAACACCGGCTCGACGGCGACGATGCCCTGCGAGACTTTTGCCTGCTTGAAATAGGCGCGATCATTCAGGTCAAGCGCGCGATTGGTTCGAAGCGAGTCGCAGAACAGGCTGCCATCGGGATTGATGGTCAGGATTCCCGTGAATTGCGGGTATTCCTCGCGCACGTCGGACAGAAACGCCGAGCATGCCGCCTTGTCGCGCGTGTCGAGGTCGCGGGCACGGGCCAAGCCGTAGTGAAGCTGCGCGGTGCCCTGAATCTTCTCGTCGAGATCGCTCGCGATGTCGTCTGCCGATGCGGCCAGATTGGCCAGGGCGGCGTTGATCTCGCTGGTGCGGTTCTGCACGAAACGCAAGCCGACGAGGCTCGCCGGCACCAGCATGGCGGCGATGACGAGAATCAGTAACCGGGTACGCAGGCTCATCGGGAGGGTGGGTCCGCTCTTCGCACGAGTTTGTTCGGAGGTACTATTTGCCGCACGATCGTCCACTCAGTCCATAGCTATAGGCCGGAAAGCCGCAGCGAAAGCGCAAGATTTGCGACACGTGCATTGCGGAGGCGTTACAATCTGCGCCGTCTTCCCTGTGAAGTTGCGCGTGCGCGCAGCGGCGCTAATATTGAGCTGTGCGCGACGAAAGATCGCGCCGATGGGTGGAGGAAAGCGATGTCCATTTCGGGCAAGGTCGATCCTGTGGTGCGTCCCGTTGCGGCGACAGACATCGCCGAGGCGGTGGTCGAGGGCCTGCGCGATTTCCAGGCGCTGCCGCTCTATGGCGTCGCCTTCGGTGGGCTCTATGCCGCCGGCGGTATCACCATCATGCTTTGTCTCACCGCTTTTGGCATGGTCTATCTCGTCTATCCGTTGGCCGCGGGCTTCGCGCTGATCGGGCCATTCGTTGCCATCGGCCTTTATGAGGTGAGCCGCCGCCGCGAGCGCGGCGAGCCGGTGTCCTTTGGCGAGATTTGGTCGGCGATACGTTCACGCGGCGAGATCGGCTGGATGGCCTTCGTCACGCTGTTCGTGTTCGTGATCTGGATGTACCAGGTGCGGCTTCTGATCGCGCTGCTGCTCGGCCTGCACGCCTCGTTCTCGAGCCTGCAGGAATTCATGACGGTGGTGCTGACGACCAATGAGGGCCTGATGTTCCTCGCCATCGGCAACGCGGTTGGCGCCGTGTTGTCGCTGATCCTGTTCTCGCTGACCGTGGTGTCGTTCCCGCTGCTGCTCGACCGCGAGGTCGATTTCGTCACCGCCATGGTGACGAGCGTGCGCGCGGTGGTGACGAGTCCGCTGCCGATGATCTGCTGGGCAGCGGTGATCGTGATGCTGTTGGTCGTGTCAGCGCTGCCGTACTTCCTGGGACTGGTGGTGACACTGCCGGTGCTGGGGCATGCAACGTGGCACCTTTATCGGCGGCTGGTGGTGCCGCTTCCGTAGTCGTCCTGGCGAAAGCCAGGACCCATTACCCCAGGAGGAGTTTGGGGCAGGCTGGTCATGACCAGCCTTCGCCAAGCCGGGTTCGGTGGTCATGGGTCCTGGATCAGCGCTCCACTTCGCTACGCTTGTCCAGGACGACGGCGGAAGCCTACGGAGTCTCGATTCCCATCGCCTTCAGTGCATCCAGCATCCGCTGGGGCGGATCCATCTTGACCACCAGTGGCTTGCCGGTTTCGAGCAAGCTCTTGAGGCTCGACAGGATCGCAGGCCAGCCCGAGCGGCCACCGGCCAGGATATCGTCGCTGAGCGCGCGGTCGTGGCCTTCGCTCATGGTGAGCCGGACCGCGTCACCGATCTGCTCGATGTCGTAGGTGACGAGGGTCGGCCCAAGTTTCTCGATCAGCTCGGGCCAGTTGACGTTGAACGTCACCGCGAGCTTGCGCGGCGGATCGTAGGCGAGCACCTCGCCGCTGATATGCACGGCGCCATCAGGCGTGCGCACGATGAAGGCGCCACCCAGTCGCGGCTCGACCTCGACGGCATTGCCGAAGAAATATTGCTTGCTGAACTCCGCCGAGGTCAGCGCCTCCCACACCTTCTCCGGCGTCGAGGCTATGTAGATGGTGTAGACGGTCAGCGGTTTGAACTGATCGAGCTTCATTTCGCGTCGAACCCCTTGTTGAGCGCCGTGCGCGGGATGGCGAGCACCTGACCTCGTTCCAAGAGGCTCTTCAGCCCGGACAGGATCGCCGGCCAGCCATTGGAGACGGCGCCGAGATACTTGCCGCCCTCGACGAAGCCGTCATGCAGCACTGTCAAACGCACGAGGGAGCCGAAGGGTTCGATGGTGAAGACCACGCGCGAGATCGGTTCGCCGCGCAGTTCCTCGTATTTCAGGTGCTTGAAACTGTAGGACAGGCGCCGCGGCGGATCAGCCTCCAGGATTTCGCCGGAATCGGTGACCTCGCCGTCGAGCGTGAGCGCAAAGGGCGAGCCGACCTTCCAGTCGGAGCGGACCTCGGCGCCGAACCAATATTGCCTGGTGAACGCGCTCGACGTCAGCGCTTCCCACAGCTTTTCCGGCGTGGTCTCGATATAGGTGACATAGACGAATTGCGGCTTACTCATCACGCTTCTCCAGCTGGCGTTTCAACTCGCTGAGCGCGGCGAGCTTGCCGCGCTCGAATTTCCTGATCCAGCGTTCGCCGATCTGATGGATCGGCACCGGGTTGAGATAGTGCAGCTTCTCGCGGCGATGCCTGATGGTCGTGACCAGATTGGCCTCTTCGAGAATGACAAGGTGCTTGGTGACCGCCTGGCGCGTCATCTCCAGGCCTTCGCAGAGCTCGTTCAGCGACTGGCCGTTCTTGGCGTGAAGCCTGTCCAGCAGCGACCGTCGTGACGCATCGGCGAGCGCTTTGAAGACCTCATCCATGGCGATGATAATAGGCAACCAAATGGTTGCATGTCAAGCAGCCGGGACGACGCATTTGCGTCGACCCGGAATCTCGAGATTCCGGACAACCGCTGCGCGGCTTCCGGAATGACGCGCAAGCGATCGTGTCTTTGGCCCGTGCGAGGGGCTGTGCTAGCGTTGAAGCTCAGCCAACGCAGATTGGTTCCGGGAGGACTTTGATGTTCCGTTGCGTCTTGACTGCTGCCGCCCTCGTCCTTTTCGCCGGCAGCACCTTCGTTCATGCCCAGAAGCAGACCATCGGTGCGCCGCCCGAGGCGTCCAACATGAAGCTGGTCGGCAGCAACGATCTCCAGGCGCGCAGCGCTTATCAGCCCACCATTCATCATCAGGGCGACCGCTGGATCGCCTATATCGGCCATCACGGCGGTACCGACGACGTGCCGGCGCCTGTCAATCCGATGACGGGCAACGCGGAGGCGAACGGGACCTCGATCGTCGACGTCACCGATCCCGCGCATCCCAAATATCTCAGGCATCTGCCCGGGCAGGAGGGCAAATATGAATCGGGCGGCGCGCAGATGGTGCGGGTCTGCGACGGCAAGTCCCTGCCCAAGGGCGATCCCAATGCGGTCTACATGCTGCGCACCTTCGGCAGCGAGGCGCATGAGATCTGGAACGTGGCTGATCCTGCCAATCCCGCGCTGATCACGCGCATCGGCGGGTTGAAGGACACGCACAAGAGCTGGTGGGAATGCGACACCGGTATCGCCTATCTCGTCTCGGGCGCGCCGGACTGGCGCACGCGGCGCATGACGCAAATCTATGATCTCTCCGATCCCGCGCATCCGCAAAAAATCCGCGACTTCGGCCTTCCCGGCCAGGAGCCGGGCTCGACCGGCGCGGTGCCGACCGAGCTTCATGGCCCGATCTCGACCGGGCCTAATGGCAACCGCGTCTATTTCGGCTACGGCACCAACAAGGGCGGCATTTTGCAGATCGTCGATCGCGAGAAGCTGCTGAATGGTCCGAAGGAGCCGACGCCGGACAATCTGCGCTTTCCCGAGATCTCGCGGATGCCGATGTCCGCGTTCAACGGCGCGCACACCACCTTCCCGATGCTCGACATGCCTGTCGCCGAATTCGCCGAGGACAAGGACGGCAAGACGCGCGACATCGTCATGATCGTCGACGAGGCGATCCTGAACGAATGCGGCGAGGCGCGGCAAATGGTCTGGTTCGCCGACGTCACCACCGAGACACGGCCGATGATGATATCGAGCTACACCGTGCCGGAGGCGAGCGGGCAGTTCTGCCAGCGCGGCGGCCGGTTCGGCTCGCATTCCTCGAACGAGAGCATGGCGCCGGTCTATTACAAGAAGATGGCCTTCATCGCCTTCTTCAATGCCGGCGTGCGCGCGCTCGATATCCGCGATCCCTATCATCCCAAGGAGGTCGGCTATTTCATTCCGGCGATCACGCAGGCGACTGACAAGCGCTGCATTCCGGTCGAGGGCGGCGAGCGCTGCAAGGTCGCGATCCAGACCAACAACGTCGAGACCGACGACCGCGGCTACATCTACATCGTCGATCGCGCCAACACCGGCCTGCACATTCTCGAACTGACCGGGCCCGCACGCGCCGTCGCCGGCCTGCCGAAGAACTGACGATGCGGCGCACGGTGACGATAGCGGTGGCGGTGATCGCGCTCGGCGCGTCCGGCGTCGGGGCCTATCAGCTCGCGCCGCAGTCTGCGCCAACGTCAGCGCATTGGCGCGAGATCGCGTGGCCGTTCCCGCGTGACGGCTGGCCGGCGGGCCGTGCGTTTCGCTGCGAGGGCGATGCCTGTGATGGTGCCGAACTCTACGTCCGCGCCAAGCGCGGTTTTTGCAATTGCGACAGCGGCGTCGCCGATGACGACGAGGTCGATCGCGTCGCCGATCTCGATCTGATCACGCCGCGCTTTGTGGCGGCTGCGCCGGGTGAGGTGGTGCAAGTGGGCGAGCTGCAGGGGCGGGCGCGGCGCTACGATCTCGCGTTATATGACGGTGCGCGCCACGCCGCGGTCGGCGTTGCGCTCTCACGGCGCTGCGACCTCTTCGTTGCGGCGGCGCACGGACAGGGCGACCCCAACGCAATGCAGCGTGCGGCGCTTGTGTTCCTGGAGACGCGGGAGATGAAGACGTGGGTGACGGCGGCGCTGGACGGGACGTAAGTGCCATGCATTAATACCCGCAGACGCCCCGAGCCTGAGTCCTCATCATGATGTCCATGCAAGCTTACCTCGCCTTCGTCGCCGCCTGCATTGCGCTCGCGCTGCTGCCGGGGCCGATCGTCACGCTCGTGATCGCCAACGGCCTGCGCCACGGCACGCGCGCGGCGCTGACCAACATTCTCGGCGTGCAGATGGGGCTGTTGATCGTGATCGGCATCCTTGCGGTCGGCCTCACCACGCTGATGGCGACGATGGGCTATTGGTTCAACTGGGTGCGCTTTGCGGGCGCGGCCTATCTGGTCTGGCTCGGCATCAAACTGATCCGCTCTCCGGTTGAGGGCGTAGACGCGGACGCGCCACCGCCTCCCCCTCGTGGTGGCTTCCTTCTACAGGGCTTTGTCGTCGCGTTGTCGAACCCGAAGCTATTGGTGTTCTTCGGCGCGTTCATTCCCCAATTCATGGACATGAGCAAGGATCACCTGTCGCAGGTCCTGGTGCTCGGAATCACCTTCATGGTGCTCGCCGGCCTGACGGACGGAATCTACGCACTGCTCGCCGGTCAGGTCCGCGGCTTTTTCTCGGCGCGCCGCACGCGCATGGTGTCGCGCGTATCAGGCGGCTTCATGATCGGTGGCGGCATCTGGCTCGCGTTGATCCGGGCCAAATGAGCCGACAATCCAGTTGAACCTTCGTCACGGGCGGTGCGTCCAAGGAAGCATTGCCGCTGACGAAGGATTTTGCTGTGCCCCATTTGCCCCCGCTGGTTTATGCGATGCTGCTTGCGCCGCTCGCGCTGATCCTGATTGCCGCCATCGTGAAGACCTGGCAGGCGCGCGAGGCACGGAGCTGGCCGCAGGCGCCGGGCAAGGTCGTGGCATCCGTTGCGGAGCTGCGCGAGGTCAGGGTGTCCGACGACGAGCGCGAGGACGGCTATCGCATGGAGAGCCGCAACTTCGCCAACGTCACTTACGAATATTCCGTCGGCGGCAGGAAACTGAGCTGCAACCGCATTTCGATCGGCGAGGACCTCGGCAATTTCCAGGTCGCCGAGAAGCTGGCGAAATACCCTGCCGGCAGCATCGTCACGGTCTACTACAATCCGCGCCATCCTGATCAGGCGGTGCTGGAGCGCGAGCTGCCGAAGGGCCTGTGGGGCTGTCTCGGCATCGGCTCGGCCATTGTGGTCGCCATCATCTTCGGTTCGGCGTTCGGCCTCAACCAGAGCTATGCCTGGCTCGCGCATCACATCAGCCGGCCCGATCTCGCAGGTCTGGTCGTCGCCTTCGGCGCGTTCGGTCTCGTCATCGGACTGATGGGATGGGCGGTGCGGCGGCAGGCTTCGATGGCGACGCGCTGGCCGGTCGTGCCGGGCACGATCAAGCTGTCGGAGATGGAGGAATATCATCAGGCGAGCGAGCCAGGCGAGGCACGCGGCGCCGAGATGTTCGGCAAGCGCGTGACCTATACCTATAGCTACCAGAATGTCCGCTACACCAATGAATGCGCGCGGGTTGCGGCCAACACACCGTCGGCCTCCAACAAGATGCTCGAGAAGCTGATGTCGCGTTATCAGGATGGCGCGGCCGTCGATGTCCACGTCAATCCCGATAACCCCGCCGAGGCCACGCTCGATGCTCGCGGTGACGGCCGCATCGCCTATGTGCTGTGGGGTATCGCTGCGATCTTTGCCGCGCTCGCGCTGTTTGTGGCAACACGTGGCGGCTAGCCGACCACTCGCTCCGCGCTCAACTCGACCTCGATCTCCGCAAAGATCCGCGCCAGCCGCTCCGCCCATTGCTGCTGGCCGGATTGATCCGCAATCAGGTCCTGACGAATTTCGATGCCGGTGTTGACGAGTCCACGGGCCTCGCCGTGGACGGGGATGGTGTAGTCGCTGAGATCGCTCACCGCATAGGGCTCGTTGTCGCCGACGACGAGATCGCCCTGGCTGCGCAGATGCTTCAGCAGCAGCTTCGGCAGCACGGTGTCGCGGTTGTAGAGCGCGCCGATGTGCCATGGCCGCGCGACGCCGGCATACACGGGCGTGAAGCTGTGCAGCGATACCAGCACCGTCGGCCGCTTGTCGTGCAGGCGGCGATCGATCACGGCGTCGATGCGATGATGATAGGGCTCGAAGATTTCGCGCCGTCTTGCCGCGCGCTCGCCTTCCGAGATGCCCTCGTTGCGCGGAACGGCGGTCGCCTCTGATATGACCGGGATCGAGCTCGCGACGCCCGGCGAGCGGTTGCAATCGATCACGAGGCGCGAATAACGCTGCGCAATCAGATGCGCATCCAGCATCTGCGCCAGCCGGTCGGCGACGCCGGCGATGCCGATGTCCCAGGCGATGTGCCGCGTCAGCTCGCCCTCGGCAACGCCGAGATCGCCGAGCGCACGCGGCAGGATACGGCCGTAATGGTCCGATGTGAGCAGGAAGGGCGATGCCCCCTCTGCATTCACCTCATGCACTGGCGGAATATCGCCTTCGCCAAGGAGTTGATCCGTGGCCTCCGCTGTGTCTAAAGCCATCCTGATTGCCTATGGAAAAAGCAGTCGCCCCGGAAATTGGGCAAACAATCGTAAATAATGGGTCTGCCCAAAATCACCATGATCTCCTGACGATGCCGCTGCTGACGATTCATCACAAGACCGAATATCGCTACAATCGTCCTGTGGCCTTCGGTGAGCACAGATTCATGCTGCGTCCAAGCGACGGCCATGATCTGCGCGTGCTCGATTCCAGGCTCAAGATCTCACCCGAGCCGATGTCGCTGCGCTGGATTCACGACGTGTTCGGCAACTCGGTCGCGATCGTTGATTTCGACGCGCGCGCGGATCGCCTGACCTTCGACTGGCACGTCACCGTCGAGCACAATCCGGTCGAGGAGTTCGCGCTCACGCCGGATGATCCCGCCTATTTCTATCCCTTCGTCCATGATGACGAAGAGCTGCCCGATCTCGTCCAGTACATCACGCCGCAATACCCCGATCCCGAGGGCAAGATCGCGGCATGGGCGCGTGGCTTCCTCGATGGTGATGCGCCGTCGCCGACCTTTGAGATCTTGAGCCGGATCACGCACGCGATCCGTAAGCAGTTCAAGTACCGCAGGCGATACGAGCCCGGCACGCAAGCCCCGTGCGATACCCTGCGATGGGGCACCGGCACCTGCCGTGATTATGCGCTGTTCATGATCGAGGCGTTGCGTCGTCTCGGCATCGCCGCGCGCTTCGTCTCCGGCTACGTCTTCGTGCCCGAGGACATCGCGCGGCACCATGTCGGCGGCGGCTCGACCCATGCCTGGGTGCAGGTGTACCTGCCAAGCGCGGGCTGGATCGAGTTCGATCCGACCAATGGCATCGTCGGCACCCGCGATCTGATCCGCGTCGCGGTCGCGCGCGATCCGCGCCAGGCCATCCCGCTGCACGGGATCTATATCGGCACCCAGGATGCTTTCGAGGTCATGGACGTGAGCATCAAGGTGGTTTCGGACGAGGAGCGCCGCGGCGAGGAGCTGGAAGCGGAGGTTTTGTAGACAGCCACCGTCGTCCTGGCTTTCGCCAGGACGACACGAGAGTATGTGGCACTGTCGCTCCGCATCATTGCCAGCTATAGAGCCCCCATGACCTCCGATCGTCTCTTCGTCTACGGCACCCTGATGCGCGGCTTCGACCATCCGATGGCGCGGCTATTGGCGCAGCATGCGGATTTTCTGGGCGAAGCGAGCTGTCGTGGCCGGCTTGTCCTGGTGAAGCATTATCCGGGATTGCTGCTGTCGGACGCGGCGTCCGATCTTGTGCACGGCGAGCTCTTCCATCTGCGTGCAGGCGAGGAGCTGCTGCGCGAGCTCGACATGTATGAGGCCTGCGGCGAGGGCTTTCCGGAGCCGACCGAATATCTGCGTCGGCTGATCGACGTGACCGGCGGGGATGGCGCGCCCGTGCCGGCGTGGACTTATGTCTACAACTGGCCGGTGGCGGGTCTGCCGCACATCGAGTCCGGCCGCTTCCTCGAGCACTAAGCCGACAGCACTTCCTTCACCACGCGCACGTCGACCTCGCGCTCGACATAGGTCCATTCCTCGGTCTGCCTGAGCATACCGACCAGCTCCTCGAACAGCGCGGCGTGGGCCGGGGCAAACTCGAACCAGGTCAGGAAATCGAAGGGCTCGCCGAGGTCGCGGCAGTGATAGAGCTGACGCGCGATGGCGGGCAGGAAACGAAGACTGCTGGCGATGTGGTGCGATCTGTCTTCGAAAATCTTGCGCCGCTCTTCCTGCGTCAGCTCCCACCAGGCCTGCGATTTGCGGATCGGGATCAGCGCCGCGCTCGTCGCCTCTATCCGGCCGAGACCGGCCTGCACGCTCACCAGCTGCTGCTTCTCGGCCCGCTCGGTGTAGCGCAAGCTGCTCGGCACGCCGACCAGGCGCCAGGCATTGCGCGAGGGCACCAGCGGCAACGAGACGGCGTCGCCGTCGGTCACCGACAGCGCCGGCATGAAGGGCAGGGGCTCGCCCGTCACAGGCGATATCGAGGTCACGCGCCAGCCCCCGCTGTGGCCACCTCGAAAGGTCCTGAACATGGCCTATGGAAGCGTGGAACCGGCCGGGGTTCAAGTGGGCTTGTCATTCCGGGTTCGCGCTCCGCGGGCCCCGGAATGACGCAAGGGCTGTGAACAGCGCGCATAATCCTGACAAACCTGACTTTTAGGTCTGCCGCACCTATATGCCTGATCCCTTCGCCCGACTCAGGCGGTTTCGCGCTACATACAGGCCATGGCCATTCGCTTCACGCCCCAATTCCTCGACGAGCTGCGCGCCCGGCTTTCGGTTTCCGAAGTCGTGGGCAAGCGCGTCAAGCTGAAGAAGGCGGGGCGGGAGTGGAAGGGGCTGTCGCCGTTCCAGCAGGAGAAGACGCCGTCCTTCTACGTCAACGACCAGAAGGGTTTTTACCACGATTTTTCCTCCGGCAAGCACGGCGACATCATCAATTTCGTGATGGAGACCGACGGCGTGCCGTTTGGCGAGGCGGTGGAGCGGCTCGCCGGCATGGCCGGCCTGCCGCTGCCGGCGGTGACGCCGGATGCGGCGCGGCACGAGCAGCGCCGCCGCACGCTGCATGACGTCATGGAGCTTGCGGCCAAGTTTTTCTCCGAGACATTGGCCTCGCGCGTCGGCGCGAAAGCGCGCGGCTATCTCGCCGATCGCGCCATCTCGCCGGCGACGCAATTGCAATTCCGCCTCGGCTATGCGCCGCCGCCGCCCGAGCGTTTCGCGCTGAAGGAGCATCTCGGCAAGCTCGGCGTCTCCGTCGAGGACATGATCGAGACAGGCCTGCTCGTTGCCGGCAACGACATCCCCGTGCCCTACGATCGCTTCCGCGATCGCGTGATGTTTCCGATCACCGATTTGCGCGGCCGCGTCATCGCCTTCGGTGGGCGCGCGCTGGAGAAGGACGTTCCGGCAAAATACCTGAACTCGCCGGAGACGCCGCTCTTCCACAAGGGCGACAATCTCTACAATCACCAGACGGCGCGCAAAGCCACCCATGACGGCAGCGCGCTGATCGTGGTCGAGGGCTATGTCGACGTCATCGCGATGGTCACGGCCGGTTTTCCCGGTGCCGTCGCGCCGCTCGGCACTGCGTTGACCGAAAACCAGCTCGCACTGCTCTGGAAGATGGCGGACGAGCCGATTCTCTGCTTCGACGGCGACCGCGCCGGACAGAAGGCGGCTTATCGTGCCGCGGACCTTGCTTTGCCATTTCTCGCGCCCGGCAAGAGCCTGCGCTTTGCGCTGCTGCCGGAAGGGCAGGACCCCGACGATCTCGCGCGCTCCGGCGGCCGTGGCGCGATCGAGGAGGTGATTGCAGCGGCGCGCCCGCTCGCCGACATGATCTGGTCGCGCGAGCTCGAAGGCGGCAATTTTGCCACGCCCGAACGACGCGCCGCGCTGGAAGCGCGCATCAAGGAATTGTCCAACGGCATCCGCGACGAGGTGGTGCGACGTTACTACCGCGATGATTTTGTCGAGCGGCTGCAGCGCACCTTTGCGCCCGACGGCGGCCGCGGCGGCTTTGCCGGCCGGGGCAATTTCCGGCAGGGCGGTGGTCGCCCG
Source organism: Bradyrhizobium manausense (assembly GCF_018130615.1). GTDB lineage: Bacteria > Pseudomonadota > Alphaproteobacteria > Rhizobiales > Xanthobacteraceae > Bradyrhizobium > Bradyrhizobium manausense_A. The sequence goes on from NZ_JAFCKB010000017.1 coordinate 171,484, forward strand.
TTTCAGCCCCGCGGCGGGCAGGCGAATCGATTCGGTGGCCAGGGATTTGGGGGAGGCCGTCGCGGCCCGCCCGGTCCGACCCCGCTACCGTCCGGTCCCTACCAGGCGGCGAGCCCCCAGCTCGCGACGAGCCCGATCATGCGTGGGCAGAGGAGCGCCATTTCCCGCCGCGAGGCCCTGATCCTGCAATGCCTGATCAATCACCCCTGGCTGCTGCACGATCACCTGGAGGAGGTGGCCGCCCTGGAGCTCGCTCATCCCGAGGCCCATAAGCTGCGGGCAGGCATCATTGCCGCCTTCGCCAACGATCATCATCATTCGCCGGACCCTGGCGAGCAGGCCGAGAAGATGCGCGGCGATATCGAGAAGGGTGGATTTTCTCAGATTCTTCAAAGAGTTGAAGGCGGTATCACCACCGCGGCGGTATGGGGCGCCCGCGAGGGCGCGGCGCGGGATGACGTTCTCTCGACCTGGCACCAGCTCGTCGCCTTGCATCGGCAGTACCATTCACTACTTAGAGAGCTGAAGGACGCCGAGCTGGCCTTGGGGGAGGACCCCAGCGAGGCCAATTTGGCGTGGCTGCGTGACGTCAAGGCCCGACTGGCCGAGGTCGACGGCACCGAGGCCCTGATCGAGGGTTTTGGCGAGCTGTCGGGCCGGTTCCAGAAGAGCGTGTGATGAAAGAATCATGCGGACGGCCGCGCTAGGTACCGCTAAAAGACTCGCCAAATCCATGGTTTGGCGGCAAAAACAGGGTTAATCGAGGCTTAACGGTCTTGTAGCACTTTGGCCCCCAGGCGGCCGCAGGCAGAACAGACGCGTCAGGAATAAATCCGCGCAATCGCTGTTGGCACTTCACCTGCAACCGCTGCGACAAAGAGGCTCACGAAGCGTTAGGCAAATCCGGCGAGAGAAAGGTCGGGGTGGCGAGAGATGTGCGCGCCGCCCTTTCCGTGTCGAGATCTGGCGAAGCGAGAGCGTCGAGCAACAGGTTCAAGTGATTTCACGCGGGCGCGCGCACGTCTGCATGAAACGCGTTTAGGAGCAATGGATGGCCACCAAGGCAAAGACGCTGCAGGCGAAGGACAAGGAAAAAGACGACAAGGCAGCGGACGCGCCGGAGAAGGACTCCCAGGACGCGCCGTCTCCCTTGCTCGATCTGTCCGATGCGGCAGTGAAGAAGATGATCAAGCAGGCCAAGAAGCGCGGCTTCGTGACCTTCGATCAGCTCAACGAAGTGTTGCCGTCCGATCAGACCTCTCCGGAGCAGATCGAGGACATCATGTCCATGCTCTCCGACATGGGCATCAACGTCACCGAAGCCGACGATAGCGAAGGCGAGGAGGACAAGGACGAGGGCGAGGACGAGACCGACAACGAGCTCGTCGAGGTCACCCAGAAGGCCGTCACCGAGGTCAAGAAGAGCGAGCCGGGCGAGCGCACCGATGACCCCGTGCGCATGTATCTGCGCGAGATGGGCACGGTCGAGCTGCTCTCCCGCGAAGGCGAAATCGCCATCGCCAAGCGCATCGAGGCCGGCCGCGAGGCAATGATCGCGGGCCTCTGCGAAAGCCCGCTGACCTTCCAGGCCATCATCATCTGGCGCGACGAGCTCAACGAAGGAAAGATCTTCCTTCGCGACATCATCGATCTCGAAGCGACCTATGCCGGACCGGACGCCAAGGGCGGCATGAACACCGCGATGATTGCGGGTCCGAATGGCGAGAACGGCGAAGCGCCCGCCGAAGGCGGCCAGGCTGCCGTCGCCGGTGCGCCCGCGCATGTCGCTCCGCCCGCAGCGCCGCCGTCGCCGACCCCGTTCCGCGCCGCGCAGCCCGCCCCCGGCGGCAGCCAGGGTGGCGAGGTCAAGGATCCCGGCGAGGCCGCAGCCGAAGCCGACATGGACGAGGACGACGAGTTCGAGAACCAGATGTCGCTCGCGGCCATCGAGGCCGAGCTCAAGCCCAAGGTCGTCGAGATCTTCGACAAGATCGCCGAGAGCTACAAGAAGCTGCGCAAGCTTCAGGAGCAGGACATCCAGAACCAGCTCGAGAGCACCTCGCACGGTCCCTCGCTCTCGCCGCACCAGGAGCGCAAGTACCGCAAGCTCAAGGACGAGATCATCGTCGAGGTGAAGTCGCTGCGCCTGAACCAGGCGCGTATCGATTCACTCGTCGAGCAGCTCTACGACATCAACAAGCGCCTCGTCTCGCATGAGGGCCGCTTGATGCGTCTCGCCGACAGCCACGGCGTCGCGCGCGAGGACTTCCTGCGCAACTACACCGGCTCTGAATTGGACCCGCGCTGGCTCAACCGGGTCTCGAAGCTCTCGGCCAAGGGCTGGAAGAATTTCGTCCACCACGAGAAGGACCGCATCAAGGACCTCCGCCACGAGGTGCATCAGCTCGCGGCACTGACCGGCCTCGAGATCGTCGAGTTCCGCAAGATCGTGCACTCCGTGCAGAAGGGCGAGCGCGAAGCCCGTCAGGCCAAGAAGGAGATGGTGGAAGCCAACCTCCGTCTCGTGATCTCGATCGCCAAGAAGTACACCAACCGCGGCCTGCAATTCCTCGACCTGATCCAGGAAGGCAATATCGGCTTGATGAAGGCGGTCGATAAGTTCGAGTATCGCCGCGGCTACAAGTTCTCGACCTATGCGACATGGTGGATCCGGCAGGCGATCACCCGCAGCATTGCGGACCAGGCCCGCACCATCCGCATCCCCGTGCACATGATCGAGACGATCAACAAGATCGTGCGCACCAGCCGGCAGATGCTCAACGAGATCGGCCGCGAGCCGACCCCGGAAGAGCTCGCCGAGAAGCTCGGCATGCCGCTCGAAAAGGTCCGCAAGGTCCTGAAGATCGCCAAGGAGCCGCTGTCGCTCGAAACGCCGGTCGGTGACGAAGAGGATTCACACCTCGGCGATTTCATCGAGGACAAGAACGCGATCCTCCCGATCGACGCCGCGATCCAGTCGAACCTGCGCGAAACCACCACGCGCGTGCTCGCCTCGCTCACCCCCCGCGAAGAGCGCGTGCTGCGCATGCGCTTCGGCATCGGCATGAACACCGACCACACGCTGGAAGAAGTCGGCCAGCAGTTCTCGGTGACCCGCGAGCGTATTCGCCAGATCGAAGCGAAGGCGCTGCGGAAGCTGAAGCATCCGTCACGGTCGAGGAAGCTGCGGAGCTTCTTGGATAATTGATCCGGACAGGCTTTGTCGGTCATCTTCGTGCGGCGGGCGAAAGCCCGCCGTTCTTTTTGCGTGCGTCGGCAAGAAGCTATTCAAAAAATGCTTATCGTCCCGGATACTGCGGCAGTGAATAAGATCGGTATCCGGCCTTGCCGTCTACGTGGAATTCGTGAATTGCTCTCACGAGTTGTACATTGCGCGACGCCCGTATACGCTGCTGAGCAGATACGTCCTGACGCACCCGAGGAAGGGCTGGGCCGCGGTGGCTAAGAAATCAAAGGCATCTGGGAAATCTCCGTCTGTAAAGGCGCCATTTCTAAAGGTAGATCAAGGAGACACCTCGTTCTATCTGACAAAGCTCACTGCGGGCGTCCTCGGAGTCATTACTTATGCGTCAATCAGGGGGCAGGATAACGAGGAAGGCGCGGTTCAGCGGATTTTGAACACTCGTCGTATCAGTTCGATTGCTGATTTTGCGAATGCGGTTGGTCATTTTCCGAATTCCATTGTCCTCAACTGGGTTAACACCAAGGAAAAAATCATTGCCAAGGACGGCAGTTTAGAGGTGCCTATAGCGACTCGATCGGCTCAGCTGATTGATGGTCAGCATCGCGTTGAGGGTTTGCGCGCTGCATTGGAGACAAACCCCGAGATACGTGACCTAGAGATTCCGGTTGCGATTTATCAAAATCTATCGACGGCGCAGTGCGCAAACATATTTCTTTCGATCAACACAGAACAAAAGCCAGTGCCTCGATCCTTGGTGTACGATCTGTACGGCATAGCGGACGTAGAACTTGTCGACGCCGCTGCGGTACGTGCTCGCGATATTGCAATAGCGCTGAACGAGGATGAGGATTCTCCCTACCGAAATACAATAAAGTTTCCAGGATCTCCTCGCAGTAGAGGTGGTATCGCGCTGTCTACGGTTGTTACAGCCATGAAGCCACTTGTGGACATAAAGGGCGATTTCGAGCAACGAAATATCTTTGATCTCGAAACGCAAAAGAAAATAATCAAGAATTTCTTTTCGGCAATTTCTCAATTCTATGGTGAGCGTTGGTACGAGCCAACCAACGCCTTTATGTATGCGGCGGGATTTAGCGGAGGAACGGACTTCTTGAAAACCAAGATGCTCGCATATTGCCAAGATCGAAAGTCGTTTACCCAAAAGACCATGAAGGACGCTTTCAGTATTTCGGTCAATGATTTGATATTGCAGGAAGAAGTGAAGGGTAAAGGAGGTAAAGAGGCGACCCTTTTCATCCAAGAGCGATTGACTGGCCTCTTCAAGCTGACCTCATCGAAGGGGAATGATTACGAGGTTTAGGTGCTTTTCGAGGCCGCAAGATATGCTGCGTCTTTAGGTTTGCCGCTGGCGAGTGAAGTTGTGCCTACGCGAGGCCCTCTCACGTTGCAGGAAGCATCAACGCTCGTTGGAAAACTCGAAGACGATTCGCAGAAGCTGATCTACTCTTCGTTGCTCTCCATCGCAGTCGGATTACGTGGTCTTGAGTTGCAGTACACTACTTGGCCGACCATAAACTTTTACTACTCCTGTTTCTACTCAATCAGAGCCATTTTGGCGCTTTCGAGCGTGTGTCTGTATTACGACGCCAAGAAGCCGCGCTCGCTTGAATGCCTCGTTGGCAAACTGCCATCACAGCCGCCAGGCAACGTTCGCGGGTCGACACACAAATTTGCATTTGACGCATTCTCTCGTCGATTTAAGAGCAGTCCCATACTGTCTCAGACAATCGACAGCCAAACTCCGTTCGATTGGCTAATGAAGCGAAGAGAAGATGCGAATTACAACGTTGCGCGCTTCGTTGAGCCCAGCGAAAGTGTGTATTTCTCTTATGTAAAGCGCAGCTCGATCAGAAAGCTCTGTGTGGAGTATTTGCAGGATGCTTCGTATGCTTTTGATCCAGATCATGCATTGATGGCGTATCCATTGATGCTCATCAAGCATATTGAGGGAATGGGTGTGAAAGGTCATTCCTGCATTCAAGGCAATGTAGACGATCAGAAGTATGAGGGATATCTTGTAGATGTATTTGGTCCGCTGCAACCGCTGCTGCAATTGAAGAAATCCGTCTTACTTTAGGCGGCGATGTTTTGGCCGCAGAGAGCGTCAGATCGGTTACGCTTGGATTTGTCTCGACGCTAATGGCAAATCCATGCCCGACCATCATCTCACCGTCTTCTACAACACCCGCTGCCCCGTCTGCGACGCCGGCATCGGCTGGCAGCGCAACAAGCTGCTTGCGCTGGTGCGGGCGGGCACGATCGAATTCAAAGACATCAACGAGCAGCCCGATGTGCTGGCGCAGTTTGGCGCCTCGCTCGACGACATCAGGCGCCGCCTGCATGCGACCGATGAGGCCGGCGGGCTAATCGTCGGTGCTGATGTCGCGATTGCGCTGTGGCGGATGACGCCGGGTGAGGGGTGGCTCGCCGCGCTGTTCGGCAATCGCGTGGCGCTGCCGGTCACGCGGTTTGTCTACGACCGTTTTGCCGACCTGCTGTTTGCCTGGAACAGATGGTGCGGGCGCTGGTGAGCGCCTGCCTCGGGCTCGATGAGATCAAGTTCAGTGCGAGCGCCAAAGGAAGTGCGCTCCCTCTCCCGCTTGCGGGCAGGGGAATCGCATATGGATTTGCGGCCCCTATTGCGTTGTTTTGTAAGATGGATTCTGAGAACGACTCCCACAA
>NZ_JAFCKB010000018.1 GCF_018130615.1 Bradyrhizobium manausense
TCCTTGTCCTGCCACAGGTCATCCTCGGAATGCCTGTCACTGAAATTATCGTGTCTCACTTCAGGGGTGCAGTCCAGTGCACTAAATTCCGACCGACCCGGCGGTTGGTGCGGTCGACGATGATGGTCGGCAACAATGATGATGGTCGGCAACAATTAAGTGAACCCGTCACCGTGATGGAAGGCGCTGCAACTCACTTGAGCGCAAGAGCCAACCCCGCAATAGGCGGGGCTTCGCAATCGGTATGTCCTTAGTCTATTTCCTCGCCGCCTTAGACATGCACGCAGTCAGGCCGGCCATCCGTTGATCTGGCGGCAGCGTTCCTCTGGCATTTCTTGCAAAAGATGCGTTGCAGCACTTCTTGCCTTGGGCGCCGGGGAAGGTGGCGTAGCACTCTGGTGTCCCTTGAGCGTTGACGAAGTTCAGGGAGAAGATGGTTTTGCTGAGGTCTGGTGTCCAGAGGCAGCGCGCCACGGTGACAGGGCACCCAATCATAGTGAACGACCACCGCACACCGAACCGAAGGATTATCAGGCGGATGATCGCGAACGCGCTTGGTGCATTGTCGCCGCAATTTCGCAAACAAATTGGAACAGAATTCTCCGAGCTGCCCTATCGGTACGAACAACCTCCGGGAGGTTCGAGATGCGCTGCTTCACACTTTGCTTGATTGGCCTTTTGGCAGGGGCTGCTCCTGCGCTGGCGCAAGTCGATACGCGTCAGCCGAACGGACCGGTCGACCTGCGTGTCGACGGGCGCCCCAACAAACGTGTCGGTTTGCCACCCAGCGCCGCAGACAGGGGCAATGGCACTCGCGAGAATCCGATCTACGAGAGCGATTGCGCGGAAGTGGAGCAACTGAATCCGAACGCGCGACAACGTTATCAGGCTCGCGTGCGCAGGGCCTGCGGCTATTAAAGGCGCAGGACGCGGAAGCCGCACGACTAACGAGGTGCTGATGATGAGCTTCACCCCAACTCGCATTGGCGGTGACAAGGCGGGGCGTTGCTTTCGGACAACGGTGATGCCGGTCACAGCACGGGCGCGCCGATATCGACACTCTCCGATGAACGGAGTTTGTCATGCGATATGTCGCAATCATCTTGCTTGTTCTCGCCGGCCTTCAGGCGGTGCGGGGCGGGTATCTCAGCGCCCCTCTCTTCGTCGTCATGGCGGCGGGCGGCGGGGTTGGCGCGATCCTGCTGAGGAAGTTGTGAAGGCACAATGTGAGGTTTGTCACGGTCCAACGCGCGGCTCTCTTGTACAGACACATCACGAAGCGATGATCCGTACAGAAAACAGCGGGAGAATTCAAATGACCCACACGATTCCGAATGACACGCGTGAGCTGAAGATTGGCGAGCTCGACCGCGTGAGCGGCGGCCTCAAGGGGGCGCTTGAGGGCGTGTGCCGCAGAGACGCACCGTCCGGTCAGAGCGACCCGGCCCAGATGTTTCAGCAGATTTTGCAGACATTGGTCCAATGAGGGCAGTAAGCGCACCGCGCGGGCCGACACGGAGGGGCGAAACCCGCGCGTCGGCGATGCGTACGCCCTTCCGGTGCTGTGAAGGCTAGCTCGTGCGGAGTGCCGCGTTCCGGCGATAGGCCGCAAAGCCGAGACTGAAAAAGCCAAGTATCATCATGGCCCAGGTCTGCGGCTCCGGCACCGCAGAGGCGGGCGTCGGAGCGTCGATGCTTTCGAACGTGAAGACTTCCGCGGACGAGTTCGTTCTGCTGAAACCGATATTGTCGAAGTTCGGATCAGCGGCCGTCACACATCCGGAGGCTAGCTTTTGGCAGATGGGATCATCACTGACCACGCGTGGCGCGCCCGGGGGATCCGACGTCAAACGAATGGCAGAGACCGACCTGTTGGTCCCAAAATCGACGGGATGGAGGAACAGCAATAAGTTCAAGAACTGCTGCAAGGACTCGGAGGGATCTCTCCGCGGCTCGCCAATGGCGTTCCATTGCAGGACGCTCGTCCACTGGCCATCCACGCGCAGATCCATCTCGAAGGAGGTGGTGCCGCTGGAGCAGCAGGGGTCAAAAGTGCCAGGTCCTGAAACCCCGACGAGCTTGCTGACCTGGATTGGACCGAGGAGGAATTCATATTCGGCGCTGTTGAAGTCGCTCGCGCCGAGCCAGGTCTCCGATATCGTGGCAGCGCCGGCGCTGGTGGCAGCAACGCAACCCAAGGCGATTGCCGCGACGGTACGAAAAGCTTTCATTCGAAATGTCATGATCAATGGACTTTGAAACTATGAAAAGATTCCTATTAACTATATTCCATAGGGGAGTCAACTTGAAATTGTTGCGACGACCTACGACGTCGCGCACGGATCGTCCTCGTGAAGCCGGAGTTTCCGGGGCGGCGCGGGTCGAGCCAAATTGCGGGGATTGCGAGATTGCAGTCACAGTCCGCTCAACCTGATGCTGCGGAGGACGAGTGGCAACAAGTGGGTGCACTGGACTGCAACAAGGTGATCGCGCTGGACCGCAATTCCGGGCCTGGACCAGTCCTGCTCAATCACCCCTGGCTCATATTGTGCGCGACCTCGCCAACGGCGCTGCCCACGATGACGGCGGTGACGATCGGCCAGGCGCTCGCTACGATGACGATGGCCCCCCAACGCATGTCCTGGCCGGGCCGCCGATAGCCATCGTTGATGCCACCTAAAACCAGCCAAATCAGGCAGCCAATTGCGTATCGTTTGAACCATTTCACGGCGAAATACCTTCCAGCTATGCCCTTTAGTGGCCGGGGCAGTCAGCTTGGTTCACCATCTCCCGATCTTGGCCCCCGACTGGCCGGGATGTCGCTTGATGTACTTCATGAAGGCGGGATCGAGCCGCCGCCCGCATGGGAGATCCCGAGATCATGAGGAAAGAAACCATAAACCGGTGAGCGATAGGGTCTTGAGACGCAACCGCGTGGAGAGATGGCATGGACCTCTTTCAGTCTGTTCTGGCCTTCGTGCTCCTGGTGATCTGGTACGCAGGAGCCGTCTTACTCAGCGTCATCGGCTTTATCCTGCAGAACTGGATTCTCTCGATCGTGGTTGCCGGGTTCATCGCCATCATCGTGATCATCAGAATGCGCGATGCCGGCGGTGAGCGCACTTAGCGTCGCCGAAAGCGATGTTTTCTCAGTCTGACTTGTCCGGATGGTAGTTTTCCCGGAAATGCTTCACGGCACCCTCGATTTTGACCCAGTCGTGTTTCGATTGCTCGAAAATCGATATGATCGGGGCAGGGTATTTGGGATTTGCCATCGCGCCGACTGCAACGCCGATCATCGCAGGCAGGCCAGTCACTCTCCAACAGACTGTCGATCCGCACTGCGGACAAAAATAGTTATGCATGTCCCCGCCGCTTGCGGCGGCATGCGTGAACTCCTTTGTAATTCCTGACACGGTGACGGCTTCTTCGGGGTAGTAGGCGCCGACACCGAACGGCGCGCCGGTTCGGCGCTGACAGTCGATGCAGTGACAAGCAACGACGATCCTGGACGGCTCGTCCGGAAGCGAGAGCGTGACTGCACCGCAGTTGCACCTTGCGTGGCCCATCGCGGGAGCTCCTCATCGTCGTCCGAGTCTCACCCCAAAGCACGAGACTAGCAGAGGTACAGGGAATTGCGGTGACCGTGATGCTCAATTGATGGGGAATGAAATCTGCTGCACTGGATGCACTCCCACCGTATTCGCAGCTTTGTTCTCGGTGTTCACACTGACCAGTCTTGTCGAACTTCATCAAAACGGTAGTGTATCCCATTGCAACCAGGGGGAGAGTTATGAAGTCCACGTTCTATGCTGTCATCGCCATTTGTGTTTTTGCATCTGAAGCCATGGCCGCAGGCTGTGGTGGCATGGTCTGCAACAACAATCCGACGTGCCAGAGCTTGCGCAATGCGGGCAATTGCGAAGCAGCCCGTGCGGCTGGCGGCATGAAGCCCAACGGCACCAGCGGCAAGACCGCAGGCGAGTGCCGGCAGCAAGTCGGGTTCACGCAGGCGCAGTGGGAAGCCGGACAAACCACCAAGGCTCAGCGCAGGGCTTGGGACAGGTGCATGGGGCGGTAAGGAAAGACCGGACGCGGGAAGGGCGTCGGCGAAAGCCGGGGCCTTTTCTTTTCACCATCGAGGAGAAGGTTGAGCGAACGAGCGTTCAAAGAAGTCTCTTTGGCAAAGGCACGGCCGAGGATGCGCGATCTCTGTGCGCGCGATCAGACGGAAACCACGATTGCGGATCAGACATCAAAGAGGCCGCCGGTGAGGCGGCCTCCAGGTTTCGCGGTGACGTCCGGACGGACGATATCAGAAGGGCGGCTGCCCCGGTCCCGAACCCGGACCGAACGGGCCGCGCAAATTGCCCGGCCCCTGCAGGCCGCCGGCGATGATGCCGCCGACCCATTCCACCGCATGCACGATGGCGCTGCCGATGGCGCGGAAGGCGTCGCCCAGCCAGTTGCCGCCGACGATCGAATCGAGCTCGGCATCGGTCAGCTCGATCATTCCAGAGGTCGCATGATCACTGTTCTGCATGGTCTGCTCCTGTTGAGATCGGGCGGCGGACCATTCCGCCGTCGACGGGGAGCGTGCTCCCCTTGCACCTGTGATCTCAGGAGTACCCCGCGCCATTTCTGGCCGCTGTGACGGTCGTCACAGATGGCCCGGCGGTGTGAACCGGCGCGGAATTCGCGGCGACGAATGCCTGGAAACGAGGGCGCTTCGCCCTGAATTGGTTGCAAGGCAGGATGCGATGCTTGACGCTTTGCTCGGCTTCATCTTCGACCTCGTCCTCAGCGCGGTCGGGACGGTGATCGTCAAAATGTTCGGCGTGGACAACGCCGCCGAGGTCGCGACGGCCATCATCGGTCTCGGCTTCATCGCCATCGGCCTCGCGGTCACGGTGTGGGGACATTGAGGCAGGACGATCGCGAGGGCGATCGATGGTCGCTGTTCGCCGTCCCTGCGGGATCAAGCGGCAGAACGGGCGGCGGGCGAGGGAGAGCTTCCGCCCCCTCTTAACCTTGATGAGTCAGGTTAATCCGAACCTCTGCTTGAGGCGGCCGGCCGTCTCGATCAGAGTTCCCCCGTCGGACAGGGCTGGTCTTCCATTTTCGCAAAAAGCCGAGACCACGATTTCAATTGTTCGGCACGGGCCGCCAGCGATATCCGCCAAAGTCTGGCGGCCCACTCCAACCCGAATGCGAGTGGTGCGCCGATGCCGTTTGATAATCTGTCAGATTACTTCGTCATGCGGATGTACGAGAGCCTCCGCGATGAAGTGCTGGCAGACGCAACCTCCGGCGTCCGCATCGTCGGTGAGCCGGCAAAGGCCCGCGCGGAAGAGCTTCAGCGCGAGATCGAACGCCGCGGCCTGTTCTGCACGCCCATCGCGTGGCCCGGCGAGGCGGCGTCCGCACAGCCGGGCACATCGTTCTGATCAGACGGGCTTTGCGAGGGCGGCAAGAACACTCTCGGCAGTTACGCCGCGATCCGTTGCTCGACGGGGGCCGTCAGATGCTTGAGCACTTCGGCATGCTCGAGGTCCGGAACCGCGATCGCCGTGTGGCTGTAGATCGCATGCGAGCGTGATTTTGCGATTCCATCCAAAATCTCTTTGCCCTTGATGACGTGAAGACCCATGCCGTCTCCGGACGGGAAGATCGCCAGCACCACGTCATAGGCGCCGATCACGGCCCTGAGCGCTTCGGCCTTGTCTTCGGCGACATCGACAAACACACGAACATCGGCTGCGAGTTCACGCAGCTCGTCAAAATCCAGCACTTTTTGGGTACTCCAACGCAACGAGACTGATTGGAGAGTGGCGGCGTTGGGTTACCAGAGTCTGAACAACGTCCATCAAGTTGCAAGTTTCACGATGAGGTGACGCATCATGTGGAAAACCCGTCGTGGGAACCACGCGGGGCGTGCTCTCGCGTTGCTGCCGCTACGTCGCCTCGCGCCCGCGTCTCGGAAGCACACCGTGCTCTCTGAAGCTGCCGAGGAAGCCGAAGCGATCGGCGTGCGGATTTGGGCGGGCTTGGATGGTGTTGCCGAGGATCTGCACGACGTCGCTCTCGTCATGGGATGGCCAGGGCGGCAGGCCGGGTCCGTTGGGATCGCCGCGCGTCGCAAAGTTCACCCAATAGGCCATCATGGTCCGGGACAAAGCGCGGTCTGCTTCCGCCGGCGGCGTTGCGCAGCCGACGATCCGCTGCGGCGTCAGCGTGCCGAAGACGAAGGGGATCTCGGTGACGTGCGAGGCGATCGGCGTGTAGGGCGAGGTGTAGTTGAAATGGTAGCCGTAGACGGGCGCGAGCGTGCTGCTGCGATGCAGCCGCAGCACCTGCCAGCATTGCTCGCCAACCACCATGTCGCCGGTCAGCGCAGCGGCGGACGCCCGGGCCTGTTCGTCGGTGTCGGCGGGATAGTTCTTCAGGAAATCCGCCAGCCGGTCCGTGCCGAACATCCGTTCGGCCGCAGCGCGGAACGCTTGCGCCGTGTGATGGGGAAGCGATTGCGACATGAAGGGGAATTGCTCCGCACTGTTCCAGCCGGCGAGGAGGGGGATGCGCATCTGCTCGCCGCGCAGGAAGCGGCGCGCGGGCACGTCAGGCACGACGTGGCGATCGATGCTCGGTGAGAACGCCTGGGTGACATGGTCGCGCTCGAAACGCCATGGCGCGGCGGCATTCAATTGCTCGGCCGGCATCGCGCGCAACGTTGCGATCGATGCGTCGCCTTGCCGGCGCGCGAAGGCGAGGCCGCGTGCGCGGGCTTCGTCATGACTTTGCAGCGGTCCGTGCCGGCCGTCCCAGAACGCGCCACTCTCGCAGATGGCCTTGTGGAATAGCCCGCGCGCGAGCGGCGAGGCCATGAGAATGCCGACGGCCATGGCGCCGGCGGATTCACCGAACAGGGTGACGTTGTCGGCGTCGCCGCCGAACGCGGTGATATTGGCCTGGACCCAGCGTAGCGCCGCGAGCTGATCCTGCAGGCCGTAATTGCCCGACGGCGCTTCCGCGTCGAGCTCGGGATGGGCGAGGAAGCCGAAGATGCCGAGGCGATAATTGAAGCTGACCACGACGACACCTTTCGCCGCGAGCAGGCGGCCGTCGGTGGCGGAATTGGCCGAGGAGCCGAACTGAAAGCCGCCGCCGTGAATCCACACCATCACGGGCCGCTTCTCGTCCGCATCGTTCGCCGCGGTCCACACATTGAGCGTGAGGCAATCCTCATCGCGCGGTCCCGGGCGCGGATCATCTGCGAGCGACGAGAGAGAGCCGGCGCCAAAGCCAAGCGCATCGCGCACGCCAATCCACGGCATCGGTGGCTGCGGTGCACGCCAGCGCAAGGGTCCGACCGGAGGTGCCGCGTAGGGGATGCCTTTAAATGCGAGTACACCGCTCGCATCGCGTGGCGCGCCGCGCACCTGGCCCGCTTGCGTGCGAATGGTTCGGCCTGGCGCTGCTTGAGGAATGATCGAGCCATGCATGGTCGCATCTCCTGAGTTGAGCGAGGCGAGATCTAGCGCCTTTCCCGGTGGATGAATTCATGCATAATTCCAATTGATCGCTAAAAACCGTCAATGACCTCGCAGAAACGCCGTTACCCCCTTCGTTATCCCTGGCTCGACCTGGACGTGGACGACCGTTCCGCGCCGGTCATTGCCGTGCGCGTCGATGCCGACGGGACCAAGGGTGAGGTGCCCAAGCACAGCCATCGCAAGGGCCAGCTCGTGGTGTCGCTCGGAGGCGGCGTCACCACCAGCGTTCCCAATGGTCTGTGGATGGTGCCGCCGCATTGTGCGGTCTGGATTCCCTCCGGCATGCCGCACAGCAATCGCGCGACCGCGAATGCGCGGCTGTTCTTCGTTTACATCGAGGCGGAGCTGGTCGACTTGCCGGATCGCTGCTGCACCATGTCGATCTCGCCATTGCTGCGCGAGTTGATCGTCGAGCTGTCCGACGGCGCCCAGCATGACGAGGCGAGGCGGGAGCGCCTGATCGGCGTGCTGCTCGGCGAGCTGCCGCGCATGCCGATGCAGCAATTGCATCTGCCGCTGTCGGGCGAGCCGCGGTTGAAGCGCATCGCGGCGGCGCTGGCGGACAATCCGGCGGACCGCCGCACGCTGGCGGAATGGGCGGCACACGTCGCGCTCAGCGAGAGCAGTCTTGCGCGTCTCGTGGCGAAACAGACGGGGCTGACCTTCGGACGCTGGCGCCAGCAACTGCATCTGATCGTCGCGATCCGCGAGCTCGCTGCGGGCGCGAGCGTGCAGCAGGTCTCCGCCGATCTCGGCTATGAATCGGTCACGGCCTTCATCACCATGTTCAAGAAGGCGCTGGGAAAGCCGCCGGCGAAATATCTGAGCAGTGTGGCTCAGGAGACGTAGTCGCATGCAAATGTGGATGAGTCCGCAAGTCGGCCGAACTCTCTAGGGACATTGTGGAATTCGATTTGTCGCCGCCGCAGACGACGTTATCCGGGCGGGTCACATGGCGGAACTTACGCCGAACTGCTGCTTGCGTTTTCAGCCTCAATGGGTTCTAAGCCCGGCTGCTTCGTGGCCGAAAGGCCTGAACAGACGCGGGCCCCGCGCAGTTTTACCGCTTCCCGGACAAAGCACCGTCGCGGCTCGCGCGCATCCAATTCAGAGGAAATCCAGACATGGCGAAGATGACCAAGACCCAATTGATCGATGCAATTGCGGAAGGCACGCAGCTTGCGAAGAACGACGTGAAGTCGGTCATCGAGTACATGGCGACGGTCGGTTACAAGGAGCTCAACGAGTCCGGTGAATTCGTTATTCCCGGTTTCGTGAAGATGTCGGTCGTCAACAAGCCGGCGACCGAGGCCCGCATGGGCGTCAATCCCTTCACCAAGGAGCCGATGCAGTTTGCCGCGAAGCCGGCGAGCAAGTCGGTCAAGGCCTCGCCGCTGAAGGTGGCCAAGGACGCCGTCTGATCCGGCCGTCGCGCGGTCCTGAGGCCGCGCAGGCCAGCGACACGGTCGGCAAAAAGGGGAAAACCCCGCCTGGGGGAAGCGGGGTTTTCTGATGGGGGTGAAGCCTGGGGGAAGCTTCATCTATTAAGACAAGCTAGCGCTGAAAAGGTTCACGCGCAGAGCGCAAATCATCGTCCGTTTCTCAAAAGAAAAACCCCGCGCTTGCGCACGGGGTTCTCTTGCTGGCGGCGATGGGATTTCAGCGCCTGGCCGCCAGCGGTGCGTCTAACTTAAGGTTGAAAATCCAAAAAAGCAACAGCGCCGCGGTGACGGAGTATGTTCGTCCATCGCGGCGCTGGCATATGACTGGGCGCTGAAATCCCCCAGCCTCCATAGGTCAGCGGCGCGCCGAAAAGGTTCAACGCGACATGAACAGGAAATCCGGTGCGTAGGGCTGGACTTTTTGTTCTCATTTTGTTCTAGTGAGTCATCCGCTTGGGAGGTGACTCATGACTGTCGAGAAACAGCGCGAAGTGATCAGGCTCTGGAACCAGCTCAGGAAGGTGGAGGGCCCGGCCGCAGAAGAACTCCGCATCCAGATCCTGGAATGCTTCTCGGAGAAGGGCAGCGCCAAACGTGCGGCGGCTTGAGCGTTCTCGGCGTGAGGCGGCGAACGCATGACGGCGCGCCGCGTCATCGATCGTTTGGAAACGCGTCGCGCTGATCGACCGCGCAAGGGCAAGATGTCTGTGCCGCAAGTGCCGCCGCGAGCGCGATCGACAGCCGCATGTGAGGGCACGTCCATGCGCGCACTGCAAACCAATTGTTAGGAGTTGCTCCGCGCCGATTTCGTCGATTCCGATTCGTTCCTTGAGAACGAAACGGCGGCGAAGCCTGAACAAATATGGTCGCGGAGCTGCGATAGGCCCGCGCGTCACCGGCTCGACGCTTCCAGCGCCGCGCGCTATCGTCGCGCGTGACGGCGGGCGCATCCATGAAGAACGGGCTCTACTCGATCCACATCCACATGCTCGACGGCGTGAAGGGCCGCGACAGCGGCGTGTTGATCCTGCGCGATGGCGTGCTGCTCGGCGGCGGACCATACTTCTGGTCACGCGGGTCCTACACGGTCGGCGATGGCACCTGGAAGGGCGAGCTTGCCACCAACCAGCATTCGCCGTTCGCCGATCCACTTGTGAGGCCGCTGTTCGCCGGCACCGAAGCGACCAGCGGCTTCTCCGGCACGTTCAGCGGGGAGGGGGCCGAGGTGTACGGCACCGTGCTGGTCGCGGGCCATCGCAGCCTCGGCTTTCGCGCTTCGTTGAAGTGGCTGGCTGCTGAAGCCTGAGGCAACCGGCGCAACTCTCGTTTGAGCATGATCGTTTCGGAAAGCCGCGGCCCGCTTTTTTCGGATCATGCTCCCTAACGAAAGCTTGCGGGGATCGCGATAACCCTATTCGGTTAGGTTAAAAGCCCAATCGCGTTGCGCTTGCGGCGCGTTGGGATAGGTGTCTGGCAACGACAACAAGAAAACCGTTTTTTGCCAAGCACCATTATGACCCCGTTTTTAGCACCGTCATTTTATCAGGGCGACCGCCAGACCTATCGCCGCGTCGCTCTCGTCGGGACGCTGTTCTGTCTCGCCTTCGTGGTGATCAGCTTTTCGCTGCGGCCGCAGCTCGAGGACACCCGCGTCGCGGTCAAGGCGGACCGGCTGGTCCGCACCGCAGGCCAGCCGCCGCACGCGAACTAGACTAGCGTTTGCCGCCATAGAGCTCGTCGTCGGTGGAATCCCGAGGGCATGCGACACCGCTTGTCGCAAGCGCCACGAAGCCGGCATAGCCGGACAAATTAAGCAAAACTTCGAGCCAGGCGGGCATGGCAGGCCTCCTCGTGCGGAAGACCACCTCAACGTGTGTGCGCAATCCTTGTTCCGCGCTCGCTGAAGAAACGCTGCTCAGAGCGGCGAGGTGGGATCGAGCCGCCGGCCCAGCGTTGCAACCGATTCCGACGAGGGCGAGTCCTTGAGGAACTCGGCTATGGCGCGGGCGAGCTCGCCATCACTCATCGGCGTTGACGGCGGGCGGAGCGCGCCGACGCCGAAATTGCGGACGATCTCGTCGAAATGCTGTGCATTGTTTTTGGGAACAAGCTTGCGGATGCGCGCCAGCAAAGCGGATATCGGCATCGTTCCTCCTCGACCTCCGCCCCCCGTTGGCAGCGATCCATGTGTGCTGCCATTTTTTGTCGTTGAAACTGAAAACCCCGCCAGCACCGCGGAGATGCTGACGGGGTCTTCGTGCTGTTGCCTCGACCCGGATGGCGGAGGCTCCCGCACTTGCAGGGCCAATCCCCCGGCCTGGATATTGTTCCCTTCGGCTCGATATTTTTTTGGCGCAGTTCGGTTCCACGAGGCGCGAACCATCACGTGCGGTCCGCGTTGTCTCCGCGAGATGCGAAGGAGGAGATCATGAGGAAGACACTCGCAGTTCTGGCCACCGTCGCCGCCGTCGGCGTGACCGCTGTTGCGGCGCCGGCACCTGCTCAGGCGCGAGGCATCGGTCCGGGTCTGGCATTCGGTCTCGCCGCCGGTGCAATCACCGCGGGCGCAGTCGCCGCATCCCATCCGTATGGCTACGGCTATTATGGTCCGGGCTACGGCTATTACGACGGCCCGGCCTATTATGGCCCTGGCCCGTATGCCTATTATGGTGGACCGTACTATCGGCACCACCGCTACTATCGTCACTGGTAGCAGCTGATGAATCGAAAAGCCCGGAGCAGTGCTCCGGGCTTTTTTCGTGCGCATAAACGCCTGCGCGATGTCTTACGGCCAGAGCGAGGGCCGCTCCGCCTTGCGCGCGTTCTCGAGCGTCGACACAAAATATTCCTCGCGCTCGCGCTTGAACTTTTCCTGGGTGGCACGGAAGGCGGCGACACGGGCGGCAATCTCTTCGCGTTCGCGAATCTTGCGTTGTTCGTCTTCGGTCATGTCAAAATCCCCACTACACCTGAGTATGTGTGCACTTGTGAACTCAAGCGCTGCCGCCGCAATCACGTTGAGTCGCGTCAACACATGCATTGGCGCTTCTGATTGGGGCGTCAATGGGGAAGAGGCATTGCAGGATTGTGATAAGCGATGATCGGAAAAAATTGCCGCCCCATGACAGCGCACGACTTGCGCAGCGGTGGATAAGAACGTCAACAATCTTGTCGCTTGCACATCTTGCAGCTAGCGCGGCAGCAAATCAGGAGGCGGCGAGTGATTGCATCGGACCTTCAGAGCGGTGTCGAACGGCTCGGCGATATGATCGCGCGCGCCAAGATCATCGTGCCGTTCACCGGCGCCGGCATCTCGACCGAGTGCGGCATCCCGGACTTCCGCTCGCCGGGTGGAATTTGGACTCGCAACCGTCCGATCCAGTTCGAGGAGTTCGTCGCAAGCCAGTCAGCGCGCGATGAATCCTGGCGACGGCGTTTTGCGATGGAAGAGGTCTTCGCCGCAGCGAAGCCCGGCCGCGGTCATCGCGCACTCGCCGCACTCCATCGCGCCGGCAAGATTCCCGCGGTCATCACCCAGAACATCGACAATCTGCACCAGGCCTCCGGCTTCGCCCCCGATCGCGTGATTGAACTTCACGGCAACACCACTTACGCGCGCTGCATCGGATGCGGGCAGGCTTACCCACTCGACTGGGTGAAGCGCCGGTTTGAGCAGGACGGCGCCGCGCCCGACTGCACCGCATGCGACGAGCCGGTAAAAACCGCAACGATCTCATTCGGTCAGGCGATGCCGGAGGATGAAATGCAACGGGCGACCGAGCTGTCGCAGGCCTGCGATCTCTTCATCGCGATCGGTTCCTCGCTCGTGGTGTGGCCGGCGGCAGGCTTTCCGATGATGGCGGAGAACGCCGGTGCACGTTTGGTGATCATCAATCGCGAGCCGACCGAGCAGGACGATATTGCTGATCTCGTCATCCGCCATGACATCGGCGAAACGCTCGGACCCTTTGTCGGCAATTAAGGCGTTAGTTTGATTCGCGGCTGTGCAAGCTGTTCATAGGTTCCGGCGAATCTCTTTTTTATCTATGCGTCGCAACCGGGAGTGTTATCTTTTGAGTCGAAAGATTCGCGTCGCGTCGAAGTGAGAAGATTCTCTTAAGACGCGTGATTCGAGCACCGCCAATGTGGCGGGTTGCATGAAAGTTGTGGGGTCCGGGGTTATGGGGTCGTCGGACGGATTTGAGTCCAAGAAGCTGGGAGTTCCCGCGTCGGGCGAGCACAGCGCCGGTCGCGACAATACGCTCAGTCCCTTCACCGGGTTAGGTGAGGGGAGTGCCAACCTCGTCGAGGTCCACGGCGTCATCAAATGGTTCGACGCTTCAAAGGGCTACGGCTTCATCGTACCTGACAATGGCTGGCCCGACGTGCTCCTGCACGTTACCGTGCTTAGGCGCGACGGCTTCCAGACCGCCTACGAGGGCGCCCGCATCGTCGTCGAGTGCATCCAGCGCGCCAAGGGATACCAAGCCTTCCGCGTGGTCTCGATGGACGAGTCGACCGCGATCCATCCCGCGCAGATGCTGCCGCCGCGCACCCACGTCACGGTGACGGCGACCAGCGGGCTCGAGCGGGCGCAGGTCAAATGGTTCAACCGGCTGCGCGGCTTCGGCTTCCTGACTTGCGGGGAAGGTACCCCCGACATCTTCGTGCACATGGAGACGCTGCGTCGCTTCGGCATGACCGAGCTGCGGCCAGGCCAATATGTGCTGGTCCGCTTCGGGCCGGGCTCCAAGGGCATGATGGCCGCCGAGATCCATCCGGAGACCGGTTCACCGGGCCTGCAGTCGCATTAGCGGCTTCAAATTTCCGTATTCCCGAGCAGAAGCGCGCGGCCAGGGTCGCGCGCTTCTGGCTTTTGCGATGGTGGCCGCGTAAGGATGGCGCGGTCCGCGGCCGTTGGCCCGGTCCCTGCCGTTCCGAGTTTTCCATTCCGCGAGTCCTGCCGAGTTTCCCGCCCATGAGCTTTGATCGAAAGGCCGCCTGGTCCCGTGCCCAGGGCTGGCTTGCCGCAATTCTCGTCGTTGTCGGCTTCGCCGTTGCCGGCGTGCCTGTTCATGCCGCCAGCTTCCAGCCGCTCGAGATCGTCACCAAGAACGGCGTGCAGGTGTTCTCGGTGGAGATGGCGACCACGGAGGAGGAGAAGCAGACCGGGCTGATGTACCGCAAGGAGTTGGCGGACGGCAAAGGCATGCTGTTCGACTTCAATCCCGAGCAGGAAGTGTCGATGTGGATGAAGAATACCTATGTCTCGCTCGACATGATCTTCATTCGTGCTGACGGCCGCATCCTGCGCATCGCCGAAAATACCGAGCCGCTCTCGACCAAGATTATCTCGTCCAAGGGGCCTGCCCGGGCCGTCCTGGAGGTGGTGGCGGGAACAGCGCAGAAATACGGCATCCGTCCCGGCGACCGCGTCGGTCACCCCCTGTTCGGCAGCAAGTAGGTCCTGACGGTGCGGCCAAGGCCGCCGTCGTTGGCCGCCGGGAGAGCTTGCTGGCCCTTACTAAGCTTGCTGGCGCTTGGGGAAGCGTGTATCGACGGGGCCGGTTGGATATCGGGGTATAGCGCAGCCTGGTAGCGCGGCAGTTTTGGGTACTGCAGGTCGTTGGTTCGAATCCAGCTGCCCCGACCAATATCTTCAAAGGCTTACAAGCCAGGCCTCAAAGTCGACTCTTCCCGGATTTTCGGATTGGGACGGTCAGGTGAGCGGGCGCCCCCTGTCCGGCCCCTTACGTATTGGGTGACGGTGACACGCCGCGGATGCCTGAGGGGTTTGTGTCGAAGCCGACAAGGACGGCTGGCGGTATTACGGGCCAAGAATTTCAACTGTTTGTGGCCTATGTTACAGACGGCGTCGCTGAAACCGCGCACTCTCCCAGGTGGAGGGCATGGGGATGCGGAAGTCAGTCGCGTTATCGCTCGGCGAGCAACGCCTTAAATCGATTGATCAGATCAAGCGACGCCTCGCGGCCATCGAGGACATGCAGCAACGACTTGCTGCTTATCTGCCGGTTCCGGAAAACAGCGTCCCGGCACCGCGCACGTTGCAACGGCCTCGCGATGGAAGCCGCCATGGCTTGAACGGTCGCTCGCCGGCTCCATAAAAGCTGTTGAGATTCTCGGCCGCCGCCGCCCGCCGATTCAACGCAATATGCCCGCGGGCGGGAGCGGCGCTGCGAAGCATCGATCTTCGGCTCACGTGCCTTGCCGGACAGGCTCTGCCGGGACTGGCGGCCGGGCCGTCGCGCATGCTTTTTTTTTGGAGCGGCTGCAATCGCCGCGACGAAGCCGCAGCGAAACAATCCACGACATCCGCCGGCGACATGCGCGCGTTAGTTTGACCCCTGTTTGGGGGCACTTTCGATGATCATACCTTTAGAACCGACCAACGGCATCACCACATCAACTCGCGTTTTCAGCCTTGCAATCGTGACGCTCTTCAACCCTACCGGCCTCGTGTTGCCCTCGGTACCGGCGCACCGTGGCCTGAACGTCGCGATTTAGGCTTCGCCTACCCGAGCTCGCTCGGTCGCGTCACAGGCGCGGTCCGCCTGCACCCATACCGTCTGCATTGCTCATTCAACATTAGGAGGCCAACATGCATCTTGCTCGCTTTTCCAAGTTCGCAATTGTCGCCGTGGCACTTGTTGCAGGAAATCAAGCCAAGTCAGCATCAACGAACTACGGCACCTACTATGACGAGTACACGTATACTAGCTGTGGAGCGAGTGGCTATTGCCGGCTCAACTTCTCGCAATTGTCGTCGACCGATCTGACAAAGATCAAAAAGATACATTGCACGGTCATCACACAGACCGCGCCGGTCATAGCGCGGTTGCAGGTCGCGGCAACAAATAACGGCGGCCAGCTCGGGCGGGCTTTGCCATTACAACTTCCTCCGCCAAGCGCTCCGGTTTCTAATGGCTACATTTATACGTCCATACTGGTTGAGACCGATTGGCTGATAGGTCAAGCAAGATTCCCCTACATTGAGGTTTTTCCAGTCAGCGCGACCCCCTTCTCCATGGAGTGCACGCTGATTGGGGAAACCGTCGCCCCAATTTCGTAGACCGAGGCCGAGCCCACGCGATCGTGGGTGGCCTCGCCACTTTCACCAACTGCGTCGTCTTGTCGTGTGACCGAAGCTGGCGGCCTGCCGAATGCAGCCGCCAGACCGACGCGCTCGTCTGCGGAAGCCAGACCAATGCAGGTCCGCTCTTGCATCAAGACCACAGCCAATCGACCAGACGCCAGGCCAGCCAACCGAGTGCGTAGATCCAGCCCACCATCGAGATCGCCGCGATCGCGAGCCAGCCCACTGCAAACAGCGATGTCCGGGGCTCTTCCAGCTCGGACAGTTTGTCGGTCGCATCAACTTGGCTCACAGCATCTCCTTGCCTTACGGGCCGCTGCTCATTGGTCTCCGCTCGCTCGCGAAAATTCACCGGCCGCGCTCCAACTCACATGGACGTGAGACGGGATGACTGTCCGTTCGTTGCGAGCGGGAGCTGACACAGCGCCGCTCGCATGCTCAAACGGACAGGGTGGGAAAAACCTGCAACGCGTGGCGGGGGGATTGGTTGCTAGCCCGGAAGCGAAGATGCGGCGGGCGTCGCAGCTTTTTTTCGCGCTCGCAGCGCCTGCTTCGCGCATGGCCGGCGTTGAAGGGACGAGCAGGGCGCGCCAACGACGCCTTGCCCGCAACCTTCAGGCGAGGTCTTCATGTCGATCAGTGCGATTGCATCTTCCGCCGCCGCGGTAACCGCCACCCCGTCGGGCGCTGCGACATCGTCCTCGGCCTCATCCTCAGCAACCTCGTCGACCTCAGCGACATCGTCGTTGCAATCGGCGAGCGGCAACTCGGCATCGGGCGGTGGCGGCAGCGCATCCAAGACCATCGTCAGCGAGGTCTCCACCACCATCAACGGGATCACGACAACGACGATCACCTACTCCGACGGGACGACCGAGGTGGAGACCTCCGCCGCCAGCTCCCAGGCCAGTCAGGGCAGCCAGGCGGGACAGACCTATAATGCGCAAGGCGCGCTCAGCACCAGCGGTGCCTCGACGGCTGCGAGTGGAGTTTGAACGGGCGACGATCGGGCGCCTGGCAACGGCAAGGTATGGTCCGGAGGCGCGGTCACAAGCGGCGTCGCCACCTCAGCGTTTGTTTCTCCACTCGTGCGATTTACGCAAGAAATCGAGCGGGTTAACGGGCGCAAAATGACCAAAGCTTCATCGAACCTTTGGCCGTCGTCATCGACATACGGATGTTGGGGATTTCAGCGCCCAATGCCTAACGGACGCCGCCAAGCGAAGATACTCCGCTTGCGCGGCGTTGCGCTTTTGGTGGCTCAATTCGAGGCGTGCCAGCCCGCCGGAAACGGGATCAACGGCCACACCGGATCATTGTCGTTGTCGGCCTTCGTCGACTTGTCGTGAGTTGGCTTGGCGGCCGGTGTCGGGGGTGGCGAGAACGTCGCCAGACGCAAATGCGCACATTGCAAATTCATGATCATCCACCTGCGCAATCAGCTTCTCAAAATTCAGTCTGAGTTCAAAATCACGGGGGCACGCACAAACGGCATGCTCATTCTCAAATTGCGCAAATATCTTAGGAAAGATGGCCAGGCGATTCAACCGGCAAGGCGGTTGCCTGCCGGCGGGTAAGGTTGATCGGTTAGGTTAAGCACGAGCTGTCGTTGCGGCCGTTTTGACGACTGGTATCAAAGCGGTCCCGGCACGCGACGACGCCCCTATCAGCGGCTCACACAAGATCACATTCGTCGCGGCGTTTCGTTTCGCGCGAGTTGTTCGTCATGGCTTTCGATCCCACCTCGAAAACTCTCCGCCAACCGTCGAACTGGGCTGAGATCTGGCACCTCTGGACCGTCATCGTGCCGCGCCGCTCGATCAACGGGCAGCTCGTCTACGGCAAGGTCTGGCGCCGTCACGACGGCCGTGACTGGATCTACAAGAAGTTCACCGAATATGACGGCGAGGCGGCGGCCTGAGGCGGAGGCGCGCCCTCAGCCCGCTTGCCGCTCGCCCGGGGCCGCTCCCGGTGCCTGAATGCGCGGCAGCGGCAATTTGAAATGACGCTTTGCGTAAGCGACGATCTCGTTGTCCGAGGGATGATCGGCTGCTTCCACCGCGGCAATCCGCTTGGCGACATCGGGCGCATGGGCACGAATGTGGCTGGCGAGCTCTGTCTTCGCGCCCGCCGGACCGATGATGAGGATTTCGCCCGCATCGGCGAGGGCCGCGGTGACCTCGGCATAGAACGTCTTGTCGGGGGCGGCATGGCCGCTGCCGATCTCGTTAGCCTTGTGATGAAGATGCCGCGTCGCCAAGTGCGGGTGCAACGTGACTTCGTCCGAGCCGCTCAGACCGAGATGGAAGATCCGAGCCTGCGAATGGTCGATCCAGACCACGGCGTGAAAATGAGAGGGCATGTGCTGGGCCTTGTCCGGGGGAGGCCGCCGGCATTCGGCGGCGTGTATCCAACCAACATTAGGCCTGCCGGTGCAGTCGCCGGTTGACGCAGGTCAATCCGGTCCCCGACAAGGCGGACATGGCAACGGAAAGCTGAACGCGCGCTTGAAAAAGCGCGCGTCTCAAGCGGCCTTCGCAGCCGGATTAGCCGCAGGCTTCGCCGGCGGCGGCTTCAGCGGCTTGTCCTGCCGCTTTGACCAGGAGATGTAATAGGCGACCGTCGTCATGATCGCGATGCCCGCGATAGAGACGAAGAGCTGCGCGAACAGCGAGCCCGAGCTCATTGACAGCTCGAAATGGCCGACGAACGACAGGAACACGCCGACGCAGAACACGGCGAGCGATTGCTGGCCGCAGACGATCACGGGATCGAAGATCTTCCACTCCAGTCCCGGCCAGTCCTTAGGCACAAAACGTATCACCATGATCACGATCACGACGAAATGGATGAAGCGGTAGGGTGCAAGGTTGGTCTTGTCGTTCGGGTTGAAGGCCGAGAACAGCCATTCCGGGAACATGCCGCCGAGGGCGGGGAAGCGGCCGGCCATGGTCATGACCAGCGCGAACAGCAGATAGCCGAGGCAGAGCCACAGCGTGATCGGCGAGTTGATCAGCGCCATCGAGCGGCGCGCACCGCCCATCGCGCACCAGGCGCCGAACACGAACAGCACCTGCCAGCAATAAGGATTGAAGTACCACTGACCGGCCGGATAGGCGTTCAGGTTCAGGCCCAAGTGACGCGCGGTCAGCCACAGGATGATGGAGAGCACCATCGTCAAATCGGGTTTGCGCAGCATGAACCACAGCACCGGCGGAAACAGGCCCATCAGCACGATGTAGAGCGGCAGCACGTCGAGATTGAGCGGCTTGAAGCGCAGGAACAGCCCCTGGCGCAGCGTCTCGGTGGCGTTGTCGACGAGGCCGGCGACATTGAACTCGTTGATCATCTCGGAATCGCCGAAACGCAGCGCGAGATAGCTGATCGAGGCGATGTAGATCACGAACAGGATGATGTGGGCGACGTAGAGCTGCCAGACCCGCTTGGTCAGGCGCGTGGCGCCGACGATGAAGCCGCGCTCCAGCATCATCCGCGCATAGACGAAGGAGGCGGTGTAGCCGGAGATGAAGACGAACAGGTCGGCGGCGTCGGAAAACCCGTAGTTGCGGGTCGTGATCCAGTTCACGACGTTGTCCGGGATGTGGTCGAGGAAGATCGCCCAGTTGGCGACGCCGCGAAACAGGTCGAGCCTGAGGTCACGGCCTTTTTCGGGCAGCGTGGCGTTGATGTTCAGGAAAGCCATGCGACGGAAGCTCTCGAAGGGGACAGATGCGCTGGAATGGGCGAGGCTGGGCCGCCGGGCGGGATTCCCGGGCGGAAGGCGGGTACGCAATTGTCACAGTGCAGCATAATGACTATACCCGTCGGTGACGACCCTGGGGCCCGGAATCACCGACCGGTTCCCGTAAGGTGTCTCTATACTATGTCCGCGGTTTCCACCAATCGCTACCGTGACGCATTAAAATCGAACGAAAGACGAAGAGGCCGGACCGCCAATGACCGCACGCATTTTCAAGCCCGCCAAGAACGCGATGCAATCCGGCCGGTCCAAGACCAAGGAATGGCAGCTCGATTACGAGCCGGAGCAGCCGCGTGCGGTCGAACCGCTGATGGGCTGGACCTCGTCGGGCGACATGAAGCAGCAGATCACGCTGCGCTTCCACACCAAGGACGAGGCGGTCGCTTATTGCGAGCGCAAGGGCATCGCCTACCAGGTGATCGAGCCGAAGGAATCGCTGCACCGCCAGGTCGCGTATGCGGACAATTTCTCGTTCCGGCGCGGCGAACCCTGGACGCATTGACGGGCTGCGCTTCGAGCATCCTTCCGGAGAGCCCTTGGCACCCCTTCCGCCGCGTGCTTCGCTGCTCCGCATGACGGGACCATGACGAGGGTAGGGGATGGCCGGGCGTGACCAGCTCGACGGCGTCGATCTGAGGATACTTTCGGAGCTGCAGCAGGACGGGCGGGTTCGCAACAACGAGCTGGCGCTGCGGGTCGGCGTGTCCGCCCCGAACTGCCTGCGGCGGCTCAAATCGCTGTTCAGCCGCGGCGTGATCCGCGCGGTGCGCGCCGTCATCGACGAGCGTCTGCTCGGCTACGAGGTGGTGTCGTTCGTCTCGATCCAGCTTGGCAGCCAGGCCCAGCCGGTGCTGGAGGCCTTCGAGGGCTCGATCGCCGTCATCCCGCGCATCCAGCAGTGCTGGCGGATTTCAGGCGACACCGACTATCTGCTCCGATGCGTCGCGCCGAGCGTCGAGAGCATGCGCCAGCAGCTTCTGCATTTCGCAGCCATGCCCAATGTGAAGAACGTGCGCAGCTTTCCGGTGCTGGGAGTTGCGAAGGACGTGCCGCTGCCAGTGCAGGAGATCGCTGCAGTGGCGCCGGCTGGATAGGAGCCGCGCGCGGCAGGTAGTCCGTCGTTGGCCGCAAATCCATGACGACAGCGACGACAGTCCTTCAGCGGTACCGGCCGCGAAACTCGCGAGGGCTGGCGCCGGTCCAGATGCGGAAGGCACGGGAAAAACTCTTCTCGTTGCGGAAGCCCGCGATCTCCGCGATGCGCTTGATCGGGGTCCGGCCGCGCATCAGCTCCTGCTTGGCGAGCTCGAGCTTTGCTTCTTCCTTGAGGTCGCGCAGCGAGGTTGCCTCCTCGCGCAGGCGGCGGTGCATGGTTCGGGTGGAAAGCGCAAGCTCGCTTGCGACATCCTCCGCCCCCGGAATACGCCCGCGTGCCGCGCGCAGCACCCGCCGGACACGCTCGACCAGGAGCCGGTCGCGGCGATAGGGCCGATAGGGCAGCACGGTCAGGCGCAGGGCGCCCTTGAGCATGCTGTCGAGATCGGCCGCACTGCGGGTCAGCGGCAGCGAGAGATAATGCCTGTCAAAGACGATGCTGGCGCGGCCTGCGCTGAAGCGAACGGTCTTGCAGAAGATGGTCGGATAGACCGAGACGTGCCCGGGCTCGGCGTAGGGAAATTCCGCCGCGCGCAGGGCGATGGTGGAATCGATCGCCCAGCAGGAGAAGCCGAGCACGTAGCGGAGCAGGGTGACGAGGCAGAACTCCCGCAATGCGCCAAGCTCGTGCTGCTCGCGGATCGAGATGGTCGCGGTTTCCTCAGTGACCGAGAGCTCGAACAGCACGTCCTCGGTCAGCAGGCGATGATGCCGGCACCAGCGTTTCAGCGCGACCTCGAGCGTGGCCGCGGTGATCGAGGCACGGCACAACATGCCGTAGGTGCCGAAAGGAAGCCGGCGCGAGAACCAGCCGAGCGCCTCGTCGTCGAGCTCGCGCATGGCATGGCCAGCCAGCGCCTCGAACTGGGCGGCCGTCACGCGCCCATCCCTGGATTCGACGAGGTCCGGGAGAACCTGCCCCTTGCTCAGCGCCTCGGCTGGATCCCGTCCGTAGCGGGCGTAGGCCGCGACCACGCCGCGCACAAAGGCGGCGGGCGTCATGGCGCGGCGAGGCGGGGCGGTCGCGGCTTGAGGGGGCACGAAAAGTCCTTTGGAAAATCCTCGCCAAACTTGGCGGAAAATGCAACCTTTTCGACCGCCGCGGCGCCCGGCCGGGGGTAGGTTCGGGCAGACAAAGAGCTTTGCAAGAAATTGGGAGGAATCGCCGTGAACATCCCGAGCATCGACTTCGATCTGGGCGAAGACATCGGCATGCTGCGCGACACCGTGCGCGCCTTTGTGGAAGCAGAGGTGGCCCCGCGCGCAGCCGAGGTCGAGAAGGCCAACCTGTTCCCGGCCGACTTGTGGAAGCGCTTTGGCGACCTCGGCCTGCTCGGCATGACCGCGCCGGAGCAATATGGCGGCACCAACATGGGCTATCTGGCCCATGTCGTCGCCATGGAGGAGATCTCGCGCGGCTCGGCTGCGATCGGGCTGTCCTACGGCGCCCATTCCAACCTCTGCGTCAACCAGATCCGCCGCAACGGTAATGACGCGCAGCGCCAGCGCTATCTGCCCAAGCTGATCTCCGGCGAGTATGTCGGTGCGCTCGCAATGTCCGAGCCCGGCGCCGGCTCCGACGTCGTCTCGATGAAGCTGCGCGCCGACAAGCGCGGCGACCGCTACGTGCTGAACGGCTCCAAGATGTGGATCACCAATGGCGGCGACGCCGACGTGCAGGTGGTCTACGCCAAGACCGATCCCGAAGCCGGCCCACGCGGCATGACCGCGTTCCTGGTCGAAAAGGGTTTCAAGGGTTTCACCCACGGCCAGCATCTCGACAAGCTCGGCATGCGCGGCTCCAATACCTATCCGCTGTTCTTCGACGACTGCGAGGTGCCGGAGGAGAACGTGATGGGCAAGGTGGGCGAGGGCGTCAAGGTGCTGATGTCCGGCCTCGACTATGAGCGCGCGGTGCTGTCGGGCGGCCCGCTCGGCATCATGGCGGCCTGCATGGACGCCGTGGTGCCCTACATGCACGAGCGCAAGCAGTTCGGCCAGCCGATCGGCGACTTCCAGCTGATGCAGGGCAAGCTCGCCGACATGTATGCGACCTGGCAGGCCACGCGCGCCTATGTCTATGCCGTGGGCCGCGCCTGCGACCACGCCGATCACGCCCGCAGCTTACGCAAGGACGCGGCGGCTGCGATTCTCTATTCCGCGGAGAAAGCGACATGGATGGCCGGCGAGGCGATCCAGGCGCTGGGCGGCGTCGGCTATACATCCGAGTTTCCGGTCGGCCGGCTCTGGCGCGACGCCAAGCTCTACGAGATCGGCGCGGGGACGTCCGAGGTCCGCCGCATGCTGATCGGTCGCGAGCTGATGGCGGAAACGGCCTAAACCTTCCACGCAACCACCTCATAAGGCAACGCGGGACCTCAATGCCGCTCCATTCCAGCATCGATCCATCGTCATCAGATTTTGCGCGCAATTCCGATTCCATGCGTTCGCTCGTCGCCGATTTGCGCGAGAAGCTCGCCCAAGTCGCCGGCGGCGGCGGCGAGGCCTCGCGCAACCGCCATACATCGCGCGGCAAGATGCTGGCGCGCGAACGCGTCGACCTCCTGGTCGATCCCGGGACGTCGTTCCTGGAGCTGTCGCCGCTCGCAGCCCATGGGCTCTACGGCGGCGACGTGCATTCGGCGAGCATCGTCACGGGCGTCGGGCGGATCTCGGGCCGCGAATGTGTGATCGTCGCCAACGACGCCACCATCAAGGGCGGCACCTATTATCCGATGACCGTGAAGAAGCATCTACGTGCGCAGGACATCGCGCGGCAGAACAATCTGCCTTGCGTCTACATGGTCGATTCCGGCGGCGCCTTCCTGCCGCTGCAGGACGAGATCTTTCCGGACGAGCGGCATTTCGGCCGCATCTTCTACAACCAGGCGCAGATGTCCTCCCAAGGCATTCCGCAGATCGCGATCGTGATGGGCTCCTGCACCGCCGGCGGCGCCTATGTGCCGGCCATGTCGGACGAGAGCATCATCGTGCGCAATCAGGGCACCATCTTTCTCGGCGGCCCGCCGCTGGTGAAGGCCGCGACCGGCGAGGTCGTGAGCGCCGAGGAGCTCGGCGGCGCCGACGTGCACTCGCGGCAATCGGGTGTGACCGATCACTACGCCCAGAATGATGCGCATGCGATCGGGATTGCGCGGCGCATCGTCGGCACGCTGAAGCCGTCAGCGCGGCCGAACCTCAACATGCATCCGCCACGCGATCCGCTGTTCGCGGCAGAGGAAATTTACGGCGTGGTGCCGGTTGACGGCCGCAAGCCCTTCGATGTGCGCGACATCATCGCGCGCGTCGTCGATGGCTCCGAATTCGACGAGTTCAAGAAGCTCTACGGCACGACGCTCGTGTGCGGCTTCGCCCATATCTGGGGCTACCCGGTCGGCATCATCGCCAACAACGGCATTCTATTCAGTGAGAGCTCGCTGAAGGGCGCGCATTTCATCGAGCTGTGCTGCCAGCGTGGCATTCCCCTGGTGTTCTTGCAGAACATCACCGGCTTCATGGTCGGCAAGAAATACGAGGCTGGCGGTATCGCGCGCGACGGCGCCAAGCTGGTGACCGCGGTCGCAACCGCCTCGGTGCCGAAATTCACAGTCGTGATCGGCGGCTCCTACGGCGCCGGCAATTACGGCATGTGCGGGCGCGCCTATTCACCGCGCTTCCTCTGGATGTGGCCGAACGCGCGCATCTCGGTGATGGGCGGCGAGCAGGCCTCGATGGTGCTGAGCCAGGTCCGACGCGACAATATCGAGGCCAAGGGCGACAGTTGGTCGAAGGAGGCCGAAGATAAATTCCGCGAGCCCATCCGCGCGCAATATGAGAGCCAGGGGCATCCCTATTACGCGACCGCACGCCTCTGGGACGACGGCGTGATCGACCCGGCCGACACGCGGCTCGTGCTCGGCCTCGGCCTCTCGGCGGCGTCGAATGCGCCGATCGAACCGACGAAATTCGGCCTGTTCAGGATGTGATGCGATGGACCGTTCAAAGCTCTACCGTCGTTTTCGCACGCTCCTGATCGCCAACCGGAGCGAGATTGCCTGCCGCGTCATCCGCACCGCGCGCGCAATGGGCCTGCGCACGGTCGCCGTCTATTCCGAGGCAGATCGCGACGCGATGCATGTCGCACTTGCGGATGAGGCCGTGCTGCTCGGGCCGTCGCGGGCCCGCGACAGCTATCTCAATGTCGAGCGGCTGATCGAGGCCGCCCGCAAGACCGGCGCCGAGGCCGTGCATCCCGGCTACGGCTTCCTGTCGGAAAATGCCGAGTTCGCGCAAGCCTGTCTCGACGCGGGCCTCGTCTTCGTCGGCCCGACCGCCGAGATGATGACGGCGATGGGCTCGAAGTCCGGCTCGAAAGCGCTGATGGAGAAGGCCGGCGTGCCGCTGGTGCCCGGCTATCATGGCGAGGCCCAGGACGATGCGACGCTGGCGAAAGCCGCCGACAAAATCGGCTTCCCGATCCTGGTGAAGGCGTCCGCCGGCGGTGGTGGCCGCGGCATGCGCATCGTGCGCTCGGCGGCTGAGCTCGCGCCCGCGATCGTCAGCGCCAAGCGCGAGGCCAAGGCTGCGTTCGGCGACGACCGCATGCTGATCGAAAAATATGTCGACAATCCCCGCCACATCGAAGTGCAGATCATCGGCGACAGCCATGGCAATCTGCTGTCGCTGTTCGAGCGCGAATGCACGTTGCAGCGCCGCCACCAGAAGGTGATCGAGGAGGCGCCGTCACCGTCGCTCAATGCCGCCCAGCGCGAGACGGTCTGCGCCGCGGCGCGAAAGGCGGCAGGCGCGGTGAACTATGTCGGCGCAGGCACGATCGAGTTCGTCTCCGACGGCAAGGACGTATTCTTCATCGAGATGAACACGCGTCTCCAGGTCGAGCACCCCGTGACCGAGCTGATCACCGGGGTCGACCTCGTCGAATGGCAGCTGCGCGTGGCGTTCGGCGAAGCGCTGCCGCTGAAGCAGGACGAGATCAAGCTCCACGGCCATGCGGTGGAGGCGCGTGTGTACGCCGAAAACCCGACCAAGAACTTCATGCCGTCGGTCGGCAGGATCTCGACCTGGCGGTTGCCGGCGGAGGAGACCGGGGGCTTGCGCATCGATGCCGGCTACAGCGAGGGGGATACCGTCTCGCCGTACTACGACGCCATGCTGGCCAAGATGATCGCGTGGGCGCCGACGCGGGAAGTCGCGATCGACCGGCTCAACCGCGGGCTGGAGGACTCTGACGTCCGCGGGATCGTCACCAATATCCCGTTCCTGTCGGCGCTGATCACGCATCCCAAGGTGCGGGCGAATGCGATCGACACCGGCTTCATCGAGCGTGAGCTGGCGGCGTTGACCTCGACGTCGGCGGCCCCCGGCGAGCTCGAGTTCTGCGCTGCAGTGGCCGCGATCGTCAACGACGAACGGCGAGCCGCGCAGGGCGCCGCGAGTTCGCCGTTGAATTCGCCGTGGCACACCTTTGGCTGGCAGCCGGTCGGCCGCCGCCAGCGCAGCTTTGCCTTCCGCGTCGGCCATGGTGTTGGTCATGGTGCTGGTCATGGGCCGGAGCAGAAGATCACGCTCAACTACGGCAGCGGGCCGTCGACGCTCGTGATCGGCGAGCGCGAGCTGGCGTTCACGATTGCGCCGAAGGAGGGCGGCTTCGATCTGACTCTGGATGGCGTCAAGTCATTCGTCGCCGCCGTGATCGATGGCCACGAGCTATATCTGCGCACGCGCAATGGCCGCTTCGACCTGCACTGGGTCGATCCATTTGGCGGTGAGACCGAGGAGCAGACGGGCGCCGACAAGATCGCGGCCCCCTTGCCGGGCACAGTCGTCGCTGTGCTGGCCGAGGAGGGCGCCAAGCTCGACAAGGGCGCGCCGATCCTCACGCTGGAAGTGATGAAGATGGAGCAGACGCTGCGGGCGCCCTATGCCGGCGTGCTGAAGTCGATCAAGTGCAAGGTCGGCGACATCGTGCAGGAAGGCATCGAGCTCGCCGTGGTCGAGCCGTCGGGAGAGTGACATGAGCGATCCCGTCCGCATCGTTGAAATGGGGCCGCGCGACGGTCTGCAGAACGAGAAGATGCCTGTCAGTGTGGAGGCCCGCATCGCCTTCATCGAGGCACTGGTCGCCGCCGGCCTCGATACCGTCGAGGTCGGTGCGTTCGTCTCGCCCAAGGCGATCCCGCAAATGGCGAGCTCCGATGCCGTGCTGCGCGGCGTCAGTCACGTCAAGGGCGCCGAGTTCCACGTGCTGGTGCCGAACGAGAAGGGCTATGACGCGGCCCGAGCCGCCGGCGCCAAGGTGGTCTCCGTGTTCGCGGCGGCCTCGGAAGGCTTTTCGCGCGCCAACATCAATTGTACGGTCGCGGAGTCCATCGAGCGGTTCAAGCCGGTGCTGGCGCGCGCCAAGGCCGACGGCGTGAAGGTGCGCGGCTATATTTCCTGCGTGCTCGGCTGTCCGTTCGACGGCGAGATCAAGCCGAAGGCGGTCGCCGATCTGGCCAATACGCTGTGGGAGCTCGGCTGCTACGAAATCTCGCTCGGTGACACCATCGGCGTCGGCACGCCGGCCAAGGCGAAGGGCATGTTGCGCGCGGTAGCTGCCAACATCTCGCCTGCAAAGCTCGCGATGCATTTCCACGACACCTATGGGCAGGCGCTGGCCAATCTGTATGCCGGCCTGCAGGAGGGCGTCCGCGTGATCGACGCGGCCGCTGGAGGGCTCGGCGGTTGTCCCTATGCGCCGGGCGCCACGGGCAATGTGGCGACCGAGGATGTCGTCTACATGCTCGAAGGCATGGGCATCAGGACCGGTGTCGATATGGAGAAGCTGCTGGCGGCGACAAATGAAATGAGCCGCGTACTGGGCAAGCCGCCCGTGAGCCGTGTGGCCTCTGCGTTGAACGCGAAGAAGCGCCGCACGACTTAGGAGTAAGCAGGTAGGCTTCGCTACCTTAACCACCTAATGGGCTGGATTGCTCAGGATGAAGAGCAACAAGCAGAAGCGATCCGAGATCGCCGCGCGCAAGGCCGCAAAGCGGGAAAAAGAAACGATCCTGGCTGCGCAGGCCGCGAGAAAAGCGCGGTTAGAATTCTTGCGAAGCGTCGGTTCGCGCGGCGAAGTACCCGTGGATACGACCAAGCTCGGCTCGGCGGGCAACAGCTATAGCGTTCCTGCATTTGTCGAGCGCGGCTGGTATGTACCGGTCGATTTCACTTGCAAGGCGTGCCGAAAGGCCGAGACGTGGACGGCCGAGCAGCAGAAATGGTGGTACGAGACCGCCAAAGGCAGCCTGTTCACGACGGCGACGATGTGCCGTTCCTGCCGGCGTAAGGAGCGGGCACGCCAGGACGAGGTGCGCCGCGTTCACCTCGAAGGCGTGGCGCGGAAGAAGAAGTAGTCGGATTCCCAGGGGCCGAGTTCGTAAGTTCGATCAGGTACGTTTCGCTTCGATGGCAAGCGCTTTTGCGCGCTCAGCAGATGATACGATGCGTCAGTTGCGGACATGCCCAG
Organism: Bradyrhizobium manausense; assembly: GCF_018130615.1. Lineage (GTDB taxonomy): Bacteria > Pseudomonadota > Alphaproteobacteria > Rhizobiales > Xanthobacteraceae > Bradyrhizobium > Bradyrhizobium manausense_A. The sequence goes on from NZ_JAFCKB010000018.1 coordinate 28,553, forward strand.
GTGATTTTGGCTTCGCCATCGGTTTTGCAAGCTCACGAGCACTGTCGATGGTCAGTTGGGCAACAGGGCTGAGGGCGCGATCCTTGAGCGTGACGATCCCGTTTGGCCGGCGGGCTTTGGGTAGATCGACGGGCAGGACCCTGAGGGCGGACTTCCTGGCAAGAAATCTCAGCGCCGAGGCGGGGAAGATCGTGATGAAGCGGCCTGTCGTCAACAGGCTGACCCGCATATGCGGGGAATCGGTCACGACTGTCGCGTGGGGGTAATCAAGCCCGGCGGCTCGAAACGCTTCCCATACGATTGATCCAATGACGCTCTCGCGCGGTGGCAGCACCCAGGATTCGTCGGCCAACTCGGAAATTTGGATCTTGCGGCGGCGGCCCCATCGATTCTTCGCACCTGCGACCACGACGTAGCGGTCTTCGAAAAGAAATTCGAAACGCAGCCGATCGTCGGCAAGCTCGCCGGTGCTGCGCACGATCAGCAGATCGACCTTGCGCTCGCTCAAGTCGCGGTGCAGGGCCTCTATATAGCCGGTCACGAGCTGGAATTTGATCCGCGGATGACGCCGGGAGAGCCGATCTATGAGAGCGCAAACGAAGCTCGCCGCCAGAAAGGCCGTGCTTCCAATCCGTACTTCTCCAGCTGTGGGGTCGGCCAGAAATTCGATGCTCTTCACGCCCTGGCGGAGCTCGTCGAAGACGGCGGCTCCGCAATCGAGCAGGGCCCGCCCGCACTCGGTCGGTTCGATTCCCCGTTGGTGGCGATCGAGCAAGCGGACGCCAAACGCACGCTCGAGCTCCCCGATCGATCTCGAAATATTGGGCTGGGTGGTATTGAGCATGAGCGCCGCCTTGCCCATGCTGCCGGCCTGCACCACGGCCATGAGCACATGCAGGTCCTGCAGCTTCATTCGTTTCCCGATGCGATCGCTCATCTGCATGAGGGCACCCATTTCCGTTCTGATATGATCCCATCAGATAATAGCCTTATGTGCTTATGACGGCATCAACTATCCTCCGCCGCTGAGGAGAGCCGGCGCGAGTGCGGGTTCGACGGAGCAAAGCTTATGCCTCCCTCCCGACGTCGATTTCTGCGTCTTGCGGCGGCCGTGGCTGCGCCCCCTCTGCTTTCCCGCTTGGCTTGGGCGGAGACTTTCCCGTCGCGGCCGGTCCGCATCATGGTTGGTTTTGCCGCGGGCGGGCCAAATGACATCCTCGCGCGCCTGATCGGGCAATGGTGTTCGGAGCGGCTCGGCCAGCCGTTTGTTATCGAGAACCGCCCCGGCGCCGGGAGCAATATCGCCACCGATGCAGTCGTGCGCGCGCCTCCGGACGGTTACGCTCTCCTGTTGGTCGGTTCGCCGAATGCGATCAATGCCACGCTCTATCGAAAGCTCGATTTCAATTTCCTGCGGGATATTGCGCCGGTTGGAGGCCTGTCGCGCGGCGCCCTGGTGATGGTGATCCACCCATCGGTTCCCGCCAACACCATTGCGGAGTTCATCGCCTACGCCAAGGCGAACCCGGGAAAACTCTCCTATGGTTCGGGCGGAGTAGGTGGGATCACCCACATCGCCGCCGAACTGTTCAAGCTGGAGGCCGGCGGGCTGGATATTCAGCATGTGCCTTATCGGGGCGTGGCGCCCGCGATCACCGATCTGCTCGGCGGGCAGGTGCAGGTCGTGTTCGTGAACCTGGCGCCGTCGATCGGCTATATCAACAGCGGCAAGCTGCGCGCGCTCGGGATAACGACAGCGGCACGGTCCGAAGCATTGCCGGATCTGCCGGCCATCGGCGAGTTCGTGCCCGGCTATGAGGCGAGCTCGGTGTTCGGCATCGGCGCGCCGAAGGGCACGCCGGTCGAAATTATCGACAGGCTCAATATGGAGATCAACGCTGCGCTGGCCGATTCCGGGTTCAAAGCGCACCTCGCTAGTCTCGATGCCGCGGGACTTGGTGGTTCGCCGGCCGACTTCGGCAAGCTCATGGCCAGTGAAACCGAGAAGTGGGCCAAAGTGATAAGCCTCGCGAAAATCAAGCAGGAGTAGCGCGGCGAAATCCGCGATGGTCACAGCTTCGTCTCGAAACGAAGGGACGGCTCCGTCATGCCTGGAAGGACAAGAAGGATTTGCGCGAAAGGCGGCGGTGAGTTCGATTGCTATCTCGTCGCGCCCGAGGCTGAAAAGCCGGTTGCCGCGGTCGTGCTTGCTTCCGCCATTCACGGTGTGGATGCCGACATGCGCGCGATCGCAGAGGAGCTTGCGACATATGGAGTTATCGTAGCGGTACCCGATCTGTTTTGGCGTTCGATTGCCGGCCCGCTTTCACGGGACGACCAGCGTGCTGCCCAGCGTTCGCAGCCGCGTCTCGAGCAAATCAGGGTCGGCGAGGCCGACATGGCCGACACGCTGAGACACCTCGGCACACTCCCGCAGTTCAATGGACAGGCGGCGGTCATGGGGTTTTGCTACGGCGGTCCGTACGCGATCCTCGGACCGAAGCGACTTGGCTACGCCGCCGGCATCTGCTGCCACGGATCCCAGATGCTGGATTATCTTCACGAGCTCGTCGGCGTTCGCGAGCAAGTCTGTCTCATCTGGGGCGACCAGGACAATCGCGCGCCGGTCGAGGTGCTGGAGGCATATCGTGACGTGGCGGCGCGCATGGCGAACGTCGAAGTGCACATCTTCCCCGGGGTGCGTCACGGTTACATGATGCGGGGAAACCCGGCCGCCTTCGATCGGGCGGCACGTGATTTCTCAATCAAGCGCGCCCGGGAGGTTCTTGCAGGTCTGGACGGCGCACTGTGCTGAGCGCGAGGACGAAGCGGGCCAGGCATGGCGCTACGCGCCTTTGCCCACCCTTGCAGCGTCATCTGCTCCCATCCGGCCCCATCACCAGGTCGGGCAGCCAGGTCGAGATCTCCGGCACGAAGCAGAGCAGCAGCACCGCGCCCATCATCAAGAGCACGAAGGGCAGCGTGCCCCAGATCACTTCGCTGAGCGAAATGTCGGGCGCGACGTTGCGGATGACGAAGATGTTGAGGCCGACGGGTGGATGGATCAGCCCCATCTCCATCACGATGGTCATCACCACGCCGAACCAGATGATGTCGAAATTGGCGGCGCGGAGCGGCGGCAGGATGATCGGCGCAGTCATGAGAATGATCGAGACCGGCGGCAGGAAGAAGCCGAGCACGACGACCATGACGAGGATCGCAAACAGTAGCCCCCAGCGCGGCAGATGCATCGCGACGACGGATTCGGCCGCCGATTGGGAGATGTGCAAATAGCTCATCACGTAGGAATACAGCAGCGACATGCCGATGATCATCATCAGCATGGTCGATTCCCGGATCGTCGATTTCATGATGGGCGCGAGGTCGCCCGGCCGCCACACGCCGTAGATCGCCGCGATCAGCCCCAGCGCCAGCAATCCGCCGAGGCCGGCGGTCTCCGAGGGCGTGGCATAGCCGCCATAGAGCGCCGCCATCACGCCGGTGAGCAGCAGCACGAAGGGGATCACGCGCGGCAGCACGCTGAAGCGTTCGGCAAGCGTATATTCGTCGCGGGCCAGGATCGCCGATTCAGGGCTACCTTTCTTGTAGGCCGCTTCGGCCACCGCATATTCCTGGCGAAAGCGGATCACGGCATAGCCGCCGAACAGCGAGACCAGCAGCAGGCCCGGGCCGATGCCGGCGAGGAACAAGCGTCCCAGCGATTTCTCGGCGGCGACCGCAAACAGGATCATGGTGATCGAGGGCGGCAGCAGAATGCCGAGCGTGCCGCCGGCGGCGATGATGCCTGCGGCGAAGCCGCCTGAATAGCCGCGCTTGCGCATCTCGGGGATGCCGGCCGAGCCGATCGCCGAGCAAGTCGCTGGGCTCGAGCCCGCCATCGCCGCGAACAGTGCGCAGGCAAAGACGTTGGCGACGCCAAGCCCGCCGGGCACGCGGTGCAGCCAGGCATGCAGCGCCGAATAGAGATCCTGACCGGCGCGCGATTTGCCGATCGCGGCACCCTTCAGGATGAAGAGCGGGATCGACAGCAGCGTGATGGACGCCATCTCCTCATAGACGTTCTGCGTCACCGTATCGAGCGACGCTGAGGGCATGTAGATGCCCATGAACACGACTGCGACCGCGCCGAGCGCGAAAGCGATCGGCATGCCCGAAAACATCACGAGCAGCGTCGCGACCCCATAAGCGATACCGATACCGAAGACGCTCATGGACGCCTGGTTCCCGCGAAAGGCAGCGCCAGCTGCACGAGGATCTGGACGCAGAGCAGGCTCATGCCGAGCGCCATCAGGGAATAGGGAATGGCGAGCGGCGGCGACCACATCGAGTTCGAGACCTGGCCGTCGACATAGGCTTCATGCGCCAGCGTCCACGACTTCCAGGTGAAGAACGCGCAGAACAGGAACGTCACGGCGTCGACGAACCAGAGCCGGATCCTGTTCGCCAGCGGCGACAAGAGGCCAACGAAGGCCTCGATGCCGATATGGCCGCGGTTCTGCTGCACGTAGCCCGCCGTCATGAAGGTGGCGCCAACCAGCAGGAACACGGCGGCCTCGTCCTGCCAGTAATTGGCGGCCTTGAACAAGGCGCGGCTGAGCACGCTGTAGCTCAGGATGGCGCAGGCGGCGACCAGCGCCATCGCGGCGAACACGACGATGATGCGGTTGAGGATGGCGAGGCCGCGATCAGCCGCCGCCGCAAGGCCGGTCCTTGCGGTCGCGTTCGCCATGTCCTCACGATCCCCGAGCGGACCGTGGCTCATGCAGCGACGTCGGAGGCGAGCTTGAGCAGATTCGCGGCGGTCGCGGTCTTGGCGCCGTAATCCTTCCACGCGGTGTCGCGGGCGATGTCGCGCCACTTGCCGACGGTGGCGGCATCGAGCGCCGAGACTTTCGCGCCGGCCTTCTCGTAGACCTTGGCGACCTCGACATCGTCATCCTGCGCGCCCTTGCGGCCGAAGGCTTCGAGCTCTGCGCCGACGGCGACTAGGATGTCCTGCTGGTTCTTCGGCAGCTTGTCGAAGATTGCCTTCGACATCATCAGCGGCTCGAGCATGAACCAGTAGGAGGCGCCGGCGCCTGAGGTGAGCGACTTCGCGACCTCTTCGAGGCGGAACGAGATCAGGCTGGTGGAGGAGGTGATGCCGGCGTCGCAGGCGCCGGTCTGCATCGCCGCGTAGATTTCGTTCGAGGGCACCGACAGCACCGAGGCGCCGGCAGTCTGCAGCACCATGTCCATCTCGCGCGAGCCGCCGCGCACCTTCAGGCCTTTGGCGTCTTCAGGGGCGACGATGGCCTTGGAGCGGCTGGCGACGCCGCCGGCCTGCCAGACCCAGCTTAAGAGGATGATGCCCTTGTCGGCCAGGAAGTCGGTCAGCGCCTTGCCGACCGGCTCCTTCTTCCAGCGCATGCCCTGGTCGTAGGTGGTGACGAGGCCGGGCATCAGTCCGATATTGGTCTCGGGCAATTCGCCGCCGGCATAGGGCATCGGATACAGCGAGATGTCGAGCGCGCCCTTGCGCATTGCGGAGAACTGCGCGTTGGTCTTGATCAGCGAGGAGTTCGGATAGATTTCGGCGGCGATGTCGCCATTGCTGCGCTTAGCGACCTCGGCGGCGAACATGCGGCAGAGCCGGTCGCGAAAATCGCCCTTGTCGATGGTGCCGCCGGGGAATTGGTGCGAGATCTTGAGCGTGGTTGCGGCATGCGCGGTGCCAATGCCGAAGCGGAGAATGGCGGGTGCGGCGACGGCGGTCGCGAGCAGATGGCGGCGCGTGAACATGGTGGATCCCCTTGGACGGTTCTTAGGACGGTTCTTGCTTGGCGTGGTCTGGGTGGGTCATCAGACCGGCGCGATGGCCCATCCTAGCCGGTCTTCGACCCCGAGTTCTCTAGTCTGATAGTTCGAGACGGAACGCCGCGGCAAGTGTTGGCCTTGCTGCGCTGCACACAGCGCGCCTCACATGCCCCATCTCCAACGCCGTGCGTCAGGCGACGATCGCGCAGGCAGCCCGATGCCTTGCGAAAAAATCTGCAACCTCGCGTAACAAGCACGCGCATTGATCCGTCGAGAATGTGTAGCGGCACAAGTCGCTGACAAACACCATCTCGAAGGGAATATTTCTCATGACCATTCGCACCCGCATCGTGCTCGGCGTCTCGGCTGCCGCTCTCTCGCTTGGCCTGGCGCTGTCGCCGGCCGCCTTCGCCCAGGACAAGATGGGCAAGGATGACGGCATGATGAAGAAGGACACGATGTCCAAGGACGGCATGAAGAAGGACACCATGTCCAAGGACGACGGCATGAAAAAGGACACGATGTCGAAGGATGGCATGAAGAAAGACGACGGGATGATGAAGAAGAACTGATCTTCTGCGTCGTCGCAGCGTTTGCGAAAGGCAGACGCGCGTTCTCAAATGCATTCGGACGTCAAAATTCCGGGGCGGTCAGATCGGCCGCCCCGGAATTGATGCTTCAATTCAAATTCAATTGAACGTGACTGGCGGACGCTACTTGCGCTTGGCCTTGCGGGCGGCGTAGCGGGCGTCGCGCTTGGCCTTCTGCTCGGCTTCCAACTCAGCCTGCTTGGCAATCGCTTCTTCTGCTTCGCGCGCGATCCGCACGGCTTCGGCCGCTGCAGCTTCTTCCGCGAGACGCTTCTGCTCGGCCTTTTCCGCCTCGCGCATGGCCTTTGCTTCGGCGCGCTTGGCCGCGAGTGCTTCGCGCTCGGCGCGTCGCGCCGCAACGGCGGGATCGTCATGTCCCGGCTGCGACTTGAACTTGTTCAAAAGATTTTTGCGTGCTTCCTGCGCGGCTTTTTGCCGGTCGGAGAATCCTGGTTCCCTGAATCCACTCATCGACGAGCCTTGTCTTCCTCGCTTTCGATCCTACATCAGCGTCTGTTGGTACGTCGGCTGGGCACAAGCAGGCGCCACGCGACGCAGAAGCGTGTACATCGCCGCGCGCCGTGAAGCCACCCATAATCGCAGCCGATCAGGTCAACGAAAATCGCTTACCCAGCCGATCCTTCGTAGCCCGGAAAAACTGCCGAATTGTGATGCCTCTCATAAGGGCACCCAGCGGCGGCGCCTAGCGTCCGCCCGATACGAGACGGAGCACGGGCATGATCTATTTCCGGCTGAGCCTGAAAGCCCTTGCAATCACCATCGCAGCAGCGGCGGTAGCGGGTGCGGTGCTGTTGGCCGCCCGTCCGCAACCCATGGAAAGCACCGTTCTGGGGGCTGCCTGGGAGTGCACCCAGACCGCGTTCATTCTAACCAGCTGCGCGCCGCGCGTGCAGGAGGCAATCCCTGCGGTCGAGACGTCGCGCAAGGAGGCGCTGAGGCGGACCAAGGGCTGAGCGGCGAGGCGCCGAGCAGGATGTGACGCGCCGTCGCAGAGGTGATAAAGGGCCTCACCGAGCGACAAGGTTCTCATGTCCAAGCCCGACCCCACCGAGAAGCCCAACGCTTCGAAGCCGAACACTTCGCCAAGGGCCCAATCCGGCGACAGTCGCCGCGGCGCTATCGCGGGGTTGATCATCGCCGCCGTTATCCTCGGCGTCGGCTTGTGGCTCGCCCGTGACCTCACGGCTGCCAGCAAGATGCAGGACTGCCTGATGTCGGGGCGGAGCAATTGCAATGTGATCGAGCCGGCCCGCTAGACGGTCTGGCGGGTGGCCTCCGGACGAAAAAATGCCGTGATCTTAATCATTTGTAACGGGACAGAGCCGGGTTGGCAGGTCAATTTCGATAAGCCGCCTTGGCAGGTCAGTCATGTCCGCCGGCATCAGCCATGAGCGATCCGAATCATCTATCGCGCGTGGACCACAGCAATTTCTGAAAGTAGGGGGTAGGCACGAATGAGTGCGTCCAGCCGCATCAAGATCATCATTCCCATGGTTTCGGCCATGTCGTTGCTGGCGTTGTCAGCGCACGCGCAGGATGCCGGGCAGCCGAAGGGTTTTGGCCAGCCGCCCGCGCAGGGCGCAGGCTCGCCGCCCCCGGCCAATCAGAACATGCGTAAGGCTGCTCCGCCGCAGCAGGCCGTGCGCCCTGGACCTCAGCCCGGCGGGCAAGCCCACGTGGTTCCGGGCGCAAACCCCGGCCCGCACGGTCCAGGACCGCGTAATGCGGGCGGCCCACCGCCCGGATCCGGCCGCTACATGGCACGCGGCCCTGCGCCGGCGCGCGACTGGGGTGGACACGCCTATCGCGGCAATCTTGCCTGGGACGGCGGACGTTGGCGCCACGAGGTCCACAACGGCCGCTCCGGCTGGTGGTGGGATGTCGGCGGCGTCTGGTACTACTATCCGCAGCGGATGGACGGACCGCCTGCCTATATTTCGGAAGACTATATCGACGACGTGCCGGTGGCCTATGCGCCGCCGGGTCCGCCGGTCGCCTATGAACCGCCGCCGCCTCCACCGCCGCCCGCGGATCCCGGCGCGAGCGCGCTCGGCGGGGCCATCGTCGGCGGTGTGCTTGGCGGCTTGCTTTCCGGCAACGCCACGGGCGCGGCGGCAGGCGCCGTGATCGGCGGGGCGACCGGCGCGATCGCAGGCGCCACAGCTGCGTCGCGCCCCGGTTATTATCTCGCCCAGGGCAATTGCTATTACCGCTATCCGAGCGGCCAATATGTGCAGGCCGATCCGCGCGCCTGCTATTGAGCTCCTCGCGCGCAGTCCAACATGAATGAGGCGGGCCCGATGCCCGCCTCATTTGCGTTGAAGGCGCTGCAACCGGGGTCGCATACGCCGACGGTCCGGCAAGCGCCGTTACCTCACGCAATGAGGAAAATACGAAAATTGACAAGGGCAGGTCATCGCGTCAGTCCCGGACAAAATTCATCGCGGTAACATCGTGCGGAATGCGCGCGATGGTGCGACTTTTGTCCACCGCAATCATACGGACGAAATTGCCACGCACTTGTCCATATCGGCCGGCTAAACTTGACCTCATGTGTACGAAGTACGATCCACAGCATGAAGCCGAGGCGGCGATGAAGCGCGCCGCGGCGTCAGAAGGCCCCGACCGGCAACGACTCATCGAGCTGGCTCTGGCCTGGCATCAGCTCGCCCGCGATCGTCGCGAAGACGAGCGCAGGGACTAATCTTCGTTCAACAGAAGTTCGCCCAGTTCGGCCTCGTCACAGGCCATGAGAAAGCCCCGCGCTCGGGGGGACGAGCACGGGGCCCTTCAAAGCCGACCGGGGCTGGCCGGTCGGCACCACCAGATTTCATCGTCGACAACATGCTGGTCGCGTCTGCGTTCCACGCGAGCTTCGCACTTTGTCGATCGCCGCTCGCCACAGCTGGCTTGTAACTTCGCTTCATTGAATCTCGGAATAGGAACACCTGGTCCCGGCCGACGTTGGTCGGCCATGACAGACCTTGAATTGCGCGCACAGTCTTTCGAGATCGCCTGGAAATATCTCGATCAATCCGGTCTGCTCACGGGCGAGCACGAGGATTCCGCCCGCTTCATCCTGAACAGGATCGACCGCATGATGATCCGCGGAGAGCGGCGCAGATTGTTGCTGTCGAACGCGGCGATCGATGCGTATCGGTTGCGGCCTGTGATCGTGCCGCTCGACGCCTGCTCAATTCAAGCTGCGGAAACGCGGCGTTAAGAATCGTTGGCGTGCCGATTTCGCTGTCTCGATTCGTGCTGGAGGAACGAAGCGGAGTCGGATCGTGAACAAACAAAAGGCCCCCGAAGGGGCTTCTGCATCAGGCGGCTTCCGTCTTCGGGACGACGTCGGCATTCACCGAAAGCTTGACGACATCGCCCTCGACTGCGCCAACATATGTCGTGTCGATATAGTGATGATGATCCTTGTGACCTTCCGGGCTGTCGTTGCGGGGCAGCTTGATGCGATGTCCCTCGACGCGATCGACCGTGCCGACATGCGCGCCGTCCTTGCCGATGATCTTCATGTGTTCCCTGATTTCCGACATGCAGTCCTCCTTGTGGTCGATCAACGGCGCAGATGCAGCTTCGTTGCAACGCGCGCGCAATCCGATGTTTGGACCTCCGGCACGCGGCAGGCGTTGAAGGACGATGGAAGCTTTCCGGTCGTTGCAGCAAGACGCGCATGGAGACCATTGAGGCCTATCTGGAGCGGAAGCACAGGGAGATCGGGCTGCTCAACGATTGCCTGATGAGCCCACGGCGCCTGCCTCGTCCGCGATCGGTGGATGAGGTGATCCGGACCAAATTCCAGCTCACCGCCATGTTGCGGGCGGAGCATGCGGTGCATGACTGGAAGGCAACGGAGACGGCGTGGTCGGCGTCAGCCAGCCCTGCGAGCGGGCCGTTCGTATTCAGCTACGATTATCAGCGCGCGGATCTTCGTGTCAGCGGCCCTTCGTTCTACGAACTCGAGCCCGGCTGTGCCAGCGAGACGATCTATGCCGCCTCCGGCATGGCCGCGATCTCAACGCTGCTGGTGGCTTTCGCGCCGGTGGTCGCCAAGGCCGATATTCTGGCGCTGCCTGGCTCTTACGGCGAGACGTTGGAGCTGATCGAGCGCTTTGTCCCAAACCTGCGACTCGTTCAGCTGACGCTGCCGTTGCCTGAGGCGCCTGCACCGGCCGGAGCACCCCGGATTTTGCTGCTGGAGTCATGTGTCTCCGCCAGGGTGTTCGACGAAGCCCTGCACTGTGACGGTTCGGCGCTCGATCTGCTGGTGTTCGACACGACCTGCTTTGCCGGCCGGTCGGGTCGCATCCGGCGCGTGCTGCGCTGGGCCCGGCGGTGCAAGATTCCGGTCGTGATGGTGCGAAGCCATAACAAGCTGGATTCGCTCGGTGCGGAGTATGGGAGGCTCGGTTCTGCGGTCTTCGTCGGCTGGTGCGAGCAGGGCGCCGAGGCAGGCCGCGCGATCCTCGAACGGCTTACCGCGGAAACCCGCAATGCGGTCCGGCTCCTGGGTAGCGCGGCGTTGCCGGCGCACTTTCCGCCCTATGTGGGAAGCGAAGCCTACTGGGCATTAACGAAGGCGCGGGTCTCAGCCATCCTGCGCAACGGCCGCGATGCGGCCTCGATTTTCGCGCGTGAGCTTGCCTCGCTCGCGGCCGAGCTCCACTTCACCCACGGCCTCTACGTCACGCTCCGCACCCGCCGTTCCCGTGATGAGGCCAGCGCGCGGCAAGCCGCGGAGGCCATGAGCCGCGATCTGAGCCGGAAGGGATATCCCATCCGTCACGCCGGCAGCTTTGGTTTCGACTTCGCCGCCACCGAATGGTCCCACGATGCGACCACGGATCAGTACAACGTCCGGGTCACGGTCCCGGATTTGCCGACGGAATTGTGGAACGATCTTGCAGCGGCGATTGCCGAGTGGTGGACGTCGAATCAATGCCGGCTCTGATCGTCACGCGACCAGAATCATTCGATTGCCGAAGGCTCTTTCTGATGGCCTCGATGCGTCCAGGCTTGAACGGCCCAGGCGAGCTGATGATGGCTCTTGGCGACATCAACAATCGAGGCCTGCGCCGTCTCGATGCGCTTTGCGATCACACTGGAGTTGACGTCCACGATTGCATCGAGCGCCAGGAACGACATTGCGGCGATCGCCACCGCAAAGGCGATTCCCATTCTGGTTAATTCGGCTCGTGGCATCGACAGTCCTTAATCGCGAGCAATTTGCCCGCCGCGCATAGATAGGGCGGGTCCGCTCGGTTCAAAGGCCGGAGTAGGCCAACCCACGCGTTCGTGAAAGACCACAGGTTGGCAATGAACGGCGCGTGGCGCGTTAATGATGAACGCCGGCACACGTCCGCAAGAATCAGGCTTGGCGATCCCGGCAGGAATCGAACCTGCAACCCTCAGAGTAGAAATCTGATGCTCTATCCAGTTGAGCTACGGGACCGTCCTGAACCGCCCCGGTTTGGGAGCCGGCTGTTCATATCACATGCCAATATGAAAAATCTGGTCTTTCGCCAAGCCTGAACCGAACCGTTTTCGCCCCCGGAGCGACAAAGCGGAACGGTGGAGTGTCAGGGTGCCGGGTTGAGCGGCAGCGAACTGGACGACGGATCACGTCGCCGGCAGCGCTGGCTAGCTTCCGGGACACGGCTGCCGGCCGACTGGTCCGGTATTGCTGCGCCTCAGGACGGCGTGCGCGGCGATAGCGCGATCGGTCTCCTCTGGGCCTGCCTCGCCATGGCGAATGCGACGTTTTGCACCTCTGGTTCCATCGCCTTGAGTCTGTCACCTTTCCGCGCACTTTATCGCCGCCGCGGCGATCGTCCGCGTTTTCCGGGAGTCCATTCATGATCGGTCTGGTTCGCGCCGTCACCTTCTGCGCCACGTTGGCGCTCGGCCTGAGCGCTGCACACGCCGCTGACAAGGCGTTCAAGCGCGACGATCTCGCTGATTCCGCCATCAAGCTGGAAGCCCAGATCAAAAGCGAGGCGGGGCCGGTCGCCAAGACCAACGCGACGCTGAAGACGGACGCCGACGCCGCCTTCCGGCGGAACGATTACCGCACCGGGCTCTCGGTACTCGGCCAGATCGCCGCCACCACGCCCGAGGACGCCGGTAACTGGCTGCGGCTCGCAAAAGTCATCTTCCAGATCACCCCGAAGAGCTCGAGCGAGCAGACCTTCCTGCTGGAGCGCGCCTCGACCGCCGCCTATATCGCCTACCAGCGCGCTGGCAACGCGGGCGAGGAGGCGGATGCGCTCGCCGTGCTCGGCAAGTCGCTCGCCGAACGCAAGCTGTGGCGGCCGGCGCTGGATTCGCTGAGGCTGTCGCTCGACATGCGCGAGGTCGCCGACGTCCGCGGCAATTACGAGAAGCTGCGCGACGAGCACGGTTTCCGGCTGCTCGACTATACCGTGGACTCGGATTCGGCGAGTCCGCGCGCCTGCTTCCAGTTCTCGGAGGAGCTCGCCAAGCGCACCGACTTCGCACCGTTCCTGGCGCTTGCCGGCCAGGACAAGCCGGCGCTGTCGGCCGAGGGCAAGCAGCTCTGCGTCGATGGGCTGAAGCACGGCGAGCGCTACAACGTCAATCTGCGCGCCGGCCTGCCGTCGACCGTGAAGGAAGGTCTGCCGAAATCGGCCGAGTTCAACATCTATGTGCGCGACCGCAAGCCGTTCGTGCGCTTCACCAGCCGCGCCTACGTGCTGCCACGGACCGGCCAGCGCGGCATTCCCGTGGTCAGCGTCAATACCCCCGCGGTGAACATCAATGTCTTCCGCATCGGCGACCGCAACCTGATCAACACGGTGGTCGACAGCGACTTCCAGAAGACGCTGTCCAAGTACCAGCTCAGCGATCTCGGCAACGAGCGTGGCGTAAAAGTCTGGTCCGGCGAGCTCGTGACCGCGATGAGCCTGAACCAGGATGTCATCACCGCGTTTCCGGTCGATCAGGCGCTGGGTGAACTCCAGCCCGGCGTCTATGTGATGACGGCTGCGGCCAAGGGCCCGGGCAGCGACGATGATTACCAGCTCGCCACCCAATGGTTCATCGTTTCCGATCTCGGCGTCACCGCCTATTCCGGCAATGACGGCATCCATGTCTTCGTCAACTCGCTGGCCTCGACCGATCCGGTCGGTAAGGCCGAAGTGCGGCTGGTCGCCCGCAACAACGAGATTTTGGCGACGCGCAAGACCGATGATGCCGGCCACGTGCTGTTCGAAGCGGGGCTGGCGCGCGGCGAGGGGGGCCTGTCGCCGGCGATGCTGACGGTCACCGGCGAGAAGGCGGACTACGCCTTCCTCAGCCTCAAGACCTCGGCCTTTGACCTCAGCGACCGCGGCGTCGCGGGCCGTACGGTGCCGCCGGGCGCGGACGCCTTCGTCTATGCCGAGCGCGGCGTCTATCGCTCCAGCGAGACCGTCTACCTGACCGCGCTGCTGCGCGACGGGCAGGGCAATGCCGTCACCGGCGGTCCGCTGACGATGGTGATCGAACGTCCCGACGGCGTCGAATTCCGCCGCGCTGTGCTCGCCGATCAGGGCGCCGGCGGCCGCACGCTCGCCGTGCCGCTCAACTCGGCCGTTCCGACCGGCACGTGGCGGGTGCGTGCCTTCACCGATCCGAAGGGGTCTTCGATCGGTGAGACCACGTTCATGGTCGAGGATTACGTTCCAGACCGGATCGAATTCGACTTGTCCGCCAAGGACAAGCTGATCAAAGCTAACGCTCCTGTGGAACTTAAGGCGGACGGCCATTTCCTCTATGGCGCGCCAGCCTCCGGCCTCCAGCTCGAGGGCGACATGCTGATCGCGCCGGCTGCCGAGCGTCCGGGCTTTGCCGGCTACCAGTTCGGCGTTGCCGACGAGGAAACCACCTCGAACGAGCGCACGCCACTTGAGAACCTGCCCGAGGCCGACGCCAATGGCGTTGCGACTTTCCCGGTGACGCTGGAGAAGCAACCGGCCTCGACCCGTCCGCAGGAAGCGCAGATCTTCGTCCGCATGGTCGAGACCGGCGGCCGCGCCGTCGAGCGCAAGCTGGTGCTGCCGGTCGCGCCTGCGACGGCCCTGATCGGGATCAAACCGCTCTTCGGCGACAAGAACGTCGCGGAAGGCGACAAGGCCGAGTTCGACGTCGTGTTCGTCTCGCCCGAGGGCAAGACGCTTCCCCGCGACGGCCTCCGCTACGAGCTCCTGAAGATGGAGTCGCGCTACCAATGGTATCGCCAGAATAATTACTGGGAGTACGAGCCGGTCAAATCGACCTCGCGCGTCGCCGACGGTGACGTCACCATCGCGGCCGACAAGCCGTCCCGCATCTCGTTGGCACCGCGCCCCGGCCGCTACCGGCTCGACGTGAAGTCGAACGACGCCGACGGCCCGGTGACCTCGGTGCAGTTCGACGTCGGCTGGTATTCCGACGGCAGCGCCGACACGCCGGACCTGCTGGAGACCTCGATCGACAAGCCGCAATACGCTTCCGGCGACACCATGACCGTGTCGGTCAACGTCCGCTCCGCCGGCAAGCTCACCGTCAACGTGGTCGGCGACCGCCTGCTGACGACGCAGACCATCGACGTCAAGGAAGGCACCGCGCAGGTGAAGCTCCCGGTCGGCAAGGACTGGGGCACCGGCGCCTATGTGGTAGCGACGCTGCGCCGTCCGCTCGACGCGGCGGCCCAGCGCATGCCGGGTCGTGCCATCGGCCTGAAATGGTTCGGTATCGACAAGCAGGTCCGCACGCTCCAGGTCGAACTATCGCCGCCGGCGCTGATCCGACCGAATGCGACGCTGAAGATCCCGGTCAAGCTCGACGGGCTCAATCCGGGCGAGGACGCCAAGGTGGTCATCGCTGCGGTCGATGTCGGCATCCTCAACCTCACAAATTACAAGCCGCCGGCACCGGATGATTACTATCTCGGCCAGCGCCAATTGAGCGCGGAGATCCGCGATCTCTATGGGCAGCTGATCGACGGCATGTCGGGTACGCGCGGCCAGATCAAGTCAGGCGGTGACGCCGGTGCGGCCGAGCTGCAGGGCTCGCCGCCCGCACAGAAGCCGCTCGCGCTGTATTCGGGCATCGTCACGGTCGGCGCCGACGGCAGCGCCGAGGTCAGCTTCGACATTCCCGAGTTCGCCGGCACCGCGCGCGTGATGGCGGTGGCGTGGACCGCGACCAAGCTTGGCCGCGCCAACACCGATGTTGTGATCCGCGACCCCGTGGTGCTGACCACGACCCTGCCGCGCTTCCTGCTCAATGGCGACCACGGCACGGTCAATCTCGAGATCGACAATGTCGAGGGGCAGGCCGGCGACTACGTCATCAACACGAAGACGGGCGGCCCGGTGAAGATGACCGGCAATCCCGCCACCACGGTCAAGCTCGCCGCCAAGCAGCGCAACTCGTTCTCGCTCGCGCTCGACGCAACCGCGGCGGGACAGGCGACCCTCGACGTCGACATCAAGGGGCCGAACGGTTTGGCGCTCGCGCGTCACTATGCCTTCGACGTCAAGGCGGCGACGCAGGTGCTGGCGCGGCGCTCGATCCGCACCCTGGCGAAAGGCGAGAGCCTGACGCTGACCTCGGACATGTTCTCCGACCTCGTGCCGGGTACCGGCAGCGTCTCGGTGTCGGCGAGCTTGTCGACCGCGCTTGATGCCGCGACGATCCTCAAGGCGCTCGATCGCTATCCTTATGGCTGCTCGGAGCAGATCACGAGCCGCGCCATGCCGCTGCTCTACGTCAACGACCTCGCGGCCGGAGCGCACCTCGCCATGGACACCGAGGTTGACCAGCGCATACGCGACGCCATCGAGCGGCTCTTGGCCCGTCAGGGCTCGAACGGCTCGTTCGGCCTGTGGTCGGCGGGTGGGGACGATGCTTGGCTCGATGCCTATGTGACGGATTTCCTCACCCGCGCCCGCGAAAAGGGTTTTGTGGTGCCGGACATCCTGTTCAAGAACGCGCTCGACCGTATCCGAAACTCCGTGGTCAACGGCAATGAGCCGGAAAAGGACGGCGGCCGCGATCTCGCTTACGGCCTCTACGTGCTCGCCCGCAACGGCGCCGCGCCGATCGGCGACCTCCGTTATCTCGCCGATACCAAGCTGAACAACCTCGCGACCCCAATCGCGAAGTCGCAGCTCGCGGCGGCGCTGGCGCTGGTCGGTGACCGCAATCGCGCCGAGCGGGTCTATGGCGCCGCGCTCGACAGCCTCGCGCCTAAGCCGGTGCTGGAGTTCGGCCGCGCCGACTACGGCTCGCAGCTGCGCGATGCCGCAGCTCTCGTCTCGCTTGCCAGCGAGGGCAATGCGCCGAAGGCGACGCTGACGCAGGCCGTCGCACGGGTCGAGACCGCGCGCGGCCTCACGCCCTACACCTCCACGCAGGAGAATGCGTGGTTGGTGCTGGCCGCGCGGGCGCTCGCCAAGGAGAACCTCTCGATGGAGGTCGACGGCCAGCCGATCAAGACCGCGCTCTACCGCAGCTACAAGGCGGACACGCTGAGCGGCAAGCCACTGAAGATCACCAACACCGGCGATGCGCCGATCCAGGCGGTGGTCTCGGTCTCCGGCTCGCCGGTCACGCCGGAGCCGGCCGCGTCGAACGGCTTCAAGATCGAGCGGAACTATTTCACGCTCGACGGCAAGGCCGCCGATATCAGCAAGGTCAAGCAGAACGATCGCTTCGCTGTGGTGTTGAAGGTCACGGAAGCGAAGCCCGAGTACGGCCACATCATGGTGTCCGACTATCTGCCGGCAGGTCTGGAGATCGACAACCCGAAGCTGGTCTCGTCGGGCGACAGCGGCACGCTGGACTGGATCGAGGACGGTGCGGAGCCGGAGAATACCGAGTTCCGCGATGACCGCTTCACGGCGGCCGTGGATCGCGCCTCGGATTCCAAGGCGGTGTTCACTGTCGCCTATGTCGTGCGCGTGGTCTCGCCCGGCAAATATGTGCTGCCGCAGGCCTATGTCGAGGACATGTACAATCCCTCGCGTTACGGCCGCACCGGCACCGGATCCGTCGAGGTGCGGGCGGCGAAGTGAGTGGCGAGATGAACGAAGCCGCGCCTCATATTCCGCCGTCATGCCCGGGCTTGTCCCGGGCATCCATGGACTGTGGCGCCGTGGGCAAGAACGTGGATGGCCAGGACAAGCCCGGCCATGACGGAGCAAGGGGCTGGGGGCTTCGTATCCTCTCCGCTCTCGCGCTCTCGTTCATCCTCGTCATCATCGGCTTCGTCGGCTGGGTCTATTCCCTCGGCCCGCTGCCGCTCGATGAAGCGCGCCGCGTCTCGACCACCGTTGTCGATCGCAACGGAAAACTGTTGCGCGCCTACGCCATGGCGGACGGGCGCTGGCGGCTGCCGGTCGAGGCCACTGCCAATGTCGATCCGACCTACCTGAAGCTGCTGTTCGCCTACGAGGATCAGCGCTTCCAAACCCATGACGGCATCGATCCGCTGGCGCTGGGCCGCGCGGCATTGCAGCTCTCGACGCGCGGGCACATCGTGTCGGGTGGCTCGACCATCTCGATGCAGCTCGCCCGCCTGATGGAGCCGCGGCGGCAGCGCTCGCTCTATGCAAAACTGCACCAGATCGTGCGCGCGATCGAGCTGGAGCGGGCGCTGAGCAAGGACGAGATCCTCAACCTCTACCTTGCGCTGGCGCCCTATGGCGGCAATCTCGAAGGCATCCGCGCCGCATCGATCGCCTATCTCGGCAAGGAGCCGAAGCGGCTGTCGCTGGCGGAAGCGGCGCTGCTGGTCGCGCTGCCGCAATCGCCGGAGACGCGCCGGCTCGACCGCTATCCGGAAGCTGCGCGCATCGCCCGCGATCGCGTGCTCGACCGCATGGTCGAGGAGCATGTGGTCAGCGCGGACGACGCCAGACAAGCGAAGGCCACGCCCGTGCCGAAGCTGCGCAAGCCGATGCCGATCCTGGCTCCGCATGCGTCCGACAGCGCGCTGGCGACGGTCAAGGACGCCCCGGTCATCAAGCTGACGCTGGATTCGGGTCTTCAGAAGGTGCTGGAGCCCTTGGCGCGTGACCGCGCCATTGCGCTGGGGCCGAACGTCTCGGTCGGCATCATCGTGGTCGACAATGAGAGCGGCGACGTGCTCGCCCGCGTCGGCTCGGCGGATTATTTCGACGAGAGCCGGGCAGGGCAGGTCGACATGACCCGCGCCATCCGCTCGCCGGGCTCGACGCTGAAACCGTTCATCTATGGCCTTGCCTTCGAGGATGGCTTTGTTCACCCCGACAGCCTGATCGACGATCGCCCGGTGCGCTTCGGCTCCTACGCGCCGGAAAATTTCGACATGACGTTCCAGGGCACGGTGCCGGTGAAGAAGGCGCTGCAATTGTCGCTGAACGTGCCGGCGATCGTGCTGCTCGACCGCGTCGGCTCCAGCCGGCTGGCCTCGCGGCTGCGGCAAGCCGGCGGCAATCTCATTCTGCCCAAGGACGAGGCACCGGGCCTTGCCATGGGCCTCGGCGGCGTCGGCGTGACGCTCCAGGACCTCGCGCAGCTCTATGCGGGCTTTGCCCGGCTCGGCAGCACCAAGCCGCTGCGCGAGATCATGACGGCCGAGGATGATCGTGAGCCGCTGCGGCTGCTGGATCCGGTCGCCGCCTGGCAGGTCGGCAACGTGCTGTTGGGAACCCCGCCGCCGGAGAACGCCGCCCATAACCGCATCGCCTTCAAGACCGGCACCTCCTACGGCTATCGCGACGCCTGGTCGGTCGGGTTCGACGGCCGCATGACCATCGGCGTCTGGGTCGGCCGGCCCGATGGCGCGCCAGTTCCCGGCCTGATCGGCCGCGTCGCCGCGGCGCCCATCCTGTTCGATGCTTTTGCACGCACCGGCAAGACGCTGGTTCCGCTGCCCAAGCCGCCGAAGGGAACCCTGGTCGCCGGCAACGCGAAGTTGCCGTTGCCTTTGAGGCGGTTCCGCCCCGTCGGGGACCTCGTCCGGACCGGTGGCGAGCAGGCGCTCCACATCCAGTTCCCGCTCAACGGCTCCCGGATCGACGTGGATCGTTCGGGCGGCGCAGAGGCGGCGGCTATGCCTATCAAGGTCGCCGGCGGGGTGTTGCCGATGACCGTCATGGTCAACGGAACCGCGCTCGGCGAAATCGACGGACGGCGCCGGCGCCTGATCGATCCACCCGGCCCGGGCTTTGCACGGCTGACGGTGATCGACGCCACTGGCGCCGCGGACACAGTTGTCATTCGAATTCAATGACGCTGGCTTAAGCGGTTGTAGCGATGGCGGTTTCAGCGTAAGCGGAACCAATGGCCGAGACCTACCCAACTCCCCGTTTTGGAGCGCCCCGAGAGCCGAAAACGCCCGTGAATCCGGGCAGCCGGCTCGTGCTGATGCTCGACTTTGTCACCGCCAGCCACGCCCGTGCCGTGGGTTTCCTGGTGTTGTGCGCGCTTCTGCTGTTCCTGCCCGGCTTCTTCACCATTCCGCCGGTCGACCGCGACGAGGCGCGCTTCGCGCAGGCCACCAAGCAGATGGTCGAGAGCGGCGACTATGTCGACATCCGTTTCCAGGAGGACGTGCGTTACAAAAAGCCGGTCGGCATCTACTGGTTGCAATCCGCGGCGGTCGAGGTCGCGACGGCACTGAAGCTGCCGAAGGCCGAATTGCGCATCTGGGTCTATCGGCTGCCCTCGCTCATCGGGGCGATCGGCGCGGTGTTGATGACCTATTGGACGGCGCTCGGCTTCGTGACGCGGCGGGCTGCGGTTCTAGCCGCGCTGCTGATGTCCGCCTCCGTGCTGCTCGGCGTTGAAGCGCGTCTCGCCAAGACCGACGCCGTGCTGCTGCTCTGCGTGGTCGCCGCCATGGGCGCGATGGCGCGCGCCTACCTGTCCTGGCAGCGCGCCGAGGACGAGACTCATCCACCGTGGAGTTGGCCCGCGATCTTCTGGACCGCGCTCGCTGTCGGCATCCTGATCAAGGGCCCGCTGATCCTGATGTTCGCAGGCCTGACCATCGTCGCGCTCGCGATCCAGGATCGCGATTCCTCGTGGCTGTGGAAGCTGCGCCCGGTCTGGGGCCTGATGTGGATGCTGGTGCTGGTGCTGCCCTGGTTCGTCGCCATCTTCTGGCGCGCGGGGGACGCCTTCTTCGCCGACTCCGTCGGCGGTGACATGCTGAGCAAGATCGGCGCGCAGGAATCCCATGGCGCGCCGCCCGGAATTTACCTGGCACTGTTCTGGATCACGTTCTGGCCCGGTGCGCCGCTCGCGGCGATGGCGGCGCCTGCGGTGTGGCGGGCGCGGCGCGAACCCGGCGCGCAATTCCTGCTGGCCTGGCTGATCCCGTCCTGGATCGTGTTCGAGGCGGTGCTGACCAAGCTGCCGCATTACGTGCTGCCGCTCTATCCGGCGATTGCGATCCTCACCGTCGGCGCGCTGGAGCGCAACGTGCTGTCACGCTCCTGGCTGGCGCGCGGCTCGGCCTGGTGGTTCGCGATTCCCGTGGGCGGCTCGATCATCGCTGTGGTCGGCGCCGTGATGCTGACGCGGCAGCCGGCCTTCGTGGCCTGGCCGTTCATCGCGGCATCGCTGATCTTCGGCCTGTTCGCCTGGTGGCTCTACGACAACAATCGCGCCGAGCGCTCGGTGCTCAACGCGTTGGTCGCGGCGCTGATGCTGGCGGTCGTGGTCTATGGCATCGTGTTGCCGTCGCTGACGCCGCTGTTTCCGAGCATCGAGGTCGCGCGCGCCTTGCGCAACGTGACCTGCGTCGGGCCGAAGGCGGCGTCCGCCGGCTATCACGAGCCGAGCCTGGTCTTCCTGACGGGCAGCCAAACGCTGCTGACCGACGGGTCTGGCGCGGCCGATTTCCTCAGGCAGGGAAGTTGCCGGTTTGCGCTGATCGAGCAGCGCTCGGAGCGCAGCTTCGTGCAGCGCGCCGAGGCGATAGGGCTGCGTTACAAGGTCGGCGCGCGCATCGACGGCTATAATTTCTCGCAAGGACGCGCGATCTCGATCTCGATCTTCCGCTCCGAGGGCACCGAATAGGATGCCGACTACCACCACCATCGCGCCGCGTGCGAGCTATCCCGTGCAGTTGGTCGCGGTCGCGCGGCACGCGCTGGCGCAATTGGTGCGTACCCCCTCGCATTCGCGCCGCGCCGCGGCTGCGCGAAAGCTGGCGCGGCATTCGCTGTGGCTCAGCGCAGCGGGCGCAGCCCTGGTCATCGTGCTGATGCTCGCGTTCGATCGAACCGAGATCCAGTTGATGCCAGCGCGCGGCACGCCTGCGCTCTGGCCGATCCGCATCCTCACCGATTTCGGCCAGGACGAGTATGTGCTCTCGGTGCTGGGCGTTGCGCTGGTGATCGCGGCGCTCGTTGCTGCCGGAATGCACGGGACGCGGCGCGCGCTGCTGCTCGGCTTCGGTACCCGCCTGCAATATCTGTTTCTGTCCGTTGCCGTGTCGGTGTTCGTCGGCGAGATCCTGAAATATCTCATCGGCCGCGGGCGGCCGTTCGTCGGCGGCAAGGCCGATCCGTTCAACTTCATCCCCTTCGAGGGCACGGGGGCTTATGCCAGCCTGCCGTCGGGGCATGCGGTGACGGCGTTCGCTCTGGCCTTTGCAGTCTCGGCGCTTTGGCCACGCCTGCGCATGTTCATGTACACTTACGCAATCGTGATCCTGCTGACGCGCCTCGTGCTGCTTGCGCATCACCCGAGCGACGTCACGGCCGGCGCCCTGGTCGGCGTGGTCGGAGCGATGGCGGTCCGCTACTGGTTTGCGGCGCGGCGCCTCGCATTTGCCATCCAGGCCGACGGCACCATCGTGCCGCTTCCGGGCCCGCTTCCCGGGCGCCTCAAAAGGGTTGCCCGCGGCCCCTCCGCCCCATAAAAGCGGCTGCCTGCCGGGGCCGCCGGTTCCTCAGGTCGCAGGCCAATCCAACCACGAGCGCCCGATTTGTCGTCGTCCCAGCCTTCGGTTTCCATCGTTGTCCCCGTGCGCAACGAAGCCGGCAACATTGCGCCCCTGATCGAGGAGATCACGGCCGCGCTCGATGACCGCTGGGCCTATGAGATCATCTATGTCAACGACGGCTCGACCGATGCGACCGGCGAGCGGCTCGCAGGCATCATGGCGCAGCGGGACAATCTGCGGCAGTTGCGTCATACGAAATCGGCCGGCCAGTCGGCGGCGGTGCGCAGCGGCGTTCGCGCGGCGCGCGGCACGATCGTGGCGACGCTCGATGGTGACGGCCAGAACAATCCGGCCTTCCTGCCGGACCTGATCGCGGCGGTCGAGAAGGGGGCCAATGTCGGGCTTGCCGCGGGACAACGCGTCGGGCGCAAGGATACCGGCTTCAAGAAATTCCAGTCGCGGGTCGCCAACAAGGTCCGCAACGCCATCCTGAAAGACGGCACGCGAGACACCGGCTGCGGGCTGAAGGCGTTCCGGCGCGAGGTCTTCCTGATGATGCCCTATTTCGACGGGCTGCATCGGTTTCTGCCGGCGCTGATCCGCCGCGAAGGTTATGACATCGCCTATGTCGACGTGATCGACCGACCGCGCCATTCTGGCGTATCCAATTACGGGTTCTTCGACCGGCTGTGGATCGGGATCATGGATCTCGCCGGCGTGTGGTGGCTGATCCGCCGCAAAAAGCCGACGCCGGAAGTGACTGAGGTGAAGCCATGATCATCCAATACGGCCAGGCGCTGAGCAACTATCTCTACGATGTCTTCGTCGCCAAGTTCGATTTCTGGCTCGCCTTCGGCCTGGTCGCGCAACTGTTCTTCACGGCGCGCTTCCTGGTGCAATGGATCGCGAGCGAGCGCGCCGGCAATAGCGTGGTGCCGATGGCGTTCTGGTTCTGCTCGATGGGCGGTGGCCTCATGACGCTGGTCTACGGCGTCGTGAAGCGAGAGCCCGTCATCATCCTCGGGCAGGCACTGGCGACGATCATCTATGTCCGCAACATCATGCTGATCATCAAGAACCGCGGCCGCACGTCGAAGACGCTGGAGCGTTGATCGCGGTCGCGTGAACATGCAAATCTCCGGATAAGCATGGGCAAATTTGCGATAGTCCTCTATCTCTCGGTACTTTTGGTCGGCCTGGTCCTGCTCGGTCTCGGCCTTTTCGATCTGGGTCGCACGATCGCATTTCTCGCCAGAGCCGAGCAGACAGAGGCGCGCTTCGCCGGCGCCATCGCACGAAGCGGCGGAAATCATGGCGGGACGTTTCTCTATCCGACGTTCCAGTTCGTAACGCGCGATGGCCGCGCCATGACCGTCACATCCCCGTCGGGTTCGACCGCACAGCCCTATGCCGATGGCGAACGGGTCGGGATCGCCTACGATCCGCAGCGGCCCGAGGATGCGCGCCTGCTATCGTTCCTGACCCTGTGGATCGCCCCGACGCTGCTGTGCGCGGCGGGACTGCTGCTTCTCGCGGGTGCGGTGCTGGTTCGCTTGGCCCTAGCGCGGCAGCGCCGTCGCGCCTGACGCGGGCAGGGCGGCGGCCTCCGCCTCGGTCCGGCGATAGGGCTCGCCGGCCGCATCCAGCACGGGATAGGCGACCGAACAGATATGCGAGTGGATGCGGCGCAGGTCGCGCAGCACGTCCAGATGCAGCGACGTGGTCTCGATGGTCTCGGGGCGGCCCTCGCGCAGGCGGTCGAGATGGCGTTCGACCGCCGCGAGCTCGGTGTTCTTCAGCGCCGTCTTTTCCACCAGCAGCTTGCGGGCCTCGTTGGCATCGCCCGACATGAACACGCCGAAGGCGATCCGCAGCGAGTCCATCGTGCGCTTGTGGAAGGCGGCGAGCTCGTCGGCACCCTCGGGCGAGAACTGGAAGCGCCGCTTGATCTTCTTGGTGGCGAGCTCGCTTAAATTCTTGTCGATGATGTCGCCGATATGTTCGAGGTTGATGGCGAAGGAGATGATCTCCATCGCGCGCCGGCCCTCGCTCTCGTCGAGGCTGCCGCGGGTCAGCTTCGTGACATAGAGCTTGATGGCCTCGTCGAGGCTGTCGACGACATTGTCCGTCTTCGAGACCTGGTCGACCAGCGAGCGATCGCCCGTCATCATCGCGGCCATCACCTTGCGCAGCATGGTTTCGACGAGATCACCCATGCGCAGGGTCTCGCGGGCGGCATCGGCGAGTGCGAGCGAGGGCGTCTCCAACGCGGTCTCGTCGAGATAGCGCGGCCGGGCCGGATCGGTTTCCTGCACGCGATCGGGCAGCAGGCGGCTCAGCAGGCGCGACAGGGTGTCGAGCAAGCCGATGAAGATGACGGCCGTGCCGACGTTGAAGGCGATGTGGAAGGCCGCAATCATCTTGGCAGGGTCGGGCTGCCACGCATGCATGTGGCCCGCGATCGTGCCCAGGAACGGCAGTACGAGCGCCATGCCGACGACACGATTGATGAGATTGCCGACCGGGAGACGATAGCTCGCGGGATCGTCGCGCCTTGCGCCTTCGAACACGGGGTTGACGGCGCTGCCGAGATTGGCCCCGAGCACCAGCGCCAGCGCCGCATCGGGTGTGATGAACTGCGAATAGGCCAGCGACATGATCAGCAGCACGCTGGCGACGCTCGAATGCACGGCCCATGTGAGCACCGCGGCGACAATGATGCAGAGAATGGGGTCGCCGGTGATGGCCGACATCACGACGCGTACACCGGGGGCGTTCTCCGCCGGCGCCAGCGTGTCGAGCAGGATATGCAGCGACAGCAGCATCAATCCGAGGCCGATGAAAAGCCGACCAATATCCTTGATCCGCGAGCGCGGGCCGGAGCGGAAGGCGACGAGGCCGAGCACGAACAGCACGGGGGCAATGGCTGCGATATTGAACGACAGCGCCTGCACGATCAGCGTCGTGCCGACATTGGCTCCCAGCATGATGGCGAGCGCGGCGACGAGGCTGAGGAGGCCCTCGGCGGCAAAGGAGCTGGTGAGGAGCGCGGTCGCCGTGCTGCTCTGAAGCAGCGCGGTCAGGCCCAGGCCCGCGCCAAATGCGCTGAAGCGGTTGCCGAGCGCCTTGCCGAGCAGGCGTCGCAGATCGGGGCCAAAGGCACGCAGGATGCCGCTCTGGACCATGTGCAGGCCCCACAGCAGCAACGCTACGCCGCCCATTAGATCGAGTAGAACCAACGTTCCCATGCTCCGTGTCCGGATGAGAGTCGACTGGTGAGGCTAGCGCCAATTGCTTGAGGTTCAAACCATTTGTTGGCGCATCTGCGTTAACGTTTGCGTCGATTGCTCGTTCCCGCGGCGCTTTGCCCTGTGAGCAGGCTCACATTGCCGCTTTGAGGGCAGCAAAGCCGCGATCGAGATCGACCTTGAGATCGTCGACGCTCTCAAGCCCGATGTGGAGTCGCAGCGTCGGGCCGCCTGGCGCCCACTTGGTGGCGGTGCGATAGGCATCGCAATCGAACGGAATCGCAAGGCTCTCGAAGCCGCCCCAGGAAAAGCCCATGCCGAACAGCTTCAGCGTGTTGAGCATGGCGTCGACGGCCTTTTGCGGGGCCGGCTTCAGCACGATGCTGAACAAGCCCGAGGCGCCGGTGAAGTCCCGTTTCCAGATCGCATGGCCCGGATCGGTCTCGAGCCCCGGATGCAGGACGCGCGCGACTTCGGGGCGGCCAGCCAGCCAGCGCGCCATGTCGAGGCCGGAGCGATGATGCTGCGCGAGGCGCACCGACAGCGTGCGCAGGCCGCGCAGCGCGAGGAAGACGTCATCAGGGCCGGCGCAGACGCCGAGCAGGCGGATGCCTTCCGTGATCTGCGGCCAGGCCTTGGCGTTGGCCGAGATGGTGCCGAACATGATGTCGGAATGGCCGCCGATATATTTGGTGGCGGCCTGCATGCTGATGTCGACGCCTTGCTCGAGCGAGCGATGAAAGAGCGGCGTTGCCCAGGTGTTGTCGTCGATGACGAGCGCATCGCGCGCATGGGCGACCTCGGCAATGGCACGAATGTCCGGCATCTCGAACGATTGCGAGCCGGGCGCCTCGACCAGCACGGCGCGGGTGTTGGGCTTGAACAGCTTTTCGATGCCGGCGCCGATCAGCGGATCGAAATAGGTGGTCTCGACGCCGTAGCGGGCGAGCATGCCGTTGCAGAAGTTGCGCGAAGGCCGGTAGACATTGTCGCAGACCAGCAGATGGTCGCCGGTCTTCAGCACCGAGAGCAGGGTGGTGGAGATCGCCGACAGGCCCGACGGCACGATGCCGACGCCGGCGCATTGCGGCCCCTCCAGCGCCATCAGCGTGTCCTGGAATGCCCGCGTCGTCGGGGTGCCGTGGCGGCCATAGGTGAACTCGCCGCGATGGGCATGGAGGTCCTCGGCGGTCGGATAGAGCACGGTCGAGCCGTGGAACACCGGCGGATTGACGAACCCCTTCTGGGCCTTGGTGTCGCGGCCGGAGGTGACCAGCCGGGTTTCGGCATGCTGCTGTGCGGGGTGCGAGGAATCCATGCGTCTGCTTTCAAAAAGCGCGTTGCCGCCGGGCGCGGATCGCCGGTCGGGACGGCCTGGAGGACCGCCGACGTTAATAACAGAGCACAGAAGAGTCCCGTCAACCCCTTGACCCGGCTCGTCAGTCGTTCTGTGATGCGCGGGTGCTATTCAGTCGCCGCATGTTGAGGGGCAGCCGCGACCTTCGATCCATCGTCTGACCGGACCTTGCGTCACAGCCATCATGGCGGGCGCCTGCGGCGGGGATTAGGGTATGGCCTCTCGGGATGGGCGAGTGTTCGGCAAGGTTTTCCAGCATGACTCTTGCAAGGCAGGTCCTAGTAGGATTTGCCCTGGCAGAGACGATCCTGAGACAACATTCCTGACCTTGAGACGACCTTGAAAGGCCTTCAGCCCATGAAACGCGTAACCCTGGCTCTCTCCCTTGCTCTCGCCGCCGGCCTCTCTGCCCAAGCCGCCGACGCGCAAACGCTCAAGACCATCAAGGACCGGGGCATGCTGTCCTGCGGCGTCAGCCAGGGCCTGCCCGGCTTCTCCTCGCCCGACGACAAGGGCAACTGGACCGGCCTTGACGTCGACGTCTGCCGTGCGATCGCGGCGGTGGTCTTGAACGATCCGACCAAGATCAAGTTCGTGCCCCTGTCGGCCAAGGACCGCTTCACGGCGCTCCAATCCGGTGAGATCGATGTGCTGTCGCGCAACACCACCTGGACGGTTTCGCGCGACACCTCGCTTGGCGCCAACTTCACCGGCGTCACCTATTATGACGGGCAGGGCTTCATGGTGAAGAAGTCGCTCAAGGTCAATTCCGCGCTGGAGCTCAACAGCGCCTCCGTTTGCGTCCAGACCGGCACCACCACCGAGCTGAACCTTGCCGACTACTTCAAGGCCAACAACATGAAGTATGAGGTGATCGCGTTCGGCACGATCGACGAAGCGGTCAAGGCCTACGAGTCCGGGCGCTGCGACGTCTTCACCGACGATTCATCCGGACTCTATGCCAGCCGCCTGAAGCTGACGAATCCCGCCGATCACATCGTGCTGCCCGAGATCATTTCGAAGGAGCCGCTGGGTCCGATGGTGCGCCACGGCGACGATCAGTGGTTCGACGTGGTGAAATGGACGCTGTTTGCGATGGTCACGGCCGAGGAGCTCGGCATCACCCAGAAGAATGTCGACGAAATGGCGAAATCCGACAAGCCGGAGCTGAAGCGGGTGCTCGGCACCGACGGCAATCTCGGCGAACAGCTTGGCCTCACCAAGGACTGGGTGATCCGGATCGTGAAGGCGGTCGGCAATTACGGAGAGTCGTTCGATCGTAATGTCGGCGCCGGCTCCCCGCTCAAGATCAGCCGCGGCATCAACAGCCTCTGGACCAAGGGCGGCCTGCAATACGCGCCGCCGATCCGCTGATCGGCAAGCTGTAGGCTGTGCCGATGGGCGTCGAGGCCCGGAAACCACCACCGCAGCTCGCGCTGAAGCTGAGGCGCGCGCTCGGCGGCAAGGCAGGCTGGAACGGCGTCGCCGTTCAGCTTGTCTTTGGCGCGATCCTGGCCTGGATTGCCTATGAGATCATCTCGAATGCCCGGACCAACCTGGAAACCCAGCACATCGCCGCGGGCTTCGGGTTCCTGAAAAACAGCGCCAGCTTCGACGTCAATCAGACCCTGATCTCCTATTCGGGATCTGATACCTATTTCCGCGTCTTCGTGGTGGGCATCCTGAACACGCTGCTGGTTTCGGTGGTCGGCATCTTCTTTGCCACCGTGATCGGTTTCGTCGTCGCACTCTGCCGATTGTCGCCCAACTGGCTGGTGTCGCGCGTCGGCGGGCTCTATGTCGAGGCCATCCGCAACCTGCCGCTGCTGTTCCAGATCCTGTTCTGGTATCTCGCGGTGCTCGCGGCACTGCCGGCGCCCCGGCAAAGCGTTTCGATCTTCAGTGCCTTCTTCCTCAACAATCGCGGCGTGATCGTGCCGTCGCCGCTGGCTCAGCCCGGGCTTGTTCCATTCCTTGCCATGCTGGCGCTCGGCCTCGTGGCGTCGCTGGCGTTGCGGAGCTACGCGCGGCGGGCGCTGTTTGCTCAGGGCCGCGCGATCCGGATCTGGCCGTACGTGCTGACATTGCTGGTCGGATTGCCGCTCGTCACGATGCTGGTGTTCGGTCTGCCAATCACGTTTGAATTTCCGCAGCTGAAGGGATTCAACTTCGCCGGCGGCGCGCGGATCATTCCGGAGCTCGTCGCATTGACGGTGGGACTGTCGACCTATACGGCAGCCTTTATCGCCGAGATCGTCCGCGCCGGCATCCTGTCGGTCCATAAGGGCCAGATGGAGGCGGGCTCCTCGCTGGGCCTCAGCCGAGGCGCGACGTTGCGGCTGATCGTGGTGCCACAGGCCATGCGCGTGATCGTGCCGCCGCTCACCAACCAGTACCTCAACCTGACCAAGAATTCGTCGCTTGCGGTCGCGATCGGTTATCCCGATCTCGTCTCGGTGTTCGCCGGTACGGCACTGAGCCAGACCGGACAAGCGATTGAGATCATCGCCATGACGATGGGCGTCTATCTCCTGACCTCGCTCGTCACCAGCGCCATCATGAGCGTCTATGGCTGGCGCATCAGCCGGAGCCTCGGTGCATGAGCGATCTCGCCGCGTCGTCCTTTGTCCGGCAGGACCTGGTTGCCGAGCGCCCCGCGCCGGTGAAGACCACTGGCTTTGTCGGCTTCGTGCGCACACGCCTGTTGAACTCGCCGACCAATATCCTGCTGACCGTCCTTGGCCTGCTGCTGGTCTGGTACACCGTCATTCCCACCATCAAGTTCCTGCTGGTCGATGCGGTCTGGAGCGGCAAGGACCGCACGGCCTGCCTCGCCGAGAATGCCGGCCGTCCAGTCGGGGCCTGCTGGCCCTTCATCCAGGCCAAGTTCACGCAGCTTTTCTACGGTTTCTATCCCGAGGTCGAACGCTGGCGGGTCAACCTGACCTTCGCGCTGGGCGCGGTGCTGCTCTTGCCGCTGCTGATTCCGCGGCTACCGGCCAAGGGCGTGAATGCCGGCCTGTTCTTCTTCGCCTTTCCCGCGGTCGCATTCTTCCTACTGCATGGCGGCGGCATCACCGGCTTCGGCGTGAGCTGGGTCGCGAGCCTGTTGCAATTGTTCGCCGACAGCATCAGCGGAGCCGGCGAGCTTCTGATCGGCCTGAGCAAGACTTCGGCCGCCGGCCCGCTGCTTTGGGCGATCGGCAGCATCATCGCGCTGGTCGGCACGTTGCTGCATTGGGTGATCTTTCCACTTACCTGGCTGCGCGATCAGATGCTGGCGGCGGGGCAGGGACCATGGCTCGACTTCGCGATCACTGCCGTGATCGTATCGGTGATCCTGTTCGTGCTCGGTGGCGGTACGCGGGCCGGTTCCCGACCACTGATCGCAAGTCTTGCCACGTTCGCCGGAATGGCAGCGGTGATCAAGCTGATGGGGCTCGATCGCGGCGGCCTGCCGATCGTCGATACGCGGCTGTGGGGCGGGCTCCTGGTGACGCTGGTGATTGCAATTACCGGCATCGTGGCGTCATTGCCGATCGGCGTTGCGCTTGCGTTGGGCCGGCGTTCGACCATCCCCCTGATCCGGATCTTCTCGATCACCTATATCGAGTTCTGGCGCGGGGTGCCGCTGATCACGGTGCTGTTCTTCGCAACCTACATGCTGCCCCTGTTCCTGCCGGGCAACTTCACCGTCGACGGCCTGGTGCGCGCCCTGATCGGCGTTTCCCTGTTCACCGGCGCCTATCAGGCCGAGAATTTACGTGGTGGCCTTGCAGCGGTGCCGCGCGGGCAAGGAGAGGCGGCCTCCGCGCTCGGTCTGTCCTGGTGGAAGACGACCTCGCTGATCGTGCTGCCCCAGGCCCTGCGCCACGTCATTCCCGCTATCGTCAACAGCTTCATTTCGCTGTTCAAGGACACCTCGCTGGTCTCGATCGTCGCGCTGTTCGACCTGCTCGGCTCGCTGCGGGCCTCATTCGCCGATCCGGTCTGGACCACGCCGTCGACCGCCTTCACCGGATTCGCCTTCATCGGTATCATCTACTTCATCTTCTGCTTTGGAATGTCGCGTTACTCGCTCTTCGTCGAGCACCGCCTCAACGCCCACCGCCGCAACTAATCGAGCTCACCATGTCCGAACCCATCGTCAAGATTTCCGGCCTCAACAAATGGTACGGCGACTTTCACGTGCTGCGCGACATCGATCTCGATGTCGAGAAGGGTGAGCGCATCGTGATCTGCGGGCCCTCGGGCTCAGGCAAGTCGACGCTGATCCGCTGCATCAACGCGCTTGAGGAGTTCCAGGAGGGCGAGATCGTCGTCGACGGCATCGAGCTCGGCCCCAACCTCAAACATGTCGACGCCGTGCGCCGCGAGGTCGGCATGGTGTTCCAGAGCTTCAATCTGTTCCCGCATCTGACGGTGCTGGACAATTGCACGCTGGCGCCGATCTGGGTGCGTAACATCCCCAAGAAGGATGCCGAGGAGACCGCGATGAAATTCCTGGAGCGGGTCAAGATCCCGCACCAGGCCAACAAGTTTCCGGGGCAGATGTCAGGAGGCCAGCAGCAGCGTGTCGCCATCGCCCGCGCGCTGACCATGAACCCGAAGGTGATGCTGTTCGACGAGCCGACCTCTGCGCTCGACCCCGAGATGGTCAAGGAGGTCCTCGACACCATGGTCGACCTGGCGAAAGAGGGCATGACCATGCTGGTCGTGACTCACGAGATGGGGTTTGCGCGCGAGGTCGCCAACCGCGTGGTGTTCATGGACGCCGGCCAGATCATCGAGGCCAACACGCCGAACGAATTCTTCGCCACGCCCCAGCACGCCCGTACAAAACTGTTCCTGAGCCAGATCCTACGCTGATCTCCGGGGCATTCCGGATGCGTCGCTGGTCGATCGGTGACGCCCGCGAATCAGCTAGACTCTTCGTCGGCCATCCCTCGGAGAGCGACCTTGCAGAGCAGCGCCGGCGCACGCGCGTTCCAGAACGCGCGATTGCAGAAGAAATTCAAGAAGCAGGCGGAGGCCCTCATCTCCGCCGCGAACTCGGCCTATAGCCAGGGCCGGCACGCGGAGGCGCAGGCGCTGTGCCACCAGATCCTGAACGAGCTCCCGGAGCATTTCGGCGCCCTGCACCTGCTCGGCTTGTGCGCATTCGCGACCCAGAACCTCGAGGCGGCAAGGCAGATTCTCAAGCAGGCGGTGACCGTCGATCCGCGCTCGGCACAAGCCTTTTCCGACTTGGGAGCGACGCATTTCGCGCTAGGGCAATATGAGGACGCGCGCACCTATCTGGAGAAGGCCATTGCGCTGAAGCCGAGCTTCCCGATGGCCCTGGCCAATCTCGGCAATGCCTTGCTGCACCTGAACTGCGTCGAGCAGGCCATTGAATGCTACGATCGCGCGATCAAGCTGAAGCCCGACTATGTCGATGCGCTGTGCAACCGTGGCCTGGCGGAACTGGCACTGCAACAGTTTGATCGTGCCAGGCAAAGCTTCGAGCGTACCTTGTTGTTTCAACCGCGACACGTGGAGGCGCTCGTCGGCAAGGGTTTGGTCAATATCGAGCTAAAGAACTACGACACGGCGAAAAGCGCGCTTGAAACGGCGCTCGCGATCAGGCCGGGCTCGGCGAAGATCCTCGCGAACCGCGGACGGGTCAATCTGGAGCTGTCGAGATTGGACCAGGCCGCGGCGGATTTTGACGCAGCGCTTGCGATCTCCCCCAAGCTCGAAGTGGCCTTGCAGGGGAAGGCGCAAGTCTCGCTCAACATGGGGAATACGGCGCAGGCTATCCTGGCCTGCACCACGTTGCTCGAGGAAAATCCGCGCTCCGCGATCGCGATGGCGCTGCTGAGCGCCTGTTTTGCCAACCAGGGAGAGATTGCATCGGCGATCGAGCTTCTCGACGCTGCGCTGGCGATTGCGCCCGATGCCGGCTTGATCGGGCGAAAGATATTCTTTCTGGACTTCCTCGCCGACGCCGATTTCGCGGTTCAGCAGGCCGCGCGAAAACATTGGTGGGACGCGATCGGCACCAAGCTGCCGCAGAGGACGCTCGCACCCCGGTCGCTCGATCCGGACAGGCAGATCGTCATCGGCTATGTCTCGGCCGAGTTCTGGTATCACTCGGCGGCGTTCGCGCTGTTGCCGGTGCTGCGCCATCACGATCGCGCCAAGTTCAAAATCGTCTGCTATGCGTGCTCGTCGACCCAGGACGAGGTGACCGCCAGCTTCAAGCAAATGGCCGACGTCTGGGTGGATGCCTGGCAGCTGTCGGACGATCAGCTGGCCGATCGTATTCAAGCTGACAACGTCGATATCTTGATCGACGTATCGGGGCATACCACCGGCAACAGGCTTTCCGTGTTCGCGCGCAAGCCAGCTCCCATCCAGGTGACCGCTTTCGGGCATGCGTCGGGCACGGGCCTTCAGACCATGGACTATGTGCTTGCGGATCCCGTCTTCGTTCCGGAAACGGCCCGGCATCTCCTGGCCGAAAAGGTCTATGACCTGCCGTGCCTGAACACGTTGGATCCCATTCTGGACGTGCCGCCTTCAGAGCTTCCGATGCTCCGCAACGGTCGTGTGACCTTCGGCGTGTTCAACCGCATCAACAAGATATCGGACGAGGCGATCCGCGTGTGGTCGAAATTGATGCGCGAGGTGGCGGGATCGCGGATCATCCTGAAGCACACGCTGCTTGACGATCCATTGGTGCGAGAGCGCCTCCTTGCGCGGTTCGTCGCGCACGGTATCGGCGAAGCTGACATCACCTGCCTGGGCATGACCCCGCGCCACGAGCATCTGCGGGCCTTTGCGCAGGTCGACATTTCGCTCGATCCATTTCCGCAGAACGGCGGCATCAGCACATGGGAATCTCTCTATGCCGGTGTTCCCGTCATCGCCAAGCTCGGAAATGCGTCCTCATCACGCGCCGGCGCCTCGATCGTGGCGGCGGTCGGCCTCAAGGACTGGGTCGCCGAGGATGACGATGGCTACGCCGCGATCGCCTGCAAGTTTGCGGCACAGCCGGACTATCTGGCGAAATTGCGCGCGGAGTTGCCGACGCAGATCTCAGCCTCGCCCGCCGGCAATGTCGAGATTTACGCGGGCAGGGTCGACGCGGGCTATCGCCAATTCTGGCGGGACTATTGTGCGTCGATGACCCGGTAAACGCTGCCGGCGGGCAAAGGCGCAAAGCGCGGTGCCACCATCTTTTCGGTGATTGCAGGTGGAATGGTGGGCACGCCTCCGACTGCGCTCTTCGAGCTACGTCGGACAAGTCGCTCTGCCCATCCTTGTCACCACGGCAAGCCTCGAACGCTAAAATTCTACGCAATTCCATCGTCAGCTTAAAACCATACTGCTTGCGACACCCCCATCGCTTCACGCGCCCGAAAGCACTTTCTGCGCATGTGACGCAAAAGAGGGGCGTCACATGCTCGGTTTCATATTCGGCCTCAACGCCCGCCTCGGGCGATTACATTTCTTCCTGGCCACGGTCGCGCTGGCGATTGGGATGACCGCAATCTGCTTTGCGATTGCGATGGCCGTGTTGCGCACGACATCGCCGAGCATGGTCCGTCCGGAGGATTTCACCCGGAACTGGGCCATCATCGCCGCAATGATCGTCTTTGGACTCGGGACCTTCACGCTGCAATCGATGCGGATCCGCGACATCGGTTGGGATCCCGTCTGCGTCCTCCCGGCCTGGATCGCGCTCATGATCGTCGATCACGTGGTGGCGGGCCGGTATCCGGCCTGGGCGATCGGCGAGGAGCATCAGGGCACGATGGTCGGCGGGCTGGTCAATTTCGTTCTGCTGCTGGCGCTCACGTTCTGGCCGAGCGCCCACGACGAGGGGGCCTGCACCAACCCCTTCGAGCCGCCCGCGCGCGCAGCGAGCAAGCCGTCGACGTCGGACCAACGCCTTGCGCGCGTGTCGCAAGGCTCGGCGCGTCCGAACTGGAGCTGACCGAATTGACCGCCCGGAGCTAAACGAACGGCAGCTTGATGTTGCTGCGCTTCTCCAGCCATTCCGGCACCGGCAGGTTCTTCGCGCGCATGAAGTCGGCGTTGAACAGCTTTGACTGATAGCGGCTGCCGGAATCACAGAGAATGGTGACGATGGTCTTGCCCGGCCCGAGTTGCTTGGCGAGCCGCATCGCGCCGACGATATTGATGCCGGTCGAGCCGCCAAGGCACAAGCCTTCGTGCTGAAGCAGCTCGTAGATCACGGTGACAGCTTCTGCATCGGGAATGAGAAACGCGTCATCGACCTTCGCGCTCTCGACGATCGCGGTTTTCCGGCCGAGCCCGATGCCTTCCGTGATGGAGTCGCCGGGCGTTGCCTTGACCTCGCCGGTCCTGAAGTATTCGTACATGCCGAATCCGTGCGGATCGGCACAGGCAATCCGGATGTCCTTGTTCTTCTCTTTCAGATAGCGGCTGGTGCCGGCGAGCGTGCCGCCGCTGCCGACCGAGCAGACGAAGCCGTCGATCTTGCCGCCGGTCTGCTGCCAGATTTCAGGACCTGTCGAGTCGTAGTGCGCCTTGGCATTGTCCAGGTTGTTCCACTGGTCGGCAAAGAGCACGCCATTCGGCTCGGTCTTGCGCAGCTCGTCGGCAAGTCGGCGGCCGACATGCTGGTAGTTGTTCGGATTTGAGTAAGGCAGTGCCGGCGACTCCAGCAGCTCGGCGCCGCACAGCTTCAGAAAGTCCTTCTTCTCCTGGCTCTGCGTCTCCGGGATCACGATCAGCGTGCGGTAGCCGCGCGCGCTCGCTACCACCGCAAGCCCAATGCCGGTGTTGCCGGCAGTCGCTTCCACCACGAGACCGCCCGGCTTGAGCTCGCCGCGCTTCTCGGCTTCCAAAATCATCCACTTGCCGGCGCGATCCTTGACCGACTGGCCCGGATTCATGAACTCGGCCTTGCCCAGAATGGTGCAGCCGGTTAGTTCGGAGGCGCGCTTGAGCTTGATGAGCGGGGTGTTGCCGATGGCTTCGACAACGTCATTTTTGATGGTCATGTCAGGCAATTACCGGCTGGAGGCGAGAAGTCGTCAGACCCTAAAGTAGGGTCTCCAGCTGCACAAGGCGAGGCTGCAAACTCTTATTGCTGCTTTGCGAAGATGACCTGCCGGACGTCGATATTGCCGGACAGGAAGCCGGCCTCGCAATAAGCGAGATAATACTCCCACAGCCGCCGGAACCGGTCGTCAAAGCCAAGCGGCACCAGGCCTGGCCAGGCCGCGCGGAAGTTATTTCGCCAGGTGGCAAGCGTCTTGGCATAATCTTGCCCGAAGATGCGCTCGCGGATAACGGGCACGCTGAATCGGTCTCCGAGCGACTTCAGCACCGCAGGCGAGGGCAGCATGCCGCCGGGAAAGACGTAGCGCTGGATGAAGTCGACCTCGCGCCGATAGCCCTGGAAGAGCTTGTCCTGGATCGTGATGGCCTGGATGCCGGCCAATCCGCCCGGCAGCAGGCGGTCACGCAATTGCGCGAAATAGCGCGGCCAGAACTGCTCGCCAACGGCCTCGATCATCTCGATCGAGGCGATCCGGTCGTAGCGATCGCGTTCGTCGCGATAATCCTGCAGGCGGATCTCGACCTTCTCAGCAAGACCCGCCTCAAAGATGCGCTTCTGCGCGAAGTCGCGCTGCTCGGTCGAGATCGTCAATCCCACCACGCGCGCGTCGAAGGTCTTGGCGGCAAATTCAGCGAAGCCGCCCCAGCCGCAGCCGATCTCGAGCAGCTTCTGGCCCGGCTTCAGGTCGAGCGCCTCGGCGAGGCGGCGATATTTGTTGGTTTGCGCGGCCGTGAGATCCGTGGTCGATCCCTCGAACAGCGCCGACGAATAGGTCATGCTGGGATCGAGCCAGGCCGAGTAGAACGCATTGCCGATATCGTAATGGGCGTGGATGTTGCGCCGGGCCTGCCGGCGCGTGTTGCGATTGAACCAATGCTGGATCATCTGGGTGAACCGCATCAGCGGCTTGTCACGCAGCATGGCCTGGATCAGATCGTGATTGACGCAGAACAGGTAGAGAAACTGCGTCAGGTCCGGCGTATCCCAATCGCCGGCGAGATAGGCCTCCGCAATTCCGATGTCGCCGCCGTTGATCAGGCGAGAGGCGACGCCGTAATTGTGCAGCCGCATGGCGGCATTCGGGCCCGGCTCGAGGCCACCGAGCCGGATCACGCGCCCGTCCGGCAGGGTGACATCAAGCGTCCCGCGCCGCAGTCGCGAGCCGAAGGTCAGTGCAAGGCGAACGATGCGCGGCAGGTCCGCGAGCATTGTCTCGACGTCATCAGGTGTCACCGAGATGGCATTTGGCATCGGCAGATCCATGACCTCAACGGATACCGTCCGACCGCCTGTCGAGCATGCCCATCCCGCTTCGATCGCCGGACCCGAGCGCGCCTTGCAAACGGTCAGCGACCAATAATATAGGGACGCGATTTGCCGCGTGCCAAGGTGGTTTCGCCGTTACGCTGCTCTGCAGTATCGGGGCGTGGCACCAGCCGCGCCCCCTTCAGCCAAAGCCGTACCGCTTCCCAATGGATCGCCGATATCACCTTGAGGCTTACGAGCGGCAGGGCCAAAAATGATCGCAGCAGGGCACGCGAGGTCAGGGCACGGCGGCGGCCGTTGAAGGTCGCCGCGAGCAGCGGGCCGTCGCGATCGGTTTCCAGGATGCGCAGCTTGGCCGTGTCCGACGGCGGCCGGACGTGGAAATGGTAGCGCGTCGTCATCGGCACGAACGGCGAAACGTAGAACAGTTTTTCCTGCTGCTGACGCAGGCCCGCATCGCTCCATTCGCCAGGCCTCACCGGCAGAACGTACGGATGAATCTCCCCGAAAGTGTTGCGCACCTCGTAGATCACCAGCGCCAGCTCGCCGCCGGCGCCATAGCAGAAATAGACCGAGAGCGGATTGAAGCCGTAACCGAGCAGGCGGGGATAGCAGAGCAACTCGACCCGACCGCCGCCGAGGTCTATGCCGTGCGTGGCAGCGCAGCGCTCGGCATAGGCGCGTAGCGGGGAGCCATCGCGGGCGCCATGGTCTTTCTCGTGGAAACTGTAGAGCGCGGCTCGGTTGACGCCGAACAGTGGCGACTGCCGGTCGGCCTCATCGAGCCGGTCGAGATCGATCAGGAGGCTCATGACGCGGTAGCTGAAGCGGTGGCGCATCGGCCTCAGCCGCGCATGCATCACGTCGCCGAAATAGAGCGTGGCGGCATCGGTTGCGGGGAGGGCTGTCGTCACCATCGCACTACTCCGCAGCCTCCGCGAGTTCGACCGGTGTCGCGCGCCAGGGCGCAGTCACCCCGAGTGCCTCGGCCACGGCGAGTCCCGAACGCAGGCCGTCCTCGTGAAAGCCATAGCCGGTCCAGGCGCCGCAGAACCAGGTGTGCCGCACTCCCTGAATCTCGGCGAGCCGCTTTTGCGCGGCAAAGGCAGCCGCATTGTACTGCGGATGCTCGCACAGATATTGGCCGAAGGTGAGCTCCGGCGCAGGCTCGAATGGCGGGTTGAGGCTGACGAACAGTGGCTTGTCGGAATTGATCCCCTGGAGCTGATTCATCCAGTAGGTCACCGCGACGTCGTTCATCGCGTCTCCCTTGCGCTGCCAACGCAGGAAATTCCACGACGACCAGGCGTGCCGCCGCTTTGGCATCAGCCTGATATCGCGATGCAGATAAACTGTGTTCGGCGAATAGTTGATGGCACCGATAATGTCGCGCTCGCGCGCGTCTGCGTCCGTCAGCATGGCGAGTGCCTGGTCACTATGGGCGGCAATCACGACGTGGTCGAAACTCTCATGACAGCCATGACTGTCATGGACCACGACGCCCTGTGCTGTGCGCGTAATCGAGGTGACGGCGCAGCCGAACCGGATGCGGTCCCTGAATGGGGCCTGAAGCCGCTCGACATAGCGCTGGCTGCCGCCCTTGACCGTCCGCCAGACCGGCCGGGCGTAGTGCAGGAGGCGATGATTGTCGAAGAAGGCAACAAAGTTCTCGGCCGGGAAGTCGAGGATCTCTTTCGTCGGCGCCGACCAGATCGCAGCCCCCATCGGCGCGAGGTAGTCGGTGAGCAGCCGTTCGGAGAATTCGCGTTGGCGAAAGTAGTCGCCGAGCGTCAGTCGGCTCAGGCGGCCGTTGCGCAGATCCTCCACGCTTTGCCGGCCGAATTTCGGGATCTCTGCGAGCATCCGCAGGAAGGACGGAGAGAGCAGGTTGCTGGCTTGAGCGAACAAGCCGGCCGCCGTCGCCCGCCAGTCATTGCCTCCGCCGCGCCATTCGAACCGGCCGCCATCGGCGGACACGGCAAAGCTCATGCAGCTTCCGACCGTCTCGACGCCGAGATGGGCGAACATCGCGGTCAGGTCGGGATAGTTGAGCTCGTTGTAGACGATGAAGCCGATATCCACGGCGACCGGCGTACCCACATAGTCGATGGTGACGGTGTGGCTGTGGCCGCCCGGGCGCAGTTCGCGGTCATAGACCGTCACCGGATAGCGCTGGGAGAGCGTCCAGGCCGCCGCATTGCCGGCAATGCCCGTCCCGATGACCGCGATGCGCATGTGTAACTGCCCCTGCCTCGTGTGGGACAAGCTACGGTGCGTTGCGGCGCAGGTTTCAGGGCGATTGAAGGGCTCCGGCCAGCGGCTTGGGGGCAACTGTGACTGCAATATCACATGAAATCTTGGTAAGCTGGATTGCGTTTCAGGCTGTTTCTGAAGTGAAAGAAGTCCCTGCGAGACAGGCATAACTTTCATTTCAATGCCTCTTGGCACCGCTTCGTCGGGCTGTGTGTTTCGCAGGTGCGGGACTGTCCCGCAGTTCCGCGCCCGGCTAGGATGGGTTTCCGGCTCTGCAGAAAGCACCACGCTGTGAACGAGTTACAGAAAGGCCCCCGGCCGACCGCCCGCGAATCGGCTAATCCCGCCGCGCGGTGGCGGCGTGATCTGCCTGGCAGGGGGTGGATGTGACACAGCGGGTTCCCGTCGTCGCCAAGCGGCAATTGCTTGGGTCTGCATCCCGAGCACTGCGTGCGGTCGCGGTGGTGTTCCTGGCCTCGAGTTCCGGCGCCTGTGTGCTGACCCAGGACCTGCCGGATCCCGCGCTCGATGTTCCCACGCAATACAAATACGCCGGGAAGACGGATGCGCCGCCGTCGCTCGACTGGTGGCGCGGCTTTCGCTCGGCGGAGCTGACGCAGTTGATGGAGGAGGCGCAGACCGTCAACCTCGACATCGCTGCCGCAGTCT
The DNA here is from genome assembly GCF_018130615.1 of Bradyrhizobium manausense. Taxonomy (GTDB): domain Bacteria; phylum Pseudomonadota; class Alphaproteobacteria; order Rhizobiales; family Xanthobacteraceae; genus Bradyrhizobium; species Bradyrhizobium manausense_A. The sequence continues at coordinate 68,814 of NZ_JAFCKB010000018.1, forward strand.
CGCGCATCGTCGAGGCCGATGCACAGGCGCGGCAGGCAGGCGCGGCGCTGTTGCCGAGCCTGTCGGGAACGGGACAGGAGGCTTATTCGCGCACCTCCGGCTCGTCGGCTTCGGGACTCACCAACGGCGGCCGCGAGGTCGTGAACTACCAGGCATCGTTGAGTGCCAGCTACCAGCTCGATTTCTGGGGCCAGAACCGCGACGCGCTGCAAACGGCGGAGGAGACCGCAAAGGCCAACCGGTTCGACCGCGACACCGTCGCGCTGACGACGCTCGCAGCCGTTGCCAATGCCTATTTCCAGGTGCTGTCCTCGCAGGATCGCCTGCGCACCGCCCAGCGCAACATTGCGAGCGCCCAGCGCATCCTCGATGCCATCCGCGAGCGCCGCAAGGCCGGGACGGGGACCGATCTTGACGTCGCCCAGCAGGAGAGCGTGCTGGCCAACCAGAAGGCGCTGGTGCCGCCGCTGCGGCAGACGCTCGACCAGAACGCCAATGCGCTCGCGGTGCTGGTGTCGCGACCGCCAGAGAGCGTGCGCCTTGCGGGCGGCTCGCTGGATCGGATCGCAATTCCGCGCATCACGCCCGGCCTGCCGTCGGAGCTGTTGACGCAGCGGCCGGACATTCGCCGCCAGGAGGCGCAGCTTGCCTCGGCCACCGCCAATATCGGCAATGCCCGCGCCCAGTTCTTCCCGACCATCCAGCTCACCGGGAATGGCGGCTATCAAAGCTCGGCGCTGGTCTCGCTGTTCCAGCCGCACGCGGCGTTCTTCCAGCTGGTCGGCAGCGCGACGCAGCCGATCTTCGACGGCGGCAAGATCCTCGGCAATTTCGAATATGCCAAGGCGCGGCAGGACGAGTTGCTGCAGACCTACCGCAAGACCATCGTCCAGGCCTTCACCGACGTCGACAACGCGCTGTTTTCGATCAAGCAGACCACGATCAAGCTGCAATTGCAGCGCGACGTCGTCAACGCGTCGCGGCGCGCCTTCGACCTCGCCGAGCAGCAACTGCGCGCCGGCACGGCGGATATCGTGACCGTGCTCAACACACAGCTGACGCTGTTCCAGGCCGAAGACACCCTGTCGCAGGCACAGCTCGCTCGCCTTCTTGCCATCGTCAGCCTGTACCAGGCGCTCGGCGGCGGCTGGGAGCCGCGCATGGAGAAACCGGTCAATGCTCTTTAAGCCGGATACGAAGGACAACGCGAAAGCAGGGACGGCGAAAAAGTCGCGCGGCCGCGGCTTCGTCATGACTCTGATCACGCTCGCAATCCTCGGCGGTCTCGGCTATCTCGGCTGGACCGTGATGCACCAGCAGCCGCAGCAGCAGGGCAACGGCCGCAATCAGCGGCCCGATCTGCCGGTGCCGGTGCTGGCGGCAACGCCCAAGATCCAGGACGTGCCGGTTTATCTCGACGGAGTCGGCGCGATCCGCGCGCTCAACACGGTGACCGTGCGCTCGCAAGTCGACGGCAAGCTGATCGCGGTGAAGTTCACCGAAGGCCAGGACGTCAAGAAGGGCGACGTGCTCGGCGAAATCGACCCGGCACTGTACCAGGCGACCTATGACCAGGCCGTTGCCAAGAAGGCCCAGGACGAAGCCCAGCTCGCCAACCAGCGCATCGACCTGACGCGCTATGAGCAGCTTGCCGCGTCCAATGCCGGCTCCAAGCAGCAGGCCGACACCCAGCGCGCCGCGGTCGCGCAGACCGAGGCGCTGGTCAAGGCCGACCAGGCCGCAATCGACAATGCGGCCGCGACGCTCAGCTACACCAAGATCGTGGCGCCGCTGTCGGGCCGCGTCGGCCTGCGCCAGGTCGACCAGGGCAACATCATCCACGCCGCCGACACCACCGGCCTTGTCGTCATCACGCAATTGCAGCCGATCGCGGTTTGGTTCAGCCTGCCGCAGCAGCAGATCATGCGCGTGAACGCAGCCGCGGCCAAAGGCGCGTTGTCCGTCGATGTGTTCGGCAATGACGGCGTCACGGTGATCGACACCGGCAAGCTCACCGGCATCGACAATCAGGTCGACCAGACCACCGGCACGCTCAAGCTGAAGGCAGAATTTCCCAATGCCAATTACCAGCTCTGGCCGGGCCAGTTCGTCAATGTCCGTCTCAAGGTCGAGACCCTGTCGCAGGCGCTGGTGGTGCCGACGTCGGCGGTGCAGCGCGGACCGATCGGCACCTTCAGTTACGTCATCGGTGAGGGCGACATCGCCTCAGCCAAGCCGGTGACGGTGACCCAGCAGAACGAGCACGACGCGGTCATCGCGAGCGGCCTGTCTCCGAACGATCGGGTCGTCACCACCGGCTTTGCCAATCTGTCCGACGGTTCCAAGGTGATCGTCGGCCGCGACGAGCAGACGCCGTCAGCCGACCTCGCGCCGCGCAAGCGCACGCGTGCGCCGGATGGTCAGAAGAAGGATAGCCAGGCAAAGGACAGTCAAGCCAAGGACGGCCAGAAGGACGGACAAGGTAAGGACGGCGAATTCCGCGCCAAGCGGAAGAGCAGCGAAGGCGACCAGAAGGGGCAGACCGGACCAGCGCCGGGGCCGGGGGCTCAACCATCGGGACCTGGAGCCAAACAGCCATGATCCCGGCAACAGCCGCCTGAGCGGCAGGCATATCTCATGGGTGTCTCCGAACCCTTCATCCGCAGGCCGATCGCGACCTCGCTGCTCGGCATTGCGCTGCTGATTGGCGGCGCGCTCGGCTATTTCGCGCTGCCGGTCTCCGCGCTGCCGCAGGTCGACTTCCCGACCGTCCAGGTGTCGACGCAGCTGCCGGGCGCGAGCCCCGACGTGATTGCCTCCTTGATCACGGCGCCCTTGGAGCGGCAGCTCGGGCAAATCCCGTCGCTGACCGCGATGAACTCGACCAGCTCATTCGGCGTCAGCCAGATCTCGCTGCAGTTCGACCTCAACCGCGATATCGACGGCGCGACCCAGGACGTGCAGGCCGCGATCAACGCCGCCGCCGGCGTCCTGCCCAAGACGCTGCCTTATCCGCCGACCTACGCCAAGGTGAACCCTGCGGATGCGCCTGTGATGACGCTCGCGCTGCGCTCGGAGACGATCTCGCTGCGGGCGATGAGCGACATCGCCGACACGCTGCTGGCGCAGCGGCTCAGCCAGATCTCCGGCGTCGGCCGCGTCTCGGTGCTCGGCGGGCTGAAGCCGGCCGTGCGCATCCAGGCCGATCTGGCGCGGCTGGCGGCCTACGGCATCGCGATGGAGGATCTGCGCAACGCGATCGCGAACGCCAACGTCTCCGGGCCGAAGGGCTCGCTCGACGGCGCCCAGCAATCCTACATCATCGCCGCCAACGACCAGATTGCCGCCGCCGACGCCTATAGGCCGATCATCATCACCTATCGCAACGGCTCGCCGGTCACGATCGGCGACGTCGCGCAGATCGTCGACGGGCTCGAGAACGACCGCACCGGCGGCTGGTACCAGGGCACGCCGGCCGTCATCATCGACATCCAGCGCCAGCCCGGCGCCAATGTCATCGACGTCGTCAAGCAGATCCGCGCCGAAATCCCGAAGGTGCAGCGCGCCATTCCGGCCGGCGTGCATCTGACCATCGTCTCCGACCGCACCGTCACCATTCGCGCCTCGGTCCACGATGTGCAGTTCACGCTGGTCCTGAGCGTGGTGCTGGTGACGCTGGTGGTGCTGTTGTTCCTCCGCTCGCTGCGCGCCACGCTGATCGCGGGCGTGGCGCTGCCGCTGTCGCTGATCACGAGCTTCGGCATCATGTATTTTGCCGGCTTCAGTCTCGACAATCTGTCGCTGATGGCGCTCACGATCGGCACCGGTTTCGTGGTCGACGACGCCATCGTGATGATCGAGAACATCGTCCGCCACATGGAGAATGGCGACAACGCCATGACTGCCTCGCTGAAGGGCGCGAGCGAGATCGGCTTCACCGTGATCTCGCTGACGGTGTCGTTGATCGCGGTGTTCATCCCGCTGCTGTTCATGTCGGGCCTGGTCGGCCGCATGTTCCGCGAATTCGCACTGACGCTGACGATCGCGGTCGTGACCTCGGCGGTGGTGTCGCTGACGCTGACGCCGATGATGTGCTCGCGGCTGCTCAAGCACGCTCACGAGGAGCTGGCCGTGCCGGGGCTTGCCGCCATCAGCCGCTTCATCGACCGCACCGTCGAATTCTACCACCGTACGCTGCTCTGGGTGCTGGAGCACCAGCGCGCCACGCTGGTCGTGACCTTTGCGACGTTGGTTGCAACCCTGGTGCTCTATGTCGTCGCGCCCAAGGGGTTCCTGCCGCTCCAGGACACGGCCTCGATCACCGCGGTGACCGAAGCCGGGCCTGATGTGTCGTTCGGAGAGATGCAGAAGCGGCAGGCCGAAGCCGCCGATGCCATCAAGGCCGATCCTGACGTGACCGGCGTGGTCTCGGTCATCGGCGCAGGCTCGGTCAACCCGACCACCAATGTCGGCCGTCTCGTCATGACGCTGAAGCCGCGCGGCGAGCGCCGCGACGATGTCAGCGTGGTCGTCACCCGGCTGAAGCAGCGGGTCGCCGGCATTCCCGGCATGACGGTCTACTTCCAGCCGGTGCAGGATGTGCAGATCTCGACCCAGTCGAGCCGCTCGCAATACCAGTACACGCTCACCGGCACCGACGCGGCGCTGGTCTCGGAATGGGCGCGCAAGCTCGTCGACGAGATGCGGCGCGAGCCCCTGTTCCGCGACGTCTCGTCCGAGGCGCAGGAGGGGGGTCTGCGCGCGCAGCTCGACGTCGACCGCACGCGCGCGGGCCAGCTCGGCGTCAGCCTTCAGGCCATTACCGACACGCTCAACGACGCATTTGCCCAGCGCCAGATCTCGACCATTTACGGCCAGGCCAACCAATACCGCGTGGTCCTGGAGGCGCTGCCGATGTACCAGCGCGATCCCTCGATCCTGTCAAAGCTCTACCTGCCGGGCGGCGCCAGCAGCGCAGCCGTCGGCGCGCCCAACGCGCAGGTACCGCTCGATGCAGTGGCGACGCTCAAGCGCACCACGGCGCCGCTCGCGATCTCGCACCAGGCACAATTCCCGGCGATCTCGCTGAGTTTCAATCTCGCACCGGGCGCAGCGCTCGGCGATGCCGTCGAGGCGGTGAAGGCGATCGAGAGCCGCATCGAGATGCCCAACAGCATCGTCGGGGTCTATGCCGGCGATGCCGCCGAATTCGCCAAGGCGCTCGCCGGCCAGCCCTGGCTGCTGCTTGCCGCCGTGATCACGATCTACATCGTGCTGGGCGTGCTGTATGAAAGCTACATCCACCCGATCACGATCCTCTCGACGCTGCCCTCGGCGGGCGTCGGCGCCATCCTGGCATTGATCCAGTGCGGGCAGGACCTCTCGGTGATCGGCCTGATCGGCATCATCCTCCTGATGGGCATCGTCAAGAAGAATGCGATCATGATGATCGACTTCGCGCTGGAGGCCGAGCGCGGGCAGGGCATGCCGCCGCATGAGGCGATCGTGCAGGCGTGCCTGCTGCGCTTCCGCCCGATCATGATGACGACGCTGGCCGCACTGTTCGGTGCGCTGCCGCTGGCGATCGAAAGCGGCACCGGCGCCGAGCTGCGCTTTCCGCTCGGCATCTCCATCATCGGCGGCCTGCTGCTGAGCCAGTTGCTGACGCTCTACACCACGCCGGTGATCTACCTCGCGCTCGATCGCATCAACCGCCGCCTCGAGCAGGCGCTGCCCCCGCCGGAGCCCGACGCGCCGCCCACGGCCGGGGCGACCGAGGGGATGCAGTGATGGCATCGATCTCGGAGCCCTTCATCCGCCGTCCGGTCGCGACCACGCTGTTGTCGATCGGGCTGTTTCTGCTGGGGGGCGTCGCCTACGAGTTCCTGCCGGTCGCCTCCGTCCCCAATGTCGACTTCCCCGCCATCTTTGTCTCGGCGAGCCGTCCCGGCGCCGATCCCTCGGTGATGGCCGCCACCGTGGCCGCGCCGCTGGAACGGCGGCTCGGCGAAATCGCAGGCATCAACCAGATCACGTCGACGAGCTCTCTCGGCACCGCGAACATCCAGCTCCAGTTCGACATCGGCCGCAACATCGACAAGGCCGCGCGCGACGTGCAGGCAGCCATCAACGCCGCGCTGGTCGATTTGCCGAGCGATCTGCCGGCATTGCCGCGCTTCCGGAAGGCCAACACGGCCGGCGCGCCCGTGTTCGTGCTGGCGCTGACCTCCAAGACGCTGTCCGCCAGCGCCATCTACGATGTCGCCGATACCGTGCTGGCGCAGCGCATCTCGCAGGTGCCCGGAGTCGGCGACGTCACGGTGTCGGGCGCCGACCAGCCGGCGGTACGGATCCAGCTCAATCCCGTGGCATTGTCGAATGCAGGGATCGCGACCGACGACGTACGGACCGCCATCGTCAACGCCAACCCGCTCGGCCCCGTCGGCATCTTCAATGGCGAGCGCCAGAGCGAGACGCTGTCGCTGAACAAGCAGATGCGCACGGCGCAGGAATTCCGCGACATTGTCATCAAGAGCTCGAACGGGAATTTCGTGCGGCTCTCCGATGTCGCCGACATCGAAGACAGCGTCCGCAACGCGCGCTCGATCGCCTGGTTCAACAAGCAGCCGGCGGTGCTGATCCAGATCACCAAGCAGGGCGACGCCAACGTCATCGACACCGTCGACCGGGTGAAGGCGCTGATCCCCGAGCTGAAGCAGTGGATCCCCGCTGGCGTCGATGTCTCCACCCTGGTCGACCGCACCTCAACGATCCGCGCCAGCGTGATGGACATGCAGTGGACGCTGCTGGCGACCGCCATTCTGGTGATGGTCGTGGTGTTCGTGTTCCTGCGCCGCGTGACGCCGACCATCGCCGCCGGAATCTCGGTACCGCTGGCGCTGGCCGGAACCTGCGCCGGGATGTGGGTCGCCGGCTTCTCGATCGACAATCTGTCGCTGATGGCGCTGGCGATCTCGGTCGGCTTCGTGGTCGACGATGCCATCGTCATGATCGAGAACATGTACCGCAATCTCGAGCACGGCATGCGGCCAATGCAGGCAGCGCTGGAAGGCGCCAGGCAGATCGGCTTCACCGTGGTCTCGATCAGCCTGTCGCTGATCGCCGCGTTCACACCGCTGATCTTCATGGACGGTATCGTCGGCCGCCTGCTGCGCGAGTTCTCGCTGACGTTGACCTTCGCGATCGTGGTTTCGACCCTGGTATCGCTGACGGTCACGCCGATGATCTGCGCCCATTACATCCGGCAGACCACGTCCACCTCCGCAACGCTGTTCGACCGCCTGATCGAAGGCTCGCTATCGCGCATCGTCGCGTTCTATGCCCGCACCTTACGTGCGGTGCTCGAGTTTCCGCTGCTGACGCTGCTGGTCTTCTTCGCCACCATCGGCCTGACGGTGCTGCTCTACGCCAAGGTGCCCAAAGGCTATTTCCCGACGGACGATTCCGGCTTCGTCATCGGCGCGACGCGCGCCTCGGCCGACATCTCGTTCCAGTCGATGCTGACGCTGCAACAGCGTCTCGCCGACATTGTGATGCGGGATCCGGCCGTGGCCGGCATCGGCTCGACCGTCGGCAGCGGAGTTGGGGGCCCGGGCGCGGCGACCTCCAACCGAGGCACCATGTTCATCAGCCTGAAGCCGCCGGAAGAACGCGACCACGTCTCGACCCAGGTGGTGATCGACCGGTTGCGTAAGGCACTGTTCCCTGTGCCCGGCATCCGTCTCTTCATGTTCGCCGCGCAGGATGTGCGCGCCGGCGGCCGGCAGAGCGATTCCAACTTTCAGTATACGCTCTCAAGCACCGACCTTGACCTGCTGCAGAAATGGGCACCAATCGTGGCCAAGCGGATGGAGACGGTCGAGGGCATCACCGACATTTCCAGCGACCGCGATCCCGGCGGACTTCAACTGACATTGAACATCGACCGCCAGAAGGCCGCAGCACTCGGCGTCAAGGTCCAGGACATCGACAATGCCCTGAACAACGCCTTCTCGCAGCGCCAGATCGCGATCATCTACACCCAGCGCAACCAATACATGACCGTGCTGGAGATCGATCCGAAATTCCAGGTCGATCCGTCCAATCTCGAGCGCATCTTTGTCGCCGGCGCCAACGACGTGCAGGTGCCGCTGTCCGCGGTTGTGCACGCGACACGCGGCCTTGCTGCGCTTGCGGTCTATCATTCGCAGTCGGTGCCCTCGACCACGGTGTCGTTCAACACCTTGCCGGATGTGGAGCTCCAGGCCGCCACCCAGAACATCCAGCGGGCGGTCGACGAATTGCACATGCCCGAGGGTATCCGCGGCAGTTTCGACGGCAATGCCGGCGATTTCGCCAAGACCAGCGGCCGGCAACCGCTGCTGATCCTTGGCGCGCTGGTGGCGATGTATATCGTGCTGGGCGTTCTCTACGAGAGCCTCGCTCATCCCCTCACGATCATCTCGACGCTGCCTTCGGCCGGGCTGGGTGCGCTGCTTGCGCTGCAGATCACCAACACGCCGCTGACGGTGATCGCCTTTGTCGGCATCATCCTGCTGATCGGCATCGTCAAGAAGAACGGCATCATGATGGTCGACTTCGCACTCGATGCCGAGCGCCAGCGTGGCCTGTCCTCGGCGGAGGCGATCTTCGAGGCCTGCCAGGCACGCTTCCGTCCAATCCTGATGACGACCATGGCGGCGCTGTTCGCCGGCATTCCGCTGGTCGTCGCAACCGGGCCGGGCACGGAGCTCAGACGCCCGCTCGGCATCACCATCATCGGCGGCCTGTTCGTGTCGCAGGTGCTCACCCTCTACACGACGCCCGTGATCTATCTCTTGATCGACCGCCTGCGCCGGCGATCGGAGCCGCGCGCGCTGGCGGCGCCGGCGGAATAGGTTGTTGAACCGCCGTGCGAAGCGTATAGCGGCGATCATGTCGAACCCAGCTGAAACAGCGGCCGCAGCGCCGGAGCCTATTCCCGAATGTCCACACTGCCAGAAGCCGATGCCGCTGTGCATCTGCGACAGTGTCTCGCCGATCGAAAATCGTCTCGAGCTCTTGATCCTGCAGCATCCGCAGGAGCAGGACAGGGCGCTCGGCACCGCACGGCTGCTGGCGAAGCATTTTGCGGACGCCACGGTGCGGGTCGGTCTGTCCTGGCCGAGCCTGTCCAAGGCCCTGGGGCACCCGATCGAGAACGCCTCGCACTGGGCCGTGCTCTATCTCGGCTCGGCCCGCGCCGCCGACCTGGAGGCCGAGGGCGAGATCGTCGCGCTCAACCGCAAGGGCGAGGTCGCTGACAACCAGCGCGGCATTCTCGGCAAGCTCGAAGGCGTGGTGCTGCTCGACGGCACCTGGAGCCAGGCCAAGGCCCTATGGTGGCGCAATCCCTGGATGCTGAAATGCCAGCGCGTCATCCTCAACCCGGCGCACCCGTCGCGCTATGGGCGGCTGCGCCGCGAGCCGCGCAAGGACGGATTGTCCACCATTGAAGCCGCCGCGACACTGCTGGCCGGCCTCGAGCGGCGCCCGGACATCGCCGAGACGCTCAACGCCAGCTTTGAACGGATGCTGGCTCGCTACCGCGAGGTTCAGGCCGAGATACCGGAACTGGCGCCAAAGCCGGCGCCAAAAGGCCACCGGCGCGATTTCCGCCGCCGCAAACGGTCCTGACTTCAGCCGATCTCGTCCGTACGGTTGATTGCTCGGCCCGGAGTGGGAAGATACAGACCACTGGCCGGCAGGTCCGTTGCTCCGCGATGTCATCGCGACGTTCGACAATCCGGAAACCAGAAGGGGCAGCCGAATTCAGAGCGCAGCGAAGGAGATCCTGGCCCAGGCGGCGCAGTTCGATCGTTGGGGCACACTCGCCCTGATGGACATCTCGTTGCGCTACCGGCGAACCGTGATCGGACCGCTCTGGATCACGCTGACGCTGGCGGCGACGATCGCAAGCGTCGGCACGGTCTATGCGGCGCTGTTCAAGCAGGACATCGCCGGCTTCCTGCCGTCTTTCGCTGTCGGCCTGATCGTCTGGACCCTCGTCGCCACGACGCTCCAGGAAGGATCCAACATCTTCGTGGCCTCCGGCCATCTGATCAAGGCGGTGCCGGCGCCGCTGATCGTGCACGTCTTGCAGATGATCGCGCGCAACGTGCTGATCTTCGCCCATCACCTCCTCATCATCGTCATGCTCTATGCCGTGATACCCTGGCCGCTGCACTGGACCATGCTGCTTGTGCTGCCCGGCTTCGCCATCCTGCTGGTCGTGCTGCTCGGCGGCGCGGTCGCGCTCGGCATGCTCTGCGCGCGCTTTCGCGACATCGGCTCGGCGATCGTGAGTGGCCTGCAATTCGTCTTCTTCCTCACGCCCGTGATCTGGACCGAGGACAGCGTGCGCGGCACCGCCTTTGCCTGGCTCACGCGGGTCAATCCGTTCGCAGCGCTGCTCGATCTGGTGCGCAGGCCGCTGTTGTCGCAGCCGATGGATGCGGAGCAATGGCTGCTCGGCCTGACTTACGCGCTCGCCACCGCAGCCGTCGGGCTGGTGTGCTACGCAAAATATCGCCGCCGCGTGGCGTATTGGCTGTGAGGGGCGGGATGAGCACCACAGCCCATATCGTGCTGCGTAACGTCTCGGTAACATTCCCGGTGCTGTCGTTTCGCGACCGATCGCTGCGCAGCCGCTTCGTTCGCGCCGTGACGCTGCGCCGCGAGGCAGCGCGTCCGCACATCGTCACCGCGCTTGATGGCATCGACCTCGACATTCGCGCCGGTGACCGCGTTGCCATCGTGGGCGCCAACGGTGCTGGGAAAACCACGCTGCTGCGGGTGCTGGCCGGCATCTACCATCCGACCGCAGGCAGCATCGATGTGCTCGGCCGCTGCCTGTCCCTGTTCGACTTGTCGGCCGGCTTTGACGAGGAGGCGACCGGCTACGAGAACATCATGCGCCGCGGTCTCGTGATCGGCGCACGGCGCACCGAGATCGACGCACGGCGCGCGGAGATCGCCGAGTTCACGGAGCTTGGCGACCGGCTCGACCTGCCGCTACGCACCTATTCCAGCGGCATGATGCTGCGCCTGATCTTCGCGGTCGCCACCGCCGTCGAAGGCGAGATCGTGCTGCTCGACGAATGGATCGGTGTCGGCGACCAGCAGTTCCGGAAAAAGGCGCGGCAGCGGCTCGACGAGATCGTGGCCCGCGCCGGCATTTTGGTGCTGGCCTCGCACGACGTCGACCTGATCAAGAGCACCTGCAACCGCGCCATCCTGCTGCAGGAGGGACAGATGACAGCAGCCGGCACGACCGAGGAGATTCTCGACCTTTATCTCGGCGGAGCCGGCGACAGGAAGGCTTGAGCTCTGCGACTAGGTCTTGACCCGCCCCTCGCCGTCGTGCGGCACCTGGCCGGGTACGGACGGTGGGAAGATGCTGTCATAGATCGCGCGCGCCTCACGTATGAGGCGAGCCCGCTCCAACTCGGACTTCGGGATAAATCGGACGATCTCGCCCACGTGCTCTCCAGCGCTCGTTTGTTGGGACTGCATCACCCAGCTGATGCGAAGGTTATGCCAAACGACCTGAATCGGGGGTTTCCAACGCCCTCCGGGCAAACCCGGTGAGAGCGCATCGCGGAAACCTACGTCAGCGGGCACGACGGAGTCGGCGCCGGGATCAATTTATATCGAAATATCAGGGAGTTGTGATGGAGGCCACGACCAGAATTGAACTGGTGTACACGGTTTTGCAGACCGTTGCGTAACCACTCCGCCACGTGGCCTCAACGAGGGCGGAGCAATATAGGGGATCAGCGGTTTAGGCAACCCCGCGAGCCGCGGCGTTACATCAGCCCGACCGACGAGGTCTCAGCAGGCGGCGTACCAGCCGTCCGGAAAGGGCAGCAGGGGCCAAGCGCCCTCATTGTCATTTGCGGCCCTTGGCGTTTTCTTGGACATCGCGTCGAAGCTCCACGAGCGGGACACGAATTCCTCCTCCACCGAGGGCGCGAAATTGTCATGAATCATGGCGTCGCGGACGGCATCCAGCATCAAATTGAATTCGGCTTCGCTCATCACACCCTCCGGACCACGGATGGCGCACTGTCGCAAAGACGGCTTGTTTCCCGATTGAGCCGATCGATCGCATTTTAACGATCAGGCGATCAGGACCCGTTTGGTTAGCGATTTCTGAAAAATCCCCGTGGGAACTCTAGGTTCCTCCGCCGTCCCGCCAGTGTGAAAGAGATCACATCTCCCGAGATTTATTCCGCCTACCTCTTTGCCCGGGCCGGCCAACGCGGGCCGGGCGGGCAAGGGCAGACAGGAGACTGGTCATGAAGGCGAGGTTCTTGCGGTTTGCAGGTGTGAGGAGCCGGGCGCGACGCGCCTCGACGGTCGGCCTGTTCCTCACGCTGTTCGCCTCCACCGCCCAGGCGCAGCAGGGCACCCCGGAGCAGCGCCGGGCCTGCACGCCCGACGTTTACCGGCTCTGCGCCGGCGAAATCCCCAACGTCAAGGCGATCACGGCGTGCCTGCGCCGCAACCGCTCCAGCCTGAGCGAGGCTTGCCGCGCCGTGTTCGACCAGGCCGGCGGCTGAGCGGATGTCTTGTGGATTTGTGCGCAGCAAGTGCTTTGCGGTGCTGGCACAAATTGGATCGGACGCGGCTGTGGATATGCTGCGGACAAGCTGTTGAACGGCGGATATCGGCGCAGGTCGCGCAAGTCGCCGGGATTGCTTCGTCGCGAAGGGCTCCTCGCAACGATGGCGTGGAAAGGTAGGCGCGTCACATCACTCGTGTTCCGGACCCGCGTGGATTTTCCGTAAAATTGCAACCCGCGCGTGCAAGAAGTCTTGATCTGCGGTGATTTGGGAGTGATGGCCCGACTTGAACGCGGCTCCAGGCGACAGCGACTAATCCATAAATGCCCTTGGATCAGTGGAACGTGATCAAGCTCCCCTCTTGTAAAGCACCAAAATGGTGCTTTAGTGCTTTTCATGAGCCCGTCGCCCCGACATGCGCCATCGGCGCTGCGTTACAGGCTAGCCCCTGACCCGGCCGCCAGGGCTGCGATGGAGGCGACGTTCAGGGCCTATGACCGCATGATGGAGATCCTGGATGAGGTCGCGCGGACCCACAATGTGGGTTCCAATGTGGTGCTGCTGCACGCCCATGCCTACGAGCCGATCAGGAAAGAGACCGCGCTGCCCTCGCGGCTGGTGACGCTGGGTCTGCGCGACCGCGCCGACTATCACGCTGCGCAGGGGCGCCGCCTGCCGCTCGACGACAAGCTCGCCAAGATCAAGGGCCCGGCGACCATTTCGATTTCAACCGTGCAGGGACGCTTCAGCGTGCCTTTCGACTATGTCGGCTACGCGGAAGGCTGGGGACAGAGCGTGCCCGCGCACCTGATCCGTACCGACGACGGTTTCGAGGTTCACTACGGCGTTACGCCGAACAGTCTGCCAGAGGAGGAGAACGCTATGGATACCATCGCAGCCGCTCCCGAGAATTTCCTGTCCCGGGTCGGACGTTTGATCGCCGGCATCGCCTATGACGCGATCGAGCAGGCGGAGGGCAACAACAAGCTGAAAGTGGTCGGCCAGGCCATCCGCGAGATCGAGCGCGCCGAGAGCGAGGCGCGTGATGCGCTCGCCGCCGCGCGGGCCGAGGAATACCGCCTCAACGCGCGCCGCACCGAGATCGAACGCGAGATGACCGATCTCGCCGTCAAGATCGAGGGCGCGATCGCCGACAGCCGCGACGATCTCGCCCGCGCCGGCATCGCGCGGCAGATGGATCTGGAGGCGCAGTTCGAGGTGCTCTCCCGCGCCATCGACGAGAACAACGAGAAGATCGAGCAATGCGTCACCTCGCTGCGCGCGGTGCTGTCGGCGCTGCAGGACGCCGAGCTGCGCCGTGTCGATCTCGAAAAGAGCGAGGCGGCTGCGAGCCACCAGGCCTCGACATCGCCGCGCAAACGTGGCGGCGCGTCCGCGGCGTCGAAGGCGCTGCGGGCGGGCAGGGCGGTAGCGAGGGTCACCGGCGTGCCGCCGGGCATCCCGTATTCCAGCGACATCGACGAGCTCAGCGCGCTGCATCGCAACAAGGAGATTGCGGCGAGGCTCGCGCGGTTGAAGTCGCGCTCCTGAGGTTCGTGTCATGAGCGCATTGCTCGAACACGTCATGTCGCCTGAGGTCAGGCCGTTCGCGATCGCAGCGGCCATGATCCTCATCGTCGGCACGCTCGAAGTGGTGACGATGCTGGTCGGGGCCTCGCTGAGCGAGATGCTCGGCACCAGCATCGATTTCAGCCATCCCAGTGATAACGGCGTCATCAACGCCATCTCCTGGATCAATGTCGGCGGCGTGCCGCTGCTGATCTTCCTGCTGCTGGCGCTCGGCGCGTTTTCCATCACCGGCTTTCTGATCCAGGACGTCGCGCGGATGGTGGCCGGCCCCTTGCCGGCCTCACTCGCCTCGCTTGCGGCGGTCGTCGTCTCGGTGCCGCTGGTCCGCGCCGCCAGCAGCGGTATCGCGCGGATCATTCCCAAGGACGAGAGCTACGCGGTCGGTCTTGGCGATCTCGTCGGCCGCGTCGGGGAGGTCGTCGTCGGTCCGCTCGACCAGGGGCCGCCCGGCCGCGTCAGCGTCGCCGACGTTCACGGTAACAGGCACTTCGTGCAGGCCGTCGCGGCGCCCGACTCGGCACCATTGCCCCAGGGAACCCTGGTCCTCCTGGTCGATCGCGCCGACACCCGTTTCGTCGCGGTGAAGGCCGACGATGAACTCAAACCGTCCAAAGCCACTCTAAGCCAGCAAGTCCATTAGCGGAGAAAGTCATGTTCGACATCGCAGTCCCGGCCATGATCGGCGTCGCGCTGATCGTTGTCCTGGGGATCATCTTCACCATCCTCTATAAACGCGCCACGCGCGACGAAGCCTTCGTTCGTACCGGCCTCGGCGGCAAGAAGGTCGTGCTCGACGGCGGCGCCATGATCCTGCCGATCTTCCATTCCTATGGCAGCATCAACCTGAAGACGCTGCGGCTGACGGTCGAGCGCAAGGAGCGGGAATCCCTGATCACCAAGGATCGTCTGCGCGTCGATATCGTCGCCGAATTCTATGTGCGCGTCCGCCCCGACGAGGAGAGCATTGCGCTGGCGAGCCAGACGCTGGGTGCGCTGACCAACGATGCGGAAGCGCTGCGCAACCAGGTCGAGGCGAAATTCGTCGACGGCCTGCGCTCGGTCGCCGCGACCATGACCATTCTGGAGCTCCAGGAGAAGCGCTCGGACTTCGTCAAGCACGTGCAGTCCACGGTCGAGTCCGACGTCAAGTCGAACGGCCTCGAGCTGGAGTCGGTGTCGCTGACCAAGCTGGACCAGACCGACGTCAAGTTCTTCAACCCCGAAAACTTCTTCGACGCCGAAGGTCTCACCCAGCTCAAGACCATCACCGAGACCCGTCGGCGCGACCGCAACGCCATCGTACGCGACAATGAGGTCGCGATCGCCCAGAAAGACCTCGAGGCGCGCCAGCAGACGCTGACGATCGAGCGGACCAAGAAGGAGGCCGAGTTGTCGCAGGAGCGCGACATCGCCAACAAGACCGCGAGCACCCGGGCTGAAGTCGCAACTGCGACACAGACCGCGCGCCTGACCGAGGAGAACGCCCGCATCGATACCGACCGTGCCGTCGCGGAGAAGGAGGCCGGCGCCAAGCAGGTCAAGGAAACCGCGGTGATCGAGTCGGATCTGGCCATCAACAAGCGCAAGACCGACGCCCAGCGCGAGATCCAGATCGCGACGCAGGAGAACGAGATCCAGATCGCCGCCAAGAGCAAGCAGACCTCGGAAGCCGTGGCCGACGCCAAGACCGCGGAAGCGCTCGCCGTCTCTGCCGAGGAAAAGGTCGTCACCGCGCGCGCCGTCGAGGTTGCAGATCGCGCCCGTCTGACCCAGGTGCTCGCCGCCCGCACCGAGGCCGAGCGCAAATCGACCGAGCTGATCGTCGCGGCCGAAGCCGAGAAGAAGGCGTCGCTCGACCGCGCCGAGGCCGTCAAGACGCTCGCGACCGCAGAAGCCGAGTCCAACAAGATCAAGGCGGTCGGTGTCCGCAACATCGGTGAAGCCGAGGCAGCCGTCATCACCATGAAGAACGAGGCGCAGAACAAGCTCGGCGCCAACGTCATCGATTTCGAGATCGCCAAGAAGCGGATCGAGACGATGCCGTCGGCGCTGGCCGAGATGGTCAAGCCGATCGCCAACCTCAAGGACGTTCGCATCCTTCATACGGGCGGCGCGTTCGGCGGCGGCAATGGCGCGGCGGGCGGCGGCGTCGGCTTCGGCGAGGGGCTCGCCGGCGAGCTTCTCAAGGTGCACGCGCTGCGTCCGATGATCGACGAGATCCTGCGCCAGAGCGGCTTTGCGCCGGGCGACGATCCCGTGAAGGCGCTGGTCGGCGCAGTGACCGGCAAGAGCAATGGCGCCGCCGTGCCGGCGCCAGCGCCAGAGAAAACAAACGCCGCCGATCTATGAATGCCGGTTCATTGCTGCGGAGAATTCGAAACGATATGAACTGGCTCGTTGTGCGTCTCGCGTCTCGCGTCGCGCAACGAGCCGGAGCGCCGATCGAGAGTGCGTCGAACCTCTCGATCACGCTCCGGACGAAGCTTTCAAGGCAACGTCATTCGTTGCCGAGGCGCCTGCGCCGATCGACGTCAGGCGCCGGAGCCTGTTTCGATCCGGAGAATTTCACATGAAGTATTTTCTGTCTGGACTGATTGCGATCGGTTTTGCGATCGCCGCCGCGTCGTCGTTCGCGGCCGATGCCCGCAACGTCACCGTTGTCAACGAGACCGGCTACGCCATTAAATTCCTGGGCTTCAACGCGCCGGACGATGGCCTGGACGAATGGGACAACGAACTGGACAAGGTTTTGCAGAACCAGGCCAGCACTTATGTCGAGTTCGACGAGGACGACGAGGGCTGTGTCTGGAACATCCGCGTCGACTGGCAGAACTACGACGAGGCCGTGCTCTGGAAGAACGTCAACCTCTGCAAGATGACCGCGCTTCGGCTGCGCTATGATCCCGGCACGAAAACCACGTCTTTCATTGCGGAATAGCCCGGACCTGATCTGCCCTCGAGGAAGGGGCCCGGTAAGCCCTTCCTCGATGCTTTGCGGATGACGGCGAATTCGTCCTTTGCAAGCGCAATCGGCTTTGTTATACGCAGCCGCGCGCGAACGACAGGTTCGCCTTTTCCTCGGTAGCTCAGCGGTAGAGCATCCGACTGTTAATCGGATGGTCGCTGGTTCGAATCCAGCCCGGGGAGCCAAATTCCGCTTTAATTCCAAAGATTTGCTAGCGCACATTAATGTGGCGAGCGATGTCGCTCGATTGATCTCCTAGCGTCCCGGTGCCCGAGCCGCGCGAAGAATCGCATTCAAGTGGATGTGTGCGGCTGCGGCACCAAATCGACTCAATTGAAACCGAGCTTGGGTGGCCGGACTCTTACGGAGCTGATTCCCATGCCCGACATCCAGATCGACCGTGCCCACCTGGCCCCCTCGATTCTGCCGGCGGATCTTCCGGAGCTAAGCGACGATGAGTGCTTGGCCTGTCTCGCCCGTGCGGTCGAGACCCCCGACTCGGCGCGGCTGGACGAAGTGGCGGCCTTGATCGGGCGCCTTGCCGTCACCATCGAATAGGGCATTTCGCCGCGATTCTCGCATCGGCATCGCCCGGGGCTGACCGGCGAACGGACGTGTTGCGTTTTCGTGGAGCCTGTTCCAAAGATGCCGCCAACTCATCTCCGCGGCATCGTCCGCCATGCAGGGTCCGCAAATGTCCGGTTTCTCGACCGCGCGCCAAAAAATGGTCGATGGCCAGGTGCGCACCAATGACGTCACCGATCGCCGCATTCTCGATGCCATGCTCACGGTTCCCCGTGAGGCATTCGTGCCCGCGACCCGGCAGGCGCTGGCCTATCTCGACATCGACCTTGATGTCAGCGAGGGCGGCGCCAAGCGCTTCCTGATCAAGCCGCAGCTGACCGGCAAGCTGCTCCAGGCTGCCGAGATCGGCGAGGGCGACAATGTGCTGGTCGTCGGCTGCGCAACCGGTTACCTCGCTGCGCTGACTGCCAGGCTTGCACGCCAAGTCACGGCAACGGAAAGCGATTCCGCTCTGGTCGCGAAAGCCAAGGACGGCTTCGCCTCGCTCGGGCTCGCCAACGTGACCTGCAAGTCTGCGGCCTGTACCGAAGGCGACCCATCTGCCGCGCCCTATGACGTGATCGTCCTCAATGGCGCCACCGAAATGACGCCGGAAGGATTGTTCGGCCAGCTCAGGGAGGGCGGACGGCTGGTGGGCGTCTCGGCCGAATCGCGGCCGTCGCGGGCTATGATCGTGACCCGTTCCCACGGCGAATTCGGCCACCGGCCGCTGTTCGACGCCGCAGCCCCGGTGCTGCCAGGGCTGGAACGGGCCGCAGCCTTCGTCTTCTGACGGCCGGAACCCCCCCGTTAAAATCCCGTTCTGAATCAGAAGTGTGGCCGGGATGCTGCACGTGAAGAGTTTCCGCTGTGAACTACCCGGAGGTAGTTCCGTTGCGCTCGGCCGCGTCCTATGTTGCTTCGGGGCAACGACTCCACTCGGATACGGTAACCAGGCTCGCGGGCACGAGTCTGGCGTGAGAATGAACGGATTTTCTGGGATGCATGGGGTGAAGTTCTTCACCGGAGCAGCGGTTTCGGTCCTCCTGACGGCGCTTGCCGGGCCGACGCCTGCCTTGGCGGATACGATCGAGGCCGCGCTGGTGCGCGCCTATCAGAACAATCCGCAGCTCAACGCACAGCGCGCCCAGGTGCGCTCGACTGACGAGAACGTGCCGCAAGCGCTGTCGGGATATCGGCCCAAGGTCAATGTGACTCTCGGCACCGGATATCAGTATCAGGAAATCCAGCAATTGCAGAAGTCGACGCCATTCAATGGCGTCCTCCAGTCCAACAGTGCGGGACTGACCGTCAACCAGACGCTCTATAACGGCAATCAGACTGCCAACAAGACGCGTGCGGCGGAGAGCCAGGTCTCGGGAGCACGTGAGGCATTGCGTGTGCTCGAGCAGACGGTCTTGCTGCAGGCCGCCACGACCTACATGGACTACCTGCGTGATTCGGCAACGCTCGAAGTTCAGCGCAGCAACGTGCGCGTGCTCGAGCAGACGCTCAAGCAAACGCGTGATCGCTTCAATGTCGGCGAGGTCACACGCACGGACGTGGCGCAATCCGAAGCGCAGCTGGCTGCCGGCAAGACGCAGGCCCTGACCGCCGAATCGAATCTCACGACGACGCGCGCGAACTTCCGCCGGATCATCGGCAACGAGCCAGCGAACCTTGCTCCGGGCTCGCCGGTCGATCGCTTTCTGCCCATCTCGATCGCTTCCGCGGTCAATCTCAGCCTGGTGGAGAACCCCAGCGTCACGGCTGCGATGTATGGCATCGACGTCAACTATCTCCAGGTCAAGATCAACGAAGGCGCGCTGCTGCCGACGGTCACGGTCCAGGCTGGTGTCAGCACGGCCTATCAACAGACGTTGAGCGTCTTCCGGACGAATACCGCGTCCGCCATTGCGACGGCCTCCATTCCGATCTTTCAGGGCGGCGCTGAATATGCGCTGATCCGCCAGTCCAAGGAAAACCTGGCGCAGCAGCGTCTCAATCTCGAAACCACCCGCGATCAGACCCGCGCCAACGTTGTGCAGGCCTGGGGGCAGTTGGAAGCCGGCAAAGCGCAGGTTCAGTCCGCGCAGGCGCAAGTCACGGCGTCTGAGATCGCGCTGAACGGCGTGCGCGAAGAAGCCAAGGCTGGCCAGCGCACCACGCTCGACGTTCTCAACGCGCAGCAGGCGCTGGTCAACGCGCGCGTTGCGCTCGTCACTGCCCAGCATGACCGCGTGGTGGCGTCCTATTCAGTGCTCAACGCGGTCGGCCGCCTCGCACCGCAGGTGCTCGGCCTCAACACCACGGTCTACGATCCGAGCGTGCACTACCAGCAGATCCGCGACAGCTGGGCCGGCGTGCGCACGCCTGACGGACGCTGAGTCCCGTAGTCCTCCGGTTGGCCTCGCAAACTGCCAAGGCCAACCGGTGCTTTGCTTGCAATCATCAAAATCCCTGACATAGCCTTGCCAAGAAGCCGCGGGTCGATTCGCCCCGCATTCGATGTTGCATGCGTAATGCTTGAGTGACGGGGCAGGGGCGCACCGCCTCACGTAGAGCTGTGATCTGGGGACAAGTCTGGCTGTCGCGACGAAAATGTCGGGGCACACATCCGGAACCGGCCAATCCTGTCGTGCTTGGTGTAAAACAACGCATGCGAGGGCGTTGATGATGTGGAGTCGGAGATGACGCAGCCTGCAAAGGTCACAGAACCCTCCATGGAGGAGATTCTGGCCTCGATCCGGCGCATCATTGCCGATGATGAGGCCAAGCCGCCGCCAGCCGAGGCTGCGAAGACCGCACCGGCCCCCGCCGCGCCCACCCCAAAGCCGCAGGCGATGGCCGACCTTCCGCCATCCAAGGTCGCGCCTGCAAAACCTGCTGCCGAAAAGCCTGCACCTCCGCCAGCCGCGAAGCCCGCGCCGGCGCCGCCACCTGCGGCGGATGCCGAGCCCAACAGCCAGGACGACATCGACGCGCTGCTGGCGGGGCTCGACGAGGCCACGCCTGCGCCTGAGGTACGAGCGCCGGAACCCGAGCCTGAGCCCGAACCCGATGTGCTCGAGCTGACCGACGAGATGGCGATGGATCCCGCGCCGACGCCGGCGCCGCCACCACCAAGCTTCCGCAAGGTCGAGCCGCGCGACGATCTCGAATTCGCCGAAGCGCCGCCGTCCCGTCCAACGCCCGCACCGTCCTATGCGCCGGTGGATTTCGACACGCCACAGCTGCCGCCGCAGCAGCCGATCCTGGCGCAATCGACGGTCTCGGCCGTCGAATCCGCCTTCAACTCCCTGGCCCACACGGTGCTCAGCAGCAATGCGCGGACGCTGGAGGATCTGGTCAAGGAGATGCTGCGCCCGATGCTGAAATCCTGGCTCGACGACAATCTGCCGGGCCTCGTCGAGCGCATCGTGAAGGCCGAAATCGAGCGGGTCTCGCGCGGCGGCCGGTAGGGGCCGGGGGCCCTCATTAAGCCGAGCTTAAGCATTATATTCGGCCGTTCCGAACGGGCGGGGAAGCGGATTTGCCGCGGCGCCTTCCGCTGCCCCCTTTCTGTCGACCTTTTCGTTGACTTGACCCGCCCGCGCGGCTTTCTAGCAGCCCATGATCGAGAAAAATTACCAGCCCTCCGATATCGAAGCCCGCATGTCCGTCGTCTGGGAGGACAGCCGTGCCTTCAAGGCCGGCCGTCCTGACCGCCGCGACGCGGTGCCCTTCACCATCGTGATCCCGCCACCGAACGTGACGGGGTCGCTGCATATGGGGCACGCCCTCAACAACACGCTGCAGGACATCCTGTGCCGCTTCGAGCGCATGCGCGGCCGCGACGTGCTGTGGCAGCCAGGTACCGACCATGCCGGCATCGCCACTCAGATGGTGGTCGAGCGGCAGCTGATGGAGCGTCAGCAGCCCGGCCGCCGCGAGATGGGCCGCGAGAAGTTTCTCGAGCGGGTCTGGCAGTGGAAGGCCGAGAGCGGCGACACCATCATCAACCAGCTCAAGCGGCTCGGTGCGTCCTGTGACTGGTCGCGCGAACGCTTCACCATGGACGAGGGCTTGTCGAAGGCCGTCATCAAGGTGTTCGTCGAGCTGCACCGCGATGGGTTGATCTACAAGGACAAGCGGCTGGTGAACTGGGACACCAAGCTGCTCACCGCGATCTCCGACCTCGAAGTGCAGCAGACCGAGATCAAGGGCAACCTCTGGTATCTGCGCTATCCGATCGAGGGCAAGACGTTCAGCCCCGAGGATCCCACGACCTTCATCGTCGTTGCGACGACGCGACCGGAAACCATGCTTGGCGACACCGGCGTTGCCGTGCATCCCGAGGACGAGCGCTACCAAAAGCTCATCGGCAAGAACGTTATCCTGCCGTTGGTCGGTCGCAAGATTAAGATCGTTGCCGACGAATACTCCGATCCGGAAAAGGGCTCGGGCGCGGTCAAGGTGACGCCGGCCCACGACTTCAACGATTTCGAGGTCGGCAATCGCCACGGCCTGCGCCGCATCAGCGTGCTCGACAAGGAAGGCTGCCTCGATCTCCTCGACAATGAGGATTATCTGCGCGACCTGCCGGAGGGCGCCTCGCAATTCGCCGAAGAGTTCAACAAGGTCGACCGCTTCGCTGCTCGCAAGCGCATCGTCGAGCGACTGGAATCGTTCGGCTTCGTCGAACGGATCGAACCGCACACCCACATGGTGCCGCATGGCGATCGCTCGGGCAGCGTGATCGAGCCGTATCTGACCGACCAGTGGTACGTCGACGCCAAGACGCTGGCCAAGCCCGCGATCGCGGCGGTGCGTTCGGGTGAAACGTCGTTCGTGCCGAAGAACTGGGAAAAGACCTATTTCGAGTGGATGGAGAACATCCAGCCCTGGTGCATCTCGCGCCAGCTGTGGTGGGGCCATCAGATCCCGGCCTGGTACGGCCCCGACGGCAAAGTGTTCGTCGCGGAGACCGAGGAGGAGGCGATCAGCCACGCGCTCGGCTACTACGTCGAGCAGGAGGTCATCACAGCCGAGCAGGGCCGCGAGATGGCGCTCGACCGCAACAAGCGCGAGGGCTTCATCACCCGTGACGAGGACGTGCTCGATACCTGGTTCTCCTCGGCGCTGTGGCCGTTCTCGACGCTCGGCTGGCCCGAAGATGCACCCGAGGTGAAGCGCTACTACCCGACCAATGCGCTGGTCACCGGCTTCGACATCATCTTCTTCTGGGTCGCCCGCATGATGATGATGGGCCTGCACTTCATGAAGGAGGTGCCGTTCTCGACCATCTACATCCACGCGCTCGTCCGTGACGAGAAGGGCGCCAAGATGTCGAAGTCGAAGGGCAACGTCATCGATCCGCTCAACTTGATCGACGAATACGGCGCGGACGCGCTGCGTTTCACGCTGGCCGCGATGGCGGCGCAGGGACGCGACATTAAGCTCGCCACCAGCCGTGTCGAAGGCTACCGCAATTTCGCGACCAAGCTCTGGAACGCATCCCGCTTCGCCGAGATGAACCATTGCGCGGTGCCGGAAGGATTCGAGCCGGCCAAGGCCAAGGAGACGCTCAACCGCTGGATCGCGCATGAGAGCGCGCACACCACGCGCGAGGTGACCGAGGCGATCGAGGCCTATCGCTTCAACGACGCCGCCGGCGCGATCTACCGCTTCGTCTGGAACGTCTATTGCGACTGGTATGTCGAGCTTGCGAAGCCCGTGCTACTCGGTGCCGACAGCCCCGCCAAGGATGAGACCCGGGCGATGGTCGCCTGGGCGCGCGACGAGATCCTGAAGCTGCTGCACCCCTTCATGCCCTTCATCACCGAGGAGCTGTGGGAGGTGACGGCCAAGCGCGACGGCCTGCTCGCGCTGGCGCCGTGGCCGCTGAAGCCGTCCGGGCCGACGCCGGAGCAACTCGCGATGCTTGCGGCAGCCGCAGGGCCGACCGATCCGCTGATCTCGCCGGCGTTCGTGATGCCGATCTTCGATCATGCCGACTTCACCGATCCCAAGGCGGAAGCCGAGATCGGCTGGGTGATCGACCTCGTCACGCAGATCCGCTCGGTGCGCGCCGAGATGAACATTCCGCCGGCAACGCTGACGGCCCTCGTGCTCGCGGGCGCCTCCGCCGAGACCAGGGAGCGCGCGCCGCGCTGGACCGACGTCATCAAGCGCATGGCGCGGCTCTCCGACATCTCCTTCGCGGACCGCGCCCCCGACGGTGCGGTTCAGCTCCTCGTGCGCGGTGAGGTCGCAGCCCTGCCGCTGAAGGGCGTGATCGACGTTGCCGCCGAGCGCACGCGTCTCGACAAGGAGATCGGCAAGGCTGACGCCGACATTAAGCGCGCGGAGTCGAAGCTCGCGAACGAAAAATTCGTCGCCAACGCGGCCGAAGAGGTCGTCGAGGAGGAGCGCGAAAAGCGCGAGGCGGCGCTGGCTCGCAAGGCCAAGCTGCTCGAAGCGCTGGAGCGGCTGAAGCAGGCCTCGTAGCCTCGTTGTCATTCCGGGATGGTCCGAAGGACCAGACCTCAGGCGCGCAATTGCGCACCGGGGAATCTCGTGATTCCGGGTTCGATGCTGCGCATCGCCCCGGAATGACGATCATTTCGGAAACGGCTTGCTGAGGAATTTCGAGCCCCTGACGCCGTAGCGCCAGGGCAGTTCGACGGCCTTGGTGATGCCGATGCGGATGCCCGTCGCCACCTCGACATCCTCTGTCCGCGCATGCAATGCGATCGGCGGCCGGTCCAGGGGCAGGGTGTTGTGCGCGATGGTGATGCCGAGGGCCTCGGTCAACTTGCCTGGGCCCGAGCACAGCGCATGCACCTCCTGAAGATGGCGGCGGCGGCGCATCGCAGCTAGGCCATGCGTCGGCTCCAGCGCGCGGATCAGCACGGCACTGGCGGAGCCTGCCTCCTCGCAGACGAAGTTCACGCACCAGTGGATGCCGTAGGAGCGGTAGACATAGGCAAAGCCGGGCGGCCCGAACATGATCTGGTTCCGCGGCGTCGGGCCATTGTAGGAGTGTGCCGCCGGCTCGGTATGATGATAGGCCTCGACCTCGACGATCGTCCCGCCGACACCGTTGACCAACATGGTCGCACCGATCAGGTCGCGCGCGACCTCACGGACGTCGCGGTCGAAAAAGGCCCGCTTCAGAGCTTTGCCGAGCCGTGGAATAGAGGCTTTCGAGGTTGGAGGCATTCGAGGTGAGAATCGCCAGAGAAAAGAGCAGGATATTGCCTATATCTGCCATGTTCCCTGAAGCGGCGCGAGCCGGGTTGCGATGCGTGGCGAGACCGACTAGGTAGGATGTGAACAGACCGGACACCCCATGGTCGTTATTGTCGACACCGTCACGAACCCGCTGCGCCCACGTCACCCCGAAAAGGTGAATCGCCCCGATTCCGCTTCGCCGCCGAAGCCGGACTGGATTCGCGTACGCGCCCCCAATACCCGCGGCTACGCCGACACCCGCAACATCGTGCGGTCCAACGGCCTGCACACGGTTTGCGAGGAGGCGGGCTGCCCGAATATCGGCGAGTGCTGGGACAAGAAGCACGCGACCTTCATGATCATGGGTGACACGTGCACCCGTGCCTGCGCCTTCTGCAACGTCAAGACCGGGCTGCCGAATGCTCTGGATGCGGCCGAACCGCAAAATGTTGCCGAGGCGACCGCCAAGCTGGGGCTCGCCCACGTCGTCATCACCTCCGTGGACCGCGACGATCTCGCTGACGGCGGCGCCGAGCACTTTGCCCAGACCATTCGCGCGATCCGGGCCGCGTGTCCCTCGACCACGATCGAGATCCTGACGCCGGACTTTTTGCGCAAGGAAGGCGCGCTTGAGGTCGTCGTCGCGGCGAAGCCTGACGTCTTCAACCACAATCTCGAGACCGTGCCGTCGCGCTATCTCACGGTGCGGCCTGGGGCGCGCTATTTCCACTCGATCCGGCTGCTGCAGCGGGTCAAGGAGCTCGATCCCACCATCTTCACCAAGTCCGGCATCATGGTTGGTCTCGGCGAGGAGCGCCACGAGGTGCAGCAGGTGATGGACGATCTGCGCTCCGCCGACGTCGACTTCCTCACCATCGGGCAATATCTCCAACCGACCCGCAAGCATCACGCCGTGATGCGCTATGTGCCGCCGGACGAGTTCAGCTCTTACGAAAAGGTCGCTTACACCAAGGGCTTCCTGATGGTGTCGGCGAGCCCGCTCACCCGTTCGTCGCATCATGCCGGCGAGGACTTTGCGAGACTGAAGGCCGCGCGGGCTGCGACTGCCCGTTGAATCGCCATGCCTAAATTTTCGAGCAAGCGCCGTGTCAATCACAGCGCGTCCGAGATGTTTGACCTGGTCGCCGATGTCGAGCGCTACCCGGAATTCGTGCCGCTGTGCAGCGCGCTGAAGATTCGCCAGCGTATGGCCAAGCCCGATGGCACCGAGGTGCTGGTCGCGGACATGACGGTGTCGTTCAAGCTGGTCAAGGAATCCTTCACCAGCCGCGTGACGCTCGATCGCGCCAATCTGAAAATCCTGGTCGAATATCTGCAAGGTCCGTTCAGTAATCTGGAAAACCGCTGGACATTCGAGCCCAAAGGCCAGCAGGAGGGTGAGGGCGTCTGCGATGTCGGTTTCTTCCTCGCTTATGAATTCAAGAGCCGCATGCTGGCGATGTTGATGGGCTCGATGTTCGATGCTGCGTTTGCTCGATTCTCCACCGCGTTCGAGAAGCGCGCGGACGCGATCTATGGCCGGCCAAAGCCGGCGTCGTCCTGATCAATCCACCGCCTTTACGATGTCCGGTGGCTGCGAGGCGTAATACGCCGCGGCGGCCTCGATCTCCTGCGAGGTCATGGCGCGGGCGATATTGCGCATCTGCTGGCTGATATCGTTGCGGCGCTCGCTCGAGGCAAACGCCTGGAGCTGGGCCTTCATGTAGGCCTCGGACTGTCCCTCCAGCCACGGGCTGCCGGTCTTGTTGTCGAGGCTGCCATGGCAGGAACCGCAAGGCGCTATGCCGCGCATCGGGGCGCCGTAGATGACGATGTTGGGTTTGGGTAGCTGCGGCGTCGGGTGGTAGGCCGGAAGGCGTGGCAGATAGGCATAATAGTTCGAGAGATCGGCGATTTCCTCGTCGGTCAGATTGACGGCGAACGGCGACATCACCGCATTGGCGCGCGCGCCGGAGCGGAAATCGTGCAGCTCTTTGTAGATCACGGCGGCATATTGCCCGGCGAGGTTGGGCGAATCCGCACGGCTGATGCCGGTCGGGCCGTGGCAGATCGCGCAGCGCTGCGCCAGCGTCGCGCCGCGGCCGATTGCCTCCTGGCTCGGGCGCGACAGCGTGCGCGAGGTCAGCACGACCTCCGACAGGCGTTTTGGCTGGTCGGGCGTTGTGACATTTGCTGCTCGCTGCGCCACGCCGGCCGCGCTACAGATCGCATCCCAGACATTGGCGAACCGGACCCACGGCTGTGCGAAGGGCAGCACGACGAAGCCGGCGATCGCAGTGACAACCAGGATCGCTGCGGTGATGCCGACGCCAATCGTGAAATGGCGATTGCTGAATGTGAAGAGGTCGCGGGTGCTCATCACTGCGCTCCCACATAAACGGCCGGTACCGACGTTCCCGCCGTGGTCGCGAGGTTGAGGATCGGATAGCCGTAATTGGTGATGGTGAGCGCGATCATCAGCGCCACCCACAGGGCATGCGTGTTGAGTGCGACCGGCACGGTTGTCGGTTGGTGCACGGCCAGCGCAAAACGATAAGCACCGGCATCGATCTGCGGCGCACGCATGCCGCGGGCCAGGATCACGATGAACATGATGCCCGAGGCCAGCAGGACGAAGCCGCCGATGGCGGAGAACGTGACCGAGAGCGCCTGCGGCGCGATGGCGGGATCGCCGAAATCGAAATAGGCCATGCGGCGCGGCATGCCGAGAATACCGACCCAGTGCCACGGGAAGGTCGTGACGATCATGCCGATGAACCACAGCCAGAGCTGGGTGCGGATCAGGCGGATGTCGATCAACTCGCGCCCGGTGAGGTGCGGCCACAGATCATAAGCGATCGCAAAATACATGATCACGATGGCGCCGCCGAAGATCAGGTGGAAATGGCCGGTGATCCACTGCGTGTTGTGGATCGACGCATCGAGCTGATAGCTCATGTTGATGAGGCCGCCGGCGCCGCCGAAGCCGAGCATGATGAACGAGAAGGCCAGCGCCAGCATCATCGGATTGTCCCAGGGCAGGGCCCCGATCCAGCCGAACAGGCCGCGGCCGCCACGCAAGCGCGCCGCGATCTCGACCGAGGCGCAGATCGTGAACACGGTCAGCAGCGTCGGCAGCGCGACCAGCGCCGTGAAAGCCGAATGGATGAACTTGAAGCCGGCGCCGACCTGCGGATCGGCAAAGGTGTGGTGCATGCCGATCGGCATCGCCACCACCAGGAACAGGATGAAGGAGATCCGCGCCATGGTGTCGGAATAGACACGGCCGCCGATCGCGCGCGGCACGATGGTGTAATAGGCGATGTAGGTCGGCATCAGCCAGAAATAGACGATGGCGTGCAGTGTCCAGGAGAAGAACACGCGCGCCAAGCCGGCATCGATCGTGTTCTTTAGCCCCGCCGCGACGGGAATGATCTGCAGCAGCAGCTCGAGCGCGGCGCCGACTGCGGTCCAGGCCCACAAATAAGAGCCCGCGACATTGGCGAACATCGCGAGCGGCACCGCCGCGCCGGGATGGGCCTTGCGCCAGACGCGCAGATTGATCGACATCAGCGCGACCCAGATCCAGGAGCCGACGACGACCAGTACGACGCCGAGATAGTAAAACAAATTGCCGATCAGCGGCGGATAGAACGTATACAGCACCGAAGCACGGCCGAGCGCGATCGGGATCACCGCCATGACGCTGCCGATAACGATCAGCCAGAATCCGGTCCAGGCCCAGCGCACGCCGATCAGGCGCTGCTCCAGCGCGGACTCGCTGATGGCATAACCAAAGCCCATCGCGACCAGGGTCGGGAACACATAGCCCATCACCGTGCCGTGCGCGGTGAGCGAGCGGTAATAGAGCTCGGGATTGGACAGCCACGTGCCAATCGGGCTGCGAATGAACATCTGCCAGGCGCCGAGCGTCAGCGCGATGCCGAATACCGCGAAAGCGAGCCAGAAATGGGCAAGAATGAGCTTCCTATTGACCAACACAGCTCAGCCTCCCACCAGCCTTGGCCCGGTTCGCGAAGTCGGTTTTGTCGACCACCTTGACCTTGCCCCACATCCCCTCATGACCGAAGGAGCAAAATTCCTGGCAGGGCATCAGATAATCGCCGGTTCTCGCAAAGCGCATCAACTGCTCGGAGATGTAGCCCGGCACCAGCATGGTGTTGACGTTGGTGCCCTGGATCAGGATGCCGTGCACGACGTCGGCGCTGGTGGCGCGTAGCGTGATCGGCGTATCCACGGGCACCACGATGCAGGCCGGCGTGAAGGAATATTGCTGACCGATCGCGCGCACGGTCACATTGCCATTGGCCTCCAGCACGCTGCCGAGATTACTCTCGACGAATTCGCCGGAGAGATGAATGCGCGATGGATCGGTGATCTCGACGCGCGGTTGCGGCATAGTCGCGCGATGGATGCCGGCGAACGCCGCCAGCAGCGCCATGGCCACGATGATGATCACTGCAATGGTGGCCCAGCGCCGCTCGACGCGGGCCGCGACCTCGACGCTGCTGCCATGGGCTTGCTCTGCACTCATTGCAGCGATCCGCGCGGCAGGAAGACGAACAGATAGAACGCCAGCCACATCGCGACCACGCAGGCCGTGGCGATGCCGGCGAGCACGATCGCGCCTGATGGTCCTTGGGCAACGACCTCTTCGACGGCCTGTTCGGCGGCGGCTGGGCTGGTCGGCGGATCGGAGTTGAACATGACGGACCTCTGGCGCCTCTCAGTTCAGCGGTGCGGAGCGCAGCTCGTTGGCCCCGCGCGCCGAGACCGGCGTGCCGCGATTGCCCCAGGCGGTGCGGATGTAGGAGACGACGGCGGCGACCTCGTTATCGGAGAGGAGGCCTGCGAACGGCGGCATGCCATAGGGCATTGGATTGCCCTTGGTGCCCGGCGGATAGCCGCCATTGAGCACCATGCGGATCGGGTTGACCGCCGACTGCATCTCGATCGACTGGTTGTTGGCGAGCGGTGGCCAGTGCGGCGGCTTGCCTTCGCCTTGCATGCCATGGCAGCTCGCGCAATTCTTGTCGTAAACGGTCTTGCCGAGGCTGATCAGCAGGCTGCTCTCGGTGTTCGGCAAGGTCGTGCTCGGAGGCGGCGGCGACGAGGCCTCCGCGATGCCCTTCAAGTACACCGCCATCGCCTTGGTGTCGGCATCGTTGAGATATTGCAGGCTATTGTGCACGACCTCGGCCATCGGGCCGTAGACCACGCCGCGTGCGGAAATGCCGGTCTGGAGCAGATCGGTGATGTCCTTGATGCTCCAATCGCCGAGACCCGCCTCACGGTTGGAGGTGAGGGAGGGCGCATACCAATTCTGCATCGGGATCAGGCCGCCCTTGAAGGCGTCCGATTGCGACGTGCCGCCGAGCGCGTTGATCGGCGAATGGCACATGCCGCAATGGCCGAGACCTTCGACCAGATAGGCGCCGCGATTCCATTCGGCCGATTTGGTCGGATCGGGCTTGAACTCGCCCTCGCTGAAGAACAGCGTGCGCCAGCCCAGGATGAGCTGGCGGTTGTCGTAAGGAAATCGCAGCTCGTGCTCACGGTTTCGCTGGTTCACGGGCGGAATCGACTTCAAATAGGCGAAAATCGCATCGGTATCGGCGCGCGTGACCTTGGTGTAGGACGCGAACGGCATTGCCGGATACATCAATCCACCGTCCGGAAAACGGCCGTAATGCATCGACTTGTAAAAGTCTCCTGCAGTCCATTTGCCAATACCGGTCTCCCGATCCGGCGTGATGTTGGACGAATACAAAGTCCCGAAGGGTGTCGGCATGGCACGCCCGCCGGCAAAGGTTCGGCCTTCGGGCGCTGTGTGGCAAGCAATGCAGTCGCCCGCACGCGCCAGATATTCGCCGCGCGCGACGATGTCGCCGTCGCCAGGGCCGGTCTGCTGCGCCTGGACGCTCGAACCCGCCAGGAGCAACAGCCATACGCCAAGGATTCGTGAGCACCAACGCATCCCCGTCTCCTCAATCCGATTCACTTCCGCAGGCGAATGGCAGCACGTACGTGCCCTTCGGCACCGGAGCAAGGTTCACGGGTGCCTGACGGCTCGCCAGCCACGCCGCAACCGCCGTGACGTCCTCCTCGGTGAGTCGGGCAGCGACCTGCTGCATGCAGTCCGGGGCCTTCGCGGTGCGGGTGCCATAGCGCCACGCTCCCAATTGCGCGCTGATGTAGTTCGGCCGCAGTCCGAGCAGACCCGGAATTCCCGGCTCCATTCCGGTCAAGGTCGGGCCGTGGCAACTGCCGCACGCCGGTATCTGACGTTGAGGATCGCCGCGCGACACCAGTGACTGACCGCGTTGCAGCACCTCCTGGCTCGCATCGTTCGCTGCCACGGGCGGCAATGGCGGATGCTGATCCGCGAAATATTCTGCCATTTGCTGCAAGTACGGATCAGTCAGGAATTCCAGCAGATAATTCATCGGCGGGTACTTCCGCCGCCCACTCTTGAACGCGAGGAGCTGGTTGTAGAGATAGCCTGATGGCTTGCCGGCAAGCCGCGGGAAATAGACGTCGCTGGTGCCTTCGCCCTTGTTGCCGTGACAGGGCGTGCAGGCCTCGACCCGTGCCGCCATCGTGTCGGGCGGCTGGTTCGCCGTTTGCGCAGCCGCACCATCAAAGGCGGCCAAAGTGACAATGACAGCGGTCGAGGCCGCGGCGCGAGCGAACACGTCCGTCGCCCTCCACAAAGCTGGTCCGGTTGATTCCGGATCACAACGTAGAGCGGCATTATTGCGCCAATATTTTCCAGCGCAAGATCAGACTCGACGACGATGGTCTGTCACATGGCTCGCGCGTGCGAACCAAATCGAATTCGACAGAATGACATGCCTTTTTGAAAACTGGACATAACGCTGCGGTCCCGTGGCAGTTCCTGCCCGAGTGTTGCGTCTCAAGTTGCGCGACGATCCGCGTGTCGACGAGCGGGCCGCACCGTTGGTCAATGTATCGAAGGTGATCGCCGCCGATCCCGCCGCGCCTGTGGTGGAATTGACCGTCAGCGCGAAGGTAAAGCCGTCGGATCCCGATGCGGTCAGGCAGCGCATGCTGGATCATGCGACTGCGCTGCTGGCGGCGGCGTAAAGCGCCTCAACCGCGCGGCGTTCGCGGCGGTCTGCGCTTGACGGCATGCCGGCGCGGCGAGCGCGTGACGCGGGGACGAAGCCTTGTCGCAGCGGTGGCGCGACGCGGCTTGGCCGCGGCTTGCGGCCCGCGGGCGAGCTCCATCAGCATGCGCAGCGCCTCGACCACCGAGCGCTGGCGCACGGCAGTGCGGCCGATCGCACCAAAACGCTGCTCACGATGGATGATGCGACCGTCGCGCGCCGCGGCAGCGAAGTGCACGAGGCCGACCGGCTTGCCGGGCGTGGCGCCGCCGGGGCCGGCAATGCCGGTGATGGCAACCGCGAGATCGACGCCGGCCCGCTCCAGTGCGCCGACCGCCATCGCGGTCGCGGTTTCCTTGCTGACGGCGCCGAAATGGGTGAGCGTGCCGGCCTCGACGCCGAGCATCGCGCGCTTGGCGTCGTTGGAATAGGTGACGAAGCCGCGGTCGATGACGTCGGAGGAGCCGGGGA
Organism: Bradyrhizobium manausense; assembly: GCF_018130615.1. Classification (GTDB taxonomy): domain Bacteria; phylum Pseudomonadota; class Alphaproteobacteria; order Rhizobiales; family Xanthobacteraceae; genus Bradyrhizobium; species Bradyrhizobium manausense_A. Next base: position 101,375 of record NZ_JAFCKB010000018.1, read on the forward strand.
TGTCAGTCAGGGCGCCGGCGACGAGACCACCGGTGCAGGACTCGGCGGTCGCGATCGTCAGTTTGCGCATCCGGCACAGATCGAGCAGCGAGCGGGAGAGGGCGCGTGCGTCGCTGCCGCCCATGGCCTTACGCGCTCCAGGGAAGGCGGATGGTGGCGCTCGCGGTGGCCGCGATGCCTTCCTCGCGACCGGTGAAGCCGAGCCGCTCACTGGTGGTCGCCTTCACCGCGACGCGGGAGATGTCGACACCGGAGATCTCGGCGATGCGGGAGCGCATGACATCACGCAGGGGGCCGATCTTCGGCCGCTCGCAGATCATGGTGACCTCGAGGTTGGCGACGCGGCCGCCGCGTGCCGTGACGCGCTCGATGGCATATTTCAGGAACTGGTCGGAGGAGGCGCCCTTCCACTTCGCATCGCTCGGCGGGAAGTGCGAGCCGATGTCGCCATCGGCGAGCGCGCCGAGGATGGCGTCGACCAGGGCATGCAAGCCGACGTCGCCGTCGGAGTGGGCGAGAAAGCCCTTGGTGTGCGGCACGCGCACGCCGCAGAGCATGAGGTGGTCGCCTTCGCCGAAGGCGTGCACGTCGTAGCCCGTGCCGGTCCTGATGTCGCCGAGCAGGCTGGCCAGGCGCGCTTCCTCGCGCACGAAATCTTCGGGAGTGGTGAGCTTCATATTGGCAACATCGCCTTCAAAGGTCGCAACCGTCAATCCCGCCCATTCGGCAATCGCGGCATCATCGGTGAAATCGCTGCGTCCGTCCTTCGCGGCGCGACGATGCGCGTCGAGGATGACATCGAAACGAAAGGATTGCGGCGTCTGCGCGATTCGCAGGCGCGCCCGGTCCGGCGTGTCCTCGACATCGCCGCTCTCGCTCGTGATCTTGATGGTGTCGGTGACGGGAACGACGGGGATCGCGGCGCCCGTGCGGCTTGCCGCCTCGATCGCGCGCGAGATCACGCCGGCCGAGACGAAGGGCCGCGCGGCGTCGTGGATCAGAACGATGTCGGGCTTGTGCCTGGCGAGGGCTTCGAGGCCGGCGAACACCGAAGCCTGGCGCGTCGCGCCGCCATTGGTCGGCGCCTCATGCTTGAGGCCCGCGACCGCTGCGGCGAACACGGCGCTGTCGTCAGGGTTCACCACCGGCTGCACGGCGAACACGTCAGGGTGGGTGCTGAAGGCCTCCATGGCGCGGTAGATCACGGGCACGCCGCCAATCTCTCGATATTGCTTGGGACCACCGGCGCCCGCGCGCAGGCCACGTCCGGCCGCGACAAGAACGACTGCAGTGCGCTGTGATTTCGCCATAGGACTCAAATATTCAACTGTTATGGGAAGCGTCGGGCGTGGGGAGATTGCCGGCATGCCTCTAGCACGGCAGGCCCGCAAAAAAAGGGGGTTTCCCGGGATTGTGGGAAACAGCATTTTGCTGCACTGCACTTGAAAGATCTGCAGAACTGTCTAAACTGTAGGCATGACGCTTGACTGCACAAGAATTGTGCGCAAGATAAGCCATGGCAGACGCGATGAGGCCCTGCCTTCTCAACGGGACAACTGTGACCGGCGCGGCAGTATCAGGCTCTAAGCCGTTGAAGATAGGCGATATTAGTGTCGCCACCCCGGTCTTCCTGGCACCGATGTCAGGGGTGACTGACTCGCCCGTCCGCCGGCTCGCCGCCGAGCTAGGGGCGGGTCTGGTCGTCTCTGAAATGACGGCCAGCGATGAGCTCGCCAACGGACACCGCATGTCGCGGTTGCGCTGCGAAGCGACCGGAGTCGGGCCCCATGTCGTCCAGCTCGCCGGCTGCGAGGCGCGTTGGATGACGGAAGGCGCCCGGATCGCCGAAGCCGAGGGCGCCGACATCATCGATATCAACATGGGCTGTCCGGCCCGCCATGTCACCGGCGGCCAGTCGGGCTCGGCCCTGATGCGCGATCTCGATCATGCCGTCAGCCTGATCGAGGCGACGATTGCCGCCGTGAAAGTTCCGGTGACGCTGAAGATGCGGCTCGGCTGGGACGATCGCACCCGCAATGCGCCGGAGCTGGCGCGCCGCGCCGAGGCCGCCGGCATCAAGCTCGTCACCGTGCATGGCCGCACCCGCTGCCAGTTCTACAAGGGCGAGGCCGATTGGGATGCGATCCGCACAGTGCGCGATGCCATCTCCATTCCGCTCGTCGTCAACGGCGACATCACCACCCACGAGAAGGCGCTCGCGGCGCTCGAAGCCTCCGGCGCTGACGCCGTCATGATCGGCCGCGGCGCACAGGGCCAGCCATGGCTGCCCGGCCAGATTGGCCGGCGCCTGAAGGGCGGAGCGGCCGAAGCGACGCCCTCGCTCGAAACGCAGCTGCATTATGTCCGCACGCTCTATGAGGGCGTCTGTGCGCTCTACGGCCTGCGGGTCGGCCTGAAGCATGCGCGCAAGCATCTCGGCTGGGCACTCGATGTCGCGGCCGATGCGAGCGGTGCGTCAGCCGAGACACTGAAAGCCTGGCGCCAGAAGATCCTCACCTCCGAGGATCCTGGCCTGGTCCACCGGTCACTGCAGGATGCCTTTGACGATTTTGCATGGAGCGCTGCTGCATGAGCTCAGCCGCTGACCATCGCAAGCCGACCGACAGCGACGCGATCCTGGACGCGCTTCCCAATCCCGTGCTGATGATCGGGCCGGACGGCAAGATCGTCGCCGCCAACATCGCGACCGAAGCCTTCTTCGATATCTCGACGCAATTTTTGAAGCGCCAGTCGCTGAAGGAGCTGGTGCCGTTCGGCAGTCCCTTGCTGGCACTGATCGACCAGGTGCGCTCGTCGAACTCGCCGGTGAATGAATACAAGGTCGATCTCGGCACGCCACGCATGGGCGGCGACCGCCAGGTCGATCTGCACGTTGCGCCGCTGACCGAGCGGCCCGGCCATATCGTGGTGATGCTCCAGGAACGCTCTATCGCCGACAAGATGGATCGGCAGCTCACCCATCGCAGCGCCGCCCGCTCGGTGATTGCGCTCGCCGCGATGCTCGCACACGAGATCAAGAATCCGCTCTCCGGAATCCGCGGCGCAGCGCAACTGCTGGAACAGCAGGCCTCGCCCGAAGACCGCATGCTGACCCGCCTGATCTGCGACGAGGCCGACCGCATCGTGACGCTGGTCGACCGCATGGAAGTGTTCGGCGACGAGCGGCCGGTGGCGCGCGGCCCCGTCAACATTCATTCGGTGCTCGATCACGTGAAGCGGCTGGCGCAGTCGGGCTTTGCCCGCAACATCCGTTTCATCGAGGACTACGATCCCTCGCTGCCGCCGGTGCTGGCCAACCAGGACCAGCTGATCCAGGTGTTCCTCAATCTGGTGAAGAACGCCGCCGAAGCGCTGATCGACGTGCCCGACGCCGAGATCCAGCTCACCACCGCGTTCCGCCCCGGCGTGCGCCTGTCAGTCCCCGGTCAAAAATCCCGGGTATCTCTGCCGCTTGAATTCTGCGTGAGAGACAATGGACCAGGCGTGCCGGACGATCTTCTGCCCAACCTGTTCGATCCCTTCGTGACCACCAAGCAGACCGGCTCTGGCCTCGGTCTTGCTCTGGTCGCCAAGATCGTCGGCGATCACGGGGGCATCATCGAATGCGAGTCTCAGCCGCGCAAGACCACCTTCCGCGTGCTGATGCCGATGTTTTCGACATCGGCCAAGACCGCCGATCACAGCAGTCGCGACGGCTCTGCCGGGAAGTCGTCGTCTGTATCACAGGGGGCAAAATGAGGATTAACGATGCCCGCAGGTAGCATTCTCGTAGCTGATGACGACACCGCCATCCGCACGGTTCTCAACCAGGCACTTTCCCGGGCCGGGTATGAAGTCAGGCTGACCGGCAATGCCGCGACGCTGTGGCGTTGGGTCAGCCAGGGGGAGGGCGATCTCGTCATCACCGATGTGGTGATGCCGGACGAAAACGCCTTCGACCTCTTGCCACGGATCAAGAAGATGCGGCCGAATTTGCCCGTCATCGTCATGAGCGCGCAAAACACCTTCATGACGGCGATCCGCGCCTCCGAGCGCGGCGCCTATGAATACCTGCCAAAACCCTTCGACCTGAAGGAGCTGATCGCCATCGTCGGCCGGGCGCTCGCCGAGCCGAAGGAGCGGGTCGCGACGCCGGACGAGGACGCCGAGATGGAGGCGATCCCACTGGTTGGCCGGTCGCCGGCAATGCAGGAAATCTACCGTGTGCTCGCACGCCTGATGCAGACCGATCTCACCGTGATGATCACGGGCGAGTCCGGCACCGGCAAGGAGCTGGTGGCGCGCGCGCTGCACGACTATGGCAAGCGCCGCAACGGCCCGTTCGTCGCGGTCAACATGGCGGCGATCCCGCGCGACCTCATCGAGTCCGAATTGTTCGGCCACGAGCGCGGCGCCTTCACCGGCGCCAACACGCGCGCCTCCGGCCGGTTCGAGCAGGCCGAGGGCGGCACGCTGTTCCTCGACGAAATCGGCGACATGCCGATGGAGGCGCAGACCCGCCTGCTGCGCGTGCTGCAGCAGGGCGAATACACCACCGTCGGCGGCCGCACGCCGATCAAGACCGACGTTCGTATCGTCGCGGCTTCCAACAAGGACCTGCGCGTCCTGATCCAGCAGGGCCTGTTCCGCGAGGACCTGTTCTTCCGCCTCAACGTCGTGCCGCTGCGGCTGCCGCCCTTGCGCGAACGCATCGAGGACTTGCCGGATCTCGTGCGTCACTTCTTCTCGCTCGCCGAGAAGGACGGCCTGCCGCCGAAGAAGCTCGATGCGCTGGCGCTGGAGCGGATGAAGCAGCACCGCTGGCCCGGCAACGTGCGCGAGCTGGAAAACCTCGCCCGCCGCCTTGCGGCGCTCTATCCGCAGGACGTGATCACAGCCTCCGTCATCGACGGCGAGCTCGCGCCGCCCTCGGTCAGCCCAGGCGCCGCGGTCCAGCAGGGGGTCGACAATCTCGGCGGCGCGGTGGAGGCGTATCTGTCTTCGCACTTCCAGGGCTTCCCGAACGGCGTGCCGCCGCCGGGCCTCTATCACCGCATCCTCAAGGAGATCGAGGTGCCGCTGCTGACGGCCGCGCTCGCGGCCACGCGCGGCAACCAGATCCGCGCTGCCGATCTGCTCGGCCTCAACCGCAACACGCTGCGGAAGAAGATCCGGGATCTTGATATTCAGGTGTACCGGAGCGGGGGTTAGTTTCCCTCAACGTCATTTCGGGGGCGGTCCGTGGGACCGCACCCGGAATATCGAAATTGTCAGGCACAATTGCGCGCCATAGTTCGACGCGTCGTATCGCTCTGGAATAGCGGCCGTTTGGCACGGAATCCCCTCGGTCCGTCGTCGTTCGCGGTCACTGGATGGGCGTGACCAATTCTCCGCGGATCGTGCAGTCGATCGCCATACTGCCACTACCAGAGGTCACAATGACCACATACGGGTATCGTCCCTGGCCGAGCAGCCACTGAGGCTCCATGTCCACCGTCGTATAGTAAAGACCGCTGGTGGACGGTGCGGGCGCGGCTGGAAGGGGCAAATTCAGATGGCGCGGCAGTGTCCCGCTCCCATCGTTCGTCGTTGAGACGTAAAGCTGGGCCTCGGTCACGCGCGCTTGCGTGACGAAGACGCAGATCAACTTCGTGACCATCAAAAGCTTGTCGGACGGTAGTTGTGAAAGGAACTGGCGGCAAACATAGGTATTTTGGCAGGCCGTCACCGACGAGGCGGTTTCATCATAGTAGGTGCCGTAGATGGTGGGCGCTGCATGGGTCTGGGGTCCGATGAAGAGCGCGCCAACGCCCAGTACAAATTTGCCAAGGAGTGAAGCGAGACGGGAAATGCGTCGATAGACAGGTTGCGAACAATACATTTGAGCCTCCGGATGGACCACAAGGCAGCCATATTCCAGCGCTTTCGGAGGCGGGGCACCTGACGAATGTCGTATGTCTCTTCAAGCTCGTCCCTCCCGACCGCCAGGTGCGGTCGGGCTCGCGGTGCGGCGACGGGTGGCCTCCGCAACAGGCTTGAAGATCGTCAGCGGCATTGAGAAGAAGGGACGAGCACGCGGGCTGGGGCTTGGAGCTCGTACCGAGTGGAGGCTCGCCTCGGACCGGTGGCTCAGCTCCCCCTACCAAAGCGGAGCTGAGCCTGTCCGGATCGCGCTGGCCGTTATGGTCCGCGCGGTGAGCAGAAGTCCGAACGGGGCCTGAATGTTCCGCGCATCCCGCGGCATTATCGACTGCAGGTCGTAAGCCTCACACCTATCTGATCAGGCGCGCCACGACTGGCTCGATATTGGCCATCTGCGCCGTCTGGTCCTGCCTACTGGGGCCATTGACCAGCAGGTCAGAGGCCACGATCAGCAGCAGCACGGCCGACACCATGATGGCGAGAAAGATCCTATCCATGCCGACTTAAGCCGGAATGGCCGGATTCCGTTCCGCAAAGATCCTCGAACGGTCCGCCATCCCTGTGGATGCGCTGGTCCGCCGCGCGACAGACGCCGCGGAATTGTCGCAATTCGGCAACAATGTGGTACGAATACATCAGTATCCGCCCGACGCGGACCCGTTTTCAGCACCCATTGCCGGAATGACCAGCGCAGACACCACGGCCGCATCCTTTGACTCGGCCCCAGCAGAAGAGCCCCGGCGCTGGTCGGTACGACGCTGGCTGGCACCAATCGCCGTGGCGCTTGCGCTGCTGTCGGCCCTGCTGACCTTTCTGGTCCTGACCGGCCTCACGAGCATCGATCCGACGCCGGAGGTGGTCCGCTCGTTCTATCTGATCAATGCCGGCACGATCCTGCTCCTCGTCGGAATCATCGTGCGCGAGCTCTGGCAGCTGATTCTGGCGCGGCGGCGCGGCAGGGCGGCGGCACGCCTCCATGTCCAGATCGTTAGTCTGTTCTCGATCGTGGCGGTCTTGCCGGCGGTGCTGGTCGCCGTCGTCGCCAATGTCACCCTCGAGCGCGGCCTCGACCGCCTGTTCTCGGGTCCCACCAAGGAAGTGATCCAGAACTCGCTGACCATCGCGCGGGCCTATATGCAGGACCACGCCCAGCTGATCCGCGGCGATATCCTCGGCATGGCCAACGACATCGCCCATACTCGTCCGCTCTACGACCAGGATCGCCGCTCGTTCCGTGAATTGCTGACGTCGAGCGCCGGCTCGCGCAATTTGCCGGGCGCGATGATCATCGACAAGAACACCAACATCCTGGAGTCCGCCGACACCGGCATGCGGCTCGCCTATTCACCGCCGGCGCCGGACTTCCTCAGCAACGTCAACGAGAACGAGCCCGAGATCGCGGTCCTGCCGGATTCGAGCTACGTCGCGGCGGTGATCCGTCTGCGTGCCTTCAACGACACCTTCCTCTATGTCGCGCGCCCGCTCGATCCGAATGTGGTCAATCAGCTGAAGCAAACCGAGGTCAGCGTGGCCGAATACGCCCAGATCGAGTCGCGCCGGCTCGGCATCCAGGTGGCGTTTGCGCTGATGTTCGCGGTGATCGCGTTGACCATCCTGATGGCCTCGGTGCTGATCGGCCTCAACTTCGCCAACTCGCTGGTGGCGCCGATCCGGCGGTTGATGAACGCGGCGCATACGGTCTCGACCGGCGACCTCCATGTGAAGGTGCCCGTGCATCAGTCCGAAGGCGATCTCGCCCAGCTGGGTGAGACCTTCAACAAGATGACGCAGGAGCTGCGCAGCCAGCGCGACGAGCTCGTCAACGCCAGCGACCTCATCGACAGCCGCCGCCGCTTCATCGAGGCCGTGCTGTCATCCGCGAGCGCCGGCATCATCGGCGTCGACACCTCCGGCGGCGTCGGCATCCTCAACCGCTCCGCCGAGAAGCTGATCGGGCATTCCGAGGCTGAAACGCTGGGCCATCCGCTCTCCGACGTGCTGCCCGAGCTCGAGGAGATGATGCAGACGGCGCGGGAAGGGACCCAGCGGCTGGTGCAGGGCCAGATCACGATCACCCGCGATGGCACCGAGCGCAATCTGTCCGTCCGTGTCAGCGCCGAGAAGAACCAGCCGCACGACAGCTACATCATCACGCTCGACGACATCACCGAGCTGGTCTCAGCGCAGCGCACCTCGGCCTGGGGCGACGTCGCGCGCCGCATCGCCCACGAGATCAAGAACCCGCTGACGCCGATCCAGCTCTCCGCCGAGCGCATCCGCCGCAAATTCGGCAAGGACATCACCGAGGCCAAGGACAAGCAGATCTTCGACCAGTGCACCGACACCATCGTGCGCCAGGTCGACGATATCCGTCGCATGGTCGACGAGTTCTCGCGCTTTGCGCGGATGCCGAAGCCCGTGATGGAAGGCGAGGATGTGGCCGACACCGTGCGGCAGGCGGTGTTCCTGATGAAGGTTGCCCACCCCGAGCTCGATATCGAGGCCGAGTTCAAGGAGGATCCGCTGCGCGCCCAGTTCGACCGGCGGCTGATCTCGCAGGCGGTCACCAACATCGTCAAGAATGCCACCGAAGCCATCGAGCAGGTCCCACCAGAGGAGCTCGGCAAAGGCCGCATCGACGTCGTGGTGTCGCGCGAGGGCGAGGATGTGCTGATCGACGTGATCGATAACGGCATCGGCCTGCCCAAGGTCGCACGCTCGCGGCTGCTCGAGCCCTATGTCACGACGCGCGCCAAGGGCACCGGTCTTGGCCTTGCCATCGTCGGCCGCGTGCTGGAAGACCATGGCGGCCGCATCGAGCTGAAGGACGCCTCCGACTTCCGCGAAGGCCAGCGCGGTGCCTGGATGCGGATGCGCTTTGCGATCTCCGGCCAGGCCAAGAAGGCCGAGGGAGCCGAGGCGGCAGCCGTCGCCAAAGAGCCAGCGAAGGACGCAGCCGAGGCGACAGCCAAAGAGCCGGCTGCAGATTCCGTCGCGGCACAGGAAACAAGACAGCCGGCGACCGAAACCAAAGAGCCGGCTGAAAAGACCAATGATTCAACGAAAATCGAAGCCTCAACAGGCAGCTGACAAGACAGGCGCGACCCATGGCAAGTGAAATTCTGATTGTCGATGATGAGGCCGATATTCGGGATCTCGTTGCGGGCATCCTCGAAGACGAGGGGTTTGTCACGCGGACGGCGCGTGACAGCGACTCCGCACTGGCAGAAATCGCCAACCGCCGGCCACACCTGGTGTTCCTCGACATCTGGCTGCAGGGCTCCAAGCTCGACGGCTTGCAGCTCTTGGAGCAGGTCAAAAAGGACAATGCCGATCTGCCTGTGGTGATGATCTCCGGCCACGGCAACATCGAGACCGCGGTCGCCGCGATCAAGCGCGGTGCCTATGACTTCATCGAAAAGCCGTTCAAGGCCGACCGTCTCATTCTGGTCGCCAACCGTGCTCTGGAAAACTCGCGGCTCAAGCGCGAGGTGAAGGAGCTGAAGCAGCTCGCGCCAAGCGCCAGCCAGCTCGTCGGCCGCTCGCCGAGCATGAACCAGCTGCGCCAGACTATTGAGCGTGCGGCCAAGGCCAACAGCCGCATCCTGATCGTCGGCCCTGCCGGCGCCGGCAAGGAATTGACCGCGCGCACGCTGCATACGGCCTCGGGCCGCGCGGACGGGCCCTTCGTCGTCATCAACGCCGCGGCAATCACGCCGGAGCGGATGGAGCACGAGCTGTTCGGCGTCGAGCAATCCAACGGCGAGCAGCCGCGCAAGCCCGGCGCGCTCGAGGAGGCGCATGGCGGCACGCTGTTCATCGACGAGATCGCGGACATGCCGCGCGAGACGCAGAACAAGATCCTGCGCGTGCTGGTCGAGCAGTCGTTCCAGCGCGTCGGCGGCACCGCCAAGGTGCAGGTCGACGTGCGCATCATCTCGTCCACCGCGCGCAACCTCGAGGAGGAGATCGCGGCCGGTCATTTCCGCGAGGACCTCTACCACCGCCTGTCGGTGGTGCCGATCCGCGTGCCTGCGCTGTCCGAGCGCCGCGAGGACATTCCCGAACTGATCGACTATTTCATGGAGCAGATTTCGGCGGGCAGCGGTCTGCCCAAGCGCCAGATCGGCCAGGACGCGATGGCGGTGCTGCAATCGCATGTCTGGCCGGGCAACGTGCGCCAGCTCCGCAACAACGTCGAACGAGTCATGATTCTGGCCGCCGGTGGCCCTGAGGTGATCATCACCGCCGATATGCTGCCGCAGGACGTCGGCTCCATGGTCCCGGCGATGCCGACAAGCAACAATGGCGAACACATCATGGGCCTGCCGCTGCGGGAAGCACGTGAAGTATTCGAGCGCGACTATTTGATTGCCCAGATCAGCCGTTTTTCAGGAAATATTTCTCGAACGGCGGAGTTTGTTGGCATGGAACGTTCGGCGCTACACCGGAAGTTGAAGGCATTGGGCGTTGGTTGAGGGCTGCAAGCCCTGTGGCCACGGGCGATACCAAAGGAAAATCAATCGATTTCCGTAGTTTTTCGGGGCTCTGGAACGCGCCCTGCCGCGTGAAGCGGCTTGCCTAAAATGTCCACCTGCCTTCTAATCAACCTGCTGTTCCCTAGAGGGGGATCTCATGAGGGACGGCAACCGGGAGAAGGCCCAAACATTCAAAACAGGGCCGCAACCGGCGCAATAAAAAGAAACTCAAAGCGAGAAAAAAACAATGGCGGCAGACCGCGCACAAAACCTACAGGACACCTTCCTTAATCACGTTCGCAAAACCAAGACGCCACTGACGATCTTTCTGGTCAACGGAGTGAAGCTCCAGGGCATCGTGACCTGGTTCGACAATTTCTGTTTGCTGCTTCGGCGCGACGGTCACTCGCAGCTCGTCTACAAGCATGCGATCTCGACCATCATGCCGGGCGCTCCGATCCAGCTGTTCGAAGGCGGCGAGGATCAGCCGGCTTGAGAGTGATCTGATTGGAACCCCGGAATTTCGACGGGGATGCCGATCGTCCACGGTCGGCAGGGGCTAAGCAGACGGGGCGGGTGCTTGTCATCGGTCCCTATTTGCGGGCGCGTGCGGGGAATGCCGACGCGCAAACGGAGAGTCACGTCCAGCGCAACGCCGAGGCCCGGCTGGATGAAGCCGCAGGCCTTGCGCGTGCGATTGATCTCGTCGTGGCCGATTCGATCATCGCACCGATCAACCAGATCCGACCCGCGACCTATATCGGCAAGGGCAAGGTCGAGGAGATCGCGGCTCTCGCCAAGAGCCTCGATGTCGAGCTCGTGGTGATGGACTGCGCGCTGGCGCCAATCCAGCAGCGCAATCTCGAGAAGGAACTGCATGCCAAGGTGCTCGACCGCACCGGGCTCATTCTCGAAATCTTCGGTCGCCGCGCCAAGACCAAGGAGGGCTCGCTCCAGGTCGAGCTCGCGCATCTCAACTATCAGCGCTCGCGCCTGGTGCGATCATGGACCCATCTGGAACGCCAGCGCGGTGGCTTTGGATTCATGGGCGGTCCCGGCGAGACGCAGATCGAAGCGGACCGCCGCCTGATTCAGGAGCGCATCACCAAGCTCGAGAGCGAGCTGAAAAAGGTCCAGGCGACACGACGGCTGCATCGCGCCGGCCGCCAGCGCGTGCCGTATCGCGTGGTCGCGCTGGTCGGCTACACCAACGCCGGCAAGTCGACGCTGTTCAACCGCCTGACCCGCGCCGACGTGCAGGCCGCCGACATGCTGTTCGCCACGCTCGATCCGACTCTGCGCGCGCTCAACCTGCCGCATGGCGGCAAGGCGATGCTGTCGGACACGGTCGGCTTCATCTCCAATCTGCCGACCCAGCTCGTCGCCGCCTTCCGCGCCACGCTGGAGGAGGTGCTGGAGGCCGACGTCATCCTGCATGTCCGCGACATCTCGCACGAAGACGCCGAAGCACAGCAGAGCGACGTCGACGCCGTGCTGCGCCAGCTCGGCATCAACCCGGACGACAGCGGCCGCATCATCGAGGTCTGGAACAAGATCGATCGCTACGATCCCGAACAACGCGAAGAGCTTCTGAATATCGCGGCGCGCCGGCCCGAAGATCATCCGGCGATGCTGGTCTCGGCCGTGTCAGGCGAGGGGATCGACGCGCTGCTCGGCGCGATCGAGGAACGGCTCGCCGCCAAACGCACCACGCTCGACCTCTCCATCGATGCCGCCGATGGCGCCGGCATCTCCTGGCTGCACCGCAATTCCGAGGTGCTGGCCAAGGAGCTACACGACGGCCGCTTCGACATGACCGTGCGGGTGGACGAGACCAAGCGGGATATCGTGGTCAACAGGTTCGACGCCGTGCCGCATCACGCCACGTAATCTAGCGGCCTTCGGCGCCCGGATTGCGCTGCGTTCCGTCCGGGCGACGCACCGAGATCATCATCTCGACAGGTCGAGACTCATGAACTGGTTGTGCGGGCTCGCCTGATAGTCGGCGAACGGCGCGCAGGACACGAAGCCGGCGCTGCGGTAGAGCGCGACGGCGGGCGCGTGCAGCGGGGCAGTCCCGGTCTCCAGGCTGAGACGCGCATAACCTCGCTTGCGGCCCTCAGCAATGATGTGGTTCAGAATCGTGCGTCCGGCTCCGGTCCGCCGCGCTTTGAGCGCGGCGCGCATCGACTTCACTTCGCCATGTGTTTCGTCCAACTGCTTCAGGGCACCGAACCCAGCCAGCAGGCCATCCTGCCAGGCGGTCCAGAACGTCACGGACCGAGCCGACAGGCCACTCGCATCGAGCGCCTGCGCATGTTCGCCCATGACGCTACGCAGCTCTTCCAGATGGTGCGCCAGCAACTCGGCGACGTGTGGCGCCTTAGGATCGTCTTGTCTGATTTCCACTGCGTGCCCTCGTATCAAGTCGCCGTCTTCGCCGCATTCCATAGCGCATCCATCTCCACCAATGAGGCCTGCTCCAGCGTGCGCCCCTGCGCCTCCAGCGCCCGCTCGATATAGGCAAAGCGCCGCTCGAACTTCGCGTTGGTCGCGCGCAGAGCGGCTTCCGGATCGGCGTCGACATGGCGGGCGAGGTTGACGAGGGCGAACATGAGGTCGCCGGTTTCCTCCGCGATCTCCCGCTTGTCGTTGCGGCCGAGCGCGGCCTCGATCTCGTCGGCTTCCTCGCGGATCTTCTGCAGGACGGCGCGCGGGTCGTTCCAGTCGAAGCCGACGGTGGAGGCTTTGCGCTGCAGCTCCATGGCGCGCGTCAGCGCGGGCTGGCCGGCCTTGACGCCCGACAGCAGGGATTTGTGCGGCGGCGTGACCTCCGGCGGTCGGCGGGCGGCGCGCTCGGCCTTCTCCTCGGCCTTGATCCGGTCCCAGACTTCCTTGACGTGGGAGGAGGCGAGATTGCCATCCTTGTCGGCGAAGACATGGGGATGGCGCCGGATCATCTTTCGCGTGATGGCCTCGACGACGTCACCGAACGCAAAGGCGTTCTGCTCCGAAGCCATCTGGGCGTGGAACACCACCTGCAACAGGAGGTCGCCGAGCTCCTCGCGGAGATCGTCGAGGTCGCCGCGGTCGATGGCGTCAACCACCTCGTAGGCTTCCTCGATCGTGTAAGGCGCGATCGTCGCGAAATTCTGCTCCAGGTCCCAGGGACAGCCGGTCACCGGCGTGCGCAGCGCCGCCATGATCTCGATCAGGCGGGAAATGTCGCGGGAAGGGGTCATTGCGGGGCAGTCTCCTCGGTCCCAAGCCTTATGCCAAAACCGGGCCGCCGTTCCCAGCGGGGCGCAGCGGAACAGGCCGATTTCCACCGATTGGCGCGCCGGACCTGCAATGCTAAAGCGCATCCCATGAGCGACGCATTTTCATCACAAGCCGCGCTGGTGCTGTTTTCCGGCGGCCAGGATTCCACCACGTGCCTTGCCTGGGCGCTCAGCCGCTTTGCGCGCGTGGAGACGCTGGGGTTCGAGTATGGGCAACGCCACGCCGTCGAGTTGGACTGCCGCGACCGGCTGTTCGACGGCATCAAAGCCTTTCGCGGCGATTGGGCCGCAAAGCTCGGCGAGAGCCACACGCTGTCGATCCCGACGCTGGCGGCTGTGTCCGAGACCGCGCTGACGCGCGACGTCGCGATTGCGATGGGCGCCGATGGGCTGCCAAACACATTCGTGCCCGGCCGCAATCTGGTGTTCCTGACGTTTGCCGCGGCACTCGCGTATCGCCGCGGCATCACCCACATCGTCGGCGGCATGTGCGAGACCGATTATTCCGGCTATCCCGACTGCCGCAACGACACCATCCGCGCCGTGCAGTCCGCGCTCTCGCTCGGCATGGCGAGAGCCTTCGAGCTGCACACGCCGCTGATGTGGATCGACAAGGCCGCGACGTGGAAGCTGGCGCACGATCTCGGCGGCGACGCGCTGGTCGATCTCATCCGCGAGCAGTCGCACACCTGCTATCTCGGCGAACGCGGCGCGCAGCATGAGTGGGGTTATGGGTGCGGCGAATGCCCGGCGTGCAGCCTGCGGGCGAAGGGCTGGGCGGAGTACGCTCAGATGCGATCGTAGCCGCGATCGTCAGCGGCCATTCGGTCGCGCGGAGCGTGGGCGTCCACCGACGGGAATCGAGCGTGCGCCTACTTTCCGAATTAAATAACACCATGACCCAAATTGCAGCAGGATAGGGTTGGATATTACCGCATCGCCTGCCCGGGAATGGTTAATTATCCCGTTTATCGAAACGCTCTCAAAAGGCAAATGTTACTAAAAAACAAATAGGTAGACGAGTTAAGAGAGACGCAATTGCCATGTTTTCCCGAAACCTTTGACGCGACCTGATCAATCAATTAAAGTGCAATTAAGCGAACATTTTTTGCGACCAATAAATATTCCGTTTTTTCAGTAGGGAGTTCATACGTGACCAGATTTAAGACAAGCGCGATCTTTGCAATTTTGGCGACGTCTGCGGCCGCCCTTGCCGCATCGCCTGCCCGAGCCGATTTCGTGTTCGCAAACGACATCAACGGCGTGGTTCCGGGAAGCAATCCCGTTGCGGCGAGTGTCAACATGAGTCAGACCGCGACGACCGTAGCCGGTCACACATTCTATGGAATGTCTGGATCGGTGAAGATCGACTTCATGGCGAATGTCGACGTTTCGACCGCGAATGGGGCGGCGTCCATCGACGGGATCAAGAACAAGGGCACGATCACCCCGATCAATACGCTTTGGATCACGCCTGAAAACGGAACAGCGTTCAACGAGTTCTCGTTCCGCGGGGCGGTGCACACGAATGCCGATCAGTTCATTACGGTGACGATAACGGATCAGCACGGTTCTGTATTCAACTTCAAGATTACTGATAACGGCGACTTTTCGCCGATCGGTTTTGAAGCAAAGAAGGGGACCGGCGAGCTGATCAAGTCGATCACGATCCAGGGCCAGGGGTTGGGTTTCGACGACTTCAAGCAACTTGGCTTCGGTCTTTATCCGGACGCTGTGACCGCCGTTCCCGAAGCGTCAACCTGGGCGATGATGCTGTTCGGCTTTGCCGGCGTCGGCTTCGTAGCCTATCGCAAGAAGGCCAGAGCCGCCGGTCTTCGTCTCGCCTGAGCCGATACAAATATCGACGGCCGTCCGATCGGGCGGCCGTGTTCCTTTGCAGCCACGATTTCGCATCATAGGGACGGCAGCCGTCGGCCAATTCCGACCGCCGGCTGCAAACGAGGCTATCCCGCAAAATCCTCTGGCCTGAGCTCGATCGGCTTGCCGTGCGGGGTGCGGTCCGCAGCATGATCCCAGGCGTCGCGGTAGCGATGCAGCGTATCCATTGATGCGACGCCCTTGCGTGCGACGAGGCCCTCGAGCGTGGCGAGCCAGTGCAGATAATACGTGTCGCCCGTGTCAGGATCCCCCGCGGCCTGGGCACGCTGGATCTCGTCCGCCAGCGCTGCGGCCCATTCCGGCCAGGTGAATACGCCACGGTCATGCAGCGTGAGCGCCATCGCGAAGGCGTGCGCCTCCCAGGGCGCGCGGAACACCGGGCCGTCGTCATCGCGCGGGATGCTTGGAATAGCCGTAGTCACGGCGGCAGCGAGCGTGCTGCTCATCATGCCGGATCCAGATAAGGCTCGAACGCGTCGATCGAGACCTTTAGCGTGGGATCACCATCCGCGCCCCAGAGATCGCGCCCCTCGAACACGACCGTGTAGAGCCATTGCGGATTTTCGCCGAGCTCCATCGCCGCCGAGTCCGGAAACACATGGCAGCCGTGGTTCAGCTCCACGACGCCGACATGACCGCGGACATAGCGCGGCAGCCGTGTGTGCGTGGTCGGATGAATGTTTTTCGCGCGCACGCGATCACCGATGTTGAATTTGGCGGGCGCAGGGGCCGGGCGGGCGAACTGGCCGCGCACCATGATGCGCTCGACATTGGCGAGATCGAACTTGCCGTGCATCAGCGCCTTGCCTGGCTTCATCGCGTGGCCGGCGGTAACCTCCTCGCGGGTGAGGTAGCCCTTCGCGATCAGCATCTCCTCGAGGCCGAGGAACCACTTCTTGTAGTAGGAGCTCGAGAGATAGACGTGCGGCGGAATCATCTCGCGATAGAAGCGCGACGTGTCGATGTTGAACGCGCCGGCGGCGCCCATCGCGCGCACCATCGCCAGCACGCGGGACTCCCACGCCTCGTGGAATACCGGCTCGTTCGGCTCCGGCTCGACCTTGCCGAAGCCATCCATGCCGCCCATGTCGTGCACGCCGTTCACGACGCCGCTCCGGGTGTCCTGGGAAAACCGGTCCCAATCATGGAGTCGCGCGTGACAAGCGCGGCGAGCTGCTCCTCGCTCCAGCCTTCGGTGCCCGCGGGGCGCATCGGCAGCACGAGGAAGCGCGTCTCGGCCGTGGAATCCCACACGCGGATTTCAGTGTCCTTCGGCACGCTCACGCCAAAATCGGCGAGCACGCCGCGCGGGTCTTTCACCGCGCGCGAGCGGTACGGCGAGGCCTTGTACCAGACCGGCGGCAACCCCAGCATTTCCCAGGGGTAGCAGGAGCACAGCGTGCACACGACCATGTTGTGACGCTCAGGCGTATTCTCGACCACGACGAGATGATCGCCGACGCGGCTGACATGACCGAGCGTGCCGATCGCCCTGGAGCCGTCCTCCAGCAGCGCTTTCTTGAACGCCGGATCGGTCCACGCCTTGGCGACGACGCGCGCCCCGTTGTGCGGGCCGATCTTGGTTTCATAGGCCTGGATGATGGCGTCGAGCGCGGCCGGCTCGACATACCCTTTTTCGGTCAAGATCGTCTCGAGCGCGCGCACGCGCAGCTCGGTCTCCGACAGCTCTGAGTGATCGTGATCGTGGTCGTGATGATGCTCGTTCATAGCCTCGAAGATAGTCCGAGAATCCGGGCCTTGTCGAGGCGAAGACTCTGCTAACATCGCGCCATGGGCTGGGCCAAACAAACCGGAATCACCGCCGCGATCGCTGCTTTCGTCGCATTCTCGGCGCAGGATGCGCGCGCTGCGAATGGCGCCTATGCGGTGGATGCCGCCGACATCTCCGAGGTCGGCTCCTGCAAAGTGGAAAGCTGGATGTCGATGGCGACCAACACCGACTTCGCGGGAGTCGCCAATCCCTCCTGCGTCGTCGATCCCTTCAGGCCGATCGAGCTGAGCATGCAGACGATCCGGTCCCGCAGCGACGGCGATTGGAGCACCACCATTGCACCGAAAGCCAAGACCAACTTCATCCCGACCGGGATCGGCCGGTGGGGGTTGTCGGCCTATGGCGGCGGATCATTCGACGCGGCGACCGGCGAAATGCTGACCGCCTTTGCCGTCATCCCTGCAACGTTCCGCCTTTCCGAAACCACGCGTATCAACGTCAATGGCGGCTGGCTCTGGGATCGCACCTTGGATCGCCACTATCTGACCTACGGCATCGGTTTCGACTGGAAGTTCACCGACACCTTGCAATGGACGATCGAGGCCTACGGCCAGGCCGGCGCTTCCGAAGTCCAGAGCGTCATCCAGCCGCGCTTCCAGACCGGAATCCGCTACCGGCCAAACGAGATCTTCTCCGTCGATGTGATCTACGGCCGCAACATCGCCGGCGAGAATGCCAACTGGATCACACTCGGCACCACCATTCGCTTTCCGGTTGGTGGCAGTGAGCCGGAACACCGGCGCACCGGACATTTGTGAGCGATCCAAAACCAAGATCCGGGACCAACAAGAGCAGGAGCCTTGCCTTGACGGACTATGTGACGATTGAGAAGGGGCACGGGCCGGAGGGACGGATCGCGATCGTGCGGTTCGACCGCCATGACGGCATCAACGCGCTGTCGCCCGAAGCGCTGCGCCAGCTCACGGCGGCGGCGCGGAGCTTTGAAGACGACGAGACAACCTCCGTCGTGGTGCTGACAGGCAGCACCAGCGCGTTCAGCGCCGGCTTCGACCTCAAGGATGCCGAAGGCCGCTCGCGCAAAGAGATGGATCTCGGCGCGCGGCGGCGGCATCTCAAGCTCGGGCCGCGCCTGACACGCGCCTGGCAGGAGATGGAGCAGATCACGATCGCGGCGATCGAGGGCTTTTGCGTCGGCGGCGGCGTGGCGCTTGCGGTCGCACTCGACTTCCGCGTCATAGGGCGCGACGCGCATCTGCGCGTGCCCGAGATCGGGCTCGGCATGAACATGAGCTGGCAGAGCGTCCCGCGGATGCTGCACCTGATGGGGCCGGCCCGCACCAAGCAGGCGGTGATCCTTGCCGATGAGCGCGTCTCCGCCGACGAGGCCTATGAATGGGGCCTGGTCGAGCAGGTCGTCGACCCCGGCCATGCCTTCGATGCCGCCATGGAACTGGCTCGCAAGGTGGCCGCGCAGCCGCCGCTCTCGGTCGCCATGACCAAGTTGACCGTCAACCGGCTCGCGCATGCGCTGGATGACCTCGCCAGCCACATGGATGTCGACCAGTTCGCGCTGGCAAGCCTGAGCGAGGACCACAAGGAGGGCGTCGAGGCGTTCCTCAGCCGCCGCAAGCCAAGGTTCCGAGGACGGTAGATCCCGTCCCATTGATCAAGCCGCGGACAATCCGTATACGCCGCGCGGGGAAGGCCCGGCCAACGGGCCGCACGATACCGAGGCGATTGAGGGGGAGGGCGCATGACCGCCAGTTCGCAGGCACCTGAGGCGAAAGGCTTTCGCTGGAAACTCATTGCGCCGCTCGTGGTGTGGCTGGCGATCTATCTGTTGCCGGTGCCGGCAGGCCTCAACGTGAATCAGTGGCACTATTTTGCCGTGTTCGCGGCCGTCATCACCGGGCTGATCCTGGAATCGATGCCGGTGGGCGCGGTCGGCCTGATCGGACTCACCGTCGCCGGCGTCGGCGGTTACATCGATGCCGATCCCAACAAATCGCTGCGCTGGATGCTGGCGGGTTTTGCGGAGAGCACGGTGTGGCTGATCGTCGGCGCCTTCGTATTCTCGATCGGCTACCGCAAGAGCCAGCTCGGCCGGCGCATCGCGCTGGTGCTGGTGCAGAAGCTCGGCCGCAACACGCTCGGGCTCGGCTATGCGGTCGCGATGTCGGACTTCCTGCTCGCACCCGCGACGCCGTCCAACACCGCGCGCAGCGGCGGCATCGTCTATCCCATCATCAGCAACATCCCGCGCATCTATGGCTCCGAGCCCGGACCGACCGCCGGCAAGATCGGCACTTATGTGATGTGGACCGCGTTCGCGGCAACCGCAATCACCAGCTCGCTGTTCTTCACTGCGCTCGCGCCCAATGCGGCAGCGCTTGCGATCGCCAAGAAGACCGTCGGCGTCGAGGTGAGCTGGGCGCAATGGTTCATGGGCTTTGCGCCGCTCGGCATCCTCCTGATGATCATCGTGCCGCTGCTCGGCTATCTCGTTTGCCGTCCCGAGGTGAAGCGCAGTCCCGAGATCTCCGAATGGGCAGCGAAGGAGCTCGGCGAGATGGGCCCGATGTCGCGCAACGAGTGGATCATGCTGGCACTGATCGTGCTCGCGATGTTCATGTGGATCGCGGGCTCGAGCCCTGACATCCGTGTGCCCTTGCTCGGCTCGAACTTCGTCAATGCCACCACGGTCGTGTTCATCGTGATCTCCCTGATGCTGGTGACCGGCGTGATCGAGTTTGCCGACATTGTCAGTGAGAAGGGCGCCTGGGAAGTGTTCTTCTATTTCACCTCGCTGCTGACGCTCGCCTCGGGGCTGAACGAGATCGGCTTCATCAAATGGTTCGCCAATGAATTTGCAAAGCCGCTCACGGGGCTCGCACCGTCGACTGCGATGATCCTGCTGGTCGCGCTGTTCTTCTGGATCCATTATTTCTTCTCGAGCATCACCTCGCATGCGGCTGCCGTGCTGCCGGTGGTGCTCGCGGTCGGCTCCGGCATCCCAGATCTCCCCGTGACGACGCTTGCGATGCTCTGCATGTATTCGCTCGGCCTGATGGGCGTGATCTCGCCTTACGCCACCGGGCCGGCGCCGATGTATTATGGCAGCGGCTATATCGGGAAGGGCCAGTTCTGGGGCTTTGGCCTGTTGTTCGGGGTGCTCTATTTCGCCGGGCTGCTGGCGATCGTGCTGCCCTGGCTGGCAATGGTCCGGTGAGCCTGCCGCAGGCCGATAGTACCGGAAGACGAATTTTCTGCTGGGGCAGGAGATTGGGAAAACTTCGCCCAATCCCCGCAAATATCTGACATTGCAAGAAAGACCGGAAAAGGCGATGGTGCACTGCAATGCAGCGTCGCCATCGGCACCCTGCCATTGTTCCACCCTCCGTCGTTTTGGAACGACCTGGTTCTCGCGAGCCTTTCGGGCGGGCGAGCTAAACATCGTGCATGAAAGCCGTTTCCATGAATGCGCACCCCTCGCTGGTGATCGGAGAGCCGGTCGAGATCCGAGACGCACCGGCGGAGCCGGAGGCGATGGTCCGCTTCGCTGATATCTCGAAGACCTATCCCGCGTATCGCGGCAAGCCCGGCGTCAACGCGCTGCAGGGCATCGACTTCGCGATTGCACGCGGCTCCATCACTGGCGTGATCGGCCGCTCCGGAGCCGGCAAGTCGAGCCTGGTCCGCCTCATCAACGGGCTGGAGAAGCCGACCACCGGCCGTGTCGTCGTCAACAACAGAGACATCTCGGCGCTCACGGGGCGGGACTTGCGGCTGGCGCAGCGGTCGATCGGCATGATCTTCCAGCATTTCAACCTGCTGTCCTCGCGCACCGCCGCCAACAACATCGCACTGCCGCTCGAAATCGCCGGCTGGTCCAAGGCCGATATCAAGGCCCGCGTGACCGAGCTGCTCGCCCTCGTCGGCATCGCCGACAAGCACGACCGTTATCCGTCGGAACTCTCTGGCGGCCAGAAGCAGCGCGTCGGTATCGCCCGCGCGCTGGCGACGCGGCCTAGCGTGCTATTGTCCGACGAGGCAACCTCCGCGCTCGATCCGCAGACCACCCGCGCGATTCTCGATTTGCTTGCGAATATCAACCGCGAGCTCGGCGTGACCATCGTGCTGATCACCCACGAAATGTCCGTGGTGCGCCAGCTCGCGAAGGAAGTCGTAGTGTTGGATGCCGGCCGGGTCGTCGAGAGCGGCCACGTCGCCGACATCTTCACCCAACCCGAGCACCCGATCACGCAGTCGTTCCTGGCCGAGGTCACGGGCGACAGCCTGCCGGTTTCGCTGGCCAGTCGGATCGTGCAGGAGCCGGGCAGCCACGCCGTGATCCGCGTCCAGGTGCGCGGGGCAGGAGCCGGCGATACCCTGATTGCACGGCTCGCCCGCGAGCTCGGCCTCGACGTCTCGCTGCTGTCTGCGCGCATCGACGAGATCGGCGGCCAGCATGTCGGCTCGCTGGTGCTCGGCATTCCCTTGAGTATTTCCGGCGGCGAAGACGCGGCGACGCGCACGCTGGCCTGGCTGTCTCAACATCAATTCCCGGCGGAGCGTCTTGGCTATGTCGCCTGAACTCATCAACCTCATCATCCAGGCCACCTTCGAGAGCCTGTACATGGTCGGCATCGCCGCGCTGCTCGGCACCGCTTTCGGCCTGCCGCTCGGCGTCTTCCTTGCGACCAGCCGGAAAGGCGAATTGTTCGCAGCCCCGACGGTCAATCGCGTGCTCGGCATAGTCGTCAATGCGACGCGCTCGACGCCCTTCATCATTCTGGTCGTCGCCATCATCCCGTTTACGCGGCTGATCGCCGGCACCTCGATCGGCTCGACCGCGGCGATTGTGCCGCTGACGATCGCCTCAGCGCCGTTCATTGCGCGCCTGGTCGAAGCTGCAATCCGCGAAGTCGATGGCGGCCTAATCGAGACCGCGTCCTCGTTCGGGGCTTCCCCAATCCAGATCGTGTTCAAGGTGCTGATCCCGGAGGCGCTGCCAGGCCTGCTGCTGGCGCTGACCCTCGCGGTCGTCAGCCTGCTCGGCTACTCCGCCATGGTCGGCGCCGTCGGCGGCGGCGGGCTTGGCGATCTTGGCATCCGTTACGGCTACCAGCGCTTCATGCCGGAGATGATGCTGGCCGTCGTCGTCGTGCTGATCGCGCTGGTGCAGCTCGTCCAGAGCGCAGGCGACTATCTGGCGCGACGGGTCAATCGCCGGCTGCGGCACCGCTGATCCGAACTCTGCTCGGGGACACCGAACAACTCAGGCGGCGCCTCGTGCAGCCACGAGGCTAGCGAAGGAGGGCCCCGGCAGACGCGTGCGGCCCAGCTGGCGGCAATGCAATCGAGGCCGGGCCTGCAACGAGACTGTCGAGATCGACCAGCAGCAGATCGGCAATGTGCGTGAGCTGGTGGAGCGGGATGCTGATCTCGCCGTTTTCGGCGCGAGCGATGAATTCGGGCGAGACCCCGACGTGGTTTGCAATCTGGGCCACGGTATAGCCGCGCGCCTCGCGGGCCCCCTTGACCTGCGTGCCGATATGGCGACGGTGCAGGACCTGCTCTTCCTCGGTCATCATGAGGGCCTGCTCGTCCGCGCTCGCGACGCCCTCGGCGAAGGCGACCCCGAGCAACCGCCGCTTCTGCCAGGCGATCCGGCAAGCCTTTCGCAAGCCGTCGGCAAAGACCAGTGTGGCCTCCTTCGGAAACGCCAGCGACCAGTCGAGCCTCAGCCGCGCGCCGGTGCCGGACACATCGGCGATGGTGCAGGGGATGCTCACGCTGCCCCTCGCGCCGTCGAACTCGATGATCCCGGTCCTGGCCGTGGTTTGCCTGGTCGCAGCGCGCAATTCGCTCATGGACGTCGCCCCCAAGATGCCCGGCACTTGCTGAAAAACTCTGCGGCCGATTTTACCGCCGGGTTTCCCGGGGCTCAATCGAACCCGTAGGCCATGGTGAAGGATTGGTTCCGGCCGGGCAGGGCCCACCGCGGGGGATGAACCTTCGGGTCCGGCACGGCCACAAAGACTGGAGTCGCTTCCTGGCCTTCCGGACATCGCAATGAGATCGCTTGCGCTGCTCTGCCTGCTCGCCTTCGCCACGGCCGCACATGCCGCCGCGCCCGAGCAGCACTATCTCGACCTGCGCGACCGCTATATCGCGAAGTTTGCGAAGGCCAAGGAGAACGACGAAACTTACAAGCAGCACGATGCAGCGCTCGACGAGCTGACCGGGGTGCTGCGCGGGCTGGTGGGGCCGATCAGGATCAAGGGTCTGCCGGCCGACGGCAAGTCGAATGTCGACACGCTGTTCAAGGAAGACGTCGGCTTTGGCCATCTCGACGGGCTCGGCTTCGCCACGGAAGGCGACAAGCAGCAGGCCGTGGTGACCACGACGTCGCTGCTCAAGCACTGGCTGCACGAGCACAGCAAGGATGGCGTGCCGCAGGAGGTCGATGCGGCGCTTCGATCAGATCGCTTCTACTATCAGGCGATCCAGGACGCGGCCTTCGCCAAATATGCCGAGCTGCCGATCACGAAGCCCGCATCCGCGAGTGCGGCCGTAGCTGTGCTCGGCGTGCGTGGCAACGGTGACCTGAAGGGACCTCCGCACGAGATCGACGTCGTTGCGATCCAGGGCGACAAGGTTTACTTCCTCGCGGCAAGCGAAGCCGCGAAGACGGCCGAAATCCCGGCTTGCAAAAAAGTCCGGAAGCAGATGATGGCCAGGAAGGCCCCGCAGGACGCCCTGGCCAAGGGAGATCAGGCGATGAACGCCTACACCAAATGCTTCGCCAAGGAGGCACCGAGCCAGAGCTGGTTCGCGGCAACTGTCAAGAAAGCGCAGAGCCAGCTCGAACAACGGCCGCTGCGCTAGAGTACGCGAGATCGCTATGACATTCGAGCTGCGCGCCCGTTCTGCGCCTCTCAGCGCCGCTGGTCTGCTCGCAATGTCTCGAGATAAGCCACGATCGCTTCTATCTGATATTCGGAAAGCCTCGGATTCGGCATGGCTTGACTTGGTCCAATTCGCCGGTGGTTTGATGTCAAGAACTGCCGGAGGTCGTCGGCGGAGAACGACGGGCGGTTGACGATCTCCAGGAAGCCTGGTGGCGGTGGACGGAGCGGGAGCGCTTCCTTCACAGCGTCGGTGACGGCGTGGCACGTTCCGCAAGATGCGTGGACAAGTGCGCGCCCTTCGGACACCTGGTCGACAAATAACTGATTGGGGACCGGCAAGGTGAGCGGCACTTGAATTGTGATCGAGGCATATCCGCTGCCCCGGTGGCAACCGTTGCATTCGTTGGTCAAAGAGGCATACGACGTCATGAACGCCGGGACGTTCTTTGATTGGAGTGCCTGGCGCACCGCCTTTAGCTGTTCCTTGGCGCGATCGACTCGCGACGGATCCGTCAGCAACTTGCTGGTAGCTTCAAGGTTCGCGTCGATCTGCTGAAGCTCGTAGCCCGCCAAGGCCCAGTTGCTCAGCTTGCCCGCAAACCATAACTTTGCGTGCTGGAGCTGGAGTTTCGTCATGAGGTCAGACAACGTCGCAGACACATCGGCTGGCGTCGCAGCGCCGGAGGCCGACAGCGTGACCAGGATCGCAACCAACAAAACCGCCCGCAATAGCATGTTCGAAGTGTTCCGATATCGATTGTCAGAATGACGTCCCGGCCTCTCTCGGCCTTGATCTTGATCAAGACGTCGTCTGTCACGGCACATACCTCTTGGGCATTTCCGGAGCGGAAGACATGCGCGCGCATCAGATAATGTCACGACGGGTTGTGACGATACGGCCTGAGGCCCCGATCGCCGATGCAGTCAAGGCGATGCTTGCCCATCACATCAGCGGCCTGCCCGTTGTGGATGTGGCAGGCAAACTCGTCGGCATCCTGTGCGAGAGCGATTTCCTCAGACGCAGCGAAATCGGGACGGAGCATTTGCGCAACCGATTACTCACGATGCTGATCGGTGCCGATCGGATCGCAGGCGAGTTCGTGAAGGAACACGGACGCCAAGTCGAGCAGGTGATGACTCGTCAGCCGGTTTCCGTCAACGAGCAGGCGCCGCTTTCTGAGGTCGCGGACTTGATGGAGCGCCGGCATCTGAATCACGTTCCGGTCATGCGTGGCGAACGCATCGTCGGCATCATCACCCGATCCGACTTCCTGTCCGCAGTCGCCGGCCCGCTGACGAACTCCTCCGGCTATTCCAAGGATGACAATCAGGTCCGTCGGTCCGTTCTCGCCGCTCTGGCCCGAACGCCGTGGCAGCCGGTCGGCCTGAATGTCGGCGTGAAGGATGGCACTGTCACGCTACGTGGCGTTATCGGGGGCGAAAATGCGCGTCGGGCAGTGACCGTGGCTTGCGAGAACGTTCCAGGTGTTCGAGGGGTGGATGACCGCCTTTGCCTCCAATCCTCCCAACCCGATCCCGAAGATGACTACGGCGGAGGCGATTTCGTGTCGCTTCAGTGGGAGCCTTCCGCTGTCGATGACGAACCATTGTAGCCCAGCGGGAAGCGCCGGCTTTATTCGCCAGCCGGCCGCGTCTTGAGCTCGCCGTCGATCATGCGACGGTTTCCCGATAGCGCGGTACGCCTTGCCAACCTGCCGATCGACGACCAGAAGAGCGTGATTTCGAGCACGCCGTAGAGCGCGAGCACCATCAGCGCCTTGATTGCTTCATTGGTCATTTGGGGTCCCTCCGCGAAATCGATCTAGATCGGATGCTTCTTTAGTCGGGCCAGTTCGGTAAGAGCTTGGGTTGGATGTGGCTTGTCAACACTCAGGGTTGCAGCCGCCCCCGCACTGACTTCCGGCTGCGTCAGCCGGGCGGTCAGCATTATCGCCATGACGGCAATGTTGATGAGCAGCACAGAAATGACCACCTTCAGGTGGGTTGCCTTATCTGCGGTGTAGACCGAGTGATTCACTGCAGGCTCCATTGTCAACGAGCCGATGTGCTGGCGAAATACTTACTAGCGCTTCGGTCCGACGACCGAAATTCGGGCGCTTCACCTAGGGAAATGTCCGTAGGCCACGAAGACGCGCTGGGAGCTCCAGGCAACGAGTACCTTTGGGCGGGCCCCGCGCCATGGCACCGCTGGCGTCGCGTTGACCTGCGTCAAGGGGAAATCGCCGCTGCACCGGTAGCGTTTCGGTTGCGGTCGAGGTCGATGGGAGAAGCAGGTGGACTCCGAGCAAATATCGCGCAAGCAGACCATAACGATGGCCGCCATCTTTGCGGGCTGCATACTGCTCGTCGTGTTGCAGTTCATTACAACCACATACAATTCAATCGAAACCATCCCCTACAGCCAGTTTGAGCAATTGCTCGCCCAGGAAAAGCTCGCCGAGGTGTCCGTCGGTTCGGATACGATCCAGGGAAAATTGAAGGAACCGCTGCCGAGCGGAAAATCGGCGTTCGTCACTGCGCGGGTTGATCTGGCGTTGGCCGAAAAGCTTGCGGCAAGGGGCGTGAGCGTGACCGGCGTGCCGTCAAGCAGCGGACTGCAAAGCCTGCTGTCCTGGATCTTCCCGGTCATCGTCTTCTTCCTGATCTGGTTCTGGCTTGGGCGCGGTGTGACCGGCGGCCAGGGATTCGGAGGGCTGATGGCGATCGGGAAGTCCCGCGCCAAGGTCTATGCCGAGAAGGACATCAAGGTCACCTTTGCCGATGTCGCTGGCGTCGACGAGGCGAAGTTCGAGCTTCAGGAAGTGGTTTCATTTCTGAGGGATCCCAAGAGCTACGGCCGCTTGGGCGCCCATGTGCCAAAGGGGATATTGCTGGTCGGGCCGCCGGGAACGGGAAAGACCTTGCTCGCCCGCGCGGTGGCGGGCGAGGCCGGGGTTCCGTTCTTCTCGATCTCCGGCTCGGAATTCGTCGAGATGTTCGTCGGAGTTGGCGCCGCGCGCGTTCGGGACCTGTTCGAGCAGGCACGCAAGGCTGCGCCGTGCATCATTTTCGTGGATGAGCTCGACGCGCTGGGACGCAGCCGCGGGCCGCTGTCGGTCGGCGGCTACGACGAGAAAGAGCAGACCCTTAACCAGCTCCTGTCCGAGCTCGATGGATTTGATCCCAGCGCAGGGGTCATCCTGCTCGCAGCCACCAACCGCCCCGAGATCCTGGATCCCGCGCTGCTGCGGGCCGGCAGGTTTGATCGACAGGTCCTCGTCGATCGGCCGGACAAGACCGGGCGTGTGGCCATTCTCAAGGTGCATGTCCGCAAGATCCACATGGGCGAGGATGTCGACCTTGACAAGGTAGCCAGTCTCACCACCGGGTTCACCGGAGCCGATCTCGCCAACCTCATCAACGAAGCCGCGATCGCCGCGACCAGGCGGAGCGGCGAGGAGGTCTCCTTCGCGGATTTTGTCACGGCGATCGAGCGGATCGTGGCCGGGATCGAAAAGAAGAGCAGGGTGCTCGGCAAGAACGAGCGGCGCAGGGTTGCGTATCACGAGATGGGACATGCCCTCGTCGCAGCGAGCCTGCCCGGCGTCGATCCCGTGCAGAAAGTGTCGATCGTCCCGCGTGGAATCGGGGCGCTGGGGTACACCATCCAGCGTCCGACCGAAGACAGGTTCTTGCTCACGGTCGAGGAGCTGAAGAACCGCATCGCTGTGCTGATGGGAGGGCGCGCGTCGGAGCACCTGATTTTCGATGGGGCCATTTCGACCGGCGCCGCTGATGATCTTCAACGAGCAACCGAAGTCGCCATTGAAATGGTGACCAAATACGGCATGGACGAGACCGTGGGACAACGCACCTATGCGCCGAAACCGCAAGCCTTTGTTGCCGCCCCCCAGGACGCAATCGTTGCGGCTGCGGAAGCCACGGGCCGTGAGATCGACCTTGCGGTGCGGAACTTGGTCGAGGAGGGCGACCGTCGCGCCCGCGATATCCTGCAACAACGCCGAGCGGACCTTGAGGCCGGTGTCGAGTTGCTGATCGCAAATGAAACGGTGACCGCAGAGCAGTTTGCGCCATTGCTCGGCAAGACCGCCGAAACGGCAGGTCGAACGCCGACGCGCAGTTCAAGGGCGATGTCCGTCTCGGCTAAGCCGTGAGTTCCACCGATTGGCCGGCATCATCGATGAGATGCACGCGGTCGATATCGACACGCGGCAGCAACGATCGAATCTCCTCTTCCGGCATGAAGCTGAACGCCGTCGACAACGCGTCTGCCGCGGTCGCGCTGTGGGACACGGTGGTCACGCTGCGATAACGGCGAGCGCATCCGCCCGTTCGGGGATCGAACAGGTGGTTGAATTGTCCCTTCGGATCGAACCGGAATCCGTAGCTGCCCGAGGTCGACACCGCACGATCGACGATCGGCAGCACCGCTGCCGTCCGGCCCGCGATATCCGGATCGGCGACGCCGACCTCCCATGGTTGTCCGTCCGGGCGCGCGCCAATCGCTCGCGCTTCCCCCATATCGACCAGGCTTTGGGAGATGCCGTGGGCGCGCAGCAAGTCCACCACCTTGTCCGTGACATAGCCTTGCGCAATTCCGTTCAGAGTGACGGCCATGCCGCGGGGCATCACGATCCGATCGCGGCCGACCGTCATGCGGCCGCTCCCGACGCGCGCGAGCGCGGCCTCGATCTCCGCTGCTGCCGGGCCGGCCGGATTCGCGTCATCTCGCGCGAAATGGCTGGCGTAGAGGTCCCACAGCGGCTGCACGGTTACATCGAAAAATCCGCCCGTCAGCCGTGAGTAGTGCTGCGAGGCCAATAACAAATCGACCATCTCGGCAGTGGGATCAACCAGAATCCCGGTACGGTTCAATGCGACCAAGGCGGAGTTGTCCAGGTAAAGACTGAACTGCCGCTCGAGCCGGCGCGCCTCGGTACAAGCCAGCGCGATCAGCCGTTCCGCCCGCCTGCGATCGTTGCAGTGGATCTCCATCGTCGCGACTGCCCCCAGCATCGTGCCTCGCCAGACTGCCGGCGAGACGTCGGCGCGAACGGAGCGTCCCGTGGATAGCAGGCCCAGGCCCGCCGCTGCGGCACTGATCCGGATAAAGCGTCGGCGCGTCGGCATTCGCATCATGGTTGCCCCTTCGATCGCTCGCCCGGCAGTCCGTCAATTCCCTCGGACGCCGCGCCAATGTTGGCAGTCGCCGACGTCAGGACGTAGTCACGGGGCACATCGTCGAAGCCAACGATCCTGCCGCCATTTTCGCCGGCAAATTTCTCGGCTGCGCCGCGGTCAGAGAACGGAACGGCCTCATCCCCTCCCATGCCGCTCTTGACCCGGCTTTCGATCACGAACAGCGCCTTCCGCGCCTCGACCCAGTTGTCGGGACCAGGCTTGTCCCAGCTCGGTGCTTTGGCCATGTCGGAGACGTAAATCGCCTGGATGTCCTTGGGCTCATCCGGCAGATGGGTGAACGCAAGCGTGTCCCGCACGGACGAGAACCAGACGGGCTCGATCAGGCTCGCGACGAAGATATGCCCTTTTGGGCCCGGATGCTCGAGCACGTTCATGCCGCAATAGTGGCCGATGTCCTCCGCGGTCATCCGCTGCGGCGGCGGGATTTTCGCTGCCTGTTTCTCGTTGCAGCCCGCAAGCGCGAGCGGCAGCAATAATGCGCAAGCCATCACCCACCGTCTCATAGCTCTCTCCGGGAGAAAGCAAGCGCGGCGAGGGCCAGCGGAACCATGGTCCAGCAGAGCAGGGCGGCCAGAAGGACCGGCACTGTCAGCGACGTGCTTTGCGAAAGGCCGGCCATGCCGGCAAAAGTGCTGACATTGGCGAACCCGGTCAGATTGATCAGCCGGTAGGCGTCGGTCGGATTCGACAGCAGCATCGCGTTGAGCGCGGTCGCGGAGATGTTGCGTCCCTGGTCGAGCGCAAGCACACCCAGCAGGGCCATGTCGTAGATCAGGACCAACAGCAGCCACAGCCCGATGCAGATTCCGGCTGCCGTTCCCCGGTCCCGCACAAGCGCGCTGACCAGATATCCGATCGCCACGAAAGCTGCGCCCAACAGCACGGAGGAGCCGATCATGGCCATGAAAGCCAGCAGGCTATCGGTATCGATGCGGCTGCCGGTCGCCGCCAATGCTCCGACGGCAAGCCCGTAGCCGAGACACGTCGCGAAGGCGAGAACAGCGAGATGCCCCAGGAACTTGCCGAGCAACACCTGCCATCGCGCGACCGGATAGCTCAGCAGCAAGAGCATCGTTCCGCGCTCCATCTCGCCCACGATGGCGTCGTGAGAGATCAGCAGCGCGATCAGCGGAACGAGAAAGATCGTCAGGCTCGACAGGCTGACGATGACCACGTCCAGCGTGCGAACGCCGACATTCCCGGTTGGCGCGCTGCCGAGAAAGCTCATCGTCAGCGCAAGTCCGGCGAGTAGCAGCGTTGCCGCAAGCACCCAACGATTGCGGATGGCCTGGTGGATCTCCTTGGCAGCAACGATCAGGACATTCATGGAGCCTGCTCCGATTGCCTGAGGAAGTGTGCGTAAAGCTCATCCAGCGACGGCGGGATCACGTCGACGTCCTCGACGGAGTTGCCCGAGGCCGTCGCGCGGTGCAAGAGCTCGATCTTCCGCTCCGGCGCGGCGTCGATCTCGACGATGTGGCCGTTCAAGCGGCGGCAGGTCGCGTCCTGTGGGGCCCAGCCCGGCAGCCCGCTCGGATCGAGGCCCGCAACCTTGAGGCGGATCCTGGTGGGCAGCTGGGCGAGCCGCCGCAGCTCCGCGATCGATCCGTCCGCGACCTTGATGCCCCGGTTCATGATGATGACCCGGCCGGCGCGCTCCTCGAGCTCGGTGAGCGCGTGAGATGACAACAGCACGGTTGCACCATCGGCCGCAAGCCGCTGGATGACGTCGTAGAAGGTCTGACGCAGCTCCGGATCAAGTCCGGTGGTCGGCTCGTCCAGCAGCAGCACCCGCGGACGTCCGATCAACGCCTGCGCAAGTCCCAGGCGCTGGCGCATGCCCTTCGAATAGGTGCCGACCCGGCGACGGCTGGCCGCTCCCAATCCCACGGTGTCGAGCAGATCGAGTGCCGTCGCCACCGGCTCGCGCTTCAGCCTCGCGTAGAAGGCCTGCGTCTCGCGGGCGGTCAGCGCGGCGTCGAAGGAGACGTTCTCGGGCAGGTACCCGAGCTGGCGGCGACCTGCGAATTCGCCGGCGGCAGGATTGTCTCCGAGGACCTCGATCGAGCCGCTGGTCGGCCGGATCAGCCCCAGCATCAGTTTCATGAGCGTTGTCTTGCCGGCGCCGTTGTGGCCGATCAGGGCCACCAGCTCGCCTTCGCCGAGCGCGAACGAAGCGCCGCGGACGGCTTTGACGCTGCCGTAGTCTTTCGTGACGTCCAAGATGCGCACTGTCTTCATCATCGCGCCTCATTGGCCGTGCGGCGCGGGGGCGGAGATATCAGAGGGTGGCTATCGACGACGCCGCCCGGCAGCAGCGCCGGGAATTGCGCCTGCGCCCAGCGGATCACCTGGACCGCGGGGCTGTTGATGAGGACCTTGGCGGCGGGCGCGGTCCACAACACGCGATCGATGAGATCGTTCGGCCGGTACGCGGTATCGGCGATTCCGTCCCCATTGAGGTCGAACGCCGGATTGTCGCTCCAGTAATTGCCGCGCCCGCCGGTCGACCAGTCCAGGTCCCGGGTGCCGACGTACTTCACCTGGTTGGCGTTGTCGACGAAGGCATTGCCCGTGATCTCGTTGCCTTCGGAACCGGCGGTGAAGTGCACGCCGATGGCGCAGCGCTCGAACCAGTTGTTGCGGAATTTGTTGTGATTGGCGTTGTAGATGAACACGCATTTTTCGGGGCCGCTCCGGAGAGGGCGCGTCCGCACCGGCTCCGGAAGCATCCCTCGCTCGTCGTCGGGACCGCTGTCCGTCCCATCCATCATCGAGCTCAATGGGCCGCCCGTGACGCGGTTGCCGTTGATCTCCGCGTAGTTCGCGTAGTTGAACAAGAATCCGTGGTCGCGATCGTGATCGGAGATGTTGCCACGGATCACCAGCCGGTTCGAATACATGATGGCATATCCGACGTGGTTACCGACCGATACGTTGCCGCTGACTTCGCTGTCATTGGTGTACATGTAATGGATCGCGAAACGGACTTGGTCGAAACGATTATTGATGAATCGGTCCTTGCTGCTGGAGATCGAGAAGATTCCGTCGCGGCCGTAGCGAAACGTATTGTCTGCGATCGTGACGTCGGGCGCATTCCAAAGCGAGACGCCGTTACCGGCCTCGCTGAGACGTCCGCCGCGCAGTCCCTCGACATCGTTGCGAACGACTCGGGATCCCCGGGCGCCGTGCACGTAGATGCCAAAGAGGTTTCCTGCCAGATGGTTGTCTTCGATCGTCGCCCGTTCGGCCGTCTTTTGCAGGAAGATTCCGGAATTCATGGCCTGCAGATCGCGGCCGGATCCCCGGATGGTCACGCCGCGGACCGTGACGTCTGGCGCGCTGACTGTAATGACGTTGTCGGTGGTGTCGCCGTCGAGTACCGCCCCTTGTTTGCCGATCAGCTGCAACGGGCGATCGATCCGGACCGAACCGTGATATTCGCCCGGCGCGAGCTCGATGATGTCGCCGGCGCGCGCGCCATCCAGCAGCGCCTGCAGCGGCCGGCCGGGCGAAGCCGTCAAGGTCTCTGCATCAGCGAAGCCAGACATTCCGGCGGCGATCAACGCCGCCGGAAACATGCGCAACAGAAGGTTCACGAGGTCGCTCCCGTCAGACCGACTTCGGCTCAACGAACATCCGGCCTTTCATCTCCATGTGCATGGCGTGGCAGAACCAGGAGCAGTAATACCAGTAAACTCCCGGCCTGTTGGCCGTAAACGTGACAGATGCGGTCGCCATCGGCGCGATTTCCATCTGGATGCCGTAATTCACGATGCAGAAACCGTGCGTCAGGTCCTCGACCGCATCGATGTTGGTGATGAAGACGGTCACCTCGTCACCCTGTTTGACGTCGAACGTCTCGAGGCCGAACGCAGGCGCGGTTGACGTCATGTAGACGCGTACCTTGTTGCCGTCGCGAATGACCTTTGAATCCGCCTCCAGATTGATGCCGTCCGCCTTGGCCTGCTTGACCGCATCCGCAAACATCGGATCTGCCCGGTCCCAGATCGAGATCGGATTGATCTTGGAACGGTGGACGATGGTGGCGTCATGCGGTTCGGCGAAGCTCGGGCCGTCATGGACCAGCTTCATCTGGTCGCCTGAGATGTCGATCAGCTGATCGTTCTCCGGCTTGAGCGGCCCGACGTTCAGGAAGCGGTCCTTCGAGAACTTGTTCAGGGAGATCAGCCATTTGCCATCCGCCTCCTTGGTCTGCCCCATGGAGCTGTGGTTGTGACCCGGCTGATAGTGCACATCGAGCTTCTGGATGATGGGGTTGACCTTTTCTCCCTTGAAGGCCCGCTTGGCCAGATCGATGTTCCATTTGACGACCTGGCTGTCGAGGAACAGGGTCGTATAGGCATTGCCTTTGCCGTCATACGCCGTGTGCAGCGGTCCGAGGCCGAGTTCGGGCTCGGCGACAACGACGTCGCGCGGCTTGATCTTATCGTCGAACAACTGATCGAACAGCCGCACGTCCATGACGGTGACCGTCGGGGAGAGCTTGCCGGCGGCAACGATGTGGATGCCATCTGGCGCCGTGTTCATGCCGTGCGGATTGTTCGAGACCGGAACGTAGCGCGTGTAGGCCGACCCCTTGCGGCCGTCGATCACGGGCACGCCGTTCATTTCCTTGAAGTCGCCTTTCTTGACGGCCTCCTCAATTCGCTTGATGTTGAAGATGACGACCCAGTCCTGCTCGTTGGCGGTCATCTCCGCCAGCGTAACGCCTTCCTCGCCGTTGTAGCAGGTCGAGAAGCAGTATTTGCCTTGATAGTCGGAATCGACGTTGTCGAGGTTGCCGCTGACGATCACCTGCCACGCAACCTTCATGGTGTCGCCATCGATGGCACTGAAAATCGATCGGTATTGCTTGGCGTCATCGAGAATCTTGCCGTCGTTCGGCAACGGCACGCCATCCTCGCCGTTGGCGAATACATAGCCGGTGCGCGGATATTTCTGCAATCGCAGGCCATGAACCGTGTGCTGATTAGGCAGCTCGATGATCTTGTCGCACTTCATGACATCAAGCCGCACCCGCGCAACGCGCGTGTTGGCCTTGTCGTTCATGAAAGCATAGCGGCCGTCATAAGTGCCGTCCGTGAAGGAGATATGCGGATGGTGAAGGTCGCCGTTCGTGAATGTGCCGCCGCGCGTCTTGAGGAATTCGCGGGTGGCGGGCTGCAGCCCCTCGGTCAGAACCTTGAGGCTTTCATTGGTCAGGCCCCAGCCGGTCGCGCTGCAGCGGTTGAACACCGGGACGCGCATCAGCTCGCGCATCGAGGGGAGGCCGACGACCCGCATCTCGCCGGACTGGCCGCTCGAGAAGAACACATAATATTCGTCGAGCTCGCCGGGCGCCACTTCCGTCTTCTGCACCGCCGGTCGTGCCGGCGGCGCCGCAGGTGCCTTCGTCTGAGCGTCGGCGGTCGAGACGAATCCGCGGCCGTCCTTCATCGCCGCTCCGCCCGCCAGGCCCACGCCCGCTGCAGCCGCTGTCGTACCCAGCACCGTTCGTCGACTGACGCCCTTTGTTTTGTCGTTCTCACTCATGATTGCCTCCTCGGCTTTCGGTTTCAGGTTTCGGGTGGAGAGGTGACGGGTGATACGCCGACAGGCTTGCCGCCGGCGGTGATGACGGTCGCGGGACCCTTGCCGCCCGTGCGCATCGAGGGCGAAGACAACGCCTGGCGTTTCTCGCGCTTCAGCCGCACCTGGATCATGTGCGGGCAGCGATGGTCGTCGTGGTAGAGCTCCTGGCAATGCATGCAGTAGATGCATTCGTTGACGTTGATATGTCCTTCCGGATGGATCGACTGCACCGGGCACTCCTTGGCGCAGCGCTGGCACGGCGAGCCGCATTCTTCCCAGCGGCGAAGCCATTCAAACGTTCTGATGCGTCCGGGAATCGCAAGCGCCGCACCGAGCGGACAAAGGTAACGACAAAAGAAGCGCTCGATGAACAGGCCGATCACGAGCAGCGCCACCGCGTAGAGTACGAACGGCCACTGCCGCGCGAACTTCAGGATGATTGCCGTCTTGAACGGTTCGATCTCGGCGAACCGTTCGGCCGTGTCGACAGAGTAGAGTGACAAGCCGAACAGCCCCAAGAAGATGATATATTTGATCGGCCAGAGCCGCTCGTGCAGCCCCCATGGCACGGTGATTTGCGGCACCTTCAACCATTTGGCGGCCTGGTTGGTCAGCTCCTGCAGCGCGCCGAAGGGACATAGCCAGCCGCAGAACGGGCCGCGCCCCCAGAACAGAAGCCCTCCGGCCGTCGCAGCCCACAGAATGAAGATCAGCGGAGCGGCGAGAAAAAACTCCCAGTGAAAGCCGGTCACCAGCGCGTTGGTGAAGGTGACGACGTTGACCACGGAGAGCTGGGCGTTTGCGTACCAGCCGAGCCAGACCAGAACGAAGGCGAGGTAGCCTCGCCGAACCCAGTTATAGAACACCGGGCGGCGCACCAGCAGATTCTGGAAGAAGAAAATGCCGGTGAGGGCGGCCAGCATCAACGCTGTAATGCCGACCGAGACCGTGTTCGACCGCCAGATCCGCATCCAGAGCGGCTCATCCGTCTCCGGCGGCGGGGTGGCCGCAGCCGTCGCCTGTGCTGCAGGGGGCGCGGCGTTCTCCGGCACGGTCACCGCGCGCTGCTCGCGACGCATATACTGGTCGGGTAGGGCGTAGTTGATGTCGAATGTCAGGAATGCCTTGTCGCGTCCACCGAGGCTTCGCTGCACCAGCAATTGCAGCTGCCAGGGCTGCGTCGGATCGAGCGTGAACTCGGGAGGCGTGACGAACAGCGCGATTTCCTTGAACTCGGGAGCGCCGGTCGCAGTCAGCGCACCAAGCCGGGTATGGTTGCGGTCGCGAAAACGAGTGCTGTTGCCGTCCTGCAAGATCTCGATACGATCGAAAATGCCGCCGCGAACATAGGCCGAACCCTTGAAAGAGTAAGAGCCATTGCCGGCAACGATGATGGCCTGCTGTCCCGGCTTCAGCCTGTCCTTCAGCCGTTGATAGCCGTCATCGCCCAGCAAGCTACGGCCGATCGTGGGCGCGGTCACGAGCGCCGCATAGAGGTCGACGAAGCTGTCGCTCGCGTCACCTGGCTCGGGATACTGGCTCGCCGCAGCATTGCCGGACTTCGCAAAGGCGTCATTGACGTCGCCGATCCCGAGATGAAGCCGGCGCACCGAGCCGTCGCCGACGAGACTCTCCCAATCGCGCACTTCGCTGCGTTCGAGATCGAGAGTCTTGATGACTGGGGGCAGGGCCGCCGCTGCCGCCGCGCCGTCTCCGCCACCGATGCGACCGCTCCGGATCAGCTTGGATGCCGCACGGACGATGCTGTCGCTCATCACCAGGACCGTGACGGTCGCGCCGCTGACGATGTCGACCTGCGGCGGGGTCTCGGCCCCACTCGCGACCGGCTTCATGTCCTTGCCGATCAGCGAGTTCATGGCTGCGACGATGCGCGCCTCGGGAATGCCGACCAGCACGATCGGCTCCTTGTGGTCGACGAGCTTTACACTGGTGATGACGCCTTTCGGATCAATCCCCGCCAGTATGTGAATCGGCTTGCCCGAGTAGCCAATGGCGTTCGCGAAATCGGAGTTGAGGAAGACGAATCCCTGCAGCTGGTCGCCACGATAGACCGGCACAACGGGTGGATCGCCTTGCAGCGGACCGAAACGATCCGCGCCTTGGAAAAAGTCCGAGGGCACGGCCTTCGGTAGATATGCCTGCAGATCACCGGCGGCGTATGCGGGCAAGATGCATGTGAGACACAACAGCAACAGACTTGCCAGCGCTAGCGCTGCGCACCGTACGAAGGTGGTGACGTCGTTTGCCCGCTTCAACATGTCGCTGCAAATGCGTTAAGCTCGGCCGACCGGGCCGCGCGTGTCATTTGATCTTCGTCGATGATTTGTCGTCGATGACGTGCAAAGCTCATCTCGCGCAATCGCGTCTGTCAAGTCGGCAAAATAATTCGCACTCGTGCGTAACTGGTTCAGAAATCTGCATATGGGAGTCATCGCCATGCCGTTGCTACGCACTTCGTTGCTACGCTCTGAGCCTGCCGGTGTATTGAAGTCGCTCGACGAGCTCTTTGCGCTTGCGCACGCAATGGAGCAGGAGGCCGCAAATCGGTATGATGATCTTGCCAAAGAAATGCATCGGCAGGGAAAGGACGCCCTTGCTGACGTATTCACGCGACTCGCGATCGCCGAGCGCGAGCACGTCGACAGCGTCACACGATGGTCGCAATCACGCAGCGGCAAGAATCCCGATCCCGCCCTGGTGCGCTGGGAGGCACCCGAAACGCTCGATGCAGACTCCGCGACCGAAGTGAAGAGTTCACGCTTGATGACGCCCTACCGCGCATTGGCGATGGCGGTCCGCAACGAAGAGCGCGCCTTCGCCTTCTGGTCCTATCTTGCGGCCTACTCCGACGATCCCGACATCAAGAAGGCCTCCGAGGCGATGGCGCGAGAAGAGCTCGGCCACGTCGCAACGCTGCGGAAGGAGAGGCGCCGCGCCTACCATCGCGAACACGGGCGGGACCCCGCCGATGGTCAGGGAGCGACCACATCGCAGATCGATGCGCGGCAACTCGAGCTTCGCCTGGCCGACCGCCTTGCCGATCTCGAGCAGCACCTGACCGGGCCAGCTGCCGTCCGGACACGAGAGATCCGCCACGAGACGGCTGGGATGGCCGAGGACGCCGCCGATGTAGGTCGCTTCCCGGCCTCCGTCGAAAAGAAGGATTCGCTGGAGATCGCCGAAGCCCTGGTCGACAGCTACCTCGACGGAGCCGAGCACTCGGATGACGCGGCGCGGACCGAAGCCTTGCAACGGATGGCGGAGAGGGCGATCACAAGACTGGCTTGGCTGCGGTCACTTTCGACGGACTAGCGCCGGTCCCGCCGCGCTCACCCAACGATGCCATCGCCGGGTTCCGGCGTGCCAAACGCCTGAGCCGTCACCCGCTTTGGCATGTCCCAACCGGATGGCCAATCGGCTTCCTTTGCTTTGAGCTGACGCGACTCGATCGGCTTCGCTGCGATCGCCCGAGCGGCCTCTGGTGGGGCAAGGGGCCGATCCGATCTCGAACTGGTGGAGGACGCACACACACACCATCCGAAGCACGCCCGCCCATATCCGTAATTCGCATAAGGTATATTATGGAATATCTTTATATGTAGTGCGATCAGCTGGTTAGGCTGAATTCCTTCCATCGCGGCTTCACTGGAGCGGCATTCCGGTCGCGGCATCCTGAGCATCGAGGCCAAGTTCGCACGCACCAGCGGCCTCGTCTGAAAGCCGATATTGCCGCGACCTTGTCCGGCTGCAATAAGCGAGCTTCGCGAGATCGCAGATGACCTTCAGGCCTGACCTCCGTATGGTTTGCGTCTCACAACAAAAACAATTCTTCCGAGGAAGCAGACCCATGAGTTTTTCCCGCCGCACGCTTCTCAAGGCCTCCGCCGCGACCGCCGTTTTTGGCAGCGTCAGCGCGCCCTATGTGGCCCGTGCCCAGGCTGCCGAGTTCACGTACAAATACGCCAACAACCTGCCTGACTCGCACCCGCTGAACGTCCGCGCCAAGGAGATGGCCGCTGCGATCAAGAGCGAGACCAACGGCAAGTTCGATCTCCAGATCTTCCCCAACAACCAGCTCGGCTCGGACACCGACATGCTGAGCCAGATCCGTTCTGGCGGCGTCGAGTTCTTCACGTTGTCGGGCCTGATTCTTTCGACCTTGGTGCCGGCGGCGTCCATTAACGGCATCGGCTTCGCGTTCCCGGACTACGATACGGTCTGGAAGGCCATGGACGGCGACCTCGGCGCCCACGTCCGCGGCGAGATCAAGAAGGCTGGTCTCGAGGTCATGGACAAGATCTGGGACAACGGCTTCCGCCAGACCACGTCGTCGACCAAGCCGATCACAAGCCCGGACGATTTCAAGGGCTTCAAGATCCGCGTGCCGGTGTCGCCGCTATGGACTTCGATGTTCAAGGCGTTCGACGCCGCGCCCGCCTCGATCAATTTCGCCGAGGTCTATTCCGCGCTCCAGACCAAGATCGTCGAGGGCCAGGAGAACCCGCTGGCGATCATCTCGACGGCGAAGCTCTACGAGGTGCAGAAATTCTGCTCGCTGACCAACCACATGTGGGACGGCTTCTGGTTCCTGGCCAACCGCCGCGCCTGGGAAAAGCTCCCACAGGACGTGCGTACCGTCGTTGCCAAGAACATCAACGCCGCCGCCGTCAAGGAGCGCGAGGATACCGCCAAGCTGAACGCCAATCTCCAGCAGGAGCTTGCGGGCAAGGGCCTGACGTTCAACCAGCCCACGGTCGCGCCGTTCCGCGACAAGCTGAGGGCTGCCGGCTTCTATGCCGAATGGAAGGGCAAGTATGGCGACCAGGCCTGGGACCTCCTGG
Source organism: Bradyrhizobium manausense (assembly GCF_018130615.1). GTDB lineage: Bacteria > Pseudomonadota > Alphaproteobacteria > Rhizobiales > Xanthobacteraceae > Bradyrhizobium > Bradyrhizobium manausense_A. The sequence continues at coordinate 141,302 of NZ_JAFCKB010000018.1, forward strand.
AAAAGGCCGTCGGCAAGCTGTCGTAACGCGTTGGGGCCGTCATGGCTCATGTCGAGGTTCAGGTGACCGAAGCGGCGGGCGAGGAGGCTGGTCAGTCCCCTCGCCGATCCTCACGGCTGGCCTCGTTGGAACGCATCCTCGGCCTCCTCGTCGAGATCCCGGCGGCCATTCTCGTGGTCGCCGAGATCGTGATCCTGTTCGCCGGCGTGATTGCGCGCTATGTCGTGCACCGGCCGCTGATCTGGTCGGACGAACTGGCCTCGATCCTGTTCCTGTGGCTGGCCATGCTCGGCGCCGCCGTGGCATTCCGCCGCTCCGAGCACATGCGCATGACCGCGATCGTCGCGAGCGCCCGACCCGCGATGCGGGCCTGGCTCGATCTCGTGGGTGTCTCTGCCGCGCTGGCGTTCCTCACGATGATCGTCTGGCCGGCCTACGACTATGCCTACGAAGAGAGCTTCATCACCACGCCGGCGCTCCAGATCTCGAACATGTGGCGCGCCGTCGCGCTGCCGGTCGGCATCTGCCTGATGGCGGCCTTCGCGCTGCTGCGGCTGCTCCGCGCCGCTGATTATCGGGCGGTGCTGGCGGCCGTGGTGACCGTGGCCGTCGTCGTTGGTCTGTTTTGGCTGGCACAGCCCTATTTGCGGCCGCTCGGCAATCTCAACCTCGTCATCTTCTTCGTCGGCGTCGCCGGCTTCTGCGTCTTTGCCGGCGTCCCCATTGCGTTCGGCTTCGGCCTTGCCATCTTCGGCTATCTGGCGCTGACCACGCACACGCCGGTCATGGTGCTGGTCGGGCGGATGGATGAGGGCATGAGCCATCTCATCCTGCTCTCGGTGCCGCTGTTCGTGTTCCTGGGGCTGCTGATCGAAATGACCGGCATGGCGCAGGCCATGGTGGCGTTCCTGGCCAGCCTGCTCGGCCATGTCCGCGGCGGCCTGCATTACGTGCTGGTCGGCGCCATGTATCTGGTCTCCGGCATTTCCGGCGCCAAGGCCGCCGACATGGCCGCAGTCGCGCCCGTGCTGTTTCCGGAGATGAAGCAACGCGGTGCCAAGCCCGGCGATCTCGTCGCGCTGCTCGCCGCAACCGGCGCCCAGACCGAGACCATTCCGCCGAGCCTCGTGCTGATTACGATCGGCTCGGTGACCGGCGTCTCGATCGCGGCGCTGTTCACCGGCGGCCTGCTGCCTGGCGTCGTGCTCGCGATCACGCTCTGCATGCTGGTGTGGTGGCGTTACCGCCACGAGGACATGAGCCATGTCCGCCGCGCCACCGCGTCCGAGATCGGCAAGACCTTCGTCGTCGCCCTGCCCGCGCTCGCACTGCCCTTCGTGATCCGCTACGCCGTGGTCGAAGGCATTGCGACCGCCACCGAAGTCTCCACCATCGGTATCGTCTATGGCGCCCTCGTCGGTCTGATCATCTACCGCCGCTTCGACTGGCAGCGGCTGTTTCCGATGCTGGTCGAGACGGCGGCGCTGTCAGGCGCGATCCTGCTGATCATCGGTACGGCCACCGGCATGGCCTGGGGCCTGACCCAGTCCGGCTTCTCGCGTTCGCTGGCCTCCGCCATGACTGGATTGCCGGGCGGCGCGGCGACCTTCATCGCCGTGTCGATCCTGGCGTTCACCATTCTCGGCAGCGTGCTGGAAGGTATCCCCGCAATCGTGCTGTTCGGGCCGCTCTTGTTTCCAATCGCCCGTGCCGTCGGCGTGCACGAGGTACACTACGCGATGGTGATCATTCTGGCGATGGGTATCGGGCTATTCGCCCCACCGTTCGGCGTCGGCTATTATGCCGCCTGCGCCATCGGACGCGTCGACCCGGCCGCGGGCGTCAGGCCGATCTGGGGCTATCTGCTGGCGCTGATGATGGGGTTGATCGTCGTCGCGGTCTTCCCCTGGATCTCGATCGGATTCCTGTAACCCGCGCGGCGTCAAGGAGGGTGTCGATGAGCGACCGGCAGAACCAGTACAATATCGGCCTCGACAAGACCCCCGCCAATTACGTGCCGCTCAGTCCGCTGAGCTTTCTCGCGCGCAGCGCCGCGGTCTATCCCGATCACGTCAGCACGGTCTATGAGGGGCGGAGCTTCACCTGGGCCCAGACCTACGAGCGCTGCCGGCGCTTTGCATCGTATCTCGCCGGCAAGGGCATCGACGTCGGCGATACCGTCGCGGCGATGCTGCCGAACATCCCGGCCATGTACGAGGCGCACTTCGCGGTCCCCATGACCGGCGCCGTGCTCAACGCGCTCAACATCCGGCTCGATGCGCCCTCGATTGCGTTCCAGCTCGACCATGGCGGCGCCAAGATCATCCTGGTCGATCCCGAATTTTCCGGCGTGATCATTGATGCATTGGCGCAAATGACCGGGCCCAAGCCGTTCGTAATCGACGTCGATGATGTTGCGTTCAAGGGCGGCAAGCGCATCGGCGCGATCGAGTACGAAGCGGCCGTGGCGCAAGGCGATCCGAATTTTGCGGCGATCACGCCGAAGGACGAATGGGACGCGATCGCGCTGAGCTATACGTCTGGCACGACGGGCAATCCCAAGGGCGTCGTGACGCATCATCGCGGCGCCTATCTGAACGCCGTCAGCAACATCCTTGCCGGCAATCTCGGCCAGCATCCGGTCTATCTCTGGACGCTGCCGATGTTTCACTGCAACGGCTGGTGCTTCCCCTGGACGATCGCGGCAGCGGCCGGCATCAATGTCTGCCTGCGCAAGGTCGAGCCGACAAAGATCTTCGAGCTGATCAAGCAACACGGCGTCACCCATATGTGCGGCGCGCCGATCGTCTATAACGTGCTGATCAACGCACCTGATGCACCGAAGGGCGAGGCGGCGCGCCGCGTCGTCGGTCTGATCGCGGGCGCCGCACCGCCGGTCGCGGTGCTGGAAGGCGCGGAGAGCATCGGGATCAAGCTGACGCATGTCTACGGCCTGACCGAGGTCTATGGCCCTGCTTCCGTCTGCGCCGAACAGCCCGGCTGGGACGATCTCCCCGCCGCCGAGCGCGCGCGCATGAAACGCCGGCAGGGCGTACCCTACCCGCTCGAGGAATGCGTTACCGTCATCAATCCGCAGACGATGCAGGAGGTGCCGCGCGACGGCGAGACGATCGGCGAGGTCATGTTCCGCGGCAACATCGTGATGAAGGGCTACCTGAAGAACGAGAAAGCCACGAAGGAATCCTTCGAAGGCGGCTGGTTTCACACCGGCGATCTCGGCGTGCTCGACGCGCACGGCTACGTCACGATCAAGGATCGCTCCAAGGACATCATCATCTCCGGCGGTGAGAATGTTTCATCCGTGGAGGTCGAGGACATCCTCTACAAGCATCCTGCTGTGCTGTTCGCGGCCGTGGTCGCGAAACCCGATCCGAAATGGGGCGAAGTGCCCTGCGCCTTCGTCGAGTTGAAGGACGGCGCAAGCGCCACCGAGGCCGATATCATCGCCTTCTGCCGCGTGCATATGAGCGGCTTCAAGACGCCCAAGGCCGTCGTGTTCGGGCCGATCCCGAAGACGTCGACTGGCAAGATCCAGAAATTCCTGCTGCGCAACGAAGTCGGCTCGGCCAAGGCGATCTCGGCGTGAAGCGCGCAAGCGTCAGACACATTTAGAAACACGAGTTGTGCGCCGTTATCCTGAAACCGATCGTCCATGTTCGACGACATCAGGACATCACAGGAAAAGATTGGAAAACGTCAGAGACGCATTTACGTTTCCCTCCCGTCGGATTCGCTGTTGCCACCTGATTCGCCGCGCGGGCTGCGCGGCCGGCGACCGGCGCGGTTGGGGCGCTTCATGCGGTTCGTGTCGTGAGCACAGACGTGCGTGCGCGTCTGGCGCTGCTGCTGTTGACGGCCGGATTGCTGCTGCCGCGCGCGGCGGATGCCCAAGTCATGCGCGAGTTCGGCGCGTTCGCAGGTCCCGAAAATTTTGGCTATCCCGGTCCAAGCTGGCCCGGCGGCGGCACCGGCAATTTCAGCGCCGGCAATAACTTCGGCGGCATGGGAGGCCCGATGTTCGGTCCCCCGCCACAGGCATCGGCTTTTGGCGGTGCGCCGTCAGGCAACGGCAACAATGGCGGCCCGGGGATGCCGCCAAACGCTGGCTGGAACGGTGACCCACCGGGTCTCGCCGGCGCGGGCAGGTCCAGCATGCAACAGGCCTTTGGCGGCAGCTCCACAACTCCGTCGCAGACAGAAACGGCGCAGGCCACATTCCTGGCGATGAAGCAGTTCACCCAGACCCTGCTCGATCCCGCCATCGACGGGCGCGGGATCGGCCGGCCCGAATTCGACTCTGAACTCTCGGCCTATGCCGATCTCGGTAACGACCGCACCCATGGCGGCATCGGGCGCGACGCCTATGAGGCGATCTACGGCAAGCCGTCGCTTGCGGCCCCGCACTGGAGCATCTGGGCCACGGGCCTCGGCGGCTCCCAGACCACGACCGATGGCAGCGGCGCGGCGGCTCGCAGCTACGTCACCGCCGTTGGCGCCGACTATTCGCTTTCACCGCAGACGCGAATGGGCTTTGCGCTTGCCGGCGGCGGCACCGGTTTCGCCAATAATTTCTCCAGCGGCCGCTCCGACCTGTTTCAGGCCGGCAGCTTCGTCAGGCACGCGATCGGCGCGGCCTATGTTGCGACCGCCCTCGCCTATGGCTGGCAGGCCATCACCAGCGACCATCAGGTGACGCCGGCCGGTAGCGACCAGCTCAACACGGCCCTCAACGCCAACGCATATTCCGGCCGCATCGAAAGCGGCTACCGGATTGCGACGCCTTGGCTCGGCGTCACGCCCTACGCCGCCGGCCAGGTGACCATGTTCCGCCTCGCCGCCAGCACCGGCCAGCCGGCTTACGCAGCCGATCCATCCGCGGCGCCATCCAGCAGCAGTAACAGCTTTACCGACGGCCGCAGCGAGCTCGGCCTGCGCACGAGCACATCCTTCGTGCTGGCTGGTGGTCTCTTCGATTTGCGAGGACGTCTGGCCTGGGCGCATGATTTCAGCGCGACGCAGTCGATGCCTGCAGTGTTCCAGGCGGCATCGGGCCAGGGATTTGTAATCGGCAGCACAGCGCTTGCGCCGAACTCGGCCTTGACGGGCGTCGCCCTCGAGCTGCGCGGCGTGAACGGCTGGTCCGCGAGCGCGAACTTCGACAGCGAGCTGTCGAGCCTGGTGCGCGCCTACACCGGCAAGGCCGTGCTGCGCTACGCGTGGTGACGCTTCGTTCGAGAACGTTCTAGAGAGTCTCCATCCGCAGTCCGTCATAGGCCGGCACGACCCCCGCGGGCAACGTCTGGCGGATCACCTCGTAGTCGACGTCGGCCGTCATGTTGGTGATGACGGCGCGCTTCGGCCTGAAGCGTTCGATCCAGGACAGCGCGTCGTTGATGCTGAAATGGCTGGGATGGCCGGTGTAGCGCAGGCCGTCGACGATCCACAGATCGAGGTTTTCCAGGGCACCCCAGCTCTCCCGCGGGATGTCGTTGAGATCGGGCGTGTAGGCAGCGTTGCCGATGCGGTAGCCAAGCGCGGGAATGTTGCCGTGCTGAACCAGGAAAGCCGTCATCGTCACCGCGCCCCCCTTCCCCAGAACCGTCTGGCTTTCGCCCGCCTCGATCGAATGCCGCGTCAGGATCGGCGGATAGTCGCTTCCCTCCGGCGAGATGAAGCAATAGGAAAACCGCGCCATGATGTCCTTGGCGGTCGACTGGTTGAAATAGACCGGAATGCGCTTGCGCATGTGGATCACGACCGAGCGCAGATCGTCCATGCCGTGGGTCTGGTCGGCGTGCTCATGGGTCAAGAATACCGCGTCGATGTGGTCGACATCCGTCGAGATCAACTGCTCGCGCAGGTCCGGCGACGTGTCGATCACGATACGCGTGGTGCCGTGGTGTGACGTCTGTTCGACCAGCAGCGAGCAACGGCGGCGGCGGTTCTTGGGGTTCGTGGGATCGCAGGCGCCCCAGCCGAGCGCCGGGCGCGGCACGCCGGCGGAGGAGCCGCAGCCCAGGATCGTCAGCGTCAGCGTCATGCGGTTCAGAACCTCAAGTTTTCACCTTCGAGAAAAGGCGGAAGAAGTTTTCGCTGGTCTGCCGTGAGATCTCCTCAAGCGACACGCCGCGCGTTTCGGCAAGCACTTTGGCGACCTCGACCACATAGGCCGGCTCGTTGCGCTTGCCCCGGAATTTGCCCGGCGCAAGGTAGGGCGAGTCTGTTTCGACCAGAATACGGTCGGACGGCAATTCGGCCGCCAGCGCGCGCAAGGTATCTGACTTCTTGAAGGTGAGGATTCCCGTGAAGCCGATGTATAGCCCGAGCGACACCGCCTTCAGCGCCAGCTCGCGCCCGCCGGTGTAACAATGCAGCACCGCGCGAAACGATCCCTTGGCAGCCTCCTCTTCCAGGATGCGGGCGCAGTCCTCATCGGCCTCGCGGGTGTGGATCACCAGCGGCAGGTCGGTCGCGCGCGCGGCGGCGATGTGGGCGCGAAAGCCCCTCGCCTGCGCCTCCGGCGAGCCGTTGTCGTAAAAATAGTCGAGCCCGGCCTCGCCGAGCGCGACCACCTTCGGATGCCGCGTCAGCGCGACCAACTCGTCCGCCGTGATGCCGTCTTCTTCATCCGCGTTGTGCGGGTGGGTGCCGACCGAGCAATAGACGTCGTCATAGCGCCCGGCGATGGCGAGAAGCTGATCGAGCTTTCGCACCCGCGTCGAGATCGTGACCATGCGGCCGATGCCGGCCGCACGGGCACGCGCTACGATCCCGTCGAGATCTTCCGCGAAGTCCGGAAAATCCAGATGGCAGTGACTGTCGACCAGCATCGCTAGGTACGCCTCAGGCTGCCGGCTCGATGTAGCGCGGGAACGCGGGCGTCGGCGCCGGCAGCATCGAGCCGGGCGCGATCCGCTTGGCGCCGCCGAGCATCGCGAAGTTGCGCTCTCCTTCGGGAATACCAAGGCTGTCGAGCAGCAGGCCCGAGGCGGTCGGCATCGCCGGCTGGGCCAGGATCGCGATCTGGCGCACGACTTCAGCGGTGACGTAGAGCACCGTCCTCTGTCGTGCGGGATCGGTCTTGGCCAGCGCCCACGGCGCCTCGCCCGCGAAATAGCGGTTGGCTTCCGCAACCACGGCCCACACGGCATTGAGCCAGTGATGGATCTGCTGGGTTGCCATCGCTTCGCGGCTGGCGGCGATCATACCGTCGGCCATAGCCAGGATCGCCTTGTCATTGTCACTGAACTCGCCGGGCTCCGGCAGCACGCCGCTGAGTTGCTTGGCGATCATCGACAGCGAGCGTTGCGCGAGGTTGCCGAGATCATTGGCGAGATCGGCATTGATGCGTGCGACGATAGCTTCATGGTTGTAGTTGCCGTCCTGGCCGAACGGCACCTCGCGCAGGAAGAAATAGCGCATCTGGTCGACGCCATACTGGTCGGCGAGATTGAAGGGATCGACGACGTTGCCGACCGATTTCGACATCTTCTCGCCCCTGTTGAACAGGAAGCCGTGGGCATAGACCCGCTTCTGCACGGGAATGCCGGCCGACATCAGGAATGCGGGCCAATACACCGCGTGGAAGCGGATGATGTCCTTGCCGATGATGTGCACGTCCGCTGGCCAGTAGCGCCAGTTCTCGTCGCTCTCGTCGGGGAAGCCGACGCCGGTGATGTAATTGGTCAGCGCGTCGACCCAGACGTACATCACGTGCTCTTCGTCGCCGGGCACCTTGACGCCCCAATCGAACGTGGTCCGCGAGATCGAGAGATCGCGCAGGCCGCCCTTGACGAAGCTCACCACCTCGTTCTTGCGGGAATCGGGCCCGATGAAATCAGGGCGATCCGAATAGAGCTTGAGCAGCTTGTCCTGATAGGCCGAGAGGCGGAAGAAATAGCTCTTCTCTTCGACCCACTCGACCGGCGTGCCCTGCGGTCCGAGCCGCACGCCGTCGTCGTTCAGGCGCGTCTCATCCTCGGCGTAGTACGCCTCATCGCGAACCGAGTACCAGCCGGCATAGGTGTCGGCATAGATGTCGCCGTTCGCTTCCATGCGACGCCAGATCTCCTGGGTCGAGCGATGGTGCTGCTCCTCGGTGGTACGGATGAACCGGTCGAACGACACGTTCAGCCGCTCGTCCATCTCCTTGAAGCGGCCGGCATTGCGGGCCGCGAGCGCGGCCGGCGTCAGGCCCTCGTTCTGCGCGGTCTGGACCATCTTCAGGCCGTGCTCGTCGGTACCGGTCAGGAAGAACACGTCCTTGCCGTCGAGCCGCGCAAAGCGCGCCAGCACGTCGGTCGCAATCGCCTCATAGGCGTGGCCGATATGCGGACTGCCGTTGGGATAGGCAATCGCGGTGGTGATGTAGAAGACGTTGTCGCGCGCGGACGCGGCAACAGGCGCTGACGCCTTCGGTGCAGCCGTCGGCTTCGGCGCAGGCGGCGCCTTGGGCTTCACGGCCTTCGGCGGCGTGACGATGGGGGCCGGCGCAGCGATCAGGGCGGGCGCGGTCACCCTCGCCGTCTTGGCTGCTTTCTTCGCCGGAGCCTTGGCGGGCTTCCTGGTGGCCGCCTTCTTCGAAGCCTTCTTGGCGACGATCTGCTTCTTCGCGGCGTTCTTGCCGGCCTTCTTTGCCGACTTCTTCACGCTCTTCTTGGTGGCGGCCTTCTTGGTCTTCTTGACCTTTTTGACCGCTTTGGACGCGCGCGCCTTCACGGCCTTCTTGCCACTCTTGCCCTTGACCGTTTTCTTAGCTCGTGTCGCCACGATGAATTCCTTTGCCGGCTTCTCGAAATTTGGAAACGAATTTGCGTTAGGTTGTTGTCTTGCGCATGATCATTTCGGAAAACCGCTGCGCACTTTTCCGGATCATGCTCTAGCGCGTTGCGTCCGCCAGCCAGCCGAACACCGAGAATACCAAGGGCTTTCGCTCCAGATTGTAGGTTTCGGTGTCGCGCGCGGCGCGGACGATCTTTTCCCATACCTCAGCTAGACGCGCAAGGCGCGGCAGGTTCTGGTTGGCATTGGCCTCATCGGCATGCAGGCGTTCCGCGATCCAGCGATCGATGCCGTCGACGAAGGCCGCGAGCGCGACGCGGTCGCTGGTGCCGAGGGATTCGCCGAGCGTGTGCAACTCGCGCGGATCGAGCTCCGGGAGCCGTGCCAGCAGCGCCGCCGTGCGCTGCTGAAGCTTCAGCGCATCGCCCCCGAGCAGCGTCAGCGCGCGCGCGACGCTGCCCTCGGAGGCCTCCGCGGCTTCGCGCAGCGCCAGATCGGTCGGAGCGAGATCGGCGGCCGCGGCGGCTGCACCGATGACCTCCTCGGTGGTGAGCGAGCGCAGGCGCAGCTTGCGGCAACGCGACTGAATGGTAGCGAGCACGCGCGCGGGCGCGTGGCTCACCAGCAGGAACAGCGATCGCTGCGGCGGTTCCTCCAAGATCTTCAGCAGGGCGTTCGCCGCATTGGGATTGAGCTCGTCGACGGTGTCGACGATGCAGACGCGCCAGCCTTCGGCCGCCGCGGTCGAGCCGAAGAACGCGATCGTCTCGCGCGTCTCGTCCACGGTAATGACGGTGCGCATCACGCCGCGGTCGTTGGCGGAGCGCTCCAGCGTCAGCAGACCACCATGCGAGCTCGCCGCAACCTGTCGCGCCACGGCGTCGTCGGGGGCGATCGCGAGGTCTTCCGCGCCCTGCACGGCAGGCGCCAGCGGCTGGCCGTGAGCGAGCACGAAGCGCGCCATGCGATAGGCCAGCGTCGCCTTGCCGATGCCCTGCGGCCCTCCGATCAGCCAGGCATGCGGAATACGCCCGCTGCGATAGGCCGTGAGCAGCGCCGTCTCGGCCTCGCGATGGCCGAACAGCAGGTTCGTCTCGCGCGGATGCGGAATGGCGCTCTCACGCTCGGCCTGACGCGGGCTCATGCTGAGACCACCGAGGCAGGCGTGCGAAGGAGGCGCTCGCGCAACGCCGTCCAGACCCGGTCCGCGACCGTATCAGGATCAGAATTGGCGTCGATCAGCACACATCGCTTGGGCTCGTCCTCGGCGATCTTCCGATAGGCCTCGCGGAGCCCCTGATGGAAGCTGAGCTTCTCGCTTTCGAAGCGGTCGGGCGTACCGCTGCCGCGACGCGCGGCGGCGCGCTGCAGGCCGATTTCGACCGGCAGGTCGAGAATGAGGGTGAGATCCGGCTTGAGATCGCCGATCGTGACCCGCTGCATGGCGTTGATCAGCCCCGCGGGCACCTGGCCGAGGCTGCCCTGATAGGCGCGTGTCGAATCGGCGAAACGGTCGCACAGCACCCAGGCACCGTGGTTCAGCGCGGGTTGGATTACGGTGCGGACATGGTCATCGCGCGCGGCCGCGAACAGCAAGGTCTCGGCTTCGGGCCCGAGCAGCTTGCCCATGCCCGACAGCACCAGATGTCGCATGATCTCCGCGCCCGGCGACCCGCCCGGCTCACGTGTGACGAGCGTGCGCATCCGTGCCGCCTTGAGACGGTCGGCGAGCTTCTTGATCTGAGTCGACTTGCCCGTCCCCTCGCCGCCTTCAAAGGTGATGAAGCGTCCGCGTCCGGACGAGCGCTGTCCCGTGCTATCACTCATGGTCAGAGCTTCTCAGCACCTGCGCGGAACATGCCGATCACGAGCTCGCTGGCACCGTCGATCGCGCGGCGCACGGTCGAGCCGGTACTGATCGCCTCGGCGGCATAGACCGGTGTCTCCACCGCGATGGCGCCGCTTCGCCAGACCCTGACCACGCCGACCTGCTGGCCGGCCTGGACCGGTGCACGCACAGGGCCGCTATAGACGACACGTGCGATCAACTTGTCGCCGCCGCTCTTGTGCACCATGACCTTCACCGGCTCTTTCGCAACGAGCTTCACCGAGCGGCTCTCGCCACCGAACACCTTGGCGTAGCCGACCTGCTGGTCGGCCGCTATCAACGTGCGGGTCTCGAAATTGCGAAAGCCCCATTCCAGCATTTTCTTGGCTTCCGTGGCGCGGTCCTCGATGTCCTCAAGTCCGTTGACGACGACGATCAGCCGTGTGCCGTTCTGCACGGCCGAACCGACCATGCCGTAGCCACCCTCCTTTGTGTAACCGGTCTTCAGGCCGTCAGCGCCTTCCATGGAATTGAGCAGCGGATTGCGGTTGGGCTGGCGGATCTTGTTCCAGGTGAACTCCTTCTCGCCGAACAGTTTATAGAATTCGGGGAAGTCCAGGATGATGTGCCGGGCAAGCATGCCGAGTTCGCGCACCGTCATCTTGTTGCCCGGGTCGGGCAAGCCGTTGGAATTGGCGAAGGTCGATTTGGTCATGCCGAGCTCGCGCGCGCGCTTGGTCATGAAATCGGCGGCAAAGATCTTCTCGTTGCCGGCAATGCCCTCGGCGAGAGCGATGCAGGCATCGTTACCGCTCTGGATGATCGCGCCATGCAGGAGGTCGTCGACCGAGACCTTGCTGTTGATGGCCGCGAACATGGTCGAGCCGCCGGACGGCGCGCCCCCCCTGCGCCAGGCGTTCTCGCTGATCCGGTATTCGTCGGTCAGCTTGATGTCGCCCTTCTTGATCGCGTTGAAAACGACTTCCGCAGTCACGAGCTTCATCATGCTGGAGGGGGCACGCAGCTCATCGGCGTTCTTCTCGAACAGCACGCTGCCGCTGGAGGCCTCGATCAGGATCGCGGTGGGGGCGTCGCCGTCGAAGCCGATATCTTCGGTCTTCTTGGCGCCCTGGACGCTCTGGTTGGCAGCGTAGAGCACCCCGCCCCAGCCAAAGCTCACCGCGAGCGCCGCCCCGAGCAGCCCGCGCGCGAAGGCCCGGGCCGTGAACCCGTTATGGCGGAGCGAAATGAGACGAAGTGCCATGGCGAAGCCCTGAGACCGGCGTTCTAACAGTTGGAACCGGGGCGAACAACACGCGGATCGGTGCCCGTCCCAGAGATTGCACGATTCTCGTCGCATCCCTATCGTGGCACCTGATGTTTTTGGACCAAACCCCTGAAACAAGGCGGAAAAGCGATGTCCACCACCCGCGTGATCAAGGCCAATGGGATCGACCTGTTTATCCGCGAGGCCGGCCAGGGGCCGCTGGTGGTGCTGTGCCATGGCTGGCCGGAATTATCCTATTCCTGGCGGCACCAGATCCCGGCGCTCGCGGCCGCCGGATTTTATGTCGTGGCCCCTGACATGCGCGGCTACGGCCAGAGCGCGGCGCCGCCTGACGCGGCCGCCTATTCCATCTTCGACCTGGTCGGCGACGTGGTCGGCCTGGTGCAGGCGCTCGGCGTGACCAAGGCGATGGTGGTCGGCCACGACTGGGGCGCGCCGGTCGCCTGGCATGCGGCGCTGTTCCGCCCCGATATGTTCACGGCCGTCGCAGGCCTCAGCGTGCCGCCGCCGTTCCGCGGACGCGGCAGGCCGCTCGAACTGCTGCGTCAGGGCGGCATCACCAATTTCTACTGGCAGTACTTTCAGGCGCCCGGTGTTGCGGAGGCCGAGTTCGAGCATGACGTCGCCCGCACCATGCGCACGGTGCTCGGTGGCCGCGGCCTCGCTGATCCGAACGCCGCGATGTTCGTACAGGAGGGCAAGGGGTTTCTTGGCCATGCCGCCGACGCGGAGCCGCTGCCGGCGTGGCTGACTGAAACCGATCTCGCTCATTTCACGGAGAGCTTCAGCAAGTCTGGATTCCGCGGCGGGTTGAACTGGTATCGCAACCTCGACCGCAATTGGGAGCTGACCGCGCCCTGGCAGAATGCGCAGATTCACCAGCCCTCCCTCTTCATCGCCGGCGCGCAGGACGCCGTCATCACCGGCCTGATCGGCGCCAGGCGTGTCAACGAGCTGGAGCGCGTTCTGCCCAGTCTCACGCGAAAGCTGATCATCGAGGGCGCCGGCCATTGGGTGCAGCAGGAGCGGCCCGAGGAGGTGAATGCTGCGCTGCTGAGATTCCTGCGCGAGGCGGCATCGGGCTAAAGCATGGTCCGGAAAGGCACTTAGTGGTTTTCCGAAAAGACCTTGCTCGAACAATCGCCTGAAGCGCGATGACGATTCATCCTGATCTCATCGCGCTCTCGGTGAGATCCTTTCTCATTGCGATGTGGGCGGCGCCCGCCTGCCCGACCTCGGCAAATCCTTGCCGCTGGTAAAACCGGCGCGCGGCCGGATTGCTCGTGAGCACCACAAGCGTCAGCGCGCCGGCACCCTGCCGGCGCGCTGACGCTTCGAGTGCATCGAGGATATTGGTCCCGATACCGCGACCGCATTCGGTCGGCAGCAGCGCGATATCGATGACGTGCCAGTACTCGTCTGTGCAATGAAGCAGCAGCCGGCCGATCGCCGCCCCGTCTCGTGCCACGATCAGCGAGATCGCATTCGGAAACTGCGCGGCGTAGCCGGCGGCCTGACTGCGGAATTGTTGTTCCAGAATTTGATCGAGGATTGGCCCGGACAAACCGGTCGCAGCGAATTGCCCGGTCCGCACCTGCTCGAAGAGATGCCGGATGAACGGCGCGTCGATCGGGCTTGCGGGCCGAAGCCGCAGGGTCGGATCAGCCGGGATGATGTCGAACGACGCAGGATCCATCATGCCGTCGCGTCGTGCCGCATTGCTCACCCGAAGGACGGAAAGATTCCCGCATAAGCGATACACCAGACGATCGCCAGGGTGGGCTGCGTGTTGTCGTGCGGCTGGTTCTGCCCCGTCATCGTGACGGCATTGGTCACCAAGGTCGAGTTGCCGGGCGGCGCGACGAAGCCGTTGAATTGGGGATCGATCGCCACCGTCGTCCCGGCCGTTCCGGGACCCGCGGTGCCGCCTTGTGTGGTCTTGGCGCCGAGCTGCAGGGTGTGCGTGTGGCGGGCCATGTTGTCGCCGATCAAGGTCACCGTCGGGCTGCCAACGGTCTCGCCGATGTCGTAGTTCTGCAAACCCGGACCTTGCCCCTGGCTGATCGCTATCGAGCCGTTCAGGTTCGGCAGGGCGAAATTGGTCGTGCCATTGCCGCCGTAATATGTGCCGATCAACGCAAATAGCGCAGTGAATTGCTGAATCGGCACCAGCTGGCCACCGCAGGGCAGCCAGGCATTGTTGAAGCCAGTGACAGCAAAGGGAAACGGAAACGCCTGGATTTCGCCGACGAACTGATCTGACATGATGTCTTTCCTCGAGAATACGGATGCACGCGGCCTAACCGGACGAAGGGAAGATGCCGTCGTTGCAGATGCAGTAATTGGCGACGACGGTCGGCATCATGTTGTTATGCCCGAGGCTGTTACCTGCGGTGGTGACGCAGGGGGCCATTGTGTCGTACGTCCCGACGTTCGCGATCGGCGCGTAGAGTTCACCTGCTGACGCGGTGGCAAGATGGACGGTCTGTCCGGGTGTCGGCGTCGTGCCCGTCGCGGTGGAGGACATCAGCGCGTGACTGTGCGTCGGCATCTCGGCTTCGGTCAGCGTATGCGTCTCCTCACCGCCGAGCTGGCCCAGTGTATAGGGCGGAAGGCCTGGGCCCTGTCCCTGTCCGATCAGGGCACGGCCGCGCATATCGGGAAGATTGAACGTGGTGACGCCGTCGCCGCCATAGGTGGTGCCGATCACGGTGTAAAGCGTCGTATATTGAGAAATGGGCAGCGCTTGCCCATTGCAAGCGAACCAGCCGTTCGGCACCCGCGGAAAGCCAAACAGCCTGATCTCGCCGATAAAGGGATCTGCCATCGCGTATGATCCTTTGCCTGTGCGCCCCGTTCCCATCCGGCCGGTGAATGCGCAAATCCTCAGAATTGACTTGAACGAATTTCGTTCGCGACAACGCTCCTGCGCGACCGATCAGTTTCGCGACGGAAAAATCCCTTGCAGCGCGATCAGATAGCTGATGGTGAGATAGGGCTGCATGTTGTTGTGGGCCTGCCCCCTGCCCTCGTTCACCAGATTGGTGGCGGACGCCAATGGGACTTCACCGCTTCCGGCTGCCGCAAAAATTTTCGTCGGATTGGTCGCCGGCAGAGCGTTTGTCGCAAAGACATTGCCAGTCGGAGGCACGGCCCCGCGTCCGCCACCGACCGCCGAGGATACTTGAATGAGATGATTGTGAGCCGGCAGCTGAGGCCCGATCAGCGTGACCGTCGGGGCCCCGCCGGTTGTGCCTACGGGATACTGGCCGGCGTTGCCGGTCGAGCCAAGAATCGCGCGGCCGCGCAGATCCGGAAGTGCAAACACTGTCACGCCGTTGCCGCCATAGTAGGTGCCGAGCAACGAGAACAGCGCCTGATTTTGCTGGATCGACAACAGCTGGCCGTTGCAAGGCGCCCAGTTTTTCGGAACGACCGTGCCCGCAAAAGGCATGATCTGGCCAAGGACTGGCTGGTACGGCATGACCCCTCCCCGTTTTAAAAACCAAACGAACTGTCGTGTGATGATCCGAACCACGACAGCAGCACTTAAATTAAAGAATGAATATTGGACGATCTACTCGCCGAGATTGTTCAACAGCTGGCGTTGACAGTCAAGCGCATGCGCAACCTTAAATTGGCGCGCGGCAAGCGGCCCTGTCGACGGCCACCAAAGCACGCTTTTGTTGCCGCCATGCAACGGTTCGCTGGAAAGTAGCACTGTGGGACTGGGTGCGCTTGCGTTGTGCACCGCGTCCCGGCCAAATGCACGCAAGAATATACGCGGACGATTTCACAATCAGGGATTTAAGTGCGGCCGCTCTTCCAAGAGCCGCCGCCGTCAAGGGGGGCCGGTGAGTCACGCAATTGCGGTGGCCGAGCCAGAGAAAACAGGGGAGTTGGCGGTCCGGTCGCGCAATGGCGGAGCTATGCCTCGGCGAATCCTGCGCGCGCTATGGCTTGCGACTCAACGCATCTGCATCGCAGCGCTCTTGATGTTCGGCGCGATTGCCGCGGCGAACGCGGCTTGCGATCAAACGACAAATTCCACATCCGGCGTGACCGTTAACTTCACGTCGGTCGGCCAGGTCTACCGCCTGTGCTTCACTATCGGTTCGGGCTCGGCCCCTGCCGACGATTCCGTCGTGTGGGGCCTTTATTCGGTCCAGAACACGGATTCATTTTTCAACGCGCCGATCGCCAATTCGAGCGGCACCAATGCGGGCAACCAGCAGCTCACGGCTGCCGACTATAATCCGACGACGTCGAAGGCGACTTATACGTTTCATCCGACCAACCCGAACCAAAACGGTCAAAGCGCGAACGCGGGCCAGGCCGAGATCGATATCACGCTGAACAGCGCGACGAGCGGCGGGCAGGAGACGATCACCCTCTACTACGCGCCGGGCTGTAGCGATTTCACCGCCAGCTGCCCCGGAAGTTCCATCGCGAACACCTCCTTTGTGTTCACGATCAATCTGCCTAGCCCCACAGTCACGTCGGTCTCACCGACGTCGGGGCCGCTTGCCGGCGGCACATCGGTGGTCATCACAGGCACCAACTTCACCGGAACGACTGGCGCGGGTGGTGTCAAGTTCGGCGCCACGAATGCGACGGGCTATACTGTCAATTCCAACACCCAGATCACGGCGACTGCGCCGGCCGGATCGGCCGGCACCGTCGATATTACCGTCACGAACGGCTCAGCGACATCGCCGACATCGGCGGCTGACCAGTACACTTACGTCGCTGCGCCGACCGTGACCTCCATCTCGCCGACCGCCGGCCCTACGGGCGGGGGCACGACCGTGATCATCACCGGCACCAACTTCAGCGCGACGACCGGCGCCGGTGGCGTGAAGTTCGGCGCGACCAACGCGACCAGCTACACGGTCAATTCCAACACCCAGATCACGGCAACTGCGCCGGCTGGATCCGCTGGCACGGTCGATGTCACGGTCACAACGCCAGGCGGGACGTCAGCAGCGTCAGCGGCGGATCAATACACCTACACGGCCGCACCGACCGTCACCTCGATCTCGCCGACCTCGGGGCCAGGCGGAGGCGGCACCGTCGTGACGATCACCGGCACCAACTTCTCCGGCGCCTCCGCAGTGAGCTTCGGTGCATCGCCAGCGACCGGATTTACGGTCGTGTCGCCAACGACGATCACGGCGACCTCACCATCCGGAGCCGGCACGGTGGATATCCGGGTCACGACCGCAGGTGGCACGTCGGCAACGTCTGCCGCCGATCAATTCACCTATATCGCCGCCCCCACAGTCACGTCGATCTCGCCTACCAGCGGCCCGGCCGCCGGCAGCACGAGTGTGACAATCACCGGCACCAACTTCACAGGCGTCACGGCCGTAACATTCGGTGCGACGTCGGCCAGCTTCACCTTCAATTCGGCGACGTCGATTACCGCGACCGCGCCCGCCGGCACAGGCACCGTGGACGTCAGGGTGACCACCCCTGGCGGCACGTCTGCAACTTCGGCGGCTGACCAGTTCAACTATCTCGCAGTGCCTACGATCACTTCGGTCTCGCCCACAGCGGGCCCAGTGGGCGGCGGCACCTCGGTGACGGTCACTGGCACGGGCTTCGTCATTGGCGCAACGACGGTGAGCTTCGGCGGGACCGCCGGCACCGCTGTCAGCGTCAGTTCCTCGACGTCCCTGACTGTGACTTCGCCCGCGCATGCCGCGGGCACCATCGACGTCACCGTGACGACCGTGGGGGGCACCTCGGCGACTTCCGCGGCCGACCAATTCACCTACGTCGCTGCACCGACTGTCACCTCGATCTCGCCGACCTCGGGGCCGAGCCCAGGCGGCACCGTGGTGACGATCACCGGCACCAACTTCTCCGGCGCATCGGCTGTGGCCTTCGGCGCGGCGGCCGCGGCCGGATTTACGGTCGTTTCGCCCACCACGATCACGGCGACATCGCCATCCGGCGCAGGCACAGTCGATATCCGCGTGACGACCGCAGGCGGCACGTCGGCAACGTCGGCGGCGGATCAGTTCACCTACATTGCCGCACCCACCGTCACCTCGATCTCACCCACGCAGGGACCGGCGACCGGCGGCACGACGGTCACGATCACGGGCACCAATTTTACAGGCGCAACCGCCGTGACCTTCGGCGCAGTTTCGGCCGCCGGCTTCACCGTCAATTCCGCGACCTCGATCACGGCGACGTCCCCCGCCGGCACCGGCGTCGTCGACATCAAGGTAACGACAACGGGCGGCACCTCGGCCACCTCGGCGGCTGACCAATTCACCTATTTCGGCACGCCGACGGTGTCATCGATTTCGCCGACCGGCGGTCCGCTGGCCGGCGCAACGTCGGTGACCGTCACCGGCACCAATTTCACCGGCGCGACGGCCGTTAAATTCGGGGCGACCAACGCGACGGCCTTCACGGTCAACTCTGCGACCTTGATCACCGCGACCTCACCCGCGGGCACCGGCACGGTGGACATCACGGTGACGACGCCGGGCGGCACCTCGCCGACCTCGGCTGCGGATCAGTTCACCTACGCGCCAGCGCCAGCGGTCGCGTTGGTCTCGCCCAATGCGGGGGCGACAACTGGCGGGACATCGGTCACCATCACAGGCACCGCGTTCTCCAATGCGAGCGCCGTGAAATTCGGCGCAACCAATGCAACGAGCTTCACGGTCAATTCGGCGACCTCGATCACGGCGACATCGCCGGCCGGCGCTGGCATCGTCGATATTACCGTGACGACACCCGGCGGAACATCTGCCACGACGGCATCGGACCAATTCACCTACACGCCTGCACCGACCGTCACGTCGATCTCGCCGACATCAGGGACCGCGCTCGGCGGCACCTCGGTTGCCATCACCGGTAACGGCTTCACCGGTGCAACCGCCGTGAAATTCGGTGCCACCAATGCGGCGAGCTTTACGGTGAATTCGGCGACCTCGATCACGGCGACATCGCCGGCCGGGGCCGGCCCCGTCGACGTCACCGTGACGACAGCCGGCGGTACGTCGCCGACGTCTGCAGCCGACCGGTTCAGCTATCTTTCGGCCTCGACCACCACGTCGCTCAATTCGTCGAAAAATCCGAGCAGCTCCGGCGATCCCGTGACGTTCTCGGCCACGGTGGGCAGCTCGGGCGGAACGCCAACGGGAACTGTGACCTTCAGTGATGGCGGCACCGCGATCGGCACGTCAACACTGTCGGGCGGAATCGCGACCTTCACGACAGCGACGCTCGCCGTGGGCAACCACACGATCACCGCGACCTATATTGGCAGCCCCGCTTTCAGCGCCTCGACCTCGCCGGCCCTGACCCAGTCGGTCTCCATTCCCGCCGACAGCGCCAGGCTGCGCGCGCTCCAGGTCAACACGACCAAGATCGTGGCGCAAAACTCCGGACAGGCGATCTCCGGCGCGATCGACACCGCGATCTCCGAAGGTTTCAGCGACGGCGGACAATACATCACGCCGGGTGCGGGCGGATTTCGGGTGAACTTCGCGGCAACGCCCGAGGACGACGACGAAAAGCTCGCATCGGATCGCCAGTCCGCTGCACAAGGTGGCAACGCCTATTCCGGCGACGGGTCCAACGGCCGTCCCATCCGCTCCGGCCGCGGCTCGCCGCGGATCGATGACGCCTTCGCCGCAATCGATCGCACACCACCAACCAAGGCGCTGCCGGCCCAATTCCGTCCGCAACAGGACTGGCTGTTCTGGGCGGATGTCCGCGGCACCGGCATCGACCGTTGGGGCTCGTCCGGCAATGTCGGCACAGGCGTGACCCAGGCGACACTCTACGGTCAGCAGATCAACCTGCTGTCGGGTCTGACCTACCGGGCGAGGTCCGACCTTCTGGTTGGCGTGGTCGGCGGCTATGAGAATTTCAGCTACACCGAGACCGACATCAACGGAAAGCTGAAGGGCGACGGCTGGACCGTCGGCGCCTATCTCGGCTGGAAGATCATTCCGACACTGCGCTACGACGTGGCCGTGACCTACTCAGGCATCGGCTATGACGGCACCGCCGGCACGGCACAAGGCAACTTCAACGGCAATCGCTGGATGCTCGCGACCGGCTTCACCGGCAGCTACCGCTGGGCGAATTTCAACATCGAGCCGTCGGCGAAGGTCTATGCGCTGTGGGAGCGGGAAAACGCCTATGTCGATTCGCTCGGCACCCCGCAGGCCGTCCGTACCTTCTCGAGCGGCCGGGCTTCCGCCGGCAACAAGGTGTCCCTCCCGGTGCCGTGGCTCGATAGTCTGGTGTTGGCGCCCTATGCCGGCGTCTACGCCGACTACTATTTCACCCAGGACAATGCTGCCGCGATCATCGCAGCGGGCGCAGTGCCGCTGGCATCGACGCCGCTGCTCCAGGGCTGGTCGGCGCGAGTCACCGGCGGCATCGGTGCAAGACTTGCGGGTGGCGCCACGATCGGCTTCGGGGCCGAGCTCGGCGGCATTGGCGGCAACACGCAGATCTGGACGTTCACCGGGCGCGCTCGCGTCCCGTTCTGACCGTCGCGACAGCCAAACGGCGTCGGATCAGTACAGGCCGCGGCCCGTCAGGATGCTGCGGGCTTCGGCCGCGCCGTCATCCGAGGCGGCAGCTCCCCCGTCGGGGACGTAGCGGCCGCCCTCGTCATAGGACACCTGCCGGGCGTTCTGGAGCGCGCGGCCACGGCTCGAGGCCGACATCTCCGAGGTCGCGTTGATCGAGGCGACGTCGGCCGAGGAGTTGCCGAGGCTGTAGGGCCTGCCCTCCGGCATCGGGACTTCGCCGCGGATGGCCCCGCGGCCCGACGACGGCAGCTCCGGCACGAACGGCCTCGCCGAGGCAACCCGGACCATCGAGGGCGACGGCGCCGGAACGCCGGTGCGCAAGGTCGCTATCAGCTGGCGGTCGTCGGAGCCTTCGAGTGGCGCCCGGCCGACATATTCGACACGAACCCTGGCGACGCCATTGCCTTTGAATTCAAGCAGTTCGGCGGCTTTGTTCGAGACGTCGATGAGGCGGTTGCCGTGATAGGGCCCGCGGTCATTGACGCGGACGATCAGCGACTTGCCGTTGGATAGGTTGGTCACCCGCGCATAGGACGGCATCGGCAGGGTCGGATGCGCCGCCGTCAGCGAGCCCATGTCGAACACTTCGCCATTGGCAGTCTGGCGGCCGTGGAAATCGTCGCCGTACCAGGACGCCATGCCCTCGGCACGGTAGTTGACGTCCTCCTCCGGCACGTAGGTCCGGCCCGCCACCACATAGGGCTTGCCGACGCGATAGGTGCCGCCACCCTTGGGGACGGGATCGCCCCAGGCCACGACGCGCGGGCTCGAAGACACGCCGTATTTGGGATCGACCCGGCTGGCGAACTTGTTGGACGAAGCGCAATTGGCGAGCGCGAGGCAGCTGGCGACCACCGCAACACACCGCGCGGCCCGCACCACCGAATCTGACCGTCGGATCCCCATTCGCCCCAAATACCATTTCGCCGGAGACCGCCCCAACCCGCTTACCTACGGGGAGCGCCTTCCGGACCTCGAGCTCCGAGGCGGCCCACCACCGTCTCAGACGCGGTAAGGATAACGCAACCCGAACACGGCGGAAATGGGGAGCCTGCAGCGTTCACGCCGGGATGGTAAACAAGACGTTCGGCATTCTCCGTTGATCTACGGAGCACGGGCGCCTCCAGCACCGCCTCGTCTGTGCCAGTCCCGCACAAGCTGTTGCGCCAAAAGCTCACTCCACCCCCGATATCGCTGGCTTCACCGGAATTCTTTTGACTGTGCAGGGCCGCCCGCGTCTTCTCGCGTGCAGGGGCGGGATTGGAATTTAACGATGATCGAGACGGTTTCGGCACTGATGGGTCTGGTAAGCGCGGGGATCTTCCTGGCCCATGCGTTTGAAGGCTACCGCACGAGGGCCTGAGGGCACTGGCGCGGGCGACATTGCATCACCTCTTCAGGACGGCACGTTCGGACAATTTTAATCGATCCGATCGAGCATCGAGGACGAGAGCAGCAGGTGTCACATGCGCAAACATGACCTCGTATCCGATGGCTTTCTGGCTTTGACCGCTGGCGGCCTGGTGCTGCTCTGCTCGAGCCTCGTGGCGTTGGCCTTCGGCTAATCCTCACTTGATATTTTCCTGGTTTCAGATCGCTGCGCCACTGCAACGCAGCATGTACGTTCGCAGCGGGATGACCCGCTCCCGTTTAGTTGATTGAATTTCCGCGTCCGGCGCCTCGACTCAGATTTCAAGAGGCCACACCAACGAAGGTGACGCATATGCTTGCCGAGAAATTCTTCCTCGTTCTGGAATCGCTGATCCGGGGCGGCCGGACCTATCCAGACGGAAGTCCCCGGGTCATCAGCACCTCCCCGCACGTTCCAGTGACGCTGCCGAAGCAGAAATAGCGACGCTCGGTACTCGGGCCTGCAGCGTTCAGCGCAGGCCGAACGGCGAGCTGCGATAGAGGCTGTCGCGGGCTTCAGTCAGGCAGACGAAGCTGCCGTCGAACCCATGGCCATAGAGCTTCTGCCCCTTGCGATAGTAGACGCCCTTCCTGAAATCCAGCCACACCACCTTGTCGCCAGGGCAATGGCGCTCGGCCTGCGCCTCAAAGCGGAATGGCGTCAGCGGTGTCGCCGATGCCGGCGTGGCGCTGCCGGTGCCAAGAGCGATGACAAGGATCACCGCGCTCGCGTCGGCAAGCCTGCCGTGCCTTTTGCCAGAGCCGATGCGCAGCACCGTCCGCCTCTCCTCGGCTTCCCGCCGTCCGATCTGCGGCACGATAGCACGAGACGATCGCGATCCACAGATTCTGAACGGACGCCCCGTCTTCCACCTGCCCACGTGACGGGGTACATGAGGGCGAGATCTCTCGATGCGCGGGTGTTGAATGTCGGCAGAGCCTGAAACCACGACCGGTCCCCGCCCGCCCTCGCCGCGGCTCGGCCTGTTGCCGATGATCATCTTCGGTTCGCGCTGGCTGCAGCTGCCGCTTTATCTCGGGCTGATCGTGGCGCAGTGCGTTTATATCGTGCTGTTCCTCAAGGAGCTCTGGCACCTCGCTTCGCACGCGCTCGATCTGACCGAGCAGGAGATCATGATGAGCGTGCTGGCGCTGATCGACGTCGTGATGATCTCCAACCTGCTGGTGATGGTGATCGTCGGCGGCTACGAGACCTTCGTGTCCCGGCTCGATCTCCAGGGCCATCCCGACGAGCCGGAGTGGCTCGGCCACGTCAACGCCAGCGTGCTCAAGATCAAGCTCGCGATGGCGATCATCGGCATCTCCTCGATCGCGCTGCTGCGCACCTTCATCGAGGCCGGCAATCTCGGCTCGAACCGCGCCAGCCTCACCGAGAACGGCGTGATGTGGCAGGTGCTGATCCACATCACCTTCGTCGCGTCGGCGATCGGCATCGCTTTCGTCGACAGGTTCAGTGACGCGACCACGCGCAAGCATGCCGAGTGAAGCGCTTGCGCCAAGCTAACTGCCCTGGCGCGATGCGGCCTCGACCTGCGCCAGCGCCTCGTGCAGGCACTCCTGGAGCTTTTGCGCGACCTGCTCGCGCGAAATCCCCTTGGCGGCGAGGTCGCTCGACACCTTGCTCAGGGTCTCGTCCATCGTCTGGTTGCTCAGATTGTCCGTGACCAGCGCCGTCGCGTAGGCGGACGCGGCATCACCGCTGAGCCCGAGCTGGCTTGCGGCCCACATCCCGAGCAGCTTGTTCGACCGGGCCGCGGCCTTGAACATGAGCTCCTCGTCGTGGGCGAATTTGGCCTCAAAGCCCTGCTCGCGCTTGTCGAACGTGGTCATGGTCAGCTCCATTTGCCTTGCGCTGATGGGATCTGGATGGGAGGCGAACGTCTCCGTGGTTTCTCGTCAATTGAGGACTGTTTGAATCTTCCAACCGAAGGCGGACGCCGTCAAGCCACCGGTCGGGCCCGGAGCCGCCCAGACTCATAACAAGCGCGCCCCCGGTCCTGGACGGGAGGCGCTTTGGTGAAGCAGGTTGGGGAGGACTGACCGATCCCGTCTTGTCAGCTCTTGTCTTGTCAACTCTTGGCCGCTGCCGCCTCGCGGGCCAGCCGCTCGGCTCTCAGCCGTTCGCGGTTGGCATAAAAGGCCTTCTGCGCTTCCTCATGGTCACGCATGGCCTTCTCGGCCTCGACCCGGCGTGCCGCATCGCGCGCCTGGCGCTGTTCAGGGGTCAGGGGTTTACGTCGGAAGGAAACATCTTCTGTCATGCGGTAATAACGCCGCGGTGAGGAAAAGGTTCCGCCGGAGGGCCCCCACGGAACCCAAAAACAACCCCATGCACAGTAGCCCGCGCGTGTCGGATCAAAGACTTACCCGCCCCATCCTGGACGTCCGCAACAAGCCATTTGACACGTCGGGCAAAACAGTGGCAAAATACGACTATTCCGAAATCAATCAGCCCGGTCCCGCCCGGCCTTCCCCTCCCCGACGGCGACCATGTCTGCCTCAGCCGTGCGGTTGATGCGCGCCTCGACCGGACCAAGCTACACACGCCCCCTCAGATAGCGCCGAAGATGCGGCACCTATTTTCCTCATTGGGGGTCGAAAATGCGTTTTGCTCCTTTCGCCAATTTCACTGCTATCGCCTCAACACTCATCATCTGTTCGCAGGCCATGGCGGCGGACCCCGTCCGCTATGGCACCTCCTACGACCAACTTCAGCTCGGCACGACTTGTAGCGGAAACATCTCATGCCAGGTGAACTTCTCGCAACTGCCCTCAGATCGCCTGTTCATGCTTTCGAAAGTCAACTGCTCCGTGAACAGCACTCAACCTCTTGCAACGGCTCTGGTCAGCGCTTCAACGGCATCGGGAGGCTGGCCTATCGGACGAGGCGTCAATTTCAATCTGGGGCCAGCCCTTTTCGCCGCAAACCTCTACTTCTACTCGATTGAGGCGGACGCCCGCTTCCTGATCGGACAGGGACGCTTTCCGTACATTCAGGTGATGACCTCGAGCTTCGTCAACGCCAATATCCAGATGAGCTGTGGCATCGTCGGGGATCTGGTCACCCCGATTCAATAAGGCACAGATTCCGGCTTCTGAAGCGACGTCCGCCGGTGAACCGGCGGGCATCGCAATCGTGTCGCCTCAGCTGTCGGGGGCGCATCATGAGCCGCTGGCGGTCGCTTGCTGTAGGACCTCATTGAGACAGGTCAATACAGCCAAACCCAGGCTCTGTGATCATGGCTCCGGCAAGTTAATGGAGACGGCCATGTCACAGCAGAGCAGCATGCATTTTTACCTCAATTGGGCCAAAGAGCGGATCGACGAAATGGACGCTGCATTGGCCTCGTTCGAGGTCAAAACCGGCCAGGCCAAGGCTGAGTCCAAGGTCAAGACGGATCAGCTCCTGTCCGATCTGACGAAGCACCGCGACGCGTTTCAAGCGCGGCTCAAGACGCAGGCGGAAGCAGGTGAAGCCGCGTGGGCGAGCGCCAGGACGGACCTTGAAAGGCAATGGGCTGCATTCGAGGCGCAAGTGAAGACCTACTTCGAAGGCGCCGGCAAACAGCTCGAGCTGCAGCAGTCCACGTTCAGGGATCTTGCTGCTGCACAGGGCAAGGCCTGGCGCGAAGCGGCTGACAAATTCCGTGAGGCCGCAGGCAAGGTGGCAGCAGCCCGCACCGTCGATCTCGATGCAGCGCTCGCGCAAATGAAATCTGACGCGTCCGAGGCCGAGGCGCGCTTGCAGAAGCTGAAACAGGCTGGCAGCGAATCCTGGTCGGTCCTGAGCGCCGCGCTCGCCGAATCCCGGAAATCGTTCGATCAGGCCAACAAGGCCGCGTGGGACGCACTGAAGGGCGCCGATCCAAAGAGCTGAGGCTCACGCAGGCGCGCGGCTCGGTTGGAGCCAAGCCCCCCCCAAACGGGTGGACATGAAAAGGCCGCCCGAAGGCGGCCTTTCTTACATTCGCAAAACTGGATTCAGGCCAAGGCCGGCCGCTTCCGACGCCGGGAGGCAAGTAGGCCTACTCCGAAAAAGCCCGCAATCATCATCGCCCAGGTCGACGCCTCCGGAACGGCGGCGACCTGCTCCGGCGTGAAGCTGGCGCCGTATTTGGCCAGATCGGCGTCGGTGAAGCCAAACACGTAGAACATGTTCGGGCCCGACGTCGCTGGAACGAAGTCGTTGTCGTTGGCGACCCACAGCGTGTGCTCGACCTGGCCGTTGATCGTGACGTCCTGGCCAAAGGTGAGGCCTTCGATCTTCGACGGCACCTGGGTGTTCGGAATGCCGTGGGCTCCGAGCGCGGACACGATGTCCAGGAACGGACCCGACTTCGTCACGGCAGCGGCCGCCAGAGCCGAGCCGCTCAGGCTCGAGACTTCGGTGGCTCCCTTGATGTCGATGATGAAAAGCTGCTTCACCTTGGCCGCACTGCCATCGCCGAGGCCCTTGCCGTCCCGCTCGTCGACCAGGAATTGGTGGTCGTTCAGCGCGACGATCTCGCTCACTCCGCTGCCGGTCGTCAGGTTGTAGGCGTATTCGTGCGTTGCGTGGGTCGCGACGTCGATCGTGACGATGCGTACGGTGTTTTTTGAGGCACCCGTCGCGTCCTGAATCAGCGGCGCCTGCATGATGCCCACCAGCGTCTTTCCATCCGGCGTGAGCGCAAGCCCCTCCATGCCCTTATTCGCCGTCCGGCCGGACGTGTTGCCGCTAATCTCGGTACTTCCCACCGGAGAGAGTTTCGATACGTCGAGGTTGCTCGGCAAGGTGAAGGTCTGGACCAGCTTGCCGGTGCTGTTGTCAAACTGACGAACGTAGGGGCCGTACTCGTCGGAGACATAGACACTCTTGCCGTCCGGCGACACGCGAATGGACTCCGGATCGAGCCGGGCATTGCTGGGATTTCCGGAATTCCCGGGGCCGAAATTGTCAGAACGACCCGTGAAATAATAGGTGCTACTCGTATTCTGCGCCGGCGCACCGGACCCGAGCGGGGTGCCGTCTATCTTGTTACCGAGACCCGCCCCCGTTCCGTAAGTTAGCGGCGCCGAGCTGGAGAGCAGCGTCGTCTTGGTCAGGGTCGGCGTCAGCGAATACGGCAAGCTTCCGCCCGGCGTTGCCGTCAGGCTCATGTTCACCGTCTGATATCGGCTGATATAGGAGACGGTGTCATCCACTTTCGAATTGTAGGGCGTTGCGTTCGGACCGCGGTCCGGCAGAGCGTAAAACGTATTGCCGCCCGCATAGGTGATGCCGGACCCGATTCCGCCAAGCACATTGGCGGGAAGCCCGTTTTCCAGCGTGCCGGTCAACCCCGAAAGATCCGCATTTGCGCCGGCGCTGCTTCCGCTCAGCGACCCCATCGCCAGCAGCATGACATCGGCTTTCGCCGCCGGCGCGGCCAACATCGAAGCAAGCAAAACACTCGAAGAAACAATACGACGCATATCCCCCACCCCAATTTACAATTTGGTCAGGACGATATGCAGCGCTCTTGTTACAGATAGATGTCACAGAGCGCCCGGATGTTGCTGTTCGGTGGCGCAATGTGTCGGCCGACTGTGCGCGCTTGTGCGACCCGAGACGAGCCGCGGCAACTCGCGGCTTGATCGGCGGCTCCGCTCGCAATCGCCGGTTCAGATTTGCGCGGCCCGGCAACGTAGGCTGGTAGTTGTGCGTTTGGCTCCTCCGCGATCGGGCGAGCGGATATGTCGGAGCCGACAGATCCTGCCGTGCAGGAATTGCGTCTTGGCCTAAGCAAATGGCGCGGAGCAGCGCGGAGGCGCTGCCCCCGTTGGAGGGCAATCGCATATGGCGCTCGCACTGCCGGCAGCGCTCCTCCCAATATCGCCTTGCGCCCACCAATTCCCGTCATTCCGGGGCGATGCAAAGCATCGAACTATGGTGCGCAATTGCGCACCTGAGAATCTCGAGATTCCGGGTCCGCCCTTCGGGCGTCCCGGAATGACAGGTCTGCCGATGCGCGATAACCCTGCCCCCGTTTGGCGTACGGCCCGGATCGAGCCACGACCTACCCCTTTTTTGCCGTGGCCTTTTCGACCGTTTGAGATCAGGATTCGGTCCTGAAGGGAACTCTAGCCAAGCGCGTTCTCATGGCTGACTCTCCATCCATCGTCCCGCAGAGTGCGGCCAACCGCGATGTCTACATTGTGCTTGAGGACTTCGGCGGCCGTTTGGGGCGGGCCTGGTCCGAAACGGCAGAAGAGGACAGCAATCGAGCGACTCTGCTGCGGCACCTGATCGAAGGCCATTACATTCGTCCAGCTCGCATCATCGCCTTCAACACGACCGAGGGATGGTCGCGCGATGTGACTGCGGATATCGCGGATGAGCTGCGCCGTCGCTTCGTCGAATTCGAGGACGTGGCGCCCTCCATGCTGGAATTCCTAGAGAGAGCGGCGAAGCACTGAGCAACGGCTGAAACAGAACGGCCCCGGCATACCCCTATGCCGGGACCGCTCAAGGTGTCCCTGGCGCGAGCACCAGGGACCAACAAGCTTAGTCAGTCCTGGCGCGTCGCTCTGTCCACTTTTGAACATGCGATCACGGTTGAGCGGGTGGAGAGACGGCGGCGCGCAAGGCGATGCACGGGCGCGCCACGGGGAAAGGCCGCAGGGTGGTTCCAGCCCCCACTGCGGCCATCCCGGGCAAATTACAAATCGGTACTCAAATCTCGCCGGTGTTCTTCTTGTAGAACACCCCGTTCCGAAAATGGATTCCGTAAGACTACCGGAATCCGATGTTCTACCCATTGCCACCCCAGGGCGAACATGGCACGGCTCGGCTTCCAGCCCCCCAATGCTCCCGGCAGCCGATCCAATTGCGGATTTGAGCGCCGGGAGTGCCAGGCCCCGCCACGTCAATGGTGCGCGGCGGCACCGCAATTCCGACCGCTCAAGATCACGTTCGGCCCCCTGCTCCGCAGGACACGGCTCGATGGCCCCGCCCGCCGTGAGCCGTCACGCAGTGGTTCTTGTGGTTTCGGCGCGTTGCCCACGAAACCCACTTACCGGTTGCACGAAGCATTCCCGAAACAAAGCCGGTCTAGCCTCCGTCAGATAGAGCCAATGGGGATTGGGTC
This sequence comes from Bradyrhizobium manausense, assembly GCF_018130615.1. Lineage (GTDB taxonomy): Bacteria > Pseudomonadota > Alphaproteobacteria > Rhizobiales > Xanthobacteraceae > Bradyrhizobium > Bradyrhizobium manausense_A. The sequence continues at coordinate 170,333 of NZ_JAFCKB010000018.1, forward strand.
ATGTGGGCATTCATTGAAGATCTTTACCGGAATTATTGCCTGACGCGGCTGCAGGAAATTCGGGACTACGAGCGGGCACACTGAGCCGGCGCTGCTTTGGGTTCGGTATGCCGGCAGCCTGCCTTGTGGCCGTTCTCATGCTCTCGCAGCGATCGCGACTTTAAGGTCTCCGCGCCCACCTAGGCTGCCGTGTGTGGTGGCCGCCAGGGCTTGCGGATCGATGATTTGCGAGGGTCCTTGCCAACGTCGCCTTGATGGCGGTCGTGGAAACGGAAGGTTGCCATGCTCGTTCGGTCGGCACTGCGCGAATACAGGACGTGGGTCATCGACAGCCGCTACTGGAACGGCTACGTGCCCCGCCAAGATGACATCATCATTGCGACCGCCCCCAAGTGCGGCACGACATGGATGCAGCAGATCGTCAGTTCGCTGGTGTTCGGCGATGCGAATGTCCGATCTCTCCCTGCAGTCTCGCCGTGGGTAGAAGCTCGTTTCCGTCATACCCCCGAGGAAGTGCATCGAAAGCTTGCCACCCAGCAGCATCGTCGCTTCCTGAAGACGCATCTGCCGATCGACGGTCTCCCGCTCTATGACGACGTCAAATACATTCACGTCGGCCGGAACGGCCGCGACGTCGGCCTTTCCATGCACAATCACTACTCAGGCTTCAACGAAACGCAGATTGCGCTGTTCGACGGGATCGGCCGCGACGATCCCGTCGTTGGCCGGCCTTATCAAAGACCTCCGGCCGATCCGCTACAGTTCTTTCGGCAGTGGATCGCCACGAAGGTGACGCCCGGTCCTGTCAACGGACCGCCCAACCCGTTCTATTTCGACGTCGAGGCCAGCTATTGGGCCGAACGAAAGCGGCCGAACGTGCTGCTGGTTCACTACTCAGACCTCTCGGCTGATCTCGAAGGGGAAATGCGCCGGATTGCAGAATTTCTCGGCATTGTGCGCGAAGAAAATCTGTGGCGGGCGCTTGTCGAGGCCGCACGATTTGAAACCATGCAAAGCGCCGGCGATGAGTTGATGCCGCATACCAAAGCGATGTTCACCGGTGGCTCGCGCCGCTTCTTCAACAAGGGGATCGACAGCCGTTGGCGGGAGGTGCTGACGGACGACGACGTCGCGCTTTACGACGCACGCGTCAGAGAACTGCTCACGCCAGGCCTCGCGTCATGGCTCGAGGGCGGGCGCCGGCGAGCTGGCGATCCGCCATCGGTGCCGGACTAGACCGATCGCCGTCCCCGATGACCGATTGCGATTTGCGGTGACGGCGCCGAACCAAAATCATCACGATGTCGTCCGATTGCGGCATCGGGCAGAAATTAAATGTGCAACGTCACCGCACTTTGCGCGGACGCCCCTGCAACGCGGCACCTATTCACCCATGGAGGCGAAAATGCAGTCCGTTAGTGTTGTTAGAACTACCCTTGCCGCCGTTACGCTTGCTGTCACGACTCAAGTCGGTGCCGCGCCTATATCCTATGGTACTTATTACGAGGATCTCTTCATCAACGGCGCCTCTTGCATCAACGGATTTTGCAGGGTCAATTTCAGCCAACTGCCATCGAACAACTTATTCATGCTTTCCAAGATCAACTGCAATGCTGAGAGTGTGTCTCCACTCACGGAGGCCTACGTCAGTATTTCTCAAGCGTCTAATGGGCCTACGATCGGAAGGATCGTCTGGTTCAATGCCGGACCGGGAACGTTCGTTGGCAGCGCTTACAATTACTCATTCGAGGCCGATGTGCGTATGCTCATGGGTCAAGGACGATTTCCCTACGTCGTGTTGTTTGCCGGCGGAGGCGGCAGTATTACTGCGCGCTGCGGCATTGTGGGTGACCTCGTGCCCCCGACCCCATAGTGCGTTTATCGACGAGGCCGCTCAACTGAGACGGTCCCACCCCGGCCCGAGCGAATCCGCAACGGCTTTCCAAACGACATGCTTCTCCGTTCGATCAGCCACTTCCCCTTACGGTGATCTTCAGTGCATTAGATTTCTTACAATGACGTCCCACTGCGCATCGGTCACTGTTCGACCGGGGCGGCAGGAAACGTTCGCTCTTTTCAAGCAACATCAGACATTTTCGGGGACGGTGCACTAAATCATCGATAGCTTCCAACTGCGGCATCGATCATTGTTCGGCGGGCAGAAATTGAGTGCACTGGACTGCACCCCTGAAGTGAGACACGATAATTTCAGTGACAGTGGGGTTGTCACGATGCGCTACCGCGCTTTGTT
>NZ_JAFCKB010000019.1 GCF_018130615.1 Bradyrhizobium manausense
GCGTCGCCTGGGATCCGGCTGGGCCGTGTTCGTTGAGGCGCAGCGCCATTTTGCAGGAGCCTATCCTCCGAGCACCTATCCGGATGTCGCATCCGCGCTGGTCGACGCGGAGCGCAGAGCTCAATTTGAAGAGGCGGGCACCCACTATGAGTCCAGTTATTTCCTGACCTTCCTCTATTTGCCACCGGAGGAGGGCGCGGCCAAGGCAGAACGACTTCTCTATGAGGGCCGGGATCGCACCGTTGGAGCAGACGCGCGCGAGGTTCTCCGCGGATTTATCGACCAAACCAACCGCGTGCTTCAGCTCGTCGAAGGGTTCATGCCCGAATGTGCCTGGCTCGATGATCAGGACACGCTGACCTACCTGCACTCGACGATCTCGACCAAGCGTCATCGTGTTCGCGTGCCCGAAATTCCTATGTATATCGATGCGCTGTTGGCCGACCAGCCGTTGACCGGCGGGCTGGAGCCGATGCTGGGCTCAGCGAATCTTCGGGTCCTGACGATTGTCGGCTTTCCGGGCGCCACGACCCCGGGGATCCTGGACGATCTGAATCGCCTGCCATTCTCTTATCGATGGTCGACCCGCGCGATCATGCTCGACAAGACGGATGCCACCAAGCTGCTGACCAAGATTCGCCGTCAGTGGTTCGCAAAGAGAAAGTCCATTGGCGCCATCCTCAAGGAGGTCATGACGAACGAGGCGTCGACGTTGCTCGATACCGATGCCCACAACAAGGCACTTGATGCCGACGCGGCGTTGCAGGAATTGGGGTCCGATCAGATCGGACAAGCCTTTGTCACGGCGACCATTACCGTCTGGGACCGAGATCCCAATGCTGCCGATGAAAAGCTCCGCCTGGTCGAGAAGGTCATTCAAGGCCGCGATTTCACCTGCATGATCGAGACGGTGAACGCCGTCGAAGCCTGGCTCGGTGGCTTGCCGGGCCATGTGTACGCCAATGTGCGGCAACCACCGGTGTCGACCCTCAACCTCGCCACATGATTCCGATGTCGGCCGTGTGGGCCGGCGAGGTGAGGGATTTGCATTTCAAGGGCCCGCCTCTTCTGTTCGGCAAGACCGAGGGATCGACTCCGTTCCGGTTTTCGCTCCACGTCGGTGACGTCGGCCATACCCTTGTGGTGGGACCGACCGGTGCTGGCAAGTCAGTCTTGCTCGCGCTGATGGCGCTGCAATTCCGGCGCTATTCGAACTCGCAGGTCTTTGCGTTCGATTTCGGTGGTTCGATCCGGGCGGCCGCGCTCGCCATGGGCGGCGACTGGCATGATCTCGGCGGTGCGCTGTCTGACGGGGACGAAAACCCCGTCGCGCTGCAACCTTTGGCCTGGATTGACGATTCCGCCGAGCGAGGATGGGCCACGGAATGGATCGCCGCGATCCTGGCGCGGGAAAAGGTCGAGATCACGCCGGAGGTCAAGGATCATCTGTGGTCGGCGCTCACCTCTCTCGCTTCGGCGCCGAGGGAGGAGCGCACCCTCACGGGCCTCTCGGTCTTGCTGCAATCCAATTCCCTGAAAAGGGCCCTGCAATCCTATTGCCTCGGCGGTCCCTCTGGGCGCCTGCTCGATGCAGAATTCGAGCGCCTCGGCGAGGCGTCGGTCCAGGCATTCGAGACCGAAGGCTTGATCGGAACGAGCGCTGCCCCGGCCGTGCTGGCATACCTCTTCCATCGCATCGGAGAGCGTCTCGATGGTCGACCGACGCTCCTTATTGTCGATGAAGGTTGGCTTGCCCTCGACGACGAGGACTTTGCCGGCCAGCTCCGCGAATGGCTGAAGACGCTTCGGAAGAAGAATGCGTCCGTCATCTTCGCCACTCAGTCGCTTTCTGACATCGATGGCTCCGCAATCGCGCCTGCGATCATCGAAAGCTGCCCAACTCGTCTGTTACTGCCGAACGAACGGGCGATCGAACCGCAGATCACCGCCATCTACCGCCGCTTCGGACTCAACGATCGCCAAATCGAACTTCTGAGCCGGGCAACGCCAAAGCGCGACTACTACTGCCAGTCGCGCCGGGGCAACCGCATGTTCGAGCTTGGCCTTGGTGAGGTCGCGCTCGCATTCACTGCAGCCTCTTCCAAGATAGACCAGGCTGCCATAGCGCAACTCCTCGCCGAACATGGCCCTGACGGCTTCGTGCCAGCCTGGCTACAGCACCGTGACGTCGCCTGGGCTCTCGACCTGATCCCCAATCTCATCAATCTGGAGAAATCGCAATGAGGCGTCTTGGCCTATTGGCGGCCGCTGGCACCGTCGCGCTGATGCTCGGCATCGCCGTGCCCGCACGGGCGCTGATCGTCTTCGATCCCAACAACTACGTTCAGAACGTCCTGACAGCTGCGCGGGAGCTCCAGCAGATCAACAATCAGATCACCTCGTTGCAGAACGAGGCGCAGATGTTGATCAACCAGGCGAAGAACCTGGCAAGCCTGCCGTACTCGTCGCTGCAGCAACTGCAATCTTCCATCCAGCGGACTCAGCAATTGCTGGCCCAAGCCCAGCGCATTGCCTACGACGTCCAGCAGATCGATCATGCCTTCTCGACAAACTACACGCCAGCTACCAGCAGCCAGTCGGATCAGTTGCTGATCGCCAATGCTCAATCGCGTTGGCAGAATTCGTATACGGCAACGCAAGACGCGCTTCGTGTCCAGGCCGGCATCGTTGGCAACCTCGACACCAACCGCGTCCAGACCTCCGCGCTCGTTAGCTCAAGCCAAGGCGCTATCGGCGCCCTTCAGGCAACACAGGCCGGCAATCAGCTTCTCGCACTGAATGCGCAGCAGCTGGCGGACCTGACGGCTGTCGTAACGGCACAGGGCAGGGCGCAGAGCCTTGAAGCAGCGCAGCACGCCGCGGCCCAGGACCAGGGCCGCGAACAGCTCCGGCGGTTTCTCACGCCAGGGCAGGGCTATCAATCATCCAACGTGCAGATGTTCCACTGATGACCGACATCCGGGCATTCAAGGCGTTATCACTGCTTACGACAATTGGCGTGTTGGTCGTAACTGCCTGCACGATACAGCTTCGCGGCGGAGACGGTCTTCAGCCGCCGAAAGCGGAGCAGACGACAGACGCAACCAGCTCAGACCTCGCACGCTGCCGCAGCGTCACTGCGGAGCAAGCAGAGGGTTATGAGCGTTGCAAGCAAGTTTGGGCCGAAAACCGGCGCCGCTTCTTGGGCAAGAAAGATGGTGCCGCAATTCCTGGCGACGATTCCGCCGCCGGCGTGGCGCTCATTCCAAAGGATCAGAGCCGAATCCCACAAGGATATCCGAACCTGGCGACACCTGAGGCGAGCAAGCCATGACTGGTACGGGGATCATTGACCAGTTCCTTGAAACGTTCACGCATTATATCGATAACGGCTTCGGATTGCTGGGGAGTGAGGTCGGATATCTCGCAACGACCCTTGCGGCGATCGACATCACGCTCGCAGCGTTGTTCTGGAGTTGGGGAACGGACGAGGACATCATCGCACGCCTCGTCAAGAAGACGCTCTTTGTCGGCGTCTTTGCCTACCTGATCAGCAATTGGAACAGCCTGGCGCGCATCGTCTTCGAGAGCTTTGCGGGTCTTGGACTGAAAGCATCCGGCGCAAGCCTGTCTGCATCGGATTTCCTGCGGCCCGGAAAGATCGCTCAGGTCGGCCTTGATGCCGGCCGACCATTGCTTGATTCGATTTCCAACCTGATGGGCTACATCAGTTTCTTCGAAAATTTCGTCCAAATCGTCGTTCTCCTGTTCGCGTGGGTCGTGGTGCTGCTCGCCTTCTTCATTCTGGCGATCCAGCTCTTTGTCACCCTGATCGAGTTCAAGCTCACGACCCTGGCCGGCTTCGTGCTCATTCCCTTTGGCTTGTTTGGCAAGACCGCCTTCGCGGCGGAGCGTGTCCTGGGCAACGTCATATCCTCTGGAATCAAGGTCCTGGTCCTGGCCGTTATCGTCGGCATTGGATCGACCTTGTTCTCGCAGTTCACGGCTGGTTTCGGTGGTGGACAGCCGACCATAGAAGACGCGATGACCTTGGTGCTCGCGGCGCTTTCCTTGCTGGGCCTCGGCATCTTCGGTCCGGGTATCGCAAATGGGCTGGTGTCGGGCGGACCGCAACTCGGCGCCGGCGCCGCGATTGGAACAGGCCTTGCTGCTGGCGGCATTGTTGCAGCTAGCGCGGGACTTGCCGCTGGCGGTGCTGGTCTCGCTGGCGGTGCGATTGCGGGCGCCGCACGCGGCGGCGGCGCTGTCATAAGCGGAGCATCAGCCGCCTATCGAAGCGGCGGCCTTGCTGGCGTCGCGGAGGCGGGCAGCTCGGCTGCGACGAGTCCATTGCGTCGAGCAGCGGCTGCCTTTGGAGGTAGCCAAGCGGGCGACCAGGGCGCGAGCGCTCCGGCCGAAGGGCAGCCTGATTGGGCTCGCCGCATGAAGCGTGCTCAGACCATTCGGCATGGTGCCTCGGCCGCTGGCCACACCGTCCGCTCGGGCGATCATGGTGGCAGCGGCTCCTCCGTCGATTTGTCCGAAGGAGAACGCTGAGACGCATCACTGCACCTCCGCCGCACAGCAGCGCCTCAAATCCACCTATCGCACGACTTGAAACCGATCACTCGATATCAGGGGCAACCATCGATGTTCAAACGACCATCAGTTCACTACGGGCGCATGCCCGAGCCGATTACGCCTTATCAAAAGGCCGCGCAGGTTTGGGACGAACGCATTGGATCAGCGCGCGTGCAAGCCAAGAACTGGCGCCTGATGGCGTTCGGCTGTTTGATGTTGTCGGCCGGTCTCGCAGGTAGTCTTGTTTGGCAATCCAGCCAAGGCTCGATCACGCCCTGGGTGGTCGAAGTCGATCATCTCGGCCAAGCCCAAAGGGTCGCGCCGGCCAACATCGACTATCAACCGACAGATGCCCAGATCGCTTACCATCTGGCGCGCTTCATCGAGGATGTCAGAGGTCTGCCGGCCGACGGCATCGTTCTGCGCCAAAACTGGCTCCGGGCTTATGACTTTACAACCGATCGCGGCGCCGCCGCGCTCAACGATTATGCGCGGAACAATGATCCCTTTGCTAGGCTGGGCAAGGCGCAAATCTCTGTCGACGTCTCGAGCGTCATACGCGCATCGTCGGAAAGCTTTCGCGTCGCCTGGACCCAGCGCATCTACGACAACGGCTCGTTGAGCGCGACTGAGCGATGGACCGCAATTCTCTCGATCGTGATCGAGACACCCCGCGACGCCGAACGCCTGCGCAAGAACCCCCTTGGCGTCTACGTCCGCGCCATCAGCTGGTCAAAGGAGTTGAGCCAGTGACCAAGAGGCCGTTTGACTTTCATTCGAAACGTTCACTCCTGCCAAGCAGGCTCGGTTCGGCTTGGCCCGAGTTCGTGGGCTCGAAGCGTGCATTTTTGTCCGCGCTTCTGCTTTGTTCGGCTGCGCTCGGTGGCTGCGCGTCCTACATCCCGCCAGAGATCAGCTATGACGCTGAAGTTCCTCCGCTGCCGGCGACGCCCGTGGCTCTCGACGACAGATCGCGACCGCTTCACGTTCCGCCCCTCTGGAAGCCTGCTCTCGGCGGCAAGTCGGGAGGGAAGGAAGACGCTGAACCGGTGAGCCGGATTGAGACCGCAAACAGCGCAGCCCGGGTCGAACCGCGCAAGCGGGGTTATTTCAACGCGGCCCAAATCTACGCCTACAGTCCCGGGGCGCTCTATCAGATTTACGCCGCACCGGGGCAGATCACGGATATCGCGCTCGAGGAGGGAGAACAGTTGACGGGATCAGGGCCGATCGCGGCCGGAGATACCGTACGCTGGGTCGTGGGCGATACCGAAAGCGGGAGCGGCGACACACGGCGCGTCCATATCCTGGTCAAGCCGACCCGAGCTTCGATAGAGACTAACCTGGTAGTCAATACTGACCGGCGCACCTACCTGATCGAGCTCCGCTCCCGCGAGCGGCCATACATGCCGTCTGTTGCCTGGTACTATCCAGAAACTGTACGGGAACGATCGCGCTCGGTCGCTCTGAAGCCCGTCATTCCGGAGCCGGCGCAGCGCATCTCCCGCTATGCCATCGAAGGGGACAGTCCTCCCTGGCGGCCGCTCGCCGCATATGACGACGGCCGCAAGGTTTACATTGAATTCCCGGCAGGGATCGTGCAAGGCGAGATGCCTCCGCTCTTCGTCATTGGTCCAGACGGCAAGACCGAACTCGTCAACTATCGCGCTTACGCCAACGTATTGATCGTCGACCGACTGTTTGCCGCCGCCGAACTCCGGCTCGGGGGGGAGCACCAGCAAAAGGTCAGGATTGTCAGGACCGACGGGAGGCCGTCGTCATGAAGACTCAAAACGAAGTCGATTCCGATCAACTGATCCCGCCGCCGATCCAGGGCGAGTCCGGGAGCTTCCGCTTGAGGGCGGAGCACCCACGCGTGACACGGTTGTCGCGGAAAGTCCTAGCTGGAGGGAGCGCGGTTGTTCTGCTTGTCATTGGTGGAACGATCCTGTGGTCGCTGCAAAGCAGCCGTTCCCAAAACCAGGCGGCCGACGAGCTTTACAGTACCGACCACCACAATGTTGCCGACGGCATTACGACGCTGCCGAAGGACTATGCTGGCGTTCCGCGCGAGCCAATCCCGCAGCTTGGTCCGCCGCTCCCCGGGGACCTTGGTCGGCCGATCCTTGCGGCTCAAGGCCAGTCGCCAACGATCGGCGCTGATCCGGAACAGCAGCGCCGAGATCAAGAGACCGAAGCTGCCCGCGTCAGCCGTTTGTTTGCTGCGACCAATATAGGAGAAGTACGCCCTTCCGCAGCTGCGGCCGTCGCAGGCGATCGCGTCGCGTCACCGAACGCGGCCAGCACTGGCGAGGACGGTTTTGCGCAAAACGGCCAGGACCGTAAGCTTGCCTTCGTGAACGCTTCTGTGGATCGTCGCACAGTCAGCCCTGACCGCGTCACTAGACCAGCTTCACCATATATCGTGCAGGCTGGGACCGTCATTCCGGGAGCTCTAATCACAGGTGTTAGATCGGATCTTCCAGGCCAAATCACCGCGCAGGTGACCGAAAACGTATACGACACGCCCACCGGCCGGTTCTTATTAGTGCCTCAGGGGGCGCGTCTGATCGGGATCTACGACAGTCAGGTCACATTTGGCCAATCTCGCGTCCTGCTTGTCTGGACGCGCTTGGTCATGCCGAACGGACGTTCCATCGTCCTTGAGCGGCAGCCCGGAACTGATACCGCAGGCTACGCTGGGGTCGAAGACCAGGTCGATAATCACTGGGGTGAGCTGTTCAAGGCTGCGGCGCTATCGACCTTTCTGGCGGTCGGGACCGAACTGGGTGCCGGATCAGACACTAATAGCAACAATAGCGCGATCATCCAGGCATTGCGACACGGCGCCTCAGACTCACTGAATGAAACTGGGCAACAGGTGGTTCGGCGCAGCCTCAATATCCAGCCTACCCTGACCGTGCGACCTGGTTTCCCGATTCGTGTTCTCGTCAATCGTGACCTCATACTTACGCCTTACGGAGGATAGAGGATGCCCAGACTGAGAATAGGAGCGTTGCCAGACGACAAGCCCGTCAAGGTTACAACTGAGCTCCCGGCCTCAGTGCATCGGGACCTCGTCGCTTATGCAGAGGCCTTGGCACGCGAAAGCGGGCAACGCATCGATCCGGCGAAGCTCATCCCGCCCATGCTGGCGCGCTTTATGGCCACGGACCGCGGATTTGCAAAGGCGCGACGAAGCGGTCATTTCCCCGGCGCAGGTGGAGGTGAGGGATAGCGTTCTGCCAACAAACTAAGGAAATGCTTCAGAACCGGATTTTCATTGTCTTCGCGCCAATGCGCATGGAAGTCCAGCCGGCTTGGCCCTGCGCCGTCCTGCAGTTCGCGATACGCGAGGCCGGCAAAGCTTGCTCCAATGTCCGATTCCATCACGAGGCTCAGTCCCATGCCCATGCTTATCAGGCTTTTGATGATGCCCCGGCTAACGTCGTGGCGCTCGATTCTGGGGCGGTCCTCAGGCAGTACGAGCTTCGAGATCAGGAGCTCCTCAAGCTCTCTTCCAGGATCATATTGGCTTAAGAGAAGCGTTTCCTTGCGCAGGTCGGTCCAGTAAACAATGTCGCGTTCGGCTAGGCGGTGATCCTGAGGCAGCGAGACCAGGATGCGTTCGCTCCAAAGCGTTTGTGCTTTGGTGTCCTTTGCAAGCAGGCGCCCAGGGCTGACAACGACATCGAGGGTTCCGCTGCGAAGGGCACTCATCAGACGAAGGCGAGAGCGCTCCATCGTTGCCAGTTCGATCTGCGGGCGCCGCTTCCTGAACTCTCCTAAGGTCGCGCGCAAATTCCCGGCTGAAATCGATGTGCAGAAGCCCAAAGCAAGGTGACCCGAGTCGCCGCGACCACTGGACCGTCCCGTGTCGACAAGAGTATCGACCTGTTCCAGAATAAGTCTTGCAATTCGCAGAACTGCCCGGCCAGCGGGAGTTGGCTTGATTCCTCCGGTTGAGCGCTCAAACAGTGAAGTCCCCACGAGATACTCGAGCTGACCGATAGAGCGGCTGAACACGGTATGCTTGATCGAAAGTGCATCCGCGGCTCGCCGGAAGCTCCCGTAGTCACAAGCGACAACCGCCAACCGAAGCTGTTGCAAGTCAATAGCTCTCGCTGCGTTCCATCGATCGTTCCTAATTTCAGTTTCCGTCATTGTTGTAGCTCGGAAGCAACAGTAAGACACGTGTCCCCGCTCTTGGCGGGGACATCGATCTCATTTGTTGACAGGGATCCGTCTAGGCGGCAGCGAAGATTACCGGCGTCCAGAGGACCGGCGTCGAAAGACCGCCGGCCTTGCGAAGGCTGACCAGAGTATCGTGGGAAATCGCGAGGTAACCCGCCACGGCCGGAGTGTTGCCAATTGTGGAAGGATTGCCGATGCGTCGCAGGGGCCAGCCTGCTCGTCGAAGGATTCTCTCCATTCGGACATCCGTGACAGTAACGATATCAGTGAGCTGCCGTGAAAGTCCGAACTCCACCATTCCTGCAAACAGCTCGTAGGTGGCACGCGTGATACCGCGATCTCCTTTCGGCGCGTCGGCACCAACATCTATTGCGAATCTGCTGCTTTCCCAAACAAGAGGAGTTGACGGCGCGGGTTGGCCGTCAAGAAGCGCGGGAAAGGTGTCGCGAAGCATCGTCGGACCGCGGCTGGGTAGGAGGCGAACTGAACCTTGCACCCGACCATCATTCGACAACTGAGCTAGGAAAGTTGGATGAAGTGCATCAAACTCGTCGATCTCCATGTCGCCGCTGACCTGAACGTCCCACGCCATGCGTAACTTGAAAACGCGATGCCGCAGCCGGTGTATCTCAACGAGTGTGCTCGAAAACTCCCCATACGAAGACGGTGTGATGAGCTGAATCATGATCCCTCCAAAGGTGTTCACCATCCCCTTTGAAGCGGCACTATTACTCCCGGTCATTACCTGTAGTTGTGGGGGGTGTGCGTCCTAATTCTGCTTTGTTTTGTTAGCAGCGGCTAGACGCGCCACCGCTTGCGCAATCGTGCGAACACCCAGCTTCTTCTTCGCGTTCTCCAGGTAATATGCCACCGTGTTGCGCGAGAGATTGAGGATTCGTCCAGTTTCCCAAGCGCTTTTTCCTCGTGAAGCCCACATCAAACATTCGAGTTCACGGCGCGATAAACGCACCCCATCGATTGCGCCCTCGTTGAAGAGCGTTCGACGAACGTGGGCGTGGAAATACATGGCCGCAAGCTGAAGCACCCGTGCATGTGCACTTGTACAGCGCTCAAAGGCCGCCCCTCGCTGGTCAGCGGCGAAGGTCAACGCTGCGATCGCACCGTGACCGTCATGGATAGGAACCGTAAAGCCAAGACGAATTCCATGTTGGGAAGCTTCATGGAGGAGCTTCTGCTGGGCTGTTGAATGTGGTCTCGCATCCACACCAATTCCCCACCTGAACGGCTCTGGACTACGAAGCGCGTCCAGGATCACTGGGTCAATCTCCTGATAGTTGTTCTGCAAATAGTGCGACGTCCACCCTAGCGGATATGTCGAGATCAAAACTGGCTTAGCCAGTGGCGAACGTGGAAGGGCTAGGTAAGCAAAGGACGAAAGATCCAACGCCTCCGCGATGGCTGCGATAGCCATGCTAAATTCGGCAGGGCTTTCTGCGACAGCTAATAGATCGATAAACTTCTGAAAGATGCGATGCATCGATATCGAGTTCGCTTGCGGCTGCGTCGAGTGTCGCACTCGCTGCGCCCGAAGGGATCGCAGTTTGGTGGCTGCACCACCGGTTACCGGCATCCACGCTCCGGGCAGTGGAGTGAAGGAGCGCTAAGCGGAGCGCCTGTCGCCGTTTACTACGTCTTAACCCGTTGGCGGCTAGCGGAACCGTTTCCCCGATGCGTCTGGGCTCAGGCCGAAATCGCCTTCGCCGAGTCCACCTGATTGCGCAGCAGAAATTTCTGGATTTTCCCGGTCGAGGTCTTGGGAATCGGCCCGAACACGACCGCCTTCGGCGTCTTGAAGCCCGACATTTGGCCACGGCAGAACGCGATGATGTCGGCCTCGGTCGCGCTGGCGCCGTCCTTCAGCTCGACGAAAGCACAGGGCACTTCGCCCCATTTCGGATCGGGCTTTGCGACCACGGCCGCGAACAGCACGGCCGGGTGCCTGTAGAGGATGTCCTCGACCTCGACCGAGGAGATGTTCTCGCCGCCCGAGATGATGATGTCCTTGGAGCGGTCCTTGATGATGACATAGCCGTGCTCGTCGAGCACGCCGAGGTCGCCGGTGTGAAACCAGCCGCCTTCGAAAGCTTCCTTCGTCGCCTTCTCGTTCTTGAGGTAGCCCTTCATCACGATGTTGCCACGGAACATGACCTCGCCGATGGTCTCGCCGTCGCGCGGCACCTCCTGCATGGTTTGCGGATTGATGACGGTGACGCTTTCTTCAAGCGGGTAGGGCACGCCCTGCCGGCGCTTCATCTTCGCGCGCTCGGCGGCGGGAAGCCCGTCCCAGCCGGGCTGCTCGGCGCAAACGGAGGCGGGGCCGTAGACCTCGGTCAGGCCATACACATGCGTGAGCTTGATGCCGATGCTTTCGGCGCCTTCCAAAACCGCAACCGGCGGCGCTGCGCCGGCGATGAGGCCGACGACGCGACGGGCCGCGTCGCCCTTTGGCGCATCGGGCGCATTGATCAGCGTGTTGTACACGATCGGGGCGCCGCACATGTGGGTGACGCTGTGCAGCCTGATCAGCTCGAAGATCTTGGTCGGCTCGACCTTGCGCAGGCAGACATTGATGCCGGCAGCTGCCGCAAGCGTCCAGGGGAAGCACCAGCCATTGCAATGGAACATCGGCAAGGTCCAGAGATAGACCGGATGCTGGCCGAGGTTGCCGGCGAGAATGTTGCTCACGGCGTTCAGGTACGCGCCGCGATGATGGGTGACGACGCCTTTGGGATTGCCAGTGGTGCCCGACGTGTAGCTCAGCGCGATCGCGTCCCATTCGTCGCTCGGTGTGATTGCCGTGAAGTTCGGGTCGCCTTGCGCGACGGCGGCCTCATATTCGATCTCGCCGATACGTTTGCCGCCCTCGAAAGCGGCATCGTCGACGTCGATCGCCAGCGGCTTGGGGCCGCTCATCTTCCCCAGCGCCTCGGCAATCACGCCTGAAAATTCAGGATCGACCAAGATGACCTTGGCGCCGCCATGGTCGAGCTGGAAGGCGATCGAGGGGGGATCGAGGCGGGTATTGAGCGCATTCAGGACGGCACCCGCCATTGGCACCGAGAAGTGAAGTTCGTTCATGGCTGGCACGTTCGGGAGCATGGCTGCTACCGTATCACCTGCACCGACTCCACGCCCCCGGAGGTACGATGCAAACCGCTTGCACCGTTCATGAACCTGCGCCCATGTGAAGCTGCGGTCCCTGTAAATGGTGCTGGTGAGATCTGGATAGACGGCTGCCGTGCGCGATAGAAAGCTCAGCGGCGTCAAAGGCAAGAAATTAGCCGGACACTTATCCAAACCTACGTCATAGGGATTGTGCTTTTCACTCACCAATCGCTCCCTCCCTGGGCATCAGGCGATTACGCAGCCGCCTGATCGCAAGTTAATGGTCCATCTGATAGCAGCACGCCCGAACCTGCAGAATCGGTCGACTGACGTATTGTCGGAGAATGACGCGCAGCGGAAGCTCCGCGACCAGCTGGCTGCGAACCGCACGCCGTCCGGGCCTGCAATTCTCGGATTGGGCTTGCGCTAGTTAGCGCCAAGAAGGAGGTAGATAATGGATACGGTCGCTGCTCCATCGTCCTGCAGCTGTTCGTCGGACGACCAACGTGCGGATGAAGTGAAGCATCCTCTTGATCCCCTGATCGCTGCAGAGATTCGAGCTGTCATTGAGATCGTTCGCAAAGATCCACAATATGGTGCCGACTTTCTCTTTGAGACGATCGAGCTTCTCGAACCGGTAAAGGCAATCGTTCGTCAGTACAGGTCCGGAGAGCAGATCGACCGAACTGCACGCGTTAACCTGTTTCAAATCAGGCAGGACGGTATCTGGCGGCTAACCGTCTCGCTGACCGAGCAGAAGATCCTCACCTCCAGCTATCTCCCGTCAGCCAAGCCGATGATCCAGCTCGAGCAGTTCACGGCCATCGAAGACGCCGTCCGCGCGGCTCCCGAGTTCATTGCCGCCTGCAAGAAGCGCGGCATCGAGGACATGTCGCTCGTCTGCATCGATCCGTGGTCGGCGGGAAATTTTGACGTTCCGGGCGAGGACGGGCGCTATCTCGCCCACGTCTTCGCGTGGCTGCGTCTACGAGAGAACGACAATCTCTACGCGCACCCCATCGGCGGCCTGAACGCCGTGGTTGACATCAAGACCTACGAGATTATCCGCGTCGACGACCACGAGATCATCCCGCTTCCGAAGGCGGAGGTGAATTACGAGGCGGAATTCATCAAAAATCCGCGTACGCCCTACAAGCCGCTCAATATCGTCCAGCCTGAGGGCGTTTCGTTCAGGCTCGATGGACATCGGCTGGAATGGGATCGCTGGTCCGTGCTTGTCGGTTTCAATTCCCGCGAGGGTCTGACTCTGCACGATATCAGCTATGACGGGCGGCCGATCGCGTACCGTGCATCGCTGGTTGAAATGGTCGTCCCGTACGGCACCACGGACAAGGGGCATTTCCGAAAGAACGTCTTCGACATCGGCGAGTACGGCATAGGCAAGCTCGCCAACTCGCTGAAGCTCGGCTGTGATTGCCTCGGTGCCATCGCCTATCTCGATGCACACCTCGCAACGATGGACGGCAAAGTGGTCACCATCGAAAACGCGATCTGCATCCATGAGGAGGATGCCGGCCTGCTGTGGAAGCATTGGGACTTCCGCTCCAACAACGTCGAATCGCGCCGCGCCCGCAGGCTGGTGGTCTCCTGCATCGCGACGGTCGCCAACTACGAATATGGGCTGTTCTGGTACTTCCATACGGACGGCTCGATCCAGTTCGAGCTCAAGGCGACCGGCATCATCAACACGGCCGCCTGTCATCCGGGTCAGCCTGGCAAGTACGGTAAGGAGGTCGCTCCCGGCGTCGTCGGTCACATCCACCAGCACATCTTTTGCGCGCGGCTCGACATGAATATCGACGGCGACGACAACAGTGTCGTCGAGCTCAACACGAAGGCCGATCCTTGGGGGCCGGACAATGCCTATGGCAACGGCTTCTACGAGGAGGAGACGGTTCTCAAGACCGAGCTTGGCGGGTGCCGCCAGGTGAACCCCGCGACGCATCGGGCCTGGAAAGTTATCAACCCCAATCGCAAGAACTGGGTTGGCACGCCGACAGGCTACAAGCTCGAGGCCAGTCATCCCGTGACACCATTCATCCATCCGGAGTCGCCGTCGGGCAAACGGTCGACCTTCATCAAGAACCAGCTCTGGGTGACGGCCTTCGATCCCGAAGAGCGATATCCGGCTGGCGAACACATGAACCACTCGGATGGAACGGGAGGTGTCTCCGATTTCGTCAGGAAGAACCGGAATATCGAGAACACGGATATCGTGCTCTGGCACGTCTTCGGTCTTCACCACCAGGTCCGCCCGGAGGACTTTCCGGTTCAACCCTGCATCTTCACCGGCTTCAAGCTGATGCCCAGCGGCTTCTTCGATCGCAATCCTGGCATCGATCTCGCGCCCGACAGGAATGCCGCGAGTTGTCATGCACAGGCCGCTGAGTAGGGTGCGGCTCGCCACCGGACCCGTCGCATTTCAGCTCGTCCGTCCGGCATGGTGGGCCGGTCGTGCCTGCTCCTCTGCAAGGACAGCGTGCTCCAGGTCGATGGCCTCCGCGATCGTCGCTTTGGCGATCTTTGCAGGCTCGGCCGCACGCGTCCTCCCCGCATTGCTGGCCATCACGATCCAGCAAGATCGGGGCTTGCAGCCCTCCGACGTGTCCTTGCCGATCACGCTCGGCATCGCAGTCTCCGGGGGCGCATCGCCGTTCGCGGCGTACAGCCTCGAACGCTGGGGCGTTCGAGCACCGTTGATCGCCAGTCTGGCTCTCCTTGCGCTATCGCTTGCATCGACGACGTACGCGGCGTCGCCGTGGCATCTCACTGCGGCCTGGGGGCTGGGTATTGGTTTCAGTGGCTCTTTGAGCGCCTCCCTTCTCGGCGCGATGGCCGGCAGCCGTGGTGGCGCGGTGCATTGTGGGACACGCTTCGGTCTCTTCGCGTCGATGCAGCCGCTGGGATCGGCGGCGGGGCTGCTGCTGGCATCGCGCGCGGCCAATGCGCTCGATTGGTGCTTCGTGTTCCAGGCCGCTGCCGTCGGCGTGCTCGCCATGGCATTCGCCGTTGTCCTTGTCCCTATATCCCGACGAGGAGCCTCGCCGCGAGAGCCCAAGTCCAAGCAGCACGCGGCATCGCGTCCAAAGGAGAAGGACTGGGAGTTCTGGGTCCTTGCGACGATCTTCTGCATCTGCGGCGCGTCGACATCCGGCTTGATCGACGGCCAGCTCGGTATGCTCTGCATGGGCGCGGGTCTCGACCTCACATCGAGCGCCGATGTCATGGCGATTGTCGTGTTCGGCGGTGCGATAGGGAATGTGGTGAGCGGGTATCTTGCGGACCGGTGCCCCGTGCGAACGGTGCTGGCGCTCTACTTCGTCGTCCGCGCGCTCCTCTTGCTCTGGCTTCCGTTCACCGGCTTCAGCCTGGTCGAATTGGCCCGGTTTGGCGCGCTCTACGGTCTTGATGCGGCACTGACGTTCCCTGCGCTGGTCAGGCTGATGTCCGGAAGTCTAGGCACGCGCCGCGTCGGCAGAGCGATGGGCTGGATGACGGTGATGCACCTGGCAGGAGGCGCTATCGCTTCGGCCGGGATCGGCGCCCTTGGCCTCGCAGCCTATGCGGTTGGATTCGCCGGCGTCGGCCTCGCCTGCCTCGTGGCCGCGGGTCTCGTGGTGCTTCTGAAGGATGGGCCTGCGCAAGGCGCACCACCCTGCTGAAGTGGTCGCGGCCGATCAATGGCCAGCGAAGTTCCGAGACCGTCGGGAGGGGGACTCCGCCAGCAGCAGTCCTTCGGACACCGCAAGCGCCGCCAGGCGCGTGCGCGAGTCGCAGCTCATCTTTGCGAGGATATGCTCGATGTGCGTCGAGACCGTGCGGGGCGACACGAAGAGTTGCTCGGCGATGTTGGGATTTGACGCGCCGCTGGTCACGAGATGCAGGATCTGTATCTCCCGGAGCGAGAGATTGTACGGCCAGCGAATGCATTGTTCTGTGATAAGGAGGATGTTTCCGCGGCAGGGTGTGATCGTAACCTGGTGACAGCGGCCGGCCTCGTCCGGCCAGACAAAGCGTTGAGCGCTGGGCGATTTCGCCTTCTCCAGCACGAGCCGGCGAAGCTCTCCACCTTCGCCGAGATAAGGTCCTGGATTACGGTTGGGGAGGTGGAATGCAAACCCGTTCGGGGAGACCGCGATGGCATAGGCGCCTGGTGCCAGCTCATCGGCCAGCAGCTGTGGTGTCCTGAGCTGATCGCAGATGTTCAGCAGAATCGGGCGGAAGCGCTCCGTTATCTCGCGGTGCTCGTCCTTGGCGTGCGCCTCCTTGGACCAGCTCATGTGGATGGCCCCAATGTAGCGGCCATCCGCGACGCGCAGACACATCGTAGAGCCTTCTCTGAAGCCATCGGGCATTAGGTATTCTTGAGCGGTGAATGTATCCGGCAAATAGAGATTCCAGTCACGCTTGTAGTCCCGCCAGCGCAGCGAATGCGTGTCTTTCTCGCGAGCGATCGCGTAGGCCGGGCAGGAGTTCGGGAATCCGTCGAGCACGTAGGACATCGTTCTGTCCGTGTACCCGTCGGCGGCAAGAGGGCGATGGGTTCGGGATATCGGGTCCATCGCGATCAGGGCGATGGCCTCGCTCCTAACGAACTCGCGTAAGAGACGGGTCACCTGCGTGGCCTGATCGACGATCTGATCATTCAGGGCTGCCGCCGGTGTATCGAGCCGCACCGTCGCTGACGTCATATGGTCGATCGCTACCGATTTCACGGTGAGCCTCCAACTCGTGAAAGATCCTGCCGACGGTTCGTGATCGAATCTTCTTCTTGGCCGCTAACGATCCGTTAGACCAGCGGCATTGCGGATCCTCAGCGGAGCAAGGACCGCGCCAAAACGATGCGAGCTGCCACATCACGACGGTGGCCATTTGCTCTGCGGATCTCGACCACCCCGGATCGAGCCGAGACGCCGGGCCGAAACTTGCAATGCATGTTAGAGGCGGTCACTCCTTTAGTCAAAACAGTGTCTCGCTTCACCTCGTTCGGGCCAGCAATTCTGACGCAAGAGGACCTCAGCGCCATCGGCTGATGAAAATCTGGGCGTAGCTTGCTGCCCAAGTCGTCACCCTGCGCCCTGTTCGCACCCGCAGCGTCGGTCCTGGATTGCGCCGAGGCCGTCCAGATCAGGCTTCAAAATCGGTCAGCTGACGTATTGCTGAAAATCGGGAGAAAACCGAGGTTCTGGTCCATGCGGTTCGGCCAAAACCACATGTCAGTCCGTGCGGTACGGATCGAGGCCGCTACCACCCGACGGTGCCTGATTGCATCGTCTTAGCGTTAACAGAAATCCGGCCTGGCCTCGGTCGCGATGCCGAGGACCCGCGCGCGATTGCAGGAGAGGTTGCTCGGATGATTTCCAAACTCACCAGGCGTTCAGTGACCGCGGGCATCGGCGCCGCCGCCATGGCCGCACCGTTCGTTGGACGGTCGGCGCTTGCCGCCCAGCCGATCGTTCTCGGCGTTCCCTACTGCCAGACGGCTGCAGCCGGTGTCGCGGATCATCAGGACTTTCTGAACGGGACGACGCTCGCGATGGAGGAGATCAATGCCGCAGGCGGCATCCTCGGCAGGCCGCTGAAGCTGTTCACAACGGACATGAACGTTCTCTCGCCGGAATCCTCCAAGCAGGCGCTGGCCGCCTGCGTTGATGCCAAGGTCGATGCGATCTCCTTTGCTTTCACGCTTGTCCCCTTGCCAGCGATGGACGCGACGGTGAAGTACAAATGTCCTTACATCAACGGCAATGCGCAACGCGCCGGCACCTCTGCCGTCAAGGAGCAGCCGGACAAATACAGCCACATCTTCCAGTTCTGTCCGTCTGAGGTGAACTACGGATGGAGCTATGCTCTCTGGCTGGAAGACCAGGAGCAGGGGGGCGTCTGGAAGCCAAAGAACCGCAAGGTTCATATCATTCAGGAGCAGATCGGTTACTGCCAAACGATATCGCGTGCGGCACAGGAAGCGATCAAGCGACGCGGCAAGTTCGAAGTCGCTCGCATTACCGATATCCAGTATCCCGTGCAGGACTGGGCACCGGTCATTCGCGAGATGAAGGAGGTCGATGCTGCCGCGATCATGGTGGACCATTGGGTGGCTGCTGAATACGCCGCCTTCTGCAAGCAGTTTGTGGCAAGCCCGGTGCGCGATTCGCTCGTCTATCTCCAGTACGGCCCCTCGCAACCGGAATTCCTCGAGCTTGCTGGTTCGGCGGCGAACGGCTTCGTCTGGGGCACGACCATGGGCATCTATGGTGACGAAAGGGGGCTCGCCTACAGACAGAAGTACAAGAAGCGTTTCCCCGGCATTGCCGGGCTTGCCTATACCGGCATTGCCTACGATCAGACCTACTACCTCAAGAAGGCTTGGGAAGCCGTCGGCGATCCCCGGAAGTTCAAGGAGGTCTGCGACTGGATCCGGGCCAACCCGCAGCGCGGTGTCTGCGGCTACGTTGACATGGGCAACCCATATCAGGAAGCGCGCCATTTCCCGGACAATGGCGGCGACGAATTGCAGGCGGGGAAGCTCGAGGCCGGCGTCGCGCAGCTCTATGTCCAGATCCAGGGTGGCGAGCACAAGATTGTCTATCCCGGACCCGTCTCGGAAACAAAGCTGCACTCTGCGCCGTGGTGGAACTGATGCTCAGACAGATCTCCCGAAACGGTACGGGAGAACAGGGCGGAAAGGCCGCCCTGTTCTCCTGCAGCGGCATCTCGCTCGATCTCGGCGGTCGCGAGATCCTCCGCGATATCAACCTTCATGTTGAGGCCGGGGAAGTGCTGGGCATCATCGGACCGAACGGTGCGGGCAAGACCAGTCTGTTTGAAATCCTGTCTGGCCGTATGCCGCCAAAGAGCGGCTCGGTGTGGTTCAAGGGCGAGAATGTTACGGGCTTGCCATTGTATTCCCGCTCGCGCCTGGGGATCGGTCGCACGTTCCAGACGCCGGTCGTCCCTGACGAGCTGACCGTCGGCGAGACGTTCAAGGCGGCGCGTCAGGCTCATCGTCCGTTTCTCACCAGGTTCGATGCCGAATATGGCGCCTACCTCGTCGGTCTGAAGATCAATGACGACACGCCGGCGACGCAGCTCGAGACCTTCAACCGGCGCAAATTGCTGCTGGCCTGCCTGCTGATGCGCCGGCCCTCGTTGCTGCTGCTGGATGAGCCGGCGGCCGGGCTGATCAATTCGGAGGTCGACGAGATCGATACTCTGCTGCGGATCCTCGCCAAGGAAATGAACATTGCGATCCTCATCGTCGAGCACCGCATCGAGCTCCTTGGGACGATCGCCGACCGCATTCTGGTGATGGATGCCGGGGAGGTCATTTCCGAGGGCCTGATGGACGACGTCATGGCGGATCCGAAGGTCCACGCGGCCTACTTCGAGGATTTCAGCGAAGAGGCCGATGCATGAATATCTCCGTGAGCAACCATTTGCCGGGCGCTCCGGCCCGTCAGCCGCAGCGCGAGGTCCTGAACGTCAACGGACTGTCCGCGGGCTATGGGCCGGTTCGCGTCATCCACGATCTCGACCTCGTCGTCCAGTGTGGGGAGCGGATCGGCATCGTCGGCCTGAATGGCCACGGCAAGTCGACTCTGTTCTATGCAATCGCCGGACTTACCGGCTGGCAGCGCGGCTCGATCAAGCTCAACGGCAGGGAGGTCGGTCGCACGCGTAGCCAGGGGCCGGGGCGCTACACCCACGAGATCGTGCGCGCAGGATTGGCGTTGATTCCGCAGGGCGACGAAATCTTCCATGGCCTGACCGTCGAGGAGCATCTCGATTCCGGGGCCTACACCGCGGCCGCCTGGCGCGACCGCGCCGCGCGCAAGCTCCGCATCCTGGAGATATTTCCACCGTTGCGGAAGCTGATGGGCGTACCCGTGGGGCGCCTGTCGGGCGGCGAGCGGCGCATGGTGTCGATCGGCCGCGGCCTGATGACGGATGCGTCGCTCTTCCTCGTCGACGAGCCATCGCTCGGGCTGGCGCCAAAGATCGGCAAGAGCGTGATCAATGCACTGATGGCCGTCGAACTCGGGAATGCCGCGATGATCATTGCGGAGCAGAACGTTGCGCTGCTCGAGGGACGGGTCGATCGCGTCATCGGCATGCATGTCGGCAAGCTCAAGGGTGAGGCCTCGGCGGCCCTCGCGTTGAACGTTTATCGAAAGGCGTAAAACGTGGATATCTGGTTCATCGTCAGCAACACCATCCTCCTTGCGTGCATTTACGGCACGCTTGCGATCGGAATTTCGATCACGTGGTCGAGCCTCGGCCTGCTCAACCTCGCCTACGGCTTCATATTTGCATTCGCGGGCTATGGCGCCTGGCTGTTTGCCCAGCATGTCTCCACATCGGGGCCTGCAGTGCTGGCCGCGGGTATCCTCGCAGGCGCCCTCGGGGGAGTGATCATCTGTGCGGTCGGGTTCATACCGATCCACGACAAACCAAACTTCACCATTCGGGGTCTGATTGCGACGCTCGCGATCAATCTGATCGGCACGCAATTCCTGCTCTGGTGGTTCGGCCCGCGATCGAAGAGTCTGCCGGAGATCTTCGGAAACTGGTCGCTGTCCTTGCCGGGCATGGTCTTCACGGCGGACAAGGTCGGGAACGTGGTGACATCCGTCCTGATATTGGCGATCGTTCTGCGGTGGATGCAGTCCAGCCGCCGCGGTCTCGAAATCCGCGCCATGATGATGAATCCGCATGCCGCATCCATCGTCGGCATCGGCGTTCGGCGAACCTCCTTCTATGTCATGGGCATCACGGGCGGATTGGCGGGCCTCGCGGCCGTTCTCCTCTCGCAGACCTACTACATCTCGCCGTTCGGCGGACTGATGCCGATGATCAAGGGCGTCAGCATTGCGCTTTGTGGCGGGCTCGGCAGCGTGCGCGGCGCCGTCATCGCCGCCATCGTGCTCGGCCTGAACGAGGCGCTGACGGGCATATCGATCGGCGGCCGCTACGTTCTCATCACCCAGTTCGTTGTGATCATCGTCATCCTCTTGGTCCGTCCGCGCGGCATCGCCGGGCTGCTCGACAAGGCGAGGGAGGCCTGAGCAATGTCAGTTGATAGCGGCATCAAGTGGCGTAATCCGCTCTTCGTCTGGGGCGGCAAGCGCGACGTCGAAGAGCTCGCGACGATTCCGTTCCGCAGCCATCAGGAGGTCTGGGAAAGAACGCGTCGATCGACGACGAAGCTGAATCCCGTCGGCCGTCTGCGCTACTACTACAAATGGCCGAGCCACGGCGGAGCGATGTGGAATCGTCTTCGCTACTGGCCGACGCGCCGCCGCGTGCTTCGCCTGCGCGGGGAGTACAACCCGAAGACCTTGCGCGCGGAGAAGACGATCGTCGACAAGCGGCCCATTTGGTGGATGTTGGGGCTTCTTGCGCTGGCGATCGCTCCCCTGTACACGCCAGGCGATCTGCAGAACACGCTGCTGACCGCGGGAGCCACGTTCGGCATCTATGCCGCTATCAGTCTGTGCTGGATGCTCATCATGGGAACTGCGGGCGTCTTTTCGCTCGCCACCTATGCGGTCGTCGGGACGGCAGCGTTCGTCACGGCATTGCTTGCCGTCAAGTTCGCATTGCCCTGGTGGTTGTTGCCGCCGATCGGGGCTGTGGTGGGGCTGGTCTTCGGCGGCATCATCGCGCTGCCGGCGACGCGGCTCGACGGATTCTACTATGCGCTTCTCACCCTTGGGCTCAACGAGCTCTGCCGGGTCTACTTCGTGACGTCGAAGGAATTCGGGTCCGCGAACGGCGGCCTGTACGGCGCCACGACCTATATCCCGGAAGACTGGTCGCAATTGGGTCAGCTGCTCCTGGCGTATTACGCCTGCTTCGGCCTAATGCTGCTGGCTTTGGTGCTTTACCGGTTCGTCAACGGCCGCCGGCTTGGACGCATCCTGCGCATGGCGCCCGAAAAGCGCGAGGCCTTCGCCGAGGCGACGGGGGTCAACTTTCGTCAGGCGCGCGTCTGGGTGTTCCTCATCTCGTCGGCGGCGCTGGGCTTCATCGGTGGATTCTACACCTCGAATTTCGGCGGCGTGGCGTTCTCGATCTTCAACTTCGATACCGTGCTACTCGGCCTCGCCATGCTGGTGATTGGCGGCGTTGGACGTGCCGAAGGCGCGGTGGTCGGCACGCTCATCGTCGTGTTCTTCGACCAGGTGCTGAATACGTGGGGACCGGCTCGCTTCATGATCATCGGGCTCATCATGCTCCTCGTCGTCCTCTACCTGCGCAACGGGCTGTTCGGCATCAAGGCGCAGTTCCGTGCCTGGCGCGACAAGAAGAAGAGCGAGCGGCGATCGACCCGAGCGGAGAAGGGCGGCGAGATGCTACCCGAGGAAGCGACCGAGACCGAGGACAAGAGCGTCATCTATCAGCGGCGCCACGACAAGATGACCCGCGACCATCTCAAGACGCTGGTGTCGCCGGAGATCATCGAGGAGCATCGCCACTCTCTCAACGGGCAGCACAGCGAGGCGCTCGAGCGGCTGCTGATCTACTTCCGCACCCGTCCCCAAGTGGAGAAATACGCCATCATGGCCGTGGAGCGCTTCGAAGGCTATCGCATCGTCGCTCTATCCGGACATCGCGGCGTGGCGCCGCGTGTGGTCGAGGACAGGATCTACTCGACGCCGGATGAGGCCTGCCACGGCGTCTTCATGCGGCGCGTTCAGGATCTGCTGGAGTCCTGATCACGGATGAAGCGTGTCCGGCCTGCGCGGCGGACGTTGGGCTTGTAAAGGAGGGAGTTGGCGGTGACACCGGTCAGGCTTTTTGGCTACACGGACAGGATCTCGGTCAAGCCGGGTGAGACCATTCAGTTTCATGTCAGCGCCGAGGGGACGGATACGGCCGAGGCGCAACTGGTGCGTCTTGTCCATGGCGACCAGAACCCGGCAGGGCCAGGCTTCATCGAGGAAGAGGTGGCGTGCACCGCGAACGGCCGGTGGCGGGTCGAGCCGCAGTTCACCCAGGTAGGATCGTTCCTCGAAGTCGATGATCCGGAGGGCCGGCTGGCGTTCGCCAACAGCTTCACCCTGTTCGCGTTCATCCACCCGACCTGGCCCGCATCCGGAGAACGGCAAACGATTATCGGCCGATGGGACGGCGATCGAAAGCAGGGCTACGGGATCGGCATTGACGAGAAGGGCCATCTGCAGTTTTGGATCGGACGCGGCGAAGAGATCGAGCGCCTGACCGCCAACGTGCCGCTGCAGGTGCAGATGTGGTACTTCGTGGCCGCCACCTTCGATGCCGAGACCCGGCGCGCGACCTTGCACCAGGTCGGTGTCGGCAACAGGTACAACGGCCTGTTAGGCAAGGTCGCGCTGGTGGACTACGAATCCCGCAAATCTGCGATCTTCCGGAGCAAGCCCGGCAACCTGGCCTCAACGCCGTTTATCATGGCAGGCTCCCGTAGCCGCGACGCGCAACAGCGGGCGTGCGTGTCGGAACTCTATTGGGGCAAGATCGACCGGTGCGGCACATTTGACCAGGCTCTGCAGCCCGCCGAGCTCGACACGATCAGGAGCGGGCTCGTCCCTGCGATGGACAGCCTGGTTGCATACTGGGATACGAGCGCCGGATACACCGACCGCGGCATCGGTGATCTCGTGGTCGACGTCGGCCGGCACAAGCTGAATGCCCGAGGATACAATCGGCCCGTTCGCGGCCAGACCGGCTGGAACTGGGAAGGCTTCACCGATTGTTTCCGTCTGGCTCCGCAAGAGTTCGGGGGAATCGAGTTTCATGCCGACGCGCTGACGGATTGCAATTGGAAGGCGACCAAGGCTGTCGCCCTGCCGCACGGCCTCAAAAGCGGCTGTTATGCCATGAGGCTGCGATCTGGCCGGGGAAAGAGCCCGAGCGAGGAGCATGTCGTCTTCTTCGTGCGGCCGGGAAGACCGCGGGCGCGCATTGCATTCCTGTTTCCGACACTCACCTACCTTGCCTTTGCGAACGAGCGCCTGAGCTTTGATCACCCGGAGCGCGAAGCATTGACGGGACAGTCGGCTGTGCTGTCCGATATCGACATCGAGATGTATATGCGAGACGATTTCGGGCTGTCGACATACGACATGCACGCCGATGGCAATGGCGTGTGCTACAGTTCCTATCACCGTCCGGTCATGAACATGCGGCCGAGATACAGGATGCCGAGCCTCGATGTGGCTTCGGGATTGGCTGCGGACCTATCGATCATCGCATGGCTGGACCAGAGCGGCTTCGAATACGAGGTCCTGACCGACGAGGACCTGCATCGCGACGGGTCGGAGGCGTTGTCGCCATACGCCTGCGTGATCAGCGGCTCGCGCCCGGAATATTACACCGAGCGAATGCTGGATGCGACCGAGGATTATATCGCCGGTGGCGGTCGTTACATCTATGCAGGCGGCAACGGGTTCAACGCCACCGCCGGCATTCGCGACGGCGAGCCATGGATCATGGAATGTCGACGTCGCGATGATGGGTACAAGCCGTGGGTCTCCCGCTACGGCGAGCACTACATGGCAACGGACGGGATGCGTGGCGGTCCCTGGAAGGTGCTCGGACGGGCGACCCAGAAGCTGGTTGGCATAGGCCTGAGCAGCTCGGGCGCTGGACGAAGCGAACCGTACCGGAGGATGCCGGACAGTTATCACCGCACAGTGTCCTGGATCACCAAAGGTGTCGATGGCGAGATCATCGGTGACGCCGGTCTTGCCAATGACGGCGCCGCGGGGCTGGCGCTCGATTATTATGACCGCGCTCTGGGTACACCGCCGCATACCAAGATCGTCACCTCGTCAGGGGGCCACACGGACAGCTATGTCGTGAACCAGCAGCTCGTCCTCTATTCCTACCTTGGGCTCTATGGGTCGTATGACTGGCGGGTTCATGCCGACATGACCTACTTCACGGCCCCCCATGGCGGCGCTGTGTTTGCATGTGGCTCGGTCGCATTCGCGCAATCGCTGCCGATCAACAATTTCAGGAACGGCGCATCCCGCGTGCTGGCGAATGTCGTGGAGGCATTCGCCGGGGCCGGCAGGTTGCCCGGGTTCGCATGGGTCAACGAGGAAAAGCAGTGGGCTTGATGCATCCGTTAGGGAGAGCCGCGTCGGCACGTTCCGCGGCCGTGGCGCACGTCAAGCATTTGCAGGTGGAGAGCTGAGAATGCTGCCTCTCGAGTACGGCAGGTCCGAGGACCGCGACATCATCGTTCGGGATCGATTCGACGGCTTCCGCCGCGAGTTCCTGCGGACGCTGGTGAACCCCGAGGTCATCGAGGAGCACCGGCAATCGGCGCTGGGACAACACAGCGAGAGGCTCGAGCGATTGTTGATCTATTTTCGTCAACGCCCGCTTGAGCAAAGATATGCGGTCAGAGCAATCGAGCCGTTCCGGCGCTATCAGGTCGTTAGGCTCTCGGGACGTCGGGGTGTCCCCCCGCGTTTGGTCGATGATGCCATCTACACATCGGCGAACGATGCCCGTCACGGCCTGTTCCTGCGCTGCATCCGCGACCTTCTCGAAACCTAGCGCAACTCGCCTGCCGGGCAGGGCACCTTGTCCGGCTTCACGATGGGAAACTCCGCACCATGGCGCAGATCAAGATATTCGGCTACGCAGACAAGATCTCGGTGAAGCCGGGCGACACCATACAATTTCATGTCAGTGCCGACGGCACGTCGACTGCTGAAGCCCATCTCGTGCGCCTGATCCATGGCGACGAGCATCCGCATGGTCCGGGATTCATCGACGAAGAAATCGACTGCGCCGCCAACGGCACCTGGCAGGTGGAGAAGCAGTTCACGCAGGTCGGTGCCTTCCTCGAGGTGGCCGACCCCGATCGCAAGCTCGCACTCGACGGCAGCATCACGCTCTGTGCATTTATCTGGCCGACATGGCCCGATGTCGGGCATCGGCAATGCCTCCTGGGCCGCTGGGATAACGACAGGAATCACGGCTATGGTCTTGGAATCAATCCAAGCGGCAGGCTGGAGTTCTGGGTCGGTTGCGGAAACGAGGTCGACTATCTCCAGGCTGAGCTGCCGCTGCAGAAGCAGGCTTGGTATTTCGTCGCGGCCACTTTCGATGCGCGAAGCGGCCGCGCCACGCTGTACCAGGAAGGGGTCGTGAGCCGCTACAACAGCCTGCTCAGCAAAGTCGCGCCGGTCGAATACCGCTCGCATGTGTCGGAGATGTTTCGGTTCAGGCAGAACAACCTGCCCGATACGCCGTTCCTTGTGGCGGGCTCGCGCGACTGGCACGCGCTACGCGGGCATTTCGTCTCGCAGCTGTACTGCGGCAAGATCGATCGTTGTGGTGTGTTCGATCGTCCTTTGGATCACGAGGAGCTCGATGCAATCCGCTCAGGTGGGCAGCCCCCATTGGACGGCATGGTCGCATATTGGGACACAACGAAGGGGTATACCGATCGTGGGATCGGCGATCTCGTAGTCGACATTGGACCAAACCGGCTCGATGCGGAGGGCTACAACAGGCCGGTGCGTGCACAGACCGGCTACAACTGGAATGGCCGCAACGACTGCTTCCGGCTCGCCCCGCATCAATACGGCGGCATCGAGTTCCATGCCGACGCGATGATCGACAGCAATTGGAACGCCACAAAGACGCTCGAGCTGCCCGAAACGCTGCGCAGCGGAGCCTACGCGATGAGAGTACGCGGCGGCGACGGCGAGGGCCTGGCCGAAGAGTACATCGTTTTCTTCGTTCGGTCCCGCATGCCTACAGCGCGAATTGCTCTGTTGTTTTCCACCGCGACCTATCTGGCCTATGCCAACGAGCGCTTCGCGACAGACGGCCAGATCGTGCAGCCAATGGCGGGCCAGCCGCCGACGATCTCCGAGGTCGATATCGAGATCTACGAAAATCCGGAGTTCGGTGCGGGCTGCTACGACACGCATGCGGATGGCGCCGGCGTCTGCTACACGAGCTACCGTCGCCCGATGGTGAACATGCGGCCGAAATACCGGATCGCCGCATTCGACTTGCCGTGGAATTTTCCGGCAGACCTGTCGATCCTGGCGTGGCTTGAGCACAAGGGGTATGACTACGACGTACTGACCGACGAAGATGTACATCTGGAGGGTGTCGCAGCGATGGCGCCCTACGCGTGCATTCTGAATTCCACCCATCCGGAATATCATTCCGAGCGCATGCTCGACGCGCACGAGGATTACATCGCCGGCGGTGGGCGCTTCATCTGCATGGGCGCCAACAGCTTCTGCTGCAATGTGGCGTTTCGCGATGACGAACCGTGGATCATGGAGTGCCGCAAGACAGGTGGACACTGGATCGCCTGGGCGGCACGGCCGGGCGAATACTACCTCGCCACGACGGGCCAGATGGGTGGAATCTGGACCGGCTTTCAGCGCTGGGGGCAGAAGCTGGTCGGCAATACATTTGCCGGCGAGGGCTTCGCCCATAGCCAACCTTACCGGCGGATGCCCGACAGCTATGATCCTGCGCTCGCTTGGATCACCGAGGGGATCGAAGGCGAGATCATTGGTGATTTCGGCCTAGGCAACGGCGGAGCGGCGGGCATTGAGATCGACTGCTACAAGCTGGGGTTCGGCACGCCGCCCAACACTAAGCTCATCGCATCCTCGGGTGGTCACCCCGACAACTACATCGCCCACGACGAGGAGGGAGCCCACGCCCACCAGGGATTCAGCGGGACGCACAACTACATCCTGCGGGCCGACATGGTATACTTCGAGGCGCCGAATAATGGCGCGGTGTTTGCAACCGGATCCATCGCGTTCGGAAGTGCCCTTCCTATCAACGGCTTCGAGAACAACGTCTCGCAGCTTCTGAGCAACGTGGTGAACGCGTTCGTCAGACCGGGTCCGTTGCCCGGCTCGAACAGACCTAGGAAGAGCACAGCAGGGCTCGAACGAGTCGCCCCCTAGGAACGTCCCGAATGATTGACTTGCACTATGCGCCGACCCCCAACGGCTGGAAGATCTCGATTCTGCTCGAGGAACTGGGGCTGCCATATACCGTCGTGCCGATCGATATTCGCGCTGGTGAACAGTTCACTCCCGAGTTTCTCGCTATCAGCCCGAACAATCGTATTCCAGCGATTGTTGATCGCGCGCCTGCCGACGATGGCGAGCCCATCTCCGTGTTCGAGACGGGTGCGATCCTGATCTACCTGGCCGAGAAGACCGGACGATTCCAGCCAGTGGATGTGCGTGGTCGTACCGGGGTCTTACAATGGCTAATGTGGCAGATGGCCGGTCTTGGACCGATGCTCGGTCAGCACGGTCATTTCCGCCTCTATGCGCCGGAGAAGATCCCCTATGCGATCGACCGTTATCAGCGTGAGGCGACACGATTATATGGTGTGCTTGATGCCCAATTGGGCAAGACCGGACGCTTTGTCGCTGGCAACGAATACACGATAGCCGACATCGCTTGTTTCCCGTGGACGATGACCCATAAGGCGCAAGGCTTCACACTCGACGACTATCCGAACGTCAAGCGCTGGTATGCGGAAGTTCGCGAACGGCCGCAAGTGCAGGCCGGCCTTGCGGTCGGCAAATTCGTGAAAGAGCCGTTCTCCGACGAAGCAAAGCGAATCATGTTCGGCGCATCCAGGGTCGTCACGGAATGAACGGCGATGGAGGCCTCTGGCGAGTGAAAATCGAAATGCTGGCTCGCAGCATCGCGTACCGGAGAGATGGTGAGTGTAACGACCGATGATCGAGTTTTTCTTCGACTGCTCAAGTCCGTGGACTTATCTCGCCTTCCACAACATTCAAAAATTGGCGAAGGAGTTCGGCGAGTCGCTTTCGTGGCGGCCCGTGCTGGCTGGCGGCATTTTTAATGCAGTCAATCCAGGCGTTTATGCCTCGCGCGAAAATCCGATCGCGCCGAAAGCGCAGTACATGCTGAAAGATCTCGCCGATTGGGCTCGTTCGGCCGGTCTTGTGATCAAGATGCCACCGACGGTCTTTCCGGTGAACAGCGTAAGGGCGATGCGCGGCTGCGTCTGGCTCGGCAGCGACGAGATGGTCCCGTTTGCGACTGCCGTGTTCGAAGCCTATTGGGGTCAGGACAAGGACATCTCCCAGGATTCTGTGCTGACGAACATTTGCATGAAGTTGGGCATCGATCCTGCGGAATTTTTTCGAAGTATCAACGAAGAGGCGGTCAAGAATCAGCTCAGGCTCAACACAGACGAGGTAATCGCACGCGGCGGCTTCGGATCGCCGACATTCTTCATTGACAGAACCGATATGTATTTTGGCAATGATCGTCTGCCTTTGATCCGCGAAGTGTTGGAGCGTCGGAAGACACGGTGTCATTCGGCCTGCATCTTGCCCCCTAAGCCAGCGAGGGGATCGGCGCCCAAAAATTAGCGGGCTGATTGACAAAGCGATTACGACAAGTTGGGAAGCTCGAGGCGGTGGGCGGCAACGATTTCATCCAAATGCGGAGGCGAACCGCCGGTTTGCGGGCGTAGCTCGAATGATGGGTTTCAGTCCAAGAAGGCCAAAAATGCTTTATTTTTCAATGGAGGTTGACTGAACACTCTCTCCGCCATTTATGCGATTTTGTACCCCACCACGACCTTGTGCGATTTCGCGCGCCGAGGTTCGCTAGCCGCTCCGAATGCGCGCCATCACCAGAGCAATAGCAACGGCGCCGCACCAACCCACCGATCGGTCGCAGAATGCCGCGAGCCCTTGGCGACAAGCCGCGCATCTGGAAAGCTTCGAGAGCGATTGGACCGAGACGATAAATCTCGCGGAATTGCTGCTGCAGACACACCACATTCCATTGCGCGTCGGGCACGGTTTTGCATCGCAGATGGTGAGCTACGGGTGTAAATCGGCGCCGAACAATGACCCTCCGCAGTCATCTGAATCAACGACTTAGCGCGCCGATCGGCGTGAGGACCCCACGCCGATTTACAGATCTCCGCAGCATGCCCCTCGATCCGAGCTGAACGCCGGTCTCCACCCTGCGCTCCCGCCTCACAGGCGCCGGTGCTTCTCCACTCGCTAACCAGTTCGATCGCTGTCGATGGCGCTACGCCGAACCGGTCCAGCGGCGCCCCGACAGCTCATCCCTTCCTCTTCCACAGCCCGAATAATGCGAAGGCGAAGGTCCGGCGAGAGCGCTTTAGCCATGGGGGCTGGCCTCCATCACCGGCCCTCAGGGTGAATTACGATTTGCCTCACAAGGGAATCCCCCTCCGATTCCGCCAGGTCGGAAAATGCGCTAGTCCTTCCGGATCAGTCGCCATCGACCCGGTGTGGTGCCCACCGCCGCCGAGAATACTCTCGTGAAGTGACTCTGATCGGAAAAGCCGCATTTGATCGCAATTTCCGTGAGTGACAATGCTGAGTCTTTCAGAAAGGCCTTGCTTTGCTCGATACGTTGATTCATCAGCCAGCGATGGGGCGGTGTACCCGTGCTGACTCGGAAAGCGCGGGCAAAGTGGGCGGCTGACACGCCGCACTCGCTGGCGATTCGTGCCAACGCGATCTCGCCATCGAGATTCGCGCGAATGAGTGCCTTCGCCGTCCGAAGTTGCCATGGCGCCAATCCGCTGCGGTAAGAGCGATTGCGAGGGTGGCTGACGGCATATTTCTTGAGGAAATGAGTATTGAGCGCCATCGCGACGTGGCCCACGAACAGCTCGTTGGCCTCATGCGGTCTTTCGAGCATCGGCAGAAGGCAACCGCCCAGATGAGCCATGATTGGATCGAGGAAGTTCGCGCCCGCGACAACGTCATATTCAACGCGACCAACATCAAGCTCGTTCGCCAGCTCATTCAGCGCGTTGTGCGGCAGATACAGGTAAAGGAAATCAAAAGGATCCTTCGATGTTGTCGAGATAGCCGGCGGGAATAACCATGAACGCGCGATCGAGGCCCTGGAACGCGCTAGCGTAGGTGGAGGCGTCGGTCATGTCGAAGCGGACGGCTTCGGTGTTTGCCACCGCGGCTTCGCCGCGGGAAGTCGCTTTGACGCACTCGCCTTTGGCGAGGAGCATCTCTACGAGGTAACGACCCGTATTGCCGGTAGCGCCGGTCACCAGGATCTTTTCGGTCATACCGTTCTTTCCATTGCGTATGGCGACGCCTGCGCGAAGCGAAGGTGTGCCTGACCATCGAAAAGGCGGGCGGCGACAAAACGGCTTTGTTCCGCGCGCCGGCGGAGTGCGATGGGCGTGCGCTGGCGGCGCTTTCCTATGTGGAATGGAGCACCAAAGCTCAGAGGAGAATGAATAAAACGCTTTAGACGGTTCATCCGGACGCACCTTTCCCATCGCCTGGAAAAGGACGTGCCGGATGCCCGACGAGTCCGGCCGTACGAGCGTAGCTGCCACCCGGACTACCGACCGGGCCGTGGACTTTTACACGTCCGATCTTATCTCATCGCGCGGACGCGCGAATTGTGAAGCCTCAGTTTGACACGCTCTTAATCCGCGTGTGTGCACGCAAGCGGTCCTGATACCGAGATCACCCCCTGACACCTTAGCGTAGTAGCGTATTCCAAAAAACCACCAGTCTTTCCGCAGATCTCAGCGCCAAGGCACTCACAGTAAAGGTTGGGTTGACCGCACCTTCCGTTGGAAAAAGGCCGGGACCGCCGATCCAGAGGTTGGGGATGTCGTGGGTCTGGCCATAGTCGTTAGTTACCGATGTTGCTGCCGTTGCGCCCATGATGGTGCCGCCGTGAAAATGGATGCCGCCGGGATCCGGGTTGAACCAGGCCGATTTGGCACCGGCCGCAGCCATGATCCGCAATCCTTCCTCGTTCGTGTTCCGCCATAGACCCAAGGCGCTGTCGTCATAGGAGTGAACGACGCGCGCCAACGGGACGCCGAATTCATCCTTCTGGTCAGACAGCACGATCCGATTGTCCGGATTGGGCAGGGCTTCGTTGAGTCCCAGGATTCGCGCCAGTCCGCGCGCGGCAGCTTTCATATGCGCGTGCAAGTCCGCTCCGAACAGCGCGCTGCGTGAATTGGCAAAACCCAGGATGTCGTTCGGCTTCTGGGCGAATCCGATCTGCCACATGGTGCTGCCGAACATGCCGGGGCGCGCATCCTTTGCGTATCCGTCCTGCGACATCAGCAATCCTCCCGTGATGCCCATGTGGTTCTCGACGTCCTCGTCGAACAATCCCCACCCCCCCGAACCGGCATGTGTCATCGCGTAGCGACCGAGCAGGCCGCTCGAATTGGCCAATCCTGTGGGATGCCGATCATGCGCGGAATTCAGCAGAATCCGTGGGGTCTGTACCACGAAGGCTGCGAGAACAACGACGTCAGCCGGCTGTACCACCCTGGCGCGGTCGGGCCCGATGTATTCGACGCCGGCGGCCCGCTCGCCCTTGGAGTCGAGTAGTACGCGCGTGACATAGCTCGACGGCCGGATCTCGGCGCCTGCCTTGATAGCCTGCGGTAAGAACACCGTATTAGCGTTGCCGATCGCGCCGATCGGGCATCCGGCATGACACCAGCCGTCATAGATGCAGGCGGGGCGGCCTTTGTAGTCCGTGCTCAGGACTGCGGAGGGCAAAGGCGCGACCCGCATGCCGAGCTTGCGCATTCCGTCGGCCACAATGTCGGCGTGACGAAATGAACGAAGCGGGGGAAGCGGATAGGGGGCCCCGGGTGGGCGCCAGACTTCGGCGGCGGCATCGCCCGCGATGCCCACCTCGGTCTGGATCCGGTCATAGAACGGGCGGAGATCGTCGTAGGAGATCGGCCAGTCGAGTCCCCGATCGTAGAGCGACTTCATCCGGAAATCGGAGGGCTGTAGCCGCGGCCAATTGGCGAAATGATGGGCGGTCGAGCCACCGACGAGCCAGCCGGAGTTGAAGTTGTGGCCGTAGCGGTTCTTGCCGTCGGCGAGAACCGGCGCGCCACCCCATTTGAGCCGGCGGCCCCAGATCATAGAGCTGATCCACTCGTCCTCGCGGCGATCTGGTCCGTGCTCGAGGACAACGACCTTCTTGCCGCTCTTCGCCAGAGTTGCGGCAAAGATGGAGCCTGCCGCGCCGCTTCCGACGACGACCGCGTCAACCTTGTCCAGATTAGCCATTCGCGTCTGCCTTGGTCTTCCGGAGGTTATTCGACGAGCCCGCCCCAGCGATCGATGATGTGCTCGACGCTTCTCAGCGCGAGCGCATGCACCGTGAATGTTGGATGCACGGCGCCTTCGGTAGTGAAGAGGCCGGCGCCGGCCACGAAGAGGTTTGGAAAGGTGTGCATCCGGCCGTAGCTGTCGGTGATCGACGAGGCTGCATCGCGTCCCATGGGCGTGCCGCCGGCAACGTGGGAGATGTTCGGCGTAGGCCCGGCCCAGACGTCTACGGCACGAGTCTGCCTGAGCGCACGAATTCCCTCGTCACGCGCAAACTCGAATAGCTTGACCGCGTTCTCCTCAAAATTGTGGATCACGCGGGCCCTTGGCAGTCCGAAGCGGTCCTTCTGATCCGACAGCAGAACGCGGTTTTCCGGGGTTGGAATCTCCTCGCAAACCGCCTGCACCTTTCCGACACCACGCGCCGCCTTCCTCATGAATTCGTGCAGCGCCGCGCCGAAAAGAGCTCCGCGCGCGTTCGCAAAGCCGAGAACGTCATTCGGCTTCTGCGCGATGCCAATGGTCCACGTATAACTGCCAAACGCGCCGGATCGGCTCTCTTTGCCGTAACCGTCCTGCGACATCAGCAGCGCAGCCGACAAGCCGAGATGATTTTCAACGTCCTCGTCGAACATGGCCCAGACATTTGCGCCTGCATGGGTCATGATCGCTCGGCCCAAGAGGCCGTTGGGGTTGCCAAGGCCCGCGGGATGTTTCTCCGTGGCGGAGTTGAACAGGATGCGCGGGTTCTCGACGACGAAGGCAGCGAGAACCACCAGTTTCGCCGGCTGCTCGTGCCGTGTTCCTTCGCTGTCATAGTACTCGACACCGACAGCTCGCTGTTGTCGCGGATCCAACAGCACGCGCGTGACGTAGCAGCCGGACCTGATCTCGACTCCCGCCTTGATCGCCACCGGCAAATAAGTCACTTGCGGATTGGCAAGCGCACCGATCGGGCATCCAGCCTCGCACCAGCCGTCGTAGATGCAGGCGGCACGGCCGTCGCGTTCCACCGTGTTGATCGCAACCGGCATCGGCGCCGTGCGGATCCCGATCTTGTGGAAGCCTTCCGCCATGAGCTCCGCGTGCTTGAAGATCCGGGTGGGCGGCATGGGGTAGGGCGCACCCTCCGGGCGCCATGTCTCTGCCAGGGCATCGCCAGCGAGCCCGACTTCCTCCTGAATCCGATCGTAATACGGCCGCAACTCGGCGTAGTCGATCGGCCAGTCGGCGCCCCGTCCGTGGAGCGACTTCATGCGGAAGTCCTCAGGGTGCAATCGTGGCCAGTTGCCGAATTGGTGGAGTGCCGCGCCGCCGACGCCCCAGCCGGCGTTGTAGGCGAAGCCGACCGGATGACGCCCCTCCAGAAGCATCGGCGTGCCGCCCCATTTCAGCCGGCGTGCCCAGATCTGGGAACTGATAAGATCGTTCAAGGTGAAGTCCGGCCCCTGTTCGAGGACCACGACGCGCTTGCCCGCTGCGCCAAGCTTGGCGGCCATCAGGAGTGCAGCGGCGCCACCCCCGACGATGAGCACGTCGGCCCTCTCGCGCGTGGGCGCCGTGCTTACCATTTCGCGCTCGGAGGAATATGCGGCATGTAGGGGATGCCGAGCTTCTCGAAGCCTTCGACGGTTCCGTAGACGACGTCGACTGCGTCGTTGCGCACCACGTAGTAGAAGAAGGGGGAGGGCGGGCCAACCCAGCCGTCGGGCGGACGCTGGCGAATCTGGTCGACGAAAGCGATCTTCGTGTCTTCGGAGAGCCGTGCGAACGGCGCGCCATGTGATTTGGTCGCGGCTTCGTCGAGGGCCTTCAGGCCGGCACGATAGAAATTGACGAACGGCGGGGCGACGTTGACGAGGCGGGCAAGAAGGAGCGCCTCTCCGGGCGACACGCCAAGCTGATGGTCGACGAAATGGGCAATCCCGGCCTCGCGGGCCCCGGGGAGAAGCACGTCGCCGAAGCTCTCCAAGGTCTCGCGTTCGGCCGGTGTGAGAGTTGATAGCGGGATGTCCTGGGCACGCGCCTTCCGCGGCGACAACACCATTTCCCTGCCACCTACGACAAACGCCAGGCCGAGGGCTCCCCCTTGCAATACCACGCGGCGATCGACCATCATATCTCACCTACAGCATCACATGATATTTCAGATGATTGACAGAAGCTTCTGGGGTTGTAAATACATCCGCGACGCACCTGCGGCACAAAGTGTTCTCAAGCACTGCACAAGACGCGCGCGCACCATACTCGCTTCGGATCGACGGTTGCCGTCGCGCCAGATTCGGAGCCGCGGACACTGGCTTGGTTGCCACGCCTGACCCTTGCTCGACGCCCTCCGCCGGTTGTGATATGCGCAACCCTATCAACACATTGCGTGGTCTCGACCAGATGAGCAAAGACAAGTCCGCCGCAAAGC
This sequence comes from Bradyrhizobium manausense, assembly GCF_018130615.1. Classification (GTDB taxonomy): domain Bacteria; phylum Pseudomonadota; class Alphaproteobacteria; order Rhizobiales; family Xanthobacteraceae; genus Bradyrhizobium; species Bradyrhizobium manausense_A. The sequence goes on from NZ_JAFCKB010000019.1 coordinate 35,482, forward strand.
GAGGTTCGAAGCCCACCAAGCGACAGAAAGAGCGTCCCGATCGGTCCGCTTCCCTGGCCCAGCAGGCCTATGAGGCCATCAAGGAAAAGGTGATCACGCTCTACTTCCTGCCGGGCCAATATCTGAACGAGGCGGCGATCTCCGATCTCCTGAAGCTCGGCCGCACGCCGGTTCACCAGGCGCTCCAGCGCCTCCAGCTCGAGGGGTTGATTGACGTCGTTCCGCGCAAGGGTGTGATCATTCAGCCGGATTCCATCGGCAATATTATCGAGTTTCTGGACGCGCGGCTGGTCGTCGAGCCTGAAATCGCCCGTACGGCGGCGTCGCATGCCGCCGCAAAGGACGTCGAGGAGTTGCAGGCCATTTTAGACGGCAATCTGTCGCGTATTGGCGGCGGCGAAATAAATGCCTTTGTCGAATGCGACCATGCATTTCACAAGAAGATTAGCGCGATGTCGGCAAATCGCGTTCTCGGCGACTTTGCCCTTTCACTTCACGAGCGCTGCACGCGCGCTTGGTATCTGAACCTCTGGCAGACACTCGATACGTCGGCCTCGGACAGGCAACATCGCGCCATCCTGAAGGCGATCCGCAGTCGCGACGGCGACGGAGCCGCGAACGCGATGCGAGCTCACCTCAGCAATCTTCGTGAGCGAGTCCTCAAGGTGCTGCACAACGCTCCGAGGGCCGCGGGAGCAATGCCCCTGCGGGCTGGCTCGCTCAAGGACCCGGCCTGACCATCACTGCGGGAGGCGAGGCCGGCAGGCCCGGCAGGGGATTCATCGTGTCGGGGTTGCACAAAAGTATCATGTGAAATATCATGACCTCCATCGAGCCTTGCATGCAGTGAGAGGAACAAGTCATGACACTTCCCGACGGGGCGCCCACTCTGGACGAAATCCTGATCAACACGGCGACCACGCCATGGCGCGAAAAGTCGCTGAAGGGGGTTCATGAGAAGATGCTCTGGCGGAATGAAGCCACCGGGGCGTCGGTGGCGCTGATCAAGTTCGACAAGGGCGCAAGCATTCCCGAGCCGCACTTGCACGCGTCGAACCAGATGATGTTCTGCCTGTCGGGCCACTATGAGTACACGGCCACCGGAGTCGCCCTGAAAGCCGGCAGCTTCTACTGCAACCCCAAGGGCAATGTGCACGGACCGACGCTTGCGCACGAAGAAACGATCGTGATCGAGATCTATGATGGTCCGCACTATCCGATGAAGCCATCCTGGTACACGGATGAGAAAGACGCGCATTGATCGCGGGCGAAAGATCTCGCATCATGCCGAACCACGTTACCATATCGTCGTGCCTGCTGACTGAGTTCGCCGCAGCCCTTCTGGTCACTGCTGGCGCGCCGGCGGCGCACGGCCGAGCTGTCGCAGAGGCGCTCGTCGATGCCGACGTCGAAGGACTGCCTTCGCACGGCCTGATGTTGCTGCCGATGTATCTCGATCGGATCGTGTCTGGCTCCGTTGCTCCTGCGGCACAGGGCCGCATCGTGAGCGATACAGGCTCGCAGCTCGTCATCGACGGGGAGAATGGCTTCGGCCAAGTGATCGGTAATCGGGCGACCGAAATGGCGATCGAACGTGCAGGCCAGTATGGCCTTGCGGCCGTGGCGGTGCGAGACACCTTCCATTTTGGTGCGGCAGGGCGCTTCGCCAAGGCGATGGCGCTGGGCGGCTGCGTCGGCATCGCGATGGCGAACACCAGGCCGCTGCTGCCCGCTCCAGGCGGCATCGACCGAGTCGTCGGCAACAACCCGATTGCGATCGCGGTGCCGACGAAGAAGCACCCGATCGTGCTCGACCTGGCCCTGAGTGCCGGCGCTATGGGCAAGATCAGGCTCGCAGAGAGCAAAGGCGAAACCATTCCCGAGGGATGGGCGTTGAATGCCGCCGGCTCGCCGACGATCGACCCGGCGGAGGCAATCAAGGGAATCCTGTTGCCGGCGGCGGGTCCCAAGGGTTTTGGCCTTGCCCTGTTGATCGACCTGCTTGTCGGCGGGCTCTCCAGTGGCGCGATTGGCGAGGCCGTGCAGCCGCTCTACGGCGATCCGAGCAAACCCTATGGCTGTGCAAACCTGTTTCTTGCGATCAACATCGTCGGCTTTCGTCCGCTTCCCGAGTTTGCCGAAGCAGCCTCATCCTTTGCCGACAAGATTCGCGCCTCGCGCCTAGCGCCTGGCGCGACCGAGATCCGCCTCCCGGGCGACCGCGCTGAGCGCAAGCGGTCTGACTCGGATGGCTCCGTGACAGTCGCCGGCGCCACGCTGGCGGCACTGCGTACGTCAGCCGCACGATTGAATGTCGCGGTTCCAGGCGAAATATCCACCTGATTTGGAGACACTGATGCCCAAGAAGAAGATCACCAGCGCCAAGTTGCGCCAGCCGAACGGTCACTTTTCACAAGCCACCACAATCGAAGCGCAGGGGCACCTGGTGTTCCTGTCCGGAATGACCTCGCGTCGCGCCGACGGCACGATTGCCGGAATTGGCAACATCGAGGAGCAGACCCGGCAAGTCTGCGAGAACCTGAAGGCGGCCGTCGAGGAGGCCGGCGGAACGCTGGACGACATCTGTCGCGTCGACGTCTATGTTCGCAACATGGAGCACTTCGAGGCCATACATAAGGTCCGCAGGCAGTACTTTACGGGGATCGCCCCGGCTTCCACCATGGTCGAGGTGTGCAAGATGACGTCGCCGGACTACCTGATCGAGATCAACGCTATCGCGGTCGTGCAGGGCTGAGCGTACGATGCGATTTGCTACTGTCAATCTGAACGGCAAGGATCGCGTTGGCGTCGTGCAAGACGGCGAGATCGCGCTCATCGGTCAGCACACCGGCGACATGGTGGACCTGATCTCGGCATCCCCCGACGTGAGGAGCGCCGCGATCCGCGGTGCACTCAATGGCGGTGAGCGGATCGCGTACGCAAGCGGTCTCCTGGCCGCGCCGATCCGCCGCTTCCGCCGCGACGTGCTGTGCACCGGATGGAACTACTGGGATCATTTCGAGGAAGGGCGCGGCAAGCGCGAGGGCCAGGAGGTCGATCGGCCGAAGGCTCCGACCTTTTTTACGAAGTCGCCCGATGTCGTCATCGGGCCCGAAGCTCCAATTGCCTATAATGCTCGGATATCTGCCAAGTGGGACTATGAGGCCGAGCTTGCGATCGTGATCGGCAAGACCGGTCGCAGCATTCCGCGCGCCGAGGCCTTCTCCTACGTCTTCGGCTATTGCCTCGCCAACGACGTCTCGCAGCGTGACTTGCAGCGAAGACACGGCGGCCAATGGTTCAAGGGCAAGAGCATCGATGGCACCATGCCGCTCGGCCCGGTCATCGTTACGCCGGACGAACTCGATGTTCCCAACATCCGGCTGCAATGCGAGCTGAACGGCCAGGTGTTGCAAGATGCGGTGGTGGCGCAGATGGCTTTTCCGATCGATGAACTCATCGCCGAACTGTCGTTCGGGATGACGTTGCATCCCGGCGACGTGATCCTGACCGGGACGCCGAGCGGTGTCGGCAACGCGCGCGAGCCTCAGATCTTCATGAAGGAAGGTGACGAGGTGGTCGTGCGAGGCACGGGGATCGGCGAATTGCGCAACCGACTCGTGGCAACCGATCTAGCAGCACGGTCCGACGTCCTGATCGGCTGACGGAGAACTGGGCCTTCAGTTCAGCTTTTCCGGATTGTCGCAGAAAATGCGCTTGCGGACCTGCGAGCCGAGATCAGCAAGTTGGGTGTGCGGGTTCGGCAATCCCATCGGGAAGGGCCAGTCCGACCCGAACAGGATGTGACCGGGGCCGAACACCGAGGTAGCCAGATCGAGTACTGCGGGATCGTGGCTGATGCAGTCCACGCAGAAACGGCGCAGCGCCTTGAGCGGCGGCTCCTTCTCGAGATCGAGCCCCGGCCGCGCGGTGCCGTGGCCGCGGTTCCAGCGCCCGGCGAGCGCGGCGGTCACGCCGCCAGCATGGGCTAGACAGACCTGGATCCCTGGGTAGCGCTCAAGCACGCCGCTGAAAACCAGGTGGGACGCGGCGATGGCAGTCTCGACGGGGTTGCCGAGAAGGTTGTGGAGATAGAACGGATCGAGCCGCGTATCGCAGCCTTCGCCTGGGTGAAGGAACAGAAATCCCTTCATCGCATCGAGCTGTGTCCACAGCGGGTCGTAGGCAGGCGCCGAGAGTGCGCAGCCTGGTGCTCCGGCGGCCATGGCAAAGCGCCGTTGCCCCGCCAATTGCGCCGCGCCGACGATCTGCGCCGCCACCTCGGGATGCTCAACGGGCAAATGCAGCAGTGGAGAGAAGCGCGCCGGCTGTGCCCGCGCAATCGCGGTCAGTTCCTGGTTCAGCGCATTGGCCCAGCGTAGCGCTTCGTCGGCGGCGAGCTGCTGGCGGTAAACCGGCGGCGGGACGGAAATCCAGGCGTGTTCAACACGATGCTCGTCCATCCAGGCGAGCAGCGCTCCCGGTTTGAACAAGTTGGTCAGTCCGATGGTGTGGCCATCGACCGTAAGCTTTCTGGACGAAGAGTCCCAATTTACGCCGGCAAAGGCGGACAGTGAGGCGCCGTCGGAGGCGACCAAATGCGCATGAACGTCGAGACGGATATTTTCAGTCATGGACTATGATTCTCACGGGTCATTAGGAGCACCTAAGTTGCCAGCATGCCTTCGCGCTATTCGACCGCAATTCCTGCCTTGGTCACGATCTCGCGCCATGTCTGGCTCTCACCCTGGATGCGGCTTGCGAGCTCGGCCGACCCGCCGGCAGTTACCGTCACCCCGAGCTCGGCAAGGCGACGTGAAACGTCCTCGTCTTTAAGCAAGGTTACGGTGGCCGCTTCCAGCCTGGCGCGTACCGGCTCCGGTGTCTGTGCGCTGACGAGCACGGCGAACCAGGCGCTGCTCTCGAAGCCGGGAAATCCTGCATCGCTGACGGTTGGTATGCCGGGCAGCAGCGCAGCCGGTGCGGACGTCGTCACGGCCAATGGGCGAAGTTGGCCAGATTGAATCTGCCCGAGAACGCTCGGCAGATTGTCGAACATGAGGTCGACCTGGCCGGAAACGAGGTCAGTGACGGCGGGCGCGCTGCCCTTGTAGGGGATGTGCACGATGTCGATGCCGGCGCGTTGGCGGAACATTTCGCCGGTCAAATGTCCGTTCGAGCCGTTGCCTTGGGAGGCGTAGTTCAGCTTGCCGGGCCTGGTGCGGGCTAGGGTGATCAGCTCGGCTACGTTCTTCGCAGGAAGTGCCGGGTTTACGACCAATACGTTCGGGACCAGTCCGGTGCGCGTTACCGGTGCAAGATCGCGCCCGACATCGTAAGGAAGGTTGCGGTAGATAAGCGGATTGATCGTGAGTGCGCTCGATGCAACGGCCAACAGCGTATAGCCGTCGGCAGGCGCCTTGATCACGGCCATGATGCCAATGCTGCCATTGGCGCCGGGCTTATTCTCGACGATGACGGGTTGCTTCCAGCTGTCAGAGAGCTTTCGTGCGATCAACCGCGCGATGATGTCACTGGTGCCGCCGGCCTGATATGGCGAGACGATGGTGACCTGACGGTTCGGGAACGCCTCATCCGTAGCGCGGGCTGCCTGCGACGAGAGCGATGCCGCAGCAAGGGAGCCGGCGAGCAGGCGCAACATCGCCCCGAGCGGTCCTCCGCTGCGCGCGCCCCGGCGCAAGTTGATCGTTTCCGCCTTCATGGTAGGATCGGTTCCTGCGGGAGAAAGCCCGGTACGTAGATCTGGTCGGCCGTAACCTTGTCGCCTGCCACATCAATGTTCTTGTTGATGAAGTCCACCGTCGACTTCATGCGCTCCGGTGCAATATAGCCGAGACCGTGCTTCTTGACGTCGTCACTGATTGCAACGCGGCGCAGAATGCCGATCTCCTCGACCACGATTTGCGGATCTAGTGCCTTGACATATTGCAGCTGGATGCGGGCGGCTTCCTCGGGGTTCTCGAAGGTGTCTTTCCATCCCCGCAGCGACGCCTTGACGAACTTGCGGACTAGGTCGGGGTTCTCCTTCAGAAACGTCTCGTTGACTCCGATGGAGTTGGCGTAGATCTCCAAACCAAAGTCGCCCGCGAACAGGCATACCGGCTTCGCGTCGGTTACCGCGCGTCGGATCGCCGGTTCGCTCATTACGAAGGTATCGATTGCCGCAATCTTGTGCGCGGCAAGCATTGGCACGCGCGCGGATCCGTCGATGTTCACGATCTTCAATGTCTTGCTGTCGACACCGTTCATTTCCATGAACGCCGCCCAGATCTTCGGCACGAAGGATGCCGTGCTGGAGCCAAGCTCGATATTGGCGAGCTTCTTGGGACTGTCGATATTAGCCCCCGGATCGAGGCTGAACACGCAGTAGGGAGGTTTCTGATAGTTTGCCGCAACGATCTTGACCGCTGCGGCGTTGCTGCCGGCGGCCACAAGGCTCGGCACGTCGATGAAGCCGAATTCGGTCGTGCCGGTGGCCACCGAACGAATGGCGTCCGCCGTGCCCTTCGAAGGCAGAATCGAGACATTCAACCCCTCTTGCTTATAGTAGCCCTTGTTGAGTGCGACGTACCACGGCGCATGACGGCCCAGACTGATGAAATCGAGGATGAACTTGACGTCGCGCTCCTGCGCCGATGCAGGACCGCCCGCGTACAACAGCACCACCGCGATCATGAAGCTTGAAATTCTCGACATGCGCTTCTCACTCCTCGGAACGGACCCAAAATTGACATTGAATATATCATAAGATATTTCACAAGAAATGTACATTGAGCTTGGGGGCAATCGAGTGAATAGAGACATATCGAGGACTTCAATCCCGCTTGCGCGGGACCGGACCTGGTGATCGGCTTGACTGCAAGATACGCAAGAACCGGACCAGATCTGGCGAAGGCGGCCGCACGCCGTGCTCTTGCCGGGGAGCCTGCCCCGACTGCGGCGAACTATCGCATAAGTTCGATCGCGGCCGCGCTCACCCCTTGTCACTCCCTGCCCATCGTAGCGCAGCCCTTTTCACCATGACATTCGGTTCGATCAGAAGCGTCCGAAAGACGTTCCCGCCGCAGGAAGCATACCGCGAGCCGGTCGTGGCGCTCGATGATGCTAGCTTCGAGTTTGCCAGGGGCGAACTGGTATCCTTCCTTGGACCCAGCGGCTGCGGCAAGACCACGCTGCTTCGCGTCATCGCCGGACTGATCCCGAAGACGTCCGGCACGGTCTCGATCGACGGCCGCGAAGTAAACGAGCCGCTCGGCAATTATGGCTTCGTGTTTCAGGCTCCGAGCCTAATGCATTGGCGCAGCGTCCTCGACAACGTTCTGTTTCCAATGGAGATCCTGCGAAAGAACGATGCGGCAGCCCGCAAGCGAGCGGTCGAGTTTTTGGATCTGGTCGGGCTGTCTTCGTTCCTTTCGGCGCGTCCACATCAGTTGTCCGGCGGCATGCAGCAACGCGTCGCATTGTGCCGTGCGCTGATTCATCAGCCGGCTCTCTTACTTATGGACGAACCATTTGGCGCCTTGGACGAATTCACCAGGCTGGAGATGAACGACCTGCTGCTGAGGATCAGGAAAGAGACCGGCGCGACAGTGCTGTTCGTGACGCACTCGATTTCCGAGGCGATCTATCTTTCGGATAAGGTACTCGTCTTCAGTCGGCGGCCCGCGCGGGTCGCAAAGGAGATATTGGTGGATCTACCGTATCCGCGCGCGCAGCAGCTGCGGTTTCACGAAGACTTCACGGCACTGGAGCGCGTCGCCAGCGAGGCGCTCGGCGTCATTCCCGCCGCCTCCGCAAGTGGAGCTCAATGATGCGCCAACAGCTTTCCCGGGTGGGGTATCCGCTTGTTGGTGTCGCGGTGATCATCCTGGCCTGGATTCTCATTTGCTGGATCGGGCGGCTTCCGACGGTCGTGCTTCCGACACCCGACAAGGTCGCCGCCGCGTTCGTGACCCGCTTTCCGCTCCTGCTGAGCGAGGGCTGGATCACGTTCAAGGAGACGCTCAGCGGTTTCGTGCTCGCGATCGTGGTCGGGCTGCCGATTGCGGTGGCCATCGCGAATTCGCGGCCGCTCAACCTGATGTTCTATCCGATCCTGGTCGCATTGCAGTCTGTTCCCAAGGTCGCGCTGGCTCCCATCGTGATGATCTGGCTCGGCACTGGGATCGAGTCGAAGCTCGTTATCGTCTGGCTGGTCGCCTTTTTTCCAATCATCGTGGATACGACCGCCGGGCTTCGCTCCACGCCGCGCGAACTGCATGAGTTGGCGCGCAGCCTGCGTGCTACCCCGCTGCAGATATTCATGAAGATCCAGCTCCCCGCAGCGCTTCCGTTCGTCATGACGGGGGCCAAGGTGGCGATGACCCTCGCCGTCATCGGCGCGGTGATCGGGGAGTTCGTAAGCTCGAGCGAAGGCCTTGGCTTTCTCCTCTTGACCGCGACGTCGCAACTGGACACGCCGCTGGCCTTTGCCGCCCTGTTCGCTCTTTCGCTACTTGGGGTTATCGCCTATCTCCTCGTCGAGGTGGTCGAGATGCTCGTTGCACCCTGGCTTCCGCCAACTGCTTCTGGACATTGAGGCCAATGGGCGCCCATTCGATTTCGTCGCCAGCCGTTCGGCATCGGATGAGGTTCAGATGAAGCCTGTCCTGATCGTCGGCGCAGGCCCCGTCGGTCTTACCACCGCACTCGCGCTGGCGTTCTATCGCGTGCCGTTCATGCTCTTCGAAGAGGACGGTTCGCTGTCGAGGGATACCAAGGCTGGGACCATCCTGACGCGGACCTTGGAGGCGTTTCGCCGCTACGGCGTCGCCGACGACGTGCTGAAGGCGTCCTTGCGTGTTGACGAAATCGGCGACATCGAACGTTCGTCCGGTAAGATGCGTCCGTCTGTGGAGACTGCTTTACTGCGGGATGACACGCGTTATCCCTTCGTCGTCAACCTGCCCCAGCATCATCTCGAGCCCATCCTTCATCGCGCGATCGAGAGGCGTGCTCCGGGTGCGACTTACCTCAGGCATCGCGTGGAACGATTTGTTCAGGAGGCCGACGGCGTAACGGCGACTTTCGATACTCCTTTGGGCCAGCGGACTTTCGAAGGATCCTACCTGCTCGCCTGCGACGGCGGACGCAGTACGATCCGAGGCGCGCTGAATATCGCGATCGAGGGTGAGACGCTGTCTGCCCGCACGTTCCTGGCCGATGTCCGCGCCGACCTTGATGTCGCGACGCCTCGGGACTACCCCTATCTCGCCTATTTCGCGGACCCAGCGGAGTGGATGGTCCTGGTCCGGCAGCCGCATTGCTGGCGCTTTTTGTTCCCTCTCACGGGGGACGCGGACGAGCCCACACGACAGCAGCTTGCGGACAAGGTCAGGGCATTCGTCGGAGCCGTCGGTGATGTCGAGATCCTGAATACCATTAGTTACCGCATTCACCATCGGATCGCGTCGACATGGCGCGTTGGGCGTGTCTTCCTGATGGGCGACGCCGCGCACCTGATCACTCCGATGTGGGCTCTTGGTCTCAACACCGGAATTCTCGACGCGATCAGCTTGCCTTGGCGACTTGCCTGGGTCACGCGCGGCTGGGCGGATGACGAACTGCTCGACGGTTATGCGCATGAGCAGTATCTGGTGGCGGCAAAGGGATCCGGTGAGATGGCCGAAGCCGCTCGTCGCTATATGCTGGGCGAGCAGGGCGGTGTCGAGACGATGTCCGGCGATCGATGGGCCAACGCCATGACCCGGACCATGCTCGGCGTGCGCCTCGATGTCGGGCAAAACGGCGAGTGGTCGATGGTGCGGACCGCGCAGGGCCGGCTTTGTGTTGGAGATCGCATTCCCGATGCAGAGGTCCACTGTTCCGAAGGGCGGTCGGTTCGTCTGCACCAACTGGTGGACGATACCTTTCTCTGTCTCCACTTCGCCGACCCACGTCGGCGCCCAGCTCTCCCCGCCAATCGGCCGGGGCTTCGTCATCTGCTGGTCTCGCGTCGAGATGCCCCGTTCGATTCGGGCCTTAGACATCGGAGCCTGCTGGATGTGGGAGACACCTTGCGGGCGCGCCTCGGTTGCTCCATCGATACCACGGTGTTGATCCGGCCCGACGACCATGTCGCAGCAATTCTTCCTATGACCTCCGCTATTGATCCGGTCCATGACCGGATCGTCAGACCCGTTCGACGAGACGTTCAAACATCAGGAGCATGTCCATGACGACCCGCCAGCTTGGCCCAATCGGTGACAAGATCATTTTTGAGAACGACGAGATCAGGGTCTGGAGTCTTCATCTCAAGCCTGGCGAGCGTCAACCCTGGCACCAGCATCTGCTGCCCTATCTCGTAGTGCCGATCACACACGGCAAGAACAAGATGATCTTCGACGACGGTCGGGAAAAAGACACGATCGAATCGCCGGGTGAGGTGCTGTGGCGTGAGCCCGGGATTCCGCACGAGTTGATCAACAACAGTGACTGGGAATACAGCAACGTGTTGGTCGAGGTGAAGCTCAAGACGTAGTCGGCTGCGCTGGAGAAGCGGTCGGACAGCAGTCCGTCTACTCGGCGCGGATGTTCGCACTCTCGATGGTGTCACGCCAGCGTCGATCGTCCTCGCGAATGAACGCTTCGAACTCGGTGCCACTGCGCAGGTCTCCTTGTGCGCCTTGTTCGCCGATACGGCCAGCGAACGCGGGATTGCGACGGATCTCGGTCGCTGCGTCCGTCAGTTCCGCGCGGATGGCGTCCGGCAGCGCCGCGGGGCCGAGCAGGCCATACCATGTGCCCACCTCGACACCGGGAACGCCGGCCTCCGTCAAGGTCGGCACGTCCGGCGCAGATGCCATTCGCGCCGGCGACGTCACTGCGAGCGCGCGCAGCGTGCCGGCCTGCACTTGGGGCAGCAGTTGGGGCACGTTCTCGAACATGTAGTCGACCTGTCCGGACAACAGATCGTTCATCGCGGGAGCACCGCCGCGATATGGCACGTGGACAGCCTCGAAGCCCGCCTGGAGGCGGAACAATTCACCGATCATGTGGACCGACGTGCCAATGCCGGGCGAGGCGAACCGGAGTGCGTTCGGTTTCGATCGCCCGTGCGCGACGAGATCCCTCAGAGTCTTCGCCGAGTCGTTTGCATTGACGACCAGAAAGCTCGGCACTTGGCAGATCAGCGCCAGCGGCGTGAAATCACGTGCCACCGCATAGGGCACCGTCTTCATCAGATGAGGGCCGATGGTGAGCGGCCCGCCGGCGGTGTACAGCAAGGTCGCGCCGTCCGGCACCGCCTTGGCGACCGTCGCGCAGCCAAGCGTACCGCTCGCGCCTGCCTTATTTTCGACGACGAAGGTCACGGCCAGTCTCTTTTGCAGCTCCTCGCAGAGCAGGCGCGCGACGATGTCAGCGGTGCCGCCCGCGGCATATGGTACGACCACCATGACCTGGCGCTTTGGATAGGCGATCGCCGTTCCGCCGCTTCCGGAAAGCAGCGCGCCCAGTGCCAGCACGCTTCGCCGGCTCAACAGTCGCCTCGGCGAAGGATGGGACAAGGTCGTCATCTACTGATTCGATTCTCTGCTGAGATCACGATGGGGTTATGCCGTGGGCAGGTTCGCGCGGCGCAGCCCCTGCACGGCCAGCGTCAGCGCAAAGCCAAAGGCAACAAGCACGGACGAGACCGCCGCGACGACGGGATCGTTGACGTCGTAGAGGTATTTGTAGATCGCTACGGGTAGCGTGATCTGCTCGCGCTGGGTAATCAGCATCGATATCGTGAACTGGTCGAACGACACGATGAAGCCGAGCACGCCGCCGGCGGCGAGGCCGGGCACCAGCGAAGGCAGGATCACGTGGCGGAACGTCTGAACGGAAGAGGCGCCAAGCAGTTCCGAGGCCTCCTCCATTTGCGGGTTGAGATCGTGGATGCTGACGAGCACGGTTCGATACATGAATGGAAAGACGATCACGACATGCGCGAGCAGGAGCCCGGTGAACGTATCGATCAGGCCCGGTGGATTGAAGAAATGCAGTAGGGCGATGCCGAGGATCAGATGCGGCACGATCAAGGGCGACAGGAAGGTCAATTCGATCGCGCGCGCGACAGGACGTTCCTTGAGGCGCCGAATGGAGAGGCCGCCGCCGATGGCAAGGACAGCGGCGATCGCCGTCGCGATCGTGCCGAGGGCGACGCTGCGGATCGCCGGGACAAAAAACTGACCTCCCTCCCAGGCTTGCACATACCATTTGAGGGAGAAGCCTTGCGGTGGAAATGTAAAGTAGGAGCGGTCGCTGAAGGAGAACAGGATAATTACCATCAGCGGTAGGAACATGAAGATATAAGTGCAGGCGGCCGCTATGCGCACCGGTAGCGAGGTTTGCGTCATGTTGTCGCCTTATCCTGATAGCTCCGGATGAAGTGGCGCTGAAGCGCGTACAGGCAAGTGACGGCAAGCAACAGAATTGCACTCGACGCGGTCGCGCGCGGCAGATCGAACAGGACAAACGCGTCGGTGTAGATCGTCACCGACAGGTAGCGGATGGCGCTTCCACCGAGCATGAGAGGCGTCACGATAGCCCCGAGCATCAGGCTGAACACCAGGACCGATCCGGCAATGAGGCCGGGAACGGTGAGCGGGAGGGTGACGTCAAGGAATGTCCGGATCCTGCTGGCACCGAGAATGCCTGCGGACTCGATAAGCCTCGAATCAAGGCCGTCGAGCGAGGTCGTCAGGGACAGGATCATGAAGGGCAGAAACACCTGGGTTGCGCCGATGACCATCCCGAGCAGATTGCCCGACAATGGCAGCGGTTCGCTGGTGATGCTGGTTGCGATCAGCACTGTATTGATCAGGCCGCGATTGCCGAGCATGAGCAGCCAGCCGTAGCTGCGCACTACCGTGTTGATCAGCAGCGGAGCGGTCACCAGGAAATAGAGAAACGCCCTGTGCCGCGGTCCCGCGGCCGCGATATGGAGTGCGACCGGAAATCCGAAGAGCGCGCAGAGCATCGTGACCAACGCGGCTGCGGCGATCGTCTTGTAGAACAATTCCGCGTATTGAACTGAGCCAAGGAGCGCACGGTAGTTCTCCAGGGTGAAGCCTGGCTGCAGGATGCCGAAATCCTGGTGTCGAAGGCTAGCGTCGAACATCTGTGCCAGCGGCGCGGCAACCAGCGCTGCGGTCGCCGCGAGCGCGGGGGCTCCCAGCAGGAGCGCCGTGAACGCGACACGGCCACGTGTGCGCATGGGACGACTCGACGATATCGAACTCATCCCGCCTCCATGGGAAGGCAGACCTCGGCACCGCGGACTTCCGCGCAAATGGCCGCGCCGCGATGCAGCGCGAAGTTCGGGCGCCCGATCAGGCGCGCCTTCAATTGGTTGCCAGCCGGCCCCTTCAGTAGGACGAGTGTAGTGCTCCCCTCATTGATAACCTCCTGGACGTTGGCAGGCAGCCCGTTCCGGCCATCGGGTGGCACGAGCGCGACCTGCTCCGGACGAACTACCAGTCGAAACCGATCGAACGGCGAAGGGTGTGCGATCGTCACCGGCGCGGCGTTCGGCCAGTCGTGCACGACCGCGAGCCTTCGGTTGCGCCCGCTGATGCCGCACGACAGGAGGGTTACGTCCCCGACGAAATCGGCGACATAATCGTTCGCCGGCCGACGATAGATATTCTCCGGCGTGTCGAGCTGCTCGATGCGGCCATCTCGCATCACGGCTATTCGGTCCGACAGAAACAGCGCCTCTTCCTGATCGTGGGTCACAAAGAGGAAGGTCATGCCGGTCGCGCGGTGGATGCGCTTCAGTTCCGCCTGCAACTGCCGACGCAGCTTCAGGTCGAGCGCGCCGAGCGGCTCGTCGAGCATCAGCAGCGATGGCCGGGTTGCCAGCGCGCGGGCCAGGGCGACGCGCTGCTGCTGGCCTCCGGAAAGGGCCTTCGGACGTCGGTCTGCGACGTGCGGCAGGCTAATCAGCTCCAGCATCTCGCGGACCCTGTCCTCGATCTCGGTCTTGGATTTTCCGGCGACCTTCAGCCCATAACCGATATTCTCGGCCACGCTCATGTGGGGGAAGAGCGAATAACTCTGGAACACCATCCCAAGTCCGCGCCGCCGCGGGGACTCATGCGTGACGTCGCGACCGTCGATCATCACCGTGCCGCCGTCATTCGTCTCAAGTCCGGCAATGACCCGCATTAGCGTGGTCTTCCCGCAGCCGGAAGGACCGAGCAGGGTCAGGAACTCGCCGTTGTGGATGTCGAGATCAATGGCGCGCAGCGCGCGATGGCTACCGAAGGACTTGTCGAGTCCCCTAGCACGGACCTTGAGCGGAACGGGCGATGTGCTGGGGGGGCCTGGCATCGTCGAGCATCACAGTTTGAGAAATTTTACATATCATCGTACGCGTGCAGTGAACTTGTCAATCACAACAAAATTTGGCAATACGACATCATCAGTGAAATTTTACTGTTCGGAGGGTTACGGATGAAGGCAGGATCGATCAGCCGCCGCGCGGCACTAACCTCACTGGCCTCCGCCGCCGCCATGGTTGGCCCGCTGGGGCGCCTCCAGGCCCAGGAGACCAAGCTTTCCGTCAGCTGGTATCCGGGGCTGCTCGGAGCCAACTTCCGTCGCTCATTCCTTGATACCTTCGCGGACAAGGATCGTGTTGTCGTGACCGAATCCTTCGACAGTCCACGATTCACCCAGATGCAAGCGAGCCGGGCTAAGCCGAATACGGATGTCGCTGCCTTCATCGACGTTTTGATGCCACTGGTCGCGCGTTCGGGTCTCGTGTCGAAGCTCGATGCCGCGCGGATTCCGAACCTCGCCAATGTCGATCCCGCGCTGATGACATGGGACGGCTTTGCCGTGCCTGCGGCCTACGGTAGCTGGGGCATCGTCTACAACGCGAAGTGGGTCAGCAAGCCGATCGTCTCTTGGGGGGACCTACTGCGCGACGATCTCAAGGGGCACGTGACGCACCCGAACGTGACATACAACTCCTCGATCTATTCGCTGGACGCGTTTGCTCGCTTGGGTAACGGAGATCTGCGCTCTCCGGAGGCAGGTATGAAGTCGATCCGCCAGATCCGGCTTTCCGGTCCTGGGCTCTGGGAGCAAGACAGTATCGCCGTTGGTTGGCTTAAGACCGAGGAAATCTGGGCGACGCCATATTTCAGTGGCAGCGTGCTCGCGCTCATGCAGGACAAGGATGTCCCGGATCTGAGGTTCGTGGTGCCGAGCGAGGGAGCTTATGCGGTCCCGCTCAACGTTGCTAAGGTCGCCAATGCGCCCAACGGTGCGCTGGCCGATGGTTTCATCGATCACATTCTGGGCGAAGCGGCCCAGAATGCCTGGACCATCAACGGCCGGACCCGCCCTGCCAACCGCAACGTTGCCGTCTCCGCGGAGATTGCCGCGTCAGTGCCCGAAATCGGCAAACTCAGGCGGATCGATTGGGACTACTTCTCCCAGAATCGCGCCGCACTGGTGGCAAGCTGGAACGACATCGTGAACCGCTAATCCCTATTTTGAACCCCGAGGAGCTGGATCGCGATGTCCAAGATCAAACGCCCCATTAGTCCTGATGTTTCGGAGCCGGCCACCGGGCTCTGGTCGAACTGCCTGTTGGTGGACGGGATCGCCTATCTTTCCGGAATGACCGCGCGCGACAAGTCCATGCAGGCGGTCGCCGGTCTCGACGAATATGAGCAGGCCCGGATCATCTTCGGCAAGCTCAAAGGCATGGTCGAGGCTGCTGGCGGCGCCATGGCCGATGTCGTCAAGCTCACCATCTTCGTGACCGACATTTCCAGGCGGGAACTGGTCTGGAAGGCGCGGCGCGAGTTCTTCACCGGAGACTTTCCCGCGTGTTCGCTGGTCCAGGTCGCGGCGCTTGCAGATCCTTCGATTAATGTAGAGATTGAGGGAGTTGCCCATATCGGGGCCAGCCGCGTATGAGCTGCGGTGGATATTGAGTCGATCGGGAGTCGTGCTGATGCCGAGCAGTCGCCATTCGAGGGGGGGCGCCACGATCGCGTCGTCTGGCGATGGCGCGCGAAAGTCGAAGACGAGCCTGAAACAGGCTGCTTACAACGAGATTCGCCGCTTGATTGTGACGCTGCAGTTCGCGCCTGGTGAGCGCGTCAACGAGCAGATAGTGAGCGAGCGAATCGGGATCGGCAAGACACCAGTGCGTCAGGCGTTGCAGATGCTGAGCACGCAGGGATTAGTGCAGATCATTCCCCGCAAGGGCATCAGAATCGTGCCTGATACCCTGCATGACGCGCTGAGCGTGCTGGAGGCGCGGAGCGCCATCGAGGGCGAGCTTGCCCGTTTCGCTGCCCAGCGCGCCGACCCGAAGATTCTTGATCAGATCGAGCAGAATCTCTCGTCGAGCCGCCGTGCACTCAAGCAGAAGGATTTTGAGGCGTTCACCCGCGCTGACCGTGGCTTTCATGAGATTGTGGCCATCGCGGCCGGCAATGCCATTCTCTCGGAGACGCTGAACGCCCTGCACGATCGAATCGCCAGGATCTGGCATCTGCGAACATGGAAGCTGGATCATCTGGAGAAGACCCAGGAGGAGCATACTGCGGTATTCCGCGCCATCGCCGCTCGGGATGCTGATACGGCCGCTTCCGCCATGCGCACGCATCTCGATACGCTACGCAAGAGCATCGTCGACGCCCGCATCGTCACCTGAGAGGCGCCGTTAGCGTTGCGCCGCGTAGTCTCCCGCGCCAGCCTTCACTTCTTATTTGCGAGGAAGCCCCCGATGCTCTGGTCGGTGTGGAAGCTCGGCTTCTCGTAATAGTGCGGACCGTCGTAGATTTCGATCAGCATGCTGCGCTTGCGGGCCAGAGTCGGTCCGTGAGGATGGTCCTTGGGATTCATGTAGAAGGAGCCGGGGACAAGGACGAGCTTGCTGTCCGTATATTCGTATTCGCCCTCGATGCAGTACATGAACTGGTTCGAGGCATGTGAATGCTTGACCGGCACGCCGCCGCCCTCGCGGAAATCAAGCGCTGCCATGCTCGCGCCTGTCTGTGGATTCTTCCAGAAGAAGAACTGACGAAACCCGTAGTCTGGAAAGTCGATCCACTGGTCCGGCGCCACATCCTTGAGCTGGATCAGCAATTCTTCGGTCATGGATCGCTCCTATTTGTAAAATTTCACGGAACGCTACATCATCGGCGTAACGCGGGTCAATTTACAAAACGAGCCGATCGATCTCATTATTCGTGAAGTTTTTCAAGCAATCTGAGGTGACGACAGTCGGATTGCGCCTTGCGGGCGCGCATCCGTGGTGATTCGACCGAGTCACGGTGACGAGAGGGAAACTGGAGCAGGTTCTCTCATGTGGTCGCTCAAGTCGATGCAGTCCGTTCGGCGCCCAAACGCAAAATCTCCGAGCTGGCAAGCTGCATGAGCTTCCGCGTCAGCCGGTGAGAATTGGTCTGTGGGCGATCAACCATCCAGACGAGGCCGACGTGTAGCTGTATACCCGGAACCTCCAGATGAAGTTCACACAGATTGGGGAAGTGCCTGGCAAGCGAACGCGTCAGGAACCCTATCGAATCGGTCAGCTGCAATGTGCCGATATTCGTCATGGTCGACGTGGAGTTGACGTTCGTGTGCAGAATGCGGGTGCCATGACGTGAGAAAGCTGCATCGATGGCGCCGCGTGTCATCGTCGTGGGGGGCGGAAGCACCATCGAGAATCTTTCGATATCGCGCCAGCTCAACGAGCCGACGTCTTGCAACGGGTGCCCGTTTCGTGCGACCGCGATGATCTGTTCGTCCATCAACACTTCTGTCGCGTATTCTGAGCCTAGGGGGTGTTGGGGCAGCGTCCCGACGATGATGTCGAACTCGCCGACTCGCAGTCCTGGCAGCAGCTCGTCCATCGTCCCCTCACGTATGAAGACGGAGGTTGATACGTCTTCCTGTTCGAGCTTGGCGACGAACCGCGGGATGAGGTGAACGGCCGCTGCCGGCAGCACGCCAAGCGAGATGTGGCCGACCCGTCCCTCGCGCATGTCGCGGAGGTCTTTTTCGGCATCCGCGAGCTTGGCCATGATCTCTCGGGCGCAGCCGACCAGCCGCTCGCCATATTCGGTCGGTTCGATACCGCGGCTCGATCTCTTGAAGAGTGTGAGGTCCATCGCCGCTTCCATGGCCGCAAGTCTCTTGGAGACCGCGGGTTGGGTGATGTGCAGGTAGGTTGCGGCGCGTTGGACGCTACGATAAGTGTCAAGCGCGATCAGTAGCCTTAAGTGATTGAGATTCAAACTGGTTCTGAGGAACAGCACATCGGAGCCTCATAGCTGAACATAACCATTAGGTTATAGAAGTGGCGATAATCTATCAATTGACTTCATACCTCGGCGAGCACCTACTTCTCGACATCGCTTGGAAATTGAGCGGGCCGGCGCAATGGCGCCTCGGCAGCGATCTCAATGGTCGATCAGGCAAGGGGGCGCGTCGTGAAGTCAGGTTTGAGGATCGCAATTGCAGCCTGCACCGGTTTCATGTTGGGAGCTTTTCTTACGCCGGCGGGCGCCAGGGAGTGGTATCCTCTCCCGATCAAGGGGAAGAGAGTCGACGACAAAGAGGGGCGGTTCGAGTACACGCCGCTCAGCGCCATCGCGAAGGCTGGAAAAAATTGGTTGATCTGTGTGTCCTTCCCGCACATGAAGGATCCATTCTTCCTCGCAGCCAACTACGGCATCGTTGACGAGGCCAAGAAGCTCGGTGTCAGCGTTCAGACCTTCGACGCTGGAGGTTACACGGAGCTCGGAAAGCAGATTTCGCAGATTGAGGACTGTGTCGCGGGTGGAGCTGACGCCCTGATCATGGTCGCGATCGCGCGGGATAGCATGGACAACATCCTGACCGAGCTGAAACGCAAAAACATCCCGGTCGTCGACGCCATCAACGGCGTGTCGTCGAAGGACACCGCCGTGCGCATTCTGACGAGCCCGTATGATGAAGGGCTTCGTGCAGGTCACTACCTGGCTGCAAAGCATCCGCAGGGCGGTAAGGAGGTAAACGTCGCCTGGCTCCCAGGGCCGGCAGGTGCGGGTTTCGTCATCGCCTTCGACAATGGCTTCTGTGAGGGCATCAAGGATAGCGCGGTAAAGGTCATTGAGGCCAAATACGGCGACATCGGCAGGGAAGTCCAGGCGCGTCTCGTGGAGGATATTCTGCAGACGCACAAGGACATTGACTACGTCGTCGGCACGGCCGTGATGGTTGAAGGCGCCTATCCTTTGCTGCGGGCCCGCGGCGTCGAAGACAAGGTGAAGCTCGTCTCGGTTTACACGACGCCTGGAATCTACGACTTCCTCAAGAGCGGGGGCATCGAGGCGGGCGCCTCGCCGGTCGTCTCGACAGCTCGCATCGCACTCGATGAGGCCGTGCGCCTCCTCGAAAAGAAGGTCGAGTATGCCGACGTCGGCACGATCGGCAAGGTCTACTCCAAGCCCGATATCGGCACGCTCGATCGAGCGACCGTGCTGGCGCCGGCCGACTACCGGCCCGTGTTCTCGTACAAGCCGTAGACCTCGAGCCCATAGGCAAAGGTTTCGCGAGGCCGTCTCGATGTCGACGTCAACACCGGCCCAGTTAGCACGCGCCATCGACGCGCAGCGAACAGTGCTGCGCGTTAAGGGCTTGAGCCGACGTTACGGTCAGTTGGTCGCGCTTGAGGGCGTCTCGCTCGACGTGCTACCTGTTGAGGTGCATGTGCTGTTCGGAGAGAACGGCGCAGGAAAGTCGACGCTCATCTCGATCGTAGCCGGCGCACAGGAGCCAAGTGCGGGATCGATCGAGGGCCACGGGCGGCCTTGTCGGTTTGACTCGGTCGCCACGGCACGAGCCCACGGGGTTCGCGCCGTGTTCCAGGAATTTTCCCTCGTCCCGCATTTGTCGGTTGCGGAGAATGTCACTTTGGGCGAGGAACCGCTCAACGGGTGGCGCCTGCTGTCGAAGGGGCCCGAACGGGCGAGTGTGCAAGGTCTGATCGACCAGTTCGGCTTTGATCTCGATGCCGGTGCACGCGTCTCGGCGCTCGCCCGCGGCAAGCAGCAGATGGTCGAAATCTGCAAGGCCCTCAAGCGAATGCCGAAGCTCTTGATCCTCGATGAGCCGACGGCCTCGCTGTCGGGACGCGATACACAGGCACTTCTTGCGTTGGTCTGGCGGTTGAAGGAGGAAGGGACCGCGATCATCTATGTCACGCATCGGATGCACGAGATTTCGCTCCTGGGAGACCGCGTGACGGTCTTGCGTGAAGGTCGGTTCGTCAAGACGGTACCGGCCGACACGTCCAGCGATGAGCTCATTCGGCTGATGTCCGGGCGCGAAATCGTCGCACTCTATCCCAAGCCAAGAGCCGAGGTTGGGCCGGTCCGACTGTCGCTGGAGAACGTGACGCTGGCCCCGCAGCCTGGCGTGATGCAGGTGACGAATGCGAGCGTCGAGGTCCGGGCTGGCGAGATCGTCGGGCTCGCGGGGCTCGTCGGATCCGGCAAGAGCGAGTTTGCCCAAGCCTGCTTCGGATTGAGAAGGCTTACGGAGGGGCGCGTCCTGATCGAAGGGGTGCCTGTCTCAATCAAGGGCCCGGCAGATGCGATCCGTCATAAGCTTTGGTATTCGCCGGCTGATCGCAAGCATGACGGTTTGATGCTGGAACGCAATTCGCGTGAAAACATCGCCTTATCGGGTCTGGCGGCGGGGCCATCGCGGGGAAGCTGGCTCAGGCCATGGCAAGAAGTAGCCTATCTGTCGGAACTCGCGAGCGCCGTGGATCTCTCGGCGGGGCGCCTGAACCATCGGGTCGCGACGCTGTCCGGCGGGAACCAGCAGAAGGTCTTGCTGGCGAAGAGCCTCGTTCAGGACGTCAAGGTATTCGTGTTCGACGAGCCGACTGTCGGCGTCGATATCGGCGCCTGCATGTCCATCTACCGCTGCCTGTCGGAGCTGAGCGCGCGCGGCGCGGCTGTTCTACTGGTCTCTTCGAACCTGCCCGAGTTGATGGGGCTGACACATCGTCTTCTGGTCATGAGTGGAGGACGTCTGGTCGGCGAGTTTAAGCGCGGAGCCTTCGATGAGCGTCGCATCCTTGAGCGGTTCTTTTGAAAGGGAGGGGCGGTTGAGCAGCGTCGTGCCTGATATCGTGGATCAGCCTGTCAGGCGACGCACCGAGGTTTTTCGGCGGCTGATCGTCAACCGCCAGGCAATCGCGCTCCCAGCCATGTTTGTTGTCGCTTCGGTCGTGTTCACGCTCGGTTCGCCGAACTTCGGCACGCTCAACAACCTAACGAATGTCGCGCGGCAATCGGTTTATCTGCTGATTATTTCACTTGGCCAATTGATCGTGATCGTCGGAGGCGGACTCGATCTGTCGGTCGGCTCTGTTGTCTCGCTGACCTCGGTCGCAAGCGCGATGATGTCCGTGGTGTTCGCGGCGTGTCCGGACACTCCACTGCTGGCTCTTGCGGCAGGACTTGGCACCGGCGTCCTAATTGGTGCTCTGGTCGGAACAATCAACGGGGTGGGCGTCAGCGTCTTCCGAATTGCACCCTTCATGATGACGCTCGGCATATCTTCCGTCCTCTTCGGCACTACGTTGCTTGTTTCGGGTGGCGTTCCCGTCTACGGCATGCCGCCTCTGCTTGGTGAGATCTTCGGCTTTGGACGCCTCGCGGGATTTCCGGTTCCGGCGATCGTGGCTCTGCTCTTGGTCGCAGTAACCTATATCGTTCTCGAGTGGACGCGCTTTGGACGCTATCTCTATGCAACGGGAGGCAATGCGCGGGCAGCCGAGCTGTCCGGTGTCCGTACGCATCGCGTCTGTATCGCGGCCTTTATGCTTTCGGGTGTCCTGGCGGCCATCTCGGGACTGCTTTTGACTGCGCGGTTGGGGACCGGTGGGGCCAACGTCGGCGCCAGCATGCCCCTGGACTCGATCGCGGCCTGCGTCATCTCCGGTGTTAGTCTGAGCGGTGGCCAGGGCAGAACGCTCACGGTAGTGCTTGGCACTCTTCTGATCATCATCGTCCAGAATGGACTCAACCTCATGCAGGTCGGAGCCTACGCTCAATCGATCGCGACAGGCGGCATTCTCATTCTCGCAATGGCGCTGGCACGTCGATAGCGTGCTGGTGGTCCCTGGTGGCTGGCTAATGCGCACAAGCTCGGTAACGGATGAACCCTAAATCACGATCGCCTTCCGAACAGAGGGATGAAAACGATGCCCAAAGCCATCGATCTTGCCTACGTCGCGTATCAGGTGACCGATCTCGACCTGATGGAATCGTTCATGCACGATTTCGGACTGGTCACGGCACAACGACGCGATGATTTGCTCTTTCTACGCGGCGCCGGTTCTGCGCCCTTCGTTCACGTCAGCCTTCTTGGTGCGGAAAGCAGGTTCCTGGGCGGGGGCCTGCGGATGGCCAGCCGGGCGGATCTCGAAGAGCTTGCGTCGATGCCGGGGTCGTCTGCCGTGGAAGAAGTCAAGGACTGGCCCGGAGGCGGTTGGCGCGTCCGCATGATTGCGCCGGATGGCTTTGTCATCGACGCGCTCTGGGGGCAGGAGGAGGTCGTGCCGCTGCCGCATCGTCGGAGGTATCCCGTGAACTGGGGCGACAGCAAGGAACGCGTCAATGTCTCATTGAGGCCCAGACGCGAGGCTGGCCTCGTTCTTCGGCTTGGGCATTTTGTCCTGCGCGTGACCAGCCACGCGGAAACGCTGGCCTGGTTCAAGAGCCGCTTCGGACTCCTGACGTCGGATGTGATGTGCGTTCCTGGCGACGGTAGCAAGATCATCGGAACGTTCGTGCGGTTTGATCTCGGGGACAAGCCGGTCGATCACCATTGCCTGTTAATCAACGAGGCGTCCGAGATCGGCGTTCATCACTGCAGCTTCGAGATGCAGGATATCGACGCGGTCATGGGGGCACATGATCATCTGGTCAGCAGGGGCCACAAGCTCGACGTCGGCGTCGGCAGGCACCTGATTGGCAGCCAGATATTCGACTATTGGCGTGATCCGTTTGGCTTTCGTGTCGAGCACTACACGGACGGGGACGTGGCCGACCACAGCTACAAGGGGCTCAACTACCAGGTCTCTGCCGAGGACACGACGCAGTGGGGAACGGATCCGACACCGGATTTCTTCCACTGATTTTCGATGGCTTCGTCGAAATCCCGAACGATCGCGCAAGCAGGAAAGATAGATGTTCAAGACTAGCGATGTACTGAAGAAATTCGAGATCGGAGCCGTGCAGGCGGGCGCGCACTCGTTGCCCCAGGGCTGGTCCCAGACGCAGGGCCGGCGCACCTTCGATGCTGTCTGCCCGGCCGACGAAACCGTCACGGTGAAAATCGCCGGAGCCACAGCCCAAGACTACGAGAACATCATAAGCGATGCCGCGGCGGCGCAGGTCAAGTGGAGGATGGTGCCCCCACCGCGCCGAGGAGAATTTGTCGCGCGTATCGGCAGACTGGTCGAAGAGCACATCGGCGACTTGGCCGCGCTGGTCGTGTTGGACACCGGCAAGTCCATCATCGAGGCGACGAGTGAACTTCGGGAGGTCGTCGACATGGCGGCCCTGGCCGCTGGACAAGCGCGCATGCTCTACGGATTTACCCAGCAATCTCAGCGCTACAAACACAGAATGTACGACCAGTGGCTCCCGCTCGGTCTGGTCGGCGTCATCTCGGCCTATAATTTCCCGGCGGCAGTCTGGGCGCAAAACGGTTTTCTGGCCGCGATTGGTGGAAATGTCGTGATCTGGAAACCCAGTCCCAAAGTGCCGGTCACCGCGCTCGGATTGCAGCACCTCTGCAACATTGCCATGAAGGAGTTTGGCTTCGAAGGCGTCTTTTCACTGTTCCTGCCTGAGGACAACGAGACGGCCGAACTGCTGGTGAAGGACAAGCGAATTGCGCTGGTTTCGTTCACGGGCTCGAGCAAGGTCGGCCAAAGAGTAGCGGGACTCGTAGGATCCACGCTCGGCCGGCGATACATGCTGGAGTGTTCGGGCAACAACGGTTGCATTGTCGATGAGACTGCAGACCTTAAGCTTGCCGCTCGCAGCATCACTTTCGGTGCAGTGGGAACCACAGGTCAGCGCTGCACGAGCACCCGGCGGATCATCGCCCACCGATCGGTCGCGGGTCCGCTAGTCGACTTGTTGACTCGCTCCTTTGAACAGATCGAGGTCGGCGATCCGCGGGATGAAGGTACTGTTGTCGGCCCCCTTGTCGATCGGGCGGCCGTTGAGCAGTTCGAAGCCACAGTGAAGCAGGCCGTCGAACTTGGAGGGCAGGTCGTTTGCGGCGGTAAGCGGATTGTTCGCCCGGGTTACTACGTCGAACCGACAATCATAGTCAATGTCAGGCCCAACTGGCCTTGCGCTCAACACGAAACCTTTGCACCGATCTTGTTTGTTATGGAGTATGAGACCATCGAGCAAGCCATTCATATCCACAACAACGTGCGACAGGGACTGGCCTCGGGTATTCACAGCGCAAGCTTGGCAAACATAGAGCTGTTTCTCTCCGCCGCAGGAAGCGACTGTGGAATCGCAAAGGTGAACATGGGGACAACCGGCGCCGACATTGGCGCAGCTTTCGGCGGGGAGAAGGAAACGGGCGGAGGTAGAACGGCCGGTTCGGATTCTTGGAAAAGCTACATGCGACGACAGAGCGTGTGCATCAATTGGGGAGGGGAGTCACCCTGGGACAAGCGGATCAGCTTGTAGGCGATGGTTAAGCTACGTAAAGGAGCAGATGGGTGACTTTCACCGATGTCTCGCAGATCACACCACTCGACGCGGATTTGTGCAGGAAGCTCGCTCGTTGTGGCGCTGCAAATCTGTCAAATATCTTGTTGAAGAGGGGCTTCCGCAACACCTTTTTGCTCGGGCTTAGGCCGATATCGCATGATATGGCCCCGATGGTAGGACCTGCCTTCACTATGCGCTGGATCCCTGCGCGCGAGGACGTGGACAGCATGGCCCTCTACTCGCGTGAGGACAGCCTTCATCGGCGGGCGATCGAGGAATGCCCGCCAGGAGCGGTTCTTGTCATGAGTACAGGGAGCGATTCGCGAGCATCATGCATGGGTGACATGATGGCGTTGCGATTGAAGATGCGCGGCGTGGCCGGCGTGGTGACCGATGGTGGCTTTCGCGACGCGCCGGGGATCCGATCCAGCGGACTGTCATGTTTCGAGCGGGAGAGTTCGGGGCCTGCCACGCCGATCTGGCTACATCCGACCGAACTCAATACACCGATTGGCTGCGCTGGCGTCGCGATCTATCCAGGTGATATCATCGTCGGTGATGGTGAGGGTATCGTGGCGATCCCGCGTAGTCTGGCGCGTGACGTGGCGGAAGAAGCTGTTCTGATTGCCGAGTATGAAGTCTTTGTCGCTATGCATCTGCGGCGTGGTCGTTCTATATTCGGTCTGTTTCCGGCAACCAATGACAGTGCAGCAGAGTATCAAAAATGGTTGGAAGACGGTCGTCCCGACGCGCAGTGATCTGGCAAGCGAATTGAGCAGGTTTTGGTCGACATGATTGCGGAATCAGCCCCTTGACCTTGACCTTGACCTGATAGCGGACGGCGCGCTGACCCTAGCGGCGTCAGGGCCGAATTTGTGGGTATTGGGATGCAGCGTGCTCGGCTCATCTGCAGGCTGAACGGCCCGCATTTTTCTGGAGGATCGGGCATTCTGTCCTAGCCTAGCTGTCTCCGGGGACGGAACGACGCGTTGACCCCCACTTCTGAGGGCATACCCGGAGGGTTACGCCAACCATCATGCGGGGTTGTTCGAGATGGTGCCAGGGGTGGACCGCTATGGTCACCAGCGATGTCGAAACGCTCACAAGTCATCCGGTCAGGTGCCTCGCCACCTACGCCACCGACAACAGAGACAAGTTCCGGATCTGAGCTGGGAATGGGCGCCGGCCGGAAGGCTTAGCGCCCCTCTTGCACGTCGTTCTATCGATTGCCTGCATCGTAGCGTGCATTTGCCTCGTCGATCCGGTCGAGATGCTCGATCGCCCACTGCCCGAGCGTCAGCACAGGGTCTGCGAGCGAATGCCCCATCTCCGTCAGCCGGTAGTCAACCCTCGGCGGAATGCTCGGTGTGACGATGCGTTCCACCAAACCGTCCCGTTCAAGATTTCTCAACGTCAGCGCCAGCATCCTCTGCGAGATGTCGTTGATCTCCCGCTTCAAGGCCGAGAAACGTTTCTGCTCACGGATCAGCGTGACAATGATCAAGACGCTCCATTTGTCGCCGACATGCGACAGTACCCTTTTGACCTTGTGACATCGCTCGTCGCCGAGCGTGAGCGGATCGATTACATCCATGTAACCTCGGTATGCTTATTGTGCCGTCTTGCACACGTCTCACAGTTCCTATCATAACATAGTCACACAAAAGAACTGACGATTCAGGAGAGAGTCGTCTGCTGCTCATCAACGCCGGATCGACTGCGGCCTCGATCTCACGCGCCTTGGAACTGCTGCGGCTCGTACCTCCCGACCAAACAGGCTGGAGCAAAGGCCGACGTGAGAGCATTCGCAACTCGGCACGGCAGAGGACGGAATCATGAACAAGACCATTGCCATTGTTGGAGCAGGACCAGGGTTGGGCCTGTCGATCGCCAAGCGCTTCGGGCGAGAAGGCTTTCAGGTTGCGTTGGTAGCAAGAAACAAGGAAAAGCTCGACGCTCTCGTCGCCGAGCTAAGGAGCCACGGCATTGCCGTCGAACGTTTCGCCGGAGATGTGACCGACGAGACGTCCCTCAAACAGGCCTTCCAGTTCATCGAACAGTGCTTTGGCCACATCGACGTTCTTGAATACAGTCCGATCGCCATTCCGGCCGATCCCGCGGGCTTTGCCGAACTCGAAGTCACCGCTATGACGCCGGCCGTCGTAAAGCATCACTTCGAAATCATGGCGCTCGGCGCGGTCGCCAGCGTCCAGCAGGCGCTACCTGAAATGTTGGCGCGTGGGAGCGGTACGATCATTCTCACCATGGGTGCTGCAGCGAAAGGCTTCATGCCCATGGCCGGAGCGTGGGGCGTAGCCGGTTCGGCGGTGCGCAACTACGCCCGCACGCTGGGTAACGCCGTTCGCGGCAAGGGAGTCCATGTCGCCGCTGTCGCGCTCGGTGTTTTCGTGAGCAAGGATGATCCTTTCGGCGATCCCGACCGTCTGGCGGATCGCTATTACGCTCTCTACCAGGACGGCAAGTCGGCCGAGCTGTTCATCAATCATCTGCCACCGGAGATGATCGAACTCGACAAGGGCTGAGGCCGACTGCCGAGCAAAGTGACGAGCGCTGATGGCACAGCCTTGGGCTAGTGTGGGCGCCCTATCGGCCTCCTTCGGACGAAGCGTCAGCGCGGGGCAAAATAGCGGATCGCCGAGCCAATCCATTCGGGCGCATGCCAGTCTGGATGCACCGCCGTGATCTCGGGCATGAGTCGCACGGCGAATTCCTCGTCATCCTTCGCATTCGGTAAGCCTTCCGCCACGCGGGCCGCGATGTCGGTTATACAGTCGCGGATGTCGACCAGAATACCGCGGTCACGAATGGCGCCGTGTCCGGGAACGACGATTCGCGGATCAAGCGCAATGCAGTCATCCAGAATCCCGACCCAATTAGCTGCATCGACGTCCATGTCATGCGGCGGAAACCACGCGAAAAACCGGAAACGTATTTTTCTCGGCGAGATCGCCTGTGAACAGGACGCGCTCCGCCGGAAGAAATACGACCTGATCGCCCTGTGTATGAACGTTTCGCCGCCGGGTCCTGAGTTGCACTGTCCAGCCCCCGAGAGCGAGTTCGAACAGGTCTCCGTCGTAAAGCCAGTCCGCTTCGACGAGCCGGGTGTCGACGAGAGCGGCGGTGGCAGCCGGCCCAATTCCGCGAAACATCTCCAGAAAGTGCTGGCCCTTGTCCGCCAACTCCAGCGCCTGCACACGGTTTTAGAAGATCTCGGCCACGCCCCTGAACGCTTCCACTCCGAAACCGTGCTCTGGATGGAAATAGGTGAGGGTTAGATAGAGCTTCCGCTTGCCAGCCAGCCGAAGGCGGCCGCGAGAACGGCTTCACCGCTCATCCGCCCCATGCCGCAATCAACGACGAGAGCGACCTCTTCATCGAAGATGATCCCGATATTGGAGACGACGGGGACGCGGTGATCCTCGATCACGAAAACGCCTGGAGCGATCTCACGTGGATCGGAGGCGTTAACCACGTCTCCCGGTTCTGGATTGGTACGCCACCCATCGAAGATGCATCCCTTTGTCGATTGACATTTTTTACAGTTAATATGTACAGTTTAATTGTAATATTAGGATGGCATCATGCTCTCAGATTCTCAGAATCAAGATTCCAGGCGCGCACCGATGCTGGCCGCTCGCCTGCGGAAGGTGGTGGGTGTGCTGCGGCGACGCATGCTGCGGGAGGCCGGCATCGGGGAGTTGACGACCGCCCAAGGCTCCGTGCTGCTCCGTCTCGAACAGAATGGAGCCGGCACGGTCTCCGCTCTTGCACGAGCGGAAGGCGTAACCCCGCAATCGATGCGGATCACGGTCGCTGCCCTTCAGGCCGCCGGACATGTCACGGGTCGGCCCGACGCCTGCGACAGACGGCAAACGATCATCTCGCTGACAAAGGGTTACCGGCGCTGGATGAGCGAAGCGCGGACGATCAGACAGGACTGGATGGTACGACGCATCGAGATGATGCTCACGCCACGCGAACAGGAGACCCTGGCGACGACACTGTCGCTACTCGACCGCCTCGGCGAGGACTGATCGATGATGGTTCGCTTTCGAAACCGGTGCAGACGGTGTTCGCCACAAGCTCTGATCTCGCACCGATCTTCATCGCTTGGCGCTGTCAATAGAGAGTGGACGTGACCTCACCACAGCCATCACCAGCAGGGGAAGAGCCTCTCAGTTCGACTGTCTGGAAGGTCGCGGCCGTGGCGTCGCTCGGCTCCTTCCTCGCGCAACTCGACGCGACCACGGCCAATGTCGCGTTGCCAAGCCTCGTCGTGGACCTGAACAGTTCGATCGCCGTCGTCCAATGGGTCGTCACCGGCTATCTTCTAGCCTTGATCCTGGTCTTGCCCCTCAGCGGCCATCTAGTCGGCCGGATCGGCGCTAGGGCGGTCTATCTCGTATGTTTCGCGGGCTTCGCGCTGACCTCGACCCTGTGCGGACTCGCTTGGTCGGCCTCATCGCTCGTTGCCTTTCGGGTGCTACAAGGACTGAGCGGAGGCTTGCTCGCGCCGATGGCGCAGATGATGATCGCGCGCGTTGCCGGCAATCAGATGGCGCGTGTCGCAGGCTATGCGGCCATACCCATTTTGCTCGGTCCGATCCTCGGTCCCATTCTGGCCAGCGGCCTCCTGCATTATCTGTCCTGGCGCTGGCTGTTCTTCGCCACTGCGCTCATCGCCGCCGGCGCCATAGTTCTTGCTCTGGCCTTCGTTCCTCCCGATTGCGAGGAGGACATGCGCCGGCAACCAATGGATTGGGTCGGCCTGATCCTGTTGTCCCCGGGACTGGCACTGCTGCTCTATTCCCTTGATCATGCACACAATGCCATGGGCCTGGCCCTCCTCGGCGCGGCACTAATCATGTTGATCTCGTTCGTCGCCGTGGCTCGCGCAAAGGGAAGCCGGGCACTGATCGATATCCACCTATTCGCACATCCGCCGTTCCGCGCTGCGGCGATCTCCCAATTTCTTACGAACGGTATCAACTTTGCTGGCCAGATGCTGCTTCCCATGTTCCTTATCCTGGGCTGTGGGCTGCCGCCCGGCGAAATCGGCTGGCTCATGGCGCCGCTTGGTGCGGGGATGATGTGCGCCTATCCCTCGGTGGGGCGCGTCATAGAGCGCTTCGGAATCAGGTCCTCTGCAGCAACCGGCGCGGTTCTTTCGCTTACTGCGATGCTGTTGCTGGCGGGCACGGCAAGCCTCGGACTTACACCCCTTCTGCTGATGCCAAGTCTCTTCCTTCTGGGCGTGGGCCAGGGCGCGGTCGGTTTGTCATCGATGACCGCAGCCTATACGATGATTGCGAAGAGCGACTTGCCCATGGCGACGACGTCTCTCAACATCTGCCAACGGCTCGGTGGCCCGGTTCTGACAACTCTCAGCGCTTTCTTCCTTGAAAGGCAACTCGCGACGAAAGGCCCCGGCCCGACACCACTCGGCGCGTTTTCGAGCAGTTTCCTGCTGCTCGGTTCCGTTCTCGTTCTTTGCGCCTTCGTGACATTGCTCCTGCCGAAGGCGGCGACAAGCGAACCCACGGCTCTTTTCGACCGAACAGACTGACACTCACGTGCGCACTTGGTATCGCACGGATGAAACTCGTTAGATTGCGGGCGCGTAGTCGATGATGCAAGGCGTCGAAACGGTGCAGTACCTCCATCCGCAATGCTAATGGGCGCCATATCCATCTGGACTAGTCAGGCGTCGCTACGGTGCGCATTCCCACCGAACTACTGATCAAGACTCCATCCCATCTCCTCAGTCAAGCGACCAGCCCTGGCTGAATCGACCGCGTTATTGTTGATCGCAACGATCCGGCAGCCGAGCAACCTTTCGGCACAGATGGCGACCTGAAACATGACATCATGCCCGTCGTATGAAAGACCGACATGGTGCCTGATTCGCCATACCCAGCCGACCGGCCGCTTCCATACGATATACGCCGTCAGCAGCGACAGACGTCTTGATGGTCAGACGATGCGCTAAGGGCGCCCAAGCGGATTCAAAAGGAAGCGGCACCTGGCTCTTCGATCAGGCACCACCCGCATCAGATGGCGCGGCTGTGCACGGGCGCACGGCCGCCGCCATCTGCGACCAGCACAGTGCCGCTCACGAACGAGGCCTCGTCGGAGGCAAGAAAGAGGCAGCAGGCCGCGATCTCGGTTGGCTGCGCCATTCTTCCAAGCGCGATACGCTTGGCGGTCGCCTCGAACTCGACTTCGGCCGAAGAACCATTTTTCCCCGCGGCGAGTTGCATTTCATACTCGCTCATCGGCGTGCGGACCCATCCCGGCGCAACCGCGTTCGCACGCACCCCATAAATCCCGCCTGCATAGGCCAGCGAGCGGGTGTAGGATACCAACGCCGCCTTGCTGGCCGCATAGCTGACGCTATCCGGGTTGGAATTGAACGCCGCAACCGACGCCACGTTCACGATGGTACCCCCCTTTCGCTGCAACAACGGCAGGGCCGCGCGACACACGACCATCGTTCCCGTGACGTTGACAGCGAAGGTGTTGGCCCAATTCTCGTCGGTGACAGTCTCTGGACGATCTGGCACGATGATTCCGGCGGCGTTGACGACGATATCGAGCCGCCCATCGCAGGCCTGCAGCGCAGCCTCAACATCGTCAGCGCGAGTGACGTCACCATGAACTGCCTTGGCTCTGATCTGCGCGGCGAGATCGCCAAGCAGCGATCCGCCCAGTCCGAAGGCGACGATACTTGCGCCGTGATTGGCAAACAGTTCGGCGGTCGCGCGGCCAATGCCGGTAGCTGCACCGGTGATCAGCGCACGGCGCCCCTTGAGCCGCTCCATCAATTGCCTCCCCATTGCCGCTCGACGGCAAAGCCGGTTTCCGGGAGCGTCGAGCCGCCATCGACAACAATGGTTTGCCCCGTCACATACTTCGCCTGCAGCGACGCCAGATAGAGCATGGCGAATGCGACGTCATCTGCTTCACCCATGTGCCCCATCGGCACGAAGTGCGCGATGCGCTGCGCGTTCTCCGGCTGGCTCATGGTACCGCCGGGCTTTGCGATGAAACCTGCTTCCACACCGTTGATAGTGATGCCATCCCGGGCAAGTTCAAACGCTGCACCGCGCACGAACGCATTCACGGCCGCTTTTGCTGCCGAATAGTGTGCGCCGCCGCCCATGGCCACGCGAGCCGACACCGATGACGTCACCAAAATGCGCCCCGTGTTGGTGCGCTTCATATGCGGAACTGCTGCCTGAGCCAACCAGATCGCCGCATTTAGGTTGAGGGTCAATACTTCGTCCAGTTTGTCTTGATCGAGTTCTTCCAGCGACGCCCAAGGACACCCACCAGCATTGTGCACCAGAATATCAAGTCGACCATGTCGACTAGCGACTTGATCGACCAGTCTCCGCAGACTATCGCGGTCGAGACGCTCGAACGGCTCAACCTCGACCCCGAGCTGCCGCTCCTTTAAGGTCGTGGCCAGCGTCTCGGCCACCTCAAGCGTTCGATTGGCCGCGACCACAGTCGCACCGGCTTCCGCGAAGCGCGTAACGATCGCGGCACCGATACCCCGGCCACCTCCGGTGACGAGCGCGACCTTTCCAGTCAGGCTGAATGGCTGGATGCTCACGTTTAAACGACCTTTGCTCGCTGCAACAGCGCGACGAAACGCGCGAACACGTCCGCATGCCGCGCGACTTCAACAGCTTCCGTCGCCGGACACATCAGAAACATGGTGTGAAATGGCGTTACCAGGATGCCTTCATTCATGTAAAAGGCATGCAGCAACGTCTCTAAATTGGCCCGACGCCCAGCAATGACATCGGCGCCGCTTTTCGGTGGTCGCGGCATGAACATGATCTCGGCCCGAGCTCCGACTTGGGTAACGTGCCACGGCAAGTGATGGGCACTGATAATCGCACGTGCATCTTCAGCAAGCCGAGTAGCCAGTCCAAGCATGTGCCCATAGTTCGCAGGCGTCAGAACTTCCTCAAGAACGGCACGCATCGTCGCTACCGTCAACGCATTGCCGGCGAGCGTCCCGCCAATACCAAGATGGGCGGATTGCCTGGTACGTGGATTGACGCGTGGCACGATCTTCCAAACTCGCTCGGCAACTTCCTGCGAAAGCCCGAATACCGCGGCCGGAATGCCGCCGGCAATCGCCTTGCCGGCAACAAGAATATCGGGTTTCAGGCCATGCAAGGCGGTGTAGCCACCGGGGCCAGACGACAGCGTATGCGTTTCATCAATCACGAGAATGGTGCCGGTGCGCCGTGTCAACTCCCGGACAGCCGCATGGAAGCCGTCGTCGGGAGGGATCATTCCGAAGTTGGTCATGATCGGTTCGGTCAGCACGCATGCCACATCCCCCTCGGCGAGTGCCAACTCCAGCGCAGCGAGATCGTTGAACTCAACGACTTTCGAAACCTCGGCGTGATTGACCCCATTGGGATGAATCATGTTGCGCAGGCCAATTCGGCCATCGCGAATTTCGACATGCGCCTCCTCAACTCCACCGTGATAGCACCCCGAGAACACCAGCACTTTTGGTCGGCCAGTGATCATCCGGGCAATCCGGATCGCACCGCGATTGGCATCCGTCGCGGATGTCGTCAGCGTCCAGAACGGAAGACCGAAACGTCGGGTCAGTTCCTCACCGATCCACAGGCTGTCTTCGGTCGGCAGCATCATTGTTGT
The DNA here is from genome assembly GCF_018130615.1 of Bradyrhizobium manausense. Lineage (GTDB taxonomy): Bacteria > Pseudomonadota > Alphaproteobacteria > Rhizobiales > Xanthobacteraceae > Bradyrhizobium > Bradyrhizobium manausense_A. The sequence goes on from NZ_JAFCKB010000019.1 coordinate 69,012, forward strand.
GCCGCGCGCGAGCTGCCGTTGTGCTGCGCGCAGAACGGCAGCCGGTGTATGGCCGCACATGGCGCCGGTGTCGCCGAGGCAGAAGTCGACATAGTCATGACCGTCGATGTCGCGAATACGCGCACCGTGAGCTTCGTCCACATAAGCGGGGAAGCCGCCTGCCCAGCGCCGCATCCAGTGCGATGGGCCTCCGAAAAGAAAACTCTCTTCGCCCTTCCGCCACGCTGCCGCCGAACGTGGGTGGGATTTCAGAAAACGCGCCTGTTCGGCATCAAGCAGGGTTTCAATCGTCATATCGGCCGTTACTTGCTTCGACAGTTTCATAGGGCGATCCATGCGGTCTTGAGGTCGGTATATTCGTCAAGTGCGTGCAGCGACTTGTCACGGCCAAAGCCGGATTGCTTGAATCCTCCCAGCGGGACGGTGATGTCAGCTCCACCGTAGGTGTTGACGTGAACCACGCCGGCCTTGATCTCTCTGATCATGCGATGCGCCATGGACAGGTTCGATGTCCACGCCGCCGCCGCCAATCCATATGAGGTCGCATTGGCAAGGCGCACCGCTTCCTCGGCCGTATCAAAACGCATGACCGCGAGGATCGGACCAAACACCTCCTCCCGCGCCAGTGTCATATCCGGTAGAATATCGGCAAAAATGGTCGGCGCCATGTAGTAGCCGCCAGTCTCAGCATGCAGCCGCTCGCCTCCGCATAGTCGATGGCCACCCTCCTCTTCGGCGCGCGCCACGTATTCGAGATTCTTCCGCAATTGCTGATCGCTGGAGACGGCCCCGATATCCGATGCGACATCGAGGGGATCACCGACCTTCAGGCGGCCGGTGACGGCCACCAATTCATCAAGGAAACGGTCGTAGATCGAGGATTGCACGATCAGGCGCGAGCCGGCGACGCAAACCTGCCCCGAATTACGGAAGATGCCGTTCACGGAGACCTTGGCGGCTTCCTTAAGATCTGGAGCATCGGCAAAAACCACATTCGGCGATTTACCGCCGAGTTCGAGATAGATGCGCTTTAAGTTGGAACGGCCAGCGTATTCCAGCAAGCGGCGCCCCACAACGCCCGAGCCAGTAAACGCGATGGCATCGACGTCCATATGCAGGCCGAGCGCCTCGCCGGCAGTCGCACCGCGGCCTGTCACCACATTGAATGCGCCGTCGGGCACTCCGGCCTCGTTGGCGAGTTGCGCGAAACGCAGCAGACTGAGTGACGCGATCTCCGGTGGTTTGAGCACGACGGAATTACCGGTGGCCAGCGCCGGCCCGATCTTCCATGCACCGATCATCAGAGGAAAGTTCCAAGGCACGATCACACCGATCACGCCGAGGGGCTCGCGCAACACAAGGCCCAGAGCCTGAGGCGCGGTCGGCGCAATCTCCCCGTAAACCTTGTCAATCGCCTCGGCGTAGTAGCGGATGGTCGCAGCCGCAGACAAGGGTTCAGCCTTGTAGGCCATGTTGATCTCGGTGCCATTGTCGCGGACACCCAGCACCGCAAGCTCCATCGCGTGTTGCTCGATCAGATCCGCAAATCGCAACAGAACCTTCTTTCGGTGCGCGGGCGCAGTGCGCGACCACACACCACGCTCAAACGCCTGCCGCGCCGAGGTCACCGCACGATCGATGTCGACCGCACCACCATCGGCTATCGTGGTCAGGACGCCTCCATCGACCGGGGAGATCGACTCGAGCATCGCCCCGGACATAGCCGGTGATACGCGACCGCCTATGAACAATCCTTGCGGGGCAACGACTTGTGCGCGGTAGCTATTGATCTGCTGTTGAAACTGCGCGTTGGACATTCGTTCCTCCGGTCCCGCCCGCAAAACGGAGCGTCCTCATTGTCTGCCGCCCGCGAGCCGCAGCAGGGGCCGCGATCGGTTCATTATTTGAACCGATAGTTCATATATAGACTTGCATCGCGCATCCCCCGGTGTCAAGTTGGCCCACATTGAAGCTAGGCACTCAATATGAGCACCGTTGAAAAGGCTATATCCTTGCTGAACTTCTTCACGGAAGAGGAGCCGGAATGGGGCCTCTCCGAGATTGCACGACAGGCTCAGTTTGATAAGGCAACGACGCGCAGGCTGCTTGTCGCGCTTGCGAGCTGCGGACTCGTCGAGCAGCATACTGTGACCCGGCGCTACCAACTTGGCGCCGGACTGCTTCGTCTTGCACGCGTGCGCGAGTCGCACTTTCCCCTGTTGCAAGTCGCGGTTCCGATCATTCGGGACGTCGCCACGTCCACCAACGAGACAGTTCATCTGTCGGAGTTCGGAGCGCGCGGCCTGGTCACAGTTCATGTAGAGGAATCAACCAAGGCCAACCGCGTCAGTGTTGCCGCAGGCCAGTTGCTGCCCTTGCACGCGACCGCTTCCGGCATTGCCTTTCTAGCGTGCTCGCCGCCGGAACTTGTGAGGTCATGCTTGCGTAAGTCGCTGACTGCTTTCACGCGTCATACACTGGTGCAGCCGAAGCGGCTGCAGGATGCCATCACGGCCGCTGCGGCGCAGGGCTATTCACGCGGTGAACAAGGTTTCGAAGACGGCGTCTTTAGCGTTGCCGCTCCCATCTTGGGTTTGGACGGCTTTGCCCTTGGATCGGTGGCTGTCGCCATGCCGCTGTCGCGGAGCACCAAGGCAACGACGGATCGTCATATTCAGGCTGTTCGAAATGCGTCAGAAAAGATCGCCACCCGGTTATTCGGCGAGCTGCCAACACCGAAGCATGCGAGTTTCGCCTGAAACGGCTCGCCGCTATTCGATTTCGGGCCAACACCCCGATCCGCACTGTAAAAGAAAGCCGTCATCATGCGAGACGCCAATTTCCTGATCGCGAACAATGCCAAAAACATCTGGCACCCGATGGCGCATCCGGCTGAGCTGCGCGCTCATCCCCCGAAGATCATGATGAAAGGGTCCGGCGTGCACGTTTCCGATATCGACGGACGTACCCTACTTGATGCAGTCGCCGGCTTATGGAATGTCAACCTCGGTTACAGCTGCGAGCCGATCAAAAAGGCCATAGCCGAGCAACTTGACGCTCTGCCCTACTATTCGGGATTTCGCGGCACTTCGACCGGCCCCTCGATTCAACTCGCTTATGAACTCGCGGAGTGGTTCAGTCCGGAAGGTATGGTACGCACCTTTTTCACGTCCGGCGGCTCGGACTCTGTAGAGACCGCACTGCGGCTGGCCCGACAGTACTGGAAGATCAAGGGCCAGGGCGACCGCACGAAATTTGTCGCGCTCAAGAAAGGCTATCACGGCACTCATTTTGGTGCTGCGTCGGTCAACGGCAATGCCAATTTCCGCCGCAACTACGAGCCTCTGCTACCGGGCGTTTTTCACATTCCCGTTCCCTGGACTTATCGCAACCCGTTCAACGAGACAGACCCGGCCCGACTGGCCAAGCTGTGTGCGGCAGCACTGGAAGACGAGATTGCGTTTCAGGGCGCCGACACTATTGCAGCATTCATCATGGAGCCGGTCCTCGGTGCCGGAGGCGTTATCGTGCCACCTGAGAGCTTCATGAAGCTCGTTCGCGAGATCTGCAACCATCACGAGATACTGATGATCTCCGACGAGGTCGTCACCGGTTTCGGGCGTAGCGGAGCTTGGTCAGGCGCCCGCTTGTGGGGCATCCAACCAGACATGATGACGATCGCTAAGGCCATCACATCAGGCTATTTCCCGCTCGGCGCGACGTTGATCGGCGAAAAAATGGCCGAGGTATTCGAGAACGACAAGTCGGGCGTCGGTTCGATCGGCCACGGCTATACCTACTCCGGACACCCGGTGGGTTGCGCAGCCGGCATTGCAACGCTTGCCGAAACGCGCCGGCTGAAACTCGACGAGAATGCCGCCGCACGTGGCGGCGAATTGTTGAATGCGCTTCAAGCACTGCAATCCAAACACCATATTATCGGGGACGTTCGCGGCCAAGGGCTGATGGCGGCCCTCGAACTCGTTTCTGACCGCGACACGAGAAAGCCGCTGGATAAGGCGAGCATGGCAGTCGTCGCTGAAATAGCCTATGAGGCCGGAGTAATGATCCGCGTTTCCGGAAATAATATCATCCTGTCGCCGCCCCTGATTCTTGGCGCTTCCGATGTCGAAAAGATTGCACAGGCCATCGATGCTGGCCTTACGGCCGTCGCTTAAATCGCTGCGATGATTCGTGGCTAAGGCCGTCGGGGTAAATGATATTTGAAGGGAGCAACCGTAACGTCGGGCGCTTGATTCTCAGCAGAACTACCCAATACGGCAAGCGTCGCGCGGCAATGCCGACTGCGGGACGAGCCTTCGTCAGATGATGCGACACGGCATGTTGTGACAATCTTGGCCTATGAAAGAAACGAGACGCGTCACGGTGGTTAAACCGGCCATAACCGGTGGTAGCGACGTTGGCACGGCCACATAGCATGACGGACTAGAGGCGGGATTCAATTCAGCGACGCCTGAAATTGGATAGCTCCGGGGATTCGTATCGCAGGATCTATATCCCATGCATCGCACGTGACGCAGGCTAGGGTCCATCTAAATTCGTTGACAATGAAATTATATAAAGCTTAGATCATATCGATCTCTTTTGCGGTGGAAAAAACAGCAACGAACGGAGAGGCAGGTGATATGGGGGCCCCAGCTTTGACGTGTTCATTGTCGGCTCGATCTGCGAACCGTACCCGCAGGACCATCAGCTGTCTTTTCACGATCGCAAGCCGCGTTCGATACGCCCGGCTCGCGTCAGCTCTCAATAGCTCCCCGCCGCCGCTTTTTACGAAGGCTCGCTACTCTGAAGTCCGGCAACGACCGCGCAGTCGGCCGCTTCAGCGATCCTGTATTTCATGACCAAAGCACGCATCATCGGAGAAGCATCATGACTCTTAATTTGACGCGCCGTCGGTTAATCAAGTTGGGCGGAGCAGCGGCCTTGGCGCAATCCGCTCCACGCCTCTCCTTCGCACAAAGCAAGAGCCGCGTGATCCGCGCCGTGATGCATACGGCGCTGCGCGTGACCGACCCATTGGTTGTCCCGGCCTGGACGACCCGTAACCATGGCTATAACATCTATGACACGCTGTTCTCGATGGACAGCAAGCTGAACTACAAGCCGCAGATGGTCGAGACCTTCAACGTCTCGAGCGATGGATTGACCTACACCTTCCATTTGCGGACTGGCCTGATGTTTCATGACGGCGCGCCGGTCACAACTGAAGACGTCATCGCGTCGCTCAAGCGCTGGGGTTCGCGCGACCCGATGGGTATTTCGCTCATGGCCGCGACGGGTGAGCTCGCGGCGGTTGATGAGCGAACCTTCCGCCTCGTGCTGAAACGCCCCTTCGGTCATGTCCTGGCCGCGCTTGGCAAACCCTCCTCAGCCGTCCCCTTCATCATGCCCGCACGGATCGCGGCAACACCACCGTCACAACAGATCACGGAATACGTGGGGTCGGGTCCGTTCCGCTTCGTCGCCAGCGAATTCAAACCAGGCATCAAGGCAGTGTATGACCGCAACCCGGATTACGTCGCACGGCAAGAGGCGCCCGACGGCCTCGCTGGCGGCAAGGTGGTCAAGGTTGATCGATACGAGTGGATTTACATTTCCGATTTCCAGACCTCGCTTAATGCTCTTGTGAATAATGAGGTCGACTACTTTGAGAATCCGACGCACGAGATGATCCCGAACGCCGAGAAGCTCGGAGTCAAACTGTTCGATTACAACCCCGCAGGCTTTTCTGGGTATTGTCGACCTAATTGGTTGTCGCCGCTCATCGCCAAGCAAGAAATCCGTCAGGCCATTCTTCATGCTGTGAACCAGCGCGATTGGCTGGATGCCCAGATCGGCGATCCGAAATATTATCGCAGCTCATCAGCGATGTTCGTTCCCGACATGCCGTATGGGACGGAGGCCGGCTGGAACACCAAGGCGGATGTCGCCGCCGCGAAAGCTTTGCTGACAAAGGGCGGTTACAAGGGTGAACCGATCACACTTCTTCAAGTGGCGGATACTCCGATTATATCGCCGTTAGTTGACGTGACAGCTCAAGCACTTCGTCAGATCGGCATGAACGTTAAGCTTGTAACTCTGGATTGGCTGTCGGTGCTGGCACGTCGCACCAAACAGGAATCCGGCGAGCAGGGCGGCTGGGACCTCATGCATGCCACGCAGGCCGCGGTCGATATTTTTAACCCAATTATCAACGCACATGTGATGACAGTCGGCAAGACCGGTCCCTTTGGGTGGCCCGAGGACGAACCACTGTTGGATTTGCGCCAGTCATTTATCGACGAAACTGATTCCACCAAGCAGAAGGCGATTGCCGAGACCATCCAGAAGCGCGCCTACGAAGTCGTCACGCACATTCCGACTGGAATGTTCCGACAGCCGGCGATGCATCGACCGAACTTGTCGGGATTCATTCCAGCCCTCGTTCCGGTGTTCTGGAACGTCGAAAAAACCTAGCGTTCCCCAGTATGCAATTGAGGGCTTGCCGGTCCATCTTTCCTGACCGGCAAGCTTGGGGATTCATAAAAAAGCGCCACTGATGCAGGCCTCTACGACGATTCAAGACAGAAAGATCGAAGAAGCATGGCTCGACTGATGTCCGGCTTTCCGCCCACTCCCGAATTACAGGTCGCTCTCGCAAACTGGCGCAAGCATCCCTACAGCCAATGGTCGTTTCGTAACGTTCGGCAGATCATCCCAACCGCGCCAATCCGTCCCAGCGCATCGCCAAAACCGCTTGTCGAAGACCTGCATAGTATTGACGGCACCTCTTTTGAGGGAATCGATGGCAAGGAAACGACGGTGCGCGACGCGCGGCTGGCAAGCTCCACAGACGGCATGCTGGTGCTGCGCGGCGGCCGGATCGTCAGCGAGTGGTACAACAACGGGCTCGATCCCGTGACGCCACACATCTGCTTCTCGGTCAGCAAATCCATTCTGGGTACGCTCGCTGGCGTCCTCACTGAACGAGAGATCATCGACCCAGATGCCTTGGTAATCGACTATCTTCCGGAAGTGAAAGGCAGCGCTTACGAGACAGCCAAGCTCCGGCATCTTCTCGATATGACCGTCGGCACCAGTTACCGTGAGGAATTCAACAATCCATCGCTGGATCTGTTGCGTTACCGCTCTGCAACTGGCTGGGATCCGCAGCAACCTGGCATGCCGGAAGCTGACCTCCGCAAATTCCTGCCGACCGTTCCGCTCGGAAGCGATCCGCATGGAGCGAAAGTCAACTACGTTACGCCCAACACCGACACGCTAGGCTGGTTGTTCGAACGCGCCTGCGGTCGACCTTACGCTCAACTCCTCAGTGAATTCCTGTGGGCCCCTATGGGAGCTGAGGTGGAAGGCAGCATGACCGTCGATCCGTTCGGTATGACCCGTCCAGGCGGTGGCATCTCAGCGACGCTGCGCGATCTGGCACGATTCGGCGAGATGATGCGGCGGCGCGGCCTGGCTAATGGTCAACAGGTCGTTCCGGGCTGGTGGATCGACGATATCCGTCGCAACGGCAGCGTCGAAGCGTGGATGCATGGCTGCATGACGGACGCCTTCCCGATCGCCCAGTACCGAAGTAAGTGGTACAACCTCGGCGCCCCCGGCGGTGCGGCTTTCTGTGGCGTCGGCATCCACGGCCAGTGGATCTACATCGACGAGCGAGCGGAAACTGTTATCGCGCGCTTCTCGTCGCAGCCTGACCCGATGGATCTCCCAATCGATCACATGTGGCTGCGTGGTTACGACGCGATTGCTCGCCGGCTTTCCTCGTAATCTATTGTCCTAGGTCAAACCGGAGTGACCGCGATGGTGCGCTTTTTGTTTCGCCGGCTTTTGTCGATCATTCCCGTTCTGGCCATAGTTTCGATCATCGTGTTCCTGGCCTTGCGGCTCGGTCCTGGCGACCCTGCCGCCATTCTTGCCGGTGACAGCGCTACGCCGGAGATGGTCGCCGCGATGCGGGCGCATCTCGGTCTCGATCAATCGTTGCCGCAACAATTCCTCCATTGGGTCGTTCAGATCGCTCATGGCGATCTGGGGCGCTCGATCACTTCCAACCAGCCGGTCACGACGCTCGTCGCGTCGCGACTTCAGCCGACCCTGGCGTTGGCAATCGCCACAATCATATTCTCCATTCTCGTTGCGACCCCGCTCGGCGTGCTCGCCGCCTGGCGGCGCGGAACGTGGGTAGATAATCTGGCGAGTGGCGGCGCGGTCATCGGATTCGCGCTGCCCGCGTTCGTCACCGGTTACCTACTGGTCTTCGTATTCGCGCTCAAGCTGCAGTGGCTTCCCGTTCAGGGCTTTGTGCCTCTCTCGGAAGGATTCTGGCCATTTGGCCGTCACTTGGTCCTACCTACGTTAACGCTTAGTACCATCTACATTGCGCTCATCACCCGTGTCACGCGCGCGAGCATGCTGGAAATTCTCGGCGAGGATTTTGTCCGTACCGCGCGCGCCAAGGGTCTGCCCGAGCGCGTCGTGTTATTTCGACATGCGCTCGGTAACTCCGCCATTCCGATTTTGTCTGTGATAGGCATAGGCATCGCGCTGCTGCTTGGCGGCGTCGTGGTCACCGAAAGCGTGTTCAGCATTCCTGGACTCGGCCGCCTCACGGTCGAGGCGGTGGTTGCCCGTGACTATCCAGTCGTGCAGGGCATCATCATCCTGTTCAGCGGCGTCTACGTTCTGATCAACCTCGCGGTTGACATCAGCTATGCCATCTTCGATCCGAGGATCTCGTATTGAGCACGGTCGTCGCCAATTCAACTTCTTTCCGTAGCACGGTCAGCATCATGCGCCGCCACCCCGGCTTAGTGTTCGGGCTCGTCGTCGTTGCGGCGATGGTTTTGCTGGCGATTGCAGCGCCCTGGTTACACACCCTCGATCCAACGCTAATCCGTCCCCGTATGAGACTGAAACCACCCTCAAGCGAGTTCTGGTTCGGCACTGACGCCTCGGGGCGCGACCTGTGGAGCCGAATCGCTTACGGATCGCGGATCTCGCTGATTGTCGGCGCCTCTGTCGCATCGGCCTCGCTCGTGATCGGCCTCGTCATCGGAATGATTGCCGGTGCCATACGCAAGCTCGACGGCATCATCATGCGCATCATGGACGGCGTGATGGCGATCCCAGCAATCCTGCTGGCGATCATGGTAGTCAGCCTATTCGGCGCGGCTTTGCAGACCGTTATAATTGCGATCACTCTGCCTGAGATTCCACGCGTCGTTCGCCTGACCCGGAGCGTCGTTCTCACAGTCCGTGGTGAAGCATATGTCGAAGCCGCAATCAGCATGGGAACACCAACGCAGATCCTGATGATCCGGCATATTCTTCCAAACATTCTGGCGCCGGTGATCGTGCAAGCGACGTTCACAGCGTCGGCAGCGATCCTGATCGAAGCGTCGCTATCCTTTCTCGGCATTGGGACACCGAGCGAAATTCCGAGCTGGGGTAACATCATGGCCGATGGCCGCAACTACTTCCAGATGGCACCGCAACTGATCATCGCACCGGGCCTGCTGGTTGCGCTCACTGTGCTCGCCGTGAATATTTTGGGAGATGGCTTGCGCGATCTTCTCGACCCGAGACTTGCAAAATCGGTGGGAGACGCGCGATGATCGATGACGTTCTTTCCATCGAACATCTTACGGTCGCTATCACAGCCTCATCGCAAGGCAAGACCGTGGTCTCAGACGTAAGCCTGTCGGTCGGCCGAAAGGAGATCGTCTGCGTTGTCGGCGAGTCGGGGTCAGGTAAGTCTGTCACCTCCTTCTCGATTATGGGAATTCTTTCTTATGGTCTTGCGCCTGCAACTGGTTCGATCAAGCTGCTTGGCGAGGAACTGATTGGTGCATCGGCGACACGCATGCGCAAATTGCGCGGACTGCGCATGGCGATGATCTTCCAGGAACCGATGACCGCGCTCAATCCCGTGATGACCGTGGGCGATCAAATCGCGGAAATCTTCCGCTACCACAGGCCGGAGATGTCCGCATCAGATGTCCGGCTGCGAGTCCGGTCGCTGGCAGAGGATGTACGCCTGCCCGATCCGGCGAACATCGTGCGTCGCTATCCGCACCAACTTTCCGGCGGACAACGCCAGCGCATCATGATCGCCATGGCGCTTGCACTGGAACCCGCTCTTCTGATCGCCGACGAACCCACCACGGCACTCGACGTCACCACGCAGAAACAGATTCTCGAGCTGATCTGCGATCTCGTGGCCCGACGCGGCATCGGAGTTTTGTTCATTACTCATGACTTCGGTGTCGTCGCCGAAATCGCGGATCGCGTCGTGGTCATGCGCTCCGGAAGCGTCGTCGAATCCGGCTCCGCACACGATGTCCTCACTCAGCCCCAGCAAGCATATACTCGGTCCCTGATCGACGCTGTTCCCGGCAGCAAACTGCCCAAGGCCCGTGACGTGGCTGACCATGTGGTGTTGCGAGTTGAAAATCTGTCGAAGACATATGGTGACTCTTCCGGGCTGTTCGGTCCGGCGCATAACACCGCTCCCGCTTTGCTGAACGCCTCCCTATCGCTACGGAAAGGTGAGATTCTGGGAATCGTAGGTGAATCCGGCTCGGGCAAATCGACGCTGGCCCGCTGCATCTGCCGGCTGCAGACACCCAGTTCCGGCGACATCTGGCTCGGGGACATCAACATCGCCCGGATGCATGAGAACAAGCTTCGAAACTACCGGAAGGCAATTCAGGTGGTGTTCCAGGATCCTAACAGGTCTCTCAATCCACGCCTCCGGATCGGAGAGACTCTGGTCGAAGGCGCACGGAATTTCGGCGCTAGCGCACGCGTAGCGAGCGAACGCAGCCGACGGTTACTGGACCTCGTAGGATTAGATGACAGTGCGCTCGACCGCTTCCCGCACCAGTTTTCCGGTGGCCAGCGGCAACGCATCTGCATCGCCCGCGCGCTTGCTAGTGAGCCCGATATTCTGGTGGCCGACGAGGCCGTTTCCGCGCTCGATGTCTCAGTTCAAGCTCAAGTTATTGAATTACTGGAAGATTTGAGACAGCGGCTCGGCCTCGCGATCATCTTCATTACCCATGATCTTCGCGTCGCCGGGCAGCTTTGCGATCGGTTGATCGTGATGCAATCCGGAAGAATCGTGGAACAGGGACCGACAGGCAGGCTTTTCGACAGCCCTAGCGAAACCTATACCCGCGAACTCCTTGCGGCCGCGCCTGGCCGGGAGTTCCTTGCGAGCGCCCGGAAAGCGTGAGATGTCTGCGGGCGCACGGGGTCGGGGAGCCGACAAGCGAATCACGATAGTTATTTGCGCTTAAAGCTCATTCCCGAATGCGCACTAGGCTTTCAACTCGAAATGCCCGGTGAGGTACAGCATGCCTTGCTTTAGAGGCGACGGCCGCGAGCCAGGAGATTATGGGTGACCACGAGAAAGCAGACCACGAAAATCTCGGGCGCGAAGCTGGCGCATACGACCGCGACGATCTCCAAGCCTCATAGGCTAGGTTCGATCGGCTCGCTTGACGACTTCATTCCGTACAAATTGTCGGTGGTCGCCAATCGCGTGTCTCAGTCAATCGGGCGTCTGTTCGAAACCCAGTTCAACCTGCAAATGCCAGAATGGCGCATTCTCATGGCGCTATACGCCTACGGTACACTGTCGTTCATCGAGGTGGTCGAGCATACCAGCATGGACAAGGCGCGCGTATCGCGCGCCCAGCGCCGTCTGGTCGACTTGAAAATGATCACCTTACAGAACGACCCCAACGACGGCCGGCGGATATTCCTATCGATCACTCGCGACGGCGCAAAGATGTGCAAGAGCATCCTGCCCGAAGCAGCTCGTACGCAAGCCTGGTTTCTTGATGGCCTGTCGGATTTCGAGCAATTGCAGCTCGACGTCATACTAAACAAGTTGATGGTGCGGAGCCAGGTGCTACAAGAATCGAGTGTACCATTCGAAGCTACTGAAGACAGCGAGAGTTGATTTCGCGGACCTTCAGAATCCTGCCGTTACACCATCGCGTCGCGGATCTGATACGGCGCAATAGACGCCGCCGATCCGCTTGATCAATTGCGCCGAGCCGAAGGTCAAATGACCTGTCGGCAGTATCTGAACGCGATGGCCACGTCCCGCAAGCCCATCTGCCACAGTGGGCGGTAGATGCGCCTCAAGGTTTGCGATGCCATCCGCCGGCGACAGCATGAATCGCGGTGCGTCGCAAATCGATTGCGGATCCTGGTCGAAATCAGCAAGCCTGCTGAGGAATTGCAAATGGCCCTGCGTCTGCATGGCAGCGCCCATCACGCCAAAAGATAACACCGGAGCGCCGTTTCGCGTCACAAATCCAGGTATGATGGTGTGTAGCGGCGCCTTCCGAGGCCCGACTTCATTAGGGTGGCCGCGCTCAAGGGTAAAATTAGAACCCCGGTTGTGCAGGGCAATACCTGTGCCAGGCACCACCAACCCCGATCCAAATGCCCAATAATTCGACTGGATCAACGAGACCATCATACCCGACGCATCGGCAGCAGTCAGATAAACCGTCCCACCGAGCCGTGGCTTGCCAGGAGTTGGCGCGCCTGCGCGGCGCAGATCGACCAGACGTGCGCGCTGCGCCAAGTAGTGTCGGTCAAGCAAAGCTGAAACGGGTACGCGCATCGTCTGTGGATCTGAAACATGGGCATAGAGATCGGCGAACGCGAGACGCATCGCTTCGATCTGGAGGTGATACGCATCGATGCTGTCTCGTCCCATCGCCCTGACGTCGAAATTCTCCATTATTCCGAGCGCCATCAATGCCGCAATTCCAAAACCGTTCGGCGGCAGTTCGTGTAATGTGTAGTCTCGGTATTGCAGCGACAGTGGCTCACACCATGTCGGCTGATGCGCGGCAAGGTCATCGAGGCTGATGCAGCCGCCAGTTCGATCGGAAAACGATACGATCAATTCAGCAAGTGCACCTCTATAAAAAGTCTCACCCTCCGTTTCCGCAATCGCTTGCAATGAACGGGCATGGCCCGGAGCGCGCCAGATCTCGCCCACAGTCGGTGACCGGCCGTCAATCAGAAATGTCTCAGCAAAACCGGATTGATCGCTGACGAGCGCAGCCAGTTCCGGCCAAACCGACGCGACGAACGGAGAGACAGGAAAGCCGCGCTCGGCGTATTCGACCGCAGGCCCGAACAATTTCTGAAACGGTAATTTGCCGAAACGGTTCGACAACGCGGTCCAGCCTGCCACCTGGCCGGGCACGGTCACACTGTCCCAACCCTTCATCGGCATCTGATCGTATTTATCGAAACGCGATCTACACCACGCGGCAGGCGACAGTCCCGTCGAATTCAGTGCGTGAAGCTGCTTGCCGTCCCAAACGATAGCGTAAAGATCACCGCCGATGCCATTCATCGTTGGCTCGACCACCGTTAGCGTCGCTGCCGCCGCCAACGCCGCATCTACGGCATTGCCACCTGCCAGCATAATACGAAGCCCGGCTTGCGCCGCAAGCGGTTGCGATGCTGCGACGACGTTCGATGCGAGAAGCGGAATCCGGGCGATGGGATAGCGAGATGCTGATACGTCGTTCATTTCATGATCCCCAACCACATTTTTGCCGGTTCCATGCGATTGCGTCACCAGCGATCAGATCCCGATCGATGATCTGCTCCTAGACTGTATCGAGCATGTCCGCTGACAGACCTAGCTTGATCAAAGCCCGCGCATAGGATTGCTTGGGTGCACGAACATCAAAATGCACTGTCGACATACCGGCCTTCTTTGCACCATCGATGTTGCGCCGTTGATCGTCGACGAAGACGCACTGGTCAGCCGTCAGCTGCAGTGCATCGAGGCACAACGCGTAAGCGCGAGGGTCGGGCTTTAGAATGCCCGTATAGGTGGCGTCGATGACGACCTCGAAATCGCTCAGGAGCGGGAAGCGACTGGTGAACCCCGTGCCGTAGAACAGATCGAGCTCGTTGGACAGAATCGCGAGCCGTTTGCCCGCAGCAACCGCGGCGTCGATCGCTTTCACCGCTTCTGGTCGCATCGTCGATATCGGATTATCCCCCCGGGCTCGACGCACGAAGTCGCTCATCTCCCAACGCTCGCCAAACAAGCTACTAATCTCAGCGATACGAGTGCCCCAATATTCGCGCTCGGTAATGCGGTTTTCCTGCATGTCGACCCACAAGGGATCGGATGCAGGGTCAAACGGACCTCGCCAGGTTAGAGAACCCGGGGCAAGCCCCAGTGCCTCCTCGGTGATGTGGTGTGTCTCGAACAGGGTCCGTGAAATGACCCCCCCAAAGTCGAGAACGAGCGCCTGCTTCTCAGTAGCCATCAACGTGAAATCCATCAGGCCCGCAGCGAGCCACCGCTGGAAGATTCCACAACGCCTTGCGGAATGACCCCTTGCCTCACCCAATCATCGAACACCGCCATGACGGAATCGGTGAATTGGCCGTCGTTAATATGCGCATCTAATACAAGGACATCGATCGTCGAGCCCAGTCCACTAACGAATTCCTCGACGAAAGCTTGATGCGCCTCGGGCTCATAGAGCGGTTGCCCCTTGCGATCCCATTCCTGGATGCCCTCGCGCGGGACGATCACCTTCACCTTGCCTTTAGAAGATGCCAGTTTGGGAACGATGGCGCGCGCGACCGCGCGACGCTCTGACGCCGTCGACACTACCGATGCGATCAGCCGGTTGTGCGCATGGCGCGGACGGCCGACATAAGCGTGCGGCGTCGCCTTCCAGGACGGCATGTCGATCATATCGATCGCACCCGGCGCAACGATTTGCGGAATCCCCATCCGGCCAGCATTTTCCAAGCGGTCTTCGCCCGCTGTGACGATCGAGCCAAGAACATCGTTGGCGACTTCCTGCAGGCACAGATCGAGGACCGCCGCGAACGTTTTTTGCGCCGCCAGCGATTCCAGCGCGCGCCCACCCATGCCCGTTGCATGGAAGACCGCAACCTCGTAGCCACGCTGCTCGAGCGCGGGCTTCAAGGCCACGATATAGCGCAGCGCGCTCGTACCAAGCGAGCTGATACCGACAATGGGACGATCGAGCGCAATCGGCGCTGCATTCCGGCACGCGCCCACCACGGCATTCGCCGCCATCCGCAACGACGATCTGCACAGACTGTTAAGCCCATACAGCCCACCGGCCCAGAGAATCGCCATCAGGTCAGGCGCGAGACGCTCGGGTGGAATGAGGTGCGAGAACGAGACCGTCGAAATCAGAAACTTCGGGACGCCGACCGGCAACGCCGCCGTGACGTCGAGGGCAAGGTCGGTACCCATGGTGCCGCCAAGGACGAGGACACCATGAACGCGCTCCTCCCTGAAGGCCTTCAGTGTCTGCGCGATGGCACCACGTGTCATCGCCTGCATGGCGACGTTCTCGTCGACGGAGTCCGCGATGTCTTCGAGGGTGACGCCGGCGGCGGCCGCTACCTCCCTATTGGTGATTTCCGCTACGAAATGAGATTGGTTGCGAACCCCGACATCCATAACGACCGCGCGGCCGCCAGCTTCGACGACGCAATCACGCAGAAAGGCGAGTTCGTCAAACTTGGTGTCGACTGTGCCGATGATCAGTACGCTCTCGCGGGAGATTTTGTCTGAGGGGTTCATGGGAGAAGACGCATTTCAAAGTAGATGAGGATGGATCGGGGTTCAGGCACCAGCGGCAACCAACTCACGGCGATGCGCAATGTCTTGGTTGGGATCAAATGGCGTCACTCGCCTCTCGACATGCAGGCCTACAGCAGCATCAATCCGGTCATCTCCAAAAAATGATTAGTCGCGCCAGAAGGCGCGGCTATGCACCGCCCGAAGGATCGATATATTCTGGCGCCCTTCCACCAGAAATCGAACCTACCATCAAGGTGAATTGTTTCATTGTCAACAAGTTTTTCTAGCCGCGTCGATCTCCATTATCCGTCGCTTACGCTTTGAAGCGCTGTTGCGTAGAGATGCCCCACAATTCTGACGGTTCCTGATCGAGCCCCTCCCAGCGAGGCGACCGGTCCGCAGCATAAGATGCACAGTTACCCTTTTACAGGATAGCGCCGTCGCTTGCTACGAGACCGACGCGCGCCCGGCCCGAAACCATCATCACATGCTTGCCACTCCCAGAGCCACGCCTCTGCAGAGAGTCTCTGCTCCTTCAAGACGACACGGCGCACGAAATTGCCGACGATATTCTCGTCCGAAATGTCGATCACGCCTCCGGCACGAACGAGTGTGACCGTATCATCGTCTTCCGGAGCCGCAAGTAAGTCTGGCGCGCGAAACGCAAATCGACGTCCTCGCTTGGCCGGCGCGCTCCCTGGTAGTCAGCGGTACATCGCGGTGATCGGCCTTCCAGACAAGAAGCTGATCTCGCACGAACCGCAATGTCCTGCTTGGCATGACCGGCGAACATGCGGGCTGTGGGCATCTCAGGCATCGAGGATGCTCATGCCTGCCGGCACAATTATACTTCTCCCTCACCGCTGCAGCACGACTTCGAACTCGCGATCACCCTTGCGATGCGCTACGCCCGTGGCGAACCGCTTCACCGCCAATGGAGTGCCGGCTCGGGCCACAACTGCCTCGATGTCGTCCAACATGGTCGCCGGTCCGCAGCCATAGATCGCGGCGTTCGTTCTGGCTGCCTTTAGCGAGCGCGAGATCACCTCGCCTGACGGCGAAGGAGCGGTAGCAGATGCTCTAGCGTAGCTGTCCAGCCCCCGTTGCTACGTGAACAGCGCGCGCACCTCCTAAAAGACACCGGTACAACCGAAGAAAACGGCTATTACCTCCCCGCTAGCCGCCTCTATCGGCATCCTCAATGCCGGATATCTGTACATATGGAACGAAGATGCCGGACGCGAGCCAAGCGCTTTCGTCGACGACACAAAATGCTGGATATTCGCCGTCTCCGATAGATGCGTCGTCATAGAGCGGTGATCGACTCCCTCGTCATTCCTGTTTTACGATGATGAGACCGAGTGTCTCAATACCTACGGTGTTCGCCCACGATTAACTTAGTAATGCGATTCCCAGCCGTGAACACGCAAAGGAGTCGCCATGCGCATCAGCCTCAAAACAATTCTCCTTTCCATATCTGAGCTTCTCGCTTCTCTAGTAATCTTCCAGGCAGCATTGAGTATCCTCCAGTTGAATGCCATGGGTACAAAGGTTCGAGACCTCGGCGGAAATTGGATACCTTCGGTGCGTGCCCTCGGTGACGTAAAGTACGATATTGCGATCGTTCGACTTCGCAGTACGCGTTACATTTCCTCGGCTCAGACCGCCGGGCGCGAACAGCTTCGCGCCGCCCTTGCGAATACCGAGGACAAGGCCAAGACGGCGCTATCCGTGTACGAACCGCTAATCTCAAGTGGGTCTGAACGCGCGTCATGGAACGATTTGAAAGACGCCTGGAAAAGCTACCTGAGACTGCAAAACCAAGCTATCAGCATGGCTGATAGCAACGACATAGCCGGAGCAACCGAGCTTCTCAATGAGGGATCCTTCAGTGCTTTTGAATAGGCGATACTTGCACTCGATCGGGCCATCAAGATCAATCTCGACGGTACAAACATCACTTCCAAAGAATCGATCGACTTGGACGAACGCGGGAAAGCAGTAACTATTTCATTCGCGGCCTTCGCCATCATCGTTTGCGCTCTTGCCGCAGCCACCATCATTTTTCGTGTTACCCGGCCTCTTCACCGCTCGACGCACACGATGACGACTCTGGCGGATGGATAGCTCGACGTTGAGATTGCCTTCGTCAGCCGAAATGGTGAAATTGGCGACATGGCCCGAGCAATGAAGATCTTTAAGGCAAACATGAGACGAACGTGCGAGATTGAGCGCATCGCCGCAGAGGAAGAGAAGAACATTCAAGAACGCCGCCGCGTCCAGATGAACCAGTTCGCTAACAGTTTTGAGATGGCAGTTGGAGATATCGTCAAAACGGTATCGGCAGCATCGACAGAGCTAGAGGCGCCTGCCGCCACCTTGTCGTCAACCGCGCAACGATCCCAGGATATCGCACGCGACGTTGCATCTGCAGCGGATGCCACATCCAGTAACGTGCAGTCGGTTGCTTCAGCGACGGAAGAACTGTCTTCTATGAGATAAGCCGTCAAGTCCATGAATCGTCTGACATTGCCTGCGAGAGCGGAAGATTACGCCCGCAACACAAACAAACGCGTCGGCGATCTTGCAAGGGCGGCATCCCGAATTGGCGATGTGATTGAGTTGATCAACAACATCGCCGGGCAGACAAATCTTCTGGCTCTTAATGCAACAATCGAGGCTGCCCGCGCCGGCGAAGCTGGAAGAGGATTCGCCGTCGTCGCGAGCGTAGTTAAAGCCTTGGCTGAGCAGACGGCAAAAGCGACCGGCGAGATCAGTTCGCAAGTAGAGCAGATTCAGCAAGCGACGCGAACATCTGTCGATGACATCAAGCAAATCGTAGAGACGATTGCAAGCATGTCTAGGATCGCGGCCAGCATATCCTCTGCTGTGGAGGAGCAAGGAGCTGCAACTGCAGAGATCTCCCGAAACGTACAAGGAGCTGCAACTGGAACCTTAAGGTCTCCACGGGTATCGTACATGTGCGCGAGGGTGCCCATCGAGACTGGGACTGCTTCTGCGCAGGTGTTGTCGGCAGCACGCGCGCTGGCGCAAAATAGCACCCAGCTCAATCAAGAGCTCGAAGCATTTCTTGGAGGCATTAGGCGGGAATAGTCCTCAACTGTGGTGTGGCATCGCGGATTGTCGATGTCGCACCACAATCGCCGTTCAATCACGGAGCGTGAACGGCGAATATTCGATTCATTGCATCGCCTTACATCCGCATCTTCGGGGTGAGTCGAGTGCGGCATGGCTACCTTGGATTTCTGCGTAATACGGCGACGAGAACAACGCGCCCGATGCGGTGCGGAAGATGGCGGCGCCAAAGCTTGGCAAGCACGTGCACGAGGGACGTTCTTCGCGTATCCAGCCTAGCTGTGACCTACATGTTCTGGGCACCGTGGGCCGACCGGATCGCTTTCGTTGATCGCGTACACGCTCATTTCGGCAAACTACGCCAACGTCCCGAGGTTAGACTGGCATACGCCAGCCTCTTCACGGCGAATACGATTAGCTCTCCGCAGCACGTCGCGGCGGATGCTCGAGCCGCAGTCGATACGCCATTCCTGCATGATGGATCCTTCACGAGCATAGGCTCTGATTGTCAGGAACCAAATGTCATGGTCTTTCGACTCTCGCTCTGCAAAGTCCGCAATGCCCTGACAAACGACGCCGCCGGGCGCGTCGACAGCGGGCTTCGTCTAGTTCAACGTTGAGGAAGGGCCGGCCGAACCATGCGCGAGAGGGCGGTATAGGTAATCGGTAAATGGTACGCCGCGATAGGCGGATACGAAAATCTAAGAAATTACAGCAGCAAACTGGCATTAACTGCGCTTTGGTAGCGTAGGCTGCACCGACGTCGATGCTAGTTGCTTTGGAGATACGAATGTCGATTAGCGACGTTAGAAGTAGTTATTGGCAGATCTACAACTTGCGATGGCAGGCGATCGTATCGGGGGGGCCAATACAGCTTCTGGGTTTATGCTCGGTTACGTTGGCTTTGGTCGGAGCAATTACGTTCGGTGCAGGCTGGCTGCGCGTAATCGAGTGGCGATGGTCAGGCACACCAACGCCTCCTCTCAACTCCTCGGCTCTTGCCTTGATAGGTATCGCCATCATGACCTCGCAGCGAAATCGCGGTGCGATTTTCTCGACAGTGCTGGCACTTATTGCGGCAGCGATCGGAATTATGAAGCTTCATCTGGCTTGGATGGGCTGGCTCACCGGACCCGTCTCAGCCAGCAGCTTCGTTATGATCTGGCTATTGGCCGCAGCGCTCATTCTTCGCAACCGCGGGCATATCGCCGGTGCGCAGATCGCCGCCCTACTTGCAGTCGTTCACCCGCTGGTCTCATTAATTGGATACGCCTACGGAATGCCGGGTTTCATCCTGCCGATGATCGCGGTGTATGGCAGCGCCCTTCTTGCCGGGATAGCGATCCTGTGCCAGACGGCGGATCGCGGCTTTATAAAGCATATCGTGTCACCTGACCCTGCAGGCGAATTTCATAGGATTCGATTTCTTTTTTGCGTAATCGTCATCATTGTCGTCAATTTCGTTGCCGCGCGCATACTGCTCGACCCATATTCGATCTCAACGTTGGTGACCGCGATGGTCGCATTCATGGTTGTCGCAACATCGGATATTGCATCGTATCTTGAGAGATCGGCCCGGGCACATTACCGAAGCCACAAGGAAACAGTCGATGATGCTCTAGTCGCGGAGATCGATCGTGCCTTGGAATACAATGAATTCTCGGTAAACTTTCAGCCGCAGATTGACCTCCGCAGTGAACGCGTTGTGGGCGTCGAAGCATTGGTTCGCTGGAATCATCCCGTGCGCGGCTTGATTTCTCCAGCCGACTTCATCCCAGCCTCGGAGGCCAGCGGTCGCATACTCGCGCTCGGGGAATGGATCCTCGAGGCCGCGTGCATGCAGGGTATCCGATGGCGGGGTAACGCTCTTGCCGAAGCCTTGATCTCGGTCAACGTATCGCCAGTTCAGCTACAGTCGTCCGGATTTGTAGATACGGTGAAGCGCGTCTTGCAAAGGACTTCATTTCCGGCGCAGCGTCTGGTTATTGAGCTGACCGAAAGTGCTTTGGTCCGACGGGGAGATCCGGGATTTAAAGCATTGTGGGATCTGCATGAGCTTGGCCTCAAGATCGCCGTTGACGATTTTGGCATCGGTTACTCCTGCTTGTCATACCTCTATGATCTTCCAGTCGATTTCTTGAAGATCGATCAATCTTTCGTTCGTGCACTACCTGGAAATCCCCGCGCAGAAACGATAGCGCGGACCATCGTGGGGATGGGACATGGACTAGGTTTGTCGATCATCGCCGAGGGAATTGAGACCACCGAACAGGCTGAATTCCTGAAGCAGCTTCGATGTAACAAGGCACAAGGGTATCTCTACGCCAGACCGCTTGATGAGCACGCCCTTCTCCGTTGGGTTGGTGAACGAGCGCAACGTCACACGCAGCCTGGAGACGCGAACAGCCTTTCTCACTCGTACTAGGTTTTCGACAAGAGGTCCGGACGAATCCAAGCGGTAACGCATGGGGAGGGATCACCCGTCTTCATCTAACCTGCATTCGGCATTAGATAAGATCATGTCCAGAGAACGGGGGCGCTTTCGAGGGAAACCTCGTTGAATTGGAAGTCGCCATTTGCCCCGGCTGATTATCCGCACCCGCCTTTGGGATACGGAATGTCTTCCGTGAATCCCGTGCGGGTACTGCGCATTCTCGAACCTCTGGAGTCGTGAGACACGCAACGCGAAGCGGACGCAGATGAACAATGGCAATGGGTTCAGGACAACATGTTCATTCCGCGGGAGTACGTGAAAGCTTACAACGACGAGCGTTCGAGAAGAAAAGCTGCCACACCAAGGAATAAGGGTTTCGTTCATCGTACCAACTTTCTGGTAGGGAATGGTATGCCCCCCACTTTCTGCGTAGCCTGATCCCAACCGCATGCCGGCACCGACCGGCACAGAGAAACGTTTTTGTCTCCCTACCGTTCTGCCGCCTGCGGGCCTCACCCAACGGGAGAATACAATGGATACTAGGTCATCCACGAAGTCGAAGAAGCTGACCCACGAGGCGTTCGTCGTCACCGGCGAAGGCGAGAGCGCGTTCTGGACCAAGCTTGGTGCGGCGTGGCCGCATGACGACGGCAAGGGGGTCAACGTCGAACTGATTGCCCTGGCCGTCAGCGCCGGCTAGTCCGCGAGCGAAAGCGGGGGGACACCTGACCGGCTCGCGTGCATCAAAATAGCCTTGTGCGATTCTTTCCAGAGCAGCGGCTAGGCACGCTGGCGTGGGGAGGGAAACCATCCTCCACACTTCGGAAATGGCCGAAACCCGTTGAGAGCTGATGACCCGCAACGTGCAATGCTATGCGCCCCACATCGGCAACGGTGCGGGGCTTTTCTACAGAGGCGACCGTTGTCAATATCCATAACCGCGTGCCGGTCTGGCGCAGGAAGCTTTTTTGTCCCGCTCAGCGTCGCGACCGCCGCCATGACGCTTTTCGCGGTCGATACCTGCCTGCGCTTCCGCGTTCGGGATACGGCTGCCGCACTTGTCGCCTACGCAATCATTGCGGTGCTCTGGACGGTGTGGTCATGGCTCGCCCCCGATACCACACCCGCGCCACCGTAGATCATGGGTCTGGCTTTCGTCGCCTCATTGGTGAGCGGTGTTGCGATCACCTTCGTCCTGGCGCTTTCCGCGCTCGTCTTCATCTGGTGCGGCGACACGTTGCCGGGCGAATTTCTGGCTCAGCAGATGGCGCGCGGAATCGACAATTTTGTACTGCTCGCGGTCCCGTTCTTCATCCTGGTCGGCGACCTGATGGAGGCAAACGGCATGTCTGTACGCCTCATCTCGCTATTGCAGCGGGGCGCCGGCCGAATTCGCGGCGGCCTCGACGTGGTGATGGTGCTGGCGATGGTCATCTTCTCAGGCATCTCCGGCTCGAAGATGGCCGACATCGCCGCGGTCGGCTCGGTTCTGGTGCCTGCCGCCCGCTAGTCCGGACAGAAGCCGGGCGACGCAGTTGCGTTGCTCGCTGCGTCGGCCGTGATGGCGGAGACAATTCCTCCCTGCGCCAACCTCATCATCCTCGGTTTCGTGGCCAACCTTTCGATCGGCGGGTTGTTCAGGGCGGGGCTGCTCCCGTCGGCGCTGATGGCGCTTGCCCTCATTCTCACCGCGATCGTCGCGGGACGCCGTACTGCGCAGACCGCGATCGTCGAGATAGCGGAGGAGTCTGTCGCGAGCATGATCATCAGCGGCGTCGCTGCATTCGGCTTGATCGCGCTGATCTTCGGCGGTTACCGCTCCGGCTTTGCGACCGCAACAGAAATTTCGGCTTTTGCGGTCGCCTACGCGCTGGCGGTCGGCTGGATCTTGTTGCGTGAGATGACTTGGGCATCGGTCGGCTCCGTGATGCGGCATGCGGCCGTGCGGTCCGGGATGGTCCTGTTTATAGTGGCGGCCGCTCAGAGGCTTGCCTACGTGTTGACGCTCCAACAAATCCCTCACGACATTGCAGAGCTGCTGGTTGCTTTGACTGCCCAGCATGGACGCTGGCTTTTCCTCGTTCTCTCCGCCCTGATCCTGATCGTGATGGGCTCAGTCCTCGAAGGTGCCGCAGCGCTCATCATCTTCGGCCCACTACTGATGCCAGTCGCGCGACAACTCGGAATCGACCCTCTTCACTATGGCATCATTCTGGTCGTGGGCATGGGGATCGGGCTCTTCGCTCCTCCGCTCGGTCTCGGCCCTTATGGCGCCTGCCTGATCGGCGGTGTGCGCCTCGAGGATACCATCGCACCGATCCTGAAGTACCTCGGGATATTGTTTGTTTGCCTGCTCCTGATTGCATTCGTGCCGGAGATCAGTACGGCCGTGCCCAGAGCACTCGGATACTGACGACTGGACTGCGCCAAGGCGCACTGGAAGCGAAGCAATAGGGGTTGTTGGCGTGGTACTATGAACGCTCCGGAGGCTGTCGCCAAGCTGAAGACCGCACTCGATGCAGGAGGGGTGGAATACTCTGGGCAGGCGTTGCCGCTGCGTGGTTCTGAGGATTTCGGTCGGTTCGACCATCGTTCAAAGGCCGCGATGTTTTTCCTGGGCGCCGGAACGGATCATGCCGGCTTGGATGATCCAAATCATGATTTTCCGGACGAACTCATCGACGCTGGCTCAAGGGTCTTCATGAGCACGCTGCGTAACCTGCTAGGCAAAAATACGTGCAATTTGGAAGGCAAATCGTCTGGCGCGCCAAGCACAACGCAATCGCCGCCGTGAGACGACGGCAACGATCCTGGTTTACCTGTGCTCAGCCGGCAACATACTTAATCGATCCCTGAGATTAGGAATGAACAGAGCACTGGGCTATTTTTCACCTGGCTTCGATCGACCTTGCATTTGTTCGTGGCCAGCAAGCACGAGGTGTTACGGTGAGAGATCGCTTGCAGGGGCGCGCACGCGGAGCGGCACCCGATCCAGTCGAAAAGCGAGCGTGACATCGCCATACGACGGTGCGGTCGAGCGTGTGGCTACAGGGTCTTGCCGCCGTGTCGGTGCCCGAGACGCTCGCCGGTGGGCAAGGCATGTCGACCTCTGGTACTATGCCTATGACGAGATCGACGACGACGCGCAGCAGGCGGCCCAAGCGGCGCCGATGTCGATCGACGAGCGCTCGCGTCATGACCGCTTTCTGTTCGAACCCGATCGTCGCACCTTCCTCGCCAAGCGAGCTCTGCTCCGCATCGTGTTGTCGCGCTACGCATCGGTGTCGCCAGATGCGTGGCGTTTCGCCGCGGCAGCGCCAGGCAAGCCTTACGTGGCCGCGCCGGTAGTGCGCCCGGCATTGTACTTCAACCTGTCCAATACGCCGGGGCTTGTCGTCTGCGCGGTCAGCGTCGCCCATTCTCAGGTGAGCGTGGATGCTGAAGGCCCATGCCGTCGATGCCCAGCTTGCCGAGCTGCATTTCGCTTCGGAGGAAACGAGCGCGCTGCGCGATCTGCCGACGGGTGAGCGAAAGCGCCGCTTCTTCGCCTATTGGGTGGGCGCTCAAGGAAGGTCGCGTCAAGGCTCGTGGTCTTAGGCTGGCGCTGGATCTCGATCAGATCGTACTCCGATTCGATGACGACTGTGTTTACGCCATGTTCAGGCCGAGACTTTCAGGCAAGGCCGCGGATTAACGCCGGACGTCGGGCCGCGCCATCTGATCGGCCTCAGCGTCGATACCGGCGGAGCGCCGCTGTCGCTGCGTGCCGCTCGCGTGGGACCGCTCGATGGAACGTAGTTCAGCACGGAATCGTCAAGCCTTTCGGGCGACCAGCCACATCAACATCGGTACGCCGACCAGCGTCGCGACCAGCCCGGCAGGGATCTGCCGCGGAAAGAGGACGATCCGCCCGAGCCAGTCGGCGCCAACCATGATGAGCCCGCCGCACAGCGCGGCGCCGGCCAGGTGGACCAGCGCTCGTTCGAGCCCGAGCCTGCGGGCGAGGTGCGGCGCCATCAGTCCCACGAAGCTCAACGTGCCCACCACTAGGCTGCCGGCGGCGGTGAGCAAGGCCGTCAGGACCAGAATGCGGAGCCTGCTCCAGTTCGTATCGACACCGATGGATTGCGCGACCGCCGGACCCAGCGGCAGAATGTCGAGCCAGCGCGTCAGCAGCGCCGTGGCGCCCAGAAGGACGAAAGCGGTTCCTGCCGCGGCCGCGGCGGTCGGACCATCGACTCCATAGGTTGACCCGCTGAGCCAAGTCAGCAGCAACATGGCGCGGGGATCACCGCTCGCCGTCAGCAGGCCGATCAACGCGTCGATGACTGCCGTGATTGCGATACCGGCAAGCAGGATCCGATCCGGCGAAAATCCGGTGCGGCGCCCGAGTGCGAGCACGGCGGCGAGGCTCAGTCCGACGCCCGCAAGGCTCGCCGGCAGCGCCATTTCGTGTCCGAGCTCGCCGATGCCGAACAGAGCGACGATGAGGCCGAGCGCGGCGCCGGAGCTCGCACCAAGGATTTCCGGGCTCGCCATCGGGTTGCCGGTCAGGCGCTGAACCAGAACTCCTGCCGCAGCGAGCATCGCGCCCGCCGCCATCGCGGCAACGACGCGGGGCGCGCGCCAAACCAGCAACGCGTCGAATTCCGGCCCCGTGCTCCAACGCCAGCCGTCGATGCCGCGACCGAACGTCAGCGATATGATGGCGGCCAGGACGAGCAACAGAGTGAGGCCAAGGAGGAGGGGACGAACCGCCACGCGTTGATGTCGACGGTAGTTCGCCGCCTGGATCGGTCCGGGTGCCAGATATGCGCTCCGCGCCAGCCAGAGAAGAACCGGTGCGCCAGCAAGCGCGGTGAAGGCGCCGGTCGGCAACTCGCTGTCGATGATGCGATCGAGAACGAGGACTGTCTGGTCGGCAAGCCAAAGCAGCTCCGCGCCGAAAATTGGCGACCAGATGAGGCGATCGCGAAAGCGGCGTGCCCCGGCGAGTTGCACGAGCGCCGGAACGGCTAATCCGACGAAGCCGATGATACCGACTGCGCTTACCACCGACGCTGTCAAGCCGACCCCCGCGGCGAGGGCGGCGAAACGAGCGATGCCGAGACGCAGACCGAGGCCCTGGGCGCTGGCGTTGTCGAGGCCGAGCAGCGTCAGGGGGCGTATCATGGCGATGAAGATCGCGAGAGCGAGAGCGAGGAGTGGAAGGAGATAGGTGACGGCACTAAAGTCCTGCTGGTTGAGCGATCCGTTGCCCCAGAGGAACAGGCCTGCAAAATGGCGCTCCTTCAGCAGAACCAGCGTTGCTGCGATTGCTCCGAAAAACAGGCCGACCAACAGGCCCGCGAGAACGACGATGAGCGGGTTGAGCCCGCGCCGCCACGACAAGGCGAAGACGATGCCGACGGCCGCGAGGCCGCCCGCGAAGGCAATCGCCTCGCGCCAGCCCGCGAGCCAGCCGGGGACCAACAAGGTTGCTAGCGCGAGCGATATGTTGGCGCCGGCCTCGACGCCCAACGTCGTCGGCGACGCCAGCGGATTGCGCAGGATCTGCTGGAACACCGTCCCGGCCAGGGCAAGCGCCGCGCCGGCAAGAAGGCTGATGACGAGGCGCGGCAACCAGCCATAGTGGACGACCATCTGCCGGATGTCGTCGCTGCGCGGCTGAAAGAGAGCGCCGGCCCACAATTCGCTTGGCAGTCGTGCTGCCAGCGTCGTAGCGCTCAGCGTGAGGGCGGCGATGCCGAGACCCGCGGCGAGGATCGCGGGGCGATAGGCTGGAGGAATTCTAACCACCGTCGTCCGCGGGCGCGAACTGCGCGTCGACGAGCCGGGCAAAGCGTTCGGCCGAGGGCAGGGCGCCGAACATCAGAACCGGAGGCAGCGCCGTGACACGGCCGCGCTGTACGAACGGCATGCTGCGCCAGAGCGGTCCTTGCGAGAGGCGGATATAGTCGTCCGCCTGGGCAAGACGTAGCAAGCGGATGTCCTCGGTCGTGGCCAGTGCCTCGAACCCGACCGTTGCAAAGCCCCAATAGTTGGTCTCGCGCGTCCAGGCGTTTGTGAGGCCGATGCGGTCGAGTACGTCCTGGAACAGGCTCTTGGCGCCAAAGACGCGCACATGCCGGGCATCCATGAACTGGACGATGCAGACAGGCGTGTCGCTCACCGGACGCAGCCGTTCGCGCACGCGCGCGAAGGTCGCATCGACGCGGGCGATCAAGCTTTCAGCCGCGGCGGCCCTACCCGTGATGCGCCCGAGATGCAGGGCTGCTTCCGTCGCGCGCTTCAGCGGCTCACCGGCTTCGTCATAAAGCGGTAGTGACAGGACTGGCGCGATCCGGCGCAGCTTGTCGGAAAGGCCGGCGAGAAAGGGGGTCAGCAGGATGAGATCCGGTTTGAGTTCGAGCAGCAGTTCGACGTTCGGCTCGAAGGTGCCGCCGAGATTGACGACGCCGGTTGGCAGACGAGGTTCGCCAACCCAGTCGCTCCAGTCGTCCGTAGCCGTCAACCCGACGGGAACGACGCCGATTTCGAGCAGCGTCTCCGCCAGCCCGAAATCGAGCGACACGATGCGTCGCGGTTCCGCCGCTATCGCGCCGGCACCGGCGAGGGCAAGGGCGATGAAGAGACCATGACCGAAGCTCCGCCGCGACAGGTGCGCGTCGGACCCCATCACGAACGTCGATCGATTCTGCCGCATCGCCGCTCTCGCCTCACCGCGACATCATTGCGTCGGTCGTGTGTGCGAGTCCGGAGCCCCAGCGAACGACCGACTGTGGCAGCCCCAGATCGAAATGATCGCGGCCGAGCAGCGCATTGATGATGGCGGCACTGCGCCACGCCATCAGGCTGAGTTGGGAATCGGCGATGCCATGGCTGTAACGGCCGGCGTTGAGGGCGAATATCCGATTCTGGCGCGGGCCGTCCCAGGCCGCGGAATAGTCGTCGGCCAGGACCAGACGCTCGTTGCGGTCGACGCTGATGCGGCCTTGCAGCGGCGCGATGGCGTCCGGCAGCTTGAACGTGTAGCCGGTGGCGAGCACCAGAACGTCGGAGAAGATGATCTCGATGCCGCCGTCGAAGCTGTTGCGGACGATCAGGCGCAAACCGTCCTGCTGTCGGTCCACTTGGATCACGTCACGGTTTGGCAACAGCTCGATATCGGCGCCGTCGCCTTCGATGTGCCGCAGGATATAGAGGCGGCGGTAGATCGCGTTGATGGTGGACAACGACAGGCCGTCGCTGGTCAGAATGTGGGTGTCGAGCGCTGCCAGCTTGCGGTCGTCGCTCAACTGGCGAAAAGCGTCGACGTATTCGGGCGAGAACACCTGGTTTGAAAACGGCGTGTCGTTGATCGGCTCGAAATTATGCCGGCGGCTGATCCATTTCAGCTCCTTCGGTAGCACGTCGCGCGACAGCAGGTGCTGGACGATCTCACCGCCGCTCTGGCCCCCGCCGATGACGGCGATCCGGTCGCCCGCGATTTTCGGCAGGCGCTCTGTTGCTTCGGAGCAATGGAAGCAGCGATCGCCCTTGAGCGACGATGCCCAGGCCGGCACGAACGGGACGGCCCCGACGCCGAGCGCGATGTTGCGCGCGCGGTGGCGGTTGTTGTCGGTCGAGACCACGAACGCCTGCCCGTCGTGGGTGATCTCGCGGACGTCGGCGCCGAACGTCAGGCTGGGCAATTCGCCCGCCACCCATTCGAAATAGCGGGCGAATTCCCGGCGCGGGACTGCTTCGTACTGGGCATTGAGGAATGTGAACAGCCGCTTGTGCGCCACGAGGTAGGCGACGAACGACCAGGGGCTGGTCGGATTGGTCGAGGTCACGAGATCCTTCAGGAACGACGACTGCAATTCCACGTCGGGCAGCATCATCCCTGGATGCCAGTCGAACCGGGAGCTCCGGTCGAAGAATCGCGCAGCGAGCTCGGGTACGCTGTCGAGCTGCGCGGCGAGACTCAGATTGAAGGGACCGATACCGATTCCAGCGAGATCGAGAGGATCGGCAGAATCGGAAGTGCGCGTGCGACTGGCTTCGCTCATCGTCGTCATATTCCCTGGCATGGTACGATCCGTCGGGGGAGTGGAAGTCGTTTCAGCTACGCGTTCGCCGCTGGATCGGTGCGGCGCTGCCGTGCCCGAGGCCGGCGATCGCCTCGTCGACGCGGTGAGCGAAGCGGCTGTGAAAGGCGCTGGAACCGATCACGTGGAGATGGGTGGTGCCGGCGATGATTTCGGCCGGATTGGCGAAGCGTGAATATTGCCGCCAGTCGATCAGGTTGAGGCCGCGATGCAGGCTGTCTTCCGCGGTCCATGAGTGTATCGGGCAATCGTGCGGCAGCATCCGATGCTGGCGGAAGATCAGCGCATTGTCGATCAGGATCCAGAACGTGTGTTCGCGGCTGCTGATGTCCGGGCCGTCGGTGGGCAGCTCTTCTTCCTCGTTGCCGATGAAGCGCAGGAATTGCTCGTAGGTGAGGGCGTCCATCGATCCCAGCAGGCGGTCCCATTCGCTCCGCATGCGCGTTCGTCCCAGCCATTCGCTCACCTGAGCCTGCAGCGCGTCGCGCTCGCCGGGTCCAAACTGCGGCACCGCGCCGAGCGCGAACTCGCTTCCGATCTCGCAGACATCGATCATGCCGACCAGGCGCAGGTCGATGTCGTTGCCGAGCATGCGGGCGGCCTGATAGGCGAGCAGTCCGCCCCAAGACCAGCCGAGGAAGATGCACGGGCGGCCGCGGCTCTCGCGGCGGATGTGCTCGACATAGCGTCCGGTGATCGCCTCGACCGAGCCGTCGCGCGTCTTCTCTTCCGACAGCGAGTAGCAGATGAAGCCGGTCGCAGGCTGCTCCGGCCCGAGAAATTCGACCAGCCTGACATATTCGCGCGTGCTAACGAGCAGGCCGGGAAAGCAGTAGAGCATCGGCTTGCTGCCCGAGGCCCGCAGAGTGATGACCTGGCTGCCGATCGCGTCACCGCCCTTTTCGACACGGGCGGCGAGGCTTCGCACCGTCGGATTGTTGAACAGGTCTGCGATCGTGGTGCGCACCTGCGGACGCAGGCGCCTGAGCCGGGTCAGGATCCTGATAGCGGCGAGCGAGTGGCCGCCGATCTCAAAAAAGTCATGAGTAACGCCGATGGCGATAATGCCGAGCACGTCGCGCCAGATCTCGATGATCTCGGCCTCCAGATCGGTCGCCGGCGGGACAGCCTCGGTCATCCGCCTGACCGGCGCCGGCAGCGCTGCGCGGTCGAGCTTGCTGTTGGGATTGATCGGCAATCGCTCCAGCGGGACGATCGCGCTCGGGATCATGTAGTCGGGTAGCTTGCCGCCGATCGCCCGGCGAAGTTCGTTCGGATCGAGCGTGATGCCGGCTTGTGGAACCACATAGGCGACAAGGCTCGGCTGTCCGTCGTCGTTGCGCAATAGGGCGACGCATTCGCCGACACCCGGTTGCTCGACCAGCGCGGCTTCGATTTCGCCGAGTTCGATGCGGAAGCCGCGCAGCTTGACCTGATGATCGACGCGGCCGACGAATTCGACGGCCCCGTCCTCGCGCCAGCGCGTGAGATCGCCCGAACGGTAGAGCCGGCCGCCGTCCGCGGCAAACGGGTCCGGCACGAAGCGGTCCGCGGTCGTGTCGGGGCGCCCGACATAGCCGCGCGCGACGCCTTCGCCGCCGAGATAGAGTTCGCCGGTGACGCCGATCGGGCAGGGGTTCATGTCCGGGTCGAGCACGTAGACGCGCCGCCGTCCGACGGCGCGGCCGATCGGCGCATAGGTACCCTCGAACCGCGTTCCGGGCCGCACCTTCCAGACCATCGGCGTCATGATGGTTTCGGTCGGACCATAGCCGTTGATCAGCCATTTGGCAGGCAGCGAGCGGGTCAAAAGGTCGAAGGTCGTCTGCGCCAGCCCTTCGCCGCCGAAAGAATAAAGCCGCAGCGGCGGCGCCTCGCCGCTGATGTCGGCCCATTCCGCGAGTTGCTGCATGTAGGTCGTGGGAATGCTGGCATTGTTGGCGTCATGCGTGCGCATCGCCGCCAACGTCTCTTCCGGCGTCCACAGCGCCTGGTCCGGCAGGATGATGCTGCCTCCGACCATCAGCGGCACCATCCAGCGTTCGTGTCCGCCGTCGGAGCTGAACGGCAGGAACGGCAGCTCGCGCGAGTCCTCCGACATCTCGTAGATGCGCGCCGTGCTCTGGCAATGATGCGTCAGCGGGCCGTGCTCGACCGCCACGCCTTTCGGCAGGCCGGTCGAGCCCGAAGTGTACATGACGTAGGCGAGTTGGTCGTGATGGATGGAGATGGCCGGCGGCGTCAGCGGCTCGGCGGAAAGATCCAGCCTGTCGAGCTCGAGGATCACGGCATCGATATCGGTCGGAATGCGGTCGCGCAGCCAGCTATGGGTAACGATCACTTTCACGCCGGCGTCGCGGAAGATGTGATGGTTGCGGGCCGGCGGCTGATCGGGTTCGACCGGGATGTAGGCGCCGCCGGCCTTGAGCACGGCGAGGATGGTGGCAATGGCTTCCGGCGAACGCTTCACCAGCACCGCGACGCAGACCTCGGGGCCGGTTCCGGCCGAGAGCAGCCGGTGCGCGAGCCGGTTGGCGCGCTGGTCGAGTTCGCCATGGGTCCAGCTCTGGTCCGCATGGATGATCGCCGTCTTGTCCGGCGTGCGGATCGCATGCGCCGCGATCCATTGATGGACCGGACGATCGTCGTCAATGGCATCGTCATCGTAAGGGGCGGACAGACGATCGAGTTCGGCCGCCTCGACCAGGGCGATGTCGCGCAGGCGGATGTCGCCGTCGGCGGCAACTGCTTTCAGGATGCGCACGAAATGCCCGGCGGCCCGCGCCAGCAATGCGCCATCGTAAAGCTCGCCGGAAGCGTCGATCACGGCATCGATAATGCCTCCGGCGGCGTCGGTTGCCGTCGTCAGCACGAGATCGGCGTCGCCGCGCGACGCCAGCGGCAATACCGAGGTAATCTGAATGCCGGCCGGCGTCGCGGACGGGTCGGCGAGTGTGCCGCGATGTTCGAACAGCGACGCGATGAACGTGCCGCGCATGTCCTGGTCGTCGCGCCATAGCTCCTGCGCAAGGCGCTCGATCGGCAGGCGATGCCGCTCGCCTTCGTCATATCTATCGCGGACGTGCCGGGCAGCCGCGACGAAGGTCATGGCCGGCGACAGGTCGAGACGCAGTGGAACGATATCTTCGAGCCTGCCGACCAGCCCGGCGTCGCCCGGCTCGGAGCGGCCGTCGCGGACCGCGCCCGAGCGCAGTGTGAACTGGCCGCCGTAGCGTGCCAGCAACACATTGAACGCGGTCAGCAGGACGACAGGTTCGGAGAGACCGGCGGTCGCTGCCAATGTCGCGATCCTCAGCTTCAGACCGGCATCGATGACGAAGCGGTGCTGTCGGCGCAGTCCGGTGGCGCCGCCGCCGAGATTGCTCCTCACCGGCAGGGAGGCGCAACTGCGCTCTTCGGTGAAGGTCGCCTGCCAGTAGGCGAGCGCGTCGTCGTAAGCGGGCGAGCGCAGCCATTGCTGCTCGGCGGTCGCGCGCGACAAGACCGCGTCCTTGATGGTATTGTCGCTCGCGCTGGCGAGGGCCGTCGACAGGTCGCGCGCCAGAACGTTAAGGGAAGCCGGATCGCAGACGATCGGATGCAGCGCAATGCCGATGATATGGTCGTCGTCGCCGAGCCTGACCACGAGGCCGCGCGCCGACGCATCGGTTTCGAGATCGAAAGCCGGCGCGGCGAAGCCATCGAGAAGATCGCAAAGGGCTGCGTCGCGGGCTTCGGCGGCGACCGTTGCGAGGTCCGTCCGCTGCACCTCCAGCGCGCCTGTTGCGGCTTGTTCGACGCGTCCGCCGGCGAAGCGCTGGAAGCGCATCCGCAGCGCCGGATGAAGGTCGGCGACACGATGCAGAGCCGCGATCAGCTCCGTGGCCTTGCCGGCGCCTTGCCAACGCAGTGCGAGAAGCTGGGTCGGGAAAACGCTGCGGTTGCCGATCTGGCCGAGTGACCAGATGCGCTTTTGGGCCAGCGTCAAGGGATAGCTGCGCGTGCCGGCGTGGTCGACGTCAGGAAGTTGCGCGATGTTGTTTGTCATGGGGCTCTTAGCATTGCTTGAGAAGGTCGCATCGTGCCGGCGCGTCCGTCATCTTTGCGGCTGATCCGCACCGGTCGCGCCGTCCATCACGCGGCCCCAGCCCGAAGGCCGCGGGTCGCGCCAGATGATTTCGATGTGCGCGAGGCACGCGCTGCGTGAGCCGGTATATGGGGTGAAAAACCATTGGCGCGGCACCGGGCGACCCTGGCGCCAGACCGAGTAGCGCCCTTCATTGTTTCTCACCACCTGCCAAACGTCGTCGTTGTCCATGGAGCCTCCCACGATTGACTTTCGTAAGACGAAAGGCGGCAGTCGCGATTTAGTCCTCGTTCGGATTTTTTGTTGAGCCGACTAAATCAAGCCGAGCGCCGCTCGTCCTAGTGATAGTTGTCGGCTTTGCCGAGCCGGAGCGACAGCAGAGCGGTTGCCTCGAGATGAATGCCTTGACCCAAATTCCCTCCCTGCGCGATCGCGCGCGACTCCAAGCCCGTCTTAAGGCCGGTCTCGGCGGCCGGATGTCGATCTCGTTGGATGACGACGTCGTCGACGTTCGCGATTCCGACGGTGTCGGAAGCATCTTTCGGCTGACGCCGGAGGGCGAGGGTTTGTGTCTCCACGTGCCGGCTGGTCCGGTAGAGCGGCTGCTGCCCGCGCTCTGCGCCGCGATCGAGGCGTTGACCGCCGGCGAGCGGACGGTCCGGATTGGGTTTGGTTGTGATGATGGCGATCTCGCCGCGGTCCTGATCCGGGAAGGGGTCGCGATCCGCAAAGGCGAGATGCTGGTTGCCGAACCGGCTTTGCTCTGGCAGCAGCCGCGGCTCTGGCTGCCGCGGGCGGCGCCGAACGGTGGCCATCCGCAACTGCACGTGTTGTCCGGTGGCCAGCGCCATCCGCGCCGGGCGCCGAAGCCCGTCGGCGTCTGTTACGCCCGCTTCATTCCGTGGCTCGGTCAGGTGCTGTCGTTTCGAGCAGTCGATGTCGATGGCGACCTCGGTCTTTATCATCGCTGGATGAACGACCCGCGTGTCGAAGTCGTCTGGGAAGACGGCGGCGATCTTGCGCGGCATGGGCACGATCTCGAAGAACGAACCGCCGACCCTCATGTGCTGCCCCTGATCGGCTGCGCTGACGGCGTACCTTTCGGATATTTCGAGGTGTACTGGGCCAGGGAAAACCGCATCGGCCCGCATTACGATGCCGACGATTACGATCGCGGCTGGCACGTGGCGATCGGCGAGGAGGCATTTCGCGGCCGGGGCTGGATCACGGCCTGGCTGCCGTCGCTGATGCACTTCATTTTTCTCGACGATATCCGCACGCAACGCATCGTCGGCGAGCCGAAGGCAAGCCACGCCCAGCAGATCCGAAATCTCGACCGCGCCGGGTTCGCCAAGGTCAAGTATTTCGACCTGCCGCACAAGCGGGCGTTGCTGGTCATGTTGCTGCGCGAGCGCTTCTTTGCAGATCAGCTGTGGGCGCCCGAACCCGTTACAGAAGCACCTGCTTCAGAAGCATCGGCGCAGGCATGACGACTCCGGCGCCTGCAACGGCGGATCCGCCCCGGCGAGGCTTCTCGGCCCCGCTCGATCTCGCCGCGTCCGACGTCCGGCGAACCATCGTTCGGCTGGCGTTTCCCATGGTGGCCGGGCTGTCGATCAACGCGCTGCATCACGCGGTCAACGCGGTGTTCGTCGGCATGATCAGCGCCCATGCATTGGCGGCGATTACGTTGGTGTTTCCGCTGCTCATCGTGGTGGCCGCTGTTGGCGAAGGGTTGGGCGTCGGCGCTGCGACAACGATCGGGCGGCTGCTCGGCAAGGGCGCGCTCGGGCGTGCCAGCGTCACCGCCTCGACGGTGCTTGCGCTGGCGGTGCCGATCGGCGTGGCGATGACCATCCTCATTCTGCTTCTGCGCCGGCCGCTGCTGGTTCTGTTCGGCGCGACGACGGAAACGTGGCCAATGGCGGAGACTTATCTCGGCATCATGGCCTTCGGCACCACGCTGTCGCTGCTCCAGATACTCTCCGATTTCGTGGCCATCGCCGAAGGCAACACCCGCTTCAGCATGTGGACGCTGATCGGGGGCTTCACACTCAATATCGCGCTCGATCCGATCCTGATCTTCGGATTTGATCTCGGCGTCGCGGGCGCGGCATTTGCGACCGTTCTGTCGCAGCTTGTCGTGCTCGCTGCCTATGCCGCCTATTTCCAGGGACGGCAAGGTCGGGTTCGGGTCGCGGCTCGGCTCACGCGTGTCCGGTTGCGCATCCTGCTGCCGGTCGTCACCATGGGGCTGCCGACGACGCTGGCCAGCATCGTCACTTCGGTGGCCTTCGCCATGGTCTACCGCCAGGCCGGTGCTTTCGGCGGCGATGCGGCGATTGCCGGCCTCGGCATTGCGCTGCGGCTTTCGACGCTCGGTTCGTTGCCGCTCCTCGGCTTCACGCTCGGCGCGCAGCCGGCGATCAGCTTCGCATGGGGCGCCGGCAATCACGATCGCGTGCTGGCGGCGATCCGCTTTACGCTTATGGCGACGTCAGCCTTCGCGATCGCGTACGGGCTCGCCATGATGCTATTCGCAGCTTCAATCGCGCGCCTGTTTACAACGGACCCCGCCGTGCAGACGCCGGCGGTCGATGCGATCGTTGCAATTCACGCGGCCTTTTTGCTGATCGCGCCCCGCATGGTCGTCCTCGTGCTGCTGCAAGCCATGGGGCAGGCGCGTCGCGCTGCGCTCGTCAACCTGGCGCCACAGGGCTACCTGCTCATTCCGCTTCTTGTCGTACTGCCGCCGTGGTTCGGCCTCAACGGCATCGTGGCGAGCCTCGTCATCGCGACGGCGCTCACCAGCGTTCTGGCCATCGCCTTGCTCGTTCCGATCCTGCGCGATCTGCGCCATGGCCGCATGGCCTCGCTCGCGCCGCAAGCCTCATGAGGACGCTTTGACCGAGGTCTCTCTTCTCGCAACAGGCAAGGGCGATCTTTGCCGGGATATCATGGGCGAATTGCCGGAGTGGTTCGACCAGCCCGAAGCCAATTCGGCCTGCGCCAGTATCGTCGAGCAGCTGCCGCTGCTCGCCTGCCGTATGGACGGCGTCGCCGTCGGCTTCGTCGCGCTGCAGCCACATCCGCCGTCGGCCATGGAGATCTTCGTGATGGCGGTGCGCCGCCAGTTCCACCGTCGGCGCATAGGACATCGGCTGATCGCCGCATCGGAAGAGTTCGCCCGGGGCGCCGCGTGCCGTCTGCTGACGGTGAAGACGCTAGCGCCGAGAGACCGGGAAGAGCCGCAATACGCCGCCACCTGCGCTTTCTACGAGGGCTGCGGTTTCATTCGCGCCGAGATCTTTCCGAAATTCTGGCACGAGGATTTTCCGTGCCTGTTCCTGGTCAAGCCGCTCGACAGGAGGTTTTCATGAACAAGCACGAGCCTGCCGCTTCCGTCGCAGCGGTCGATCGCAATCTGATCGCCGCCTCCACGTCCCTGTTCGCTCCGATGGAGGCGGTGCCGTTCAATGCGGCCTCGCCGCCGATCTTCCAGACCTCCCTCTTCACCTTCGACAGTTATGCCGCCATTGAAGATGTGTTCGCCGGACGCTCGGAAGACTTCATCTATTCGCGTGGTAACAATCCGACGGTCACGGAATTCGAACGCCTGATCGCCACGCTTGAGGGGGCCGAGGCGGCTCGCGGCTTTTCCAGCGGCACCGGGGCCATCACGGCCGCTCTGCTTGCCTTTATCGAAGCCGGCGACCGCATCGTCGCTGTCCGTAACGTCTACAACGACGTCTACTGCCTGTTCAACAAGCTGCTCGCCAGGTTCGGTGTGACGGTCGACTATGTCGATGCGGGCGAGCCCGCGAAAGTCGCGGCGGTATTGCCGGGCGCAAAGCTGCTCTATCTGGAAAATCCGACCTCGATGGTCTTCGAGGTTCAGGATGTCGCGGCGCTGGCGGCGTTGGCGCGGCGGCATGGCGTCATCACGATGATCGACAACTCCTGGGCGACGCCGCTGTTCCAGAAACCGATTCTGCTTGGCGTGGATCTCGTGATCCATGCCGCTTCGAAATATCTCGGTGGCCACAGCGACACCGTGGCCGGTGTGATCGCCGGCTCGAAAGAGCATATCGCGCGCATCAACCGGATGACTTATCCCTATCTCGGCGCCAAGCTCTCGCCGTTCGAGGCGTGGCTCTTGCTGCGTGGCATGCGCACCCTGCCGCTGCGGATGGCGCAGCACATGAAGAGCGGCCTAGTTCTGGCGGAGCGGCTGAGAGATCATCCAGCGATCGCGCGCGTGCGTCATCCCGCCTTCCTCGATCATCCCGGCAAGGCTTCTTTGACCGGATATGCCGGCCTGTTCGCTTTCGATGTCTCCGAGGCGGTCGATGTGCCGGCTTTCGCCGATGCCCTGACGCATATCCGGCTCGGTGTTAGTTGGGGCGGTCCCGAGACCTTGATCGTGCCCGCGCAGGCGCCGTTGCGATTGCCCGAAGAGTCGAATTCGTTCGCCCGCTTCGGCGTGGGCGATCGCACGATCCGCTTCGCGGTCGGTCTTGAGGACCCGGACATGCTGTGGCGTGATCTCGATCAAGCCCTGGAGCGTAGTCGGCGCTGATTCCGTATTTCAGTCGCAGGTAAGCCTCCCGCAGGTTTGCGGGAGTTGCTCCCGCGTTTGTGACGCGTGTGCGCAAAACAAACTCTGGAGTCGTTTTCAATTTTTCGACGAGAGTTTGGAATCAATCCAACGATGTATCTCCTGCGCGTTTCAATCGATTCTATTCTGTATGTGTGGAATTGTCATTCCACCGTCGATAGAAGTCCGCATCAGGAAAGCACGCTGGTTCTTGAACGAGCCATGCGCGATCAATCGAAGTCATGCTTAAGCGGCATCATGCTCAAACAAACTGGGGATCATCGGTGGAGACTGTTTCGTTTCGTGCTATGCATCGCTTGCTGCGAACAACGGCTGCAATCAATGCAGCCATATTTGGCTCGGTCATCTTCGGATCGGCCGGCATCGACGTCTCGGGCGCACAAGCCCAGAGCAATGTTTCGCAAAACGGAAACGTGTTGCCGGCAGTGACCGTCGATGCTCCGGTTTCACAAAAGAAGCGCGGTTCGGCCGCGTCCACGCAGCCCACGCGATCATCCCGTGGGGCGGCGATTCGGCGCGGCAGCGCAGTCGTCGTTCAGGCGCAGGGTCCGCAAACGGCTGGGCGCGCAACCGGCACGACGATCGGATACGTCACGACCAACAGCTCCGCGGGTACCAAGACCAACACGCCCCTGATCGAGACGCCGCAGTCGATCTCCGTGGTGACGCGCAAGGAGCTTGAAGACCGCAACGTTCAAACGCTCAAGGACGCAATCAATTATACGCCCGGTGTCACCACGACGGCGTTCGGATACGATCCCCGTTTCGACAGCTTCTATATCCGGGGCTTCGACGTGACTTACACCGGCATCTACCGCGACGGTTTGCGTCAAGGCGGAGGTAACTTCGCCATTCCCAAAATTGAGCCCTACGGAGTAGAGAGCGCGTCGATCCTGCGCGGGCCGGCCTCGGGCCTTTATGGTCTTGGTTCACCGGGCGGCATCGTGGACGTCACGACGAAGCGGCCGACATCGACGCCGTTCGGCGAGGTGCAACTGCAAACCGGAAATTACGACCGCTACCAGGGTAGTTTTGATATTGGCGGACCCGTTCCCGGCAGCGATCAATTTTCCTACCGCCTGACCGGCTTGCTACGTGACGCCAAATCGTGGCTGCCGGGCAACGATGACAACCGCGCCTATATCGCGCCGGCCCTGACATGGAAGCCGAACATCGATACCTCGCTAACGATACTGGGAGAATATCAAACGAGCCGCACCGCCGCGGATGTGAGTTTCTTCCGTACTCCTACCGGTCAACTGACGAATATCTATTCGAACGACACGGCGTTCAGCGCCATGGATCAGAAGCAGTATCGCATCGGTTATGCATTCGAGCACAGTGTCAACGATGTGTGGACCGTGCGGCAGAACTTCCGCTTCTATCAGGTCGACACAGATGCGCGGTATACGCAGATCGATTCGGTGGATTACAGCACCAATCTTGCGTCACGTTCTGCCTGGCGAATCCTGGACAGCTTCAACACTGCCACTCTCGACAATCAGGCGGAGGCCAAGTTCATGCTGGGCTCGGTCAAGAACACCGTCCTTGTCGGGGTCGACTACACGCACAGTTACTACAACGACAAGATCGGTTTTGGTTCGGCGCCCGATCTCAATCTCCTGACCCGGAACTATGGCGCTCAGGCCATTGCGACGCCGGATTTTTCGATCTTCAACAAGCAGACGTTGGATGAGGTCGGAATCTATGCCCAGGAGCAGGCCAAGATTGGAGGATTTATTCTTACGCTCAACGGCCATCAGAGCTGGGTATCGCAGCGGTCGACGAGCGGCCTCGACGGAACGCCATCCCTGCAAAAAGCGGCGGCGTTCACCGGCCGCGCGGGCCTCAGCTATCTCTTCGACAATGGTGTTGCTCCTTATGTGAGCTATGCCACGGCATTCAGTCCGCAGGTCGGCTTCGATGCGGCCGGATCGCCTTTCAAGCCGACCACCGGCGAGCAAACCGAAGCCGGTATCAAGTATCAGATGCCTAACCTTCCCGTGCTGCTGACCGCCGCTGTCTTCGACATCAAGCAGGATAACGTCCTGCGCACGGATCCCAACGATAGGGCTTTCCAGGCGGCGACCGGGCAGGTCGAGTCGAAAGGGGTGGAGCTCGAGGCGAAGCTGTCGCTGAAGCAGGGCTTCGACCTCACCGCGGCCTACACCCACCTCAACGTTGTCATCACGCAGGGAAATCCGGATACGACGGGTAACCAATTTTCGGGCATCCCGAGGAACTCGTTTGCGACCTTCGGAAAATATACATTCCAATCCAGCAGTCCGTTCGAAGGCTTGGGTGTGGGCTTGGGTGCGCGCTACATCGGAGCGAGTTTTGGCGACGACCAGAATACGTTCGAGAATTCGGCTCTGACCTTGGTGGATGCCATGGTCGACTATGACGTGGGCAAGTTCGACAGAAGATTTTCGGGGGCTTACCTGCGCGTGAACGCCAGAAACCTGTTCGACAAGCACTATCAGGCTTGCCAGTCCGGTTTCTGCTATGCGGGCGAACGCCGCCAGGTGATTGGCAGCCTCAGCTATCGCTGGTAGCCGCCGCTTTCTCGTCTCCCGCTCGACTCCCGAACTTGCGCCACGGCTCCGGCTCGCCGCGAAACCTGATCAACGGATGACGTCATGTCGAACGTATCGCGTGCGGTGGATCGAG
Organism: Bradyrhizobium manausense; assembly: GCF_018130615.1. Taxonomy (GTDB): domain Bacteria; phylum Pseudomonadota; class Alphaproteobacteria; order Rhizobiales; family Xanthobacteraceae; genus Bradyrhizobium; species Bradyrhizobium manausense_A. The sequence continues at coordinate 109,668 of NZ_JAFCKB010000019.1, forward strand.
GCGGGCTGTTGAACGCGCTGATCTGCAATCGGCGCCGGCTGGTCTCGATCGCGGCGCGGATCCTGGCGTCCGAGGAACTGGCGGAGGACGTTGTTCAGGATGCGATGCTGAAGGCCTGCGACCTCGCCGGAACGGATCCGAATTGTCCGGTGAGCTTTGCCTGCCGGATGGTTCGCAATCTCGCCATCGACCGGGCGCGCCGGCGGCGCTGGGAGTTGCAGCATGCGTTACCGTCCGATGGTCTCGACGCGGTCGAGGCGCCAATCGCCGATGCGCAATGTGCGCTGGAAGGCTGCGAGGCGCTACGCGCCGTGCTGGCGGCGCTGGACGAACTGCCGGAGCGGACGCGTCGCGTTTTCATGGCGCATCGGCTGGACGGTGTGCCACAGAAGACGCTGGCGGCCGAATCCGGGGTGTCGCCGACGCTCGTCAACTTCATGATCCGGGATGCGCAGCGGCACTGTCTGGCGCGTCTCGAAGCCCACGAGCACGGTCATGCGGCCGGCGCCACGGGGCAGGTTCGCGAAGCTGCCTGAGTCGCGATCGGTCGCGGGCTATTGGTTCTTTTTGGAGGTCATGGTGGAAGACAAGCCGGCGCTGATCGCCGAGACGGTGCAGTTCGATCTTGCGTCCCGTGAGGGTGGTGAGCCGTATCGGATCTTTCTTCACTGTCCGCGAGGCGAACCGCCCGCGGACGGATGGCCCATTCTCTATCTTCTCGACGGCAATGCCGTCATCGGCACTGCGGTCGATGTGTTGCGCGTCCAGAGCGGCTATCCGCTCGGAACGGGAATCTTACCCGGCGTGCTGGTGGGGGTCGGCTATCCAACGGACAATGCGTATGACAGTGTACGCCGGTCGTGGGACATGGGGCCGCCGCCTGGCCGCGTTTATCCGCCGCACCATCCCGGCGGGCCCGATGTCCGCACCGGCGGCGCCGACGAATTCCTCGCCTTCATCGAGGACGAGCTCAAGCCCGAGATTGCGCGCCGTGTTGCGGTGGATGCCGCGCAGCAAGCGATCTTCGGTCACTCGTTCGGCGGGCTGTTCGTTCTGCACGCGCTATTCCATCTGCCGGAGGCGTTCTCGACCTGGGCCGCGATCAGCCCGGCGATCTGGTGGGAGGGGGCGGGCATTCTGACGGCGGCCGAGCGGTTCGAGGCGGCGCGAATGCCGGTCGAAGGGCGTGTGCTGGTCGCGGCCGGCGAGTATGAGCAGCGGCTCGCTCCCTTCCAGGAGGGGGTAGCCGATGCAGCGTCGCGTGTTGCGAGCCATGTGGAGAGCCGTATCGTCGACAATGCGCGCGCCATGGCGGACCGTCTGTCGGCGATTCCCGGCCTGCATGCCGAATTCGAACTGTATCGAGGCGAGACCCACATGTCGGTGCTGCCTGCGGCCGTCAATTCGGCGGTGCGCTTCGCATTCGGGCCGGCTGCCCTTCGGACGAAAGAGACATGCGTCCCGTCCCGGCTTCACAGCCAATCGCCGCGATGACGTTTCCGTCGATGCCGGTCTCCGTTTCGATAGAAACCGTCCGCGCTCCGGCGCTCGACGTTCCGCTGTTCGAACTCAATGGCGTCGCCTTCACGATCTTCGGGCAGGTTCTGCTCGAGCCGTTGGACCTGATACTGCCGGCGCGCCGTGTCGTGGGCGTGATCGGCCATAACGGCTCCGGCAAGTCGACGCTGATCAAACTGCTCGCCCGGCAGCAACAGGCCTCCTCCGGCGCGATCCGATTCAAGGGCAGGGAACTGAAGGAGTGGGCCGACCGGTCCTTCGCCCGCAAGGTTGCCTACCTGCCGCAACAGACGCCACCGGCTTCCGGCATGCTGGTGAGGGAGCTCGTCGCGCTCGGCCGCTATCCCTGGCACGGCGCGCTTGGCCGCTTCGGGCAGGTCGACAAGGACAGGGTTGCGGAGGCGATGGCGCTGACCGATGTCGAGCCCTTCGCGCATCGTCTCGTGGACACACTTTCCGGCGGCGAACGCCAGCGCGTCTGGCTGGCGATGCTGGTGGCGCAGGATACCGAGTGCCTTTTGCTAGATGAGCCGATCTCGGCGCTCGACATCGCGCAACAGATCGAGGTGCTCTCGCTCGTCCGCCGTCTATCGAAAGATGCTGGTCTCGGCGTCATCGTGGTTCTCCACGACGTGAACATGGCCGCCCGCTTCTGCGACGAGCTGATAGCGCTTCATTCCGGCAAGCTCATTGCACGCGGCTCTCCGGGGATGATCATGACGCCGTCGACGCTCGAGGCGATCTATGGCATCGCCATGGGCGTGATGGCTCATCCCGATAATTGTTATCCCATAAGCTATGTACGCTGATCGACGGGCTGCTTGGATGCCGGCAGGTTGCGAACACATAGGCGAGCCAGTTTCCGGGCAGCACGCTGCCGCGTGTTGAAGGCTGGTGTCGTGAGCTTCGGTGGCGCAGGCACTAACTAGCTGCACCGTCCGTAGTATCTCACGTCCGGGACCTCTCTCGAAGTCGCAAGTCGGCTCGGCATTCTCCCGATACAGAGGTTCTTGAGCGCGTGCTGCCTTGCATTCTGCGGGACTGACTCCTGCGGGAGTTGCTTCGTTATTTGGAAACGGCAGGCCTCCGCGAGTTTGGTTGCGATCAGTGGTTGTTCAAATCGGGTGAAAAAGACCCAGCGTCCGTGCGCGACTCACGGCCGTCTTTCGATCGCCTGCTCCCAGCTTCAGATAAAGGTTCTTCAGGTGCCACTTCACTGTCTCCTCACCCAGACCCATGGATCTGGCAATTTCTTTGTTACTCATATGATCAACCAACCGGCACAGTATGTCGAATTCGCGGGGCGTGAGGATCGAGCGTGTCTCCAGAGGAGGAGCGGTTGGCTTCACGATGCGGGGGAGTTCTTGATTCCCATGACCCTCGATGCGATCGCCAAGATCGCTGAACTCATTGCTCAGCCGCCTCATTCCGGTCGCCTCGCACAAGCTCGTCGCCTCAGCGAGTTCACCCAAGGCACGCGCATCCCGCAATTTCTTGAGCGCGCGTGCGCGCAGAAAAAGTGAGAGAACTAGATCGGAACCGCGATTGAGGCGTGCTGCCAATCGAGATCCTTCCTCGGCGATAGCGACAGCTTCCTCCAGCCGCGCGAGGTTCATGTCGGCAGCAAGCACAGCAGCCATAGCGAGCCGCTCTTGAAGCTGGCACCAGAGCATGATTGCGGTCGGCAGATCTGCCGGAAGTGCCGCGACCAGCTCTTTCAACTTCTCCGCCTCCACTGCTGCGCTCCTGATCCGTCCGTGGCGCGCGTGGAGATTTGCCAAGCCCCGCAACGCGGACGCTTCCATTCGTGGGATTCCCCGCTCTCGCCCAAGGGTCGCGAGCGAAGCCAATTGAACGGCCGCTTGGTCCTGCCGGCCTTCCTCGTCCGCGATTTCGGCGAGCGCCCGGTACGCTATGATGACAACGTCTGGAAGCCCCTGCTTTTCCAGTATAGGGAGTCGCAGCGCAAGTAACCGGCGCGCCTCGTCCGTCCGACCGGTTTCGAGACACGCCTGTGCAAGTGCCGCCGCGATCATCGAAACGACGCGATTCCAACGATCCAATTGGCTCTCGGCGCGGGCAAGCGCTTTGCGTAGGGCCTCATAAGCAATTTTCGGCTTGCCCTCCCATAGGTAGCTCAAGCCCATCAACAGGTCGGCGAAACCCCATGACATCGGCGATATCGCGTCGGGATTCTGTTGCTGGGCGCTCAGACATTGGCGCGCCAGTTCGGTGCGGCCGCTCAGTATGGCGCGATGCGCGAAGGAGACCGCGTGGATGACGATCTCACTCGGGACCGCGGAGGCGGGCGGCGCTGGCCACTTCCGAGCAAACTCTTCAAGCTCGCGTAAGTCGTCGCTGTAGCCGGCGCAAGTGGAGAGGATCATGTCCGCCTCATAACGCGCCGCTTCGGTCACATCTGCACTTTGGCGAATTAGCTCGACCAGGCGACGCGCCTCCTCGGTTCGGTTGCTCATCGCAAACGCCCAACCGGCCGGCGCCCAGAAACCCGGATGCTCCCGGATCTCGGCGGAGGGCATCCGGCTGAACCATCCCAGGACCTCGCTGCTGCGGCCTTGCTCGGTCATGGCGCGCAACCCGGATTCCACAAGGCGCATCGCGGTGGTATGATCTCCGGCCAGATTGGCTTGGTGCGCCCCCTCCTCGAACAGGCCATGTTCCGCGTACCATTGGCTGGCCCGAACAGCGAAACCGCGGCGCTCGTTCTGGGGAAGGCTGCGATGGCGTTGCGTGAGAATCTCGCGCGCGGTCGGATAGAGCCTCAGCCAGGGGCCGCTTTCGCCGCGCGTGAGAATGGCTGACTCGTCGGCTAGTCGGTCCAGCTCGTAAACTGGCGCATTGGGACCGAGCACAGTGCGGCACAAGTCGGGATGGATCGGATCGAGATGCGCGAGGGCAACCAGCATCTGCGCGGCCGGGGCTGGCAGGCGGTTGATTACAGTGTCGACAAAATATCGGCCGATATCGGTCGTGACGGTCACCTCCAGGTCACGGGGCATCGCATTGCGCAACTGTGAAGCGACTGCGAGGCGCACGCCCAAAGGCCAGCCCTCGGTGACTTCGTGGATGCGGATCGCGAGGTCGGTTGATCCATGCTCTCCAAGGGCCTGCTGCACCACACTGAACGTTTCCTCCTCGCAGAAGCGCAACTCACGCGTCGCGATCCGCAACATTGGCGTGCCATCGAGAATGCTGGCCGCCGATAACCTGGCGTTCGGTCGTAATCCGAGCATTATGCGCAGGTTTCCGGGCGCATTGGCGAGCAGATATTCGAGCGCACTCAGCGAGTCATCCGATAAGAGATCGACATCATCAAGGAGGAGCAGGACTTCGTCGGGCGCCTCCGTGACCTCGGCGAGCCACGCCGTGAGCGCCTGCCGGGAGTCAGCGCAGCTTCCTATCCAGTCAGCGAATGCCTGAGAGAACAACCCGCCCTCGATGCGCATCGCCGCATCGGTCAGCCGCTGGATCAGTCGTGACGCGTCATCGCGCTCTTCGATTTTGAGCGATATTGCGGGTATCCCGCTGACGACGGCTTCTCGCTGCCACTGGGCGAGTTGGCTTGTCTTTCCGAAGCCGTGCGGAGCACTGACCTCCACAACACGGATTCCGGCCAGCCAGAATCGGTCAAGCGAGAGGTGGGGCCGGACCAGAAAACCCCGCGGGGCCGTGCGCGTACCGCCCCTGAGCGACCAAGCGCCTCGCGCGTCGTTCACGGTGGCACCACGTGCCCCGTCTGTCTGTGATCCTCCCGTCATGTCGCCCACGCTAACCGAGTTGGGGGGGGCGAGACAATGGTGCCCCCCTTTCACGGGGGGGAGCAGTTGAAGCTTCGACGCACTAATCAAGGGGGGTCTTGGCGTTACGTTTGCTGCCACCAAGAGCGGCAACCGGTGAGCGGCCAGGGAGGAGCATTCGACAAGGGGTGACTGCGCCATTGGCGCTCCAGATCGTCCCGGCGGATGGAGGGGGAGCGCAATGGATTCGGAAGTCTACGTCGCTGGCATCGGCATGACCCAGTTCGGTCGTCATCCTGCGCGCGCGGTCTGGCAGCTCGCTTCGGAGGCGCTGGATCTGGCCCTAAAGGATGCTGGCGCCAATGCTGCCATGATCGGACAGGCTTACTATTCCGGCGCGACGCAGGGGGCCCTCCAGGGGCAATACGCAATTCCCGGTCAGGTCGTCCTCTCGCGCCTGGGCATCGAATCCACACCGATCTTCAACGTCGAAAATGCCTGCGCGTCCGGGACGAGCGCATTCCAACTCGCGGTGCAGGCTCTGCGCTCGGGCGCCTGCGACGTCGCGCTGGCGATCGGCTCGGAGAAAATGAATATCGAGGATCGCGCACGTGCCATCGCCTTATTCGAGGGCGGCTGGGACGTGAGCCGCTCTGAACAGAACGCGGCCCTGCTGCTCGCGCTCGGCAGAGGGATCGAGCCGCCCGACGGTAGCGAGTCTCCAAGACCCTATAGTCGTTTCATGGCGATCTACGCCGCGATGTGCCGCTTCTGGATGAAGACTTTTGGCACGACGCAGCGGCAGATTGCCGCTGTTTCGGCCAAGAACCACACCCACTCGGTTCATAACCCGTTTTCGCAGTTTCGTCGGCCCTTCACGATCGATGAAGTGCTCGGGGCTGCGCCGATCACGTATCCGCTCACGATACCGATGTGCTCCCCCTTGTCGGACGGAGCGGCGGCGGCGGTCGTATGCACTGCAAAGGGACTTCGACAACTGCGCGGAATGCCGACTAGAGCGATCAAGGTTGCGGCGACGTCGATCGCCACAGCGTCCGCTCGCGAGGCGACAGAATTCGACAAGGCGGTATGTCGCCGCGCGGCCATCCTTGCCTATGAGCAAGCCGGGCTCGGTCCTTCGGACGTGTCCGTGGCGGAGGTCCACGACGCGACAGCGATGGGCGAAATCATGGCCGTCGAGTATCTCGGTCTCACCGAGATGGGCGGGGCCGGACGGGCCGCTGAGCGGGGCGATCTCTCGATTGGCGGCAGCATCCCGGTCAATCCATCCGGAGGACTAGAATCAAAGGGGCATCCGATCGGAGCTACCGGGCTCGGCCAGATCCACGAGCTTGTAACCCAACTGCGCGGAGAAGCGGGCGCACGCCAGGTCGAATCCGCAAAGGTAGCCATTCAGGAAAATGGCGGCGGCTCGATTGGTTACGAAGAAGCCGTCGTCACAGTCAATATCTTCACGAAATGAGGCGATGACAATGGGAGAAACAAAGCCTGCGTGGCCTTACGTTGAACTCTCCGGTTTCGACGCCGGCTTCAGCGAAGAGGAACGGACGATCCAGCAAGGTGTTCACCGCTTTGCAGCACAAGTCATGCGCCCGCTCGGCCGCGAACTCGACCGAATGCCATCCGAAAATGCGTATGCGCCCAACTCTCCTTTTTGGGACTTCCACCGCGAGCTCCAGAAGCTTGGCATAGGCCCGGGTATCGAGGCGGGGGTCGAAGCGCGCGCGGCCGCGCGGCTGGAATCGCTTGTCGTTGCCGAACTCGGCTGGGGAGATGTCGGTCTTGCGGTCTCGGCCGGCGCCGGCGAGATGCCGATCCGCGCAGCCTTCGCCAGCGGCCAGAAAGAACTGATCGATATGTGCGCAGGCAAACTCGGTTGCTGGGCTGCTACCCAACCCGACCGCGGTTCAGATGGCCTGCTGCTGTATTCCCAGGAACGCTTTCCCGGATCGAAAGGCAATGTCGGCAATCTCTACGCGAAGTTCATTGGCGAGGAGATCGTCATCAACGGGCAGAGTTCCGCGTGGGTGTCGAATGGTACCGTCGCGCAGGTCGCTCTCCTCGATATCGCCGCCGACTACGGCGATGGCTTTCACGACGAAGAGGGCAATACGTTCGGCTGCAACGTCATCGTTCCGCTCGATATCCGCGGCGTCTCGCGCGGCAAACCATTGGAGAAGATCGGGAAGCGTCCGCTTCCTCAAGGCGAGATTTACTTTGACAATGTGAGGGTGCCGCGTCGCTTCGCGGTGGCTACCCGCGACGACTATCCATCGAAACACGCGATGGCGTGGGCGCACGCCGGCACGGCCATGAGCCATATCGCGACTGGGCTCGCACGCGCGGCCTACGAACTCGCGCTATCGTACGTAAACCAAAGAGTGCAGGGCGGCGCCTTGCTGGCGGACCTCCAACTCACGCAATACCGCGTTGGCGCGATGGGCGCGAGAGTAGAGGCCATCAAGGTGATGGCGCGCCATGTCGCCGAATACACCAAGATATCGCCGCAGCCACATCCGTACTTTACTGCCTCTGGCAAGGCTTATTGCAACTCCGAGATGTTCACGGTGGTGAACGAGGCGTTGCAACTCTTTGGCGGCGTAGGTCTGACCGCCGCGTACCCAATCGAGAAACTGTTACGAGACGCCCGCTCGATGCAGATCGAGGACGGCGAGAACCATCTGCTGTTCATGCACTACGGCTTCCTGATGACCCGCCTCAACCGGTTCGAGGCGTGGGGCCAGAGCTGATCTAAAATATAATATCTCAGGAGAGGAAATGTCGATGAGCACGAGCTTTCCAGTCGTCGTCTACGGTGCCAGCGGCTACACGGGCCGAATGGTGATGGAGCACCTACGCGACGTGGGCGTACCCTTCATCGCGGCTGGGCGTGATCGTGCGCGCATTGAAGCGGCACTGAAACTCGTACCTGGCATCGAGAACGCAGAGTACGAAATCCGTGCGGTTGAGCACAATGTCGACGCGCTGGCGAGACTCCTCGAGGGATGCAAAGTCATCTGCAATACCGTCGGTCCGTTCATGCGCTACAGCCGTCCGGTCGTCGAGGCGTGCTTGAAAGCGGGGGTTCACTACCTGGACACGACGGGGGAGCAGCACGTCGTAAGTATGCTGATGGACGAATACGGCACAGCTTTCGCAAAGGCGGGCCTTTGCCTCATACCGTCGACGGCTTGCATGTATGGGCTGAGCGAGATCGGCGCTCGCTACTGTCTTGAGACGCCAGGCGTGGACTCTCTTGAGATGACTGAGATTGCCCAGGCCGTACCGACAGTGGCCTCAGCGCAGACGATTCTCGACGCCGTCCGACATCCAGCTTACTTCCTCAAGGAAAATGAGTTGGTGCGCTATCCCGGGATTGAGACCAGCGACATTACCACGCCGTCCGGTCGAGTATTGCGCGCCTCGAATTGGGGCGGAACGTCCAACCCGATTTGGTTCAGTCGTGACGGTCGCGTCCGCAATTGCAGGATGTCGGTCGCGATGTGGAATCAGGAACTGTACAAGAAGGAACTTGAGCTGGAACGTGCCTATAAGGTGCAGTTGCAGTGGATTCCCGAAGAAACACTTTATCCGCTACTCGATCGAATGGCGACGGCGATTACGCCCGGTACGCCCCCACGCGAATCCCGCTTCGTCCACCGCGCGATCGATGTTTGCGTAGCGACGGGCAACACGGTCATGGTGAGAAGCACATTGATGGCGACTGGTGGTTACTTCACGACCGGATTGCTGCAGGCCTATACGGCTCGCCGTCTCGTGACGGAAACCCCGCGCGTCACGGGCTTCCGGTCTCCCAGCGAGGTCTTCGGGCACCGCGAACTCATGGGGGCCCTTGAGAGCTACGGATATGCTGCCATCAAGGTCGAGAAACTCGTCTGAACTTCCCGAAGACGCTTACACGAGGAGGCATTTCATGAATTTCGAGACTCTGCGCTTGCGCGAGGAATCGGGGCGCCTGAACGTTACCCTGTCGAACCCGCCCATCAACTTGATGAGCGTGAAGATGGTCCAGGAGCTATTCCAGCTCACGGGCTTTCTCATCGAGAATCCAAATATCCGAGTGGTTGTTCTGGACAGCGCGGATCCGGAATTTTTCGTGGCGCACTTCGACCTTGAACAAATGGAGGAATCGATGCGCGATCCCTCCAAGGCGAGTAAGTACCCAGACATTAACGTGCTGCAATCCTTGGGGTTGGCCTGGCAAAACTTGCCACAAGTGAAGATCGCGAAAGTGAACGGCCGGTGCCGCGGCGGCGGGTTCGAATTCATTCTTGCAATGGACATGATCTTCGCCAGCAAACGATCCGTGTTCTGCTTCCCCGAGGCCAGCGCTGGCTTTGTCGCCTCCGGCGGAGGCGCGACGCGCACAGCTCTGGCCGCAGGGCCAGGACGCGCACTTGAGATACTGCTCAGCAGCCGCGATTTCACTGCGGAGGAAGCCGAGCGCTATGGCGTGATCAACCGTGCCCTGCCCGATGAGAGACTCGACCAATACGTCAATGATCTTGTGGGGCGCCTCGTATTGCGATCGCCGTCGGTGGTGGCCATGCACCGCGAGGTTTTTCGGCGCGCGTTTCAGGCTGTGGTGGACCCTCTGTTTTCGGCTTTCGCCGCTGAATGCAATGCGTTCCGCGATGCCCTCGCAGGCGACGAGCTACAGAACACCATACGTTGGCACCGTGGCATCGGACAGACCCGCGAGACCGAACTGAACTTGCCCGACACCATCTCCCGGATGCTGGCCGAGCGGTGAGAACGCTGCAGTAGGGAATGAAGCCATGTCACTGATCGCATTTCTTGATCGAGGAATGAGCCTGGCGCCCGGCCGTGTCGGCTATGTTAAGGATACCGAAAGCTGGACATTTCAACAGTCATACGACGTAACGTGTCGCGTTGCGCGGGCTCTTAACGCCGAGGGCCTCGCCTGCGAGACGAAATGCGCTGTCCTGGCGGCGAACGATCCGTTGGCCTGGTTCTGTGTCCTTGGCGTATGGCGCGCAGGGTTGACCTGGGTCCCCCTGAACCCGCGCGGCGCGCCGATCGAACATTCGGAGTTGATTAACGGGTTCGACGTGGAAGTGCTTTTTTTTCAGCGAGCGTTCGCCCCTTCGATTGAAGCGATTCGCGTGCAATGCCCGCGCCTGCGTGTGCTGGTCTGCCTCGACGGAGAACTATCCTACGCGAAGACCTTCGACGGATTCTGCGGCGCGTTCCCGGCATTGAAGCCGGACCGCTATCCTGCGGAGGAGGACCTTGCGGCCATTATGCCGACCGGAGGCACTACCGGTGCCCCTAAGGGGGTGATGCTGACGCACCGCAATCTGAGTCTGTCGGTGGCGAACAATATAATCAACACCCCTTACCAGCCGGGCGACGAGATTGTGAACCTTGCCGCCGCCCCGATGACCCACACTGCCGGATTTCTTACCCTGTCGGCGACTGCGCGGGGGGGCAAAGTCGTCGTCATGACCAAGCCAGATCCGGTCTCGCTCCTCGATTTGGTCTGCGGCGCGCGGGTTACGGAGTTCTTCCTTCCGCCGACCGTGATCTATCGATTGCTTGAAATGCCGGGGATCGAGAGCCGAGATTTCTCCCGTCTGAGGTATTTCATGTATGGCGCCGCTCCGATGTCCGTGGAGAAACTGCGGGAGGCGCTGAAGGTCTTCGGTCCAGTCATGTTGCAGGGCTACGGACAAACCGAGGCGCCCGGTTCGATCGCCTTCCTTCGCCCCGGTGACCATTTTCGCGGACGTGTGATAGCCGAGGAGTACCGTCTCTCCTCGTGCGGGCTGCCGTCTGTACTCAACACCACCGCGATACTCGACGAGGACGGACGGCCCGTCCGGCGCGGCGACACCGGCGAGATATGTGTACGCGGCGATATCGTGATGAAGGGCTACTACAAGCAGCCCGAAAAGACCGCCGAGACGATTGTCGACGGTTGGCTGCACACTGGCGACTTGGGTCACGTCGATGGTGAAGGCTATCTCCATATTACGGACCGCAAAAAGGATGTGATCATCACCGGTGGCTTCAACGTGTATCCGAGCGAAGTCGAACAGGTCCTTTGGTCGCATCCGGCGGTTCTTGATTGTGCGGTGATTGGCGTGCCCGACGGGCACTGGGGTGAGGCGGTGAAAGCAGTCATTGAACTAAAGCCCGGTGCCGCAGTGAGCTCCGAGGAGCTGATTGCAATGTGCAAAGAGAAGGTCGGCTCGGTCAAAGCGCCCAAGACTGTGGACTTTGAGCCTCTGCCGCGCAGCCCGGTGGGCAAGGTTCTCAAGAAGGATATTCGAGAGAAGTACTGGCGGAATGCCGAGCGTCGCATCTGATGCCTAGTCTACCGCCTCATGGCCTGAAACGTCGATATCGGAGTATGAATATGGAAGCTGGGACGTCCAAAATGGTTTCGAATGCCACCGGCGTAAATCGCCAGTGGCTGCTCGCGCGACGCCCCGTGGGCGCGGTCAAAACAGATGATTTTCGGCTGACGGAAGGGGAGATCCCAACGCCAGGTGCCGGCGATATCTTGGTCCGAACTCTGTACTTTGGTTTTGACGCCAGCCAGCGCATCTGGCTGACCGACGACGGCGGTTATATGCCCCCCATCATGCCCGGCGACCCGATGCGCTGCATGGGAATTGGGCAGGTCGTCCGATCGAACGATGCGAACTATCGGCCTGGCGACCTCGTAGAAGGCTTCATGAGCTGGCAGGACTACGTCATCGTACGCAGCGATGGACCGATGCCTTTGCGGTGCTTGCCGAAAGCGGACTACCCCATCTCGTGGAACCTCGGCGTGTTCGGAGTGGGAGGTCTTACCGCGTATTTTGGGATAGTCGACGGACTCAAGGTGAAAGGCGGCGAGACTGTTGTCGTGTCGGCGGCGACCGGCGCTACCGGCTCGCTGGCGGGCCAGATCGCCAAAGCGATGGGCGCCAAGAAGGTCATAGGCACGGCCGGCGGTCCCGAAAAGTGCAAATGGGTCGTTGAGCACGCAGGTTACGACGCGGCCATCGACTACAAGAACGGGGATCTATCCGCGCAGCTATCAAAACTTTGCCCGGAAGGGGTCGACGCCTATTTCGACAATGTTGGAGGGGACATGCTCGACACATTGTTCCTGCACATGGCGCCAAAAGGCCGCATATTGATCTGCGGCGCGATGTCATCCGGTTACACCGACGTGAAGCTCCAGGGGCCGCGCAACTACATGCGGATCTGCACGCATCAGCTTACAATGCAGGGCATCTTGCTGTTCTTCTATCGCGATCAGATCGCCGAAGGTGCCGCGCGGCTCGGGCAATGGGTGATGGAAGGCAAGCTCCTCGTTGAAGAGGACATGCACGAGGGATTCGAAAAAGCTCCGTCTCTGCTTCCAACCATGTTCACGGGCAAGGCTCCTGGAAAGCTGATCCTTCACGTCGCCGATCCGGCCTGACAGCAAAAGTAAGGATTGCGCGCGTGCGAGACGGCACGCGCGTCGAAATAATGCCGGAAAGGAAAGAGGCGGCTGATCGTCCGACTGTTCGTCAGAGTCATCGCGAATGGCGGAAGAGGGGGCTCTCTGAAGCTCGTCCGATTGGCTGTTCAAGGTTTGCAAAACGGAGAGGCCGCCATTTCGGACGTGCGGCCGAACCTCAAAATGGGGAGGAAGAAATGCTAGGCACGATGCGATGGATTGGGATTGCAATCGGAGTCGGAACCACGCTGTTGACCACTGCAACTTTCGCTGCCGGGCCAACTTGCCCTGACGGGCCAATCAGGATCGGCTCCATAACGAGCGCGACTGGTCCCGTCGACTTCAGCGATGCACCGAAGGCCGCCAAGGCACTCTTTGACGCGACGAACGCGGTCGGCGGGATCGATGGTTGCAGGATCGCCTACGAGCTCGCCGACGACAAGGCCGATCCCCAGGTCGCGGCGCAGGCGGCGCGCGATCTCATCGAGAACAAGAAGGTCGTCACGATGGCCGGCGGCGCCAGCCTGCTGGAATGTGCCGTCAACTCGCAGTTGTATAAGCGGTCAAACCTTTCCTCGATCCCCGGCCTCGGCGTGAATCCAGTATGCTTCGTCTCATCGAATATCGCTCCTGTGAACGTGGGACCCTATACGCTTGAGACTGCGCTGGGGCTTTTCGCGACTAACCAACTGAGAGTGAAGAATGTTTGTGTCCTCCTGACGATTATCGGCGGCTCTCTCGAGGCCCACAAGGCGGCGCTGGCTCGCTGGGAGGCGATTTCGGGCCAGAAGGCAAAGCTGGTCGACCTGACCGTTCCGACGACGGGCGACTACACGCCCTTCGTGATCAGAGCTCGCGACGCGGGTTGCGAGGCGGTCATCAGCAACGCCGTGGAGCCGACGGTCGTCGCGATTGTCAAAACGGCGGATGCGCAAAAGATTTCCGGCATCAACTGGATGTTCCTGTCACCCGGATACAGCGTAGAGGTAGGAAAAGCGCTCGCTGCTACGCAGCAGGCCGTGTATGCGGGCACGGAATGGGAGCCGTACACCGACCAGAACTCCGACGCGAACAAGGAATGGATCTCGGCGATGAACTCCGCCGGGCTTCCCCTCACCGCCTTCTCGCAGGGCGGGTATCTGTCGGCCCGGGTCATCATCGACGTGATCAAAGGCATCGATGGCCCCGTCACGCGAGACAGCGTCAGCAAGGCGCTCTCGTCCATGAACCCGGTCTCGTATTCGCTCGCCGGCTCGCAGTACGTGTTCGGGAGTGCGTCGACGCATGCGCCGATGCAGGCGACCAAGGTCATGAAGCTTGAGAAGGGCAACTGGACCGTGGCGACGAAGGACTGGTTTGTCGTGCCTTCAAAATAGAGGAAAGGCAGTTTGAGGCAAGAATTGTCCTCCTGCCGCAATGCGAGGCCGAACATGAACTCTCTTCTTACAAACGCCGTCGCCGGGCTGACGGCGGGCGGGGCCTATGCCCTGCTCGGTGTCTGCGCAACCTTCACGTTTAGGCTCGTTGCCGTTGTGAATTTTGCCGGCGCGGCGATCGGAGCGTCAGGAGCCTTTGCATTCGCGCTGCTCGTGGAGGTGGGGACGCCGATCTGGGGTGGGGCCATCGCCGGCTTACTATTTGGCGCACTCGTCGGCGTCCTCGTTGGCGAGATCATGACCCGTTGGTTTGCGGAGGCGTCGACATCGATCAAGGCTGCCGTGTCCACCGCGCTCCTGGTCGGCGTGACTGCTGTCGGCTTGCGGGTCACTGGTGGTCAACGACCGCACGAATTCCCCGAGCTCTTGAGCGGGTCAGCGTTCAGGCTTCTGGGCGTCGAGGTCACCAACACCGCAATCGCGATGCTCGGATTGGCGATGTTGTTCACGTTGCTCATCGGATTGTTTCTCAATCGATCTCATGTGGGGTTGCAACTGCGCGCTCTGTCTGAGCGTCCGGCTGCGGCAGAGCTGATCGGCATCCCCGTGCACCAACTATCCCTCTGGGTATGGGCCATCGGCGGAGCTGCGACGACGCTCGCGCTCATGCTGATCGCGCCGCAGCGCGCCCCGAATTTCCTGGGGCTGAGCCTCCTTGTCGTGCCAGCGCTGGCCTCTGCCTTGATCGGTTTCTTTCGAAGCTTCTGGGCGACGCTTTTGGGAGGCGTGGTCATTGGGGAAATGGAAAGCCTGATCAGCGGCTTCTCCGGTCTGGGCGCGTACCGGACCGCCGTTCCGTTTTTGGTCATCATTGCCGTTCTTCTCTGGTCGCAACGGGGGGGCCGCTGGGATGACGCGCGATAGCATGCGGTCGGCCACTCTCAATGTTGCAATAACGATTGGCTTGGGCGGTCTGGCGATCCTGATCTTGCCCAACTATTGGATTTATTTGGCGACCGGAGCGATGATCGGTGCCGTCGGCCTGCTTAGTCTCGGCGTCGTGGAAGGCCGAGCAGGTATGATCTCGCTATGCCAATTGTCGTTTGCCGGGGTCGGGGCTTGGACGGTTGGCTACCTGAATGTCGCGGAGGCGCCCGGCGGATTGCCGATCTGGATCCTCATCGGCGGGCTTGCCGCCGTTCCTTTTGGCATCGCCATCGGACTGCCCGCGTTGCGTCTTCGCGGTATCAACCTCGCAATTGTCACCCTCGGCTTCGCGGGCGCGTTCGACGCGGTGTTGGCAGCCATCACGTACCCTGGTCAGGCCGAGTTTCTGCAAGTTCTACGTCCTGACGTTTTCGACGGCGATCGGGGATATTTTCTGTTCGTCGTAATCGTGTTCGCCGTCATCTCCGGCGTGCTGGAGCTCGTAGGCGGGTCGCGCCTGGGCTCATGCTGGCTGGCGATCCGACATTCGGAGCGCGCGGTCGCCGCGCACGGAGTCGGGATTCCGTACGCCAAGTTGAGGGCGTTCGCGCTCAGCGCGTTCGTGTCCGGCGTTTCAGGCGGGTTGCTCGCGGGCTATCTCGGTATGCTCGTCTCAGACAACTTTACCATGTTCGGCTCGATGGTGTTGTACGCGGTCGCGACCATGGTGGGAGCGCAATATCCGGAGGGTGCCGTTGTGGGCGGTCTCCTGGGAGCACTCTTTCCGGAGTTATTGCGCCGGCTCGATGTTCCGCAGGATCTCGGTAACCTGCTTTTCGCAATCGGCGCAGTGCAGGCCTTGGCAGCGCGTGAGACGATCAGCGAGAGCTTGCGCCGCGCGTTCTGCCGAGTCGTTCGGTCGAAGACGAGGCAGCTAAGGCGGCTCGACGCGAGCGCCCTGCCGCCCCGCATTGATTACGGAAACGCGCCCGCTCTGGCAGTGCGAGGCCTCACGGTCCGATACGGCTCCGTCATTGCCCTAAATTCCGTGGATATCGACGTTCCAGCTGGCGCAGTCGTCGGCCTGATCGGGCCCAACGGTGCCGGAAAATCGACCTTGATCGATGCGGTTTCGGGTTATGTGTTGCGCTATGAAGGGCAAATCGAAACGAAGAACAGGCCGCTAGAGGGCGTTCTGCCGCATCGGCGCGCGTCCTTGGGCATTCGACGCACCTGGCAGACGAACCGGATTGCGCCGGATCTCACTGTTTCCGCTTATCTCCGGCTCGCTGCCGGTAACATCACCAACGACGAGATCGACGCTGTTCTGGCTTGGATCGGACTTCCCGACCCGGACACGAAAGTATCAGGGATCGATGCCGGGGCCCGGCGGCTCCTCGACGTCGCGGGTGCCGTGGCGGCGAGGCCGGCGGTCGTTCTCCTGGACGAGCCGGCGGCGGGTCAATCCTTCGATGAAGCCGCGCGTCTTGCCGAGCGCATATCCGAGATTCCCGACCTTTTCGGCTCGGCGGTTCTTCTCGTCGAACATGACATGGACCTCGTTCGGGCCGCATGTTCGGCTGTCACCGTGCTCGATTTCGGTGAGGTCATCGCCTCCGGGCCGACACGCGAGGTGCTCGATCTGCCCATCGTCAAGACGGCCTACCTCGGCGTGGTCGAGACGGAGGCCGCATGACGATGCTCCGCATTAGCGACTTGAAGGTCGACAGGGCCGGCCTGCCAGTCATCCGAGAGGCCGATCTCGTGGTGGAACCCGGCAGGATCAGCGTTCTCCTCGGCGCCAACGGAGCCGGCAAGACCACGCTGCTCGAAGGGATATCCGGTATCGCTCCGGTCACAGGCGGCCGCATCAAGCTCGGGACCGAGGCGATCGAGACCAACCGCCCGACAGAGCGCGCGCGGAAGGGACTGGCCCACGTCGAGCAGGGCCGGACAGTCTTCCGAACATTGACCACGGAAGAGAATCTGAGAGTTGTCGGCAACGGCGTTGACTTCGCTCGCTCCTATGCGCTGTTCCCGGAACTGGAAAAGCGGCGCCAGGTGCGCGCCGGCCTGTTGTCCGGTGGCGAACAGCAGATGCTGGTGATCGCCCGAGCGCTGCTTGCCCGTCCCAAGGTCATCATGATCGACGAAATGTCGGCGGGTCTCGCGCCGATTATCGTTGGGCGGCTCATGAATGCCGTCCGCGCCCTGGCAGATAGCGGCCTCTCCATTCTGCTCGTCGAACAGTTCGCAGCACTCGCACTCGAGATTGGCGATCGCGCCTATGTGCTGCGGAAGGGGCAGATCGTCTATGACGGCGCGTGCCGGCCGCTCATCGAAAATCCTGACCTGTTGCATCGCCTCTATCTCGGCGGCGGAGCGCACGCATGACTTTCGAGCGGCAGATTCGCAATGTCCGTCAAGCCACATCGGACCCGATATGGAACGTGGGTGGCTTGCGCCCTTCGCAACGCATCGACATCGCAGTGATCAGTGGGAGGTTTCTTCATGTTTGAGAAAAAGGTTGTAGCCATTACCGGTGCCGGCTCCGGCATCGGGCAGGCCCTAGCGGTCCAGTTCGCTGGGCTCGGAGCGCGGCTCGCCCTCAGTGACATCAACCAACGAGGGCTCGATGAAACCCTGTCCCTCTTGCCGAAGCACGCCGACGTGCGGACCTACATCGTTGACGTATCGTTACGGCAGTCCGTATTCGATTACGCCGATAGTGTCGGGCGCGATTTCGGTTTCACCCATTATGTGATCAACAATGCCGGGACCTCCGTTATCGCGAGCTTTCAGAACGTCACCTTGGAAGAAATGCACAAGGTGATCGACATCAACCTTTGGGGCGTAATCCACGGCTCCAAGGCCTTTCTGCCACGGATGCTGGAGCGACGCGAAGGATGTATCGTCAATGTTTCTAGCGTGTTCGGACTGGTCGCCACCCCGGGGTCTGTCGCCTATACCATCTCTAAATTCGGGGTTCGAGGGCTTACCGAAACGCTGTGGCAGGAGCTCGAAGGTACGGGCGTTCGCGCCGTGCTAGTGCATCCGGGCGGCATCAACACCAACATTTCGAAGAATAGTCTCCACGCGCGGGCCGAGGGTAATTTCGAGCGCCGCGTGGCGGAAGCCAATCTCCGGCAGATGACGACCCCGCCGGCGGACTGCGCTCGTGAGATCATCGCAGGGTTGACGACTGGAAAGAAGCGGCTCCTCGTCGGCAACGGGGCAAAAACACTTCATCTGATGTCGCGGTTGATGCCCGACGGTTACGGCGCCGTCATGAAGAAGAAGCTTGGAGTCTGAATTTGGAAGCGGGGAGTGGATAAAAGATGCACACAAGCATGGACGCGGGATTCGTACGAGAGTTGATGTCGTTGGCTACCGGAAGCAGGAGTTCGCTGCTCAGTGCTTCGTGCGGCCCTGGGAGGACAGGAAGGGCTTGGCCGATGCCTGCGCTATCACGCGCGCGTAGAACCGTGGAGAATTCCCGTTTGAACGAGCTATCGGGGCGAAGCGAGTCTCGATCTATTCTCGAAAAGCCAGTTGTGTGCATAAAGACTTTGTGCAGCCTAATCGTCGTCAAGCTTACCATCGAGGGTACGTCCCGATGACGTACAAAGCCCCCATCGAAAACATGATGTTTGCGCTCGACGCTATCGCCGATCTCACGAACGACTGCGTGGGAGGACTTCACTCCGGGTTCTCCGTCGAGGATGCGCGCGGGGTTATCGAAGAGGGCGCCAGATTCGCCACGGACGTGCTGGCTCCACTCAATCGAGCCGGCGACAGGATCGGAGCTCGGATTTCGAACGGTGATGTTTCGACCGTGCCGGGTTGGCGCGATGCCTACGTAGCCTGGCGGGAGGCCGGCTGGAATGCGATTGAGTTGCCAGCCGAACATGGCGGCATGGGTCTACCGACGCGTCTCGCGTCGGTAGCGATGGAAATGTGGACAAGCGCTTGCATGGCGTTTGCGTTAGGACCAGTCCTGACCCAGGGCGCCGTCGAGACGATTGAGGCCCATGCGAGCGACGCATTAAAGAGGCTCTGGTTGCCGAAGCTCGTGAGCGGAGAGTGGACTGCCACCATGAGCCTGACCGAACCTGGGGCTGGCTCCGACCTCGGCTTATTACGAACTCGCGCTGTGCGAAATGACGACGGCACGTTCCTTATCACTGGCGCTAAGATCTTTATTACGTATGGCGAACATGATCTCACAGACAACATCGTTCATCTGGTTCTCGCCCGCTGTCCAGATGCTCCCCGCGGCACTCGCGGAATCTCCTTGTTCTTGGTGCCGAAGTACCTAGTCGCCGCGGACGGATCGCTGGGCCGACGCAACGACATTCGCTGCACTGGCCTCGAACGCAAGCTCGGCATCCACGCGAGTCCGACCTGCGCGATGTCTTTTGGTGACGACGGGGGCGCGGTGGGTTGGTTGATTGGCAAAGAAAACGAAGGCCTCGCCTGCATGTTCACGATGATGAATAAGGCGCGCCTCTACACGGGCCTTCAAGGTGTCGCAATCGCCGAACGCGCCTTTCAGCAAGCGCTTACGTACGCCAAGACTAGGCGCCAGGGACGATCGCCGAACGCAATCGAAGGCCCTTCGCCAATCATTGAACATCCAGATGTGCGCCGCAATCTGATGAGGATGAAGTCGCTAATATCAGCCGGCCGCGCGCTTGCTTACGCTGCCGCCGGTGCGATCGATCGATCGCATCATGCTCCAGATCTGGAAGCACGCGAAAGAGAGAAGGAGCTTGCCGGGCTTTTGACGCCCATCGTAAAGGCGACGTGCAGCGAAATAGGCGTGGAGGTCACGTCGTTGGGCGTTCAGATCCATGGTGGCATGGGCTACATGGAAGAAACTGGGGCCGCCCAACATTTTAGGGATGCCCGGATCACGCCAATTTATGAAGGCACGAATGGCATTCAGGCGATCGACCTCGTTACACGAAAAGTCCTGCGCTCCGAGGGCAAATGCGTCCAAAATCTGATCGCACATTTTCGAGCGATCGGCGAAGAAGCTGCGGCATCAACAAATTCGCATATCGCAATCTCGGGCACAGCCGTCATCGAGACGATAAATTCGCTGGCGCGCGCAACCAGATGGCTCGAAGAACCCCACCGGAGACAGGACGAACTGCTCGCGATCGCATCGCCGTATTTGAAACTATTTGGAGTAGCTGCCGGGGCTGCCTTGCTGACAAAAGGGGCTATCTTTGCTGCTCAGAGCATTGTTGCTGGCGAGGTTAAGCCCGTTCATCACGATGCGCTTGCCGTGGCGGCATTCTATGCCGCCAACATTGCCGTCGAGGCGTTGCCTCTTGAACGTGTCGTCACCGAAAGCCTTGCGCGGCCCATGGCCATTTCGGAATTCGCTCTCTGAGAGTCGCGTCACCTGGCGTGGTGCAACTGCGAGAAGGTGCCGTGTTCGCGGGCCGCGGGCTGGCGACTGGGGACAGGCTGCCGGCCGGAGCGAATCGCCCGGAATGGACTGGTCTCCAGAGCCAGATACGAGCGCCTTCGCCAGTCGCAAAATCGAGCATTACTGGCTATTTGGGGGAGAGCTGTTCCAACAAGTTGAATTAGCGGCCATTCCGCGCGACCAGCCCGACTCCCTCACTACAGTTCACTGCACCCGTTGGAGGCTCGAGTCGCCTTAACGTCGGGCTGACCATTTATCCAGACGCCAATCTCTGTGAAGGGAAAGCTTTCGCGTGTTGGGCTGCCATGTGCCTGGTTCCGATCCAAACGCCGCTGGCCGATTTGGCCTTCTCCATGATTTCTCCGAACACCCACGCTCCTGCCGGGCGGCCATAGACATGCGTGTGAATGGTGACGTCGAAGAAGAGCGGGAACGTGTCACGTTCCAGGCATGCGACCAACGTATCCTCGAACTGCTGAAGGAGCGAACGCGCATTGTTGCCGTAGCGGATCGCGCTCGGGAGATCGTTTACGTCCATCGTGAGCGGCAGGCCGATAATCTGGCGGTCGCCGTACTGCTCGAGATACGGTAGGTCATCATCGTTGCAATCACCCTGGCGGAGATAGCCAGCTTCCGTCAGAAGCGCAGAGTGAATAGTGCTTCCGGTGCCTCGCGGACTGATCCACCCGGTAGGCGCCTCACCGGTGATGTCGGCGATAAGATGGGTGGTGCGCTTGATGTTTTCGCGCTGTCCAGCTTCATCGAGATAGATCGGAATGACGTCCATGCCATACGAGTGCGCAACAGGGCATTTCTCACGCACTGATGGCCGAGCGCTATGCAAAGCTCGGCGAACTCATTGTCGGGACCGACTCCCATACCCCGCACAGTGGCGCGCTCGGCTGCGTCGCGTTCGGGGTCGGCACGACCGACATCGCCAACGCCTTCGTGACAGGCGCGGTGCGGATCGTCATGCCTGAATGCATCAAGGTCGAACTGGTCGGCGAGCGCCGCCCCGGGGTCACGGCGAAGGACATCGTCCTGCATTTGCTCGCGCTGCCGCAGATCAGGGCCGGCGCCGGAGTCGGTCGTGTCTTCGAATTCGCGGGCGAGGGGATCGCCGCGCTGTCGATTGACGAACGTGCGACACTGACGAACATGACCGCCGAACTTGGCGGCTTCACGGGCATTGTTGCGCCTGACACGGAGACCGTGCGCTTCATCAAGGAGCGCCGCGGCGAGAATTTCGCCATTGAGAACTGGATGAGGAGCGACGAGGGCGCGACATATGCTGCGGAAATCACCGTCAACGTCGCGATACTTTCGCCAATGCTCGCGCGCCCGGGGGACCCGGGCAACGGACTTGCGATGTGGACGTTGACCGAGCCGGTCAATGTCCACATCGCCTATGGTGGCTCATGCACCGCGGGCAAGCGCGATGATTTCGACTGCTACCACGAAGTCTTGTCCTGGGCGGCGGAACGTGGGCTGCGCGTCGCCGATGGCGTCCAGCTCTTCCTTCAATTCGGCACGATTGACGTGCGGCAGTATTGCGAGGAGAAGGGCTATCTCGACGCATTCATCGCGGTCGGCGCCCAACTGTTGCAACCCGCCTGCGGTGCCTGCGCCAATTGCGGTCCGGGTTCGTCGGAAGCCGCTGATCAGGTCGTAATCAGCGCGATCAACCGCAATTTTCCCGGTCGCTAGGGACCGGGCGGGGTCTGGCTGGCCAGCCCCTACACGGTGGCTGCGAGCGCCATTGCCGGGCGTATCGCAGGTTTCGATGACATCAAACGCAATGCTTGATCGGGCCCGCGCGTAACGTTCGCCCGTTGCGATGGCAACGAGATTCTTCTCGTGAGCGGGTCGTGTCCCTGTTTCATAAAATGGTAGACGAAATCGTCTTGAAGCTGCTTCAGAATGCGTCGACGAGCGCTTGCGCAATGTCCTCCCCGAGCGTTTCGAACGAAATTGGCGGCGGCTTCGCGCGAAGCAAGCGTCTAATAACGAGAATCTCTAGCCCCGTTTCGGTCAATCGGAACGGATGCTCTGGTGGATTCGCGTTGTTGGGGTCAGTCGTGGCCTACAAAAGCGCTGCTGAGCCGCGAGGCATCCGGGCATCCGACCAGAGCAAGCGTGCGGTCAATTTCCTCAACGAGGATGCTGATCGCCTTCGTAGCTCCTGTTTCGCCACGCGCGGCAAGTCCGTAGAGAATTGATCGGCCGACCAGAACCCCATGCGCACCAGACGCGAGCGCCTTCACAATGTCTGAACCGCGTCGTATGCCGCCGTCGATAAGAACCGGGCCGAGACCCTGAAAGCTCTCAAGAATCGAGATAGGCGCAGGAGCATCGTCCAACTGGCGGCCGCCGTGATTAGACACCACGACAGCATCCGCACCGATCTCAAAGCAACGCGCAGCATCGTGCGGCGCACAGATTCCCTTGACGATAAGCCGGCGTGGCCAGACATCGCGCAAGCGCGCGAGATCGTCCCAGCAGAAGCTGGCGTCCATTTCGCGCCTGAGAAGCGCGGTCTGTGCGTCCAGACTTGAAGCCGTGGTCGTCGCGAGATTGGCGAGTTTCAACGCGCCGGATGCCAAAATGCCCGACGCCCACCGCGGGTGCGTCAGGATGTCGAAAATGGTGCGGGGCGAGTAACGAAGCGGCATTTGGAAGCCGTTCCTAAGGTCACGTTCACGCTTCCCGTTGACGGGAACGTCGACGGTCAGAATCAACGCCTCACAACCTGCCTGCGATGCGCGTCGGACCAAGTTCGCGGCGAGCTCTCGATGTACGACATAAAGCTGAAACCACAACCGCCCCCCGACTGCTGCAACATTTTCGATGGTCGCGTTGGATGCGGTCGAGAGCGCGAAGGGCACCCCGGCCTTTGCTGCCGCCCGGGCAAGCGCGATGTCGCCGTTGGGCCAGAACGCTCCGTTGAGGCCGGTCGGGCCGACGACAATTGGCGCCGCGGCCTTTTTGCCAAGCAACTCGACGGCAGTCGATCGCTCGCTGACATCCACCAGGCGGTGTGGCATGAGCCTGATTTTCCGGAATGCCTCAACGTTCCTGACGATTCCGCCCTCGTCTTCCGCACCGCCTTCCAAATAATCAAAGACCATCCTTGGGAGACGGCGCCGGGCGAGCCGCCGCAGGTCAGCGATCGAGATAGGCTCGGCCATGGTCACCGCCGCGTTTCCGCAGAGCCGGGACTTGCGAAGGTCGACGTCATGCGAAATCGTAGCCGGAGATCGATGGCGACATTCCGAGCCGTTGGTAGGGTCTTGCGGGATTGAAAGTTGACAACGACTACTTGTCCTCCAAAAAGCGGACGGGCAGCTCCTGCGTGGGAGCTGATCGTAGTACGCCCCGACATTATGAAAAAATGCCAATTTTGTTCGAAGTCATTACCATCAGGTATGACCTTCTGATAACACTCGGCTCTCGGCTTTGAGCAAGAGACGAGGATGCATCCGGTCCGCGTCACCACCTCGCAGACCGCGCGGCCAGTCGTCTGAGTTCTTCCAGCAGCTTGATCGCAGGCACGGGCAATATGCCCTGCCTGCGCTTGAAGGCGGTCAGTGTCCTCGTGCTTGTTGCGCCCGGGATGTCCAGAATATTCACCAAGCGCGCGCGCCGTTCGGCGTCGTAGACCGATTCCGGCATCCAACCAAGAAAGCCCGAGCGGGCGACGAGGCTCTTCAGGACGATGATCGACCTGGTCTCGACCACGATGTTGGGTAGTCCCAGACCGCGCGCGCGGAACACCTGCTGCATTTGCTGATAGGGCGCAGTGCCGCGCGGTGTGATCGCCCATTGCTCGCTCATCGTGTCTTCCAGGGTCAGCTTTCGCTTCCTGCGCAGCGGATGACTGGTGGCCGCGATCACGTTGCTCTGGTCTTGCCAGCGGCAGTCGGCGATGGCCTCGATTTCATCGGCCGTCTCGGCGGGGGCGCCCAGGGCCAGGTCGATCTCATGCTTGACCAGCCCCTCGGTCAGGCGATCCCAAACGCCTTCGATGACGAAAACGGTGAGCTGAGGCCACTTCTTCAAGACGGCCCCGATCGCCATCGGCAGGATGAGGCTCGCGATGGCGCCGACTGCGCCGATGCGGATCGTCCCCTTCGCCAGCCCGCGCATTGCGTCGATTTCCTCCGTCGCGTTCTCGGCTTCGCGCAACAACAGCGTCGCGTGCGGAAGGAGCGTGCTACCGATCGCGGTGAGCTGCATCCCCTTCGAGTGCCGTTCGAACAGCGGTGCGCCGACCTGCTGCTCGAGCCGCCGCACCGTGCGGCTGAGCGCCGGTTGCGTGATGTGGAGGGTTTCTGCGGCCCGGCCGAGGCTGCCGGTCGAGATGATCGTGAGGAAGGCGTTGAGCTGCTTCAGATCGAAAGTCATGCCGAACGCTAATGACTTTCTCACAAAAAAGCAATTTTCAAACAAGTCATGCGTTTCCATTGTGAAGACCGGCCGAATGAAGCCGACAAGACAATTGGAAACGTTCGATGCAGGAAGCCTTAAGCTCCGCCACCCGCGGAGCGCATCCGCGCGCGACAGACGTCACGGTCCGTGACGCCGTCTGCGATCTCATGCGCCGCTTCGGCATGACCACGGTGTTCGGCAATCCGGGCTCGACGGAACTGCCGCTGTTTCGCAACTTCCCGGACGATTTTCGTTATGTGCTCGGCCTGCAGGAGGCCGTCGTGGTCGGTATGGCCGACGGCTACGCGCAGGCAACCCGCAATGCCGCGTTCGTCAACCTGCATTCGGCCGCCGGCGTCGGCAACGCCATGGGCAACATCTTCACCGCATTCAAGAACCGCACGCCGATGGTGATCACGGCCGGGCAGCAGGCGCGCTCCATGCTCGCCCTTGATCCGTTTCTCGCGTCGCGTGAAGCTACCGAGCTTCCCAAGCCCTATGTGAAATGGAGCGTCGAACCCGCGCGCGCTGAGGATGTGCCGCACGCGATAGCGCGCGCCTATTACCTCGCCATGATGCCGCCGCGCGGGCCGGTGCTGGTCTCGGTCCCCGTCGACGACTGGGACCGTGCGGCGGAGTTCTTGCCCGTTCGCGTCGTCAGCCGGCAGGTTCGACCGGACCCGGTCGTGCTCGACCAGATCGCTCGGGCACTCGATGCCGCGGCGCGCCCGGCCTTCGTCGTCGGCGGCGCCGTCGATCGGGACGAGGCGTTCGATGACGTGGTCCGCCTGGCGGAAGCCCACAACGCCCGTGTGTTCGTCGCACCGATGACTGGTCGGTGCGGCTTTCCTGAAGACCACAGCCTGTTCGCGGGATTTTTACCGGCGATGCGCGAGAGGATCGTCAGCCTGCTCGCGGATTCCGATCTCGTCTTCGCGATCGGCGCGCCGGCATTCACCTATCATGTCGAGGGATTCGGCGCGCACGTGCCGCCCGGGGCAAAGCTCGTCCAGTTGATCGACGATCCCCACACCGCCTCCTGGACGCCTGAGGGCATAGCCGCCTTCGGCAGTATACGGCTCGGTCTCGTCGATCTCCTGGCGCGAACGAGGCCGCCGGCACGCTCGCTTCCGCCGGCGCGCGTGGCCGCGCCGCGGGTGCAACCGACAGCGCCCCTGTCGACGGCCTATGTTCTGCAATCGCTTGCGGAGATGAGACCAGCCGAGAGCATCATCGTCGAGGAGGCGCCCAGCGCGCGGCCGGTGATGCAGGCGCATCTGCCTATTCTCATAAGCGAGGGCTTTTTCACGATGGACAGCGGCGGCCTTGGCTATGGCATGCCGGCGGCGGTCGGCGTCGCGCTGGGAAAGCCGGGGAGGCGGGTGATCGGCATCATCGGCGACGGCTCGAGCCTTTATTCCATTCAGTCGATCTGGAGTGCGGCGCGACTGGCGCTGCCGATCACCTTCGTCATCCTGAACAATCGCCGCTACGCCGCACTGCAGGATTTTGCCCCAGCATTCGGATTCGCGGCGCAGGAGCCGGTTCAGGGCACCGACCTGCCGGATCTCGACTTCGTCGCGATCGCAACGGGAATGGGCTGTCCCGCGACGCGCGTCCACACCGCCGACGCGTTGCGTGATGCTCTGGACAATGCCTTCGCGTCCAATCGGCCGATGTTGATCAATGTCGAAGTCGACGACCGTCCTTCGTCGAAGTGAACTGAGAGAAGTGGAGAGGTCCATGAACGCGATTGCCATGCTGATCGACGGGGAGCGGCGGCAGGCCGCTGACGGTGCGACGTTCGAACGCAACAATCCGCTCGACGCCACCGTTGCAACGCGCGCCCCTGCGGCGACGGCCGCAGATGCGATCGCCGCGGTTCACGCCGCAGCGCGCGCCTTTCCGTCCTGGTCCGCGATCGGCCCGTCCGCGCGCCGCGCGCTGCTGACCAAGGCCGCGCACTGTCTCGAGGCCAAGGCCGATGCCTTTGCGGCGGCCATCGCCACGGAGACCGGCGGCTCGGCACTGTGGAGCGGCTTCAACGTCCATCTCGCCGCCGGCATGTTGCTCGAGGCCGCCGCAATGACGACGCAGATCGGTGGCGAGGTCATTCCGTCCGACGTGCCCGGGAGCCTCGCGATGGGCGTGCGCCAGCCGGCCGGCGTCGTCCTCGGCATGGCGCCCTGGAATGCGCCGGTCATCCTCGGCGTGCGCGCGATCGCATTGCCGCTGGCTTGCGGCAATACGGTGGTTCTGAAGGGTTCGGAACTCTGTCCGGCGACGCATGGCTTGATCGTCGAGGCATTTCGCGAAGCCGGTTTCCCCGCAGGCGTCGTCAATTATGTGACCAACGCACCGAAGGATGCGGCCTCCGTCGTGGAGGCGATGATTGCCGAGCCGGCCGTCCGGCGCGTGAATTTCACGGGCTCGACCCGTGTCGGCAGGATCGTCGCGGCGGTCTGCGCCAAATACCTCAAGCCCGTCGTGCTCGAGCTCGGCGGCAAGGCGCCGCTCCTGGTCCTCGACGACGCCGATCTCGAGGCCGCCGTTGATGGCGCCGCCTTCGGCGCGTTCGCCAATTCCGGGCAGATCTGCATGTCGACGGAGCGGATCATCGTCGATGTGAAAGTCGCCGATGCCTTCGCCAGGCGGCTGGCCGACAAGGCCGCGCAATTGCCGCTCGGCGACCCCCGGAAGGGTCCGGTGGTGCTGGGTTCGGTCGTCGACATGGCGACGGTCCATCGTTGTAACGAGCTGATCGACGATGCGCTCGCCAAGGGCGCGAAGCTGTTGTGCGGAGGCAAAGCGCAGTCGACGCTGATGCCGGCGACACTGCTCGATCACGTGACGCCGGACATGCGGATCTACGGCGAGGAGTCCTTCGGGCCGGTCAAGCCGATCGTTCGCGTCAATGGCGAGGAGGCGGCGATCGCCTGCGCGAACGACAACGCCTATGGCCTGTCCTCGGCCGTCTTCACCAGAGACTCCGCGCGAGGAATGCGGGTTGCGGCGAGAATTCAGTCGGGCATCTGCCATATCAACGGGCCCACCGTTCACGACGAAGCCCAGATGCCGTTCGGCGGCGTCAAGGACAGCGGTTTCGGGCGCTTTGGCGGCAAGGCCGGTATCGCCGAGTTCACGGAACTGCGCTGGATCACCATGCAGACGACCCCGCGTCACTATCCGTTCTGAAATCATCTGCGCTAGTTCCTGCGCACACGTCCTAGGCGCGCTGCGTCGGAGTCCAAGATTGTCTCGCGGGAATCCGAATAGGCTCAATTTGGGAAAGAAGATGCGAAGCCGGGCGAAGCTCGGCCGGCAATAAAAAAAGCCCGGTATCATGTAGGGGAGGAGACTACCATGCGATGGAAGACTGCGTTGTGTACCCTGGCGGCAATGTCGTTTGCAGCGATCATGTCAGGCGGCCAGGCTCAAGCCGCTGAAAATGCCAAATGCGGGTTGAGCAACGGCAAGGCGGCAGCGGGCGATCCGATCATCATCGGCGGCATCGTCAGCGTGACCGGACCAGACAATTTCAGCTCGTCTGGGCTTGCGGCCGCGGCGTACTTCAAGTGTCTCAACGCCAACGGCGGCATCAACGGCCGGCCGGTGAAGTACCTGATGCAGGACGACGCCTGGAATCCGGAGCAGTCGTCACAACTGGCAGCCAAGCTCATTCGCGATCAGGGCGCGGTCGCCCTCGTCGGCAATATGAGCTTCGTCGATTGCGGCGCCAACCAGGGCATCTACGAGAAGGAAGACATCATGGTCATCGCCGGCGTTGGCGTGCCGCGCGATTGCTTCTTCCAGAAGAACTACGCCCCCACCAATGCCGGACCGCGGGTCAGCAACACCAAGGCGATCATGGACCTTGCCGCGACCTATCCGGGCAAGATCAAGCGCATCGTCTGCATCGCGCCCAACATTCCCAACGTCGGCGAATGGTCGTGCACGGGCGCAGTGAGCTGGATCAAGAAGCAGGGTGGCGACGGCAAGATCATCACGTTCGATCCGGGCTCGCTCGATGCCACCTCACTGGTTCTGGAAGCGATGGCCTTCAAGCCCGACGCCGTCTCGGTCGGCACGCCCAAGGGCATGGCGGTGCCGATCTTCGCCGCGGCCGAAGAGCAGGGGCTTGCGGACAAGCTGCACTGGACCGGGCCCGCCTCGCTCTACAACCTCGATTTTCCGCGGGCGATCGGCAAGTACTGGGACGGCAAAGTCACCGTCGACATGGAGCTCAAGGCGGCCGACGCCAACACGCCTGACATGAACAACTGGCTCGCGGTGATGGACCAGTACGGCCAGAAGAGCGATCCGCGCGATACCTTCTCGCAGGCCGGCTATCTGGCGGCACGCGTGACGGCCGAAACCCTTCTCAAGATGGATCCCGCCAAGATCGACCGCAAGTCGGTGACGGCGGCGCTGCGTTCGGTCAAACGGTTCGAGAGCGACATTCTCTGCGCGCCCTGGTACGTCGGCGACGGTCCGCGGCACAACGCCAACCATACCGGCCCGGTGGCGCAGGTGAAGGACGGCAAGCTCTTGCCGAAAGGACAGTGCATCGACGCGCAGGATCCGGAACTCGACGACGTGCGCGCCTACGAGAAGACCATCGGCATCTCGAACTGATCCGTCATGCCTGATTTCACGCCTTTCTTCGTCTCGGGGCTCGCAACGGCTGCGACCTACGTGCTGTCGGCCGTCGGCATCGTTGTGCTCTACAGGGCATCGGGCGTGGTCAATTTCAGCCAGGGCGCGCTCGGCGCCCTGGCTGCGTTCGTTTCCTGGTCCATCGTGGAGAATGGCGGCCCGGCTCCGTTGGCCTGGTGCGCCGGCATATTGGTGTCGACGGTGCTGGCGTTCCTCTATGGCCGCGTGCTGGCGCCGCGTCTGGCGTTCAGCGATCCGGTGATGCGGGCGGTCGCGACCTTGAGCGTCGCGCTGATCCTGCTCGGCTTCATGGGCTATGTGTGGGGCGAGCTGCCGCGGCGGCTGCGGCTGCCGACGGACACGATCAGCTTCGAATTGATCGGCGTGCGCATCACCGCGACGCGGGCCGTCGCCTTTGCGCTCGCCGTGCTTGCGACGGTGGCGGTGATGGTCTTCCTCGCCCGAAGCCGGCTCGGGCTTCAGATGCGGGCGCTTGCCAACAATCGCGATCTCAGCGCGCTGCTCGGCGTCCGGGTGCTGCGTGCGGACGGCTATGCGTGGATCATCTCCGGATCGCTTGCCGGGGTCAGCGGCATTTTGCTTGCGGATCTGCAGCGTCTCAGCGGCCAGACGCTGACATTTGCCGTCATCCCTGCGATCTCGGCGGCGGTGATCGGGCGGTTCTCCTCGCTTCCGGCAACGGTCGCCGGAGGTGTCGCCATCGGGGTCTGCGAAGCGCTGCTCACGCCGGTCCCGGTCGTCGGACCGTTCCGCACGGCGGTGCCCTTTATCTTCGCAGTTGCTGCGTTGCTGTGGATGCAGCGCAGGTTCACATTTGTTTACCGGTGAGCGCGACGTGACGGACCAAACCCTGGCATATTCGCCGCTCGTCGACGCCAAGCGCGTGCGGCTGAAGCGGGTGGCGGCAGTCGTCGTTGCGCTGGCGATCGTCGTCGTCCTGCCCGAGATACTGTCGAACTATTGGCTGCGCACCTTCATCTCGGTGACTGCGCTCGCAATCGGCAGCTTGAGCGTGAGCCTGCTGTTCGCTCAACTCGGCATGGTGTCGCTCGCCCAGTATGGGCTGCTCGGCGTCGGCGGTTGGTTCGCACTGCGCATCTCGCACGGCCTCGGCGTGCCCTTTGAACTCGCGCTCCTGACCGGCGGAGTCGTCGCGGCGGCATTCGGCCTGGTCGTCGGCCTGCCGGCGCTGCGGATGCGCGGGCTTTATCTCGCGATCATCACCCTGATGATGGCGGGCGCGATTCAAGTCCTCATCAGTGCGTTCGGCTTTCCTGACGGCGGTGCCGGCATCCTTGGCAAGAGCACCGGCGCGCGCATCATGATGGCACGGCCGCAATTGGCTGCGACCGACGAAGCCTATTTCCGCTACGCGATGGTCGTGCTGGCGCTGTGCTACGGCGTCGTGTTCCTGCATATGCGCGGACGCCCGGGGCGGGCGTGGGCCATGATACGTCGCAGCGAAGTCTGCGCGCTTGCCGGCGGCGTCCACATCGTCGCCTACAAGGTGTGGGCCTTCACCCTGTCCGGATTCCTGGCCGGCATTGCAGGGGGCTTGCTTGCCGGCGGTGTCGGCCAGCTTGACGGTTCCGCCTTTCCGGCCAGTCAGTCGATCATGTTGTTCGCTTTGACGATCGTAGGAGGCGCCTATAGCTGGATGGGCCCGATCATCGCAGGCTTGATGCTGCGGGCGTTTCCCGCGCTGCTGAACGATCTCGGCGTCGACGGAAACATCGCCACGATCGTGTTCGGTGCCGGGCTGCTCCACGCGTTGATAACCGCACCGCAAGGCATTGCCGGCCAGCTCCAGGAGGCCGCCGTGGCGCTTCGCAAGAGGTTCTTCGGCAGCTCCGGAGCCATCCGATGATCGAGATCGATAGTCTCACGGTCCTGTTCGGCGGCGTGCGCGGATTGAATGCGCTGACCGCGACCTTACCCGAGCCTGTCACCGGTCTGGTCGGGCCGAATGGCGCGGGCAAGACCACGCTGATCAACGTGCTCTCGGGATTTGTAAGGCCCGCGAGCGGAAGCGTGAGGATCGACGGCGAGAATCTCGACGGTATCGTGCTTCACAAGCGCGCGGCCTTCGGCATCAGGCGCACATTCCAGAATGAACAGGTCGTGGAAAATCTGACGGCGGCCGGCAACGTCGCCGCGGTGCTGGATAATGTTCCGACCGGTGGACGGCCAAGACAGCAGCTGATCGAGGCGGCGCTGGGTTTCGTCGGCGTGGCATCGAAGGCGAACGTGATGGGAGCCAACCTTAATGCCTATGAACGGCGATTGGTCGAGATCGCGCGCGCCACCGTCGGGCGGCCGCGGCTCGTGATGATGGACGAACCAGGCGCCGGACTTTCGCAAGAGGAAAGCGAGCACTTGCGGAGCGTCATCAAGAGCATCCACAATTATTGCGGCGCTCAGGTGCTGCTCGTCGATCATGACGTCGATCTCATTTCCGCGACCTGCGTGGCGACGTTGGTGCTGGATTTCGGGTCCCAGATCGCCTACGGGCCGACTGCGGCCGTGCTGGCCGATCCGAAAGTGCGTGCGGCCTATCTCGGGATCGTCGAGGAGGGCGCATGAGCGAGGGGCTCGAAGTCAAGGGCGTCGACCTGCAGCGCAGCGGCAAGGCTGTTCTTCATGGCGTGGACGTCACGCTTGCGCGAGGCAGGATCACGGCTCTGCTTGGCGCGAACGGAGCCGGAAAAAGCAGTCTCGTGCTGGGGATCGCCGGCGCCTTGCCAATTGCCGCGGGGCAAATTCTTGTCGACGGGCGTCCGATCTCCGGGCTTCGCCCGGAAGCGATCCGTGCGCTGGGCGTTGCCGCGGTGCCGGAGGGCCACCAGGTGCTCGGCGATCTCAGCGTCGAGGACAATCTCAAGGTGGCCGGGAGCCATTTGCCGCGCGCCGAGGTCAAGCCGGCCATCGAGGTTGCGCTGGATACGTTTCCGGAACTCCGCGCGCGCCTGTCGTCGCGATCGGGCACGATGTCCGGCGGGCAGCAGCAGATGCTGGCATTGGCGCAGGCGATCATCTCGCGCCCGCGCTATTTGCTTGCCGACGAATTGTCGTTTGGCCTTGCGCCCGTGGTGGTGGGGCGCCTCGTTCCGGTCTTGCAGAAGCTCGCGCAGCAGGGCGTCGGCGTCCTGCTCATCGAGCAGTTCACCCATATCGCGCTCAAGATCGCCGATATCGCCTATGTGATGGAGCGAGGACGGATTTGCTTCCATGGCGAGCCCGGCGAACTGGTGCGAAATCCCGACATTCTTCACAGCGCCTATCTGGCATAGCGGTATGCGGGAGACGTCGACGGTGCGAAACGATGAAATGTGAGAAGCAATGAAGCGTCTTGAGGACAGGGTCTGCGTCGTCACCGGCGGCGCCGGAAGTGTCGGCCTGGCGACGGCGCGTCTATTCCTCGCGGAGGGCGCGCGTGTCGCCTTGATCGACCTGCGGCAGGCCGAGCTGGACCATGCGGTGGAGCGCCTCGGCAACCGCTCGGTCATGACTGTTGTCGCTGATGTCTCCCGCGACGAGGAGGTCGCGGCGGCGATCGAGGCCGTCAATGCGAGGCTCGGGCCGATCGACGTGCTGTTCAGCAATGCCGGCAATTTTGGAACCGTGGCGCCGATCGCCGCCTATCCGGAAGCGGTGTTCGATGCCGTCTACGCTGTCCACGTCAAGGGCGCGTTCCTGCTTTGCAAGCACGCGACGCCGCGCATGCGTGACGGCGGCAGCGTGATCATCACGTCGAGTGTGGCAGGCGTACGCGGCGACCCCGGCGTCTACGGCTATATCGTCGCCAAACACGCGCAGATCGGATTGATGCGATGCCTCGCCAAGGAGCTCGCACCGCGCCGGATCCGCGTCAACACGGTTCATCCGGGGCCGATCGACAACTCCTTTCAGCACGCGGTCGAAGCAGGTCTTGCGGACGTCATCAAGCGTGACGGCGCCGAATTCTTCAACGCGATGATTCCGCTGGGCCGGCACGGCACGCCGGAGGAAGTCGCCCAATCCGTGCTCTATCTGGCCTCAGACGAGAGCCGCTTCACGACTGGCTCGCGGCTGATGGTCGATGGCGGCATGAGCGCATGAGGTGCGAAACCGGCCGGCGGAAGCCGCCGGTGTCAGCGGAACAGTTTCGTGATCGCCTCGGCGCCGAGTCCGACCTTCTCGTAATGCGCCTTGCAGAGCTCGATGTAATCATGGACGTCGAAATGACCGATGGAATCGCCGTTCTCGTCGAGCCAGATCAAGGGCGCGCTGACGATGAAGAAGACGCGCATCTGCTCGGGATGGTCATAGGCGACGAGTGTGTGGCTCTCGCCGGGGCTCTCATAGATGAAGTCGCCGGCGGTGGCGGTCCAATCGTGCTCGAGATAGCCCCACTTGCCGGAGATCGTGTAGGCGAACACCTGGTGCGGGTGATAGTGGCGGTTGACCAGCCCGGCCGTCTTGGACCAGAGGATGTCGCACCATTTGTTCTGGGTCGGCGAAATCCAGAGCGGCCGCGACGAGACCGTCTCGCTGAAGGGCACATAATAGCGCTCGTCGTCGGTCGGCGCATTGGCGATGTAGGTATCAGGCAGCGCGTCGGGCTTGAACACTTTCTGGATCGGCTTGATGTCTTTCCAGAACTCCGTCGTGGGCGCCTCGGCCATTGTCCATGCCTTTTTGTTTTTGACGGGAATTGCGTCGCGAAGGGTGCGGCATGTCTATTGATCCTGTCTTGGAGAATAGCGCGGAGGGGGTTGGACGCGGGCGCAAATCGTCGGCGCCGTGCAGGGCCCGCGCGAGTCCTAGCGCAGCCGCGCCCGAGTCCAAGACGCTTTCAGCCGGACCGGCTTACGTCGCGCCGGGATCGGACTATTTCCCTGCGCGAGCGCAACAAGGCTGGACGATCGACATGACTGATACGAACAGGCCCGCCGACTGGAAGCATTTTGACGACTTTTCGGCAGGCATTGCCACCAATCGCCTGCCGACTACTGACGCCTTGTCGGGCCGACGCATCAAGATCTCCCTGAAGAACGGCCGCGCGATCGAGCTGGCCTTCAACGCGGTGAATGAGGTCACCTGGCGCGAGGGCGACCAGACCGGAATCGACTGGTATGAGGCGATCAACGTTGCCGCCGACATGTTCTTCGTCAATATGACCTTCTCGGCCCGTCCGAACGAGGATGAAGCCTTCGTCCTCAATCTCAGGACGCGGCGCGTTCTGTCCGTCCGCGAGCGACTGCGCGATGCGGATGAGGCCAGGGGCGAGCCTCGCGTGCTGCAGGACTATGCGCCCGGGATCATCGGCGATCCCTCTGTTGCGGCCGATGGCATGGAGCCGGCCCCGACGCGCGAGCTGATCGGGCTGACCGCGCATTACGAATATAGCCCGCACCACGTCTATGAGCACATCTACCTGAGCTCGGAGCGGTACGCGTGGCAAAACCTCGTCGGCGTGCAGCGCGGCCATGGCGATGTCGACCTGGCGACGACCTTCAAGTTCGATCACAACCAGTATGTGTTCGGGTTTCGTGAGTTCATCATCCCGGTCGCTTCGATCTTCTTCTACGATTACGACGCCATGCGATCGACGGGGAAATTCCTTGGCGTGACCAGCCAGGGCAGAATCGAGAACAAGCCCGCCGGTGCATTCATCGAGGTGAAATCCCGGACCGTTTACTCCGACCGCAAGGCGCCGGTGTAGTCGAGGGAGCGAGTCCGTCCTGCAAACACCGTTGACAGCCGGACCGGCTTGCTTAACATGTTATCAAGCGGGTGCCGCCCGACGGCAACCGAGCCAGGGAGGAGCGCGTGCAGCTCCAGGAGTTTAGCCGGTGGACTCCGCAGATCTGGAGTCCGGCTCCTTTGGATGAGTGGGGTGATAAGCTCCAGTCCGTCTGCGGACGCTTCAACCCGTTTGGCTGGGAGCAGCGCAAAGTCGTTAATGGCGGCGTCGTGCTGTCCGACGTGGCGGGCACGGAGATTGTCCAGGTCGCCACGGATATCGGCCTTGTCCGCCGCGAAGAACGCGACATTCGCCTCGATTACGGCGAACACTTCTTTCTCCTCGTACAGTTGCAGGGCCTGTGTGCGGTCGAGCAGTTGGGACGCCAGAACATCGTCTCGCCCGGAGACTGCATCCTGGTCGATTCATCGCTGCCATCGAGCTTCTATTTCAACGGGCAGTTCAGCAATCATTTGTCCGTGCACCTGCCTCGGCAATTGCTGCTCTCGGAGAAGCCGAACGATTTCGAAGTCTCCCGGCGCCTTGGCGCCGAGGATCCAATGTCGATGATGTTGCGGGCGCTTGTCGCGAAGATACTGCAAACGCCGTCAAGTCACCAAAGAGGGGGCGAGCTGCGTCAGTTACTCCTCCAGGTGACCCGGCAGGCTTTCGCTGCCGACGGGGCCGATATGCAGCTGTGCCCGAAGGAGCGCGCGTCCGGCCGGCTCGAGCTTGCGCATGTACTCGTCGATCGTCACCTCACGGCCGAGTGGCTGACACCGCAATGGCTTGCCAACAAGCTAGGCGTTTCCATGCGCACGCTTCAGGAGGATTTCAGCACCGGCGGCTCGACGGTGACGAGCTTCATTCGCGATCGTCGTCTCCGTCTTGCCCGAGATCGGCTCGTCGAAAAACAGCGTGGCGTCGACGGCGGGACGATTGCGGATATCGCGTTCTCCTCCGGCTTCAACGACATTTCCTACTTCAATCGCTGCTTCAAGAAAGCATTCGACTGCTCTCCGAAGGATATCGTCCGGAAGTAAGTCGCGCTGGCGTCCAATTGGGGTCGCGCTCTTTTCCAAGACAGAAGTGAGGCGATCGTCTTTGCTCAACCGAAATGACGGTTGGGAGGCGCTCGCATGCAACGCTGGAGTTTGGTGATCGATGGTCGCAAGGTTGCGACCGACGGATTTCAGGACGTTATCAACCCGTCGACAGGGGGGACGGTTGGCGCAATGCCGCTTGCCACGTCGAAGAATCTCGACGACGCGGTCGGAGCTGCCTCGCGCGCGTTTGCGCTCTGGAAGGATGTGCCCGACCCCGAAAGGGCGGAAGCCTGCCGCGCGATCGCCGCAACATTGGAAGAGAATTCGGAAGAGCTCGCGAAACTCCTGACATTGGAGCAGGGCAAGCCGCTCAACGGACTGGGATCGCGCTTTGAGATTGGCGGTGCCGTCGCCTGGACGCGTCACACCAGCGAGTTGTCGCTTCCCGTGGAGGTCCTGCAGGACAATCCCGATGGGCGCGTCGAGCTGCATCGCAAGCCGATCGGGGTCGTCGGTTCGATTACCCCGTGGAACTGGCCAGTGATGATTGCATGCTGGCACATCATCCCGGCCATCCGTACGGGCAATACCGTCGTCATCAAACCCTCGCCGCTGACGCCGCTCAGCACAATCCGTCTCGTCGAGCTCATGAACGAGAAACTTCCGCCCGGCGTCGTCAATATCGTGACCGGCGAGAACGAGATCGGAAGCCTGATGTCGGCCCATCCGGGCATCGCGAAAGTGACTTTCACGGGCTCAACCGCAACCGGCCGTCGTATCATGCAAAATGCTGCCAGCACGCTGAAGCGCCTGACGCTCGAACTCGGCGGCAACGACGCCGGGATCGTTCTGCCGGATGCGGATCCGAAGAAGATCGTCGAGGGGCTGTTCTGGGGCGCATTCATCAACAATGGGCAGACATGCGCTGCGCTGAAACGGCTCTATGTCCACGACGGTCTTTACGAGGAAGTCTGCCGTGAACTGACCGCCTATGCGCGACAGGTTGTCGTTGGCGACGGACTTTCGGAAGGCTCGATTCTCGGACCCGTACAGAATCGCCGGCAGTTCGAAATCGTCTCTGCTTTCGTCGATGAGGCTCGCAGCAAGGGCGGCCGAGTTCTGATCGGCGGCAATCCCGCCGGCGGGTCGGGTCATTTCTATCCAGTCACGCTCGTTGCTGATGTCGATCATGGTTGCCGCCTCGTCGATGAGGAGCAGTTTGGACCGGCTCTGCCCATCATCCGCTACCGCGAGGTCGACGAGGCCGTCGCGAAGGCGAACGCGAGCTCGATGGGCCTCGGCGGCTCGGTGTGGGGATCTGATCTTGAGGAGGCCAAACGCGTCGTGGCGCGGATCGAGGCGGGCTCCGTTTGGATCAACAAGCACGGCGCGATTCAGCCGAACGCTCCTTTCGGCGGCGTCAAGCAGTCCGGGTTCGGCGTCGAATTCGGCGTGGACGGATTGAAGGAGTTTACGACCGTGCAGAGCGTGTTCTGCTGAGCGGACGCGCGCCAGGCAGCTTGCCCTTCGGGGGAGGGGATTGATGCAGGAATACGACTTCATCGTCGCCGGCGGCGGCTCCAGCGGATGCGTGGTGGCTTCACGTCTGTCGGAGAATCCGCAGCATCGCGTGCTGCTGATCGAAAGCGGACAGCGGGATACGGACAAGTACATCCATATTCCTGCAACGTTCTTCAAGGTTCTCGAAAAGGGCAGGGACGCGCTGTTCTATGCTTCCGAGCCCGAAGCCGGCCTGAGGGGACGTCCGTCGATCGTCCCTCAGGGCCACGTCCTCGGCGGCGGCAGCTCCGTGAATGCGATGGTCTATATCCGGGGCTCGCGCCAGGACTACGATACGTGGGCACAACTGGGATGCCGGAACTGGAGCTACGACAAGGTGCTTCCTGTGTTCCGCGATCTCGAAAGCAACCAGCGCCTTGCCGGCAGGTATCATGGCGTCGGCGGTGAACTGACCGTTTCGGACAGGGCCTACGGTCATCCGCTGTCGTGGGCGTTCATCCGCGCCGCCCAGGAGGTCGGAATTCCCTATAACGAGGACTTCAACGGATTGCGACAAGAAGGCGTCGGATTCTATCAGACGACCACCAGCAAGGGACGACGCCGCAGTGCCGCGGAAGCCTTTCTGCGCAAGGCGGAGGCTCGCCCGAACTTGACGATCAGAACGGCGACGCGCGTCAACAAGGTCGAGTTCGACGGAAATCGAGCGACCGGCGTGGTGCTCAACGATGGATCGACCGTGAAGGTCAAGCGGGAGGTGATCCTGACCGCGGGAGCTCTCGCTACGCCCAAGATCCTGCAGCTCTCCGGAATCGGGCCAGGTGCACATCTGCGCAAGCACGGCATCGACATCATTGCGGATCTACCTGGCGTCGGCGAGAACTATCAAGACCACCTCGAAGCTACCGTTCAGTGCGAGATCAAGGATCCGATCTCGATTTTCGGCGAGGACAAGGGCCTGCGTGCCGTATCGCACATGCTGCAATACATGCTGACCAGGACGGGGCTGTTGACGTCCACGGTCGTCGAGTCCGGCGGCTTTGCCGACACCGCCGGGACCGGCGAGCCGGACGTCCAGTTTCATGTGCTGCCGACATTCAACGGATTTGCCGACCGCCCGGCAGAGCCGGGGCATGGCATCTCGATCGGGCCGTGCGTCTTGCGTCCGCAGTCGCGCGGGTCTGTCCGGCTCCGGTCCACAAATCCGGCTGACCCCGCGCTCTTCGTTGCCAATTCGCTTGCCGAGCAAGCCGATGTCGACACGCTCACGCGTGGAGTCGAACTTGCGATACGGATCACCGAGGCTCCGTCATTGGCGCGTCTCGTAAAGCGCCGCGTTCTTCCGAAGCCGGGTTTGGAGGCGGATGCCGACGCGCTTCGTGATTATGTGCGCTCGATCTCGAAGACCGTGTTCCATCCTTCCGGCACTGCGAAGATGGGGGCGGCCGACGATCCGATGGCGGTCGTATCGGAAAATTTGCAGGTGCGCGGGGTCGAAGGACTCCGCGTCGCTGACGCCTCGATCATGCCACGGCTTGTCTCCGGCAATACCAACGCTCCGACGATGATGATCGGTGAACGGGCGGCGCGTTTCATCCTGGGCAAGGAAAGCGCCGCATAGCCCACCGCGGCGGGGGACTATTCAAGGGGAGCGCTTTGCAACCCGCGACAGCATTGCAACGAATGCTGTGACTTTCGGTGGACGAAAACGGGCGGCGGGATAAACGACGTGGATGCCACCTGAGGGCAGCGTCCAGGACGGCAGGACATGGACGAGCCGTCCGGCTTTCAGATGCTCCGCAACCAGAAAATCCGGCAACACGGACAGGCCTCCGCCAGCGAGCGTCGCCGCAAGCACCGCGGGCGTCGTGTTGATCGTAATGGTTTGCTGCATTCGAACAGTGCGGGCTTCGAAATCGTTTCTGGTGAAGCGCCAGACCAGTGGCTCGCTGAGCGCTCCATTGGCGATGAACGGCAAGGCCGTGAGTTCGTCGGGCTGGTCCGCGCGGATCGCTACGGCGATCTCCGGCGGAGCGACCAAGAATTGGCGGAACGCCCCCAGCCGTTTGGCTTGCAGACTCGAATCGTTCAACCAACCGACGCGGATCGACAGATCGATCTGGTTGGCGACGAGATCTGTCCTGACATCCGACAGCACGAGATCGACACTGCATGCCGGATACTTCCGCGCAAATTTGGCCGCGAGCGGCGCAATGGTCGATGCACCGTAATCGTTCGGTGCTGCGATCCGCAGCACCCCCATAGGCTCGGCATTCGTCTGGGCGAGCTCGTCCACGGCATCTTCCGCCTCGCGCAGGATCATGACGCAGCGAGCATGCAGCAGACGGCCGGCCTCGGTCGGTTCCACTCTCCTGGTTGTCCGGAGCAGCAGCGCTGTTTTCAGCTCGGCTTCGAGCCGCGCGACTTGCTGGCTGACGACGGTCTTCGTGATGCCGAGCCGCTCCGCAGCACGTGTGAAGGACCCGGCGTCGACCACCGCTGCGAAATAGGCCAAGCGGTTGAGGTTGATCGTCTCCATCCTGCCTCATCCAGATTGTTAGCTAATAACAAACAATATGTCTTATTATCTGATATTTATCAACTAATGATCTCGCGCTAAGTCTTCCCGCACGGATCGCGGGCGGATCAAAATCATGCGGATCACCTATCTCTTCGACCCTCTTTGCGGCTGGTGCTACGGCGCCGGGCCTATGCTGGAGCAAATTGCGCGGCTCGATGACGTCACGCTGGAGCTAGCACCGACCGGCCTGTTTGCAGGCGAGGCGGCTCGTCCCATGGACCAACATTTTGCGGCCTACGCCTGGCAAAACGATCAGCGCATCGCGCGACTGACAGGCCAGCCGTTCACTGAGGCCTATCGCACCAACATTCTCGGCACCAGTGGCACGTTCGATTCGGCCCCGACAACCCTTGGTCTCGTTGCTGTGGGTCTCACGGATCCCAACCGTGAGTTTGAGGCGCTGAAACTCCTGCAGCGTGCCCGCTACATCGACGGACGAGACAATTCAAACCCCCAGATCGTCGCCGACCTGCTCGAGAGAGCGCAATTCGCCGATGCAGCGCGTCGCGTCGGGATGCCAGACGATACACTCATCACGGCTTACCGGCGACGGATCGAAGCCGCGCGCGCCGACATGGCGCGGTTCGCTGTCGAAGGCGTGCCTGCCCTGGTGGTCGGCGATGG
The DNA here is from genome assembly GCF_018130615.1 of Bradyrhizobium manausense. Lineage (GTDB taxonomy): Bacteria > Pseudomonadota > Alphaproteobacteria > Rhizobiales > Xanthobacteraceae > Bradyrhizobium > Bradyrhizobium manausense_A. The sequence goes on from NZ_JAFCKB010000019.1 coordinate 150,790, forward strand.
TGCAGAGCGCCGGCTAGTCAGCAGCAGCCTGTTGTTCGGGCGGTTCGAGTTGCTGGCCGCCCAGTTGCGCGCGGCATGACAGTCAAGGCCAATTTCCCCAACCAACGAAGCTCGAAGGAGAGACCAATGTTCTCAAGGAGACAACTAATGAAAACGACCCTTGCTGCGGGCGCTGTCGCTGTATTTGGTCCCGCCGATGTCGGGCATGCCGCTGAATCCAAACTGAGCTGGAAGCATTTTCCCGCCGGGCCCAACGGATTCTTCCGTGCGCCGGTGCTGCTCGAAGGTCCCACCGAGGCGATCCTGATCGACGGTGGCTTTTCTTATCCGGATGGGCGGGCGCTGGCCGAGGCGATCAAGGCGACCGGCAAGAAGCTGGCGACCATCTACGTTAGCCAATCCGATCCGGACTACTATTTCAGCCTGAAGCCCGTGCGAGAGGCCTTCCCGAATGCCAAGGTGCTGGCGGCATCGGCGACGCTGGCGGCCATCAAGGGTAACGTGGAGAAGAAACTTGCGGTTTGGGGTCCGCAGTTAAAGGACAACGGCCCACAGACCCTGGCAGACGTCGTGCTGCCGGAAGCATTCGATGGGGCCACTCTCACGGTTGATGGCGAAACGGTCGAAATCGTCAACGCCGACGGCCTTGCCAACCGCCGTTATCTCTTCGTTCCCTCCCTGAACGCCGTGTTTGGCGGCGTGATGATCTTCTCCGGCGTTCACGTCTGGACCGCCGACACACCGACCAAGGAGCAGCGCGCAGCCTGGGTTGCGAACCTCGACAAGATCGCCGCCCGCAAGCCGTCCGTCGTTGTGCCGGGTCACATGTCTCCGGGCGTTGCCGTGGATCTCTCTGCTGTCGAGCACACCAGGAAGTATCTGCTCGCCTTCGACGAAGAGCTCGCCAAGGCAACCGATGCCGCAGCTCTGAAGGCTGCCATGGAAGCGCGCTTCCCGAACCTCGGCATGGGCGTGGCGCTCGATATCGGCTCCAAAGTTGCCAAGGGCGAGATGAAGTGGGGCTGAGACGAAGCGCGGATCCGGGTTGATCCGCCTTCGTCAGCGACGCGTCAGACCAGCTCGATGTCAGCAGGATAACCTGCCGCATTGAGCTTTTCGAAAGATGCTCCGGTCAGAATATGCCGGGGCTCTGGCAGATCGCCTGGCGTTCCCCAGGCGCAGCCAGTGCTCCGGCAAGCCTTCATGTCGTAGACAAAGGCTGCGGCAAGATCGATCAGGATCTCCCGCCATGTGACGACATAGATGTCGTCGCGGATCTTCCAGTAGCTCGTTTCGTCCGTACCGCAATCGCCACGGCGCACACCCTTCAGGCACTGATATGAGTACCAGTGCGTATTCAGGTAGACGTGCTCGTAAACCGTGTCCTCGCTGTAGCGGTAGATCGCCCGGGTCCCAATAAGTTCGCGCGTCGGCGCGGGAGCAGGAGATTGCGATCGCGGCTGTGAGCCTGGAAGCGGAACGCTCGTCACACCGGAATTCTCGATCGGTCCAATAACATATGGGATCGATGGAATGAGAAATATCTCAATAGAATGAATGGCTTATATCGACGATTCGCCGCGGCGCCCATGGTGGATTGGACCGATTCACGAGCTTCGGATTGTCCAAGGAGCTGAGCCTCAGATTGATCTTTGCTCAGTTTGGACGACGGGTCGGACCACACCCCGCTTGCCAGCTGCAACGACGCTCTCGATCGCATGCCGGTATGCGCCTCTTCCGAGCCAACCCCGAGGGCATGATCTTGGGCAATCGATGTGCTCAACCCCGCAAACACCGCGCAGCTAATCGCCTGCTGCTGGCTGCGCAAATGATCTTCGAGAAGCTTGTGTCGCGTGTCGCGTAATATAGCCTCCGTTTACTCCGGGAATAGCATGGTTTATCAGGAGCTTGGCGTCGATTTCCGAGACACCTGCTGCCGTTGCAATCGTACGGAAGGTTTGACGAAGGTCGTTGCCCCACTTCGATAGCATTTCCCGGTCCTCTTTCGTTTCCGCTAGATGCCCTGACGCGCTGTCAGCCGGAAAGACCCACTCTTGTGCTTGCGCGGGATACATCTGCCTGCCGAACCGGGTTGCGCGGACGAGGCAAATGACCATCTGTCGCGACAACGGAATATCGAAGGCCTTCTACTTGCCTCCCTTTGGTTTAGGGATGTGCAGCGTGCGGCGCCTGAAATCTATGTGCTCCGGCTTGGCTTCCTGGAGCGCAGTAGGTCTAGAACCGCAAAGGAGAGTGAAGAGGTGGAACTCTCTGCGAACGGGGTTGTCTAGAGCGGCGAGCTGCGCGAACCAACCCTTCAGGTCATCTTCTCGCTGCGGTTCTTCCGCACCAGATGCGCGTCGAGATACCGTTCCCAGGCCTGCCTCAGAGTGATGCTCGCGACCCTCCCGCCAATTGCGATCGCCGGAACGGGATGCGGTTCTTCGGCGTGTTTATCGTCCTTTGGGTGCCGTCCGCGGCTAATCTGGGCCAAGTACTCTTTGGCAGTGGCGCGCGCAGCGCGGGTCGACATCTCACTAGCATCGCCAATGGAAACCCTAATGGATGAAGCCCGCTTACCACCGCGCCTCAGGTCACCTTGGACGGTAAAGGTTCTCCGTCGCTTTTCAATGACCACGAAAAAGCCCTTCAATTCTTTATCACGCGCTAGGTACCAGCCTTCTTTCGGAGCGGGTAATTGAGCGATTGCCTTGTCGGTGAGCGAAATTCGAATATCGGTCATATTACAAGAGTCCACGGCCGCCAAAACGGTTTTCAAACGGTGTTGGCGGATTGAGCAGTTGGAAGGTTTGAGTTCGATGGAGCGCGAAACTATGCGAGAAACACCTACAAACAAAGGGCTTCTCCAATACTCATCGTAGCGCGGCGTACATCTGGAAACTGTGGCGAAGGGATAGTACTGAACTCTTAATCAGCTGCTCTGTCGGAACCGCTCACTGGCGAGGCGACCGCGCGACGCTGGTGGCCGCAACGCATCGTTCGATGCCTTTCAGGACCAGGTAGCGAGACTCGCCATACCGCCGTTAAGGCGGGCGCGCATCCAGCCGAAACGACCTGTTGGTCTCCGGGGAATCGCGACGATGCTCACCGTTCTCGCTCCAAACTGCCGCAACGAAATCGCAACGAATTGGGTGAAACGAGCGTGAACAAAACGGGACGCAAGGGCCCGTCGCAGCGAGAAAAATCAATAGCTTAGAAGATGCTCACTGCGTTCGGGACGCAGTGGTCTTAAGCCATCAGATCGCAACTTGAACCGAATGTCGGTATCGGTGGTTGCGCCTCCGCAATTTGAACCTGCGAAAATCTTGCCCGACCAGGCCGAGAACTGCGCACCGCTATGCAACCGAGCTCGGCGAATTGCTTAGCTAGGTACCGTAGATACAGGCCCTATGAGAAAACTTTTCGGTCGTTCCGTCAGTACGGTTCAACCAGAAGCATTTCGTACCGAAGTCAGCAGTTCGGACGCTAAAGTGGGTAATTCCGCATCCCTTCTTGGCCTCGGCATCGGGATGGTGCTCCAGTGCCGCTCGTAGAATCACTGTGTCATTGGCGCCAACCCGATCGCCCACGTCGTACCGGTGAAGCATGTCATTCAAACAAGCAACGGCGTCACCTCTTTTGGCGAAGTGCAGTGGGCCGAGGTCGATCGGCTTCGCGGGCATGTGAAACCTCCATTCCAATCAAGCGGTAGAATTGCTGTCCACGTCGTCGAGCGGCAGAAGCCGCTCGCGTAGCTCGCGGACGATGATGACCGGGAAATCCATGGCTTCGAGCTGACCTTCGCGTTCGGTGACCCACGCCACGCATTCCTCCTTACTGAGATCGTCGCGGGCGATCTTCTCGTACAAGGCCACCGCGCTCATGCGGGAGAGACCGAGTTCCATGAGTGAGAGGAGGGTCCTCGACGAAATACCAAACTCAAGTTGTGTGCCGATGTCCAAGCCGTGATCAATCAGGTCCTCACGGTTGATCTGGCGGAGATGCATGTGCAGGACATCCATGTAGGCGGACAGATACTTCGGCGCCTTGAATCGCGCGACTTGCTCGACCAGCTCCATCGTGTTGCGGATCAGCACCGGAAGGCTGTAGGTCCTACCGGTGGTACGGTGCCACTCGATGTTCCTGCGGATCATTTCGGCCAGCGAGAATCCCTTCAGCCACTGGACGACGATCAACGCGTACAGCCTGATCACCTTTTCGGGTTCGAAGGCGGGGAACAGATGCTTATTGATTCTCCCCATGATCGTAACGAAGCGATCGTAGCTGTCTTCGCTCGCGACCTCGGCAGGCAGCAGATTCTCGACATCACCCGCGTACGATCGGAACGCTTCAAGTAGCCGCTGAAGGCCGATCGCGCTCACTCCGGGATGCCGTGTGGTGAGGTCGACGTCGATTTCGATTTGTGCTGCAAGCGCCGCCAGGGCTTGGTCGAGTTTCGCCAACGACGCGGCATCGTGGCGCTTCGAGAGACTGGCCGCCGAAATGGACCCGAGCCGCATGAATGTGGTGAGCAGATAGGCGCCAACCTGTTCGAATTTATCCGAGTCCTTGAGGCTGGACAGGTCCGACACTCCGCGCCTGGAAAGGTAGTCCGCCATACCGTCACCAAGCTCGAGCACCGCGTCGCTTTCGCGCTTAATGGGATAGCGCGCGCGGCTAGGAACGCCAGTGGGCCAAGCCTCCGTATCCTCCGGGTCGATACAAATGATGTTGCCTTGAAATTCATTGCCCCAACGGCCTGCGCGGCCGGCTAGGTTCCAGAAGTCGTGCGCCTCCATCGGGTGGCCAATTCCCTTCCGCGGTCCGCGCAGCACAATCGTGCGACACGACAGGTTCACGCCCTCGATCAGCGTCGACGTGCATACCAGGAAGCGGATCTTGCCTGATCGGAAGAGCCGCTCAATCTCGAGCCGGATCAGCGATGGCATATTGCCGAAGTGGAACGCGACCCCGCGTTCAACGAGCGGTGCAAGGCGGAAGTTGGGGTGTACGCCCTTCCGGGCGAGGTCGGCGAGCTGTGCAAGCTCCGGATCGATTGAGCCAGGCTGAGGCAGGAGCTGGCTAACCAGATCGGCGACATCCTCCGACTCTCCGGCGCCGTTCGTGTAGACGAGCGTTCCGCCTCTCTGGCCCGCCGCTGCGGCGATGAACGCGAGGCGCTTCCTAAGTCCCGCTGGCGTGCTTGCGAGCTGGAGCGTTCCGACTGGAACTGTCGAACCCTGCTGTCGGACGGTCAGGTTCCAGAGCTTCGGCTTGCGTTGGGTTTGGTTCGCGACGATCAGGTTCTGGAGAACGGTGGGAGCGTCGCTGTCGACGGCGACAGTCTGCACACCGTCGGGCGCGTCCGTCAGCAACGCCTCCGGGTTCTGTGTCGCGGGGCTGATGAACACGACCTTCAGCTTCGAGTTCGCACGGCTAGCCCGCTCTACGGCGTCCTGCAAGATCACGCCGCGTTGGCTGTCCCCGATTTTGTGCGCCTCGTCCACGATAAGCAGGTCAATTGAGAACGCGTCGCCGAGCACGTTGGCGAGAAGGTGCAGTCGCTCCTGCGTGAAGACTAGAATTACTTGCGCGCCTCCAGCGCGCGCCGCTTCGTACTTGTCACGGAGGGGAAGGGACGACACCTCGATGCGCTTGGTCTTGCCGAGAAGGCCTTGGAGAGTGGTCTCGATCTCCGAAACTAACGCGCGGGTAGGGGCGAGGTAGACTGCGACCCGGGTGTCACCCGCGCTTAGTTGGTCGATCAACCACTGAAGGACGAGAAACGTCTTCCCGGAGGCAGTGGGGGCGGACGCCGAGAGCCAACTTCCTCCGCCCGCATTGGTCCAGAAGCGTTGCTGAAAATCGTTCACCTGCAGCCAAGCGCCGCTCGATTCCACCAGGATGGAACGGTCCATCTCGCGACGCTGGGATTCAAGGCGCAGCGCCACACCTAGTCGTCCGTCGAGACCGGCCGTCAGTAGGCGGCGATCGTTGGCTAGCGTGATGGCCCGGAAATTGGAGAGCTTGCCCAACAGGACAGCGCCCGCGTCCTTGAGTGCTTGATCGTCGGTCAGAGAGATCGCCGCAGTTGCGATCCGGAGCGCCGCCTCCTGGTCGATCCGTTGATCGGACCGCGCCAATATGCTGCCGGCGAGCAGCAGCCTTGGCCAATCGATCGCCACGGCAGAGGGAGCGGCGGGTTCGGGCACTAGGTTGTCAAGTTCGGTGCGCACGGTGAGTCGAATGATCGCATCGAGATCGTCGCGAATTCCTTCCTGAAGAAGCCACGACTGGAGACCGACTAGGCTCATTCCGTCTTAATCCCCATCGCTCTGAGAAATGCAGCGCGGAAGCCGTCGGCCGACGGCAGTGGGATGCAAAACAGCTCGATTTCCATCTGGTCGAGCTTCTCCGACTTGAGCCGCTCGCCGATCCTTTTGCTCCAAACGGTCAGTTCCGCGCGTGAGGCCTCAACGATCTCCTCCGCGATCGCCTTTACGTCGTCTTTCGGATAGAACGGCGCGTCGAAGCCCACCAGGGCCACGCCGCAGTATTGGACCCGCTTCGACATCACCGACGACTTGTCAAAAAACTTCTTCAGCGCGTCGGTGAGCGTCGCATCACTGAGGTCGGCCTTGTCGCTCAGGAGCACCAGATCGCGTTCCCTGTCGGCTTCCTCGTGTTCTGGTTCAATGAGGAAGGGAGCGAGTGAGGCGAGGCAGTCGCGGATCGCGGCTCCCGCGTCCTTGTAGATTTTGGATTCACCCCAGTAGAGCTTCAGGATGCCTTCCGGCATCACGCCAGCGTACACCCCATCGGCTCCATGGTAGTGTAGGCGCGTGTCTGTCTTGAGATCCATCTTGCACAGAATCTGAGGCAGCTTGAGGAAGCGCTCGGCCAATAAGAACAGCAGCATCTCGCCGCCCTCTCCGGTCTTCGCCAAATCGGTGAACGACCGCTTGGCGCGCTCGACGAGTTCAGCGACCGCCTCGGTGCTATTGTACTTGGCGTCGCGCGCTTTCGCTGCAGCGAGCTTCGAGCGCGGTATCGCATAGTCGACTACGGCGTTCCGCATGAACTCCGCCAGCCGTTGCGGCTGGACGCGGCCGTTTCCATCCACTGTGAGGCAATGACAGTGGATCTTGACCGAATGACCCTCGATGAGGACGTCGCGCTCCACCAACATGAGGTGAACGTCGAGTGCTTCCGGATTCCCTGTCAGCGCGGACGTGAGATCAGTCGCGGTGATGGTCGACAGACGGCCTACCCCCTTGTTCGTACGCCCGTCTGCCCCCAGACGAGTCAACCCATAATTGTAACCACCTAGACCTCCGCAGTCCATGTTCGGCGGGAATTGCCATCGAATCCGCGATGATCGCGAGCGGCGCTTTCATGCGCTGCGGACTAGACCAAAGCCTTCACGCGCGTCGTCGCTGTTGCTCGCAAGTCTAGAGCAGCATCGCATGCTCTTTACGAAAACATGCTCGGCAATAACGCGCCTGCCGTCCGCTCTTGGATGGTTGGCTTCTCGGAAACGACTGACCAGGGCAGGAGCCTATGTGCCCCTATTGTGCCCCCGCTTTTTTGGGGCACATTGCAGGGGAAGCAAGCGACTAAATCATTGAATTCAGGTTTGAAATGGTGGGCGCACAAGGGATCGAACCTTGGACCTCTCCCGTGTGAAGGGAACGCTCTCCCGCTGAGCTATGCGCCCGGGACCATCACGCAGACGGCCGGACTTTTCGGCCGGCCGGCGCATCGGAGCCCGCGATTTAGAAGTGCGGGCTAGACGTGTCAAGTTTTCAGGCGGCTTCCGGCCGGAAAACCTTGCGTCAGTCACTCAAATTCGCGGCGAGGCCGGATTTTGGACGATTTACGCGCCCTGTTGGCGGGCGCGGGAGGCGTGGGCCTGCAACGCGCGAATGCGCTCGGCGAGCGTTCCGCCGCCCTCGGGCAGGGCGGCTGCGGCGCCATTGGTTGCGACGCCATTGGCCGGGCGGGCGGCCTGCTTCGGCGGCTGGCCGGCCTCGGCCGCAAGCAGCGCCTCGATCGGCGAGTTCGGGCCCTCGAGCTGCATCGCGAGCTTTGCCACCTCGGCGGCGATGTCGTTGATGCGCTCGCGCAACAGCGCGTTCTCCATGCGCTCGGTCGCCCAGGAGCTCTCCGCCTGCTGCTGGATCGCATTGATGTCGCGCTGGAGCTTTGCGCGCTCGTCGCGGGCGGTGCGCAGCTGCTCTTCCAGCGCGGCTTTTTCCGCGCGCATCGTCTCCATCGCCGCCGACGATTTGCCGCCGCTCAAGGCCGCGATCTCGACGCGCAGCTCCTTGATGATGCGCTCGGAGCCTTCATTGGTCTGGCGGAGCTGGTTGTTCTCGTAGTCGCGCTCGGCCAGCAGCTTGCCTTGCGTGGCGAGGCGGCCTTCGAGGTCGGCGACGCGGCCGGACAGCATCTCGGCTTCCTTCACCTGCACGATCAGCTGGCGGTCGAGCTCGGTGACGCGCTGGCTGAGGTTCTCGACGCGGCCGCGTGCATCGCCGAGCTCGCGCGAGGCGACTTCCGAGTCCGAACGCTCCTGCGCCAGGCGGGCCTGCGTGGCAGTGAATTCTTTCTCGGCATCGCCGACGCGGTTCTTCAATTCCTCGATCTGCGCGCGCACCGCGACCAACTCGACCTGGCGGGTCTCCGCCATCATCGAACGGTCGGACAGTTCCGAATTGATCTTGGCGAGTTCGCCCTGCTTGTTGCTCAGCGCGATCTCGGCCTCGCGTAAGGCTTCGGTCTTGGCGTTGAATTCCTCTTCGGTGGCGCGGAGCTGCTCCTTCACCGCCTTCTCGCGCGCCTCCAGCGCGAAGATCGTGGCGTTCTTCTCGCCGAGCTCGATCTTCATCCGGTTGATGGCGTCGCTCTTCTTGCCGAGTTCGGCGAGCTGGCTCGTGGTCTTGTTCTTGAGCTGGTCGACGCTCATCTCCAGCCGGCGCGCCGACATGGCGAATTCGGCACGGAGCTGGTCCTTGTCGGCCTGGATCTCCGCCATCGACAGCGGGGTCGCCGCCTCGAGCCGGCGCGTGGTCAAACGGACCGCGCGGTTGTGCACCAGCGGCACGATCGCAAGCCCGCACAGCATCGACAGCAGGAAACCGATCGCAAGGTACATGATCGGTTCGACCATGGGCGAGAACTCCGGGAGCTAAGGAAAAATTTACCAACGACAATGCATGCGGGGCCGGCAAAAAGCCAGCCCCCGCTTGTCGTTAACGTTGATCCGTAGTGGACCGGAAGAGACTGCCTAGAATGGGTTCCAGGTCGCCCGCGGCGTGAACTTGAGGTAGCCGATATTGGCGCCCAGCCGCAGCCCGAGGCCGGAGCGGATCGGCACCAGCACGATGTTGTTGGCGGTGAGTGCCGTCATGCCGAAGCCGCCAATGATGTAGGCCGAACCGTCGAGGCCGGCGAAGCGCTGATAGATCGCGTTGGTGGCGGGCAGGTTATAGACCAGCGTCATGGTGCGCGCGCCGTCGCCGCCCCAGTCGAAGCCGAGCGACGGGCCCTGCCAATAGACGCGCAGGTCGCCGGCGTTCTTGGTGTAGAGCGTGCCTTCGCCGTAGCGCAGGCCGGCGACGAAGGCGCCCGAGCCTTCCTCGCCCAGGATGTAGCCGTTCGGCAGACCCCATTGGCTGACCGCCTTCTCGATGATCGAGGCGAGCCCGCGCGAGACGTTGCCGAAGAAGCGGTGGCCGGCGTTGACGAGCTCGTCCGGTCCGTAGGTGTTGGGGGTCGGGGTCCGCTGCGGCGGCGGCAGGTCCGGCGGCGGCGCGGCCGTCTGGGCCGAGACCGGCATGATCCAGCCGGCCAGCGCTACGAGCGCCACAGCGGCAAGGCGTGATGCGAAAGTCATAAAAGAAACCCCTGGTATCGATTCCGGTCCGCTTCCCTTAACCTGACGCCAACAGGCACGGTCCTAGGTTGCACCGGATGTCCCCTCGACTCGGATGTTATCCGCAGCAACTATGACGGCACAACGGCAGGAAGATAGCCCTTTGCGCCCCGGAATTGCCTTGATCGGCCGTCTGGTCTGCCTGTTGGCAGGCATTTGGCTCGGCTGCTCGGGGTTGCCGGCAGACGCGGCGACCACCGAGCGGGTCGTCGTCAATCGCTTCTCGGGCGTCGCCATCGAGGGCTTCGACCCCGTGGCCTATTTCGTCGATGGCGGGGCCGAGCAGGGGACGGCGGAGTTCGAGGCCAACCTCTGGGGCGCGGTCTGGCGCTTCCGGAACGAGGGCAACCGCGCCTCCTTCCTGGCCCATCCCGAGATCTACGGGCCGCAGTTCGGCGGTTATGACCCCGCCGACATTGCGCGCGGCGTGATCATTGCCGGCAATCCCCGCTTCTTCGTGATCTCCGCGCAGCGGCTCTATCTGTTCAGCCGGGAAGCCAACCGCGACGCGTTCGCCGCCGATCCCGAACGCTTCCTGTATGAAGTCGGCAAGCGCTGGCCGGCGCTCCAGGACAAGCTCAGTCAGTAGGGCGTTACCGCCTCCGGGTCGCCCCAGGCGATGAACGCCGGAATGATGAAGCGGGTGTCGCAGCGCTCGCCGAACCGGATCTCGCCGCCCTTGCCGTCGGTCACCTTGCCGCCGGCGGCCGTCACCACGGCGCAGCCCGCCCCGACATCCCATTCCGAGGTGGGCCCGAAGCGCGGATAGATGTCGGCACTGCCCTCTGCGATCCGGCCGAATTTCACCGCCGAGCCGCAGGTCTTTCGGACCGCGTTGGGCCGGCCGTCGATGAACGCCTCGCTTGTCGGGTCGCCATGCGAGCGGCTCACCGCCGCAACCCAGGGCTCGCCGTGTCTGGGCAGCTTGCGGGTCCGGATCGGCGCGGCAGCGCCGATGGTCGTGCCGTCAAACGTCACGCGCTCGGCGCCGCGGCCGACGATACCGCGCCAGAGCAGCCCGAGCGCGGGTGCGCTGACGATGCCGAGCAGCGGCACGCCCTCGGTCACGAGCGCGAGGTTGACGGTGAACTCGTCGCGGCCGGCGACGAACTCCTTGGTTCCGTCGAGCGGATCGATCAGGAAGAAGCTGCCGCGAAACGGCGGCGCGGCGAGATGGGTCCGCTCTTCCGAGAGTGTCGGCACATCGTTCGCAAGCTTGGCCAGCCCCTCCGCAATGATCCGGTCGGCCGCGAGGTCGGCCTCGGTCACCGGCGAGCCGTCCTGCTTGCCGTCGACCCGCATCGCGCCACGATTGACGCCAAGGATTGCCTCGCCCGCCTGCACCACCAGTGCGGTCAGGGGCTCCATCAGCCGGGATGCGGCCTCGCCATCGATGATCCTCACCTGCATGCCTCATTCATTGGCAAGTCTGGCCTCTCTTCGCTTGATTCGCCTGCGCCCTTTATGGCCGGTTCGAACCTATGGCAAGCTAGCTGCCATAGGCTGGCGAATGTTAGAACCCGCAGCATCCGTCAAGCATGCGTGATTCGCCGCGTCCGCGCCGTGCAATTCCAGGAACCCTTTATGTCTGACGCTCCGTCACCCGGTACCGCTTCCGCTCCCGATATGCTCGAACTCGCGGCACTGCTGTGCTCGCGGGTCTGTCATGATCTCATCAGCCCGGTCGGCGCTATCGTCAATGGGCTCGAAGTGCTCGATGACGACCCCAAGCCCGAGGATCGCGAATTCGCGCTCGACCTGATCCGCAAGAGCGCGAAGACGGCCTCCGCCCGCCTACAGTTCTGCCGCCTCGCCTTCGGCGCGGCCGGCTCCTCCGGCGCACAGATCGATCTCGGCGATGCCCAGACCATGGCGCGCGGCCACATCGAGGACGGCAAGTGCTCGATCACGTGGAATCTGCCGCGGCTGCTGCTGCCGAAGAATCGCGTCAAGCTGCTGCTCAATATGCTGGTGGTGTCCCAGCACACCATCCCGCGCGGCGGCATGCTCACGATCGATCCGATCGGCGAGGGCGAGACGATGAGCTTCCGCATCACCGCGACCGGACATAATGCACGCCTGCCGCAGAACATCTCCGAGCTTCTGAGCGGCGAACGCGGACCGGCCGCGGATGCGCACGCGATCCAGCCTTATTATACACGGCTGTTGGCGCAGGCCTGCGGTCTGACCGTGACGCTCAAGCCGGAAGGCGAAGCCATCATCATTACCGCTTCGTAAACGCGCCCATCGCTCTTGGACGTTAATCGAATCTTTATAAGGCGCTTCGGTTTGTCCGGAGCGCCTTATCTCTTTGTTGGTTCCGTTCTTTTGCACATACTCAACCAATATTAAACGCTTTGCGGTGAAGCTGGCCCCATTCTGAATAGGCGCATCACAAGTCGTGCGCGCCCTCCCTGTATGAAGGCCTGTTTTCATGGATGATCTGTTGCGGGAGTTTCTGACGGAGACCAGCGAGAGCCTGGACACCGTGGACAATCAGCTGGTGAAGTT
>NZ_JAFCKB010000002.1 GCF_018130615.1 Bradyrhizobium manausense
AACAAAGCGCGGTAGCGCATCGTGACAACCCCACTGTCACTGAAATTATCGTGTCTCACTTCAGGGGTGCAGTCCAGTGCACTAATTATCCATCTCGTCCACCGACGGCTTGGGCCCGCGCTTGGCTGGCTTGAAGACACGACCGGTCTGGCGTTCGATGCGGGCGAGAAAGCGGTTGTCGCCAAGCGGCCGGCCGATGCTCTCTGCGGAGCGCAGTGCGTCGAACAGATCGGCTTCGGGTTCGGTTGCCAGCAGGTCGGAAAACTCGGGGAAACGATCGCGGATCGGCGCCAGCGCCGTCACGCCGTCATCCTTGCCGCGCAAATGCGCGCGCGTGCTCGACCAGCGCCAATCCTGTGCCCGCTGCACCAGGCGCGCCCGCACCGGGTTGAGCGACACGTAGCGCAGCGCCGCCGCCAGATGCCGTTCATCCATCACGACGGCACCGAAGCGGCCCTGCCAGAAATGTCCGGTACGCTTGCGTCGCGCCTGGATGGTGCCGGCATAGCTGCGATGAACGCGCGCAAGCGCGTGACGCAGCCCGTCGGGGTCGGACGGCACCAGAATGAGGTGCACGTGGTTGGGCATCAGGCACCAGGCCCACACCTCGACGCCGGCGGCTTTGCAATTTGCCGCGAGCATGTCGCGATACAGCGCGTAGTCGCCGTCCTCGAAGAACGTGCGGGCGCGACCGTTGCCGCGCTGGGTGACATGGTGGGGGTGGCCGGGAATGACGACACGAGCAAGACGAGCCATGCCGCATCATGACCGTGAAAGCGGCGAGTGTCAATTTAGTGCACTGTCACCGTAATTTGAGCGATCCTCATTTGATGCTGAACCAGATACTTCGTGATTGCAGGCCAATTGAAGCGATAGTCCGGTACCGTCACCGCAATTGTCGTGTCTCACTTCAGGGGTGCAGTCCAGCACTGTCACCGTAATACCGTCAATCTGGCGGGGAGCGGTGATCGCGAAGAGATGGGTTTCGCAAGGGCTCAGGTTATCCTACCGGCTATTCAGCGTCACCGAATGCAGCTAGTAATGCCACTCCAGCTTCTGCAACCGTCGGAATACTCGATCGCTCCCTTTCCGGGAGAGCAACGAAGCCATTCCTTGGACCAAGATTCCGGGTTGGAATGTAAACAATTCCGTTCGTCTCAAATCTCACATTTACATTTTTTGCAGATCTAACAAATGTATTCCACGATCGGACGCCCGCCGCCTTGAGGACAGGCTCCAATAGTCTGCTCCATTCCGTGGGCGCAGGATGCGGAATCCCCTTTCTCGATAGTCGCAAAGCTTCCAAGACAGCTTCTCCAAGCGCAAAAACATTGTTCGCATCAAGACCGAAGATGGGCTCACAAATTACCCCTACTCCGTCCGTGGTATCCGAAACCGGAGATATGATAACTCTGTTTCGCCTCAGATAGGCAGCGGCCTTTTTCAAGCTGACCTCACGGAAAGATAACTGGCTTCACTGTTACTCCGCTCACAGCTGCGGATTGTATCACTTGGCTTATGGCATTTTGCTGTGCTGGTGTCCCCGCAGATGGAATTGCTACGGTAAGGATTCTTGAGCGCGTAGGATGGGTTGAGCTCTTGCGAAACCCATCGCACTTGTTTTCGTGATAACGTCGCGCCATGACCGCGTACCGTCGCAACGTCGTTCCGGGTGGATGCTTCTTCTTCACCGTCAATCTGGCGGAGAGCGCTGATCGGGAAGAGATGGGTTTCGCAAGGGCTCAACCCATCCTACTCAGCTATGGGTGCTTCGTCTCTGATATTTCCCGCAGAATGGCCATCGCTTCATCGGCTCGATCTACGGGCACAAAGAGATGGTCGTGATGGAAGGCCGAAACCGCGTTCACGCTGATGCCGGCTTTGGCCAGGCGCGCGGTGATCGCCGCCAGAAATCCCACGGCATCGAGCGCGGAGTGGACGGTCAGGGTGATCAGGCGGGAGGGGAATTCGTAAGACAATCCTGCCGCTTCGGCGTCGTCACGCTGGATCACCAGCGTCATCCCTTCCTGCTCGCGGAACGTCAGCAGCGGATTGAGTGCTGCGGAAATGGGGGCGTTCGGCGGGATCGTGCAGAATACGAAAGTGCCGGGCTGGAGTTCCGGCTTCATGTTGCTCAGCAGCGCGTCGAGATCGCGTTCGCCTGTCACGGTGCCAGCCTCCAGATCGGTAAGATCGCTTGAGCCTCTGCGAAGCTGTCGACGCCAGCGGCCGTTGAAGCCGGAAGCAACATACCTTTGTATATCCCCGCTAATCCTTTTCATGCGCTGAATCTTACGCCAGTACAATTGAGCGGCGGCGGGAGATTCTGACAAGTTGAGTCCACTCGGGTCACTGCGAGGAAGCTCACATGAACGTCGTCATTCGAAAGCTCAACGGCTTGTGGCACCTCGTCGTCGGGTCTTGTCAGATCCGGACTCCGTTTCTGGAGACACAGGATCGGCAGTTGGTCGTTCAGTATGCCAGGCGCGCCTACCCGGGAGCGCGGATCTTCGAACGCGACTGACTTGGGCAGGCCGCCATCACTCCTGCGCCTTCTCCGGCCCGTCATACGCGATGCCGCGGATCACCGCGGCATTGCCGAATTTCTTGCGCAGGCTGTCGACCGCGCGCTCGGCATGCGCGGCGCGGCGGTCGAGCATGTCGGTGTCGTCGGCGGGGGAGCCGTCGCGCAGCGCGCTGACGCCGGCGCCCATCAGGCGGAAGGCGGTGCCGTCGATCTCCCTGGCCAGCATCTCGCGGCAGATCGAGAAGATCTTGGCGGCAAGCTGGGTCGGGGCTGCGATCGACTGCGAGCGGGTGCGCTGGCGGAAATCGGCGGTCTTCAGCTTCAGCGTGACGGTCGAGCCCGCGAGTTCGCTGCTCTTGAGCCGCGACGAGGTCTTCTCGCACAGCCGCCAAAGGATCTTTTCCAGCGATGCGAAATCGCGAATGTCGGTCTCGAAGGTGGTTTCGCTCGAAATCGTCTTGGCGCCGCGGTCGGCTTCGACGCGGCGGTCGTCGATGCCGCGCGCCAGCCGCCACAGCCGGCGGCCGTCGCTCGGAAACTGCCGCATCAACTCGATCTCGTCGGCCTTTTGCAGGTCGGCGATGATGCGGAAGCCGCGCTGCACCAGCCGTTCCTGTGTCGCTGGCCCCACGCCGAAGATGAAGCCGACCGGCTTTTCCGCCAGCATGGTGCGCGCTTCCTCCTGGTCGAGCGCCGCAAAGCCGCGCGGCTTGTCGAGATCGGAGGCGATCTTCGCCAAAAACTTGTTGCAGGACAGGCCGACCGACACGGTGATGCCGATGTCGCGCTCGATATTGCGGGCAAAGCGCGCCAGCACCTTTGCCGGGATCATGCCGTGCACACGCTCGGTGCCGGAGAGGTCGAGGAAAGCCTCGTCGATCGAGAGCGGCTCGACCAGCGGCGTCAGCGCCTGCATGGCCTGCCGCACCTCGCGCCCGACTCGGACATACTTCGCCATGTCGGGCCGGATCACGGTCGCGTGCGGGCAGGCTTCGAGCGCCCTATACATCGGCATCGCCGAGCGGACACCATAGGTGCGGGCGATGTAGCAGGCGGCCGAGACCACGCCACGCTTGCCGCCGCCGATGATGACGGGCTTGTCGGCGATCCCAGGATTGTCGCGCTTCTCGACCGTCGCATAGAAAGCGTCGCAGTCGATATGGGCGATGGTGAGCCCAGCGAGCGCACGGTGGCGGACAAGGCGGGGGGAGCCGCAGGCGGAACAGCGCCGCCCGCCCAAATCTTGTACGCTGACGTCCAGATCGGCCAGACAATCCCGGCAGAAGCAGCGGAGCCCGGCCGGATCGGGGGTGGTCACGGCACGTCGCGCTCCCAGGTCCGGTCGCCAAGCGCGTCGCCCAGCACCTGCCGCGCCGCGGCAACGTTGGTCGGATGCAGCTCCGAAGCCTTGGCGAAGGCCTTCACGGTGTCGTCATCGCGCAGCACGAAATCGAGCACGCTAAGCAGGAAATTGGGGTCCGAGGCGGCGTTCCGGAGCGTCTCCGGGCCGACCCCTGTCTCAGCCAGGAACAGGCCCAGCCGCTCGGGCTCGCCGGCCACGAAGGAGAGCGCCTGAATCGCAACGATTTCAGCGACTTCGCGGGGGTTGTGAACAGGCTTTTTCACGGGCCCGGTTTGCCTTTCCGTTAACTTTCGGTGTCTACTTTGGACTATGCCCGAGTCTTGCACGTGAGTCTTGGGACTGAGTCTCGGCGTTGAGTCTTGCGGCCCCAGGCAAGCAACCGGAAACCACGTCGCGGAAAGTGGCCCCTCGGGCTTAACGAAACTCAAGCGAATCTGAGGCTAGTTTAAATCCAGTTTTCGAAGCGCCGGAAAGCGGCGCCTGAGGCGTCACATGCACCGGTCTTCAGGACCAAACAGGAGGGCGGGATGGCTAAGACCGTCCTGATCGTGGAAGACAACGAGCTCAACATGAAGCTCTTCCGCGACCTGTTGGAGGCGCACGGTTACCAGACCTCCGGCACCAGCAACGGCTACGAGGCGCTCGACCTCGTGCGCAAGATGCGGCCCGACCTGGTGCTGATGGATATCCAATTGCCGCAGGTCTCCGGCCTCGAGGTGACGCGCTGGATCAAGGACGATCCGGAACTGCGCGCCATTCCCGTCGTCGCGGTCACGGCGTTCGCGATGAAGGGCGACGAAGAGCGCATCCGCGAGGGCGGCTGCGAGGCCTATTTGTCCAAGCCGATTTCGGTCGGCAAATTCATTGAGACGGTCCGGCGTTTTATCGGATAGGAAGTGAGTGCAAAGTGTCCGCGCGTATCCTGGTGGTCGATGACGTTCCTGCCAACGTCAAGCTGTTAGAGGCCCGCCTTTCCGCCGAATATTTCGACGTGATGACTGCCTCGAACGGCACCGAGGCGCTGGTGCTGGCCCGCCGCGCCGAATGCGACATCATCCTGCTCGACGTGATGATGCCCGACATGGACGGTTTCGAAGTCTGCCGCCGGCTGAAGACCGACCCGGCGACGCACCACATTCCCGTCGTGATGGTCACCGCGCTCGACAGTCCCTCCGACCGCAACCGTGGCCTGGAGGCCGGTGCCGACGATTTCCTGACAAAGCCGGTCTCCGACGTCGTGCTGATCGCACGCGTGCGCTCGCTGACGCGGCTGAAGATGATGACCGATGAGCTGCGCATGCGCGCCATCACCTCGCTCGAGATCGGCATGCAGGCACCGGAGCGGACCGCGGTGGCCGATACCGGCAAGGGCGGCCGCATCCTCCTGGTCGACGACCGCGAGTCCTCCTATGAGCGGCTGGCGACGATCCTCGCCGCCGAGCACACGGTCGACGTCGAGCCCAACCCGACCGAAGCGCTGTTTCACGCCGCCGAGGGCAATTACGATCTCCTGATCGTCTCGCTCGACCTGAACAATTTCGACGGCTTGCGGCTCTGCAGCCAGGCGCGCTCGCTGGAGCGCACCCGGCACGTGCCGATCCTGGCGATTGCGGAGGCCGAAAATTCCACGCGGCTGCTGCGCGGCCTCGAGATCGGCGTCAACGACTATCTGCTGCGCCCGATCGACAAGACCGAGCTGCTGGCGCGCGCCCGCACGCAAATTCGCCGCCGCCGCTACACCGACCATCTGCGCGACAATGTGCAGAACTCGATCGAGATGGCGATCACCGACGCGCTCACCGGCCTGCACAATCGCCGCTACATGGAGAGCCATCTGGCAACGCTCGCCGAGCAGGCCTCGACCCGCGGCAAGCCGCTCGCGCTGATGATCCTCGACATCGACTATTTCAAGTCGATCAACGACAATTACGGCCACGACGCCGGCGACGACGTCTTGCGCGAGTTCGCCGTGCGCGTGCGCAAGTCGATCCGCGGCATCGATCTGGCCTGCCGTTACGGCGGCGAGGAGTTCGTGATCGTGATGCCGGAGACCGATCTGCATGTCGCAGGCATGGTCGCCGAACGCCTGCGCCGCTCGATCGCAGGCGAACCGTTCGCCGTCCACAAGGGCACCAAGCGCATCGAGGTTACGATCTCGATCGGGCTGACCACCCTGGAGCAGAAGGGCGAGGCAGTGGCCGACGTCCTCAAGCGCGCCGACACGGCGCTGTACCGCGCCAAGCACGACGGGCGAAATCGGGTGGTGTCGCAGGCGGCGTGAGGCCCGGCTACAGGCCGCCAACTCAGCTGTCGTCCTGGCGAAGGCCGGGACCCATAACCCCAGGGAGGGGTTTTGGAGCGAGCTGATCACTCCGAGCCTTTGCCAAACAACTTCCTGTGGCTATGGATCCCGGATCTGCGCTCCGCTTCGCTGCGCTTGTCCGGGATGACAGTTATGATTGCGGTGAGCGCTTGTCCTTCACCGGCTTCGCTGCAACACCACCCACATCCACGCCCGCATTCCGCAACAGCACCTTCGCCGCTTCCTTCGCCGCGCGGGCCATCGCGGGATCATCACGCACGAGGTCCTGCGCGATCGAGCCGTCGACCAGGAGCACGAGCTGCGTTGCCAGCGCGTCGGCATCGGCAACGCCGAGCTCGGTCAGCCGCTCACGAAACCAGACGCGGCGGCTTTCCTTGAAGGCGATGGCGATCTTCTTCACCGCGCGGTCGGTCGGCCCCAGCTCGGCCACCGCATTCACGAACGGGCAGCCGCGAAAATCCTTGGCCGCAAAGCGCCGCTCCAGCGAATCGAAGGTGCCGAGAATCTGCTCGGCCGGCGGCTTGTCGGAGGGGCGGGCGTGGACGAAACGGCGCTCCAGATACGCCGCGATCAGCGCATCCTTCGAAGGGAAGTGGTTGTAGAGCGTGCGCTTGGAGATGCCGATCTCGGCCGCGATGGTGTCAACGCCGATGGCGCGAATGCCTTGCAGATAAAACAGCTTGTCGGCGGTCTCGAGGATCCGCTCTTTCATCGTCTGTGGGGCGGGCGGGGGAGCCATGCGGCGACAAACATCCTCTTCGCTTGACAGCGCCCGCTACCTATAGCCTAAGTACACAGGTCTGTGTAACCAAAATCAACCGATATTGCAGATGCCGGCGCGCGCCGAGCGCCCATGAGGGAGAACAAAAATGCCCCTGTTGCAGGTCCTGCGCCCGACCTTGCCGATCCTGATCGGCGCCTCGATCATGCTGACGCTGAGCATGGGGCTGCGGCAGAGCCTCGGCATTTTCATGCAGCCACTGACGCATGACATTCATCTCTCAATCTCGGATTTCACGCTGGCGCTGGCCGTGCAAAACCTCGCCTGGGGCTTCCTGCAGCCGCTCGCCGGCGCAATGACAGTGCGCTACGGCTTCCGCCCGATCATGATTGTCGGCGCGCTGATGTATATCGTCGGCCTCATTCTGATGGCGACGGCGGGCGGCCTCGTCAGCATCATGATCGGCGCGGGCGTGCTGATCGGCGCCTCGCTCGCCTGCACCGCGGCGGCGATCGCGATGTCGGTGGCGGCGCGCGCGGTCCCGGCGACAGTGCGCTCCACCGTGCTCGGCATCGTCTCCGGCGCAGGCTCGCTCGGTGCGTTGTTGTCCGCACCGATCGGGCAGATGCTGAACGAGGGCTTTGGCTGGCGCATCGGGCTTGCCGGCTTCGTCGTGATGTCGGTGCTGATGATCCCCGCTGCCTGGTATGCCGGCCGCGTCGACGCCATCCCGCTGCCGAAGCCGGCCGCGGATGACATCGGCGATGCCACGGCGGCGTCCGTGACGAAGGCGGCGTTCGGCAACGCTTCCTTTGTGGTGATGACCTGCGCCTATCTCGTCTGCGGCATGCAGCTCGTGTTCCTCACCACGCATCTGCCATCCTATCTCGCCATCTGCGGCCTCGATCCGATGCTGAGCGCGCAGACGCTCGGCATGATCGGCGGCTTCAACGTGCTGGGCTCGCTGTTCTTCGGCTGGGCCGGCCAGCGCTGGAACAAGCTGGCGCTGCTCGGCACGATCTACATCCTGCGCTCGCTCGCGCTCGCCTGGTATTTCACGCTGCCGGCAACGCCGTTCTCGACGCTCTTGTTCGGCGCCATCATGGGCTTTCTCTGGATGGGCGTCGGCCCGCTGGTCGCGGGCGCCGTCGCCGAGATGTTCGGCCTGCGCTGGCAGGCCATGATCCAGGGCCTCGCCTTCATGAGCCACCAGATCGGCAGCTTCCTCGGCGCCTACGGTGGAGGGGTGATCTATGACGCGCTCGGCTCCTACACCATGGCCTGGCGCATCGGCGTCGCGCTGGGTCTCGCCGGCGGCATCATCCAGGTCGCGTTTGCCTTGATCCGGCCGGCACAGCCGCCGGCGCCGGTGCTGCGGACGGCGTAGCCGGGACGGGATCATGCAGGTGTGAGGATGACCGGTCGCTGACGATTCAAAGTCGAAGCGATCGGCAATCGCGATGGCGACGATGTCCCTGCAAGCTGTATTCGGGTGCGACTTCGCATGAAGCGAAGGTCATGATTGCATGACATGTAAGAGGTGCTGACACACAAAACACCCGACGCGACGTGAACCTGCGCTCTCGCTTCGAGACGAAAATTGATGGGGGCTCCCACCATGCAATTTCAAATCACGTCTCATTAGCAGAGGAGTAGGCAATGTTTATTCAGCGACACCTGCTTTCGTGTTCCGTGACTGTCTTCGCTGCACTGCTTGCCGGTCCCGCCATGGCGGACTGTGGATCTCTACCCAATCTATCGCAGCTTCGAACTGCTCTGGTCGGTTCTATTACACCGGCAAATGGTCTGAACGGCGGGCTTGGCTTTCACATGTGGGGCACCATCGTCGACCGCGATGGTACGGTTTGTGCGGTTGCATTCTCCGGCAGCCAATTCACCGCTCAATGGCTTGGGAGCCGCGTGATTTCCGCGCAGAAGGCAAATACTGCGAATGATTTCAGCCTCGGCCATAACGCCACGCCCGGCGGCAGCCTGTTCCCAGCCGGCCTTGCATTGTCGACGGCCAATCTGTTCTCGGCCGTTCAACCTGGCGGCAGCCTCTACGGACTGCAGCACAGCAACCCGGTGGACACTGGCGTTGCCTATGGCAATCAATCGTTCTTCGGGGGCGTCACGCCAGCAAGCTTCGGTCCGGCACCGGTCAACAGCCTGGCGTTCGGTACCAACCTTGATCCGATGGTCGGCAAGCGAATTGGTGGTGTGAACGTATTCGGCGGCGGCCTGGCACTCTACAAGGCCGGACAGAGGGTGGGTGGCCTGGGTGTCAGCGGCGACACCTCGTGCACCGATCATATGGTGGCGTGGCGGACTCGCAATGCGCTCGGGTTCGACGAGTTTCAGGGAGTTCAGGGAGTCGCCGATGCGGGCCACCCTGACAATATCATCTTCGACATCACGGCGAATGCCGACGGCACCGGCGGGACCGGACAGGCTCCGAATGGTCAAGGCGGCGTCGGCCAAAGCGCTGGCGGCTTCGGCCATCCCAAATGCCTCAACAATCCGACCCCTTCAGCCGTGGCAGGTCTCCCGGCTGTGAAATGACGCCGATGCGCTCGGAGAAAGGTGCGTTATTTCTCCGAGCGCATTGCTGCTCAAGCCTCGTCAATTGTCTGTTTGCAGAGATCAAACAGCCAGATCCTCTGTTCAAGGAAGCAGGCATGGGTCAGCAGGAATGCGGCGCACGGGCAGGAACGCAGCCTGATCCTGCCTCGTCCGCCACGCGGCGAGCTGCTGCTCAAGCTCGGCGCGAACGTCGACCACCACGCTGGCCCAGTCGCCTCGCTTGGGTTGCCTGAACAGCCGCATGGATCGATACCACGGACTGTCGCCGCGATTGAGCAGCCAGCGCCAGTCCGGGTTGAAGGGCACCATCGTCCAGACCGGAGCGCCGAGCGCGCCGGCGAGGTGGGCGGCGCTGGTGTCGACCGAGATCACGAGATCGAGACAGCAGATCAGCGCAGCCGTCTCGCTGAAATCCGTCAGATGTTGTGTGAGGTCGACGATGTCACGGCGTTCGCCGAGGAAGGCGCGGTCCTGATCGCGGGCGCCTTTCTGCAAGGAGACGAACTGGACATCGAGGTCCAGCAGAGGCGCAAGCGTGCTCAGCCCCATCGAGCGGTTGTGGTCGTTCTTGTGATCGGGATTGCCGGCCCAGACCAGGCCGACACGGAAGCGATCGTGAGGACCAAGCCGGTCGTCCCACGCCGTCACGCGCCCCGCTGGCGGCGCGGGGAGGTAGCCTTGCGCGAGCGGGACAGTATCGAGCTGTGTCCTGAACGCTAACGGCAGGGTGCCGAGAGGGCAGTGCAGGTCGAACGCCGGCGTGGACGATCGGCCGACGCACTCCGCGACGCCGGTGATGCCGCCCAAAAGCTGCTGGATCGGAGGCTCGACCTCCAGGATGACCTTGGCTCCGAGCGCGGCCACCATGGGCGCATAGCGGGCGAACTGGATCGCATCGCCCAGTCCCTCATCGGAGTGCAGCAGGATGGTTTTGCCGCTAAGCGGCTGATCGCCACGCCAAAGGGCTTGCGAAAAGTTGCGATCGACCAGACCGACGGATGGTAGTCGCCAACGCGCCTCGCGCGCCAGCCAACCGCGCTCGAAGTCGCCGGTCAGGAGCTGAAGCGTCGCCAGATAGAACAGCGTCTGCGCATCGTTGGGAACGGCCGCGAGCGACCTGTGAAGCGTGGCGAATGCTTCATCCAGCAATTGCAGATGCAACTGGACCACGGCCTTGTTGTTGAGCACGGCATGAAAATCCGGGCGCAGCGCCAGGGCCCGATCGAAGCAGGCAAAGGCCTGCTCCAGCCGGCCAAACCGCCAATGCAGCAGGCCGAGATTGTTGTGCGTCTCCGCAAGGCTCGGATCCAGCGCGATGGATTTTTCGTAGTCGGCCTGCGCGTCCTCGAAGCGGTTCGCGGCCGAGAGGCAAACGGCGCGCATCTGATACAGGGCAGCCGAAGGATTCAGCGTCTCGGCGATATCGAAGCAATTTATGGCGTCCGCATGCCGGCCGAGCTCGAGCAGCAGCATGCCGCAATTTTGCGCGGCCTCCCAATAGTGCGGATTGAGTGTCAGGGCTTGCTGCAAGTGCAGCGCAGCCTCGTTCCTGTGCCCGAGCTGCCAGAGCAGATTGCCGAGGTGATTCCAGAGGCCGGCATCTTCAGGCCTGAGGCTCAAGGCGTGGCTGTAGTGTTGTCGTGCGTCCCCAAGTCGACCCTGCCGTTCCAGCACCGTGGCGAGGCTGAGGAGATACTCGGCCTTCGGTGCCAGCCGGACGGCGCGGCCGATCCATTCCACGGCGGCGTCGGGCTGCTGCGCGTGAAAGCAAAGCACGCCCAACAGGTGAAGAGCATCCGGGTGCTGTTCATCCAGCGTCAGTGCCTGCCGGCAATACAGCTCGGCCTCGGCAATTCGTCCCGATTGAAAATGCGCAAAGCCCGCCTGGCAGAGCGCAGCCGGCGAGGTCTTTCCGGATTGTTTGGCCGCCGCGGCCCGGCGCTCTCTGCGATTCATGGATGGTTAGAGCGGTGAAAGTCGTATCCACCCCGCAATTGCAGGCTGCGAGGTCATTCAGTCTAACCACGCCAGGATTTCGCGAGGCTGATGGCTCCGTATCGCCCAGGCTGCCGCGCGTATCGGACCGGGAGAGGGGCAGTGCTCTCTACCCACACTCCGTCATTGCGAGCGCAGCGAAGCGATCCAGACTGTTGCCGCGGTGGGATTCTGAATTGTTTCGCTGCGCTCGCAATGACGGTGTGGAGAGAGAATGGCGCCTCAACTCAAACGAAAACGGGGCCCGAAAGGGCCCCGCAAAACTCTTCAACGCTTCGCCGATCTTACTTGATCTTGGCTTCCTTGAATTCGACGTGCTTGCGCGCGACCGGATCGTACTTCTTCTTGACCAGCTTGTCGGTCATGGTGCGCGAATTCTTCTTGGCGACGTAGTAGAAGCCGGTGTCGGCCGAGGACACGAGCTTGACCTTGATGGTGACCGCTTTGGCCATGTTCAGAACCTCAGGAATGAAGGGAATCTGGAGCCGGCCAAACGGCCCGCGTTGGCCGGCAACCTAGCCAGAAACCGCCTGATGTCAAGGTTTCGAAGCGTTTTCGAGCGAAGTGGGCACCGGTTCGCGTCAAGAAAACGCGTCAAAAACAATAACCTAGAGCCCCGATCGGGGCTCTAGGGCGGAAAACCACTCAAATCGGGCCCATTAGGCCTCGAAGAAGCGGTTTTTCGGTCGGGGAAGGCCCAGATTCTCCCTCAAAGTGGCCCCTTCATACTCTTTCCGGAAAATCCCCCGCCGCTGCAGCTCCGGGACGACCTTGTCGACGAAATCGTCGAGGCCTGCGGGCAGGAACGGGAACATGATGTTGAAGCCGTCCGAGCCGCGCCCGACCAGCCATTCCTCCATCTGGTCGGCGATGGTTTTGGCGGTGCCGACGAAGGACAGCCCGCCGTAACCGCCGACGCGCTGGGCGAGCTGGCGCACGGTGAGCTTGTCGCGCCTGGCAAGATCGACCATGCGCTGCCGGCCGCTCTTGCTGGCGTTGGTCTCCGGAATCTCCGGCAGCTGGCCATCCGGATCGAAGCCGGAGGCGTCGGTGCCGAGGATGACCGAGAGCGAGGCGATGGCGCTGTCGTAATGCACGCGGCTGTCGAGCAGGGCGCGCTTCTCCTTGGCCTCGTCGACGCTGTCGCCGACCACGACGAAGGCACCGGGGAGGATCTTGAGGTGTTCGGGATCGCGGCCGATCTTCTCCATGCGGCCCTTGATGTCGGCGTAGAGCTTTTGCCCATCGGCGAGGCTGCCGCCGCCGGTGAAGACGGCTTCCGCGGTCTCGGCCGCGAGCTGCTTGCCGTCTTC
Source organism: Bradyrhizobium manausense (assembly GCF_018130615.1). Taxonomy (GTDB): domain Bacteria; phylum Pseudomonadota; class Alphaproteobacteria; order Rhizobiales; family Xanthobacteraceae; genus Bradyrhizobium; species Bradyrhizobium manausense_A. The sequence goes on from NZ_JAFCKB010000002.1 coordinate 12,826, forward strand.
GGACGCGCCGGCCTGCACGATCACCGGCCAGCCCTGCACGGGACGGGCGATGTTGAGGGGGCCGCGCACCCTCAGATACTTGCCGTTGTGGTCGAGCACATGCATCTTCGACGGCTCGAAGAACAAGCCGCTCTCGACGTCGCGCACGAAGGCGTCGTCGGCAAAGGAATCCCACAGGCCGGTGACGACGTCGTAGAATTCGCGGGCGCGCTTGTAGCGCTCGGCGTGCTCCATGTGGTCGTCGAGACCGAAATTCAGCGCCGCATCCGGGTTCGAGGTGGTGACGATGTTCCAGCCCGCACGGCCGCCGCTGAGATGGTCGAGCGAGGCGAAGCGGCGGGCGACGTGATAGGGCTCGTCGAACGTCGTCGAGCCGGTTGCGATCAGGCCGATGCGCTCGGTGACCGCGGAGAGGGCAGACAGCAGCGTGAACGGCTCGAACGAGGTCACGGTGTGGCTGCGCTTGAGCGCATTGGCCGGCATGTTCAGCACAGCGAGGTGATCCGCCATGAAGAAGGCATCGAACTTGCCGGCCTCGAGCTTCTGGATCAGCTGCTTGATGTGGCCAAAGTTGAAATTGGCGTCGGGCCATGCCCCGGGATAGCGCCAGGCGCCGGTGTGGATGCTGATCGGGCGCATGAATGCGCCAAGCTTGAGTTGCCGTTGTGCCATCGCGCCCTGGTCCGTTCTTGATGTCGTTCGGAAAGACATAGGGACGCGGGGGAGCTCTGCCATTGGTGGAGGCGGGAAGAATCTTTTGTTTTTTGATGCGTCCTCAGCACGTTCTCGTCATTGCGGGGGGCCGAGGAGCGGCGAGCCCGCAATCCATAACCACGATCGTGAGTATGGATTCGGGGCTCGCGCTAAGAGGCGCGCCCCGGGATGACGGTGGAGGGAGCGGGCCCCCATCGAACCAATCCACCGGTAGGCCCGACCAAGCCATGACCTCCTGAGGAGACTTCAATGGCAGGCGCAATGACCGTAGACGGCGGCATCGTCCGGATCGATCGACCGATGCCGTGGGTCGGCCGGCTGCTGTCGCTGCCGCTGCTGGCGGCGAGCGGCTATCTGTTGTGGAATGTCGCGCTCGGCCTGCGCCAGGATTTTTCCGGTTTCGGCAGGCTGGCCGACGATCTCGTGCCGGTGCTGGTATTCACGGGCCTCGGGCTGCTCATCGGCATTCCCGGCGTGATCCTGCTCACCTTCCGCTATTTCGTCGTGCTCAACGAGACGCTGCGCCAGATCGTCATCACCAGGCAGTTCGGGCCGCTGAACATTCGCAAGCAGCGCGATCTTGCCGACTATCACTTCATCAGCATCACCGACGATTACGATCCCGAGCTGACGACCTACGACGTCAATCTCTGCGGCAGCAAGGGCACCGAGCCGATCACACTTCAGAGCTTTACCAAGCGGGAGGAGGCGGACAAGCTCGCCTGCGAGATCGGACGCGTCTTGAAACTGCCGGCGCGTGACTATATCGGCACCGAGCCCAACGCGGATTGAGATTTTTTTGACGCGTTGTCTTAACGCGAACCGGTACCACCATTCGCGGAAGGGGGCGCGAGTTACCTCGCGCCCCCGCCCTTGTGGAAGGTGTCTCCCTTTGATTTAGTTCAATTTCTCGAGCATCCTGCGATACAACTGCATCGCCGAGACCTGGTGCATGTTTTCTTCAGTTCTCATTCTGTCGGCAACAGTGGACTTGTCGCCGCCACCGGACTTGTCGCCGCCAGACGCCGCATCGAGCTCCTCGGCAGACAATTCGTGCAGCTCCAGAGCTTCGCACTTTGCATTGATTGAATTCTTGGTCATCACATCTCTCCTTTGATTTATTCGGCACGCTCATCCGATGCCGGATGCACATTTGGCATCACCGCTCTCGTCGGTATGTGACGGCCCTCACGAGATGTCTGATTTGGCTGGGGCGCTCGCTGGGGATCACGCCCCCAGCACGTCCTTCTGCATCTTGCCGCCGTAGAAATGGAAGAACGGCACCGGCGCGTCGTGGCGAAGCGGGCCGGTGGCAAGGCGCATGTCGAGCTCGTTGAGCACGTTGCGCGTCATCGGATGCAGGTCGGCGAGCGGCTTTGAGCCGAGCTCGACCCAGACCAGCTCGACCAGCTCCGCATCGGCATGGATCACGCCCTCGACATGATGGGTGATCGCTGACGCATCTGCCGTGAAGAAGCGCGTGTCGAAGCGCTTGACGCGGCCGGGCGGGGTGATCGCGCGCGCAATCAGGAACAGGCTGGAGGGATCGGGCAGGAGGCCTGCATCCGCGAACGGCTTCCAGGGGCCTTCGAGCTTCGCCTTGCCCTCACTCTTGCGTCCGAGGCAGAGGCCGGTTTCCTCGCAGGCCTCGCGGATCGCGGCAATCGCCAGCGATTTGGCACGCGAGGCCGGCGTCTTCGGGCTGCCCTTGGCGAGATTGGCCTCTAGCTCCGCGGTGATGGGGGCCGCGACCGGCACGCGATAATCGTCCTTGTCGACGCGTCCGCCGGGGAAGACGAACTTGCCGGGCATGAACACCACCTTGTCGTGGCGCTTGCCGACCAGCACTTTTGGAACGGCGCTGCTGCGATCGACCAGGATCAGTGTCGCCGCATCCCGCGGACGAAAATACGGATGGTGATCGGCTTCCTTTTCCTCGTGGACTTTTGCCTTTTCGGCTGTGTGCGCCGTATCGCTCATATCCTCACCAAGACTGTTCTTGCTTATTGTGCTTACACAGGCGGAATACCATCCGGCGGGTTCTCGTCAAACCCGTGCATGCGCAGAGCCCATTGCAAGCCGACCACAGCTCCTTTTACCGGCTGCAATAGTCCGAGGGACGCGAAGAAGGTGAAGGGCAGGTAGGCGGCGAAGCTGAGCCAGATCGGCGTGGTGTAGTTGGTCTCGATCCAGAGGATCGAGGGGACCACGATGTGGCCGACGATGACGATCACGAGATAGGCGGGCAGATCGTCGGCGCGATGCGGCGTGAAGTCGAGGTCGCAGACCGCGCAATTGTCCGCCGTCTTCAGGAAGGCGCGAAACAGCTTGCCCTGGCCGCAGCGCGGGCAGCGGCCGCGAAAACCGCGCTTCATCGCGGCCCAGACGTCGCGCTTCTCGACGAGGCCTGTCTCGCGCGTCCAGATCTTTGGGGCCGTGCTCATCGTCACCATGCCTTGCCCTTCTTGCCTTTGCCCTTGTTTTTTCCTTTGCCCTTCTTCGCTTTGCCAGGCTTTTGCTTTGGCGGTTTGCGTTTTCTCTCCGGGCTGCGTCCGGGATGGGCCTTGAGCGAAGGGCGGCGCTGCGGACCGGGTTGCCTGCGGTCGCGCGGCGCGGTCTCGCTGGATGACGACAGCAGCTCGAAACGCAACGCGCCTGCGATCGGAGCCGCTTCGATCAGACGGACGTCAACGACGTCGCCGAGCTGGTACATGGTGCGGCTGCGGGTGCCGACGAGAGCGTGGCGGCTCTCGTCATAGTTGAAATATTCCGTTCCGAGGGATCGGATCGGGATCAATCCATCGGCGCCGGTCTCGCTGAGCTTGACGAACAGGCCCGCGCGGGTGACGCCGGAGACGCGGCCCTGAAAGCTCGCGCCGATGCGGTCGGCGAGGTGATGAGCGATCAGGCGGTCGACGGTCTCGCGCTCGGCCTTCATCGCGCGCCGCTCGGTCAGCGAAATATGGGCGGCGACTTCGCCAAGGGTCTCCGGCGTTTCGCTGTCGGGCAGGGCGCCTTCGCCGAGCCCGAGTGCGCGGACCAGTGCACGGTGCACGACGAGGTCGGCATAACGGCGGATCGGCGAGGTGAAATGCGCGTAGCGGCGCAGGTTCAGGCCGAAATGACCGTAATTCTCCGAGGAATATTCGGCCTGTGCCTGGGCGCGCAGCACCACCTCGCTCACCAGCGGGTAATAGTCGTGGCCTTCGAGCTGGGCCAGCACGCGGTTGAACAAGGTGGGGCGCAGCGCGCCAGACTTGGTGAAGGGAACGTCGAGCGTCTCCAGGAATTCCGAGAGCGCGTGGACTTTCTCCAGCGTCGGCTCGTCATGCACGCGGTAGATCAGCGGCAGCGATTTCTTCTCCAGCATCTCGGCGGCCGCGACGTTGGCGAGGATCATGAACTCCTCGATCAGCTTGTGCGCATCGAGCCTTTCAGGGACGACGACGCGATCGACCGTGCCGTCGCTCTTCAAGAGGATCTTGCGCTCGGGCAGATCGAGATTGAGCGGATCGCGCTCGTCGCGCGCGCGCTTGGCGCAGGCATAGGCGGCGTAGAGCGGCTTCAGGATCGGATCGAGCAGGGGACCGGTGGTGTCGTCAGGCCGTCCGTCGATCGCGGCCTGCGCCTGCGCGTAGCTGAGCTTGGCCGCCGAGCGCATCAGGATGCGATGGAACGTATGCGAGTGCTTGCGGCCGTCGGGGCCGAGCACCATCCGCACTACGAGTGCGCCGCGCGGTTCGCCCGGCACCAGCGAGCAGAGATTGTTGGAGATGCGCTCGGGCAGCATCGGCACGACGCGGTCGGGGAAATAGACCGAGTTGCCGCGGTCGAGCGCGGCGCGGTCGAGCGCGGTGCCCGGCCGGACGTAAAAACTCACATCCGCAATGGCGACATCGACGATGAAGCCGCCTCTGTTGTTCGGATCGGGATCGGCTTGCGCATGCACCGCGTCGTCGTGATCCTTGGCGTCAGGCGGATCGATGGTGACGAGCGGCACGTCGCGCCAGTCTTCACGTCCCTTCAGATTCGCCGGCTCCGCCGCTTCCGCCTCGCGCTCTGCGGCAGAGGAGAATTGCAGGGGGATGTCGTGCGCGTAGATCGCGATCAGGCTGATCGCCTTCTCCGACTTGACCGAGCCGAGCTTCTCCTTGACCCGGCCGGACGCCAGCCCAAAGCTGCGGGTGCGAACGATGTCGACGCTGACGAGATCGCCGTCCTGCGCGCCCTTCGTGTCGGCCGCGGCGATGTTCAGCTCGCGGTCGGCGGATTTCTTGTCGACCGGGACCAGCCGTCCGCCGCCTTCGGGAAGGCTGCGGAAGACGCCGAGGATGCGACTCTTGGTCTTGTCGAAGACCTTGATGATGTGGCCGCGATAGGCCGGGCCTTCGTTCTCCTCCGAGCGCTCGACCCGCAGCAGCGCGCGGTCGCCGACGCCGGCGGCGGTGCCGGGCCTCGGCCGGCGCGGGATCTCGATGAGGATCTTTGGCGGCTCGCCGCTCTCGACCTCGTCCCATTCGCTGGGGGAGGCGATCAGCTCGCCATCAGCGTCGCGGCCAGTAATGTCGGCGACCAGCGTCGGCGGCAGGCTGTCCGGCTCCGAGACCGTGTGGCGTTTCTTCTTGATGGTGCCGTCGTCTGCGAGCTCGCGCAGGAGGCGCTTGAGCTCGATGCGGTCGGCGTTCTTCAGGCCGAACTCGCGCGCGATGTCGCGGGTTCCGACCTTTCCTGGATGTGCCTTGATGAAGGCGACGATGGCTTGCCTGTCGGGAAAGCCACGGTCATTCTTGCGTTTCACTTAACCTCTAATTGGTGCCGGCACTCTTCTTGGCCGGAGCTTTGGCTGCGCCACCTGACTTGGTCGCCGACGTCTTGACTGCTGAAGTCTTGGCCGTCGACGCCACGCCCGCGCGCGCCTTGCTGGTGGATTCTGATTTGGTCTTGGCCGCTTTCTTCGCGGCCGGCTTCTTCTTCGGCGCGGCGTCGTCGCCATCCGCGGCCTTTGCAGTTTTCTTGGCCTTGGCCGGCTTCGCCGCCTTCTTCGGCTTCTTGCCGCCGCCCTTGGCCGCGCGCTCATCGATCAGCGCGATTGCCTGTGCAATCGTGACCGAGTCCTTCTCGAACTCGGCCGGGATGGTGGCATTGACGCCGCCTGCGGTGACATAGGCACCATAACGGCCGCTCTTCACGGTGACGGTGCCGAGCGTCGGATGATCGCCGAGCGCCTTGCCGGGATCGGCACCGAAGCGGCGGCTCGGGCCCTTCGCAACCTTCTCGGCAATCAGCGTCACGGCGCGGTTGAGGCCGATGTCGAAGACCTCGTCGCCGGCTTCCAGGCTGGCATAGGTCTTCTCGTGCTTCACGAACGGCCCGAAGCGGCCGAGGCCGGCGGTGATCGGCTGGCCGGTCTCCGGATGCTTGCCGATCTCGCGCGGCAGCGACAGCAGCTTGAGCGCAAGCTCGAGCTCGATATCGCCGGGTGAGGTGCCCTTCGGGATGCCCGCGCGCTTCGGCTTCTCGCCTTCCTCATAGTCTTTCTGCTCGCCGAGCTGGATATAGGGGCCGAAGCGGCCGGCCTTGACCCAGACATCGCGACCGGTCTCGGGATCCTGGCCGAGCGAACGGTCGGCGGTGGTCTCGCTGTCGGCGGCGAGCTGACGGGTGTAGCGGCACTCCGGATAGTTCGAGCAGCCGACGAAGGCGCCGAACTTGCCGGCCTTGAGATTCAGCCGGCCGTTGCCGCAGCTCGGGCACTGCCTGATGTCGCCGCCATCCGCGCGCGGCGGATAGATGTGCTGCCCCAGCATCTCGTCGAGCACGTCCAGGACCTGCGCGACGCGCAGATCCTTGATCTCGTCGACGGCGCCGATGAAGCCGGTCCAGAAATCCTTCAGCACCTGCTGCCAGGAAATCTCGTTGTTGGAGATGCGGTCGAGCTGCTCCTCCAGATTGGCCGTGAAATCGTATTCGACGTAGCGATTGAAGAAGCTTTCGAGGAACGCGACCACGACGCGGCCCTTGTCCTCGCCGTGAAGGCGCTTCTTCTCCAGCTTGACGTAGCCGCGGTCCTTCAGCACCTGGAGGATCGAGGCATAGGTCGAGGGCCGGCCGATGCCGAGCTCTTCCATGCGCTTGACGAGCGAGGCTTCCGAGAAGCGCGGCGGCGGCTCGGTGAAATGCTGGGTGACGGAGAGCGAGTCGCGCTTGATCGCCTCGCCCTGGCTCATCGCGGGCAGGCGGCGGGAATCCTCGTCTTCCTCGTCGTCGCGACCTTCCTGGTAGAGGGTCAGGAAACCGTCGAACTTGACGACCTGGCCGGTCGCGCGCAGCTCCAGCGTGCGGCCGCCGGCCTTCGCCGTAATGTCGACGGTGGTGCGCTCGAGCTCGGCCGATTCCATCTGGCTCGCGATGGTACGCTTCCAGATCAGCTCATAGAGCCGCGCCTGGTCGGCATCGAGCTTGCGGCTCATGCTGTCAGGGCGGCGTGACATGTCGGTCGGGCGGATGGCTTCGTGCGCTTCCTGGGCGTTCTTGGCCTTGGCCTGGTACTGGCGCGGGGCATCCGGCACGTAGGCGTTGCCGTAATCCTCGCCGATCACCTTGCGCGCCTGGGTGATCGCCTCGGGGGCGATCTGCACACCGTCGGTACGCATATAAGTAATGAGTCCGGTGGTCTCGCCGCCGATGTCGATGCCTTCATAGAGGCGCTGCGCGATCCGCATCGTGTGCGCCGGCGCAAAGCCGTATTTGCGGCTGGCTTCCTGCTGCAAGGTCGATGTCGTGAAGGGCGCCTGCGGATTGCGGCGCGCCGGCTTGGCATCGACCGCCGTGACCGCGTAGGTCGCAAGCTCCAGGGCCTTCTTGAAGTCTTCGGCCTCAGCGCCGGTTCCGATGTCGAGCCGCTGGATCTTCTTGCCGTCGGCACCGACGAGGCGCGCCTCGAAGGCATCGCCGCGCGGCGTCAGCAGCGTCGCGACCAGCGACCAATATTCGCGCGGCACAAACTTCTCGATCTCGAGCTCGCGGTCGCAGACCAGACGCAGCGCCACTGACTGCACGCGGCCGGCCGAGCGCGCGCCCGGCAGCTTGCGCCACAGCACGGGGGAGAGGGTGAAGCCGACCAGATAGTCCAGTGCACGGCGCGCCATATAGGCGTCGACCAGCGCACCGTCGATCTCGCGCGGATGCTTCATCGCGTCCGTGACGGCCTGCTTGGTGATGGCGTTGAACACCACGCGCTCGATCTTCTGATCCTTCAGCGCGCGCTTCTCCTTCATCACCTCCAGCACGTGCCAGGAGATGGCCTCGCCCTCGCGATCAGGGTCGGTCGCCAGAATCAGGCGGTCGGCGCCCTTCAAGGATTTGGCGATATCGTTGAGCCGACCGGCCGCCTTGGGGTCGACCTCCCAGATCATCTTGAAATTGGCCTCGGGATCGACGGAACCGTTCTTTGCCGGCAAGTCGCGGACATGGCCGAACGAGGCCAGAACCTCATAGGACGAGCCCAAATACTTGTTGATCGTCTTGGCTTTCGCCGGCGACTCCACAATGACGATATTCATGTAGTTCCAGTAACTTACGGGAAAATCTTGGGCCGATTTCTTCTAGATTCGGGTCGGCCGTTTCGTCCCGAACATGGGTGGTGAGGCGGGTCCTGTCAAATCGAAGGGTGTTGAAAGCCCGCGGAATGGGAAAAGTTTCATATCGAGAAAGTTGCGAAATACCACCTTGGAGTTGTGGCCGGTGTGGGCGTAATGTTTCCGCGGGGCATGGATTCGGGTGGGGCTGGTGGCAAAGCCAGGGAAGAAACGGGCGCGCGCCGCAATAGGCGTGCGGGGAGGCTCGCGTAACGAGGAACCGGGGGAGGGCGGGGTCGATGAAGCCGTGGCCTTCATCGCCGAGCAGGCGGGCGCATTGCGCAAGCTTGCCGAGCGGCACAAGCTCGATGTGCTGCATTATCTCTTAGGAATGACCAAGCTCGAAGCCGACGAACACCTGCGGCTGCGCAGCAAGCGCAAGCTGTCGTGAGGGGTGGGCGAGAATAGGGCCGCCGTAATGACAGGCGCGCTAGCCGTTGCGTCCAGCCAACTTCGCCAATCGCTGGCCGAGATATTCTGCGGTGCTGACGTCGCTCTGAGGCAAGTCGCTGTCGACCAAATGTGTCGCCAAGCCAAGCTGGCTGCCCAGGCGATTGCGGCCACTTGGATCCTCTCCACCCGGAATATCCAACCCGCACCAGAGCATCCCGTGCTGAGCAGCCAGGATCGTAAGGTAGCTCAAAGTGTGGAGCTGATCGCCAGCTGCGCAGGCGCCCGTCGTAAATCCGGCTGCGATCTTGTTGACCCATCGCTGCTGGCTCCATCGATCACTTGAAGCGTCTGCGAAGGCTTTGAACTGAGCAGATGGTCCGCCCATGTAAGTCGGGGTCCCAAATGCAACAGCGCCGGCGCGGTCAATCGTCTCCAATAACCTCTCGTTCTGGAATCGGCCTGACACGATGTCGTCGCCTAAAATGCGACAGAGCGCGACCTCCACCATGCGATCCGCTCCGCGCGCGACCGCATGGGCCAGCTTCTCGGTGGTGCCGGAGATCGAAAAATAGACGATGGCGAGCAACGGCATGGCGGCAACACTTTGGTTGTTGAGCCATCTTTGACGCCGTCTGTACTTTCTACAAGTCCCTCACATGTCACGCCGACCGCCGCCGCGACGCTGGCCGCGGCTTCAGCATTGTGTCGGCGGGGCTAAGCAGGCGACCGTCTTCCGCACGCATTTCGAGCTTCTTGACCGGACGGCCTTTCGCGCGATCCACCAGGATGGTCGCGATCTGCTCGGGGTGCTCATCGAACTCCTCGCTCCATTGCCGGAGCGCCACCAGGATCGGGTAGACGCCGCGGCCCTTCGGCGTCAGCACATATTCCTGGTAGGCGCTGCCGTCGGAGGCGGGGGCCAGCGCCAGGATGCCGTGGTCGACCATCGAGCGCAGCCGCACGGACAGGATGTTCTTGGCCATGCCGAGCTTGCTCTGAAACTCGCCGAAGCGGCGCAGGCCGAACAGCGCCTCGCGGATGATCAGGAGCGACCACCAGTCGCCGATCGCCTCCAGCGATCGCGCGATTGGGCAGCCGTCGCCCTCAAAGCTCGTTCGTTTCACCATCGTCCTGGTCCTGTCGCGTTCGCCCGGTTTCGGCGCCGATCACGCGCTTGTGTGGTTGCATCATAAAACCATGTGCCCTAGATGGCAACATAGTTTCATAATGCAACCACTGGAGACGAGCATGAGGCTTCGAGGCAAGACGGCGCTGATTACCGGCGGCAACAGCGGCATTGGACTGGCGACCGCAAGGCTGTTCGTGGCCGAGGGGGCGAAGGTGATCATCACAGGGCGCAACAAGGAGACGCTGGAGGCCGCCGCGAAGGAGCTTGGTCCGAATGCGATCGCATTCGCCGCGGACGCGACTGACATTGCCGCGACGGAAGCTGCGATCAAGAAGGGCACCGAGAAGTTCGGCAAGCTCGACATCGTTTTTGCCAATGCCGGCATCCCCGGCAGCACACCGCTCGGCTCGGCAACGCTTGAGACCTTCGAGAAGGTGATCAGCACCAATCTCACCGGCGTGTTCTTCACCGTGCAGTCCGCGCTGCCTTATCTCAACGACAATTCCTCGATCATCCTCAACGGCTCGGTGATCTCCGTGCTCGGCATTCCCGGTTACTCGGCTTATGGCGCGGCGAAGGCCGGCGTGCGGGCGATGGCGCGGATCATGGCGTCGGAACTGTCGCCGCGCGGCATCCGCGTCAACGTGGTCGCGCCCGGCGCGATCCGCACGCCGATCTGGGGCGCTGCGATCGCGACGCCCGAAGCGGAGAAGGCGTTCGAGAAGCGCATCGGACTGTCGACGCCGCTCGGCCGGATTGGTGAACCCGATCACATTTCGAAGACGGTGTTGTTCCTCGCCTCCGACGATGCCGGGCACATCCAGGGACAGGAGATCTTCGTCGACGGCGGCGCGGTGGCCTCGCCGAGTGGCGCGCCGATCTATCGCGGTTGATCAAGTGATCTGAAAATTGAATCGGCCGGCGCTGAAGGAAGCAGTTGCGCCGGCCGGTTCCCGCATCCTGCGAGCTGTATTTTTCGAACCTTGCGTGGCGCGTTGAACCTTCGCGCGCGTTGCAAAGACACTTCTACGGGCAGGGGGTCAAAAGACTCGTTTTCAAAAAGGAGTCCGTTATGCCGAAAGCAGCCCGCATTGTTTCACCGATTTCAGCACCGCGTATTTACACCGAACGCTCCGCAGTTCCCGCCAAGCACTCCGACATATCCGAGTTCATCGGGGTCGCCATCTTCTCCGGCATCGGCCTGCTCATGTCGCTCGTTGCCGTGATCCTGGGCATCCAGGGCTCCTGGTTTTAGCTTTGTCGGTCTTTCAGCCGCCGCCGGAATCCGGCAGCGGCTGTCGTCGAGCCTTAAGCTGCGCGCAGGCTGATGGCGGCCTGAAGTGCGCCCGCGAGCGCCTTCTCGCGATGCTCCGGGCCGACCTGAATGCCGTCGGCGACGATGAATTCCGGATTCGTGATGCCCATGAAGGCGAACACGCCGCGCAAATAGGTTTCGAGGTGTTCGAGCGAGGCGGCCGGCGTGCCCGGGCCGTAATAGCCGCCGCGCGAAATCGCGAAGATCACGCGCTTGCCGCCAACAAGGCCCTCCGGGCCGTTCGCGCCATATTTGAATGTCTTCCCCGCCGCCATCACGCGATCAATCCAGGCCTTGAGCTGGCTCGGGATCGTGAAATTGTACATGGGCGCGCCAATCACGACGGTGTCGGCTTCGAGGAACTCGTTCAGCACGGCTGCGCTCGCCGCGAGATCGGATGCGAGTTCCGCAGGCGCCGGCGCACCCTGGGCGGCCGCAAGGTGCGAGCCGGACAGATGGGCGAGCGGCGTCTGGGTCAGGTCGCGATAGACGAGCTCGAGCGACGGGGTAGCCTGGCGCAGGCGCGCGACGATGGCAGCGGAAACCTGCCTGGAGACGGAGTGGGGGCCGAGCACGCTGGAGTCGATATGGAGGAGTTTCATTGGGGTCACCTATGGTATAGATTTGTAACCCGCACTACATGAGTGACTGTCGAAAGCCCCGCAAGAACGCACTTTTTTGAGCCATGAGCACATTTTTGAAACCTGCGCACACCGATTTGCCTGCCGCGCCAAGGCAAAATCAAAGGCAGAATCAAAGGCCAAACCAAGGGCCAGATCCGATGCCGGATCCCAATCATGCGGACTGCCGCGGGGTGGCATCCGTGCTGTCCCGCGTCGGCGACAAATGGAGCGTGTTCGTCATCATGATGCTCAGCGACGGGCCAAAGCGCTTCAATGAGCTGAAGCGCATGATCAACGGCATCTCGCAGCGGATGCTGACCCTGACGCTACGCGGCCTCGAGCGCGATGGTCTCGTCACGCGCACGATCTTTCCGACCATTCCGCCGCGCGTGGACTATGAGCTGACCGATCTCGGGCGCGGGTTGTCGCAGCCGGTCGAGGCGCTCGGCAAATGGGCGAAGGAGCATCTGGTGCAGATCGAGGCGGCGCGCACCCACTTCGATCAGCGTAATGCGTAGCGCTTTCGAGCGAAGTGGAGACCGGTTCGCGCCAAGAAAACGCGTCAAAACGGTTAGATCAGCGACACCAATCCGCCGCCGTGACGCTCGAGCTTTCCGGCAAGCTCGAGCTCCAGCAGCACCGTGCGCACGATCGCAGGCGAGGCGCCGGACATTCGCAGGAGATCGTCGATCGAGATGGGAGCAGGGCCGAGCAGGCCCGTGATCTGGTCGCGATCATGCCCTTGCGGATCGTTCTCGAACGGCTCGCTGTCGGGCTCGCTCATCGGATGCATCAGCGGCCGCTCCATGATCGGCGCGACGGCATTGATGATGTCGGACGCTTCGGTGACGAGCGTTGCGCCCTGCTTGATCAGGTCGTTGGTGCCGGCCGCGCGCGGATCGAGCGGCGAGCCGGGGACCGCGAACACCTCGCGGCCCTGTTCGGCCGCCATGCGTGCGGTGATCAGCGATCCCGAGCGGTGCGCGGCCTCCACCACGACCACGCCGAGCGCGGCGCCGGAGATCAGCCGGTTGCGGCGAGGGAAGTCGCGGGCGCGCGGCTCGTGGCCGAGCGGCATCTCCGAGATCGCCGCGCCCGCGTGATTGAGGATCGCGGCGAGCAAATCGCCGTGTTCGGGCGGATAGATGCAGTCGTGACCGCCGGCGAGCACCGCGACCGTGCCGCTTTCGACGCTGGTGCGATGCGCCGCCTGGTCGACGCCACGGGCGAGCCCCGAGATGATGATGAAGCCGGCTTCGCCGAGTTCGCGTGCGAGCAGGCCGGCGAACTTCAAGCCGGCGCCGGAGGCATTGCGCGAGCCGACGATGGCGATCATCGGACGCATCAGCGTTGCGTTGTCACCGCGCACGGCGAGCAGCGGCGGGGCATCGTCGATCATCGCCAGCCGTGCCGGATAGCCGTCCTCGCCGGGCGCAAGCCAGGCAATGCCGAACCTGCGGCTCGCGGCGAGCTCGGCCTTCGCCTCGTCCGCGCTGCAGATGCGGCCGGATCGCGCCGCACCACCACGGCGTGCCAGATCAGGCAGCCGCTCCAGCGCGGCGCGTGCCGTGCCGAAATGATCGACCAGCGAGCGGAAAGTGCGCGGCCCGACATTGTCGGAGCGGATCAGCCGCAGGCGGTCGATCCGCTCTGGCTCGGTCAGCTCCACACTGGGATTGATGGCGTCCACGGCGTCTCCTTGCGGGGACAGCATGGAACAACCTGAGGGCGTGGGCAACAGCGGCGTGCGCTTGCGCGGCCTCGTCCCGATGCTAAAAGCGATGCCAATAAGCAGGATTTTGTCATGATCTCACTCGCCAACCTCCAGCGCCGCATCGAGAGCGGGGAGCTTTCGCCTGATGCCGCCATCGCTCAGTCGCTTGCGGCGATCGAGACGAAGGACAAGGACGTTCGTGCCTTCGTCCGCTACGATAAGTCCGCGAAGGCGCAAGCTTCTGGGCCGCTGCGCGGCATCGCGGTCGGCATCAAGGACATCATCGATACCGCCGATTTTCCGACCGAGATGGGGTCGGAGATCTATCGCGGCTGGCAGCCGCGCTCGGACGCGCCTGTCGTGATGATGCTGAGGCGGGCCGGCGCTACTATCATCGGCAAGACCACGACCACCGCGTTCGCCTCGCGCGATCCGACGGCGACGCTCAATCCGCATAATCCCGGTCATACGCCAGGCGGCTCGTCCTCGGGCTCGGCCGCAGCCGTCGGTGCCGGCATGATCCCGCTGGCGCTGGGCACCCAGACCGGCGGCTCGGTGATCCGGCCGGCCGCTTATTGCGGCGCTGCCGCGATCAAACCGTCGTTCCGCATGCTGCCGACGGTCGGCGTGAAGTGCTATTCGTGGGCGCTCGACACGGTCGGCCTGTTCGGATCGCGTGCGGAGGATCTTGCGCGCGTGCTGTTGGGAATGACCGGCCGCACCGAATTCTCCGGCATCGCTCCGGCGAAGTCGCCGCGCATCGGCGTGGTCAGGCAGGAATTTGCCGAGGCCGCAGAGCCGGCGGCTGAGGAGGGCTTGCAAGCCGCGATCAAGGCGGCCGAGAAGGCCGGTGCCAGCGTGCAGACCATCGATCTGTCCGAGGCGGTAAAGGAAGCGTGGCGTATCCATCCGATCATCCAGGACTTTGAGGCGCATCGTGCGCTCGCCTGGGAGTTTGATCAGCATCACGACGAGATCGCGCCGATGCTGCGCGCCAGCCTCGATGAGACCGTCGGACTGACGCCGAAGGAATACGACGATGCACGCCGGATCGCCCGCCGCGGCCGTCGCGAACTCGGCGAATTGTTCGAGGGCATCGACGTGCTGCTGACCTATTCGGCGCCGGGCACCGCGCCGGCCAAGGAGCTCGCCTCGACCGGTTCGCCCCGCTACAACCGGCTGTGGACGCTGATGGGCAATCCTTGCGTCAACGTGCCCGTGATGAAGGTCGGTGGCCTGCCGATCGGCGTGCAGGTGATCGCGCGCTTCGGCAACGATCCGGGCGCGCTCGCCGCCGCATGGTTCCTGGAGAATGCGCTGGCGAAATCAGGCTAGCGTGGGCTCGGTCGAGAGCGTGCGCACCGGCTGCGAGGCGCCGGCGCTCGCGCCTTGCCCGAGCCAACGTGCGGCGGCCTCGCGGCCGCTCCGGTGCAGTGTGCGAATGAAGCCGCGGCCGAGATCGGTCGATGAGCGCTGCGCAAGTCCGTCAACGGAGTCCTCGGCCGCGATCCGGGAGAGCCGCAGCGAAGGTGCCGCGGAGGCCTGCGCCCACGCGATCGCTGCGATCTCGGCGTTGAGCGCGGCATTGGCGGCGATCTGATCGAGCCGGCGATCGATTGCGGCAAGCGTGATCGGCACGTAATTGTCGCGCGTGGGCGTGACCTGGACCAGCAGCAGATCGGCGGTTGTCGATTGCTGCGCCAGCTTGATCAGCGGCGGATTGCCGCCAAAGCCGCCATCCCAATAGGCCTCGCCGTCGATCTCGACGGCGCAGTGAACCAGCGGCGGGCAGGTCGAGGCCAGCGCGACGTCGGCGGTGAGAGCCTCATTGCCAAAAATCTGCTGCTGGCCGTCGCGGATCCGCGTCGCCGCGATCAGCAGCTTCGGGCATTTCGCGTCGTGCAGCGCCGCAAAATTGATGTCGCGCAATAGCGCCTGGCGCAGCGGATCGAGATCGAATGGATCGAATTGGCCGGAGCGCAGCGTCGGCCCGAACGCGACCGAGCTTCCCGCCGGCGAGAAACCGCCGATCAGCATCAGCGAGCGGAACGAGGCCTCGTGCATCAGCCGGAGCCAGAACCGGTTCAGCCGGCTGCGTGCGCCTTCGCGGCCGCCTTCGGCCAAGCCGCCGGCCAAGAGCAGCGCGTTGATGGCGCCGGCGCTGGCGCCGCTGATGGTGTCGAATTCAATGGATGGCTCTTCGAGCAGCCGTTCCAGCACGCCCCAGGTGAAGGCGGCGAAGCTGCCGCCGCCCTGGAGCGCCAGCGAGAGCTTCCGCGGCGGCCATTCGGCACGCGACGGCGCGGGCGCAACAATGTTTACACACTCGACCGCTGCGGGAGCTTGCAATACGGGAGCAGGTGGGGGAGCGGGGACAGGCTTCGGCGCGGGAGGCGGCGAGGGTGAATCGGACCAGATGTTGGTCGAAGAGAGCAACCGACTTGCCGCAGTGCTCTGCGAGCCGTCGTCGTCATGCGTGCCGTCAATCTTCCCGCTCATTCTGAGCTACCGCGTAACGCCATGTCCGCTGTCAGGATGACAGGCATGGAACCCGTTCGCTACTACTGGCCGCGAAGGGCTTCCGAGTTGCGAACAGGAATTGGCATATAATGCGGAAACCCTGCGGCGATATCCGTACTTTTTCCGGACTTACGCCTTCTCGCCGATGCGGCCTTCTTTCCCCGATTGCAGCCGCTTGATGTTCTCGCGATGCATGTAGAACAGTAGCAGGGTCAGCACCGCAAACAGCGACGTCAGTTTGGGCTCGCTGAACCACCACAAGAACAGCGGCGTAACGAAAGCCGCCACCAGTGCCGAGAGCGAGGAATAGCGGGTGGTGAAAGCGGTCGCGAGCCAGACCAGACAAAATACGAGCGCACCCGCTGGAATCAGGCCGAGCAGGATGCCGATATAGACCGCGACGCCCTTGCCGCCCCGAAATTTGAGCCAGACGGGGAAGAGATGGCCGAGAAAGGCGCCGAGCCCGGCCAGGAGCGCCGCATCGAGACCGGCGAGGCGAAACGCGATCACCACGGCCGCGGTGCCCTTGAGTGCGTCGAGCAGCAGGGTCGCCGCAGCGAGGCCCTTGCGCCCGGTACGCAGCACGTTGGTGGCGCCGATATTGCCGGAGCCGATCGAGCGCAGATCCTGCGTGCCGGCGAGCCTGGTCAGCACCAGCCCGAATGGAATCGAGCCGAGCAGATAGCCGATGACGAAGGCCACCGGCAGGAATGCATCAAGCCCCATGCTGAGAACTCCGCATGTCAGACATGCTCGAACACCGTTCGTCCGCCGACGATGGTCCTGATAGCGCGACCTGTAAAGCGGGCCTCGTCAAACGGGGTGTTCTTGCAGGGCGATTTGAGATCGGCGGGATCGACCACCCAGGGCACATCGGGGTCGATGACGATGACGTCGGCCGGTGCTCCGTTGCGCAGGGTTCCGCCGGGCAGACCCAGAATCTCCGCCGGGCGGGTCGACATCGCCCGGATCAGCGTCTTGAGGTCCATCTCGTCATTATGGACCAGCCGCAGGCCCGCCGGCAGCATGGTCTCGAGGCCGATCGCGCCGGGAGCGGCCTCCGCGAACGGCAGGCGCTTGACCTCGACGTCTTGGGGGTTGTGGTCGGACATGATGACGTCGACGAGGCCGGAGGCGACGGCCGCGACCATCGCGCGGCGATCGTCCTCGGTGCGGAGCGGTGGCGACAGCTTCAGGAACGAGCGGTAGGGCCCGATATCGTTCTCGTTCAGCGCCAGATGGTTGATCGAGACCGAGGCGCTGATGGCGAGGCCCGCGTCGCGGGCACGCTTCAAGATTTCGAGCGACTCGATACACGACAGCGCGGCGGCGTGATAACGGCCGCCGGTCAGCGCGACGAGGCGCATGTCGCGTTCGAGGATCACAGCCTCGGCGGCCTTCGGGATGCCCATCAGGCCGAGCCGAGAGGCGAACTCGCCCTCGTTCATCACGCCTTCGCCCACGAGATCGGGATCCTCGGTGTGGTGCACGATCAGCGCGTCGAAATCGCGGGCGTAGGTCAGCGCGCGGCGCATCACCTGCGAATTGGTCACGCTGCGGTCGCCGTCGCTGAACGCAATCGCGCCTGCGGCCTTGAGCAGGCCGAACTCGGTCATCTCCTCGCCGTGCATGCCCTTGGTGAGCGCCGCCATCGGCTGGATGTTGACAATGGCGGTGTCGCGGGCGCGGCGCATCACGAAGTCGACGGTCGCGGAATTGTCGATCACCGGCAAGGTGTCGGGCTGGCAAATGATGGTGGTGATGCCGCCGGTCGCAGCCGCCTGGCTTGCCGAAGCAAAGGTCTCGCGATGGCTGAAGCCGGGCTCGCCGACAAAGGCGCGCATGTCGATCAGGCCGGGCGCCACGATCTTGCCGGAGCAGTTGACGACGTCGGTGCCTTCGGGGACGCCGGCCGCACCGATGCCGCGACGGGTCTCGCGGATGACGCCATCGGCAATCAGGACGTCGCCGGGGCCGTCGAAATCCCTGGAGGGATCGACGACGCGGGCGTTGGCGAGCAGGATCGGGCGGCGGTCGGTCAGCATGGGCATCACGCGTTCGGCAGGTTACGGGCGAGCGCTTCGAGCACCGCCATGCGCACGGCCACGCCCATCTCCACCTGTTCGCGGATCAGGGACTGCGCGCCGTCGGCGACCGCGGTGTCGATCTCGACGCCGCGGTTCATGGGGCCTGGATGCATCACCAGCGCGTCGGGCTTGGCGTAGCCTAGCTTCTTCTGGTCGAGCCCGAAATAGTGGAAATATTCGGAGGTCGACGGCACGAAGGAGCCGTTCATGCGCTCGCGCTGCAGCCGCAGCATCATGACGATGTCAGCGCCGTTGAGCCCCTCGCGCATGTCGCGCGCGACCTCGACGCCCATCCGTTCGATGCCCGGCGGCAGCAGCGTGGAGGGGCCGACGACGCGGACGCGGGCGCCCATGGTGTTGAGCAGGATGATGTTGGAGCGGGCGACACGCGAATGCAGCACGTCGCCGCAGATCGCGACCACCAGCCCCTCGATCCGACCCTTGTTGCGGCGGATGGTGAGCGCGTCGAGCAGCGCCTGCGTCGGATGCTCATGTGCGCCGTCGCCGGCATTGATCACGGAACCGTCGACCTTGCGGGCCAGCAGTTCCACGGCGCCGGAGGCGTGATGGCGCATCACCAGGATGTCCGGATGCATCGCGTTCAGCGTCATCGCGGTGTCGATCAGCGTCTCGCCCTTCTTGATGGACGAGGAGGCGACCGACATGTTCATGACGTCGGCGCCAAGGCGCTTTCCGGCGAGCTCGAACGAGGACTGGGTCCGGGTCGAGGCTTCGAAGAAGAGGTTTACTTGCGTCCGTCCGCGCAGGACGGTGCGCTTCTTGTCAACCTGGCGGTTGAGCTCGACATATTCTTCGGACAGGTCGAGGAGGCCGGTGATGTCGGCCGCGGAAAGGCCCTCGATGCCCAGCAAATGCCGGTGGCCGAGGACGAAGGTCGATTTGGATGTCATTAAAAGCAGAGCTATAGGCGGGGATGGCGGGGTGGGCAAGGGCCAATCGGCGGGAGGCGAGTTATCCCCTGATCTGTCTCCCGCACAGTCATTCCGGGATGGCGCGCAAGCGCCAGACCCGGAATCTCGAGATTCCGGGTTCGACGCTTCGCATCGCCCCGGAATGACAGGGGAGAACGAATGCACTTAGTCCGGACATTTTTGATTTCATTTCTCGCGATCGCCTCAATCTCATCCGCCCGCGCGCAGTCGCTCCCCGGCGATTTCGTCTATCTGCGTGATATCGATCCAACCATCATCCAGGACATCCGCTACGCCACGGCGAACAATTTCGTTGGCCGTCCGCTCGCCGGTTACAACGCAGGCGAATGCGTGGTGAAGCGCGATGTGGGGATGCGGCTGAAGGCGGTCCAGCAGGAGCTGACGGCGCAGAACCTGTCGCTCAAAATGTTCGACTGCTACCGGCCGGCGCGCGCCTCGCTCGACATGGTGAAGTGGTCACAGAACGGCCGCGAGACACCAGCCGATCGGCGCTACAATCCGAGGATCCCGAAGACCGAGCTGTTTCGCCTCGGCTACATAGCAAGCCGCTCGCAGCATTCCACGGGGGCTGCGCTCGACCTCACGCTGGTCGATCTCAAGGCCGACAATTCGGCCAGAATCGACCCCTCAAAAAACTATGCCGACTGCACGGCACCGGTCGGGGCGCGGCTGCCCGAGGGTAGCGTCGACATGGGGACCGGCTATGATTGCACGGATGTGAAAGGGCATACCGCAGCACCGTCGATCAATGGGGATCAGCGCGCCTGGCGCAAGCGGCTGGTGGCTACGATGGCGAAGCAAGGCTTTGTGAACTATTCGAAGGAGTGGTGGCATTTTTCCCTGCCGGGGGTGGGCGGAGCGGCCTATGATTTCCCGATCCAGCCGCGGCGGAACTGATTCCGCGCCGAGGAACAGATGACCCAGCCGAGCTTCGCGACCCACGAGGTCTTCAACCAGTCGCCACCGTTCGAAGACGTCGACCTGTTCGCCATGGATCGGCCGCTGGTCGACGCTGTGAAGGCCAATGGCGGCGCCGCGGCGGAGCGGGGGCTGTCCGAGTTCGGCAAGCATTGGGGCTCGGCCGCGATGGCCGATCGCGGGCGCGTGGCGAACGAGAACTCGCCGAAGCTCCGCACCTTCGATGCCAAGGGCAATCGCCGCGACCAAGTCGAGTTTCATCCTGCCTATCACGAGCTGATGGCGCACAGCGCGCATGCCGGCGTGCACAATTCGACGTGGACCGCGGACGGAAGGCCTGCGGGCGATGCTGCCGAAGTCATTCGTGCGGCAAAGTTCTACATGGCCTCGCAGGTCGAGACCGGCCATCTCTGCCCCATCACAATGACGCGCGCCTCCGTCGCGGCGCTAGCGACGCAGCCGGATCTGCTCGGCAAAGTGATGCCGGTGCTGTCGACCAGAAGCTATGATCCCAGCTTCACGCCGTGGTGGGACAAGCGCGGCATGACGCTCGGCATGGGCATGACCGAGAAGCAGGGCGGCACCGACGTGCGCGCCAACATGACGCGCGCGGTGCGCGACGGAGATGCCTATCGCATCACCGGCCACAAATGGTTCATGTCGGCGCCGATGTGCGATGCGTTCCTCGTCCTGGCGCAGGCAGATAGCGGGCTGACCTGCTTCTTCATGCCGCGCTTTGCGCCTGACGGATCGGTCAATGCGATCCAGTTCCAGCGGCTGAAGGACAAGCTCGGCAACCGCTCCAATGCCTCCTCGGAAGTCGAGTTCGTCGGCGCTTATGCGGAAGCCGTCGGCGAAGAGGGGAAGGGCATCCGCACCATCATCCAGATGGTGCAGTTGACGCGGCAGGATTGCGCGATTGCGTCGGTCGGCCTGATGCGCTCGGGCCTTGCGCATGCGCTGCATCATGCCCGTCACCGCAGCGTATTCCAGAAGCATCTCGCCGATCAGCCCTTGATGCAGGCCGTGCTGTCGGACATGGCGCTGCATGTCGAGGCGAGCACGGCACTGGTGATGCGGCTCTGCCGCGCCTTCGACCACACGCCGCACGACGCGACGGAGGCCGCCTACATGCGGCTGCTGACGCCGGCGATCAAATACTGGACCTGCAAGAGCGCGCCGCCGTTTCTCTATGAAG
Organism: Bradyrhizobium manausense; assembly: GCF_018130615.1. Classification (GTDB taxonomy): domain Bacteria; phylum Pseudomonadota; class Alphaproteobacteria; order Rhizobiales; family Xanthobacteraceae; genus Bradyrhizobium; species Bradyrhizobium manausense_A. Next base: position 34,027 of record NZ_JAFCKB010000002.1, read on the forward strand.
CAATGGAGTGCCTCGGCGGCAATGGCTATGTCGAGGACGGCATCCTGGCGCGCCATTACCGGGAGGCGCCGGTCAATGCGATCTGGGAAGGCTCGGGTAACGTGATGTGCCTCGACGTGCTCCGCGCGCTCTCGCGCGAGCCGGAGGCCGCGATGACGGTGCTGCAATCGCTTGCGGCCGAGTCGAAGGGTCTGTCGGGGGCCGGCGAGGCGGTCGCCTTCATCGGCAAGACGTTTCGTCGCCCTGATGGCGAGCGCGTCGCGCGGCTCGCGGTCGAGAAGCTGGCGCTGTTAGCCGCTGCCGCCGCACTCAATGGCGTCTCGCCTCACAACGCTGAACTGTTCGCAGCGACGCGCCTCGCCGCCAATCATGCCAGCATGTACGGTGCGGTCGAGCTCGAGAGCGGCGACGTGCGCGCGCTGCTCGAGCGGGTGCTGGCGTGAGTTTTTACTCCGTCATTCCGGGGCGCTCGAAGGGCGGGCTACGGTGCGCTCTCGCGCACCTGGGAATCTCGAGATTCCGGCTTCGGTCCTTCGGCCGCCCCGGAATGACGGTGTTTTCCTAACCAAGGCCTTCTGATGGATTCCCTCAATCCCGACCATCCGCCGCTGATCGTGACACCTGCGCCGTCGCGCGTCTGGAAGTTCTGGGGCACGGCGCTGTGGGGCCTGCTCGTCTTCGTCGCGATGTTCGTCGGGCAGGTCGGGGCGATCCTGCTGCTCATTGTCCTGCGCGGGGTGCCGCTCGACATGGCTTCGATCCAGTCGGTCGGCCGCGAGCCGCAGGCGCTGGCACTGTCGGTCATCATGGGCCTGCCGGCGACGCTCGTGGCTGTGTGGCTCGCCATCCGCATCAAGAAGGCCTCTTTTGTCGACTATCTTGCGCTGCGCTGGCCGTCCTGGCGGCAGTTCTTGCTGGGCGCTGTCGGGCTCATCCTGGTCGTGATGGCCTGGGAGGTGGCGTCGCGATCCCTCGGCCGCGAGGCGACGCCGGGCTTCATGACCGACCTCTTGAAGTCGGGCCGCGACAAGGGCGCGGCGCTGATGCTGTTGTTCGCGTTCAGCGTGGCCGCGCCGATGTCGGAAGAGGTGCTCGCGCGCGGATTCCTGTTCCGCGGTTGGTCGGCAAGCTTCCTGCGCGTGCCCGGCGCGATCATCCTGTCGTCACTGGTTTGGACGGCGGTGCATCTGCAATACGATTTTTACTTTCTCGCCGAGGTCTTCTCGATCGGTCTGTGGTTCGGCTACATGCGTCACCGCGCCAACTCACTGTGGCTCACCATCATGTTGCATGCACTGAACAACATGACCGCGGTGGTGCTGACGATGTGGTTGGGGGGCTGACGCAGGGGCGGTTACCCCGCGTTCCGTCATTGGGAGCGCCGCGAAGCAATCCAGAATCCCTGCGTCGAGGCAGTCTGGATTGCTTCGTCACAAGAGCTCCTCACAATGACGTTGGTTGGCGGTGCGCCTCATACTTCGGGCCACGATGATTGCCGAGAAAATCATTCTTTCGTATGTTCGGTAGAGATTTAGCCCGCATTCGCCGCGAAGTTGTCGCGAGGAGCCTATATGTCGGACCTCCAAAGTGCAGATCCCTCGGCGGCGGGCGCGCGGCTCAGAACCTGGGATTTTTGGGAGACGACACTGGTCGCCCTGCTTGCGTACGGTGCATTTGTCCTGACAGGCTGGATGGCGTTTCATTTCATTCTGGCTGCGAGCCTGGGACCGAAGGCTTTTACTCCAGCAGAATTCCAGACGTTAGCGTCACAGGGACGTTGGTATGGGGTCTTCCTTGTTTCGGGAACGCCCGCGGCGATTGGAGTGCTTTGGATTGCGATCCGGATGACGGGGAGAGAGTTCGGTGAATATCTCGCTCTGAATTGGCCAGCCGGAGGCGAAATCGTCCGAGCTCTCGCCATCACGACGATCTTCATGTCGATAGAAGGATTCGTGCTATCGAAGATGGGCGCGGGCGGATATCGATCCGACCCCACGCTCATCGTAGGAGGCGTCGGCGGATTGCTCGTGTGGCTCATTGGTGCCTGTATTGCCGGACCTCTTATGGAAGAGCTTGTGGTTCGCGGCTTCCTGTTTCGCGGCTGGTCGGAGTCTTTTCTCGGACCGGTCGGCGCCATCGTCCTTACGTCGGCTGTGTGGTCATTAAATCATACGCAGTACGATTGGTTTGGACGCGCGATTATTTTCGCCTTCGGACTTGTGCTGGGTCATCTTCGATGGACGAGCAAGTCCACATGGACAACGATTGTGGCTCATTCGGCCTGCAATACCTTCCTCTCCTTTACGTTGGGGCGCTACGTCTAGCGCTCACGCCACCAGCGCGATGGCGACCGGCATCGTGATCGCCGCCAAAATCGTTTGCAGCGTGATGATCTGTGCCAGTAGTGGCGCGTCACCCCCCATCTGTCGCGCGAGCACATAGGCGCTCGGCGAGGTCGGCACCGCCGCGCAGATCGCGACGATCGCGAGGTTGGTGCCGGATAGCCCGAACCAGGTGGCGAGCGCCAGCGCGAGCACCGGCATCAGTGCCAGCTTGAACGCCACGCCGATCGTCGCGCCCACGCTCGGACGGAGCAGGCCCTTGAGCTGGAGGCCGGCGCCGGTGACGAGCAGGCCGATGGCGAGCGAGGAGCGGCCGAGCGCGTCGGCGACCTCGTGCCAGATCTTTGGCAGCGGCAGGTGAATGACGTTGATGACGAGACCAATGACGCAGGCCCAGATCAGGGGATTGCGGATCACGGTCATGGCGATCGCGCGTGCGGACTGCTTCTCCGGGGAAGCGTAATGCGCGAGCACGGCGACGCTGAATACGTTGACCAGCGGAATGATCGCGACCATCGCGACCGAGGCCAGCGCCAGCCCGACATCGCCGTACAGATTGGCGGAGACGGAGAGCGCGACATAAGTCTGCCAGCGCGTCGCGCCCTGGAAGATCGAGGTGAAGGCGGGGCCGTCGATGTCGAGCCGCGCCAGCGCCGGACGGAGCGCAAGGCAGAGCAGCGACATCGCCAGCGCCGACAGCAGCAGCGCGCCGCCGACGCCGGCGACGGGCACTTTTGAGAGGTCCGCCTTCACCAGCGTCTGGATCAGCAGCATCGGAAACAGCACGAAATAGGTCAGCCGCTCCAGCCCGTGCCATTGCGTGTCGAGCCGCATCAGGCTGTGCCGGAGCACCACGCCGAGCACGATGAGGATGAAGACCGGCAGCAGCGCCGCGATCACCACGGCCATGGATCAGCCGTTCCCCGATGTCGCGCGAAGATTTGCGAGGCGGTCGAGCGCTCCTTGCAGGATGAAGATCGCAGCGTGCTCGTCGATAACCTCGGCGCGCTTGGCACGGCTGACATCCATGCCGATCAGCTCGCGTTCGACCGCTGCGGTCGAGAGCCGCTCGTCCCAGAGGCCAATGGGGAGCGTCGTCAGGTTGGCGAGATTGCGGGCGAAGGCCCGGGTGGATTGCGCGCGCGGGCCCTCGCTGCCGTCCATGTTGATGGGAAGACCGAGCACGAAGCCGACCACCTTGCGCTCGGTGGCGATGGCGAGCAGGCGGGCTGCGTCCTGCTTGAACTGCTTGCGCTGGATGGTCTCGACACCGGTCGCTAACCGGCGGTCCGGATTGGACACGGCAACGCCGATGGTCTTGGTGCCGAGATCAAGGCCGATCAACCCGCCGCGTTCGGGCCAGTGGGTTGCAGCATCGACGAGGGGCAGGATAAGAGCCGGCATGGACTAGCGCATATCATGCGCCGCGCCGCGGAGTGAACCCTCAACGATGGATGCACTGACACTATTCGGCCTGTTTGCCGTGACGGCGATGCTGGTCTGCTATGCCCTTGAGGATCGCAGCCACTGGTTCGTACTGCTGTTCGCCGCCTCCTGCGGGCTCGGCTCGGCCTACGGCTTCCTGCAGGGGGCCTGGCCGTTCGGTCTTGTCGAGGCGATCTGGGCCGTCGTTGCGCTGCGGCGGTGGTGGATCAGGCCGCGATGATTTCGTCATCCCTGGTCAGGCAGGACAGGAAGCCTTGAAGTGCGCTGGATTGATGGCCGGCGCGGCGCTGGATGAACAGCGTCTCGACGCGGGCATGTGAGGGGCTCAGCGCGTGCACCGTCACACTGCCGGTCATCGCGCTGCGCTCGACCACGGTGCGCGGCAACAGCGTCACGCCCATGTCGGCGGCGACGCAGCCGATCATGCCGTCGAGCGTGCCGAGCTCGAAGCGCGTGGCCGAGGGCCAGCCGAACTCGACCAAAATCTGCTCGAGCCGCTGGCGATAGGTGCAGCCGGTGCGGAAGACGAGCGCGGTCGGGCCTGACTCCGGTGTGCCGGCGCGCAGCTCGGCGAGCGAGGCCCAGCGCCGCGCGCTGACCAGCACCAGCTCTTCGCGGAATGCGCTGGTCGCGGTCAGATCGGCATGCGCGATCGGGCCGGCGACGAAGGCGCCATCGAGCGTGCCTTCGAGCACGCCGGCGACGAGATCGGCGGTCGGCGACGTGCGCAGGCTGAGGCGCACGGCCGGGAAGCGGCGGTGGAAATCGGCGAGCAGCGGCGGCAACCGCACCGCAGCCGTGGTCTCCATCGAGCCGATCGAAAGCGGACCCTTCGGCTCGCCATCGTCGCGCGCGGCGAGCACGGCTTCGCGCGACAGCGCGGCCATCCGCTGTGCGTAGGGCAGGAGGCGCTTGCCGGCGCCGGTCAGCGCCATGCCGCGGCTGTGACGCTCGAACAGGGGTGTGCCGATCTCGGCCTCCAGGGCCTTGATGCGCTGGGTGACGTTGGATTGCACCGTGTTGAGCTCTTCGGCAGCGCGGGTGATGCCGCCGGTGCGGGCGACCGCGGCAAAGGTCTGGATATCGCTCAGTTCCATGGCGTCGTTTCGCTTTTGTGATGGCAGCGTTCGCAACAATTCATTTTTCCAGAATGCTAGTTGCGCCTAATGTTCCTGTCCAGAGCGGGAGACCCCATGCCGATCACCACGCCGCTGACGGAGCTTCTCCGGATCAGGCATCCGATCCTGTCAGCACCCATGGACACGATCGCCGGCAGCCGGCTGACCCGCGCCGTCAGCGAGGCCGGCGGATTTGGCATCTTGGGCGGTGGCTATGGCGACCGTGCCCGTCTGCAGGCTGAGGCTGCGGAGCTGAGTGGCTTTGCGCCTTTCGGGATCGGCTTCATCACCTGGAGCCTGGCAAAACAGCCCGAGCTTCTCGACATCGCGCTCGATGCGCGGCCGCAGGCGGTCATGCTGTCGTTCGGCGATCCCGCGCCGTTCGCGCCGCGCATCAAAGCGAGCGGCGCGCGGCTGATCTGCCAAGTGCAGAGCGAGGACATGGCGAAACAGGCGCTCGATGCCGGCGCGGAGATCTTGATCGCGCAGGGGACTGAGGCGGGCGGTCACGGCGCGTCGCGCACCACGGTCGATATCGTGCCAGCCATTGTTGATCTTTCCGCCGGGCGGGTGCCTGTTGTCGCGGCCGGCGGCATCGCCGACGGCCGGGGTCTCGCGGCCATGATGATGCTCGGCGCATCCGGCGTGCTGATCGGCACGCGGTTCTATGCGAGCGTCGAGGCCAATGGCGCCGCCGCGGCCAAGGAGCGCATTCGCACGGCCGATGGCAATGGCACTGTGCGCGGCGTCGTTCCCGACTGGTCGCGAAAACTGTTCTGGCCGGCTCCGTTCACTGCACGAACGCTGGTCAACGACCATATCAAGAGCTGGACCGGCCGCGAGATCGAGCTGATGCAACGCGCAGACGACGTCGCCAAGGCCTATGCCGCGGCAAAAATGGCGGGTGATTTCGAAATCGCGGCCGTCTTTGCCGGAGAAGCCGTCGGCCTGATCCATGATATTCCACCGGCGGCCGAGATCGTCGAACGGATTGCGTCCGAGGCCGGGCAGCTTCTGGCCGGCCGGCGCAACTCCAGTGTTTCTTTCTCTTCTCCCCTTGTGGGAGAAGGTGGCGCGTAGCGCCGGATGAGGGGTTCTATCCGCGGAGAGAAAAGTCAAATTTGAGAGGTCTGCGTCCGCGGAAGCAAACCCCTCACCCGTCTCGCCGCTATCGCGGCGATCCACCCTCTCCCACAAGGGGAGAGGGCAAGAACGAGAGACACACCATGTGGCCTGACCGTCGACTGATCGATCTCTTCAAGACCGAATTCCCGATCGTGCTGGCACCGATGGCCGGCGTGATGGACGCGGAGCTGGTGATCGCGGCCGCGCAAGGCGGTGCGCTCGGCTCGCTGCCTTGTGCCATGCTGTCCGGCGACAAGATCCGCGAGCAGGTCAAGATGATCCGCCAGCGCGTGGCGGCGCCGGTCAATCTGAACTTCTTCTGCCACACGCCGGTCGAGCTCACGGCTGCCGCCGAAGCGCGCTGGAAGCAGCGCCTTGCAGGCTATTACGGGGAGCATGACCTCGATCCGGCGGCGCCGATCAACGCCGCCAACCGGGCGCCGTTCGATGCAGCGACCTGCGCCGTCGTCGAGGAACTGAAGCCGGAGGTCGTCAGCTTCCATTTCGGTCTGCCCGAGAAGGGTCTGCTCGACCGCATCAGGGCGGCCGGGTGTCTGGTGATCGCCTCGGCGACGACGGTGAAAGAGGCGGTCTGGCTCGACCAGCGCGGCGTCGACGCCGTCATCGCGCAAGGCGCCGAGGCGGGAGGTCATCGCGGCATGTTCCTGACCGACAAGATCGCCGAGCAGCCCGGCACGTTTGCGCTGGTGCCGCAGATCGTCGACGCAGTGAAGGTGCCGGTCATTGCCGCCGGCGGCATTGGCGACGGACGCGGCATTGCGGCGGCCTTCACGCTCGGCGCATCCGGCGTGCAGATCGGCAGTGCCTATCTGCGCTGCCCCGAATCCACGCACACGGCGGCTGGACGGGCGGCGCTTGCGGAGGGGCGGGACGACTCCACCGTGATCACCAATGTCATGACCGGGCGGCCCGCGCGGGGTATCCAGAACCGCGTCATCCGCGAAGCGGGCCCGATCTCTCCTGATGCTCCGCCATTTCCCCATGCCGCAACGGCCCTGGCGCCGCTGAAGGCGGCCGCGGAGAAGCAGGGCAAAGTGGACTTCACCAATCTCTGGGCCGGGCAGGCCATTGGCTTGGGCCGGGAGCTTCCTGCCGCCGAATTGACCCGGGATCTCGCCAAATCAGCCCTGGCACGCCTCCGCCAGATGGCTGGCTAGTTCCCGGCGCCGGTTGCGGCGCAAAACCGGCCTCTGCTATACGGCACATAGGTTTTGCCGTGAGAGGCCTTATATAATGTCCGTCGACGCCGCTACCGTCCGCCGCATCGCGCATCTGGCGCGCATTGCGGTTTCCGAGGACGAGGTTCCGCATCTGCAGGGCGAGCTCAACGCCATGCTCGCCTTTGTCGAGCAGCTCTCGGAAGTGAATGTCGAGGGCGTGGAGCCCATGACCTCGGTCACTCCGATGCAGATGAAGAAGCGGCAAGACGTGGTCACTGACGGCGAGATCGCCGACGATATCGTTGCCAACGCGCCTGCGACCGAAGGTCACTTCTTCCTGGTGCCCAAGGTCGTCGAATAATTGCATAGCGTTTTCGAGCGAAGTGGAAGCCGGTGAAGAAAACGCGTCAAACTAAGAGTCTCTGGACCAAGTCCGATGTGCATGCTTTGCGACGATGAGAAGGCCTATCAGGCCTACATGAATTACCTCGACAAGATGGAACGGCAGGGCAAGGCTGCTGATCCCAATGTCGCCGTCAATGCCGTGCTCGATGAGCTCGAGGCCGCCGCGAATGCGGCCGCCAAGAAAGACGACCCGGCCAACGACAAGACCCTGTCTCCGTTCTTCTGCAGCCCGATCAATAAATGACCGATTTGACATCGCTGACGCTCGCCGAGGCCCGCAAGGGTCTCGCCGACAAGACTTTCACGTCACTCGAGCTGACCGACGCGCATCTTTCCGCGATCGAGAAGGCGCGCGTGCTCAACGCCTTTATCCTTGAGACGCCTGACCAGGCGCGTGACATGGCGAAGGCCGTGGACGAGAAGATCGCTCGCGGCGACGCCGGCCCGCTCGCGGGCATCCCGCTCGGCATCAAGGATCTGTTCGCGACCAAGGGCGTGCGCACCACGGCGTGCTCAAAAATCCTCGGCAATTTCGTGCCGACCTACGAGTCCACCATCACGTCGCAGCTCTGGCGCGACGGCGCCGTGATGCTCGGCAAGCTCAACAATGACGAGTTCGCGATGGGCTCGGCGAACGAGACCTCGTGCTTCGGCCCCGTCGGCAATCCCTGGCGGCGCGAAGGAAGCAACACCACGCTGGTGCCGGGCGGTTCGTCCGGCGGTTCGGCGTCGGCGGTGGCGGCGCTGCTCTGCATGGGCGCGACGGCGACCGACACCGGCGGCTCGATCCGCCAGCCGGCGGCATTCACCGCGACCGTCGGCATCAAGCCGACCTATGGCCGCTGCTCGCGCTGGGGCATCGTCGCCTTTGCCTCCTCGCTCGATCAAGCCGGTCCGATCGCGCGCAGCGTGCGCGACAGCGCCATGCTGCTGCGCTCGATGGCCGGCCACGATCCGAAGGACACGACCTCGGTCGACATTGCCGTGCCGGATTACGAGGCTGCGATCGGCAAGTCCGTGAAGGGCATGAAGATCGGTATCCCCAAGGAGTATCGTCTCGACGGCATGCCGGCCGAGATCGAGAAGCTCTGGAGCGAGGGCGCCGCCTGGCTGAAAGCGGCCGGCGCCGAACTGGTCGAGGTGTCGCTGCCGCACACCAAATACGCGCTGCCGGCCTATTACATCGTGGCACCGGCGGAAGCGTCCTCCAACCTCGCGCGCTATGACGGCGTTCGCTACGGCCTGCGCGAGCAAGGCAAGAACATCGTCGAGCAGTACGAAAACACCCGCGCCGAAGGCTTTGGCGCCGAGGTGCGCCGCCGCGTCATGATCGGCACCTATGTGCTCTCGGCCGGCTATTACGACGCCTACTATCTGCGCGCTCAGAAGGTGCGCACGCTGATCAAGAAGGACTTTGAGGATTGCTTCGCCAAGGGCGTCAACGCGATCCTGACGCCGGCAACGCCGTCGGCGGCCTTTGGCATCGGCGAGAAGGGCGGCGCGGACCCCGTCGAGATGTATCTCAACGATATCTTCACGGTGACCGTGAACATGGCGGGCCTGCCGGGCATCGCGGTGCCCGCCGGCAAGGACGCGCAGGGCCTGCCGCTCGGCCTGCAACTGATCGGCCGTCCGTTCGAGGAGGAGACGCTGTTCTCGCTCGGCGAGGTGATCGAGCAGGCCGCCGGCCGCTTCACCCCCGCGAGGTGGTGGTGAATGTCGCTGATTTCATCGCGAGCCTCGACGGCGCGGCGCCTGCGCCGAGCCTGAACGCGCCGCTCGCCGGTCTCTGGTGGGCTGCGAAGGGTGATTGGGACCAGGCCCACAAGATCGTTCAGGACGACCAGGGGCGCGACGCCGCCTGGGTGCACGCTTATCTGCACCGCGTCGAAGGCGACCTCGGCAATGCCGGCTATTGGTACCGCCAGGCCGGCCAGGTGGCGGCAAAGGATTCATTGGAAGCGGAGTGGGAGCGGATCGCTGCCACGCTGCTCGCCCGGTGAGACCGCGCCAGCGGCGAAGACGTCTCGCCGGACGCTATTATCGCAGCGTTCCCTTCGGCAGCAGGTATTCGTGAACATGCGGGCAGACATTGCCGAGGTTACACCGTTCTGCCTTGATGAGCGGCTCGAGCTGGGCGATCAGCGCCTTGGCGTCGAACACTTTGGGCGGTGCCGCCACGACGGGCGCGGGGAGGAAGTGCACGTCGGCCTCGAGCCCGGGCTTTGGCGAGGCCGCTCCGCCGCCGGTGTAGATGAAGACACCGCCGCCGCGCGCAAGCCTGACCGGCTCATCCGGCCGCATGGCGAGATCGTCGTCCCGGATCCTGAAATCGGCGGCTTCCTGTGGCGAGACGGGAATATGGGTGCGCAGCGACGGCACGGCAACAGCGAGGCGAGGGCGACGATCGTCCGCCGGCGGCCGCCGCATCACGAATTGAATGTCCGACAGGATTTCAAATCCGGCAAAACCCTTTTCGACCGCCAGCTGGGCCGAGCGATAGAGCCAATAGACCTGAACGCTCTCGCGGGTGGTGTAACCATTGCCCTGGAAGGTCACGCGGTAGACGTCCGGCCTCAGCTCCTTGACGTCGGACCCTCCGGTGAAGCCTGATTGCTGATAAGGCGTCGAGCATGACACAAGAATGGCAGCTGCAGCCGCCAGCATCGAAACGCGAAAAAACATGCATTGCCCCCTGCGCAACCTTTATGGTGCATCAGGGGTTTGCGTCAATGCCTGAGTGCGCGGCGCCGGCGGCATTGCGCAGGCGAGATGGCGGAGGTGCAGGCTGTGCTGCCGTCCGCACGCCGCCTTCTCTGGCTTGACTGGCGCAACCCGTTGCGCGAAGCCCAGCCATCCCCGATATGATCTGATCTGGACCCCGAGACCGATGAACGCACCAGCCGCATCCCACAAGCTTCTCAAAGGCGCCACCGGTGACTGGGAGATGGTCATCGGCATGGAGATCCATGCCCAGGTGACGTCGAAGTCGAAATTGTTCTCCGGCGCTTCCACGGAGTTCGGCGGCGAGCCGAACAGCCACGTGTCGCTGGTGGACGCCGCGATGCCGGGCATGTTGCCCGTGATCAACGAGGAATGCGTCAGGCAGGCTGTCCGGACCGGGCTTGGCCTCAACGCAAAGATCAACCTGCGCTCGGTGTTCGACCGGAAAAACTATTTCTATCCAGACCTGCCGCAGGGCTACCAGATCAGCCAGTACAAATCGCCCGTGGTGGGCGAAGGCGAAGTGGTGGTCGAGCTCGACGGCGGTCGCAGCGTCTCCATCGGCATCGAGCGGCTGCATCTCGAGCAGGACGCCGGCAAGTTGCTGCACGATCGATCTCCGACCATGTCCAATGTGGATCTCAACCGCTCCGGCGTGGCGCTGATGGAGATCGTCTCCAAGCCCGACATCCGCGATGCCGAGCAGGCCAAGGCCTACGTGACCAAGCTTCGTTCGATCCTGCGCTATCTCGGCACCTGCGACGGCGACATGGAGAAGGGGAGCTTGCGCGCCGACGTCAACGTCTCCGTGCGCAAGCCGGGTGCGCCGCTCGGCACGCGCTGCGAGATCAAGAACATGAACTCGATCAACTTCATCGGCCAGGCGATCGAGTACGAAGCGCGACGCCAGATCGAAATCCTCGAGGAGGGCGGCCAGATCGACCAGGAGACGCGGCTCTACGATCCCAACAAGGGCGAGACGCGCTCGATGCGCTCGAAGGAAGAGGCACATGACTACCGCTACTTCCCCGATCCGGATTTGCTGCCGCTGGAGTTCAGCCAGACCTTCGTCGACGAGCTGAAGGCGAAGCTGCCGGAGCTGCCGGATCAGAAGAAGACACGCTTTGTCGCAGATTTCGGCCTGTCGGCTTACGATGCGAGCGTGCTGGTCGCCGAGCGCGAGAGTGCGGTGTTCTACGAGACGGTGCTCGACAAGCTCGCCAACCGCGCCCGCGACGGCAAGATGGCGGCGAACTGGGTGATCAACGAGCTGTTCGGCCGTCTCAACAAGGAAGGCCGGGATATTACGGGCTCTCCGGTCTCATCCGAGCAGCTCGCTGCGATCATCGACCTGATCGGCGAGGGCACGATCTCCGGCAAGATCGCCAAAGATCTGTTCGAGATCGTCTGGCAGGAGGGCGGCGACCCTCGTGCGCTGGTCGAAAGCCGCGGCATGAAGCAGGTCACGGATCTCTCGGCGATCGAAAAGGTTGTCGACGACATCATCGCGGCCAATCCGGACAAGGCTGCGCAGGTGAAGGACAAGCCGCAGTCGCTCGGCTGGTTCGTTGGCCAGGTGATGAAGTCATCCGGCGGCAAGGCGAACCCGCAGGCCGTCAATGATCTACTCAAGTCCAAGCTCGGCATCTGACGTTATACGTTTGAAGGAGGTGACGGACACGCTTCGTCACCTCGCGCGACGTCGAGACGAGACGCGCGCACGCATCGCCGACATCCAACTTCATCCCGTTGAGGCCACGGTGCAGATGCGAATCGCGGTCGCGCGATTCGCGCAAAACGGCGACTTGCACACGCTCTGACGAGCGCCTCCGCCGTTAAGCATGAAAATAATTTCGTTGCCAAAATTCGCGACTCAGAGTCCGCGACTCTGCCCGGCGACACCATCGCGCGCGTTGCAGCGCGCATCATCGCGCCGATCAGGCGTGATGCACGCGCGCAGAATAATACTTGCTGCATAGCGTTTTCCTGCAATCGCTACGCTTGCCGACGTCGATGCTGCGAGATGCATTTGCAATCGCCGACGCGTGTCTCTCGGTGTCGGCAAATCAAGCGCGGCTGGCGCACGCGCGCTGCGTCGTCAACACTTCCTTAAGTGAGAAGATGTTTTTTTCGTCGTGTTGGTGTATTCGGAATGAGTGTGCACTCGATCCCCGAATGCATGCAGCGATTAAAGCCATCTCACACATCGGAGGGCAACATGGCCAAGAAAGCGAAGAAGGCGAAGAAGGTAAAGAAGGCGAAGAGCGCAGTGAAGAAGACTGCGAAGAAGACCCGCAAGGTCGCGAAGAAGAAGTAACTTCGCTTCTGAAGTTGCCGGCTCCTTGTAGCTGGCACGTCATCAGCGCCTCCTAGAGGTTCTGGTCGACGATAGAGGGTGTCGGCGAGACATCAGGTCAACGGTCGGATCGTCAACTTCGCGAGCTTGCTCGTCAAAGTCCGGTCCGGCAGAAGAAACAAAGTTTTCTTCGATCGGTGCGGGTCTCCTTCAAAAGAGCTCCGCAATTCCACAGCGGCCTTCGGGCCATTTGGAATCTGGTCCTGACGTGTTCGCCGACGCCCTCGTTCCCTGAGGCCGGGGTATTGCCGGCATTCCTTTCCCGACATTGTTGATCTGACCGCGGCATAGCCGCTTTGCCGTGCTTGGCTGCGAGGCCTTGGAGCAGGCGAGGGCTACGGCGTGATCGCGCGCCATCAGCGCGGCGCTTCTCCGCGCGCGGTGTCAGCGATTGGCGCCTCTGGAATATTGAGCACCCGCTGCAGCGCGCAACTCGCGCACAGACGGGCGACGACAGCCGGAGGAGGCGCCGCAGGACACGCGCCACCGCGCGCGATGGTTATCGATGTCCCAAAATCCCAGAGTAAACCAAATCTGACGAATTGCAGAAGTCCCTGCAAATCGGGGACTTCTTGAATTTCCGGCGCGAGTGGCGCAGCCCCGCGTTTACGTCTGCTTCATCGCGATACTTAAACTGCCATTCAAATTTGCCCGCCATCATCGCCTCCAACAAGCCGGCAAACGGCATTCGGGCAAGAAGAGTCGAAAGAAGACTCGGGGATGAGTTGAGCAACGCGTGACCCGGAAGGATCACGCAAATCAGAGTTGGACGGGAGCCGCGCTCGGGGGAACGAGGCGGCACAAAGAAAAAGGGGATGCGTTATGTTTCAGGGGACTTTCGATCTCGATACGGCAACGCCGATCGATTCGAGCACGCTGTCGGACGTTCTGTTCGAGCGCGGGATCTATTGGGCGAGCGGCCGCTCGGGCCTGGTCGACCTCGTCGCCGCGCACAAATGGTTCAACCTCGCCGCCCTGAAGGGCCGCAAGGACGCCGTCGCGCTGCGCCAGGAAGTGGCCGGCCAGATGTCGGAGTCCGAGATCTCGGTCGCGCAGCGTGAGGCGAGGGCGTGGGTGTCCGCTCATTGATCTGGGAACCGCAGCCGTCCCGTGCTTTCGCGGGACTATTGGGTTGCGCTGAATCAAGTTCCCGCGTCGTGCCGCCGATTAGACCCGCACGGCATGAGCGATCCCGACAAGACTGACGCTGGACCGGGCCGATGGCTACCGATTCAGATCGCGCCCGATGATTGCGATCTGGAACTCGGCCGGCCGCACAAGACCGGTATTCTGCCGCTGACCTTTCCATGCCGCCGCAAGGCCGGCGTCTGGTTCAATGTCTGGGCGGACGAGGCCGTGCTGATATCGCCCTCGCACTGGCGGATCTGGCGGTCGCGCATCTAGGTGCACGCACACTTATATAAGAGGAGACGCGAATCGGGCTGAGCTCAGCCGCGCGGATCCTTGCGCCAGGCTTTTGCAGCCGCGCCACAATCGTCTTCAGAGGAAGGAACGCGCAGACCTTGATTCTGCCGCTGGGTGGCGGAGAGAGAGGGATTCGAACCCTCGATACAGCTTGAGACCGTATGACGCTTTAGCAAAGCGTTGCCTTCAGCCACTCGGCCACCTCTCCGGTGCGAGCCTTATGCATCTAATTGCTTGGGTGGGTCAATTTGGAAGCGTGTGTTTTCGTTCAAATATTCCCAACGATTTCTAGCGGCCGGGATGCCCGTCCTGATTCCCCGATCTCTCGAGCCGCTTCGGCCTCATAGAGTGTCTATTCCACGCGCGAGGCGGAGCCGGATTGCGCGGGTCCCTCCCGGGATCACCGAACGTTACCGAGCATTACACATCCCGCTGAGTCTTCGTGCCGATTCCTCGATTCGAGCGTTCCAGAACCGTGCGGGTGCGTAAGTCGGCTCGCCAGTCGTGCAGGCCGGGAACTTTGGACGAAATGGAACCCGTAAAAAAAGATAAATAATAACAATTGGTTACGGGAGCCATCCGATCACATCCGCGTGTTATTTGTGCAACACCCTTCGGAAAACAGACTTCATGGGCCCGTTTCGGAGCGTTCTCTTGTTGTGTGTGCAAGGACGTTCGGTAATTGTGAACGGGCGACGGAGGGGGGCATCCCAAGGTCGTCCCGTTTAGGTCTTTCGCTTAAGTCCCTCGCGTTCATGCGGGTGTGTCCGAAGACGCGAAGGTGGCCAAGGCGGTGATTTAGAGGGGGTTGGGGAATTGGCCGTTCGGGTCAGTGACCTTCCCTGAAGAGCAACTTGGAGGTTTAACATGAAGTTGGTTAAGAGCCTTTTGCTCGGCTCAGCGGCGGGTCTGATCGCCGTGGGCGGAGCACAAGCAGCCGATCTCCCCGTGAAGGCCAAGGCGGTCGAATACGTGAAGATCTGCTCCCTGTACGGTGCGGGTTTCTACTACATCCCGGGCACCGACACCTGCATCAAGCTGAGCGGTTATGCCCGCGCTGACGCAGTTCTCGGCGGCGCGAATGACTATGGCTTCAACAACAGCCAGGCCACCGCGAACGGCGGGTCGAACAACCGTTTGACCAACTACTACTACACCCGCGCTCGTATGGACCTCAACGTCGATACCCGCACGGCGACCGAATACGGTGTTGTCCGCACCTATGCTGACATGATCTTCAGCTACGACACCGGCAACATCACCGGCAGCAGCCCGGCGACGTTCGCTGCTGGCGGCGCCACCCTCGGCCTGTACCATGCGTTCATCCAGTTCGCTGGCTTCACCATGGGCCGCACGGTCTCGATCTTCGACGCTCCGTGGCAGTCCTACAACGCAGGCGGTCCCGATACCGTTCCGGGCGGCTCCAACCACGTGACCGGTGTCAACCAGTTCGCCTATACCGCTGACTTCGGTCAGGGCATCACCGGCTCGCTGGCCTTGGAAAGCCCGGACACCCAGTCCAACGGTCAGGGCAACCTCTGGAACGTGAACGGCTTCGCGGCGTCCGGCTCGGTTAGCGCCACTACGGGCCTTCCGACCATCACCTCCGCCACCACGGCTGCCGCTGCTGCCCTCATCCAGGGCCAGTACGGTGTCAACGCTTGGGGTGGAACGCGCTCCCCCGACATCGTCGGCGCTCTCCGTGTCGACCAGGCCTGGGGTCTCGGCCAGATCTCGGTTGCCGCGCATGACCTGCATCCCGGCTACTACGGCACGACTGAACCCACCGGTCATCCTTCCGACAAGTGGGGTTGGGCTGTGCAGGGCGCCTTGTCGATCAAGAACATCCCGACTGGTGCGGGTGACTCGATCAACTTGAACGCCGTCTACACCGATGGCATGTCCCGTGAGAACTTCCAGGTCCTGTTCCCGCAGCAGTTCGCGATGTTCAGCGGCTCGGGCGTCGGCGCTTACCAGAGCATTGGTTTCGCTGGCATTGCTGACGGCGTCTTCGGCGCTGGCGGCAGCATCGAGACCGTCAAGACCTGGGGCGTCCGCGGTGGCTACACCCACAACTGGAACCCCTACTGGTCGAGCGGCCTCTACGGTGGCTATGCTCAGCTGAGCTACACCAGCAACGCCAAGGCTCTGATCTGCGGTAACTTCACTGCCGCTTTCGGTACCGCCACCGCGACCTGTAACCCGGACTTCGCTTTCGGTGTTATCGGCGTGAACACCAACTGGACCCCGGTCAAGAACCTGGCGTTCACGGCGGACCTGAGCTGGACGCGCCTGGATCAGAAGTACTCCGGCACGATCACTGCTCCGGCCACCGCGATCTGGGCCAAGCCGGGCGCTGTGTATGAGCTGAAGGATCAGAACTCGCTGACCCTGCTGCTCCGCGCTAACCGCACGTTCTAAGATCGATCTGTCGACAGAGCCCCCGGCGGGAAACCGCCGGGGGCTTTTGTTTTTTGGGTTGGCATTTGGGGCGGTATACCGGCGGCCTCCTCAGACGACCGTTATCGGATGTGCTCGCGTAAGCACCACCGACCAGAACCTTGATGTTCAAGAGAACGCATTGCGCGCGGCAGGCTGCGACCTGATCCGCTCTGAGAAGCGCTTTTCCTTCAGAGAGCCCTTGGCCGCCCGATTACCGCAACGACACTTGGTGGCACGCGCGGCACGCGTTAGCGCTTCACGCAACTCGCCACGTACTGGCTCAATCCGCCGGTAACGCCGCGGAAAAGCCCCATCTTCCGGCCTTCGTCTGCGCAGCGTTCGCGTTTAGCCGACATGTCGACCTTTTTTTGCGCTGTTTGTGCCAATGCCGCTGAACTGACGGGAGCCAGGAGCAAAACCGTTAGTGCAATCGTTTTAAACATAGGTGCCTCCGATGGAAAAAAGGGTCGTGATGGAAAAAACTGTTCGCATCCAGCCCTAACGACAAGACAAAAGCAATGTCAGGCTTGCCGGTCTGCGGAAGGATCCGGCTGGCGGGCGTCAACGTATTCGGCTGGGCGTTTTCGCTGAGTTCGGAGGCGAGTTTCTTCCGTCCGAGAGAGCGTGGCTCTATTCGACGCTGCCGGCGCCGCGGCGCAAATCGGCCTCGATCTGCAGCCGCGTGCCGCCGCCGAAGCGGGCGCGGTAGACCTGAAGATTCTCCATGATCCGCTGCACGTAATTGCGCGTCTCGGAGAAGGGAATCAGCTCCACCCAGTCGACCGCGTCGACCTTGGCGTCGCGCGGGTCGCCGTAGCGGTCGATCCACTTCTTCACACTGCCGCGCCCCGCATTGTAGGCGGCGAAGGTCATGATGTAGGAGCCGCGATAGTCCTCGAGCAGACCGCCGAGCTCGGCCGCGCCGAGCGTGGCGTTGTAGGACGAATCGTTCTTGAGCCGCGACAGGTCGTAGGTCGCGCCATGCCGTTTGCAGACGTAGCGCGCGGCGTCCGGCGTCACCTGCATCAACCCATAGGCCTGCGCCGGCGAGACCACGGAGGGGTTGAATGCGCTTTCCTGTCGCGCGATCGCGTAGACGATGCTGCGTTCGACCTCGGGGCCGATCTGCGTGAATTGCGGAATGCCGTTGACGGGATAGGCGTAGAAATCGAACGGCAGCCCGCGATTGAGAGCGGCCTTGCCGACCAGCAGCATGCCGCGGGCGTCGCTGTAGCGCTGGGTCAGCTCGCCGAGGCCGGTCAGCGCCTCGGGATCGCCGTTCTCGCCCATGTCGGCAAGCATCGGCACCGCCATCTCGCGTTCGTCGAGCTCATAGAGCAATTGCGCTGCGCGCACGATCTCCAGCCGTTCGGCGCCGCGGCCGCGCGGCTGGCTGCTCAGCTCGATCTGCGGCAAGCCCAGTTTTGCGCGCGCGAGCTGGCCATAATAGCTGGTGGATTGCTCGGCCGCGCGGGCATAGGCGTTGCGCGCCTCCTGCTGGCGACCGGCGGCTTCGGCCGCACGCCCTTGCCAGTAACCGGCACGCGCCAGCGTGGTCGGATTGACGCTGCCGACGCCGATGCGGGCAAAGTGCTGGGCGGCCGCCGCGGGATCGTTGAGGAAGCGCAGCGCGATCCAGCCCGCCGTGAACTCCTGCTCGGTCTTGTAGATGTCGCGCGTGGGGAGGGCTGCGTCGCGCGCGATCAGATAGGCGCTGCGGAAGTCCTCGGTGTCGATCATCTTGCGCGCGAGCAGGCGCCGCTCGATCCACCATTCGTCGAGATTGTAGAGCCGGTTCGGGTCCTTCGGTGCGGACAGCATAAGCTGGGCCGCTTCGGCAAACTTCTCCTCGCGACGCAGCAGCTGGATCTTGCTGAAGATGAAGCCGGGATCGCTGTGCAGCTCGCGCGGCACTTCTTCCAGCAACGCGCGTGTGTTGGGCGCCTTCTTGAAGGAGGCGATGCGGGCCTTGGCGAGTGCGACGTAGCCGGCGCCGAGTCTTTTCGCCGCACGCAGCGCCGCCTCGTGCTCGCTGCCATAGAGTAGCGTGTCCATTCGCGCCTTCTGGTCGCCCGGCGTCAGCAGGGCGCCGAACTGATCGAGCGCGTTGTTCTCGGTGTCCTCCGACATCGGATCGCTGCGCCAGGCCTCGCGCACCAGCCGTTCGGCATTGGCGCGGTCGCCGCGCGCCAGCATCGCCTTGGCGAGCACGAAGCGGCCCTTGGCCGAAACGGGGGATTCGTTCTCGAACCACGACCAGCCGACGGAATCGTCGCGCCGGTCGTCCCACATCGCAGCCTCGAGGCGCCGGCGCAGGAAGGTCTGCGACGGCCAGCTTGGATTGACGGAGAGGAAGGCGCGGTAGCGCTCGACGCTCGCGCCGTTGTCCTCGCTGCGCAGGATGATCCATTCGGCGAGCTTTCGCGCGACCGGATCGGAAATCGAATCGGCGTAACTGGTGGCGTCGCCTGGCTTGCGCTTGCGCACGAGCTCGATGACGTTCTCGAGCGTGTCCTTGTCGGCCTGCGACGTCGAGGAGGTCGCCGCGACCGCGGCTGGCGTGACCGGCTTGCGCGGTGCGGCGTGCTGGCGAGTTGCGGGCGCCAGCACGGGGGCTGCGACGGGGCGTGCAGAGGCGGGGGCGGGCGCCGGGGCCGTGGGCCTGACGGTGGCCGTGACCGCTGGCGCGGTGTGTACGGCCGGGGCATTGGCTGCCGGTCGCGCTTTTGGCGTGGAAGCGGCTGCCGCGGGCTTGGGCTTGTCCTTCGCTGCGTCCTTGCCGGCAGGTTTCTTCGCAGTGTCCTTGTTCGCAGCGTCCTTGGCCGGGGCGGCAGCTGCTCCCTTGCTCGCGCCCTTGGCGGTTTCCTTGCCAGGGCTCTTCGCCGTGTCCTTGGCCGTGTCCTTGGCGGATCCCTTGGTGCCGTCCTTCGCAGGCGGTTTGGGTGACGGCTTCGCGGTTCCCTTGGTCGCCTGCTTGGCCGGTTCCTTCGCGGCGTCGTCGGTTGTCTCATTGGATTTGGCCAAGGCGACGCAGCCGATCGACAGGCCGGCCATCAGGCATAGGGCCAGACCGGCGGATCGCCATGCAGTACCAGGAAAGGAGGTCACGGAGGTTCGTCGCCCCGAATCAGTCAATTGGCCCAAGACCTATCTGTACAAGATCTGGCTGTATTTGATTGAATATGCGGACAAAATACCAACAGCCGCTTACCGCCGCCGGGTTTGCACCACCACAGCGGCAAAATCGCGGCCTAAACGGTGCGTCAGTCGGCAGCAGGTCTTTTACCGGCCGGACAGACCCGATAAGAATGGGGCTTGCTTTAAATTCGCGCCGCGTACGGAGGAAGTCCATGGCAGCCAAGACGAAATTCCGGGGGTCGTTCACCGCCTTGGTCACGCCGTTCAAGAACGGCGCGCTGGACGAGGCGGCGTTCCGGTCGCTGGTCAACTGGCAGATCTCCGAGGGCACCAACGGCCTGGTCCCGGTCGGCACCACCGGCGAGAGCCCGACGCTCAGCCATGACGAGCACAAGAAGGTCGTCGAATGGTGCATCGAGGAGGCCAAGGGCCGCGTGCCCGTGATCGCCGGCGCCGGCTCCAATTCGACCAAGGAGGCGGTCGAGCTCGCCCAGCACGCCGAGAAGGCGGGCGCTAATGCCGTGCTGGTGGTCACGCCCTACTACAACAAGCCGACCCAGGAAGGCATGTACCAGCACTTCAAGGCGATCAACGATGCGATCGGCATTCCGATCATCATCTACAACATTCCGCCGCGCTCGGTGATCGACATGTCGGTCGACACCATGAAGCGGCTGTGGGAGCTGAAGAACATCGCCGGCGTCAAGGACGCCACCGCCAGCATGGTGCGCGTCTCGCAGCAGCGCGCCGCGATGGGCGAGGACTTCAACCAGCTTTCTGGTGAGGACGCCACCATCATCGGCTACATGGCGCATGGTGGCCATGGCTGCATCTCGGTGACCTCGAACGTCGCCCCGCGCCTGTGCGCCGAGTTCCACGCCGCGTGGGCGAAGGGGGACACCAAGGCAGCGCTTGCGATCCACGATAAGCTGATGCCGTTGCACAACAACCTCTTCATCGAGAGCAACCCGGCGCCGATCAAGTACGCGATGTCGCTGCTCGGCAAATTCGACGAGACGCTGCGGCTGCCGATGGTTCCGGTCTCCGAACCGACCCGCGTTGCCGTGCGCAGCGCCATGGTGCACGCCGGCCTGATCAACTAGGCAGCGTTCGTCAATTCATCGCCACAGGCAACTCAGGGGGATCACCGATGCTGAAGGAATTCCGCGACTTCGCCATGAAGGGCAATGTCGTCGACCTCGCGGTCGCGGTCATCATCGGCGCCGCCTTCGGTGCCATCGTGACGTCGATGGTGAACGACATCATCATGCCGATCATCGGCGCAATCACCGGCGGCCTGGACTTCTCCAACTACTTCATCGGACTCTCGAGCAAGGTCACGGAGCACAATCTCGCCGATGCCAAGAAGCAGGGCGCAGTGCTGGCTTATGGCAGCTTCTTCACCCTGATCGTGAACTTTGCGATCGTCGCTTTCGTGCTGTTCATGGTCATTCGCACCATGAACCAGTTCAAGCGCAAGGAAGAGGTCAAGCCCGCGGAGCCGCCGAAGCCTTCAGCGGAAGTCGTGCTGCTGACCGAGATCCGCGATCTCCTCAAGAAGTGACGCGCGCGCTTCATCCAATCTGTTAGCGTCGCTGCGTATCTCGATCAGGTTTTACGTCCATGGCCGATAAGAACGAACGTCCGATCAAGGTCATGGCGGAAAATCGCAAGGCCCGCTTCAACTATGCGATCGAGGATACGATCGAGGCGGGGATTGCGCTGACCGGAACCGAGGTCAAGTCGATCCGCAACGGCAAGAGCACGATTGCGGAGTCCTACGCCGACTCCAAGGACGGCGAGATCTGGCTGATCAACGCCACCATTCCCGAATATCTCCAGGGTAATCGCTTCAACCACGAGCCCAAGCGGCCGCGAAAGCTGCTGCTGCATCGCCGGCAGATCAACAAGCTGATGGGCGCGGTCGATCGGGAGGGCATGACGCTGATTCCGCTCAAGCTCTATTTCAACGAGCGCGGGCGGGCCAAGCTGCAGCTCGCGGTTGCGAAGGGCAAGAAGCTGCACGACAAGCGCGAGACCGAGAAGAAGCGCGACTGGAGCCGGGAGAAGGGCCGGCTGATGCGAGCGAGGGGATAGGGCTGAGAGGGACAGGATGACCCAGAAGAACCTGCTCGAGGTTGATTGGAGCCAGATTCCCGCCCCCTCGGACGATGGCGATGCCGCCCATCTCAAAGGTCTGACGCTACCTGCGATCAGCCTGCTCGCGACCAACGACACTTCGGTCAATCTGTCGGCGCTCCCGGGCCGCACCGTGGTGTTCGCTTATCCACGCACCGGCGAGCCCGGCAAGATCTCGCTGGTCGACGACTGGGACATGATTCCCGGCGCGAGGGGATGCACGCCGCAGACTTGCGCGTTTCGAGACCTGTTCGCCGAGTTGAAGGCTGCAGGCGCCGCGCAGGTGTTTGGCCTCTCGACCCAAAGCAACGACTACCAGACGGAGATGGCGTCGCGGCTGCATCTGCCGTTCCCGGTGCTCTCGGACGAGAAGCTGGCGCTCACGCGCGCGCTCAAGCTGCCGACCATGGACGTCGCGGGCCTGACGCTGATCAAGCGCCTGGCTCTGATCATCGACGACGCCGAAATTGCGCACGTGTTTTATCCGGTGTTCCCGCCCGACCGGAACGCGGGCGATGTGCTGGACTGGCTGAAGGCCAATCCCGCCAGGAGTTAGTCGAGATCCGCCTTCACCCTGGCGAACACGCTGCGGAACATGTCCGTCGTCAGCACGCCCGTGTTCGTGTTGTAGCGGGAGCAGTGGTAGCTATCGTACAGCTTGAACGCGCCGGCCTGGTGCACGGCGCCGTGGCCGAACGGCGCTTGTGAGGCCTTCAGCTTCAGCGGCTTGAGCACGCTGTCGTGCGCAATACGCCCGAGAGCGACGATTGCGCGCAGCTTCGGCATGGTTTCGAGATTCGCGACGAGAAACTGGCGGCAGGTGTTGATCTCGACCGGCAGCGGCTTGTTCTGCGGCGGAACGCAATGCACGGCATTGGCGATCCGGCAGTCGACCAATTTCAAACCGTCGTCGGGCCGGGCCTGATAGCTGCCTTTGGCGAAACCGTATTCGAGCAGGGTGGCGTAGAGCAGGTCGCCGGCATAGTCGCCTGTGAACGGTCGGCCGGTGCGGTTTGCGCCTTGCATCCCCGGCGCGAGACCGACGACCAGCAGGCGCGCCGTGATGTCGCCAAAGGGCGCAACCGGAGCATTGTGCCACAACGGCTCGCGCGCGCGGTTCGCCTCGCGAAAGGCGACCAAGCGCGGACAGAGCGGGCAGTCACGGTCGGGGACGAGGGCGGGGGCCTGGCGGCTTGACCGGGCCGACTCACTCCTCGAAGTCGTCATCGCCCCTCGTCGGCGCCATCGTGGTCGTGGTCGCGCGCTGGAGGAACTGCGGGGCGTGGTGGCGTGCCTCGCGCTCGCCGCGATCACGCGGGGCGGGGCGCTCGGACGGGTCGCGGCCAAGCTTGGACTGCAGCTCGACGAGGTCGGTGAAGACGTCAGCCTGGCGGCGCAGCTCGTCGGCGATCATCGGCGGCTGGCTGGCGATGGTGGAGATCACAGTGACCCGCACCCCGCGGCGCTGCACCGCTTCGACCAGCGAGCGGAAGTCGCCGTCACCCGAGAACAGCACCATCTGGTCGATGTGTTCTGCGAGCTCCATGGCATCCACCGCGAGCTCGATATCCATATTGCCCTTGACCTTGCGCCGGCCGGAGGCGTCGATGAATTCTTTGGTCGCCTTGGTGACGACGGTGTAGCCGTTGTAGTCGAGCCAGTCGATCAGGGGACGTATCGAGGAATATTCCTGATCCTCGATGATCGCTGTGTAGTAGAACGCCCGCAGCAGCGTCCCGCGGCTCTGAAATTCCTTCAGAAGGCGCTTGTAGTCGATATCGAAGCCGAGAGTTTTCGCCGTGGCGTAAAGATTGGCCCCGTCGATGAAGAGCGCGATCTTGTTGGTAGGGGAAGGTGACATTCAGTTTGCTCGCGTAGTGTGTTCGTGATTGATCGTTTTATTGTTGGCGCGGCGGCAGCAAGCCGCGCAGTTCTAAAGTGCCGCCGAAACCCGTCGAAACCGCAAATCCGGAGAAGTCGGGGCAATCAAGGTATAGTTATGGCGGACTCTCATACACCCGGCGCCGCCCACAATGGCAGCCCGGGAAACCACCCGTCCCAGCCCCAATGTGGGGGTAGCAGAGCCGTTTGGCGAGGCCAAATCACAAATTGGCCTTGCGAAATCGTCCCTTCCCCTATAACTAGCCCCGATCATCCACATATTTCGTCCCACCCACAACGGAGCGACAGTCCATGGCTCGCGTCACCGTAGAAGATTGTATCGACAAGGTCGACAACCGGTTTGACCTGGTCTTGCTGGCCGCCCACCGCGCCCGCATGATTTCGTCCGGTTCACAACTAACGGTTGACCGCGATAACGACAAGAACCCTGTTGTATCTTTGCGTGAAATCGCCGACACGACCATCTCGCCGGAGGACCTGCGCGAGGAGCTGGTGCACTCCCTCCAGAAGTTCGTCGAGGTGGACGAGCCCGAGCCGGACACGGTGCCACTGATCGGTTCCGCCGGTGCCAGCGTCGATGCAGACGATACCGAAGTGGCTGTGGAGCGCATGACCGAAGAAGAGCTCCTGAAGGGTCTCGAAGGCCTCGCGCCGCCGGAAGAGCAGCCCGAGGAGGACGAGTAATCGTCTTACTCGCGATTGTCGACTTCTTGTGATCTTATCGAAGGCCCGAACCCCTGTTCGGGCCTTTGCTTTTGTTGGCGTTTTCGTGGTTACCATAGCGTTGCCGGCTCGCGCCGTACGCCTGTCACTGAATTGATCGGCGGCGTCCGCGATCGGGGCTTAGGATGTATACAACGGGCCGGCTGATGGTCCGTTTGAAGGCAGGACGGCATGGTGTATCGACGCCGCAGACCCACGCAGATGCAGGCCGCAACCGAATCGGTTGCCGTGGCTCCGACTGCGCCGGTGGCACGGCCAGCGAAGCCGCGTGCGCGGATGATGCGTCAATATGACCTCGTCGAACGGGTCCGGTCCTACAATCCGAACACCAACGAAGACCTGCTGAACCGCGCCTACGTCTACGCCATGAAGGCGCATGGCTCGCAGACCCGCGCCTCCGGCGATCCGTATTTCTCGCACCCGCTCGAAGTGGCGGCGATTCTCACCGACCTGAAGCTCGACGACGCCACTATCGTTGCCGCGCTGCTGCACGACACGATCGAGGACACCGAGGCGACGCGGGCCGAGATCGACCAGTTGTTCGGCCCCGAGATCGGCGCGCTGGTCGAGGGCCTGACCAAGCTGAAGCGGCTGGAGCTGGTCTCGCGCGAGGCCAAGCAGGCCGAGAACCTGCGTAAATTGTTGCTGGCCATTGCCGACGATGTCCGCGTGCTTCTGGTCAAGCTCGCCGACCGCCTGCACAACATGCGCACGCTCGACTTCGTGCCGACCGAATCACGCCGGCGCATTGCCGAGGAGACGCTCGACATCTACGCGCCGCTGGCCGGGCGCATGGGCATGCAGGAAATGCGCGAGGAGCTGGAGGATCTGTCCTTCCGCACCCTCGATCCCGAAGCCTATTCGGTGGTGATGCAGCGGCTCGATGCGCTCGCCGAGCGCAACCGCAACCTGATCGGCGAGATCGAGGACCAGCTCTCCAACAATCTGCGTCACAGGGGTCTTGGCGCGCGGGTCTATGGCCGCCGCAAGAAGCCGTTTTCGATCTGGACCAAGATGGAGCGCAAGTCGGTCGGCTTCGAGCAATTGTCCGACATCTTCGGTTTCCGTGTCGTCGTCAACGACATCGAGTCCTGCTACCGCGCGCTCGGCATCGTCCACACCACCTGGCCGGTCGTGCCGGGACGCTTCAAGGACTACATCTCGACGCCGAAGCAGAACGACTACCGATCGATCCACACCACGGTGATCGGCCCCGGCAACCAGCGCGTCGAGCTGCAGATCCGCACCGAGGCGATGGACCAGATCGCCGAGCGCGGCATTGCCGCGCATGTCTTCTACAAGGAAGGCGTGGGCTCGCCGACCGAATTCCTCAAGCGCGAGTCCAATGCGTTCGCCTGGCTGCGCCACACCATCGGCATCCTGTCGGAGAGCGCCAACCCCGAGGAGTTCCTCGAGCACACCAAGCTCGAGCTGTTCCACGACCAGGTGTTCTGCTTCACCCCGAAGGGCAAGCTGATCGCGCTGCCGCGCCATGCCAATGTGATCGACTTCGCCTATGCGGTGCACACCGACGTCGGCAACAGCGCGGTCGGCTGCAAGATCAACGGCAAGTTCGCGCCGCTGTCCTCGGAGCTCCAGAACGGCGACGAGGTCGAGGTGCTGACCTCGGAAGCGCAGTCGGCCCCGCCATCGGCCTGGGAAACGCTCGCAGCCACCGGCAAGGCGCGCGCCGCGATCCGCCGCGCCACGCGCACCGCGGTGCGCGACCAATATGTCGGTCTCGGCCGGCGCATCGTCGAGCGCCTGTTCGAGCGCGCCAAGATCGAATACGCCGATGACAAGCTCAAGGGCGCGCTGCCACGCCTGGCGCGCACCTCGATCGAGGACGTGATGGCAGCGGTCGGGCGCGGCGAGATCAAGGCCTCCCACGTCGCGCGCGCGATGTATCCCGACTACAAGGAAGAGCGTGTCGCGCGCTACGGCGTCAAGAAGAGCCTCGCCGCCAAGCTCAAGGAGAAGTCGCCGGAGCCGTCACGCAGCCCGGTTGCGATTCCGATCGGCGGCAACAATTCCGATCTGCCGGTGAAGTTCGCGCCGAACGGCGGCGCCGTGCCCGGCGATCGCATCGTCGGCATCGTCACGCCGGGCGAGGGGATCACGATCTATCCGATCCAGTCGCCGGCGCTGAAGGACTTCGAGGAGGAGCCGGAGCGCTGGCTCGACGTTCGCTGGGACATCGAGGACTCCGCGCCGCAGCGCTTCCCGGCGCGCATCAAGGTCGAGAATGTCAACGAGCCCGGCGCGCTCGCGCAGATCGCGACCGTGATCGCCGAGCACGACGGCAACATCGACAACATCAGCATGCAGCGCCGCTCGCCCGACTTCACGGAGACAACGATCGATCTCGAAGTCTATGATCTCAAGCATTTGAGCGCGATCCTGGCGCAGTTGCGCGCCAAGGCCGTCGTCGCCAAAGTCGAACGTGTTAATGGATAGGCGTCTGTCGCAGTCGCCTGTCTCTCCGATCTCGAGAGTCCCGAAATGCCCGCATCTCCGCTCCGCCTCGGTGTCAATATCGATCACGTCGCGACCGTCCGTAATGCTCGCGGCGGGCGCCATCCCGATCCGGTCCGCGCCGCGCTGCTTGCGATCGAGGCCGGTGCCGACGGCATCACCGCCCATTTGCGCGAAGACCGCCGGCACATCCGCGACGAGGACATGGCGCGGCTGAAGGCCGAGATCTCCAAGCCGCTGAATTTCGAGATGGCGGCGACCGACGACATGATGCGTATCTCGCTCGCGACCAAGCCGCATGCGGTATGCCTGGTGCCGGAGCGTCGCCAGGAGGTGACGACGGAAGGCGGGCTCGACGCGGTCGGCCAGCACAATGCGCTGGCGCCCTATATCGCGCGGCTGAGCGATGCCGGCATCCGCGTCTCGCTGTTCATCGCCGCCGACCCCGCGCAGATCGAGATGGCGGCACGGCTCCGTGCGCCCGTGATCGAGATCCACACCGGTGCCTGGTGCGACGCCGTGGTCGACGGTCACTCCGACAAGGCCGAGGCCGAATGGCGGCGAATCGTGGCGGGCGTCAAGCTAGCCAGGGACGCCGGGCTCGAAGTGCATGCCGGCCACGGGCTCGACTATGCGACGGCGGAGACGATCGCCGGCCTGCCCGAGATCATGGAGCTCAACATCGGCTACTACATGATCGGCGAGGCGCTGTTCGTCGGTCTTGCCGAGACGGTGCGCAAAATGCGCGCCGCGATGGATCGCGGCCGGAGCCGGGCATGATCATCGGCATCGGCTCCGACCTCATCGACATTACCCGCGTGGCCAAGGTGATGGAGCGCCACGGTGAGCGCTTCCTCGACCGCATCTTCACCGCGGCCGAGCGGGCCAAGGCCGAGCGCCGGGCCAAGAACGAGAAGATGGTGGTGGCGACCTACGCCAAGCGCTTCGCCGCCAAGGAGGCCTGCTCGAAGGCACTGGGGACCGGCATCCGGCAGGGCGTCTGGTGGCGCGACATGGGGGTGGTCAATCTCCCCGGGGGACGGCCATCCATGCGGCTGACCGGGGGGGCGCTGGCCCGGCTCCAGGCGCTGACGCCGGAGGGATTCGAGGCGCAGATCGACCTGTCGATCACCGACGACTGGCCGTTGGCGCAGGCCTTCGTGATCATTTCCGCCGTGCCGCGGGCCAAGCCCTGAGGGCAATACCATCATTTTATAATTTGCATTGAAAATCAATGCCTTATTGGTTTTTGACGCGATCCTTGATTGCGTGGCCTGCGACAACCGTCTAAAAGTCCGCGGACGCAAATCAGGCTGGGCGAATTCGGCTTTACGCCGGAATTGGCCCTCACTATCAGAATCAGGACAATCTCCTTGGGCCGCGAACCGGTGGGCCGTTCGCGAGAGGAGGGCGTTCTGTGATCGCCGGCCGGAATTGAGAGAGCAATGAGCGTGACTTCGGGAACAAAAACTGAAAGCGGCGTCGGCGAAACAGTCCGGGTCGTGATCCATGCTCTCCTGATCGCGCTGGTGATCCGCACCTTCCTGTTCCAGCCGTTCAACATCCCGTCCGGCTCGATGAAGGCGACGCTGCTGGTCGGCGACTATCTGTTCGTCTCGAAATATTCCTACGGCTACAGCCATTACTCGATCCCGTTCTCGCCGCCGCTGTTCTCGGGACGGATCTGGGGCTCGGATCCCAACCGCGGCGACATCGTCGTGTTCCGCCTGCCGAAGGATGACACCACCGACTACATCAAACGCGTGATCGGCCTTCCCGGCGACCACATCCAGATGAAGGACGGGCTGCTCTACATCAACGACACTCCGGTCGAGCGCCAGCGCATGAGCGAGTATGTCGGCGAGGACCCGTGCGGCTCGGAAGGCGGCGGCATCTCGCGCGTGAAGCGCTGGAAGGAAACGCTGCCGAACGGCGTCACTTACGAGACGCTCGATTGCGCCGACAACGGCTACATGGACAACACCAACGTCTACACCGTGCCGCCCGGCCATTTCTTCATGATGGGTGACAATCGCGACAACTCCACCGACAGCCGCTTCCTCGGCCAGGTCGGCTACGTGCCGCAGGAGAACTTGATCGGCCGTGCGCAGATGATCTTCTTCTCCATCGGTGAAGGCGAGCATGCCTGGATGTTCTGGCGCTGGCCCTGGTCGGTGCGCTGGAACCGGTTCTTCAAAATCGTCCGATGAAAGACGAAGCCAAGGACATCACGACCCAATCGATCGAAGCGCAAGCCGCTCCCGAGGGCGAAGCTGCAACCAAGACGGCTGCGCCCAAGACTCCCGAAACCAAGACTTCTGAACCCAAGGGCGCTGACACCAAGACTCCAGCGAAGAAGAAGCGGACACGGAGCAGCAAGGCCAAGGACAAGGCGAAGGCGGCGGCTGATGCGAATGCGGCGCTCGAGGCGCGCATCGGCCACAGCTTTGCCGATCCGAATTTGCTGATGCAGGCGATCACGCACGTCTCGGCGCTGAAGTCCGGACGCAAGCGTGGTGACAGCTATCAGCGGCTGGAGTTCCTCGGCGACCACGTGCTGGGGCTTGTCGTCTCCGACATGCTCTATCACGCCTTCCCGAACGCCGACGAGGGCGAACTGTCCAAGCGGCTTGCCGAACTCGTGCGCAAGGAGAGCTGCGCCGATGTCGCCAAGTCGCTCGGTCTGCTCGACGACATCAAGCTCGGTTCGGTCGGCTCCAGCGCGGATGCGCGCCTGCGCAAGTCGATCCTCGGTGACATCTGCGAAGCCGTGATCGGCGCGATCTTCCTCGACGGCGGTCATGCGGCGGCGGACGAGTTCGTCAAGCGCAACTGGACCGAGCGCATGCACAAGCCGCGGCGTCCGCTGCGTGATCCCAAGACCGTGCTGCAGGAATGGGCGCAAGGCAAAGGATTGCCGACGCCGGTTTATCGCGAGGTCGAGCGCACCGGCCCGCATCACGATCCGCAGTTTCGGGTCGCCGTGGACCTGCCCGGACTCGCGCCGGCCGAAGGCATCGGCGGCAGCAAGCGGGCGGCAGAGAAAGTGGCAGCTTCAGTGATGATCGAACGTGAAGGCGTTGGCGGCGGCAATGACGGCTGAAACAAGCGGCGAGGCGCCCGCCGCGACGCGCTGCGGTTTCGTCGCGCTGATCGGCGCGCCCAATGTCGGCAAGTCCACGCTGGTCAATGCGCTGGTCGGGGCCAAGGTCACGATCGTCTCGCGCAAGGTGCAAACCACGCGCGCCTTGATCCGCGGCATCGTGATCGAGAACAATTCGCAAATCATCCTGGTCGACACGCCCGGCATTTTCCTGCCGAAGCGCCGGCTCGACCGCGCCATGGTCTCGACCGCCTGGAGCGGGGCGCATGACGCCGACCTCGTCTGCGTGCTGCTCGATGCCAAGACCGGTATTGACGAAGAGGCCGAGGCGATCCTCGCCAAAGCCGCCAGTGTCAATCACGACAAGATCCTGGTCATCAACAAGGTCGATCTGGTCCAGCGCGAGAAGCTCCTGGCGCTGGCGCAGGCCGCCAACGAACGCATGAAGTTCGCACGGACGTTCATGATCGCGGCGATCTCGGGCGACGGCGTCGACGACATCCGCACCACGCTCGCCGAGATGGTGCCGCCGGGGCCATACCTCTATCCCGAAGACCAGATGTCGGACGCGCCGATGCGCCAGCTGGCGGCCGAGATCACGCGCGAAAAGATCTATCAGAAGCTGCACCAGGAATTGCCCTACCAGTCCACGGTCGAGACCGACAAGTGGGAGGAGCGCAAGGATAAGTCGGTGCGCATCGAGCAGACGATCTTCGTGGAGCGCGAGAGCCAGCGCAAGATCGTGCTCGGCAAGGGCGGCGCTACCATCAAGTCGATCGGCGCGGACTCGCGGAAAGAGCTGATGCAGATCCTGGACGTGCCGGTGCATCTGTTCCTGTTCGTGAAGGTGCGCGAGAACTGGGGGGACGACCCCGATCGCTATCGCGAGATGGGCCTGGAATTTCCCAAGGAATAACCAAGAAAAGATCAGTCGCCGATGAGTGTGCCCCGCAACGTCCAGCGTTTCGAAGCGCTGCTCTATGCCTCGCTGATGCTGGATGCGCTGTCGGTGGCGGTGCAGGATCGCACGCCCACCCTCGAGATGACCGAGCAGATGATCATGACGGCGACGCTGCTCGCCGGCGGGATGATTCTGCTGCTGCTCTATTTCGTCTGGCTGGCTGCGCATTGGCGCAAGAATTGGCCGCGCTGGGTGCTGGCGGCGGTGCTGGCGCTGTCGGTGATCTCGCTTGGCCAGATCATCGGGGAGAGGGGCGTGGAGCTCGATAGCGCCATCGAGATCGTCTCCTGCGCGCTGACGGTGTTCGGGCTCTACTTCTCCTTCACAGGCGATGCGCAGGGCTGGTTCAACGCGTGAAGGACGCAGAATAGCGTGCTGCGCCTGCGCGGGGTTGTATCTCGGGGATGGGAATACTCGTATACAATGACAGTTAGGGCGATCACGATCGCCCAGAACGAAAATCCGAAGACGGTGCCGAGCGTGGGAGACAGGAGCGTTCGTCCCTGGGGAGACTTGCGCCAGCTACGGTATGCGTTGTCAGGACGCCTCGGATACTCGACGGTGACCCTGCCGAGGGTCGCAGCGTAAACGACAATGATTCCCGTGAAATAGCAAAAGCTGGGAAACCCCTTAATCAGCCAAAGCGACAGCTCGATAATTCCGGCCAGCAGATCGCCAACTAGGTTTGCCATTATGAGAGTTGACCTCCAAACCTTTCTTCACTGTCCCATATAGCGCTATAGTTGCGTTCCATGGAATGGACCGACGAAGGCATCGTGCTGGGCGTGCGGCGGCATGGCGAGAGTAGCGCCATTGTCGAGCTGCTGACGCGCGCGCACGGCCGGCATCTCGGTCTCGTGCGGGGCGGTGCGAGCACGCGGCTGCGGCCGCTCTTGCAGCCCGGCAACAGCGTCAGCGCGGTGTGGCGGGCGCGGCTCGATGAGCATCTCGGCACCTACGCCATCGAGGGCCTGAAGCTGCGCGCGGCGACGCTGCTGGGATCGTCCCATGGCGTCTACGGCGTCACCCATCTGGCCTCGATTGCGCGGCTGCTTCCCGAGCGCGATCCGCACGAGGATATCTTTGCGTTGCTCGAACATTCGCTCGATGATTTCGACGACATCGGCAGCGCCGCAGTGCATCTCATCCATTTCGAGCTGGCCATGCTCGCCGAGCTCGGCTTCGGGCTCGCGCTCGAAAACTGCGCGGTGACAGGGGAGACCACTGACCTGATCTATGTCTCGCCAAAATCCGGCGGCGCCGTATCCCGCGGCGCCGGCGAGCCGTGGCGCGACCGGCTGCTGCGGCTGCCGCCGTTCCTCCGCCAGGGCGAAGCCGCAAGCGACCTCACCGACGAGGATCTCCAGGACGGCTTCCGGTTGACCGGCCTGTTCCTGCTGCGCCATGTGCTGGAGCCGCGGGGGCAGGGCCATTCCGATGCGCGGGCCGGCTTCATCAATGCCCTGACGCGGCTGCACGCCAAAGCGGCGCTGCCGGCGCCATGAGCGGATCGCGCTGCTGCATTGCTTGAGGGTATAGGGTTCCCCCGGGAACGAAGTTCGGGTTTCCGCGTTGGCGCGGGCAGGTTCCACAACGGGGACAGCCAACATGTTGATCAGGGGTTTTGCGCTGACCGCAGCGCTGCTGGCTTTTGCGCCTGAGGCCATGGCCGGCGAGCCGCAACCTGGCGTGTTTCGCCGGGCGTCCTGTACCGTCGTCCGGTATTATGTGGCGAAATATTCCGCTGCGGCCGCAGAGACATGGGCGCGCTCTCATGGTGCCACCGACGCCGAGATCGAGGCGGCCCGCCGCTGTGTGGCCAACACGCCGGCGACGGCCCCGGCCAAGGTCCAGCCGACCGTGACGGCCGGGTGGGCAGGGCAGTAGAAGCCCCAGGGAACCAATCCATCCTTGCCCGATTCGCTTCCACGGTTTAACCGGGCGGCATGGGAAAACGAATCGTTCCGCCGGAAGAACCGGCCGAAATTCACGAGGTGCCGCTGCGTGAGGCGCTGGAAGAGCGCTATCTCGCCTATGCGCTCTCCACCATCATGCACCGCGCGCTGCCTGATGCGCGCGACGGCCTGAAGCCGGTACACCGGCGCATCCTCTACGGCATGCGCCTGCTCAGGCTCGACCCCGGAACCGCCTTCAAGAAATCCGCCAAGATCGTCGGCGACGTGATGGGCTCGTTCCATCCGCATGGCGACCAGGCCATCTACGACGCCATGGTGCGCCTCGCGCAGGATTTCTCCTCGCGCTACCCGCTGGTCGACGGCCAGGGCAATTTTGGCAATATCGACGGCGATAATCCCGCCGCCTACCGCTACACCGAAGCGCGCATGACCGACGTCGCGCGGCTTCTGCTCGAGGGCATCGACGAGGACGGCGTCGAGTTCCGCGCCAACTACGATGGCCAGTCGAAGGAGCCGGTCGTGCTGCCCGGCGGCTTCCCGAACCTGCTCGCCAACGGCGCGCAGGGCATCGCGGTCGGCATGGCGACCTCGATCCCGCCGCACAACGCCGCCGAGCTGTGTGAGGCCGCGCTGCATCTGATCGAGAAGCCCGACGCCAAGTCCAAGGCGCTGATGAAATGGGTCAAGGGGCCCGATTTCCCGACGGGTGGCATCTGCGTCGATTCCAAGCAGGCGATTGCCGAGGCCTACACCACCGGCCGCGGCTCGTTCCGTGTCCGCGCCAGGTGGCAGCAGGAAGAGGGCGCCCGCGGCACCTGGGTCGTTGTCGTCACCGAGATCCCCTTCCTGGTGCAGAAGTCGCGCATGGTCGAGAAGATCGCCGAACTGCTCGACCAGAAGAAGCTGCCGCTGGTTGGCGAGGTCCGCGACGAATCCGCCGAGGACGTTCGTCTCATCATCGAGCCGAAGTCGAAGAACGTCGATCCGGCGCTGATGATGGAATCGCTGTTCCGGCTGACCGAGCTCGAAAACAAGATTCCGCTGAACCTCAACGTGCTGATCAAGGGCCGCATCCCCAAGGTGGTGGGGCTCGCGGAGTGCCTGCGCGAATGGCTCGACCATCTGCGCGACGTGCTGATCCGCCGCTCCAATTTCCGCAAGGGCGAGATCGAACATCGGCTCGAAGTCCTCGGCGGCCATCTGGTCGCGTATCTGAACCTCGACAAGGTGATCAAGATCATCCGCAC
Source organism: Bradyrhizobium manausense (assembly GCF_018130615.1). GTDB lineage: Bacteria > Pseudomonadota > Alphaproteobacteria > Rhizobiales > Xanthobacteraceae > Bradyrhizobium > Bradyrhizobium manausense_A. Next base: position 68,195 of record NZ_JAFCKB010000002.1, read on the forward strand.
CGAGGACGAGCCGAAGCCTGCCTTGATCAAGGCTTTCAAGCTCACCGAGATCCAGGCGGAAGCCATCCTCAACATGCGTTTGCGCAATCTGCGCAGACTCGAGGAAATGGAGATCCGCAACGAGGACAGGGATCTTCGCAAGGAGCTGAAGGGGATCGAGGGCCTGCTCGCCTCCGAGCCCGAGCAGTGGAAGAAGGTTGCCGAGCAGGTCGGCAAGGTCCGCGACATGTTCGGACCGAAGACGCCGCTCGGCAAGCGCCGCACCACCTTCGCCGACGCGCCCGAGCACGATCTCGCTGCGATGGAGGAAGCCCTCGTCGAGCGCGAGCCGGTGACGGTCGTCGTCTCCGACAAGGGCTGGATCCGCACCATGAAGGGGCATGTCGAGGATCTCTCGGGGCTCGCCTTCAAGCAGGACGACAAGCTCGGCATCGCGTTCTTCGCGGAGACGACATCGAAGCTGCTGCTGTTTGCGACCAACGGAAAATTCTTCTCGATCGACGTGGCGAAGCTTCCGGGCGGCCGCGGCCACGGCGAGCCGATTCGCCAGTTCATCGATCTCGAGCCGGAGGCCGCGCCGGTCACGTTGTTCGTCAACAAGGGCGGACGCAAATTCCTGGTCGCGAGCCATGAGGGCCAGGGTTTTGTCGTCAACGAGGACGATTGCGTCGGCACGACCAAGAAGGGCAAGCAGGTCCTCAACGTCGACATGCCGAACGAGGCGCGCGCGGTCACCGAGGTGCTCGGCGACACGGTCGCTGTCATCGGCGAGAACCGCAAGATGCTGATCTTCCCGCTCGACCAGGTGCCGGAGATGGCGCGCGGTCGCGGCGTGCGCCTGCAGAAGTATAAGGACGGCGGTCTGTCCGACGTCACTGTCTTCGAGGCCAAGGCAGGTCTGACCTGGAAGGACTCTGCGGGGCGCGAATTCTCCGCGACCACCAAGGAGCTCGCCGAGTGGCAAGGCACCCGCGCCGACGCCGGCCGCCTGCCACCGAAGGGATTCCCGAAATCGAACAAGTTCGGCAAAGTGATCGGGTAGGGCGGCTCTCATGTCCTGATGGGCAGCAATGCTCCTGCATTGCTGCATCGGCGTGGGCGGTCTGATACCGTCTGGCATGCCGGTCTCTGGGATCTTTGAGAAGTAACGCGATGTACGATGTCATTGTGGTCGGCGGCGGCTCCGCCGGCGCCGCGGTCGCGGCAAGGCTCTCCGAGGATCCGGCACGGCGTGTCCTGCTGCTCGAAGCCGGCCTGGACTGGCGCGCTGATGAAGCGCCTTGGGAGGTGCGGACGCCCAATCCCATCCCGATCATCCACAAGCGCGAGTATCAGGAGAAATGGCAGTGGCCTGATCTCCTGACGCGCCGTGTCGCAGGACAGGAGCCGCGCTTCTACTGGCGCGGCAAGGGGCTCGGCGGCTCGTCGATGATGAACGGCCAGATCGCGATCCGCGGTGTTGCGGACGCATTCGACGAATGGGCCGCCAAGGGCTGCGCCGGCTGGTCGGCGAAGGAGATCATGTCGCTGTTCTCCGTGATCGAGGACGATCTGGAGTTCGGTGCCGTTGCAGGCCACGGAAGCGGCGGACCGTTGCCGGTCTATCGCGCGCCTCCCGCAAAATGGGGGCCGATCGATCGCGGCTTGCGCGATGCCGCGCTCGCGAGTGGCTATCCCTGGTGCGCCGATCTCAACGGTCCGGACGGCGAGGGCGTCGCTTGCTATCCCATCAACAGCCGCGACGGTCGCCGCATCACCACCAACGAAGGCTATCTCGAGCCCGCGCGTGGTCGCGCCAATCTGGAGATCCGGGGCAAGACGCTTGTCGATCGCGTGCTGATCAGCGACGGCCGGGCGACCGGTCTTCGCATTCACGCTGAGGGGCAGGGCACGAGCGAGATCAGCGCGCGGCAGATCGTGCTGTGCGCCGGCGCAATCCACAGTCCGGCGATCCTGCTGCGCTCGGGCATCGGGCCGGCTGAAGACCTGAAGGCGATGGGGATAGCTGTCGCGCGCGATTTGCCGGTCGGTCGTCACTTCTTCGATCATCCACTGTTTCGCGCCACGATCCAGCTCCGCGAAAACCTGCGGCCGACCGACCCGGACACGCGCCACACCAATTGCTGCGTGACTTATTCTTCGGGCCTCGCCAACGGCGGCAAGCGCGACATGATCCTGATCGCGTTCAACCATCGCGGCATCGGTGCGCCTGGCGCGATCGGCGCCGGTCTGTTCAACGCCTATTCGCGCGGCACGCTCAAGCTCGCTTCCACCGATCCGTCCGTCGATCCGATCGTCGAGGAGAACATGCTCGCCGATCCCCGCGACATGCTGCGCATGATGGATGCGGTGAGGCGGCTCGCCGTGATCACGTCCCAGCCGGCGCTATCAGGAATCGCCGACTGGATCCGGTTCACCGACACCGATCTGACATTGCCGCAGGCGGCTCACCTGCCGGATCACGAACTCGATGCGCTGCTGCGGCGTGAGACCGGCGACATCCAGCATGCCGCCGGCAGCTGTCGCATGAGCGGTGTCGACGACGCCGATGGCGTGGTGAATCCCGATGGCACCGTGAAAGGCATCTTGGGCCTACGCGTGGCCGACGCCTCGATCATGCCGTCGGATTGCCGTGCCAACACCCACTTCACCACGGTGGTGATTGGCGAGGCCATCGCGCGGTTGATGATGCGGTAGGGCCACAATGACGGCGTCATGCCACGGCTCGACCGGGGCATCCAGTACGCCGCGGCTTCTTTCCTCAACCACGGTCGTCTCAGAGTGTTCTGTCGTGCCCGTGGCCCCTTCATCGCGATTGGGCTTACGGTCCTATTCAATCGTTGCATTCACGGTCATGACCGATCTGCCTGAGCCGTACGGACCTTTTCCTTCGCCGTAGATGGCAAACGTATCGTTGCCCTTGTATCCGGACGCCGCGGTGTACCTGAACGTCGTTACATTGAGCTGTCTGAGCGTCCCGTGCGCAGGCTTCTGGGAAACGCCCGAGTTGTGCATCGCTCCCGGAATTCGCATCGGGAAATTGCACGTCTGCCCTGATCTGATCACGAAGTAGGCCGTCATGTCGACGCCAAACACCGAGGGATCACCGGTGACCCGGCAGTCGGAGACGGCGAAAGCCGAAACTGGCAGCAGGCTCAAGGCAGCTGCAATTGCAAGTGACCGCATGTTCGTCTCCTGCGAAGATGAGGGGCATCACGCAGTCGATCTCGCAGCATTCGGATCACCATTGATTTGAATCAACATCTCGATCGGGTCGACGAAGCGGTTGAGTTGCGATGACCGTTGTTGGGCCCATTGCTACCGAAAGCTTGGTCGCGAATATGCTGATTCAACGGTGAGGATCAGACGTCTTCGCACCAGGCCGATCTGACGAGAGCTCGCTTCGCAGCGTTGGGCGTTGAACCGATCGATTAGTTAAAGCGGCGGTTTCCAGACTGACCGCAGTTTCGCTCGCAATATCCATGTTCGGCTTCGCCGCGCCGGCGCAAGGACAGGACAGCAACAGTCCTCCGAGATCGAAGGCCAATTGAGATTTGCTCAAACGCCAACCGAGGTGGCAACTCCGTGCGAAGGTCGCCCCAGTTGGCGGCCTCGTTCATTATGGCGATGCTGCTCTCTGGGGCCGACTGCGAAGTGGGGGCTCGCCGCGTCGAGCCCCCGAAATCTGGCGGACGGCAATCCTTGAACGCGGCGCTTGTCAAACATTGCCGCGCTTCAAAAAGAACTGGTGGTCGCGGCCCGCCGTATCGCGAGGTCGCGGCCAGCCAATCCGCAAACAGCCAATTCTCCTTTTTGGTTCAGTCGGGTACGCGTGATCTTCAACCGCGGCCCATGAGCGAAATTCATCAGTTCTTGACACCCGCGATTATTCGCGAGAAAATAATTTAAATATTAATAATCAGAAGCATTCCTTTGCGAGATGACTCACGGATTTCCGTGCCAGTTTCGAGACCTCCATTAGTGTTGCAGCTATTGCATGAAGGGGATTGGGAATGAAGAAGAGATTATTGGCGGTCTCGCTGCTTGCTCTTACGACCTTCCAGGTTTCTCAAGCGCGTGCGTCCCAGGTTCAAATCGATCTCAGTTCCCAGGTAAACGCCGATCTGGTGACTTATAGTGGCGGGACCAACTATCCTGCGGGCGGCACATCGCTGACGATTGGTGCGGCCACGTTCAGTCTTGCGAGCTATCCCGGTGGAAACCACCTAGGCGCCGTGCAAACGTTGGGACAAGACAATCTGCCCACCTCATTCGTTTTTGGCGGGCTGAACATCACTGGCGTGCAGACGATCTACAGCCTCGTCAACTCCGCCTTCGGCGCGAATGGTGCGACCACCGGCCAATTCATCTTCACCGGCAGCGGGGGCACATTCACCTTCAACCTTACCGAAGGGGTCAATATTCGCGACCACTTCAACGATGGCTTCATCAATACCGCGACGAATTTGTATGGATCCGCCTACTACGGAGCCAGCAACCAGGACCGATTGGACGCTCAGCAATTCAACGTCTCCGGAATTGGTACGCTGACCAAGGTTGAGTTTGACTATGTTGGAAATGGCGTATGGGGGAATGGAGAACCATTCCTGGCTGCCCTTACGACCGATACGGTTGGAGCAGTCCCCGAACCGTCCACCTGGGCGATGCTGCTTCTTGGCTTCTGCAGCTTAGGCTTCCTCGCCCATCGCGGCAGGAGACGCATGGCGCTGACCGCAGACTAATTTGGGCCGTCGCCTGATCGACCGCGGGGCTGCGTTCGCACGCTCTTCTCTCCTGTCGGCGAGCACAGCTGACACCGCCGTGCTCCGGCAGTCATGAGTTGTTGGCTAGATCACACCCGCCAGCCGCAGCACCACGCCGGCGGCGCAGCTGCCGGCAAGCACGGTCAACATGCCGAGCTTGAACCGGAAGATCGCGGTTGCCGCCGCGATCGATAGCACGAGCGCCGGCACATCGACGCTCGCCAGCACGGGCCTGTCAAAATCCAGCGGGAAGGCGTGCACCGGCACTGTCTCGCGGAACAGCGTGTGCAGCGCGAACCAGATCGAGAGGTTGAGGATCACGCCGACCACGGCGGCGGTGATCGCACCCAGCGCGCCGGCGAGCCCGGTGTTGCCGCGCAGGCGCTCGATGTAGGGAGCGCCGACGAAGATCCAGAGGAAGCAGGGCGTGAACGTGACCCAGGTCGCGAGCAAGCCGCCGAGCATTGCCGCCAACATCGGCGACAGGCCGCTCGGGTCGCGATAGGCGGCCATGAAGCCCACGAACTGCAGCACCATGATCAGCGGGCCCGGCGTGGTCTCGGCCATGCCGAGGCCGTCGAGCATCTCGTGCGGTTTCAGCCAGTGATAATGCTCGACAGCCTGCTGGGCGACGTAGGCCAGCACGGCATAGGCCCCGCCGAAAGTGACCAGCGCCATCTTCGAGAAGAACAGCGCGATCTGGCTGAACACATTGGCCTGGCCGAACGCCAGAAGCAGCACGATCACCGGTACCAGCCATAGCGCGAGCCAGAGCGCACCGGTGCGGATCGCGCGCGCGGCGTTGGGGCGGACATGGTAAGGCACGGCTTCGCCGAGCATGTTGTCGATGGCGGCGCCATTGCCACCGTGGCCATGACCAGCTGGCGCGAATTCCGGACGTCCGGCGCGCGCGCCGGCATAGCCGATCAGGCCGGCGGCGATGATGATGATCGGGAAGGGGACCGCGAAGAAGAAGATTGCGACGAAGGCGATCGCCGCGAGCGCGATCATGATGCGGTTCTTCAGCGCGCGCTTGCCGACGCGGAACACGGCCTCGATGACGATGGCGAGCACCGCGGCCTTCAATCCGAAGAACAGCGCCTCGACAAAGCTGACATTGCCGTAAGCCGCGTAGATGTAGCTGAGCCCCATGATGGCGATGATGCCGGGCAGGATGAACAGCCCGCCCGCCATCAGCCCGCCGGCGGTGCGGTGCATCAGCCAGCCGATATAGGTCGCGAGCTGCTGCGCCTCCGGTCCCGGCAGGAGCATGCAGTAGTTCAGCGCATGCAGGAAACGGCCTTCGGAAATCCAGTTCTTCTCCTCGACCAGGATGCGGTGCATCACCGCGATCTGGCCCGCGGGCCCGCCGAAGCTGAGGCAGGCGACGCGCAGCCAGACGCGGAAAGCTTCGTTGAAGCTGATGCCGTGACCGGCATCAGCTCCCGTTTGTTTGGCGCGGATATCCATTACGCCTTTGCCTTGTTGGTCGGCCAGTTGTGCGTCTCACCCGTGGCGTCGCGGCACCAGCGGTAGAAGGCGTCGTAGAGCAACATGCCGGCCTCGAGCTGTTCGAGGTCGTCATCGTACATGCGCGACAGCCCGAGGGACGCCGCGAGCAGGCCGGGTGCCTCCGGTGCGAGGTCGGGCCTTGCAGTGTCGGCGCCGCGCACCAGCGTGGCCAGCCGCAACAGCGCCGGCGTCGCGATCCCGAACTCCTCGACCATGACGTCGAAGGTGCAGAGTTCGCCGCGGTGACTCCAGAACACGTTCTCGATGTCGAAGGCGGCCGCGCCAAAGCGTTCGCCGACGGCAACCACCTCGGATGGCGCGACAAACAAGAACACCGCGTTGGGATCGACGAAGCGGCGGATCAGCCAGGGGCAGGCGATGCGGTCGACCTTGGGCCGCGCCCGTGTCACCCAGATCGTGCGTCCTTTGGCATCGCGCGGCGGCAGTTTTCGCGTGTCGACCAGCGGCAGCTTGGCCGCCTTCCAGCCCTCGAAGCCGCCTTCCAGCGTTTCGGCCTCGGCGCCGAACTGGCGGAGCCAGGCCGCCGTGCCCTGCGCGAGTTTCTCGCCGCGGAAGCACGAGACGATGGCCCGGCGACCGGCGAAGCCGGCGCCCCATTCCGCAACGGTCTCGTGGCTGAGCTTGATCGAGCCCGGGATCAGCCGCCGGTCGGCGGCAAAATCCTCGTCCGTGCGGACGTCGATCAGGACGGGAGCATTGGCCGTGCCGATCAGGCGCGCCAATTTGTCAGATGATATGGTCGTGAACGTTGACATGATGCGTCCTCGCATAAATCAAACGGGACGCGATACTTGGGCATGTCGCCTCGTGGGGAGATCGCTCAAATCCCCATGGCGCTAATTACACCGAAACCACGCCGCGCTGTCAATCATCGGTTTCATGGGCATTGAATGTTAGGAAGATATGCTGCTGCGGCCTAGAGTCGGCGAAAGCGGAATTCTGCACCGGGACCGGGGTTGATCCTCGGTCGCAGCAGGAAGGCGCTGCCAGGAGGGACCAAGGATGACGCCCAAGATCATGCCGAAGATGATGCCCAAGATCATGCCGAAGATCATGCCGAAGCTCACGTTCGCCCTCGCCATCGCCGCTCTCGCGCTGTCCGCCCAATCGGCATCCGCGCAGAAGCCGGGGGTCGAAAAACTCTACATTCTCAATTGCGGCGAGGGCGTTGCCGGCGACATCTCGCGCTGGTCGCCAGGGGTGAATGAAGGCAAGTCGATGGACTTCGTCGACACCTGCTATCTCATCAAGCACAGCCAGGGCTGGTTCCTGTGGGACACCGGCATTCCCGACGCCGTAGCATCGATGCCGAACGGGTTGGCGCCGGCTGATCCCAAGGCCGTCACTTGGCGGCGTCCGAAAACGCTCGCCGCGCAGCTCGAGCAGATCGGCGTGAAGCCGGCCGACATCAAGGCGATGGCCGTCTCGCACACCCATCCCGATCACATCGGCAATGTCGAGATGTTCCCGCAGGCGACGCTCTATGTACAGAAGGCGGAATATGACTGGCCGGGTGCCAACAATGAGCCGCGCTTCAAGCCCTCGCATCCGGTCGAGTTGCTCGCGGGCGACAAGGATGTGTTCGGCGACGGCAGCCTCACCATCCTCTCGACTCCCGGTCATACGCCGGGACACCAGTCGCTGATGGTGAAACTGCCGAAGACCGGCGTGGTGGTGCTGTCCGGCGATGCCGTTCACTTCAAGGACAATTGGGACAACCGCCGCGTTCCCAGCATGAACGCCAACAAGGAGCTGACCGCGGCCTCGATGCAGAAGATCGCCGACACGCTCGACAAGGAAAAGGCGCAGCTCTGGATCAACCACGACAAGGCGCAGCGCGACACCCAGAAGATGTCGCCGGAGTTCTACGACTAGCTTTGGTGAGACCCCTGTTGCCACCATGGTGGCAGCAGGGATGCGGTAGGCGCCTCCAAATCTCCGGGACGGGAGGCGAAACGTGGAGTGGCTCGGGGTCGCGATCGCTCTGGCGTCGAGCAGCATCGGTGGCACCGCCGCGGCGATCACCCGTTATCTCGTCGTCGGTGCCGATCCGGTCATGCTTGCGATCCTGCGCTGGGGAATCGGATTCCTCTGCCTGCTGCCGTGCGCGTTGCTGCTTCGCGTAAGCTGGCCGCAACGGTCGGACTGGCCGGCGGTGATGGCCCTCGGCATCTGCTTCTTCGGCCTGTTCTTCATCCTCTACAACATCGCGATCTCCTATACGACTGCGGCGCGAGCGAGCCTCGCGCTGGCAACGCTGCCGCTTCACACCATGGTCGTCGGTGCGATCCTCGGCGTCGAGCGGCTGACGGCGCGCAAGATCGCCGGTGTCGGCATTGCCGTGCTCGGGGTTGCCGCCGCATTGGCGGCGGGCCTGGCGCAGAGCCCGCCTGGGGCCTGGCGTGGCGAGCTGATCATGACCGGCGCAGTGTTCTGCATGGCCTTCTACAACGTGCTGTCGCGGCCGCTGATGCAGCGCTCCAGCGCGCTCGGCTTTCTCACGGTCGGGATGGGTGCGGGCGCCGTGGCGCTGATGCTCGTGGGTGTGACGAAGGGCAGCTTCGCCGCGCTCGCGCAGTTCACGGTGGCGCAATGGATCGCGGGTGCCTATCTCGGCGCCGGTGGCGGCGCGCTCGCTTTCATTCTGTGGGTGATGGCGCTGCAGCGCGCCACGCCGACCCGCGTCGCCAACACCATGACGGTCAACCCGATCGCGGCCACCTTGCTGGCCGCGCTGCTGATCGGCGAGCCGATCACGCCCAATCTCCTGATCGGGCTGCTCGCCGTGTTCGCAGGAATTTGGATCGCGACCAGCCAGCCGAAGCCGGCCTGATCGAGCCATCGCGCGACGAGGTACCGACCGCCCAACAATTCGGCAGAGGAGCCGATGGCGGCTCCGCACCGCGACGCGTCAGGTTGACACTCCCGAAAATCGCGCAGAGGATGCAGGCTGCTCTTGTTACATTTGAAGACCAAGATGCATTCGACGTCGCAAGATCAGCGATCGTCGTCGGCGCAATATTTATCTTCGCGAGCAGGCGCGGTGCGCAACCATCAACGTTCAACCGGACCGACGGTCATTCTCGATTCACAAAGCACATTTCGACCCATTGGCTAGTTGAGCAATCCGCCCACCGATCCGACCTCCTGACGACTGGCCGCCGCCCTCGTTCATTTCAACGAAGGCTCAAATCAATGGAGATTTGAAATGTATTCCGTTCGCATTGCCAAATTCGCGGTCACGCTCCTTCTGTTTACAATTGCTCTGGCCGCACAGGCCCACGCTCAGAACAACAAGCAAATCATCTCAGGCACATTTTACGAGGATCGAGCTACCAATGCGGCCAATTCAACCCTCTTATTTCTGACGTTTCTGCAATCCCCCGCAAACAAGTATTTGAACATCACAAATGTTTCCTGCCGCATTTTTACTGGTTCGCAGCAAGTTCTGGAGGACGTAACGCTATTTGTCGGGACCACGTCGGGGAATGATGACCTTGGCAGAGACTATTCCGTACGGGGAAACGTCTCGCCGCAAACACTGACCAACGCTTCCTTCTACTCCATCGTCACCAACCAGATCTATTACAAGATGGGACCCGGCCGCTTCCCCACGGTACGAATCGACGCAGGCGTGGCAACCAATATTCAAGTTATTATCGAGGCGTCCTGCGTCTTAGTTGGAAACCTCACGGACAACTAAGCCGTTGACCGCGTTCTCCATGAAGTCGTGCCCGCTCGACCGGGCGGGACGATCCGGAAGCGGTGGTCTTTCGCATTCGAGATGATAGGACCGTCGGTGAGGCAGGCCCATCAGCCCCGCGGCGCCGTGACCGTCGGCACGCCTGTGTCCGGCGTCTTCTTCGGCTTCAGCGTGCCGGCATAGAACGAGAGCAGCCACACCAGGAGGACGGCGAGGAGATAGACGCCCCAGGCCTGCGGCGGCGTCATGGCCCAGCGCAGGAGGCCTTTGAACGTGCGGGGCGGCGGGCTGTTGTTGTCGCTCATGGCCCGCTTGTGCGCGAAAGCCGCAAGCCCGTCAATCCGGCCGCTTCCCTGCGCGGATCAGGAACAAGGCGGCCAGCGCCGACAGGCTGAGCGCGGACGAGACCATCAGCACCTTGGTGCCCATGACGTCGATCAGCAGGCCGAACGCCAGCGGCGCTATCGCCTGCGCCATCCGCGCCGGCGCGCCGATGATGCCGAGGCGATAGCCGAAATCCTTCGGACCGAAGATCGCGAGCGGCAGCGTCCCTCGGGCAATGGTCAGGATGCCGTTGCCGGAGCCGTGCAGCAGCGCAAAGGCGCTCGCCGCGGGCGCGCCGAAGATGGCGACGACGGCCGCTCCGATCGGGTGGGTGAGGCAGGCAAGCCGCGTCGACCATAGCGGATGGAAGCGGCTGAGCAGGCTCGCTTCGAGAATCCGCGCGACCACCTGCGCGGGGCCGATCAGGGCGCCGGCCGCGATCGCCTCGACATGCGTCGCGCCCATGGTTTCCAGGATGCGCGGGAAATGCACGGCCATGGCGCCGGTGACGGTCCAGACTGCGGCAAAGACAAAGGCGAGCAGGATCATGGTGCGGTCGAGTGGCACGTGCGGCTTCTCGGCCGTTGCCGCCGCCTGCTTCGCGCCCTTGATCGCCGGCAGCATGAAGAAGTTGAGGGGCAGGCCGATCAGGATGTTCGCCGCAGCCCAGGCGAAACACGTGTAGCGCCAGCCGATATGGGACAGCCCCCACGCGGTGAGCGGCCAGCCGACGGTCGAGGCAAAGCCCGCCATCAGCGTGATGCCGGTGATGGACCTGCGGGCCTCGGTGCCATAGATGCGGCCGAGCGCGGCGAAGGCGGCATCATAGAGTCCCATCGCCATGCCGATGCCGAGCACGAGCCAGGCAAATGCCATCACTGCGACCGATTGCGAGAAGCCGAGCAGGACGAGGCCGGCAGCAATGGTGATGTTCGAGGCCGACAGCACCTGGCGCCCGCCGACAAGATCGATCTGCCGGCCGATGCGCGGCCCTAGCATCGCGGAGATCACCAGCGAGGCCGAGAACGCGCCAAAGATCCAGTTGGAGGAGACGCCGAGGTCGTGCGCCATCGGATCGGCGAGCAGGGCCGGCAAGTAATAGCTGGAGGCCCAGGCCAGGGTCTGCGTCGTACCCAGCGCAACAATAATCGGAAGCTGGCGCTGGCTCATGTCCCCGTATTTCTGATCGGCGGTGTCATCATCTGCATTTGCGGCCCGAGGCGCGCGCGCGTCAACAGCGTGCACGACATATTCGACCTGCTGCGGGCGGGAGCCTTCGCGGCGCGACGTCTTCGCGTGGCCTTTCGCTCGTCACGAATGCACGCCATAATAGCGCATGCAATTAACCTCCCGTCTCGCACTGATGAACTGGCTGGCCGGCCAAGGGCTCACCGGCCTTCCCGAACCCGACCTGCTGCGCGGCTTCTGCGAGCGCTGCCGCGCCGACGGCCTGGAACTCTCGCGCGGCCTCGTCGTCATCGACACGCTGCATCCGATCTACGAGGGCCGGGCCTTCCGCTGGAGCGATACGCCGAGCAACGAGAGCGACGTCATCGAGTACGGCTCGACGGCGGAGGGCGACGCGGCCAAAAACTGGCGCCGCTCGGTATTTTATCATTTGCTCGAGCATGGCCACGACGAGATGGTGATCGACCTCGCCGACGCGCCCTCGCTCGATTTCTCGCAGATCGGCGACCTCGCCGAAACCGGTCACCGCCACTTCCTGGCCTTCGTGCACCGCTTCGGCGAGACCGGAGCGCTCGGGCAGATGGATTGCCTCTACTCCTACTGGACCACGCGACGCGACGACGGCTTTACCGAAGCCGAGCTTGCCGCGCTGCGCGATCTCGTGCCGGTGCTGGGCCTCGCGATCAAGTCGGCGCAGCAGGTCGACATTGTCCGGACGCTGGGGCGCGTCTATCTCGGGCGCGACGCGTCGGAGCAGGTGCTGCGCGGGCGTATCTCGCGCGGCGTCACCGAGCGCATCAATGCCGTGCTCTGGTACTCGGATCTGCGTGGCTCGACCGGGATCAGCGAGAGCATCGGCCCCGACGAGATCATCCCGTTTCTCAACGACTATGCCCAGGCCGTGATCGACGCGATCCACGATGCCGGCGGCGACGTGCTGAAGCTGATCGGGGACGGCGTGCTTGCGATGTTCACAGGCGAAGACATGGCGGACGCGCGCCGCGCCGCGCTGCGCGCCGAGCATCTGTTCCGCAAGAATGTCGCGGCGCTGAATACACGGCGCGCGGCGGAGGGCCGTCCGACGACGTCGGCCTATATCGGCCTGCATGTCGGTGAGGTCCTTTACGGCAATATCGGCAGCGAGGACCGGCTCGATTTCACCGTGGTGGGGCCGACCGTCAACGAGGTCAGCCGCATCGCCTCGATGAGCCGCTCGGTCGATCGCGAGCTGCTGGCGTCGGCGGAATTCTACAAGGGCCTGGACGCCTCCGGCCGCCGCTATCTCGTCTCCACCGGCCGCTACGCGCTGCGCGGCATCGGCCGCGCGCAGGATCTCTACACGCTCGATCCCGAAGTTGATTCGAGCGAGCCGGTGACGGGCAGCTACGAGCGGTACCTGGCGAACTAGCCCGACTACCTTCACAGCGTCGTCCTGGCTTTTGCCAGGACGACGCCAGAGGAGCTAGCACCGCGCCGACGCTTCGTCTCCCACCATGGCCGGCTGCCGGTCCAGCGCCACCGCCGGCGACAGCCAGATCACCAGCGCCTGCAGGCCAAAGACGGCTGCTGCGAGATAGAGGCACGCTTCCGCGCTCCAGATGCCGCCGACGATCGCGCCCAGTGCCGAGCCGAGCGGGCGGGCGCCGTAGCTCATGATGTTGATGGCGGAGACACGCCCGAGCAGGCGCGGCGGCGTCACCGACTGGCGCAAGGTCGTGGTCGAGATCACCCACAGGATCGGCCCGACGCCGAGCAGGAAGAAGCTCAAGGCGGCCAACCAGGGCGAAGGGACCAGCACCGTCAGCGCCATCACGACCGCGGCGACGAAGCCCGTGACCGGGCCGAGGCCGACCACGGTGCCGAACGCAATCCGCTGCATCACGCGCGTGGCGAACAGCGCGCCGATCACCATGCCGACGCCGTACATCGTCAGCACCGTGCCGACGCCGGCGGCGGTCAAGCCGAGATGCCGGACGGCGTAAGGCACGAACACCGCGATCTGCAGGAACCAGCCGGTGTTGAAGATGAATTGCGTGATGAACACCGGCCGCAGCAGCGGGTGCTGAAACACGAAGGCCGCGCCTTCGCGGATGTCCTGGAAGGGATGGCGGCGCGGCGACGGCGCCCGCGCGGGTTCGTAGATGCCGGAGAGCAAGACCACAGCGATCGCCGAGAGCGCGGCGGCAAAGCCGAAGGCGGGGCTCGCGCCCCACCATCCGACCAGTGCACCACCGAGCGCGGGACCGCTGGCGAAGGCAATGGTGCGGGCAAGCTCGATTCGGGCATTGGCCGCGGGCAGGAGCTCCGCGCCGACCAGCGACGGCACCAAGGCCGGTGCAGCCACGCTGTAGACGACGGTGCCGCAGACGGCGGCAAAGCCGAGCAGCGCCAATAGCGGCAGATTGAGCGCGCCGAGCGCGAGCAGGAGGACGACGCTCGCCAGCGCCACCGCACGGAGCGCCTCGGCACCTGCCATCAGCGAGCGGCGCGAGATGCGGTCCGCAAGCAGGCCGGCCGGAATGGCGAACAGGACGAAGGGCAGGGTGAGGGCGGTCTGGAGCAGGCCGGTCTGGCCCTCGGCCACACCCAGCGTCAGCACGGCGACGATCGGGGCTGCGGCCAGCGCGATCTGCTCGGCCGATTGCGCGGCGAGGTTGGACCAGGCGAGGCGGTTGAAGGTGTCGGGGAGGCGGGGCGGATTTGACATGGCTCATTTCCTGCAAAGTCGGATTGGCGCCAGTATCCGCCCCCGACGCCGGCCAAACCCACCCGCTTCCCGACAGGGTCGGGCAAACCCGTGGCGCTGGCGGGAACCAATGCGGCTAGATGCAGTTGCAAATGAGTTGCAATAAGCCTCGACTTCGGTATTCTGACCGCATGGATGCCCGATCACCCGATCTGACCCAGGACCTGACTCAAGATGCTGCCGGCTGGCGCACCGACGCGCCGGCCACCAAGAGCCTCGCCGAGGTGAATGCCACCGTCGCCATCCCGACGGCGGGGGTGTGGTGGCGGCGGCTGCTGGCCTTCGTCGGTCCGGGCTACATGGTTTCGGTCGGCTACATGGATCCCGGCAACTGGGCGACCGACCTCGCCGGCGGATCCAAGTTCGGCTACACGCTGCTCTCGGTCATCCTGCTCTCGAATTTGATGGCGATCCTGCTGCAGTCGCTGGCGGCGCGGCTCGGCATCGTCACCGATCGCGACCTCGCGCAGGCCTGCCGCGCGAGCTATTCGCCGGCGGTGAATTTCCTGCTCTGGCTCGCTTGCGAGGCGGCGATCATCGCCTGCGACCTCGCCGAGGTCATCGGCACCGCGATCGCGCTGAAATTGCTGTTTGGCATTCCCCTGGTCGGCGGCGCTCTGATCGCAGCTCTCGATGCATTCCTGCTGCTCGTCCTGATGAACCGCGGCTTCCGTTTCCTCGAAGCCTTCGTCATGGCACTGCTCGCGGTGATCGCGGTGTGCTTCGCGGTCCAGATCGCCGCCGCCGCGCCGCCGGTCGCCGAGGTGCTGCGCGGCTTCGCGCCGAAGAGCGAGATCTTCACCAACTCCGAGATGCTCTACATCGCGATCGGCATCATCGGCGCGACCGTGATGCCGCATAATCTCTATCTGCATTCCTCGATCGTGCAGACGCGCGCCTATGCGCGCAACGACGAGGGCCGCCGCGAAGCGATCAAATGGGCGACGACGGATTCCACCGTCGCGCTGATGCTGGCGCTGTTCATCAATGCCGCGATCCTCGTCGTGGCGGCAGCAACCTTTCACACGAGCGGCCATTCCGACGTCGCCGAGATTGGCCAGGCCTTCGAGCTGCTCTCGCCGCTGCTGGGCCTCGGCATCGCCTCGACGCTGTTCGCGGTGGCGCTGCTCGCCTCAGGCCTCAACTCGACGGTGACGGCGACGCTCGCCGGCCAGATCGTGATGGAGGGGTTTCTCGATCTGCGTTTGCCGAGCTGGGCGCGCCGCCTGCTCACGCGCGGCATTGCCATCATTCCGGTGATCGTCGTCACCGCGATCTATGGCGAGCGCGGCACGGCGGATTTGCTGGTGTTCAGCCAGGTCGTGCTGTCGATGCAGCTTCCGTTCGCCGTCATTCCGCTGGTCCGCTTCGTCTCTGACCGCCGCAAGATGGGCCAGTTCACGATACCGTCCTACGTCGCTGCCATCGCGTGGATCGTGGCGGGCGTGATCGTGGTTTTGAACGTGAAGCTGCTGGTGGATACGCTGTTCGGGTGAGTGTCCGCCAAACACACTGCTGTCGTCGCCCGGCTTGACCGCGACCCAGTATTCCAGAGAAGGTTGTGACTGAACCGAGAAGCCGCAGCGTACCGGATGCCCTGGTCAAGCCGGGGCATGACAGAGAGCGTGTGCGCGTCAGCTAGTCCTGCGGCTCGGACGTCGCATCGCCCTGTGCGTCGATGCGCAGCCAGCCTGAGGGGGCGAGGCGCTGTTGCGGCAGGAAGCGGGCCTTGTAGTCCATCTTCTTGGAGCCCTCGATCCAGTAGCCGAGATAGACGTAGGGCAGGCCCTGGCGCCGCGCGCGGGCGATGTGGTCGAGGATCATGAAGGTGCCCATCGAGCGGCCGACCTGGCTCGGCTCGAAGAACGAATAGACCATCGACAGGCCGTCGCTGAGCACGTCGGTCAACGCCACCGCGATCAGCTCCTCGCCGCGGCCGGTAAGGCCGCTGTCGGGACCGCGCTTGCGGTATTCGATGATGCGCGTCTCGACATGGCTGTCCTCGACCATCATGGCGTAGTCGAGCACGGTCATGTCGGCCATGCCGCCATGACGGTGGCGGGCGTCGAGATAGGCGCGGAACACCGAATATTGCTCGGAGGTCGGCACCGCGCTGCGCTGCTCGCCGATGATGTCGGCGTTGCGCGCCATCACCTTGCGGAAGTTGCGGGAGGGACGGAACTCGTTGGCGACCACGCGGACCGAGACGCAGGCCCGGCACTGGTCGCAGGCCGGACGGTAGGCGATCGACTGGCTGCGGCGGAACCCGCCATGGGTCAGGAGGTCGTTGAGATCGCCGGCGCGGTCACCCACGAGGTGCGTGAACACCTTGCGCTCATGCCGGCCCGGCAGGTACGGGCAGGGGGACGGCGCCGTGAGGTAAAATTGGGGGGTGTCGCGCGAGTGCTGGGTCAAGGGACGTCGTGGGCCTCCGAAGTGAGTATCAGCATCGCGCTACGAAGGCCCCCGGTCAATCGGTCTGCGGTGTCGGTCAGATCACTCAGCTTAGCGCATCCGGGTTAGTAGGTCCTTGCCGTCTGCGGCACGGGCGCCCGAACGGAATTGTTGATCACGACCGTGCCGAGCACGAAGTCGTGCAACAGCCGACGGCGGCCATTGAACAAACCGACCAGCACCACGAAGGGCGACAGGAACGAGACCGTCACCCAGAACAGCACGGCATGGGTGGCGCCGAGGACAAAGTAGCCGGGGGCGCCGTACCAGGTCCGCAGCTCCAGATCCATCACCCGCATCCCGATCGTCGCGGAGGAGGGACCGCCGATGCAGGCGCCGTAATAGACGATCGCCCAGATCACGGAGGCCGGCCAAGCCAGCCAGAATAGCGCCCAGCCGATGCCGAGCGTGACCACGCCGAACAGGGCGATGAAGATGTAGCCGAGGATGACGGGCACGGAGATCACGACCATGTCGATCAGGAACGCGAACGCCCGCCGCGTCGCGACGCCGCGAAACAGTTCCGGATGCAGGTAGGGATCGTAGGCGTGCGGCTGCGCGCCGCCGTCGTTGCGCCAGGCGTTGCCCGAATCCGAATACGACATGTCCGCTCTCCCAGGGAAAACTCCGCAAGGCAGGACATGGGAACAGCCTTTTCCCCTGCCAAGGGTGCGCGGGCGTCAACAAGCCGAAATATTCCGGCGATTCGGGGGCGGGGGAGGGCGCGATGTTGGCGCTACAAGCACCGGTGTCGTCCCGGCGCAGGTGGTCACCCCTGTGCGCGCAGCTTCTCCGCCGCCTTCGGCGCAAAATAGCTGAGCACGCCATCCGCGCCGGCGCGCTTGAAGGCGAGCAGGCTCTCCATCATGGCGCGGTCGCCGTCGAGCCAGCCGTTGCCCGCGGCGGCCGCGATCATCGCGTACTCGCCGGAGACCTGGTAGGCGAAAGTCGGCATCGCAAACGTATCCTTCACGCGGCGGACCACGTCGAGATAGGGCATGCCAGGCTTCACCATCACCATGTCGGCGCCCTCAGCGATGTCGAGCTCGACCTCGCGCAGCGCCTCGTCGGTGTTGGCGCTGTCCATCTGATAGGTGCGCTTGTCGCCCGTGAGCGTCTTGGCCGAGCCGATCGCGTCACGGAACGGGCCGTAAAAGGCCGAGGCGTACTTTGCGGCATAAGCCATGATTTGCACGTCGAGGAGGCCAGTGCGGTCCAGCGCCTCGCGGATCGCGGCGACGCGGCCGTCCATCATGTCGGAGGGCGCGATGATGTCGCAGCCGGCTTCGGCCTGCACCAGCGCCTGGCGCACCAGCACGGCGACCGTCTCGTCGTTCAGGATCTTGCCGTCGGAGATCAGGCCGTCATGGCCGTGGCTGGTGAAGGGATCGAGCGCGACGTCGCAGAGAAGGCCGATCTCGGGAAACTCCTTCTTGATCGCGCGCACCGCCTGGCAGACCAGATTGTTCGGGTTGGTCGCTTCCGAGCCCTCCTCGTCGCGCAGGGACGGGTCGGTGTAGGGAAACAAGGCGATGCAGGGGATCGTCAGCTTCATCGCGCGCTCGGCCTCGCGCACGGCCTGATCGACGCTGAGGCGTTCGACGCCCGGCATCGAGGCGACCTGCTCGCGCTTGTTGTTGCCGTCGATCAGGAACAGCGGCCAGATCAGGTCGTCGGTGGTGAGCACGTTCTCGCGCACCATGCGCCGGGCCCATTCGGCCTTGCGGTTGCGGCGCGGGCGGACGGTCAGATCGAGGGCATGGGGCACTGCGGCACCAGCTCCGCGCGCGACCTCGCGCAATTCGATCGGACGTCCGTATTTGATCGCCATTACTCTTCTCCCGGCTGGAATTATTCTTATACCAGCTCGCATGGTTCCCGTCACGGCGGCTTGACCTCCCGCAAGGTGATGGCAGCCGATTGATTTTGATGGGCGAAACAGCGAGAAGGGGGCCATGTCCGAGATCTCCACCCGCGATGCGGCCCGCGACAGCGCCAATACCAGGGATGCCGTCAGAGACAGCGCCCGCGACAGCGCAATGTCGGTGGCGGCGATCTCGTCGGAAAGGCCTGAGTCCGACGACAATGTCTGGACGCGGCGGCTGGTGCTGTTCCTGCGCGTGATGGCACTGCTGTCGATCCTCAAGGGCCTCTATCACTGGGCGCAGGTCACGGGCTTCGTCGGCGGCGAGGACGAGGCGTTCGAAAACCAGTCGATGGCCTGGCAGGCCTCGACCATCTATTTCGCCGTGATCGAGCTCGTCGCCGCCGTCGGCCTGTGGCTCGCCACGCCCTGGGGCGCGGTGGTGTGGCTGACGACCGTGGTCTCGATGGCGGTGATCGAGCTGATGTTCCCGGGCATCTACGGCGGCAGCCTTGTCGTGGTCGGCGTCGAGGCCTTCATGCTCGCCGCTTATCTGGCGCTCGCCTGGATGGCGGCGCGCGAACGGCCGCCGTAGCAGCCGTCGGGGCGCTGACGTTTCAACGCACGCTCTCTCGTGCCCCGGACGCAATGCAGCGCGCCGCACTTGCGGCGTGATGCGTTGCAGAGCCGGGGCCCATCTCTCCTTGATCTCGCTTTTGGCTCTGGGTCCCGGATCTTCGCTGCGCTCGTCCGGGACACGAGCGTTGCTCGTGGTTGACCGTTGGTTTCGTAAAATTCGAGGTAACTTTTCATTGACCTCGCGATATCCGCCACAGCTCTTACGCGTGCGTTTCGAAACGGGGCGGGGCTGTTCTGGAATGCGACAACCGGCTCGGACGGAGGGTGAACAGGACCTTGCCACGGTCAACAGACGGTTGCGAAAAGTGCTTGTGGCACAGGCTTAATGCGCAATTCACTGTCTTAAATTCATGATCTCTTTATTCTCTTATTTAAGCCGATCTTCAAACGAGCCCCTTAAGTTGCACCTATCAGACGGGACACAAGTTTCGTCGAATAAGTGTCGATAAAAACGACAACAGGGGAAGTGTCATGATGAAAGCCGTCGCAACTGCGGCAGATACCGCAGAGCGCGTTTCGGGCCCGCAGGGTTCGGTTCAGTCGCTCTATCTGGAAGCATTGACTCTGGTGGAGCGGCTGCATCGCCGGCTCCTCGACGTGATCAAGGACGAGTTCGATCGTCGTGGCCGCGCCGACATCAATTCCGTGCAGGCGCTCCTGCTCTATAACATCGGCGACAAGGAGCTGACCGCGGGCGAGCTGCGCACGCGCGGCTACTATCTCGGCTCCAACGTCTCCTACAATTTGAAGAAGCTCGTCGAGCTCGGCTTCCTCGACCATCAGCGCTCGCGGGTTGACCGCCGCTCGGTGCGCATCCGCCTGACGCCGCAGGGCCAGGAAGTCCGCCGCATCGTCGACTCTCTCTACCAGAAGCACGTCAAGACGGTGGAGCAGGTCGGCGGCATCTCCGGCGAGGAGTTCTCGACCCTCAACAAGTCGCTGCACCGCCTCGAGCGGTTCTGGACCGACCAGATCCTGTATCGGCTCTGAGTCTTAGAAGGGATAAGCCAAGCCGGCCCACAACAAGACCGGCGGCCTTTCCCGAACGTGCCTGACTTCCCCAATCGCGCCGGTTCCGGCTTGCCCCGGAACCGGCGCGTTTTGCTGTTCTTTCGCGCTTGCGAAAAAATCTACCGCGGAGGGAACCGGTCCCTCGCGTCGCAGTTGTCTCTCCGGATCGGAGGTCGCGATGCTGGTCGAGCGCGGGTTGCAGGCAATGAACGTCGAGCTCGTGAGCGATGCTTATGCCATCGCCGCGAACTACCTGCGCCGCTCCGGTGCGATCCCCGACACGCTCGTCACCAACGAGCGCCTGCTCGAGATCATCGTCAAGCTGCTCCAGCACGGCGAATTCAACAAGATCAGACTGGCCAACAAGGCGATCGCGCGCTTTGAGACGCACGCCGAGGCGAGAGCGGTTGCCTGATCAAGACTCCCAAAATTCAAGAGAGCCAGAGGGTGCCATGGAAGCTGCCATCGACCGCATCATGAAGACCTATGACCTGCTCGCAAACCGCACGGCGGCGGCGAGCGAGGAGGCGCGGGAGAAGGTGACGAATTACCTCAATACCCTGATGGAAGCCGGCGAGAAGGACACCCACAGGTTGACGGTTTGCGGCCTGACCTATCTGCGCCAGCTCGACGGCAGCGTGGATCCCGTGAAGGCGGGGTATACCGGGCTGTAGACGGGATGGCCCGAAGGGCGGCGGTCCCCGGGCCAATTTTTGCCTCCGATGGGCCACGGGCCCTGTGCGTTAACGATTGGGCGGCCGAGCTGGCCGATCCGTATTCTCCCGCCGGGCAGTCCCGTAAGCTTGCGGGCCCAGGCCCGGCGATCTCCACCATATCTGGCATAATTCCCGCACCCGACCCGCAAATGCTTGGCCGGGGGCGGGCGATGTGGTAGATCGCGCTCGCCGCTTCCGATCGCCACACCAAGACCCCCGTAGCCCGCCAAAAGGCTGCGGCGGTGGAGATATTCGCAAGATGACCCTCGCCAAAACCGCCAATGCGCCCGATTCGTTTTTCACCGCTTCGCTCGATCAGGCCGACCCGGAAATCGCCGCCGCCATCAAGGGCGAGCTCGGCCGGCAACGCCACGAAGTCGAGCTGATCGCCTCCGAGAACATCGTCAGCCGGGCCGTGCTGGAAGCGCAGGGTTCGGTGATGACCAACAAATACGCGGAGGGTTATCCGGGCGCGCGCTACTACGGCGGTTGTGAATGGGTCGACGTCGCCGAGAACCTCGCGATCGATCGCGCCAAGAAGCTGTTCGGCGCGAACTTCGCGAACGTGCAACCGAACTCCGGCAGCCAGATGAACCAGGCGGTGTTCCTGGCGCTGCTGCAGCCCGGCGACACCTTCATGGGTCTCGACCTTGCGGCCGGCGGCCATCTCACCCACGGCTCGCCCGTCAACATGAGCGGCAAGTGGTTCAAGGCCGCGCATTACACCGTGCGCCGCGAAGACCAGATCATCGACATGGACGCGGTCGCCAAGCAGGCCGAAGAGGTCAAGCCGAAGCTGATCGTGGCCGGCGGCTCGGCCTATTCGCGTGCCTGGGACTTCAAGCGCTTCCGCGAGATCGCGGACTCGGTCGGCGCCTATCTGCTGGTGGACATGGCGCACTTCGCGGGCCTCGTCGCCGGTGGCGTGCACGCCTCGCCGGTGCCGTACGCTCACGTCACCACCACGACCACGCACAAGTCGCTGCGCGGCCCGCGCGGCGGCCTGATGCTGTGGAATAACGAGGCGCTGACCAAGAAGTTCAACTCGGCGATCTTCCCGGGCCTGCAGGGTGGCCCCCTGATGCACGTGATCGCGGCGAAGGCGGTCGCCTTCGGCGAGGCGCTGCGTCCGGACTTCAAGGTCTATGCCAAGAATGTCGTCGAGAACGCCAAGGCGCTGGCCGAGGCGATGAAGAGCCACGGCTTCGACATTGTCTCCGGCGGCACCGATAACCATCTGATGCTCGTTGACCTGCGGCCGAAGGGCCTGAAGGGCAACGCTTCGGAGAAGGCGCTGGTTCGCGCTGCAATCACCTGCAACAAGAACGGTATTCCCTTCGACCCGGAATCTCCGTTTGTCACCTCCGGTATTCGTCTGGGCACGCCGGCGGCGACGACCCGCGGCTTCGGTGTCGCTGAATTCCAGCAGGTCGGCGGCATGATCGCCGAGGTCCTCAACGCGATCGCGCAGTCCGCCGACGGCAAGGCGCCGCTGGTGGAAGCCGCGATCAAGGAACGGGTCAAGGCGCTCACCGACCGGTTCCCGATCTACCAGTAAGGCTTAGGGTACACGGATGCGCTGCCCGAACTGCAATAGTCTCGATACGCAGGTAAAGGACTCGCGTCCGACCGAGGATTCCTCCGTCATCCGCAGGCGGCGCGTGTGCGTCGCCTGCGAATTCCGTTTCACCACCTTCGAGCGCGTGCAGCTGCGCGAGCTCACGGTGATCAAGCGCAACGGCCGCCGCGTGCCGTTCGATCGCGACAAGCTGATGCGCTCGGTGTCGATCTCGTTGCGCAAGCGGCCGGTCGAGCCCGAGCGGGTCGAGAAGATGGTCTCCACCATCGTGCGCGAGCTCGAGACCGGCGGCGAGGCCGAGATCTCCTCCGAGGTGATCGGCGAGACCGTGATGGAGCATCTGCGCACGCTCGACGACGTCGCCTATGTGCGCTTTGCCTCCGTCTACCGCAATTTCCGCGAGGCCAAGGATTTCGCAGAGGTGCTCGGCGAGCTCTCCGGCGAGGAGGAAGCGCGGCTCGCCGCGATCCGCAAATGATCTTCCGCATCCTGGAGGATCAATTCGCCGCGAGGATCCGCGAGTCCAAGGAGGCCGATCGCCGCTTCATGCAGCTGGCGCTGGCGTTGGGGCGGCGCGGGCAGGGGCGGACCTGGCCCAATCCGGCCGTGGGCGCCGTCATCGTCAAGGACGGCGTCATCGTCGGCCGCGGCTGGACGCAAGCAGGCGGACGGCCGCATGCGGAGCGTGAAGCGTTACGACGAGCGGGTGAGGCGGCGCACGGCGCCACGCTCTATGTCACGCTCGAGCCATGCTCGCATTTCGGCAAGTCGCCGCCTTGCGCCGATGCGGTGATCGCCGCCGGCATCAAGCGCGTGGTGGCAGCGATCGAGGATCCCAATCCGGACGTCGCGGGACAGGGCCATGCGCGGTTGCGTGCGGCGGGCATCACCGTGGATGTGGGTCTGTGCGGCGCGGAGGCCGCCTTCGACCATGCCGGTCATTTCCGCCGCATCCGGGACAACCGTCCGCATGTGATCCTGAAGCTCGCGGTCTCGCCCGACGGCAAGATCGCCGCAGCCGGCGGCAAGCCGCTGGCAATCACCGGCGAGGCCGTGCGCGATCGCGTGCATCTGCTGCGTGCCTCGAGCGATGCCATCCTGGTCGGCATCGGCACGGTGCTGGCGGACGATCCGCAGCTCGATTGCCGCCTGCCGGGCATGGCGGCGCGCTCGCCGGTGCGGGTGGTGCTCGATCAGAGCCTGCGCATTCCCGCCTCGAGCCAGCTGGTGCGCTCCGCGCGGGAGACGCCGCTTTGGGTGATCGGCTCGGAGCTTGCGGAAGCGGCCGCCGCGACGCGCCTTGGCGCGGCCGGTGCGCAGATCATGCGGGTGCCGCCGGGCAGTGCGTCCGGGCTCGACCTTCCGGCCGTGCTGCATGCGCTGGCCGAAAAGGGCATCACGCGGCTGATGGTCGAGGGCGGCAGCCGCGTTGCGGCATCCTTCGTGTCGGCTGGCCTCGTCGACGAGATCTGGCTGTTCCGCGGCGCGGAAGAGGTGGGCGCCGACGGCGTCGATGCGCTCGATGCATTGCCCCTGTCGAAAATCACGCAGTCGCAGGCCTACAAGGTTCATGCTAGCGAGACATTGGACAAGGATACTCTCACCATCTACGAGCGCGCGTAATGTTCACTGGCATTGTCACCGATATCGGCGAGATCGTCGGATTCACGCCGACCGCGCAGGGCCAGCTGCACCGCCTGCGCATCGCCTGCAGCTATGACCAGACCACCATCGCCGACGGCGCCTCGATCGCCTGCAACGGTGTCTGCCTGACGGTGGTTGCCTCCGGTGTCGCAGGTGACAAAACCTGGTTCGACGTCGATGCCGCCGCGGAGACGCTGGCGCTGACGACGGCCAAGCACTGGAAGGTCGGCACCAGACTCAACCTCGAACGGGCGCTGAAGATTGGCGACGAACTCGGCGGCCACATCGTCGCCGGCCATGCCGACGGCATTGCGACCCTCGTCAGCCGCGAGGACCTGCCGGACATGGCGCGGTTCGAGCTCTCCACCACGCGGGAGCTGGCGCGCTTCATCGCGACCAAAGGCTCGATCACGCTCGATGGCGTCTCGCTGACGGTCAACACGGTGAAGGATGTGACCTTTTCGGTGCTGATCATCCCGCATACCCTTGATGTCACCACGATCGGCAGCTGGAAGGCGGGCAGCGAGGTCAATATCGAGGTCGATCTGATGGCCCGCTATGCGGCGCGGCTGACGGAAATGACGGTTTAAAACTTGGCTTACGTGCCTGCGGCGACTACATAACGCGCCGACCCAAGAGACGACTTGCTAGAACGGATTGAGACGATGGCAGACGCGCGGCGCGCACCCCTGAAGGACCAGACCGACATTTCCGGCGCGCGTGCGCTGATTGTCGAGGCGCGGTTCTATGACGATCTCCAGGACGCGCTTCTGGACGGCGCGGTCGCCGAGCTGAAGGCGGCCGGCCTCACGCATGACGTCATCACGGTTCCCGGCGCGCTGGAGATCCCGGCGGCAGTCGCCATCGCGGTCGACGCGGCTGCGGCGAACGGCAAGCCCTATGACGCCGTCATCGCGCTCGGCTGCGTCATCCGCGGCGATACCATTCATTTCGAGATCGTCTCGCAGGAATCCTCGCGCGCGCTGATGGACCTTGCCGTGGCGCGCAAGCTGCCGCTCGGCAACGGCATCCTCACCGTCAACAATGAGGACCAGGCCTGGGCGCGGGCACGCGCCAGCGAGCTTAACAAGGGCGGCGATGCCGCGCGCGCGGCGCTCGCGATGCTGCGCATCAAACGCCGCACGGCGCGGGCCTGAGCCATGGCTGATCCTAAGAAAATGGCTGACACCAGGAAACCGGCAGGGCTTACGGAGAAGAAAGCGAACCGGCGCGGTGCGGCGCGGCTCGCGGCCGTCCAGGCGCTGTACCAGATGGACATCGCCGGTGCCGGCATCAACGACATCTTTGCCGAGTTCGAGAGTCACTGGCTCGGCAACGAGGTCGAGGGCGATACTTACCTGCCGGCGGAAGCCGCGTTCTTCCGCGACGTCGTCTCCGGCGTCGTGCGTGACCAGAAGAAGCTCGATCCACTGATCGACGAGGCGCTGTCGAGGGGTTGGCCCTTGAAGCGGATCGAAGCGATCCTGCGCGCGGTGCTGCGGGCAGGGGCGTACGAATTGGAGCACCGCAGGGACGTGCCGGGCCGCGTCGTGATCTCCGAATATGTCGACGTCGCCAACGCCTTCGTCGACCGCGAGGAGACCGGCATGGTCAACGCCGTGCTCGATCAGATCGGCCGCCAGTTCCGCGGTGACGAGTTCGGGCGGGGGTAGGCACACATTCCGCTGTCATCACCCGCGAAGGCGGGTGATCCAGTACGCCGCGGCAGCGGTGATTGATATCAGGCGTCTCGGCGTACTGGATCGCCCGGTCAAGCCGGGCGATGACAGTGGAATTTGGGGCTAGCGCCGATGACGAACGCACCGGAAACCTCCGCCGAAGACTCCCTCATCGCGCGCTATTTCAAGCCGCTGGCGACTGACCCCGGTGCATTCGCTCTGGTCGACGATGCCGCGATCCTGTCCTCGTCCGGCGAGGACATCGTCGTCACCACCGACGCCGTGGTCGAGGGCGTGCATTATCTTGCCACTGATCCGCCCGACACCATCGCGCGCAAGGCGCTGCGGGTGAACCTGTCCGATCTCGCGGCCAAGGGTGCTGCTCCGGCCGGCTTCGTGCTGACGCTGGCGCTGCGAGCCAAGGAGGATGCCTGGCTCAGGCCGTTCGCGGACGCGCTTGGCGAGGACGCAAACAGCTTTGGATGCCCGCTGCTCGGCGGCGATACGGTGTCGACGCCGGGACCGCAGATGATTTCGATCACCATGTTCGGGCGTGTGCCGAAAGGGCGGATGGTCGGTCGCACCGGCGCGCGGCCGGGCGACCGCATTCTGGTGACGGGAACGATCGGCGATGCTGCGCTTGGCCTCGACGTGCTCACGGGTGGAGCGGCGGCGACGGTGCTCGCGTCCGATCCTGCCGCCAGAGACGCCCTCGTCTCCCGCTATCGGATCCCGCAGCCGCGCAACGTGCTGGCGCAGGCCGTGCGCGAGCACGCGACAGCCGCGATGGACGTCTCCGACGGGCTCGCCGGCGACCTGACGAAACTCTGCGCGGCGTCCGGTGTCTCGGCCACCGTCGACGTGGCGAGCGTGCCGCGCTCGGCCGCGGCGGCTGGATTGATCGCGCGCAGCGCTATCCGCATCGAGACGCTGCTTGCCGGAGGCGACGATTACGAGGTGCTGTGCACGGCACCGCCGGCCCAGAGCGATGCGCTGATCGCGGCGGGGCGGGCGGCGGGCGTGGCCGTCACCGCGATCGGCACGATTGTTCCGGGTCTCGAGAGGCCGCGGTTCCTCGATGGCCAGGGCCAGGAACTGACCTTGAAGCGCCTGTCCTATAGCCACTTCTGAATTCAGCTCCCTCGCGCCCGACCTGATCTCTGGCGTAGCGGCCGCAATCCCCGCGACAGCCAACGGATGTATCCGCATCCATTGATGCAAAAGCAGGCAATGGATCTGATTCGATGACGGCGGCCGTTTCGGGTTTGAGCGAGGCGCTGGCTGCTGCCAGGCGGGAGTGCGGAGGCTGCACGCTCTGCTGCAAGGTCTACAACGTGGTCGCGTTCGACAAGCCCGCCGGCAAATGGTGCTCGCACTGCAAGCCGGGCCAAGGCTGCAGGATCCATGACAATCTGCCGAGCGAGTGCGCGGCGTTTGATTGTCTCTGGAAAACCATGCCGGCCTTGCCCATGCACTGGAAGCCCGATCAGTCGAAGATGGTGCTCACCGTGCATCCCCAGACCAACAACATCCAGGTCGCGGTTGATCCCGGCCTGCCATCGGCCTGGACCCGGCAGCCTTATCACGGCCAACTCCGCTTGTTGTCGAAGAGCAACATGGCGAAAGGCCATCTGGTGATCGTGTTCGTTGGCGAGCTGGCGACGCTGATCCTGCCCGACCAGGATGTCCCGCTTGGCGTCCTCACGCTCGACCAGGTCGTTTCGGTGACGCTGGAGGCCGGCACGAGCGGCAGCGTCTACGAGGTCAAGATCTTCAACCGACGCACGACGGCCGACGGGCAGATTTTGGAATTGGCGTCTTCATCCCGGCATCCCCTGAGGGCGGCCGCTTAGGCCAAGCCCTGCCAAAGCCCTGCCAACGCCCTGCCAAGTCCTGCCCGCCGGCGGGTGCTGCATCTGAGCAGCCGGCCAAGCGCTCGGCGCGGGATTTGGTCTAAATACTTGCCGAGATCGGCTTTTTCGGCCTCATCCGGCGTTGCACCCTCAATTTGATTTTGGCAAGCTTGTGGCCGACTAAAGCCGCCTGCGGGCGGCTTTGTTCAAAATCAAGGCGCCGCACCGCACGACGGACAACAAAAGGCGCCGGGGGTCGTACATCAAGGATCTGAGGCAAAAATCACATGACAGCATTATGGTTGATAGTGCTCTGCGGAGTGCTTTCCGTCGTCTACGCGATTTGGGCGACGTCTTCGGTGTTGAGTGCAGATGCGGGGTCACCGCGCATGCAGGAGATCGCGGGAGCGGTGCGTGAGGGCGCACAGGCCTATCTCCGGCGCCAGTACACCACGATCGGCATCGTCGGCATCGTCATCTTCGTGCTGCTTGCCTATTTCCTTGGGCTCTATGTCGCGATCGGATTTTTGATCGGCGCCATCCTGTCGGGGGCGGCCGGCTTCATCGGCATGAACGTCTCGGTCCGCGCCAACGTGCGTACCGCCCAGGCCGCGACCACGTCGCTCGCCGGCGGCCTCGAGCTCGCCTTCAAGGCGGGCGCGATCACCGGCATGCTGGTGGCGGGTCTCGCGCTGCTCGGCGTGACGCTCTATTTCGGCTTCCTGGTCCACTCGCTCAAGCTCGCGCCCGACAGCCGCACCGTGGTCGACGCCATGGTGGCGCTCGGCTTCGGCGCCTCGCTGATCTCGATCTTCGCCCGTCTCGGCGGCGGCATCTTCACCAAGGGGGCGGATGTCGGCGGCGATCTCGTCGGCAAGGTCGAAGCGGGCATTCCGGAGGATGATCCGCGCAACCCGGCCACCATCGCCGACAACGTCGGCGACAACGTCGGCGACTGCGCCGGCATGGCGGCCGACCTGTTCGAGACCTATGCGGTGACCGCGGTCGCCACCATGGTGCTCGCGGCGATCTTCTTCGCCAAGACGCCGATCCTCGCCAACATGATGACGCTGCCGCTCGCCATCGGCGGCATCTGCATCATCACCTCGATCATCGGCACCTTCTTCGTCAAGCTCGGGCCGAGCCAGTCGATCATGGGCGCGCTCTACAAGGGCCTGATCGCAACCGGCATCCTGTCGCTGATCGGCATTGCCGTGGTGATCTATTACCTGATCGGTTTCGGCAAGCTCGAAGGCGTCGACTATACCGGCATGGCGCTGTTCGAATGCGGCGTGGTCGGCCTCATCGTCACCGCGCTGATCATCTGGATCACCGAATACTACACCGGCACGGACTATCGTCCGGTGAAGTCGATCGCCCAGGCGTCGGTCACCGGTCACGGCACCAACGTGATCCAGGGCCTCGCCGTCTCGATGGAGGCGACCGCGCTGCCTGCGCTCGTGATCATCGCTGGCATCCTGGTCACCTATAGCCTTGCCGGCCTGTTCGGCATCGCGATCGCGACCGCCACCATGCTGGCGCTGGCCGGCATGGTCGTCGCGCTCGATGCGTTCGGTCCGGTGACCGATAACGCCGGCGGCATCGCCGAAATGGCGGGCCTGCCGAAGGAGGTGCGCAAGTCGACCGACGCGCTCGACGCGGTCGGCAACACCACCAAGGCGGTGACCAAGGGCTACGCGATCGGCTCTGCCGGTCTCGGTGCCCTGGTGCTGTTCGCGGCCTACAACCAGGACCTCAAGTTCTTCGTTGCGGACAGCGCGCATCACGCCTACTTCGCCGGCGTCAATCCGGACTTCTCGCTGAACAACCCTTACGTCGTGGTGGGCCTGCTGTTCGGCGGCCTGCTGCCGTATCTGTTCGGCGCGATGGGCATGACCGCCGTCGGCCGCGCGGCCGGCGCGATCGTGGAAGAGGTTCGGCGCCAGTTCCGCGAGAAGCCGGGCATCATGCAGGGCACCGACAAGCCTGACTACGGCAAGGCGGTCGACCTGCTGACGCGCGCGGCGATCAAGGAGATGATCATCCCCTCGCTGCTTCCGGTGCTGTCGCCGATCGTCGTCTACTTCGTGATCTACGCGATCGCGGGCGGCGGCGTCGCCGGCAAGTCGGCGGCGTTCTCCGCGGTCGGCGCCATGCTGCTCGGCGTGATCGTGACCGGCCTGTTCGTCGCGATCTCGATGACCTCGGGCGGCGGCGCCTGGGACAACGCCAAGAAGTACATCGAGGACGGTCATTTCGGCGGCAAGGGCTCTGATGCCCACAAGTCGGCCGTGACCGGCGACACCGTCGGCGATCCCTACAAGGACACGGCGGGCCCCGCGGTGAACCCGATGATCAAGATCACCAACATCGTGGCCTTGCTGCTGCTGGCGATCCTGGCGCACTGAGCCGCGCAAACGACGCAAGACAAAACCCCGCGGCGAAAGCCGCGGGGTTTTTGGTTTCCGTGGTCATTCCGGGGCGGTCCGCGGCACCGAACCATGGTGCGCAATTGCGCACCTGAGAATCTCGAGATTCCGGGTTCGGCTCTTGCGAGCCGCCCCGGAATGACACTGCGCGTCACGCCACGTCCATCTGCAACGCTTGCGCGCCACGCCATTCAGGGTTGGCTTGACACGTCCAAACCTGCTGTTGAGAATGGTTCGCACAGGTGCCGTCAGTCCGCGACGTTGGAAAAATCCCATGGCACTGCTCATTCGACCGGAAGAACTGCCGCGCTGGGTACCGGGCGAGCTGCTGCGCTGCAGTGCCGGTCAAGGCTGGAAGGGCGTTGAGCTGCGGACCTACCGCTATTGCGGTCTCGACGTCCCAGTGCCCGCGATGGCCGATTTCATGATCGTCTCCTACAAGCGCGGCAGCACCATGATGGAGCGGCGTTTCGAGGGACGCTGGACCCGGACCGAGTGTCATCCGGGGGATGTCTCGCTATTGACCCGCTCGCAGGCCTCGCACTGGCACTGGACCGAGCAGATCGACGTCTCGCATCTCTATCTCTCGGACGCCGTGGTGTCCCGCGTGGCCGCCGACGTCCTCGAGCGGCCGATCGCTGCAGTGCGGCTGCACGACATCTTGCGCACGCAAAGCCCGATCGTGACCGAAGCCGTCGAGGCCATATCGCGCGAAGCCGGCGGCAACGGCATCGGCGGTGCGCTATACGTCGACGCGTTGAGCACACAGCTCGTCGTCAATCTGCTTCGCAA
Organism: Bradyrhizobium manausense; assembly: GCF_018130615.1. Classification (GTDB taxonomy): domain Bacteria; phylum Pseudomonadota; class Alphaproteobacteria; order Rhizobiales; family Xanthobacteraceae; genus Bradyrhizobium; species Bradyrhizobium manausense_A. Next base: position 99,112 of record NZ_JAFCKB010000002.1, read on the forward strand.
CTTTGCATCGGTTCAATTTGTCGACAAGTCCGGAAGGGGCGAGCTGCCGCCGGCAATACGCAAGCGCATTGTCGACTACATCGAAGCGCGGATCGATCAGCCGCTTTCGCTCGAGGAGCTCGCCGAAGTCGCCTCGATGGGCGTATGGACTTTCGGGAAGCGCTTTCGTGCCTCGTTTCAGACCAGCCCCCACCAGTATGTCGTCGACCGTCGGCTCGAAAAAGCGCAGCAGATGCTGGCTCTTGGTCGCCTGCCGGTGAAGGCGATCGCGTCGGAATGCGGCTTCGCGGATCAGGCCCATTTGACGCGCGTCATGCGCGCACGGCTGGGGCGGACGCCCGCCGCCCTGAGGGACGACAGCTCTCGCTAGCGCGCCTTCACCTGATCCTTCAACAAACCCACTGGTTCATTCAAGACGGCGCTGCACGTCGCTCTTAACGTTCCTCCCCACGGCCGAATGGCCATTCGGTCGCTCAAGCGGCCGCCACAAAAGAGGGGAAACGTTATGGGCACCTTGTTGGAGCCGACACATGCGTCGCGTGCGGATGCACCGACAACACGGTTGGACGCGCTGGTCATCGGCGCCGGAATCGCCGGTCTCTATCAGTTGTATCGCCTGCGCGAGATGGGACTGAACGTCCGCGCCTACGATACGGCATCGGGGGTGGGGGGCACCTGGTACTGGAATCGCTATCCGGGTGCGCGCTTCGACTCCCAGGTCGAGGTCTACCAGTATTGGTTCTCCGAAGATCTGTACAAGGCCTGGAAGCCGAGCGAACGATTTCCCGCGCAGCCGGAGACCGAACGCTGGCTGAACTTCGTCGCGGATCACCTCGACCTGAAGAAGGACATTCAATTCAACAGCCGCATCGCCTCGGCCCACTATCGCGAGAAGGATGGCCGCTGGACGGTCACGACGGACGCCGGCGAGAAGATCGACACGCAATACGTCCTCGCCTGCTGTGGCATGCTGTCGGCTCCGCTGGTCGACCGCTTTCCCGGCCAGTCGACGTTCCGAGGTGAGATCCATCATACCGGACGATGGCCGAAGACCGGCGTCGATCTCAAAGGTAAGCGCGTCGCGGTGGTCGGTACCGGTGCGACGGGCATCCAGGTCATCCAGACCATCGCCCCCGACGTAGCCGAAATGAAGATCTTCGTGCGGACGCCGCAATACGTCGTGCCGATGCAGAATCCGCGATATAGCCAGGCCGAATGGGACGTCTGGGCCAGTCAATTCCACGACCTGAAGAAGCGCGTCCGTTCGACCTTCGCCGGCTTCCATTACGACTTCGAGAACCGCCCCTGGGCGGAGCTGACGCCCGGAGAGCGCACGGAAGTGCTGGAAAAATTCTGGAAAGAAGGCTCGCTGTCGATGTGGCTCGCGACCTTCCCGGAGATGTTCTTCGACGAAACGGTCAGCGCCGTCGTGTCCGACTTCGTACGGGGCAAGATGCGTGAGCGCCTGCGCAACGATCCGAAACTGTGCAACCTCCTGATCCCTTCTGATTATGGCTTCGGCACGCACCGCGTGCCGCTCGAGAACGGCTATCTCGAGGTCTATCTGCAGGACAACGTCGAAGCGATCGACTGCCGGTCCACGCCGATCGAGTGCATCGTACCCGAGGGTATCCAGACCTCCGACGGCAAGGTTCACGAGGTCGACGTCATTATCCTCGCGGTCGGTTTCGATGCCGGATCCGGCGCGCTGAGCCGGATCGACTTCCGCGGCCGCGACGGTCGTTCGCTGAAAGACCAATGGAAGCAGGAGATTCGTACCGCCATGGGCCTCCAGGTCCATGGCTATCCGAACCTGTTTACGACCGGCGCGCCGCTCGCACCTTCGGCTGCACTCTGCAACATGACCACCTGTCTGCAGCAGCAGGTCGACTGGATCACCGACTGCATCGGCTACGCGCGGACGCAAGGCAAGCAAACGATCGAGGCCACCCGGGAGTTCGAGGACAATTGGGTGAAGCACCATGACGACACCGCTGCGGCGACGCTCGTGGTCAAAACCGACTCTTGGTACATGGGCTCCAACGTCGACGGCAAGCCGCGCCGGCTGTTGTCCTATATCGGGGGCGTCGGCAACTACAACCGACAATGCGACGAGCTGGCCGCCAGCGGCTATCCCGGTCTCGCGATGAACTGACTCAGGTCCGAAGGAAAATTCAAATGAGCAACAATCCCTATTACGGGCCTGAAGGTCACGGCCCCTACGAGATGATCGACATCGGCGACCTGCCGCTCGAGGATGGCGGCACCATTCCCGGCTGTAAGCTCGCCGTCGCCACGCACGGCGCGCTCAACGCTGCGAAGGACAATGCCATTCTCGTTCCCACCTGGTATTCGGGCACGAGCAAGATCATGGAGCAGGCCTATATCGGCGCGGGCCGGGCGCTCGATCCTGCGAAATACTTCATCATCGTGGTCAACCAGATCGGCAGTGGATTGTCGACGTCGCCGCACAACGCTGGTGGTGCGATGGCCGGACCCAATTTCCCGAAGGTCCGCATCAGCGACGATGTTCGCGCCCAGCATCGGCTGGTGACCGAAAACTTCGGGCTCAAGAGCCTGGCGCTCGTGGTCGGGGGCTCGATGGGCGCGCAGCAGACCTACGAGTGGGCCGTGCGCTATCCGGATTTCGTCAAGCGCGCGGCGCCGATCGCCGGTACGGCGAAGAATACCGAGCACGACTTCCTCTTCGCCGAGACGCTGAATGAGGCCATCACGAGCGATCCGGGCTTCCGCGAAGGACGCTACGGCTCGCCGGCCGACGTCGCTGCGGGCCTCAAGCGACAAGCGAAGCTCTGGACCGTGATGGGTTGGAGCACCGACTTCTTCCGGGCCAATCGGCACAAGGCGCTGGGTTTCGAAACCGTGCAGGCCTTCGTCGACACCTTCATGACCGGTTACTTCGCGCCGATGGACCCGAACAATCTGCTGTCCATGGCGTGGAAGTGGCAGCGCGGCGACGTCAGTCGCAACGCCGGCGGCGACCTTGCTGCCGCTCTCGGGCGTATCAAGGCGAAGACATTCGTGATGCCGATCAGTCATGACATGTTCTTCCCGCCGGCCGATTGCGAGGTCGAGCAACGGCTCATTCCGGGAAGCGAGTTCCGCCCGCTGGCCAGCATCGACGGGCACCTGGGTCTATTCGGCACCGATCCGCAGATGCTCGCACAGCTCGACGCCAACCTGTCCGAGTTGCTCGCCACACCTGTCAACTGAACGGCCGCATTCCGACAACGAAGAAGCGCGATGATGATTCAATCGGAACTCATCGCGCTTCAGCACGCAGGTTTCTGACGCGGATGCTCAATCGATGCCCATCCGGTGTTGTCGCCGTCGAGACGAAAGCGTCGACCCCCGTGCGTGCGGCGGCGGAGCTGGCAAGCGTTCTCCCGGCCAGCGGGCTTGCGGCGGTGCTCGTGTTTGTTTCGCCGCGTTACGATCCGCATCGGTTTGCGGCCGAAATGGCGACCCGCTTCACGGGCACGCCAGTCTTCGGCTGCACGACCGCCGGCGAGATTGCGCTCAACGGATGGGATGAAAACAGCGTCGTCGCGCTCGCCTTCAGCGCTGCCGATTTCGACGTGGCTGCTCACCCCATCCTGGGACTCTCGGATTTTCGCATCGAAGACGATCGCACGATCGGCGCGGATATTCGCCATCGCTTCTTCGGCCACGGCGGCAATGACGATGGCGAGCGCTGTTTCGGGCTGTTGCTCATCGATGGCATGTGCCAGCGGGAAGAGGTCGTATTGGCCGCGATCCATGCCTCGCTTGGTCCTATTCCGCTGGTCGGCGGCTCGGCCGCCGATGGTCTGAGATTTGAGCGCAGCTGGGTCTATTTCGGGGGCCGTGCCCATACGGATGCGGCGGTGCTCCTTGTGTTCAAGACGTCGTTGCCGTTCCTCATCTTCTCTTGCGACACGTGCAAGCCTGGCACGGAAAAGATGGTCGTGACGGAGGCCGATCCGGATCGACGTATTGTCAGCGAATTGAATGCCGAGCCTGCAGCAGCCGAGTACTCTCGCATGGCCGGCATCGACGGCGGCGTCCTCGATGTGGCTGCGTTGGCATCCCATCCTGTGCTGGTACGGGTCGGCGATGCGTATTACGCACGCTCGATACGCCGGGTCGATGCGGACGGCACGCTCCATTTTGCTTCCGCCATCGACAAAGGCCTCGTGTTGACGGTGGCCACACTGCAGGACCCGGTCGACCCGACCGGTGATCTTTTCGCGCACATCGAGGAAGAAATCGGAGAGGTCTCACTCTATATCGGGTTCGAGTCGGTTCAGAGACGCATGGGCGTCGCGCATCGATGCGACCGCGACATGTCGGAACTGTACCGGACCCATCGTGTGTTCGGCTGCAATACCTATGGCGAGCTGTATGGTCCGATGCACATGAACGGAACGCTCACCGGCGTGGCGATCGGCGCGCCCCGTGCGACGTAGGTGCGGTGCCGGACCATCGCCTAAATTGCCGGTCCGCAATCACGAGGTATCTGGTTCAACATGAAATGAGGATCGCTCGTTCGTCGGATTCCGAAAGCCGAGACGTTGTGCGTCGCGGCGACTGGCCGTTGCTGCTATCGACGAGGACCACGATGGCATAGTGCCACTGTTTTGCCCGACGCGTCAAATCGAATTCGTGAAATACGAAATCGCCGGGCGGGCATGAGCCGACGAGCGACCGCGCCTCTACTGTGCATGGGGTTGTTTTTCACTTTTTTGCCGGGCCCGGCAGGGCGGGGGGAAGCATCGCGAGCGGAGCCTCAACCTCACTGTCACCGCCCGCGCAGGGTGATCTGGTGTTCCAGAGACCATGGTGGGATACGGATAGGGCGCGGCGTACCGGATTCCCCGCCTTCGCGGGGAATGGACAGCGGTGTGTTGGGCGCTATCTGCCGCCTCTCTTGAGAGCGCCTTCTACTGCACGTCCATCTGCAGTCCTTCCTTCTGGATGATGCCGGCGAACTTCTTCGTCTCGGCGTCCACGAAGTCGGCGAATTGCTGCGGCGTGCCGTAGTCGGCGCGGGCGCCCATGGCGGTGATCTGCTTCCTGATGTCGTCCCGCTCCAGCATCGCCTTGACCTGGAGATTGAGCGCATCGAGCACGGGGGCGGCGACGCCCTTCGGCAGGAACACCGAGAACCATGACGACACGTCGAAGTTTGCAAGCTCGGGGGCGCTTTCGCGCATGGTCGGCAGGTTCGGCGCGAGCTCACTGCGCTCGGTCGTGGTGACGCAGAGGCCGTTGAGCGTGCCGTTCTGCACCTGCGGCAGGCTCGGATAGAGGTTGTCGAACAGGATCTGGATGTCGCCGGCGAGCGCGGCCTGCAGCGCGGGGCCGGCGCCGCGGAACGGGATGTGCGTCATCTTCAGCCCGGTGAGCTGGAGGAACCAGGCGCCGGTGAGGTGAGGGCTCTGGCCGACGCCGGAGGAGGCGTAGCTGAGCTTGTCCGGATTGGCCTTCAGATACGCGATCAGCTCGGCGACCGACTTGATGCCGGTCTTCGGATGCGCCGACACGATGTTCGGAATCCGGATCATGTTGGTGACAGGCTGGAGCTGGTCCGGCTTGTAGGTGAGGTTCTTGAAGATGCTGTAGGCGATCGCGTTCGGGCCGGGATTGCCGATCAGGATGGTGTGGCCGTCGGCCTTGGCGCGGACGACCTCGGCCGTCCCGATCGTGCCGCCGCCGCCCGAGCGATTTTCGACGACCGCCGTCTGGCCCCAGACGGATTGGAGATGGGCGGCAAGCAGCCGGCCCATCACGTCGGTCGAGCCGCCTGCTGCGGCCGGCACGATGATGCGGACATTCTCGGTCGGCTTCCAGTCGGCAAGGCTCGATCGCGGCAGGATGGCTGCGGCCGACAGACCGACGGCCCCCGCGAGCACGCGGCGGCGGGACAGCAATCTGTTCTGAAGTTTGTCTTGAGGTTTGCCTCGAAGTTTCCCGGACACGAATCCACTCCCAGCCTCTTATTTTGCAGGGAGCGTAGGGAACCCGGTGCGCAACGGCAAGTCGCACGCGATGGCGGACGTCGTGAGGAGAGCGGCACGACGCCGCAGGCCGCAATGTCAGCTCACGATCTCAGTTGAAGCTGAGCAGCTTGAACAGCGGCGTGAGGTAGTTCATCTCCTGACCCGAGGTCGGCGTGGTCCGGCTGATGGAATCGAAGATCTTGCCGTCCTGCAGGCCGTAATTCGCAAGCCGGCGCACGCGCCGGTTCTTGTCGAAATAGACGGCGATGACGCGCTGGTCGACCACCCTCTGGTTCATGAAGGCGACCATGCGCTCGGAGCGCTGCGAGATGTAGTAAAAGACTTCACCGTCCAGCGTCGCGACTGTGGAGGGCGTACCCATCACGATCAGCACCTGGTCCTGGCTCGCGCCGATCGGAATCTGCTCCAGTGCGCCGGGCGGTAGGATGTAGCCCTTCTGGAACTGCTCGCCGGTGCATCCCGCAAGGGCGCCACCGACCAGAGCCACGGCCGCGAGCAGGCGCAAGCCGCGCCAGCGCGAATGAAGGCCGCGCCGCTGATTCGCGCGCGGGCTGGTCTGGTTCGTTATCGTCATAGCGGAACTGATTCCGTCCCCTTGCGTCGCGCGAGGCGCTGAAGTACCGGGCGGAGGCTCTGAATGCAACTCGCGCGCGCCCGCTTGCGGAAACCACAATGCTTTGGCCGTTCAATCACTTCAGGAAACCCCGGCTAGCCCCGGCCGGCACCATTGAAGCCATCTATGGCATGATCGTGACGCAGGCGCGAGAACCCATATTTTACCGGGACTTGGGCGTACCGGATACGGTTAACGGCCGTTTTGACCTGTTGCTGCTGCATCTCTGGCTATTGCTGCGGCGCTTAAGGACCGCCCAAGGCGGGACGGAGCTGTCGCAGGCGCTGTTCGACCGCTTCTGCGAGGACATGGACGACAATCTGCGCGAGATGGGCGTCGGCGACCAGACCGTCCCGAAGCGGATGCGGGCCTTCGGCGAGGCGTTTTACGGCCGCGTCCAGGCCTACGACCAGGCGATCGAAGTTGACGCTGAGGCGCTGGCGCAGGCGATCTGCAAGAATATCTTGAATGGGACAGGCATGGACCATGCGCGGCGGCTGGCCGCTTACGCAAAGGCCGCGAATGCGCAGCTCGGGCAAATCGCCGATCCCACGCTGCTGCTCGGATCCTTCAAGTTTCCCGCACCGTTTCGAGAGGATGAGGCGTCATGACCCGACCGATGACCGGATCTGAACCCGATCCCTGGCGTGTGCCCGTGATGGTGGTGCAGATTCCCGATACCGGGCTGCACCGCGCGCTCGAAGCCTCGGCGGCCGAGCGCCAGGCGATGGCCGATGTCGCGGGCCTGCGCGACATCCTGTCAGCCCAGGCCGACTTTGAGGTCGTGCCGAAGAGCGGCGGCCGGATCCAGGTCACGGGCCATGTCCGCGCCCGGGTCGGCCAGACCTGCGTGGTCACCCTCGATCCGATCGAGAGCGAGATCGACGAGGAGGTTGATCTGACCTTTGCACCCGAGGCCGAAACACGGCGGCTGGAGGACCTGATCGAGGAGGGGCAGGACGGCGAGGAGCCGCCGGAGGTCGCCGATGCGCCGGAGGCCATCGTCAACGGAATCATCGATCTCGGCCGGATCGCAACCGATGCCCTGTTCCTGGCGATTGATCCCTATCCCCGCAAGCCGGGCGCCGTGTTCGAGGCTGAGGTCACCGCGCCAGATCCGGAGGACCATCCGTTTGCGGCGCTGAAGGCCCTCCAGGACAACAAGCAGGGCAAGAAGAAAGGCAAATAGCTGGGCATTCCCCGTAAGAGCGCTGTGCGACGGGCTGTGAGGTGCTTGCGGGGGCGGTTTGAAAGATCGTCGCATCTGTTTGAGTTATATGCGTTTATTTTGGATTTTGGCGTTCTGCCGGCGGATTGTCCTCAATCCAAAAGCCTGGGGGCAAGAGGTTGTTTCGGGATAACAAAACGCTATTGTCCGCCCCGGTCCGGGTGCGGCGTGGCGCTTGGCCGGTCGCCATGTCCATGGCGAGCCCATTCCGCGGCCCCGCTCTTTGACGACCGCGCCAGACCAGGTTTCCGGGATTTTGATGCCAAGCAAGGTTCGTATCGCGCTTGACGCCATGGGGGGCGATGTCGGCGCCCCTGTCGTCATTCCAGGCGCGGCCATCTCGCTTGGCAGGCATCCCGGGACCGAGTTTCTGCTGGTCGGCGATCGCGCCAGGATCGAGCCCGAGCTCGAGCGCCATCCGAAGCTCAAGGCTGCCTCCCGGATCATCCATACCGACGTTGCCGTCAGCGGCGAGGATAAGCCGAGCCAGGCGCTGCGCCGCGGCCGCAAGACCTCCTCGATGTGGCTTGCGATCGATGCGGTGAAAAAGGGGGAGGCGGATGTTGCGGTTTCCGCCGGCAATACCGGCGCGCTGATGGCAATGGCGCGCTTCCATCTGCGCACGCTGCCTGGCATCGATCGGCCTGCGATCACTGCCGTGTGGCCGACCATGCGCGGCTCGTCCGTCGTGCTCGATCTCGGTGCCACGATCGGCGGCGATGCGCGCCATCTGGTGGCGCTCGCGGTGATGGGCGCGGCCATGGCGAGCGTGGTGTTCGACAAGAAGCGCCCGACGGTCGGCCTGCTCAACATCGGGACCGAGGAGATCAAGGGGCATGAGGAGATCCGCGAGGCCGGTGAAATCCTGCGCGCGAAGAACCTGCCGGAACTCGATTATGTCGGGTTCGTCGAGGGGGACGGTATCGGCAAGGGGCTGGCCGACGTCATCGTGACCGAGGGCTACAGCGGCAACATTGCGCTGAAAGCGGCCGAGGGAACCGCGCGCCAGATGGCCGACTTGCTTCGTAACGAGATCCAGCGGAGCTGGCTGTCCAAGCTCGGTTATCTCTTTGCCCGCAATGCCTTCCAGGCCCTGCGCGACAAGATGGACCCGAACAAGTCGAACGGCGGCGTGCTGCTCGGACTGAACGGGCTCGTGGTCAAAAGCCATGGCGGCATCAATGCCGAAGGCTTTGCCTATGCGATCGATGTTGGTTATGAGATGGCCAAATTCGATCTTCTGAACAAGATCAATCAGATGCTCAACCGCGATGGGGGTACGCTAGGTTCCGTGCCAACCGCGCCGGAGGATGTTTCGTGACCAAGATTCGTTCGGTGGTGCTGGGCTGCGGCTCCTACCTGCCGGAGCAGGTGGTGACCAATGCCCAATTGGCGGCGCGTATCGACACGTCCGACGAATGGATTGTGCAGCGGACGGGCATTCGCGAGCGGCACATTGCGGCCGAGGGCGAATTCACCTCGCATCTTGCGCTCAAGGCGGCGCAGGCCGCGCTTGCCGATGCAGGCGTGGATGCGCAATCGATCGAGCTGATCGTGCTGGCGACCTCGACGCCCGACAATACTTTCCCCGCGACCGCAGTCGCCGTGCAGCACGGGCTCGGCATCAATCACGGCGCGGCTTTCGACCTTCAGGCGGTGTGCTCGGGCTTCGTCTTCGCGCTGGCGACGGCGGACAATTTCCTGCGCACCGGCGCCTACAAGCGCGCGCTGGTGATTGGTGCCGAAACCTTCTCGCGCATCCTCGACTGGAACGACCGTGGCACCTGCGTGTTGTTCGGCGACGGCGCCGGCGCGGTCGTGCTCGAGGCGCAGGAGCAGCCGGGCAATCCCGCGACCGACCGCGGCATCGTCACCACGCATCTGCGCTCCGACGGCCGCCACAAGGCCAAGCTGTTCGTCGATGGCGGGCCGTCCTCGACCCAGACTGTCGGCCATCTTCGCATGGAGGGACGCGAGGTCTTCAAGCATGCGGTCGGCATGATCACCGACGTGATCGTCGATGCGTTCCAGGCGACGGGGCTCAATGCCGACGGCATCGACTGGTTCGTGCCGCACCAGGCCAACAAGCGAATCATCGACGCCTCCGCCCACAAGCTCCACATCGCGCCGGAGAAGGTGGTGCTGACGGTGGACCGCCATGGCAACACCTCGGCGGCTTCGATCCCGCTGGCGCTGTCGGTGGCGCGCAAGGACGGCCGCATCAAGCGCGGCGACATGGTTCTGCTGGAGGCGATGGGCGGCGGCTTCACCTGGGGCTCCGCACTGGTGCGCTGGTAGAGCCACAATCGATAAAATTTTGCCGGAATCGGCGTCGATTATCGATGCGTCTGCATTGATGAGCGGTGTTGACCGCCGTATCGTAAGCTCATAATTTCAGACAACAATTGTTCGCCGTGATGTGGGGCAGGGCGATGACCGATCAAAGTAAAACCGTAACGCGTGTCGATCTCTGTGAAGCCGTCTACCAGAAGGTGGGCCTGTCGCGGACGGAATCGTCTGCGTTCGTGGAACTCGTGCTGAAGGAGATCACCGACTGCCTTGAGAAGGGCGAGACGGTGAAGCTGTCCTCGTTCGGCTCCTTCATGGTCCGCAAGAAGGGGCAGCGCATCGGCCGCAATCCGAAGACCGGCACCGAGGTGCCGATCTCGCCGCGCCGGGTGATGGTGTTCAAGCCGTCGGCGATCCTGAAGCAGCGGATCAACGGTCAGCACCGGGCCAATGGCGACGCCAGCAAGGCGCAACCCGAGGCGTAATCAGCCTGTCGGAAAAGGATTTGGCATTTGGACAAGGCGCCGGATGCGTTCCGAACCATCAGCGAAGTAGCGCAGGAACTCGACATTCCGCAGCACGTGCTGCGGTTCTGGGAGACGCGATTCTCCCAGATCAAGCCGATGAAGCGCAGCGGCGGCCGCCGCTATTACCGCCCCGACGATGTCGATTTGCTCAAGGGCATCCGCCGGCTGCTCTACGGGGAGGGCTACACCATCCGCGGGGTGCAGCGGATCCTGAAAGAGCACGGCGTCAAATCAGTGCAGGGGCTGGCTGACAGCTCGGCGGCGGTCTCGTTCGGGGCCATCGAGGACGCCATCGGGGCGAGCCTGATGGAGCCGGACGACGAGGCGCCCATCAAGGGCATCACCGATGCCGACGATGACGACTATCAGGGCGATGAAGAGGAAGGCATCGACTTCCGCTTCACCGAGGTCGACGACGAGGAGATCCTCACCACCTTCCGCAAGGGCGGCGCTGCTGCCGCGCCGGCTGGCCCCAGTGCGCTGGACCGGGAACGGCTGGAACGGGCGCTTGGTGAGCTCGTCGCTTGCAAGGAGATGCTGGATCTGGCCCTGAAGGATGGCTGAGGGCCTTTTCGTCCGCTTTGCGGCCCGTTCCCCCGGGCTTTGAGCGAAGACACCAAAATGGTGCGACCTCGCCTTGCGCAAAGCGGCGATCCTGGCTAATGGAACGACGTTCGGAGCGTGGCGCAGCCCGGTTAGCGCACTAGTCTGGGAGACTAGGGGTCGGAGGTTCAAATCCTCTCGCTCCGACCATTTTCTTCAGAGAAGAGCCCAATGCTTGCGCGATCGCTGATCGGCAAGCGATGTCCTGTTTTCGCAATGAGTCGGTGCTTGGCGGCATCAGCACGCGCTGTGCTGGCACGGCTGCTCAGGAGGCGCGTTGCCGCGGGCCCATGACCTGACGGCGAAGGCGAGTTGGTGATGCCCCATCGTGTCCACCAAGGAGGCTTGTGCGCTCTCCAGGCGTTTGAGCACCGCGCCGGCGTTAAGGTCCAGGAGTGCGTCGGCCGCCAAAAGGGATACCGACAGGAACGCAATCGCGGACGCGACGATAATTCCCCTCCATTCTGGTGATTTCATCAGCTGACTTTCTCAGGTATTTCGCCTGCGCGGATAGGTAGGGCTTCTGTGAGCGATTCAAGCCGTCGAAGGGCTCACACACGCATTCTTGAAGACGAGCGCTGCGCCGAAGGTTTCAAGAACCCCACCACCATTCGCGTCGTCTCGTCCGCCAGCGTCCGTACCGCCTTCGGCAGCATCTCGGCCTGGTTCAGCGCTATGTTGTCCGTGGCCGCTTCGATCGTGCTGACAGATGAAGTTGCGCCATCAAGGTCGATCTCGCGCATCTCCTTGCGATGGCTGTCGAGATAGGCGCGCGCTAAGGTGTGGACTTGGCGGTTGAACGCTTCGATGTCGAGCTTGCCGGCGCGGGGGATCTGCTGGGCGAGCATGCGGTGCAGTTTGGGGCTTCTTGGGAAAACACCCACATCGCGCCGAGATGGCCGTTGTCGAAAGGGCCGCCTATGATCGCGGTGTTGCCGTCGGCGGACAGAGCAACGGAATAGCCTTGTTCGATTTCATTTCCAATCGCGCCGGTGCCGACCAACTTCGACCCTCGTTGCGTCCATACGCCATCACGATCGCGCGTATAGACCCACGCCGCTCCGCCATGCCCGCTGTCGGTGGGCGCACCGATAATGGCGGTGTTGCCGTCGGCTGACAGCGCGACGGAGTAGCCCTGTTCGGCTTCGCCGCGGGCGCCAGTGCCGACCAGCTTCGATCCTTGCTGCGTCCACTCACCATTGGGACTGCGGGTATAGACCCAGGCCGCGCCAGCGCCGGCATTATCGAGATATCCGCCGGCAATGGCGGTATTGCCATCGGCAGACAGTGCTACGGAAACACCTTGGTAGGACGTTCCAACAGCGCCGGTGCCGACCAGCTTCGGCCCTTGCTGCGCCCACACGCCATCACGACTGCGCGTATAGACCCACGCCGCTCCGACGTAACCATCGTCGGCAATCCCGCCGATAATTGCAGTGTTTCCGTCGGCGGAAAGGGCGGCTGAACGCCCTTGTAGAGAGCTCCCGATAGCACCAGTGCCAACCAGCTTCGATCCTTGCTGCGCCCACACACCTTTCTTATTGCGGATAAAGACCCAGGCCGCGCCGCGGCCGTTGCCGCCATCGTCGTCACGCCCGCCGACGATGGCGGTATTGCCGTCGGCAGAAAGTGCGACGGATACACCTTGGGCGGACGTTCCTATCGCGCCGGAGCCAAGCAGTTTCGATCCTTGCTGCGTCCACACATCATGATGACCGCGGGTATAGACCCAGGCGGCTCCGACGCCGCCATCGTCGTAATCCGCGCCGACCAGCGCGGTCTTGCCGTCGGCGGACATTGCGACGGAGAGGCCTTGGAACGCATGTCCAGCAGCGCCAGTGCCGACAAGCTTCGATCCTCGCTGAGCCCAGGCGCCGCTTTTGCGGGTATAGACCCAGGCTGCCCCGCTGAGACCGCTGTCCAGGGGCGCGCCGACAACGGCGGTGTTGCCGTCGGCGGACAGTGCGACGGAATAACCCTGCCGCACACTGCCTTGAGCGTCAGTGCCGATCAGATTCGATCCCTGCTGTGTCCACGCACCCTCAGTGCGGACATAGACCCGGGCCGCCCCAGCGCCAGCGTCATCGGCATATGCTCCGACAATGGCCGTATTGCCATCGCCGGAAAGCGCGACGGACACGCCTTGGTAGGAACCTCTAGCCGCAGCGCCGACCAGTTTGGACCCTTGCTGCGTCCACTCACCGTGACTGCGGCTGTAGACCCAAGCCGCACCGACGTAGCCGTTGTCGGAATCCCCGCCGACCATCACGGTATTGCCATCGGCAGACAGCGCGACCGAAATGCCTTGATAGGAGCTTCCCATAGCGCCGGCGCCGACCAGCTTGGATCCTTGCTGCTCCCACCCGCGGTCTTGGCGAGTGTAGACCCAAACCGCCCCGACGAGGCCGGTGTCACTGGGCCCGCCGACCACCGCGGTCTTGCCGTCAGCGGCTAGCGCGACGGAAACACCTTGTGCGGAATGTACAGCACCAGTGCCGACCAGCTTCGATCCCTGCTGTGTCCACACGCCGTCACTACGGCGAACATAGCTCCAGGCTGCTCCGATCCCGCCGTGATCGGCAATCCCGCCAACCAGCGCGGTATTGCCGTCGGAGGACAGTGCAACGGAATAACCTTGTTGGGAGTTTCCAACGGCGCCGGTGCCGAGTAGCTTCGATCCCTGCTGCGCCCACACGCCGTCACTGCCGCGGGTATAGACCCAGGCCGCGCCAGCGCCGCCGTCGTCGCCAGGTCCGCCCACAATTGCGGTACTGCCATCACCAGACAGCGCGACGGACAAGCCTTGCTGGGTGCCCCCGATGGAGCCAGTGCCGACCAGCTTCGGTCCTTGCTGCATCCACGCGCCATCCTTGCGCATGTAGATCCAGGCCGCCCCGATGCCGCCGTTGTCGCCATATGCGCCAACAATGGCGGTATTGCCGTCGGCGGACAGTGCGACGGAAACGCCTTGGTCGGAGCTTCCAACGGCGCCGGTGCCGGCCAACTTCGGTCCCTGCTGCACCCACTCATCGTTACTTTTGCGAGTGTAGACCCACGCTGCCCCAAGATAGCCGTCGTCCGCAACGCCGCCGACCAAAGCAGTGTTGCCGTCCAGGGACAAAGCGACGGAGCGACCCTGCAAAGAACTGCCAGCAGCGCCAGTGCCCACCAGCTTCAATCCTTGCTGCGCCCACACACCGTGCGCAGCCCCAACGAATGTGGTCGCACGTCCATCTTCATGTGCTGCATGAGCTTCGCCAATTTGCATGGCCGCGTGCATGTGGGCTATGGCGTGCATCACAGCCAACACGACAAGCAAGACCATCAATCGTTTCAACATCGTCTCCTTAGCCCGGACCGTACGTCGATGCAGGTCGTTCGAAGCTCGAGGTCTTCAGGTCGCTAATTTATTGCTCGCTTTGGTGGCCCGAACTGTCCCCTCATTCGCACAGCTCCAGGAAGCAATTGCAATGCCCGTATTGTTTCGCCGTGTTTCTCTATCGATCTGCACCCATGTCGACGATTTTGCGCCAGAGTTTGCCGAAGGCCGACGTCGGGTTTGCCGATGTCGCCGGTCGTTATGTCGGGAGCGCATCCGCCGAAGCCCAACTTGGAGTCATGAGCCCTGGCTGAGCTGCGAACGCTACGCGGAAGGTTTCAAAAACCCCACCACCATCCGCGTCGTCTCGTCCACCAGCGTCCGCACCGTCTTCTCCGGCAGCATCTCGGCCGGGTTCAGCACCGTGTTGTGCGCGACTGCCTCGATCGTGCTGACGCAGATGAAGGTTGCGACATCGAGGTCGATCTTGCGCATTTCCTTGCGGTGGCTGTCGAGATAGGCGCGCACGAGGGTATGGACCTCTCGGTTGAAGGCTTCGACGTCGAGCTTTCCGGCGCGGGGGATCTGCTCGGCGAACACGCGGTGCAGTTTGGGGTTGATGCGGTGTGCGTCGATCGCAACGGTGACGAGGCGGCGCACGGCTTTCTCGATCGGCATGTCCATGACATCGCAGAGTGTCGCGCGAACGATGCCCATGATCTCCTCGTGATGACGGTCGATCACGGCCGCGACGAGGGCCTCCTTGCTCGGGAAATATTGATAGAGCGAGCCGACGCTGACGCCGGCGACCTCCGCGATCCGGTTGGTGCTCGTCTTCTCGAAACCTTCGCGAACCAGAATGCGAGCAGTTGCCTCGATCAGCGCGTCGACGGTGGCGCGGGAACGCTCCTGCAGGGCATTTTTCCGGGGTTTTGTCGGTGGTTTGCGTGCCATGAGGCCTACGGTTCGAATGCGAGTAGGAAAAGCGAGTGAATGCTCGCATTATAGGCCGGCTGGTCGCCGAGAGATAGAAGCGAGTTGGTGCCGGCCGGGCGCAGCAATTGAGGGCAGGAGCATGAGCGTTGCGAAGATGCTGTCGATCGGGCGGCTCTGCGAATACAATTTCTCGCAGGGCAAACCTTCAAGCGATCCCGCGCCGAGCTTGCAGAGCCGCCTCTTCAACCTGCTGCTCGGGCTGCTTCCTGACAAGGGGCAACTCGCATCGGTCGAGGCCGTGCAGGCGCATGTGCAGAAGCTCGCATTGGCGCCGGCATCGTTTGAGCCGACGGGGCTTGGCCGTGGCGTCGAGGCGACGCTGACCAAGATGGGCGGCTGGCCGGTCTATTACACGACGCCGTCATCGGGTTATGAAGGCTGCAACTTCGTTATGTTCCTGCATGGCGGCGGCTACATCAACGAGATCGTGCCGGCGCATTGGCGCTTTGTCGGGGAGATGACGCGCAAGGCGGGCGTCGTCTGCGTCGTGCCGATCTATCCGCTCGCGCCGCGCGCGACTGCCAAGGATGTCGTGCCGAAGACGGCCGAGCTGTTGCGGATGCTGCTGGAAGACGCGGGAGCTGCTGAGGTCACGGTGGTCGGCAACTCGGCCGGCGCGGGCCTTGCGCTTGCTGCGTGCCAATGGCTGCGTGACCGCGGCCATCGGCAGCCCAATCGACTGGTGCTGATCTCGCCCGCAGCGGATGCCTCGGTGAGCCGTCCGGAGCAAATGGCGATCGCGGCGCGCGATCCGATTCAGGATATTCCGGGGATCGTCGAAGCGGGACGGCTCTATGCCGGTGCGCTTGATATCGGTCATCCCTTCGTCAGCCCGCTCAACGGTGCTTTCCGTTCGGTTGCGCCGATGACGATATTCTCGGGCACGCGCGATCTGCTCTATCCCGACAGCGTCGATCTCACCGCGCGGGCGAGGGCGGCAGGCGTGCCGGTCGAGCTGCATCTGCTCCGCGATCAGCCGCACAATTATGCACTGATGCCGACGCCGGAAGGGCGACGGGCGCGCAAGATGATCCTGCACGCCATCGCCTGATGGGGCGCGGGCTCGTTGACTAAGCCGCTGCTGCCTCGGTCCCGGAATGAATCAGGCCGGAGAGTGAACCGCGCTTCGTCGTCCAAAGGCAGGAAACAGATGGCCCGGCCGCTCCATGGCCTCGGACCGCGCCTCGTTTTGCTCGCAGTCGATATCTGCGATGACGTCTTCGAAGGCGGAAATCGCCTGCTGGATATCAGCAATCTGTCTGAGCTCGTCGTCGCTGATGGCGCCGACGCGGTTCTGCAGCGCGACGACCATCTCTCGCCGGCGCTCCTTCAGTTGCACGAGTGGCAATCCATGATCGGGCGGATATTGCATCTGCACCTCCTGGGGTTGGTCGTATAACCTTATGTAAAACCTGCTGAAATACCGTTGAAACAGTCCCTCAAATGCGATCTTTCTTCGCCGCCGCGGTGGGGAACCAACTCCGCCTCTCCTCGGCGCGTTTCGAGGGGGAGAGCGCGAGGGGGAGAGCGCTATGACCAAATATGAAGGTTCCCTTTTGGGAACAACGATTTAGATTGGCAAGAGCGAGTTGGTGATCCTAACGTCCGCTGACCGGGCAGCAGGGTTTGTATCGTTAGTTGTTTTCATCCCGGGGCTGGATTTGCTCGACCTAATTTTTTGACACCACGTCAAGCTGACTTCGAGACAGGCCGCCGCGAGGCGGCCTTTCTTTGTTGCCGACCGGATGACGAGGGGCGCGTCACGTCGGCGCTGGTCGGCGGCTGCATCACGAAGAAACGCCGGCGGCTCTACTCACACTTTAAACATTTAATCGGATGCCGATCGGGCCGAATAAGCGGCGAAACCTCTAATTAAACTTGATTTAATCATTGAAATTGAGCAGCATTCAAAAAAATGCAGCAGGGAGTGGACGTCATGAAGTCACTCAAGGCCATGGTCACGGCGGCGGCTCTCGCTTTTGGCGCAATCTGTGCCAATCCGATTTCATCGGCGCATGCAGATATTATTTGGAATCTCAGTGATCTCCAGTTCGTCCTGCCGAATGGTTCATCGGACGGCGGAACGCTGAATGGCACGTTCGCCATCAACGTGTATGGCTACAACGGACCGGTCCACATTGTGACCACGACGGGTATCGCCATGACCGGCGATGTCTATACCGGTGTTTGGAATTCCAACATCAACAATCCGACCGATACGGTCACGATCTTCCTCTCGGATGGATTGGCTTACCAGCGGTACATCCAGCTGACATTCGCCAATCCACTGACTGTACCGGGCGTGGATGCGATCGTGGGCGGAGCTGGCGGCCAGTCGTTCGAGTGCAACAACTGGAGCTGCAGCGGCGGGATTCGCTACATCGCCGACGGCGCGGTTGCCATCTCGTCTGCTGTTCCCGAGCCCTCAAGCTGGGCGATGATGTGTTTGGGATTCGCCGCCGTGGGATTCCTGGCGTTTCAGCGAAAACGCAAAGTTGCGGTTGGCATTTGAGTCCGTCGCGACTGGGACTGCGCGAGGAAATCAAGTCGACTTGAATCCGCCGAGGGGTGGGGCGGGTGTGCGCTGCAAGCCTCCGCAGTCGTGAGAGCGGCTCCGGGCGTTTCCTCGAGGCAATGGTTTGCGAGGCCTTAGGCGTGGCCCTTGATCTCATAGTGGCCCGGCACGCATTTGTAGCGGTCGAGGCGCCAGTTGGCGTGATAGATCGGATGCTCGTCCATCCATTTTGCAAGCGGGGCCTGGGCGCCGATCGCACACTGCATCATCGAGATCTCGGGCGTCATGTTGCTGTCGGTCACGATTTCCTCGATGCAACTGCCTGAGCTGACTGCGCTCAGCCGGCAGAGCACGGCAACGACGGTCACGAACATTCCTGTCACCTCATCGGTAGTTTCAGACCACGAAGAGGATGCAAGCGGAGTGCCAGAGCCTGTGACACGAACAACACGCTGGCCTGGCCGACTCGACCCAGCGTCCGGAATCCATTTGGCGATTCGGATTGTAAAAAAATTGCCCCTAAACCGAAGCCGGACAATTACGGGGAACCGGAAAAGAAATGCCCGTAGGAATGCTGGATTCTAAGGGCTGTGCCGCGCCGGGGGCGCTTCACAGCCTCCTCGGAGCCGGTAGGCTCCGAAGTCGGCGGGCTCGCCAGTTTCGGAAACGCGAGGGCAGACCATGAAGGCACGACCGACCGGGGTGATCCCGCCAATGACGACGCCGTTCCGGAAAGACGGCGAGATCGACTATGAGCTCGTGGCGTCCCAGGTCGACTGGTTGATCGGCGCCGGCGCGCATGGCGTTGCGGCCGGTGGCTCGACCGGTGAGGGTCATACGCTCGACCACGAGGAATATCGCGACCTGATGGCAGCGACGGTGGAGGCGGTGAAGGGACGTATTCCCGTGATCGCCGGCATCATCGTGGACTCCACGCGCGATGCGATCCGCCGCGGCAAGCTGGTGCGTGACATGAATGTCGCAGCACTCCAGGTCACGCCGGTGCACTATCTGTTCAAGCCGGATGACGAGGCGATGGTGGCGCATTTCCGCGCCATGGCGGATGAGACCGGCATGCCCATCATCATCTACAACGTCGTGCCCTGGTCATACTTGTCGCCGGCGCTGCTGACGCGGATCATGACCGAGGTGCCGCTGGTGATCGGCGTCAAGCAAAGCGCGGGCGACCTCAAGCTGTTCGCGGACCTCATGATGATGGCGCCGGACAAGCTGATCTACAGTGCGGTCGATGCCCTGATGTATCCGTCCTACACGCTGGGGGCCCATGGCTCGATCGCTGCAATCCTGACTGCGGCGCCGCACGCCTCCGTGGCATTGTGGGATGCGGTGAAGGCGAGCGATCATCCACGCGCGCTCGAACTGCACAAGAAGCTGCTGACGCTGTGGAACGCCGTGATCGCCGATAATCTGCCGGCCTGCACGCGCTATGCGCAGACCCTTCAGGGCCTGCCCAGGACCTACCCACGTGCGCCGATGCCGGAACCCTCGCCAGCGCAGCAGGCCGCCACCCGCAAGGCGCTGGAAGCCCTCGGCGCCTTGAATGGGGCGAGGGTCGAAGCGGCCGAATAGTCCGCGCACCGAAATAACCCGGGCCAAAGAGAGCAGAGCCGATCCGCTTTTACGTGCGGATGCGGCGCTGCTACATTTCGCGCACGTCGCATGCGCGGCGCGCCAACGAGAAAGAAACAGGCCGACAAGGGGAGGGGCTGAAGTCCCATGAAGGAATTTGCTGGAAAGATCGCGGTCATCACCGGTGGCGGCACGGGCATGGGGCGGGAGCTCGCCCGGCAGCTCGTGGCCGAAGGTTGCAATGTTGCGATGTGCGACGTCTCGGAGGCTGCGATGGCGGAGACCAAGCGGCTCTGCGAGG
The DNA here is from genome assembly GCF_018130615.1 of Bradyrhizobium manausense. GTDB lineage: Bacteria > Pseudomonadota > Alphaproteobacteria > Rhizobiales > Xanthobacteraceae > Bradyrhizobium > Bradyrhizobium manausense_A. The sequence goes on from NZ_JAFCKB010000002.1 coordinate 119,116, forward strand.
TCGAGAAGCTGCCGCAGGGTCTGCGCGTCACGACGCATGTCGCCGACGTTTCGATCGAGGATCATCTCAAGCGCTTTCGCGATGAGCTCGCAGAGCAGCAGAAGACCGACAAGATCCACCTGCTGTTCAACAACGCCGGCATCGGCGGTGGCGGCAGCCTGTTCACCAACACGCGCGAGCAATGGGAGCGCACTTTCAACATCTGCTGGGGCGGCGTCTATCTCGGCGTGCGCACCTTCCTGCCGATGCTGGTCAAGGCCGACGAAGCCCACATCGTCAACACCGCGAGCGTCAACGGCTTCTGGGCCTCGATCGGCATGGGCCAGGCGCATACCGCCTACAGCTCGGCGAAGTTCGCGGTGAAGGGCTTTACCGAGGCGCTGATCAACGACCTCCGCCTGCACGCACCGCATGTCAAATGCTCGGTGGTAATGCCCGGCCACATCGGCACCTCGATCGTCTCCAATTCGCGCAAGGTGCAAAGCGGGGACGGATCGGAGCGTCTCAACGCCGACGAGATCGTGTTGACCCGCAAGCGGATGGTTGGGGCAGGCGTGCCAGATGCTGACAAAATGTCGGACGACGACATCCAGGCGGTCTTCGCCGAGCGTGCCCGCAGCTTCCTGGAGGATGCACCGACGACCGCGGCGCAGGCCGCCAAAATCATTCTCGATGGTGTGAAGGCGGAGCGTTGGCGTATCCTGGTCGGTGAGGACGCCAAGCGCCTCGATGAGCGCGTACGCGCGGCGCCGGAGCAGGCCTATGACCGTGCCTTCTACGAAAGTCTTGTCCAGGAGGTCGGCTGGCGGCTTGGCTGAGACCAGCAACGATCGCGCGCGCATGTGGGTATGATGATCATCATTGCAAGAGGTGCGCAGCTAATTTTGTTCGAGTCATTTTACTCGGGCAATTTTAGCCGTTCTCTCGCGCGAGTCTTCTTATGATGATACGGAATGTCACACATGCGACACGTGCCGTGCGTTCAAGCGATGGTGATCTCGAACGGGTCTCATTCGGCGCAAGCCAGCTTGGTTGGCGAACTGAAATAGTTTAGTCAATCAGGGGTAATACCACGACAGAGCGTCGCTCCGATGATACCCGCTTGCCTCTCCGACAACTTTATCCTCTGCCCGGAGAGAGAGGATATCTCCGCTGAATTCACGCGGCTGCTGACTGCGGCACAGGAGGGTGGCGCCACCATCGCCGAATGCCTGATGATCGCGCGGCAGCTGAAGCGCGACGACGAGCAATCCTGGCATCGTGAGTGGAAGAGGCTTGCGCAAGCCAACCGGCAGCGCGCCGAGGCGGCGTTTGCGGAAGGCCATCTGGCCACGGCGCAGCGCAACTGGCTGCGGGCGATGAACTACTACGGCGCGGCCGCGATGCCGCTCGATCCGGCCGATGAACGCCGCTGGGTCGCAGTGCTCGCGATGCAGGAATGCGCCCGGCGATTCGTCGCGGCGCGTAGGCCGGGCGGCGAAGTCGTGACCATTCCCTGGGTCGAAGGACATTCGTTGCGAGGTTACTTCTTGCCTGCGCCTGCGGCGAGCGGTCGCGCGCCGACGGTGATCTGTATTGGCGAGCCCGGTCATCGCAAGGAAGAGTTCTTGTCCAAGCTCGCGCCGCATGCGCGCGAGCGTGGGTTGTCGATGCTCGCGCTGGACCTGCTCGGCGACCAGCGTGACGACTACGCCGACATGCTAATGCAGCGCCGGGATCTCGAAAGCTCGGTTGGCTGCGCGATGGATTATCTGGAGCAGCGCGCGGATGTCGATTTCGGTCGCGTTGCGATCGTGGCGGACGGGTGGGGCTCTTCGTTTGTCGCGCGTGCCGTGCTGCAGGAGCCGCGTCTCGCCGCAGCCGTCTGTGACGGTGGCCTGTGGGACCTGCACGAGCGGTCGTTCTTTTCCAGCCGTTTTGCGATGCGCGACCTCAGCATCGTCCCGGTGCCGCAGGCGCCATTGATGGCCTCCAGCGCCGAATGTCCGGTGCTGATCACGCTCGGCGAGGACGGCTGGCTTAAGGCCGACCGGGCGCGTCAGATCGTGCAGAAATCCGCGCTCGGCAGCTCCGACATCGTGCTGAAGGTGTTCACAGCAGCGGAGACCGGCGCGGCACAGGCCCATGCCGACAATCCGAGCCTTGCCAACGAATACATCTTCGACTGGCTCGAATCGCGACTCGGTGCCGCCAGTCAGCGAATCTGAGCGCGGCCTCTCGGAAGCGGCTGCGCACTTCAGAAATCGAGGGAGATCCGGACGCAGGCTTTCTCAAGCCGGGTCTTCAGCGTTGCGAGCTTGGCCGTGAATTCCGTCAGCTCGTTTTCGTCGAACTCCTGGAAGACGAATTCGCGAATCGTCTTGTACTGCTCGTTGAGGCTCGCGATGTGCTTCTGCGTCTTTTCCACCAGCGACAGCCGCACCACGCGGGCGTCGGTCGGCGAGGGTCGGCGACGCAGCAGGCCCTTCTTCTCGAGCAGCTTGGATTGGGTGGTGACGAAGGACGGATCGACGTGGAGCAGCTTGGAGACCACGTTGACGGGCACGCCGTCGTCCTTGTCGAGGTCCGAAATCGCCATCAGGATCAGCCATTGCGGTCCGCTGATTCCGAGCGTCCTGGCCCAGAACTGACGCAGTTCCTCCAGGTGCATGTTGATCGACGATATCTCCCAGGTAAATCGCCTGATGATGTCGAGATTGCCGACGGAGCGGAGGCGCGCCCCTTCTTTCCTCGTCGCTGACACAGCGTCACTCCCGCAAACTGATGTCTTTCTGGCCGGTGTTCGCGGCCGCCATAGTCCACGCAAGTCTGCCCTGACGCAAGTGCAGGGCAGGGTAATTGTGTCACGGAAATTACAAATATGATCAGGTCAGGCTTTTTGGTTCAGGGCTGGTGTTGCGCAGCAGACACAGGATTAGTGAAACCACAAAGCTGATCTAATAAACTATTTTGATTAATGGATCGGTGCGTTCATATTGATTTCTGACGGTGGGGGGTTCTCGATCGTCCCGTTGCAGGTGGTTCGCTCACGTCCCTCGCGTCGAATGCGGGTACGTCCGAAAGCGCGAAGCGGCCGAGCGGATTTGAAGAGACGGGGATCTGGGGGGCCTCACGGTCCGGTCTCCGTAAAATGAGCAACTTGGAGGTTTTAAATGAAAGTGGTGAAGAGCCTTTTGCTCGGCACTGCGGCGGGTCTGATCGCCGTCGGTGGAGCTCAGGCGGCTGATCTTCCGGTCAAGGCCAAGGCGGTTGAATACGTGAAGATCTGCTCGCTGTACGGTGCAGGTTTCTACTACATTCCGGGCACCGACACCTGCGTCAAGCTGGGTGGCTACCTGCGCGCTGACGCCGTTCTTGGCGGCGCCGGCGACTATGGTTTCAACAACACCACGAGCAGTGCGAATGGTGGGTCAAACAACCGTCTGACCAACTATTACTATAGCCGCGCTCGTTTCGACCTCAACGTCGACACCCGTACGGCGACCGAATACGGCGTCGTTCGCACCTACGCTGACATGATTTTCAGCTATGATACGGCCAACGTCACCGGCAGCAGCCCGGCGGCGTTCTCGACCGGTGCGCCCACGCTCGGCCTCTACCATGCGTTCATCCAGTTCGCCGGCTTCACCTTCGGCCGCACGGTCTCGATCTTCGATGCCCCGTGGCAGAGCTATCCGGCTGGCGGTCCCGACAGCATTCCGGGCGGCAGCAACCACGTCAACGGCATCAACCAGGCTGCCTACACGGCTGACTTCGGCCAGGGCATCACGGGTTCGATCGCGTTGGAAGAGGAGACCACGGCGTCGAACGGCCAGTCGAACCTGTGGAACGCCAACGGTTTCGTGGCCTCCAGTGCCGTTAACGGTGCGGGTGCCATCGTGACCACTTCGGCTGCCGCAAACGCTGCCGCCGCCCTCATCCAGGGCAACTATGGCGTCAATGCCTGGGGGGGAACGCGCGTCCCCGATATCACGGGTGCGGTTCGTGTCGACCAGGCCTGGGGTCTCGCCCAGATCTCGGTTGCTGCGCATGATCTGCATCCTGGCTACTACGGCACGACGGAACCCAGCGGTCATCCGTCGGACAAGTGGGGCTGGGCTGTGCAGGGCTCGTTGTCGATCAAGAACATCCCGACTGGTGCGGGCGACAACATCAACCTGCAGGCCGTCTATACGGACGGTGCAACGCGTTACAATTTCCAGAGCCTGTTCCCGCAGAGCTTCTTCATGTTCAGCGGCAGCAGCTCCGGAGCGTATCAGAGCGTCGGTTTCGCCGGTCTTGCCGACGGCGTCTTCGGCACGGGTACCGGCATCGATACCGTCAAGACCTGGGGTCTCCGTGGTGCCTACACCCACAACTGGAGCCCGAACTGGGCGAGCGCCGTCTACGGCGGTTATGCCCAGCTGAAGTATGGCACGACGGGCAAGGCCCTGATCTGCAACAACTTCGCTACGATCGCGGTTGCCGGTTCGACTTGTAACCCGGACTTCAACTTCGGCGTCATCGGTGTCAACACCGTTTGGACTCCGGTCAAGAACCTGGCGTTCACTGCGGACCTGAGCTGGTCGCGTCTGGACCAGAAGTACTCTGGCGCCATCACTGCTCCGGCCATTTCCACCGCTGCCAAGCCGGGCGCCGTGTATGAGCTGAAGGACCAGAACTCGGTGAGCATGCTGCTGCGCGCTCAGCGCAACTTCTGATCAACGATCGCGCAAAGCGATCGGAGAGCCCCGGCGGGCAACCGCCGGGGCTTTTTCTTGATGAATCCCTGATTTTCAAACTCAGAGATCTCCTCCGCGAGCGACGAAGACGAGCTATGCGATTCGATCTCCACCAATTTTATTTACTTACCTGAGTTGCTCAGCTATATTCCGCTCAGCCGATTTCGAAAAGTTACGGCTCTTAGCTTCACGCTAAGCCTCCAAGAACCTCCGGTAGTGCCCTGCCGGAGGTTTTTCATTGTGGAGCAGGGGACGGTGGCTTTCAGCCGCGCATGATGCGCGCGCGCGAGTTCGGCTTGTAGGCGAGGCGGCTGTGGCCGGCGCAATAGGGCTGACCGTCGTGCGCGGCATTGCCGCAGAAGCAGAAATCCTCGGCCCCCGGCGTCGAGATCGGCCAACGGCAGTGGTTTTCGCCGAGCTCCATCAGCGAGCAGCGATTGGCCTCGTCGATCGGCCCGGTCGCGACGGGCGCGTCCGCGTCGCCGTAGATCGTGGCCAGCATTTCGAATTGCAACCGGGGCACCGCTTTCGGCGCGCGCGGCGCGGAATTCCTGTCCTGATTTCTGTCTTGCAGCCTGCGCTCGTCGGCCGAGCGGCCGCGCGTGAGATTGAGGCGCGACAGCTTCCCGATCACGGCGTTGCGGCTGACGCCGATGTCGGCGGCAATCTCGCGGCAGGACAGACCGGCCTCGAAGTGCTGCTTCAGAAGTTCAATTCGTTCGTTGGTCCAGGTCGGTGAGAGAACAGGCATTGTAACGGTCCCAGGTTGCGACAATCGACCAACCGCAGCTCGAGATCCGTCCGCTTCACGTTCGACGCGCGCTCACGTCCGGCCATTGTCGCGGATCGACAAAAGCCCGTCTTTGATGGCGAGACGGATGCCTTCCTCGATCAAGGTACGTGCGACGCCGGGAACGCTGGTGCCGTGGGTGCCCTGTCTCACCAACTTCTCCAGGTAGGTGATGGTCGAGAGCGCCAAGGTTACGGGAATGCGGTCAGTCTCGGCTTTTTCGGTGGCCATGGCCCGAACGCTAGCCTCTTACTCAGGTACATAAAAGTAACGATTAAGACTCTATTTAGGTTCGGGGGTGGAAGTCAAATCCGAGCTTCGGCCGCAGTTCAGCGCATTGGAATCGCTGGGAAAAAGACGCGACCGCGTGCGCCGCGCGGAAGTCCGGGCGGTGGTGTGGCGTCAGCGGACAGGGGATGCGGGCCAGGTTTCAGCCGTGCACGACCGCCTTTTCGATCATGCAATGGATACCCTTGGAGCCGTTGACGGTCTGGGTCACCCGCAAATCGGCCGCGAGACTGCACAGCGTATAGGCATCCTCGCGCGACAGGTTTCGCATCTCGCCAAGCAGCGCGATCATGTCGCGCAACGCCCGCACCGCGCATTGGTCGAGGTCGGGGTCCATCGCCATGGTCATGTAGTGGGTCGTCGTCTCCGCGCGCGGATAATTGAACCGCAGATCCTTGCGCAGCGTCAGCCGGAAACGGCCCGAGAGCGCCGTCTCGATCGCGGTGACGCAGACCTCGCCGTCGCCCTGCACGCCGTGACCGTCGCCGCAGGAGAACATCGCGCCCGGAACGAACACCGGCAGAAACAGCGTCGCGCCGGCGCCGAGCTCCTTGTTGTCGAGATTGCCGCCCATGGCGCGCGGAACGAGCGAGGAGATGCGGCCCCAGGCCGGCGGCGGCGAAACACCCATCACGCCGAAGAACGGCTTTAACGGCAGGTCGAGCCCCCACGGCATGCGGCCAACCATCCGTGTCCGGTCCAGCGGAATGTTGAGGATGCGCGTCTCGTGGAAATCGTCGGGCAGGGTGCCCGACAACGGCTTGATCAAATTCCAGCCCCAGTCCTGGCGGAGCTGGACGTCGAGAATCTCGACGGCGAGCACATCGCCGGGCTCGGCGCCTTCGACTGCGATCGGGCCGGTCAGGATGTGGCCGGGGAGCATGCGTTCGTTCTTGGCATGAACCTCGAACAGCTCCGGGGGAATGTGAAACTTGCTGCGGTCGGGCAGCATGTCCGGGCCGCCGCTGATGGTATCGATGGTCACCTCATCGCCGCTGGCGATGGTGAGGACGGGCTTGAGCGCGGCTTCAAAGAAGCCCCAATGGCAGGTTTCGGGGCTTGAATGCAGATGGTGATGGGTCATTTGCCGCGTCCGTCCGGTTTCATCAGCTCTCGTCGTGAGAACCTGTATGCCCGGGCTTGACCGGGCGATCGATCCTCTTTCAAAGGATTTCCGAAGATGGACGGGCCGGTCAAGCCCGGCACGGTCATTCCAGCGAGGCTCCCCTGTATTTCGTTCTCTCCAAGACTCTCGGCATTGCGTTGCTGCCGATCAATCTCCTGGTCGAGCTCGGGATCCTGTCGCTGCTGTTGATGGCGACGCGCCTTGCCGCACTCGCCCGCAAGCTTGCCGTGACCACGTTGGTCCTCCTGGCTCTGTCTGCGTTCTCGCCGCTCGGCAATCTCCTGCTGTATCCGCTGGAGTCGCGCTTTCCGCCATGGGACTCCTTGCGCGGGGCGCCCGACGGCATCATCGTGCTCGGCGGCTCCGTCGACACCGATCTGTCGGCGGCGCATCGCACGCCGGTCGTCGCACACGCGGCCGATCGCATGCTGGCGCCGGCCGAGCTCGCGCGGCGCTATCCGAACGCGCGTATCGTCTTCACCGGCGGCACGTCGAACCTGATCGCGACCGAGGCGAGGGAAGCCGACTATTCCGCGCCGATCCTGGAGAATCTCGGCATTCCGAAGCAGCGCATCATCCTCGAGCGCGACTCCCGCAACACCTGGGAGAATGCAATCTTCACGAAGCAATTGGTCGCACCGAAACCGGGCGAGCGGTGGCTGCTGGTCACGTCGGCCTTCCACATGCCGCGTTCGATCGGCGTCTTTCGCGAGGCCGGCTTTGACGTCGAAGCCTATCCCGTCGACTGGCGAATGGGCGGGCGCGACGAGCTTTTTGCCTTTGCGCGTAACGGACGGGACGGCCTCGAAAAGACCGACGTCGCGATGCGCGAATGGATCGGCCTCTTGGCGTACCGTGTCACGGGACGGACCCGCGAGTTGCTTCCGGGACCTGCCAAGGATTAGCTTAGAACAAGAGCAGCAACGGTGCGCAGTCACCGGCCCGGAGGACGCCATGCAGCAGCAGAATGCAGACAGGATCGATCTTGCCGGCCTCGTCGCCGATCTCAACAGCCTGTTGCGGCTGAAGACGACGGTGATCGGCATGAAGCTGTTCACGCAGGCCGCGGAGATGGAGGCTATCCCAAAAATCCGGCGGCCAAATGCGACCCACACCACGGATCAGATCGTCAGCATGGCCTCGCGGCTCGGCTGGACGGTCGGCATCACCGGTGACGATCTCGTCGGCGCACAGTGCCGCGCGGTGATTGGGCTCAGCCCCCAGGACGAGAAATGGCTTGCCGGCGAAAATTATGTCGGCGTCTGGCACGGCACCGCGGCGGATGCGCGCAAGCGCCAGGAGGCGCTGGATGTGGTTCCGTTCGGGCAATACCAGGCGCTCGCGGTCAGTCCGCTCGCGAGCGGCCGGCTCGATCCCCCCGACATCTGCCTCGTCTATGCGACGCCCGGCCAGATGATCATCCTGATCAACGGCCTGCAATATACCGGCTACAAGAAGTTTGAATGGGGCGTCGTGGGCGAGACCGCCTGCGCGGATTCCTGGGGGCGGGCGCTCAAGACCGGAGAGCCCAGCCTGTCCTTGCCATGCTATGCCGAACGGCGCTATGGCGGCGTGCCGGACGAGGAGATGCTGATGGCCCTGAAGCCTGCGCATCTCGCCAAGGCGATCGAGGGCATGAAGGCGCTGGCCAAGAACGGCCTGCGCTATCCGATTCCGCCCTATGGAATTCAAAGCGACGTCCGTGCCGGTATGGGCGTGAGTTACGCAAAGAAATAAAGGCCGATCATGAATTCTGCGAAGTTCGACATCGTTGTCTATGGTGCGACCGGTTTCACCGGTCAGCTCGTCGCCGAATATCTGGCGGCGCATTACAAGAACGACAAGCAGCTCAAATGGGCGATGGCGGGCCGCAGCCTAGACAAGCTGAAATCCGTGCGGGACGCTATCGGCGCGCCCGCGGATACCCCCTTGATCGTGGCCGATGCGGCCGATGCCGCCTCGCTGAAGGCGATGGCGGAGCGGACGATGTCGGTGATTACGACGGTCGGCCCCTATCAGCTCTATGGTGAGGCACTGCTCGCGGCCTGCGTCGCCACCGGCACGGATTATTTCGATCTCTGCGGTGAGCCGATCTGGATGCGGCAGATGATCGACAAGTACGAGGCGGCTGCGAAGGACAGCGGTGCGCGCATCGTGTTCTCCTGCGGGTTTGACTCCGTGCCGTTCGAGCTGGGTACGTTCTTCGTGCAGGAAGAGGCCAAGCGCGTGTTCGGCTCGCCCGCCGCGCGGGTGAAGGGTCGCGTGCGCGACATGCGCGGCACGCTCTCGGGCGGCACTGCGGCGAGCGCTAAGGCGACCTTCGATGCGGTCGCCAAGGACATGAGCCTGGTTGCGATCCTGAACGATCCGTTCGCGCTGACGCCGGGCTTTGCCGGCCCGAAGCAGCCGAAGGGCAACAGGTCGATCCTCGAGGAAGACCTGCAGTCCTGGGCCGCGCCGTTCATGATGGCGCTGATCAATACCCGCAACGTGCATCGCTCCAACATGCTGATGGGCTTTCCCTACGGCCAGGATTTTGTCTACGACGAGATGGTCTTGACCGGTCCCGGCGAGAAGGGCGAGGCCAACGCCAAGCGCGTGATGGCGGCCAATGCCGAGAAGACCGGTCCGGGCGCGCCGAAGCCGGGTGAGGGACCATCGAAGGAAGAGCGCGAGAACGGACTGTTCAATTTGCTCTATGTCGCGATCGCGCCCGACGGCCGCATGGTTCGCGCCGGTGTCACCGGCGATCGCGATCCCGGCTATGGCTCGACCTCGAAGATGATCTCCGAATGCGCGATCTGCATGCTGCATGATGCAACGGACGTTGCCGCCGGCTTCTGGACTCCGGGTGCAGCGATGCAACACAAACTGATCAAGCGGCTCGAGGAGAACGCCGGGCTGACGTTTAGGGTCGAACGGTAGCCGTGTCGTCGAAGTTCGACATCGTCCTCTACGGCGCAACCGGATATACCGGCCAACTCGTCGCTGAGTATCTCGCCGCGCAGTACGCGGGCGACAGTGTGCTGACCTGGGCGATGGCGGGGCGCAGCAGCGACAAGCTCGCCTCCGCTCGCGATGCGATCGGCGCACATGCGGACACGCCGCTCATTGTGGCAGACGCAGCTGATCCTGCGTCGCTTCGGGCCATGGTCGATCAGGCGAAGCTGGTCGTCACCACGGTCGGTCCCTACCAGCTCTACGGTTCCGATTTGCTTGGCGCCTGCGTCGCGTCGGGCACCGACTACATGGATCTCTGCGGCGAGCCGATCTGGCTGAAGCAGATGATCGACAGGCACGAAGTGGCGGCAAAGGCGAGCGGCGCGCGCATCATTTTCTCCTGTGGCTTCGATTCCATCCCGTTCGAGCTCGGTGCGTTCTTCGTGCAGGAGGAAGCAAGGCGCGTGTTCGGAGCACCAGTGCCCCGCGTCAAGGGACGCGTGCGCGACCTCAGCTGGAAGTTCTCCGGCGGCACTTCGGCTAGCGCGAGGGTCACCTTCGAAGCCGTTGCGCATGATCTCAGCCTGGTGTCGATCCTCAAGGACCCCTTCGCATTCACACCCGGCTTCGAGGGGCCGAAACAGCCGCGCGGCAACAAGCCCATTTTTGAGGAGGATCTGCAATCCTGGTCCGCCCCGTTCGCGATGGCGATGCTGAATACGCGCAATGTCCATCGCTCCAACATGCTGATGGGATTCCCCTATGGCCGGGATTTTGTCTACGACGAGATGGTGCTGACGGGGGCAGGCGACGAGGGCCAGGCCAACGCGAAGCTCGTGATGGCCGCCAATAGCGAAAAGACCGGCCCTCAAGCGCTCAAGCCCGGTGAAGGGCCGTCAAAGGAAGAGCGGGATAACGGTCATTACGATTTGCTCTACGTTGCGATCGCTCCCGACGGCCGTCAGGTGCGCGCGGCGGTGAAGGGCGATCTCGATCCCGGCTATGCGTCAACGGCGAAGATGGTTTCCGAATGCGCGGTTTGCCTGTTGCGCGACACGCCTGATGTTCCAGCGGGTCTCTGGACGCCGGGGGCAGCGATGCAGCACAAGTTGATCAAGCGGCTGGTCGATCATGCCGGGCTGATGTTTGCTGTAGAAGCATAGACGGCTGCATTACGAATGCTGTCATGCCCCGCGAAGGCGCATCCAGTACGCCGCGGCCTATCGTTTCGACCACTGCCGCCTCTGGAATACTGGATCGCTCGCCCCTGTGCGCAATTGCGCATTAGGCGGACGATGACACCGAGTTAGCCGTTACGCCGCGCGGGCATCATAGGCGTACATGAAGTCCATGCTCTTCGAGCCCAATGGCAACAGCCATTTCAGCATCTGATTTCTCATCCACGCGCCGGTGGCGCCAAACTCGCGCTTGCTGTTGCCGTTGCGCCGCGCGATGGCGACGATCTTCTCGGCGCGGGGGCGCCGCTCGGCCTCGAAAGCCTGGAATGTGGCGCCGAGCTCCTGGCCCTCCTGCATCAGTCGCGCAAGCCGCATCGCATCCTCCAGCGCGAGCGAGGCGCCTTGGCCGGCATGGGGGCTGGTCGCGTGCGCGGCATCACCGATCAGCAGCGAGCGCTTGCGCGACCAGGTCGGCAAGGTCGCGACGTCGAGCGTGTCGGTGACCACGATGTTCTCGGCCGCCTCGATTATGTCAGGAATCGGATCGTGCCAGCCGTGATGGAAACCGCGCAGATGCTGCTTCAGCGACTGTTGGTCGAGCGCGCGGACCATCGCGGCATCCATGCCATGCGCCGGCTGCGTGCTCCACCACATCACGCCGTCCTTCGGGTCCGGGCTGCAATAGCCGTAGCCGAAGAAGCCGCTCTGTCCGAACGTCGTCTCGACGTGTCGGCCAATCGCCCGGCCGTCCAGCACGGCGTGCGGCACGAAACCGCCGAAGCCGATCAGGCCGGTGTTGAAGGGCTTTGGCCCGTCCGGCACGACCTGGCGCCGCGCTATGGAATGCACGCCGTCGGCGCCGATCAGGAAGTCGCCCTCGGCGGTGGTGCCGTCGGCGAAATAGGCAATGATCGGCTGGTCGCCGCGATCCTCGATCTTGATCAGGCGCTTGTCGAAATAGAGCGAGACGCAGGCGCACCAGGCCTTGTCGATCAGAATCTCGTTCAGCGTGGCACGACAGACGTTGACCGCGGGCTGACCGAAGCGCCGCGCCATGTCGCGGTTGATCGAGCCGAGCCGCTCTCCGCCTTGCGAGTAGAAGTCGAAGGCCTCCGCGATCGAACCGCGGTTGATCAGCTCGTCCGCAAGGCCGATCTCGTCCATCACGTGCATGCCGTTCGGCGCGATCTGGAGGCCGCCGCCGATGCCCTTCGCGTAGGGCCACGCTTCGTAGATCGCAGATTCGATGCCGGCCCGGCGCAGCAGGATCGCGGCAACGGGCCCGGCGATGCCGGCGCCGATGATCAGGGCCTTGCGGGGACGATGAGGCATTGGCTTGCTCCCGACGTTTCCGTGGTGCTAGGAGGAATTACGGTCGCTAAATCTCTTAGAGACTAAGATATATATCAACTAAGATATGAGGTGAGCCTTGTCAAGGACAAAGGCGCGCGCGGCGTTGCTGGGGGAATTGGAAGAGGCGATGCGGCGGTCGTCCGCGCAGGGTGTGCTCTATGGGCAAACCGTTGCGAACGTGGCCGGAATTGCCAACTCCGACCTCGAATGCATGGACATTCTCTATCTCGAGGGGCGCGTGACCGCGGGCCGGCTCGCGGAGGTCACGGGACTGACGACCGGCGCCATCACCGGTGTGGTCGACCGGCTCGAGAAGGCGGGGCTGGTGCGCCGCGAGCGGGACGAGGCCGATCGCCGCAAGGTCTATATCGCCGTCGTGCCAGAAACCGCCATGAAGATCGGCCAGCTCTACGTGCCGATGCAGCAGGCGATGGAGAAGGTGTTCGATGCCTATTCAGACGAGGAACTGCGGCTGCTGCTGCGTTTCGCCAACGAAGGCTACAAGGGCGTGGTCGCCGCAACCACGGCGTTGAAGGGTCTGCTCGATACGCCGCCGGAGAAGCGCCCCGATCTCAAGCTGAAGAAGCGTCGTGGCTAAGGCGTTCTCGAGCGCAGCGGATAGCCGGTGCGCGTCAAGAACTTTGCCGTTCCGATTCCATCGGAATGGTCACGTCCTTGTAGGCCTGCGCCGCCGCGATCATGCCCCACATCGCGCCCAGCATCATCCAGAAGTGCCGCCAGTGGTCGGTATCGATCACGAAGCTTTCGCCGACGGTGCCGACAAAGGCCGAGAACACCGCGAGATAGGCGCGCTGCCAGGGCACGCGGACGAAGATGTGGCGGAAGCCTGTGATCACGGTGGTGAAGACCAGCGCGGGATAGCAGACGCCGGAGAGCCAGCCGCCGGACATGAAGGCGTTCAGATAGGAATTGTGGGTGTCTTCAGGGAAGAAGCGGTGGAACTGCAAGGGGCCGATGCCGAACGGCAGGTCGAGCGCCATCTCCGCACCCAAGATGTGCCGGCCGAAGCGGCCGAAGCGCCCTTCGTCGTAGCTCTGGTCGAAGCTCGCGCGCTGCTTGAACATTTCGGCGATGGAGTCGAATGACAGCAGCACAGCGATTAGCGCCAGGCCGAGGACCACGGCGACGATGGCCATGATGATGATGCGCGAGCGCTGCGCGTTGGTACGGCTGGTCAGCACCATCAGCGCCAGCATGAAGGCCGAGGTCAGCACCAGCCCGCCCCAGGCGGCGCGGGAGAAGGCGAGGAGGATCGCCAGCGACATGATGCTGAAGGCGACGACATTGCGGAAGGCCTTGGCGAACTTGTCCGAGACTACGCTCTGGAGCGCGAACAGTGCCGGCAGGATCAGGAAGGCACCGAGCACGTTCGGGTCCTTGAACGTGCCGCGTGCGCGCTCGTAGAGCGTCAGGAGATCGTGGCCGCCGGGAACGAGGTTGAAATAGCCGGCGATAGCCGAGAGCGAGGCAACCATCGCGCCGGCCACGAGGCCCCGGCGCAGCATGTCGAGCCGCGCTGCCGTGTCCTCGGAGGTGACCATGGCGAAGAACACCACGGTCACCGCCATGTACCAGGAGGTCGCGATCCAGCTTGCGACCTCCGACTGGTCGAGCAGCGGGATCGCGCTGATGGTGTAGCCGACATTGAGCAGGACGAGCGCCAACACCAGCGGCATCAGCACGAGCCTGAGCCGCAGGCCGGTCGCAAAGAAGGCGACGGTAGCGAGCAACGTCGCAATCTCGTAGGGGCTTGGCTCGATGAAGACGATCGCGCCGGATGCGCCGACCAGCCATACCAGCGCGCGCTGCAGGGCCAGCACGCCGGGCGCAGCCGGTGCGGCTATCTTCATTCCTCCGGCTGTCGCCGCATACGCCATCACACGCTCAAACTCTTACGCAACTCGCACGCCACAGACAGAGCTGTCATCGCCCGGGTTGACCGGGCGGATCCAGTACTCTGCGGCGCGCGTTGCGGAAAACGGCTGGCGCTGCGGCGTACTGGATGCCCCGCCTTCGCGAGGCATGACGGAAAGACTCAACTTAATACGCGTTCTCGTTCTTGGTCAGCAGCGAGATCGGCGTTTTCAGGAGAATGACGAGGTCGAACAGCACCGACCAGTTCTCGATGTAGTAGAGGTCGAACTCGACACGCTTCTGGATCTTCTCTTCATTGTCGATCTCACCGCGCCAGCCGTTGATCTGGGCCCAGCCGGTGATGCCGGGCTTGACGCGATGGCGGGCGAAATAGCCGTCGACGGCCTCGTCGAACAGGCGGCTCTGGAGCTTGCCCTGCACCGCGTGCGGACGCGGGCCGACGAGCGAGAGGTTGCCGGAGAACACCACGTTGAAGAGCTGCGGCAGCTCGTCGAGGCTGGTCTTGCGAATGAAGCGGCCGACGCGGGTGACGCGGGGATCGTTCTTGGTCACCACCTTCGAGGCGGTCGGGTCGGCCTGATGGTGATACATCGAGCGGAACTTGTAGACGTCGATGCGCTCATTGTTGAAGCCGAAACGCTTCTGGCGGAACAGGATGGGGCCGGGGCTGTCGAGCTTCACCGCCAGCGCGACCAGCGCCATCACAGGAAGCGCTGCGAGCAGCGCGAGGCTGCCGACGACGCGGTCGAACAGCCATTTCATCACCAGATCCCAGTCGGTGATCGGCGCCTCGAACACGTCGAGCGTCGGCACCTCGCCGAGATAGGAATAGGAGCGGGGACGGAAGCGCAGCTTGTTGGTGTGGGCGGAGAGACGAATGTCGACCGGCAGCACCCAGAGCTTCTTCAGCATCTCCAGGATGCGCGTCTCCGCCGAGATCGGCAGCGCGAACAACACGAGGTCGACGCGGGTGCGGCGGGCGAACTCGACGATGTCGTCGACCTTGCCGAGCTTGTGCGCGCCGGCGCAGGTGTCGAGCGCGCGGCTGTCGTTGCGGTCATCGAACACGCCGAGCACGTGGATATCGGAATCTTCATGCGCCTTCAGCGCCTCAACCAGCTGCTCGCCGTTGCTGTCGGAGCCGACGATGATGGTGCGGCGATCGAGCCGACCCTCGCGCGCCCAGTTGCGCACAAGCGAACGCAGGATGAGGCGTTCGACGATCAGAGCGGCGAAGCCGAGAACATAGAAGGCAGCGAGCCATACGCGCGAGGTGTCGCTGCCGAATTTGGCGAAGAAGGAGATGCCGATGAAGAGCAGGAAGACGAACGACCACGAGGAGATCATCCGCGTCATCTGCCGGAGGTGACCGCGGAACAGTTGCACCTGGTAGAGGTCGGCAGCCTGGAAGCAGACCACGGCGGCGACCGCCACGGCGACGATCTCCGCGGGATACACCCAGCTGAAGCCGGCGAGCGGCATCACGTAGCCGACATAGAGAGTGACGCCGACGAAGCTCAGCAACACGAAATCTGCTGCGCGCACGATGCCGGCGATCACGATCGGCGAATAGGCGCGGGCGACTTTCTGGTTGACGACTTCGAGTGCGGCCGGTGTCAGGCGGCGCCGTCTCTCGACAAAAGGTTGGTCAGCCGGCTTGGCCGCGGCGCTGGTCGCGGCATCGAGCATCGAGCGTGCGTTGAGCGGTTCCACGGGCGTCCACGTCCATTCCAAACACCCGTGGGCGCGGCCTTGCGCACCCCGGGCATGCATCCCCTGGCACTTCGATTATCGAACAAATCGGAAGATTCTCTAAAGCTGGCTTAAGGATGGTTAATGATTGGCAAATGCATCGCGGTAGCCCGCGAGCACGCCGTCGACCATCGCCTGCTGGGAGAAATGCGCCGAGATGCGCTCGCGCAAGGCGGATGCGCGCTGCGCGGTCGCCTCCGCGTCATCGAGTGCGGCCGCGATCGCCTCGGCCATGGCTTCGGCGTTGCTCGCCGCGAACAAAGCCGGGCTTTCGCTACCAAAAATCTCGGGGATGCCGCCGACGCGGGCCGCGATCATGGGGATGCCGGCCGCCCCCGCTTCGATCACGACATAGGGCATGGAATCGCCGCGCGAGGGAACAACGAGGAGCCGCCCCTTGGAGAAGCCGTAGCGCGCCTTGACGTGGCCGATGAAGCGGATCGCGCCTGTCAGGCCGAGCCCCGCGACCTGCGCTTTCAGCGCCGCCGTCTCCTCGCCGTCGCCGCCGAGCGTCAGCGTGACCATTTTGCCGCGTTCGTGCAGCAGCGCTACCGCAGCAACCAGGAGGTCTGCGCCCTTGATGTGCCTGAATTCGCCGACATAGGCGAGGTCGGTGGCGTCGTCGGCGACGACGACGGGTTCGAACTCTTCCGGGGTCACGCCGTTGAAGACGCAATGCACCACGCCCTTGGGCGTGCCGACGATCCGCTGGTAGGTATCGCGGGCAAACGCGCTTTCGAACAGGAATAGATCCGTCGCATCGATCAGCGTGCGCTCGAGGCGCGCGTAGAACTCACCCTTCAACGTGTTGAGCGGGTAGTGCAGCGAGCCGCCGTGCGGCGTGTAGATGCGGATGATGTCGTCGGCGCGCCGCCGCATGCGGACGAAGGCGCCGGCCTTGGCGCCGTGGCCGTGCATGACGTCGGGCTTGAGCTGGCCGATCAGGCGTCGCATGCGCAGCCAGACTAGAAAATCCTCGGGCGAAGGTTCGCGACGGATCGCGAGCCGATGCACGCCAAGCTTCAGCCGCGGCGCAAGCTCGGCCAGCGCCTTGTCCGCACGCTCGCCGCCGGTGAGGCTGTCGGCGAGAATCCCGACGTGATGGCCGCGATCGACCTGGCCGTTGGCAAGGTCGAGGATATGGCGGATGATGCCGCCGACGGGCGCGCGCACCGCGTGCAGGATACGAAGCGGCTGGTCAGGAGAGGGGGGCATGATCAAAACCAGCGCTCGACGGCGAATGCCGAACAATGTTCTCGAAATATCGAGATGGATTAAGGGGGCCTCGTGGTTAACAAACGGTGACCAATGCGCCCGTGCGGCCCGCCTGACGCAGTGATTAACCCAGCGGCAACCTTAATGGAGTGTAATCGGCCGCGTTGAGGCGCACGAGTGGCGTTGCCCTGCGGGAGTGTTCGATGCGTTTAGCGTTCTGGCGTGCCGGCAAAGCCAAGGCCGTCATCGAGCGGGCCGTTTCGAAGGCCAAGCTTGAGGCGAGGCCCGAAGCCAAGCCCCGGATTGAAGCCAAGCCTGCGCCGATTGCCGCCAAGCAGATGCCAGCCGAATCCGGTGACATCGATCTGCGTGCGCTCGGTGGCGCGCTCGCGCGCAAGCGCGGCTGGATCATCGTGCCGACGGTGCTGGCGCTCGTCGCATCCGTTGTCGTCGTCAATCTCATCACGCCGCGCTACAAGTCCGAGGCGCGTATTCTGATCGACGGTCGCGAAAACGTCTTCCTGCGGCCGAGCAGTGACCGCAGCACCGAGGAGCGGCAGGCGCTCGACCCCGAGGCCGTCACAAGCCAGGTGCAGCTCGTGCTGTCGCGCGATCTCGCGCGCGAGATCATCAAGAAGAACAGGCTTGCCGAGCGACCGGAGTTCGATCCGGTGTTGCAGGGCGTCTCTCCGCTGAAATCGCTGGCGGCGCTGGTCGGCATCGGCCGCGATCCGTTCTCGATGACGCCGGAAGAGCGCGTGCTCGATGCTTACTATGATCGTCTTCAGGCCTACGCCGTCGACAAGTCTCGCGTGATCGTCGTCGAATTCCAGTCGCAGGATCCGGAGCTCGCCGTTCGTGTCGCCAATTCGATCACCGAGGGCTATCTCGTGCTCCAGCAGGCCGCGCGCCAGGACCAGGCGCGCAATGCGAGCCAGTGGCTGGCGGGTGAGATCGAGAATTTGCGCAAGAAGGTCTCGGATGCGGAAGCTAAGGTCGAGGATTTCCGCTCCAAATCGTCGCTGTTCGTCGGCACCAACAACACCACGCTGTCGAACCAGCAGATGGGCGAGGTCAACACCCAGCTCAATAATGCGCGCGCGTTGAAGGCGGATGCCGAATCCAAGGCCCGGCTGATCCGCGAGATGCTCCAGAGCGGCAAGCCGATCGAGGCATCCGAGGTCGTGAACTCCGAACTGATGCGGCGTTTGTCGGAGCAGCGGGTGACGCTGCGGGCCCAGCTCGCCGAACAGTCGTCCACGCTGCTAGGCAATCATCCGCGGATCAAGGAATTGAAGGCGCAGCTTAGCGATCTCGACGGCCAAATCCGCGACGAGGCCGCCAAGATCTCGCGCTCGCTCGAAAACGACGCACGGATCGCGCGCGGACGGGTCGATGGCCTGACGACGAGCCTCGAGCAGCTCAAGAAGCAGGCGACCTCGACCAACGGCCAGGATGTCCAGCTGCGTGCGCTCGAGCGCGAGGCCAAGGCGCAGCGCGACCTGCTCGAGACCTATCTCGCCAAGTACCGCGAGGCGAATACGCGTGAGACCATCGATACCGCGCCGACGGAAGGCCGCATCATCTCGCGCGCCGTCGTCTCCAATACGCCGGCCTATCCGAAGAAGCTGCCAATCGTGCTGATCGCGACGCTGGCGACGCTGCTGCTTTCGTCCGGCCTCGTCGTCACCGGTGAGCTGTTGCGCCAGACCGCGCCGCGCGCCGTTGCCACGCTCACGCAGCCGGTGATTCGCTCAGAGCCGGTCGTCGATCCGGTCGAGGTCGATCCCACGCCGCTGCAGCCGGCGATGACGGCCAATGCCGATGTCAGCGAGTTCGCCGAGATCGGGCAGCTGGCCGACAGCTTGATTGCTGCAGGGGCGGGTGCGAAGAAGGTCACGGTGCTCGGCACCGCATCGGGCGATGCTATCACGCTGTCGACGCTGACGCTTGCCCGCCATCTGGCGCGCGACGCGCGCGTTGTCGTGGTCGACCTCGCCGCGTCGTCGCCGACGATCGCCGCGGTGTCCGTTGATCCGACCGCGCCCGGCCTTGCCGAGTTGATGCAGGGGCAGGCCTCGTTTGCGCAGGTCATCACGCGCGACAAGCTCTCGCGGCTGCATCTGGTCATGGCCGGACGTCCCGGCTTCGACCGCAGCCTGCTCCAGTCGCCGCGCGTGACACTCGCGATCGACGCCTTGCTACGCGCCTACGATCATGTACTCCTCGATGCCGGCAGCGCCTCCGATCTGCCGGCCGAACTGCTGACGGCGAATGCCCGCGCCGTCGTGGTGCCCGACGTCTCGATGGATGCAGATGCGCGAGCGCTGATGTGCGAGCAGCTCAAGGCCGTCGGCTTCAGCGAGGTGACGATGCTGAGCCGGCCCGTGCAGCCGTCGGATGCCGGTGAGACGCCGCCACGCGTGGTGGCGGCCTAGGCCGATCGTGGGCTGATCGAGCTCTCCGAAAGTCGGATCGGCTACCCGAATGCCTGGCGCAGGCGTCGCGCCAGATCGAACAGCATCTGGTTCTGCTTGACCAGGCGCTTGCCGTGATTGAGCGAGGACATCGCCATGGCAGCGAACCTGCCGCGTGAGGTCAGCGGGACGAAGCTGTCGAAGATGTCGTCGTCGTCCTTGCAGAACATGCGCTTGTAGTCGTCGGTGCCGATGCCGAGGTCGAGTGACCGGTAGCCGCGCTCGCCGTAGCGGTCGATGATGTAGCGCATCAGGATCAGGCCGGGACTGTAGCGGGCGTGCTCCGACATTGTGTAGGTGTTGAACATCATCGAGAAGCGCTGGCCGTCGGCAACTCCGGCGAAGATGGCGATCACTTCCTCGTCGCATTCCAGCGCGTGGATATCGATGACCCGGCCTTCGCTGCGCGGCGCAAGGCACGCGCTGCGGATGAACTGTTCGACGCCGGGTTCGGCGAAGACATTCGGCAGTTTCTGTTCCGCCATCCGCACCGGCTTGATGCGGAAGAACCAGTCGAGCAGGCGCGTGATGTCCGCGTCCGTCGTGGCAAGGTGGTAGCGATAGCCGGCGAGCGCCTGGAGCTTCTTTTCCTTGCTCTTCAGCCGGCGGCGGAAGGAGTTGCTGATCCGGGAGGTCGGTGGTCCACCTGGCTCCATCACCAGCAGCGGGCAGCCGTTGATGGCGGTCTGCTGCGGCAGCAGCGCGAATGGGTTCTGGTGGTCGTGCCAGCGCTTCGGCTGCTGCGTCAGCGCGAGAACGTCGGCTTGCTCGTGCAGCGGAGCGAAGAGCATGTCGAGATCGGTGGTGACGGCCTGTGCGGCGAACTCGGCGTTCCACAGTCCCATGTTGAAGGTCGGGTGCTTGCCGCCCATGAAGCAGGCCGTGCGCACGCCGTGCCCCTGGCGCAGCGCGAGCGGAAGCAGCGCGAGCGGCCGGTGCTCGGCATCGCGGGCAATCACGACGAAGGGACGGGCGCCTTCGCGTTCGCCGACCGATCGTTGCCAGGAGCCCAGGAGATCGAAACGCTGATAGGGCGTGAACAGGTGTCCGGGCTCCTCGAGCGCGCGCCAGACCGGCTCGGCCGCGGCGAGATCGCCGACGATGTCGACATGCGCGATGCAGTTCGCTTTGGGCCGCGTCGGCGAGTCTGCCGTTCGGCTTTGCATCGCCGCAGCCATGGTCATCCGCGAAACCTGTCGAGAGAACGAAAAATACGTAATTCGGCCCGTGGCCAACCTTTGCAAAGAAATGTCAACAAAGGGTAATGAGAATGAACGAGGGAACGGGCCGCCGGCGAGCGCGAAGGTGGGATATTGGCATCCGACGACAGATGGCTGGACCGGTTGCGGCTCGAACTCGCCTGGTTCACCGGCCAGCCCTTGCTGCGCAGCCGTGGTGCAGGCGCCATCCTGCGCTTCGAGCGCGTGCGGCCGCGGCGGGGCGGTGCGTTCCAGCCGCTGCGCGAAAACGAGATCACACCGCAATTTCTCGATCGTGCCATTCGCGCGCTGAAGCGCTGGAATTATGATTTTCTCGGCATGGAGGAGGTCTGCCGGCGCGCGGTGACGTTGCCGGAGAAGCGGCGCTTCGTGGCGCTCACCTTCGACGGTGCGCCTAAGGACCTCATCAGCTTTGCCTATCCCGTGCTGGCGCGCCACGGCGTACCGTTTACGCTCTATGTTCCGACCGCGTTTCCCGATGGCGTCGGCAAGGCGTGGTGGCTCGGGCTCGAGCAGGTGATCGCGCGCGAGAGCCGGATCAGCCTGATGATGGGCGACAAGGAGCAGCGCTTCACCGTCACCGGCAATGCCGAGAAGCAGGCGTTGTTCTCGCATCTCGCGGACTGGCTACGCTCGCTGCCCCCAGCGGATCTATCGGCTGCGATCGCCGATCTCTGCACGCGCTACCGCGTCGATCTCGCTGCGCTGTCGCGCGAGGCGTCGATGAACTGGGAGGATCTCACCAAGCTTGCCGCCGATCCGCTCGTGACGATCGGCAGTGCGACCGTGAACTATCCCGTTCTCGCCAACATGAAGGACGGCGCTGCTCTGCGCGAGATGGCGATGGGCAAGGCGGTGGCGGAAGCCGCTTTCCGCCGCGAGATCAGGCATCTGGCGTTTCCGCTCGGCGATCGCGCCTCGTTCCGGCGCAGCCACGTCGTGATGGCAGAGGAGGCCGGCTTTGCCAGCGCGGTGTCGACAATCCCCGGCATCGTCGATGCGGAAGGTCGCACCAATCTGCGCGCGCTGCCGCGGATTGCCTGGGACGGACGGGTGCGCTCGTTGCGGATGATGCGGGTGCTGGTGTCCGGTGTTGCCTTTGCACCGGTGAAGCCGACGGGCAGCGTTACGAGCTAGATTTGGTCCGGTCCGGCCGCTGCATCCAGCTCACGATCGGCATCGCCGGCAGCACCCAGCCCATGCCGACCACCACATAATAGATCGCCTGCCGCCAGCCGGACTCGGCGATCCACGGCATCTGCGCCAGCGCCATGCCGAGCAGGGCCCAGACGGTGGCCAGCACCAGGAGCAGAATGGCGCCGAGGAACTTGCGGGTGCGGATCGTCATGGCGGACTATTGCGGCTTTCGCGTAACTTGCGCTGCGGGAGCGGGGGACTATAAGGGGCACGCAGTCCGGTTCAAGTATCTTCCGTACAGGCTTGGTTTTGCCCTTGAAATGACGACGAATTCCACTCCGATCAATCCGCACCGCGCCGTGCGCTGGTGGCTGATCTCCGTGGCCGCCTTGATCGCGCTGATGGTGCTGGTCGGCGGCGCGACGCGGCTGACGGAATCCGGCCTGTCGATCGTCGAATGGAAGCCGGTCACCGGCAGCGTGCCGCCGCTGTCCGAGGCACAGTGGACCGATGCCTTCGAGGCCTACAAGAAGATCCCGCAATATCGCGAACTCAATGCGGGCATGTCGCTCTCAGAGTTCAAGCAGATTTTTTGGTGGGAATGGAGCCACCGGCTGCTCGGCCGCTTCATCGGCGTCGCCTATTTGCTGCCGTTCCTGTTCTTCCTATGGCGCGGTGGCCTGGCAGTTGAATTGAAGCGGCGGCTGTGGCTGTTGTTCGCGCTCGGCGGCCTGCAGGGCGCTGTCGGCTGGTGGATGGTGGCTTCAGGGCTGTCTGAGCGGGTCGAGGTGTCACAGTATCGACTGGCGACGCATCTGGTTCTGGCGCTGCTGATCTTTGCCGGCATCGTCTGGACCGTGCGGCGGCTTACCGACCGGCCGCAGCTTGCGGTCGCGGCGCGGCTGCGGATCACGAGCGCGGTGCTGGTGATCGTGACCTTCGTGCAGATCTATTTCGGCGCGCTGGTCGCGGGCCTGCGTGCCGGACGTGCCTACAACACCTGGCCGACGATCGACGGCGCCTTCATTCCCTCGGCGGAGCGGCTGTGGTTCGAGACGCCATGGTGGCGCAACATGTTCGACAATGTGCTGACGGTGCAGTTCGAGCACCGCATGACGGCTTACCTGCTTTTCACGCTGGCGGTGCTGCATGCGCTCGACGCGGTGCGTTCGCGCAGCAGTTCGGCGGTGAGCGGTGCACTCTGGCTGCTTGCGGCGGTGAGCCTGCAGGCGGTGCTCGGCATCCTCACGCTGCTCAACCAGGTGCCGATCGACCTTGCGCTCTCGCACCAGGCGGTCGCGATCGTCGTGTTGACGTTGGCGGTGATGCAGTTGGAACGGCTGGCGTCGCGCCGATCGGCCGAGATGCAGCCGCGCGCGGTTCCCGTCGGTCAGCCCGGCTGATCGCCATCGGCCCGGCTGATCAGCAATAGCCGTAGATGCCGCACGAGTAGGGCAGGCGCCAGAAGTAGTCGACCTGCTTCCCGCCGTAATACGCACCCTGATAGTCATAGTCCCAGGGGCGGCCGTAATAGCCCGGCAGCGTATGGGAGCCCGGCAACAGCGGTGTTCCCGGCAGGTTGCGGATGTAGCTGCCGATACCATAGGCCGGCGAGATCAACGCATCCGGATCGGTCTCGACATAGACCTTCGGCGGCTCCTGCGTCGGCGCAACAGCCCGCCGCTTCGGATGCGCCGGCAGATCGGCGGCGAGTGCGCTCGATAGCATCAGCGTCGCTGCAAGGGCAGGCACGATCCAGCGCAGCATCGTCGGCTCCGAATCAAAGGGGCGATCCAAAGACGATTTATGCGACAGATGTGGTTAACGACTGTTAATCGCGGCCGATTCAGAAGGGTGCCCTGCCGGTCAGGCAGGAAAAGTCCTCACCGGCGTGACGACCGCGTCGAACTGAATGCTCACCCTGTTCTTCAGGACGTGTTGGATGACCTCTGTTTCCGACTTCTCGAAAAACTCATCCCAGTTCGCGGCCTGACCGAACTCTCTCGCGAAATCGATCCCGGCGAATTTTCCAAGGAAGAGGGCCGTGACGTCAGACGCATTGTTCTTCGCGAACAGATGCTGTGGTCCCGACTTCTTCATGTACAGGCCGATCATGCGGAGAGCCTTGTAGACCAGCGTACTGTCATGAAACAGAATGATCGCGTCGCTCTTCATCAGCGGCAGCGTCCACAGAAAATCCCTGAAGCAGGCGATATCGGTGTGCTCGCCATCGATGAAGGCAATCTCGAAGCTATTTTCGGCGCCCTGCACTCCATCTACGGAGCCGTCGAACGTCGTCAGCCTGGACGTCGGGACGCCACGAGACACCAGATTGTCGATCATCGTCTGGTGGCTAATTCCGGAGTAGTCGTACTTTGCGCCGCGCTCGTCCGGTTGCTGACGTCCTCTTTCATCGATTGAAAGAACCGCTGTGCAGGCGGGGTCCATCAGAAACGGGGTCAGGCTACCGCCGAGATACGAGCCGATCTCGACATACGAAAACGATCCCAGGACCCGCTTAGCGAGCGCGATGGTCTGCACCAAGAACCGTTTATCGTGAGCGCTTGTTTGTGAGGGGATTGGAAAAAGCGTTCCGATATCCGGTACCGCGATATTCATGGCCATCCTTGTGCAGTCGCGATCATGACGCTCGGTGAAGTCGTGGGAGCGTTGGACGACCGTAGCAACGGAAGCTGGCGCGGAGCCTTCGGCAGGCGCAGCGCCAGATCTCGTTGCGGATGGACGGCGGTGCAGCGCCTTATGCGCCCAGCGCCTGCTCCAGGTCGGCGATGAGGTCTTCCTTGTCCTCGATGCCGATCGAGAGCCGCACGACGTCGGGGCCGGCGCCGGACTTGATCTTGGCGGCGTCGTCGAGCTGGCTGTGCGTGGTCGAGGCCGGGTGGATGACGAGCGAGCGGGTGTCGCCGACATTGGCGAGATGCGAGAACAGCTGCAACTTCGACACCAGGCTGACGCCGGCGTCGTAGCCGCCCTTCAGGCTGAAGGTGAACACGGCGCCCGCACCCTTCGGCGCATATTTGCGCGCGAGCTGGTTGTACTTGTCGCTCGCCAGGCCGGCATAGCTCACCGAGGCCACTGCGGGGTGGCCAGCGAGGAATTCGGCGACGGCCTTGGCGTTATCACAGTGCTTCTGCATGCGCAGCGGCAGCGTCTCGATGCCGGTGAGGATCATGAAGGCATTGAACGGCGACAGCGCCGGCCCGAGATCGCGGAGGCCGAGCACGCGGCAGGCGATCGCGAAGGCGAAATTGCCGAATGTCTCCTGGAGACGGATGCCGTGATATTCCGGCCGCGGCTCGGAAAGCATCGGATATTTGCCGCCCGTGGACCAATCGAAGGTGCCGGCGTCGACGATGATACCGCCGAGCGAGTTGCCGTGACCGCCAAGAAACTTCGTCAGCGAGTGTACGACGATGTCGGCACCGTGGTCGATCGGCCGGATCAGATAGGGTGAGGCCAGCGTGTTGTCGACGATCAGCGGCACGCCCGCCTTGCGCGCGACCGTCGAGATCGCCTCGATGTCGGTGATGCTGCCGGCGGGATTGGCGATGGACTCGATGAAGATCGCTTTCGTGCGCGGCGTCACCGCGCGCTCGAAGCTCGCGATGTCATCGGGATCGGCCCACACCACGTTCCAGCCGAAGCTCTTGAACGCATGGGTGAACTGGTTGATCGAGCCACCATAGAGTTTTCGCGCAGCGATGAACTCGTCGCCCGGCTGGAGCAATTGCTGCAGCACCACGACCTGCGCCGCGTGGCCCGAGGCCACCGCCAACGCGGCGGTACCGCCCTCGAGCGCGGCGACGCGCTCCTCCAGCACCGCGTTGGTCGGGTTGCCGATGCGGGTGTAGATGTTGCCGAACGCCTGCAGGCCGAACAGCGAGGCGGCATGGTCGGCGTCGTTGAAGACGAAAGAAGTCGTTTGATAAATCGGGGTCGCGCGCGCACCGGTGGTCGGATCGGGCTGTGCACCGGCATGCACGGCAAGGGTGGAAAATCCCGGAAGGCGATCGCTCATTGAGGGCGTCCTGTTCTTGTGGCCTGAAATCGCGCGGCATGCTGATCGGCGCCGCGCCCGGCGTCAAGCCGCGGCTTCACATCGCAACGATCGTGCTACGCATTGTCGCGTTCGCGAAATGAATCCGTCGCGATTGCGTCAGCTTTGCTCGGTCTTGTTTTTGGCAGCCCGATCAGAGGCCGCGGTGTCGCCGCCGCCGACACTCATCCGATTGAGGGATAGCCGCATGCCTTGCGTCGGCGCCGGCGGACGCTTGGAGCTGAGCGTGCGCGAATTGACTCCCATCCAGGAAATTTCCGACGACAGCCGGCCATACTCGATCTTGGGGCAGCGGTTCATCACGACCTTAATACCGGCGGCCTCGGCCTTTTCCGCGGCTGCGTCGTCACGCGCGCCAAGCTGCATCCAGATCACCTTCGGCAGCGGATCCAGCGCGAGCGCTTCCTCGACCACGGGCATGATGTGGCTGGAGTTGCGGAAGATGTCGATCATGTCGACGGGGCGGCCAATGTCGCGCAGCGAGGCAACGAAGGGCTTGCCAAGCAGGTCCTTGCCGACATGACCGGGATTGACCGGGATCATGTCGTAGCCGCGCTGCGCCAGATATTTGAACGCGAAATAGCTCGGCCGCACATTGACCGGCGAGGCGCCGACCATCGCGATCGACTTCACGCTGTTGAGGATGCCGCGGATGTAATTGTCGGGATAGGCGTCGTGGTTCATCTTTTTCTTTCGTTCGTCATTCCGGGGCGATGCGCAGCATCGAACCCGGAATCTCGAGATTCTCAGGTGCGCAAGTGCGCACCATAGTTCGGCTCTGCGAGCCGCCCCGGAATGACGGTGCAAGAAATACAGTCACCCGTCCCGCCAGGTCGGCGTGCGCTTCTCGATGAAGGCGCCGATGCCTTCCTCGGCGTCGCGGGCCATCATGTTCTCGGTCATCACCTCTGCCGCATAGCGATAGGCGTCCGCAAGGCTCATCTCGGTCTGGCGGTAGAACGCCTCCTTGCCGAGCTTGACGGTGTAGGCGGATTTCAGCGCGACCTTTGCCGCGAGCGCAATCGCGGCGTCGCGCTCGGTGCCGGCAGCGACGACGCGATTGACGAGACCGATCTCGCGGGCGCGCGCGGCCGGGACCGGTTCGCCCGTCAACAGCATTTCCATCGCTTGCTTGCGCGGCACGTTGCGCGACAGTGCCACCATCGGTGTCGAGCAGAACAGGCCGATGTCGACGCCGGGTGTGGCGAAGCTCGCCGCCTCGGAGGCGATCGCGAGATCGCAGCTTGCGACGAGCTGGCAGCCGGCGGCGGTCGCGATGCCCTGGACGGACGCAACCACCGGCTTCGGCAGATGCACGATCGCCTGCATCATCGCGCTGCAGGCGTTCATGGTCTCGGCGAAGAAGGCGCGGCCGCGATCGGGGTCGGTGCGGCGCGCGGTCAGCTCCTTCATGTCGTGACCGGCCGAGAAGGCGGGACCATTGGCGGCGAGCACGACACCGCGCACGGACTTGTCGCTGCCGATATCATTCAGCGCGGCATGCAGGCTTACGATCATCGCCACCGACAGGCTGTTGCGCGCGGCCGGCCGGTTGAGGGTCAGCACCGCGATGGAGCCGACCATTTCGCGCAGCAGAATTGGCGGTTGCGTGGAGGGGGCGCGGGCGGCCTGGGCGGACATTGCGGCGTTTCCGATTGGATTATTACAGTTAGATGATGCAGATAACCTAATGTAGCAGGCGACGTGAAGCGAGGGTGGGGAACGGCATGGCGGCAGCGAAAATGAGCGTGGCGGAGCTCGAGCAATTTCTCCGCGACGAATTTCCCCAGGCCTTCAGTGGCGACGACATCACGATCGAGAGTGCGGACGGCCAGACCTGCCTGCTGCGCCAGCGTTACGGTGAGAAGATGCTGCGGCCGGGCGGAACCGTATCGGGCCCGACGCTGATGGCCCTGGCCGATTTCGCCATGTATGTGGTGCTGTTGTCGGCGATCGGTCCGATCGGGCTCGCCGTGACCACCAATCTCAACATCAATTTCCTGCGCAAGGGACAGCCGGGGCAGGACGTGCTGGCGGAGGCCCGGCTGCTCAAGCTCGGCAAGCGCCTGGCGGTCGGGGAGGTGAAGCTGTTGTCGGGGACTTCGCCCGATCCGATCGCCCATGTCACATCGACCTATTCCATTCCAAATGTTTGAGGTTTTCGCAGGTAGTATCGCACCTTATTTTTAAGATATTGATTTATCTATTGTAATTTGCATCGTTGGGCATTGACCGTTGCGCGTCTCTTCTCTAGAAACCCGCGCAGTCCGGTGCGGTGTTCGCGCCGATGCTCCCCGTCCACGGAAACTCTGACATGAAAACCTTTTCGGCAAAGCCGGCTGAGGTGACGAAGAAGTGGGTGCTGATCGACGCCAAGGGTCTGGTCGTCGGCCGTCTCGCCACCATCGTTGCCATGCGCCTGCGCGGCAAGCACCTCCCGACCTACACTCCGCACGTTGATTGCGGCGACAACGTCATCATCATCAACGCCCAGCATGCGGTCCTCACCGGCCGCAAGCGCGAGCAGAAGACCTACTACAAGCACACCGGCTATGTCGGTCACGTCAAGGAGCGCACCGCGCGCCAGATCCTCGAGGGCAAGCATCCCGAGCGCGTGCTCGAGAAGGCCGTCGAGCGCATGATCCCGCGTGGTCCGCTCGGTCGCGTTCAGATGGGCAATCTCCGTGTTTACGGCGGTGCCGATCATCCGCACGAGGCCCAGACGCCCGAGAAGCTCGATATCGCCAAGTTGAACCGCAAGAACACGAGGGCCGCATAATCATGGCCGAATCCATTCAGTCGCTCGACCAGCTCTCGCAGCTCAAGACCGCTGCGGCGGCGCCCGATGCGCCCAAGCACGAGAAGAAGGTCGACAAGTTCAACCGCGCCTACGCCACCGGCAAGCGCAAGGACGCGGTCGCCCGCGTCTGGATCAAGCCCGGCGCCGGCAAGGTCACCGTCAACGCGCGTGAGGTCGAGGTCTATTTCGCTCGTCCCGTGCTGCGCATGATGATCGAGCAGCCGTTCTCGGTGGCCCAGCGTTCGGGCCAGTACGATGTGATCTGCACCGTCGCCGGCGGCGGTCTGTCCGGTCAGGCTGGTGCCGTTCGTCATGGCATCTCCAAGGCGCTCACCTATTTCGAGCCCGAGCTGCGCAGCGTGCTCAAGAAGGGCGGCTTCCTCACCCGCGACTCGCGCGTGGTCGAGCGTAAGAAGTACGGCAAGGCAAAGGCTCGCCGGTCCTTCCAGTTCTCGAAGCGTTAATCGCTTCGGTCACATTCGCCGCGAAAGCGGCTTCAATGAGATGCAAAAAGGCGCTGATTTCAGCGCCTTTTTTGTTGTTCGTTTGTACGCAAATTGAGCGCGTGTTTCCCGAAAACTTGGGTCCCCATGAAAACCTGAATGGAACCCGCCGGACATAGCGTCGCATCTGGAAGGGCGCGCAAGTCGGCTGGGCCGATCGCGTAACTGCTATGTTTAGAAGGGGGCCGACATGATGTCGCTCGATAGCATCACGCTCTATTTGGTCGCCACCATGGTCGCCGCATTGCTCGGCGCCATGATGGTGTTTTTCGGCAAGCAGGAGAATAGCCCCGCGCTGAAATGGTGGGGCACGGCCTATCTGCTTGGCGCGGCCTCCGTCGCGCTGTGGACGGCGGCCGGCGACAAGCTCGGTCCACACCTCTATCTCGCCTTGAACGCGGTCGGCTTCGTTGCCTGCGGCATGGTGTGGAACGCAGCGCGCGTCTTCCACGGCCGCAAGCCGAACTGGCCCGGTCTCGTGATTGGTGCGCTCGCCTGGGTCGCGGCGGTAACGCTGCTCGATCCCACTGCGTCGATGCTGCGTATGATCGTCGGCGCCGGCATCGTCTCGGTCTATGCGGCGCTGACCGCGAGCGAGCTCTGGGTCGAGCGGCGCAAGAGCCTGCAGCGGCGCTGGCCGGCCTTCGTGGTGCCGGTGATGCACGGCTGCGTGCTGATGCTGCCGATCCTGCTCGGCAGCTTCCTGCGTCCGAACGATGCCGGCTTCTCCGGCAGCGTCTGGGTTACCGTGTTCGCGGTCGAGCTCGTGCTCTATGCCGTCGGCACCGTGTTCGTGATCTTCATGCTGGTGTCGGAGCGCACGGTGACCGCGCACCGCACCGCCGCGTCGACCGATCCGCTGACGGGCATGCTCAACCGCCGCGGCTTCTCGGAAGCCTGCGCGCGGATGATCGATCGCGAGGCCAAGGGCGGCCGTCCGGTCACGGTGATGATCTTCGACATCGACCATTTCAAATCGATCAACGATCGCTTCGGCCATCCCGCCGGCGACGAGATGCTGAAACTGTTCTCGACCGTCGTCGTCAACAATCTTCGCATCTCCGACTTGTCGGGCCGTATCGGCGGCGAGGAATTCGCGGCGCTGCTACCTTGTGCGCTGGAGGAAGGCGTGCTGGTCGCGGAGCGCGTGCGCGAGGCATTCGAGACCTCCGGCGTCGTGGTCGATGAAGGCCCGGTCGACACCACCGTCAGCATCGGTGTGGCCGGCGGCCCGGCCGGCACCGAGCTGGAGGTGTTGCTGGCTTCGGCCGACACGGCGCTCTACCAGGCCAAGCGCGGCGGTCGTAATCGCGTCGAGGCGGCGGAGGAGCTGCCATTGTCGCTGGAGAACTGGCGCCGCCAGAGTGCCGCGCGGATCGGCGTCCCCAAGGGACAATCAAACACCCAGCCGGCGACGGCCTGAGACCAAGGGGGCTTGCGGTAATCCTCTGTTTACCATTCGGTTCCTACCATTGCGGTCATGGAATCGATCCGTCGACAGAACCCGCAGGCTGCCCTGATGTCGCTCGAAGCCGCCGCAAGCTCGGCACGCGGCGGTTTCGCCTGTCTGTTCTCGACCGCGGATGAGTACGAGACCGCGCTGATTGCCGAGCGTCGGGCCCAGGGACGCTACGCCCAGAGCCGCAGCTATTGGCCGGTGGCGCTGTTTCTCGGCTGCGCGCTCGTCGTTGCAGGCACCGTGCTGCTGTTCGCCTGAGAGCGAGCGCATTTTCGGCCGGGCAGGGCGCCGTTTCGGCGCCTTTTTCTTTTGTCCGGGCTGCGGTAGATACGGCCACCAAACAAAGGGTGGAAACCGATGATCACCGAGATCGCGCAAATCGACATCAAACCGGGCAGCGAGAAGGACTTTGAGGCCGCCGTCGCCAAGGCCAAGGCCGCCTTCGGCCGCTCCAAGGGCTTTCACGGGTTCGAACTGCACAAGTCGATCGAAAAGCCGCAGCGCTACCGGCTGATGGTGAAGTGGGCGACGCTGGAAAACCACACCGTCGATTTTCGCGGTTCGGAGAATTTCACCGAATGGCGCGGCCTGGTTGGTCAGTATTTTGCCTCGCCCCCGGAGGTCGAGCACACCGAGACCGTGCTGACGACCTGAGGCGCCACACCTGCTTTATGCCGCCTCTGCGCGAGGCGCCTCATACGTCTTGAAATGGTCGATCATGACCTTGGCGATGGCGACGAGGGGCAGCGCCAGCGCGAGGCCCCAGATGCCGAAGACGACGCCGAGCAGGATCTGGAATGCGAACAGCGTGGCCGGCGGGATGTCCAGCGCCTGGCGCTGGAGGAGCGGCGTCAGCACGTAGCTCTCCATCGTATGCACGCCGAGGAACAGGATCAGCGCCGATAGCGCCGGGATCCAGCCCGAGGCGAGGCTCGCCAGCACCACGACGACACCGGCGATGATGGCGCCGACGGTCGGGATGAAGGCGAGCAGGCCGGCCTGGATCCCGAGGATGAACGAGCCGGGGATGCCGATGACGGCAAGTCCGATCCAGGTCACGACGCCGACCGCGAGCATGACTATGATCTGCGCGATCAGCCAGCGCTCCAGCGTCTCGCCGATGCGATCGATGATGAGGGTCGCGCGGAGGCGATGCTTCGCCGGCACGAGAAACAACAGCCCGTCGTGATAGACGCTGGGCTGCGCCGCAAAGGCCAGTCCCAGGAACAGCACGATAAAGATGTTGCCGACGGCGCTGATCGCGCCGAACAGCAGCTTGAAGGTCTGGCTGACGATCGCCCCGCCGCTGGAGGCAAGCGCGCCTGCGCCCGGCAGCTGGCCGTGGGCATTCGGGCTCGGCGCAGGCGCCGACGCCGTATCGGTCGAGGACGAGGGGCCGGCGGAGCCGGTACTGCCGATGTCGAAAAAGCTAGTGTCGATGCCGTGGGTCTCGAGGAAGGACCTGACATGCGAGATCTGCGACTTGATGGTGTTGCTGAGCACCGAGGCCTGCTCGGCAATGGTCGCGCCACCGAGATAGGCAACACCTGCAAGCAACGCCGCAAGCACGCTGCAAACGATCGCAAGCCGCACCGCATGCGGCAGGTGCACGCGGCGCCCGAGCGCATTGGTCAGCGCGTTGAGGCCGACGCCGAGCAGCATGCCGGTGAAGATCAGGAGCAGGGTGGCGGCAAAGTACCAGGTGAAGACCAGCGCCGCGGTGAACAGGACGACCCCCATGCCGCCGACGCCAATGGCCCAAGCCATGTCCCGCGCCTGATCGGAGCGGGTTTTGGACTGTTCATCTCTGGGGACGGTCACATCATGTCCTTTCGGCACCGGCAGCAGCACTCTTTCGTGAAATCCCACCGGGGATCAAGCCGGGGCCGTGCGCCGGATCGAAGCGGGCCTCGCGGCCAATACCGGGGGGATGGGAGGGCGCCTTGGGGCGCATTTGCGCAAAAATAGCATTGCCGTCCCGCAATCCCCTCGGTTGAATTTGTTCCATCCGAGGGGCATGTTTGGAGAATCTTCTTACGGGGAGGTCGGAACGGGAGATGAGAAAGCCGGTCGTCGGCGTGATTGGGAATGCCCATCGCGTCGAGAATCGATTTCAGGTCCAGATGGTCGGCGAGCGCAATTTGCGCGCCGTGGCTGAGGTCTCCGGCGGCTTGCCGGTGATGTTTGCGGGCTCGCCCGACATCACCGATATCGCCGCACTGCTCGATACCGTCGACGGCATCGTGCTCACGGGGGCCCGCGCGAACGTGCATCCGACCCGCTTCAACGTCGATCCCTGCGAGAAGCACGAGCCCTATGACATCCACCGCGACGAGGTCGCGCTGGCGCTCTCGGTCGCTTGTGTCTCGCGTGGCATTCCGTTGTTCGGCATCTGCCGGGGCTTGCAGGAGATGAACGTCGCCTTCGGCGGCTCGCTGCATCCCGAGATCCGCGAAATTCCAGGCCGCATGAACCACCGCATGCCGCGGCTCGAGAATGGCGAGATCCATCCTGATCCCACGGTCGTGTTCGCCGACCGTCATGACGTCGACCTCACGCCGGGGGGCGCGTTCGCAAAGCTGCTCGGCTGCGAGAAGATCCGGGTCAATTCGCTGCACGGGCAGGGCATCCTCGATCCGGGCAAGCGCGTGCTGATCGAAGGCGTGGCCGAGGACGGCACCATCGAGGCGATCCGCATCGCGGAGGCCTCGACCTTCGCGCTCGGCGTGCAATGGCACGCCGAATACGACCCGCAGCGCAATCCGATCAATCGCAAGCTGTTCGAGGCGTTCGGCGAGGCGATGGTGGCGAAGCAGAGGGCGGCGGCGTAGCGCGGCTGCGTGGCGAGTTCGGGGTAAGCCTCTCGCCACATCGCCATTGCGCGTCAACGGGTCCGCGCGAAGCGCGGCCCGATGATAGGCTCCGCGAAGCAATCCAGAATCCGTTCGCGCGAAGACTCTGGAAGGAATGACGGCGGACGTTGTCCGCGACATGAGTGCCGCAGTTCGACCCCGTCCATTGCATCGCACAATGCAATTGCGGGCGACGCACCTCCGCATTGAGGTTTGCGTGACGGCCACCATATCTTCGGCAAGGGAGCCCTTGCCGTGCAGATCATGAAGGCGGCCCTCGTTGCGGCGATCGGCATCGTCGCTTGTCTTGCCTGTCTCCGTCCCGGCTCTGCGGAGGATCATCGCCGTCTTGCACTCACCGTCACGATCGATGGCGCCATTGACCCGGCGTCGGCGAGCTATGTGAAGGAGGCGCTGGTCAAGGCGAGCGAACGACGCGCCGAGATCGTGGTCCTTCGGATGAATACGCCCGGCGGCCTGAATTCCAGCATGCGCGAGATCATCGCGGATGTGCTCGGCTCCTCCGTGCCTGTCGCCGGCTACGTCGCGCCGGCCGGCGCCCATGCGGCAAGCGCCGGGACCTATATCCTCTATGCGACCCACATCGCGGCGATGGCGCCGGGCACCAATATCGGTGCCGCGACGCCGGTGCAGATTGGCGGACCGCTTCCGGGCCTGCCCGGCGGCGCGCCGGACAAGGACAGCAAGGACAAGAAGGACGAGCCGAAGGACGCGATGACGGCGAAGGTGACAAACGATGCCGTCGCCTTCATCCGTAGCCTCGCCGAACTGCGCGGCCGCAATGCCGATTGGGCCGAGAAGGCGGTCCGCGAAGCGGCCACGCTGTCCGCCAATGGCGCGTTGCAGGCGCATGCCGTCGACCTCGTCGCGCGCGATGAGGCCGACCTGCTCAGGCAGATCGACGGTCGCGTGGTCGAGCTCGGCGACGGCACGACGCAGCGTCTGGCCACGCAGGACGCCATCATCGAAGCCGTCGATCCCGGCTGGATTTCCCGATTCCTGGCGGTCATCACCGATCCCAACGTCGCGTTCATCCTCCTGATGGTCGGAATCTACGGCCTCATCTTCGAGTTCATGTCCCCCGGCGCCGTTGCTCCGGGCGTGGTCGGGACGATCTGCCTGCTGCTCGGCCTCTACGCCCTCAACATGCTGCCGATCAATTATGCCGGCCTCGGCCTGATGCTGGTCGGCATTGCGCTCCTCGCGATCGAGGCATTCAATCCGACCGTCGTGATCGGGCTTGGAGGCGTCGTCGCCTTTGTGCTGGGCGCCATCATGCTGGTCAGGATCGAATCGCCCGGCTACCGGCTGTCGTGGTCGGTCATCGCCATCGTCGCGGCGATCTTCACGGGGTTCGTTCTGGTTGTGCTCGGTGCGCTTCGGCGCGCCCGCCGCGGTTCGCCACGGGTCGGGGCGCAAGCCATGCGCGGCCTGATCGCCGAGGTGCTCGACTGGAACGAGAACGAGGGGCACGTGTTCACGCATGGCGAACGCTGGCAAGCGCGCGGCGCTGATACCTTCAAGCCCGGAGAGAGGGTCGAGGTCGCCAATATCGTCGACTTGACCCTGGTGGTTCGGCGGCCGAGCGGCGAGGGAGGTCACGTCTGATGTTCGAATATTCGCTTTATGCAGTGCTTGCGCTGATCGTCGTCCTGTTTCTCACCCAGGCGGTTCGCATCCTCAGGGAATACGAGCGCGGCGTTATCTTCACGCTCGGCCGCTTCACTGGGGTGAAGGGGCCGGGCCTCGTCATCCTCATTCCGGTCGTGCAGCAGCTCGTCAAGGTCGACCTCAGGGTGATGGTGCAGGTGGTACCGCCCCAGGACGTGATTTCGCGCGACAACGTCTCGGTCAAGGTCAACGCCGTTCTCTACTTCCGCATCGTCGATCCCGAGCGCGCCATCATCAAGGTCGGCGACTACATGGCCGCGACCAGTCAGCTCGCCCAGACCACGCTGCGCTCGGTACTTGGCAAGCACGAGCTCGACGAGATGCTCGCCGAACGCGACAGGTTGAACGCCGACATCCAGGAAATCCTCGACAAGCAGACCGACGTCTGGGGCATCAAGGTGACCGGAATCGAGATCAAGGACATCGATATTAACGAAACAATGGTGCGCGCGATCGCCAAGCAGGCCGAAGCAGAACGGTTGCGGCGCGCCAAGGTGATCAACGCGATGGGCGAACAACAGGCCGCCGAAAAGCTGGTCGAGGCCGGCCGGATTCTCGCGCAGGAGCCGCAGGCGATGCAGCTGCGCTACTTCGCGGCTCTGCACGACATCGCCGGCGAGCGGTCGTCGACCATCGTGTTTCCGTTGCCGACGGGGTTGCTCGACCATTTGATATCGCGGCGCGAGACGAATTGAGCGTGGATTGACGCAGGACTGCTACGAACGCGCTCGCAATATCTCGGATCGAATAAACCAATCGGCAACGATTGCTGCGCGCCGATTTTCGCGATTCCGATTCGTTCTTTGAGAACGAAATGGAGTCAGATGCAGAACGAAAGTTGACGGCTTTCAGCGTTCGCCCAAACGAAAAGGCGCCCCTCGCGGGGCGCCTTTTGCTTGTCGCGATCGCTCGGGCCGTTTAGCCCGAATAGTACATTTCGAACTCGACCGGATGCGGGGTCATCTCGAAACGGGCGACTTCGGTCATCTTCAGCTCGATGTAGGCGTCGATGAAGTCGTCGTCGAACACGCCGCCGTTCTTGAGGAAGCCGCGGTCCTTGTCAAGGTTTTCGAGCGCCTCGCGGAGCGAGCCGCACACCGTCGGGATCTGCTTCAGCTCTTCCTTCGGCAGGTCGTAGAGGTCCTTGTCCATCGCCGGACCCGGATCGATCTTGTTCTTGATGCCGTCGAGGCCGGCCATCAGCATCGCGGCGAAGCCGAGATAGGGATTGGCCATCGGATCCGGGAAGCGCACTTCGACACGCTTGGCCTTCGGCGAAGCGGTGTAGGGGATGCGGCAGGAAGCCGAGCGGTTGCGCGCGGAGTAGGCGAGCAGCACGGGAGCCTCATAGCCGGGGACCAGACGCTTGTAGGAGTTGGTCGACGGGTTGGTGAAGGCGTTGATCGCCTTGGCGTGCTTGATGATGCCGCCGATGTAGTGAAGGCAGGTCTCCGACAGGTCGGCATATTTGTTGCCGGCGAACACCGGCTTGCCGTCCTTCCAGATCGACTGGTGCACGTGCATGCCCGAGCCGTTGTCGCCAAAGATGGGCTTCGGCATGAAGGTGGCGGTTTTGCCGTAGATGTGCGCGACCTGGTGGATGCAGTACTTGTAGATCTGCATGTGGTCGGCCATCAGCGTCAGCGTGTCGAACTTCATGCCGAGCTCGTGCTGGGCGGAAGCGACTTCATGGTGATGCTTCTCGACCTTGACGCCCATCTTGGCCATGGCGCCCAGCATTTCCGAGCGCATGTCCTGCACCGAGTCCTGCGGCGGAACGGGGAAGTAGCCGCCCTTGGTGCGGATGCGGTGGCCGAGATTGCCGCCTTCATATTCGGTGTCGGAATTGGTCGGCAGTTCCGAGGAGTCGAGCCGGAAACCGGTCTTGTAGGGTTCGGCCGAATAGCGCACGTCGTCGAACACGAAGAACTCGGCTTCGGGACCGACGAACACGCTGTCGCCCACACCCATCGACTTCACCATGGCCTCGGCCTTCTTGGCGATGCCGCGGGGGTCGCGGTTATAGGGCTCGCCGGTGGTCGGCTCGAGCACGTCGCAGGTGATGACCATCGTGGTTTCTGCGAAGAACGGATCGATCGTCGCGGTCACCGGATCAGGCATCAGGCACATGTCGGATTCGTTGATCGCTTTCCAGCCGGCGATCGAGGAGCCGTCGAACATCGTTCCTTCGGCGAAAATGTCCTCATCGATCATGCTGACGTCGAACGTCACGTGCTGCCACTTGCCGCGCGGATCGGTGAAGCGCAGATCGACGTATTTGACGTCGTTGTCCTTGATCGATTTCAGGACGTCTTTGGCGGTCTTCATGCATACCCCTTTTGGCTCTGCGGGTCGGTTTCCAGATGAGCAGATTCGTTCTCGCTTTCGGCGAGTTGGTGCAACCGCACAAACGAAATCAGGCCGCCGAAGCAGCCTTTTTTCTTTCAGAGTGTCGCAAAATTCGGGATAGCACCCGGCTCAGATAGCGTCCAGCCCGGATTCGCCGGTTCGGATGCGGATCGCCTCTTCGATATTGGAGACGAAGATCTTGCCGTCGCCGATGCGTCCGGTTTGCGCGGCGCGGCGGATCGCGTCGATCGCGCGCTCGACCAGGTCGTCGCCGATCACGATCTCGATCTTCACCTTGGGCAGGAAGTCGACGATGTATTCTGCGCCGCGGTAGAGCTCGGCGTGGCCCTTCTGGCGACCAAAACCCTTGGCCTCGGTCACGGTGATGCCTTGAAGGCCGACTTCCTGAAGCGCTTCCTTCACCTCGTCGAGCTTGAACGGCTTGATGATGGCTTCGATTTTCTTCACTGCGCGCCTCCCGGCCTTTCGATCAAATAGCAACGTCTTCGTCAGGATGCGCTTCTCTCACGCACGATCTTGTCTTTGCTATGCCGGGACCTGACCAGCCCGGCACCAACGGCCGGCCACACCCAGATATTGCCAGTGAGCACGACGAACCGAAGCGGCTTCCTCGAAAGCAGGGTCTATGCCAAGTTGCAAATGCCCTGATTATTGGAGCGTTATCAGCCTTTTAACGAGCATCTCTGATAGGTGGAGCCGGTCGGCTCAAAATACCGCAGACTACGAAATAGGCAAACAGTTCAATATCTGTGCAAACAGGTGCTCCGTCGGGCGGATCGGCACGAAACGTGCCTGTTGAAAAGGCGTTTGGACCAGGGAAGTGGCATGGAAGTTCTAACCACCGCCGAGATGCAGCGGGCTGATCAACTCAGCATCACGGCCGGCACGCCCGGCTTCAAGCTGATGCTGAGCGCCGGCCAGGCGGTTGCCGAAGCCGCCAACGCGCTGGTGGAGGAGGGCCCGATCTTGATCGTGGCCGGTCCCGGCAACAATGGTGGCGACGGTTTTGTCGCAGCCGCCGAACTCGCCGCCCAGGGCCGCGATGTCTCGGTGATTCTGATGTGCGAGCGCGACCAGCTCCAGGGTGATGCGGCCTCGGCTGCGCGCGGTTGGAAGCACCCGGTGCTGCCGTTCAATCCGCAGGCGATCGGAAGGCCGGCGTTGATCATCGATGCGCTGTTCGGCGCAGGTCTTAGCCGTCCCGTCGACGGCGAGGCGCGCGCGATGATCGAGGCGATCAACGCCAACGGCGCGATGGTTCTGGCCGTCGATTTGCCGAGCGGCATCAACGGCACCGGCGCGGCCGTGATGGGGGTGGCGGTGAACGCCACCGAGACCGTCA
Source organism: Bradyrhizobium manausense (assembly GCF_018130615.1). Lineage (GTDB taxonomy): Bacteria > Pseudomonadota > Alphaproteobacteria > Rhizobiales > Xanthobacteraceae > Bradyrhizobium > Bradyrhizobium manausense_A. The sequence continues at coordinate 158,305 of NZ_JAFCKB010000002.1, forward strand.
CTTTCTTCCGCAAGAAGCCCGCGCATTTGCTGCTGCCGGGCCGCATGCATTGCGGCCGCGTGCGTGTTGCCGACATCGGTATCGACGCACAGGTGCTCGACGAGATCGCGCCACAGACTTTCGAAAACGATCCGGATTTCTGGGGCGCTGCTTTCCCGGTGCCGCGCATCGACGGCCATAAATACGCGCGCGGCCACGTGCTGGCGGTGTCCGGTGATGCGGCTGCGACCGGTGCGGCGCGTCTCGCCGCCCGCGGCGCCTTGCGCGCCGGGGCGGGCCTCGTGACGCTCGCGACCCCGCGCGATGCGCTCGTCATCAACGCAAGTGCGCTGACGGCGGTGATGGTTCGTCCCGTCGACACCGTGGTCGAGTTCGGCGAGTTGCTCGGCGACAAGCGCTACAATACCTGCATGATCGGTCCCGGTGCCGGCATCGGCGAGCGCACCTGCGATATGGTTCACACCGCGATCTCGGCGCAGCGCCATGTCGTGCTCGACGCCGATGCACTGACGAGCTTCGCCGCAAATCCCGAGCGGCTGTTTGAGTCGATCAAGTCTTCGCCTGATGCGCGGGTCGTGCTGACGCCGCATGAGGGCGAGTTTCCGCGCCTGTTCTCCGACCTCAGCAACAAGACTCCGGGCCGCTCCAAGCTCGAGCGCGTGCGCGCTGCCGCCGAGCGTTCAGGTGCAATCGTGCTCTTGAAGGGCCCCGATACCACGATTGCCGCGCCCGATGGTCGCGCCACCATTGCCGCCAACGCGCCGCCCTGGCTTGCCACGGCAGGCGCCGGCGACGTGCTCGCCGGCATTATCGCGGGTCTTTTGGCGCAGGATGTGCCGGCGTTCGAAGCCGCCAGCATCGGCGTCTGGATGCATGGCGAGGCGGCCAGCGAAGCGGGGCCGGGGCTGATCGCCGAAGATCTCACCGAGACGCTGCCGGCGGTGCACCGGCGCATCTATAACGCGCTCGGGATCGAGTACTGATGCTCACGCCGCTCGCGCTCACCGACATGGGCGCCGCAGCGCAGGTTCATCGGATCGCCTTCGATCGTGCGATGCCGTCGCTCGCCGGACTGCATACGCCGGACGAGGATCACTGGTTCTACCGCGAACGCATCTTTCCGACCTGCCGCGTCTGGGGACGCTTCGACGGCGATGAGCTCTGCGGAATCGTCGCCTTCCGCGAGGGTTGGATCGAGCAGCTCTACGTCCGACCCGCCGCGCAGGGCCGCGGCATCGGCACCGAACTTCTCAACGTCGCCAAAGACAACAGCGAGCAGCTCGAGCTCTGGACCTTCCAGCGCAACACGCCGGCGCGGCACTTCTACGAAGCGCGCGGGTTCAGGCTGGTCGAGGGGACCGACGGGGCGCGGAACGAGGAGAAGGAGCCCGACGCTCGGTACGTTTGGACACGAGCGGGTCGTTAGATCACTCCACGGCGTACCACCGCACCAGCCGTGGTGCGGTCCAATCCGTCACCACGGATTCGATCAGCCATCGGCCCTGTGAGGTCGCAGCGAAGGCGATACGCTGGGTCTGGCCGGGCTCAAGGGCGAGCGTGTCGAGCCAATAGGGCTTCCAGCCATCATCGAGCCGGTCGAGCAGGCGGAAATGGTGGCCGTGCAGATGGAAGACGGTCGTGATCGGGGAAGGGTTCTTCAGGGCCAGCACGACGGTGCGGCCGACCTTGGTGCGGAAGGCCGGGGCGGAGGCGGTGGAGAAATTGGCCGTTCGGGTCCAGCCGGCCTCGGTCGTGCCAACCGCGACATCGAACCGCAGGGCGCCTTTCAGGTCGAGTTTTTCGGGAAGGTCGTTCGGCGGGAGCGGCTGCGACGGTGGCAGCGACGCGCGTCGCTCAGCCTTGCCGGAGACGGCGAGGCGCCCGATCGGGCGCGCCTCCTTGCCGTCGTGCAGCACGAATGCGGCTGAGGCGGCCGCGTCCACGAAGGCATCAGCGCGCGCGCCAGGAGCCAGCACCAGGGCGCCATTGCGGGCCGGGAAGGGCTCGGCCGGCTGTCCGTCCAGCGCGATCACCTGGACTTCATGGCTTTCCAATTTGATTGCCAGAACAGAGCGTTGCGAGCCGTTGATGAAGCGCAGCCGCAGCCGCTCGCCGGCCGCGGCTGAGAGTTCGAATGAAGTCCGCCCGTTCAGCGTGTAGAGCGGGGTGCTGCCCGTGGCGTCGCGGCCCGGCGGAAGCGCCGTGCCATCCGGCTTCATGCGCCATTCCTCGATCAACAGAACCTCGTCGCGGTCGTTGGTGACGGGGCTCGTCTCCGCGGCGATGATCGGGAGCGGGCGGGCCGGCTGGTTCAGGCGGTCTTCAAAGAGCCGGAAGTTGGCCAGCAAGGTTCCCGCGTTTGATATTGAAATAATTGATGTTTCAGTCGATCCCGGCGCTGTGGGCGCCCGTCCCGCCAGCGGATCGGCTACGGTTGTGCCATCGAGGCCGTACCAGGCTGGGGCAATCGGCACAGGCAGGTCGTTCCGAAAGACCACTTCGCAGCGGTCCCCGCGCTTAAGGCGCACATTCCCGATATGGCTTGCGGCGGCCAGCTCCCAGATCGGTGTAGCCGGCTGATCCGGCCCCAGAGCCAGCGTGGCTGGCCTTGCCTGCAGGAGGACCTGGGCGGTGGGAAGCGGGACCGCGCCGCCGGTGGTCAACCCGGCAACAGAGGCCCCCAGGGAAGCACCGACTCCGGCCAAAACCTCTCGTCTGGTGGGGTCGAAAATCCGCGGTTTCATGGGCTCGATCCGGACCACGCCGCGCTGGATAAGTCCAGCCATCATGCCTACTTGGAGAGTGCCTCGATCAGGCCATTTTTTTGCTGCGAACAGTCGGGCACATGCTATAAGCCCGGCCGCCCGCGGCATCGCGGCCGGTCTTGATGCAAATTCACGCGGGCGTGGCGGAACTGGTAGACGCGCTGGATTTAGGTTCCAGTGACGAAAGTTGTGGGGGTTCGAGTCCCTCCGCCCGCACCAAGCGCTTATCGCGTTTGCACGGATTACCGAAGGGCCTCGCTCCGCGCGGATGATTGTCCGCTCGGGGCAGGGCTCTGATGAACCACCGGCGTTGAGGCGTTAGCCTCGCGCCGGATCGATTGATGACAGCGTCCTGATGCGCGATGAGTGCCGGGACCGAACGAGAAGAAGATTGGACGCCATGCAGGTCACAGAAACCCTCTCGGAAGGCTTGAAGCACGAGTTCAAGATCAGCGTTCCCGCGTCCGATCTCGACGCCAAGGCTGGTGCCAAGCTCGTCGACCTCAAGGACAAGGTGCGCCTCAACGGCTTCCGTCCCGGCAAGGTGCCGGTCGGTCACCTCAAGAAGGTCTATGGCCGTTCGGTGATGGCAGAGACCATCGACCAGACCATCCGCGACACCAACACCCAGCTCTTCACCGAGCGCGGTTTCAAGCTCGCGACCGAGCCGAAGATCACCATGCCGACCGAGAAGGCCGAGGTCGAGGAACTGCTCTCGGGCAAGTCCGACCTGACCTACACGGTCACGATCGAGGTGGTGCCCGCGATCGCGCTCGCCGACTTCAAGGCCTTCCAGGTCGAGAAGCCCGTCGCCGACGTGTCCGATTCGGACGTCGACGAGGCGATCAAGCGCATCGCCGACAGCAATCGCGGCTATGCCCCCAAGGGTGAGGGCGAGAAGGCCGCCTCTGGCGACCGCGTCACCATCAACTTCAAGGGCACCATCAACGGCGAAGCCTTCGAGGGCGGTACCGGTGAGGGCATCCAGGTCGCGATCGGCTCCAACACCTTCATCCCCGGCTTCGAGGAGCAGCTCATCGGCATCGGCGCGAACGAGACGCGCACGCTGAAGGTGTCGTTCCCGAAGAACTACATGAGCGAGAAGCTCGCGGGCCAGCCGGCCGAGTTCGAGACCACCGCGACGCTGATCGAGGCGCCCCAGGATCTCACCATCGACGACGAGTTCGCCAAGACGCTCGGACTGGAATCGCTCGACAAGCTCAAGGAAGCCGCGCGCGAGCGGCTGACTGCCGAGTTTGCCGGTGCAACGCGCCAGCGCGTCAAGCGCGCGCTGCTCGACCGTCTCGACGAGGCGCACCGCTTCGAGGCGCCGCCCTCGCTCGTCGACGAGGAATTCAATCTGATGTGGAACTCGGTCAGGGCCGAGATGGATTCCGCCGGCAAGACCTTTGCCGACGAGGACACCACGGAGGACAAGGCGAAGGAAGAGTACCGCAAGATCGCCGATCGCCGCGTGCGTCTCGGCCTCGTGCTCTCCGAGATCGGCGAGAAGAACAAGATCACCGTGACCGACGACGAGGTCGGCCGCGCCGTGATCGAGCGCGCGCGCCAGATGCCGGGCCGCGAGAAGGAAGTCTGGGACTTCTATCGCAACAACGCCCAGGCGTTGGCGCAGCTTCGCGCGCCGATCTACGAGGACAAGGTCGTCGACTTCATCCTCGAACTCGCCAACGTGACCGAGAAGAAGGTCTCGCGCGAGGACCTGTACAAGGACGACGAGGAAAAGACTGCAGCCTGAAGGCTTTGAGACAGTTTTCTATTAAGGATGATCAGCGAAGGGGCCCAGCTAGCCAGATGGCCGGCTGGGCCTTTTTGCGAGAATCAGCTTCAAGTGCCAAAGGGGATCAGGTCGATTAAGCCTTAATTCGCTCCGCACTTGTCTGGTGCGAATTGGGCTATATCTGTCGGTACCTACGCGTTCTGCCTCTATCAACTTCCTGCATCACGGGACGTCCATCGGCCTTCCGGCACATCCAGCCTGACTGGTAGCCAAGACTGGCGATGTCCGCCTCTAAAACCCTAGGTGACTCATGCGCGATCCGGTTGAAACCTACATGAACCTCGTGCCCATGGTGGTCGAGCAGACCAACCGTGGCGAGCGCGCCTACGATATCTTCTCGCGCCTGTTGAAAGAGCGCATCATCTTCGTGACCGGACCGGTCGAGGACGGCATGTCGACACTGATCGTCGCGCAGCTCTTGTTTCTCGAGGCGGAAAATCCGAAGAAGGAAATCTCGATGTACATCAACTCGCCGGGTGGCGTGGTGACGTCGGGCCTTGCGATCTACGACACCATGCAGTTCATCCGCCCGCCGGTTTCCACGCTGTGCACGGGCCAGGCGGCCTCGATGGGCTCGCTGCTGCTCTGCGCCGGCGAGAAGGACATGCGCTTCTCGTTGCCGAACGCGCGCATCATGGTGCATCAGCCCTCCGGCGGCTTCCAGGGCCAGGCCACCGACATCATGCTGCACGCGCAGGAAATCCTGAACCTGAAGAAGCGGCTCAACGAAATCTACGTGAAGCACACCGGCCAGACCTACAAGACGATCGAGGACGCGCTGGAACGCGACAAGTTCCTGACCGCCAACGACGCCAAGGAGTTCGGCCTGGTCGACAAGGTCATCGATAAGCGCGCCGAAGAGGCCGCGGCTGCGAAGGCCCCGTAAGGCTTACCGGGATGGCAACTTTGATCCCCGGGAATGCCGGGGATCGTCAGCACGGCGTTCACGTTAAGGACGCGTTCGCAAAGGCGCAAAAAGCCGGTTTTGCGCCCTGCGACAGGCAGAAAGTTCCGCTTTCGTGCTCGTTATTTCGTGGTAATCCAGCAACGCTGGCGTGATTTCGGTCACTTCGCCCGTGCCAAGACGTGAAATCACGGTATTGTCACGGGTAGCCGGCGGCCCCCCGATTAGCGAATTCTTGATAGTCGGGTGACAGCATGGTTGGCTACGAATGATCGGCTATGATCGCGGAGAATCGAGTGACCGTGATTCGCACGGGATGTAACGCGTAGGTCTTTTTTGGTACGGAATTTGCTCTATTTGAATCCCTTACCCGCCAACGTTTCGGGATGGGACGATCGAGCGGACGGGATCGAACCGCGGACGGAGACATGAATGAGTAAGGTCGGCACGAGCGACTCCAAGAACACGCTATATTGCTCGTTCTGCGGCAAGAGCCAGCACGAAGTTCGCAAACTGATCGCGGGTCCCACGGTCTTCATCTGCGACGAATGCGTCGAGCTCTGCATGGACATCATCCGCGAGGAGAACAAGTCCTCGCTGGTCAAGTCGCGCGACGGCATTCCGACGCCGAAGGAAATCTGCAAGGTGCTGGATGATTACGTCATCGGCCAGAGCCATGCGAAGAAGGTCCTGTCGGTCGCGGTGCACAACCACTACAAGCGCCTCAACCACCAGACCAAGCACAACGACGTCGAGCTCGCGAAGTCGAACATCCTGCTGATCGGTCCGACCGGCTCGGGCAAGACGCTGCTCGCGCAGACGCTCGCCCGTATCCTGGACGTGCCGTTCACGATGGCGGATGCGACCACGCTGACCGAAGCCGGCTATGTCGGTGAGGACGTCGAGAACATCATCCTGAAGCTGCTCCAGGCCGCGGACTACAATGTCGAGCGCGCCCAGCGCGGCATCGTCTACATCGACGAAATCGACAAGATCAGCCGCAAATCCGACAATCCCTCGATCACGCGCGACGTGTCGGGTGAGGGCGTGCAGCAGGCGCTGCTGAAGATCATGGAAGGCACGGTGGCTTCGGTCCCGCCGCAAGGGGGCCGCAAGCATCCGCAGCAGGAATTCCTGCAGGTGGACACCACCAACATCCTGTTCATCTGCGGCGGTGCGTTCGCCGGCCTCGAGAAGATCATCTCGGCGCGCGGTCGGTCGACCTCGATCGGTTTCGCGGCGCAGGTGATGGCGCCGGAAGATCGCCGGACCGGCGAGATCTTCCGTCACGTCGAGCCCGAGGATCTGCTGAAGTACGGCCTCATCCCAGAATTCGTCGGCCGTTTGCCTGTTGTGGCGACGCTTGAGGATCTGGACGAGACGTCGCTGAAGAAGATCCTCACCGAGCCGAAGAACGCGCTGGTGAAGCAATACCAGCGGTTGTTCGAGATGGAGAACATCGAGCTGACCTTCGCCGACGAGGCGCTTGGCGCGGTTGCCCGCAAGGCGATCGAGCGCAAGACCGGCGCGCGTGGTCTGCGTTCGATCCTCGAAGCGATCCTGCTCGAGACCATGTTCGACCTGCCGGGCCTGGAAGGTGTGGAAGAAGTCGTGATTTCCCGCGAAGTCGTGGAAGGAACGGCCCGTCCGCTCTACATCTACGCCGATCGGACCGATCGTGCGGTCGAGAACGCCAGCGCCTGATTTCTCGGCGCTGGAACGCTTCCTATCGTCTTTCACGGTAGCGGCTGCGGAATTGTAATCCGCAGCCGGAATTGCGTCGCTTATTTGCGTGCGTAAGCGCCTGATGGCGCGCGTTTTTCAATGACTTGACACCCCCCGGGTCGATAGCCACCTAATGTCGGCGGCGAGCGAGAATTCTGTTCAAGATTCGCCTTAATTTCGATCCGGCAAGCCCGGTCCAACCTTCGCATGGTAGGCCGGGTTTTGTGGATCACCTCGGCACCTTGTGGCGGTTGCGCATGAGAAGCGGGCTGCGTGCGAGGGGGCAAAGCAAAAGGAAAAGGCCATGACTAATCCAAAACCCCGGCCAACCATCGTCCATGGCGAGACGCACGCCTATCCCGTGTTGCCGCTGCGCGATATCGTCGTCTTCCCGCACATGATCGTTCCGCTTTTCGTCGGTCGCGAGAAGTCGATCCGCGCGCTCGAAGAGGTGATGAAGAACGACGCGCTGATCATGCTGGCGACGCAGAAGAATGCGTCCGACGATGATCCGGCACCCGATGCCATTTACGAGACCGGTACGCTTGCCAGCGTGCTGCAGCTCCTGAAGCTTCCCGACGGCACCGTGAAGGTGCTGGTCGAGGGGCTCGAGCGCGCGCGCGTGGCGAAATACACCGATCGCGCCGACTACTATGAAGCAACCGCAATTGCGCTCGCCGACACCGATGCGAAGTCGGTCGAGGCTGAAGCACTTGCGCGCTCGGTCGTGTCCGACTTCGAGAGCTATGTGAAGCTCAACAAGAAGATCTCGGCCGAGGTCGTCGGCGTCGTGCAGGCAATCACCGATTTCGCCAAGCTCGCCGACACGGTTGCCTCGCATCTCGCCGTCAAGATCGCGGATCGGCAGGGAATCCTGGAGACGCTGTCCGTCACCACGCGCCTGGAGAAGGTGCTGGGTCTGATGGAGAGCGAGATCTCGGTGCTGCAGGTCGAGAAGCGCATCCGCTCGCGCGTCAAGCGCCAGATGGAGAAGACGCAGCGCGAGTATTATCTCAACGAGCAGATGAAGGCGATCCAGAAGGAACTCGGCGACGACGACGGTCGCGACGAGCTCGCCGATCTCGAAGAGAAGATCTCCAAGACCAAGCTCTCCAAGGAAGCGCGGGAGAAGGCGCAGCATGAATTGAAGAAGCTGCGCCAGATGTCGCCGATGTCCGCGGAAGCGACCGTCGTGCGCAACTACCTGGATTGGCTGCTGTCGATCCCGTGGAACAAGAAGTCCAAGGTGAAGAAGGATCTGGAAGCGGCCCAGGCCATTCTGGATTCCGATCACTACGGCCTTGAGAAGGTCAAGGAACGCATCGTCGAGTATCTTGCGGTGCAGTCGCGCGCCAACAAGCTGACGGGCCCGATCCTGTGCCTCGTCGGTCCTCCCGGCGTCGGCAAGACCTCGCTCGGCAAGTCGATCGCGAAGGCGACCGGCCGCGAGTTCGTGCGCGTGTCGCTCGGCGGCGTGCGCGACGAGGCCGAGATCCGCGGTCACCGCCGCACCTATATCGGCTCGATGCCCGGCAAGATCATCCAGTCGATGCGGAAGGCGAAGTCGTCCAATCCGCTGTTCCTGCTGGACGAGATCGACAAGATGGGCGCCGATTTCCGCGGCGATCCGTCCTCGGCCTTGCTCGAGGTTCTCGACCCCGAGCAGAACGGGACGTTTGCCGACCACTATCTGGAGGTCGACTACGATCTGTCGAACGTCATGTTCATCACGACCGCGAATACGCTCAATATTCCCGGGCCCCTGATGGACCGCATGGAGATCATCCGGATCGCCGGCTACACCGAGAACGAGAAGGTCGAGATCGCGCGCAAGCACCTGATCCCGAACGCGGTGTCCAAGCACGGCCTGGACTCCAAGGAGTTCTCGATCGACGACGACGCGCTGCTGCTTCTGATCCGCCGCTACACCCGCGAAGCGGGCGTGCGTAATCTGGAGCGTGAGCTCTCCACACTCGCCCGCAAGGCGGTGAAGGAGCTGATGATCTCCAAGAAGAAGTCGGTCAAGGTCACCGAGAAGACTCTGGAAGAGCTGCTCGGCGTGCCGAAGTACCGCTTCGGCGAGATCGAGAGCGAGCCGCAGGTCGGCATCGTCACGGGCCTCGCCTGGACCGATGTCGGCGGCGAGTTGCTGACGATCGAAGGCGTCATGATGCCTGGCAAGGGCAAGATGACGGTCACCGGAAACTTGCGCGACGTCATGAAGGAATCGATCTCGGCGGCGGCGTCCTATGTCCGCTCGCGGGCGATCAATTACGGCGTCGAGCCGCCGCTGTTCGACCGGCGCGACATCCACGTACACGTGCCGGAAGGCGCGACGCCGAAGGACGGTCCGTCGGCGGGCGTGGCAATGGCCACCGCGATCATCTCGGTCATGACCGGCATCCCGGTCCGCCACGATGTCGCGATGACCGGCGAGATCACGCTGCGCGGCCGCGTGCTGCCGATCGGCGGTCTGAAGGAGAAGCTGCTGGCCGCTGCCCGCGGCGGCATCAAGACGGTGCTGATCCCCGAGGACAACGCCAAGGATCTCACGGAGATTTCCGATGCGATCAAGGGCGGCATGGAGATCATCCCGGTCTCCCGCCTCGACGACGTCGTCGCCAAGGCGCTGGTGAAGAAGCCGGTGCCGATCGTCTGGGAAGAGGACACCAAGGTGACGGTGAAGCCCGACGGCGACGAAGCCGCCGGCGGCCTGACCGCTCACTGAGATCGCAATCCGAAAAGATGATAAAACGGCGCCTTCGGGCGCCGTTTTTGTTTTGGGGAAGGGGATGCAATGCAGGTCGACGGTCACTGCCATTGCGGAAAGATCACCTTCGAGGCCGAGATCGACCCCGAGGCGGTCTCGGTCTGCCACTGCACCGATTGCCAGGCCCTGACCGGCTCGCCGTTCCGTGTGACGGCCGTTTGTTCTGGGGCCGACGTCCGTCTCACCGGCGGCACGCCAAGGGTCTACGGCAAGCGTGGCGATAACGGCCGGATGCGCTTCCAGCATTTTTGCGCCGATTGCGGTTCCCCGCTGTTTACCAACGGCGAGGGCGATCAGGCCGACGATTGGGGCATCCGCTGGGGCGCGATCCGCCAGCGCGACGCCCTGCGTCCTGTCAGGCAGATCTGGTGCCAATCGGCCGCAGTCTGGATCGACGCCGTGCCGCTGCTGCCGGGGAGGCCGGGGGATTAGGTTGGCTTGCCTAGCCGAAGCTCGCGGCCCAAAGCCCGCCTTCGCCCGTTGGGCTTCGGCGAGGCAGCCTTCGCTTGCTTCGCATCAATGAGCACCTGGGCTGGCTTGCCAAGCCGTAGCCTGCGAAGCAGGCGAAGGCTGGTGGGCGGTCACGGATTCGAACCGCGGACCCTCTCGGTGTAAACGAGATGCTCTAACCAGCTGAGCTAACCGCCCCACGGCGCCTCTTTAGCCCTCCGGCGGGTGTTGGAGCAAGAGGCGGCCGCATGGCAAACCCCGCTCATTTGACCTCCGGATCGGTCTCCGACGTGGTATCACCCCGCCAAATTAGAAAATGACAGAGGCCCCCATGCAACCACTCAGCGGACACGAGCAAAACGCCGACCAGATCGCCTATTGGAACGGTCCGAGCGGCCAGCGCTGGGCCGATCGCCATGCGGCGCAGGAGAGCCTGCTCGGCCCCATCGCCGATGTGCTGATCGACCGCGGCAGGCCGAAGCCGGGTGAGCGCGTTCTCGATGTCGGCTGCGGATCGGGTGCGACGACCTTTGCATTTGCAAAGGCTGTGGCGCCCGATGGCTTGGCGCTCGGCCTCGACGTGTCCGAGCCGATGTTGTCGCAGGCGCGCGCATTTGCGCCGAAGGGGTTGCCGCTGGATTTCGTGCTGGCGGATGCGACGGTGCATCCGTTCGAGCCGGCGAGCTTCGATCTGCTGGCCTCGCGCTTCGGCGTGATGTTCTTCGCCGATCCCGTTGCGTCCTTCAGCAACCTCCGCCGGGCGCTCAAGCCCACCGGGAGGCTCGCTTTCGTCTGCTGGCGCGAGCCCAAGGAAAACCCGTGGATGATGGCGCCGCTGATGGCGGTCTACAAACACGTGCCGAAGATGCCGCCGGTCGGGCCGGAAGAGCCGGGCCCGTTCGCCTTCGCGTCCGAAGAGCGCGTGATGCGCATCCTGAAAGGCGCGGGCTTCGCGGACGTAGCGATGGAGCCGCATAATCTGCCGATGGACATCGCAATCGGCGGCGGGCTCGACGCCGCTGTCGACGGCTCGCTTCAGATCGGCCCTGCCAGCCGCGCGTTGCAGGGCCATCCGCCGGAGACGTATGCTGCGGCCAAGGCGTCGATCCGCGAGACGCTTGCGCCGTATCTCAAGGGGCAGAGCGTGGCGCTGCCGGGCGCGATCTGGATCGTGACGGCGAAGGCGTCGTAGGCGCAGCTCTCTCACACCACGTCATCCGGCGCCAGCGCGCAGCCATTGTCCGCATGCGTCTCGACCTGCAGCGTGGTGTGGCCGATGCGGAAGGTCGTTTTCAGCAACTGTGCGGTCTCCATCAGGAATGCGTCGGCCGTGCCGGCGGGCATGACGAGGTGGCAGGTCAGCGCCGTCTCGGTGGTCGAGATCGGCCAGACGTGGAGATCGTGAATCGCCGAGACGCCCGGGCGTGCCAGCAGGAACGCCTTGATCGCGGCGAGGTCCGTGCCCTTGGGGGCGGCGGCCATCGACATGTCGATGGAGCCGCGCAAAAGGCTGGTGGTGCTCCAGAGAATGGTGCCGCAAATGACGAGGCTCGTGACGGGGTCGAGCCAGAGCCAGCCGGTCCAGATGATCAGCGCCGCCGAGACCACGACGCCGAGCGAGACCGCGGCGTCGGCCGCCATGTGCAGATACGCGCCTTCGATATTGATGTCGTCCTTGCGGCCGCTCGCGAACAGCATGGCAGTAAAACCGTTGATGAGGATGCCGATGCCGGCGACCACCATCACCGTGACACCCGCGACCGGCTCCGGCTCGCGCAGGCGCAGGATCGCTTCCCAGCCGATCGCGCCGGTTGCGACCAGCAGGAACACGGCGTTGGCCAGCGCGGCCAGAATGGTGGAGGCGCGGAAGCCATAGGTGAAACGTCCACTCGGCGCGCGCCGCGCCGCGATCGAGGCGCCCCAGGCCACGACCAGGCCGAGCACGTCAGACAGATTATGGCCGGCGTCGGCGAGCAGGGCCGTGGAGTTGCCGATATAGCCGTAGATCCCCTCGGCCACGACCAGCGCGGTGTTGAGCGCGATGCCGATCGCGAACGCCTTGCCGAAATTGGCGGGCGCGTGGGCGTGTCCGGCACCATGAGCATGATCATGATGATGGCCGTGACCATGATCATGCCCGTGGTCGGCATGATCGTGGTGGTGACCGTGATGGTCGTGACTGCCCAAACCTAGCGCTCCCCGGACGTCGCCAAATCAGGCGCCATTGTAGGCGTTTCATTTGTCACGTCACGGCGGAACAGCACGTAGAGCGCCGGCAGCACCAGTAGCGTCAGGATGGTCGAGGAGATGATGCCGCCGATCACGACGGTCGCGAGTGGCCGTTGCACCTCGGCACCGGCACCGGTCGCAAGCGCCATCGGTACGAAGCCGAGCGAGGCGACGAGGGCCGTCATCAGCACCGGTCGGAGCCGCGTCAGCGCGCCCTCATACACGGCCTCGGCAACGGATCGCCCCTCGCTGCGCAGCCGCTCGATGAAGGCGATGATGACGAGGCCGTTGAGCACGGCCACTCCGGACAGCGCGATGAAGCCGACCCCGGCACTGATCGACAGCGGGATGCCGCGCAGCAGCAGCGCCGCGACGCCGCCGGTGAGGGCCAGTGGCACGCCGGAGAACACCAGCGCCGCGTCGGCCGCCGACCCCATGCCCATGAACAAAAGCAGGAACACCAGCAGCAGCGCCACCGGCACGACGATCGTCAGTCGCTTGGTGGCGGAGACCAGTTGCTCGAACTGGCCGCCCCAGCCGATCCAGTAGCCCGGCGGCAGCTTGACCTTCTCGGCCACCGCGTCCTGCGCCTCTGCCACGAAAGAACGCAGGTCGCGGCCCCTGACATTGGCCATCACCACCACGCGGCGCTTGCCGTTTTCGCGGCTGATCTGGTTGGGGCCGGGCGCGATCTCGATTGCGGCAACGGAGGACAGGGGCACATAGCGGAGCGCGGCGCCCGAAGTCCCGGACCAGGCGGTCTTGGTGACAGGCGTCGCATCCTCGGCCGGTGGCAAGGGGATCGGCAGCGACTTGATCGCGTCCGGATCGGCTCGCAGGCTCTCCGGCAGACGCACCACGATGTCGAAGCGGCGGTCGCCCTCGAACAGTTTTCCGGCCGGCTTGCCACCGATCGCGATCTCGACGAGGTTTTGCACCTCACTGAGGCTGAGGCCGTAGCGCGACAGCGCCTGGCGGTCGAGCTTGACGGTGAGGATCGGCAGGCCCGCGACCTGCTCGGTCTTGACGTCGGCTGCGCCCTCAATGCCGCGAACGACGCCGTTGACCTGCTGGGCGATGCCGGCGAGCACGTCGAGATCGTCGCCAAAGATCTTGACGCCGACGTCGCTGCGGATGCCGGCGATGAGCTCGTTGAAGCGCATCTGGATCGGCTGCGTCATGCCATAGGCGGTGCCGGGCAGGGTGTTGGCGGTGCGCTCGAGCTCGGCGACCACCTCGTCCTTCGGTTTGGCGGGATCCGGCCATTCGTTGCGCGGCTTGAGCGTGACATAGGTGTCGGCGACATTCGGCGGCATCGGATCGTTAGCGATCTCGGCGGTGCCGATCTTGGAGAAGATGGTCGCGACTTCGGGCACCTGCTTGACCGCCTGCTCCAGCCGAAGCTGCATGTCGACGCTCTGGGTGAGGCTGGTGCCGGGAATCCGGATGGTCTCGATGGTGATGTCGCCCTCATCCAGGCTCGGGATGAACTCGCCGCCCATGCGCGTTGCGGCAAGCAGGCTACCGGCGACGATCAGCACGGCACCGAGCGCAACGCTGCGGCGATAGCGGATGGCGCGGTCGAGCAGCGGCACGTAGAACCGCTTGGCCGCGCGCATGAAGATGTTCTCCTTCTCGGCAACTTTTCCGGTGACGAAGATCGCCACCGCGGCCGGGACGAAGGTGACCGACAGCAGCGCGGCGCCCGCAAGCGCCATCAGCACGGTCAGCGCCATCGGCGTGAACATCTTGCCCTCGGTCCCCGTCAGGGTGAGGACCGGCAGATAGACCACGGCGATGATGAGCGTGCCGAACAGGCTGGGCTTGATGACTTCACTGCTGCCCGCGCGGATGGTCTGGAGCCGCTCGTCCAGCGTCAGCAGCCGGCCACGCCGGTGCTGCTCGGCGGCGAGCAGCCGCAAGCAGTTCTCGACGATGATGACCGCACCGTCGACGATGATGCCGAAATCGATGGCCCCGAGACTCATCAGATTGGCGCTGACCTTGCTCTCGACCATGCCCGTGATCGTGAACAGCATGGACAGCGGAATGACGCAGGCCGTGATCAGGGCGGCCCGGATGTTGCCGAGAATCAGGAACAGCACAGCGATCACCAGCGCGGCGCCCTCGACGAGGTTTTTCTCGACGGTCTGGATGGTCGCTTCCACCAGATGCGTGCGGTCATAGACCGCACGCGCGATCACGCCGTCGGGCAGTGATTTCGCGATCTCGTTGAGCCTTGCCGCGACGCGTTGGGCCACGCTCCGGCTGTTCTCGCCGATCAGCAGCATGGCGGTGCCGAGCACCGTCTCGCTGCCGTTCGCTGTCGCAGCACCCGAGCGCAAATCCTGGCCCTCGCTGACTTCGGCGACATCGCGGATGCGGACCGGCACGCCGCCGCGGGAGCCGATCACGATGTCGCGGATGTCGGCGATATCTGCGACCTGGCCGGGGGCACGGACGAGATATTGCTCACCATTGCGTTCGATGTAGCCGGCGCCGACGTTGGCGTTGTTGGCGGCCAGCGCGGTCATGATGTCGCGGAAGCCGAGCTTGTAGGCCATCAGCCGGCCGGGGATCGGCAGCACATGGAATTGCCGCTCATAACCGCCGATCGAGTTGACCTCGACCACGCCGGGGATGGTGCGCAGCTGCGGCTTGATGATCCAGTCCTGGATGGTGCGCAGCTCCGTCGGCGTGAACTCGGTGCCATCAGGCGACTTCGCGCCGGCCTTGGCCTCGACGGAGTAGACATAGATCTCGCCGAGCCCGGTCGAGATCGGGCCCATCGCGACCTCGGTGCCGGCGGGCAGCTGATCCCTGGCCTGCTGGATGCGCTCGTTGACGAGCTGCCGGGCGAAATAGATGTCGGTGCCGTCCTCGAACACGACCGTGACCTGGCTCAGCCCATAGCGCGAGATGGAGCGCGTATAGTCGAGTTTTGGCAAACCGCCCATCGCGGTTTCGATCGGGAAGGTGATGCGCTGCTCGGCTTCGAGCGGCGACAGACCCGGCGCGCGCGTGTTGATCTGCACCTGCACGTTGGTGACGTCGGGCACGGCGTCGATCGGCAGGCGGGTGAAGTTCCAGACGCCGAAGGCGCCGGCCGCGAGTGCGAGCAGGACCACCAGCCAGCGCTGGCGGACCGAGAAGGAGAGGAGCGCGTCAATCATGATCGGCGTCTCCCTTGCCCATCTCCGCCTTCACGACGAAGCTGTTCTCGGCGACGTAGCGTTCGCCGGCGGAAAGACCGGCGCGGATCTCGACGAATTTCGGATCGGAATCGCCAAGCTCGACCGGGCGTGCCTCGATCTTGTCGTTGTCCTCGCGCACGAAGACGATCGTCTTGTTCTCCAGCGTCTGGATCGCGCTCCGGCGCACGGCGACCGCGACATTGCGGGCGGCGAGGACCAGCCGCGCCGTGACGAACAGGCCGGGACGCAGGCGTCCGTCGGGATTTGGCAGCACCACGCGGGCGAGCGCGGTCTGGGTCTCGCTCGACCCGATCGGGGCGACGTAGGAGATCGTACCCTTGATCTCGCCACGGCCGTCATCAGGATCGATCAGCACCTCGTCGCTGAGGCGGACGCGCTTGAGGTCCTGCCGGTAGATCGAGAGATCGACCCAGATGGTCGAAAGGTCCGCGACGACGAAGGCCGGCTTCTGCTCGGAGGCATATTCGCCGAGCGAGATCTGCCGCTCGATGACGGTGCCGGCGATCGGCGCCCTCAGCTCGTAGACCGTCAGGCTCTGGTTGCTCTCGATGGCGGCGAGCAGGTCGTCCTTGCCGACCTTGTCGCCGATGCGCTTCTGGATCGATTTGGCGAGGCCCGGGAAGCGCGGCGTCACCTGCACCACGGCTTCCTGATTGGCGCGCAGGATGCCGTTGAAGGAGAGCGTGTCGGTCAGCGTGACGCTCGCAGCTTCCGCCAGCGTCACGCCGGCGGCCGCGAGCTTGACGTCGGAGATGCGGATGCGGTCGGCGCCGTGCTCGTCCTGCTCGACATGGTCGTTGGGCTTCTCCGGCTTCTTCTCCGTGGCTTGTTCGCTGGGAGCGACCTTGGCGGGGGCAAGCTGGGAATAGCCGTAAGCGCCGAGTGCTGCGGCAACGATGGCGACAAGGATGGCGGAAGGGGTCTTCATCGTGCGCTCTCCCGGGCCAGTGCAAAGGGATTGCCGACGAGACCTTCGATGGTGGCAACGCCGGCGTGGAAGTTTTGCAGCGCTTCCTGCTCGCGCAGCCGCGCCTGGGTCACGCTCGCCTGGGCATCGAGCACTTCGAGCAGGGTGAAGCGGCCCTGGCCGTAGCCCTGCGAGATCGCATCGGCCGCCTCAGTTGCCTTGGGGATCGCGATCTCTCGCAGCACCGCAAGCTCGCGCAGCGAGCCCTGTAGCGAGTCGTAGGCGCGGCCGGCGACCACGATCAGCGTGTTGCGGTTGGCCTCGCGCTCGGCGCGGGTCTTGGCGAGGCTTTCCTGCGCCGAGAGGATGTTGCCCTGGTTCTGGTCGAACACCGGGATCGGCACCGACACGGTGAGGCGAACTGCGTCGTCATTGGTCTCGTTGAAATGGCGCCAGCCGGCGGCGATCCGCACGTCGGGATAAGGCTTGAGGCGTGCCATCAGCAGTTCGGCGTTCCGCTGCGCATACACCGCGGTCCAGCGCACCAGCTGCGGATTGGCATCGATGGCGGCGACCACCGACTGGAATGTCGGCGGCTTTCCCATGGTGTCGAGACGTCCGGAGACCTCGCCGAACCTTGCCACGGGATCGCCCATCAGCACGGCAAGCTCGCGCCGGGCGCTGGCCAGCGTCCCCTTGAAACGCTCGCGGTCGGCCTTCACCAGGGCGGAGGCGACCTCGGCGCGGCCGGTCTCGGCGGGTGAGGAGGCGCCGGCCTCGACGCGGCGGCGCAACAGCGGCGTCAGCTTGTCGATTGCGCTGATCTGCTCGTCGAGGATCTGGATGCGCCGCTGCGCACCGAGCACGCTGAGGAAGGCGATCGCGGTTTCCGACAGCACCTCCAGCCTGATCGCCTTGCGCTGGATCGAAGCGACTTCGATGCCGGCTGCCCCCGCCGCGATCCGCGCGTCGCGCTTGCCGAACAGCTCAAACGCTTGGCTGATCTGAAGCGTGGTCTCGGCCGATTTGGTGCCCCGATAGATGCCTGACCCGAGCGAATTGTCCTGTTCATAGGACAGTTCCGGATTGAGCAGGGCGCCCGCCTGGAGGCGCTGGCCGGTGGCGATGCCGACATCGCGTTCCGCGGCGGTCAGGCGTGGGCTCGCAGCCAGTGCGCGCGAGAGTGCAGCGCGCATCGTGAGCGTCTGGGCGTGAGTGTGCTGCGTCAGCCAGGGGCTGACCAAAATCGCCATCGCGCACGAGAAGCGCGCGGCCGTCCGTCTGCAAGACATGAAGGTGACCTGTGAACAATCGCATCGTGGGCGCACGCGGCGCCCGGCTGATCAGTTCAGGTCAATTGTTTGGGGGGCCGGGAGTCGGTATCGGGCGCAATGCCGATCAGTGCGGGCGCGCGCTGGGCGACCGGCGCGGCTACGATGGCAGCCGCGACGTCCGGCTGCGTCGACTGCGTGACGGCGATCGAGAAACAACCGTGGCAGTGATGGCCGCCGAGCGCCTTGTGATCGCCATGGCCGGAACCGTTGTCGAGGATCGAGGCGATCTCCGAGCCGCCTGAGGGGCTGGTGACATCAATGTCGTGCGCGCCGTGCAGGACGCCAGAGAGCAGGTACATGATTGCCACCAGCACAGCCACAAGCCCGCGCCAGTTGCGCGAGGACCAAAAGCTATGGAGGCGGCGGGTTGTAGTCACGAGGTCACTCAGTTCCCGATCCGCTTCGGTAGCATGGCGGCTGGAATGGTGTCGACCTGCAATAATGTTACGTGTGGGGAACTCGATGTCGCATAGTGGGCAAACACGAAAAGGCCCCAGCCCGGGGCTGACCGGCTGAGGCCTTTTGTGCTCACAATCTTCATCCGTTGGGACTTGCAGAGACAATTCGGGTCTCAGCAGTTCGTTCCCGCTGCCTGCCAAAATTAGGAACGTTCTCCGGTCCCCCTCATTAGCGCCCCGGAGCCTTTGAGGAGGATGGGACTATGGACGGACTGATTTATCTGATCGGCCTGATCGTCGTGATCATGGCCATCCTGTCGTTCTTCGGCCTGCGCTAGCGAGAACAGCGATGGCCATCGAAACTCTCATGCAGGACAACGTCATGGAAGGCGGCTTCATCGCCGCCGAAGAACGCCGGAGCATCCAGTGGAGCTCCGTCATCGCCGGCGCTTTTGCGTCCGGCGCAATGTCGTTCATTCTGGTCAGCTTTGGCGTGGCCATCGGCCTCGGTGTCAGCTCGGCCTCGCCGACCTGGCGCGATGCATCGGCGGCGCTCGCGCTGCTGTCGGGATTCTATCTGATCGTCCAGGCGATCATCAGCTTTGGAGTTGGCGGCTACATCGCCGGCCGGACGGCACGACCGGCGCCGGCGCTGGCGACGATCGAGGATGATGGCGAGCGGCGCGACGGGCTTCACGGACTGACGTCCTGGGCGTTGGCGGTGCTGATCGGCGCGACGCTGCTGGCGGTCATCGGCGCGGCGGCGATCGAACGCTCGCCGATGCGAAGCGCGAGTGGCAATGCGAGCTCCGCCGAGCCGCTGCTGAGCTATGAGCTCGACAAGCTGTTCCGTGCCCCGCGGCGGCCGCCCAACACGGATATGCGGGAAGCGCGTGCCGAAGCCGGCCGCATTCTGATGACTACATCGAGCCACAGCGGCATCAGCGTCGATGATCGCGCCTACCTCATTCAGCAGGTTGCTGCGCTGACGGGATTGGGTGCGCCCGACGCCGAGCGGCGTGTCGATGCCTCGATTGTCGACTCCCACGCCGCGATCAACCGCGCTAGGCGGAATTCGGTGATTGTCGCCTTCTCGGTTGCAGCGGCGGCCCTGATCGGCGCCGCCGTGGCTTGGGTTGCGGCCGTTGCCGGCGGGCGGCACCGCGATGGCGAGCCGATGCCGAACTGGATGGCGAGTTCGAACCGCTTCCATCGTGGTCGGCGCGCAATGCCGGTGCCGTAGGAGAAGGCTTACTTCAAGCCTTCTCCTCCCAGATCATCGCGAGATGCACGATGGTCTGCACCGCCTTCTCCATGTCCTGACGGCTGACCCATTCGAGCCGCGAGTGAAAAGCGTGCTCGCCGGCGAAGATGTTGGGGCAGGGCAGGCCCATGAACGAGAGCCGCGAGCCATCGGTGCCGCCGCGGATCGCGGTGCGCATCGGACGCAGTCCCGCGCGGCGGATCGCCTCGATGGCGTATTCAAGGATGTGCGGGTGACGGTCGATCACCTGCTTCATGTTGCGGTATTGCTCGCGGACCTCGACTTTGTAGGTCGAGCGCGGATACTCCTTCATCACGTCCTTGACGATCCCCTCGAGCAGGACCTCCTTCTCCTTCAGCCCTTCCTCGGTGAAGTCGCGCACGATGAAGGACAGGGTCGCCTGCTCCAGCGCGCCCTCGATGCCGACGGGGTGCAGGAAGCCCTGCTTGCCCGCGGTCGTCTCGGGCGAGCAGCCCTCCTTGGGCAGGCGCTCGACGATGGCCGCCGCGATCTTGATCGCGTGCTCCATCTTGCCCTTGGCATAGCCGGGATGGGCGCTGACGCCGGTGATGGTGATGGTGGCGCCGTCGGCCGAGAAGGTCTCGTCCTCGACCGAGCCCGCGGTCTCGCCGTCCATGGTGTAGCCGAAATCGGCCCCTAACTTCTTGATGTCGACATTGTCGACGCCGCGGCCGATCTCCTCGTCCGGCGTGAACAGGATCTTGATGGTGCCGTGCTTCACATCGGGATTGTTGATGAAGAAATGCGCGGCATCCATGATCTCGGCGACGCCGGCCTTGTTGTCGGCACCTAACAGTGTGGTGCCGTCAGTGGTGATGATGTCGTTGCCGATCTGGTGCTTCAGCGCGGGATGTTCAGCGAAGCGGATCACCTGGTTGGGATCGGCCGGCAGGGTGATGTCGCCGCCACGATAGTTCTTGACGACCTGCGGCTTGACGTCCTTGCCGGTGACGTCGGGCGAGGTGTCCATGTGCGAGCAGAAGCAGATGACCGGCACCTTCTTAGGTGTGTTGGCCGGGATCGTTCCATAGACATAACCGTAATCGTCGAGATGGGCATCCGCGACGCCCATGGCCTTCAGCTCGGTCACGAGGACGCGGCCGAGATCCTTCTGCTTCTCGGTCGATGGCGAGGCCGGGGAATTCGGATCGGACTGGGTGTCGATGGTGACGTAGCGCAGGAAGCGCTCGGTCACCGTATGCGCGAAGGTCAGGGACATTTCTGGTCAAACCGCCGGGTCTTTTGGGGGAAGATGGACAGTATATCAGAAAAGCAGGCCGGGTTGCGGCGCGACCGGCGCGGATTCAGGCTTAACGAAAGGTAGCGTCAGATCGCCTCTTTCAGTTCTTTGACCGGGCGGAAGGCGACCTTCTTGCTGGCCTTGATGTGGATTGCCTCGCCGGTGGCAGGATTGCGACCGGTGCGGGCGGCGCGCTTGCGGACCTGAAGAATGCCGAGCCCGACGATGCGGACGCGATCGCCTTTCTTGAGGTGCTTGGTGATCAGGTCGACCATGTCGGTCAGGACGGCCTCGGCGTGCTTCTTCGAAAGATCCTGGCTTTCCGCGATGTCGGCGGCGAGGTGCTTGAGCGTGATCGTGGCTGGAGCAGCAGCTTTCTTCGCCATGTCTGGCCTCCTCGGGTGTCGCGCGGAAGCCTGCCGGGGCTTCCCAAACTGCCAAGTTCCCGCAGGCCTAGACGATTCGGGATGGGACTGACTATGCCGGCCGTCCGGCGGCGGGATTTTCGCATGGTTTCTCAAGCAAATCCGGCCGTTTCCGCTGGCCCCACGCGAGCTCAGCCGTAATATCCGACGCAGGCGTCGTCGATCGGCCGGAGGATTCTACTGCTAAGTTTTTGAAGATATTGCCAAAAATGGCGCGAGAGACGGGGCTCGAACCCGCGACCTCCGGCGTGACAGGCCGGCGCTCTAACCAACTGAGCTACTCCCGCGTGACGCGTATGTGTCCGCGCGGAACGAGGGGGGACTTAAAGGGGGGACATGGTGAAGTCAAGGACGTTGCGCGCACGTGGCGCAAACGCCTGTTGGCGCAGGGCGGGACCGTATCGCTACGGCCCGGACGCCTGCCGCGGGGCGCCGAATCAATCAATGGTGTTACAAGCTCCACAGGCAATTTCCGGGGACAATTGGCTTGACCGTCGGCTCGCGCGCCTTCCAGAACGCAAGGCTCCAGAAGAAATTCAAGAAGGACGCAGATGCCGCGCTGGCGGTGGCCCATCAGGCCTTTGCCAATGGACGGCTCGCCGACGTCGAGACGCTGTGCCGGCGGATCCTCGAGGTGCTTCCCGACCATTTCGATACGCTGCATCTGCTCGGGGTCTGCCTCAGCAACGATCGGAAGCGGCTGGAGGAGGCCGAGCAGGTCCTGCGCGCCGCGATCGCGGTCAGCCCGCGTGCGGCCAACGTCTATTGCGACCTCGGCACGGTGCTGTTCGATCTCAAGCGCTATGAGGACGCGCGGGCCTGTCAGGAGAAGGGAATCGCGCTCAATCCGAACTTCCCGATGGCCCTCACCAATCTCGGCAATACGCTGATGCATCTGGCGCTGCCGCTGGAGGCGCTCGAACTGCATGAGCGTGCCATCCGCTTGAAGCCCGACTATGCCGACGCTTATTGCAATCGCGGCATGGTCGAGCTGCGGATCGGGAATTTCGAGCAGGCGGCGCAAAGCTTCGAGCGCGCGCTCGCGTTCCAGCCGAAGCACCAGGAGGCGATGGCCGGCCGCGGCATCGCGTTGTTGGAACTGAGGAACTACAGCGCTGCCGAAATGGCCTTGAACGCGGCCCTTGCGCTCAAGCCGGCCAATGCGAAGGTCCTCGCACATCGCGGGCGGCTTCATCTCCAGCTACGGCACCTCGATCAGGCCAATGCGGATGTTGACGCGGCGCTTGCGCTGATGCCGACGCTCGAACTGGCTTTGCGAACCAAGGCCGCCGTCAGCCTGATGCTGCACAACGCAACCCAGGCGATGGCGGCCAGCAAGAAGCTGCTCGAGCTCAATCCAAAGTCCATGATCGCCATCAACCTGATGGGGGCGTGTTTTGCGAGCCATGGCGACATCGAGACGGCCATCGAGCATTACGACCGGGCACTCGAGATCTATCCGGCTTACAGTGATGCGATCACCAACAAGATATTTGCCCTGGATTTCCTGCCGGGCGCGGACTTCGCAATGCTGCAGGATGCGCGCAAATCCTGGTGGGATGCGATCGGCTCGGTGCATGCGCGGCGAAGCCTCGCGCCACGGCAACGCGATCCGGAGAGGCGGCTGGTGGTGGGTTATGTCTCCGGCGACTTTCGGCGGCATTCGGCAGCCTTCATCTTCATGCCGGTGCTGCGCCACCGCGATCGCGCCGATTTCGAGATCGTCTGTTATTCCAACTCGCCGCTTCAGGATGAGATGACCGACGAGTTTCGCTCGTTCGCGGATCGCTGGGTGGACGCGGTGTCGTTGACGGACGACGAGTTGGCCGATCGCATCGAGGCCGATCGGGTCGATATTCTCGTCGACCTCTCCGGGCATTCGTCCGGCAATCGCCTGGGGGCTTTTGCACGCAAGCCCGCGCCGATCCAGGTGTCCGCCTGGGGCGCGCCGACCGGCACGGGTCTGAAGACCATGGACTATGTCTTTGCGGACCCGGTCGCGATTCCCGAGGCGGCGCGGCCCGAGTTCGCCGAAAAGATCCACGATTTGCCATGCATGCTGACGATGTCGGAGCCCGCGCCGGGCTTGTACCGGCCGGATTTGCCGATGCTGCGCAACGGCTATGTCACCTTCGGCAGCTTCAACCGGATCGACAAGATCTCCAAGGAGGTGCTGCCGGCGTGGTCGAGGCTGCTGCGTGAGCTGCCGGGATCGAAGCTCGTCATCAAGCACCGTGCGCTCGATGACACGGGCCTCCGCGACAGCCTGATCGCCCGCTTTGGCGAACATGGGGTCAGCCCGGAGAGCGTGGTCTGCCTGGGGGCGAGTGGGCGCGACGAGCACCTCGCCGAATATGCCCGGATCGACATCTCGCTCGATCCGTTCCCGCAGAACGGCGGCGCCGGCACCTGGGAATCCCTTCACATGGGCGTGCCCGTGATCGCCAAGCTCGGCCAGACGACTTCGGGGCGGGCTGCGGGCGGCATCCTCCGGGCGATCGGCCTCGACGACTGGGTGGCGGAGGATGACGAAACCTACATCGCCATCGCCAAGCGGTTTGCCGGGGACCCGGCTGCGCTGGCCACGCTGCGGCAGGAGCTGCCGGCCCGGATCGCGGCCTCCGCGGCGGGCAATGGTGCGACCTACACCCGCTACGTGGAGGCGGCCTACCGCCAGTTCTGGCGGGAGTATTGCGCGGCTCAAGCCCATTGATTCAATAGCTTGGCCTGAACTCTTGAGGCTCTACCAAATGCAAAAGGCCGCCCCGGGGCGGCCATTTCGTCTCAAACCGGATCGCTTTTCCGCAATTAGCGGATCTCAGAGGTGCCCGAGCTTGTGATCACCACCGGCTTGCCGGCCTTGATCACGTGGGTGGACTGGGCGGTCTGGCTGTAATCAGCGTTGGTGCGGGCTGCGATCCCGAAGGCGGCGACTGCGATGCCGGCCACCAGCGCCACCACCACGATCTTCAGGTGGGTACCCCGATCTGCAGAGTGAATTGAGTGGTTCATCGAAAGCCTCCCGACGGGCTTTGGCGCCGTCTGTAGGCTCGTGTCTTAAGGAGCATCTGTTTCCGGATCGTTTCGCGGGTTCCGCAAAATGGTTTCATCGGCCCATTTGACCGGTTTCGCGGCGAAAGTCGGGCACGGTCTTACCTGGCGCGTAATCGCGGGCGACCGATCCCGTCGTCATGATCGCTTCCATCGGCCGCGCACGATCCGGGGAGAAGCACCATGAACCGTCGAAAAATCCTCGAAGCCACGTTGCTGGGAACCGCCATGGCGGCGTCGTCGGGCGTGAGCGCGCCGGCGGCAGCGGCCGAGCCGGCTGCGCGAGCGCCCGATGTGACGGCCAGGGATGGCACAAAGCTGTTCGTGCAGGACTGGGGAAGCGGAAAGCCGGTGCTGCTGCTGTCGGCGTGGACCTTCGACGCCAGCACCTGGGGGAGCCAGATTGCGGCGCTTACCGCAAAAGGCTTCCGCTGTGTTGCGCCCGACAGGCGGGGGCACGGCCGGTCCGAAATGCCGTCGTCGGGCTATGATCTGGACACGCTGACCGATGACGTCGCCGCCGTGATCGAGGCGCGCGACCTGCGCGATGTGACGCTGGTCGGCTTCTCGATGGGGACGGTCGAGGCGGTGAACTATCTCGGCCGATACGGATCGGACCGGATCGCCAGGCTGGTGCTGGTCGCGCCGACGACACCGTTCCTGGTCAAGACCGAGGACAATCCGGATGCGGTGCCGAAGGCCATGATCGAGGCCGACAACGCAGCCGTCGCGCGCGACTTTGCGAAATGGATTGCGGCGAACGAGGCGCCGTTCTTTGCATCGGACACGCCCGAGATCACGCGGACCTGGATCCGCGAGATGATGCTGAGCGTGGCGCTGCCGGTGGCGCTGGCCTGCCGCAAGACCATCTCGTTCGCCGATCTGCGCGCCGCCGCCGCCAGGATTGATCGCCCGACGCTGATCCTTCACGGCGACAAGGATGCCAGCGCGCCGCTGCCATTGACGGGCGCCAAGACCGCAAAGCTGATCAAGGGCAGCAAGCTGATCGTCTACGAAGGCGCGCCGCATCCGCTGCCGCTGACCCACAGCGAACGGCTGATTGCGGACATGCTCGCCTTCATGAGCGCTTGAGCGGGCTCAGTTCGCCCGCTTGATGTCGGTGCGGATGGTCCTCGCCGCCCAGACGAACAGCAGGGCGCCGAGCGTGGTCGTGATCGCGGCCGAGAGCAGCGAATAGCGCACGGCGTCCGCGCCATAGCTGCCCTTCAGCGCGTCGTTGACCACGCCGACGGCGAGGGGGCCGACGCCCTGGCCGAAGCAGGTCGCGGTGAGCGCGATCAGGGCGGAGGCGAGTGCGCGCATGCTGGGCTTCGCCACCGTCTGCGCGATCGCGAAGATCGGCCCGAGGTGGAAGCCGACCAGGAACGAGGTCATAGCCAGCATCGCGACCATCATGGCAAAATCCTGCGTCAGCATGCACAGCGCGAAGACGGGGCCGGCCAGCCCCGATGTGATCGCCGGCGCCCAGAGCTTCCAGCGGTCATCGCGGCGGCTGATTTGCGCCACCACGAAACCGCCGAGCAGGGTGCCGGCCATGCCGGCGAGGCCCTTGAAGGTGCCGGCATAGGTGCCGATCTCGGCGCTCGACAGATGGTGCACGCGCGCGAGGAAGGGCGGGATCCAGGCTGCGGTGGCATAGTTGGTATAAGTGGTCAGGCAGAAGCCGATCAGCACGATGACAAAACTTTGCTGCGAGGCCAGGAAGCGCAGCGTCGGCCCGAGCGGCTCGGGTACGAAGTTTTCCTGCATCGCGCCGCGCTTCGGCTCGGAGATCGTCAGCCACAGGATCAGCGCGAGCAGGATGCCCGGCAGGCCCGCGACATAGAAGGCCATGCGCCAGCCATAGTGCTGGTTGACATAGCCGCCAACGAAATAGCCGAGAAAGACGCCGAGATAGGTGCCGATGGCATAGATGCCGAGCGCGCGCGGACGCTCGTTCTTGGCAAAGAGATCGGCGACGATCGACTGCGAGGCCGGAGAGCCCGCGGATTCGCCGATGCCGACGCCGATCCTGGCAAACGCCAGTGCGGTGACGCTCGCGGCCATGCCGCACAGTGCGGTCATCGCGCTCCAGAACGCGAACGCCAGGGCTACGATGTTGCGGCGGTTGAGCCTGTCGGCGACGCGCGCGATGGGAATGCCGAGCAGGGAGTAGAACAGCGCGAAGCCGAACCCCGCGAGCAGGCCCATCATGGTGTCGCTGAGCTGGAACTCCTTCTTGATCGGCTCGATCAGGACGTTGAAGATCGTGCGGTCGAGGAAGTTCAGCGCGTAGATGATGGTGAGCAGGCCCAGCACGTAATAGCGCCGCGCCGCGGGCTTTGCGGCAGCGGCCGCTTGCGCCGACATTTGTGACGTCACATCGACCATCGCTTCCCCCAAATTGTCTTTGTTATCGTTGTCGGTCCAGCCCGGAGCGAAGCCGGCAGCCCTAAAGCGTTTTCGAGCGAAGTGGATACCGGTTCGCGTAAGGAAAACGCGTTAAGACAAGGAGCTGGAGTCGCGTTCCGATTCTATCGGAATGGGGCTCTAGCCTTCGCGGATGTAATTCCCCGCTTCGAATGCGACCGGGGGCGCGCTTGTGTCGAACGAGACGCCGATCGGGTCGCGGCCGGCGGCGAGTGCCTCGAGCTGGTCGCTCAGCATGCGCCGGATCAACAGGATGCCGCGATCGCTCTGGCCGAAATGCTCCTCGGAGTGAACCGTCACCCCGCCCTGGCCGACCTGGGCCTCATAGTCGCCCGGAAATTTCTGGTGCTCCTCCTCGGTCATGTCCCACCAGAATTTGCCGTTGAACTTCGAGCGCATGCGGCTGATCTCGCCAGGCGTCTTGACGCGGCCGGCGACGTAGATGCGGAACGAGGTGTCGTCGATCGGAAGAACCCAGCCGAGCGACTCGACGCGCGCGAACTGGGCGACGCGCGGGTTCGGCACCACGCGCAGCGTCGGCAGCGCCGCCTCGCTGACGCGATAGAACACCTTGCCGTCGTCCTGCTTGCGCTCCGAACGCACGAGGACGCCGCGCGGCGACTTCTCGAACTTCACCTCCGGAATCGAGGCCATCATGTTGGTGAATTGCGGACCCGAGAACGAGCCGTGCAGCACCGGCACGTGGTAGGGATCGACCACGTTCTCGAAATGCTGGAGCCAGTTGCAGGGGATTATGGCGGGACCGCCGCCGCCGATCGAGGAATCGTCGGCTTCGACCAGCTCGCCGTCGTCCATATTTTCCAGGCATTCGTAGGCGGGCAGCACCGGGCGTTTCTCGGCCGGGCCCATATAGGCGAAGATCAGGCCGTAGCGTTCTTCGACGGGGTACCAGGGCTGGCGCACTTTGTCCTTGAACTGGCCGCCGTCGGGCTCGCAGGGCTGCTCCAGGCAATGGCCTTCAGCGTCGAATTTCCAGCCGTGATAGCAGCAGCGGATGCCGTCTTCCTCGACCTTGCCATAGTAGAGCGTGGTGCCGCGGTGACAGCAGCGGGCGTGCAACAGGCCGGCCCGGCCATGCTTGTCGCGGAACAGCACCAGATCCTCGCCCAGGGCGCGAACCTTCTTCGGTGTGTCGGTGGCGTCGCTGGTGAGCCCGACCGGATGCCAGTAGCGGCGGAGCAACTCGCCCATTGGCGTGCCGCGCGTCACCGAGGTCAGCTCGCTGCGGGTGTGCGCCGGCTTCATCGCATAGGCCGTGCCGAGATCGCGATCCCGCTGGGTGATGGTCATGCTGATCCTCCCGCTGTCGGCCGTGACGGCCGGGCTTTTGTTGTCTTGCCCTCAGTGAAAAATAATTCGATGACAATGTCAACGATCTTCTAAATGCCTCTTAGTCGCATTTGACCGGGACGGCGCAGCCGGGGCGCGGACTTGGCAGGCCCCGGCTTTCTTGGCAGAGGTGGATCATGAGCCAGACCGAGAGCAGGGGCGGGTCGACGTCGCCCGAAGCGGACGAGAGTGATCCGCCGGCGCCGATCACCGTGATGCTGTCGTCACGGCTGATGGTGCTGGCCAATTTGCTCAAGCGCGGTGCCATTCTGCGCTACAAGCGTCTCACCGGATTGTCCTCGGTCGAGTTCGGTCTCGTCGCATCGCTCGGCCGCCGGCCGCCGATGAGCGTGGCGCGGCTAGCCGAGGCGGTCGGTCAGGACAAGGGACAGATCAGCCGCGCGCTGGCCAATCTGTTGTCGCGCAAGCTGATCGCGAAATCGGCAAATCCGAAAGACAGCCGCGAGGTTCTGATCTCGCTGACCGCCGCGGGGCTGGCGGCGCATGATGCGATTGTCGAAGGCGCGCAGGAGCGCAATCAGCGCCTGCTTGCACATCTGAGCGAAGCCGAGTTCGAAATGTTGTTCCAGCATGTCGATCGCCTCACGGCGATCGCCGCCGAGATGCTCGAGATCGAGAAGAACACGCGCTGATCGCCCGGACATCTCCGAGCGCGCTGGAGCGCTTCTAAGAGTCTCTCTAAGAGTCCTTCTAAGAGCCTTTCAATTAGGGATATCGCGCGCGCTCCCCTAAGCGTCACCCCATCGCATGCCGTCCGGGGACAGGCGGCATGATGCATCGGATGCACATTGGGGTGGCGTGTTGAACAGTCTTGGAATGCTGCGGTCGGCCGTGTTGGCGACCGCGTCCGCTTGGGTCTTGATGCCGCAGGCATCGCTTGCACAATCGCCATCGCAAGGTGGCGCGCAGAGCCTGCCGCCGGTGAACGTGGCGGCACCTGAACCGCGCCGCCGCGCAGCCGCACCTGTGCGGCGCCGCGCGGAGAGCCAGCTACAGGCAGCGAACAGCCGCAAACCGCAGCCGCAACGCAATGTCGGCGTCGTCGAGAATCCGCGTGGTCCGGTGCGTGGCTATGTCGCTGGTCGCAGCTCGTCGGGCACCAAGATCAACACGCCGATCATGGAGACGCCGCAGGCGGTGTCGGTGATCGGCGCCGAGCAGATTCGCGATCAGAAGCCAGCCAAGTTTGACGAGATATTGCGTTATTCGGCTGGCGTCCGCGCTGGAACGTTTGGTGCAGATACGCGTAACGACTGGTTCCTGATCCGTGGCTTCAAATCGGACGATGTCGGCCTCTTCCTCGACGGCATGCAGCTGTTCTACACGTCCTACGCGAGCTGGAAGCTCCAGCCGTTCAATCTGGAGCGTGTGGACATCCTGCGCGGCCCGTCCGCGGTGTTGTACGGTGGGTCGAGCCAGGGCGGCATCGTCAATGCGATTTCAAAGATGCCGCCGTCCGAGCCGATCCGCTATGTCGAGACCGGCGTCAACAATTTCGGCAACGCCTACGTGGCGTTCGATTTCGGCGGGCCGGTGGCGACCTCGACCGAGCAGGGCAAGTTGCTCTACCGCATCGTCGGCCAGGTCCAGAACGGCGGCACCCAGGTCGACTTCACGCCCGACAACAACTACTTCATCGCGCCGTCCGTCACCTGGAAACCCGACGTGGACACGTCGTTCACGGTTCTCGCGTCGGCTTCCAAGCAGGATACACGCGGCATCGCCTTCTTGCCTTATGTCGGCACGGTGGTCGACGCGCCCTGGGGCAGGATACCGACCAGCCGTTTCATCGGCGATCCCAGCGTCGACAGCTTCAAGCGCCAGCAGGAGATGGTCGGCTATCAGTTCGAGCGCAATCTGTCCGACGACGTCACGTTCCGCCAGAACGCCCGCTTTGCGCATGTCGACGTGACCTATTCGACGCTGTTTGGGCTTGGCTATGCGACGACGGCGGCTGCCGCCACTCTCGCGCGCGGCAATTTCTTCACCAGCGGCGTCGCCAATCAGGCCAATCTCGATAATCAGCTCGAATATCGCTTTGCAACCGGTCCACTCCAGCACACCGCGTTGTTCGGCATCGACCTCAAGCACTACACGATCGACGACTACCAGGGATTTGGTGCCGCGACGTCGCTCAACCTGCTCAATCCCGTGTATGCGCCGACGGCGACCTTCAGCGGCGCGCCGTATCAGAATGCGACGCTGACGCAGAAACAGGCCGGGGTCTATGTGCAGGACCAGATCAAGCTCGATCGATTCACGCTCGTGTTGTCCGGCCGCAACGATTGGGTCAATACCTACAACGACAACCACATCGGCTCGAGCCTGGGTCGCGACGACAGCGCATTCTCCGGCCGTGCTGGCCTGATCTACAATTTCGACGTCGGCCTGGCGCCCTACGTTTCCTACGCGACAAGCTTCAATCCGATCATCGGAACCAATTTCACGCTGACCCCGCCCCAACTTTATCTGCCGGAAACCGCCAAGCAGGCGGAAGTGGGCGTGAAATATCAGCCGCTCGGCTTCGATGGTCACTTCGGAATCGCGCTGTTCGATCTGAAGCGGGAAAATGTGCTCACGACCAATCCAAGCAATGCGCTGCTGTCGGTGCAGACCGGCGAAGTGACTTCGCGCGGCATCGAGCTCGAGGCCGTGGCGAACGTCATGCCTGGTCTGAAGGTGATCGCGTCACATACCGTCTATGACATCTTCGTCAGCAAGGACCTGAATTCGGCACTGATTGGCAAGGTGCCGACCAATACGCCAAGCCAGCTCACATCGGGCTGGGCCGACTATACCATTCAGTCCGGCCCGTTGACCGGCCTCGGCTTTGGCGGTGGCATTCGCTATGTCGGCAAATCCTACGCCGATAACGTGAACACGTTGGTCGTGCCGTCTTATGTGTTGGGCGACGCGGCCATTCACTACGAGCGGCAGGGATGGCGATACGCGCTCAACGTCGCCAACATCACGGATAAGATCTACGTGGCAAGCTGTTCCTCTCCAACGGCCTGCTTCTACGGGGATCGCCGCCGGGTCACGGCCAGCGCGTCCTACAAGTGGTGATGGCGGGCAAGGGGAGGGGGCTGTGAGGGCGCGCACGGTCAGGCTCTGGTCCGTGGTCCACACCTGGACCAGCCTGGTCTCGACCTTGTTCCTGCTGTTGCTCTGCCTGACCGGCTTGCCGTTGATCTTCCATCACGAGATCGATGAGCTCCTGGGCTACGCCCCCCAGCCCGAAGCTCATGCGAGCGCGGCCCGCGCGACGCCCCAAGTCGTCGCCGACGCCGCGCTCGCCGCGGATCCCGGCAGGGTCCTGCAATATGTTTCCTGGGACAAGGACGAGCCCGGGATCGTGACAGCTTTCACCAACAGCGCCCCTGACGGTGCGGCCGACAACGCGACCGTCCGGGCCTTCGACGCCGTTTCCGCCAAGCTGCTCGGGCCGGTCGGCGTCGGGCCGATGCTGATCGTGCTCAAGCTGCACACCGACATGTTCGCGGGCCAGGCCGGAAAGCTGTTCCTCGGCGCGATGGGGTTGTTGTTTGCGACTGCCATCGTCTCCGGCGTGGTGCTGTACTGGCCGTTCACCCGCCGCCTGCGCTTTGCCACCATTCGTGACACCGCCTCGCGCCGCGTCCGCTGGCTCGACTGGCACAATCTGATCGGTGTGGTGACGGTGGCCTGGGCGCTGGTGGTGGGCTTGACCGGCGTCGTCAATACCTGGGCCGAGCTGATGCTGAACCAGTGGAAGGCGACCGAGCTCACCAGCATGGTCGCGCCCTATGCCGGCAAGCCGTCGCCTGTGCATCTCGCCTCGCTCGACGACGTGGTTGCTCGCGCCAGGCAGGCGGCTCCTGGCATGGACATCGCCTTCGTCGCGTTTCCGGGGACGCCGTTCACGTCCTCGCATCATTTTGCAGCTTTCATGCGCGGCGACACCGCGCTGACGGCGCGGCTGCTCAAACCGGTGCTGCTCGACGGCGCGACAGGGGAGGTTGCCGATACCAGGGCGCTGCCGCTCTATCTCCAGGCGCTCCTGATCTCGCAGCCGCTGCATTTCGGCGATTATGGCGGCATGCCGCTCAAGCTGATCTGGGCGGCGCTCGACGGGCTCACCATCGTCGTGATCGGCAGCGGCCTTTATCTCTGGCTGGCACGGCGGCGGAGGCGGGCGCCGGTCCGCACCGACGCATTCGCCAGACGAGCCCCGGTCCCGTCGTGATGCATGGCTCCTCCGACCGCGCGCGCCTGTGGATACGTGTCTTTGCTGCACCTATCCTGCTCGCGGCCGCGACGATGACCGGTCTGCTCGCCGCGTTGCTCTGGGGAACGGCCGGCCAGTATGTCGCCTGGGTGACAGTCGGGGCCCCGGTCGCGGTCGTAGCCCGGGCTTGGGTGCGGCGCCGCAGCCAAAAAATCGGGCCAATTTCGCCGACGATAAGCGGCAAATAGCGCCCGCGGCCTGGGCGCCGCAATCTCAGAGCTGCTGCCCCGTAAAACCGTGGCCACCCTTGTCGCGTCAGGCGATCTGCTTCATACCAGCCGCGGGGTGATTCCGGGATTTCCACCGGTCTGGAGGCAGCAAAGGGCCTGAAAAGAGCGTGTCTTGCGCCCATTGGTGCACTGCGCTAAGGCTCAGAATAATTCCAAATCGGACGAATCCGTGGCTGTCCCGAGGCTGCGGGAAAAAGGGCTCGTCAATGAGCGGCATTCTACAGAACTATCTTCCACTCGTCGTGTTCATAGGGGTAGCTGCGATCATCGGCCTGGTGCTGCTGATTGCGCCCTTCATCGTGGCGTTCCAGCAGCCCGATCCGGAAAAGCTGTCGGCGTATGAGTGCGGTTTCAACGCCTTCGACGACGCCCGCATGAAATTCGACGTCCGCTTCTACCTGGTCGCCATCCTCTTCATCATCTTCGACCTCGAGGTGGCGTTCCTGTTTCCCTGGGCGGTGGCGTTCGGCAAGCTCGGCGCGACCGGCTTCTGGTCCATGCTGGTGTTCCTTGCCGTGCTGACGGTGGGCTTCGCCTATGAATGGAAGAAAGGGGCACTCGAATGGGATTGAACCCTGCAACGTCCGCCGGTCCGGCCATCGCGCCGGCCCCCAAGGGCATCCTGGATCCGTCGACCGGCAAGCCGGTCGGGGCCAATGATCCGTTCTTCCTCGAGGTCAATCACGAACTGTCCGACAAGGGCTTCTTCGTGGCCGCGACCGACGACCTCATCACCTGGGCCCGTACCGGTTCCTTGATGTGGATGACGTTCGGTCTCGCCTGCTGCGCGGTCGAGATGATGCAAGTGTCGATGCCACGCTACGACGTCGAGCGCTTCGGCTTCGCGCCGCGCGCCTCGCCGCGCCAGTCCGACGTGATGATCGTCGCAGGCACGCTGACCAACAAGATGGCGCCCGCGCTGCGCAAGGTCTACGACCAGATGCCTGAGCCGCGCTACGTCATCTCCATGGGCTCCTGCGCCAATGGCGGCGGCTACTATCACTATTCCTACTCGGTCGTACGCGGTTGCGACCGCATCGTGCCGATCGACATCTACGTGCCGGGCTGCCCGCCCACGGCGGAAGCGCTGCTCTACGGCGTGCTGCTGCTGCAGAAGAAGATCCGCCGCACCGGCACCATCGAACGCTAAGGTTTTACGTCATGGACGACGCCAAGCTCGACGCCCTGGGGCAGACGATCGTGAGCGCGCTTCCGGGCGCTGCCATCGGTCATTCGGTGGCCTTCAACCAACTTACGGTTGATGTCGAAGCCAGCAAGATCGTCGAGGTGGTCAAGTACCTCCGCGATGATCCGAACTGCCGTTTCGTCAACTTCACCGACATTACGGCGGCCGACTATCCGTCGCGCGAAAAGCGCTTCGACGTGATCTATCACTTTCTGTCACCGACCCTGAACGCCCGCATCCGCCTCAAGGCCCAGGCCGATGAGACCACGCAGGTGCCGTCGCTGATCGAGGTGTTCCCCGGCGCCGACTGGTTCGAGCGCGAGGCCTACGACCTCTACGGCGTGTTCTTCGTCGGCCACCCCGACATGCGCCGCATCCTCACCGATTACGGTTTCGAGGGGCATCCGCTGCGCAAGGACTTTCCGACCACCGGCTTCCTCGAGGTCCGCTACGACGATCAGGAGAAGCGCGTGGTGTACGAGCCTGTCCGGCTCAACCAGGAATTCCGCAAGTTCGACTTTTTGTCTCCGTGGGAAGGGGCCGACTATCCGGTCCTTCCGGGTGATGAAAAAGCGGGACCGAAGGCCTGATCATGAACGAGCAACCCGAACAGCTTCGCAACTTTACGATCAACTTTGGACCGCAGCATCCCGCGGCGCACGGCGTGCTGCGCCTCGTGCTGGAGCTTGACGGCGAAGTCGTCGCCCGCGTCGATCCTCATATCGGCCTGCTTCACCGCGGCACCGAAAAGCTGATCGAGCAGAAGACCTACCTCCAGGCGATCCCGTATTTCGACCGGCTCGACTATGTCGCGCCGATGAACCAGGAGCACGCCTTCTGCCTCGCCGCCGAGAAGCTGCTCGGCATCGAGGTGCCGCGCCGCGGCCAGCTCATCCGCGTGCTCTATTGCGAGATCGGCCGCATTCTCTCTCACCTGCTCAATGTCACCACGCAGGCAATGGACGTCGGCGCGCTGACCCCGCCGCTGTGGGGCTTCGAAGAGCGCGAGAAGCTGATGGTGTTCTACGAGCGCGCCTCCGGCAGTCGTATGCATGCAGCCTTCTTCCGCGTCGGCGGCGTGCATCAGGACCTGCCGCAGAAGCTGGTCGACGACATCGATGCCTGGTGTGATCCGTTCCTGAAAGTCGTGGACGACCTTGACCGGCTGCTCACCGCCAACCGCATCTTCAAGCAGCGCAACGTCGACATCGGCGTGGTGCCGCTGAAGGAAGCCTGGGAGTGGGGCTTCTCGGGCGTGATGGTGCGCGGTTCGGGCGCCGCCTGGGACCTGCGCAAGTCGCAGCCCTATGAATGCTACGCCGAGATGGATTTCGACATTCCGATCGGCAAGAACGGCGACTGCTACGACCGCTATCTGATCCGCATGGAGGAGATGCGTCAGTCCGTCCGCATCATGAAGCAGTGCATCCAGAAGCTGAATGCAGCCGACGGGAAGGGGCCTGTCGTCGTCGAAGACAACAAGGTTGCGCCGCCGCGCCGTGGCGAGATGAAGCGCTCGATGGAAGCGCTGATCCACCACTTCAAGCTCTACACCGAAGGCGTTCACGTGCCGGAAGGCGAAGTCTACGCCGCGGTCGAAGCGCCCAAGGGTGAGTTCGGCGTCTATCTCATCTCCGACGGCAGCAACAAGCCCTACAAGTGCAAGATCCGCGCGCCGGGCTTTGCCCATCTTCAGGCGATGGACCACATCTGCCGCGGCCATCTGCTCGCCGACGTCTCGGCCATTCTCGGCTCGCTCGACATCGTGTTCGGAGAGGTCGATCGGTGATGGCGCAGGCGCCAATCCAGTTTGACCGTGCCTCGGGGGCCCTGGAAGGGGCCAACCTGTGGGAGCGGACGGCTGCCTTGGCGCTGGTGACGGGATCGAAGATCTCGTCGCACTTCTCGCATATGGGCTACATCGCCTGCGCGAACTTGCTGCGGAAAACGCTGCCCGAGCGCAACATCGCGATCAAGCTCAACCCGGATGCCGTGTTCGAATTCCCGTACGGCGACGGCTATTGGAGCAAGCTGCTCAACCGCTCCTATTGCTACGAGGACGAGCTGGAGCTGCTGTTCGCCGATAGCATCGACGTCGACTACACGTTGCTCGATTGCGGCGCCAATTACGGCTACTGGTCGGTGCTGGTGTCGAGCAAGCCGTTCGGCTCGCACAAGGCGATCGCGATCGAGCCGTCGGGCCAGAACTATCCGAAGCTCGCCAACAATGCGCGCGTCAACGGTGGCCGCTTCGAGACCATGAAATGCGCGATCGGCGCTGCCCGCGGCACCGCGCGTCTGTCAGGCACCAAGCATGAGGCCTTCAGCATCGCCGGCGCTCCGTCGGATGGCGGCGAGGAAGTGCCGGTGTTGGCGCTCGACAATCTGATCGACGACGGCAAGGTCGCAGGCACCGGCAAATACCTGATCAAGCTCGACGTCGAGGGCGTCGAGATCGAGGCGATCAAGGGCGGCGCCCGGCTGCTGCAGACCGACAGCGTCATCATGTGCGAGGAGCACGGCAGCGACCGCACGCACGCGGTGTCGCGCTACATCCTTGAACAGACCCCGTTGAAGCTGATCGTGCTCGATCCGCGCACCAACCGGCTGGAGACCGTGACCGAGCTGTCGATCCTCGACCGCATCAAGGTCTCGACCCATGTCGGCTACAACGTTTTCGGCACCGCAAGCGCATTCTGGCAGGACAGGATCAATGCCCTGAATGCCAAAACCGCGCGCCGTATGCAGTGAGAGATAACACATGTCCGTTCGCCGATTAGCCCCGAAGGAAGTCCAGCCCGCGAGCTTTGCGTTCACGGAGGAGAACCTCGCATTCGCGAAGCAGCAGATCGCGAAATATCCGGCCGGACGCCAGGCCTCGGCTGTCATCGCCATCCTCTGGCGCGCGCAGGAGCAGCACGAGGGTTGGGTATCGGAAGCCGCGATCCGCGTCATCGCCGACATGCTCGACATGCCCTACATCCGCGTGCTCGAGGTCGCGACCTTCTACACGATGTTCCAGCTCGCTCCCGTCGGCAAGAAGGCCCACGTCCAGGTCTGCGGCACCACGCCGTGCCGCCTGCGCGGCGCCGAAGATCTCATCCATGTCTGCGAGAGCCGGATCCATCACGATCCCTTCCATCTCTCCAAGGACGGCAATTTCAGCTGGGAAGAGGTGGAGTGCCTGGGCGCCTGCGTGAACGCGCCGATGGTGCTGATCGGCAAGGACACCTATGAGGATCTGACCAAGGAAACCTTCGGCAAGGTGCTCGACGGCTTTGCCTCGGGCAATCCGCCGAAGCCCGGTCCGCAGAACGGCCGCCAGTTCTCGGCGCCGGCGGGCGGGCCGACCACTCTGAAGGAGACCTCCTGATGAGGCTTCCGTCTCAGGCCAACCGGGGGAGCGAAGCCGTGAAGAAATGGGGCTTCGTCGCCATGCACACCGCGCTCGCGGCCACCTTCATGTTCTTGCTGCAGCGCTTCATGATGAACGCGACGCTGGAATCCAGTCTGCTCTGGGCGCTGACCTTCGCCGTCTGCGCCGCCGGGCTTGCCTACAAGCAGGCCAACCGTTGATCGGAAAGCACTGATATGCTCGAGGACAAGGACCGCATCTTCAAGAACCTTTACGGCCTCCATGATTGGGGTCTCGAGGGCGCGCGGCGCCGCGGCGCCTGGGATGGTACGAAGAATATCATCGACAAGGGCCGCGACTGGATCATCAACGAGATGAAGGCCTCAGGGCTCCGCGGCCGCGGCGGCGCCGGCTTCCCGACCGGCCTGAAATGGTCCTTCATGCCGAAGGAATCGACCGACGGCCGGCCGAGCTATCTCGTCGTCAACGCCGACGAGTCCGAGCCCGGCACCTGCAAGGATCGCGAGATCATGCGGCACGATCCGCACCTGCTGATCGAGGGCTGCCTGATCGCGAGCTGCGCGATGAACGCGCACACCTGCTACATCTATGTCCGCGGCGAGTTCATCCGCGAGCGCGAGCACCTGCAGGCTGCGATCGACCAGGCCTATGACGCCAAGCTGGTCGGCAAGGACAACGTCAACGGCTGGCCGTTCGACATCTACGTCGCCCACGGCGCCGGCGCCTACATCTGCGGCGAGGAAACCGCGCTGCTCGAAAGCCTCGAAGGCAAAAAGGGCCAGCCGCGTCTGAAGCCGCCGTTCCCGGCGAACGTCGGCCTGTTCGGCTGCCCGACCACCGTCAACAACGTCGAATCCATCGCGGTTGCGCCGGATATTCTGCGCCGCGGCGCCGCTTGGTTCGCCGGCATCGGCCGTCCGAACAATGTCGGCACCAAGCTGTTCTGCATCTCCGGCCATGTCGAGCGGCCCTGCAACGTCGAAGAGGCCATGGGCATTCCGTTCCGTGAGCTGATCGACAAGCATTGCGGCGGCATCCGCGGCGGCTGGGACAACCTCAAGGCCGTGATCCCCGGCGGCTCCTCGGTGCGCATGGTGCCGGCCGAGCAGATCATCGATACGCCGATGGATTTCGACAGCCTGAGCAAGCTGCGCTCGGGCCTCGGCACCGCGGCCGTGATCGTGATGGACAAGTCCACCGACCTGATCCGTTCGATCGCCCGCATCTCCTATTTCTACAAGCATGAGAGCTGCGGCCAGTGCACGCCGTGCCGCGAGGGCACGGGGTGGATGTGGCGCGTGCTGACCCGCATGGCCGAAGGCCGCGCCCACAAGCGCGAGATCGACATGCTGCTTGAAGTCACCAAGCAGGTCGAAGGCCACACCATCTGCGCGCTCGGCGACGCCG
The DNA here is from genome assembly GCF_018130615.1 of Bradyrhizobium manausense. Lineage (GTDB taxonomy): Bacteria > Pseudomonadota > Alphaproteobacteria > Rhizobiales > Xanthobacteraceae > Bradyrhizobium > Bradyrhizobium manausense_A. The sequence goes on from NZ_JAFCKB010000002.1 coordinate 197,071, forward strand.
CTGCCTGGCCGATCCAGGGCCTGATCGCGCATTTCCGTCATGAGATCGAAGCGCGCATAGATGAATATTCGCATAAGGCCGACATTGACGATATCGGCGTCCGCGATCCCGTGAACATGGTCGCGGCGGAGTAAGAGACATGACCAAGCTCATCATCGACGGCAAAGAGATCGATGTCCCCGCCGAGTACACGCTGCTTCAGGCGTGCGAGGCGGCCGGCGCCGAGATTCCGCGCTTCTGCTATCACGAGCGGCTGTCGATCGCCGGCAATTGCCGGATGTGCCTCGTCGAGGTGAAGGGTGGCCCGAAGCCGGTCGCAAGCTGCGCCTGGGGCGTGCGCGATTGCCGTCCGGGCCCGAAGGGCGAGCCGCCGGAAATCTCGACCCGTTCGCCGATGGTGAAGAAGGCGCGCGAAGGCGTGATGGAATTCCTTCTGATCAACCATCCGCTGGATTGCCCGATCTGCGACCAGGGCGGCGAGTGCGACCTGCAGGACCAGGCGATGGGCTATGGTGTCGACACCAGCCGCTTCGCCGAGAACAAGCGTGCGGTCGAGGACAAATATCTCGGCGCGCTGGTCAAGACCTCGATGAACCGCTGCATCCAGTGCACGCGCTGCGTCCGCTTCTCGGCGGAAGTCGCCGGTGCTCCCGAGATGGGCGCGACGGGGCGCGGCGAAGACATGGAGATCACGACCTATCTCGAGCACGCGCTGACGTCGGAACTGCAAGGCAATCTCGTCGACATCTGCCCGGTCGGTGCGCTGACCTCGAAGCCCTATGCCTTCGCGGCGCGCCCGTGGGAGCTCGGCAAGACCCAGTCGATCGACGTGATGGACGGCGTCGGCTCTGCGATCCGCGTCGACACCCGCGGCCGTGAGGTGATGCGGGTGCTGCCGCGCATCAACGAGGCCGTGAACGAGGAGTGGATCTCCGACAAGACCCGCCACATCGTCGACGGCCTTCGCACCCAGCGCCTCGACCGGCCCTATATCCGCGAGGCCGGCAAGCTGCGTGCGGCCAGCTGGCCGGAAGCTTTTGCGGCTATCGCAGCCAAGGCAGCCCGGACCGACGGCAAGCGCATCGGCGCCATCGCCGGCGATCTTTCCGGCGTCGAAGAGATGTTCGCGCTGAAGGACCTGCTGGCCAAATTCGGCTCGGCCAATCTGGCAGTGCAGGGCGGCGACGCCTTCGATCCCGCGCTCGGCCGCGGCTCCTACATCTTCAACCCGACGCTCGCAGGCGTCGAGCAGGCCGATGCGCTGCTCATCGTCGGCGCCAATCCGCGGAAAGAGGCGGCCGTGTTCAACGCCCGCATCCGCAAGCGCTGGCGCGCCGGCGGCCTGAAGGTCGGCGTGATCGGCGCCAAGGCCGATCTGACCTACGATTATGACCATCTCGGCGCAGGCACCGAGACCCTCGGCGAGCTCGCTTCCGGCAAGCATTCCTTCATGGACGTGCTGAAGAACGCCAAGAATCCGATCATCCTGGTCGGCGCGGGCGCGGCCTCGCGTCACGATGGCGCCGCCATTCTGGCTGCCGCCGCCAAGCTCGCGCTCGACGTCGGCGCGGTGAAGGACGGCTGGAACGGCTTTGGCGTGCTGCACGAGACCGCTTCGCGCGTCGGTGCGCTCGACATCGGCTTTGTCGCCGGCCAAGGCGGCCTGAACGGGGCGCAGATGACCACGTTCGGGACGCTCGACCTGTTGTTCCTGCTCGGCGCCGACGAGATCAAGGCGCCGGACGGCACCTTCGTCGTCTACATCGGCACCCACGGTGACCGCGGCGCGCATCGCGCCGACGTGATCCTGCCGGCTGCCGCCTACACCGAGAAGTCCGCGATCTACGTCAACACCGAGGGCCGCGTGCAGATGACCGGTCGCGCTGCATTCCCGCCGGGCGAAGCCCGCGAGGACTGGGCGATCGTCCGTGCGCTCTCGGAAGCGCTCGGCAAGAAGCTCGGCTACGACTCGCTCGCCGCCCTGCGCCAGGTGATCTTCAAGGCGGTGCCGCATCTGATCCGTCTCGACCAGATCGAGGCGGGCGCAGCCGACCAGATCAAGAAGCTGGCCGGGAAGGGCGGCTCGCCCGAGAAGGCGCCGTTCAAGGCTGCCATCGAGGACTTCTATTTGACCAACCCAATCGCGCGTGCGTCCGCCGTGATGGCGGAATGTTCGCGGCTTGCCTCCGGGCAGATGCTGACCGCAGCGGAGTGAGCTAGATGGAATTCTTCGAAAGCGCATTCTGGACCGGCTTCCTCTGGCCGCTGATCATCATGATCGCGGAGAGCGTGCTGGTGCTCGTCGTCCTCCTGGTCGCGATCGCCTACATCCTGCTCGCCGACCGCAAGATCTGGGCGGCGGTGCAGATCCGTCGCGGCCCGAACGTGGTCGGTCCCTGGGGCCTGTTCCAGTCCTTCGCCGACCTGCTGAAGTTCGTGCTGAAGGAGCCGATCATTCCGGCCGGCGCCAACAAGGGCGTCTTCCTGCTGGCACCGCTGGTGTCCTGCGTGCTCGCGCTGGCGGCCTGGGCGGTGATCCCGACCAATCTCGGCTGGGTGATCTCCGACATCAATGTCGGCATCCTCTTCATCTTCGCGATCTCGTCGCTGTCGATCTACGGCATCATCATGGCCGGCTGGTCGTCGAACTCGAAGTACCCGTTCCTGGCCGCGCTGCGCTCGGCGGCGCAGATGGTGTCCTATGAGGTCTCGATCGGCTTCGTCATCATCACGGTGCTGCTCTGCGCCGGCACGCTGAACCTGTCGGCCGTGGTCGAGGCCCAGCATGTCCGCGGCCTTGCCAGCCTGATCGGGCTGCCGCAGCTGACCATCCTGAACTGGTACGTCTGGCCGCTGTTCCCGATGTTCGTGGTGTTCTACGTCTCGGCGCTGGCGGAGACCAACCGTCCGCCGTTCGACCTGGTCGAAGCGGAATCCGAGCTCGTCGCCGGCTTCATGGTCGAATACGGCTCGACGCCGTACCTGCTGTTCATGCTCGGCGAGTATGTCGCGATCGTCACGATGTGCGCGATGGCCACCATCCTGTTCCTCGGGGGCTGGCTGCCGCCGGTGGACCTGCCGCCCTTCAACTGGGTGCCGGGGATCATCTGGTTCTCGCTGAAACTGTTCTTCATGTTCTTCCTGTTCGCGATGGCAAAGGCGATCGTGCCGCGCTACCGCTACGACCAACTGATGCGCCTCGGCTGGAAGGTGTTCCTGCCGCTCTCGCTGGTGATGGTGGTCGTGGTGGCCGGCGTGCTGCAATTCGCCGGCATCGCGCCGAAGTGAGGGCCGTCATGGGTATCAACGTCAACGCCACTGCACGCTCGCTCCTGCTGTCGGAATTCGTTTCGGCGTTCTTCCTCGCCATGCGCTATTTCTTCCAGCCGAAGCCGACGCTGAACTATCCGTTCGAGAAGGGCCCGATCTCGCCGCGCTTCCGCGGTGAGCATGCGCTGCGCCGCTATCCGAACGGCGAAGAGCGCTGCATCGCCTGCAAGCTGTGCGAAGCGGTCTGCCCGGCGCAGGCCATCACCATCGAGGCCGGCCCGCGCCGCAACGACGGCACCCGCCGCACCGTGCGCTACGACATCGACATGGTGAAGTGCATCTATTGCGGCCTCTGCCAGGAGGCCTGTCCGGTCGACGCCATCGTCGAAGGTCCGAACTTCGAGTTCGCGACCGAGACCCGCGAGGAACTGTTCTATGACAAGGCCAAGCTGCTCGCCAATGGCGATCGCTGGGAACGCGAGATCGCGAAAGCGATCGAGCTTGACGCGCCGTACCGGTGAGGTGAGGGCATGATCCTTCCCGCGCTCTTCTTTTATCTCTTCGCCGCCGTCTGCGTCGCCTCGGCCGTGATGGTGATTGTCTCGCGCAATCCCGTCCACTCGGTGCTGTACCTGATCCTGGCCTTCGTCAACGCCTCCGGCCTGTTCGTGCTGATGGGCGCCGAATTCCTGGCGATGATCCTGATCGTCGTCTATGTCGGCGCCGTCGCGGTGCTGTTCCTGTTCGTCATCATGATGCTCGACGTCGACTTCCTCGAGCTGCGCGAAGGTTTCATCCAGTATCTGCCGGTTGGTGTCGTGATCGGCGGCATCTTCCTGTTCGAGCTGCTCTTGACCGTCGGCGCCTGGGTCATCAATCCGACCGTGAGCAAGACGATCACGGCGCCGATCCCGACCAACGTCTCGAACACCGAGGCGCTGGGTCTCGTGCTCTATACGAAGTACGTCCACTACTTCCAGCTCGCGGGCATGGTGCTCTTGGTCGCCATGATCGGCGCCATCGTGCTGACGCTGCGCCACAAGGCGAGCGTGAAGCGGCAGGACATCAACGTTCAGAACGCACGCACGCCCGACATGGCGATGGCGATGCGCAAGGTAGCGCCGGGGCAGGGGCTCTCGGACGCGGATGCTGCGGAGTGGGTGAAATGACGATCGGGCTCGGACATTATCTGGCGGTCGGCGCGATCCTGTTCACGCTCGGCATCCTCGGCATCTTCCTGAACCGCAAGAACATCATCGTCATCCTGATGTCGATCGAGCTGATCCTGCTCTCGGTCAACATCAACCTGGTGGCATTCTCGACCTTCCTTGGCGACATCGTCGGCCAGGTCTTCGCGCTGCTGGTCTTGACCGTTGCGGCCGCCGAAGCCGCGATCGGTCTCGCCATCCTGGTGGTCTATTTCCGCAACCGTGGCTCGATCGCGGTTGAGGACGTCAATCTGATGAAGGGCTAACGCATGATCCGGAAAAGTGGGTACCGGTTTTCCGGTCAGATCATGCGGAAAGAGAAATAAGTCATGGTTCAGGCAATTGTTTTCCTGCCGCTGCTGGGCGCCATTTTGGCCGGCCTGATCGCGCTCGTCGGCGCGCATGGCCGCAACCCCTCGGGCGACGAGGTCGAGCATCACGGCGATCACGGCCACGGCGACGCGCACGCGTCGGCGGCCCATGACGACCACGGTCACGATGATCACGCTCACGACGACCACGGCCACGGTCCGGTCGAGCCGGCGGCCGCCGGTTCACGCGGCGCCGAGCTGATCACGACCGCCCTGCTGTTCGTCTCGGCCGCGCTGTCCTGGATGACGCTGGTCGATGTCGGCTTCAATGGCCATGACGCTCGGTTCCAGCTCTTGCCTTGGATCTTCTCAGGCGAGCTCGAGGTCTGGTGGACGCTGCGCGTCGACACGCTCACCGCCGTGATGCTGGTGGTGGTGACGACCGTGTCCTCGCTCGTGCACCTCTATTCCATCGGCTACATGGACGAGGATCCGAACCGGCCGCGTTTCTTCGGCTATCTCAGCCTGTTCACCTTCGCCATGCTGATGCTGGTGACGGCCGACAACCTGGTGCAGCTGTTCTTCGGCTGGGAGGGCGTGGGCCTGGCGAGCTACCTGCTGATCGGCTTCTGGTATCAGAAGCCGTCCGCGAACGCCGCCGCCATCAAGGCCTTCGTGGTCAACCGCGTCGGCGATTTCGGCTTCGCGCTCGGCATCTTCGCGATCTTCATGCTGACGAGCTCGACCGATTTCGAGACCATCTTTCATGCCGCTCCCGGCCTGACCGGCAAGACCATCAACTTCCTTGGCTGGCATGCCGATGCGCTGACGCTGACCTGCCTGCTGCTGTTCATGGGCGCGATGGGCAAATCGGCGCAGTTCCTGCTGCACACCTGGTTGCCGGACGCGATGGAAGGCCCGACCCCGGTGTCGGCGCTGATCCACGCCGCGACCATGGTCACCGCCGGCGTGTTCATGGTGGCGCGCCTGTCGCCGTTGTTCGAGCTCGCCCCGAACGCCCAGGCCGTCGTGATGTTCTTCGGCGCGACCACGGCGTTCTTCGCCGCGACCATCGGTCTCGTCCAGAACGACATCAAGCGCATCGTCGCCTACTCGACCTGTTCGCAGCTCGGCTACATGTTCGTGGCGATGGGAGCAGGGGCCTATTCGGTCGGCATGTTCCACCTGTTCACGCACGCCTTCTTCAAGGCGCTGCTGTTCTTGGGCTCCGGCTCGGTGATCTACGCGATGCACCACGAGCAGGACATCCGCAACATGGGTGGCCTCTGGAAGAAGATCCCGTACACGTTTGCGGTGATGACCGTCGGCACCTTGGCGCTGACCGGCTTCCCGCTGTTCGCCGGCTATTTCTCCAAGGACGCGATCATCGAGGCGGCCTATGCCTCGCACAATCCGTTCTCGACCTACGCCTATCTGCTGACGATCGTGGCCGCCGGCCTGACATCGTTCTATTCCTGGCGCCTGGTGTTCAAGACCTTCTTCGGCGAGCCGCACGACCAGGAGCACTACGAGGCCGCGCATGAGAGCCCGATCTGGATGCTGATCCCGATCGGCGTGCTGGCGGTGGGCTCGGTCCTGGCCGGCTTCCCGTTCAAGGAGCTGTTCACCGGACCGCACGGCGTGGAGGAGTTCTTCCGCGAGTCCGTGAAGATGAACCCGCATGTCCTCGAGGATATGGAGCACATGCCGCATCTCTTGGGCTGGCTGCCCTTCGTGATGATGGTTGGCGGCTTCCTGGTGTCCTACACCTTCTATATCCGCAAGCCCTACCTGCCGGTCGAGCTCGCGAACACGCAGCCGATGCTGTACCAATTCCTGCTCAACAAGTGGTACTTCGACGAGCTCTACGAGATCATCTTCGTCCGTCCGGCGAAGTGGATCGGCTATCAGCTCTGGAAGAAGGGCGACGGCTTCATCATCGACGGCTTCGGACCCGACGGCATTTCGGCCCGTGTGCTGGACGTCACCCGCAACGTCGTGAAGATCCAGACTGGCTATCTCTATCACTATGCATTCGCCATGCTGATCGGCGCCGCCGGCCTGATCACCTGGTTCATGTTCGGCTTTGGAGGCCAGTAAATGACAACCTGGCCCATCCTTTCGGTCACGACGTTCCTGCCGCTGGTCGGCGCGCTGATCGTGTATCTGAGCCGCGGTGATGACGAGGCGGCCAAGCGCAATTCGCGCTGGATCGCGCTCTGGACCACGCTGATCACCTTCGCGGTGTCGGTGATCCTGGTCATGCGCTTCGACCCGGCCAATGCCGATTTCCAGTTCGTCGAGAAGGCGGCCTGGCTCGCCACCGGCATCACCTATCACATGGGCGTCGACGGCATTTCGCTGCCGCTGGTGATCCTCACCACCGCCGTGATGCCGTTCTGCATCATCGCGAGCTGGAAGGCGATCACCAACCGCGTCCGCGAATACATGATGGCGTTCCTGATCCTGGAAACGCTGATGATCGGCACCTTCTCGGCGCTCGATCTCGTGCTGTTCTACCTGTTCTTCGAGGGCGGCCTGATCCCGATGTTCCTGATCATCGGCGTCTGGGGCGGTCCGCGCCGGGTTTATGCGTCGTTCAAGTTCTTCCTCTACACGCTGCTCGGCTCGGTCCTGATGCTGCTCGCCATCATGGCGCTGTACTGGAACGGCGGCACCACCGACATCCCGACCCTGATGCACACCGCCGTGCCGCGGTCGTTGCAGACCTGGGCGTGGCTCGCCTTCTTCGCCTCGTTCGCGGTGAAGATGCCGATGTGGCCGGTGCACACCTGGCTTCCCGACGCACACGTCGAGGCGCCGACAGCGGGCTCCGTGGTTCTCGCCGCGATCCTCTTGAAGATGGGCGGCTACGGCTTCCTGCGCTTCTCGCTGCCAATGTTCCCGTTGGCTTCGCATGACTTCGCGCCGCTGGTGTTCACCATGTCCGCGATTGCGATCATCTACACCTCGCTGGTGGCGCTGATGCAGGAGGACATGAAGAAGCTGATCGCATACTCGTCGGTGGCGCATATGGGCTTCGTCACCATGGGCATCTTCGCCGGCACCATGCAGGGCGTCGCCGGCGGCGTGTTTCAGATGATCTCGCACGGCATCGTCTCCGGCGCGCTGTTCCTCTGCGTCGGCGTCGTCTACGACCGCCTGCATACCCGCGAGATCGCGGCCTATGGCGGCCTCGTCAACCGGATGCCGCTCTACGCGCTGACCTTCATGATCTTCACCATGGCCAATGTCGGTTTGCCCGGCACCTCCGGTTTCGTCGGCGAGTTCATGACGCTGCTCGGCACCTTCAAGGTTTCGATCCCGACCGCGTTCTTCGCCACCTTTGGCGTGATCCTGTCGGCCGGTTACGCGCTGTGGCTCTACCGCAAGGTCGTGTTCGGAGCGCTGGTCAAGCCGTCGCTGGCGAGCATGAAGGATCTCACCTTGCGCGAATGCGTGACGCTGTTTCCGATGATCGCGCTGACGATCCTGTTCGGCATCTATCCGAAGCCGGTGCTCGACATGTCGGCCGCCTCGGTTCAGCAACTCGTCAACAACTACAACACCGCTGTGACGGCCGTGAAGGCCGCCGCACTGCTCCATTGATCGGGCAGGTCAGGATATCGCCATGAGCTTTACGACTGCAGGTTATCAACTGGCGCCGGTGCTGCCCGAGCTCGTGCTCGCGATCGGTGCCATGGCGCTTCTGATGCTTGGCGCCTATCGCGGGCAGGGGACCACCAGCACGGTCACCACGATCGCGGTGCTGCTGCTGATCGTGGTCGGCGTGCTCGAATACACGCTCCCGGCTGGCAAGCAGGTGACCTTCGGCGGCAGCTTCATCGTCGACGATTTTGCGCGCTTCATGAAGATCCTCGCGCTGATCGGTTCGGCGGTGACGCTGATCCTGTCGACCGAGTTCCTCGCCGACGCGTCGCGCCGCATCTTCGAATATGCGATCCTGGTGCTGCTCTCGACGCTCGGCATGATGGTGCTGATCTCGGCCGGCGATTTGATCTCGCTCTATCTCGGCCTCGAGCTGATGTCGCTCGCGCTCTATGTCGTGGCGGCCTCGAACCGCGACAACGCCAAGTCGACCGAAGCCGGCCTGAAGTACTTTGTGCTCGGCGCGCTATCCTCGGGTATGCTGCTGTATGGCTCCTCGCTGGTTTACGGATTCACCGGCACCGTGAGCTTTACCGGCATCGCCACGGCCGCGACGATCTCGAATACCGGCCTCGTCTTCGGCCTGGTGTTCCTGCTCGCCGGTCTTTGCTTCAAGGTCTCGGCCGTGCCGTTCCACATGTGGACGCCGGACGTGTATGAGGGCGCACCGACGCCCGTCACCGCCTTCTTCGCCTCCGCGCCGAAGGTCGCCGCGCTCGCCGTGTTCACCCGCGTCACGCTGACCGCATTCCCGGGCATCGTCTCGCAGTGGCAGCAGATCCTGGTGTTCGTCGCGATCGCCTCGATGGCGCTGGGCTCGTTCGCCGCGATCGGCCAGAGCAACATCAAGCGCCTGATGGCGTATTCCTCGATCGGCCACATGGGCTTTGCGCTGGTCGGCCTTGCCTCCGGCACCGTCGAGGGCGCGCAGGGCGTGCTGATGTACATCGTGATCTATGTGGCGATGACGCTCGGCTCGTTCTCGATCATCCTCGCGATGAAGCGCAACGGCCAGGCCGTCGAGCAGATCAGCGATTTCGCGGGTCTGTCGCGCACCAATCCGCTGCTCGCCTTCATGTTCGCGATGTTGCTGTTCTCGCTCGCGGGCGTCCCGCCGCTCGCCGGCTTCTTCGCGAAGTGGTACGTCTTCGTCGCCGCCATCAAGGCGAACCTGTTCACGCTCGCCGTGATCGGCGTGCTCTCCAGCGTCGTGGGCGCCTACTACTATCTCGCCATCGTCAAGACGATGTATTTCGACGAGCCGGCCGGTCAGGTCGATCCGGTCAGGGTCGAGGTCAAGACGGTGCTGGCGGTCTTTGGCCTGTTCAACATCCTGTTCGCGTTGTTCGCGGGTCCGGTGGTGAGCGTCGCTTCCGCCGCCGCCAAGTCGCTGTTTTAGGATGGGGTTCGCGCTCGGTCCTCGCGCATTGGCCGCGGGCTACAAGCTCGCAGCGTTGGAGCGGACCGGCTCGACCAACACTGATGCGATCGAAGCGGCCCGCGCCGGAGAGCGCGGCCCGATCTGGTTCGTGACAGACGAGCAGACGGCAGGCCGCGGCCGTCGCCAGCGGCCCTGGATCGCGCCGAAGGGCAATCTCGCAGCTAGCGTCCTCGAAGTCCTGGACATCGCGCCCTCAGTGGCCGCGACGATCGGCTTTGCCGCAGGGCTGGCGGAGGAGGCGGCGCTGGAGAAGGTCAGCTTGGAGGCTGCGCTGCGGCTTGGCCCCGACCGGCCGCGATACGCGCTGAAATGGCCGAATGACGTCCTCGCCAACGGCAAGAAGCTGGTTGGCATCGGCCTGGAGGCCGAAGCGGTCGGCGACCAGCTGGCTATCGTCGTCGGCATCGGCACCAACATCGTGGCAGCCCCGGAGGGCACGCCGACGCCGGCCGTGTCGCTCGCGGCCCTCGGCGTCCAGATCAGCGCGGCGGAGCTGTTCTCGGCGCTGTCGGACTCCTGGGTCGAGTTCCGCGGTATCTGGGACAATGGCCGCGGCTTTGCCGATATCCGTAAGCTGTGGCTGGAGCGCGCCGCCCGGCTTGGCGAGCCGGTCGCGATCCACACGGGAACCAAGGTGCTGGAAGGTATTTTTGACACGATCGACGACGCCGGCTGCCTGATCGTCCGCACCGCGGAAGGCCGGCTGGTGCCGGTGGCTGCGGGCGAGGTGTTCTTCGGCCCTGCGCGGTCGGTGGGAGCTGCGTGATGGCGAGGCCCGACGAACTGGTATTTGCGCCGCTGGGCGGCGTCGGCGAGATCGGCATGAACCTGTCGGTCTACGGCCTCGGCAACCGTCACCAGCGCGCCTGGTTGGCGATCGATCTTGGCGTCTCCTTCGGCGACGAGGAGCATTTGCCCGGCATCGATCTGATCATGCCGGACATCAGCTTCCTGGAGAAGGAACGCAAGAACCTGATGGGCCTGGTGCTGACGCACGCCCATGAGGATCATTTCGGCGCGATCATCGACCTCTGGCCGAAGCTGAAATGCCCGATCTATGCGACGCAGTTCAGCGCGGCGCTGTTCGAGGCCAAATGCGCCGCGGAGCGCAATGCGCCCAAGATCCCCGTCACCGTGGTTCCGTCAGGCGGCCGTATCGATGTCGGCCCGTTCAACGTCGAGTTCATCCCCGTCGCGCATTCAATTCCGGAAGCGCATGCGCTGGCGATCCACACCTCAGCCGGCACGGTGCTGCACACCGGCGACTGGAAGATTGATCCGACCCCGACGCTGGGACGTCCGACCGACGAGAAGCGGCTGCGCGAGCTCGGCGAGGAGGGCGTGCTCGCTCTGATCGGCGATTCCACCAATGCGGTGCGCGACGGCCGTTCGCCGTCCGAAGCTGAGGTCGCCCGCACCATCATCGACCTGGTGAAGGCCGCCAAAGGCCGCGTTGCGGTCACGACCTTCGCCTCCAACGTGGCCCGCATCAAGGCCGTCGCCGATGCCGCGAAGGCCGCCGACCGCGAGGTCGTCGTGGTCGGCCGCGCCATGGAGCGCGTGGTGCAGGTGGCGCGCGAGACCGGCTTTCTCGACGGCGTGCAGAATTTCCGCTCGCCCGAGGTCTATGGGCATCTGCCGCAGGACAAGGTGCTGGCGCTCTGCACCGGCAGCCAGGGCGAGCCCCGCGCCGCGCTGGCCCGCATCGCCAATGACGACCACCCTGAAATCACGCTCAACCGCGGCGACAGCGTGATCTTCTCCTCGCGCACCATCCCGGGCAACGAGAAGGCGGTCGGCTCGATCATCAACAATCTGGTGCTGCAGGGCGTCGAGGTCCTCACCGATCGCGACCACCTGGTTCATGTCTCCGGCCATCCCCGCCGCGACGAGCTGCGCGACCTGATCTCCTGGGTGAAGCCGCAGCTCCTGATCCCCGTGCATGGCGAAGCCCTGCACCTGAACGAGCACGCAAAACTCGCGCGCGCTGCCGGCGTGCCGCGTGTCCTGGTCATTCGCAACGGCGACCTGGTCAAGCTCGGCCCCGGCGATCCCGGCGTGGTCGGCGAGGTGCCGTCGGGCCGGCTCTACAAGGACGGCGCGATCCTGGAGGATTCGAAGTCCCGTGCGGTGGTCGAGCGTCGCCGCATGGCGTTCTCCGGCTGTGCCTTCGTCGCCATCGCCATGACCGCGCAGGGCGAGCTTGTCGACGAGCCCGAGGTCGATCTCGTCGGCATCCCCGAGAAGAACCGGGCCGGCGAGCCGTTCGACGACATCGTGTTCGACGCCGTGATGTCCACGATCGAGGGGCTGCCGAAGGCACGGCGCCGGGATCCTGACGCGCTGGCTGAATCGGTGCGACGCGCTGTCCGGGCCGTCATCAACGAACATTGGGGCAAAAAGCCCCCCTGTCTGGTACACGTCCTGACGGTGTAATCGTGTCGGCACGGTCTCGGTTGTCCGGATCGTGCGCTGAGGGAGAAGAAACATGCTGGGTCGCCTCAACCACGTCGCGATCGCGACCAGGGACGCCGTCAAGGCCGCCAAGATCTACGGCGCGGCGTTCGGGGCGCAGATTTCGGAAGCCGTTCCGCTGCCCGAGCACGGCGTCACCACGGTGTTCGCGACGCTGCCCAACACCAAGATCGAGTTCATCGAGCCGCTCGGCGAGGCCTCGCCGATCGCGAAGTTCCTCGAGCGCAATGCCGATGGCGGCATCCATCACGTCTGCTACGAGGTCGTCGACATCATCACCTCGCGCGACACGCTGGTGAAGGAGGGCGCGCGGGTGCTCGGCGACGGCGTGCCGAAGATCGGTGCCCACGGCAAGCCGGTGCTGTTCCTGCACCCGAAGGACTTTTCCGGCGCACTGGTCGAAATCGAGCAGGCGTAAGGCCCGATCATGGCCATCCAGATATCGACCGCGCTCGCGATCTACTTCGTGATCTGGTGGATCGCGCTGTTCTTGACGCTGCCGTTCGGCGTGCGCAGCCAGCACGAGGACGGCGTCGGCGCGCCGGGCACGGACCCGGGCGCACCTGTTCTGACCGGCATGAAGCGCAAGCTGGTCTGGACCACGATCATCTCGGCGATCATCTATGGCCTCGGCGTTGCCGCCTATCACGCCGGCTATCTCTCGCTCGAACGTCTGTCGAAATTGATGGGAATGCCGTTTTAGGCTTTCCCGCCGGCGTGCTGGATTTTCCGCGTTGCGTCGTTACGGGGGGACATGAATGACTTTTCAGAGGATCGCCGTTGCGCTTCTGGTGCTGATCGTCGCCGGTCTCGGCGGCATCGGCTATTTCGAGTGGAAGATGGCCGTGCAGGTGCGCACGCTGAAGGCGTTCGTCGAAGGCTACGTCTTCAACGAGGCGGTGATGGCCTGCGAGCAGGCCAAGAGCTCGACGCCGTTCAAATGGAACGGCGGAAAAAGCACCTCGGTGATCGGGCTGAACTCGGTCAAAACAGACAAATACACCGTCAGCGCCAGCTATACGCTGGTGGCGGACAGCGTCTATTGTGATTACGATCCAATCAAAAGAAAGGCCGAGATCGGCTCGAGCTTCCTCGAGCGGGAGTAACGATCCGGCCATCAAGCATGGGATGGGATCGTCATGACGCAGGGGCAGGGGGACTATCGGATTCTGCAGGAAGCGGCGTTGCGGGATTATCTCGCGAGCCTGCCTGACATCACAGCGCTGCTCGGCGGAGCGCCGGCGGCCTGGGTCATCACCGAGGTCGGCGACGGCAACCTCAATCTCGTCTTCATCGTGAAGGGCGCGCGCGGCGGCATTGCCGTGAAGCAGGCGCTGCCTTACGTCCGCCTCGTCGGCGAGAGCTGGCCGCTGCCGCTGTCGCGGGCCCATTACGAATATCTCGCTCTGTCCCGGCAAGCCCGGCTCGCGCCCGGCCTCGTGCCGGCGCTGCTGCATCACAACGAGACGCTGGCGCTGACCGTGATGGAGCTGCTCGAGCCCCACATCATCATGCGCAAGGGGCTGGTCGCGGGTGCCTGCTATCCGCGCTTCGTCGACGACATCACCACCTTCATGGCGCGGACGCTGTTCTTCACCTCGGATCTCGCGCTTCCTGCTGCCGAGAAGAAGGAGGCCATCGCGGCCTTCGCCGGCAATCACGCGCTCTGCAAGATCACCGAGGATCTGATCTTCACCGATCCCTACCGCATCGCCGAGCAGAACCGCTGGACCACGCCGCATCTCGATGCGCTCGCCGCATCCTTGCGCGACGACATGGAGCTGCATGTCGCGATCTCCCGCTTGAAGCTCAAATTCATGGCGAGCCCGGAAGCACTGCTGCATGGCGATCTCCACACCGGCTCGATCATGGTGACGGAGGGCGAGACGCGGGTGATCGATCCCGAATTCGCCTTCTACGGCCCGATGGGCTTTGATGTCGGCGCCGTGCTCGCCAATCTTCTGATGGCCTATTTCGCCTCCGCCGGGCACGAGCGCGCACCGGGTGAGCGGCGCGACTTCGAGACCTGGGTGCTGGAGACGGTCGAGCAGGCTTGGGGCGGGTTCGCTCAGAAGTTTCTCGATCTCTGGCGGTCGGGGGCCAATGGCGATGCCTATCCCGTCTCGCTCTTCGCCGGCGAGAAGGGCGCGGCGCGGTTGGAGGCCGAGCGGCAGGCCTATATGCAGCGGCTGTTTACCGACACGGTCGGCTTTGCCGCCGCCAAAACCATCCGCCGCATCTTCGGCCTCGCCCACAATATCGACTTCGAGCTGATCGAGGACCCCAGGAAGCGGGCGATCAGCGAGGCCCGCGCCGTGCGGCTCGCGCGAGGGATGATGGTGGAGGCGGTGGCGTTTCGGACGATCCTCGACGTGACGGGCGCTGCGCGAAAATTGCGGGATTGGCAGCCGGAATTGTCAGGCTGACAGTCGCAATGACGGGCGGAGATCGTCGTGCGTCAATACAGCCGCATGGGCAGCGGCGCGCCGTCCGGGCCGGCCAGCAGCCCCCAGGTCTCGTTGGCGGCGACATCGAACTCGCGGCTCTGTGGCACCCGGAGCAGCGCCGGCCCATCGGACGTCGTCCCGGGCCGGATCCGGCGTCACCGGGATCGCCATCGCGGCCGTGGCGGCGAGCAGACTGCCGGCGAGCAAGGCCCCTAGCGTTCGACGATTCATTTTTTCCGCGATCCTTCGCGCCCGGATGATGATCCTGAGCTTGGTCGCGTCGGTCAGGAAATATGTTCACTGACCTGGCTCGCTCGATGACGCGCCGCGTCAATCGGCGTCCTTCGGGAACCGCTCACCCTCAAAAACGAAGCTTGCGCTCGACCGGCCGCGGATGGTCAACTCGCGGACCGGAAGACACCTGCGTTGTTTGGGGGACACATGATGTTCAGGAAGATCGCAATCGTCACGGGCTTGGGGCTGGCGCTTGCCGGGGCAGCTGAGGCCCAGACACCGCGCAAGGGCGGTACCATCCGCATGACCGCGCCCTATGGCTCGAGCTTCACCAGCCTCGACATTCACACCACCCAGCGCGCCCAGGACGAGATCTACGCCAAGGCCCTGCATCGCTCGCTCTACACCTGGGACTCCGCGGAAGGAAAGCCGGTTCCGGAACTTGCGAAGGAGGTCACCGTCTCGGGCGGTGGTCTCGTTTACACCTTCAAGCTCCGCGACGACGCCTATTTCCACAACGGCCGCAAGATGACGGCCGACGATATCATCTGGTCCTACAACCGCATCATGGACGGCACCAAGGCCTATCCTGGCGCGCGTTTTGTCCGCGTGATCGAGGGTGCGGCCGCGGTCGAAAAGGGGCAGGCCAAGGAGATCTCCGGCCTGAAGAAGATCGATGACTTCACCCTCGAGATGAAGCTGACCGAGAAGGTCGATCCCGGCTTCTATTTCTTCACCGCACTGACCTCGATCTATCCCGCCGACGAGGGGGCCAAGGAAAGCTTCATCCAGCATCCGATCGGTCTCGGACCGTTCAAGTTCGTCGAGCACGTGCCGGGCTCGCGCATCGTCCTTGAGCGGTGGGAGAAGTTCTACAAGCCCGGCAAGCCCTATGCCGACAAGGTGATCGTGTCGATCATGGGCGAGGCGGCGGCGCGCGATGTCGCCTTCCGCAACAAGGAAATCGATACCTCGGTGCTCGGACCGGCGCAGTATGTCGCCTATCAGGCCGACCCCAATCTCAAGGGCACCATCGTCGAGGTTGCCGAGGTCTTCACGCGTTACATGGGGATGAATCCCGCGTTCAAGCCATTCTCCGACAAGCGCGTCCGGCAGGCGATCAACTACGCGATCGATACCGATTTGATCATCAGCAAGCTGGTCAAGGGCAAGGCCTATCGCGCCACCAGCTGGCTGCCGCTGACCTCGCCCGCCTACGACAAGGCGATGAAGCCGTACGCTTACGATCCCGCCAAGGCCAAGCAGCTGCTCACGGAGGCCGGCTATCCCCAAGGCTTCGAGTTCGAATGGACCACCAGCCAGAATGAAAGCTGGGGCCTGCCGATCGTCTCGGCCGTGATCCCGATGCTGGACAAGGTCGGTATCAAGGCGAAGGTCAAGCAGGTCGAGACCGCGGTGCTGGCCGAGGTGGTTCGCACCGGTGACTACCAGGCCTTCATTTATTCCCAGCAGAGCGGTCCGGACCCGCTGGCTGCCCTCAAATGCTTCCACTCGTCGACGCCGCAGCCGGCCTGCAACTACATGAATTTCAAGAATGCCGACTTCGACAAGATCCTCGACGAGGCGGGACAGGCCGACGACGCTGCCAAGCGCACGCAGCTGCTGCAGAAGGCCAATGCGCTGCTCTACGAGGAGGCGCCGGTCTGGTTCTTCAACTACAACAAGGCGGTCATGGCCGTGCAGCCCTGGCTCCACGGAATTCAGCAGAACCCGACCGAGCTGACCCACCAGAACACCGAGGAGCTCTGGGTCGACGAGACCTCGCCCGCAAAGTGACACGCGTTCTCGTGCTCCCTCCATCGTCATGAGCGATGGGGGGAGGGAAGAAAGTGCCGATGCTCTCCTTCCTGATCCGCCGCCTGCTGCAATCCATTCCGACCGTGCTCGCCGTCGTGCTGCTGGTGTTCGTGCTGTTCAGCGTCGTTCCCGGCAGCATCGTCTCGAGCATGAGCGATGACGCCGATCCCCAGGTCGAGCTGCGCCTGAAGCAACAGCTCGGCCTCAACGATCCGGTCTATGTGCGCTTCGGCACCTACATCGCCAAGCTCGCCACCGGTGATTTCGGGACGTCGTTCCGGACGCGCGAACCTGTGACGGCCATGATCGCCAAGCGGGCCTGGCCGACGCTGCAGCTCATCTTTGCGGCCATGGCGTTTTCCGTCGTGCTCGGCGTGCCGCTCGGCTTCATCGCCGCACTGCGGCCCGGCGGACTTGTCGACAGTGCAGCAATGGTTCTGGCCGTGTCTGGCCTTTCCATCGCAAAGTTCTGGCTCGGGCTGGTGCTGATGTATCTGTTCGCCCTGAAGCTCGGCTGGCTGCCGAGTTTCGGCTACGGCGATGGCGGCCTGAAATATCTGCTGCTGCCGGCGGTGACGCTCGGCGTCTCGCCGATGGCGCTGTTCGCCCGGACGACGCGCGCTGCGGTCCTTGAGATCATGACCGCCGATTTCGTCCGCACCGCGCGTTCGAAGGGCATGAGCGAGACCCGCGTCGTGAAATGGCACGTGATGCGCAACGCCCTCGTCATCATTCTCACCACCGTCGGCCTGCAGTTCGGCGGGCTGATGGGGCAGGCGGTCGTGGTCGAGAAGCTGTTTTCCTGGCCGGGCATCGGCTCGCTGCTCGTGGACAGCGTCCTGCAGCGCGACATTCCGGCCGTCCAGGGCTCCATCCTGGTGGTGGTGCTGGCCTTTCTCGCGATCAATCTGCTGATCGACGTGCTCTACGGCGTGATCGATCCCAGGATCAGATACGCATGAAGCTCCGCGCCAATCTCATCATCGGTGGCGCCTTGTTCGCGCTTGCGATCATCGTCGGCGTGCTCGCGCCCTGGCTGGCGCACACCGATCCCGTGCTCGACGCCAATTTGCTGAACGCGGAGGAGCCGCCGAGCTGGACCTGGTGGTTCGGGACCGACGACCAGGGCCGCGATATCTATTCCCGCGTCGTCTACGGCGCCCGCGTCTCGCTGACGGTCGGCATCATCTCGCAGCTCATCAACAGCGTGATCGGCGTGGCCCTGGGGCTCAGCGCGGGCTATTGGGGCGGCTGGTGGGACGATTTCGTCAACGCCCTGACTAATGTCATGCTCGCGATCCCTTCGCTGATCTTCGCGCTCGCCATCATGGCGGTGCTTGGACCCGGCCTGACCAGCCTGCTGATCGCACTCGGGCTGACCAACTGGTCCTTCACGTGCCGGATCGCACGGGCGTCCGCGCTGTCGCTCAGAAACCAGGGCTATGTGCAGGCGGCCACCGTGCTCGGTTACAGCGATTTGCGCATCATGATCACGCAGCTCTTGCCGAACATGCTGGGGCCGATCGTCGTCATCGGCACGCTTGGCATGGGCAGCGCGGTCCTGTCCGAGGCCGCCTTGTCGTTTCTCGGCCTCGGCGTTCGGCCGCCATTCCCAAGCTGGGGCAGCATGCTGTCGGATGCCCGCGACCAGATCACGACGGCGCCGTGGCTCTCGGTGTTTCCGGGGCTAGCCATTTTCCTGACCGTGCTCGGCCTCAATCTGCTCGGCGATGGCCTGCGCGACATTCTCGATCCTCAGTCGCGGAGCCGGCGGGCATGACGGGCACGCCGCTGATCGAAGTCGAGGATTTGCGCATCGATCTCGACGATGGATTGAAGCGCGTTGCGGCGGCCGAGGGTGTCTCATTCCGCATCGATCGCGGCGAGACGTTCGGCCTCGTCGGCGAATCCGGCTGCGGCAAGAGCATCACGGCGCTCGCCTTGATCGGCCTGCTGCGGCCGCCGCTGTCGATCGGCAGCGGTGTCATCCGGTTTGACGGGCGCGAGATCCAGCACCTGTCCGCCGCCGCGCAGCGCGATCTGCGCGGCAACCGCATCGCCATGATCTTCCAGGAGCCGATGACGGCGCTCAATCCGGTCTCGCCGGTGGGACGGCAGATCGCCGAGATGTTCGTGCTGCACAAGGGCAAGAGCTGGCGGGAGGCCAATAAGCTGGCTGTCGAGGCGCTGGCGAGCGTCCGCGTTCCCGCACCGGAGCGGCGCGTCAACGACTACCCGCACCAGCTCTCCGGCGGGATGCGCCAGCGCGTGATGATCGCCATCGCGCTCGCCTGCGGTCCGGATCTCTTGATCGCCGACGAGCCGACCACCGCGCTCGACGTCACCGTGCAGGCCGAGATCATCGAGCTGATGCGAAATCTCTGCGCCGAGCGCGGCACGGCGATCCTGATGATCAGCCACGATCTTGGCCTTGTCGCAAATGTCTGCCGCCGCGTCGCCGTCATGTATGCCGGCCGCATCGTCGAGGAGCGCGGCTCGGCCGATATTTTTCGCACCCCCTCGCATCCCTATACGCAAGGCCTGGTCGCCTCGCTGCCGCGGCTCGGCAGCCGTGCTGCGCTTGGCCGGAGCAGGCTCAAGGAGATCGCAGGCGTCGTTCCCGCCATCACGAATTTCCCGGAAGGCTGCCGGTTCAATCCGCGTTGTACGCAGGCGACCGATATCTGCAGGACCGTTGCGCCGCCGGCGGATTTGCTGGAGGCGGGCGGCTTGGTGAGGTGTCACCACCATGCATGAGCCCAAGGGAAAATCGTGTGAGAGAAAATCGGGTGAGGGCAGGGCGGACGACGATCTCATTCTCAGCGTCGAGGATCTCGCGGTTCATTTTCCTGTTGGCGGCGGTCTCATGGGCCGCGGCCAGCGGCTGCTGCGCGCGGTCGACGGTGTCGATCTCAAGCTGAAGCGCGGCGAGTGCCTCGGCCTCGTCGGCGAGTCCGGCTCGGGCAAGTCGACGGTCGCCTTGTCGATCCTTGGCCTGCTGACGCCGACGCGCGGCCGCATCGTGCTGGACGGGCAGGTGGTGACAGGCCGGCCATCTGGCGACCGGAAGTCGCTGGCCCGTATCGTGCAGATGGTGTTTCAGGATCCCTACGCCTCGCTCAATCCGCGCCAGACCGTGCGGCGCACGCTGGAAGATCCCCTGCGCGTGCACGGCGTGACCACAAAAAGCGAGATCGAGGATCGCGTCGCAACCATGCTGAAGCATGTCGGCCTGCGGCCCGAACAGGCCGACCGCTACCCGCACGAGTTCTCGGGTGGCCAGCGCCAGCGTATCGGCATCGCGCGCGCCCTGATCCTCAATCCCAAGATCGTCATCTGCGACGAACCGGTCTCGGCGCTCGACGTCTCGATCCGCGCCCAGATCATCAACCTGCTGCTCGAATTGAAGGACACGCTCGGTCTGTCCTACATCATGATCAGCCACGACCTCGGCGTCGTCGAGCATATGAGCGACCGTGTCGCCGTGATGTATCTCGGCCGCATCGTCGAGAACGGCGACTGGCGCGAAATTTTTGAGCGGCCGGCGCACCCCTATACGCAGGCCCTGATTGCCGCCATTCCCGATCCCCTGCACCATGCGCCGCTCGCGACGACAGGCGGCGATCTTCCCAATCCGCTCAACCCGCCGAACGGATGCGCTTTCAGCCCACGGTGCCGCTACGCGGAAGATTTGTGCCGCCACGAACCGGGGCCGGTGCTGGAGACGCGGCCTGATGGGCATGCCGTGAGGTGCTGGCGGAGCGAGGAGATCCGTGCAACGGGCCTCGCTCTATCACCGTCACCCTGAGGTAAAGCGCAGCACCGAGCACGCCGACCACCGCTGCGTTGACGCCGCGCATGGCCTGTGCACTGGCGCGCTTCCAGGAAGGAGTTCCAATTGGAATTGGAACGACACCACGCGTCGTCCGTTGATGCGCCGTCGCGCCGGACGCTTCCTAGTCTGGCGGAGCCATAGTAGCAGCGAGGAGACCGACCATGGCAAGTGCGGCAGACCGCGATCCCCGACACCATACCCAGAAGATGCAGAAGGCGCTCCACGATATCCGGAACCACCTGCGTGAGGACATTTCGAAGGTCGACGAGCCCCAGCTGAAGGCGATGTTCGAAACCTCCGCCGAGGTTCTGGGGGGGCTCGAGAAGGCCTTCAAGGACTACGAGCAGAAGAACGAAAAGGCTTGGCGCTGAGGGAGCCCGGCGGCACGGATTATAGTGCGCTGCGCGATCGGCCCAATTAAAGGTCAGTCATTTGAAAAAAATCGAAAAAAGGGTCACGGAGGTCGTGAATCAAAATGGTGCGACCCGTTGCAAGTTGTAAGCTGTCCACTCGCTCTTGATAGTAGGCAGCCAACCGCGTCGTGCGAAAACTACGGGGTTGGCGGCCGGTATGCGAACGGCTAGGCCGTGTACTTTTGGAGCGATCAGCGGCTACCCGATTGCCCGCGGATATCCTCCAAGATACCACGCATCACGCCGATCTCTTTGCCGAAGCCTGCCCAATCGCCGGACTTCAACCGCTCCATGGCCTGATTATAGTGATCGAGCGCCTGTTGCGCGCGCCTTGCCGCGGACCCATCACTGGGCGATTCCGCGGTCGCAGCCGGCGCCGGTGCGGGTCCGTCGTCCACGAAGAGTGCCGACAGGGCCTCAGCAAGTGTCTCCTTCATAACGACATGCTCGCCATAGGCGGCAATCACCCGCTTCAGCTCCGGCAAATGTCCTTGCTCGGCCCGCAAATACAGCGGCGACACGTAGAGAATCGAATTCTCGATCGGGATCACGAGTAGATTTCCTCGGATCACCCGCGACCCCATCTGGTTCCACAGCGATATCTGTTGGGAGATCTCCGTGTTCTGATGAATTCGCGCCTCGATCTGGAACGGTCCGTAGACCAGCTTCTCCTTGGGAAATTCGTACACGACCAGCTTGCCGTAGCCGGGCTCGTCGCAGCGCGCGGCGAGCCATGCGATCATGTTGTCGCGACGGCTCGGCACCATCGGGATCATGATGAAGAACTCGGCTTGCGCCTCTCCGGGAAGCCGCATGATGATGTAGTAGGGGGCCATCGCGGTAAGGCCGTCTATTGAAGAGACGCCGTCACCGGCCGGCTGACGTGGAAATTGCCAGAGGTCCTCGCGGTTATAGAAAACATCGGCCGCTTCCATATGATAGGTCTGAAAAAGCCGCGCCTGGACCAGGAAGAGGTCTTCGGGATAGCGAATATGTTTCTGAAGATCGGACGGCATGGCCGCGAACGGCTTGAACAGGTCTGGGAAGATTCGTTGATAGGTTGCGGCGATCGGGTCCGCCGGGTCCATCAGGTAAAAGTCGACGGTGCCGTTGTAGGCGTCGATCACGGCCTTCACCGAATTTCTGATATAGTTGAGGTTCAGGCCGGGCGCAGGCTGCGCGTAGGGAAAATATTCGCTCGTCGTGTAGGCGTCCTGAATCCAGAACATCCGGCCCTCGCTGACGACCAGATAGGGATCGCGATCTAGAGCGAGGAACGGGGCGATCATGCCGACCCGCTTCTGGATGTTGCGCCGGATCATGATCCGGCTGTCGTCGCCGATGTAGTCCGACAGCAGCAGGTTCACATCATTGAAGTGGTGGGCGAAGATCAGTCTGCGCACCATGCCCGACAGCGGCACGCCGCCGGAGCCGCCATAGGAGGCGTAGACGTTGTCCTTTCCCTTGGGATAATCGAATTCCGGCACCGTTCCCTTGACGATGACGTAGTCCTCCGTCTGCTGTCCGTAATAGATGCGCGGCTCGCGAATGGCGGGACCTCCGTGCGCAACCGGAGGAATGTCGCGCAGATAGAGAAGCGGAAGTCCTTCACCGCTCTTCTGGGTGACCGGACTCATCACCACACCATTGCCGTGGGTGAACAGGACGTGGCGGTTGACCCAGGTTTGCGCGTTGGACGGCAGCAGCGCGGAATTCAGCTCGCGGCCTGAGATCATCACGCTTTGATAGGTATCGCCAAACCAGTAGCGATCGACATCGAGGTCGCGCAGTTTGTAGTAGGTGCGAATCTCCTGCAGTTGCGCGTAGGTGTCGGCCAATGGTTGCCAATCCCACAGCCTTATATTTTCAACGGTGGCCTTGTTGGCCTCGAGTGTCGTGAAGGTCAGATTCTGTTCCGCCGGGAAAGGCTTTGGCGCGATCCGATTGAGATTGTAGGCCTCGCGGGTCAGGGCAATGTTACGTTCGATGTAGGGCCGCTCCCACGCCAGCTCGTTCGGCCCGACGTAGAAGCGCTGAAATACCGCGGGGATGATGCCCGACAGCAGCAACGCGCCTCCGAACAGCAGCACAATCGCGGCGCCGGGAAGGTGGTAGGTACGCACCCACAGGTTCGCGCATGCCGCCGAAGCGGCGGCGATCGAAAGTGCGATCAGCAGCCACAGGACCGGCAGTTCCACATTGACGTCGGTGAAGCCTGCGCCGACCACCACGCCGTTGTCGCCGTACAGCAGGAGATAGCGGTCGAGACCGTAGGACCATGCCTTCACGCCAAAGAAGAGGCCGAGAAGCGCCGAACCGTGCGAGATCGCTGCTGGCGATATTCGGTGGGCTCGGTCTTCGATGTCGCCATACACCCAGTAGATCGATCCGGCGAACAGTGCGCCCATGACGAGAATCAGCAATGCCCAATTCTTCATGGCCACAAAGGCGGGCAGGGAAAAGAGGTAGAAGCCGATATCCTTGTCGTACAAGGGGTCGTTGGTGCCGTAGGGCACCTGATAGATGAAGCGCAGGAGAGTGCTCCAACTGCCGACTTCGCCCCAGGCGACGAGCAGAGCGCAGAGGCCGCTACTCGCGGCGATGACAATGCGCCACGGCAGCCGCTCGCGCAGGAATTCCAACGGATCCGGCGGCGCCGTAGCGGCCACTAGCGCGGGGTCGAACGCCGCAGGCAACCGGCTTCGGCGCCCGGCGAGGCCAAGTGCAAGGCGCGCGTTTGTCCATAAGACGGCGGCGGTCGCCATGAAGACAACGAGGAAGACGGCGGCTTTCGTCCCGATCGTGGTCCAGAAGACCTGCCTGTAGCCGATCGAGGAGAACCACATCCAGTCGACCAGGAAGTCGCCGGCGAGAGCGAGCAGGATCAGGCCGATTGCGGCGATGATGGCCGCGATGATGAGCCCCACCATGGCGCTTCGCCCTGGTGCCTTCCGTTCGGGTCCGGAAATCCCGATCGTCATAGTGACATTATAGCAGAACGATAGACGTGGCGCGCCTGTCGCGGGGGCGCCCGCACCTGTTTTTTGCTCCTACAATAGGTTGATGCCCGCACCAGGTTGCAGGTCGAACTCTGGAGGAGGCGCGAGTTCTTGGGGGGGGGCGTCGTCCGCTTTGTCGTCGAGCCGGGACTCAAGCTCCTGACGCGACGAGTGCGGCTCGCGCGACGGGGGCACTTGGACGCGGAGCAGACTTTTGTGCTTAGCAGCGAATGCCGGCTTTTGACCGACAGCGGTATCCGCTGCCGGGCTCGCCGACAGTCCGGCTTCTGACTCGTGACGGCGGGGAGGCCGACTTCGATGCTGGTAAGCGTGGAGTTAGAGAACAGCTGGCGATTGACCCTTCGCTATCTGGCCCGGTTCTTGAGGGCGAGGATAAGCCAGGGGGCAACGAGTGAGATGGCGTAGGCGGGCTGGATAAGGTCGCTATATCCGCCGAGCCCCTCAAAGGACCGATAGCCACCGCTCGCGGTGATCCATCCCAATATCCCGGAGATCGAGGCGGCAACAAGCGAAGACTGCTTGGCGAGCGCTGCAGCGCCCGCGGCAATTGCGTAGATAATAGCCGTGGTGATCGTCGAGAATACGATGAGCATCGGAAATACAACGATCATTCGGACGAGGATCTCGCCACCGTCGACGCCGCGGCTGACGGCAAGAAGGAAGGCGGCGCTGCTAAAGAGAGCCAACGCCAGGAGTGCGCATTTCATCGTTTGTCGCAACATGGACTACCCGATCTACCGTTGACGCGGCTTGAATGCCGGCTCCCGGCCGATGAACCGGCCTCGGACGATCAAGCTCCCGACGCCAGCTTGTGACCCGTAGCGGACGCTCTTGGGTCATCGCTTCCTGCGCCCCATGCTGCGGACGTAAGCCGAAACTGCGGCTATTCCAAAAGGGATGACGATTGCCGTTACACAAACAATGAGAAAAGTTGCCGATAAGACCAAAGCAGATTGGCCTATGCCAAATATCCCATAGAGTGCGCTGAAAATCAGCGTTGCTAGTAATGTCAGAAAGACAATGACGTAAGGATGGACGGGGCGAGCGGGGCGAAGGAAGAAAACTGCGAACAAAAAAAGCGCGAGCGCAGGGAAGTAAAGCGTTCGAGGGTCCTCATATCCACCGAATAGCAAGGCGTAGCCAATAGCCGCGACCACGATCAAGCCGAGCGCTTTGGTGACCCACATCGTCCCAGCTTCTAATCTCGCATTCGACTTCTGATGGTCGACCTTAGCGCGAATTAATTGCCGAGTTCACCTAAGCATCAAGTCGTCTTCGCTGTAAGTTGTTTACCATTGGGCATCCATTGGGGACCTTGGCGGAAGTTCTGCTTCTGGTCCGCAGCTGACCTTCTGCGGCGCTCGGGCCAGCGGCCGCATGTGACCTAAAGTTAACCTCCGGGTCACAATGGCCGTCATGCCTCGACTTGCGTTACGAGAACGCCTCAGGAGCGGCTTCCGCTCGGGCTGACCGGTTGAATTATGTTTCTATTGTCATCCACATATCCCTCAGTGAGATGCGGAATGTAAAATGCGATGAAAGTGACGAACAGGTCGTCGGGAGGGCCTGTCCATCCGTGAGCGATGAAGAGCACCGCGATGTTGGTCTCGCGGGCCAATTCAGTCGCGACTTCCTGCCAATCGATCTTCTGTGAGGAGGCATCGTTGAGACGTTCGAAGACAAATACTCCCGGCTTCGGATGTCGGTTGAAGAATTGTATCGACAAGCTGGTCCGTCGCTCAATTGCAGCTCTGATCGCTTCTTCAAAAGGGAGCCGGTCATAATCGAGCAGCGCCTCAAGCAGGCGCAGTATGCCATCCTTGAGCTGATCAAGGTTGTCAAAGCCGCCGCCAATTTCGAAGTGCTCGTCAAGCACAGGACGAAGCAGCAGATTTGCTCGGTCTCCGAAAATTTCGATTTCATAGTCCTCGAAAGTTACCGATACATATTTTGAACAGAACAGGCCCGACCATCTGTACGTACTGCCTGGCAGAATTCCCCTTCGTTGAAGTAAGGATATCGCTTCTTGGTGAAGCGCGGACTGAAAGTCTGAGAGGTAGGCGTGTCCAGGGAGAATAGGTGGCCAAGACCGCTCGCTCCGAGAGACCTCAACCATTACAACTTTCGGCATTTTATCTTGATCAGTCACGCGAGCGCACCTCGACAGAGATGCAACTTGCCACTTCCATACATCTCACACCAGTAACGACAGTGACGCCTAATGGCCCATAGGCAAAAGCGCGGTTTGCCTCATCGCGGCCTGCTTCGCGGGGCCTCGCGGACGCGACCTGCTAGCGTTCCTCAATTGCCGAGAGCGACGATTTGCCGAACCAGGTCGAGAAAAGTCGCGGAGTGAATTCCCTTCTGGCTTTGATCCAATTCAACGACCTGAACGGCGACCAAACGCTTCTCCGGCACGATCACGATCAACTGTCCTCCATAGCCGTTCGCAAAGATGGCGTCTCGTCCCCAGGTGCCGCCATCGAGGATCCACCACAGATAGCCATATCCCCGGTCTTTTCGATCGGTCTCCGAATAGGTCTTGGTCGACTCCGCCGTCCATTGCGATGGAATGACGGGGACATCGTTCCATCGCCCCTTGTTGAGGAACAGCAATCCAAAACGTGCAAGATCCCGCGCGCTCATGCTGAACACATAGGCGGGAAAAAGAGAGGAATGATCTCCAATGAATGTCCCGTCACGGGCCGTGAAATCCTGCATCCCCAGGGGACGTGCAACCAGCTTCTCGAAGCTGTCAAACACGTTCGAGCCTGTCGCCTTCTCGTAGATCGCACCAAGCGCATTGAAGTCCCAGTTGTTGTAATACCAGAACGTTCCAGGCGAATGACTGCCGCGCGGCGGGCGCATCGATTTCTGGTCGCGCGTCTCGTAAGCCGCCGGGTGATAAACCCCGGAGCGGGCCATGAGCAGCTGGCGAACCGTTGCCTGCTTCTCGCCGGCCGTCAGCGACGGGGCGGTGTCGTCGATGCCCAGCTCCCCCAATGTGCTTTCGAGTTTGATCTGGCCGCGTTCGATGGCGACGCCATAGAGAGCACTCAGAAAACTCTTTCGAACAGAGCGAACATTGACCTTGCGGGTGACGTCGCCCGATGTCGCGACCACGAGGCCGTCCTGCACGATCATGACCGCGACCGGCATGTATTTGCGGGCGTAGCTCTGCACGGCGCCTTGAAGCGGAGAGAGCGGCGCGGGTCCGGTGGCTCCGAGGAACTGCCATTCAGCCCCGGGCTCGGCACTTGCCCATCCCGAAAAGACTAGCAAGGTCACGACCAGTGCTGAAAACCGCTTGACCATGGCTGGCTCGGAGATTTGGCAGAGGAGTGAGGGAGACGACTGCGGGGCGTATCACGCAGGCGAAGGCGCCGGGTTGAGCTCAGTGCTGCCCAGGCACCCGGTCATTGCCATGATGACATGCTACCCCTGTTTTGCCCGACGCGTCAAACTTTATTTCGGAAATAGCGCAGGTCGTTCCGCAGGAAATTCCCCCATGATTTGTACTGTGCATGGGGTTGATTTTGCGATTCTTCCTTCACCTCGCCCCGCTTGCGGGGAGAGGTCGGATCGCACTTGCGATCCGGGTGAGGGGGGTACCGGTCCCTCGACGATCTCACGTGTGGCGAGAGACCTCTCACCCCAACCCTCTCCCCGTAAGAACGGGGAGAGGGGGAAACAGCATCGGCTAGTCCGCCGCCTTCTCTCGCAAGTGCTGCGCATAGACGTTGATGATCAGGGCCGCCAGCAGGATCACGCCGCGGATCAGGATCTTCAGAAAGCTGTCGATGTTGACGTGGTCGAGGCCGTTATTGAGGACGCCGAGAACGAAGAGTCCGACAATGGTGTTGCCGATGCCGCCGCGGCCGCCGAACAGGCTGGTGCCGCCGACGACGACGGCGGCGATGGAGTCGAGCAAATAGGTGTCGAACTCGTTCTGTTGCGCGCTGCCGAAATGGGCGACACCGAGCATGCCGCCGATGCCGGAGCAGACCGCCGAGATCACCATGACGCTGCTTAGGATGAGCTTGACATTGAGGCCGGAATATTCGGCCGCCTCGCGATTGCCTCCGACCATGTAGACGTAGCGGCCGAAGCGCGTGTAGGTCAGCACCAGGTGTCCGCCGAGCAGCATGATGGCGGCGACGATGACGATCCAGGGGATGCCGCCGATCGAGCCGGAGCCGAGCGTCGAGATGAGGCTTGGCACCTTGTAGGCGATCTGGCCACGCACCAGGAGGGCCGAGATGCCGGCAGCGATCTGCATCATCGCCAGCGTCATGATGAAGGAGGGGATGCCGATCACGGTCAGCCCCAGCGCGTTGACGAGGCCGAGAGCAGCACAGAGCAGGAGCGCCAGCAGGATCGCGGCGACACCGGGAAGCGGGATGTTGGGAATGTTGACGTAGGATTCCTGCAGCGTGAAATAGGCGACCGCGATGCCGGTGACGTTGGCGATGCTGGCGATCGACAGATCGATCTCGGCGCAGAGGATCACGAAGGTGAGGCCGACGGCGATGATGCCGGTCACCGACACCTGCGTGAGGATGTTGCCGAGATTGTCGATCGTCGCGAAGGAAGGGCTGGCAAAGGCGAAGAAGGCGGACAGGAAAATCAGCGTCAGGAACGGGGCGATGTTGCGCATCTGCGAACGCAGAAAGGATGCAAGGCTCCGTGTGCGCTGATCCGCCGCTGGTGCCGTCTCACTGCTCGCCATTGTGCTTCTCCGTCACGCCGCTTCCAGCAGGCGGTCTTTGCTGACCGGCTCGTTCTTGAATTCCCGCACCAATGCGCCGCGCTTGAGCACGAGGATGCGGTCGGCCAGCGACAGCACCGTTTCCGGCTCGGTCGACAGCACGATGATCGCGAGCCCCTTGGCGCGGAGGTCGCGCACGATGTTGATGACGTCGTTCTTGGCACCCACATCCATGCCGCGGGTCGGCTCGCACAGCACCAGCAGCTTGGGCGGATAGGTCAGCCATTTCGCCAGCGCGACCTTCTGCTGGTTGCCGCCGGAGAGCATGCCGAGGTCGAGGCCGACCACCGGCGGCCTGATCTGGAGCTGCTCGACCTGGCGCTTGGCGATATCGCGCTCCTGCGCCGGCTTGAGCAGCAGCGACGAGATGCGGTCAAGGATGCTGATCGAGATGTTCTTGTAGACCGGCTCCTGGTGAAACAGCATGGCGCGCCGGCTCTCCGGCACCAGCGCCACGCCGGCCCGCCGCGCCGCCGCCGTGCTGGCAAAGGTCTTTGGCTTGCCGTCGACGGCGAGCGTGCCGGCGTCCGGCTTCAGCTTGCCGAACAGGATGCGCGACAGCTCCTGCTGGCCGCAGCCCATGAAGCCGTAGATGCCGAGGACTTCGCCGGCGCGGGCCTCGAACGAGACGTCCTTGAGGCTGCGGGCCAGCGACAGCTGATCGACCTTGAGGACGATCGAACTGTCGCTCGGCCGCGGCAGCATCAGATCGTCGGTGTAGCTGTGCTCGAGCACTTCGCCTCCGCGGCCGATCATGGCCTCGATCAGCGCGCCCTTGCTGGTTGCTGCGCTTGCGGTTTCCGCGACCTTCCGCCCGTTGCGGAACACGGTGACCGTGTCGGACACGCGCAGAATGTCCTCGATGAAATGTGAGATGAAGACGATGGCCGTGCCTTCTTCACGTAAGCGCCGCAGCGTCGTAAACAGCCGTTCGACCTCGGGCGGGGAGAGGGCGGAGGTCGGCTCGTCCAGGATGACGATGCGCGCGCCCGAGAACAGCACGCGGGCGATCTCGATCAGCTGCTGCAGCCCGATCGGCAGGTCGCCGAGCCTGCTCATTGGGTCGACGTCGATGCCGAAGCGTGCGAGCTGCTCGCCGGCCTCACGCGCCATGCGCCGCCATTGCACGAGGCCGAGGGCGTTGGTCGGCTGGTTACCGAGAAAGACGTTCTCCGCGACCGTGAGATCGGGTGCGACGGAGAGCTCCTGATGCACCATGGCAATGCCGGCCGCATGCGCATCGCGCGCCGAGCGGAAATGCGTTTCCTGGCCGTCAATCAGGAAGCGACCGGAGAATTCCGTGTGCACGCCGGCGATGATCTTCATCAGCGTGCTTTTGCCAGCGCCGTTCTCGCCGACGAGACCGTGGATCTCGCCGGGGAGAAGCGCGAAGTCGACACCACGAAGCGCCTCGACGCCGCCGAAGCTCTTCGTGATGCCCTGGAGTTCCAGGATGGGCTGTTGACCCTCAGGCATGCAAGATCAGATCTTGGAGGATTTCAGATCAGGAAGTGATCCTGCATCCACTGCATGCCGGCGGCATTGGCCTTGGTCACGACCGGTCCGTCGGTGACGACGTTCTTGGGAATGCCCTGGCCGCTCTTCTCGCCGCCGGCGACCGCCGCAACACCGGCGATGATCGCGCCGCCATGGATGCGGCAGGACGGATTGCGCACGGTCGCGTACATCCGGCCCTCGCTCACCGCCTGGATCGCCGGCGGCATCGCGTCCACACCGCCGATCAGGATGTTGGTGCGGTTGTGCGCCTTCATGATGTTGGCGGCCGCCAAAGCCATGTCGTCGTTGTGGAAGAACGCCGCGTCGATCTGCGGATATTTGGTCAGATAGGTTTCCCAGAGCCGCGCGGTCTTGGAGACGTCCCAATCGGCCGGCTGGGTGTCGAGCACCTCGATACCCGGGAACTGCTTCACCACCGAGTTGAAGCCCTTGGCACGGCCCTGCGCACCGGTATGGCCGAGCGCGCCTTGGGTCATGATGATCTTGCCCTTGCCGCCCATGGCGTTGCAGAGCGCCTGCGTCACCGAGGCCCCCATGAACTCGTTATCGGGGGCAAGGAAGGAGTGGACGTTGATCTGGTCAAGCGGCGCAATCAGCGTGTCCATGTCGATGACAGGTGTGCCGGCGTCGATCATCTTCTGCACGGGCTGGGTGAGGGTGCCGATGCCGAAGGCCTGGATCGCGACGAAATCCCATTTCTGCGAGGCCATGTTGTCGATCGCCGCGCGCTGCTTCACTGCGTCGAGCTGGCCGTCGAACCAGGTGACTTCGACATTGAACAGCTTGCCCCAGAATTCCGCGGCCTGCTTGCCCTGGGCGCACCAGGTCGCCTGAAGGCCTGCGTTGGAGAACGCCGCCTTCAGCGGCTTCTCGCTTCGTCCAACTTCGGCTGCAAGTGCTGGGTTTATGCCCATGCTGCCGAGGATGGCAGTCGCGGCGCCGGCGGTCGCTGCCGCCTGAAGAAGATCGCGCCTCGTCGTCGAGAAATCTTTCGTCCCGGACATCGCTCGCTCCCATAAATTTTATCGTCGGCGCGTCATTGATTGCGCTACCGAGACGGAAAGTGTCTCACAAGAGTTGATGCCACTCAATGTGCAATCAACGCGGAATCGTCGCGGGGTCTTGGTGCAGCGCAAAGCGCTACGCTGTGATGCCGGCGAAGGCTTCGATGTCCGTGAGAAGCTGCTCCCATGCGCATGACATCTCGGGTGACCATTCATCGCCGAGCAGGTCTCGCAGCGTATCCCTGATGACGGTGAAGAAGGCGATGAACAGCTGGCGAGGCGTGCCGTACCCATCGTGCGAGGCGACTTCGCAGGCAATCATCCGGAATTGGCCACTGCGCTCGCCGGCGAAGTCGAGGGTCGCCTCGATCGTCAGTGCAAGCATCGATCCCATCACGAGTTCGCTGCCTTGGGACCGGAACATCGCCCGCGTTTCGGGATGCTCGCTGAAGAGCCGTTGACAGACGAGGGGCGTGAGATCGGCGCAGCGCCAAGCCGCAAGCTCAAAGCTTTGCTCGATCGGGTTGGGAGAAGTACTCATCGGCCCATCAGCCGCAGATAAAAAAAGAGCGGGGCCCTAGCCCCGCTCAAAAATTGTGTCGACCCTATTATCCCCGATTCTAAGAT
The DNA here is from genome assembly GCF_018130615.1 of Bradyrhizobium manausense. Classification (GTDB taxonomy): domain Bacteria; phylum Pseudomonadota; class Alphaproteobacteria; order Rhizobiales; family Xanthobacteraceae; genus Bradyrhizobium; species Bradyrhizobium manausense_A. The sequence goes on from NZ_JAFCKB010000002.1 coordinate 229,129, forward strand.
TTGATCTTGATTGGCGGGGCGACGCTGCGTTTTGCGCGCCAGGGGCTCCTCCCGAGACTTGGACCACCAGACCTCAACCTCACGGTCAGGCCTGAGCAAGGGGGATGCTAGATCAACTTTTCTCACTTGTCATCATTTTCGGCAACGATTGTTCAAAATTCGAGCAGTTGACGCAATGATCGGGCTGTTAACCCCTTAAGTATATGACAAATATAAGAATTATGTGGGTATTTCAGGTCGGGCGGACTGCCACAAATGGTGGACGCGGTCCCCCGGCGGGTCCCGCCGAACATATTTTTCGAGAAATTTGCGCAGCCCCAACCAGCTGGCCGAAGTGACCTCGACTCGGACGAGGCGTGGTGTTTAGTTAGCCCGGCCAACGAATGGTTCGGCGGATGCGCGGACGGCTGCAAAAATTCCTACCGATTGTCTTGCTCGCGCTGGTGATGCAGGTGCTGGCGCCGATTGCCGCGTGTTGGGCGGCCGGCCAGGCCGTTGCCGATCCGCTTGGCGCCGGCGTCATCTGCCATAGCGCCGGCGAGCAGGGCGGCCCGAGCGGCCAGAATGGCTCGCCGACCGCACATGCCGGCGCCTGCGCGCTGTGTTGCCTCGCGCAGGCCAACGCATCTTTCGATTCGCCGCCGCAGGCAGCGTTCTCCGTTCCCTTCCGCCACGCCGAACGCGTGGCGTGGCACGAGGCCGCCGCGTCCGTTGTCGCACCCCACAAGGGCTTAAGCGCGCAGGCGCGGGGGCCTCCCCACTTTTCCTGACGACCCTTCGTGATTGCCTCGGTTCATCCGTTGGCGATTGATGCTGTCGAATGGCCGGAAAGAAAGCCGGCGTCAGGAATGCCCCATGTTATCTCGTCATGCCCGCTGCGGCGTGAGTGTCGTTGCCGTTCAGGCCGCGCTGCTTGCCTCGTCGAGCGGCGTTTTCGCCCAGGGCAGCCCAAGGGAGCTGCCAAGAGAGCTGCCCGCAGTGACCGTCGACGCCCCCGCGACTGTGAAGCCCAAGCCGCGCAAGCCCGTGCAGACCGCCGGCACCAGGAGGAATTCGGCAAATCCGGCGGCCGAACGGCCGGCCTCGGCCGCTGCAGCCGATGAGCAGGGCGCGGGCAGCGCCCGGGCATCGCTCGATCAGCCGGCGGCGGTGGCGCGCTATCAGCTGCCGCAGCGCTCGTTCAGCATCACGGCAAAGCAGGTCGACGAGACTATCAACCTCAAGGACCCCGAGGACGCCGTCAAATACATGCCGAGCCTGTTCGTGCGGAAGCGCAACGACGGAGACAATCAGGCGGTGCTCGCGACCCGAAGCTGGGGCCTGAACTCCAGTGCTCGAACGCTGATCTATTATGACGACCTGTTGATCTCGGCGCTGATCGGCAACAACAACTCTGGCGCCGCGCCCAAATGGAATCTGATCTCGCCCGAGGCGATCGGACGGGTTGATTTCCTGAATGGTCCCTTCGCGGCCGCCTATCCCGGCAATTCCATCGGCGGCGTTCTGCTGATCACGTCCAAGATGCCGGACAAGCCGTTTGCGGTTGCCAAGGAAACCGTCTCGGTGATGCCTTGGAATCAATACGGCACCAAGGACACCTACGTGACCAGCCAGACCAGCGCCGCCGCAGGCAATCGCGACGGCAAACTATCCTGGCTTGTCAGCGCGAACCATCTCGATAGCTACCAGCAACCGTTGTCTTACGTGACCAACGGCAGCCTTCCCGCGGGAACGACGGGAGGTTACCTTGCCCTCAACAAGACAGGTCAAATCGCGGATGTGGTCGGCGCAGGCGCGTTGGCGCATTCGCAGCAAACCTCGGGCAACCTTCGGGTAGCCTACGACGTCTCTCCGCTGGTGCAAGCCACGTACTCATTCGGTGTCTGGAACAATCATCAGACGTCGGATCCCCAGACCTATCTGAAGTCCACCGTGACCGGTTTGCCGACTTTCGCCGGCATCACCGGCTTTGCCAGCAACAAGTATACCTGGGATCAGACTCACATCAGCAATGCGGTTGCGCTCAGAAGCGACACCAAGGGGACGTTTGATTTCGATTTGTCTGCGTCGAGCTACAACTATCTCCATGACACTTTGCTCAATCCCTATACCGTGGTCCAGTCGCCGGGGCTCGGCTACTCGCTCAATGGCAAGGCGACACGGATGGACGGCACCAATTGGCAGAATGCGGATGCCAAAGGCATCTGGCGTCCGTTCGGCATTGATGGTCCGCACGAGATCAGCTTTGGCGTGCACGGCGATCGCTACCGGCTCGAAAATCCCGTCTACGCCTCGACTGTCTGGTTCAATGCGCCCTCGACCGGCAACGGACAGCTTTATTCGACCGGTGTCGGCGAGACGCGCACTGAGGCCCTCTGGGCGCAGGACGCCTGGAAGATCACCCCGATCGTCAAGCTGACGCTTGGCGGACGGCTGGAGAGCTGGCAGGCGGTCGAGGGCTTCAACCTCAACACCACGACGACGGGCGCCGGCGTCGTCACCTCGGCAGTGCCGACGTGGCAGCCGGGGCTGTCTTCAACCAACTTCTCGCCGAAGGCATCGCTGTCGTTCGATCCCAACAAGGACTGGAATGTCACCGCGAATTTCGGCGAAGCCTACCGCTATCCGACGGTGACCGAACTCTATCAGAACATCAGCGTGGGCGGCGTCACCTATCTCGCCAATCCTCTGCTGTCGCCGGAGCAGGATTTCACCGGCGAACTCAATCTCGAACGGCGCTGGGTCGACGGACGGGTGCGGCTCACCATGTTCGGTGAGCGGACCAACAATGCGCTGATCTCGCAATCGACCACAGTGACGGACGCAAGTGGGGCTCAATCGGTGCAGACCGCGGTCAGCAACGTTGCGGCGATCCGCATGCAGGGCGTGGAGTTGTCGGCGGACAAGGACAATGTGCTGGTAGGCGGCCTGCAAGTCTTCGGCAGCGTCATCTACGTCGATTCCAGGATCATCTCCGATCCGAACTGGAAAGGCCCGACCAGCGTGGTCGGCAAGCGCGTACCCTTCGTCCCTGACTGGCGCGCCAAGTTCGGTGTTACCTATCGGCCGAACGACAGCTGGGCCTATACGGTTGCGGCGCGCTATAGTGGCAAGCAGTATTCGACGTTGGACAACACCGACAGCGTTTCGCACGTCTACGGCGCCTTCGATAACTTTTTCGTTGTGGACTTGAAGATCCACTACAGCGCGACGAAGAATTTCGCGTTCGACTTCGGCATCGATAATCTCTTCAACGAGCAGTATTTCCTGTTCCACCCGTTCCCGGGGCGAACTTTCGTTCTCGCCGGCAAGTACACATTCTGACAAATGAGACTCTCAACGACGACAAGAAAGGCAACCGACATGAACAATCTCTCACGCATTCTCGCGCTCGCGGCGTTCTCGGCCGTTGTGATCGCGGCTCCCGTCCGCGCCGACGACGTCAAGGCTGGCGATCTCGTCATCTCGCAAGCGTGGAGCCGGGCAACGCCGGGCGGTGCCAAGGTCGCCGGCGGCTTCCTGACCATCGAGAACAAGGGCTCTGCACCCGACAAGCTCGTGGCAGTTACCGCTGAGATCGCCGGTAAGGCCGAGGTTCACGAGATGGCAATGGACAATGGCGTCATGAAGATGCGTCCGCTGGACAAGGGCCTCGTCATCGAGCCGGGCAAGACCGTGAAACTCGCTCCCGGCGGCAACCATCTGATGCTCCAGGATCTGAAGGGTCCGTTCAAGCAGGGTGAGAAGGTGCCGGTGACGCTCGAATTCGAAAAGGCTGGCAAGGTCGTCGTCTCGCTCGATGTCCAGGGCGTCGGTGCCCAGGCCCCCGGGGGTGGGGGAGGCATGATGATGAAGAAGATGCCCGATCATTCGGGAATGAAGATGTGATGCGTGTGATCTAATTTCCGGGAGATCGAGTATGTCGAAGGCACTCTGGCTGATCCTGATGGCTGCGCTGGCCGCGTCACCTGCGGCGGCGCATGTTTATCTGGAAGGCAAGCAGGCTGCGGTCGGTGCATCCTACAAGGCCGTCTTCGCCGTGCCGCATGGCTGTTCCGGCTCGCCGACGGTCAAGATCCGCGTGCAGATCCCGGAAGGCGTGATCGCAGTGAAGCCGATGCCGAAGGCCGGCTGGAACGTCGATGTCGTGGAGGGCCAATATACCAGTGCGTACGACTATCACGGCAACAAGCTGACCTCGGGTGTGAAGGAAGTGGTGTGGTCCGGCGGCAAGCTGCCGGACCACAATTACGACGAGTTCATCGTCAGCAGCTTCCTCACCGACAGCCTGAAGCCGAACACCACGCTGTATTTTCCGGTGGTGCAGGAATGCGAGAAGGGCGTCAGCCGCTGGATCGAAATCCCGGCGGAGGGCGCTGGGCATTCGCACGACGACAAGTCGCCGGCGCCCGGCGTGAAGCTGCTGTCCAAACCGTAATGCGTCTTCTCGCTGCGTTCGCGATGCTGCTTGCCATCGCCGGCACTCCGACCAGCGCGTCGGCACATGCGGCGCTGATCTCGGTCGAACCGGCGAGCGGAAGTATCCTTGCGAGCGCGCCGAAGGCGGTGGAGCTGCGCTTCAACGAGGCGGTGACGCCGGGCGCGATCCAGTTGATCGACGGTGCGGGCAGGGCGCGCGACGATGCGCGTGTCACGACATCGGGCGAGGCAATCACGGTTGCGATGCCGCCGGACTTGCCGAAGGGCACCGCGGTCGTGAGCTACCGGGTGATCTCGCAGGACGGTCATCCCGTCGCGGGATCGGTGATCTTTTCGATCGGCGCGCCGACGGCCACGCAGCCCCGGGCCAAAGCGGATGGCCGATTGAGCGCGATGATCTGGTTGTCTCGGATCGGTCTCTATCTCGGGCTCTTCGTCGGCGTCGGCGGCGTGTTCTTTGGCCGCTGGATTGCTTGGTCGATGACGGCCATGAGGGTACCGCGCGCAGCGCTGCTTTTGGGTCTGCTAAGTGCCGCTGTCTCGTTGGGCGTGTTGGGTCTCGATCTCCTTGGGCTGCCGCTGGCGGCGATCGTGACGGCGGCTCCTTGGACCATCGCATTTGCGACCAGCGCCGGCCTCGCCTCGAACGTTGCCATCGCGGCGATGCTGCTCGCGCTGATGGCGCTGAGTCGCGTGTGGTACGCGCGCGCTCTTGCGGTCGTCGCCTTCATCGGTGTTGGCCTATCGCTCGCCATGACCGGGCACGCGGCAACGGCATCGCCCGAGGTGCTGACGCGACCGGCGGTCTTCGTCCATGGCCTCGCTGTCGCCTTCTGGATCGGCGCGCTGACGCCGCTTGCAGCGCTGCTGTCGAAGCCGACACCGGCGGTGCTACCGCTCCTCAATCGCTTCTCGCGCATCGCAGTGCCGGTGGTCGCCGCGCTGGCGTTGACCGGTCTCGTGCTCGCAATCATCCAGCTTGAAAAGCCGGCGGCGCTGGTCGAGACGACCTACGGCCTCATTCTCTCGGTCAAGCTCGTGCTGGTCTTGTTCCTGCTGGCGCTTGCCGCGCTCAATCGTTACAGGCTCACACCGGCGCTGGTGAAAGATCGGGGCGTCGCAACCGTACTCAAACGCTCGATCCTGCTCGAATGCGCTGCCGCGCTCAGCATCTTCGCCGTTGTCGCCGGCTGGCGCTTCACGCCGCCGCCGCGGACCATCGTGCCGGAGACGCCCCTGGCGATCCACATCCACACCGACAAGGCGATGTTCCAGGTGCTGGTGTCCCCAGGCAAGGCCGGCGTCGACGATTTCGTGCTCCAACTCATGACCGGGGAGGCGACGCCGCTGCAGGCCAAAGAGGCGAGCCTGACGCTGAGCCTGCCGGAGCGCGGCATCGAGCCGATGGAGCGTGACGCCGAACTCGGGCCTGATGGCTATTGGCACGTGCGCAAGGTCGAGTTGCCCTTCGCCGGCCGCTGGCATGTGCGGATCGACGCGTTGGTGACCGATTTCGAGAAAATCACACTCGAGGACGACCTCGAGGTCGCGCCGCCTTAAGGCGAGCACGGTTCGAGTCGAACCTGAAGTCGACGGAAAAATGACAGGAATTCCGTCACGTTAGCGGCTTTTCCTCATTCCCGGCCTTGTGTTTTCGCTCCCAATCCGGTTTCACTGCAACTCCTCACTGATTCCCAGAGTATTGCCATGCGGTTGTCGCGGTTCTTTCTGCCCATTCTGAAGGAAAATCCGAAGGAGGCGGAGATCGTCTCGCATCGGCTGATGCTGCGCGCAGGCATGATCCGGCAGGAGGCGGCCGGTATCTACGCGTGGCTGCCGCTCGGCTTCCGGGTGCTGAAGAAGATCGAGCAGATCGTGCGCGAAGAGCAGGACCGTTCCGGCGCGCTGGAACTGTTGATGCCGACGCTGCAGCTCGCCGACCTCTGGCGCGAGAGCGGCCGCTACGATGCCTACGGCCCGGAGATGCTGCGCATCGCCGACCGGCACAAGCGCGAGCTGTTGTACGGGCCCACCAACGAGGAAATGATCACCGAGATCTTCCGCGCCTACGTCAAGTCCTACAAGAACTTGCCGCTCAATCTCTATCATATCCAATGGAAATTCCGTGACGAGCAGCGTCCGCGCTTCGGCGTGATGCGCGGCCGCGAATTCCTGATGAAGGATGCCTATTCCTTCGACCTCAACGAAGCCGCTGCGCGCGTCGCTTACAACAAGATGTTCGTCGCCTATTTGCGCACCTTCGCTCGGATGGGGCTGAAGGCCATCCCGATGCGTGCCGAGACCGGCCCGATCGGCGGCGATCTCAGCCACGAATTCATCGTGCTCGCGGAGACCGGCGAATCCGGCGTTTTCATCAATCGCGACGTGCTGGATTTGCCGGTGCCTGGCGAGGACGTCGACTATGACAGCGACCTGACGCCGATCATCAAGCAATGGACCTCGGTCTATGCCGCGACGGAGGACGTTCACGATCCCGCGCGGTTCGAGCAGGAAGTGCCGGCGGAGAAGCGGGTGAACACGCGCGGCATCGAAGTTGGCCAGATCTTCTATTTCGGTACGAAATACTCCGAGCCGATGAAGGCGATGGTGGCGGGGCCTGACGGCGTCGATGTACCGATCCACGGCGGCTCTTACGGCGTCGGCGTCTCGCGCCTGCTCGGCGCCATCATCGAGGCCTGTCATGACGATGCCGGCATCAAATGGCCGGAGGCGGTGGCGCCGTTCCGCGTCGCGATTCTCAATCTCAAGCAGGGCGATGCGGCGGTCGATGGCGCCTGCGAGAAGCTCTATGCCGAGCTCACTGCCAAGGGCGTCGACGTGCTCTATGACGACACCGACCAGCGCGCCGGCGCCAAATTCGCCGCCGCCGACCTGATCGGCATCCCCTGGCAGATCATGATCGGGCCGAAGGGGCTGGCCGACGGCAAGGTCGAGATCAAGAAGCGCAGCGACGGCTCCCGCGAGACCATGTCGCCAGCGGACGCGGTCGCCCGGCTGGTCGGCTGAATATTGTTCATCGCCCGATATCGCGGCCGCCAATCCGGCCACAATTGACCCCGAATCATGGGATTATCGAGCGATGGATGAAACCATGACCGAGACCGTTCAAACCGCGCCTTTCGCGCCCTTCGAGTGGATGCTGTCGGCGCGCTATTTGCGGGCGCGCCGCAAGGAAGGATTCATCTCGGTCATCGCCGGGTTCTCCTTCCTCGGCATCATGCTCGGCGTGGCGACGCTGATCATCGTGATGGCCGTGATGAACGGCTTCCGCAAGGAGCTGCTCGACAAGATCCTGGGGCTGAACGGCCATATCCTGGTCCAGCCGCTGGAATCGCCGCTGACCGACTGGAAGGACGTCGCCGAGCGCATCAGCCAGGTTCAGGGCATCCGGCTGGCTGCCCCGGTCGTCGACGGCCAGGCACTGGCGTCCTCGCCCTGGAATGCCTCGGGCGTGCTGGTGCGTGGCATCCGGTCAGACGATCTCAACAACCTCACCTCGATCGCCAAGAACATCAAGCAGGGCTCGCTCGAGGGCTTTGACGACGGGCAGGGCGTCGCGATCGGTCGGCGGCTCGCCGATCAGCTGTCGCTGCATGCCGGCGACAGCGTGACCCTGGTCGCGCCGAAGGGCGCGGTCACCCCGATGGGCACCACGCCGCGCATCAAGCCTTACAAGATCGTCGCCGTGTTCGAGATCGGGATGTCCGAATACGATCTCGGCTTCGTCTTCATGCCGCTCGCGGAAGCGCAGGCCTATTTCAACCGCAGCAGCGACGTCACCTCGATCGAGGTGTTCACCACTAATCCCGACCGCATCGACGCCTTCCGCAAGGCGGTGACGGAGGCAGCGGGCCGGCCGGTGTTCCTGGTCGACTGGCGGCAGCGCAACTCAACCTTCTTCAACGCGCTGCAGGTCGAGCGCAACGTGATGTTCCTGATCCTGACCATGATCGTGCTGGTCGCAGCGCTCAACATCGTCTCCGGCTTGATCATGCTGGTGAAGGACAAGGGCAGCGACATCGCGATCCTCAGGACGATGGGGGCCTCGCAGGGCTCCATCATGCGGATCTTCCTGATCACGGGCGCTTCGATCGGCGTGGTCGGCACGCTGGTCGGCTTCTTCGTCGGCCTCGTGATCTGCCTCAACATCGAATCCATCCGGCAATTCCTGTCCTGGCTGACCAGCACCGAATTGTTTTCGCCGGAACTCTATTTCCTGTCGAAGCTGCCCGCCGAAATCGACGTCGGCGAGACCACGGCCGTCGTCATCATGGCGCTGACGCTGTCGTTCCTGGCGACGCTGTATCCGTCGTGGCGCGCCGCGCGCCTCGATCCCGTCGAAGCGTTGCGGTACGAGTGAGGGGCTGATGGAGCAGCAGCAGGGGGCGGAAGATGTACCGGTCATCTATCTCCACGAGATAAGACGGCAGTACCTTCAGGGCGAGGCGGCCCTGACGATCCTCGACAACGCCAAGCTCGCGCTGTGGGCGGGCCAGTCGGTCGCGCTGGTGGCGCCGTCGGGCTCGGGCAAGTCGACGCTGCTGCACATCGCGGGCCTGCTCGAGGCGCCCGATTCCGGCGAGGTCTACGTCAATGGTGCGCCGACCTCGCAATTGCCTGACATCGAGCGCACCCAGCTTCGCCGCAGCGATATCGGGTTCGTCTACCAGTCGCACCGGCTGCTGCCGGAATTCTCCGCGCTGGAGAACGTGATGATGCCGCAGATGATCCGCGGCCTGAAGAAGTCCGAGAGCGTCAAGCGTGCCAAGGAGATCCTCGGCTATCTCGGCCTCGGTGATCGCATCACGCATCGGCCTGCGGAGCTATCGGGCGGCGAGCAGCAGCGCGTCGCGATCGCGCGCGCGGTCGCCAATGCGCCGCGCGTGCTGCTGGCGGACGAGCCGACCGGCAATCTCGATCCGCACACCGCCGACCACGTGTTCCAGGCGCTGATGCAGCTGGTCAAGGCGACCAAGGTCTCCATGCTGATCGCGACCCACAACATGGAGCTCGCGGGCCGCATGGACCGGCGCGTGTCGTTGTCGAACGGCCAGGTCATCGAGCTCGAATAGAAAACGCGAAAACAACCCCATGCACAGTAGACGGCCGTTGCCGGCTACGGTCGGGGGAATGTCTCCCAACCATCTGACATATCGGACAAACCGGCTGCGACGGCGCATCGCTGCAGCGGCGGGGCCTGTTATGGCCGGATCACCGTCAATTTGAACGGCCCGCCATTGGCCGCGGCATGCGCCACGGCCTCATTGACGTGGTCGAGGTCGAAGTTCGTCGTCTGGTACTCGTCGAGCCGCAACAATCCCGCGCGCACCAGGCCGATCAGGCGGCTCGCCGCATCCGGCGGATACATCCACACGCCGTGGATGGAGATGCAGTTGCGCATGATCCAGGGGTAGGGCAGTTCGAGGCCCGCACCGCCGGCCATGCCGACACCACCCATCAGCACGACGCGACCATAGGCGCGAACCGTCATGACCGCCGCGCGCACCACGCTCGTGCTCACCGAGGGCGGCATGATGTCGAGCACGCAGTCGATCGAGCCTCCCGCCGCGCGCTTCATTGCCTCGCGGTCGTCGTCCTCGTGACCGGTGAGCCTGACCGGCTTCACCCGCGCGCCGAAGCGGCGGACGAGGTCGGCCAGGATCGTCTCGTTGCGGCCGGGCGTCACCACGCAGGCCGCCCCCATTGCGAGTGCGACGGAGACGGCGGCGCTGCCGAAATTGCCGGTGGCCCCGCTCACCAGCACGGTCTCGCCCGCTTGCAGGTTTGCAGCGAGAAAGCCGCCATAGGGCACCAGCGCCGTTCCCAGCGCGCACCATTGCGAGGCTTCCGCGGAGGTGATCTGGCCAAGCTTCTTCACGTTCTCGGTCGGCACGCGCATCTGCTCGGCATACGAGCCGTGGCGAAAATGCTGCTGCAGGCGCATGCCGCCAGGGCCGGCGGCCGTGAGCCCTTGCAGGGCGATATCGGGCGCCACGATGTCGTCGCGCGAGCGCACCGTCGGGTCGCAGAACACCCAGTCGCCAATGCTGAGCTTGGTGGCATCAGGGCCGATCGCGCGCACCCGGCCGATGCCGCCAGGGCCGGGGATGATCGGCAGGGCGAGCGCGCAGTTGCGCTCCCCGCTGAAGACTTCGTTCATGTAGGACAGGACGCGCGTGGCGACGACATCCACGATGACCTCGCCGGTGCCGAGCACCGGATCCGGCGCGGTCTCGACCACCAGCGGTGATCCCAGGGATTTAAGGATGGCAGCTTTCATGATGTTCACCTCAGAGACGGGTGATGCTCATATGCGGCGGCCTTGAAGGGACATGAAGGCCTGGTATTATCCTAGTATTCCCAAAACCCTCCATCACGGGAACACGCCATGGCCGATCCACGCCGCGTCGAATTCGGCGATTTCCTCCGCTCCCGCCGCGAAAAGCTGTCGCCGAAGACTGTCGGGCTCCCCGCAGGCCAGCGGCGGCGGACCGCGGGGCTCCGCCGCGAGGAGGTCGCCCAACTCGCCGGCATCGGCGTCGACTGGTATATCCGCCTCGAGCAGGGACGCACCGTCAGCCCGTCGGTCACGACCATCGATGCGCTGGCGCGTGCGCTACGCCTCAGCAAGACCGAGCATGCGCATCTCAAGGATCTCGCGCGCGACGGCGCGAGGGGCACGTTCACCCGCGAGGTGGTGCCGCCGCCGATCCTGCGCCTGGTCGAGAGCCTGCCGCACCCGGCCTACATCACCGGGCGGCGCTGGGACGTTCTGGCCTGGAATGCCGCCGCCGAGGAGATCTTTGCGTTCGGGCGGCTGCCGGAGGATGATCGCAACACGCTGCTCTTGATGATGACCAACAAGAAGACCCGGAAATCCTATGGCGCGGGCTGGGCTGACGTGGCCAAGCGCATGGTCGCGATGTTTCGCGCCACCCACGACGTCTGGGCCGGCGATCCCGCCTTTGCGGAATTGCTGACGCGGTTGCGCGAAGGCAGTCCCGAATTCGTCAAATGGTGGGGCGCGCACGAGGTGCACGGCACCTTGTCGGGCCACAAGACCATGACCCATCCGACCAAGGGCGTGCTGCATTTCGAGCACACGAGCTTTCAGGCCAATGACGATCCCGCGCTGAAGCTCGTGATCTATACGCCGGTGTGAGGATCGATGCTGACAACCGCGCCCATGTATTCTCCTCGAAAGATCAGCTCGTGGTGTTCGGCTTTAAGTACGGGGACAGTTCGCGCTGGCCTGCTTGTTCAAAGTCCTGGCGGCGGTGTGATGTAGCCGGGCATCTCGGCTGCGAGCGTACCCTTCAGCATCGCCGTCCCCTTGTCGGCCATCACCTCGCTCTTGCCTGCGGCGAGAGCGTCAAAAGTCTGGCGCACCACGTCGTCGGGGCTCGCCTTCGGCACGTCGATGCCGTTGGTCAGGTCGGTCTCCATGAAGCCGACATGGAGCCCGAGCACCTGGACGTTGCGCTCACGCAGGTGAAAGCGAAGCTGGTTGGTGAAGCTCCAGGCGGCCGTCTTCGATGCGGCATAAGGCGTCAGATAGGGCCGCGGCAGCCACACGATATCAGAAAGCACGTTGATGATGGCGGCTTGCGGCTTGGCCGCCAATATGTGCTCGAACGCCTGCGTCACGCGTATGACGCCGTAATAGTTGGTGTCGAACATCCGGGTCGATTGCGCCTCCATGTCCGGGGCAAGAGGATTGGCGATCAAGGCGGCAATGCCGGCGTTGTTGATCAGCAGATTTGTGTCCGCAGCCAGTTCGGCAGCTGCGGTGATCGACGACCTATCCGTGACATCGATCCTGACCGGGATCGCGCCGGGCTCCAGGAACCCGGTCGTGTTGCGCATGCCCGCGTAGATCTTTCTTGCACCGCGACGACGTGCCTCGCGTGCAAAAGCCAATCCCAGGCCACGATTTGCCCCAGAGATGAACACTGTTGCGTTTGCGACGTCCATGACGGATCACCTTTCGAAGACGCGTCTTTGTCAAAAGGCACGTGTCTTGATCTCGACCATAGGGTCGCGCCCTGATCTGGTCTGGTAGGAAACAGCCTCCACTGGTATGAACCGCCCAGCGGCATCTGACGATCTCGTGAAGATTCCGCGTTCGCTTGCTCCGCATTCTGATGCGTGCATGTGAACGGTTCGTCAGAGATCCAGGGGATTGCCAGCGTGCTCGCCGACCGGATTTCCGCAGCAATTGGCCGGGGATTCAAGATCCCGCCACCGCCGACGATCGCCGCACGAATTGCGGGAACGTCTCAGATCGCCTTTTCGCGCTTCAGGAATCTTGAATCCAAGCCGGGACTCTCCACTCCATCTACTCGGGAGGAGGCGTTCGTCCTCAATATCCCGTTGATGCCGGCAAAATACGCGGTCGTCTCGATCGACGGCAGGCGTCAGTCGGTCGTTCAATCGCCGGGCAAGGCTTATCTCTTTGACCTGACCTCCAAGAACGAAGTGAGCCTCGACGCGGTCTATGACAGCGTGCGTTTTCACGTTCCTCAGGCGTCCATCGATGACGCAGCCTATGAAAGGGGCTTGCCTCGCGTCGGCGGTCTCCATGCAAAGTCGCTTGGACAGGATGACCCGGTTCTCTATGGATTGGCTCTTGCGATACTGCCGGTTGTGATGGATCCCACGCGAGCGACGGCGGCATTTCTGGAATATGCAGCCCTGGCCGTGCATGACCATTTGATCTACACTTATGGCGGTCTGCCCAGAGGAATTCAGGCGGTGGGTGGATTGGCGCCGTGGCAAATCCGCCGGGCGTGTGACTTCATCGAAGCCAATCTGGCCGGCGATCCATCCATCGTGGCGCTCAGCCAGGAGTGCGGCATTTCAGCCAGTCATTTCGCGCGCGCCTTTCGCGTGTCGCTCGGCATGACGCCGCATCAATGGATCACGAAGAGGCGCATCGCGCGTGCAAAATCATTGATGAGCCAATCGGCCGCGACCCTGGCCGAGATCTCGCTTGTCTGCGGATTTTTCGACCAAAGTCACCTCGGCCGTCATTTCCTGAAGGAAGAAGGTCTCAGCCCGGCTCTGTGGCGTCGCAGGCAGGGCGCGCGATAGTCACGATCAGCCCGATGCGAGCAGGAGCTGCGCAACCTCGGCCGGCCTGTCGATCATCAACCAGTGACCGGCCTCGACCGGCTTGACCGTGCTGTGCGAGTAGTTCGCCGCGATCGCGGCTGCTGTGGTGGAGGTCAAATAGGGATCCATGACGCCCCAGATGAGCGTGACTTTCGAGGTGGACCTGCGGACGTCAGGGAGGCGCGACGTATTGTAGGCCACGCTCTCGCGCACCTGCCCGGTCATCTGCGCAAAGGCAGGTCCCGCCCCGCCGGCGAAGTTGCCGTTGACGATCGGTCGCACGATGCCGACGAAGCGCTTCCTCAATTCCTCGGGCATGTTGACCTGGAAGTGGTTGTCCTGGAACGTGATCAGCCAGTCCATCTTCTCAGGACTGGCAAGAAATGCCTGGGCAAGCTGCTTGAGCCAGGGGTCGCCGAACACCTCGATGATTTCGGGTAACCGCCATGTCGGCGAGTCCGAATAGTAGCAGTTCATCAGGCAAAGCCAGTCAACGCGATCGGGATTGTCGAGAGCATAGTTGGCGGCGCAGGGACCGCCGGAATCGTGACCGACCGGAACGAATTTGTCGATTTTCAGCGCGTCGACGACGGCTGCCAGGTCTCCGACCTGCTGTTTGAACGTATACCGATAATCTCCGGCTGCGAGCTTCTCCGACTGGCCGAAGCCGAGGAAGTCGAACACGACCACCCGCCTGCCGGCCCGGGTCAGATATGGCACCAGGTAATCGTAGATGTGAAGATTGTCCGGGAAGCCGTGCATCATGACAAAAGCCGGATCTTTGCCGGGATACTCGCGCGCGTAAATGATGTGGCCGCCGCTCGATATCCGGTGCTCGACATAGGGAACGGCGGATGCCATTGGCGGCTCGATCCTCGCGTCGCTCTCGGTTGCACCGGCTCGATCGGTCAGCGCGAGGGCCAGGCCGCCGGCGGTCGCGAGCAGCAGGTCACGGCGTGAGGCTAGATTTGCGTGCATGAAAGAGTCCATCTCACAATTCCTTTCCAAGGCTGGTCTGGATTTGCTGGCGGCGATTTGGCGGGCGCGTCTGATCGCGCCGCACGACAATTTCGTCGCGATCAGGCTGCGGCTTCTCGTACGATCCGCGCCCGATTTGGACATTTCGATCGCAAAACGCACGGACCTGCAAGCTGACGCGCTGCAAGGCGTAAGCTTCCCGTCAGGATCGCGGCTCGGGATGGGCATAGCGGTCGGGTCATTGCATACGGGACGTTGCCGTGGCGATGGCCGTCGCAAGTTCTGTCGACGACTCCCGAGCACACGAGCTTTCAGGCCAATGACGATCCCGCGCTGAAGCTCGTGATCTATACGCCGGTGTGAGGGCGCAAAAACACGGCAATCACGCGACGGCCTTTTTGACGACCGACGGCGAAACCGAGCACAGTCTCGTGCATGTCGCGACGTGCCTACAAAGCAGGGCCGAAGTTCGAGCGCCATGATTGCAGCCAACGCAAAGTAATGCTACAAATCGTAGCATTCGTTCGCGGTCGAAAGCGAGGTCGACGAGGGATCGGATGAGGCGTCGGCAATTCATTTCGCTTCTCGGCGGGGCTGCCTTGGCGCAAATCGCCGGGCCTCCGGTCTGCGCTGACTCACCGGCCAACTGTGCCGCTCCGGCAAAGCGCGATGATGGCTGGTCCGTTCTATCGGCCAGTGGAGACAACGACGTCGACCAGGCCGCGCTATGCAGGATGGCCGATCGCCTCGAAAGCTCCGGCGCCAACATTCACGCCGTGCTGATCGCTCGCCACGGTAGATTAGCGTTCGAGCGATACTTCAGAGGATCCGATGAGGTTGCCAGTCGCTTCTTCGGCGTTCTGGTCAAGGACATCAGCTTCGACGCCGATACACTCCATAATCTAAAATCGTGCTCGAAGAGCGTCGCGTCGCTCGTAGTCGGGATCGCGATCGACCAGGGCTTCATCCGAAGCATCGACGAACCAGTCGTCAGCTTCTTTCCCGAATTGTCCGAGCTGCGGTCCCCGGACAAGGATCGCATCCTGCTCTCACACGTGCTCACCATGTCGATGGGCCTAAAGTGGGTGGAGGCAACTCCGGCGACAGGGGACGACAACGACGAAGTGCGCATGCATATGGCGCAGGATCCCTCTCGTTACGTCCTCGGTCTTCCTGTGACGGCACCGGCCGGGCAGGGGTTCTTCTACAACACCGGTGCGCTCACGCTGCTCTCGGCGATCGTTCGCAAGGCCACCGGCCGTCCGCTCGATGAATTCGCGCGCACGGTGCTGTTCGATCCGCTCGGCATCAACGAATTTGAGTGGAGCAGGGTCAAGGGCGACAGCGATGCCGGAGGCGGATTACGCCTGCGGCCTCGCGATATGGCGAAAATCGGCCAACTCGTCCTCGCCGGCGGTCGCTGGAACGATCGGCAAATCGTTTCCAAAGCATGGATCGAGGCGTCGACCACCATGAAGCTTAAGGCGGATGACTATCAATCTTACGGATATTTGTGGTGGTTGGGACGTTCTCGCCTCAATGGGCGCCTCGTCCCGTGGATTGGCGCACTCGGCCGAGGTGGCCAGTCGATCCGCATCGTCCCGGAGCTCGATCTCGTTGTCGCGGTCACCGCGGGATACTATCAAGACTACAGTCCTGAAGCCTTCAAATTGCAGTACGGCGTGTTCAGGGATGTCTTGCAGGCTGTCTCGCCTCCGGCGTAAGGCCCCGCAAGCCTCTTTGCGAAACGATGAAGTTTCGAAGTAGGTTCACCAATTGCTACGCGATCACCGGGATGGACTTGGACTGTGACTGGCAAACGAACGCGCGAGGGAAGCGGCCGCGTCAAGCTCGAGGCGGTTGCAAGCGCCGCGAAGGTATCGACGGCCACCGTGTCGCGGGTGTTCAACGAGCCGGACAAGGTCTCTGAAGCAATCCGGGAGCGCGTAAAGGAAGCTGCCCGCGCGCTCAACTGGATTCCGAATGCCGCGGGAAGGGCGCTTGCCTCGAGCCGAACGCATATTGCGGGGGCGATCATCCCGACGCTCGACAACGAAATCTTCGCGCATCAGATCGGCGGCATGCAGGCGGTGTTCAGCAATGCCGGCTTCACGCTGTTTCTGGGCTGCTCCAATTACGATCCGCTCGAAGGCTTGAGGCAGGCGGAGGCCATGCTCGCGCGGGGCGTGGAGGCGATTGCGCTCGTCGGTGAAAACCATCCCGAAGAGCTCTTTGCGGCCTTGAAGGCCCGAGACATTCCCTACGTCGTCACGTACTCCTACAGCAAGCTGTCCGAACATCCCTGTATCGGCTTCGACAATCGTGCCGCGTTCGCCCGGATCACGGATCATCTGCTCTCCCTCGGACACCGGCGCTTCGCCGGCATCTTCCAGCCGGTCGCGAACAACGATCGTGTGGCCGCCAGGCTTGCCGGCGTGAGGGAGGCGCTGGCGGTTGCGGATCGGCAGATGCCGGACGAGAATTTGCTGATTGGTCCCTCCACGCTGGAATTCGGCGCCGAGAGTTTTTCGCGGCTGATGACGCGGGAGGGAGAGGCGCGACCTACGGCCATCGTGTGCGGCAACGACAACATCGCGCTCGGCGCCTTGATGGCTGCCAATGCCCTCGGCCTCAAGGCGCCAACGGGCTTCTCGATCACCGGGTTCGACGATCTCGCGATCTCGTCGCGCTTCACGCCACGTCTGACCACCATGAAGGTCGACAACCAGGCGATCGGGACGTTGGCCGCCAGCGAGCTCCTCGCCGTCGTTGCCGGCCACAAGACGAGGCCACAGTCCAAAGAGATCGTGCCGGTGTTGCAGGTCAGGGACAGCTCGGGCCCGCTGGCTTGACGATCGCGGGTGATGTCCGGGCGGGGAAGGGCGCCTTTGCCTGCTTGACCGGCGAGATGGCTGACCTGCACCGAATGGAAATCGGTTCATATCATTGAAAGACAACAGAAATCTGACCTTTCGGTGAAATTGACACCCTGTATGTAAGCGCTTACATACGATACGGCTTGTCGTCATAAACGTAGCGAGCGTTTCGCAAGGAAGCGCCATCGGAGGAAATGCAGGAATGCGCCTTGGTCTGTCGAAAACACTGAACGGCTGCGCCGTCGCAGCCACGCTTCTGCTGAGCACCTTCGCGATAGCGCCGGCGGCCCACGCCGAAGAGAAGCTCGTGGTCTGGTGGAACAAGGGCTTTTACTCGGCCGAAGAAGACGCGCTGCTCCAAGCGATTCACAAATTCGAAGCCAAGACCGGTGTGAAGGTCGAGCTGTCGCAATACGCGACGCAGGACGTCATTCCGAAGACCGTTGCGGCGCTCGATTCCGGCACGGTGCCTGACGTCGCCTATGCCGACACCTTCAACTTCCAGAGCGTTGGCAAATGGGCCGCCGAAGGCAAGCTCGAGGATCTCGGCGCCATCCTCACGCCGATGAAGGACCAGTTCGACAAGAGCGCGCTCGATACGGTCATGCTGCAAAACGAGCAGACCAAGAGCAAGAGCTACTACGCTTTCCCGGTCAAGCAGGCGACGCTGCATCTGCACTACTGGAAAGACATGCTCGAGGAGGGCGGTCTCAAGGAAAGCGACATTCCGAAGGACTGGCACGGTTTCTGGAATTTCTGGTGCGACAAGGCGCAGCCAGCGGTTCGCAAGGCAAGCGGCAAGCGCGTCTATGGCATCGGCCTGCCGATGGGCGTGGACAGCAGCGACAGCCTGATCGGCTTTCTGACCTTCGCCGAGGCCTATAATGTCGTCATGGTCGACGACAGCGGCAAGCTGCTGCTCGACGATCCCAAGGTGAAGGCCGGGCTCGTGTCCGCGCTCAGGGATTACACCGAGATCTACAAGAAGGGCTGCGTTCCGTCCTCCGCGACGAGCTGGAAGGACGCGGACAACAACGTCGCCTTCCACAACAAGACGACGGTGATGACCTTCAATCCGACCATCTCGATTCCCGGCAAGTGGCTGGATGACTCGACCAACCAGACCCTGACCGCCGAGCAGCGGGACGAGGCCAAGAAGAACTACGAGGAGCGCATCCGGACACTGCCCTGGCCGAGCAAGCCGGACGGTACGCCGATGCACACCCGCAGCTCGGTCGTGGTCGGCGTGATCTTCCAGCAGGCCAAGAACAAGGCGCGTGCCAAGGAGTTCGTGCAGTTCCTGCTTCAGGACGAAAACCTGCAGCCCTATGTCGAAGGCGCGCTGGGCCGCTGGTTCCCTGTGAAGACTGCCGCCGTGAAGTCGGCATTCTGGAACGGGGACGAGCATCGCAAGATCCTGCGCGACCAGTTTGCGGCGGGCGTCGGCGGCTACGAGATGACGCGGAACTACAAGTTCACCACGGTCAACAACGAGAACGTCTGGGCGAAGGCCACCATCCGCGTGGTCCTCGACAAGGTGCCGCCGGAGCAGGCCGTCGATGAGATGATCGACCGCATCAAGAAGATCGTCAGCGAATAACGACAAGCGTCCGCAGCAGCGCACGGTGTTGCTGCGGACGGCCTCTTGCCAATGATCTATAGTCGCGAACCGGTAGCGGAGCCGCCGCCACCTTCGTTACCCCGTTCGACACGCTTTGGAGCCTGCCTGTGACCATCGCTCTCAAGGGCATCATTCCCGTGATGCTGACGCCGTTCACCGAAGCCAAGACGATCGACTATGCCGGCCTGGAAAGGCTGATCGAGTGGTATATCGCGAACGGGGCCGACGCGCTGTTCGCGGTCGCCCAGTCGAGCGAGATGCAGTTCCTGACGCTGGACGAGCGCGTGGCGCTGGCGAGGTTCGTCGCCAGGACCGCGGCAGGCCGGCTACCGGTCATCGCGTCCGGCCATATCAGCGAATCCAGGGAGGACCAGCTGACCGAGCTTTCCTCCATTGCCAAGACGGGCGTCGACGGATTGGTGCTGGTGACGAACCGACTTGCGTCCCTGGATCCGACGGGGACTAATTTCACCGACAATCTGACCTGGCTGCTCGACCGGCTGCCCAAGGACATGAGCCTCGGCCTCTATGAATGCCCGGCGCCGTTCCGCCGGCTTCTCTCCGATGATGAGCTGGCCTTTTGCGCAGACAGCGGCCGCTTCGCAATTCTCAAGGACGTCTCGTGCGACCTTCCGACCGTGCAGCGCCGGGTCAAGCTGACCCAGGGCACGCCGCTGACGATCGTCAATGCCAATGCCGCGATCGCCTTTGACGCGATGAAGTCGGGAGCTCCCGGGTTCACCGGCGTATTCACGAACTTCCACCCCGACCTCTACAAATGGCTGCTGACGCAGCATCAGAAGCATCCGGTGCTGGCGAACGAGCTTTCGGTCTATCTCGCGCTCGCCGCGATGGCGGAGCCGATGGGCTATCCCAAGCTGGCCAAGCTCTATCACCAGCGGCTCGGCACCTTTTCCTGCACCGAGAGCCGGGCGGTCGATTTCGACATCCGCGAGCGCTTCTGGGCGCTCGATGTGCTGATCGACAAGATCGTCGAGGGACAGGAGTCGTTCCGCGCGAAGATCGCAGCGGCACGCTGAGCACGACGGACGTCGCCGGCGCAAATCTCGATGACGTCAGGGCGACGGCGCAGCCGGTGGCGTTGCCGTAGCCTTCGGCAGAGACACCGCCGGCCAAGGGCTCTTCGCAGCGGGCGTCGCCGGTGGGCATGATGCTTCGAGCTGCGACCACGCCGAGGGCAGGCCCGTGGCGTCGATGTCGAACGTTGTCACGTCTGCCGCTTCGTCGGACTTCCGCGTGGTCTCCCGGACATGGAGGGAGCGGGACGCCATGATCGCCCTGAACGTGCCGAAATCGAGCGAGCCGCTCCACATTTCGTATTTGCCGGCCCGCATCGGAGATCCTCCGGCTTGCTCGTTGGGGGCGGCGTCTGCCGTCATCATGATGGTGCGTTTGCCCACCGACGCCTCGTCGATCTCGGCCGCGAACATCAGCGGCACGCGATTTTTGCGGTCGCAGTAAAGGCGCCACTCCATCGTTCGGAACGACGGGCCGCCTTCGTTCTTCAGCGTTGCGAACTTGCTGACATAGGGCGAGGTTGCTTTCTCCAGTCGCCACTTCGCCTCGGCTAGCGCCCGCGTGTCGATGCCGAAGCGGTACAGCTCGGCGCGCGTCAGCATGTGCAGATCTTCGAACTTCACCGTCCGGATCAGATCATCGAGCTCGCGGCTGATCCCCATCGCCGCGATATAGGCCGTGCGCTCGCGGTCGGCGGTTGCGGTTCGACGCTGCCTGAATTCTGCGAGCAACGCCGGCGGCGGATGGCCCTGAATGGCGAAGACGAGCCTGGAATTGTGGACCGCCAGCGCGGCGTCCGGTGCCACCTCGCGCGATGTCGCGCCGAGAAACAGGTAGCCGCAGGCCGAGTTGCACATCGCATGGTGAGTGGTGAGCTCGGCTTCGATCTCGCCGCCTGCGTTCTTCGCCTTCAGGCACGCGGCATCCACCTGCGTGCCTGCGGCACACGCCGCCGCAATCGTCTGGCCAACGCGCGCGATCGCCTTGCGGCCGCGCAGCAGCCGCCCGATGATGTAGGACTGCTCCACGTTGCCGCCGGGCGAATGGAGATAGATCGGACGCTGCGTGTCCTTGACGCCGGCGAGAAAGCGGCGGACGCGGGACGCGGCGTTGCCGTCGAGCTCGCCCTCGATGGCGATCCAGCGGTCGCAGCCCGGCCCGCATGCATCGGGCGCCCCCTTGGCAAGATAGATCGTCAGCCTGGACGCAAATCCCGCCTTCTCGGCCGGCGTCGGTTCTGCGCGCAATGCGCCGGAGATCGTCAGCGAGGCCACGAGGAGCAAGGTACGGGCGAGCATGAAATGAGAAGACCAGGCGCGATGAAGGAGACGATCTCACGTTACAGGACGATCGGAGCGTCTACAACTTTTAGTGGCGCGCTGGGGCGCCGCGAGCTTATGCTGCTCCGGATGAATGAACCTGCGACGCTCGACGACTACGCCAGCCATAGCCCGCTGAGCGATCCCGGCGTTCATGCCGGTCTGATCAGCGACTTGCCGCTGGATATTCCAGCGGTGTGTCGCATCCTGCACGGTCTGCTGATCCACGAGGCCTGGATCGAGAGGCAGGGCTTCGACCCGGCTGCGTTTTCCGGTCAGAGCCGCGCCACGCTGCCGGTGTCCAAACGTCTGGATCAGCTTCTGGCGATTGACCCTCGGCCGCTGACGATGGCGCGACCGGGCGAATTGAGAGCCTTGGCAACGTGCCGGGATTTTGCGCTGATGTTGTGCGCAATTCTGCGCCAGCACGGCGTGCCCGCCCGTGTCCGCTGCGGTTTCGGCACCTACTTTTCAGGTCATCCCTATCACGATCACTGGGTGTGCGAATACTGGATGCGGGACGAGCAACGCTGGGTGCTGGTCGATGCCGAGCTCGACGAGCCGCACCGCAATCTCCTCAAATTCGATTTCGAGCCAATCGATGTGCCGCGTACGGCGTTCATCACCGGTATCGAGGCGTGGAAACGCTGCCGGTCCGGCGCGATGGATCCCGAGCAACTGGGGCACGGAACGACGACTGGAATGTTCTTCGCGCGCGTCAACCTGGCGCGTGATCTGCTCGCGCTCGCCAAGAGCGAGACCTCAGCATGGGATACGTGGCGCGCGGCGCGCGAGCCGCACTATGCGCTCGACGATATCGCGCTGTCGCTCTGCGATGATCTGGCACGGCGGGGCGAGCAGGGGGCCGTCGCAATCGCTCCGTCGTTGAGTGTTCCGCCCTGGCAATGAGAAAGCAGGGCGTTTGCGCGCGTGGACGATTTCGAGAGGCGTTGCGTTCTCGGCGTCCGCAATTGTGGCGATCGCGCGCGAGAATGTGGCGACAATGGGGAGAGGAAATGATGCGCGCGTCTTCGATTCCTTGATCACACAATCGTGCGCGCGACGTTGTTACGCGCGCACGCAATGCACGCCGCGCAGCACACGTTGGAATCGCTGAAAACTCTTGTTTCAAGGGGTTTCCGCGCTTCGCGCGCTAAACACTCGTTAATGAAACAGGGCCCTTTGGCGTGAACTGTTGCGTCGAGGTTACAGCAATTCCGTCGATCGCTGGTATGAGGTCGCCATGGCCCGGGGGCCTAACGACGAAACTGGAACGGGATTCAAATGAACAAGAATATGTTGCTCGCTGCTGTGAGCCTCGTCGCGATCAGCGCGACTGCACCGGCGCTGGCTGCTGACCTCGCTGCGCGTCCTTACACCAAGGCGCCTGCGATGATCGCCACGGTCTATGACTGGAGCGGCTTCTACATCGGTATCAACGGCGGCGGCGGTTCCTCGCACTCGACCTGGGATCTCGTCGGCGGTGGCCGCGAAGGTTCTCACGATGCGACCGGCGGCACGGTCGGTGGCCAGATCGGCTATCGCTGGCAGTCCGGCCAGTGGGTGTTCGGCGTGGAAGGCCAGGGCAACTGGGCCGACTTCTCGGGTGACAACGTCAGCGCGCTGTTCGCCACGCGCAACCGGTCGAAGATCGATTCGTTCGGTCTGATCACCGGCCAGATCGGCTATGCCTGGAACAACGTGCTCCTCTACGTGAAGGGCGGTGCGGCCGTTGCGGGCACCAAGTACGAGGTGTCCAGCACTGCCACCGGCGCGCTGCTCGCCTCGAACAGCCAGACCCGTTGGGGTGGCACGGTCGGTGCCGGCCTCGAGTACGGCTTCGCGCCGAACTGGTCGGTTGGCGTCGAGTACAACCACATCTTCCTGCAGGACAAGGACGTCACCTTCGCGCTGGTGCCGTCGACCGATCGCATCCGTCAGGACGTCGACATGGGTCTCGTCCGCCTGAACTACAAGTTTGGCGGCCCGGTCTTGGCCAAGTACTGAGCAGAGCACTGAGACTGATCGCTTCGCAAGAAGCGGTTGTCGAAAGCCCCGGCCTTCGCGCCGGGGCTTTTTTATTGCGTGAATTCAGCGAGTTAACCATTTCGTTTCGAGCCGCCCCAGATCGCTTGACTCCATAGAACGAAATGAGAACAATGTTCTTCATACGTTCTGGTGATGGAGCAAGCCATGTTCAGGATTTTCGTGGAAGAAGCCGCTGCACTGACGTCGATCGCGCTGTTCGTCGGGATGATCGCGATCTGGGCTCAGGTGATTCCGCAGCTCTGATGCTGCGGTGCTGGAGCAGCGGTCTTGTAAACCGATGCTCGGGAACCATCTCGTGGCCCTTTTCTCATGGCTCTTTTCTCGCGGCCCTTGGGGAAAAGCGGGATGAGGCGGCCGATCGGCGGCTCCGGCGTGGACTCTGACGCGGCGAGCCCCCACCATTGTGAGGCGAGTCGCCCGAACATCACGCCTTGGGGCGCCGGCGACCGCTCCAACTCTTCTCACAAGAGGCCGTCACGCGACCATGCCGAGCGCCGGATTTGTCCACCTTCACGTTCACTCGGCCTATTCGCTGCTCAAGGGCTCGATCAAGATCGCCAAGCTCGCCGAGCTCGCGAAGAAGGATCACCAGCCGGCCTTGGCGCTGACCGACACCGACAATCTGTTCGGTGCACTCGAATTCTCCGACAAGATGGCGGGTTCCGGCATCCAGCCGATCGTCGGCTGCGAGCTCGCGATCGATTTCGGCGACCAGGATCCCAACGCGCGCAACGCGCTTCCGCCCTCCCGCGTGGTGCTGCTGGCCGCGCAAGAGCGCGGCTATCGCAGCCTGATGCGGCTGAATTCGCGCGCGTTCCTCGAATCACCCGACAGCCACGCGCCGTTCATCAAGTTCGATTGGTTCGACGGCGAGACCGAAGGGCTGATCGCACTGACCGGTGGCCCGGACGGACCGATCTCGCTCGCGCTCGCGAGCGGCCAGGCCGACATTGCGGCTGCACGCTGCGAGCGTCTCGCCGGCCTGTTCGGCGATCGCCTCTACGTCGAATTGCAGCGCCACAACCTCGACAAGGAACGGCGCGTCGAGAGCGGGCTGATCGACATTGCCTACGCGAAGGGCCTGCCGCTGGTCGCGACCAACGAGCCGTATTTCGCCGCGACCGACGATTACGAAGCGCATGACGCGCTGCTGTGCATCGCCGGCGGCCGGCTGATCGCCGAGACCGATCGCGTGCAGCTTACGCCGGATCACCGCTTCAAGACCCGCGCCGAGATGGCGGTGTTGTTCGCCGATATTCCGGAGGCGCTGGCCTCCACGGTCGAGATCGCGGAACGCTGCTCGTATCGCCCGATGACGCGCAAGCCGATCTTGCCGTTCTTTACGGTCGGCGCCGCCGGCAGCTCGGATGCCGCCGCGGTCGAGGCGGCCGAATTGAAGCGGCAGGCGGAGGAGGGGCTCGCCAGGCGGCTCCGGGTGCACGGCCTGTCGCAAGGCATGACGGAGGAGGATTACAACAAGCGCTTGGCGTTCGAGCTCGACGTCATCATGCGCATGAAATACGCGGGCTACTTCCTGATCGTGTCCGACTTCATCAAATGGGCGAAGAGCCAGGGCATTCCGGTCGGGCCGGGCCGCGGCTCAGGCGCCGGCTCGCTGGTTGCATGGGCGCTGACCATCACCGACCTCGACCCGATCAAGTTCGGCCTGCTGTTCGAGCGCTTCCTCAATCCCGAGCGCGTCTCGATGCCGGACTTCGACATCGACTTCTGCCAGGACCGCCGCGGCGAGGTGATCCAGTACGTCCAGCAGCGTTACGGCCGCGACCAGGTCGCGCAGATCATCACCTTCGGTACGCTGCAGGCGCGCGGCGTGCTGCGCGACGTCGGCCGCGTGCTGCAGATGCCCTACGGCCAGGTCGACAAGCTCACCAAGCTCGTGCCGCAGAATCCGGCCGCACCGGTGACGCTGGCGGCTGCGATCGAGAGCGAGCCGAAGCTTCAGGCGTTCCGCGACGAAGACCCGGTGGTGGCGCGCGCCTTCGACATCGCGCAGCGCCTCGAAGGTCTGACCCGGCACGCCTCGACCCACGCGGCCGGTATCGTGATCGGCGATCGCCCTTTAAGCGAACTCGTGCCGATGTATCGCGATCCGAAATCCGACATGCCGGTGACCCAGTTCAATATGAAATGGGTCGAGCCGGCCGGCCTCGTCAAATTCGACTTCCTCGGCCTGAAGACGCTGACCGTGCTGGACGTCGCGTGCAAGCTGCTCAAGCCGCGCGACATCCATGTCGATCTTGCGACGCTGCCGATCGACGATGCCGAGAGCTACCAGATGCTGGCGCGCGGCGAGGTGGTCGGCGTGTTCCAGGTTGAAAGCCAGGGCATGCGGCGCGCGCTGGTCGACATGCGCCCCGACCGTTTCGAGGACATCATCGCGCTGGTCGCGCTGTATCGCCCGGGCCCGATGGCGAACATTCCGACCTATTGCTCGCGCAAGCACGGCGACGAGGAGCCGGAGTATCTCCATCCCGTGCTCGAGCCGATCCTGAAGGAGACTTTCGGCGTCATCATCTACCAGGAACAGGTGATGCAGATCGCGCAGGTGATGTCGGGCTATTCGCTCGGCGACGCCGACCTGCTCCGCCGCGCCATGGGTAAGAAGATCCGCGCCGAGATGGACAAGCAGCGCGACATCTTCGTTGCGGGCGCGGTGAAGAACGGCGTGCCGAAGGGGCAGGCCGAGACCATCTTCGAGCTGCTGGCAAAATTCGCCGACTACGGCTTCAACAAGAGTCACGCGGCGGCCTATGCGCTGGTGTCCTACCACACCGCCTACATGAAGGCGCATTATCCGGTGGAGTTCATCGCAGCGTCGATGACGCTCGATCTCAACAATACCGACAAGCTTTCCGAATTTCGCTCCGAGGCCCAGCGGCTTGGCATCAAGGTCGAGCCGCCGAACATCAATCGCTCCGGCGCGACCTTCGAGGTCGGCGACAAGGTCATCTACTATGCGCTCGCCGCGCTGAAGGGCGTCGGCATCCAGGCCATCGACCAGATCATCGAGGAGCGGACCAAGCGGGGGCTGTTCACCTCGCTCGCCGACTTTGCGGCGCGCGTCAATCCGCGTGCGATCAACAAACGCATCATCGAAAGTCTCGCGGCCGCCGGCGCCTTCGACACGCTGGAGCCGAACAGGGCGCGGGTCTTCGCCGGGGCCGATTCGATCCTGGCTGCTTGCCAGCGTGCGCATCAGGCCGAGACCATCGGTCAGAACGACATGTTCGGCATGTCGGCGGACGCGCCGACCATCATGCTGCCGCAGATCGAGCCGTGGCTGCCGGCCGAACGGCTGCGCCGCGAATACGATGCGATCGGCTTCTTCCTGTCGGGTCATCCGCTCGACGATTACGCCACCGTGCTGAAGCGGCTGCGTGTGCAGAGCTGGGCCGAGTTCTCGCGTGCGGTGAAGACCGGCGCCACCGCCGGCAAGGTTGCGGCGACGGTGGTGTCGCGCATGGAGCGGCGCACCAAGACCGGCAACAAGATGGGCATCATGGGGCTCTCCGATCCCACGGGCCATTTTGAGGCGGTGCTGTTCTCCGAAGGCCTCGCGCAATATCGCGACGTGCTGGAGCCGGGCGCTGCGGTGCTGCTCCAGCTCGGCGCCGAGCTCCAGGGTGAGGACGTCCGCGCGCGCGTGCTGCATGCCGAGCCGCTGGATGACGCCGCGGCGAAGACGCAGAAGGGCCTGCGCATCTTCGTGCGCGATACCAAGCCGCTGGACTCGATCGCCAAGCGCCTGGCCGGACCGGAAGCCGCGGCCGCGAACGGCGCCACGCCAAAGATCGGCAGTCCCGGCATCGCGCCGCGCTCCAACGGCGACGGCGAGGTCTCGTTGGTGATGATGCTCGACCTCGAGACCGAGGTGGAGATGAAGCTGCCCGGCCGCTTCAAAGTCTCGCCCCAGATCGCCGGCGCGATCAAGGCGGTCGCGGGCGTCGTGGATGTGCAGCAGATCTAGCGCCGTTCCAGGTCATTTGCGTTGTCAACGTCGGGTTGCTGTTGCAACCTGGCGGTGATTTTGGCTAGCATCCATGCCGGGGAATAGGCTGGGGTGCGTGATGCTGCGATTGGGCGTGTTGTTGTTGGCCGTTGGCGCCATGCTGACGGGCTGCGTCAGCGATCAGGTCGGAACCGACTTTGCATCCGTGTCACGGAAGATCGGACCTCCACGCGGCGGGCAAGCGCGCGTGGTTTTCTTGCAGGACAAGCGCGAGGGCCTGAGCATGGCCATCTGCGGCTGCGAGGTGAAGCTCGATGGGACATCGCTCGGGCGGGTCGTGGCCGGCAAATATGCCTATGCTGATCGTCCGGCCGGTCGGCACGACGTGCTGGTGACCGAAGCGCTTTTCCCCGGCGACACCAAGCGCGAGATCGTGATGGAGGCCGGACGGACGCACTTCTACCTGATCAAGAGCAGCGCCAGGCACGATGCGGCGACGGGTGGAGCGATACTCGGTGGCTTGGCCGGGCTCGCAGTCGTGTCGGTTGCGACGGCGGGGGAGGCCAATCCCGGGCCGGCAGAGCTTGTCGCATTGGACGAGGCGACGGCGCGAACGAAGCTCGCCGAATTGCAAGCCATCAACTAAGATGCGCGCCGCGGCACGGCTGCGGCGGTCCAGCCGCAGCGGTTGCTCGGGAGAAAAAAGCATGTGCGAAAAATGCGCTCGCGTTACTGATACCGGGATCGGCCCTTCGCGGAGATCGTTCATCCATTTCTCCGGTGCTGCACTTGGGCTCGCCTTGAGTGGCGCGGCCTTCGCCAAGGACAACAAGGCGCCGCCCAAACCCCAGAACGTGCTGTCGCCGGACGCTTCGTTGAAGCGGCTGATGGAAGGCAATGCGCGCTATGTCGACGGCGTATCGCGGCGCCACGATTTCAAGCACGAGCGCGAGGCGCTGGCTGGTGGGCAGAATCCGTTCGCGGCGGTGCTGAGCTGCGCCGACTCGCGCATCGCGCCGGAATATGCCTTTGACACCGGCCGCGGAGATCTCTTCGTCTGCCGCGTTGCGGGCAATTTTGCCGGCACCGAGACCATCGCCAGCATGGAATATGCGGTCGCTGTTCTCAATACGCCGCTGATCCTCGTGCTCGGCCATGATGCGTGCGGTGCCGTCGATGCGACGCTGAAGGCGATCAAAGGCAACACGTCGCCACCGGGGCACATTCCCGCGCTGGTCGACGCGATCGCGCCGGCTGCCAAGGCCGCGATGCAGCAGGGCGGCGAGGTGCTCGACAAGGCGATCCGGCAGAACGTGATCGACAATGTCGCGAAGCTGAAATCGGCAACTCCGATTCTCGACGCCGCGGTCGCGCAGAGCAAGCTCAGGGTGGTCGGCGGTGTCTATCGGCTCGCGACCGGCGCCGTCGATTTGATCGCCCAGGGATGAGATGCCTCGCGTCCGTGCTTCGGACGAAGCCGGACCATGTTGCAGCCCCTCCGTGCTTTGGCTATGCAACCTTGCGTGCATTTGCGCGGGAGCAGGGACTTGCAAAAATCGTTTTTCGGCGCGCTGGTGCGTGCGATCGGATTGTCGGTTCTGATCGCGGTGTGCGCTTCGGACATGGCGTCGGCGGCGCAGGGTGAAGGTTCGGTCGCCGAGCGCATCTATGCGGCCGCGCCGCCGCGCTTGCTGCAAATCCGTACATTGGTCGCGGATGCCGGGCGCCAGACCTCGATCGGTTCGGGCTTCCTCGTCTCTGCGGACGGACTGGCGATCACCAACTATCACGTCGTCTCGCAGGCCGTGCTGGAGCCGGACACCTATCGGCTTGAATATATCGCCGCCGACGGCAGCCAGGGCAAGGTGACGCTACTGCGCGTCGATTTGCCGAACGATCTTGCGCTGGTCCGTATCGACAAGAAGGACGTGCCATTCTTTGCCTTCAACCAGGCGGCGCTCGAAGGCAAGCTCGCCAAGGGCGAGCGGCTCTATTCGATGGGCAATCCGCTTGACCTCGGCTTCACCATCATCGAAGGCACCTATAACGGCGTCACCGATCATACCTACACCGATCGGATCCATTTCTCCGGCGCGCTCAATCCCGGTATGAGCGGAGGCCCGGCGGTCGCTGCCGACGGCAACGTCATCGGCGTCAACGTCGCAACGCGCCGGGGCGGCCAGCTCATCAGCTTCCTGGTGCCCGCGCGGTTTGCGGCGGATTTGCTGCAGCGATCCGGTGAGAATGCCAGATCCTCTGACGTCAAGCCGTCCGATATCAAGGACGAGGTGGGCCGGCAATTGGTCGCGTGGCGATCAGGACTCTACAAATCGCTGGGTGAAGCGGATTTCCGCTCGGACACGTTCGGTCGCTACCGCGCGCCCGCGGCGCAGGCGCTCTGGTTCAACTGCTGGGCCAGCACCAATGCCAGCGACACGCCGAAGCCGCGCGCCAGCGTCAACTCCACCGAATGCAGCAGCGACACCAGCGTGTTCGTGGCGTCCGACCTCAACATCGGTGCGATCAACATCAATCATTCCCTGGTCAAGACCGTCGACCTCAATCAATTCCAGTTCGCAACCTATCTCATCCGGATCAGTCAGCCCCGCCTCAGCGTCGGCGGTCCCTTCAAGAAATGGTACACGCCGGAGCGGTGTCACGAGGACTTCGTCCAGGCCGGCGCGGCGCCGCAGCATCCGCCGCTGCATGTCGTGTGGTGCGCGCAGGCCTACCGGCAGTTCGAAGGACTTTACGACGTGTCCTTGATCGCGGTCACGCAGGACCAGTCACTTGAAGCGTTGGTCTCGCGGCTGAATATGCAGGCGGTCGGCTATGACGACGCCATCGCGCTCGGCAAGCGCTTCCTCGAAGCGGTGCAGGCCGGCAAATGATGTGGATCGAGATACTCTCGCGACAGCGCGAAGTCGCCGCACGCGTTCGCATCGCCGCTTCCGAGGTGCGCATCGGGCGGGGCTACGACAACGATGTCGTGATCGATGATCCCTACGTGGCCGCGCAGCATCTGCGCGTGGTCCGCCGCGACGATGGCAGCCTTTTCGCCGAGGACGTCGGCAGCGCCAACGGCACATTCATCGACGGCAGCAAGACCAGGCTGTCCGATTTCGTCGTGGACGGAAAGCAGCCGATCCGGATCGGGCAGACTTACCTGCGCATTCGCGACGTCGATCACGAAGTCGAGCGTGAATTGATTGCGCCGCCCGAGCGGCATGTCTTGCCGATCATCCTGGCGCTCGTCATCGGTGTGTTGATCCTTGCGATCGACGCCCTCAAGATCTGGCTGACACAGACAAGCGAGCCGCGCGCATCGGCCTATTTCACGCCGCTGCTGACGGTCGCCGGGACGCTCCTGGTCTGGGTCGGGCTGTGGGCGCTGCTCTGCCGCATCTTCACCGGACGCTCGCACTTCCTGCGCAATCTCCTGATCGTGTTGATCGGCCTCGCTGCCTTTTCGCTCTGCAACGAGTTCGCGCAATATGCCGCATTCGCCTGGACCTGGCCGTGGGGCGTCAGCTACGAGTATGTCGCGGGATGGCTGATCTTTGCGATCGTCTGCTTCGGTCATCTGCGCGAGATTGGGCGCAGCCG
The DNA here is from genome assembly GCF_018130615.1 of Bradyrhizobium manausense. Classification (GTDB taxonomy): domain Bacteria; phylum Pseudomonadota; class Alphaproteobacteria; order Rhizobiales; family Xanthobacteraceae; genus Bradyrhizobium; species Bradyrhizobium manausense_A. Next base: position 260,161 of record NZ_JAFCKB010000002.1, read on the forward strand.
GCTGTGGTTGAAAGGGGGACTCGTCGCGGCTTTGCTGGCGGGCGGCATCGGCGTGCAAACGTTGCAGCAATCAGAGGCCTTCACCGATTCCGGACGGCAGCGGACGGTGCATTGGCTGATGCCGCCGATGTTGCGTGCGGTTCCAGTCAGTAGCGAGGACGCCTTCTTCGACAAGATCGGCAGTCTGAAGGGCGAGCTCGATACCGACCGCAGTCAGGCTCGCCCGGGCGAGCCGCGCCTTTGATGCGAGCGGGCCACGTCACCCTGCGAGAGAGGGTGGCCGTTGGGTCCGGCGAAGCTGACATGATCCTGACAAGCCTGCGCGCCATGGCGCCGCCTCAATCCGAGCCTTTCGTTCAAGTGCCGTTCAGCCGGCCGCGCGTCTCATGCGCGCTGGCACCTCAACAACAATAACGAGCGAGCCATGCGCGGGACACACAAGATCTTCATCTGCTTTTTGCTGCCGATCCTGCTCGTTGCGGGCGCGCTCGGTCCGGTGGGCGCGCAGCAGCAGGAAAAGCGCATTGCGCTCGTGGTCGGCAACGGCGCCTATTCGAAGTCGCCGCTGGCAACCACCGCGAACGATGCCGGCCTGATCGCGCAGACGCTGCAGGCGGCGGGCTTCGACGTGGTCGGCGCGCGCGATCTCGACGGCGACACGCTGCGCAAGAGTCTTCGCGATTTCATCCAGAAGGCGCAGGCCTCAGGCCCCGGCACCGTCGCGATGATCTATCTGGCCGGCTATGGCGTGCAACTCGCCGGGGAGAACTATTTCATCCCGGTCGATTCCAACATCGCGCGTGACACCGACATTCCGACGGAGGCGCTGCGTATCAGCGACTATGCCCGCCAGCTCGCCTCGATCCCGCTCAAGGCCAACGTCATCGTGCTCGATGCGGCGCGCGCGCAACCCTTCATAGAGGGCGGCCAGCAGCCGATTGCGAGCGGGCTGGCGCTGGTCGAACCCGATCCGAACATGCTGATCGCCTTCAACGCGGCGCCCGGCACGGTGGCGCCTGAGGAGCCGGGGCCCTACGGCATCTACGCCCAATCGCTGGCGGAGATGATTCGCACCGGGGGCCTGTCGCTGCCGGAGGTGTTCGACCGCGTTCGCCTCCGCGTCAACGAGAGTTCCAAGGGCGCGCAGGTGCCCTGGGACGACCAGAAGATCACCGCGCAATTCGCCTTCTTCGAGCGCGCGCCTGATGCGCCGCCGCCGCAGGCCGCACCCGATCAGGTCGCCGCGATCCGTAACAAGCCGATGCGCGATCTCGGCGTGCAGGACGCCTATGCGGCCGCGCTCGAGCGCGACACGCTGCCGGCCTACGAGGATTTTCTTGCCGCCTATCCCGGCGATCCCTTGGCGAAGCGCGTGATGGCGATCGTGGCGGCGCGCCGCGAAGCGATTACCTGGCGGCGGACTTATCGCGCCGACACGCCTGATGCCTATTGGTCTTATCTGCGCCGCTATCCGCGCGGGCCGCATGCGGGCGATGCCCGGCGCAGGCTTGCGATCCTGACTGCGCCGCTCGAGCCGCCGCCGACATTCGCGATGATGGACTACGACGTTCCGCCTCCGCCGCCGGAGGAGGTGGTCTATGTCGACCGTCCGGTGCTGTATTTCAGCGATCCTGATTTCGGCTTTGCGCCGCCACCACCACCGCCGATCTATTTCTGCCCGCCGCCACCGCCCGATTTCGTGGTGCTGCCGCCGCCGCTGCCGGTCGTCGGCCTGTTCGTGCTGCCGCAGCCGGTGTTCGTGCCGATTCCGGTGTTCTACAGTCCGCCGGTCTATGTCGCGCCGCCGCCGAACAACATCATCTACCAGAACATCCACAACACCACGGTCATCAACACCGTGATCAACCAGCCGGCGGCCGCGCTGCCGGCCGGCAATGCCGCCGCGGCCGCAGCCGTTGCGGCAAATGGACCAGGGCGCGCGGCCGGGATGACGCAGGTGCCGACGGCGGTGAAGCTTCAGGCGCAGGCGATCCAGGCCCATCCGAACCAGCCGCTGAAGCCCAGCCAGGCGGCGTTGGTCAGCAACCCGACGGCAAAGCCGGCTGCGATGATGGCGAGGCCGGTCAACGCCTCGCCAACGACGGTTGCCCCGACGGCACCGCCGGCGCCAGGTCACGCGCTTCCGGCTCCCGGATCGCAGAATACGCCGCCCGCTCCAGGGGGGGGCGGATCGCAGCCCTCGGTCCAGACGCCGAGCGGCAAGCCTGCTCCGACGGCAGCCGCACCCGTGGGCACGCCGGCGCAGGTCAACGCGCCCGCAATCGCTCCCGCGCCAGGACAGCCAAAACAGCCTGACGCACACGCGCTCCCCGTTCCGGGGGGCCATGGCGCGCCGCCGGTGCCCGGTCGAGCCGGTGCGCAGCCGTCCGCGATCCAGGCGCCCGGTAGTCAAGCTCCCGGCGGCAAGCCAGCTCCAACTCCGCCGGCGCCAACTGCTGCGGCACCGGCCACCTCAACGCCGCCAACGGCGGGAAACCCGCCAGGCCATGCCGTCGCGCCGCCGCCGGCGTCTGTAACCGCCAAGCCGGCCGTAACTTCCGTCAAACCGACGGCTCCTCCTCCGCCACCACCGGTGGCCCGGCAGCAAATCAGGCCGGAACCGCCACACGTCGCTGCGCCGCCGCCGCGTCCGCAGATCTCGGCGCGGCCTCCGCCGCCCCCGCCGCCCCCGCCGCCAGCGCGTGCAGCCCCACCGCCGCCGCCGCGGGTGGCTGCACCGCCGCCACCCCGTCCGGCGCCGCCGCCGGTTGCAGCCGCCCGTCCGGCTCCCCCGCCGGTGGCAAGACCGGCCCCGCCGCCTCCGCCACGGGTTGCGGTCGCGCCGCCGCCGCGTCCGGTGGCGCCGCCGCCACGGCCCCCTGCGGCCCCGGCGAAAAGATGCCCGCCCAACCAGCCAAAGTGCTAGCGGGCAGGGCGGAAATCCCGAGATGGGCCTTTCGCGGGCGATAAAAGCCCCGAAAGGCCCTTATTTCCTTGCTTCTGGCCGAAATGGCGCTATATAGCGCGCCATCTCACACGGAAGCATGGCTCACAAGGCCGTCCGGTGGCAGCCGGGGCGACAACGCTCCGTCTTGCTCACACGCTTCCGGAGGAACCAACCGGAGAATTAGAACGATGGCACTACCCGATTTCACTATGCGTCAGCTCCTCGAAGCCGGCGTGCACTTTGGTCACCAGTCTCACCGCTGGAATCCGAAAATGGCTCCGTTCATTTTCGGCGCTCGCAACAACATCCACATCGTTGACCTCGCCCAGACCGTGCCGATGCTGCATGCGGCTCTCCAGGCCGTCAGCGACACCGTTGCCAAGGGCGGCCGCATTCTGTTCGTCGGCACCAAGCGCCAGGCGCAGGATGGCGTCGCGGACGCGGCCAAGCGCTGCGCGCAGTACTTCGTCAATTCGCGCTGGCTCGGCGGCACGCTGACCAACTGGAAGACGATCTCGGCCTCGATCAAGCGCCTGCGTCATCTCGACGAAGTGCTGGCCGGCGGCGAAGCCAATTCCTACACCAAGAAGGAGCGCCTGACGCTTCAGCGCGAGCGCGACAAGCTCGATCGCTCGCTCGGCGGCATCAAGGACATGGGCGGTCTGCCCGACCTGATCTTCGTGATCGACACCAACAAGGAAGACATCGCGATCCAGGAAGCCCAGCGGCTCAACATTCCGGTCGCGGCGATCGTCGACACCAACTCCGATCCGAAGGGCATCACCTATGTGGTGCCGGGCAATGACGACGCCGGTCGCGCCATTTCGCTCTACTGCGATCTGATTGCGCGTGCCGCGATCGACGGCATCTCGCGCGCCCAGGGTGATTCCGGCATCGACATCGGCGCCTCGGCCCGCCCGGTCGCCGAAGATCTCCCCTCGGCCGGCGGCTTCCAGGGCCTTGCCGGTCCGCGCGGCACCGCCGACGACCTCAAGAAGCTCCCGGGCGTGTCGGGTGCGATCGAGAAGAAGTTCAACGACCTCGGCATCTTCCACTACTGGCAGCTCGCCGAGCTCGACCATGACACCGCGCACACGATCGGCGAAGAAGTCGGTCTGCCCAGCCGCGCGGATGCCTGGGTGGCCAAGGCCAAGGCACTGACCGCGGAAGCGGAATAGTCAAAAAGAGCGATGAGTTGGCCGGACAAGGTCCGGCCGCCATTTCATTCAGTTGACGCGAATTCCTGAGATGGACCGCGGCGGGGCAATGGATGCCACGCCGCGGCGAACCGGCAGGCAAGAAGGATTTTCAACGATGGCAACGATCACTGCTGCGATGGTCAAGGATCTGCGCGAGTCCACCGGCGCAGGCATGATGGACTGCAAGGCCGCGCTGACCGAAAACGACGGCAACATGGAAGCGGCGCAGGATTGGCTGCGCAAGAAGGGCCTGTCGAAGGCCGCCAAGAAGTCGGGTCGCGTCGCGGCCGAGGGCCTCATCGGCGCGGTCACCAAGGCCAACAAGGGCGTCGTGGTCGAGGTCAACTCCGAGACCGACTTCGTCGCGCGCAACGGCCAGTTCCAGGGCCTCGTCAAGATGGTCGCCCAGGTCGCTTTCGATGCCGGCGCCGATGTCGAGAAGATCAAGGCCGCCAAGGTCGGCGACGTCACGGTGGAAGCCGCGATCAACGACGCGATCGCCACCATCGGCGAGAACATGACGCTGCGTCGTGCAGCTTCCCTTGAAGTGAGCCAGGGCGTGGTGTCGAGCTACGTCCACGGCGCGGTCGTCGATGGCGCCGGCAAGATGGGCGTGATCGTCGCGCTGGAATCGCCCGGCAAGGCCGACGAGCTCGCAGCGCTCGGTCGTCAGATTGCGATGCATGTCGCGGCGGCCAACCCGCTCGCGCTCGAGCCGTCCGGCCTCGATCCGGCGGTCGTGAAGCGCGAGAAGGACGTGCTCGCCGACAAATATCGCCAGCAGGGCAAGCCGGAGAACGTGATCGAAAAGATCGTCGAGTCCGGCCTGAAGACCTACTACAAGGAAGTCTGCCTGCTCGAGCAGGCCTTCATCCACGACACCGGCAAGTCGGTGGCGCAGGCGGTGAAGGAGGCCGAAGGCAAGGTCGGCGGGCCTGTGAAAATCGCGGGCTTCGTGCGCTATGCTCTCGGTGAGGGAATCGAGAAGCAGGAATCCGACTTCGCAGCCGAGGTCGCGGCGGCCAGCGGCAAGAAGTAAGCGCCGGAACACCTCCTTCCGGCGCGCCGCCGGAAGCGGCGCCCGGACAAGGAAAGTGCGCATGACAGATCCGGTCTATCGTCGCGTCGTGATCAAGCTGTCCGGCGAATATCTCGCGGGACAGCAGGGTTTTGGCATTGACCAGCCGACCATGGACCGGGTTGCGGACGACCTGATCGCCGCCCGTCAGCTCGGGACCGAGGTTGCTGTCGTGATCGGCGGCGGCAACATTTTCCGCGGCGTCGAGGTGTCCTCGCGCGGTGTGTCGCGCCCGACCGGCGACACCATGGGCATGCTTGCCACCATGATGAACTGCCTCGCGCTCGAAGCCACGATCGAGCGCAAGGGCGCGCCGGCGAGGGCTCTCTCGGCGTTCGTCATGCCGGAGGTTTCCGAGCTGTTCACTCGCGCTGCGGCGCACAAATACCTCGCCGAGGGCCGGATCGTGCTGCTCGGCGGCGGAACCGGCAATCCGTTCTTCACCACGGACACGACGGCGGTGCTGCGCGCTGCCGAGATCGGCGCCCAGGCGGTGCTGAAGGCGACCAATGTCGACGGCGTCTACTCGGCCGATCCGAAGAAGGACCCGTCCGCCACCCGGTTCGAGCGGCTGACGCATTCGCAGGCGATTGAGGGCGGCTACAAGGTGATGGATGCGACCGCCTTCGCACTTGCCCGCGAGACATCGCTGCCTATCATCGTATTTTCGATCGCGGAGCCCGGTTCGATCGGCGCGATTCTGCGCGGCGTCGGCCACGGGACGATCGTCGCCGGCTGACGGCTCATCTGGCGCGCGCCCTCGGCGAAGGGCGCGACGAGGGCGCCGGGATATTGAAGGAGAAACGTGATGGCCACGGGTAATTTCGACCTCAACGAAGTGAAGCGCCGCATGCAGGGCGCGGTCGCCTCGCTCAAGCATGAGCTCGGCGGCTTGCGGACGGGGCGCGCGGCTGCGTCGATGCTGGATCCGGTCCAGGTCGAAGCCTATGGCAGCCACATGCCGCTCAACCAGCTCGCCACCGTCAGCGTGCCGGAGCCGCGTCTGATTTCGGTGCAGGTCTGGGACAAGTCGATGGTGAAGCCGGTCGAAAAGGCGATCGTCGATTCCAATCTCGGCCTGTCGCCGGCGACCGAGGGCCAGGTGCTGCGCCTGCGCATTCCCGAGCTCAACGAGGAGCGCCGCAAGGAGCTCGTCAAGGTCGCGCACAAATACGCCGAAGCCGCCAAGGTCGCCGCGCGCCATGTCCGGCGCGACGGTCTCGATGTTCTGAAGAAGCTCGAGAAGAATCACGAGATGTCGGAAGACGATCAGAAGCGTCACGCCGACGAGGTGCAGAAGGTGACCGACGGCACCATCGCCGAGATCGATCAGCTGCTTGCCACCAAGGAAAAAGAAATCCTCACCGTCTAAGGTCTCTTTTCCATGTCCAACGCCACCGCGCCCGCTACCGAAGGACCCGACCGGTCCGACGCGCCTGCGCATGTCGCCATCATCATGGATGGCAACGGGCGTTGGGCGGCCGCGCGCGGTCTGCCGCGGGCGGAGGGGCATCGCCGCGGCGTGGAGGCCTTGCGCCGCGTGGTGCGTGCCTCGCACGAGCTCGGTATCCGCTATCTCACCATCTTCTCGTTCTCGTCCGAGAACTGGTCGCGGCCCGCGAGCGAGATCGGCGATCTCTTCGGTCTGCTCCGGCGTTTCATCCGCAACGATCTCGCAAGCCTGCATCGCGACGGCGTCAAGGTGCGCATCATCGGCGAGCGCGACGGCCTCGAGGGCGACATCTGCGCGCTGCTGAACGAGGCCGAGGAACTGACGCGCGACAACACGCGTCTCACGCTCGTCGTCGCCTTCAACTACGGCTCGCGGCAGGAAATCGCGAAAGCAGCGCAAAAGCTCGCGCGCGAAGTTGCGGACGGCAAGCGCGATCCCGCTTCGATCGATGCCGATACGCTCGGCGCCCATCTCGATGCGCCCGACATTCCCGACCCCGATCTCATCATCCGCACCAGCGGCGAGCAGCGCCTGTCCAATTTCCTGATGTGGCAGGCCGCCTATAGCGAACTGGTGTTCGTGCCGATCCACTGGCCCGATTTCGACAAGGCGGCGCTGGAAGGGGCGGTCGCCGAATTCGCCAGGCGTGAGCGCCGTTTCGGCGGCCTGGTCGCGAAAACCGCCTCGTGAGCGAACCCGACGCCGAAGCAGCGGGCGCGAAGCCTGCCCCGAACAATCTCGTGATGCGAGTTCTCGCCGCGCTGGTGCTCGCGCCGCTCGCCATTGCGGTCGTTTACGCCGGCGGCTGGCTGTGGGCGCTTTGCGTCACCCTGGTGTCGATCGGGCTGTTCGCGGAATGGCTGATGGTGGTGGGTGCAGGATCCGCCGCGCTGACCGGGGCAGGGACGGTCGTCATTGCCACTATGGGCTTGTGCGTAGCTGCCGGTGCGCTGAAGACCGCTGTCGTCACTGGCTTTGTCGGCGGTGCGCTCGTGACGCTGATCGCGCGCGGCAAGTTCGTCTGGGCTGCGACCGGCTTTGCCTATGCAGCGGCGGCGCTGCTGGCCTCGATCCTGGTGCGGAAGGATCTCGTCAACGGCTTCTCCGCGCTGATGTTCGTGCTGCTGGTGGTGTGGGCGACCGATATCGGCGGCTATTTCGCCGGCCGCAGCATCGGTGGACCGAAGCTGTGGCCGCGCGTCAGTCCCAAGAAGACTTGGGCCGGCGCGTTCGGTGGTTTTGCGGCGAGCCTTGCGGTTGCGAGCGGGTTTGCGGCGTTCGGCATCGGAAAAGCAGTTCCTCTGCTCCTCGTCAGCGCCATCCTGTCGGTGGTATCGCAGGCCGGCGATCTGTTCGAATCCGCGGTGAAAAGGCGCTTCGGCGTCAAGGATTCCAGTCACTTAATTCCCGGCCATGGCGGGCTTCTGGACCGCCTGGACGGCTTTGTCGCCGCCATCCTGGTGGCATGGATTATCGGCTTCCTCCGCCATGGTGTGCATAGCGCCGGAAGCGGTCTTATGGTTTGGTGAGGATATGAGCGCAGTCCCTTTGCGTAACAACAAGCCCGCTGTGGCCGACATCCGCAGCGTCACCGTCCTCGGTGCCACCGGCTCGATCGGCGACAGCACGATGGATCTGCTGCGCGCGTCGCCCGAGCGCTATCGCGTCGAAGCCTTGACGGCGAACAGCAATGTCGAAGCGCTGGCCAAGCTCGCGAAGGAATTCTCCGCGCGCTTTGTCGCGATCGCAGACAGCAGCAAGCTCGCCGAGCTCAAGGCCGCACTTGCGGGCACGAGCACCGAATGCGGCGCCGGCGAAAGCGCGGTGATCGAGGCGGGCGCGCGTCCGGCCGATTGGGTGATGGCCGCGGTGAGCGGCGCGGCCGGATTGAAGCCGGCTTTGGCTGCGGTCGATCGCGGGGCGCATGTCGCGCTCGCCAACAAGGAATGCCTGGTTTGCGCCGGCGATTTCTTCATGCAGCGCGCGGCGAAAGCGGGCGCCTGCATCTTGCCGGCCGATTCCGAGCACAACGCGTTGTTTCAGGCGCTGGCCTCGGGCAATCGCGACGAGCTGGTTCGCGTGATCATCACCGCCTCGGGCGGTCCGTTCCGCACCTGGAAGCCGGCCGATATCGAGCAGGCGACCCTCGAGCAGGCCCTGAAGCATCCGAACTGGAGCATGGGCCAGAAGATCACGATCGATTCCGCCTCGATGATGAACAAGGGGCTCGAGGTGATCGAGGCGTCTTATTTGTTCGCGTTGAAGCCGGATGAGATCGACGTCCTGGTGCATCCGCAATCGATCATCCACGGCATGGTCGAGTTTTCCGACCGTTCGGTGATGGCCCAGCTCGGCTCGCCGGACATGCGCACGCCGATTGCCCATTGCCTCGGCTGGCCCGACCGGATCAAGGGGCCGGCTGCCAAGCTCGATCTGGCCAAGATCGGCCAGCTGACCTTCGAGGCACCGGATTTCGAGCGGTTCCCCGGGCTTCGCCTGGCCTTCGATTCGCTCCGGCACGGGAAGGGGGCAACGACCGTCTTCAACGCCGCCAACGAGGTCGCGGTCGCGGCATTCATTGCCGGCAAGATCCGGTTCGGCGCGATCGCCCGGCTGGTGGAGGCAACGCTTGAGGACTGGATCCGCGGTGGGAACCACGGCCCCATGACCTCAGCGGATGATGCAATATCCGTTGACCATGTTTCGCGAAATAAAGCTGCCGCCCTATTGCCTCAAATTGCCTTAAAGGCATCCTAGATGGTTCGGGGCCAGGGCCTTGCGGCGCTGGATGAGGGAATTCGATGATCGACTTTTTTACCCATAGTTTCAATACGTTGAGCCATGGGCTCCTCGGTTACGCGGTTCCTTTCCTGTTCGTCCTGACCATCGTCGTGTTCTTCCACGAGCTCGGCCATTTCCTGGTCGCGCGCTGGGCCGGCGTGCGCGTGTTGACCTTTTCGCTCGGCTTCGGGCCTGAGCTCGTTGGTTTCAACGATCGTCATGGCACCCGCTGGAAGATCTCGGCGATCCCGCTCGGCGGCTACGTCAAGTTCTTCGGCGACGAGAGCGAGGCTTCGACGCCCTCGGCTGAGGCGCTCGCGGCCATGACGGCCGAGGAGCGCGCCGGCAGCTTCCATCACAAGAAGGTCGGTCCCCGCGCCGCCATCGTCGCGGCTGGCCCGATCGCCAATTTCATCCTCGGCGCGCTGATTTTCGCGGGCATGGCCCTGTATTACGGCAAACCCAGCACGATCGCGCGCGTGGACGGCGTCGTCGCCGACGGCGCCGCGGCCACCGCCGGCTTCAAGATCGGCGACGTCGTGGTCGAGATCGACGGCAAGCCGATCGAGAGCTTTGCCGATATGCAGCGGATCGTCGCGACGAGTGCCGGTTCGGCGCTGGTATTCCAGGTGAAGCGGGATGGTGCTGTGGTGTCGCTGACGGCGACGCCAGCGCTGCTCGAGCGCAAGGATCCGTTCGGCAACAGCCATCGGGTCGGCGTGCTCGGCGTCGAGCACAAGTCGCAGGCCGGTGAGGCCTCGACCGCGCCGGTCGGGGTCGGCGAGGCGCTCAAGATCGGGGGCGAGCAGGTCTGGTTCATCATCACCAGCACCTTCAAGTTCCTGGGCTCGCTGTTCATCGGGCAGGGCAATCCGAACGAGGTCAGTGGCGTCCTAGGCATCGCCAAGATGTCGGGGCAGGCGGCCAGCGCCGGGTTCCAGTTCGTGATCAACCTGTGTGCCGTGCTGTCGGTCTCGATTGGCCTCCTGAACCTGTTTCCGATCCCGCTGCTCGATGGCGGTCACCTTCTGTTCTATACGGCCGAAGTGGTCCGTGGCCGTCCGCTCTCGGAGCGGACCCAGGAAATGGGGTTCCGAATCGGGCTCGGTCTGGTGCTGATGCTGATGGTGTTTGCAACCTACAACGACATCCTTCGGATGGCGGCGTCTTGATAGGGGCTTTTTTGTGACGTTGCTCTTGGGCAACGTCTTGGACTGAAATTGAAATTGCGGCGCGCTCGGCCGTTTGCGGCGTCGGGGAAATTGGCTACAAGCGGCTTGAACTTGGGGAATCTCCCAGACCGGCTTCGGGGTTGGTCTGGTACGTTGATAAGGGCGCGTTGCGCATGAAGTTTGGACTGCGACTCCGGGGGGGCTTGCTCGCAACCCTGATCATGTTCGGCGCGCCGGTGGTTGCCCCGGTTGGGGCTGTTTTTGTGTCTTCGTCTGCGCTCGCTCAGACCGTGCAGTCGATTTCCGTCGAAGGGAATCGCCGCGTCGAGGTGGAGACGATCCGCTCCTATTTCAAGCCCGGCCCGGGTGGGCGCCTCGATCAGGGCGCCATCGATGACGGCCTCAAGGCGTTGATCGAGACCGGCCTGTTCCAGGACGTGAAGATCAACCGCGGCGCTGGCGGCCAGCTCGTCGTTTCCGTGGTGGAAAACCCGGTGATCGGGCGCATTGCGTTCGAGGGCAACAAGAAGATCAAGGACGAGCAGCTCACCGCCGAAGTCCAGTCCAAGGCCCGCGGCACCTTCTCCCGCGCCATGGTGCAGTCGGATACGCTGCGAATCGCCGAAATCTATCGCCGCTCCGGCCGCTATGACGTGAGCGTCGTGCCTGAAATCATCGAGCAGCCGAACAACCGGGTCGATCTGATCTTCACGGTCAACGAAGGCGCCAAGACGGGCGTCAAGTCGATCGACTTCATCGGCAACAATGCGTTCTCGTCCTATCGCCTGCGCGATGTCATCAAGACGCGCGAAACGAATCTGCTGAGCTTCCTCGGCAGCGGCGACGTTTACGACCCCGACCGCGTCGAGGCCGACCGCGACCTGATTCGGCGCTTCTACCTGAAGAACGGCTTCGCTGACGTCCAGGTCGTGGCCGCGCTCACCGAATACGATCCGGAGAAGAAGGGCTTCAATGTCACCTTCAAGATCGAGGAAGGCCAACAGTACCGCGTCGGCACCGTCGATTTCCGCACCAGCATCCCGAACTTCGACCCTAGCTCGCTGCGCTCGTTTTCGCGCGTCAATGTCGGATCGCTCTACAACGTCGAGTCGGTCGAGAAGTCGGTCGAGGATATGCAGATCGAGGCCTCGCGGCGCGGCTACGCCTTCGCGGTGGTGCGTCCGGGCGGCGATCGCAATTTCGATGCGCACACCGTCTCCGTCGTGTTCAACATCGACGAAGGTCCGCGCACTTATATCGAGCGCATCAACATCCGCGGCAACACCCGTACCCGTGACTATGTGATCCGTCGCGAGTTCGACATCTCCGAGGGCGATGCCTATAACCGTGCGCTGGTCGATCGCGCCGAGCGCCGCCTGAAGAACCTCGACTACTTCAAGAGCGTGAAGATCACGACGGAGCCGGGCTCCTCCAGCGACCGCGTGGTTCTGCTCGTCGATCTCGAAGAGAAATCGACCGGCGACTTCTCCATCTCCGGCGGTTACTCCACGACCGACGGTGCGCTGGCCGAAGTGTCGGTTTCCGAGCGCAACCTGCTCGGCCGCGGCCTGTTCGCCAAGGCGTCGGTCACCTATGGCCAGTACGCCCGCGGCTATTCGCTGTCGTTCGTCGAGCCGTATCTGCTCGATTACCGCGTTGCGCTGGGCCTCGACCTCTATCAGCGCCAGCAGCTGTCCAACAGCTACATCTCCTACGGCACCAAGACGCTGGGCTTCTCGCCGCGCCTCGGCTTCTCCTTGCGCGAAGATCTTTCGCTCCAGCTGCGTTACTCGATCTACCAGCAGGAAATCACGCTGCCGTCCAACCTGGCGAACTGTAACAACGTCATCGGTTCGTCGACGTTCAATCCGAGCCCGGCTTTTGCCGCCGCCAACGGCATCGATCTGACCTCGACCAACGGCCTCGGCTGCTACTTCGACGGCGAAGCCTCGCTGCCGGTGCGCAGGGAGCTCGCGAACGGCAAGACGCTGACCTCGGCGCTCGGCTACACGCTGACCTACAACACGCTCGACAACAACAAGAACCCGACCGACGGCCTGCTCATCGACTTCAGGCAGGACTTCGCCGGCGTTGGCGGCGACGTCTCCTATCTGAAGACTGCTGCCGATGCGAAGTACTACCAGTCGCTGGTGTCGGACCTCGTGGGCCTCGTCCATCTCCAGGGCGGTATCCTGAACAAGGTCGGCAAGGACGATCTGCGCATGCTGGATCATTTCCAGATGGGCCCGAACCTCGTCCGCGGCTTTGCGCCGAACGGCATCGGCCCGCGCGATCTGAATCCCTTCGGTACGCAGGACGCGCTTGGCGGCACCAAGTACTGGGGCGCCTCGCTCGAATTGCAGATGCCGTTCTGGTTCCTGCCGAAGGAAGTGGGTCTGAAGGGCGCTGTCTACGCCGACGCCGGCGGTCTCTTCGACTATCAGGGCCCGACGACGTGGTCGCTGACCAACGAAATGACCACGACCAAGAACTCGAACTGTACGCCATCGACCATCAGCCCGGCCACGGCTGGAACTTGTACCGGCCTAGTGTATGACAACGGCAATGTGGTCCGTTCGTCGGTCGGTGTCGGTTTGATCTGGGCCTCGCCGTTCGGTCCGCTGCGCTTCGACTACGCAGTGCCGCTCACCAAGGGCAAGTATGACCGCGTGCAGGAATTCCGGTTCGGCGGCGGTACCTCGTTCTAATTCGATCAGCAGGGCATGATTCGGCCACCTGGGAATTCCTTGGGGAGTTCCCGGGGGCCGGCCGCCAAAAAGATCGTGCTCAACTCATGAGATAAGGCATGATGCGGCCTGACCGCTTCATGCCGAAGCCGGACCGCGGCGGGGTGGAATGGCGCAGCCGACCTTCTTCAAAAAGCCGCCGGCCTCAACGCTGGCCGACATCGCCGCGCAGACCAAGGCGCTATTGGTCGACCCCACTAGGGGCGGTCATGTCATCACGGGCCTTGCTTCGCTCGACGAAGCCGGCCCGATGCATTTGGCATTTTTCGACAACCTCAAATATGCCGATGAGCTCAAGGCGACCAAGGCCGGCGCCTGCCTGGTCAGCCCGCGCTTCGAGGCCCAGGTGCCCCCGCATGTGGCGGTGCTGCGGGCGGCGCAGCCGTTCCGTGCCTTCGTTGGGATCGCCCGGGAATGGCATGGCGATGCGCTGCGCCCACAGTCCTGGTTCGGCAATGACGGCATCGCGCCATCGGCCATCATCGATCCCTCGGCGCGGCTGGAGGACGACGTCATCGTCGAGCCGCTGACCGTCATCGGCCCGGATGTCGAGATCGGCAGCGGCACCGTGATCGGCGCTGGTGTGGTCCTTGGTCCAGGCGTCAAGATCGGCCGGGACTGCAATGTCGGCGCCCGCACCGCCATCCAGTGCGCGCTGATCGGCAACAACGTGCTGATCCATCCCGGCTGCTCGATCGGCCAGGACGGCTACGGCTTCATCTTCTTCGGCCCCGAGGGCCATCTGAAAGTGCCGCAGACCGGCCGCGTGCTGATCCAGAACAATGTGGAAGTGGGCGCTGGTACCACCATCGATCGCGGCTCCTTGCGCGACACCGTGATCGGGGAGGGCACCAAAATCGACAATCAGGTTCAGATCGGCCACAATGTGACCATCGGCCGGAACTGCCTGCTGGCGGCCCAGATCGGGCTCGCGGGCAGCCTGACCATCGGCGATAACGTGGCGCTGGGAGCAAAGGTCGGCATCAACAATCACCTCAAGATCGGTGACGGGGCCCAGGTCACCGCGATGAGCGGCGTCAAGGACGACATCCCGCCGAACGGACGCTGGGGCGGTTTTTTTGCCAAGCCGACCAAACAATGGTTCAAGGAAATTATCGCGGTGGAGCGCCTGGTACGCGACAGCAAGGCCGATCCGAAGGACGAGGGACGGGAATGACGGCGGAATCACCTGTAAAATTCGAGCTGGTGGATATCAATGCGATCCTCCAGACGCTGCCGCACCGTTTTCCGATGCTGCTGATCGACCGGGTGATCAACATCCGGGCCGATTACAGCGGCATTGGCATCAAGAACGTCACGTTCAACGAGCCGGCCTTCCAGGGGCATTTCCCCGAACGTCCGGTCTATCCGGGCGTCATGATGATCGAGGCGATGGCGCAGACCGCCGGCGTGATCGGCATCAAGTCGGTCGAGGGCACCGAGAAGCCGCGGGCGGTGTATTTCCTCACCATCGACAAATGCAAGTTTCGCAAACCCGTGCTGCCCGGTGACACCATCGAGTATCACATGCGCTCGCTCGGCCGCCGCAAGACGATGTGGTGGTTTCACGGTGACGCCAAGGTCAACGGTCAGGTCGTCGCCGAAGCCGACGTCGGCGCGATGCTGACGGATTGAGGCCGCTTCTCGCGCGCCCAAGTTCAAGTGTTGGATGAGGTCGTTGATGCAGCGGCACGGCTGCTTCAGCCGGCATCTGAAACATGCCGAGATCATACGTCACTGGACAGATCGGGCGCAGTCGCGCTAACCAGCGGAAAGCCGAGCAAGTTCAACACATAGTCAGACCTTCTTGATAAGTAAGATCGCTTGATGAGTAAGATCGATCCCACCGCGCGGGTGGAAGACGGCGCCGTGATCGGCGAGGGCACCGAGATCGGGCCGTTTTGCATCATCGGTCGCAACACCCGGATCGGAGCCAATTGCAAGCTGATCGGACAGGTCACCGTCATCGGTCATACATCGGTCGGGGACAATTGCGTGATCTCGCCGTTCGCGGTGCTCGGGGGCGCGCCGCAGGACCTCAGCTACAAGGGTGAGCCGACCACGCTCGAGATCGGTTCCGGCTGCATCATCCGCGAAGGCGCGACGATGAACGTCGGTACGGTCAAGGGTGGCGGGCACACACGCGTCGGTACCGACGGCTACTTCATGAACAACAGCCACGTCGGCCATGACTGCATGGTCGGCAACAACGCGATCTTCGCCACCTCGGCGACGCTCGGCGGGCACTGCGAGATCGGCGACGCCGTCTATATCGGCGGACTGTCCGCAGTGCATCAGTTCACCCGCATCGGCTCCTATGTGATGGTCGGCGGTCTGTCGGGTGTGCGCGACGACATCATCCCGTACGGGCTCGCCAACGGCCAATATGCGGTGCTGGAGAGCCTCAACCTGATCGGCATGAAGCGGCGCAAGTTCACCAAGCAACGGCTTGCGACCGTGCGGGCGTTCTACCAAAAGCTCTTCCATGGCCCCGGCACCTTCGCCGAACGGCTGGAGGCGGTGCGGTCCCTTGAGAGCGAAGACCCGGCGATCGCCGAAATCCTCGGCTTCATCGGCAAGGGCAAGCGTCCGCTCTGTCTTCCCTCCATCGAGAAGTGACGCTGCAATGGCCGCGGACATGACATCGGCGGCTCCTGGGATTTCATCACCGGTCGGCGTGGTTGCGGGTGGCGGCGCCATGCCGTTCGCGGTCGCCGAGTCGCTCGCCGCGCGCGGCATCACGCCGGTGCTGTTTCCGCTTCGCGGCGCCTGCGACCCGGCGCTGGTCGAGAAATTCCGCCACCGCTGGATCTCGGTCGGCCAGCTCGGCCGCGCCATGCGGCTGTTCCGCGAGGAGGGCTGCCGCGATCTGATCTTCATCGGCACGCTGGTGCGGCCCTCGCTCACGGAGATCCGGTTCGACATCAAGACGCTGCGGCTGCTCGGCAATGTCATCCGTGCTTTCCGTGGCGGTGACGATCATCTGTTGTCCGGCGTTGGGCGGATCCTCGAGCAGGACGGCTTTCGCATGGTCGGCATCAAGGACGTCGCGCCCGACCTGCTGATGCCCGAGGGTTGCATCAGCCGCGCTTGGCCGGCCGACAATGCCAAGGGCGACATCGAGCGCGGGCGCGCGGTGCTCACCGCGCTCGGGCCGTTCGATATCGGACAGGCTGCCGTGGTGATCGACGGTCATGTGGTGGCGGTCGAGGACATCGAGGGCACCGATGCGCTGCTGGCGCGGGTCGCGCGATTGCGCGAGGAGGGCCGTATCCGCGCCGCCACGGGGCGTGGCGTGCTGGTGAAGGCGCCAAAGACCGGGCAGGATCTGCGCTTCGACCTGCCGACGATCGGCCCGCGCACGATCGAAGGCGTTGCCAAGGCCGGCCTTGCCGGCGTCGCCGTCATCGCCGGCAACACCATCGCTGCCGAGCCGCAGGCGATGATCGCGCGCGCCGACGCCAAATATCTCTTCGTCGTCGGTCTGCCCGCATCATGATGCAGACCCGCGATCCCAAGCGAAAGATCTTCCTGATCGCAACGGAGGAATCCGGCGACCGGCTCGGCTCGGCGCTGATGAAGGTGCTGCGCCAGCGTCTTGGCGACGGTGTGCAGTTCGAAGGTGTCGGCGGCCGCACCATGGCGCGCGAGGGCCTCGAGACGCTGTTTCCGATCGAGGAGCTGTCGATCGTCGGGTTCGCCGCGGTGCTGCAGCAACTGCCCAAGATCCTGCGGCTGATCCGCGAGACCGCGGATGCCGTGACGGAAGCTGCACCCGACGCGCTCGTCATCATCGACAGCCCCGATTTCACCCACCGCGTCGCCCGCCGCGTTCGCGCGAAGAATCCGGAAATCCCTGTGATCGACTACGTCTCGCCCTCGGTCTGGGCCTGGCGGCCGGGCCGGGCGCGCGCCATGCTCGGCTATGTCGATCACGTGCTCGGTCTGCTGCCGTTCGAGCCGGAGGAGTACCGCAAGCTGAAGGGGCCGCCCTGCAGCTATGTCGGCCATCCCTTGATCGAGCAATTGCCCTCGCTGCGGCCGAGCCCAGACGAGCAAAAGCGCCGCGACAGCGAGCCGCCGGTGCTGCTGGTGCTGCCGGGCAGCCGTCGCAGCGAGATCCGGCACCATCTGGACCTGTTCGGTGCAGCGCTCGGCCGGCTGCAGGCCGAGGGCCGCGCGTTCGAATTGATGTTGCCGACCATGTCGCATCTCGAAGCCACCGTCCGCGCGGGCGTGGCGCGCTGGCCGGTCAAGCCGCAAATCGTGGTCGGCGAAAGCGAGAGGCGCGCCGCGTTCCGGATCGCGCGCGCAGCGCTGGCGAAGTCCGGCACCGTGACGCTGGAGCTGGCGCTGTCGGGTATTCCGATGGTAACGGCCTATCGTGTCGGCGCGATGGAGGCCTTCATCCTGCGCCGCGCGATCCAGGTATCCTCGGTGATCCTCGCCAATCTCGTGATCGGCAAGGACGTGATCCCTGAATATTTGCAGGAGGACTGCACGCCGGAGAAGCTTGCGGCTGCCCTGTCCGAAGTGCTGGCGGACACGCCGATGCGCCGGCAACAGGTCGAAGCCTTTGCGCAGCTCGACACCATCATGTCGACCGGCAACAAATCACCGAGCGTACTCGCCGCCGACATCGTGCTTGCAACGATGCGGAAAAGCCGACGTTAAAAGACGATCCTGTCGAGGGGCAAAGCGAAGCGTGCCCACGATTTTTCTCTACTGCAGACAGGTGGTGGGCACGCTATCGCTTTGCCCATCCTACGATACTTCCCGTGCCGTTAGGCTAGCCCGCCGTCGACCCGGAAACACTGGCATGTGATGCGCTGGCTCGCGTCGGAGGCGAGGTACAGCGCCATGTCAGCGATGTCGTCGGGCGTCACTGCATCGGGAATGGCCTGGCGCGTTCGTAGCTCGGTGATGGCTTGCTCATTCGGAAACCACAGCCGGCGCTGCCGCTCGGTGATCACCATCCCCGGCGCGATCGCGTTGACGCGGATGCGGTCGGCGCCGAACTTGCGGCCCAGCGAATTGGTGAAGCCGACGATCGCAGCCTTGGCTGCGGCGTAGACCGGCAGCGCCGGTGCGCCGCGCATCCAGGCCACCGAGGACATGTTGATGATCGAGCCGCCGCCGCGCGCCTGCATCTGCGGCACCACGGCTTGCGCGGCGAAGAAGACGTGCTTGAAATTGACTCCGATCATCCAGTCGAAGTCCGCCGGCGTCACGTCGGCCAGCACCTGGCGCTGGTCATTGGCCGCGTTGTTGACGAGCACCGCGGCATCGCCGAGCGCTGCGTGGACCTTCGCCAGTGCGATGCGCAAGGCGTCGACGTCGAGGAGGTCGCAAGGTACGAACAACGGTGCGGTGCCGGAGGTTTTTGCGACCTCCTGCGCCAGCGCTTCGCCGGCCTGCGTATCGATGTCGAGGAAGGCGACGCGGGAGCCCTGAGCGGCAAAGGCTCGCACAATGGCTGCGCCGATGCCGCTGGCGCCTCCGGTGATCAGCACCACGCGATCCGCGAGGCCGGCATAGCTCGTCTTGGTCATGCGATCAGTCGCTCCGTCTCGGGGTCGAACAGGCAGATGCGCCGGGTATCCAGCGCAAAGGTAGCGGTGGCGCCCGGCGTGGGCCGGATATCCGGCGAGATGCGCGCCTGAGCAGGCTCGCCGCCAAGCCGCAGCAGGACGATGGTCTCCGCGCCTGTGGGCTCGACCAGCTCGACCGGCGCGGTGACGATGACGGGCGCGCCAACGGCGCCGGAGAACACGCGGTCCCCCTCGGCGATGCATTCCGGCCTGATTCCGAGCACCACCTCGCGGCCGACATAGGACACGGCGGCGTCGTAGCCCTGCAGGCGCAGGCGGACCTCGTCCGGCCGGCCTGCGCCGATCACCACCACAGGGCCGCTGCCATCTGCCTCGAGCCGCGCCGGCATCGTGTTCATCGGTGGCGAGCCCATGAAGCGGGCGACGAACAGATTGGCGGGATAGCGGTACACCGTGTCCGGATCGGCGAACTGCTGCACCACGCCACGATGCATCACGGCGATGCGGGTTGCCATTGTCATCGCCTCGATCTGGTCGTGGGTGACATAGATGATGGTGGCGCCGATCCGCTGGTGCAGCCGCTTGATTTCCATCCGCATCTCGACGCGCAGCTTGGCGTCGAGATTGGAGAGCGGCTCGTCGAACAGGAAGAGCAGGGGATCGCGCACCAGCGCGCGCCCCATCGCCACGCGTTGGCGCTGGCCGCCGGAGAGCTGCGACGGCTTGCGGCCGAGCAGCGGCTCGATCTGCAACAGCCTGGCGACGTTCGCCAGCGCCTTCTCCTGCTCCGTCTTGGCGACGCCGCGGCATTCCATGCCGAAGGTGATGTTCTGGCGCACCGTCATCGACGGATAGAGCGCGTAGGATTGGAACACCATGGCGATGTCGCGGTCCTTGGGCGGGACGTCGTTGACCACGCGCCCGCCGATCTCGATGGTGCCGTCGCTGGCGCGATCGAGCCCGGCGACGATGTTGAGCAGCGTGGACTTGCCGCAGCCGGACGGTCCGACCAGCACGGTGAATTCGCCGCTCTCGATATCGAGATCGATGCCCTTCAGCACCTCCAGATTGGCGTAGCGCTTGGAAAGGGCGCGAATGCTCAGTGCTGCCATGACAAATCCATCATTTCACCGCGCCGGCGGTAAGGCCGCGAACAAAGTACCTGCCGCCGAAGAGATAGATCAGCAGAGTAGGCAGGGCTGCGATGATGACCGCCGCGCTCTGTACGCCATACTGCGGGATATCCGCGACCGCGGCAGACAGTGCGATCAGCGCGGCGGTGACGGGCTGCTGCTGGCCGGTCGTGAACGTCACGCCGAAGAGGAACTCGTTCCAGATATGCGTGAACTGCCAGATCACGGTGACGATCAGGATCGGAGAGGAGAGCGGCAGAATGATGCGCCAGAAGATTCGGAAGAACCCGGCGCCATCGATGCGCGCGGCCCTGATCAGCTCATGGGGAATGGCGACGTAATAGTTTCGGCAGAACAGCACGGTGAAGGAGAGGCCCTGGATCGTGTGAATCAGCACGAGACCTGTCAGCGTGTTGATGAGGCCGATGTCTCGCAGCACGATGGTCCAAGGTAAGAGGCGCATCTGCTGGGGGAGGAAGAGGCCGAGGGTGACGATGCCGTAGATCCAGTTGTCGCCGCGGAATCGCCAGAGCGACACGGCGTAGCCGGCGACAGCGCCGAGAAGGGTGGAGAGGATCGTCGCGGGAATCGTGATGAGGGTGGAGTTCAACATGTATGGCCGGATGCCGGCGCAGGTCTCGGCAACGCAGAACCCGCTCCAGGCCTTGGCGTAGTTGCTCCAGGCCAGTTGTTGCGGCCAGCCGATCATCGACCCCTGCGCAATCTCCTCGTTGGTCCGGAGCGAGTTCAGCACCACGACGACCAGCGGAGCGAGATACGCAGCCGCGAACAATGTCACGATGACATAAATCAGGATGCGGCTCGGAGCAAAACCTCGGTCACGCATGGGTGGCCCGCCGTCGCCGGAGATAGCGCCACGCTGCGTAGGGTAGCAGCACCGCGAGAAGGATGAGCAACATCAACACTGCCGCCGCCGCGCCGCGGCCGAGCTGGCTGCGCTGGAACATGAGGTCGTAGACGACCAAAGCCGGCAACTGGGTCGCGATCCCGGGCCCGCCGTTGGTGAGCGCACGGACGAGGTCGAACGCCGAGATCGCAAACTGCAGCTGAACGACGATGACGGTGATGGTGATCGGCCAGAGCGTCGGCAACACCACCCGCCAATAAGTTCGGATCGGCCCGGCGCCGTCGATCTGCGCGGCCTTGATGATGTCGGAATCGACGGAGCGAAGCCCGGCCAGGAAGAGCGCCATGGCGAAGCCCGAGGACTGCCAGATCGCAGCGATGACGATCGTCCAGATCGCCATGTCGCGGTTGACCAGCCAGTCGAAGTGGAAAGCGGTCCAGCCGAGGTCATGGACGAGCTTCTCGATCCCGATGCCGGGATTGAGCAGCCAGCTCCAGACCGTGCCAGTGACGACGAACGACACCGCCAAGGGATAGAGGAAGATGGTCCGCAGCACGTTCTCGCCGCGAATGCGCTGGTCGAGCAGGATCGCGAGCAGCAGGCCGGTGATCAAGCTGAGCAGCACGAAAGCGATGCCAAACAACAGCAGATTGTCGAAGGCGACCTGCCAGTTCCGCGACGCGAGAACCGCGGTGTAGTTGCGCAAGCCCACCCAGCCCGAGACCGGAACGAGGGTGGAGGGCGTGAACGAAATCCAGATCGTCCAGATCGAAAACGAAATGAGGTGCGCTGCCGACAGTAGCAGCGGCACCCAGATCATCAGAAATTCGGGCAGCCGGCGCACCGTCTCAGAGGTCGCCGACCGGCCCGGCCCTGTTGCTGTCGAGGCGACGTCGGTCAACGTGCGCCCTCGACGGCGTCGGCGAGGCGTGTGACCGCCTCTTCCGGCTTGATCGTCTTGTTCTTCACATATTCGGTGATGACGTCGATCATCGCGGCGGTCAGGCCGTTTTCCTGCGCCATGTTGTGCGCAACACTCAGGACGGCCTGGTTGCTGGCGACGGCGTCTTTCAGCGCCGCGGCCGTCCGCCGCTGGCCGTCCGACCAGCCTTCACCGGACAGATCGACATCGGTGCGCACGGGGATCGATCCCGTGATCTGCGAGTACATGGTCTGGATCGCCGGATCCATCACGAGCTGCGCCATCAACATTTGGCCGGCCTGCAGATCGGCCTCCTTGCGCTGCCAGAAGATGAAGGCATCGGCATTCAACAGGAACACCGGCTTGCCATTGTCGCTGGGGCCCGGAGCGATGACGTAGTCCTCAAACTTGAAACCGGCGTTTTTCAACACGCCCTGCGCCCAGCCGCCATTGATCAACATGCCCATGTCGCCGTCGACGAAGCGCTTCAGATTGACCGCATAAGGCTGCGCGCCGACATTGGGATCACACCAGTCGGCGATCTTGCGCGTCTGTGCGAAGGCTGCCTTGATTTCGGGCCCCTCCAGCGCCTTCTTGTCGAGATTCATGATGGCTGCGCGATATGCCGTCGGGCTGATGCCGGCGAAGGAGGCCTCGAATTTTTGCCCGTCATCGGGACGGGTGCCACCATTGGCGAGGGGATAAGCCATGCCGGCCGATTTCATCTTCTCGGCAAGTGCATTGAAGTCAGCCCAGGTGACGGGAATCTTGTCGGCCTTGGCCTTGTCCATCCCGCGCTTGGAGAGAAACAGCATGTTGGTGCTGTAGATCTGCAGCGGCAGGGCAATCCACTTGCCGCCCGGCTTGTGCAATTTTGCAAGGTCCGGCGCGACGACCTTCTCGTAGCCGGCAGCCGCGACCACGGCGTCAAGATCGACGGTCGGAGCAATCTTCGACCAGGCCGCAATCTCGGGGCCCTTGAGTTGCGAGCAGGCCGGCGGATCGCCTGCGATGATCTGCGCGCGCAGCTTGTTCATCATCTCGGTGGTGAAGCCGGGAACGGGCGAGTGCTGCCAAACGCCGCCTTTCTCCTCGAATTTCTTGCCGAGTGCGGTGATCGCCGCGCCGTCGCTGCCTGCTGACCATTGCGAGATCGCGGTGAGGCGGGGCTTGACCGCACCTTGCGCGCGGGCAAAGGCCGGCAGCGCGAGTGCGGCAGCAGATCCAGCGAGCAGACGACGCCTTGTTGTTGTGATCGGCATGGCAAGTTCCTCCCGGGTGTGAACTCTTTGGCGCGAGACGCGCGACATCAGATTATTTCAGGCGGCCTCCGTCGATGCGGCCGGCATGCCGCCGCTTCTGGTCAGGCAGAACGCGGCGAAGGCGAGGGCTGCCTGCGGGTCGTTCCCGTTCGAGGGCGGCACGAAGGCGACCGACACCTGCGCCAGCTTCCGGCCGCCCAGCAGGCAGGCGTCGATCCCGTCGATGACTGCCTTTCGATCCTCTTCGGCAAGATGCGATGGCCAGCCGCTGACGACGACGCCGCGGCAAGGCTTGACGTTCAGCGTGTTGCCGACGGCAAGGCCAAGCCTGAACAGCCGCTGACGCAATTCCCGGCGCACGCGCGATGTGAGGGGGATCGTGGTCACCCAATCAGGGCCAAGCTGAAGCAATTCCGTTTCGGTGGCGCGTAGCAGGTCGGCCAGTGCCGGCAGCGACGTATAGGCTTCGACACAGCCGTGATGACCGCAGCGGCAGCGAGGGCCATCGGTTCCGAACACCATATGGCCGAGCTCGACCGGGTCGAGCGCGTCGTCTTCGATTGGATCGTCAACCCAGGCGCCGGCGACGCCCTGGCCGACGAACACGAACAGATGTGCGTCGTTGAACGGATAGTTTTCCGTGCGGCAACGATGAAAGGTGGCGTGTGCCACCACCGAGTTGGTGAACGTGACTGGCACCTCCGTAAACAATTCGGCAAACATGTCGCCGATACGTCCGACGTCACAGGGAATGATCGGATTGCCTGATACGCTGAGGCGGCCGAGACCAGGAATGGTGATGCCGACCTGCGCGAGGGCGATCCGGCGGCGGCGCGTCCAGTCGCGCAGCAATGTCAGCGCCTCGCGAAATACCCGGCCGACGGATTCGATCGTCGGCTTCTTCGGCAGCGGCACGCGCTCGGTGTAATGCAGCTCGCCAGACAGACTGCCCACGCCGACGCTGAGCCATTGGCTGGTCAGCTCGAGCGCCCCAAGCGCCACGCTGTCGTCAAGTGAAACGAGACCCGTCGGGCCGCCGACATAAGGGGCAGGGCGCCGCACTTCCTCGATCAGGCCTTCGGCCTTCAGGTCAAACAGGATGCGCGACAGGCTCGCTTCCGACAGGCGTACGGCTCTCGCCAGCGGCGGCCGGAACGAGCCGCCCGACTGCAGCAAGTGAGTCAAAATGGCAGCGCGCGTCTGCCGCCGACTTCTCGGCTGCTCCGGCATTTCCATCCCTGTCGTCGTCATTCTTACTTAGTGTAAGAATTTGCGCGCGGAGCGTTTCGTCTGTCAAGCGCTCGTCGGCGCGATGCATGGACTTGTTGTTGTGCGCGGCAGCAAGATCGGAGCGTGCGACACTGCTCACGACAAACGCGTGACGTCGACGATGATCCGTTTGTGGTTGTCTGGGTCAACCAGAACGGGCAACTCGCTGCCTGGCGCGGCGCGGCTTTCGCGGCGGCTTGAACTGCTGAACGACATGCGCGTGACCGCTTCCCAGCCTGGTCCGCCGTTGGGGTCGTTTACCCGGACGGCAATGTTCCATGTCCCGCCCGGCGCGCTGCTCGGTTGCACCTCGTGTGCAGCCAACACCATCGCCGTGGCGGGCACCAGGCCGAGGGCCGCGGCGCCGCCGGCGAGCGCGATCTCAGTCTGTTGCGGCGTGAGGCCGTTGACCAGCGCCGGCGATGGCGCTGCGTGCTCGACCTCGCGCCAGGTGCGGGGAAAGGGATGGCGGCCGGGCGTGTCGGTCTGCTCCGCGCCCGTTGGCTCGCGGCGCAAATGCGCGGCGAGCCGTTCGGCGGCCTCTGGTTCGGTCGGCACCAGATCCCATTCAATCCTGAACCGCGAGGGGGCAGCCAGGTCCACGGTGACGGGAAGCGTCATCCCCGGGCGCGGCCATTTCGGCTTGGGCACGTCGTAACCGTTGTACCGCACGGCCGTCGCGGCCAGGCGCTCTGCAGTGATCACCCCGTCAATGTCGCATTTGGGGTAAAGAACCATCTCGCCGGCCGCGTCGGGGAATGGCGAGCAGGCTGTGACCTGCAACCATCCATCCACCGGGTTCGTGATCCGCATCCGCTTGCCCCGTGCTTTGCTCCGTCTGTCTGGCGTCTTGCCAAACAAAAACGGCGCCATCGTGAGATGGCGCCGTCTTGTGAGTCGTGTCGTTTGCAGACTTACTTGCGATCCTTCATCGCGACGTAGTCGCGGCGGGTGACGCCGGTGTAGAGCTGGCGCGGACGGCCGATCTTCTGCTGCGGATCCTCGATCATCTCGCTCCACTGGCTGATCCAACCGACGGTGCGGGCGACCGCGAACAGCACGGTGAACATCGAGACCGGGAAGCCCATCGCCTTCAGCGTGATGCCCGAATAGAAGTCGACGTTCGGGTAGAGCTTGCGGTCGATGAAGTACTGGTCGCTGAGCGCGATCTTCTCGAGCTCGAGCGCCACCTTCAGCATCGGATCGTCGCCATGGCCGGTCTCCTTGAGAACGGCGTGACACATCTTCTGCATGATCTTGGCGCGCGGATCGTAGTTCTTGTAGACGCGATGACCGAAGCCCATCAGGCGGACTTCGGAGTTCTTGTCCTTCACCTTGGCGATGAACTCGGGGATCTTGTCCACGGAGCCGATCTCGGCAAGCATTGCCAGTGCGGCTTCGTTGGCGCCGCCATGCGCCGGGCCCCAGAGGCAGGCGATGCCGGCGGCGATGCAGGCGAACGGGTTGGCGCCCGAGGAGCCGGCGATACGCACCGTCGAGGTCGAGGCGTTCTGCTCGTGGTCGGCGTGCAGGATGAAGATCTTGTCCAGCGCGTCAGCCAGCACCGGGTTGATCTTGTACTCCTCGCACGGCACCGCGAAGCACATGTTGAGGAAGTTCTCGGCGAAGGTGAGCGAGTTCTTCGGATACACGAAGGGCTGACCGACCGTGTACTTGTAGGCCATCGCGGCGAGCGTCGGGATCTTCGCGATCATGCGCATGGAAGCGATCATGCGCTGCTTCGGATCGTTGATGTCGGTCGAGTCGTGATAGAACGCGGCGAGCGCGCCGACCGAAGCGACCATGACGGCCATCGGGTGAGCGTCACGACGGAAGCCCTGGAAGAAGCGGGCCATCTGCTCGTGCACCATCGTGTGACGGGTCACGCGGTCGTCGAAATCCTTCTTCTGCGCTGCTGTCGGCAGGTTCCCGTAGAGCAGCAGATAGCAGGTCTCGAGGAAGTCGCCGTTCTCGGCGAGCTGCTCGATCGGATAGCCGCGGTATTCCAGCACGCCCGCATCACCGTCGATATAGGTGATCTTGGACTGGCAGCTCGCGGTGGAGGTAAAGCCGGGATCGTAGGTGAACAGGCCGGACTGGCCGTACAGCTTGCCGATATCGACGACATCAGGTCCGACGCTGCCGCTGTAAATCGGAAGATCGTAATTCTTGTTTCCGACCGTCAGCGTGGCGGTCTTATTGCTTGGTTTTGCGTCCATCGTAGGTCCCCGATGTGTGGTGAAACGGGCCGGAGCCGGAGTCCCCCAAGGGAGAAAATGGGGCAGGCCGGATGTTCCAGAATGTACGGGGGAGATGGGTATATTATTGCTGTGTGCGCTGCAAGATCACCCGCACGCATGGTCGACTTACGTCGTAGATTGATCCTTCAGCCGGGCGAGGCTTTCCTGGCGCCCGAGCACGTCCAAAACCTCAAATATACCAGGCGATGTGGTGCGGCCGGTCAGCGCGGCCCGCAGCGGCTGGGCGACGGCGCCGAGCTTGAGACTATTTTCCTCGGCAAAAGCGCGCAGCGCAGCCTCCGTGGCGCCGCCGCTCCAGGTCTCAACTTTCTCCAGCGCGGAATGAAGCTGGCCGATCAGCTTGCGGTTTTCCGGCGTCAGCAGCGCTGCTGCCTTGGGATCGAGCTGCAACGGCCGCTCGGCGAAGATGAAATAGGCGCCGTCGATCAGCTCGATCAGCGTCTTGGCGCGCTCCTTCAGGGCCGGCATGGCCTTGAGAAGCTGGGCGCGCGTGGTGTCGCTTAACTTGGCCTTAATCTCGGCGCGCGCGGGCACGACGTGGTCGAGCACGTCCTCGAACATCTT
Organism: Bradyrhizobium manausense; assembly: GCF_018130615.1. Classification (GTDB taxonomy): domain Bacteria; phylum Pseudomonadota; class Alphaproteobacteria; order Rhizobiales; family Xanthobacteraceae; genus Bradyrhizobium; species Bradyrhizobium manausense_A. The sequence continues at coordinate 287,369 of NZ_JAFCKB010000002.1, forward strand.
CACGAGCGATTGATCGTCGGCGTGACGGATGTAGTGGCCGTTGAGGTTCTCCAGCTTGGCGAAGTCGAAGCGAGCGGCAGCGCGGCCGACATTGGCGAGGTCGAACGCCGCGATCATCTCCTCGGTGGAGAAGATTTCCTGATCGCCGTGGCTCCAGCCGAGGCGGACGAGGTAGTTGCGAAGCGCGGCCGGGAGGTATCCCATTGCGCGATAGGCATCGACGCCGAGCGCGCCGTGGCGCTTGGAGAGTTTCGAGCCGTCCGGGCCGTGGATCAGGGGGATGTGCGACATGTTCGGCAGCGCCCAGCCCATCGCATCGTAGATCTGCTTCTGGCGCGCGGCATTGATCAGATGGTCGTCGCCGCGGATGACGTGGGTGACGCCCATGTCGTGGTCGTCCACGACCACCGCGAGCATATACGTCGGGTTGCCATCGCCGCGCAGAAGGACGAGGTCATCGAGGTTCTCGTTCTGCCAGACCACGCGGCCCTGAACTTGGTCCTCGATCACAGTCTCGCCGGTCTGCGGCGCACGGAGCCGAATGGTCGGCTTGACGTCGGACGGTGCGGTTGCGGGATCACGGTCGCGCCACATGCCGTCATAGAGGCGGGTGCGGCCCTCTGCGCGCGCCTTCTCGCGCATCGCGGTGAGCTCTTCAGCGGTGGCGTAGCAGCGGTAGGCCTTGCCGTCGGCGAGCAGCTGCTCGGCTACCTCGCGGTGGCGGGCGGCGCGCCTGAACTGGTAGATGACGTCGCCATCCCAGCCGAGCTCGAGCCATTTCAGCCCGTCGAGGATGGCGCCGATCGCGGCCTCGGTGGAGCGCTCGCGGTCGGTGTCCTCGATCCGGAGCAGCATCTTGCCGCCGTGCTTCTTCGCATAGAGCCAGTTGAACAGCGCCGTGCGGGCGCCCCCGATATGGAGGAAGCCGGTCGGCGAGGGAGCGAAGCGCGTGACGACGGAATCGGTCATTCTTGGCAGGGCCTATGCATTGGAAGCGGTGGTGTATAGCAGGAACGGGACATAACTAAAGCCCGGCGGCGGATGGCTTGCAGCCTCGCTTAACACTTGGCTCGGCGACGCGAATTTGGCAGAAGGGCCGCTGATTTCCCTACAGGATTTTCGTAATGACAGAACCGGTGGCGACTGAGGTTGGGCGCGATTTCATTCGTGACATCATCCAGGCTGACCTCGATCAGGCCAGGTACAAGGAGATCGTGACCCGGTTCCCACCGGAGCCGAACGGCTACCTGCATATCGGCCACGCCAAGTCGATCGCCCTCAATTTCGGCATCGCCCAGGAGTTTCCAGGCCGCTGCCATCTGCGCTTCGACGACACCAATCCGGTCAAGGAAGAGCAGGAATATATCGATTCCATCCAGGCCGACGTGCGCTGGCTCGGCTTCGACTGGGGCAAGAATCTGTTCTTCGCCTCGGACTATTTCGAGCGGCTCTATGAATGGGCGGAGAAGCTGATCCGCGACGGGCTCGCCTATGTCGACGACCAGACCCAGGAGGAGATCCGCCTCTCGCGCGGCACGCTGACCGAACCCGGCAAGAATTCGCCGTTCCGCGACCGCAGCGTGGACGAAAACCTCGACCTGTTCCGCCGCATGAAAGCCGGCGAATTCCCGAACGGCGCGCGCGTGCTCAGGGCCAAGATCGACATGAGCGCGGGCAACATCAATCTGCGTGACCCCGTGCTGTACCGCATCCTGCATGCGCATCATCCGCGCACCGGGACCAAGTGGCACATCTATCCGAGCTACGACTATGCCCACGGCCAGTCGGACGCGATCGAGGGCATCACGCACTCGATCTGCACGCTGGAGTTCGAGGATCATCGGCCGCTCTATGACTGGTTCATCGAGAAGCTGCCGGTGCCGTCCAAGCCGCACCAGTACGAGTTCGCGCGGCTGAACCTGACCTACACGCTGCTGTCCAAGCGCGTGCTGACCCAGCTCGTTCGCGACGGCCATGTCGCGGGCTGGGACGATCCGCGCATGCCGACCATGGCGGGCATGCGCCGCCGCGGCGTGCCGCCGGCCGCGCTCCGTGAATTCGTCAAGCGCATCGGCGTCGCCAAGGCCAACAGCGTGGTCGATGTCGGCATGCTGGAGTTCTGCATCCGCGAGGAGCTGAACCGCAGCTCGCAGCGGCGCATGGGCGTGCTGCGGCCGCTCAAGGTGGTGATCGAGAACTATCCGGAAGGGCAGACCGAGGAGCTCGAGGCGATCAATCACCCGGATGATCCCTCCGCCGGTACGCGCAAGATCACGTTTGGCCGCGAGCTCTATATCGAGCAGGACGACTTCATGGAGAATCCGCCCAAGAAGTTCTTCCGCCTGTCGCCGGGCAATGAGGTGCGGCTGCGCTACGCCTATTTCGTCAAGTGCACCGGCGTGATCAAGAACGACAAGGGCGAGGTGGTGGAGCTGCGCTGCAGCTACGATCCCGCGACCAAGGGCGGCAATGCGCCCGACGGCCGCAAGGTCAAGGCGACCATGCACTGGCTGCCGGCGGCGAATTCGGTGCCCGCGGAGATCCGCATCTACAACCAGCTCTTTGCCAACCCGAGCCCGGACGCCTCGAACTTCGCCGCCGATCTCAATCCGCAGTCGCTGGAGATCCTGTCGGACGCGCGGATCGAGGCATCGGTCGCCGAGAGCAATTCGACCGAGCCGATGCAGTTCGAGCGCCAGGGCTACTTCGTGCGCGACAAGGACTCGACGCCGGGCAAGCCGGTGTTCTCGCGCACCATCGGTCTGCGCGATACCTTCGCGAAGGAAGTTGCCAAGGGCTGAGGAAAGGCCATGCAGGACGGAGCCGACGCCATCGTTTCCGCCATCATCGCGAAATGGTGCGCCGGCTTCGCGACGCTCGATGCGGCCGCGCTGTCGTCGCTGTACTCCAAGAACGCGTTCTTCTTCGGCTCCAATCCAAAACTCTATCGGGGCAGGGATGGCGCTGCCGACTATTTCAACGGCCTGCCGCGTTGGCACAAGCCGAGCGCGGTGTTTTCCGAGGTGCAGGCGGCGCACGCGGGGCCGGATCTGATCAACATGGGCGCGACCATCTCATTTGATCTCGCCGGGGAGCGGCCGGATCTCGTGGTCAAGATGAGCTGGGTCATCATTCGCGAAGATGGCGACTGGAAGATCGTCAATCACCACGCTTCGGCGAAGGCGCCGCTGATTTGACGTAGGTGCTAGCACATCAGTTTCGTCATTCCGGGCTCGCGCCAAGTGGCGCGCCCCGGAATGACGATAGAAACGAACGAGCTCCCCCGGCGTTGATGTGGATCCAACCAATGGGATCCCGCCATGCAGAACATCGCAGAACACATGGAAGTCATCGGTGCCGACGGCGTCCATGTCGGCACGGTCGACAAGGTCGAAGGCAATCGCATCAAGCTGACCAAGAAGGACAGCGGCGAGGGCAGCCACAGGGGTCACCACCATTTCATCGACAAGGGCCTGGTCGCCGGTGTCGAGGGCAACAAGGTCCGGCTATCGGCCAAGGCGGATGTCGCCGTGACGATGGAAGAGGAAAAGTAGGGCTGCGGCCCCTCGTTCTCGATCTGTACCGCTATTCGACGGGCTGCACGTTCCGGTAGCTTCTGACCCCGTCGCGTATCGCAGGGTTGCTCAGGAATGGCGGAGCCGGGCCGGCCACAGCGCGCCTCGCAGGGGATCGCCGGGACGCCGATTGCAGGGACCTGGCCGACTGGCCGGACCGCGTCGGCCGGCGGCCTTGTGCCGGCAGGTTTTGACGTCTGGCCTTCGATCGTTGGGACGCTGCGCGAATGGGTGCGCGCCGAGGCCGGCGCTGGGCGGTTGTTCCCTTGGGTGCCCATCGCTTTCGGCTGTGGCATCGCGCTCTACTTCGCCGCTGATCATGAGCCGGTGCTGTGGGTCGCCGCCACGACGGCGGCGGCACTCACGATCGGCGCGGTGCTGTTGCGGCGGAGCCGGCTGTTTGCGCCTGCGATCATGACCGCGGCGGTCGCGGCCGGCTTTGCCATGGCAACGTGGAAGACGGCACGCATCGAACATGCCGTGCTCGCGAAGCCGCTCTATTCGGTGTCGCTATCGGGCTTCGTCGAGACTCGCGACATCCGCGAACGAACCGATCGGTTCGTGCTGCGCGTCACCGCGATGGAGGCGCAGCGCAGCGACGTGAAGCTCGATCGCGTCCGTCTCTCCGTGCGCAAGGGGACGGCGCCCGACGTCGGCAGCTTCGTGCAGTTGAAAGCGCGGCTGATGCCGCCGCTCGCACCATTGCGGCCGGGCAGCTATGATTTCTCGCGCGATATGTTTTTCCAAGGCATCGGCGCCTCCGGTTTCGCAATGGGGGCGATCACCGTGTCGGCGCCGCCCGCTGCCGGTGGCCTGCAGTTGCGCTACGCGGCCGTCATGCAGGGCCTGCGCGATGCGATCGATGCGCGCATTCGCTCTGTGCTCGACGGCGACAAGCGCGCGATCGCCACCGCGCTTCTGACCGGCCGCCGCGATGCAATCACCACGCCCGTCAACGACGCGATGTTCATCTCCGGTCTCGGCCATGTGCTGTCGATCTCCGGCTATCACATGGCCGTCGTCGCCGGCGTCGTCTTCTTCGCAGTCCGCGCGCTGCTGGCCCTGATCCCGGGACTGGCGGTCGGCTTCGCAATCAAGAAATGGTCGGCCGCCGCGGCGCTCATCGCATCCGCATTCTATCTGCTGCTCTCCGGCGCGGAGGTCGCAACGCAGAGATCGTTCTTCATGACCGCGGTGGTGCTGATCGCCGTGATGGTCGATCGCCGCGCCATCACGTTCCGCACCCTGGCCGTGGCGGCTTTGATCGTGCTTGCGGTTGCGCCGGAGGCGCTCGTCCATCCGAGTTTCCAGATGTCGTTCGCGGCGACGCTTGGGCTGGTGGCGCTGGTGCAGATCGGTATGCCGAACCTGTTTGCTTCGCCGGATCATTCGGCGACCGCGCGGATCGCGCTGTGGGGCGGCCGCGAGATCGCGATGCTGTTCATGGCCTCGATGATCGCGGGGCTCGCGACCACGCCCTATGCCGCCTTCCATTTCCATCGCGTCACGCCCTACGGCGTGCTCGCCAATCTCGGCGCCATGCCGGTGGTCTCGGCGCTGGTGATGCCGGCCGGGCTGTTGGGATTGCTCGCGGCACCGTTCGGGCTCGACGGCGTGTTCTGGTGGCTGATGGGGATCGGCATCGACTGGATGGTGGCGGTGTCGCGCTGGGTGGCCGCGCTGCCAGGCGCGGTCGGCCACATCGCAGCCTTCGGTACCGCGCCGCTGATCGCTGCCAGCCTCGGCCTCATCCTATTGGGTCTGTTGCGCACTCCGCTGCGCTGGTCGGGCGCGTTCGTGCTCATGGCAGCTGCCGTCTGGGGTCTGTCGGTCCGTCAGCCCGACATCCTCATCGCCGGTAACGGTCAAAGCGTCGCGGTGCGGGGCAGGGACGGGCAGCTGCATCTGATCAGGACCAGCAAGGACAATTTCCTGCTGAAGGAATGGCTAGCTGCGGACGCCGATCCGCGCGATGCCGGCAGCGCCTCGCTCGGTGACGGCGTGTCCTGCGACGAAATCGGTTGCGTGACGCCGCTCGCCGACGGCCGCATGATTGCGCTGGCGCTGCGCATCGACGCGCTGGCCGACGATTGCAGCCGTGCCGCGCTGGTGGTGACAGCCAGGCCCGCGCCGCCGGATTGCGCTGCGATGGTGGTCGATCGGCCGCGTCTTGCGCGTCAGGGTGCACTGGCGCTGACGCAGCGTGGTGACGGTTTTGCGATTGCGGCGGTGAAGGCGAGGGGCGCAAATCGCCCCTGGTCGCCGGCGGCGGCCGGCGATGGAGAATTCGAACAGACCCTCATGCCACGATCGACAGCTCCGCGCGCCAAAGACGCAACACCATCGGAGGCCGACCTTCAGGCCGAGGATTAAGGCCGTTGTCTCAGCCGATCGGCAGACGCGGGGGCGTCGTGCGGTTGTCGGCGATCACGCGCGGCTTCTGCTCGCGTTCGCCGAGCGGCTGGGTCACCGGCAGTTGCAGCACGGTCGCGCGCTGGCCTTCGACCAGCTGCGTCACCAGCACGTACTTGCCGTCGGGGAATTCGATCGCGTCGTGATGGCGATCGGGAATGTGCGGATCGATCTTGCCGAACTTGCCGACGCGCGAGTTGACAGTGCGGGTCCAGATCCAGCGATTATCGTAGCGGACGTTGTCGGCAAAGGCGAGCTCCGTTCCTGGAAGGAGGCAGACCGCGACCGACATGTCGGCTTCGGAGGCGAAGCCGCGCGTCGAGGTGCCGCGGAAGGTTGTCGTGACGATCGTCTCGCCCACTTCTGCGGGGCGCGTCGCGACAGCGTGCAGGCTGTAGTCACACATCGGGGTGCTCCTCAATCAGGATAGCGACCCACGCCTCTGTCTCGGACGCGCAGGCCCCTATCAGAGTGGAAGTCTGCGATCTTATGCTTGTTTGTGGGCAAATCTGCGGCTCGCATCCGCAGCGCGCGATCACATTATCTTTTTCAAATGCACGAGGAACAAAGCTTGCTCTCGCGCATTCGGAGAGCGCGTTGCCTCAGCGGCCAGCAGGTGCCGACCAGCCCGAATATTGCCAGCCCGGTTGCGACGGCTGCTCGACGGCGTTGCGGGCATTGCGGAATTGCTCGCTCGTCGCCTGCGGTGCCTTGCGGGCGTGGTGCTGCGCAGCCAAGGCCTGCGACGCTGATGCTGCGATCAGCGCCATCGCGACGGTGCTCAAAATGATCTTGCGCATGGTTGTCTCCTCGGTCTCTCAAAGGCCTGCGAAGCGACGCGTGCTTCGTTGCGGCGTACCGAGGATGTCGCGCTGGAGAGGGGGCCGGATAATCTGTGCAAAACCAGAAAGACTATCCAGCCAGGGCGGACAATCGTCCGCTCCAATCGTTGATCGCGGTCGTCGATCGCGGCGCGCTCAATACTTCCGGTACAGCCCGATCAGCTTGCCCTGGATCTTCACCCGGTTGGGCGGGAGGATGCGCACCTCATAGGCCGCATTGGCAGGCTCAAGTGCAATCGAGGCGCCGCGGCGGCGGAAGCGCTTCAGCGTGGCCTCTTCGTCGTCGATCAGGGCCACCACGATATCGCCGGTGTCGCAGCTCTCGTTGCGCTGGATCAGCGCCATGTCGCCATCGAGAATGCCGGCATCGACCATCGAATCGCCGCGTACTTCGAGCGCGTAGTGCTCGCCAGCCCCGAGCATGTCCGGCGGGACGCTGATGGTGTGGCTGCGGGTCTGCAAGGCCTCGATCGGCGTACCGGCCGCGATCCGACCCATCACGGGCACCGCGACGGGGCGCTCACCCTCGTCGGCGGGTGGACTCGAGGTCGTGCGCACCTTGCCGAGGTTGCCCTCGATGACGCTCGGCGTGAAGCCGCGGCGGTTGCCGGCGGCGGCCTGGAGCTCGGGCAGCTTGATCACTTCGATCGCGCGGGCGCGGTTCGGCAGGCGCCGGATGAAGCCACGCTCCTCGAGCGCGGTGATCAGGCGATGGATGCCTGATTTCGAGCGCAGATCGAGCGCGTCCTTCATCTCGTCGAAGGAGGGCGGCACGCCGCTTTCCTTCAACCGCTCGCTGATGAACCGCAGGAGCTCGTATTGTTTGCGCGTTAACATCTCGACCAAAATCCCCCGGTTGATGTCGTTCGATTCCGAGACGCTGAGTTCAGCGATAAGCCGCTACATGCTCGAAACAAATCATGAACGGACACTATATGTTCGATACATGTTCCGCAACTGCTTAATTTACCGTGAACGCGACAAAGTTCGCGGAACGGTTGCGAACGAAGCGGTCAGGCGGGCAGTCGCAGCACCTCGCAAGGCATGCCCGTCGCGGCCTTCGGCGCAAACGGCGGGCGCACGAGAAGTGCCTGTGCCGCAGCGAGATTCGCAAGCAGCGAGGAGTCCTGGTGATCGACGGGGACGGCGACGAGCGTGCCGTCGTCGCGCATGTCGAGGCGCGCGCGCAGATAATCCTCGCGCTGGTCGTTGGCGCCGACATCGCGGCCGAGCACGGCGCGTTCGCGACGGTGATGAACCGCGGAGCGACCTGAGAGCGCGCGAATCAGCGGCACCATGAACAGGAAGGCGCACACATAGGACGACACGGGATTGCCGGGCAGTCCGATCACCCGCATCGGCCCGAGCTGGCCGTTCATCATCGGCTTGCCCGGCCGCATCGCAATCTTCCAGAACGCCATCGCGGTGCCTTCTTCCCTCAGCGCCTGCTGCACCAGATCGTGGTCACCGACTGAGGCGCCGCCGGTCGTGATCAGGATGTCGGCACCGGATTCGCGCGCACGGCGGATGCCGGCGGTGGTGGCGGCAAGCGTGTCGGCGGCAACGCCGAGGTCGATGGTTTCGGCGCCCTCGCTGCGGGCGAGCGCATGCAGGGCATAGCCGTTGGAATAGACGATCTGGCCATGGCCGGGCGTTGAGCCCGGCATCACCAGCTCGTCGCCGGTGGCGAGAATCGCGACCTTCGGGCGGCGGCGAACGGCAAGCTGCGGGTGGTTCATGCCGGCGGCGAGCGCGACGTCGCGCTCGGTCAGCCGCGCGCCCTTGCGCAGGAGCACGTCACCCTCGCGGAAGTCGATACCGGCAGGGCGGATGTGCCGTCCGGCGATGGCGGCTTCCCTGATCACGATGCGTCTGCCGTCGGCGACCGTGTCCTCCTGGATCACGACGGCGTCCGCGCCATCGGGAACGATGCCGCCGGTGAAGATCCGGACCGCTTCGCCCGCGCCGACAGTTCCTGCGTAAGGGCGGCCGGCTGCGACCTCGCCAATGACGGTCAGCTGCGCGTCGACCTTTGCGGCATCGGCCGCGCGGACGGCATAGCCATCCATCGCTGACATCGCCTGTGGCGGTTGCGTCCGCCGCGCCGCGACATCGCGCGCGAGCACGCGATGAAAGGCCTCATCGAGCGAGACTGATTCTTCGGCCAGCGGCTCTGCACCGGCGAGCACGGCGGCAAGCGCATCGGATACCGGCATCAGGGCCACAGTGAACTCCTGCTACAAATCGAGTGATTTGGTCGGCAAGGTTCTAGCCGAGCGAAGGGGCTGAGGCAAAACACCGCGAGATCACGTGCAACACGCGCGCCTGCCTTGGTCGCAGGAGATTTATTTCTGCAGCATGAGCCGCACCAGCTCGGCCTGCCGGGTGACACCGGTCTTGTCGAAAATCTTCGACAGATGGCTGCGCGCGGTTCCATCGGTGATGCCGAGGCGCTCCGCCGTGGCCCTGCGGCCGCCGCCCTTGACGATCTCCAGCGCGAACGCGGCTTCAGCGCGGGTGAGGCCGTAGCGCTCGCGCAAAGTCTCGCCTTGCGTCTTGGCGGCGGGTTCGGGGTCGGTGATCAACACCATCGCGCTCGAGCGCCAGCCGGAGGCGAGGGGGACGGCCTTCTCGGTCCATTCGCTGCCGACCGGTGTTACCTGCACGCGCAGCGGCATGCGGCCAGGCGGTCGCTGCAGGCTCATCTCGCCGCCGATGCGGTCCGGATTGTCGAGGCTGCAGGAGCTGATCAGTGCGCGCAGCTGATGACCGTCCTCGGCGTTGACGGCGCTCAGCACGCCGTCCTCGACAACGACACCGTGGCCGGCCTCCATAAGCTCGCGTGCCCGGCGATTGATGAAAACCGGGCGACCCTGCGCGTCCGCGAGAACAAATCCCTGATCGAGCCCGTCCAGGCCCGCCAGCGCCGCGCGGCCGGTGATGTCGAGCTGGTGCGTACGCCGCTGGATAGCAACGGCGCGCACGAGATGCTGTGCCAGTGTCGCAAACAACCGGCGCGCCTTGGCATCATAGGGCTCCAGATTGGACGGCCGGTGGCTGGTCAGGATGCCGGTGGCATTGTGATCGACCAGCAAATTGGTCGTCAGCGGCTCGGTGTCGAAGCCGGCCGGCTGCCACCATTCGTTGTAGAAATCGCTGCTAGTGAACTGCGCGCGGCTGATGAAGTCGCCAATGGTGAAGATTTCGCCCGGCGTCCTGCCGACCCCCAGTGGCAGCAGCGGATTGCGCGGCGCCCAGCCGAGCAGGTCCTGCACGCGGGCGGGATCGATGCGCGGCGAGAGCAGGCTGGACAGACCGTTGGCCGGATCGTAGATGCCAAACAGCACGCGGCCGCCGATGGCGTCATCGACGCGCTCCAGCACGCTCGACCAGCGGTCCTGCTCGAGCGCGGCGTCGTAGATTGCGCCCACGAGGTCCAATACGGCGTCGTCCGAAAGCTCGCCGGCGCGCATTCCAACCCCCGCAGTTGCAATGCGACATTTGAACGCAGTTTCAGGGTGGGAACAAGGTCAGAAAAGCGGCAGGTCGGGCCTTGTTACCGCGAAGCCGCAGTTTCCTGGGTATGGGCGATCGGATATCCGGCGAAGGGTGCACGAGATCACGACGTCGTCGGGTTTCCGTCCAGAGCCACATCAGGCGCTTGGGGGCCTTGATCCCGGTCGGGCATTGGATCGGCCTGGGCCTTCAAATCGGCGGCCTTGCTGATCAGCTTTGCGGAAAGGTCAGAATCCGAGGTGGTTCTGGCGAATTTCATCAGCAGAGAGGCCTGCTTGGTGAGGTAGGTTTTGCCCAACACGTTGATACGTCCGATGTAGAAATCCCAACGGACTCATGAGTCCGGGAGGCGGGCATTCGTTCCAGGAACTTCGTATAAAAATGCACAGAGCTGGTTGGTTCCTGATCTCCGGACGAAATTGTTCCGGAATCGGCCGGTTGGGCAGCCGGCTCCGGCGGATCAGATCCCCAGCGCCTCCAGCGCAAGGCCGACGTCGCGGGGCGAGGTCACATGCACCGCGGTGAGGCCGCGAGCCCGGGCGCCCTCGATGTTCTCGGCGAGATCATCAAAGAACACGATACGGTTGGCCGGCACGCCCATCGCGGCGACGACATGGTCGAATGCTTCCGCATCCGGCTTGCGCAGGCCGATGTTGGAGGACAGATACAATTTGCGGAAGTGGCCGAGCAGGTCGGCATATTCCTTCGAGAAATGGTCCACATGCGGCCGATTGGTATTTGAGAATGCATAGAGCGGCATCCGCCTCGCCGCGCGCGGCAGCAGGTCCGCGATGTCGGGCATCTCGCCGGCGAAGATCGCGTTCCAGCCCTCGAGGAACTGCGCATCCGAGATGCCGATGCCGAGCGAGGAGCGCAGCGACTGGAAATAGTCCTCGTCGCTGATCTTGCCGACCTCGTGCAACCGGTAGGCCTCGCTGTCGCGGACATAGCGTGCGACGATGGCCTCTGGCTGGCACCCGGCATGTCGCGCCCAGCAGACGATCGCCTTGGAGAAATCGATGTCGAGCACCACGCGCCCGAGATCGAACAGAAGCGCATCCGCGCTGCCGGGAGAGAGCGATGTCATGGCGTCGTTTTCTCGTCAGTAGCGATATGGTTCGTGATCGAACAGCGGGAACGCGCTGAACACGCTCGGCGCATTGGTTGCCGTGGCCGGGTGCAGGCAGGATTTGTTGACCTCGGTGAACGAGGTGGCGCCCAAAAGACCGAGGCAGCGCAGCACCTCGTCCTCGAGGAGTTCCAGCATCCGCGTCACACCGGTCTCGCCGGCCGCGGCCAGCGCCCAGCATTGCAGCCGGCCGATGCCGACGAGGTCGGCACCTGCTGCGATCGCCTTGACGATGTCGGTGCCGCGGCAAATGCCGCCATCGACCATGATCTTGGCCCGGCCCTTCACCGCATCGACGATCTCGGGCAGCACATGCATGGCGCCGCGGCCGTGATCGAGCTGGCGGCCGCCATGGTTGGAGACATAGATCCACTCGACGCCGTGATCGACCGCGATCTGCGCATCCTCGGCCGTGGCGATGCCCTTGAGGATCAACGGTATCCTGAACTTGTCCTTGACCATCTTCACCGTCCGCCACTCCAGTCCTTTCTGGAAGTCGCCGCCGGTCGCGCGCAGGCGGCTCTCGCGCACGTAACGCTTGGCAATGTCGCGCTCTCGACGGCTGTAATGAGCCGTGTCGACGGTCAGGCAGAAGGCGGCATAGTTGGCCTTCTCGGCGCGGCTGACGACGTCGGCGACGAACGCGTCGTCGCCGCGGACATAGAGCTGGTAGATGCGCAGCGCATCGGGGGCCGCCTCGGCGGTCTTTTCCAGGCCCGGCTCGGAGACCGAGCTCAGCATATGCGACGCCCCGAATGTGCCGGCCGCACGCGCGACGCTGGCAGCGCCATGCGGGTCGAAAATCTCCAGCGCACCGACCGGGGCGAGCACCACCGGCAGGCGCATCTTGCGGCCGAACTGCTCGACAGAGCCGTCGACCTTGCGGACGTCGCGCAGCACCCGTGGGCGGAAAGCGATTTCATCCAGCGCCATGCGGTTGCGGCGCATCGTGGTCTCGGTCTCGGCGGCGCCGACGATGTAGTCCCAGGCATTCTGGTTGAGGTTGGAACGGGCCTTCCGGATGAATTCGTGCAGGTTCTGGAACGGCTCGCTGCTGGCGCCGAGCTCGACGTTCCGTTCCGGCCGGAGTGCTTCGTTCATTGTTATCCTCCCGAGAATTTGAAGCCTTACGCCATCGCCTATCCCGTCCGGCCGGCCAAAACCATCCTAAAATCGCATGGCTGCGAGGCGTTGTCCGGTTGACCGATTCCCGCTGAGAACGGGGCATTCTTCCGAACGTTGCCAAATGTTTAGGTCAAGGCGAAGGGATTTCGACCGGGTACGCGCCGGCGTGGCAGGCCGGCCTTGAAGAAACCAGAATGATATTGTGAGAACCGGGCTGGATCGCCATTTGCTTGGCGGCTGCCAAGCCTCAAAAGAACCGCTCAGCGAAAAGGCTACCCATTCCATGCGGAAAACCCTGCTATTCCCCCTGGGCGCGCTCACCGGCGCGTGCCTCACTCTCCTCGTATCCGGTCCGCAGGGCGGACTATGGGCGGCGCGGGCGGCGGCGGGCGCAGGTGATGCTTATTCCCAGCTCAATCTGTTCGGGGAGGTCTTCGAGCGGGTGAAGGCGAGCTATGTCGAGAAGCCCGACAATTCCAAGCTGATCGAAGGCGCGATCACCGGCATGGTGACCTCGCTCGATCCGCACTCGCGCTACATGAACGCCAAGGCCTGGACCGATATGCAGGAGACCACCTCCGGCGAGTTCGGTGGTCTCGGCATCGAGGTCACGATGGAGGAGGGCCTGGTCAAGGTCGTCTCGCCGATCGACGACACGCCGGCGTCCAAGGCCGGCCTCATGTCCGGCGACCTCATCAGCAAGATCGATGGCGAGGCCGTGCAGGGCATGACGCTCGAGCAGGCCGTCAACAAGATGAAGGGCCCGGTCGATACCAAGGCCAAGCTGACCATCATGCGCAAGGGCGCCGACGCGCCGCTCGACGTAGCGATCACGCGCGAGATCATCCATGTCCGCCCCGTGCGCTTCCACGTCGAGAACGGCGACATCGGCTACATCCGAGTCACCTCGTTCAACGAGCAGACCACCGACGGTCTGAAGAAAGCGATCGCCTCGATCTCCAAGGACGTTCCGCAGGAGAAGCTCGTCGGCTACGTGATGGACCTGCGCAACAATCCCGGCGGCCTGCTCGACCAGGCGGTGTCGGTGTCGAGCGCGTTCCTGCAGCGTGGCGAGGTCGTCTCGACCCGCGGCCGCAATCCGGAAGAGACGCAGCGTTTCACCGCGCATGGCGGCGATCTCACCAAGGGCAAGCCGCTCGTGATTCTGGTCAATGGCGGCTCGGCTTCGGCCTCGGAGATCGTGGCCGGCGCGCTGCATGACCACAAGCGTGCGACGATCATCGGCACGCGCTCGTTCGGCAAAGGCTCGGTGCAGACCATCATTCCGCTCGGCAGCGGTAACGGCGCGCTCGCGCTGACCACGGCGCGCTACTACACCCCGTCGGGCCGCTCGATCCAGGCGCAAGGCATCGCGCCCGATATCGAGATCCTCCAGGACGTTCCGGCCGAGCTGAAAGGCCGCGTCGACACCATCGCGGAGTCCCAGATGCGCGGTCATTTGCAGGCCGCCGACGGCACCGAGCAGACCGGATCGCAGTCCTACGTTCCGCCGGAAGAGAAGGACGACAAGGCGCTGCACGCGGCCTACGACTTCCTGCATGGCGTTACCGCGAATGCGGTCGCCGCCAAGCCCGCGCCGAAGGCTGCGGTGCCGAACTAGGGCCAGAGCAGGCCGCAACAAGCTGAGCTCTTGTCTTGCGAGTTCCTCGCGGACAAGGGCGCGAAGCGCCGGTGGCGACACGGAAAGCGGGCTTGGTCCGGTGACCTACTGATGCCAGCCGGCACGAAGCCAATCGAGCACAGCGTGGCCCGCGGAATGCCGTGAGTAATTGAGCCACGCGAAAGCCGGATGATCGCCAGGCATCAGTTGATGGACGACATCCGGCATGATCGCCATTCCATTGGAGCCGTTGGTGAAGACGACGACGGCCGACTGATCCGCTCGTGATCCGATCACGAATGCCTTGAACTGGTCGTTGTCACCCCAGTGGAAGAACGAGCCTCCATCAGGCTCCAGACCCCAGCCCAGGCCCCAAGCGATGTGCTGATCTGCGTCCGGTTGATCAGTCGATAGGCATTGAATGCAATGCTGTCGAAGCCTGATCTGCGGCTCTAGCCATTGTTTTGCAGTCTCTGGCTTGAGGCGCGCGCCGGACAGGACCGCTTGCAGGAAGCGCGCATAGTCTGCTGCGGTCGTTTGCAGCGAGGACGCGGTTACGGCCTTTGACGGCCGCCGCTTGTTGCCGGAAGCCGGCTTGGAATCATGTGGAGCTGCGTAGTCCGCTTCGAAGTCCGCGCGCCAGATAAAACTGGATCGTTTCATGTCCAGTGGATCAAAGACCAGGCGCGTGACGACATCATTGAGCGGTCTCCACGACGCGCTGCAGCCAGACAAATCCCTCGCCGGAATAGCTAAAGCGCTCGCCCGGTGGGAAATAGGTCTTGAGAGGGATGGTGCTGCTGCGCCAGTTCGGCAAGCCGGAGGATTGGCGGAGCACGTTGTGCACGGTGATCGAAGCCGCACGTGCGTCATCCCCGACGAAGTCCGGCACGTAGGTCGAAAGAGGCTTGTCCAACGACAACATTCCGTCATCGACGAGCTGAAGCACGGCGTAGGCGAAAACCGGCTTGGACAGCGAGGCAGCCTCAAAGATCGTGTTCTCGTCGACCGGTGTGCCTGTCGAGACGTCGCGGACACCAAGCGCTCTCGTTTCGACGATCTTGCCGGCGTGTACAGCAAAGGAAAGCCCTGGCACGCGACCGTCTCTGAGAAGCTGCTCAAGATCTGCGGCTGAACTTTGACTGGCCCAGATTGTGCCTAACCATAGGCAAGCCGTTGCTACGGACGTTCCGAGAAAACGCATCTGAGGACACCTGCGGGGCGGCTTTCACCAACTTAGCAGAACGTGTCCCCGTGCGCCTAGCTCGCCTCGCGGCGGCGGCTTTCGTTGCCGTCGCGCCGGGCGAGACGGCTGCGGTGGAGTGCGAACAGCTCCACGACCTTGTCGGCCGGCTTTGCGGCGCTGAACAGATAGCCCTGCATTTCAGTGCAGCCGAGCGTGCGCAACAGCCGCTGCTGCTCCTCGGTTTCGACGCCTTCGGCCGTCGTCGCCATGCGGCGGGCACTGGCGAGGTTGACTACGGCCTGCACGATGCTGGCGGAGCCATCGGGACCGGCGATGTCGTTGACGAAGCAGCGGTCGATCTTGATCTTGTCGAACGGGAAGCGATGGAGGTAGCTCAGCGAGGAATAGCCGGTGCCGAAATCGTCCAGCGCAATGCGGACGCCGATGGCGCGGAGCTGGTGCAGGATCGCAAGCGCGGTGTCGTCGTCGCGGATCAGCACGGCCTCGGTGATCTCGAGCTCGAGCCGGCTCGCCGGCAGATTGGAGGCGGCCAGCGCCGCCATGATCTTCAGGGCCAGCGTGCCGCTCTTGAACTGCACCGGCGAGACGTTGACGGCGAGACGGATATCGTCGGGCCAGCCGGCCGCGTCGCGGCAGGCGGTCGCCAGCACCCATTCGCCGATCGCGTTGATCAGCCCGGTATCCTCTGCGATCGGGATGAACTCGGCGGGCGAGACCATGCCGCGCTCGGGGTGATGCCAGCGCACCAGCGCCTCGCAGCCGGTGATGCGATCGTCCTTCAGGCTCAGGCAGGGTTGGTAATAGACCTCGAGACCGCCATGGGCGATGGCGTGGCGCAGGTCGATCTCCACCTGGCGCCGCTCGCGCACCTTCGCGTCCATTTCCGGCTCGAAGAAGCGATAGGTGCGGCGCCCGGCGGTTTTGGCGGCGTACATCGCCATGTCCGCATTCTTCAGGATCTGATCCAATGCGGTGCCGTGTCCCGGCGCCAGCGCAATGCCGATGCTGGCGTCAGTGGTGAGGTGATGGCCCATGCAGTCGAACGGCACGCGGATCGCCGCGAAGATCCGCGAGACGAGCTCGCTGACCTGATCGTGTGAGGTCACCGCGCTCTGTACGATCGCAAATTCGTCGCCACCGAGCCGCGCGACGAAGTCGGTCGGCCCGGCGCAGTCGCGCAGGCTCTTCGCCACCCACTTCAACAGCTCGTCGCCGACGAGATGGCCGAGTGCATCGTTGACGCCCTTGAATTCGTCGATGTCGATGTAATGCACCGCGATTTCTTCGCCGTGGACGATGGCGCCGAGCTCCTCGCGCAGATGTTCGTGGAACATGGCGCGGTTCGGCAGGTCGGTCAGCGCGTCGTAATGGGCGAGGTGGGTGATGCGTTCCTCGATGCGACGGCGCTCGGTGATGTCCTCATGTGTCGCCACCCAGCCGCCATCACCGAGCGGCTCGTTGACGATCTGGACCGAGCGGCCGTCGCTGGTGTCGACGACCATGGAGTTGCGCACATGGATATCGCGCAGCACGCGCGCGACATACTGGTCCACATCGCCCGTGAACGAGCCCGTCGCCTTGCGGTGCACGATGATGTCGCGGAAGCTGGAGCCGGGCTTCACGATCTCGGCCGACAGGCCGTATATTTCGATGTAGCGCTGGTTGCAGACCACGAGCCGCTTCGAAGCGTCGAACAGCAGCAGGCCCTGGGTCATGTTGTTGACGGCGCGGTCGAGGCGCTGCTTCTCCAGCGTCAGCCGCTCCCGGGAGATGCGGTGCTGCTCCAGGAGCTTGCGCACGATCGCGATCAGCACGCCGGCGATGGCGAGCGCGGACGCGCCGGCGACCGAAATCAGGATGCCGATCTGCTCGCGCCAGTCGGCAAGCGCCGCCGCGCGCGTGGTCGTTGCCATCATCAGAATTGGGAAATGGGGCAGGGCTCGCGCCGAGATCAGCCGGTCCTCGCCGTCGATCGGGCTCACGAAGCGTCCGGCGAATTGGTCGAGTCCGAAGATCCTTTGCTGCTCGAACGAGCCGTTCTTGAAATTCCGCCCCATCAGTTCGCTGGAGTGAGGATAGCGGGCGAGCAGCGTGCCATCGCGATGCAGCATCGAGATCGTTGCACCCTCGCCCAGCACGACGGAGGCGAAGAACTTCTCGAAGCCGACGGGTTCGATGCCGCGCCCGACCACGCCCATGAATTCGCCGTTGGGGCCAACGACCTTGCGCACGATCAGGATCGTCCATTGCCCGGAGACGCGGCTATAAAGCGGCTCGATCAGGACGTCTGGCGAGGAGGGGGCGTATTTGAAGGTGCGAAAATAGGCGCGATCGGCAACATTCACTTTCGGCGCCGGCCACGCCATCGACGAGTTGATCAGGTTGCCTTCGGCATCGATGACGTTGACGGCGCCCATGTAGGGCAAGGCTTCGATTTTCGAACGCAGCATCCGGTGGATGTCCTGACCGGAGAGGCGATTGCGATAGTCTTCCGTCCCTGCGATACCGATCGCGCGGACATGGTCGACGAAATCTCTCTGGATGACCGCGAAATCCTGCAATTGCTGATCGAAATGATGGGTGAGCAGCAGCACGGTGTTGTCCAGCTCGCGGCCGGAGTTGCGCAGCGCGCGTTCGCGGAAATTCTGCGCCATCAGCACCGCGCCGACTGCGATCGCCGCGATCAACAGCGTGCCGCCCACCACGAGCCAGCGGATCGGTCCGCTGCGCACGAAAGCCTGGTCAAGGAGGCGGCTGCCGTATCTCATCATCATGTCGATCGTTGCCGTACACACGTCAGGGTCAATTCGCGATCCCATAACATCCGTCGGTTTACGGGATCGATGTGGAGGCGGCGTTAGGAAGCGCGGTTAATGCGACATGAACCGTAACGCACAAATGCAATCGATGCGCACGGCGAGAGGCGTGCAAATTTTGCCTGCGATGGTCGCGATGACCGTCAGTTCTTGCCGGTCGCGGCCGCGTCAATCAATGCTTAACCATCTAACGCGTTGACGGTCCTCGGTGCTGCACTGGCACGCGATTTGCGAGTTGGGTTTGCGACGACGCAGAGAGGATACGAGCATGAGAAAGACTTTGAAAAATTTTTGGGCCGACGAATCCGGTGCGACGGCAATCGAATACGGGCTGATCGCGGCTGGCATCGCGCTTGCCATCATCAGCGTCGTCAACGGCCTCGGCAGCAAGCTCAATGCGAAATTCGGCTCGATCAGCTCGTCGTTGAAGTAGGAGGGTCAGGCGCGGTAGTGGCCCGATTTGCCGCCGAGCTTCTCGATGAGATGGATGCCCTCGATGCGGACGCCGCGCTCCACGGCCTTGATCATGTCGTAGATGGTGAGGCAGGCGACAGAGACCGCCGTCAACGCCTCCATCTCGACGCCGGTCGGGCCGGTCACCTTGACGCTGGCACGCACCACGCAGCCCGGCAGCTTTGCGTCGGGCTCGATGTCGACAATGACCTTCGATAGCGCGAGCGGATGACAGAGCGGGATCAGCTCCGAGGTGCGCTTCGCCGCCATGATTCCGGCGATGCGCGCGGTACCGAGTACGTCGCCCTTCTTGGCATTGCCCGAAACGATCAGGTCGAGCGTCGCCTTCTCCATGATGACGCGCCCTTCGGCGACCGCGAGCCGCTCGGTTGCGGCCTTGTCGGAGACGTCGACCATACGAGCCTCGCCGGAGGCGCCGATATGAGTGAGGACAGGGCTCGCCGTCTTCGAGGGCCTGGCCTTCGCGGGCTTGCGCGCCATGTCAGCGCGTGCCCGCGGCGCGGGTCTTGGTCTCGCGCGCGAGCAGCGCGCGTGTGGCCGCAGTCACGTCGGCCTGTCGCATCAGGCTCTCGCCAACCAGGAAGGTCGACATGCCCACGCGCGCGAGCCTTGCGAGGTCGCCAGGGGTGAAGATGCCGCTCTCGCCGACCATCAGCCGCCCCTCGGGAATCAACGGCGCCAGCGTCTCGCTGGTCGCAAGCGTGGTCTCGAAGGTGCGCAGATTGCGGTTGTTGACGCCGATCATCGGCGAACGCAGCTTCAGCGCGCGGTCGAGCTCGGCGCGGTCGTGGATCTCGATCAGCACGTCCATGCCGTAGGCGAGGGCTGCGTCTTCGAGATCCGCGGCCGTGGCGTCATCGAGCGCGGCCATGATGATGAGAATGCAGTCGGCGCCATGCGCGCGTGCCTCGACGACCTGATAGGTGTCGAACAGAAAATCCTTGCGCAGCACCGGCAGCGAGGTCGCCGCGCGCGCTGCCACCATGAAGTCGAGATGGCCCTGGAACGAGGGCGTGTCAGTCAGCACCGAGAGGCAGGCCGCTCCGCCGGCCTCATAGGCCTTGGCGAGCGCCGGCGGATCGAAATCGGCGCGGATCAGCCCCTTGGAAGGCGAGGCCTTCTTCACCTCGGCGATCAGCGCGTAGTCGCCATTGGCGTGCTTGGCCTTGATCGCACGCACGAAGCCGCGCGGCGCGGCTTGCGCCTTGGCCTCGGCTTCGACGACGGAGAGCGGCTGGGCGCGCTTGGCTGCCGCGATCTCCTCGCGCTTGTAGGTTTCGATCTTGGTCAGGATGTCGGACATGACAGGCTCAGCTGTTCGAGACCGCGATCAGATGCTTAAGCCGGGCGCTCGCCGCGCCGCTGTCGAGCGATTTTGCGCCGATCGCGACGCCTTCCCTGAGGTCCTTGGCGCGGCCGGCGACGATGAGCGCGGCGGCGGCATTCAGCAGCGCGACGTCGCGATAGGGGCTCGGCTTGCCGTCGAGCACGCTTTGCAGCGCAATTGCATTGGCGTCGGCATCGCCGCCCTTGAGGGCGCCGGACTCGCAGCGCGACAGGCCGGCGTCCTCTGGCGTCACTTCGAAATTCCGGATCTCGCCATTGTGGAGCGCGGAAACGAAGGTCGGGCCGGTGAGGGTGATCTCGTCGAGGCCATCGGAGCCGTGCACCACCCAGGCGGATTCGGAGCCGAGATTCATCAACACCTGCGCCAGCGGTTGCACCCATTGTCGCGAGAACACGCCGACCATCTGCCGCTTCACGCCGGCCGGATTGGACAGCGGCCCGAGCAGATTGAAGATCGTGCGGGTCGCGAGCTCGACCCGGGTCGGGCCGACGTTCTTCATCGCGGGGTGATGCGCCGGCGCGAACATGAAGCCGATGCCGCATTCGCGGACGCAGCGGCCGACCTGGTCGGGCCGGAGGTCGATCTTCACGCCGAGCGAGGCCAGCACGTCGGCTGCGCCCGAGCGCGACGACAGCGCGCGATTGCCGTGCTTGGCGACCGGCAGGCCGGTGCCCGCGACGATGAACGAGGCGCAGGTCGAGACGTTGACGGAGCCGGAGCCGTCGCCGCCGGTGCCGACGATATCGACGGCGTCCGCGGGGGCGTCGACCGTGAGCATCTTCGAGCGCATGGCGGTGACGGCGCCGGTGATCTCGTCCACCGTTTCGCCGCGCACGCGCAGCGCCATCAACAGCCCGCCCATCTGCGAGGGCGTGGCCTCGCCGGACATTACGGCGTCGAAGGCGGAGGCCGCCTCGTCACGCGACAGGCTGGCGCCGGTCGCCACTTTTCCAATGATCGATTTCAGGTCGTCCATCGCGTGCTTTCAACTCACTGGTTCGCGCCGGTCACTTGCGCGAAGGCGGCCTGATTAATGGTGGTCCCGATGTCGGTTTCAAGCTTGGTGACGTAGGAGGCGACCTGCTCGTCGGTCAGCGCCCGGTCGATGCCGTCCTTCAGCTTCTTGACGGCGTCGGAGGCGGTATCGACCGCGGGTTCGACGATATCGGTGACGCGGTAAACGATGACTTCGGTGCCGCCGGTCACGGGCGCCTGTCCGACGCCGTCCTTGGCGGTCCGGAAGGCGGCCGCGACGATGTTTGCGGGCACGCCAGCCGGCTGATCATCGCGCTTGAAGCCGCTGGCGGTCTCGACCTTGGCGCCGACGGCCGAGGCTTCGTCGGCGAGCTTGCCGCCTTGTTCGAGCTTCTGCACCATTTCGGTCGCCTTGGTCTTCAGCTTGGCGGCGATCTGGTCCTGGCGCCAACGGGCCTCGACCTGATCGCGGACCTCGTCGAGATTGCGGTCGCGCGACGGCGTGATGGCGAGCACGTCGTACCAGACATAGCCGCCTTTGAACGAGATCGGGTCGTTGTCGACGCCGACGTCGCTGTTGAAGGCCTGCGACACCACATCGAGCCCCTGCGGAATGTTGGCAACGGTCTGCCCGTTCGGCGCGCGGCCGGAGCGGTCGACGGCATCGATGGTCACGGCGGTGAGCCCGAGCTTCTGCGCGGCCTCGGCGACGCTGGTGCCTGCGCCGCGTTCGTCCTCCATCTTGTCGCGGAGCTCGCCGACCTTGGTGCGCGCACGCTCGGTCGCGATCTGGCGCTTCACGTCGGCGGCAAATTTGGCGTAGTCGGCCTCGGCGCCCGGCTCGATCTTGTCGACCTTGACGATCGAGACGCCGAGACGCCCCTGGATCGGCTGGCTGATCTCGCCCGCGGGAAGCGCGAAGGCGGCGTCACCGACTGCGGGTTCGAGCGAGGATTTGGCCACGAGCCCGAGATCGACGTCGGTGGCGCTCAGCCCGCGCTCCTTGCCGAGGTCCTCGAAGGAGAGACCGCCGGCGAGGCGCTCGCGCGCGGCCTGCGCGTCGGCGACGTTCGGGAATACGATCTGATGGATCTGGCGCTTCTCCGGCGTGCCGAGCTGGTCCTTGCGCTGATCGAACAGCTTCTTCGCGTCGTCGTCAGAAACGTCGCTCCATTTGGCGATCTCCTCCGGCGAGATCACGGCGAAGACGATCTTGCGATATTCGGGCGCGCGGAACTGGACCTTGTGATCCTCGAAATAGGCGGCGAGCGCCTCGGGCGAGGGCGGGTCGATGGTGCCCGCCTGTGCCGTGTCGAGCCTGACGAACTCGATCGCGCGCTGTTCGTTCTGGAAGCGCGTCGCCACGTCGAGCATGGTCTTCGGCGGCTCGAGGCCGGCGCCGATCGTGCCGGTGATCTGCCGACGCAAGGCCACCTTGCGCTGCTCGGCCACGTAACGCTGCTCGGTGTAGCCGAAATTGCGGATCACGGCCTGGAAGCGGTTCGCATCGAACTTGCCGTCGACGCCCTTGAAGTTCGGGTCGTTCATGATGAGTTGCCGGATCTGGTCGTCGGACTGGCCGAGCCCGAGCCGGCGCGTGTTTTCATCCAGGGCGGCTTCAGCAATCGTCTGCTGGAGCACCTGGCGGTCGACGCCGAACGCGCGTGCCTGTTCGGGCGTCAGCGGCCGGCCGAACTGGCGGCCGATCTGCTGGAGGCGGTCGGTGTAGATCTGGCGGAACTCGTTCAGCGAGATCTCGGTGTGGCCGACCTTGGCGACCGTGGACTGCCCGAAGCCCCGGAAAATGTCGGCGATGCCCCAAATGCCGAAGCTGATGATCAACACGCCCATCACGACGGCCATGATGGTCTTGCCGACCCAGTTTGATGAGGCCTTGCGCATTCCTCGAAGCATTTGGTCCAACTTGTTTGGCAGGAGGGGAACGGGAGCGCGTCTTAATGCAGATTCCGCAAAAGCGCGTCACCAAATTGATATGCCATCATAAAGTGGCGGCTTTCCCCCCGCAACCTCAGGCCAGGCCGCCTGAGACTGCGGTTAAAGGCCCCAAGGCGCTTTCTAAGGAAGTGGCCCCCGGGTTCGCGTCGGGAAAACGCGTCAAAACAAGAATCTGGAACTGCAGCAGGACCTCTGCTAGCGCATGCACAAACCTCATTCTGCTGGAAAATTGACATGACCGATGCCATCCGACCGCTGATCGCCGGCAACTGGAAAATGAACGGTATGAAGGCCGCGGCCGCCGAATTCGACGCCATGCTCGATGGCGCGGCAGACGTCGCCGGCAAGGCCGATCTGCTGGTCTGTCCGCCCGCGACCTTGATTGCGGCTTTTGCGGAGAATGGGCGCGGCAAGAAGGTCGCCGTGGGGGCCCAGGATTGCCATCCCAAGGCCTCTGGCGCCCATACCGGCGATATCGCGGCCGAAATGCTGGTTGACGCGGGGGCGACCGCTATCATCGTCGGCCATTCCGAGCGCCGTGCCGACCACGGTGAGGGCGATGCCCTGATCCGGCAGAAGGCGGAAGCGGCCTGGCGGGCCGGGGTGGTCGCGATCGTCTGTATCGGTGAGACGCAAGCCCAGCGCGATGCCGGCCAGACCCTGGAGGTCCTCCGTGGCCAGCTCAACGGCTCGCTGCCGGACGGTTCCACGGCCGCCAATCTGGTCGTGGCCTATGAGCCGGTCTGGGCGATCGGCACGGGACTGACGCCCACGGCCAAGGATGTGGAGCAGATTCATGGCTTTATCCGGGAACTTCTGACCTCCCGGTTCAAGCCGGAGGGGGCCAAGATGCGGATCCTCTACGGCGGTTCGGTCAAGCCCTCGAATGCGGCTGAGCTGATGGCGGTGAAGAACGTCAACGGCGCTCTGGTCGGCGGCGCCAGCCTGAAGGCGGCCGATTTCCTTGCCATTGCCAAGGGCTGCCCTTAGCTAAAGCGCGCTGCCCCCAGCTGGGCGTAAAGCGCGGACCGTGGCCGATCGGGGGTGGCAATGCCCCTTCCGATCGTGTAACACCGCGCAACTTCAGGAAAACCCGCGAAGCGCGATCGGCCGCCGTCAGGCGCCGCCCGCTTGTGACGGAAGGATACTATGCAGACTGTTGTCATCGTCATCCACCTTATGATCGTTGCCGTCATGATCGGTGCCGTCCTGCTCCAGAAGTCGGAAGGCGGCGGCCTCGGCATGGGCGGCGGCGCGGGCTTCATGTCGAGCCGCGGTACCGCGAATCTTCTGTCGCGCACCACCGCGATCCTCGCTGCCGGCTTCTTCCTGACCAGCCTGTTCCTGTCCTGGTACGCCGGCTACAACCGCGCGCCGTCCTCGATTATCGGCCAGCCGGCGTCGCAGACCCAGCCGGCCGGCGGCGCGCCGATCTCGGCGCCGACCTCGGGCGGCATTCTGGATACGCTGAAGAAGGCGGACGAGCAGCAGCAGGCCCCGGCAGCGCCGAGCGGCCCGCAGGTGCCTCGCTCGCAATAAAGCAGGGGGGCCATGCAGGACGGCGGCTAGCGTCCTGCATCAATAATCCCCATCAAGGCTCTGTCACCACTCTTCGTTTTGGCTCACCCACAGGCCCGCAGATTCTTTGGGGCGGAATGCGAATCGCTTTGGCGAATCGGATTCGAGGGATTAGAGGTTAGGTCCCATGGCGCGGTACATATTCATCACCGGCGGCGTGGTTTCTTCGCTCGGCAAGGGTCTGGCTTCAGCGGCACTCGGTGCCCTGCTGCAGGCCCGGGGCTACAAGGTCCGCCTCCGCAAGCTCGATCCCTATCTCAATCTCGATCCCGGAACGATGTCGCCGTATCAGCACGGCGAAGTGTTCGTGACCGATGACGGCGCGGAGACCGATCTCGATCTCGGTCACTACGAGCGCTTCACCGGGCGGCCTGCGACCAAGCAGGACAACATCACGACGGGGCGCATCTACCAGGACATCATCTCGAAGGAACGCCGCGGCGATTATCTCGGCGCGACCATCCAGGTGGTGCCGCACGTCACCAACGCGATCAAGGAGTTCGTCCTCTCCGGCAACGACGATTACGACTTCGTGCTGGTCGAGATCGGCGGCACCGTTGGTGACATCGAGGGCCTGCCGTTCTTCGAGGCGATCCGCCAGCTCAAGAACGAGCTGCCGCGCGACCACGCCGTCTACATCCATCTGACGCTGCTGCCCTACATCCCGAGCGCCGGTGAGCTCAAGACCAAGCCGACGCAGCACTCGGTGAAGGAGCTGCGCTCGATCGGCATCCAGCCGGACATCCTGCTGTGCCGTACCGATCGCGAGATCCCGAAGGAGGAGCGGCGCAAGCTCGGTCTGTTCTGCAACGTGCGCGAAAGCGCCGTGATCGAGGCGCGCGACGTCGACAACATCTATGCGGTGCCCGAGGCCTACCACGACGCCGGTCTCGACGACGAAGTGCTTGCTGCGTTCGGCATCGGCTCGCGGATTCCGCCGGCGCTGCAGAGCTGGCAGAAGATCAACGAGCGCGTCCGCAATCCCGAAGGCAACGTCACCATCGCCATCGTCGGCAAGTACACCGGCATGAAGGATGCGTATAAGTCGCTGATCGAGGCGCTCTCGCATGGCGGAATCGCCAACAAGGTGAAGGTCAATCTCGACTGGATCGAGAGCGAGATCTTCGAGAAGGAAGATCCGGCGCCGTTCCTCGAGCACGTCAACGGCATCCTGGTGCCCGGTGGTTTCGGCCAGCGCGGTGCGGAAGGCAAGATCCGCGCGGCGCAGTTCGCGCGCGAGCGCGACGTGCCGTATTTCGGCATCTGCTTCGGCATGCAGATGGCGGTAATCGAGGCGGCCCGAAATCTCGTCGGCATCGAGGACGCCAACTCCACCGAGTTCGGCCCGACCAAGGAGCCCTTGGTCGGCCTGATGACGGAATGGCTGCGCGGCAACGAGCTCGAGAAGCGCTCGCAGGCCGGCGACCTCGGCGGTACGATGCGCCTCGGCGCGTACCCCGCCGCGCTGAACCGCGGCAGCCGCGTCTCAGAGGTCTATGGCGGCGCGACCGAGATTTCCGAGCGCCACCGCCATCGCTACGAGGTCAACACCGCCTACAAGGATCGGCTCGAGCAGCACGGCCTGAAGTTCTCCGGCCTCTCGCCCGACGGCGTGCTGCCGGAGATCGTCGAGTACGAGGATCACCCCTGGTTCATCGGTGTCCAGTTCCACCCCGAGCTGAAGTCGCGGCCGTTCGAGCCGCACCCGCTGTTCGCCTCGTTCATTGCGGCGGCGGCGAAGCAGAGCCGGCTGGTGTAGCATCGCAAGTGACCCCTCACGGCGAGGAGGCGCGCTTGCACAGAAAGCAGCGCGCCTACGCTCCAACCTTGAGGTCCGGCGGGTCGTCTCGAAGACCCAAATGATCAAGGCCAAAGTTCTCGCGAAGACCGGCCTGGCCAGCACTCGTCAATTGCACAGCTCGTGTATCATCCACTCGGATGAGCCAATTCAGCTCCATGCAGCGTCGTTGGATCTCTGCGCCGACGTGACCGGCGATGTGATGTCGGCGTTCGCTCCAGTCGAGGCATGGCTTGCAGAAGATGCGCTTGCTTTTGCGCTTCTGGCTCAGATCGACGCCAAACTCCGTCAACATCCTGACGCCGGCATCGGTGACATCGCCGCCATCTTCGTCGAGGACGATGCAACCGCTGGCGATCAGGGAGTCTGCAATCGCAACGCCCAGTCGACCCGCCAAATGATCGTAGCAAGTGCGTCCGAACCGCAGCGCTGCGTCACGCGCGGATCGAGGTTGATATCGCTGAGGGACCTCGAGAGCAGCCACCAGCTTGATGCTCTCAAGCATGCTCGCAACCAGCGGTGAGGCAATGCGGTAATACCGATAGCTGCGCTTCCTCGTCACCGAGATGAGCCGCGCCTCGACCATTTTGGACAGGTGCTCACTGGCTGTCGGTCGCGAAATTCGTGCAAGGAACGCCAACTCGCTTCCGGTGAGGGATTGTCCGCCCATGAGGGCCGACAACATGGTGGCGCGCGCCGTATCACCGACGAGCGCTGCAACCTCGACCAAATTCGCCGCTGCAACCATAGTGTCCTCTACCATCGTCCGCGTCGGATCAACAAGCGACGTGAGTTCGGCACGTACCGAACTTACGACCGGAGACATTTGGCTCGTCGGATGCGACAGAGTTGAAGTTGCTTAGTCCACTCGATCGATCGTGTTCTGGAGGCGGCCGTGAAGCGCGAACCCATCAGAGTTGAGCCCATTTCCACGTATTTGGAGCAACGGCGGAAGGGACCGATCTGCCCTGTCATTGTCGCCGGCGAGACGGTTTATGTCTCGGGCCTCCCGCCATTTGATCCGGTCACCGGTGAGGTCAGGCGATTGCCGTTCGTGCAGCAAGCCGAGATCGTTCTCGAGCAAATGAAGCTGTGCCTGGAGGTTGCCGGCTCGTCGTTGCACCAGGTCGTGAAATGCAATGTCTACTGCACCCCCGACAGTTCGAATTTCACTGCGTTCAATGACGTCTACCAACGCTATTTTCCCGTCTCGCCACCCGCGCGCATCTTTCTAACGGTGCCGTCCTGGCCGGGTGAATTCGACGTGGAAGTCGATTGTGTTGCGATCAAAGCCGATCTGGAAGATCGGTCGGCTTCGGCAAGGGATATGAACGCATTGAAGCACCTGAACGCGGGCTACATGCGCTCGGTCGCCATGAAGGATGTTGATTGGTTTCGCGAACATCTGAGCGACGATTTCCTCAACAGCAACCCCGACGGATCAGTGGTCGATCGTGCAGGCTTTCTTGGACAGATCGCGAGGCCCGTAACCATATCGAACTTGGGATACGAGGACGAGCGGATCCGGATCATGGGCGATATGGCGATCATCCATGCACGGACAACCTATGTCAGGGCCGACGGTTCGGCCGGTTTCGGACGATACACCGACAGTTGGGCGCGCCGTGCCGGCGTCTGGGTTTGCGTCGCCGCTCATGTCACGCGGGGATGAGGACAGACAGAATTTGGCGGCAGACCGAGCTCAAGCTTGAGCATGATTTGAGCGCCGTCCCGCCAATTGCCAGGTCGGGAGCGGCTCCGTCGCTTTGTCTCAGGGCGGGGAGCTGTGGGCATGTTCCAGAGATCCAGCTATGCGCGAAACGCCGCGCGGGCGGTCGAGCGGGGCTCAAGACAGCGTCATGGCCGATCGCTATAACCGCCGGGCCAGTTCAGGGAGAAAAACAACCATGATCTACGAGATGCGCGTCTATCGCTGTGTGCCCGGCCGCCTGCCGGCGCTACTGAAGCGCTTTGACACGATCACGCTGAAAATCTGGGAGAAGCATGGCATCAAGCAGGCCGGGTTCTTCACCACCCTGATTGGCGAATCCAACCAGGAACTGACCTATTTCCTGGCCTGGGACTCGCTCGCCGAGCGCGAGAAGAAGTGGGGCGCGTTCGCGACCGATCCGGAATGGCTCGAGGCGCGCGCGAAGACCGAGGCGGACGGCCAGATCGTTGCCAGTATCGTCAATCAGATCCTGGCACCGACCGCTTTCTCGGCGGTCAAGTAGCAACGTTCCGGCATGGATTGCGGCGGGCACCTCTGGCGCAACCCTGATATTCTGACAGCCCGGGCCGAATGGGGTTGATCGGCCCCTCATCACCGCTATGGTCGCGGCGAAACGAGGGATTTTGCCTTGAGCTTTTCGAATTCCGCGGCGCCGGTCGTCACCGTTGGCACGGTCAAATTCGGCAATGATCTGCCGATCTCGATCATTGCCGGGCCGTGTCAGCTTGAAAGCCGCGCGCATGCGCTGGAGGTGGCCTCCGCGCTGAAGGAGATCGCCGCGCGTCTGAAGATCGGCCTCGTCTACAAGACCTCGTTCGACAAGGCCAACCGCACCAGCGCGTCGGCGGCGCGCGGTCTCGGGCTTTCGCAGTCGCTGCCGATCTTCGCCGAGATCCGGTCCTCGCTCGGTCTACCCGTGCTGACCGACGTGCACGATGCCGCGCAATGCGCCGAGGTGGCACAAGCCGTCGACGTCCTGCAGATCCCGGCCTTCCTGTGCCGGCAGACCGATCTGCTGCTGGCCGCGGCCGCGACCGGCAAGGTGGTCAACGTCAAGAAGGGCCAGTTTCTCGCGCCCTGGGACATGGCGAATGTCGTGAGCAAGATCACCAGCGCCAACAATCCCAACGTGCTTGTCACCGAGCGCGGCGTCTCCTTTGGCTACAACACGCTGGTCTCGGACATGCGCGCGCTGCCGATCATGGCGCGCACCACGGGGGCGCCCGTGATCTTCGATGCCACCCATTCGGTGCAGCAGCCGGGCGGGAAGGGGGCCTCCTCCGGTGGCGAGCGTGAATTCGTGCCAGTGCTGGCCCGCGCGGCCGTCGCCGTCGGCGTCGCCGGGCTCTTCATCGAGACCCATCCCGATCCGGATCGCGCGCCGTCGGACGGGCCGAACATGGTGCCGTTGCGCCAGTTCGAAGGGCTGATCCACACGCTGTTGGCGTTCGACGCAGTTGCAAAGAGTACGTCGCAGAGTCCACCGCGCTGATGCACCAGCCTGTGACCAGGCCGCCCCAAGACCAGAAGTTTCCGCCGGCGATCAATATCATCGCGCTCGCCGGCTTCTCGGCGGCCTTGTCGACGCGGGCGCTCGATCCCGTGCTGCCACATGTCGCGGAGGATTTTTCGATCAGCATCACCACGGCTGCAAGCATCGCGGCCGGCTTTGCGCTGATCTATGCGCTGGTCCAGCCGGCGATCGGGGCGGCAGCCGATCTGTTCGGCAAAGCGCGATTGATGACGCTGTGCCTGGCGCTCCTTGGTGTTGCCTGCATTCTCGGCGCGCTGACGAGCACGTTCTCAGCCTTGTTTGCGACCCGCATCCTGGCCGGTATCGCCTCCGGTGGCGTGTTTCCCGTTGCGCTCGGCCTGACCGCCGACCTCGTTGCACCCGCCAAGCGACAGGTCGCGATCGGGCGCACGATGGCGGGTTCCATGACCGGCAACCTGCTCGGTGCATCCGCCTCGGGCATCATCGGTGATTTCATCGGCTGGCGTGGGGTGCTCGTGATCCTCGGTGCGCTTGGCCTGATCGCAGCCGTCGCGGTCGCCGCGGGTTTTCGCGGCGCCGCGCTGACGCCGCCCCCGAAGACCGATCTGAAGACTCTGCGGCAGGGCTACCGCACCATCTTCGCCAATCCCAACACGCGCTACTGCTATTCGGCCGTCTTCGTCGAGGGCTGCTGCGTCTTCGGCCTGTTTCCCTTCATCGCCGCGTTTCTGTTCGATCTCGGTGAAAAATCATTGTCGATCGCAGGCATCGTCATCGCGGGGTTTGCCGTCGGCGGGCTGCTCTACACCTTCACGGTGTCACGCATGCTGCCGCGGCTTGGCGTCAAGGGCATGATGATCGCCGGCGGCTGCCTCGTTGCGTTGCAACTCGGCGCGCTCGCCTTTGGTCCCGGCTGGAAGCTGCAATTCGCCAGCATGCTGGCGATGGGCTGGGGCTTATACATGATCCATGGCTGCCTGCAGGTGTTCGCCAGCGAGCTGTCGATCGGGGCGCGGGCGACCGCGATGTCGCTGCATTCGTTCTTTTTCTTCATGGGGCAGACCGTCGGACCACTGGCCTATGGCCTTGGCCTCCAGCATGGCGGCAAGGCGCCGACCCTGCTTGCGAGCGCGGCCATCATGGCGGTGCTGGGTCTGGTCTGCGCCCGGCTGCTCAAGCCGCGTGCGCCGTCCGACGTGCGCGCTTGATTGCGGCGCGGTCGCGGTACTACCTTTGCTGCCAACGACTTGTAGGACGATGTGGCGAGCGTGGTTGCCAGCAGTAGCTTTGTCGAATTCCTGCGCGAGCAACTTGCGCCGCTCGGCCGCATCACTGTGCGGCGCATGTTCGGCAAGACGGGCGTGTTCTGCGACGGCGTCATGCTTGGGATGGTGAGGGATGATACGCTTTACTTCCGGGTCGACGATGGCAACCGCGCCGTTCTGAAGGAAGCCGAAGCGTTTCCGCCGCTGAACTATGAGAAGAAGGGCGGCACGATCGATCTATCGTTCTGGCGCGCACCGGAGCGGCTGTTCGACGACCCTGACGAGCTGGTGCTGTGGGCGAGGTCCGCTATCGAAGCCGCACGTCGGGTCGCGGTCAAACGGCAGCGCACGACGCCGAAACGGACGTCAAAGCCCCGAAAGATGCGGCCGGTCAGCTGCTAGCCCCGGCCGCGATACGGCGCGACGCCTTGCTCGGGCACCCAGAGGCCCTTCGGCACGCGTCCGGTCTGCCAGAACACGTCGATGGGAATGCCGCCGCGCGGGTACCAGTATCCGCCGATGCGCAGCCATTTCGGCTTGATCTCGGCGGCGATGCGCTTGCCGATCATCACGGTGCAATCCTCGTGGAAGGCGCCATGGTTGCGGAAGCTGGCGATGTAGAGTTTCAGCGATTTCGACTCCAGCAGCCACGGGCCCGGTGCGTAGTCGATCATCAGATGGGCGAAATCGGGCTGTCCCGTGACCGGGCAGAGCGAGGTGAATTCCGGCACGGTGAAGCGGATCAGATAATCGGTGCCGGCTTGCGGATTCGGCACGCGGTCGAGCTTGGCCTTCTCGGGGGTATCAGGCCATTCCACGGCACGGCCGAGCTGCAATGCAGGTGAGTTGTTCGATTTGCTGGGTTTTTTCGACATGAGGCCGCCTCCGATGCGGCCCTCTTAGCTAATCAAGGCGCAGCCGTCACCCGGCCTTTTCCGGTTCGATGCATTGCGGTAGAAGCACCCGCGAACTGCCCCCTTGGTTCCCCGAAAAGAGGCTCTCATGACCGCCATCATTGACATCATTGGACGCGAAATCCTCGATAGCCGCGGCAATCCCACTGTCGAGGTCGACGTCGTGCTGGAAGATGGCGCGCTCGGCCGCGCTGCGGTGCCGTCAGGCGCTTCGACCGGCGCCCATGAGGCGGTCGAACTGCGCGACGGCGACAAGGCCCGCTATCTCGGTAAGGGCGTCACCAAGGCGGTCGGTGCCGTCAACGGTGAGATCTTTGAGGCCCTGAGCGGGCTCGACGTCGAGCAGCAGGCCCAGATCGACCAGATCATGATCGAGCTCGACGGCACCCCGAACAAGAGCCGGCTGGGCGCCAACGCCATTCTCGGCGTGTCGCTCGCCTGCGCCAAGGCGGCCGCGAACTCGCTCGACATGCCGCTCTATCGTTACGTCGGAGGCACCTCGGCGCGGCTGCTGCCGGTGCCGATGATGAACATCATCAATGGCGGCGTGCATGCCGACAATCCGATCGACTTCCAGGAGTTCATGATCCTCCCTGTGGGCGCGTCCTCCTTCGCCGAGGGCCTGCGCTACGGCGCGGAAGTGTTCCACACGCTGAAGTCGGAGCTGAAGAAAGCCGGCCATAACACCAATGTCGGCGACGAGGGCGGATTCGCGCCGAATCTGCCGTCGGCGGACGCTGCGCTCGAGTTCGTCATGAATGCGATCGGCAAGGCCGGCTTCAAGGCTGGCAACGACATCGTGCTCGGCCTCGACTGCGCCTCGACCGAGTTCTTCAAGGACGGCAAGTACGTCTATGAAGGCGAGGGCAAGACCCGTTCGATCTCCGAGCAGGCCAAGTACCTCGCCGACCTCGTCGGCCGCTATCCGATCGTCACGATCGAGGACGGCATGTCGGAAGACGACATGGACGGCTGGAAGGAGCTCACCGACCTCGTCGGCAGGAAGTGTCAGCTTGTCGGCGACGATCTCTTCGTCACCAACGTCAAGCGTCTTGGCGAGGGCATCAAGGCCGGCCGGGCCAACTCGATCCTGATCAAGGTCAACCAGATCGGCACGCTGACCGAGACGCTCGCCGCCGTCGAGATGGCGCACAAGGCCGGCTACACCTCGGTGATGTCGCACCGTTCCGGCGAGACTGAGGATTCCACCATCGCCGACCTGGCGGTCGCCACGAACTGCGGTCAGATCAAGACCGGCTCCCTTGCACGATCCGATCGCACAGCCAAATACAACCAGCTCCTCCGCATCGAGCAGCAGCTCGGCAAGCAGGCGCTCTACGGCGGCAAGGCGGCACTGAAGGCGCTGGCATAAGCCAGCGTTTCAACAACACAGGGGAGGATCGACATGAGCGACGGCAAGACCGGACTGCAACTGCGTTCGCTGATCAAGAAGAGCGGAGAGCTCGAGATCTCGCTGTTGGACGTGCCGACCCCCGAGCCCGCGGACGACGAGGTCGTCGTCCGCATCGAGGCGGCGCCGATCAACCCGTCCGATCTCGGCCTGCTCGTCGGCGCCGCCGACATGGGCACGGCCAAGGCGTCCGGGACGAAAGAGGCGCCCGTCATCACCGCGAAGGTGCCTGACGGTGCGATGCGGGCGATGGGCGCGCGGCTCGACCAGTCCCTGCCGGTCGGCAATGAGGGCGCCGGCGTCGTCATCAAGACCGGCTCGTCCGATGCTGCGAAGGCGCTGATGGGCAAGACGGTCGCGATGATCGGCGGTGCCATGTACGCGCAGTACCGGACCCTGAAGGCCAGGGACTGCCAGCCGCTGCCCGAAGGCACGACGGCGGCGGAGGGCGCATCCTGGTTCGTCAACCCGCTCACCGCGCTCGGCATGACCGAGACGATGCGGCGCGAAGGCCACAAGGCGCTGGTGCACACCGCAGCCGCCTCCAATCTCGGCCAGATGCTGAACAAGATCTGCATCAAGGACGGCATCGCGCTGGTCAACATCGTGCGCAGCAAGGAGCAGGCGGAGATCCTGAAGAAGATCGGCGCCAAGTACGTCGTCGATTCCAGTGCGCCGAGCTTCCTCGACGATCTCACGGCCGCGCTGGTCGAGACCGGCGCCACCATCGCCTTCGATGCCATCGGCGGCGGCAAGCTCGCCGGCGACATCCTCAACTGCATGGAAATCGCGATCAACAAGACCGCGAAGGAATACAGCCGCTACGGCTCCAGCGTGCACAAGCAGGTCTATGTCTATGGCGCGCTCGACATCCGTCCGATCGAGCTGCCGCGCGGCTTTGGCATGGCCTGGGGCGTCGGTGGTTGGCTGCTCACGCCGTTCCTGCAGAAGATCGGACCTGCCGATATCGGGCGGCTGCGTCAGCGCGTCGTGAGCGAATTGAAGACCACCTTTGCCAGCCATTACACCAAGGTGGTGTCGCTGCAGGAGACGCTCGATCCCGCCAACATCGCGGTGTATGCCAAACGCGCCACCGGCGAAAAATTCCTCATCAACCCGAGTAAGTCGTCGTGACGTGCGACGGTGTCCGGGCCTGATCGAATTCAGGCCTTAGCGGTGGGACGGATAACGATCTCGCCGACATCCACATGATCCGGCTGCGCTATCGCGAAGGCCATCGCTTCCGCGATGGCGCTTGCCGGAATGGCCATCGACTTCATGCTTGCTTGCCCTTGCTCCGGTAACGCGGATCCGTCATGGAGGACGGCAGTTGGCCGACGCCGCCGCTATGTCGCGATCCGCATTTTCGAAGCGGTTCAAGTCGCTCGTGGGGATGGCGCCGCTCGACTACCTGCTTCGATGGCGCATGCGGCTTGCATGCGACCGGCTGCGTCGTGGAGCGACCGTTTCTGCGACCGCGGCGCAAGTCGGGTACTCTTCGGAGAGCGCTTTCGGGCATGCCTTCAAACGCGTCTACGGCCTCGCGCCGAAGCGATACTGGCGCAGACATGCCATCGGCGAAAAATTCCCCATCGCTTCAAGAAAATTTTCGTGACGTGCGGCGGCACGTCCCCGAAAGAAGGTCTTGCCTTCTGAGCGAAGCGGGAGATTATTCCGCCGCCGTCGCAGGCGGGAAAACCGCAAAGCGCTCAGAAGGGGACATCTTCATGACCGATCTCAATCGCCGACATTTGCTCGCAGGCGCTGCTGCAGTCGGCGCTGCCGCCGTCACCGGATTGCGACCGACCGCAGCCAATGCCGCAGTGCCACAAACGGGAGCGCAGGCGCCGGGCTTCTATCGATACAAGGTCGGCAGCTTCGAGTGCACCTCGATCAACGACGGTGCGCGCAGCTTCCCGATGCCGGACAAGTTCGTCGTCAACATTCCGAAGGAGGAGGCGCTCGCCGCCGCCGACGCAGCCTACATGCCCAAGGGCATGGTGACGGTCCCGTTCAATCCGCAGCTGATCAACACCGGCTCCAAGCTCGTGCTGATCGATACTGGCAACGGCGTCGCCAATCTGGAGCCCAGCAAGGGCGCGGTCGGCCGCACCCTGCAGAACCTCCAGGCCGCCGGTGTCGACCCGAAGAGCATCGACATCGTGCTGCTGTCACATCTGCATCCGGACCACACCAACGGCATTCGTCTGGCCGACGGCGCGCTGGCTTTCCCGAATGCCGAGATCATGGTCCCGGTGAAGGACTGGGAGTTCTGGGCCAGTGAGGAGA
This sequence comes from Bradyrhizobium manausense, assembly GCF_018130615.1. Taxonomy (GTDB): domain Bacteria; phylum Pseudomonadota; class Alphaproteobacteria; order Rhizobiales; family Xanthobacteraceae; genus Bradyrhizobium; species Bradyrhizobium manausense_A. The sequence continues at coordinate 322,847 of NZ_JAFCKB010000002.1, forward strand.
ACGCGGGCAAGGCCTCCAGCGACATGATGAAGAACTACTTCGCCAACGTGAAGAAGACCTTCGCCGGCATCGAGTCCAAGGTGACCAAGTATGAATGGGGCAAGGAGGTCGCGCCCGGCATCACCTCGATCGCGACGCCCGGCCACACGCCCGGTCACACCTCGTTCGCGGTTGCCTCGGGCGACAAGAAGATCCTGATCCAGTCCGACGTCACCAACATTCCGGAGCTGTTCCTACGCAATCCGGATTGGCACGTGGCCTTCGACACCGACGGCGCGCTGGCGCAGCAGACGCGTCACAAGTTCTACGACATGGCGGCGGCCGAGAAGGCGACCGTAATCGGCTTCCACTTCACGTTCCCCTCGGTCGGCCACGTCGAGAAGGACGGCGCCAAGTATCGCCTGATCCCGTCGGCCTGGAATCCGACGATCTGAACTGGTTTGCAGGTTTGCACGAAGGATCAGGCCGCCGATTGGCGGCCTGATCGTTTTGGGCGACCATCTGCTTTCACGAAACTCAGCGTTTCCAAACCAGACCGGTTCATGCACTTGCATCCATCGATCCGGATCGCTTAAGTGCCGCCCGGCACTTCCCCTCAAGGTTTCAAGGACAAACCATGGCCTACAATATCGTCGTGATCGCCGGCAGCCTGCGCAAGGACAGCTTTTCGCTGAAGATCGCCAACGCGCTCGCAAAACTCGCGCCGGCATCCGTCAAGCTTGACGTCACCACGCCGGCGGGCATTTCGTTCTTTAACCAGGATCTCGAGGGCGCGCCGCCCGCCGACTGGCTGGCCTTCCGCGACAAGCTGCAGAAGTCCGACGGCGTCATCTTCGTGACGCCGGAATACAATCGCGCCATTCCGGGCGTGCTGAAGAACGCCATCGATGTCGCCTCGCGGCCTTATGGCAAGAGCTCGTTCAACGGCAAGCCGGTCGGCATCATCTCCAACTCGCCGGGCCCGCTCGGCGGCGTCAGCGCTGCCAAGACCCTGCAGAACATCCTGCCCGGCATCAGCGGCCCGATCATGCAGCAGCCCGAGACTTACCTGAACGCGGTCGGCGACGCCTTCGATGCCGAGGGCAATCTGACCAAGGATTCGCTCAAGGGCGTGCTCCAGGCCTATATCGACGCCTTCGCCGCGCACGTGGCCAAGCATCACGGCTGAGGCCAATACCCAAGTCTCCGTCATGGCCGGGCAAAAGCGCGAAGTGCGTCTTCGCGTAGATGTCCCGGCCATCCACATCTTGGCCCGCTGCGACGAAGAACGTGGATGCCCCGGCACAAGGCCGGGCATGACGATCGTGATTGGCGGTGCGGATAGGAGCGCAATTAGCACTCCCTTAACCAAGCTGGCCCATCTTGCCAAAATGGTCTCCCGCGCCCGCCTCAAATCGATCCTGACCGGTCTTGCTCTCTACGCGATGGCGGCCGCCATCGTCGGCTATTTCGGCGTCAACGCCTATACCGGCAAGTATGGCCTCAACGCCCGCCAAGAGCTCGACCAGGAGATCATTGCGCTGACCAGCGAGCTTGCCCAGCTCAAGCGCGAGCGCGCCCGGAGCGAGCAGCGCGTCTCGCTGCTGCGGACCGAGAAGATTGATCCTGACATGCTGGACGAGCGAGCCCGGTTCCAGCTCGACTATGTCAATCCGCACGATCTCGTTCGAATGATCCCGCAGAACTAGCGCTTTCCGCAGCATTCGAAACGGGCCGCGAAAGCCGCCATGCCGAATCCCGATAGCGCGACCCCAAATATTCCGAAAGTCGTAGAGCCCGACCGGACCGCCGCCTTGACGCCGGCGTGGCGAGGGGGGCATTGCTTGCCTAGGCGCGATGCCGCCAAAGGTTGACGGAGATCAATCGGGTTGTGAGGGCGCCGACTAGACTGCTTCCCGGAGGAAACGGTGATGGATGGGTCGATGCCCCGGCATCACGCGGCTCGTGTCGAAGCCGCTATTGCGTCAGGCCAGGCGGCTCGTTCCGCGCTCGTGGCCTCGTGGCGCCGTTCGTCCCGCCTACATCATCTCGATCCCTCCGGCCGTAGCGTGCCCGTGCGCCTGAGCGACGTCGAGCTGCAACAGGCACGCGAGCGCATCGCGCCGCTGCTGGCCGCCGCGCAAGGCACCCTGGATCGGCTCTACCAGGCGGTCGGCGCGAGCGGCTGTTGTGTGCTGCTCGCCGACGGCGAGGGGGTTCCGGTCGACCGCCGTGGCACGCCCGCCGACGACGCGACATTTCGGTCCTGGGGCCTCTGGACCGGCGCACTCTGGAGCGAGGAGCACGAGGGCACCAATGGCATCGGCACCTGCGTCGTCGAGCAACGGCCGCTGACGATCGATCGCGACCAGCATTTCTTCACCCGCAACACGCTTCTGAGCTGCACCGCCGTTCCGATCTACGACCACGAGGCGGCCTTTGCCGGCGTGCTCGACGTCTCCTCCTGCCGCGCCGACCGCACGGACGCCTTCTCCAGTCTGATCGCGCTGGCGGCCGGTGAAGCCGCGAGGCGCATCGAGGCCGACCTGTTTCGCCGGGCCTTCGCCCATGCCCGTATCGTGCTGACGCCGGGAGCTGACGGCCAGTCCATCGGACTGGTCGCGGTCGATGCGGACGACCTCGTGATCGGTGCGACCCGGTCGGCGAGGGCGGGACTCGGGATTGCGCCTGGCCGGGCGCTGCAACCGGTGCCCGCGGCGGATCTGCTCGGCGGCGATACCGCGTGTGACCACCTGGCCGGCGGTCAGCGCGCGGTGGTGCAGCGGGCGCTGCTTCGCGCCGGCGGCAACGTCTCGGCAGCCGCCAAGGCCCTCGGCGTCAGCCGCGCCACGCTGCACAGGAAGCTGAAGCGGTTCGAGCTGAAGCACTGAGTGCTATTGCCCGGGACTGTCGCACAACTGCGACAGGTCCGCCCGGCCATCGCGTCCACCCGGGCTGACAGAAATCACCTTCCGCGAGATCGTTGGGCAAGTCGTGAACACACGACGATTTGCGCAAACATCAACATCGGGAGTGATCAATGAACAAGGTTGAATTCCTCAACGTCACCAAAGTTCCCTTCGCCGAACGCTACGACAACTTCATCGGCGGCAAGTTCGTCGCGCCGATTTCGGGCAAATATTTCGACAATGCCTCGCCGGTGAACGGCCAGATCGTCTGCAAGATCGCGCGCTCCGACGCGCAGGACGTCGAAGCGGCGCTCGATGCCGCGCATGCCGCGAAGGGCGCCTGGGGACGGGCCAGCGTCGCCGAGCGCGCCGCGATCCTGAACAAGATCGCCGACCGCATGGAAGAGAATCTCGAGCGCCTCGCCATCGCCGAGACCTGGGACAACGGCAAGCCGATCCGCGAGACCCGCGCCGCCGACATTCCGCTCGCGATCGATCACTTCCGCTACTTCGCCGGCGTGGTGCGCGCGCAGGAAGGCTCGATCGGCGAGATCGACCACGACACCATCGCCTATCATTTTCACGAGCCGCTCGGCGTGGTCGGCCAGATCATTCCCTGGAACTTTCCGTTGCTGATGGCGTGCTGGAAGCTCGCCCCCGCGCTTGCCGCCGGCAATTGCGTCGTGCTCAAGCCGGCGGAGCAGACACCGGCCTCGATCATGGTCTGGGCCGAGATCATTGGCGACCTCTTGCCGCCCGGCGTGCTCAATATCGTCAACGGTTTCGGTCTCGAAGCCGGCAAGCCGCTCGCCTCCAGCCCGCGCATCGCCAAGATCGCCTTCACCGGTGAGACCTCGACGGGCCGGCTGATTATGCAATATGCCAGCCAGAACCTCATTCCGGTCACGCTCGAGCTCGGCGGCAAGTCGCCGAACATCTTCTTCAAGGACGTCACCGCCGAGGACGACGATTTCTTCGACAAGGCGATCGAGGGTTTCGTGATGTTCGCGCTGAACCAGGGTGAGGTCTGCACCTGTCCGAGCCGGGCGCTGGTCCACGCTGACATCTATGATCGCTTCATGGAGCGGGCGCTGAAGCGTGTTGCCGCCATCAAGCAGGGCGATCCGCGTGCGGCCGACACCATGATCGGTGCGCAGGCCTCCGGCGAGCAGCTCGCAAAGATCCTCTCCTATATCGACATCGGCAAGCAGGAGGGCGCCAAGGTCCTGGCCGGCGGCGGACGGGCCGACCTGGGCGGCGATCTCTCGGGTGGCTTCTATGTCCAGCCGACGGTGTTCGAGGGCCACAACAAGATGCGGATCTTCCAGGAGGAGATCTTCGGCCCCGTCGTCTCGGTCACGACCTTCAAGAGCGACGACGAAGCGCTCGCGATCGCCAATGACACGCTCTACGGCCTCGGGGCGGGCGTCTGGAGCCGCGACGCCAACCGTTGCTACCGCTTCGGCCGGGCGATCCAGGCCGGCCGGGTCTGGACCAACTGCTACCACGCCTATCCGGCGCATGCGGCCTTCGGCGGCTACAAGCAATCGGGTGTCGGGCGCGAGACCCACAAGATGATGCTCGATCACTATCAGCAGACCAAGAACCTCCTGGTCAGCTACAGCCCGAAGAAGCTCGGCTTCTTCTGATCGGCGGATCCCGATCGGCAAGTTCTGATCGGAAAGGCACAGGCGGCGTCACAGCGGCGCCGCCTGTGTACATCCGTCATCATTCGCCCCGCCGTCATCCGTCTGTCAGAGAATTGAGACAAGACGGCAGCCCGATCGCTACGATGCGATGCCAGGCCATGACGGAAGGCGCGACCATGACGAGCAATCCCCTGCACACTCTCCTGCAGCGTAAGATCCATGTCGGAGCGATGCTGCTCGGCGTGGCGGCCGTGGCGTTGCTTGCGCCATCGATCGCCCTCGCGCAGACCGCGCCGGCGCCATCAGGCGCAAAACCCTTCCTAACCGTGGACGGAAAAGCACCGCTGATCCTCGGACATCGCGGCGTACCGGGGCTGGTGCCGGAAGAAACCCATGCCTCGTACGACCTCGCCGCGGCATTGGGAACCGACGCACTCGAAGAAGATCTGCATCTGACCAAGGACTGCGTCCTGGTTGCGCGTCACAACCCCTGGCTGGGCGACAACACCAACGTTGCCGAAGTGGCGAAGACCAATGCGGCGATCGCGACCCGCAAGCGCACGGTGCCCGGCGTGCGCGTCAAGGCGCCGGCGGCCGCCGGCGTGCCCGCTGACTACCTCACGGATCTCACCGATCCGACCGATCCCAAATCGGTGTTGAAGTCATTGATCGTCGACGGTGAGGATCACAGCAATGACTGGTCGATCACCGACTTCACCATGGCCGAGCTGAAGGAATGGATCGGCGGCACCACCTATGACGCCGCCAATGAGCGGCCGAAGGTTTTCAACGGCAAGCTCCCGGTCATCAGCTTCCAGGACATCCTCGACATCGCCAAAGCCAAGAGCAAGGAGACGGGGCGGACCATCCTGGTCTATCCAGAGACCAAGAACCCGAGCTGGAACAATGCCCAGGCCATCGCCAATGGTTGTGGCGCGCCGGGCAGTCATCCGCTCGAGGACGCCCTCATCAAGATCATCAAGGACAACGGCCTCAACACGAAGGATGCACCCATCCTCGTTCAGAGCTTTGAGCCGGGCAGCCTGAAATACATGCGCAGCCATGGTCTCCAGGCGCGGCAGGTTCAGCTCGTCGACGGCAACGGCATCGACTTCAGGACCGGCAACGTCCTGCTCAACAACATCACCAATTCACGTCCGTTCGACTGGACGGCAGCCGGAGACGCGCGCCTGTATGACGCGATGCTGACGCCTGCGGGCCTTGCCGAGATCAAGACCTATGCCGACGGCATCGGTCCGTGGAAGGCCTATATCGTTCCGCTCAAGATCGCGCCGTGGAAGGATGCCAATGCCGACGGTACGCCCTACAAGGGATCGACACCGGAGGCTTCGACGCAGGACGCAACCAGCCTGATTGCCGATGCCCACAAGCTCGGCCTTTTTGTCCACGTCTTCACGTTTCGGAACGAGAAGAAATATCTGGCTGCCGACTATCACGCCGATCCCGCGCAGGAATATCTCAAATTCTTCCGTCTTGGTGTGGACGGGGTCTTCACCGACTTCACGCATACCGGGGTTGCCGCCCGCGCGGCGTATTTGCGCGAGCTCGGCTGGTGAGGCGAGCGGCGTGGAATCCGAATGTTGCCTGATCGTGCCCAAAGGTTTTGCAAAATTTCGGCCACGTTGCAGTGCGGCATAATGAAAGTCGTGGCATGTCACTGCGGTGCTTTCACACACGATTGAGTTAGGTTAGAGAGGGCTTAGTTTTCTCTGACCCGGAATTCTCATGGCCGCCCCCAAGAAAGCCGCCGCAAGCAGCCCACAAGACAAAACCGACGGCGGTTCGCCCCCGGAATTCACGAGAGAGCAGGAGCTGAAGGCGCTCCGCGACATGCTCCTGATCCGGCGATTCGAGGAAAAAGCCGGCCAGCTCTATGGCATGGGTGCGATCGGCGGCTTCTGCCATCTCTATATCGGCCAGGAGGCCGTGGTGGTCGGCATGCAGATGGCCCTGAAAGAGGGCGATCAGGTCATCACCGGCTATCGCGATCACGGCCATATGCTTGCCACCGGCATGGACGCCAACGGCGTCATGGCCGAGCTCACGGGACGCCGCGGCGGCTATTCCAAGGGCAAGGGCGGCTCCATGCACATGTTCAGCAAGGAGAAGCACTTCTACGGCGGTCACGGCATCGTCGGCGCGCAGGTCTCGCTCGGCACGGGTCTCGCCTTCGCCAACAATTATCGCAGCAATGGCAATGTCAGCGTCACTTATTTCGGTGACGGCGCGGCCAATCAGGGCCAGGTCTATGAGAGCTTCAACATGGCGGAGCTCTGGAAGCTGCCGGTGATCTTCGTCATCGAGAACAACCGCTACGCGATGGGCACGGCGGTCTCGCGCGCCTCGGCGCAGCAGGATTTCTCCAAGCGCGGCGTGTCCTTCAACATCCCCGGCAAGCAGGTCGACGGAATGGATGTCCGCGCCGTCAAGGCTGCGGGCGAGGAGGCGGCGGCCTGGTGCCGCGCCGGCAAGGGCCCCTTCATTCTCGAAATGCAGACCTACCGCTATCGCGGCCACTCGATGTCCGACCCGGCAAAATACCGCACGCGCGAGGAGGTCGAGAAGGTTCGCCACGACCAGGATCCGATCGAGCAGGTGCGCAACCGTCTGCTGGCGTCGAAGGTCAGCGAGGCCGATCTCAAGGCGATCGACGCCGAGGTGCGCGACATCGTCAATGCGTCCGCCGACTTTGCCCAGCATGATCCCGAGCCGGATGCGTCCGAGCTCTGGACCGATGTTTACCGCTGAACGCGCGCAAGCTTTCTTTTGGAGTCGATATGCCAATTCAAGTGCTGATGCCCGCGTTGTCGCCCACGATGGAAAAGGGCAACCTCGCCAAATGGCTGAAAAAAGAGGGTGAGACGATCAAATCGGGCGACGTGATCGCCGAGATCGAGACCGACAAGGCCACGATGGAGGTCGAGGCGACCGATGAGGGCACGCTCGGCAAGATCCTGATTCCCGAAGGCACAGCCGACGTTGCCGTGAACACGCCGATCGCGACCATTCTCGCCGACGGTGAGAGCGCCGCCGACCTTGCCAAGGCGCCCGCGCCTGCCAAGCAGGAGAAGGCTGCGGAATCCGCTGCCCCCGCCGCGGCGAAAGCCGAAGCGCCGAAGGCCGCATCTGCGCCGCAGGCCGTCGCCGAGCCCGATCCCGAAGTGCCTGCCGGCACCGAGATGATCACGCAGACCATCCGCGAAGCGCTGCGCGACGCCATGGCCGAAGAGATGCGCCGCGACCCCGACGTCTTCGTGATGGGCGAAGAGGTCGCCGAATATCAGGGCGCCTACAAGGTGACGCAAGGGTTGCTCCAGGAGTTCGGCGCGAGGCGCGTGATCGACACCCCGATCACCGAGCACGGCTTTGCCGGCGTCGGCGTCGGCGCTGCGATGACCGGGTTGAAGCCGGTCGTCGAGTTCATGACCTTCAACTTCGCCATGCAGGCGATCGACCAGATCATCAACTCCGCGGCCAAGACTCTCTATATGTCCGGCGGCCAGATGGGCTGCTCGATCGTATTCCGCGGACCGAACGGCGCGGCAGCCCGCGTTGCCGCCCAGCACAGCCAGGACTACTCGGCCTGGTACTCGAACGTCCCCGGCCTCAAGGTCGTCGCGCCGTTCTCGGCCGCCGACTACAAGGGCTTGCTCAAGGCCGCGATCCGCGATCCCAATCCGGTGATCTTCCTCGAGAACGAGGTGCTCTACGGCCACACCGGCGAGGTGCCGAAGCTCGACGATTTCGTCATTCCGATCGGCAAGGCGCGCATCGTGCGCTCCGGCAGCCACGTCAGCATCATCTCCTGGTCGAACGGCATGACCTATGCGCTGAAGGCCGCCGACGAGCTCGCCAAGGACGGCATCGAGGCCGAGGTGATCGATCTGCGCACGCTGCGGCCGATGGACACCGAGACCATCATCAACTCGGTCAAGAAGACCGGCCGTGCCGTCACGGTGGAAGAGGGCTGGGCGCAGAGCGGCGTCGGCGCCGAGATCGCCGCGCGCATCATGGAGAATGCCTTCGACTATCTGGACGCGCCGGTTGCGCGCGTCGCCGGCAAGGACGTGCCGATGCCTTATGCGGCGAACCTGGAGAAGCTCGCGCTGCCGTCGGCGGCCGAAGTCGTCGAGGCCGCCAAAGCCGTCTGCTACAGGTAGGCCATGGCGGGCCCGAAGGAGCAGCCGCTGCCGCCCGACGTCATCGCCCGCGACGACGCGGTCGAAATCCTGCGCGTGTTCGTGCTGGATGGCGGGCTGTCGATGGCGTTCCAGCGTGCCTTCGAAGAGCCCGACATGTGGGGCCTGCTGCTCGTCGATCTCGCCCGCCACGCCGCGCGCGCCTATGCGCGTGAGAGCGAGTACACCGAGGAAGACGCGCTGAACCGGATCCTCGACATGTTCCAGGCCGAGATCGAGCGTCCCACCGACACCGGCACCACGACGCCGCGCGGGAAGGGGCACTGACCGTGACGATCGAAGCCCATCATTTCGATCTCATGCTGGAGGCGATCCGCGAAGCGGAAGCCTCGATCGCGCAAGGCGGCCTGCCGATCGGCGCCGTGCTGACGCGCGACAACAAGATCATCGCCCGCGGTCACAACAACCGCGTGCAGGAGAACAATCCAATCCTTCATGGCGAGATGAGCTGCCTGCGCGAAGCGGGCGCGATCTCGTTCCATGACACCGTCATGTACACCACGCTGTCGCCATGCTCGATGTGTGCCGGCGCGCTCGCTTTGTTCAAGGTCAAGCTCGTCGTGATCGGAGAGTCCGTCACGTTTCCGGGCTCCAAGGATATTCTCGACAAGTTCGGGATTCCCTGGATCGACCTTGCCGACGATCGCTCCATCACCATGATGAGAAATTGGCGTTCCATCCCCGCCAATGAGCGCCTGTGGCAGGGCGACATCGGCAACTAAACCTGGTCCGTTCGTCTTCACTTTCGAAGGCGACGTTTTGAGAAGTTCTTCGTGAGGTCAGCATGCCCATCAACATCCTGATGCCAGCTCTTTCGCCAACGATGGAGAAGGGTAACCTCGCCAAGTGGCTGAAGAAGGAAGGCGACAAGGTCAAATCCGGCGATGTCATCGCCGAGATCGAGACCGACAAGGCCACCATGGAGGTCGAAGCCATCGACGAGGGCACGATCGCCAAGATCCTGGTGCCGGAGGGGACGCAGGATGTGCCGGTCAACGACGTGATCGCTGTGCTCGCCGGCGAGGGCGAGGACGTCAAGGCCGCAGGCAGTGCCAAGCCCAGCGCGTCGGCCGCGCCGCCCAAGGCGGCTGAGGCTCCGGCTGCAGCGCCGGCTCCCGCGCCTGCCGCGCCCAAGGCTGCAGCGCCGCCCGCAGCGGCGCCGGCACCGCAAGCTGCAGCACCCGCCGCTCAGAGCAATGGCCATGCCGGCCGCGTGTTCTCGTCGCCTCTGGCGCGCCGCATCGCCAAGGAAGCCGGCATCGATGTCGGCATGGTCACCGGCACCGGCCCGCACGGCCGCGTGGTTGCGCGCGACGTCGAGCAGGCCAAGTCCGGCAAGGGCCTCAAGGCGCCCGCCGCGGCGCCGTCCGGCGGTGCACCCTCGATCGCACCGACCATGTCGGACAAGCAGATCCTGTCGCTGTTCGAGCCCGGCTCCTACGACATCGTCCCGCATGACGGCATGCGCCGCACCATCGCGCAGCGCCTGACCGCGTCGATCCAGAATGTCCCGCACTTCTTCCTCACCATCGACTGTGACATCGGCAAGCTGATGGCCGCGCGCGAGGAGATCAATGCGGCTGCGCCGAAGGACAAGGAGAAGAAGCCGCTCTACAAGATCTCGGTCAACGACTTCGTCATCAAGGCGATGGCGGTGGCGCTGCAGAAGATCCCGAACTGCAACGTCAGCTGGACCGAGTCCGGCATGGTCAAGCACCACCATTCCGACGTCGGCGTTGCCGTGGCCATGCCGGGCGGCCTGATCACCCCGATCATCCGCAAGGCCGAGACCAAGACGCTGTCCACCATTTCCAACGAGATGAAGGACTTTGCCGCGCGCGCGCGCTCTCGCAAATTGAAGCCGGAAGAATACCAGGGCGGCACCACGGCCGTTTCCAACCTCGGCATGTACGGCATCAGCCACTTCACCGCCGTGATCAACCCGCCGCACGCCACCATTCTCGCGGTCGGCACCAGCGAGGAGCGCCCCGTCGTGCGCGGCGGCAAGATCGAGATCGCGCATATGATGAGCGTGACGCTCTCGTGCGATCACCGTGCCATCGACGGCGCGCTCGGCGCCGAGCTGATCGGTGCGTTCAAGCAGCTGATCGAAAACCCCGTCATGATGATGGTCTGAATTGGCGCATGACGACGCGCTGGCCCTGGATCTCGATGCTGATTTCGCTGATCCTCACGCTCAGCCCGCTCGGCCGCGACATCGTTGACGCCGCCTTCTTTGCCGGGGAGGCGCTGTCGCGCAATATCTGGGCGCCGATCGCGCTCACCATCTTCGCCGTCATGGCACTGGTCATTCTCGCGGAATGGCTGATCAGAACGTACATCCTCAATCGCCGCGCCCGCGGCACAACGACCGCTTGAGTTGAATGGGAGCCGCAATGGCCGACACATCCTTCGACGTCATCATCATCGGCTCCGGCCCCGGCGGTTACGTCACCGCGATCCGCGCCGCCCAGCTCGGCTTCAAGGTCGCGATCGTCGAGAAATCCTATCTCGGCGGCATCTGTCTGAACTGGGGCTGCATCCCGACCAAGGCGCTGCTGCGATCGGCCGAGATCTATCACTACATGCAGCACGCCAAGGATTACGGCCTGTCGGCGGAAAAGGTCTCGTTCGACCCGAAGGCCGTGGTGCAGCGTTCGCGCGGCGTCTCCAAGCGGCTGAACGACGGCGTCGGCTTCCTGATGAAGAAGAACAAGGTGAGCGTGATCTGGGGCGCGGCCTCGATCGACGCGCCCGGCAAGGTCACCGTGAAGAAGTCCGACGTCGAGGCGCCCAAGGGGACGCTGGGCGAGGGGGCTTATCAGGCCAAGCACATCATCATCGCCACCGGCGCGCGGCCGCGCGTGCTGCCGGGCCTCGAGCCCGACAAGAAGCTGATCTGGACCTATTTTGAAGCGATGGTGCCGGAGCGGATGCCGAAGTCGCTGCTGGTGGTCGGCTCCGGCGCGATCGGCATCGAGTTCGCCTCGTTCTTCCACACCATGGGCTCGGACGTCACCGTCGTCGAGGTGCTGCCGCAGATCCTCCCCGTCGAGGACGCCGAGATCGCCGGCCTTGCCCGCAAACGCCTGGAGAAGCAGGGCATCAAGATCATGTCCTCGACCAAGGTGACGAAGCTCGAGAAGAAGGCCGACAGCGTCGTTGCTACCATCGACGACGGCAAGGGCAAGCCCGTTACCACCGAATTCGAGCGCGTGATCTCGGCCGTCGGCGTCGTCGGCAATATCGAGAATCTCGGCCTGGAAAAGCTCGGCGTGAAGACCGACCGCGGCTGCATCGTGATCGACGGTTATGGCAAGACCAACATCCCCGGCATCTACGCCATCGGTGACGTCGCCGGTCCCCCGATGCTCGCGCACAAGGCCGAGCATGAGGGCGTGATCTGCGTCGAGGCGATCAAGGGCCTGCATCCGCATCCCATGGACAAGAACATGATCCCGGGTTGCACCTATTGCCATCCGCAGGTCGCGTCGGTCGGCCTGACGGAAGCCAAGGCCAAGGAGAGCGGCCGCGAGATCCGCGTTGGCCGTTTCCCCTTCGTCGGCAACGGCAAGGCGATCGCGCTCGGCGAGGACCAGGGCCTGGTCAAGGTGATCTTCGACAAGAAGACCGGCCAATTGCTTGGCGCCCACATGGTCGGCGCCGAAGTCACCGAGTTGATCCAGGGCTACGTGGTCGCCATGAATCTGGAGACCACGGAAGAAGAGCTGATGCACACGGTGTTCCCGCATCCGACCCTGTCGGAGATGATGAAGGAAGCGGTGCTGGATGCGTATGGACGGGTGCTGAATATTTGACGGGAGAGGCGGCTGCACCGTCCCGCCCCGTCATCCTGAGGCGCTCGCCTTGCGGCGCGCAATGGCGCCGCTGAGCAAGCCTCGAAGGATGGACGGCCAAGGTGTGGCAGCCGGGCTCGTCGCCGTTCGAGGCCTCCGCTTCGCTCCGGGACCTCAGGGTGACAAGTTCACCAGCGCATAAGCAGAACAACAAGAAAAGGGAGTGAACCCATGCACGACAACGACAACCTGACCATCGAACGCCCGACTTTCGTCACCCATCTCGAATGCGCGATGGAGGGCGATCATTACGCGGCCGACGAGGTCCACAATCTCTCCAAGGCCGGCAAGCCGCTGCTGGTCCGGTACGACCTCGCCGGTGTGAAGAAGGCGCTGACCAAGGATGCGCTCAAGGAACGTCCCGGCGATATGTGGCGCTATCGCGAGCTGCTGCCGGTGCGCAAATGCAAGGACATCGTCTCGCTTGGCGAAGTCACGACGCCGCTGATCCGGCTGCCGAAGCTCGGCAAGAAGCTCGGCGGCGGCGAGATCATCGTGAAGGACGAGGGACGCCTGCCGACCGGCTCGTTCAAGGCGCGCGGCCTGGTGATGGCGGTGTCGATGGGCAAGGCGCTCGGCATCAAGCACATGGCGATGCCGACCAACGGCAATGCTGGCGCGGCGCTCGCGGCCTACGCCACGTCGTGCGGCATCAAGACCACGATCTTCTGCCCGGCCGATACGCCCGAGGTGAATGTCAGCGAGATCGAGCTGCAGGGCGCGACCGTCTACCGCGTCAACGGCTATATCGACGATTGCGGCAAGATCGTCGGCGAGGGCAAGGCGAAGGTCGGCTGGTTCGACACCTCGACCCTGAAGGAGCCGTACCGGATTGAAGGCAAGAAGACGATGGGCCTCGAGCTCGCCGAGCAGCTCGGCTGGGACGTGCCCGACGTGATCTTCTATCCGACCGGCGGCGGCACCGGCCTGATCGGCATGTGGAAGGCGTTCGACGAGCTCGAGAAGATCGGCTTCATCGGCTCCAAGCGCCCGCGCATGGTGGCGGTGCAGGCCTCGGGCTGCGCGCCGATGGTGCGCGCCTATGATGCCGGCACCGAGCACGCGACGCGCTGGGAGGACGCCCACACCATCGCATCCGGCATTCGCGTGCCGCAGGCGATCGGCGACTTCCTCATCCTGCGCGCCGTGCGCGAGAGCAAGGGCTTTGCCATCGCGGTCGACGACGACAAGATCTCGGCGGCGCTGAACGAGGTCGCGCGCGAGGAGGGGCTGCTGCTGTGCCCCGAGGGCGCCGCGACCTACGCCGCCTACAAGGACAGCCTCGCCGATGGCCGCGTCTCGAAGGGTGACCGCGTAATGTTGTTCAACTGCGCGACCGGCCTGAAATACCCGCTGCCGCCAGTCACCCGCACGCTCGATCGCCACAAGCCGATCGACTACACCCAGTTCTAGCGCGGCAATACGTCTCTTCACGAACGATTGCTCTTCCCGTACGCGGGAAGAGATAAAAACAAAAACGAGATCGTTGGGGAGATTACAAATGAAGAAGGCCGTTTGGGCCGGGCTGATCGGCATTCTCGCGATCACGGGCGTCGCGCGCGCCGACGATTTTCCATCCCATCCGATCACCATCATCGTTCCTTTCGCAGCCGGCGGCCCGTCGGATGCGATGGCGCGCGTGCTTGCCGAGCGGATGCGCGTGTCGCTCGGCCAGCCGCTGGTGATCGAGAACGTCACGGGGGCCGGCGGGTCGATCGGGGTAGGGCGTGCCGTGCATTCGCCGGCCGATGGCTACACCATTTCCTTCGGTCATCTTGGCACGCATGTCGCCAACGGCGCGGTCTACAAGCTCAACTACGATCTCGTCGACGACCTTGAGCCAGTGGTGCTGCTGCCGAGCAATCCGATGATTGTGGTCAGCAAGAACGCGGTGCCCGCGACTTCACTGAAGGAGTTGCTGGCGTGGCTGAAGTCGCGCCCGTCGCCGCCAACAGCCGGCACTGCGGGCGCAGGCTCCGGCAGTCACATCGCCGGCGTCTATTTCGAAAGCGTCTCCGGCATCAAGCTGCAATACGTGCCCTATCGCGGCACGGCGCCCGCGCTGAACGATCTCATTGCCGGGCAGATCGACCTCATCGTCGACCAGACCTCCAACTCCATCAATCAGGTCCGCGCCGGTACCATCCGCGCTTATGCCATCACCGACGACAAGCGTCTGGCCTCGGCGCCGGAAATTCCGACCGCGGAGGAGGCCGGGCTGAAGGGCTTCAACATGACGCTGTGGTCGGGAATGTGGGTGCCCAAGGGCACGCCAAAGGAGATCGTGACCAAGCTCAACGCGGCCGCCGTGGAAGCGCTAAATGATCCCGCCGTGAAGAAGCAGCTCGAAAGCCAGGGTCTGGAGATGACGCCGCAGGATCAGCTCGCGCCTGAGGCGCTCGGCAATCGTCAGAAGGCCGAGATTGCCAAATGGTGGCCGATCATCAAGGCGGCGAACATCAAGGTGGAGTGAGGTCGGCGACGTTCCGCCGCGTTTTCCGGACGCCGGGGCCATCACCCCCGGGTTTCGCCGCCCGCCGCCAGCGCCCGCTCCAGGCATCGCATCATATCCGCGGGGGCAAACGGCTTACCGAGAAAACAGGTTGCCCCGGCGTTGAGCGCGCGCGCACGCACGCTCTCATCCGGGTAACCCGTGATGACGATGAACGGGGTAGGCGACCCCTCCGCGCGCATCTGGGTCAGCAGATCGATGCCGGTCATCGATGGCATCTGCATGTCGGCGATCACGCACGAGGTGTCAGTCGCAACGCTCGACCTCAAAAACTCCTCGGCGGAGGCGAATGTGTGGACGATGTATCCGCGGGATTTCAAGAGATTGTTGATCGCGGCCCGCACATAAGGGTCGTCGTCGACCACCGAAATGACCGAAGCCACTGACAAGACGTCCACTCCTTGCCCGGGACAACGCGCTTGCCGTCGTCCGCGGCTGCAGATGGGCACCCAAGGTGGACCTGCCAGTCACCATTGGAAACTCATACTTAGGTTTGTACGTCGCGCTTGCTGGATTGAATTCCGAGCGCCTCGCTCATTCTCACCAGATCGGCGAGCGACTTCGCGCCCATTTTCCGCATGATCTGGCCGCGATAGATCTTGACGGTGATCTCAGCCAATCCAAGCTGGGCGGCCACCTGCTTGTTCATCAGGCCGGCCGTCACCAGCGACAATACGTCTCGCTCGCGCGAGGACAGTGACTCGAAACGCGATTTGACGGTCGAGACCACCCTGTTGAGGTCGCGCCGCTTGCGGTCCCGCTCGATCGCGGCCCGGACTGCGTCCAGGATGTCCTGGTCGCGAACAGGCTTGGTCAGGAAGTCGACGGCGCCGCTTTTCATGGCCCGAACGGTCATGGGAATATCGCCATGACCGGTGATGAAGATGACGGGCGTGTGGATATTGGCCTTGGCAAGGTCGGACTGCAGGTCAAGGCCGCTGGCTCCGGGCAGGCGGATGTCGAGCACCAGGCAACTGGGGACTTCCGGCGGCTTGACCTGGAGGAGCTGCGGAGCCGAGCCGAATGCTTCGACCTTGAGGCCGACCGATTCGAATAGATTGGTGAGCGCACGGCGCATCGACACGTCGTCGTCGACGATGAAGACGATTGGCTGATCGCCATCGTCTTGCGCCGGCGAGGGTTCCGCGCGCTCGGTCACGATGCTTCCTCTCGATGGCGGGGCAGAGCAATCTGAAAAGTCGCGCCGCGCCCCTGGTTCGGTGCTGCGGAAAGACGTCCGCCATGAGCCTCGATGATGGAGCGACAGATCGACAGGCCCATGCCCATGCCGGAGGCCTTCGTTGTAAAGAACGGCGTGAACAGACGGTCTATCGCCTGTTCACTGATGCCGACGCCGCAGTCGGCGACACTTAAAAGCACCGTCTCGTCGTCATCCGCCGCTGAGCGGATGGCCAGCTCGCGCGGGCGATCATCGACGCCTTCCATGGCCTCAATGCCGTTCATGATCAGGTTGATCAGGACTTGTTGCAATTGGATTCGATCGCCAAAGATCTTGGGCACCGCGGACGACAGCGCCATTCGTATCGACACGGAATGGCTGGCCATTTCGCGTTGAACGAGTGCGACGGCCTCGCGCACGACGATATTGGCATCGAGGGGAACCATCTCGATGTCCGACCGCTTGGCGAGCGCACGGACGCGACGGATGACGTCGCTGGCACGGGTGCCGTCCTCGATGATCCATTCCACGGAGCGGCGGGCCGCTTTGAAATCGGGCGGACTGCGCTGCAGCCAGGTCAGGCAGGCGTCGGCATTTGCGATCACGGCTGCAAGCGGCTGATTGATTTCATGAGCGATGGAAGCCGTCAGCTCGCCCAGCGTCGTGACGCGCGTCACATGGGCGAGCTCGGCTTGGGCCTTGCGCAGTGCGTCTTCGGCCTGGTCGGCTCGGATCGCCGCGGTTATGTCGGTGCAGACGCCGCGGTAACCCAGAAAAGCTCCCTCAGCGTCAAAGAATGGCTTGCCGCTGGTCCGGACATAGATCGGCTGGCCGTTGCGGTCTTTGCTGCGATACACCAAGTCGCGGAATGGAACGTGGGCGTCGAGCGCCGCCCGATGTTGCCGCCATTTTTCGGGTTCGAGATCCGCGTCCGGAGCGATGTCCCACCGCGTGAGCCCGATCACGCCCGCTGGGGCGGCGGTGGTATCCGAATGCTCCGAAATCAGGGTAACACGGTGGTCCGGCCCCGTTTCCCAGAACCAGTCAGATGCGGTCTCCGCATAGTCGCGAAAGCGCTGCTCGCTCTCGCGAAGCTTGCGCTCGGCCTCTTTGGTCGCCGTGATGTCGCTCACCGATCCCACGAACTCCACATGACCGGCGGAATCTCGCGTGGCCCGGGCCACCGCACGGACGTACTTGATGGAGCCGTCGGTCATCACGAGCCGATACTCGTGATCGTAATCTTTTCCCGCGCGCGCGGCCCGCCCTGTGGTCCGTTCCACCGCGAGCCGGTCCTCCGGATGGATCCGCTGGAGCATGACCGGGATCTGTGGCTTGCTCCCCTCGTCGCATTCGAAGATGCGGTAGGTCTCCTTGGACCAGGTGATCTCGCTGGTTGCGGCCCGCCAGCCGAAACTGCCGGTGTGGCTCAATTCCTGCGCCTGGGCGAGATAAGCCTCGCTCTGTCGCAGCGCATTCTCGGTTGCCTTGCGCTCGGTGATGTTCTCGCAGGCCACCAGCACGATTGGTCCGCCATCGGCCCGCAGCATGGTCTTGGCGTTCTCGCGCACCCATAGCACCGAGCCGTCCTTACGCACCTTCCGGATCTCCCAGGTGTGGGACTGGTCGACGGTCTGAAGGCACAGCGCAACGCACGCGCGGACGAAGTCGCGATCCTCCTCGAAGAAGACATCCAGCACCGATCGGCCGATCAACTCTGCGGCCGAATAGCCCAACTGCGCGGCGCCGAACGTGTTCACGTTGATCACGGTTCCCGCCGGATCAACCATGAAATACATGACCGGATTATGCTCGAAGACTTGCTGCCACTGCTTGACCGCCTCGAGCAAGCCGCCATCGGGCTCGGATTGCGGCTTGGCGGTTACAGTTTGTCTGACACAGCCGGCGAGGAATTGCGCGGCTGACTTCCCAAACGTCACTGCCCGGCCAGACTTCATCGCAGACGCTCCCGGCGCTCTCTGCGTGACGGCGAGTAGAGCACGTTGCCGCGAGGGGAGCAATTCCGGCCAACCGCTCGCCGCCCTGGCCATCGCTGCGCGGCAACCACGCCCCTGCCGCGAAAATTTCGCCGTGCCCGTGCAGCCGGAGCGTCGTGCGCTGTCTCGTTGAACATGACAAGGGGCGGGACCCCGGGTGAATACGGACAAACCTAGGTATAGCCCCTTCAATCCTAATCATGTCGGCCGTTTACCTCCGTACAATTGAGCGGTTCGTGCTCGGCGCACTACCCTCACGACCAATCGGGAAATGCCGACCAGCCAAATCGCAGAGGGCGCACGAGAACCGGTCCGAGGCTTACGGCCGAAGCGTCTTATCGACAGGCACTTCTCGATGCGCAACGCGATCGCCGCGATTCACGGCCTGCGAGAGGTCGATGGGAACGAACCGGCAAAAGCGCAAGCAACAGAGGGAGACAGCAATGTGTGATGCATCCGCACTTCCCGAGCGTGGCCTAGCGCAGTCCGAGCCTTGCTCTTCAGCCAAAGGCTGTGCGGTCTGTGGCGGAAAATTTGGTCTGATCCGCTACTATTCGTGGCGCACCGCGCTCTGCTCCAAGAAATGCGTCGACCGCTTCCGCACACGCCGCGAACGCGACCGCCGGTGGTTGTTTCGGGCTCAATTCGCGTGAGGCTGAATTAGAAGGCTGACGTCGCTCCGATGGTTTGATCCGGGAGGCCGTGTGTTGAACCGCTCATGCAAGCTCTTGTGCGCGATGGTTCTCCTCTGCTCCACCGCAACGGTCCAGGCGCAGGAAACGGGACAGGGCGCCGTTCATCGCCACCATCCACCCCAGGACCAGGCGCTGCACGAAAAATTCTACTCGACCTGGCAGATGCCGGACAATCCCAGCCTCAGCTGCTGCAACAGCGCTGACTGCTATCCGACCGATATCAAGTACGTCGACGGCCAGATCTACGCGCGGCGCAGGGAGGACGGAAGATACATTCCGGTCCCGCCGCAAAAAGTGGAGCGAAACAGGGATAATCCGGACGGCCGAAACCATCTTTGCGCTCCACCGCCCGCACTGTCTCCATTGGACAGCGTTTACTGCTTCGCTTTGGGAGGTGCCACATGAGATTCGCCTTCGTGCTGGTGAACGGCCGGACGCCGTTCCGGCAGGTGTGTTGCATGCAGTGCTGTGAGCCGATCAGCGGCAGTTATCTCCGCGAGATAGCGACCCGCCTGCCGTACTGCGACTATCAATGCTATGCGCTGTACTGCGAAGCTCTCGCGCAAGATCGCGTTAGGGCGGCTTCATGAAATTCGTGCTGGTCAATCACGAGCCCGCGTTATGCTCGGCGACCTGCAGCACATGCGCGCGCTCGATCCGGTCCGGCTATGTCCGGCACGTGCGGACACAGCGCTGCTACTGTGACTACGACTGCTATCGCCGCGGCGAACTCGGGACGCTGCTGATGCCGTGGCCGATGTTTGGGCGCGGAGAGCCGGGCGGCGGGAACATGATCGAGATGTTGGCGGTCCTGAGTGCCGTCTCGTGCTGGAGCTGTACGATGCAGATCTGGACCTTCGCGAGAGCCGTGAGCGGCGCATTTCTGCACGGTTGCGATCTGATCACGATGGAAGGAGGTGACACCTAGCTGCGCGACTGTACCCGCGCGGGAAGCCGCAGCAACGTAACCTCGCAGGCGCCGCGGTCCAGCCCCGGCGGCGTCGACTAGGGAGCGGGTGCTGCGGCTGCCACGGGTGCCGTTGCGCTGATTTCTTGCGTCACCATGCGCTGGTCGGTCTTGCCGGCGACGGCGCCGCTGCCCTCGAACCTCGCGCGATAGACCAGCACGTTCTCCATCACTCGCTGGACGTAATTGCGGGTCTCCGACAGCGGGATGCGCTCGACCCAGTCGACCGGATCGATTTTGGGGTCGCGCGGGTCGCCATGCGCCTGCACCCATTCGCGCACCCGGCCGCGGCCGGCATTGTAGCCGGCGAAGGTCATGATCTGGTTGCCGCGATATTCCGATAGTAGCGCGCTGAGCTCGGCAGCGCCCATTTGGGTATTGTAGACGGGGTCGGAGACCATCCTGTCCCAATCATAGGTCACGCCGAAACGTTTTGCGGTGTCGCGGCCGGCTTCCGGCGTCACCTGCATCAGGCCGACGGCGTTCGCAGCCGATTTGTCGCGCTGGTCGAACGAGCTTTCGGTGCGTGCCACCGAATAGATCACGCTGGTCTCGATCGCGGGGGCGACCTGCTTGTGCTCGGGGATGCCGATGGTCGGGAAGGCGTAATGGTCGAGCGCCAGCCCGCGAGCCAGCGCCGACTTGCCGATTTCGAGCATGACGCGCGCATCGTTGCGCTGGCCGGCAAGCTCGCCGAGCGCTTCGAGCGCTGCGACATCGGTGCTCTCCTTGGCAAAATCCTCGGCGTAATAGAACACCACGTCGCGCTCGCCGATGCCATACAGCATGTCGGCGGCGCGCACGCGCTCGTCCGTAGCCAGCGTGTCGGCTGCGGCCAGCACGGGCGAGGGGGCGCGCAGCTCGATTCCCTCGATACCGAGCCGTGCACGGGCAAGCTGGCCGTAATAGGCGGTCGGATAGCGCGCGGCAGCCCTGTAGCTCTGCTGCGCATCGGCCGTCGCATTCATCGCTTCGGCCGCACGGCCGCGCCAGTAATGGGCGCGCGACAGCGCGATCGGATTGGCCGAACCTTCGTCGATCGCGGCGAAATGCGCCATCGCCGTCCTGGGATCGTCGAGATAGCGCAGTGCGATCCAGCCGCACATGAAGTGGTAGTCGACGCGGTAGACCTCCATCGCCGGCACCGCGGCCGCGCGCACCACCTCGTAAGCGGTTTGGAATTTGCCCTGGTCGAGCAGCTTTCGCGCCAGCAGGCGCCGCTCGCGCCACCAGGCATCGGTGTCCTGGGCCGCCATCGTGTCGGACGCAGCCGCCAGGATCACTTCGGCCGCATCGTCGATGCGGTCCTTCTGTAGGTGCCATTGTGCGCGGCAGAGGACATAGCCGAGGTCGCGGCGGGCGTCAGCCGGGACGTCGTCGAGATAATCCTTGGCCTTGTCGGCCTTGCCATTGACCGCGGCGCAAGCCTTGACGATGGCGAGGGCGTCCTCACCGAGGCGCTTGGCCGCGCGCTTCGCGCCGGCATAATCCTTGGCGCCCAGGCGCTTGTCCATGCGGGCGCGATGATCTTCAGGCCGCAACAGGTCGTGGAACGCTTCGTAGGAGTCCTCCTCGCTGCGTTCGGACAATTCCTCCGAGCGCCAGGCCGCGCGGACGAAACGCGCGGCCCGGTCGCCGTCGCCCTCGGAGATCAGCACGCGGGCGAGCGCGAAACTGCCCTTGGCGGTGGTCGGCCGGTCCATTGTGAAGGCGTGCACAGTGGCCGCATTGCTCTTCTCCTGCCAAAGCCGTGCCTCGGCGCGGCGGCGCAGCAGCGCGGCGCTCGGCCAATTCGGATTGGCGGCGAGGAAGGCGGCGTAGCGCTTGAAATTCGCGGTGCTCTCGGAATGGCGCAGCATGAACCAGTCGGCGAGCTTTTGTCCGGCGGGATCGGCGATGCGATCGCGCGCTGCGGTCGCGTCATCGGCCTTGCCCTTGCGCGCGAGGTCGATCGCGTCCTTTAGCGCAGCAAGGTCGCCTGTCAGCGGCGGCGGCGCCGGCTTGTCCGCGGGCTCGTCGTCGTGCTTCTTCGATTTGCGCTTGGCCTCGGCATGTTTGGCGTGCTTGCCGCTTGCATGCCGCTGCTTGCCGGCGGATTTGGCTTCGTGCGTCTTCTTCGACGCTGATGATTTGTGACTGCTCTTCGCTGCCACCTCGGTGGGAAGGAGGGCCAAAGCGGCCACGGCAACGACACACGCGAGCGAGCGTAGGCACTGGTTCATTCGATGGTCCCCCTGCGAAACCACTACAAACCAAGGTCCGCGACGACATGCGGCTTGAGAATCAAAGACGACACCAAACGATGCCACGACATCGTTTCGCATTGGTCACGCTCCCGCAACAATGCGGCAAAATACGGATTGGAACTCTGGAACTTCCGAAACGCCGGAAGCGGGGGCGGCTTTAACCTTTGTTAACGATCGGGCCTCGCGCGACGGTTGCGGGCGGCGCGTAGCACCACGAGCGCCTCGATTGCGCGTGTTCCCGGGCGAAAATCCGGTGTATTGAGTTCCAGACCTTCTTTTCAGCCCTTTGCCCGCACCCCATGCCGCTTTTCAACCAGTCGATCCGGCGCAAGATCGTCGGCATCGCCCTCGGATTGATCGTCCTGATGCTGATCACCTCGATCCTGTCGATGGTGATGTCGAGCCAGGTCGGTGTTCTCCTGGACGAGCTGACCAACCGCTACATCCCGGCCTATGGCGATCTGGCGCGGGCCAACATCCGTTCGCTCGAGCGGTCGGTGGCGCTGCGGCGGATGGTCATGATGAAGATGCAGGACTCCTCGGACGAGGAGGCCTATGCGGCGCGCCTGAGGGAGTTCGAGGACGCCGATCGGAAGATCGAAGAGGAGACGTCAGCCGCGCAAAAGCTCATCAACGCGATTATCGACGACACCAGGACGCCGTCGGACAACGCCGCGCTGGCGCGGATCGACACCCGCATCGACACCGCGGTCAGCGAGCTCCGCCGCGACATGAACGCGGATCACGCCAAGCTGCTCAAGCAGGTCGATGCCAAGCAGATGGCGGAGGCGCGCGGGACGCTGGAGCACATCGATGCCACGCGCGATCTATTCAACCAGAGGATCGATGCGATCCGCGCCGACATGCTCAAGCAGGTCTTCGTCTCGACGTCGCAGGTGGTCGGCCACCAGCGCCAGGCGATCATCGTTTCGGGTGCTGTGACATTGCTCGCGGCGATCGTCGGATTTGCCTTTGCGCTGCTGGTCAGCAGCGGCATTACGCGACCGGTGCGGCTGCTGCTCGCGGGCACCCGCGAGGTCGAGGCGGGCCGCTTCGACAAAACCATTGCCGTCTCGACCCAGGACGAGATCGGCGAGCTCGCAGCCGCCTTCAACCGTATGATCGAGCAGTTGCGCCACAACGAGCGCATCCGCGAGACCTTCGGCCGCTACATCGATCCCAAGGTGGTGCAGGGCCTGATCGACCGGCCCGAGGTCGCCATCGACGGACAGCGCCGGGTGATGACCATCATGTTCTGCGACATGAGCGGCTTCACCTCGATGAGCGAGGGCATGACGCCGCGCGGCCTCGTCAAGGTGATGAACCACTACTTCACGGTGATGTCCGGCCCGATCCGCAACAACCGCGGGGTGATCGACAAATATATCGGCGACGCCATCATGTCCTATTGGGGCCCGCCCTTCATCGAGGAAGACGAGCAGGCGCTGCTCGCAGGGCTTTCCGCCGTCGATATGGCCGAGCAGGTACCCGCGCTTCAGAAGCAATTGCCGGATCTGCTCGGCATCCGCGCCATGCCGGTGCCGTGCGATCTGCGCATCGGCATCGCCACCGGCGAGGTGCTGACCGGCAGCATCGGCTCCGAGCTGATGATGAGCTTTACGGTGATGGGCGATGCCGTGAACCTGGCCTCGCGGCTTGAACTGGTCAACAAGGTCTACGGTACCCGCATCCTGATCGCGCAGGCGACGGCGGACGCGATCGGCTCGAAGCTCGAGCTGCGTGAGATCGATCGTCTGGCGGTCGCAGGCCAGAGTGCGCCGCAAGCGATCTTCGAGGTGATGGGCAGGGCAGGCGCGCTGACCGATGCGCAAGAGGGCACGCGAAAGCACTATGCCGAAGGCCTTGCCGCCTATCGCGCGCGCCGCTTCGAGGGCGCACGCGCCGCGTTCAACGCCGCGCTGGAGAGCTGCCCCGGCGACGGTCCTGCGCGCGCGATGCTCGCCCGCATCGCAGAGTTCGAGGCCAGCCCGCCGGCGGCCGATTGGGACGGCGCCTGGCGGATGGACAGCAAATAGCCGTCCGTCTCTGAATAATTCATTCTACTCCATAACGATGTTCGCCGTGACCTAAATTGCGGGCTTAGGTTCACTGTCCCTAAGGCGTTTGATGGGGATACGCCGATGACAGAACTTGAGGACAGGCTGGAGCGGTTCGAGACACTCACCGCCGAATGCGAGCTGATTGCCAAGCTCGCCACCGACAGCACCAAGCGCGAATTCTACCTGAAGCTCGGGGAGCAGTATCGCCAGCTAGCGGTGGACATGCGCCACGTGATCGCGACCAAGGCCGCCGCCTGAGGCGGCCCAGGGGGTTCAGTTGGAGCGAGGCACGATGCGGAGCATCCGTCTCATGACGAGCCGGTGCCCGGTCGCAATCCGTTTTTAACAATTGAGCCGCATTCTGTGTGGGAAGCAGGGAGTCGTGCAGTGCGATTCCCCGCGGTGGGAATGCCTGGGGCAAGTTTGCGATGCAATGTTGCCCGCGAACCTAGCTCGTCCGACGGTTGACATCCCATGCGCCTGATTGCGGTCATCCTGTTTGCGCTTCTGACGGCAGCCTGCAACCAGGAGCAGGACGTCACCGGCTCGACCCCGCTTTGTCCGATGCGCAACTACACGTCCTACAATCCCCGCGACATGAACCAGTGTGTTGCCGCCTGCAAGTCGTGCGACCACGGCAACACGGTGACCTGTACCACCTCCTGCACGCTCAAGGGCGCGCGGTGAGGAAGGGGTCGGGCGGGCCTGATTAGCTGCGCGCCGCCTCGCCCCGCAATTCCGGGAAGATGGCTTCATCTTGAAGGATGACATTGGCTGTTCGCTGGTAGTGCGCCGTCAACAGCTTTACCGCCAGATCGCAATCGCCGCTCAGCACCGCATCCATGATCGCCGCATGCTCGTCACCGACGTGGCGCGACGGAAAGGCCTTGCTGATCGACAGCCGCCGGTAGCGATAGAGCTGGTCGGCCAGCTGGCCGCAGAACGCGATCAGGGATTGCGAGCCGCATTGGCCGATCAAGGTGCGATGGTAGATGCGATGCAGCTTCTCCCATTCGGGATTGTCTTCGAATTCGGTGGCACTCAACGACCGCGGCACGCGGCTCAGCCGATGGTGTGCCAGGACGAGCTGTTCCTCCCAGCCCGGCGTGGACGCTGCCATGGACTCGCGTAGCGCCAGGGCCTCGACCCAGCAGCGCGTCTTGGTCAGCTCGGCTAGCTCGGTGCGGCTGACATCCTTGACGTAGAAGCCGCGCTGCTCGCGGACCTCGACCAGTCCGTCGGCAGTGAGCCGGTTGAGCGCCTCCCGCAGCGGCGTTTGGCCCGTCTGATAGGCCTCCATCAGAAACCGCATCTGCAGCTTGCGCGACGGGGCGAGGCGTCCGGAAAGCAGGTCCTCGCGCAGCCGGTCATAGACATGGCTCGCCTGCGTCGATGGCGCTGGCAGGGGAGAGGCCGCAGTCAAATCCACCGTTCTAGGCTCCGTTGTTCGCTCAGCAGGCGGTCGTCATCATATACATCCGATGATGATTCATAAAAATGTATAAATTTTTGTTGCGATATCGATTTTGTGTAATAAAAGGGGCGTGCGGGTCGTGAAGGTGCGACCGCGATCAAGAAAGCCACGCCTGGTCTGCCCGGATAGTGGCCTGATGGAGGAGTGCGTTCATGCCCCGGTTTCCGGTGACAGCGCTGCGCAGCGTCGATCTCGGCACGCCGGACCTGGATCGCTCCGTAAGGTTCTATTGCGAGGTCTGGGGCCTTGCGCTCGTCACGCAGGCGGCTGGCATCGTCTACCTGCGCGCGACCGGCAGCGATCATCACGTCGTCGCGCTCTATCAAAGTGAGTTGCCGGAACTCGGCGCGGTGACATTTCGCGTCGCGCACGCGGACGATCTCGATGCCATTGCCGCCAACGCGGTCAAAGAAGGCGCCCGGCTGGTGAGCAGTCCGGCTCCCAGCGCGGCGCCCGATGGCGGCATGGTGATGGCCGTTCGTGCGCCCGAAGGTGGCATCCTGCGCTTCGTTCACGACGATGTCGGTCATGCGCCGGAGCCACGGCAAGGCGATCGGCCCGAGCGGCTTGCGCACGTCAATCTCAACAGCACGGATGTCGATCGCTCCGCCGGTTTCTACGAAAGAGTCCTCGGCTTTCAGCTGACCGACCGTTCAAAGGCGATGGCGTTCGTCCGCTGCAACAGCGATCACCATGCGGTCGTGATTGCCGACGCCAACGTCAATGGACTGAACCACGTTGCCTTTCTGATGCCGAACCTCGAGGCGGTGATGCGCGGCTCGGGGCGCATGATCGATTCCGGTTTCCCGATCGCCTGGGGCGTCGGTCGCCACGGCCCCGGTGACAACGTGTTCTCCTACTTCATCGACCCCGTGGGGACCGTGATCGAATACACCGCCGAGGTGCTGCAGGTCGACGACAGCTACGTCGTGCGGGGCCCGGATCATTGGGTCTGGCCGCCGGGCCGCACCGATCAATGGGGCATCGCGCCGCCCAAGGCCGAACACGTCAAGGCAGCGCAACTGTCCGTTCGCTACGCCGCGCCCTGAGCGCGACGATCCATCAACCACGCGAAACGAGGTATCGAGGTCAGTGTCCGGTTCGAACCGCGCGAACGAGTTTCAGGTCGCTGTGGTGGGCTTCGGCCCGTCAGGGGCCGTTGCCGCGAGCCTGCTCGGGGCGGAGGGCATCCGGACGCTGGCCGTCGACCGGGACCGCGCAGTCTATGACAAGCCGCGCGCGATCGCGCTCGATCACGAGATTCTGCGGCTGTTCGACAATCTCGGCATGGCCGGGCAGCTCGCTCCGCACATTGCGCCGTTCCCGGCGTCGGAACATTTCGGCGCGCGCGGCCAGTTGATCCGCCGCATCGACATGGTGAGCGAGCCTTATCCGCTCGGTTACACCCCGACCATGGTGTTCACGCAACCACCGGTCGAGGAGATCCTGCGCGCGCATGCGGGATCCTATCCGTCGGTGGTCGTCGAGCTCGGTACCGAGCTCCGCCAGCTCAGCCAGAACCCGAACGGCGTGACGCTTGAGCTGTGCGGCGACCACGGTACGCGCAACGTCACTGCGGACTACGTCGTTGCCTGTGACGGTGCGTCGAGCGCGGTCCGCCGCGAGCTCGGGATCGGCTTTGACGATCTGGTCTTCGATGAGCCCTGGCTGGTGGTCGACCTCAGGGTCAACGGCGTGGGACTTGCGAAGCTGCCGCGCACGGCGGCGCAGTTCTGCGATCCGTCACGGCCGACCACCTATATCGTCGGACCGGGCTCGCATCGGCGCTTCGAGATCATGCTGCTGCCCGGCGAGGATCCGCGCGCGATGGAGCAGCCCGAGCAGGTCTGGCGGCTGCTGGCGCGCTGGCTCACCCCCGACGATGCGACGCTGTGGCGGGCGGCGAGCTATCGCTTTCATGCCCTCGTCGCCAGCAGATGGCGCGAAAGGCGCGTCTTCCTTGCAGGAGATGCTGCCCACCAGCAGCCGCCGTTCATCGGTCAGGGGATGTGCCAGGGCGTTCGTGATGTCGCCAATCTGGTCTGGAAGCTCGCGCGCGTCTTGCGTGGAAACTCCGGCGAGGCGCTGCTCGATACCTATCAGGACGAGCGCAGTGCCCATGTCCGCGAGTTGACGAGCCGCATCAAGGCGATCGGCCACGTCATCTGCGAGCGCGATCCGGAAGCCGCCGCGGCGCGTGATGATCGCATCCTCGCCGAAGGCGGCGGCGTGCCGCGTACCATCACCCGGCAGGAGATCGTGCCGCCGCTCAGTTGCGGCCTGCGCGCCGACGTGCCGCATGCCGCCAATGGTGTGTTGTTTCCCCAGCCATGGGTGTCGACCGCGGACGGCCGGCAATTGCTCGACACGGTCTGCGGTGCCGGGTGGCGGCTTGTGCTGCGTGGCGACAGCGCGTTGGCGCGGTCGCGCGCGGTCGCGGCACGAGCGGCGGAAATCGGCATGCGCCTGATCGCCATCGCGAAAGCCGACCAGGATCGGGGGCCGGGCGTTCTGCGGGAAGAAAGCGGCGTCGTGACGGACTGGTTCGCACGGCACGCCTGCGCGGCCGCGATCGTGCGCCCCGATCATTACGTCTACGGCGTTGCGACAGACGAAGCGGCACTAGCGGCGATGCTGTCAGGTCTCGCGGCGCGACTTCAATGAATAAATCAACGATAAGATTCAACAGGGGGAAATGATGCCATCATCGGCGAGCTTGACGACGGGGCCCGCGGTGCCCGCGCGTGCCTACGCGGTTCTCATCATGCTGTTTCTGTTTCAGACGATCAATTTCTTCGACAAGCTGGTCTTCGGTCTCTCCGCGGTGCCGTTGATGAAGGAGCTGTCGCTCAGCCCGAAGGAGTTCGGCCTTATCGGCAGCAGCTTCTTTCTCCTGTTCTCGCTCTCGGGCATGGCCGTCGGGCTGTTCGCCGTCGGCCGCTATCCCGTGAAGTGGATCTTGATGCTGCTGGCCGCCATCTGGTCGGCGACGCAGCTTCCGGTGTTCTTCTCGAGCTCTGTCATGGTGCTGGTCGTGTGCCGGATTCTTCTCGGCGCAGGCGAGGGGCCGGGCCTGCCGACGGCGTTGCACGCCTGCTACAACTGGTTTCCCGCCGACAAGCGCAGCGTTCCGAGCGCGATAGTCTTGCAGGGGATCAGCGTTGGACTTTTGGCCGGCGGCCCGCTGCTGACCTATGTGATCGTCAATCACGGCTGGCGCACCGGCTTTCTGGTCTGCGGCCTGCTCGGCATCGCCTGGATCATCGCCTGGAGCGTGATCGGCGGGGAGGGACCTTACGCAGCGGCGAACGCCGGTCACGATGCGCCTGCCGCTGCGCCGAATGTGCCGGCACGGCTCCTGTGGTGCGATCCGACGGTGATCGGCGTCATCATCATGTCGACCATGTCGTACTGGATCGTCGGCATCTCCGCGACATGGCTGCCGCCGTTCCTGCAGCTCGGGCTCGGCTACAAGCCGACCGATGTCGGCTGGATCATTTCGGCCATCTACATGTTCCAGTCGCCGCTGCTGCTCAGCGGCTCCTGGATCACGCAAGTGCTTCAGCGTCGCGGCTGGAGCTTGCGCGCCTGCCTCGGCAACGCATCGGGATTGGCGCTGCTGATCGCGGGCTCGGCGCTGCTGCTCAGCATCGTGACCTCGGGCGCGCTTCAGCTCGTCTGCGTGGCGATCGCCTTCGCAGCGCCCAGCCTGACCACGATCTTTGGGCCGGTGGCGCTTGGTGCCGTGGCGCCGGCGGCCCAGCGCGGCCGGCTGATCGTCGTGATCTACTCGGGCAATGCGGCATCCGCACTGTTCTCGAACGCGCTGACCGGATGGATCGTCGGTGAGGCGGGCAGCAACAGCGCTCTCGGCTACGCCCACGCCATGACGTTCACCGCCGGGATTCTCATCGTCGGTGCGGTGGCCGCATTTGCACTCATCTTCCCGGAGCGGACCATCGCGCGTTTTGCGAAGACCTCTTCGCGGCCATCTTCAGCTACTGCTCTTCCTGCCACGTCGACCTGATCGGCCTATCTCAAGGACACCACATGAAATTCGCAAGCTTTGAAATCGACAACGTCGCCTCATGGGGCCTGGTGGAGGGCGACAGCGTGGCCGATCTCGGGAGTCGCTACCCTGATCTGAAATCGGCGATCGCGGCCGGCAGCCTGGCCGAGGCGGCCAAATCAGCCGCCGGCGCCAAGCGTCATCCGCTGGCAAAGATCAAATTCCTGCCTGTCATCCCAAACCCCGACAAGATTCTCTGCATCGGCCTGAACTACGAGAATCATCGCAAGGAGACCGGCCGCACCGAGGTCGAGAACCCCACTGTGTTCGGCCGCTTTGCCAACAGCCAGACCGGCCATCTCACCGACATCGTCCGCCCGAAGGTCTCGACCCAGCTCGACTTCGAGGGCGAGCTCGCGATCATCATCGGCAAGCCCGGCCGCTACATTCAGAAGAGCGAGGCGTGGGGCCATATTGCCGGCTATGCTTGCTACAACGAAGGCAGCGTGCGCGACTATCAGCGCCACACCCACCAGTTCACCCCAGGCAAGAACTTTCCGGCGACCGGCGGCTTCGGCCCCTTTCTGGTGACGCCGGACGAGGTCGGCGACGTCGGTCCGCTGCGCTTGCAGACCCGGCTCAACGGCGAAGTGGTGCAGGACACCACCATCGATCAGATGATCTTCGATATCCCGCGCCAGATCGAATATTGCTCGCAGTTCACTCGGCTCGAGCCCGGCGATGTCATCGCCACCGGCACGCCGGGTGGCGTTGGCTCCAGGCGCACTCCGCCGCTCTGGATGAAGGCTGGTGATGTCGTCGAAGTCGAGATCGACAAGGTTGGCTGCCTGCGCAACGGAATTGCCGACGAAGCCTGAGCTCGCGCACGACACGTTGGCCTGCACATCGCGGCAACGGTCTGGCGTTGGTGATGCGCGACGGAACACTGGCGCGGATGCGGCCGCCATCGGGAACAGCGCGCGCTGAACCCGCTTGGCGGTGCCGGGGCACCGGAACGATTCACATGGGTTAATCATTAGAGGAGGGCGGCAGGACGCGGAGTCCTATGGAATGGGTATGCTCGATCCCGGTCGATTTCTGGTGTCGTGCTCGCATTGCGAGGCATGGCCGATGGCCGCCAATGTCAAGCGCTCGAGCTGGTCGGCATCGCCGCACGAAGTCCGCTTCGTGTGCCCGCGCTGCCGCCGCGAAGAGACCGCCATCATCTCCGCCTCCGGCGAGCTGACGCCGATCAAGCGCATCGATGTCCCGCCGCGCGACGTCAAAGCGGCTTGGGCCCAGGCCCAGCAGCGGCCAAGAGGGCGGGCATAGCCCGCCGGTCTCAATAACAATAAGAGGGCGGGCATAGCCCGATCGTGTTTTGGAACCCGGCCACGTGTCTGACGTTTCCGCTTCGGCTCCACCGCATCGAGGCTGGCCGCATGATCAGCGAGCATTTCGACACCCGCACACGGATCAACATGAAGCTGGCGCTGGACCGGGTCTGCCGTCATCGCCCCAGTGGCGAGGACCATGGTTTCCGCAGGTTGGTCGCCGAAAACATCATCCGCTGCGCGCTGACCGGCCGCACTGGCATCGGTCAGCTCGTCGATGCCGGCGAACGGGCAACGATCAGGACGCATGCGGCGCGGGAGCCAGTCTGATTGAGCCGGCGCAAGCTTCGGTGCGATGGTTCGACGCTCATTCCACCGGCCGATTGACTCGCCGCGCAGGCGGCCCCTAAATTGATCGGCGACGGTTCTCCTCACGGAGATCAAAAGGGAACGTTGTGCGGGATGTCCTGACGCCAGGATCTTCCTCAAGCAGCGGCTGCCCCCGCAACTGTAAGCGGCGAATCTTTCGTCATATGCCACTGGGAATCTCGGTCCCGGGAAGGCGACGGAGAGGTCACGACCCGCGAGCCAGGAGACCTGCCGTCAGCCGTGGTCACACGCGAAGATGTCGGTCGGGGAGTACAGACATTAGCTTCACCGGAGCAAGCGAGCGCTCTGCCGTGAAACCTCGTTCGCTGTGACGTGCCACTGACGTCATACCGAGGTTGCAAGAGTGTCCCGTATTGTCTCTGCCGCCAGGCGCTTTGGCGCCGGCCTACTCACGTCCGTTTCCCTGTATTTGCTAGATCTTTCCGTCGCCCAGGCGCAGCAGTCCGCGTCGCCCGACTTGCTGCCACCGGTTGAGGTTGCGCCAACTGAGTCCGCGGCCAAGCCGCAGGTTCCCCGGCGTTCGACCGGCAAGCGCGAGCGCCAGCACATCGTTCGCGCGCCAAGGCCGGAGCCGCTGGCATCGCCGCCTGTGCCGGGGGTGTCCGCCGCCAATCTGTTTCCGACAGTCGTCGTCAGTCCAACAGGCATCGTTACGCCGGCGAATCTGGTTGCGAACTCGGTGACAGTCCTGACCGCGCGCGACATGGAGCGCGATCAGCGCCGGACCGCGTCCGATGCGCTCAGCGCCGTTCCCGGGCTCAATCTGGTCCAGACCGGCGGACCGGGCGGACAGGCCTCGATCTTCATGCGTGGAACGAACTCGAACCATACCAAGGTCCTGATCGACGGCATCGACGTCAGCGATCCCAGTAGTCCGAACCGGTCGTTCGATCTCGGCAAGCTGCTCACCTCCGACCTGCAGCAGATCGAAGTGCTGCGCGGTCCGCAAAGCGGTCTCTACGGCGCAGACGCGCTTGGCGGGGTGATCTCCATGGTGACGAAGAAGGGCGATGGTCCCGCCCGGGTGACCGGGTCAATTGAAGGCGGCTCGTTCGGTACGTTCAATCAGACGACCGGGCTGAGCGGCTCGCAGGACCATTTCAACTACGCGTTCAACGTTGCGCATTTCCACGCCAATGATGTGCCGGTGACGCCGGTCGAACTGCTGCCGCCGGGTCAGAAGGCGATCGGCAACTATCACGACAACATGACCTATTCGACCAAGCTTGGCGCCGATGTCAGCGAAAACCTGGCGCTCAACGGCGTCGCACGTTACACCGACGCTACGTTGCGCTTTACCGGCGACACGTTTGATCCCGTGACCTTCGCGAGCTTCCCCGCGGCTGCGCAAAGCACGCAGACGGTGCACCAGGTCTTCACACGGGGAGAGGCCGTCTGGTCTGCGCTCGACGACCGGATGAAGAGCTATTTCGGCGTCAACCATACCAATCATTGGAATTACAATATCTCCCCCGGCGATGCGATGCCGACCATCACCACCGGCGATCGCATCAAATACGATTGGCGCATCACGACCGAGCTTGCGCGCAACAACAATTTCATCATCGGCGCGGAGCACGAGACCGAAACTCTGCAAACCGCGACGGTCTCCGCGCAGAACGTCAACAAGGCCGGATATATGGAACTGCAATCCCAGCTGCGGGACCGTGTTTTCTTCACGGCCAACGTCCGGCAGGACGACAACGAGCGGTTTGGCGGGCATCCGACCTTTCGCCTGGCCTCCGCGGTCATCGTCCCGGTCGCGGACACGAAATTCAAGGGAAGCTACGGCACGGGATTCAAGGCGCCGACCCTCAACCAGCTCTTTGTCAGCTTTCCTGCGTTCTTCTTCTTTGCCAATCCAAACCTCAAGCCGGAAGAGAGCGTTGGTTATGACGCCGGCTTCGAGCAGCCTTTGTTCAACGACCGCGTTCGCTTCGGCTCGACCTACTTCCGCAACAACATCACGGACCTGATCCAGAGCATGTCCGATGCCGTGACGTTCACCAGCACCAATGTGAATATCGGTAAGGCGATCACGGAGGGCACCGAAAGCTTTGTCGCGGCTGCGATCACCGATCGCTTGCGCGTTCGCGCCGATTACACGTTCACCCGCGCCGTCGATGCGACGGCGGGACTGGAGCTCCTGAGGCGTCCGAAAGAGAGGTGGAGCGCAAACGTCATCTGGGATCCGATTGATACACTGACGCTGTCGGCAACAGTGTTGCACGTCGGAAGCTTCGTTGACGGGAGTCGCGACTTCAGCATTCCGCGTCTGCTGGCCCCGGCTTACACGGTTGCCAACGTGGCGGCGGAATATCTGGTCACCGATCAGCTCAAGGTGTTCGGCCGGGTCGATAACCTGGCCAACGCGCATTATCAAAATCCGACAGGATTTCTGCAGCCGGGCCTGGCTGTCTACGGCGGCATCCGCCTGGCCAACCACGATGTCAGGTAGCGGGAGGGAGAGAAGTCCCAGGCATGGCTGCCGAGCTCCGGCGAAACGTGTTACAAATCCGGCAAGGAAATCGCTCCATGACTGTCGCTGTCCTGCCGCACTACGCCGACCGTTTCCGGCTTCATCCGGTCGAGCGGCGTTATGCGTCGATGTTCTGCTTTGCGCTGTTCGCCGCGACGCCCGTCTGGCTGGTCGGCCTTGTCGCCGCTTGCGAAATCGCCCGTCCGTTCGGGCGGGGACGGGCGACTGCTTGAGCAGCGAAGTCCATTGGCGGGACGACATCGCGTCGCTGGTGTTTCCCGTCGCCGGCCACGGCGCGATCTGCGCGGTGCACCGGGGCGCGTTCCGGACGCTGCTCGGCGCCGAGCCCACGCCGGAGGCCTGCCTCGGCTATTTTCGGCGGCTTGAGGCCGTCTTTCGGGCCGCCGCCGGCGCCAAGATCGCCCGCCGGGGCATTTTGCCTGGGACAAGCCTGCATCTTACCAGTCGCGACATTGCCCGGAAGCTGCTAGAAGACGGCCAAATCGCCAATGGAGAATAGAACATGAGCCAGTCCCAGCTCGCGGACGCCCAAGTCTCGGCCCAGATCTCGGCTCAGGCCACGCTTCCGGTCGCCGCCGGGCAGGTAGGACGGCTGTCGCAGGCCGTGATGGCGATGGTGCTCGGCGTGTTCGTGGTCGGCATGGTCGGCTTCTCGCATATCGACGTCGTCCACAACGCGGCCCACGACGTGCGCCACTCGAACGCGTTCCCCTGCCACTGACCGGGGTGGCATGAGCACATTCCGCTCGATCGTCTTCGCCTCGGTCATTGCCGGTTTCATCGTCGGTCTCGTCGTCACGGTCGTCCAGCAGTTCGGCACCGTTCCCCTGATCCTGAAGGCGGAAGTCTTCGAGAAGGCGGCGGAAACGCACCAACACGACGCTGCAGCAGTCCCGCAGCCGGCGGCTGCCGGTCACGACCATGCGGCTCACGATCATGGCGACCATGAGCATGGCGCCGGCGATCACGACCATGGCGCCGGGGCCTGGGAGCCGCGCGACGGGTTTGAGCGCAACGCCTATACCGCTGCCGCCAACATCCTGACCGCGATCGGCTTTGCTCTGCTGCTGGCCGGCTTCTTCGCCGTGCGTTGCGGCACGACCGGGATGAGCGTCTCCTGGCACGAAGGCCTGCTGTGGGGATTGGCGGGCTTCGCCGTCTTCACCCTGGCGCCCGGCCTCGGCCTGCCGCCGGAGCTGCCCGGCGTGCCTGCCGCGCCGCTGCTGTCGCGCCAGATCTGGTGGCTCGCAGCGGTGCTGGCGACAGCCGGAGGGCTTGCCATGATCGCCTTCCGCCGTTCGGTGCCGGCGGCGATTGCCGGCGTGATCCTGCTGACGTTGCCGCATCTGATCGGCGCGCCGGAGCTCGCCAATGTCGAGACCAACGTGCCGTCGTCGCTGACGCATCAGTTCGTCACGGCGGTGACGATGACGAGCCTGGTGTTCTGGACCTTGCTCGGCGGTTTGACGAGTGCAGTGTTCGCGCGCATCGATCGCGGCGCCAACCTGCGCGCCTAAAGCCTGCGCCATCGCCGCACCGCGACCGCCGTCCAGACCGTCTCGACAAGCCCGAACGGCCAGGCGCCCTGGAGAAAGCCGTAAGCGGCGCTGAACGCGCACGCGCCCGCGAAGGCCAGCACGTAATGCGGCCCGCGCGGCTCGAGCGCGTAAAACAGCAGCATCGCGCCGACCGACAGCAGGCCGAAGATGGTCAGCCCGTCCATCAGCCGGCCTGCGGCTTCGGCTTCTTGGCAGCGCCGAGTGCGTGGAAAATGGCGGGCTCCATCACCGGCCACAGCGCGGCCGTCGCGGTCAGCACGGTTGCTGCGCACATCGCCACCAGCACCGATGTGCGGATTTTCAAGCCCGTCCTCCGTGACCGCCACACGATCCAGCCCCACGCGCCGAGCACGACGGCGATGGACAGCCTCGTCATCAGCCCGTGCGCATGGTCGAGCGCGGCGATCAGGCCTCCTGCGCTGGCGAGCACCACGGCGGGCAAGGTGAAGGGCAGCACACAGCACGCCGTGCAGGCTGCAGCGACAACGGCGGTTGCAACCGCCGTGCCTGCGGCCTTGCGGCCGGCGGGCTCGGCCTTCGCCACGCAGCCGCATCCCGGCGACGTCTCGGAGGGGAGGTTGCAGGACGGTCCAATAACGCTCATGTGATTCTCCTCATGCTTGTGCGTCTCGGACCCGATCGCTACGCCCTCAAGCCACTTGAGGTTCAAGCGAAAAGTGAGCGCTTCCATGAGAATTGGCGTCCTCGCCAAAGCGGCCGGCGTCTCCGTCCCCACCATCCGCTATTACGAGAGCATCGGTCTGCTCTCGGCACCGGCCCGCCAGGGCGGCCAGCGCGTCTATGGCAGCGAATACGTCAAGGCGCTCAGCCTGATCAGGCACTGCCGCGATCTCGACTTCTCGCTCGACGAGATCA
Source organism: Bradyrhizobium manausense (assembly GCF_018130615.1). Lineage (GTDB taxonomy): Bacteria > Pseudomonadota > Alphaproteobacteria > Rhizobiales > Xanthobacteraceae > Bradyrhizobium > Bradyrhizobium manausense_A. The sequence goes on from NZ_JAFCKB010000002.1 coordinate 359,260, forward strand.
GCGACATCCTCGCATCCGTGCAGCGGCGCTCGCCCTGCAGCGACACGAAGTCGTTTGCGGAGCAGCACCTCCGTTCGATCAGGAGGAAGATCGCCGAGTTGCGTTCGCTGGAAGCGACGGTGGCCGCTCTCGTCAGCGGCTGCGAGACGACATGCTGCGGCAGCGCCGCGCCGGACTGCGTGATCCTGCAGCCCAGCCAAGCGTGTTGCCGCTGAACGCGGCCCGCTTGCTTCGCAGCAACTACGGCCTCGCACCCACCAGTCGCTCGCGCACCGTCCTTGCGATCGCCGCCGGCGCCTCGTCGGGAATCGCGAAGCACGAGCTCGCGTTGATCTCGCAGAGAACGTAGGTGTCGGCGCCATCAGCATCGCGCGGCCCATAGAGTAGGTCCGCGTCCCAGATCACCGGCAGCGACGCCTCATCGATGGCCAGCAGCTTCATCATCTGCGGCGTCCATTCGTGCTCCATCAGCCGCCGCAGCGTCTGGAATTGAGGCGCATCGGGGCCGTGCATGATCCGTGGGCCCGGTTGCGCCTCGGGCGCATCCGGCCCTTCAGGCGGCGGCGGGATCAGGGCCTTGATCAATTGATGGCCGAAGCCCGCGACTTTGGCGCCGCTCATATAGCAGCGGATCATGCCGTCGGGCAGGCGAGGTTGAAATGGCTGGTCGATGATGCAGCCGCCCCAGCCGAAATACGGCTCGCATCGCGCAATGAAGGCATCGAGCGGCATGTCTTCCGGAAGGCTGCCGCGCAGCGCATGGAGCACGCGAACCGTGGTGGGTGCGTTCGGCAGCACCTCGACCTTCCAGATGCCTTGGCCGCCATTGCCGCGATTCTGCTTGAGCACGCGCGGGCCGTCGCCCCGCAGGCGCTGCGGAAATTGCGCTGCGAAAGCGGATGCGCTGTCATAGCGATGAGTGTCGGCGCCCCAACCGAGACGGCGCGTCCGGTACAGCACCTCCTTGACGCCCATCTTCAGGATGACGTCAGGATGCGCGCTGACCCATGGGCCGCGCGCCGCGACCTCGCGCAGCAGGGCATCAAGCCCCGCGCGCGTCTTGCCCTGATGGATCGGATCGACCCAGACGAGCACGCCGTCGACCGCAAGCAATTGCTCGCGGACCGCTTCAGTGAAGCTTTCATCGTAGATCGCCGGCTGTGCGGCGATGCCGGCGGCGGCGAGGGCTTCGAAGACGCGAACGAAGCGGCTGTTTTGTGCGGTGGCGTCGCGGCGCGCGGCTGCGTCGCCCCGCGAAACAATGGCTACGGAATATCGGTGAGAGGATTGGGTGTCCATGCGCAAGCTCCACGAATTGCGTGCTGCGCAGACTTGGACCGAGGTCTCACGGGGAGTCTGCCTCGTCCCCACCCGGGCATTCTATGCGCGATCGTCCGGAAACCGCAAGACGCGACCGCGTGGCTTTCGCGGCCAGGGGCGCAATCGATTTCGTTCCATTGGACCTTCGAAATCTTTTCGCGGGCCCACTGATTGACAGCTGGGACTGCCGGGCCTCTAGTCGGGACATCGGGGATATGCGGTCTCCCCGCGAGGCGACATGCCCAAGCATCGCGTCCTGATCATCAAGGGCGCAGCATGTCCATTTCACAGACCGAGAGTTCATTCGACAGATTGGCTCATTCGTCTCGCGCGGCATACGCCGGCGCGCGCGGTTCGGATGCCTGCCAGAAAAGATTCGACCTGGGGCGGGACACCAGGAGAAGGACCATGCGACTACGAACACTCTGTCACGCAGTTCTCTTGCTAGCCGCCGTCTTGGGCCTAGCATCGCCCGCAGTGCAATTCGTCTCGCCGGCCCGGGCGGTAGATGTCAATTGGCAGGCGATCGACCAAGCGCTCGGCCGGAAGGCCGCCGTCTCGGATGATGTCCACCGCTACGGATTTCCTCGCAGCGATCTCTCCGTGACCTTGGACGGGGTCGCGATCAGGCCGGCGCTGGCCCTTGGCGGCTGGGTGGCGTTCAAGCCGGTCCATGGTGGCGCCATGGTGATGGGCGACCTCGTGCTGCTCGAGACCGAGATCAATCCCGTGATGGCGAAGATGATCGCGAGCGGCCTCGAGGTCACCGCCGTGCATAATCATCTGCTGCGTGCAAGCCCGGCGACGTTCTACATGCATGTCGCCGGACACGGCGACCCCGTCAAGCTCGCCTCTGCGATCCGCGATGCACTCGCCGAAAGCAAGACGCCGCTGACAATTGCCGCGCCAGCCAATCCGCCGCCCGCGATCGATCTCGACACCGCCAAGCTCGAGCAGATCATCGGCGTGAAGGGACAGGCCAATGGCGGCGTCTACCAATTCAACGTCAAGCGCCGCGATCCGATTACACAGGAGGGCATGCCGCTCACGCCGGTCGGGGCGATGGGCGTCGCGATCGGCATCAACTTCCAGCCAACCGGCAACGGCAAGGCTGCCATCACCGGCGACTTCGTTCTATCGGGTGACGAGGTGAACCCGGTGATTGCGGCGCTGCTGACGAATGGCATCGAGGTGACCGCCCTGCACAGCCACATGCTGGATGAGCAGCCGCGGCTGTTCTTCATGCACTTCTGGGCCAATGACGATGCAATCAAGCTCGCCAAGGGCCTGCGGGCCGCGCTCGACAAGACCGCGAGCGCGAAAGGCTGACCGCGGAAGTAGATGTTGCCGCCCCGCAGCCTGTCACGAGATCAGCTCGTGCAGGCCGGTCCAGCCGGTGTAGAGCCCGACGAAGACGATCAAGGCCGCCGAGACGTAGGGTGCGCGGTGGGCGTAGCGGCTGAAGCCATCCCAGTGACGTTCGACCTGCCGCAGGCTGAGCGCCGCCAGAACGCCGGCCGACACCATGGTGATCGCAAGCCCGATGCCGAAGGACAGCACGAGGACAAAGCCGAGGCTGAACTGCTTCAGCTGAATGCAAAGCAGCAGCACGGTGATGGCGGCGGGGCAGGGGATCAGTCCGCCGGAAAGACCGAACAGGACGATCTGCGCGGTCGTCACGTTGCGTCCCGCAAAGCGCTTGCGGATGTCGGCGGCGTGGGCGCGGGCGTGAGCGTCGTCCTCGTCGCCGAGATCGATGTGGTCGTGATCATGCTCTTCAAAGAGAAGCTCGGTCGCGTCGCCGGCAAGAGCGACACGCGCCTTGAATGCATGCGGTTCGGGAATTTCCTCGACGCTTTCGAGATATCCATGCCGCGCGGCGAACGCGAAGGTCTGCTCCGAGCCGTCCTCGCGGATCGTGGTCACCTTGACCTCGTCGCTGGCGGGAAGCGCGCCGCTCTCGCTGCGAATGCGCCAGCGCGGGGGCACGCCGTCCTCGAACACCTCCAGCAACAGCGGCAGGCCGGCAAGCGAGATGGCTTGCGGCTCGTCGTGGTGGTGGTGCTCGTGCCCGTGGTTCTGATCCCGCCAGGTGCGCCAGACCATCCAGCCGGCGATGCCGACGATGATGATTGCGGATGCCAGTTGCAGATAGGCCTCGCTGCGTTCCCCGGACAATTCCCGGCCGAAATACAGCCCCGCGAGGGCAACCGCCCAGACGATCGCGGTATGGGAGATGGTCGCCGACAGGCCGAGCAGCACGGCCTGAAGCACCGTTCCCCTGACGGCGATGATGAACGCGGCCATCATCGTCTTGGAATGCCCGGGCTCGAGACCATGCAGCGCGCCGAGCAGGATCGCGCTGGGCACGAACAGCCATGCATGCGCGCTGCTCTGCTGGAGCAGATGAGACAGGTCGGTCATTGCGTTCACTTCAAATAGGTTCGGACGACGTCGATGAGGTCGGCGGCGCCCTTGGCTTTCTCCGGATCCTTTTCGTGCGCGGGATCCACGACGTGATGGCGGATGTGGTCCTCCAGCAACTCGGTGGTGAGACCGCTGATCGCGCCCTTCACCGACGCCACCAGCATCAGCACATCGGCGCAGCCGATCTCCGACTCCAGCGCGCGCTCGACCGCCTCGAGCTGCCCCTTGATGCGACGGACCCGGCCAATGAGCTTCGACTTGTGCTTGATCGTGTGCGACATGAAAGTAAGATAGGGGGGTACCCTATATGAGTCAATGCACGCATGCTGCAACGCAATCAGCGCTGCCGGTACGGGGAGACGGGTCCTTGGTTCAACTTTGTCCGCCGCTTCGGGCTCGAGAAGGACTATTGTTGAGCCGGCCATCATCAGTGGGAGGAGCCCAACATGTTGATGCGCACACTCATTCTCGGAGTTTCCCTTCTGCTCGCGAGCGCATTGCCGGCAGATTCAAGAGCAAGCTCCCCATCCAAGGATGATCCCTGGAATCCCGAGCATATCGGCACGCTGCCTCCTGAAATCCGCCAGTACATCGCAAGCATGTGCAAGGGACCGGCCAGCGCCCAGCACGACTTCGCAACCTATTCTCCGGTCGAGAAGCGCTGGCGCATCAACATCGAATATCTGAGGTGTGAGGGGCTCACTGAGGTTCGCCGCGGACACCAATGCGTTGACGTCGACTTCGTCGAGGTCGGCACGCATTTCCGTCTCGCGAGCAGGCAATATCGCGATTGCGGTTTCTAAAGATCACAATTCACTTGCTCCGTCGGACAGGTCAGCCCCCGACCTTTCCTGTGTCGTCTCAGACGAGAGAGTGGAGAGATCGAGGAAAGCTCGAGCGAGTTGCGCCGCGAGGATGCGAAGGAGTGTGTATCCATACGCTCGCTGTCATCGTCCGGCTTGACCGGACGATCCAGTATTCCAGAGGCGGTTGTGATTGAGCCGAGAGGCCGCGGGCGTACCGGATTCCCCGCCTTCGCGGGGAATGACAACGTCGGCTGGAGGATGAGTCCGTGCCCTCACACTCAGTCATTGCCGGCGCCTTGCCCGCCGAAGCCTCAGGATGATGGAGGAGCAGTTTGATCGACTCACGCGGGTGTCTGTCCATCATCGCGCAGGAATCTGGGCGCGCGTCTCGTATGATGAAATCAGAGATTGTGCATCGTCACATTCGCGAGGGTATTACAGTAAGCAACCCCGTGTCTTCCCGGTAACGATTGTGCTGTCTGCGCAACATTCCTGTGCGATTTAACCCTTATCGCAGCCCGTTCGCATCAACGCCGCTTTTTGGCCACACCCGAACATGAATAAAATCGCTCTAATGTTTTCAGGGGCTGGGCTGGTCCCTTGCAGGCGGCGGAAATTCCAAGGTCGATTCAAATCTTGGGTCTGATGTTCCGGGTCTGACAAGGGTTAGCCAAGGAAACTGGTCGCGATGAACGCGAAGACCAACATCAAGCACAGGCTGCCGAGCCGTCACGTGACGGAAGGCCCTGCGCGCGCGCCCCATCGCTCCTATTTCTACGCCATGGGTCTGACCACCGAGCAGATCCACCAGCCCTTCGTCGGCGTCGCCTCGTGCTGGAACGAGGCCGCGCCCTGCAACATCGCCCTGATGCGCCAGGCGCAGGCGGTGAAGAAGGGCGTCGCGTCCGCCGGCGGCACGCCGCGCGAATTCTGCACGATCACCGTCACTGACGGCATCGCCATGGGCCACGACGGCATGCGCTCCTCGCTGCCGTCGCGGGAATGCATCGCCGACTCCGTCGAGTTGACCGTGCGCGGCCACGCCTATGACGCTCTCGTCGGGCTCGCCGGTTGCGACAAGTCGCTGCCGGGGATGATGATGGCGATGATCCGCCTCAACGTGCCCTCGATCTTCATCTATGGCGGCTCGATCCTGCCCGGCAATTTCCGCGGCCAGCAGGTCACCGTGCAGGACATGTTCGAGGCGGTCGGCAAGCACTCGGTCGGCGCCATGTCGGACGAGGACCTCGACGAGATCGAGCGTGTGGCGTGCCCCTCGGCGGGCGCCTGCGGCGCGCAGTTCACGGCGAACACCATGGCGACCGTGTCGGAAGCCATCGGCCTCGCGCTGCCTTACTCGGCCGGTGCTCCGGCACCCTATGAAATCCGCGACGCCTTCTGCATGACCGCGGGCGAGAAGGTGATGGAGCTGATCGCGTCCAACATCCGCCCCCGCGACATCGTCACCCGCAAGGCGCTGGAGAACGCAGCTGCCGTCGTTGCGGCCTCGGGCGGTTCTACCAATGCTGCACTGCACCTGCCGGCGATCGCGCACGAGGCCGGTATCAAGTTCGACCTGTTCGACGTGGCAGAAATCTTCAAAAAGACACCATATGTCGCGGATTTGAAGCCAGGCGGCCGTTATGTCGCCAAAGACATGTTTGAAGTAGGTGGCATACCGCTTTTGATGAAGACGCTGCTCGACAACGGATTTCTCCACGGTGACTGCATTACGGTCACCGGTCGAACGATCGCCGAGAACCTCAAAAGCGTGAAATGGAATCCGCACCAGGACGTGGTGCACCCGGCAGACAAGCCCATCACCGTCACGGGCGGTGTGGTTGGTTTGAAGGGCAATTTGGCGCCAGAAGGTGCGATCGTGAAAGTCGCTGGAATGTCCAACCTCAAGTTTACCGGTCCGGCCAGGTGCTTCGACCGTGAGGAGGATGCTTTCGAGGCGGTCCAGAAGCGCACCTACCGGGAAGGCGAAGTCATCGTGATCCGCTACGAGGGCCCCAAGGGCGGCCCCGGCATGCGGGAAATGCTCCAGACCACCGCAGCGCTGACCGGGCAGGGCATGGGCGGCAAGATCGCGCTCATCACCGATGGCCGCTTCTCGGGCGCCACCCGCGGCTTCTGCATCGGCCATGTCGGTCCTGAGGCGGCAGTCGGCGGCCCGATCGGGCTGCTCGAGGACGGCGACATCATCGAGATCGACGCCGACATCGGCACTCTTAACGTAAAATTGAGTGACGCTGAGCTCGCTCAGCGCAAGACCAAATGGAGCGCTCGCGCGACTAACCACACGTCGGGTGCGCTCTGGAAATATGCCCAGCAGGTTGGACCAGCGGTCGGGGGGGCAGTGACCCATCCGGGCGGCGCGCACGAGAAACAGTGCTATGCGGACATCTAGGCGTGCCATAGTTGCGTTTGTGTTGGGGGCTACCGCGCTGGCCGCGCCGGCGGTCGCCTTCGATGGCGCACCGGTCAACCAGAAGGATGCGGCCATCCCTGTCGTGACCACCTTGCCCGGGGCGGCGGGTGCGATGCGCAAATCGGTGTCGCCGGTTGCGCCCCAGGAAACCTCGCTTAGCGCCCTCCAATATGCCGCCGAGGGCGGTCACCCCATCGCGCAGTGGAAGCTCGGCCGCATGTACGCCAGTGGCGACGGCGTGGCCCAGGATGACGTGCGCGCTTTCGAATATTTTACCCGGATCGCCAATGCGCATGCCGAGGACAGTCCGTCGGCGCCGCAGGCGCAGGTCGTGGCCAACGCCTTCGTCGCGCTCGGCCGCTATTATCTCAGCGGCATCCCGAACTCGAAGATCAAGCCGGATCCGGACCGGGCGCGGGAGATGTTCTCCTATGCCGCGTCCTATTTCGGCAATGCGGATGCGCAGTATGATCTCGCCCGGCTCTATCTGAAGACGCCGGACGCTTCACGCGAGGATTTCCGCTACGGCGCGCGCTGGCTCGGCCTCGCCGCCCAGAAGGGCCAGCACGAGGCCCAGGCGCTGCTTGGGCAGATGCTGTTCAACGGCGACCGTCTGCCGCGGCAGGCCGCGCGCGGCCTGATGTGGCTGACGCTCGCGCGTGACAGCGCGGGCACGGACGAGACCTGGATCAAGGAAAACTACAACCGCGCCTTCGCCAAGGCCTCCGACGACGACCGCGCCATGTGCCTGCAAATGCTGGAACAGTGGGTGCAGGGCCGCCGCGAGTAACTCGGTCTCGTAGGGTAGGGTAGCGACTACGTTCTCGGTCATTCAAAGCGGAACGGCGCAAGCGTAACCCACCGTTCCGCGAGCGGCGTTACGCCGCCTCCAGATCCAGATCCGCCCACACCGGCACGTGGTCCGACGGCTTTTCCCAGCCCCGCACATAACTGTCGATGCCGACATTGGCGAGCTTGTCGCTGGCCTGTGGCGACAGCAGCAGATGATCGATGCGCAAGCCGTGGTTCTTCTGCCAGGCCCCGGCCTGGTAGTCCCAGAAGGTGTAGAGCCCGCCCTCGTCGGTGACGGCGCGCAAGGCATCGGTCAGGCCGAGGCCGAGCAGGGACTGGAAACTCTCGCGCGTCTCGGCCTTGAACAGGGCGTCCTCGGTCCAGGCCGCGGGATTGTGGACGTCGCGGGCATGCGGAATGACGTTGAAGTCGCCGGCGAGGATCAGCGGCTCCTCGGTCTTAAGGCGCTCCTTCGAATACTCAAGAAGCCGCGACATCCATTTGAGCTTGTAGGGATATTTCTCGGTCCCGACCGGGTTGCCATTGGGCAGATAGAGGCATGCAATGCGCAGCACGCCGGACTTGAGCGTGACCACGCCCTCGAGGAAGCGGGCGTGGGCGTCCTCGTCGTCGCCGGCCAGCCCCGACTTGGTCTCGTCGAATTTGAGCTTGGAGAGCAGGGCGACGCCGTTGAACGTCTTCTGCCCGTGCGTCACGACGTTGTAGCCCAAAGCCTCGATCTCCAGCCGCGGGAACGCCTCGTCGACGCATTTGATCTCCTGCAGGCAGACGATGTCCGGCTGGCACTCCCTGAGCCAGGTCAGCAGCAGGTCGATCCGCTGCCGGACCGAATTCACGTTCCAGGTGGCTACTCTGATGGGCATTGGTGAGGGCTCCGGGCGGGGGCCATGGTTAGAACAAAATGCAAACGTGCCCGTCAAGGACGCCGCAAAATCTCCCACAAAATTAACCCGGCTTAAGCCGGCGGCAGGTCATTGATCGTCAAAAGGTTCTTCTGATGGGATGGCCGGACAAATCCATGATGCCAACTGAGCCGCGCGACGGTCTGATCGGCGCATTCCTCTACTGGCTCGGTGGCTTCGAGATCGAGGACGGCCTCACCGCCGATCTCAGCGAGCGCGAGCTGCGCCGGATCCGCGCCAAGCAGATCGACGCTGTAACGAGGACGATCCCGGTGACCATGGCGGTCACCATGCTCAATGTCGGCGTCGTGCTGATCCTGTTCTGGGGCAGCGGCTGGAACGACTTCCTCGCGATCTGGGGCATGACACTTGCCGTCACCGCCTCGCTCGCCGTGCGCGCGTGGAAGCGGTCGCATCGCAATCCGCCGCAGGAGGCTCCTCCGCGCGCGGCGCGCCACATGCTGCGGCAGGCCTTCTTCCTCGCGGCGATCTGGGGCACGCTGCCGCTCGCGCTGTTCAGCCGCGTTGCGCCGACCAGTCAGCTCATCCTGGCCTGCTTGATGGTCGGCATGATGTCGGGCGGTGCCTTCACGCTATCGACGTTCCCCCGTGCCGGCCTCGTTTATCTCGCCACCATGACAGTCGCCTGCGCCGGTGCGCTGCTCTCGTGCGGCGCCGGGCCTTATCTCGTCACGGCGGTATTCCTGACGCTGTTCGCGTTCTTCATGGCGCGCAACATCGTCTCGCAAGGCAATCTGTTCCTCGGCAATCTCAAGGCCCAGCTCGAGCTCGAGCGCCAGACCGAGATCATCTCGCTGCTGCTGAAGGATTTTCAGGACAATGCCAGCGACTGGTTGTGGCAGACCGATGCCGAAGGGCATCTTACGGACGTGCCGCAACGCTTCGCCGACGTCGCGCAGCTGCCGCTTCCGCTGCTGAAGGGATCGCATTTCGCCGATGTGCTCGACATGCTCTGCCCCGAGGACAAGGCGGCCGCCTACAACGTCGTCGGCCTGATGGAGCACGCCGAGCCGCTGCACGAGATGAACCTCAAGGTCGTCGCCGGCGGCGAGGCGCGGCTGTGGTCGTTGACCGCGAAGCCGGCCTATGACCGCGACGGGCAATTTTTAGGCTATCGCGGCTTCGGCCGCGACGTCACCGAACGCTGGCGCGCGGAGAAGGCCGAGGCCGAGAGCCGCGCGAAGTCGGATTTCCTCGCCGTCATGAGCCACGAGATCCGCACCCCCATGAACGGCGTGCTCGGGCTCGCCAGCATGCTGCTCGAGACCGAGCTCGATCCGGAGCAGCGCGAGGCCGTCATCACGATCCGCGAGTCCGGTGACAACCTTCAGCGCATCCTCAACGACATCCTCGATCTCTCCAAGCTGGAGGCCGGACGCTTCCAGTTCGAGGCGATCGACTTTGCGCCGCAGTCGCTGGTCGAGACGGTTGCGACCGTGGTGCGTGCAAGCGCCAAGAGCAAAGGTCTCAGCGTCAAGGTCGAGCTCGATCCGAACCTGCCGCCGACGCTGCGTGGCGACGTCGCGCGCATCCGTCAGGTGTTGCTCAATCTCGTCTCCAACGCGGTGAAGTTCACCGATCAGGGCGAGGTGACGATCAAGGCCATCTGCCAGGCGCGCCGCGATCTGCTCGCGACCGTCGAATGGACGGTGACCGACAGCGGCATCGGCATCGCGCCCGAGAAGCTCGGGCAGTTGTTCTCCGACTTCGCCCAGGCCGATGCCTCGATCAGCCGCCGCTTCGGCGGCACCGGGCTCGGCCTTGCGATCTCCCGGCGCATCATCGAGCAAATGGGCGGCACCATCGCTGTCACCTCGACGCCGGGTGAGGGCTCGACCTTCCGCTTCACGCTGGTGCTGCCGTGGAGCCAGGTGCAGATGTCCGACCAGGACGCCGGCCGGGACGAAGCCGACGATCTCAAGGCGCGTATCGCCGAACTTGATCGGCCGCTGAAGGTGCTCGTCGCGGAGGACGATGCCGTCAACCGCATGGTCGTGAGCAAGATGCTTGGCGCCTTCGACGTCGAGCTCAAGGTCGTCACCGACGGTGTCGAAGCCGTCGCGGCCGTGTCCGAAGGCGATTACGACATCGTGCTGATGGACGTGCGCATGCCTGAGATGGATGGCCTTGCGGCGACCCGGGCGATCCGCGCGGAAGGAGGGCGCTTCGACGCCCTGCCGATCATCGCACTGACCGCCAACGCCTTCCCCGAAGACGTCAAGATCTGCCACGAGGCCGGCATGTCGGACTTTTTGGCGAAGCCGCTACGGAAGCTCGCGCTGGCCGCGGCCCTGCTACGTGCGCTGGATGGACACGTAATGACCGAGGATGCGCCGCTACAGCCGGGGCTGATGCCTGATGAGGTGGAGTGGACGGACGAGGAACGGCAGATCACCGGCGCTTGAAGCTTTTCCATGAAATGTCGGAGGGAGACATTGAGTAAGGAGTTTCAGTTCAGGGCCCCAACGCTTTTCGACGCATCGGCGAAGGTCACTGAAAAAGAGGCACTGCACGATGCGCCCGCCGCAGCTGAAGCTGGTGCAAGGACCAAAAAGGTCGCGTTTTGGCTGAAGTCCGAAATGGTCAACAAAGGGTTGGCGGCGAATGACCCGGAACTCGATGAAGGCGGCTGGCTTTTCTCCGTTCCGCAGGGGGGCGGCCCCTTCGTCCTTTGCATCCTCGGAGCGAGTCCTGACGATCAGTCGCTGCTCGTATTGCTCGTGACGGGCATTGGGGGCGCGACCGAGGACGTTGTTACCGACGCGATCTCACATATTCTTCGCAATGCGAGCGAGATCACGGAGTTGAAGGTCGATTGACAACATCCGGCAAGCCGGTAGCGGAATCCCCCTTATTTTTTACAGCGTCGCGCAAGTAACTGTTAAGCACGCAGCTCCAATTGCGTGTAACGCTATCTTATCAATCAGTAATTGAAAGTAGCCGTATCCTGTCGCGAGGGGGCCGATGTTCGAGGTTGATTATTGCGATCAAACCGGAGTGCAGCCGCCAACTGCCGTTGGGTCATTCAGCTGGTCGGAAGCCGCTCAAATCACGGCGCGGCTGCTCATCGCGGAAAGAGTGCGCCGCGAGTTCGAACGTCGCTTCGAGCGCTTCGACGCGCATGGTGGCGAACTGCCTGCCGCATTAATTGCACCAGGATCGAACACACGAGATTTGACGCTCGACGAAATGGTCGAGGCCGCACTGCATTCGTTTTCGGCCAACCGCTTCTTTCTGCTCGTTGACCGCCGCCAGGTCGTCGATCTCGACGCGCCATTTCCGTTGACGCCGAAAAGCAACGTCGTGTTCCTGCGCCTGACACCGCTCAAAGGCGGCTAACCGCCGTCCCGACCCGCTGCCACTTGGATCATCAACCAAGGCAATCACATGTCCGACCAGCGCCCGCCCACCGAGCTGCTGACCTCATTGCTTGAGGCACATGACAACCTGTTCACAACCCAAGTCTTACGGGAGGAGAACGCGAAGCAAATCATGGTCGCGAAGCGAGATCGCGCCCGCGTCATGCCGGGAGCAGATCGTCAAAGCTTGGCGGACCTCGACATGCTGCTCGATCTGGCCGCGGCTCGGACAGTCCCTACGATGTTCGATTTGGTACACGCTCGGACTTCCCCTGTGCGGTTTCCGATTGGATGGGTGACGTACGACGACGCCAAGGAAACCCGTGCGGCGATCCGCGCGCTGCCGGCCGAACGCCGCGCATCCCTGTTTCGTCATCTTCTCGCAGTCAAGGCTCACCTAGGCTGGGACGGAGATCTCGAAATCCGGACTAACGGCAGCCTCGTTCAGGGACCCGAAGGCGATGTCAGGTTTTTCGAGAAGTTTTGCGAAGGCGTCATGGTCGTCCTGTGCGAGACCGGCTTTCCCGTCGACGCCGAGCTGGTGACGCAGACACTCGATTGGCTCGCCCATCATTGTCCGAGTGACTACCATCTGGCGAACGCCGCCGGCCGCGACTATCGGATGAAATCGTTGGGCGCCGTCAAGGCGATCGCGCAGGCCGCCGCCAAGGGTATGGCATTGCCTGATGCCGCGCGGCGCGACGCGCTGATCGTGTTCGATCGCTATCACGGCGTCAGTGCGGAGACGCGCGACGCATTGCTGGCGAAAGGGGGCACGCTGGAGCCGGGCGCGAGAGCCTTGCTCGACGTTTCCGGCTACGGCCGCCAGGACACGTTCTTTCAGCGCATGAGCCAGTTCGCGCCGATGCGCGCGGCGATGTGGGGCTATGAAAACCTCGACCCCGCGCTCTGGGCCTTCTATCTCGACTTCCACCAGGAGGTTCGCCTGCTCGTCGGCGACGTCAAGCGCGCCTTCGCCGCGAGCTTTGCCGCGCCGAGCTGGTTGAACGATCCCGCGACGTTTCGCGCGACCTTCGAGGTCTCGGACGACGAGATGGGCTGGCCCTGGTGGACCATCGAAGGCGGCACGTGGTCTCCGGCACCGGACATCAAGAGCCAGCCAGGCTTTGCCGCGCTGCGCGAATCCAAAGGGCTGCAAACGATCGCCGATCCCGCCTTCCGGCCCTACACGGACGACGAGCTGGATGGGTTCCGGCGCTTCGCGCGCGGCGAGACCAATCGCTCGCCGTTCACGTTCGACGGCTGGGGCGTACCCGACATCGCCGCCTTGACGTTCGGGGGCGCCGACCCCGAAGGGCATTTCCTTGATCATCTCGTCGGTCTCGATGCGACCAAGCCTTCGGCCAAGTGGCTCAAGACGACCGACGACCATGTTGCGCGTCTTGGCGCTGACGCTGTGCTGGGCGGTTTCATGCGCTGGCTCGATCATCTGACAGACCTATCGCTGGAGAGGGTCGATTGGGCGTACGCCCGGGAAGCCTTCATGGCGTTCAATAACCTTTCGCTTCTTCGGGCCGAATTTGACCGCACGACGCGCAAGCACAGCCGAACCCATGCGTTGCGCCGCCTGGCGTTGCACTATTGCGCGCAAAGCGCACATTTCCTCGGTCCGCGTCATACCCCGTGGGAGGGCGCGGACGCGCGGCGCGATGCCGAACATCGCCTGCGCCGGCCGATGTCGGAGCCGAACGTCGCCATTGCCCGCGGCGTTGTCTGGGCGTTGTCGCGCATTGACGACGCACGCGTGCCTGATCTGCTCGAGGCGGCAGGCCGTGAATTCTACTTCAAGAGGTCCGGTGACTTCCGCTCCCAGGCGGCGGGCAATGCCGTGCTGTGGTCGCTCGGACAAATCGGAACCCTCGAGGCGGCCTATGCGCTGGCGCGGCTGCGACGCGCCATCCGCGACAAGTCGGTCGCCAAGCTGGTTGACACGGCGCTTGCAGCCGCGGGCGCCAAGGTGGGGCTCGGCCTCGACGACATGCACGATCTGGCGACGCCCGATTACGGCATCGGGCCGGACGGCACGCGCACCGAAATGTTGGGGACGCACGCGGTGACGCTGGCCGTAATCTCCTCGCGCAAGGCGGCCCTGACGAGTCTCGATACGTCCGCCCCGAAGGCGCGGAGCAAGCGTGGCATTGCAAAGGCCGCGCTCGTTGACGAGACCGCCAAAGCCCTCGCCGAGGAGCTCACCGAGGCTCAAACTGATATCGCGTTGCTACTGCCCGAGGCGCGCTCGCGTTTGCAATCCTCGTGGCGACGCGACCGCTGCTGGCGTCTCGCCGACTGGCGCGAGCGCCTGCTCGACAATGGCCTAGTCGCCACGCTCTCGCGCAGGCTGATCTGGCGCTTTGATACCGAAAGCGGCGCGATCGAGGGAATTCCGCGCGCTGATGGAACGATTTTGCAGATGGATGGCGCGGTGCTCCCGCTTCCCGGGCCGGAAGCCAGCGTGCGCATGTGGCATCCGCTGACCGAGCGTATGGGCGCCGTCGCGGCATGGCGCGAACGGCTGAAAGCCAGTGGAATACGCCAGCCCTTCGCGCAGGCTTGGCGTGCGAGCTACGTGGTGACTGACGCCGAGCGCGAGACGCGAACCTATTCCAATCGCTTCGCCGGCCATATCCTGCATCAGCCGGTGCTGATCGCAATCCTTCGCAAGCGCGGCTGGATCGCGGCGAGCCGCGTCGCCGACGACGAAAGGTCGGACGCCAAGCCGAACCGGCTGCTGCTGCCGGCCTTCGGGGTAGCGGCCGAGTTCTGGTTCTCCGGCGTCGGCGCGCCCAGCGTACCGGAGGAATACGGCGCGCCGAATTACGAATATGTGACGACGGACCGGCTCGTCTTCCACGCCCTCGATGCGAAAGGCGCCGTCGCGGACGCGCCGCTGCCGCTCGACGAGGTTCCTACCGTGGCGTTCAGCGAGACGTTGTGCGATCTGGAGACCGCCATCGACGCGACCTCCATTGCTGCGGACCGTTTCTGGACTGACCGCGGCGCCGGGGCCTCGATGCCGGTTTCCGAACTGCCCAACGCCGGACGCTACCGCGACGACTTCGCGAGCGCTGATCGTGGCGAGGCTCAGGCGCTGCGAAAGGCGTTCCTGGAGACGCTGCTGCCCTCGCTCGCCATTGCCGAGAGTTGCCATATCGCCGGCGACTGGTTGATCGTCGACGGGAAGCGGACGACGTATCGCATTCACCTGGGATCGGGAGCGAGCCTGCTTGCGGACAGCGGCCGGCACCTTTGCATTGTGCCCAAAGGCGGCGAGGACGAATTGGATTTTCTGCCTTCGGAAGGCAACCCGACGCTGTCGCTGATCCTCTCCAAAGCGATGCTGCTCGCTCAGGACGATCGGATCGAAGATCCCACTATTCTCTCCCAACTCGTTGGGTGAGCGTCGGGCGCCGACAAGGCGCGCGAAGGCGTTAACCCCATGCGCGAATATGCGTGTCCGCACCGGTTGGCCGGACGCTGGCAATTCGGATGCGCCGTGTTACGTTGCGCCGCCATGCGCTTCCTTGCCCTGCTTCTCATCTTGTTCACGGCCTCCGCCCGCGCCGGCGACGGGGCGCTGATGAGCGCGCACATGATGTTGCCTGTCGTGATCTCCGGCAACAATGTGTCGCTTGAAAGCTTCGTGGTTCGTCCTGATCGTCCCGGCAAATTTCCTCTGGTCGTGATCACTCACGGCATGCCTAGCGGCTTCGGCGAGGAATTCTTCACTGAACTCCTCAACCGCTCTCCGGTCGGCTATAGCAAGGCCGCCGTCGCCTTCGCGCAGCGAGGATATGCAGTGGTCTCGATCATGCGTCGTGGTTATGGCCGATCCGGGGGAGGGTTCTCCGAGTCTGCGCGGCAGACCTGCGACTATCTTCCGGCCGTGCACGCCGCCAGCGACGATATCATTGCGGCGGTCGCTTCACTGCGTAATGAGCCCTGGGTCGACGCTGAGCATGTCGTTTTGCTCGGTCATTCCGTTGGGGGGCTCACGGTGATGGCCGTCGCCGCAGAGAACATACCGGGGGTCGTTGGCGCCGTGAATTTCGATGGCGGTCGGCACAGATTTTCCGCACCCAACCAACCCTGCTCACCTGATAATCTGGTCGATACAGTCGCCGCATTGGGGCGCACGGCCCGTGTCCCGGTGCTTTGGCTCTATGCCGAGAACGATCAATTCTACGGTCCCGATTTGGCACGGCGCATGTTCGCGGCCTACAGCGCTGGCGGTGCGCCTGCGCAGTTGCGTCTGCTGCCTCCGTTCGAACCGAATGGCCACAATACCGTCGTGCTCGCGCCGGCAGACACCTGGTTTCCGTCCGTCGATCCCTTTCTTGAAAAATTGGGTCTTCCAACCAAGACAGTCATAGGGGCGCCGTTGTTCGCTGAGCTGCCGATCCCGCCGGGGGCTGTCGCCGCTTGTCAGGACGCGTTCGCGGACTACCTCGCCAATCCCGATGATGCCAAGGCCTTCGCGGTGAGCACGCACGGCCACTGCGGGACTGGATTTGGCCGCACGGCTATCGAGGCGCGCGAGCCTGCTGTGATGAAATGCAAGATCAATTCGCGCGGCGAAGATTGCAGGCTTTACGCGGTCGGACAGAAGCTTGCGGGGGATTGAACCACGGTCCACTCGATCCTTTAGTCTCTGCAAACCCGGGCCGCCAGCTTCTGTTACTGTCGCACGACGATCGGAGCGAAATCTACAGGGGCGTCGGCGGGCGTTTGCTTGCCCGAAAGCGCGCTTGGATACTGGCACCGCGGAAGATTTATAAGGCATCATTTTGGGCCCGAAGACGCCGGAATCATCCGGTCGGCGTTGCTAACCACTCGCTGCGCCTTGCTGTCGATATCGCTGGAGCCTGGCTTGCTTTGGCGTAATGCTTTCTTGACTGCGCTCGTTGCGCTCATCGCTTTGAGCTTTTTGCCATCGCTCCGGAGATCGCGGCGTGGCAGGCTCGCGGCGATAGGCATCGGCCATCCTGTCGACCAGTACTACAAGCAGGGCATCACCATCAGGGCTCCGGAAGAGTTGGGGGACACCCTGGTTCAGCTCATCAATCGACTGTTGCACCCGTCGCCTTGATGCGTCTGTTCGTGCGGAAGCGGCAAACGAAGTGATGCCGCAGTCTGGCATGCTCTCCAGGCGCCAAGGCTGTGATGGGCATCTCGATCTTGTCGCTGTCGAAGATGCCTCGTGATATTGTACGTTTTACAAGCGTTTCGCGAATTGGCGCGATCAATGGGAGGCTGTCAGTGGAGAACGCGGGGATCTCAGTGGAAGCTATTGATCGAAAGCTCAGGTCAGAAAAGGTCCTTCGAGCCGAGGGCGTACCTGTCCTTGCCACATTGCCGGTTATTGAGACCACGGCTGAGGCGCTGAAACGGTCGAAAGAAGAAGTCGCGCTGCGCACTCTTTGTGTCCTTTTCGTTGCTGCAAAGGGCGAAGGACTTGGGGAAGAACTAGTTGAACGACTTCTGGAATCATACGAGCTCCGGCCGCATCTGACTCCCGAGGAGCTCGCCTTCGTGCTCGACAAGTCCCCCTCGCAGCACGACCGAATTCAATTCACGTGGAGGCACGAAGCCGCTTGGACTCTGCTTTGGGCATTGGGTTTCGTGGCCCAACTCGGCAAGCCAGCGCAGATTTGCGATGTGGGTTTCGCCGCAAGCACAATGGCCGAAAGGACAACCTCTGAGTTTATCGAAGACTCCGAACTTCGTCCGATTTCCGAAATCCTTGATCAAGCCGATCTGATCTACAGGTACCACTGGGCTGTTAGAAACGCTCGCATTAAAGGACAGCAGGTACCGGCTGCTCTAGAGCCTGGCGTGACGAAAGAACGACACCACGCTTTGAACTGGCTCATCGGATACGATGACGAAGCGTGGGATGATGTCACGACTCACACCTGACTGCGGCCGGGGTCGCTTCGGTGCGAGGTGGTATCGAACCACGCAGACGTGTCCCGTCGAGCTAACGCTCTTGGGGACCTCACGATGATTACATCCTACCCCTGTTTTGCCCGACGCGTCAAATGAATTTCGCAAAAGCCGAATCGCGCCGTGCCGGCGTCCCGGCTACTGTGCATGGGGTTGTTTTGCAGATTCTGAGTCTGGTCAGATCGAGAAGCTGGTGCCGCAGCCGCAGGACGCCGTCGCGTTGGGATTGTTGACGCGGAACGAGGCGCCGATCAGGTCGTCGACGAAATCGACCTGCGAGCCCGCCAGGAACGGCTGCGAGGCGGAATCGACCAGCACCACCGCGTTCTCCTGCTCGATCACGAGATCGTCGTCGGTGCGGTCGCGGTCGATGTCGAACTTGTACTGGAAGCCGGAGCAGCCGCCGCCCTCGACCGAAATGCGCAGCATCGCGCCGGTGCCTTCGCCCTTGAGGATCTCCCCGATCCGGCGGGCGGCGCGGTCACTGATGGTCACAGGGGTGGTCATAGCTCGTCTCCGATAGGTCCGCGTCATACCCAATTCATTTGGTATCCCGCGTCCGGCATAGTTAAGTGCAAGGATACGCAGAATCAAATGGATAGGGACTAAATTCGTCGTGTCCGTCGGAATGGCAGCCCCCCGCGCGCCCTATGCCTGCGACCCCGAGCGCAGCCGCGGCCGGCTGGTCGCGGAGCCGCCGAGCCGGACCCGGAGCCCGTTCCGCAGGGATTGCGACCGGGTGATCCATTCGACCGCGTTCCGCCGCCTGAAGTACAAGACCCAGGTGTTCGTGTTCCACGAAGGCGACCACTACCGCACCCGGCTGACCCATTCGCTGGAGGTGGCGCAGGTCGCCCGCGCGCTGGCCCGGCAGCTCGGGCTCGACGAGGACCTCACCGAAACCCTCGCGCTCGCCCATGATCTCGGCCATCCGCCGTTCGGTCACGCCGGCGAGCGGGCGCTGGATGCCTGCCTGAAGGATTTTGGCGGCTTCGACCACAATGCCCAGGCGCTGCGCGTCGTCGGTTCGCTCGAGCACCGCTATCCCGAATTCGACGGGCTGAATCTGACCTGGGAGTCGCTCGAGGGCATCGTCAAGCACAACGGTCCGCTGACCGATCGCAGCGGCGCGCCGGTCGGACGCTATCGCGAGCACGGCGTTCCCGTCGGTATCGCCGACTACATCAAGACCTACGACCTCGAACTCTGGAGCTTTGCTTCGCTGGAGGCCCAGGTCGCCGCGATCGCCGACGACATTGCCTATGACGCCCATGATATCGACGACGGGCTGCGGGCCGGCCTGTTCCACCTCGACGACCTCAAGGTCATGCCGCTCACCGCCGAGATCATCGCCGAGACCTCGGCGCATTACCCTGACCTCGAAGACGTCAGGCGCGGGGCGGAGCTGGTGCGCGAGCTGATCTCGCACCTGATCGGTGCGGTGTTCGCGGAGGCGCAGCGGAACATTACCGCCGTCCGGCCCCAATCGGCCCAGGACGTGCGCCAGCAGAGCCGGGCGCTGATCGCGTTTCCGGCCGTGGTGGCCGAGGAGGAGGCCGCGATCAAGACATTCCTCTACCAGCACATGTACCGTCACAAGCGGGTGATGCGGGTGATGGCGGAGGCGGAGCAGATCCTGTTCGATCTGTTCGCGAAATACCTGGCATCGCCGGCCGACCTGCCGCCGGAGTGGCTGGTCGGGGCGGAGGGCGACGACGAGGGCGACCGGGCCCGCCGGATCGGCAATTTCATTGCCGGAATGACCGACCGTTTCGCCCTGACCGAGCATCAGCGGCTTTTTGACTCGACCCCGGATTTGCGTTAGGCGGCGCCCATGCCCGACACATTCTCAGCACCGCATCTGTTCGCCGACGTGCTCGCTCGTGTGCACGCCGCCTGCCGCGCGCTTGCGGCGGCCGCCAACTGGCCCGAGGGCATCGATTTCTCGCGTGTGGTGGTCGAGCCGCCGCGCGATGCCTCCCATGGCGACATGGCAACCAACGCCGCCATGGTGCTTGCGAAAGAGGCAAAGGCGAAGCCCCGCGACCTCGCCGAGCAGATCGCCGAGCGGCTGCGCGCCGACGGGCTGATCGCCAAGGTCGATGTCGCCGGCCCCGGTTTCATCAATCTGACGCTGAAGCCGGCGGCCTGGGCCGAGGCGCTGCGGACGGTGCTGCGCGAGGGCGCCGATTACGGCCGTGTCCGCGGTGGCTCCAAGGTCAATGTCGAATACGTCTCGGCCAACCCGACCGGGCCGATGCATGTGGGCCATTGCCGCGGCGCCGTGTTCGGCGATGCGCTGGCGAGCCTGCTCCAGTTCGGCGGCCACGACGTCACCCGCGAATATTACATCAATGACGCCGGCGCGCAGGTCGACGTGCTCGCGCGCTCCGCATTTCTCCGGTACCGCGAGGCGCTCGGCGAGGACATCGGCGCGATCCCGGAAGGGCTCTATCCCGGCGACTATCTGAAGCCCGTTGGCGCGGCGCTGGCCAAGGAGCACGGCGACAAGCTGCTCGCGATGAGCGAGGCGCAATGGCTGCCGACGGTCCGTGCCAAGGCAATCGCGATGATGATGGACGAGATCAAGGACGATCTCGCCGCCCTCAACATCCGTCACGACGTATTCTTCTCCGAGCGCTCGCTGATCGAGGCCGGCAACAACAAGGTGGCCGAGACCATCGATTTCCTGAAGGCCAAGGGCGACATCTATGAAGGCCGCCTGCCGCCGCCGAAGGGCGCGCCGGTCGAAGACTGGGAAGACCGTGAGCAGCTGTTGTTCAAGGCGACGGCCTACGGTGACGACGTCGATCGTCCGCTAATCAAGTCGGACGATTCCTACACCTACTTTGCCTCCGACATCGCCTACCACAAGAACAAGTTCGACCGTGGTTTCGCGGAGATGATCGACGTCTGGGGCGCCGATCATGGCGGCTACATCAAGCGCATGCAGGCGGCGGTGAAGGCGACGACCTCGGGCAAGGGCGCGCTCGACGTCAAGATCGTCCAGCTCGTGAAGTTGCTGCGCAACGGCGAGCCCGTGAAAATGTCCAAGCGGAGCGGGGACTTCGTCACCTTGCGTGAGGTGGTGGATGAAGTCGGCCAGGACGCCGTCCGCTTCATGATGCTCTACCGCAAGAACGATGCGGTGCTCGACTTCGATCTCGCCAAGGTCATGGAACAGTCGCGCGACAACCCGGTGTTCTACGTCCAGTACGGCCATGCCCGCGGCCACTCGATCTTCCGTAACGCGCGGGCCGAGGTGTTCCCGGAACTGCCCGAGGATGCCAACAAGCGCATCGCTTGGCTGAGTGAGTCGTCGGTGGAACGGCTGTCGGACCCCGTTGAGCTTGATCTTCTTAAGCGCCTCGCAATTTATCCGCGCATGCTGGAAGCCGCCGCAGCGGCCCACGAGCCGCACCGTATTGCCTTTTATCTCTATGACTTAGCGAGCGAATTTCACGCACTTTGGACGAAAGGGCGCGATTTGCCCTATTTACGCTTCATTATCAATAATGATGCAGATCTTACAAAGGCGCGGCTGGCCATGGTCCAGGGCGTCGTCTCTGTCCTGGCATCGGGCCTCGCCATCCTCGGCGTCCATGCTCCGGATGAGATGCGGTAGTTTGGGGCGAACTACTTAAGGGGAATATTGTGGGGGTACCGGCAGAAGCCGGATCGCTTAGACTTGGTTGAAAGCCTTGTGGGTCGAAAGCTGCGCCTTGGTCGAGGGGCGCGCGGCTTTCCCGAAGGGACGCATCATCACGATGGCCGATCGATATCACGACAGACCGTTTCCCTCCGATGACTATGGTCGCGGTGGCGACCAGCATGGGAAGGCGGACAACGATCCCTTGGCCGAGCTCGCGCGTCTGATCGGGCAGACCGATCCGTTCGCAGCGCAGGGCCGCCCGGGTGCGCGACCCGCAGCAGCGCCTGCACCTGCGCAGAGCTATCAGGATGATGATTATCCGCACGACGATTATCAGCAGGATTATGCCGAGCAGGCCGCGCCGTCTCAGCCGGGGCCGCCCTCATGGATGCGGCGCGCCAATGTGCAGCCGCAGCCGGCGCCCGAGCCTGACTATCCCGTCACCGTGAATCCCGTTCATCCGTTGCATCGCTATTCAGCTCAGCCGGCCGTACCCGAGCCGCAGGCCTATCAGGACCGAGCCTATCAGGATCAGGCTTATCAGGATCAAGCCTACCATCAGGAGCAGGCCCAGCACCAAGCCTACGAGGCGCCGTACGAGCAGCAGCCTGATCCGGCGCGCTACGATGATGCGCTCTACGGGCGGCTCGAGACGGGCGAGCAGGATTTTCAGCGCGAGCCGGCCTATCCGGATGATCCTTATGCGTTCCAGAGCGACTATCCCGAGGCCGATCTCGATGAGCCCAGGAAATCACGCGGCGGCATGATGACCGTTGCGGCGATCCTCGCGCTCGCCGTGGTCGGTACGGGAGCGGCCTTCGCCTACAAGACCTATATCGGCTCGCCCCGCAGCGGCGAACCACCGATCATCAAGGCCGACAACACGCCGACCAAGATTGTGCCGGCACCCTCGGATTCCTCGGCCAAGGTACCGGACCGCATGGTGAGCGGTGACGGCAGCGAAAAGATCGTGCCGCGCGAGGAGGCGCCTGTCGACGTCAACGCCAAGGCGGCCGGCCCTCGCGTGATTTTTCCGCCGCTCAACCAAAATGCCAACCCGCCGTCGGTTGCGAGCGTGTCGCCATCGGCTGCTCCGCCGCCGAATGCTGGCCCGACGTCGAGCAACGGGACCATGCCGAACAACGCGCCGCGCTCGATCAAGACTGTGTCGGTGAAGGGTGACCAGACCGACAGTGCCGTGCCGCAGGCCGCCGCACCGTCGCCCGCCAAGCCGGTCGCGCCGCCAAAACCGCTCGCCGCACCGGCTGCGCCGCGCACGCCACCCACCTCTGCCAATGCCAGTGTCAACCAGCCGCTCTCGCTGGCGCCGCAGGCGGCGCCGGCAGAGCCGCCGCAGCGCATGGCCGCGACCAATCCGACGCAGATTGCTCCCGCGAGCAGCGGCGGTGGCTACGTCGTGCAAGTGTCCTCGCAGCAGAGCGAGGATAGTGCCGCCGCGTCCTACCGTGTGCTCCAGAGCAAGTATGGTAGCGTGCTTGGATCCCGCTCGCCGGTGATCAAGCGGGTCGACCTGACCGACAAGGGCAAGGGGATCGTCTACCGTGCCTTCGCCGGTCCCTATGGTTCGGCTGAGGAAGCGACGCAGGCTTGCAACAACCTGAAGTCCGCCGGCTTGTCTGCCTGCTTCGTCCAGAGGAATTAACGGCCGTTTCCTTGACCCCCTCGCGGGGCAGGGTTAATCGGCCCTATGAGCACGCGGGCCTTCATCACCGGCGTATCCGGAACGGAACTGACCGCCGCTGAGCGGGCGCTTGTCCGTGACAAATGCTCGTGGAACGTCATCCTCTTCAATCTCCGCTTCGAGATTTCGACCCAAGTTGCGGGTCCAGCTAGGGAATTGACGACGGCGCGACCGATCGCGGCCGGTCTCAGCATTCCCGTGGATGGCGCCGCCGAGCCGGTCCATCCAGTGACGACTTCTGCGACAATGATTGCTCAGGTGATTCGCAGCGCAATCGGGTTCCAGGGTTTGTTAATGAGTAATGACGTGCCGATGAAGACGCTGGCGGGACGAATTGGCGAGCGGGTTCGCGCCATGTTCGTGGCCGGCGCGCCGCTTCACAGCAACGACAATGCGACACTGGACGCATTGACCGCAAACACGGCATCCGCATGACCGCAGAAATCCTATCGTTTGAAACCGGCCGGCCCGCAGAGCTGGCCGAAGGCGAGCCGGCGTTGGTGGTCGACGTCGAGGGCTATGAAGGCCCGCTCGACCTGTTGCTCGCGCTGGCGCGGCAGCAAAAGGTCGACCTTGCCAAGATCTCGATCCTGGCGCTCGCCGACCAGTATCTTCACTTCATCGAAGCCGCGCGAAAGATCCGGCTTGAGCTTGCCGCCGACTATCTGGTGATGGCGGCCTGGCTTGCCTTCCTGAAGTCGCGCCTGCTGCTGCCGGAGCCGCCGAGCGCGGAAGGTCCGAGCGCCGAGGAAATGGCAACCGCGCTCGCCAACCGGCTGCGTCGTCTGGAAGCCATTCGCGAAGCTGCCAACCGGCTGATGAACCGGCAGCAATTGTTGCGCGACATTTTTCCGCGCGGCGAGCCCGAGCAGATCGCTGAGATCAAGCATCCGAAATATACCGCGACGCTGTACGACCTGCTTACCGCCTATGCCTCACAGCGCCAGTCGCGCGTGCTGGCGAGCGTGCATCTGGCCAAGCGCACCGTATGGTCGCTCGCCGAGGCACGGGCCACGCTGGAGCGGCTGGTCGGCAGCATCACCGAACAGGACGACTGGGGCGTGCTCGACGATTTCCTGATCCGTCACGTCGCCGATCCGACGCAGCGCGCAACGGTGTTCGCTTCGAGCTTCGCCGCCGCGCTCGAGCTCGTGCGTGAAGGTCAGCTCGAGCTGAACCAGAAAGAGGCGTTTGCGCCCATCTATTTCCGGAAGGGGCGCCCGAAACCGGTCGTGGACGCGGCACCTGCGCCCGACGCGCCGGTCGGTTAAGTGCAAGAAGGAGAAGCTGCCATGGCAAGCCTGGCTGAAGTGCGGGTAGAAGAGGCCGAGCCGATGGAGAACGAATCCCAGGCGCGTCCCGAAGAATTGCGGCTGCTGGAAGCACTGCTGTTCGCATCGAATGAACCGCTGGACACCGCGACGCTGGCCAAGCGCATGCCCGAGGGCGTGGACGTCAAGGCTGCGCTCGAGCAGCTCCAGGCCGACTACGCCTTGCGCGGCGTGAACCTCGTGCGGGTCGCCAACAAATGGACCTTCCGCACCGCCGGCGATCTGTCCTGGCTGATGACGCGTGAGAGCACCGAGACCCGGCGCCTGTCGCGCGCGGCCATCGAGGTGCTGGCGATCATCGCCTATCACCAGCCGGTGACGCGTGCCGAGATCGAGGAGATCCGCGGCGTCGTCACCTCCAAGGGCACGCTCGACGTGCTCCTGGAGACCGGCTGGATCAAGCCGCGCGGCCGTCGCAAGACGCCTGGCCGTCCCTTGACCTTCGGAACCACCGAGGACTTCCTGTCGCAGTTCACCTTGGAACAGCTCGGCGATCTGCCGGGTCTGGAGGAGCTGAAGGGCACGGGTCTCCTGGACTCGCGCTTGCCGACCGGTTTCAGCGTACCGACGCCGTCGGACGACCCGGCACTGCGTGAGGACGAGGATCCGCTGGAACCAGGCGAGGAGCTCGATCTGGCGCTGGCGCCCGCTGTCGAGCCCGAGACGCCGCCGGAAGGCGGTAACGAGGGCGGCGAGGGCGGGAGCGAGGAGTAATCCTCCGCGGCCTCTTACGGGCCCCTGCGACTGGTTAACACTAGCAAGATTACGTAGCGCCAACAGCGAATTGGCGCTGCCTTGGTCCTTGTTTTTGGTACCTGCGAAGCCTAGGTTTCGGTGAAGATCGGCCGGGGTCCCGGCCATGCGCGTTTGGAGGGTTGCAGGATGGGTTCGCTTAGCATTTGGCACTGGATCTTGGTGATCGCAGTGGTCCTGCTGCTGTTTGGCCGCGGCAAGATTTCGGATCTGATGGGTGACGTGGCGCAGGGCATCAAGGCCTTCAAGAAGGGCATGCAGGACGACGACAAGCCCGCCGACAAGCAGGAGCCCTCGAAGTCTATCGAGCACAATGCCGCGCCGACCGCGGCGCGATCCGACGTCGGCAGCAAGGCCGTCTGAGCCAGGAGCACGCGAGACGCGGGAAGCGGACCCGATCCTGCGCGTGAGGGATTGGGCCGATCGTGGCTTCGCGTGAACGGAAGACGTCATGTTCGACATCGGGTGGAGTGAACTGGTTCTGATCGGGGTCGTGGCCCTGGTCGCCATTGGCCCGAAAGAGCTGCCGGGCGTGCTGCGCATGGTTGGCCAGTGGATGGGCAAGGCCCGCAAGATGGCCGCCGAATTCCAGGGCCAGTTCCAGGAAGCGATGCGCGAGGCCGAGATGGCGGACCTCAAGAAGAGCTTTGACGAGGTCAAGGAAGCCGCCTCCGGATTCACCGGCGGCGGCTTGATGACCTCGCTGCAGAAGGACGTCAGCGACGCGCTGCGTGTCGACGCGCTCGACAAGCCGGCCGAGACGGCCACGACAGCGGCTGCCATCGAGGCGCCGGCGACTTCAACTGAAGCGCCGGCGACTTCGAGTGAAGCGCCGGTGACCCCAACGACACCTGAAGCCCCCACGCCTGAGACCTTCGTGGAAGCTGAGGCACATGCGGCGGTGAGCGAGCCGCTCGCCATCACCCGTGAGGTCGAGCAGACGCCGGTTGCGCAAGACGCTGTTACTCAAGACACGGCGCCATCCGAAGCGATCAAGGACGCCAAAGCGTCATGAGCGACGCCGATATCGAGGCCAGCAAAGCCCCGCTGATGGACCATCTGATCGAGCTGCGCGCGCGGCTGATCAAGGCGCTCCTGGGCTTCGGCGTGGCCTTCATCTTCTGCTTCTTCTTCGCCAAGCAGATCTACAACGTGCTGGTCTGGCCGTTCGTGTGGGTTGCAGGCGCCGAGAACTCGAAATTCATCTACACGGCGCTGCTGGAATATTTCATCACCCAGCTCAAGCTCGCCCTGTTCGGTGCCGGCTTTATCTCGTTCCCGATCGTTGCGACGCAGATCTACAAGTTCGTTGCACCCGGCCTCTACAAGCATGAGAAGCAGGCCTTCCTGCCATATCTGATCGCGACCCCGTTCTTCTTCGTGCTCGGCGCTGCGCTGGTCTATTTCGTCGTGCTGCCGATGCTGGTTCGCTTCTCGCTCGGCATGCAGCAGATGGGCGGCGACGAGACCGCGCAGATCCAGCTGCTGCCCAAGGTCGGCGAATATCTGTCGCTGATGATGTCGCTGATCTTCGCGTTCGGCATCGCCTTCCAGCTTCCGGTGATTTTGACGCTGCTCGGGCGGATCGGTATCATCACGTCCAAGATGCTGCGCGAGAAACGCCGCTATTTCATCGTTCTGGCCTTCATCATCGCGGCCGTCCTGACGCCGCCGGATATCCTCAGCCAGTGCTCGCTCGCGATTCCCCTGCTTGCGCTCTACGAGGGCTCGATCATCGCGGTGTCGATGGTGGAGAAGAAGGCGGCCGCCTCGCAGGCGACCACCGGCACCGACGTATCGACGCCGGCCAATCCGGCGGAGTAGGGCACTTTCGCTCTATCATATCGCTGTACAGCCGATG
This sequence comes from Bradyrhizobium manausense, assembly GCF_018130615.1. Lineage (GTDB taxonomy): Bacteria > Pseudomonadota > Alphaproteobacteria > Rhizobiales > Xanthobacteraceae > Bradyrhizobium > Bradyrhizobium manausense_A. The sequence continues at coordinate 386,605 of NZ_JAFCKB010000002.1, forward strand.
ATTCGTCATGCCCGGGCTTGACCCGGGCATCCACGACTTGATCTAAGGCGGCAGATACGTGGATGGCCGGGATAAGCCCGGCCATGACGGGAAAACAGCCATGCACGACATCAAATCGATCCGCGACAATCCGCAAGCCTTCGACGCCGGCCTCGCCCGGCGGGGTCTGAAGTCGTTGTCGGCGTCGCTGCTCGCGATCGACGAGAGACGGCGGGCGTCGATCCTGGCGTCCGAGCAGGCGCAGGCGCGGCGCAATGCGGCGTCCAAGGAAATCGGCGATGCCAAGAAAGCCAAGGACGAGGCGCGCGCGGCCAAGCTCATGGCCGAAGTCGCCGAGCTCAAGACCACGATGCCGGAGCTCGAGGCCGCTGCAAAAGCTGCCGACGAGGAGCTGACCAAAGAACTGTCGGCGATCCCGAATATTCCGTTCGATGAAGTTCCCGACGGCGTTGACGAGCACGGCAACGTCCAGCGCCATGTATTCGGCGTTCGGCGCAACTACGGCTTTGCGCCGAAGCTGCACGACGATCTCGGCACCGCGCTCGGCTATATGGATTTCGAGGCAGCGGCAAAACTTTCCGGCGCGCGCTTCGTCGTGCTGAAGAAGGGGCTCGCGCGGCTCGAGCGTGCGATCGGCCAGTTCATGCTCGACCTGCACACGAATGAGCACGGCTACACCGAAATCAATCCGCCGCTCCTGGTGCGCAACGAGGTCATGTTCGGCACGGGGCAGTTGCCGAAATTCGAGGACGACCAGTTCTGGGCGATCAAGGGGGAATTGCTCGCAGCGCCCGATCACGAGCGGCTGAAGACCGAGCGTCTCGGCCTGATCCCGACTGCGGAGGTATCGCTCACCAACCTCGCGCGTGAATCCATTCTCGACGAGAAGCAATTGCCGATGCGGCTCACCGCGCTGACGCCGTGCTTCCGCGCCGAAGCAGGTGCGGCCGGACGCGACACGCGCGGTATGATCCGCCAGCACCAGTTCACCAAGGTCGAGCTGGTGTCGATCACCACGCCCGAGACCAGCAAAGACGAGCTTGAGCGGATGCTGTCCTGCGCGGAACAGGTGCTGCAGAAGCTCGACCTGCATTATCGCGTGATGACGCTCTGCGCAGGCGATATGGGTTTTTCGTCGCAAAAAACCTATGACATCGAGGTGTGGATGCCCGGGCAGGGCGAGGGCGGCATGTTCCGCGAGATCTCGAGCTGCTCGGTCTGCGGCGATTTCCAGGCGCGGCGCATGGATGCGCGCTCACGTGGCCCAGACGGCAAGCCGCGCTTCGTGCATACGCTGAATGGCTCGGGAACGGCGGTCGGCCGCGCGCTGATCGCTGTCATGGAGACCTATCAGCAGGGGGATGGCTCGATTGCCGTTCCGAGCGTGCTGCAGCCTTACATGGGCGGGCTGAAGGTGATCACGCGCGAGTAACAAGCGTGTTGCTTGATGTTGCGGCAGAAACGTTTGGTTGCGAAGATCGGGCGGCCGGCTATCCTGCCGGGCATTCGTCAACACGAACCCGACTGTCCATGGCCTTGCACCGCGACATCTTCTGGGTCGGCCGACAATGGGCAGTGACCGGCGCCGGTATTCAAGCCATCGATCAACGCTTGCGTGGCGTGCTGGACATCGAGATCGCGCGGCTCTGGGACGAGAGCCTCGTGCAGAGCCGGCGCGCGAAGCCCGGTGTCAACGCCGAGGACTTCGACAAGGCGCTGACGATGGCGCGGGAGCGCTTTCCCGAGACGCCGGCATCGGCCCCGTTCCTTGCGCAACTGAAGGCGTTCGGTGTGATTGAAACTCCCGTCGTGCATCCGGTCTTGCCTGCGATGCAGTTGCGTGCCGAAGGCAGGCTCGCGCGCTTCCTGCCGCAATGGCGGGTCCGCCGTTAAAGCCAACGCCATTGCTGCGTCGCAGCAATGGCGGGGATCGCGGGTGAGGTCTGCGCCGAAGCTGGTTTGCCTGATCGGTCCCGGCCGGATAAGACGGCCTGATCCCAGCTCAGGAATCGACCAACGGTATGCGCATTCTCTGCACCAATGACGACGGTATCCACGCCCCCGGACTCAAGGTCGTGGAGGAGATCGCACGCGCGCTGTCCGATGACGTCTGGGTGGTGGCGCCAGAGCTAGATCAATCCGGCGTGTCGCATTCGCTATCACTGAACGATCCCTTGCGCCTGCGCGAAGTCGGGCCGCGGCACTTCGCGGTGCGCGGCACGCCGACTGACTGTGTCATCATGGGGGCCCGTCATATCCTCGGTGCCAAGCTGCCCGATGTCGTGCTCTCCGGCGTCAACAAGGGCCGTAACGTTGCCGAGGACGTGGTCTATTCAGGCACCATCGCCGGCGCGCTCGAAGGCACCATCCTGGGGATCCCGTCGTTCGCACTGTCGCAGGAATTCAGCGTCGAGACGCGCGAGCATCCGCCGTGGGACACCGCGCGCCAATTCGGTCCCGACATTTTGCGCAAGGTGATAAAGGCCGGCATCCCGAAGGACACCGTCATCAACGTCAACTTCCCGTCCTGCGCACCTGAGGACGTGCTCGGCATTCGCGTCACGCGGCAGGGCAAGCGCAATCTGGGTTTCCTCAGGATCGACGAGCGCAGGGACGGTCGCAACAATCCCTATTTCTGGATCGGCTTCGAACGGGCGGCAATGATGGACACACCGGCCGAAGGCACTGATCTCGCGGCGCTGCGCGAGCGCTACGTCTCGGTTACGCCGCTGCGGCTCGATCGCACCAATGAAGCGTTCTCCGAAGAGCTGAGCGCAACGTTGAAGTGACGACGATTCGGAAATAGCGGCTAGCCGCCGCGAAGTGCGGCCTCGATGGTCTTGCCGAGCGCGTCGAGCTGAAACGGCTTCTGCAGCGCAGGCCGGTCGCGATATTGCTCGGGCAGGCCCGAGGAGCCGTAGCCGGTCGCAAAGATGAAGGGGCAGCCCTTGGCCTTGATGACGTCGGCGACCGGCGAGATGACCTTGCCGTTGACGTTGACGTCGAGGATGGCGATGTCGAACTCGGTGGCCTGGGCGAGGCGCATCGCCTCGGCGATGTCGCCGGCTTCGGCTGCGATCTTGTAGCCGAGCTCTTCCAGCATATCCGCAACCATCATTCGGATCATCACCTCGTCCTCGACGAGGAATACAGAGCGCCCGGAAAGCCCAGTCGCGTTCATTGTCGTTGAGTCCTTGCCCATTCTCGAAAACGTTCGCAGATAACTCGAATCGACGCAATGCGCGTTTCGGCCAGCTGGCACGTGAAAATGGCCGTAGCGACGCCTCCGCTGCAAGCCGATTTGTGGTCAAATTGCCAAGCTTCGAGGCTATCATGGGTTCCTGAGCAGGAACAAGATTCTGGCTCGGGGCATGGGCGCCGAAGCCATCGCCGCCGAACCCGTACGAGACGACATAAGCACCGATGATCTCCAATCAGCCTCCGCCGGAAAAGATGATGTTTCAGCTCACCCTGAGGCGTCGTGGCATCAGCGATCAGACCGTATTGCGAACCATGGAGGAGGTGCCGCGCGAGCTGTTCGTCGAGGCCTCTGATCGCGAGGCGGCCTATCGTGACAGCGCGCTGCCGATTGCCTGCGGGCAGACCATCAGCCAGCCCTTCGTCGTCGCCTACATGACCGAGCAGCTTCAGCTCCAGAAGAGCCACCGCGTGCTCGAGATCGGCACCGGCTCCGGCTATCAGGCTGCCGTGCTGTCGCGGCTGGCGCGCGAGGTGCTGACGGTCGAGCGCTACCGCATGCTGGCTGATGCAGCACGCGCCAGGCTTGAAAAGCTGGATTGTCACAATGTCGAGGTGATGCTTGGCGACGGCCTTAATTTGCCGCCCAATATCGGTCCGTTCGATCGCATCATCGTCACCGCTGCGGTGGAGAAGATTCCGGAGAACCTGGTCGAGCGGCTCGAGGTCGGCGGCATCCTGATCGCGCCGGTCGGTCCACATCAAGGCGTGCAGACGTTGACGCGCCTCAGCCGAACCGAAGCCGGCATCGAACGCAAGGAACTCGTCGAGGTCCGCTTCGTACCGGCACTGCCAGGTGTGGCGCGGGAGCTGTAGAACTCCGGATCGGCTGCGCATCCAACATCTTATTGGGAGGGTTAAGCCGTTATTTACTCGGCGCGTGTTTACTTAAAAGACCAGTTCTGTTGCGTACGAGTGAGTAACCATGTCTGTTGTCGCCGAGTTGCTTTACTCGCGCCGCGTACCGCAGGTCGCGGTGCTGGCGCTGATTTCCTTCAGTTTCGCAGGGTGCAGCGCCGACATGTCGTCGCGCCTGTCCCAGTCGAACTTCTCCAACCCCTTCTCGGAATCCACCGGTTCGGTTCAGCAGGCGCCGCCGCCGCAGCGAGAGCTGCCGCAATATGCGCGCCCGCAGACCCAGCCCGGCTATTATCAGTCACAGCCCTTGGCGCCGCCACCGGCGGTTGCCACACCGCAATCCTATCCCGTTGCTGCAGGTGGGGGCGTTTCTGGTGGCGGTCGTGGTCTTGGCTCCTACACGCCGCCGGCCCAGCCGCGTCTCGAAGCCACCGGCACTGTGCCGCTGCGCTCGGTCGCAGCCGCCCAGCCGGTTGGTGGGACCAAGATCATCGTCGGCACCAGCGATACGCTCGATGTGCTGGCCAAGCGCTATCATGTGAGCCCGCAGGCGATCATGGCCGCCAACAGCTACAAAGGCCCGCGCGCGCTCTCGCCCGGTCAGCAGTTGATCATCCCGCATCCCGGTGCGACGGCGGCTGCGCCTGCGATGGCTCCGGTCGCCGCGGCTCCCGCGATGGCACCAAAGCCGGTTGCGGCTGTTGCCGCGCCTGCCAGCTTCCACTTCGTCAATCACGGCGACACGCTCGCCAGCGTCGCGCGCAAGAACCATATCTCCGCCGCCGAACTCGCCCGCGCCAATGGCCTGGAGCCGTCGGCCAAGCTCAAGCTCGGCACCAAGCTGACCGTGCCGGGCTCCAAGACCGCGGCGGTTGCTGCGCCGCTTGCTCCGGCGCCAGTCGCTGCGGCCCCCGTGGCGGCTGCGCTGCAGCCGGTCGCGGCAGCTCCTATACCCACGACCAAGCTGGCTGCTGTCGCCCAACCGGCGCAGAGCGCGCGTCTGGCTCAGGCCACCACCAACATCGAAGAGAAGTCCGCCGAGACGCCGGCGAAAGCCGCAGAGACCACCAGTTCGCTGCCGACCTTCCGCTGGCCCGTGCGCGGCAAGGTGATTACGAGCTACGGCGCCAAGACCAACGGCAAGTCCAATGACGGCATCAATGTCGCGGTGCCCGAGGGGACGCCGGTCAAGGCAGCTGAAGATGGCGTCGTTGCCTATTCCGGCAATGAGCTGAAGGGTTACGGCAATCTCGTCCTGGTTCGGCACTCCAATGGCTACGTCACCGCATATGCCCATGCGAGTGAGCTGCTGGTGAAGCGCGGCGATACGATCAAGCGCGGCCAGGTCATTGCCAAGTCGGGTCAATCCGGGGAGGTGGCGTCGCCGCAGCTCCACTTCGAGATCCGTAAGGGATCGAGCCCGGTTGACCCGCTTCAATTCCTGAACGGGGCGTGAGGCCTGCGTCAGGCTCGCGCTCTCTCCACCAGAACGCAGTTGTCGCCCGCCTCGTGCGGGCGATTTCCTTTCGAGTAGCGCAAAGGGCGGCGGCGTACTCGATTCCCCGCCCTTGCGGGGAATGACAGTTGTGGGTGAGGCGAGGCCTTCCGCTACTTCGCCGTCAGTTTCACGCCGAGCCGGCCCGCCAGCTCCTGCACGAACTGCCAGGCGACACGGCCCGAGCGGGAGCCGCGTGTTGTCGACCATTCCAAAGCTTCCCGCTCCAGCGCCTCCTCGTCGAGCTTGATGCCGAAATGGCTGCAATAGCCACGCACCATGGCGAGGTATTCGTCCTGGCTGCAGCGGTGGAAGCCGAGCCAGAGGCCGAAGCGATCCGACAGCGAGACTTTTTCCTCGACGGCTTCGCCGGGATTGATGGCGGTCGAACGCTCATTCTCGATCATGTCGCGCGCGAGCAGGTGGCGGCGGTTCGAGGTGGCGTAGAGGATGACGTTCTCGGGCCGGCCCTCGATGCCACCTTCGAGCACGGCCTTGAGCGATTTGTAAGACGCGTCATTGCCGTCGAAGGAGAGGTCATCGATGAACACGATGAAGTGGAAGTCGGCGTCGCGAAGCTTCTCCATCAGCATCGGCAGCGTTTCGATATCCTCGCGATGGATCTCGATCAGCTTCAGCTTGTCGGCGGGTTTGCGGTCGGCGTTGATGCTGGCATGCGCCGCCTTCACCAGCGACGACTTGCCCATGCCGCGCGCGCCCCAGAGCAGGGCGTTGTTGGCGGGAAGGCCATTGGCGAAGCGCTCGGTGTTCTCCATCAGGATGTCGCGCATCCGGTCGACGCCCTTGAGCAGAAACAGCTCGACGCGGCTGACCCGCGGCACCGCAGCGAGACGGCCGTCGGGGTGCCAGACATAAGCGTCGGCCTGTTTGAACGACTCGCGCTCGGTAGCCGGCTTGCCCTGGGCAGAAAGGTGCGCCGCGATGGTCTCCAGCGCCCGGACGATCCGCTCCTGAGAAAGGTCCTGGGTGGCCTCCGAGGCTGCCTTGGGAGCCGCGTTTGAGACCACCTTGGGGCGTTTTGCCGCGACCAAAGCGGGCTTCGTGGCAGGGGTACGGGGGCCTTTGCCGGCCGGGCTTTTGCTTGGTTTTTTGGGCATGTCCGAAGTTCCTGAGAATGCAGCCTTATCGGGCCTGACGGCGCGCCGCAAGGTGGCCAAAAGGGCGGTCTGGCAGCGTTGCAATTGGGGCAATGGCCGCTATAGTCCGCGCGAATTTGACCGAACCGGTCGCCTTTGAGGGCCCGGCCGGTTTTCCCCCGTTTCCACGAGGATCGTCCGAATGTTCATTACCCCTGCGTATGCCCAGGCTGCGGGCGCCGGTGACACCAACAGCATGTTGATGTCGCTGCTGCCGTTCGCCCTGATCTTCGTGATCATGTACTTCCTGATTCTGCGCCCGCAGCAGAAGAAGGTGAAGGACCACGCCGAGCTCGTGAAGAACATCCGCCGCGGCGACACGGTCGTGACCTCGGGTGGCCTGGTCGGCAAGGTCACCAAGGTGGTGGATGACGATCAGATCGAATTCGAAATTTCCGACGGCGTGCGTGTGCGCCAGATGCGGTCGATGATCTCGGGTGTGCGCGCCAAGGGCGAGCCGGCCAAGGACAGCGCGAAGGAAAGCGCCAAGGACGACGCCGCGGCGAAGTAGAGCGCTTTCCCGCGAGTCTCTCAAATCTCCTGATCTGACAGGTTCACTCGATGTTGTATTTCACGCGGTGGAGGGCGCTGGGGATCATCCTGCTGGCGCTGATCGTGTGCCTCTGCGCGGTCCCGAATTTCTTTCCCGAAGCGCAGGTCAAGACCTGGCCCGCCTGGGCGCAGCGGCGCCTGGTGTTGGGTCTCGACTTGCAGGGCGGCTCCTATCTGCTGCTCGAGGTTGATTCCAACTATGTGAAGAAAGAAAAGCTCGACCAGGTCCGCGACGACGTCCGCCGCGCGCTGCGCGAGGCCAAGATCGGCTATACCGGCCTCGTGACACGGGGCGACGCGGTCGAGGTCCGGGTCAAGGATGCCGATCTTCAGACCGCGCTGACCAAGCTGCGTGAGCTGTCGCAACCGATCGGCGGCCTGCTCGGGTCGAGCAGCCAACGCGATCTCGACGTCACCGATGCCGGGGGCGGATTGATCCGGCTGGCGCTGTCGCAGCCCGCCATGGTCGAGCGTATGCGCAAGACCATCGAGCAGTCGATCCAGATCGTCGAGCGCCGCGTCAACGAGCTCGGCACCGTCGAGCCGGTGATCCAGCGCCAGGGCACCGACCGCATCCTGGTGCAGGTTCCCGGTCTTCAGGATCCGACGCATCTGAAAGAGCTGCTCGGCAAGACCGCGAAGATGGAATTCCGCATGGTCGACACTTCGGTGCCGCCGGACCAGGCGCAGCGCGGTGGCGTGCCGCCGGACTCCGAGCTCCTGATGAGCCAGAGCTCGCCGAAGGTGCCTTACGTCGTCAAGAAGCAGGTACTGGTCTCCGGCGCTGAGCTCACCGATGCCCAGCCCGGATTTGACCAGCGCACCAACGAGCCGATCGTCTCCTTCCGCTTCAACTCTACGGGGGCCCGCAAATTCGCGCAGGCCACGCAGGAGAACGTGGGGCTGCCGTTCGCGATCGTGCTCGACAACGAGGTGATCTCGGCGCCTGTCATCCGCGAGCCCATCACGGGCGGGCAGGGGCAGATCTCGGGCAGCTTCACGGTCCAGGCCGCCAACGATCTCGCGATCCTGATGCGAGCCGGTGCTTTGCCGGCACCGCTCACGGTGGTCGAGGAGCGCACCGTCGGTCCGGGCCTCGGCCAGGACTCGATCGAGAAGGGCGAGCTTGCGGCCTATGTTGGCTCGATCATGGTCATCGTGTTCATGCTCTTGACCTACCGGCTGTTCGGCGTGTTCGCCAACATCGCGGTGGCCGTCAACGTCGCCATGATCTTCGGCCTGCTGTCGCTGCTCAACGCCACGCTGACGCTGCCCGGCATCGCCGGCATCGTGCTTACCGTCGGCATCGCGGTCGACAGCAACGTGCTGATCTACGAGCGTATCCGCGAGGAGCTGCGCGGCGGCCGCAACGCGATCTCGGCGATCGACGCCGGCTTCAAGCGGGCGCTCGCGACCATCCTCGATTCCAACATCACCACCTTCATTGCCGCCGCGGTGCTGTTCTATATCGGCACCGGCCCGGTGCGCGGCTTCGCCGTGACACTCGGCATCGGCATCATCACCACGGTGTTCACCGCCTTCACGCTGACCCGGCTGATCGTGGCCTGGTGGGTGCGGTGGAAGCGGCCACAGAACGTGCCGATCTAGGAGCCTGACCGTGACTCACACCGTTCTCATCGGGCTCGGCGTCCTGATTGCCGTCCTCACCGTGGTCTCGGTGTTCGGCTGGCTGCCGTCACTGCGCATCGTCCCTGATGCTACGCATTTCGACTTCACGCGCTTCCGCCGCATCAGTTTCCCGATCTCGGCGGCGCTGTCGATCGTCGCCATCACGTTGTTCTTCACCCATGGCCTGAATTTCGGCATCGACTTCCGCGGCGGCACGCTGTTGGAGGTGAAGGCGAAGTCGGGCGCCGCCGACATCGCGGCGATGCGCACGACCCTGGATGGCCTGCGTCTGGGCGAAGTCCAGTTGCAACAGTTTGGTGGCCCGGAGAACGTGTTGATCCGCGTCGCTGAGCAGCCGGGTGGTGACGCCGCCCAGCAGGAGGCCGTGCAGAAGGTCCGCGGCGCGCTCGGCGATTCCGTCGAATACCGCCGCGTCGAAGTGGTCGGTCCGCGCGTCTCCGGCGAGTTGCTCGCCTTCGGCATGCTCGGCCTGATGCTCGCGATCGTCTCGATCCTGATCTATCTCTGGTTCCGGTTCGAATGGCAGTTCGCGCTCGGCGCCATGATCGCCAACGTGCACGACATCGTGCTGACGATCGGCTTCATGTCGATCAGTCAGGTCGATTTCGACCTGACCAGCATCGCGGCGCTTCTGACTATTCTGGGCTACTCGCTCAACGACACCGTCGTCATCTATGACCGCATCCGTGAAATGCTGCGGCGCTACAAGAAGATGCCGATGCCGCAGCTGCTCAACGAGTCCATCAACTCGACGCTGTCGCGTTCGATCATCACCCACTTCACGGTGACCCTGGCGTTGCTGGCGCTGCTGCTGTTCGGCGGTCATGCCATCCACAGCTTCACGGCTGTCATGATGTTCGGCGTGGTGCTGGTCGGCACCTACACCTCGATCTTCATCGCAGCGCCGATCCTGATCTATCTCGGCGTCGGCGAGCATCGCGAAGATGCGAAGGACGAGGCTGCGCCGGCGAAGAAAAACAAGGCATGATCCGAACCGCGGGCCCTCGCAGGAGTTTGCGAGGGCACCAGGCTCATTCGGACGAAGCTCATGGCCGGCGATCCCAACGCTCCCCATTTCCCGCGCTCGGCGCCGATCGAGGCCTACGGCAAGGGCGGCTTTGCCTTTGCCGGCATGTCGCACCGGGGCTCGCTGCTGTGCCTGCCTGATGCGATCTGGGCCTGGGATGTGACCGATCCAACCAAGATCGACCGCTACTCGCTGGATCGGGTCTTCGCTGCTGCCAACAGCATCGATACGCTGCTGGTCGGCACTGGAACCGGGCTCTGGCTAGCCCCGTCGGAACTGCGCCAGGCCCTGAAAGCGGTGAGGGTGGTGCTGGACACCATGCAGACCGGCCCCGCCGTGCGCACCTACAACATCATGATCGGCGAACGGCGCCGCGTCGCGGCTGCGCTGATTGCAGTGCAATGAGCAGCGCTGCGACGCCGCCCGATGGCGTGACCATCTGCGCCGACGTCGTGCGCAGCTATGACTTTCCGCGCTATGCCGCAACCCTCTTCGCTCCGGCCGCCGAGCGCCGCGCGCTACTGGCGCTCTACGCCTTCAATGTCGAGATCGTCCGCGTCCGCGATCAGGTGAGCCAGCCCTTGCCCGGCGAGATACGCTTTCAATGGTGGACCGATCTGTTCTCGGGTCTTGTCCACGGCAGCGCCGAGGGCAATCCGGTGGCCGCGGAACTGTTGCGCGCGATCCGCGATTTTGACCTGCCGGTCGAGCCGCTGTCGCTGCTCGTCGACGAGCATCAGTTCGATCTCTATAACGATCCGATGCCGACCATGACGGCGCTCGAAGGCTATCTGGCGGCGACCTCTTCGGCCCTGTTCGCACTGGCGGCGCGGATCATGGGCGAAGCTTCCGAGGCAGCCGAGCACCTCGCTCGGCACGCCGGGTTGGCGCAGGGCATCGCGCAGGCGATTGCCAACTTGCCGCGGGACTCGTCCCACCGGCAATTGTTCCTGCCGCAGCAGTTTCTGACCAGCCATGGCTGCGCCATCGAGGATGTGTTCGCCGGCAAGGAGACGCCCAATCTTCGTGCCGTCCTGGACCAGCTCGTCGGCGAGGCGCGGCAGCATCTGGCGACGGCCTCGTCACTCCTGGTGCAAGTGCCACCGTCGGCGCGGGTTGCGTTCCTGCCGTTGAGTCACGCGCAGGCCGATCTCAATCGTCTGTCGCGGCCGGGGCGCAATCCTTTCGCACCGCAGCCACCATCGCGCCTGCGCACGCTGTGGACGCTTTGGCGGGCTTCACGATCGCGGGAATTTACCAAATAGCGGTTGGCTTATCGCCCGAGGCGGCCAAATGCTCTATGCTGTCCCATGGCCGAATTGTCCCAAATCGCAATCCCCGATCTGAGCGGCCTTCCGGTCGTGCCCGGTGACATTCACGCTGCCGCAGAGACGATCCGGGGGGCCGTTGTCGAGACGCCCTGTAGCTTCAGCCGGACGCTGAGCAACATCTGCGGCTGCGAGCTTTGGCTCAAATTCGAAAATCTCCAGTTCACGTCCTCCTTCAAGGAGCGTGGTGCGCTGAACCGGCTCACCGCGCTGACGCCGGAGGAGCGGGCGCGCGGCGTCGTCGCTATGTCAGCCGGCAATCACGCGCAGGGCGTCGCCTATCACGCCAAGCGGCTTGGCATTCCCGCCACCATTGTCATGCCGGTGGGCACGCCGATGGTGAAGGTCGAGAACACCAGGCATCATGGCGCCGAGGTGGTCGTTACCGGCGCGACGCTGGAGGAGGCGGCTGCGTTTGCGCGAAGTCACGGCGAAGCCCGCGGCATGATCTTCGTCCACCCCTACGACGATCCGCTGGTCATTGCAGGGCAGGGCACGGTCGGGCTGGAGATGCTCAAGGCGGTGCCGGAGCTCGACACGCTGGTTGTCCCGATCGGGGGCGGCGGCCTGATCAGCGGCATTGCCATTGCGGCGAAATCGATCAAGCCTTCACTGCGGATCCTCGGCGTCGAGGCTTGGCTTTATCCTTCGATGTACAATGCCGTCCATGGCGGCAATCTGCCGGCGCGCGGCGATACGCTCGCCGAAGGCATCGCAGTCAAATCGCCGGGCAAGATCACCACGGAAATCGTCCGCCGCCTGGTCGACGACATTGCGCTCGTGAACGAAGCCGAGCTCGAACGCGCGGTCGCAACCCTGATCTCGATCGAGAAGACGGTCGTCGAGGGGGCCGGCGCCGCAGGCCTGGCGGCGATCATGTCCGATCCCACGCGCTTTGCCGGCGAGAAGGTCGGTCTGGTCTTGAGCGGCGGCAACATCGACACCAGGCTCATCGCCTCGGTGCTGACGCGCGAGCTCGCGCGCGAGGGGCGGCTGACGCAGCTCTCGCTCGATATTCCTGACCGGCCCGGTCAATTGGCCGCGGTCGCGGCACTGCTGGCGGAAGCCGGCGCCAACATCATCGAGGTCTCGCACCAGCGGACCTTCTCCGACCTGCCGGCCAAGGCGACGCTGCTGCAGCTCGTCATCGAGACCCGCGACAGCGCCCATCTCGACGAGGTCATGGCCAAGCTCGGCGCGTCCGGATTGAGCGCGCGCTGCACTTGAGGCGGCTCGAGGGCTACTCCGGCAGCCCCGCGACGCGAAGCGCATCACCGAGCTCCGCGGCCAGCGCCGGAGAGCAGTTGACGCCCTGGAACTGACGGCCGTAGCGGAAGGTCGGGTGCAACTCCATCACCCGAGCCGCGGCCGCTTTCGCCTCCTGCAATCGGCCTAGCTTTGCAAGGGCCGCCGCCAGTTGCACATGGGTGATGCTGTGGCGCGGATTGGCCTGAACGGAGCGGTAAGCGGCGCGACAGGCTTCTTCGTACCGGCCACGGTGGAAATGTCCCATCGCCTGCGCGTCGAAGGCGGCAAAGGCCCAGGAATCGAACGGGCTGAGCCGCATGCCGCGCTCGCTCCATTCGATGGCGCGGTCGGCATCGCCACCCCAACCGAGCATGACGCTTCCGAGGATGTAAGTCAGCGCGGACGACGGGCTGATCGAAAGAGCAGCGTCGAGGGCAGTAAATGCGGCGGCGCGATCGTGCCCATCCATGCCGATCGAAAAGCCCGCCAGCGTGAGGGCCAGCGCGTCGTCCTGCCCGTGGGCGATCGCTGAGCGCGCGTGCCTGATCGATGCCGCGCGGCTCACCTCCCGCAGACCAGCGCGGAGGAACAGGCAATGATGGCACATCGCAGCGTTGCCGTGCGCCAGCGCGTAGGAGGGCTCTAGCGCGATCGCGCGTTCGAGCAATACAAGCGCCTGCGTCACCTGCTCCGGCATGCCGGAATCGACATCCGGCTGGGCTCGCAGGACGAGGTCATAGGCATCGAGGCTATCCGGCCGCTTACGCTTGACCCGGTTGATTTCGGCGCGGCGCAGGCTAGGTGCGATGGCGCCGACGACGGACATGGCGATCTCGTCCTGGAGCGCGAAAATGTCCTCGGACCTGCGGTCGTAGCGCTCGGCCCACACGTGCATTCCGGTCGACGCGTCGATCAGTTGACCGGTGATCCGCACATTGCCGCCGGCTTTCCGGATGCTGCCTTCCAGCACGTAGCGCACGCCAAGTTCGCGTCCGACCTGCTTCACGTCGATCGCTCGGCCCTTGTATGTGAACGTGGAATTTCGCGCGATCACGAACAGCCAATTGATGCGCGACAGGCCGGTGATGATGTCATCGACCATTCCATCGGCAAAATAGTCCTGTTCAGCATCGCCGCTCAGGTTCGCAAAGGGCAACACCGCGATTGATGGCCTCTCGGGCAGTGCCAGTGATGGCGCGGACGCACGGTCCGGGTCGGTCGTCGTCACGGCCGGGCCGATATAGCGATAGCCGCGTCGCGGCAGAGTCTCGATCCACTGCGCCTCTCCGGAAGCGTCTGCCAGCGTGCGGCGGACGGCTGCGATCTGGACGGTCAGGTTGCTGTCCTCGATCGCTTGGGCGGGCCAAGCCGCCTCGATCAGGGCATCCTTGGATACGGGCATGCCGGCGCGCTGCACCAGCAGGGCCAGGAGCAGCACGGCGCGCTGGCCGAGTGGGGTCGGCTCGGCTCCGCGGAACAGAATCCCTGCATCGGCATCGAGGCGGAAGGGACCAAATTCAAGGATCGCGGCCATCGTCGAAGAAGGACACATTTCGCAGGTTTTTTGCAATGTTTTCCGCACCGCTTCGCTACTTCCCGGGGCGGGGGGCGCCATCATGGCGCCATTGCTGCGCAATGGTACGACCAGCCATGGAGGACCACATGAACGCAAAGCCTCTCATCCGCAGGCCCGGCGAGACCGGGGGAGTGATGCTGCGGGGCCAGCCGATGGCTTTTCTGGTGACCGGGCAGGACACGCGGCACACCAGCATGTTCGACTGGACCATTCCGGCCGGGTTCGCCACGGGCCGGCACGTCCATCGTGTGCAGGAAGAGACCTTCTACATGCTTGAGGGCGAGTGCGAATGGCACGTCGCCGAAGAGGTCGTCAGGGCCACGCCGGGGACCTATCTCTTCATTCCACCGGGCGTTCCCCACAATATCACCAATGTCCGCGACAAGCCCGCGCGCGTGCTCATGACGGTGTCTCCACCGGGGCACGAGCATTATTTCGAGGAATTGGCCAAGCTCACCGCCAGCGGACCACCGGATGCGACGGCCATCAGCGAGCTGCGTGCCCGCTTTGACACCGACCAGCTATCGGCACTGACGACGAGAGCCTAGGTCCGGGTCTGGGTCTTGTGTCGTCTGGTGCCACTAATGTTGCGCCAGACCTGCCACGTGGGCGATCAGGAGGTCGATCTCAGCTTCCGTGTTGTAGTAGTGCGGCGAGGCGCGCACGACCACCGGCAGTGCGCGGACTTCCGCATCGATGCGGGTGCTGGATGGATCCGAGGCGCCGATCGTGATGCCGGCCGCGGCTGCACTGCGGACGATAGCATCCGCCTCATGCCCCTCCATCGTGAAGCTGACGATGGCGCCCGGCGCGCGCCCAAGATCGCGAATGGTGACGCCGCGAACTGAAGCGAGGCCATTGCGCAGGCGGTCCGCAAGCAGGCGGCAGCGTTGCGCGATCGGGCCGAGACCGATCGCGAGAGCATAATCGACGGCCGCGCCAAGCCCGAGCCGGGCCGCGTAATTGTTTTCCCAGGTCTCGAACCGGCGCGCATCGTCGCGGAGCTCATACTGGTCCCGCGAGACCCAGGGCGCCGCAAAATGGTCGATCATCGGCGGCTCAAGCTGCTGCAGCAGCTGGCGGCGGACATAGAGAAATCCGGTTCCGCGTGGGCCACGCAGGAATTTGCGGCCGGTCGCCGACAGCATGTCGCAGCCGATCGCTTCGACGTCGACCTGCATCTGGCCGACGGCTTGGCAGGCATCGAGCAGATAGGGAATGTTGTGTGCGCGCGCGATCCGGCCGATGGCAGCGGCGGGATTGACCAGCCCGCCATTGGTTGGAACCCAGGTGATCGCGATCAGTCTCACGCGGTCGTCGATCATGCGTTCAAGCGCGTCGACGTCGAGCTCGCCGGTGGCATCGCTCGGCACGACATCCACGACCGCGCCAGTGCGCTTGGCGACCTGAAGGAACGCGACATAGTTGGCCGCGTACTCCGCCTCGGCGGTCAGGATGCGGTCGCCCTTGCAGAACGGAAGCGAATAGAACGCCATCTGCCAGGCAACCGTCGCATTCTCCACCAGCGCAACCTCATTGGGCGCGGCATTCAGGAGACGCGCCACCGAGCCGTAGACCGCGTCGAGCCGTTCGGATTCACGGTCGGCAGCGGCATAGCCTCCGATCTCGCTCTCCAGATCGATGTGCTCTTTCATCGTCGCAACGACCGATGCCGGCATTAGCGCCGCGCCCGCGTTGTGGAGATAGGCTCTTCGAGAAGCCGCCGGCGTGTCGGCACGCATTCGGTCGATGTCGATCAAGCTGGCTCTCCTGTCGCAATCCATCGGCATGCACTAGACGTGCCGAACACGGCGAGCAAGACGGCGGACAAGCGAGGAACTGGCCCGGCTCGCCTCAGATGCAGAGGCCTAGCAGCTTGACGTGGCAATTGCTGGATTTGGGCTTGCTCGTGGGCGCAGCCTCGCGCTTGACGGCAACCAGAGGCTCTTTGTCCTTGTTCTTCTTGCCCTTCGGCTCGTAATCCCCGGCGATCACCATGGCCCAATAGGTGCGCTTGCCGCTGGGATTCTTCGCACTTGCGATCCCGACGCGAGAGGCGTTGTGCAGCAGCAGGTTCTTGCGGTGTCCCGAGGAGTCGATCCACTGTCCCAGCGTCTTCTCGAAATTATCGTAGCCGTAGGCGATGTTCTCCGCGGCACGGCCCGCGCCAGACGGCGCGACGCGCTTGTTGAACGGGCCGAGGGCGTCGTGGCTGAGATCGTCCTTCGCCGCCATGGCACGGGCCTGGTCCATGGCGATGCGGTCGAGGGTCGCGTCGCGTACGACGCGGCCCTCACCATGCTTCAGCCGGAAGCCGGAGATCTGCTCGGCCGCGGACTCCGCGGCCATCACAGGCGCGGCCTCCAGCAGCACCAGACCCGCCAACAGCAGGGCTGCGCGGCGCCTTATGGTCCCCCAGCGAGTCATTGTTCCCAAGTCAGTACAGTTCCAGGCTTCTCTACCGGCATTGTGGAGGCTTCAAGGCGCGGCGCACGCCGTGGTCTAACCGGTGGGCAGGTTGGCCTCGAAGTTGAAGCGGTCCCGGAGGTTCTTGCGCTGCTCCAGGATGTCCTTGAGGAAAGCGCGGTCTTGGTCGTTCTTCATCATGGGCTCGATCAAGTCGAGCTGGTTCATGGCGACCAGCTGCAGGATCTCGGTGCGCGGCTTGCCGCCGGAGTCGCGTGGTAGGGCGTGGACCACCTGAATGTGCTCCGGTGGCTTCGGCCCCTTGGCGGCAGCGAGCTCGTTGCGGAGCTGGCTTTCGAGCGCAGCCTGATCGGCTTCGACGAACGCATAGAGCCCTACGCCGGAGCGGCGATCGGCAAAGGCAACGATGGCGGTGTCGCGCACGGCGGAGTTCTTGCGGATCAGTTCGGCCAAGACCGGCGCGTCATTGACGAGACGGCGGCCGCCGCCCTCGCGGTCGGTGAAGTTGAACAGGCCGCGGGTGATGGCGCGATAGACCTTCTTTCCGGTGGCGAGCCACAGGCTCGCGGCGAAGGATTTCTTCGCCAGGATCTTTCGCTCGCGCGGCGTCAGCGCCTCGGGCGCATAAGAGCGCTTGTGCTTGAGCAGATGGCGGAGATCTTCGTAAGCGAGGATGCGATAGAGCCGCCCGCGCCGGGCAAAGCAGGCGGCGAGCTGGAAGTCGGTCACGTAGGCGCGGCCGTCGCGGCCGACCAGCCAGTTCTGTTCCTTGGCGAGATCGTTGTGGCAGATGCCGGCGCGGCGCAGCCGGCGCAGGGCCGCCTTGGCCGAGCGGAAATAAGCAAGGTCGCCATGGGGCTTTGCCAGATGCAGCGCAACGCCGCCGACAAAGCCGCGTACCAGCGCGCGACGGCCGGCCCAGAGCAGTTCAGGGCCGACATCGAGGCCTTTGGCGAGCGCCAACGCGTGCTTCTCGCGTGCAAACAGATGGCGCGCCAGCAGGAACGACCACCACGGCACCTCGTCGAGCCGGCGCAGCACCGCGTCGACTTCGCCGCTGTCAGCGCGGAAGCGGCCGCGCTCGACGGTCGAGAACACGTCGCGCTTGAGCAGCACGCCCTCGGTCCAGCGCGCCGAGAGCATCGCGGCGTCGTCTTTCGGGAGACTCATCGAAAACTCACGCGGCTACGGCAATGCGCAAATGATCGGCGATCCAGCGATCGAGATCGGCGAGCGCCAATGCGCTCATCGCCTGCTTCTTGGCCACCGTCTTCTCGTTGCCGCGCAGGCGCGTGCCGTCCGGCTTCTTCGTCGGCGCACTCGCGAGCGGCGGAAACAGGCCGAAATTGATGTTCATCGGCTGGAACGAGCGGGTGCCCGGCTCGATGGTCTCGATATGGCCGCCCGTGATGTGGCCGAGCAAGGATCCGAGCGCCGTCGTAGCCGGCGGGCTCGCAAGCGTCTCGCCGCGCGCGTCGGCAGCCGCATAGAGGCCGGCGATGAGGCCGACACTGGCGGATTCCACATAGCCTTCGCAGCCCGTCATCTGGCCGGCAAAGCGCAGCCGCGGCTGCGCGCGCAGGCGCAACTGGCTGTCGAGCAGCTTTGGCGAGTTGAGGAAGGTGTTGCGATGCAGGCCGCCGAGGCGGGCGAACTCGGCCTTCTCCAACCCCGGAATGGTGCGGAAGATGCGCTGCTGCTCGCCATACTTCAGCTTCGTCTGGAAGCCGACGATGTTGTAGAGGGTGCCAAGCTTGTTGTCCTGGCGTAGCTGCACGATCGCATAGGCTTTGGTGGCGGGATCGTGCTGATTGGTGAGGCCCACCGGCTTCATCGGGCCGTGGCGCAGCGTCTCGGGACCGCGCTCCGCCATCACCTCGATCGGCAGGCAGCCGTCGAAATAGGGCGTGTTGGTCTCCCATTCCTTGAATTCGGTCTTTTCGCCTGAAATCAGCGCGGCGACGAAGCCGTCATACTGCTCCTTGGTCATCGGGCAGTTGATGTAGTCGGCGCCGTTGCCGCCGGGGCCAACCTTGTCGTAGCGCGACTGAAACCAGGCCACCGACATGTCGATGGATTCGCGATGTACGATCGGCGCGATGGCGTCGAAGAAGGCGAGCGCATTTTCGTCGGTCAGCTCGCGGATGGCGTCGGCCAAGGGCGCCGAGGTGAGGGGCCCGGTCGCAACGATCACGTTGCTCCATTCGGCCGGCGGCAGGCCCGCGATCTCGCCGCGGGCGATCTCGATCAGGGGATGGTCGTTCAGGGACTTGGTGACGGCGGCCGAGAAGCCGTCGCGGTCGACCGCAAGCGCGCCGCCGGCGGGCACCTGATTGGCATCGGCCGCGCGCATGATCAGCGAGTCGAGGCGGCGCATCTCAGCATGCAGCAGGCCGACAGCGTTGTTGGCGGCGTCGTCCGAGCGGAACGAGTTGGAGCAGACGAGCTCAGCGAGCCCGTCGGTGCGGTGCGCCTCGGTCATGCGGTCCGGCCGCATTTCGTGCAGCACTACGGGCACGCCAGCCTTGGCCACCTGCCAAGCGGCCTCTGAGCCGGCAAGGCCGGCGCCGATGACGTGCACGGAATTGGATTGGGGTCCTGTCATGGGGCGGACAGGTAGCGCTTTTCGGCGGTCAGTGGAATCGCCGAGATCGAGTTTTCTGCCATCAGAAACGACAACGCCCGCACGAGGCGGGCGCTATCGGTTCGTCCGGTGAAAGGCTGAACGGTATCAGCCCTGATACTGACCGGCGGCAACGCGCGGGATGTCCGAGCGATCGAGGCCGATGTCAGCCAGTTCGCGATCGCTGAGCTGGGACAGCTCGGCAACATTGCGCTGATAGTCCCGGAAAGCTTGGATCATACGGATAAGTGAGAGCAGCATGGTAGTCTCCTGTAGTTCGATTCAGCCCTTGCCGGGCCTCATCGTTGAAATGAATATAGGTGAGAGTAGTGCAGTGCGAAAGTTCCGATGTTGCGATGCAGCTAAGCGTAGCGCGCATGGCGCAGGTAAGGAGCGATTAACCTGTCGAGAGTCCCGCCCAGTAGCCAGGCGAAACCCCGGATGATAAGCAATAAATCCCGTGAAATCACGGGTTTATAGATCCATCTTAGATTCTGATTGTTCAGAAAATAGGTTACATTCCCGTGACCTGCGAGGGCGTCATGTTAGCTCGTGAGCCCAAGTCTGATATGCGTGATTCGCATGATCTGGTTTTTTTAGAAATGAATCTTTGTTCACTTTTACTGGGCGAGATTCTCTCTAATTTCGGAGGAGTCCGAGCTTGGGCTCTAGCTGATTTTGGACGTTTTCGCAGCGGTGCCGGACGGTCCTGCGAAAGATCCTGAGGGCAATTGTCCCATGATGCGCTGCACACACGCCCAGCGTGCAGATTCTGATTACGAAGTTGTAATGAAAATCAGAAATTTCGCATGCGGCTCTGCGCGCTGCGCAACATCACGCAATTCTCGCGCGGAATTTATTGCGGCAAGTTGCCGCGTCAGCAGCAAAGTCATGTTGCAGATTCCGGCAATGTCGCTGGCTCTGTTCCAAGAACAAGAGAAGGAAAGTAACATCATGACGAAGTTACTCGGGGTTATCGCAATTGCTGCCGTCGCATTGGCCGTCGCGCCGGCTCAGGCCGCCAAGCACGCCATGGGCGGCTGCAGCGGGGCCAATCTGGAGAAGACCGAGACCGCGATCGAGGCGATGCCGGACGGCGACAGCAAGTTCGTCGCTGAGAAGGAGGTCACGGCGGCCCAGGACGCGCTACTCAACGGCAAAATGGGGGCGTGCGGCATGCATCTGAACAAGGCGATGCACGCCACCATGGGCAAGTAATCGGGTAGGTAACGCAATCCAAGAGAGGGCCGGTCGCCGGGCGATCGGCCCTATGCGTTTTGTCTTAGTGCGCGTCTTAGGGGGCGTGCGCGAGTTGGGTAGCAAAATAGGCCACCGTCTTGGAATAGACCTCGCTCTTGTTCCACTGCTGGAGCACCGCGAAGTTCGGGCTGCCCGGCTGCCAGTCCTTGCCCTTCTGCCAGCCGTAGCCGGCGAGATAGTTGGCCGTAGAGGCGAGCACGTCGGGCGCGTTATGCAGCAGGTCGCGCTTGCCGTTGCCGTCGAAATCGACGGCATATTTCATCCAGGATGACGGCATGAACTGGGTCTGACCGAGTTCACCGGCCCAGGCGCCTTTCATGTCGGCTGGCGCAAGATCGCCGCGCTGGACGATGCGCAACGCATCCATCAACTCGCCACGAAACTGCTCGGCGCGCCGGCAATCATAGGCGAGTGTCGCGAGCGAGCGGATCGTCGCGAACTTGCCGGTGTTGACGCCGAAATCGGTCTCGAGACCCCAGATCGCGACCAGGATCTCGCCGGGCACGCCATAGGTCTGCTCGATGCGCGACAGCACCGAGCCGTACTGCTTCATCATGTTGGAGCCGCGCGTCATCCGCGGCGGCACCATGCGGCCGGAAAACTCTTCAAAGGTCTGGGTGAAGACCTTTTGCGACTTGTCGCGGTTGAGCACGCTCTGATCGAGCGTCACGCCGGCAAGTCCGGCGGTGATGGCCTGCTGCGAGATACCCTTGGCCGCAGCGTCGGTTTTGAAGTCCGCAAGCCAGGCGTCGAAATTGCCTGAGCCGCAGGCAACAGCGGCAAGTGCTGGCTGGGCGGACAGGATGGATGCGGAGAGGGCGAAGGCTGCGAGAGCGAGACGAGAAATCGTCGGGGTCATCAGATGAAATGGATTCCGTGAAGTGATCTGACCGGCGGGCGCAATCTCGGTTGTAACCGCGGCCAAAGCAAGGCGTATGGTAGCGCGCAGAGCCTGCCCGAGCCAAGCCCGGGCAGGTTCGCATGTCACGATATCGTCAGGCGTCCCTCCGATTTCGCCAGGGGAACAGGTTGGCCGGGAAGTCGGCGGCCGGCTTGCGCGGACGCTGCGGTGGAGGCGGCACCGGCCGTGCGCCGGGCTCGGAGACGATCACCTTGCGGTAGAGATGCCAGGTGGCGTGGCCGAGCAGGGGAATGACGATGGCGAGCCCGAGAAACGCGGGGATGGTGCCGAGCGCGAGCAGCACCGCGACAATCAGGCCCCAAGCCGCCATCGGCACCGGGTTCTTGGCGACGACGCGGAGCGAGGTGACCATCGCCTCGAACGCGCCGGCATGCCGGTCGAGCATCAGCGGGAACGATACAGCGCTGATACAGAGCGCGGCGAGTGCGAACAGGAAGCCCGTGCCACAGCCGACAACGATCAGCCACCAGCCCTGTGATGTCGTCAGCACGCGCGTCACGAAGTCCGAGATTCCAGTCACGCCCTCATAGCCGAACGCCGCAATATAGATCGCCTGCGCGGTCGCGACCCAGGTCACGAACAACGCGAGCAGCAACGTGCCGAGACCGAGCATGGCGCCGAAAGACGGGGAGCGGAGCACGTCCATCGCGTCCCAGGCGCTGGCTTCCTCATAGCGCTCGCGCCGGCTCGAGAGCTCGTAGAGGCCGAGCGCTGCGAACGGGCCGATCAGGGCGAAGCCCGCGGCCAGCGGAAACAGCAGCGGTATCACTGAATAGCCCATTGCGACGCGCGCGATCACGAGGCCGAGCACAGGATAGATCACGCAGAGAATGATGGCGTGGCTCGGCACCGCCTTGAAATCTTCCCAGCCGCGCTTGAGCGCGTCGTGCAGGTCGGAAAGTCGGATGGTTCGGATTACCGGTCCAGCCCCGTCTGCGGTCCGGCCCATCGTGGGGACATTGCCCTGATAGAGTGTGGCCATGGTCGGCTTGCTCCCTTGCCATGCAGCCGAGTTTGGCGCCGGCAACGGCGCAAGCGGCCGCTCTTCTGAGTTTCGCGAGTCCAACCAGGCGCGAATTCCGGATGGCATCGCGAGCTGAACACGAAGCCTACGCCCATTTCCGAGTCCTGTCCCTCACGCTTGGGTGAGATTCGATGCCGCAGCGCAACCTTGACGACGTCATTCGGTCGTCATTTCGCCGCAGATAAGCTCATGCTGCTTGTGGGTCGCGTGAACAGCGCGGGCGCAATGCAGAAACTTCATCTATAAGGGCCCCATTCGGGGCCTTCCAACGGGATCCTTTTCGGGGAGCAGACATGAGCATTTTCGGGAAAATCATGGGCGCAATCTTCGGCAGCCATCCGGCTTCCGCGGCGCCCGCCGGCGGCGCACCCGCGGGTAGCGCGCCTGCAGGGGCCGCGCCGAGCGGATCGGCGCCAGCGTCTGCGCCGGCAGCCGCGCCCGCAGCAACGGTGGACGTCGCCGCGATCGTCGACGCGGCCGTCGCGGCGCACAAGGGCGAGAAGCTGGAGTGGCGCACCTCGATCGTCGACCTCATGAAGGCGCTCGACGTCGATTCGAGCCTTGCCGCGCGCAAGGATCTTGCCAAGGAACTCGGCTACACCGGCGACATGAACGACTCCGCCAGCATGAACGTCTGGCTGCACAAGCAAGTGATGTCCAAGCTCGCCGCCAACGGCGGCAAGCTGCCGCCTGAAATCAAGCACTGACCGACGGATCGGTCGACCTCAAAGGGCCCGCGATGTCGCGGGCCCTTTTCATTTCAGGCAACGAGATCCGCATTCTCCGGATGCCTGTCGAGATAATCGACGACGAAGCCACAACCCGCGACCACCTTCTTGCCGTCGCGCCGGATCAGGTCGAGCGCGCCGTTGATCAATTCGGAGGCTATGCCGCGGCCGCGTAGCGCACGCGGCGTCTCGGTATGGGTGATGATGACGGCCGACGGCGTCAGCCGGTAATTTGCGAAGGCTAGTTCATCGCCGACATCGAGCTCGAAGCGGCTCCTGTCCTTGTTGTCGCGTACCGTTGCCGTCATCCCCGATCCTTCCGAAGCCGTGCTTATTCCCTGATCTAGGCGCCTGAACCAGCCCTTGCCAAGGCGCGACCAAGGGAGGTTGCCGCAGGGGAGATATCTGCAAAATGCGTGTCCCGCTCAGCCTCATGGCCTTGCTCGCCATGGTCGTCTCGACGGCGCCGGTCCCGGCCGCCGCCGAGGGTGGTCCGGCCTGGGAAGCCTGTGTCGGGCTCACCAGCACGCCGGATGAGCGGGTGAAAGCCTGCTCGACCGTGATCGACGCAAGAAGCGAGACCGGCCGGAGGCTCGCCGGCGCCTATTGCAATCGCGGTCACGGCCTGACCGAGAAACGCGAGCTCGATGCGGCGCTGTCCGATCTCGATGAGGCGGTCAAGCTCGACCCGGCTTACGCCTGCGCCTTCAACAATCGCGGCCGCGTCTACGGCTTCAAGCGCGACTATGATCGCGCCATTGCCGACTACGACGAAGCCATCAAGCTCGATCCCTCGCTGGCGATGGCCTACAGCAATCGCGGCGAGTCTCGGTACAACAAAGGCGATCTCGACGGCGCCATCGCCGATTTCGACGCGGCGATCAAGCGTAATCCCAGCTATGCCACCGCCTACGCCAATCGGGGCTACGTCTATGCCCGCAAGCACGACACGGCGCATGCGCTGGCCGACTTCAGCATGCGGATCAAGCTCGCGCCGGATCTGCTTGCCTATATCGACCGCGGCAACGTTTATCGCGACAGCGAGCAGCTCGACCGCGCGGCCGCCGACTATGGCGAGGCGATCCGGGTCGCGCCGACCGATGCGCGCGGCTGGCGCAACCGCGGTATGATCCGGCTCTACCAAGGCGACAACAAGGGCGGACTCGCCGACTACGACAAGGCGCTGGAGTACGATCCGTCTGATGTGTTCTCCTGGAATAATCGCGGTCAGGCCAAGATGAGACTTGGGAACAAGCAGGGCGCCATTGCCGATTTCAGGAAGGCGCTGGAGTTGCGCCCCGGCCTGCCGACCGCACGCGAGGCGCTCCAGAAGCTTGGAGCGCTGTAGCCGCAGTGCGTCATGAATTCCTTGCCGTGAATGTGGAGCGGCGGTCGTGAATAATTTCCGATATCGCTCTTGCAAGTTCCGTGGCGGTTCCCACGTCGATTGCAGGACATACGCCCGAATGCGGCCGGCAGGGTCGCTAGACATTCGGAGTGTCATGATTGCCAGCCGCCCGACGTATGCCTCTTTTGTAGGAGGATACAATGTCGGACTTTGGTTTCTTGAATACTCATCGCACATGGGAAGACTGGTGTGGGATGCTGCTGGGCGCGTTGATTGTCGCCTCGCCGTGGTTTCCCATCCAGGATCAGCCGGGAATCGCCGGACACCAGGCGATGGTCCTGAACGCGGTCGCGGTCGGCCTCGTCATATTTGGCCTAAGCCAGCTCGAATACGTCGCCTTGCAGCGTTGGCAGGAGGTCGCGACGATCCTGGTCGGGCTGTGGCTCATCGTCTCGCCCTATGTGCTCGGCTATTCTGGCGGAGGCTTTCTCCGGATCTACCACACCAGTCTCGGCGCAGTGGCGGTGATCCTGGGCGTGCTGCAGTTGTGGCAGGACTGGGATCTGAGTGACCAGGACTTGCTGAGGCACGGGCAATAGGCCGTGAATGTCGGCAGGCCCGCCGCGCGACCGGCGGGCCTGAGCTTGCTCATTGCTGCACCATATCCGCATAGTCCGGGTGCTTTTCGATCCACGCCCTCACGAACGGGCATTGCGGGATCAGCTTCAAGCCCCTCGCGCGGACCTGATCGAGCGCGCCTTGCACCAGCTTTGAGCCGACGCCTTTGCCGCCGAGCTCTTTCGGCACGTCGGTATGCTCGAAGGTGATGATGTTGCCTTCGAGCTTGTAGTGCTCGGTTGCGAGATGGCCCTCCACCTCGAGCTCGAAGCGGTGATGGGCCTTGTTGTCGATGACGTCGCTCATGGTGTCTCCGGTCAGCTCTTCAGCGTCTCCGTCAGCATCTTGCGGATCGACCAGGCCTCACCGTCCGAAGAGCCCTTGATGTCGTCGATCTTCCAGCTGCCAGTCTCGCGCACGAAGTCGTAACGTACGATCCGGTCGGCCGGTTTGCGGTCGTTGCGGTGGCCGGTGATGGTCACCGCAAGCGTCGCCTTGTCGGCCTCGATCTTTTCCGCGTCAACCTTGAACGCCTTGACGTCGGGTTCCTGCGAATTGGTGACGGGATCGAAATCGATCGGCCCGACGTCGCCCTTCGGTGTATGCGCATCCGCCTTGGCCCACAGCGCAACCAGCGCCTTGGAGAGATATTTCGCTTTCGCGGCCTTGTTCTCGATGACGAAGGCGGCGCCACCATCGCCTTTTCCTTTGGCGGCGCGGGTGTAGATCGCGGTCAGGATTGTGACGGGATCGTTGGCGGTGGGCGCCTGAGCGAAGGCGGGCGTGGCGGCGGCGAAGAGAGAGGCGGCAACGAGGCTGCGGCGGGTGAGCATTGTTCGTCCCTGAGATGTTGGCTCGCGACGATAGGCCGGAATGGCCACGTCAGCGCGGTATCTCAGTAGAGCGGCGGAGGCGTAGTTCGGTTCAATCGACCGCCTTGGCGAGCCGCGAATCTTCCGGCGGTTGTTTCGGGCGGAGGCAGCCCTGGCAGATAACCAGGGAGCGATTGACCTTGGCGTCCTGCTCGGCCTCGATGCCGTCCTGGGCCTGCCACCATTCCTTCGAATAAGGCTGAAGCCCGGCCTGCGACTTGGCTCGCTCGGATGCGTCGACTGTGCGCGCTGCTCGCGACGGCTGGGCGGCGGTATGTGGTCGATTGGGATCTTCGCCAGCGCCATCCCAGGCGTAGCGGGCGGGCCTGAAGGCAGGATCTGAAGCCAAATGCGCTTGCGGGGCCACGGCACATCCGGCAAGCGCCAGCGACAGCAGGAGAAAGGCGGGCGCTTTGACCATGATGGGACACTCTGTACGCGACAACTGATGGAAGTTGCGCCGATCATGTTTAAAATTCCCTGAACAATTGCGACCGCGCAGGCGACCAACGCGCATGCGCTATCTGTTCGTCCTGCTCACGATGCTCACGGCCGCCGCGCGTGCTGACCACGCCAAGCCGTTCAATCCCGCCGACTATCCACCTGCCGTGCAGAATGCGTTGCATTACGCCAATGAGGAATGCGACAGCCAGGGCGGTGGTGCGGTGACCTTCGCGCCGGATACGGTGCGCAAGATCGACCTGACCGGTGACGGTCGCGACGATTACATCGTCGATTTCCGCGACACCAAGTGTGGCGACCGCGAGAGCACCTATTGCGGGACCGGCGGTTGTGCGCTGGACATTCTGGTGACGTGGCCGGACGGCAGCGTCCGTGCTGTGTTCGACGGTTATGTCCGCAGCTACGCCATCGTGGCACCGCCGATGAAGCGCGGCGCGGCGCGTGTCATCCGCTTCGACCTGCATGGCAGCTATTGCGGTGGTTTCGGCGCGCAGGTCTGCGTCAAGGAGAAGGCGATCACGGCGACGCCGTTCGAATTCAGGAAACCGTAGGGCAGATGCGCGGATCGTGGCCTTGCAGGGCCGCGTTCGATGGCGATAAATGGGCTGCAATGAGCAGATGGCTTGCGTGCTGTCTGCCGTCGAAGAGGAAGCCCGATGCAGCCGCTCCGCATGTCCCGCCGCGTCATGAATCTCGCCTACATGCTGACCCAGAATGCACGGCGGCATGGATTGCGCCCAGGTTTCGTCTGGGGTGACAAATCCTGGACCTGGCGCGAAATCGATGCGCAGGTTTCGGCGCTGGCGGCGGCGCTTGCTGCGCGCGGCATCGCCAAAGGCGACCGCATTCTCGTCCATTCCAAGAACGGCAACGAGATGTTTGTCTCGATGTTTGCGGCGTTCCGGCTCGGCGCGGTCTGGGTGCCCACCAATTTCCGCCTGATGCCTGACGAGGTCGCCTATCTTGCGCAGGCCTCCGGCGCGAAGGCGTTTCTCTGCCATGTCGATTTTCCCGAGCACGCGGCGGCGGTGAAAGGAAGTGCACTGGAATTCACCTGGAGCATCGACGGCAAGGCCTCGTTCGGCGAGCGCTCGGTTGCTGACGCCATAGCCTCGCAGGCAGGCCAAGTGGTCGAGAACGTCGCGGTCGAGCACGACGATCCCTGCTGGTTCTTCTTCACGTCCGGTACCACCGGCCGCTCCAAGGCCGCGGTGCTGACCCACGGCCAGATGGGCTTCGTCGTCACCAATCATCTCGCCGATCTCACCCCCGGTGTCACGGAAGCGGATGCGTCGCTGGTGGTGGCGCCGCTCTCTCATGGCGCCGGCGTGCATCAGCTGGTGCAGACTGCGCGTGGCGTCTGCACCGTGCTGCTGCCGACCGAGAGATTCGACATCGACGAGGCGTTCCGCCTGATCGAAAGGCATCGGGTCGGCAATCTCTTCACGGTGCCGACCATTTTGAAGATGATGATCGAGCATCCCGCGGTCGACAAATACGATCATTCCTCGCTGCGTCACGTGATCTATGCCGGCGCGCCGATGTATCGCGAGGACCAGAAGGCTGCGCTGAAGAAGCTCGGCAAGGTCATCGTGCAGTATTTCGGCCTCGGTGAGGTCACCGGCAACATCACTGTACTGCCGGCGGCGCTGCATGATCCGGAGGATGGCCCGCACGCGAAGATCGGCACCTGCGGCTTCGAGCGGACCGGTATGCAGGTCTCGATCCAGGATGACGAGGGCCGCGAGCTCCAGGCGAACCAGAGCGGCGAGATCTGCGTGATCGGGCCTGCGGTGCTCGCCGGCTACTACGACAATCCGGAAGCCAATGCGAAGGCATTCCGCAACGGCTGGTTCCGGACCGGCGATCTCGGTCACATGGATGAGGAGGGGTTCGTCTACATCACGGGACGCGCGTCGGACATGTACATTTCCGGCGGCTCCAACATCTATCCGCGCGAGATCGAGGAAAAAATCCTGACCCATCCCGGAGTCGGCGAGGTAGCCGTGCTCGGCGTGCCCGATGCGACCTGGGGCGAGGTCGGTGTCGCCGTCTGCGTCGCGCGCGACGGCGCGAAGCCGGTGAGCGAAGCGGAGATGGCGGCGTTCCTGTCGCCGAAGGTGCCGCGCTACAAGATGCCCAAGCGGTTCTTCTTCTGGGAGGCGCTGCCGAAATCCGGTTACGGCAAGGTGCCGAAGCGCATGGTGCGCGACGAACTCGAGGCGCGCGGGCTGCTCGATCTCGACCAGACCAAGACAGGCTGAGCGTCGGTGATGCGGACGATCAAGCAGCCGGGCGCAGCTGTCGCCGAACGCATCCAGTGGGTCGAGGCGAGGGGGCGTGCCTTCTCGTTCACGCTTGAAGCAGGCCTGCCGCTGCTGGAAGCCGCGCGCCGCGGCTTTGCGGCGGAGGGCTTTGCGGGCGGCGTCCTGAATTTCGGCAGCGGGGCGCTTGGGCCGTTCGCCTATGTGATGCCGGCATTGTCGAAGACCGGCGAGAATGCCGCGTTCTACAGCGACACGTATCGGCCCGCGGGCGTGACGCGTACGCGGCTCGGCAGCATGACGCTCGGCACGCGCGACGGTGCGCCGTTCTTTCATTGCCACGGACTGTGGACCGAGGCGGACGGCAAGGCCAGCGGCGGCCACATGCTGCCGGACGAGACGGTTGTTGCCGAGCCATTCGAGGTCCAGGCCTTCGGCATCGATGGCGCGATGTTCACCGCCGAGCCCGACCCGGAGACCAATTTCAAGCTGTTCGGGCCTGTCGCCGCCGCGAGCACGGGTGCGCGCACGAGCAGCCGCGCTTTCGCGCTGCGGCTGCGTCCCAACCAGGATTTTGCTGGCTGCCTCGAAGCCTTCTGCAAGGCGCACGGCATTGCGCACGCCAAAATCCACGGCGGTGTCGGCTCGACCATCGGTGCGCGCTTCACCCATGGCGGCACGACCGAACCGTTTGCCACGGAGCTTGCGATCGCCGCCGGGACGATCGCGCCGGGAGGGTCCGGCGCGCTGGAGGCCGCGCTCGACGTCGCCCTCATCGACTACACCGGTGGCATAGCCGAGGGGGGCTTGGTTCGCGGTGACAATCCCGTGCTGATGACCATGGAGCTGGTGCTGGAGCCTGTCGGCTAACCACGACTGAGGCGTGCTGCCGCTCCTCATTGCTACTTTCCTATCTCCGGTGTTCCTGGTATGTTCCAATGACGGCATGGAACCCGAGTTGGGGATCGGCGGAGGGGTCATATGGGTCGAAGGGGCAATCGGACGATCAATTTGCCGGCGCCATACCTGAAACGGGTCTGGCTCGATCCGTCGCAGGTTGGCGATCGTGACGCTTATCCATTCTGTCTTCCGATCTTCGCAGACGATTTCGAGTTCAGCTTCGACACGCCCATCACGATCATTGTCGGGGAGAACGGCACGGGCAAGTCTACCATCCTGGAGGGGATTGCAGCGCTCGCCGGCTACGACGAAGCAGGCGGCGGCAAGGGCTACAGGCCGGTCGATCACTCCATGGCGCTCGAAAAGATGGGTGGGACGCTGTCGAAGGCGCTGCGCGCAAGCTGGTTGCCCAAGATCACCAATGGCTGGTCCTTTCGTGCCGAAAGCTTCTTTTCGGTCGCGAGATACCTCGATCAGGCCGCGCTGGATGACCCGTTCGGGATTCTGCGAAGATCCTGCGGGGTTCATCGACGCCGCGCTGCAGGATGAATAGGGGGCAGAGCAAATGAGCAGGAAAAGACGCCGACAAACCACGCTGCGTGCGCCCTATCTGAGGCGCGTCTGGCTCGACCGCGCACGGGTTGAAGACTGGGAGGCTTATCCGTTCTGCCTTCCGGTGTTCAGGGACGAGTTCGACCACAGCTTCGACGCCGCCGTTACGATCATCGTTGGCGAGAATGGCACGGGCAAGTCGACTATCCTCGAAGGCATCGCAGGGATGGCCGGCTTTGCGAGCATCGGCGGGCGCAAGGGTTTTCATGAGCTCGACGGCGGCGGCATCGAGATCACCGGCGACGAGCTGTCGTCAGCGTTGAGGGCTGCGTGGGTGCCGAAGGTGACCGACGGCTGGTTCTTTCGGGCGGAGACATTCTTTTCGGTCGCGCGTTATCTGGACCGCTCGGCGGTAGATGCAGCGACAGCCATGGAAGGCGTGTTTGGTGCGAGCGTTCAGGAAGCGCCGGACTATCTCTCCTTTTCGCATGGCGAGGGCTTTCTGGTCTTCTTCGAGGAGCGCTGCCAGAAGCAGGGCATCTACATTTTCGACGAGCCGGAATCGGCGCTGTCGCCGGCGCGGCAGATGGACTTTCTCAAGCTGCTGCATCGCATGGATCTCTCCGGCAATTGTCAGGTCATCATGGCGACCCACGCGCCGCTGCTGATGGCCTATCCCAATGCGCAATTGCTTCGACTCGGCAAATATGGCCTCGAACCGACAACGGTCGAGCAGACTGATCATTATCGGGTCATGCGAGAGTTCTGCGCCGACCCGCGCGGCTTCGTCGAGGCGACGCTGGCGGAATAAGTGAGCGGTCGATCACCACGGGCTGGCGCGCATTTTCGTCATGGCCAGATAGGTCGATTCATTAAAGCCCGATATCCCTGTCGAGCTCGATCCTTGGAAGAGGTCGAGCACGGGCGAGTAGGTCTGGCTGGCGTTCTTTGCGTCGTACATGGCCGAGAAACGGCTGAGCAGCTTTGAAACTTTCGCGGGATCGCCGAGATCTTTGAGATTGAGGTATTTTTCCACGATCCTGGCTTGCTGATCGATCTGCATCGAAGCCATCTGGTCAGGCAGATCGAAGGTGGTGCGAAATACTTCCGAAAGGGCCTTGTCGGCTAGGATGTCGTAAGCGGACGTGACGTGTCCCGCCATGCGCTGGAAATACAGCGCCAGACGAACGCCGGGATTTGTATCCCCCTGCTGTTGCTCCAGGCTCTGCTCGAGATAGTTCTTTTGCGTTGCGAGAAATTGATCGCGCTTTTGCGGGCCAATCATCGCAAGTCGCGCGACGTTGCCCTTGCTGTCAAAATTGAACGACGCCGCGATCTCGGCAAAACGCGGATCGCTCTCCGTGTTCGCGAAGCTCTTGGGATCGTTGAGATCGGAGGCGAAGATCTTCTTGAGATAGGCGGTACTCACGTTCGCAGGCTCCAGACCCTTGGCGACCAGAATGAAGTCGACCAGATTCCTGTTTGAGAGCAGATCGGAATCGCTCTTGATGGTGCCAATCGACTGTTGATAGTCCGTCGCTTCCTTCTGGGCTTGAGCTTTGACTTTCGCCTGGTCCTGCGTGCTTGCAGATTTCAATTTCGCGATGACGTAGTCTTTCGCGATATCGAGGATTTCGGCCGAATCCTGGGCCGCCAGGGGTGTCGTCAGATTGCCTTTGGCGTCGAAGTTGAACGCACGCGCGAGCTTGACGTATCGATCGTCCTTGAGCGTATAGACATAGCTCTTGGGGTCGTTGAGGTCGCTTTCGAGCACAGCCTTCACGGTGGACTGCGAGACTTGTGTAGGGTCGAGGCCGACTGCTGCCAGCGCGAAATTATACGCGACGGGCGAGGACACCAGCGCCTGCAGCGTATTCACATTGGGAATGGCTTTTCTGAATTGCCCGATGACCAAGGCTTCCTGCAGCGGACTTGCCGCTGCATAAACAGCCGACTTGCTGTTGTCGAAACTCTGGTTCGTGCTTGCGAGGTTTGCACCGGTCTGCGCGGAGGTGCCTGGTGGAAGCGATCCGTCGGGCGAAAATTCGAACGCGCCGGCCAGGTTCATGAACCGGCCCGTCATCGCGATGGCGTCGTTGGTGCTTGATATGCTGCTCACGGCGGACTGCAGGCGGTATCTTTCGACCAATATCTGGACGTTCAATTGATCGACGTCAGCGCCGGGTTGCGACAGTTGAGCCGTGTAGTCGGCGATCTTCGTGCTGGCGTCGGTTGCATCCGATTTGGCTTGAGCTAGCTGGACGTTGAGGCCATCCAGCTGGG
This sequence comes from Bradyrhizobium manausense, assembly GCF_018130615.1. GTDB lineage: Bacteria > Pseudomonadota > Alphaproteobacteria > Rhizobiales > Xanthobacteraceae > Bradyrhizobium > Bradyrhizobium manausense_A. The sequence goes on from NZ_JAFCKB010000002.1 coordinate 419,037, forward strand.
ACGAGAAGGTGACATTGACGTAGCTGTTCGGGTCGGATGGGTCACTGGACAGGACCTGCTTGATCGTGTCGCGTGGCCACTTGCTCTGATCGATCCCGAAAGCCGACGCGACATAGTTGCGAAGACGATCGTCGTTGAGAAGCTCGTCGACGCTGGTCACGCTGCCAATCTTGGCATTGTAGTATGTCGTGTCGGCGGCAACTGCATCGACGTTGCTCTTCATGGCCGCCGTGTACAGTCCGATCATGTCGTCGGTCTGGTTCTCCGATTGCGCGACCTTCGTTTCACCGCTGGCGAAGGAAAAGGCCGCGGCAAACTCCCGGTAACGCTTGTCGATCAGCGTATTGGCAAAGCCCTTGGAGTCCGTGAGATCGCTCTGCAGCACTTTCTTCATGAAGGCCTTGGCATAGGCCATGTCTTCCAGGCCAAAGGCCTTCGTCGCGTAATGATACAGGCGATAGTCGTTCATCAGGTCGTCGACGGTCCGCACCTTGCCGATGTTGGCTTTGTAGTAGAGGACTTCGCGCGATACGTCTGATTGCTGCGCCACCCGCGTCAGAGACTGCGTGAGATTGCGCGCGACGTAGCTGTAGCTGAAGTAGGTGGACACCATGGGGAATTCCTGACGGCTCGGCGGGTCCTGGACGTCCGTCAATCATTGCCGGGTCGCAAGGCAGGGGCTGGCTTCATGCCAGCACTCAGAAACATTGTTTCAATTCATTACTGCGATTCTGAGTGGCAACCTTAGGTGTCGCTTGCGTCCAAGCGCCGCATCGGATGCATCTCTCCGGCAAGCTTCCCGCAAGCAAGATGTGGGAGGAGGTTCTTTTCCCTGGAATGCCCGGGACATGATGTATTTCCGAATTCGCGTAAAGCGAAGTATTCGCTCTGGACCCATTTGACCATCGTCTGGCGCGCCTTGCCCGCCGGGCAACGCATGGGCTTCTAGGCCGCGGGCAGCATTGCCGCCACGCCGTCGCCACGAAGCAGTCTCCCCAGGGTCCAAAAATGCGTTACGATGCCCTTAGCGCGCCTCAAGTCGCGCCTGGTGAAAGGATGAGGAAACGAGATGAGGAAGACGATCGGTCGTGCGATCGCCGGGGTGGCGGTGCTTGCAGTGACGGGGATGGCTCTGACGGCGGCTTTTGTCCCGGCCAGGGCGCATGGCCCGACCCGGCAGAAGGTGCGGGAATCCATCGAGATCAATGCGCCGGCGGCCAAGGTCTGGGCAGTGATCGGCAATTTCCAGGATATGAGCTGGCTGCCGCCGGTTACCAAGACTGAGGGCGAGAAGGGCAATGAGATCGGCGCGACGCGGCGGCTGACCCTGACGGGAGGTGCCACGGTCGACGAGGAGCTCTACAAGTTTGACGCCGCCGCCATGACCTATTCATACCGGATCACTGCCGTGGACGTGAAGGTGCTGCCGGTCAACAACTATTCCTCGACGCTGACGGTGACGCCGAGCGCCGACGGCAAGGGTGCAACGCTGGAATGGGCCGGCGCGTTCTATCGCGGCTTTCCGAACAACGATCCGCCGCCAGAGCTGAGCGATGAGGCCTCGGTCAAGGCGGTGAAGGGGCTGTATCAGACCGGCCTCGAAGCGCTGAAGAAGAAGATCGAGAGCGGAAGCTGACCGTGCGGGTCCTGGTCCTGGCGGCGCTCGCCGCCAGCGTCGCGAACGCCTCGGCGGAAGAGGCGTTCGTCACCAACCAGCTCAGCGACGACCTGATGGTCGTCGACCTCGCCACGTCGCGCAGCGTCGCGACCATCCCGATCGGCGGCAAGCCGGCGGGCGTTGCCGTCACCGCGGACGGCCGCTTTGCCTATGTGACGAGCCCCGATGCCAAGGCGGTGACGGTGGTGGACGCCGCCACACGGCAGGTCGCCGGCCGCATCGAGGTCGGCGGTGGGCCGCTCGGCATCGCCGTGACACCCGACGGCAAGACAGTCTATGTCGCCGACTGGTACGCGGCTGCGGTGCGGGTGATCGATGCGGGGGCGCGCAGCGTCACCGCCAGCATCACCGTCGGGGCCTCGCCATCGGGGCTCGCGGTGACGCCTGATGGCAAGCTGCTGCTCTCGGCGGACCGCGACGACGACAGCGTCTCGGTGGTGGATACCGCAACGCGCGAGCGCAAGGCGGTCATCAAGGTCGGCACGCGCCCGTTCGGTGTCACCATCGATGCCGAGGGCAAGCGCGCCTACACCGCCAATGTCGGCTCCAACGACGTCTCCGTGATCGACATCGCGGAGGCACGCGAGATCGGCCGTGTGCCAGTCGGGATGCGGCCCTATGCCGTGGCGCTGACGCTCGGCCGCGGCTTCGTCACCGATCAATATGGTGGCACGGTCAGCGTGTTCGACGTTGCGACGCTGAAGCCGATCAAGCGCATCAATGTCGGCGATTACCCCGAAGGCATCAATGCGACCGCCGACGGCAAGCGCATCATCGTCGCCTGTTGGGAGAGCAACACGCTGGATATCATCGATGCCACCGACCTCAAGGTGATCGGCGAGGTCAAGACCGGCGACGGCCCGCGCGCGTTCGGGGCGTTCTTGCGGAAGACGGAGTAGGGCAGCGCTATTTCGACGCGGCGAATTCCCGCAGTTTCACGAAAAAATCCCTCAGGATTGGGTTGCGACCGTAGGTCACGTAGCGGATCGGATGCCGCCTTCGGTCGATGCTCCACGTCATCTGATCGGTGAGAACGGGGGCGGGGATGATCACGCTCGGTGCCCACATCGGATCGAGCAGCCAGCCGACCGGCGCCATGTCCCAGATCTCCTTGGCCCAGCCCATGTGGTCGGACGAATATTCCTTGAACCGCATCGCGAGGAACGCGCCGATGCCGCCGTGCGGTTCGACGTAGCGTTCGATCTCCGGCACCGTCGAGTGCAGGCGCGAGGTAACGCCCTTGCACGGCACTAGGACGAGTGGCACGCCGCTGTCAAGCAGCACCTGCGCGCCGCCGACGTCCTGCTTGAGGTTGAACTCGACGGTATCGGGCCATTCCAGCGCATGGCCGCCAAGCCAGACCACTACGATCCGGTCGATGATGTCAGGCGCCCTGAGCAGGGCCGAGGCGACGTTGCTGATGGCGCCGATGGCGATGACGAAAAGCGGATTTTCGGCGGAACCGGTGCGCGCCCGGACCACGAGGTCGTCAACGGCGGGCGCCGTCTGCGCCGCCTTGCCGGGGCCGATATAGTCGGTGACGCCGCGATGAACCAGACCATCCGGCGCGACATTCAGACGCTCCAGCAGACGCAGGATTTCCTGATAGCTCAGCTCCATGCCGTGTCCGGGACTGTCCGCGCGCGGGTTGAAGAACGGCGCGGCGTAGATCGCCTCGACGTCGAACCGCTCCGGCGACAGCAGCATCTGCACCAGCGCGAACTGATCGTCGATCTCGTTATAAGTGTCGGTGTCGAGCACGACGCGGACCTTGCCGACGGGAGGTTCCAGGAGTTTGAGGCGGGCTGCGTCCGTGAGTGTCATGAGCTCTCCAAGTGAGAGTAGGGTGGGTTAGCCGATCACACGCGCGGTGCTTCAGCACACGAGGGCGCAAGGCGTAACCCACCATGCCACGCGCGATCGAAGTGGTGGGTTACGCTTCGCTAACCCACCCTACAAGGCGGCAGACCACGCCCGCAATCTCATCCATCTGCGCGAACATGTGATCGGGCGCAAGCGCCTGCAACGCCGCCGGCGCGGCATAGCCCCAGCTGACTGCGCCGCAGGAAATCCCCACTGCGCGCGCCGCCTCGATGTCGCGCACCTCGTCGCCGATCGCGATGACCTTGCCCGCCTCGACGCCGGCACGCCGGATCACCCGGCGGAATTTCGCGGGCTTGCCGAACACCGATGCCGAGCAGTCGAAATGCGAGAATAGCGCGGCGGCCTCGCCGAGCTTGGTCTTCGCATTGGCCTCGCTGTCGGAGCTCACCAGCGCCAGCTGTACGCCGCTGTCCGCGAGCGTCCGCAGCATCGCTTCGGCGCCCGCAAACAGCGAAATCTCCCCCGCCGCCTCGCCCTTCAGCCGCCGCGCATATCGCGCGATCGCCGGCAGCTTCCACACGGGCACCTCGAGCCGGCTGAGGATCTCGCGCGTCGACGCATGCCGCAGCCCTTCGACATCCTCATCCCTGACACGCCGAAAGCCGAAGCGATCTGCGACGTCGTTGATGGTGCGCAGGAACCAGGGGAAGCTGTCGACGAGGGTGCCGTCGAGGTCGAAGATGGCAAGGGAGAAGGGCATGGAGGAGAAATCGCGCCGTTAGGAGTTCCACACGGTCTCCTCGGTCCACCCAAGTTCGGCGAACTCGGAGGCCCGAAGCGGCGCTTCTCCTTCTGCAAAGAACTCATCGAGCTGTGGCGGTGCGACTGACGTTTCGGACAGCATGGCGTGCGCCTGCCCGCGATGATGGATCTGATGCTGGAAGAGATGCATCAGCAGCCGGTCGCGCCGCTCGGTCTGCACGCGCGTATCGCGGTTGACCTTCACGATGTCATTGAGCCCTGAGGGTGTCAGTGCATCGCACACGGCAATCAGGCGCTTGTCGATCGCGGCTTGGGCAGGCTTCAGCGCGCCGAGGGCAGGAAAGGGCACCTCGTTCTTCCAGGCCGCCGGTCCGAGCCACCCGCCCTCGAGTGCATCGATGTAGAAGAGGTCGACGATGTAGATGTGGTTCAGCGTGCGCTGCAAGCTCGGAAAGAAGCCGGTGCGGTGGGCTTCAAATTCCGCCTGGGGTAGTTCGGCGCAGGCGGTGAGGAGGCGATGGTTGGCCCAGGCATTGTTGTGGGCAAAGGCGCGATAGGTTTGCACAAGTCCTGCGGACATGTCGGTCCCTTCCCGGATCCTGATCGACCGTGGCGGATTACGCTTCTCTAATCCGCCGTACGGCCCAAGCTCCTACTCCGCCGCTTCGCTCGTGCTTCGCCGCTTCGGCTTCCTTGCCTTCTTCAACACCGGCTCCAAAAACTTGCCCGTATAGCTCCGCTGCGCTTTCACGATGTCCTCGGGCGGGCCCCAGGCGACGATTTCGCCGCCACCGTCGCCGCCTTCGGGGCCGAGGTCGATGACCCAGTCGGCGGTCTTGATGACCTCGAGATTGTGCTCGATGACGACGACCGTGTTGCCTTGCGCGACCAGCTCGTGCAGCACCTCCAGCAGCTTCTTGACGTCATGGAAGTGCAGGCCGGTGGTCGGCTCGTCCAGGATGTAGAGCGTGCGGCCGGTGGCGCGCTTCGACAGCTCCTTGGCGAGCTTGACGCGCTGGGCTTCGCCGCCCGAGAGGGTCGTCGCCTGCTGGCCGACATGGATGTAGTCGAGGCCGACGCGGTGCAGGGTCTGGAAGGTCTCGCGCACGCGCGGTACCGCCTTGAAGAACTCGGCGGCTTCCTCGACGGTCATGTCCAGCACGTCGGCAATGCTCTTGCCCTTGAACAGGACCTCCAGCGTCTCGCGGTTGTAGCGCTTGCCCTTGCAGACGTCGCAGGTGACGTAGACGTCGGGCAGGAAGTGCATCTCGATCTTGATGACGCCGTCGCCCTGGCAGGCCTCGCAGCGGCCGCCCTTGACGTTGAAGGAGAAGCGGCCGGGCTCGTAGCCGCGCGCCTTGGCTTCGGGGAGCCCTGCGAACCATTCGCGGATCGGCGTGAAGGCGCCGGTGTAGGTCGCAGGATTCGAGCGCGGGGTGCGGCCGATCGGCGACTGGTCGATGTCGATGATCTTGTCGATATGCTCGAGGCCCTCGATGCGGTCATGCGGGGCGGCGCCTTCGCTCGCGCCGTTGAGCTTGCGCGCGATGGCCTTGTAGAGCGTGTCGATGAGAAGCGTCGACTTGCCGCCGCCGGACACGCCGGTGACGGCCGTGAATAGGCCGAGCGGAATTTCCGCGGTGACGTTCTTGAGGTTATTGCCGCGCGCGTTCACCACCTTGATGGTGCGGCGATGGTTCGGCGGGCGCCGTTCCGGCACCTCGACCTCGAGCTCGCCAGTGAGATATTTGCCGGTCAGCGATTTCGGGTTGCGCATGATCTCGTCGGGCGTGCCTTCGGCGACGATGTTGCCGCCATGCATGCCGGCGCCGGGGCCGATGTCGAGCACGTAGTCGGCGAGCCGAATGGCATCCTCATCATGCTCGACCACGACCACGGTGTTGCCGAGATCGCGCAGGCGCTTGAGCGTGTCGAGCAGCCGCGCGTTGTCGCGCTGGTGCAGGCCGATCGAGGGCTCGTCCAGCACGTAGAGCACGCCCGTCAGGCCCGAGCCGATCTGCGAGGCCAGGCGGATGCGCTGGCTCTCGCCGCCGGACAGCGTGCCGGAGGAGCGGGAGAGGGTGAGATAGTTGAGGCCGACATCGAGCAGGAAGGTCAGGCGCTCGCGGATCTCCTTGAGGATGCGCCCGGCAATCTCGTTCTGCTGCGCGTTCAGCGCGGCCGGCACCGTCTCGAACCAGGCGCCGGCGCTCTTCACCGACAGCTCGGAGATCTCGCCGATATGCTTAGCCCCGACCTTGACGCAGAGCGCCTCGGGCTTGAGACGGAAGCCGTTGCAGGCGCCGCAGGGCACGTCGTGGAAATACTTTGCCAACTCCTCGCGCGCCCACTCGCTTTCGGTTTCGCGGTAGCGGCGGTTGATGTTGGTGATGACGCCTTCGAACGGCTTCTTGGTGTCGTAGGAGCGGACGCCGTCCTCGTAGGAGAACTTGATCTCGTCCTCGCCGGAGCCATGGAGGATCGCGTCTCTCGTCTTCTTCGGCAGATCCTTCCACTTTGTGGTCAATGTGAACTTGTAGTGCTTGCCGAGCGCCGTCAGCGTCTGCGTGTAATAGGGCGACGACGACTTGGCCCAGGGCGCGATCGCGCCCTTGCCGATCGCGAGCTCCTTGTCGGGGATGACGAGGTCCTCGTCGACATGCTGCTCGACGCCGAGGCCGCCGCAGGCAGGGCACGCGCCATAGGGGTTGTTGAACGAAAAGAGTCTGGGCTCGATCTCGGGGATGGTGAAGCCGGAAACCGGACAGGCGAATTTTTCCGAGAACAGGATGCGTTCGGGCCCGCTCTTGTCGTGGATTTTTGCGGTCTTCTTTTTCTCTTCGGCAGGCGCAGCGGCGGCAGAAGGTGCATCGGCATATTCGATGACGGCAAGGCCTTCGGCGAGCTTCAGCGCCGTCTCAAAGCTTTCGGCGAGGCGCTGGCCGATATCGGCGCGCACGACGATGCGGTCGACCACGACGTCGATGTCGTGCGGGAATTTCTTGTCGAGGGTCGGCGCCTCAGCGAGCTCATAGAAGGTGCCGTCGATCTTGACGCGCTGAAAGCCCTTCTTGAGCCATTCGGCGAGCTCCTTGCGGTACTCGCCCTTGCGGCCGCGCACGACGGGGGCGAGCAGATAGAGGCGGGTGCCCTCGGGCAGCGCCAGCACGCGGTCGACCATCTGCGAGACGGTCTGGCTCTCGATCGGAAGTCCCGTGGCCGGCGAATAGGGCACGCCGACGCGCGCCCAGAGCAGGCGCATGTAGTCGTAGATCTCGGTGACCGTGCCGACGGTCGAGCGCGGGTTCTTCGACGTCGTTTTCTGTTCGATCGATATCGCCGGCGACAGACCGTCGATCTGGTCAACATCCGGCTTCTGCATCATCTCCAGGAACTGGCGCGCATAGGCCGAGAGCGACTCGACGTAGCGGCGCTGGCCTTCCGCGTAGATGGTGTCAAAGGCGAGCGAGGATTTGCCGGAGCCGGAGAGGCCGGTGAACACCACCAGCTTGTCGCGGGGAATCTCGACGTCGATGTTCTTGAGGTTGTGCTCGCGCGCGCCGCGGATCGTAATTGCGCGCAGGCTCGAGCCCGCGTTCTGCTGTTGGCGCTTCGCCTTGATCACTTCATCCATCCGAGTTGCCCTCAAGGAATCCCAAAGGTGCGCGATCGCGCCGACGTAAAGGCGCGCTTTGCCCGGAACCGGGATCGGCGCCAATGGGTATGCGAGCGAACGTAGGAAGAACGGAGACGGATTTCCAGTGGGACTTGCGAATCGTCAACGGATTGTTGGCGCGCTGGCGGGACTTGGCAGCAGGAAGCCCTGTGGAACAGCGGCGGGAGCGTGCCCTCGAAAACAAAAAGGCCGGCGCAAGGCCGGCCTTTCGTAACGATGTGACGTCGGTCGCGACGATTAGTACTTTGCGACCACCGGTGCGCCGAAGTGATAGTTCACGCCGATCTGCACGGTGTGGAAGTTGATGGTGCCGGAGGGCAGAGCGCCCGAGAAGTAGGTCTCGCCGCCCAGGCTGCGATAGAGGTACTCGCCCTTGACCGACCACTGCGGAGCGAAGAATGCCTCGACGCCTGCGCCGACAGTCCAGCCGGAGTGCCACTTGCTGTCCGACACGGACACGCCGAGTGCGGAGAGGCTGATCTTGTTGTCGATCCAGGCGTAGCCGCCCGTGCCGTAGAACAGGACGTTGTTGACGGCGTAGCCGATGCGGCCGCGCACGGTGCCCATCGCGTCGGTCTTCGAGCTCACGGTCACGACACCGAAGCCAGGAACGGTGCCCGCGGCGGAGGCGCTGACGTCAGCCCAGGCGCCATCAGCCTCGACGCCGAACACGACGTTGCCGGTCTGCCAGTTGTAGCCGGCGGTGCCGCCGACGAACCCACCCTTCATCTTCGGGTCACCAGAGGCGGCTTCCCAGGCGCCACCACCGACGATACCGAGGTAGAATCCGGTCCAGTTGTAGACCGAGGCCACGGCCACTGGAGCCTTGGTGTAGGGGCGCGCAGCCAGATCGGCAGCCGAAGCGGCGCCAGTGAGGGCGAGGAGGCAGGCCGAAGCCAAGAAAATCTTCTTCATATTCAACAAATCCCAGTCCCAGTTTCTGTTTTGACTTCCGTGCGTCGGAAGCAGCATCGGACGCTGTGGTCCAACTTACGCCGTGCTTACACCACTGAAGCTGCAAGTTGTGTCTCTCAAAAGCCACAACAGATACAAAATGTAACCATTGCTGACCTTTAGTTCCCTCAGGGAACATTCAGCAAAAAGGCCGGCGCGAGGCCGGCCTTTGATTCCCGAATGGTTTCAGATGGATCAGTACTTCGCGACGACGGGCGTACCCCAATTGAAGTGGTAGTTCACGCCGGCCTTGATGGTGTGGATCGTGTCGTTCCACTCCGAGCGATTCGTCGCCGGCACTGCGGCGTACTGAATCGTGCTCTTGCCGAGGTCGATGTAGTTGTACTCAACCTTTGCCGACCAGTTTGGAGCGAACATGTACTCCACGCCGGTACCGAGGGTCCAACCCCAGCGCCAGTCGTTCTGGACGAAAGTGTTGGCCGCGCCGCCGTTGAGGGCAGCGTCGTAGCGATGCCGGATATCACCGACAGCCGCACCGCCGCTCACGAACCAGAGCGCCGGTCCCCAGGCGTAACCAACGCGGCCCTTGATGTCTCCGAAGCCGCGCAGTTTGGTGGCATAGGAGTCGCCGAGGTTCGGCGGACCGACATTGATCACCGACGACCGACCGTTGATGTCGGCCCAGTGATAATCGCCCTCAAGACCAACAACGAAGGCGCCCATCTGCCAATTGTAACCGGCAACGCCGCCGACGAAGCCGCCGCTGGTGTCGTAGTTCTGCGTTCCTGCGAAGGCGGGAGTATTGGGGGCAAGGAAGTACGTTTCGTTGCTCCGGCCCCAGCCACCGCCGCCCTGAATACCGAGATAGAAGCCAGTCCAGGTGTAGATCGGAGCAGGTGCCGCAATCGGCGCCTTCGTGTAAGGGCGTGCCGCCAGATCCGCCGCGCTTGCGGGAGCCGACATGCCCAACGCAACGATACCGATTGTTCCGAACAGAATTTTCTTCATTGCAGTCTCCCCAATGTCGACAGCTCCAAAGGTCCCCGGAGCGGTCAGTTAGGCGCGACGCCCAAATGAACAATTTCGGGGCAACCCTACGCCCATCTTGGGGCGGAGTCCGTCTCTGGAATGCAACACTTGCCGATCAATCGAAGGGCGTACAAGTTGATGAATGTTAAGCGGTTTTTGGTATTTTTGGGAACTCGGTAGAGTTCCAATTCATCGCATAGTGAATAGCGACATCAAGAACGCGTTGCGGCAAAATCGGCTCCAGTTTCCCTAGGAACAAATCTGGAACAAATCCCGGGTCGATGCTATATGTGGGGATAACCGAGGGCGCGGCGGGCCGATCGGCGCTCGTAAGCGTATAGGGTCGGCCAACAGGCGGCAGCGCGGGCGCGCCTTTTGAAATTCAGTGGCATTCGGAGTGGAGAGCGGCGATGGCGGGAAGCGTCAACAAGGTCATTCTGGTCGGAAACCTCGGCAAGGACCCGGAAATCCGCCGTACCCAGGACGGGCGGCCGATTGCGAATCTGAGCATCGCGACCTCCGAGACCTGGCGCGACAAGAACAGCGGCGAGCGCAAGGAAAAGACCGAATGGCATCGCGTCGTGATCTTCAATGAAGGTCTCTGCAAAGTTGCCGAGCAGTACCTGAAGAAGGGCGCCAAGGTTTACATCGAGGGTGCGCTGCAGACGCGCAAATGGACTGACCAGAGCGGAGTCGAGAAGTACTCCACCGAGGTCGTGCTGCAGGGCTTCAACTCCACGCTGACGATGCTTGACGGTCGCGGCGGTGGCGGAGGAGGCGGCAGCTTCGGCGATGAGCCGGGCGGCGATTTCGGCTCGTCCGGCCCGGGCAGCAGTGCACCGCGCCGTGCCGTGGCCGCTGGCGGCGGCGGTCGCAACAACGATATGGACGACGATATCCCGTTCTGAGGCGAAGCGGGACTTCGCTCCGACCTTTGCCATGCTCGCGTAAAGCGGCGGGATTCCTTACCAATTGACGGGGCAAGCTCGGTTTTCCGAGCTAGCCTCACCTATTGCCTCAAGTCTTTGACGGGGCGCGATGTGAATGCTATTAACTTTATGTTAATTCTATTTACATGGCCGTTTCCCCGGCCGGAGGTCGCCATATGAGCCTCGCGCCACTGCTTGACGCTGCTCCGGCGATCCCCTTGCACGCCTTCGCGGCGATGGCGGCGTTCGTGCTTGGCATCGTCCAGTTCGCCGCTCCCAAGGGCACGCTGCCGCACCGGACGCTCGGCTGGATCTGGGTGGCGCTGATGGCCGTGGTGGCTCTCTCGTCATTCTGGATCCACCAGATCCGCTTGGTTGGCCCGTTCAGCCCGATCCATCTCCTATCGATCTTCACGCTGGTGATGCTGCCGCTGGCGGTATGGCGGGCCCGCACCCATCGCGTCGTCGCTCATCGATGGACTATGATCTTCCTGTTCACCGGTGCGCTGGTGGTCGCGGGCCTGTTCACGCTGGTGCCCGGACGGATCATGTACCGGGTGATTTTCGGGGCTTGAGCGGCGGTTCCGCCGGGCTCGTTCCGGCCCCGCCCTCGATGGTGCCGGGAAGGGCGTAAGTCTCTGGAAAAACAGTCGGAAAAAGCGCTTCCCAGGACCTCGCAAGGGTGGTTATCAGGGGGCAGATGCGCTATATGATTCCCAGATAAAATTTCACCGGATTCCCCCTTGGCTGACGACGACAACAAGCCCGGCGACCAGCCGGCGCAACCCTCGGATATTCGCCCCGTCTCCATCTTCGAGGAGATGAAGAAGTCGTATCTCGACTACGCCATGAGCGTGATCGTGGCGCGTGCGCTGCCAGATGCCCGCGACGGTCTGAAGCCTGTGCACCGCCGCATCCTGTACTCGATGAACGAGCAGGGGCACACGCCCGACAAGAAGTACGTCAAATCCGCCCGCGTGGTCGGCGACGTCATCGGTAAGTATCACCCGCACGGCGACCAGTCGATTTACGACGCCATGGTCCGCATGGCGCAGGACTTCTCGATGCGCGTGCCGCTGATCGACGGTCAGGGCAATTTCGGCTCGGTCGACGGCGATCCCCCGGCCGCCTATCGTTACACCGAAGCGCGGCTGACCAAGGCGGCGCTGGCTCTGCTGGCCGACATCGACAAGGACACCGTCGACTTCCAGCCGAACTACGACAACAACGAGACCGAGCCGTCGGTTCTTCCGGCCAAGTTCCCGAACCTTCTCGTCAACGGCGCCGGCGGCATCGCGGTCGGCATGGCGACCAACATCCCGCCGCATAATCTCGGCGAGGTCATCAACGCCTGCGTCGCGCTGATCGACAACCCCGCGCTGACCATCGACGAACTCATCAACATCGTGCCGGGACCGGATTTCCCGACCGGCGGCGTCATTCTCGGACGGCAGGGCATCCGCTCGGCCTATCACCTCGGCCGTGGCTCGATCGTCATGCGCGGCAAGGTCGCGATCGAGACCATCCGCAAGGAGCGCGAGGCGCTCATCGTCACCGAGATTCCCTACCAGGTGAACAAGGCCACGATGGTCGAGCGCATCGCCGAGCTGGTCAAGGAAAAGAAGATCGAGGGCATCGGCGACCTGCGCGATGAATCCGACCGCGAAGGCTATCGCGTCGTCATCGAATTGAAGCGTGACGCCGTGCCGGACGTGGTTCTGAACCAGCTCTACAGATTCACGCCGCTGCAGACGAGCTTCGGCGTCAACATGGTTGCGCTCGACAGCGGCCGTCCGCGGATCATGCATCTGAAGGACCTGCTGGCGATCTTCGTCGACTTCCGTGAGCGGGTCGTCACGCGACGCACCAAGTACCTGCTCGCCAAGGCGCGCGATCGCGCGCATATTTTGGTCGGTCTGGCGATCGCGGTTGCCAATATCGACGAGATGATCCGCGTCATCCGGACTTCGCCCGACCCGACCACCGCGCGCGACACCCTGATGTCGCGCGACTGGCCGGCCCGCGATGTCGAGGACATGCTGACGCTGATCGATGATCCGCGCCACCGCATCAGCGAGAACGGCACGATCCGGCTGTCGATGGAACAGGCGAGGGCCATTCTCGATCTGCGCCTTCAGCGCCTCACTGCACTCGGTCGTGACGAAATCCGCGACGAGCTCGACAAGCTCGCCGGCGAGATCGCCGATTATCTCGACATCCTGCGCTCGCGCGAGCGCGTGCTGAGCATCATCAAGACCGAGCTCGCCGAGGTGAAGGCCGAGTTCGCCACCCCGCGCCGGACCATGATCATGGAGCAGGAAGGCGAGGTCGAGGACGAGGACCTGATCCAGCGCGAGGACATGGTCGTCACCGTCTCCCATGCCGGCTACGTCAAGCGCGTGCCGCTGTCGGCCTATCGGGCGCAGCGCCGCGGCGGCAAGGGCCGCGCCGGCATGCAAACCCGCGACGAGGATTTCGTCAGCCGCCTGTTCGTGGCCTCCACGCACACGCCGGTGTTGTTCTTCTCGTCGCGCGGTCAGGTCTACAAGGAGAAGGTCTGGCGCCTGCCGATGGCCGCACCGAACGCGCGCGGCAAGGCGATGATCAACATCCTGCCGCTGGAGCAGGGCGAGCGCATCACCACCATCATGCCGCTGCCCGAGGATGAATCCACCTGGGGCAACCTCGACGTGATGTTCGCCACGACGGGCGGCAACGTCCGGCGCAACAAGCTGTCCGACTTCGTCGACGTCCGTCGCTCTGGCATCATCGCCATGAAGCTCGACGACAATGAAGCGATCGTCGACGTGCAGATCTGCACCGAGCACGACGACGTGCTGCTGACCGGCGCCGGCGGCCAGTGCATCCGCTTCCCCGTGGCCGATGTGCGCGTGTTCACCGGGCGCACCTCGATGGGCGTGCGCGGCATCGCGCTTGGCGAGGGCGACAAGGTGATTTCGCTGGCGATCCTGCGCCATGTCGAAACCACGTCGGACGAGCGCTCGGCGTACCTGAAGATGCGCCGCGCGGTGGCCGGCGAAGCCACAACGGAAGAGGCCTCGGCGGATGCCGAGGCGGAGGAGAGCTCCAGCAGCTTCCAGCTTCCGCAGGAACGCTATGCCGAGATGTCGGCGGCCGAGCAGGTGGTGCTGACCGTCTCCGTCAACGGCTATGGCAAACGGACTTCGTCCTACGAGTACCGCACCACGGGCCGCGGCGGCAAAGGCATCGTCGCCATGAGCGTCAACAACCGCAACGGCAATCTGGTCGCCTCGTTCCCGGTGGAGGACGCCGACCAGATCATGCTGGTGACCGACAAGGGTCAGCTGATCCGCTGTCCGGTCGAGGGCATCCGCATTGCCGGCCGCTCGACGCAAGGCGTGATCGTGTTCGACACCGCCGAGGACGAGCATGTCGTCTCGGTCGAGCACATCACGGAAGAGGCCGAGAGCGGCAACGGCGAGGGCGGGAACGGGGCGTAATGTCCCGTTCTAGCCGGCGTCCGTGAGCTCCGCCGTGAGACCGGCAAGTGCCTCGTGCTTGCCGATCTGCGCCATCCAGCACCAAAGCTCCAGCGTGCAATAGATGCGGTAGAGGGCGAGTGTCTCCCGCCAGTCGGGGCGCCCGATTGGGCCATAGCCGGCGAGCAATCCGTCGCGTTTCGGGGCGTCCTTCGGCGTGAAATAGTACAGCGCCTTCGCGATATCCATCAGCGGATCGCCTGATGTCGCGTTCTCGAAGTCGACGATGCCCGTCAGGTGCGGTTCGCCCTGCGACGTTACCAGCACATTGCCGGCATGGAAATCGTAGTGGCAGAGGCGAGGGGTGATTGCCGCCGCGAACAGGTGCTCTCGCTCCGCAACGCTGTCCCGCAAGCGCGCGGCCAGTGCGGGATCGCCGTCCCGCGCGCAAAATTCCGTCAGCTTCCGCTCGAACTGCGCGGACATGTAGGCATGGTTGCTCGGATGCGCCGTCCAGACGCCATTCGGGCCGATATAGCCAAAGCTGTCGAGGGCGACGTCGTTGATCGCTCGCAATGTTGCTCCCATCTCCGCGTAGATCGCTGTCAGCTCGGCTTCCGACAGCGTCGCCTCGCGGCGGCCGAGCACCGTGCCGTCGAGTCTGGTCATGAGCACATAGTTCAGGTCGATCACTGATCGCGTGTCGTCGGCGAGCAGGATTTTGGGGATGGCTGCGCCGAGGTCCCGCAGGAGACCCAGCACGTAGACCTCCTTGGCCATCTTCCACTGCAGCGATTCCGGATAGACCTTGAGGATGCAGGCCGGTGCGTCTGCCAGCGCGATCTCGAGCACGGTGCTGATCTCCCCGCCGTGCAACTCGGCGATGCCGAGGACGGATGCGTGCGGAGATATCCGACGGATGATCGCCTGCACCTGATCGACCGAGATCGCCAGCCGGGGCTTTAGCTGCAAGAGTGGATCGCTGGACATCGACGCTCGCTTCGGGCAGCACGGCGGAGCCGCGCTAAGGCATGATCCGGAAAAGCGCGCAGCGGTTCTCCGAAAAGATCACGCTCAAACAACGACCTAAAGCGCGATGACGATTCATCCTGATCTCATCGCGCTTTAGATCTCCAGCTCCGTGCCGAATTCCACGACCTGCTTGGTCGGCACGCCGAAGAACGCGGCGGAGCGTTCGGCGTTGCGCTGGAGGAAGGCGAACAGACCTTCGCGCCAGACCCACATGCCCGGAATGTCCTCGCGCGGGATGATGGTCTCGCGGCCGACATAATAGGTGATGTCGGAGAGATCGATGCCGGGCAGCTTGCCCTGCCGGCAGGCGAGGACCAGTCCTTCATAGATCGTCGGGTTCTGCATGAAGCCATAATGCAGGATCACGCGGGTGATGCCGGGGATGATCTCGATGATTTCGGCGCGGTCCTGGTCGGCGATATGCGGCATCTCCTCGATCAGCACGGTCACGAGGACGATGCGCTCGTGCAGGACGTGGTTGTGCTTGACGAACTGCGTGAGCGCCAGCGGCACACCCTTTGGGGCGGAGGCCAGGTAAACCGCCGTGCCGGGCAGCCTGGCGTGGCACTTGTTCACCGCCGTCTCGATCAGGTCCTCCTCGGGCTGGCGCAGCTTTGCGCGCGCGGCCTCGACGAGTTTCACGCCGCTGCGCCAGGTCAGCATCAGGAAGGCAACGAAGGCCGCGAGTAGCAGCGGAAACCAGCCGCCCTCGAACAGCTTGATCGAATTGGCGGAGAAGAAGATGATGTCGATCACGAAGAAGAAGCCGTTCACGGCCACCACGAGCCACGGCGAATAGCCCCACTGGATCGCGACCAGCGCAGCGAGCAGGGTGGTGATCGCCATCAGCAGCGACACCGCGATGCCATAGGCGCCGGCGAGCGCGTCGGACGTGCCGAAACTCAGCACTGCACCGAGCGTTGCTGCCGCGAGCAGCCAGTTCACCAGCGGCACATAGATCTGGCCGATCGCATCGCTGGTCGTGTGGCGGATCTGCATGCGCGGCAGGAAGCCGAGCTGGATTGATTGCTGGGTCAGCGAGAACACGCCGGAGATGATCGCCTGCGAGGCGATCACGGTCGCCACGGCCGAGAACGCGACCAGCAGATAATGCAGGGCGTCGGGGCAGAGCTGGAAGAACGGATTTTCGATCATCGTGGGATCGGTGATCAGGAGCGCGGCCTGGCCAAAGTAGTTCAGCACCAGAGCCGGCAGGCAGATCGCGAACCAGGCGAGCCGGATCGGCAAGCGGCCGAAATGGCCCATATCGGCATACATGGCCTCGCCGCCGGTGACCGCGAGGAAGGCGGCGCCGAGGATGGCGAAGGAGATGTGGAAGTCCTGGTGGATCAGGAAGTCGAAGGCATAGAGCGGGCTGAGCGCGGCCAGAACCGCCGGTGCCTTGACGATGCCGTGGATGCCGAGCGCGGCCAGCACGACGAACCAGGCCAGCATCACCGGTCCGAAGATGCGGCCGATGAAGCCGGTGCCCTGCTTCTGCATCATGAACAGGCCGATCAGGATGGCAACAGTAACGGGCACGACGACCGGCGAGAGCGAGGGCGCATCGACCTTGAGGCCTTCGATGGCTGAGAGCACCGAGATCGCCGGCGTAATTGCGCCGTCGCCGTAGAGCAGGGCGGCGCCGACGAGGCCAACGACGAGCAGATGGGCTCGCCAGGTGCCCGGCTGGGCGTGACGCGCGTGCAGTAGCGCCAGCAGCGCAACGATTCCGCCTTCGCCTCGGTTGTCCGCGCGCAGGATCAGCATCGCGTATTTCAACGAGATGATCAGCAGCAGCGCCCAGAGGATCAGCGAAGCAACTCCCAGGACGGCCTCGGGAGACACTGTGCCGCCATGAGCGGCCGCTTTGGCGGCTTCCTTGAGAGCATAGAGGGGGCTGGTGCCAATATCGCCATAGACCACCCCGAGGGCACCCATGGTCATGGCAAGCGGCAGCGGATCGGGATGATGGCCGGAAGCGACTGCGGGCGTACTGGACAAAGGCAACCCCTCAATGGGATCGCGCCCCACGGGCCATTCCGAGGGGCGCGACCGTCAGACAGTCTGCGACGAGACGTCGCAAATATCCATGGGGATCATGTTGAGATTTATGACGCGGAGCTGACAGACCGCTTACGGGGTGCGGTCCGCCGTGACGAGGCGAGCGACGCGGACATCAGCCTTGGTGCCGGCGCGGCGCAGGCACGACGCCTCGAAGTTCGGCCAAGCCTGCTGCGAGCACTCCCTGCCGATGGTCTTGATATCGAGCCGGTCGCTCTTGGCAAGCGGCTGCGGCACGCTGGCTTCGACCGTGGGGGCAAAACCGGGAAGGAGGGTGAGGGTTGCAGCCACGCACGCGGCGATAGCGATCGCTGAAAGAGCCTTGATCATCGACGGTCCCCTGTGATGCGGCCGCTGCGCCCAAGCTTGCGGCCCGTCATTCGTTGGCCGGATTGATAACCATGACCAGTTTCAGGACGTCTTCGCCGGCGCCGGAAATGGTTTCGTTCGCGCCCCGTTTTGTTTCGTGGGCGGCTCGAGAACGAAACAAATCAGGCCCTTCCGACAGGGATTGGCGGAAAACCGGCAAGAAATCGATGCGGAACCGGCCCCGCTTGCCGGGCCGGGCCGGCCGGGGTAGGAGGAGGCCATGCCGCGCATTGCCTTTTATCCCGGTTCCTTCGATCCCATCACCAACGGCCATCTGGACGTGGTCCGGAGCAGTGTCACGCTGTGCGATCGGCTGGTGGTCGCGATCGGGATCCATCCCGGCAAGAAGCCGCTGTTCTCGACCGAGGAGCGGCTCAAGATGCTCCACGACGTCTGCGGACCGGTGGCAGCACAGGCCGGCTGCACGCTCGAGGCCGTAACCTATGACGATCTCGCGGTCACCGCGGCGCGCAAGTATGGCGCGACCATCATGATTCGGGGCCTGCGCGACGGCACCGACCTCGACTACGAGATGAAGCTCGCCGGGATGAATGGCGCCATGGCGCCAGACGTGCAAACCGTCTTCCTGCCGGCTTCGCCCGTGGTCCGCCCGATTAACGGCACATTGGTGCGCCAGATCGCCGCCATGGGCGGAGACGTTTCGGCCTTCGTCCCGCCGCTCGTTGCATCCCAGCTCAAGGCAAAATTCGCCTGATAACGGCGCGCTTCCTTTCTCATTTCTGATCCGGAGTTGTCATGATCCGAATTCTCGCAGTTCTTGCCGCGCTTCTGTTCGCTGTTCCGGCGATGGCGCAGCAGCTGCCGGCCAATCTCGACAAGGCCAATGCGCTCGTCATCGATACCACCAAGGGCCGCATCGTCATCAAGCTCCGGAACGATCTGGCGCCGCAGCATGCCGAGCGCCTCAAGCAGCTTGCGCGCGAGGGCTTCTACAACAACGTGCCGTTCCACCGCGTGATGGACGGCTTCATGGCCCAGACCGGCGACGGCCAGAATGGCAATGGCACCGGGGGTTCGAAATATCAGAATCTGAAGCAGGAATTCTCCAAGGTGCATTTCGCGCGCGGCGTCGTCGGCATGGCCCGGCGCGGTGACAGCGTCGATACCGCCAACTCGCAGTTTTTCATCATGTTCGCCGACGGCGGCAGCCTCGACAACCAGTACACCGTGGTCGGTGAGGTCGTGCAGGGCATGGACGTCGTCGACAAGCTGAAGAAGGCACCGGCTGGCTCGCCGAGCGGCACCGTCACCGATCCCGACAAGATGGTGAAGGTGCAGGTCGCCTCTGATATCAAGTAGCCGGGATGATGACGCGCCGCGGCGACAGGCTCCTGCTCGCTGCCGCGGCGCTGCTGTTTGGCCTGACCTCTGCGGCCGCAGAGGACGCGCAGGTCAACACGATCCAGGACGTCTTCCAGCACTTGCGGACCTGCTGGAAGCCACCTCCGCCTGCCAAGGCTCGCCCACTCGACATCACGGTCGTCGTGAGCTTTAACCGGTCCGGAAACATTCTGGGCCATCCGAGGATTACCTATGAATCCGCGGAGGCCTCCGACAATGACCGGCTGCAATACCGGATCGCGGTGATGGAGGCGTTGCAACGCTGCACGCCGATGCCATTTACCGATGCAATGGCGGGCGCTGCCGCGGGACGTCCATTCGCGATCCAGTTCCGTAACCGCAAAACGTCACCCGACAAGACTTCACCACCAACGCAAGAGAGACGAGCATGAGCGTCACCGAAAACACATTGATCCTCGAGACCACGCAGGGCCCCGTCACCATCGAGATGCGCCCGGACCTCGCGCCCGGTCACGTCGCGCGCATCAAGGAGCTGGTCCGCGAGGGCTTCTATGACGGCATCGTGTTCCATCGTGTGATCGAGGGCTTCATGGCGCAGACCGGCTGCCCACACGGCACCGGCACCGGCGGCTCGGGCCAGAAGCTGAAGGCCGAGTTCAACAAGGAGCCGCATGTGCGCGGCACCGCCTCGATGGCGCGCGCGGCCAATCCCGATTCCGGCGACAGCCAGTTCTTCATCTGCTTCGACGATGCCCGCTTCCTCGACAATCAGTACACGGTGTGGGGCAAGGTCACCGAGGGCATGGAGAACGTCGACAAGATCAAGCGCGGCGAGCCGGTGCAGAACCCGGACAAGATCGTCAAGGCGCGCATGGCGGCTGACAAGGAGTGACCGCGTAGCGGTCATTCCGGGGCGTGCGAAGCGCGAACCCGGAATCTCGCGCCACGATCTCGAGATTCCGGATCGCCGCGCCCGTTGCGCGGCGTCCGGAATGACGGTGGTGGCGAAACAGACATGCGTACCGACCTCTTCGATTTCAACCTGCCGCCCGAGCGCATCGCGTTGCGCCCGGCGCATCCGCGCGACTCCGCGAAAATGCTGGTCGTCGAGAACGGGTCGTTACGCGACCAGATCATTGCCGATTTGCCGGACTGGCTGAAGGCGGGCGACCAGCTCGTCGTCAACGACACCAAAGTGATCGCGGCGCAGCTCAAGGGCCGCCGCATCGGCCGCGAGACCGAGCCGAAGATCGAGGCGACGCTGATCAAGCGTCTCGACGGCTCGCGCTGGCAGGCGCTGGTGAAGCCCGCCAAGAAGCTCGTTGCTGGCGACCGGATTCGCTTCGGCAATGAGGGCAAGGTCTGCCTGCTCGGCCATCTCGATGCCGAGGTCGAGGCGAAGGGCATGGAAGGCGAGGTGACGCTGTCATTCTCGTTCCACGGGCCCGCGTTGGATCAGGCCATCGCCGATCTCGGCAGCCCGCCGCTGCCGCCCTATATCGCCTCGAAACGCACGCCTGACGACCAGGACCTCGCCGACTACCAGACCATGTTCGCTGCCAATGAAGGTGCGGTCGCGGCTCCCACCGCTGGGCTCCATTTCACCCCGGCGCTCGAGCAGGCGCTGAGCGCGCGCGGCGTCGGCATCGTCAGCATCACGCTCCATGTCGGGGCAGGGACTTTCCTCCCCGTCAAGGTCGACGACACCGACGGCCACAAGATGCACGCCGAGTGGGGCACGATCTCGGCGGAGACTGCGGAACGGCTCAATACCGCGCGAAAGAAGGGCGGCCGCATCGTTGCCGTCGGCACCACGTCGTTGCGGCTGCTGGAAAGCGCTGCCAGCGAGGACGGTACGATCCAGCCGTTTACGGCCGAGACATCGATTTTCATCACACCCGGCTATCGCTTTCGCGCCGTCGATATTTTGATGACGAACTTCCACTTGCCGAAATCGACGCTGTTCATGCTGGTGTCGGCTTTCGCTGGCCTCGACACGATGAAGCAGGCCTATGCGCACGCGATCGCGAAGGGCTACCGGTTCTACTCGTATGGCGACGCATGCTTGCTGTTTCGGGCAGAGCCGTAGGGTGGGTTCGCCGTAAGGCGTAACCCACCACTTCTGTTTCCACGGAGACGAAAGAGGTGGGTTACGCTTCGCTAACCCACCCTACGGACACCGTCCGTTACGCCATCACCCGCTGCGGCAGCAGCTCGGCGATCTGCACGGCATTCAGCGCCGCGCCCTTGAGCAGCTGATCGGCCGCCACGAACATCGAGATCGAGTGCCCTGAGGGATCGCTGAGGTCCTTGCGGATGCGGCCGACCAGAACGTCGTCCTGGCCCGAGGCGTCGATTGGCATAGGGAAGTAGTTCTTCACGCGATCGTCGACGACCTTCACGCCGGTCGCCTGCGCCATGATGGCGCGGACCTGATTCTCGGTAATCGGCTTCTCGCATTCGAAGGTGATCGCCTCGCAATGCGCGCGCAGCACCGGCACGCGGACGCAGGTTACGCCGATTGCGATCTTCTCGTCCTCGAAGATCTTGCGGGTCTCCTGGATGACCTTGGTCTCTTCGTCGTTGTAGCCCGTCTCGGGATCGACGGCGGTGTTGTGGTTGAAGAGATTGAAGGCGTAGGGGTGCGGCATCACCTTGGGCGTATAGAGCTGCCCGTTGAGATTGGCGCGGGTGGACTCGACGAGCTCGTCCATCGCGGCCGCGCCAGCGCCGGAAGCCGCCTGGTAGGTCGAGATGATGACGCGCTTGATGCGGTTCCTCTGGTGGATCGGCCAGAGCGGCACCAGCGCGGTGATCGCGGCGCAATTCGGGTTCGCAATGATGCCCTTGTGATCCCTGATGCGGTTGCCGTTGACCTCTGGGATCACCAGCGGCACGTTCGGGTCCATGCGGAAGGCGGACGAGTTGTCGACGACGACGGCACCGGCCTTGACCGCGATCGGCGCGAACTTCTTGGAGATGCCGCTGCCGGCGGAGAACAGTGCGATGTCGACGCCCTCGAAGGCGCGCTCGGTCAGCTCCTCGATGACGATGTTCTGGCCGCGGAACGAGACCGTCTTGCCGGCGGAGCGGGCGCTGGCGAGCGCCTTGAGCTTGCCGACGCGAAAGCCGCGCTTGTCCATGGTGGCGATGAATTCGGCGCCCACCGCACCGGTGACGCCGACAATCGCGACGACGGGATCGTTACTCACTTTGTCCTCCATTCCATTTCGCTTGAGCTGAGATTCAGGCAACAAAAAAGCCCCGGACCATCGAGGGCGGGGCTTCGGTAGAGCTGATTGCGTTTTAGTCGACGACTACGCGCGCACGCCTCCCCGGGCCCCGAAGGCCGTGGTGGTTTTGGTCGTGCGTTTGGTGGTCGTGAACATGGCGGCGACTTATGCGGGAGAGTCTGGCGTCCGTCAATGGCTCTTGGGCGGGATTGTGGCCCGCGCTATTTGCCCCGGACGCCCGGCGGTTCGAGGAGGACCTCCTTGAGGTCGTCTCCGCTGATGACGACGATCGCGAAATTGAGCCGGCCGCGGTCGCGCACCAGCCCGCCGCTGATGGCCTTGCCAGAGGCCGCCTGCTCGGCGACGCGCACGGCATCAGCCAGGCGGTGCCTGATGGTGCCGAGCGCTGCGAGGTTGCCGCGATCCTCATGATCCAGCTCGGCCAGGGGGAGGGCGGCCTCGCCACCCATGACCTCGCCGGTTGCGGCATTGATGGTGTGCCGCCAGATCCGGTCGTTGTGAAGGGTCTTGACCCGGTACACCGGTACGCCCGAGCCACCATCGAAGCTGATATCCGCTGTGGTCGCGCCGGCGTGACGGGCTTCGGCGATCGCCATGGCCTGGCCGATCGAGATCGACGAACTGCGGAAGCGCTCGATCTCGCGGCTGACGGCCTGGCGGTCCGCCGTGGCGTCGCCATCTGTCTCGCTGTGGAGGGCGGCCGGTGTGCTGCTGGCGGATACGATCGCGCGCGCCGGTGTTGCGATCAGCAGCCCCGACAGGGCGATCGCCAGCAACCCGTACACCCGTGGTCTCGTCGCGCTCATGGTCCAAACCTTCGGCCAGCAAGTGTGCCGGATGTTCGTAAAGAAATCGCGGCCGGCCTTGGGCATCGGCCGGCCGCGGAGCGTCGTGGCGGGCTGTACCCGTCGCGGCGATCCAAGCGGTCCGGTCCTCTTTTGGGGCTGGTGAAAAAAAGTGGCCCGCACCGCTCTATAAACAAAACCATACCGTATCGTTTTATTTTGGTCAACGAAGCGGCCATCGTCCGCAGAGGACAAATCGCCGGTCTCACGTAAATGTCAGCGGGAGGGGCGGCGGCGATGGGCGGCCTTGGCGGTGTCTCTTGCAGTTTCTTGCACGCGGTCGGCGGGGCCAATCGCGCCGGCCAGGAACAGCTTGATCGCCGCGCGCATCCGCTTCTCGGCGGCCTTTAGTGCCATCGGCGTGCCGAATGTCGCCATGCGGTGGGTGTGGCCGACGACGACGTCGAGAAAAACCTCGGCTGCGATCGTGGTGTCGTCGACATCGAGCGCGCCCTGCGCCACCAGATGATCGAAGAAGCGCGCGGTGGTGGCGACGGCCTTCAGCCAACCTTCTTCCTTGCCGAGCTTGGCGATGTCAGGGAAGTTGATGGCCTGCGACGTCATCATGCGGCTGAAGGCCACGGCGTCGGGTCCGCAGGTGAAATTGAGCATTTCGCGCCCGATTTCCACGAGACGCTGTTCCACCGAAATGTCGGAGGAGCTGCCGAGCTGTGTTTCGGCTGCCGCCGACAGCGGCGCAAGCCAGCGCGCGATCTCGCGGCGGAGCACGGCGGCAAACAGGCCGCGCTTGTCGCCGTAGCGCGAATAAACCGTGGGCTTGCTGACGCGGGCCGCTTCCGCCACCGCATCGAGCGAGGTCGCATCAAAACCGCGGTCGAGAAACAGGCGCGTGGCGACCTCGATCAGCCGCTGATCGCGCTCGATCGCAGCGCTCTTCGTCGGCCGGCCGCCGCGCGATTTCGACACCTCGCGCCGAGGTGCTGCCGTTCTTGCCTTGGTCGCGGCCAATCCCATGCCCAATGATATGTCCAATGATTCCTGCGCGGTCGTGCCAGTGTGCATTGCTGTATAACGCGCAGCAACCGGGGCGTCATCGCGAATCTGGCCGAATTGGCCGTATCGTCAACGGTCTCCGACCGACGCCGTTCCGTGACGCGGACCTTACGGCAGCCGCGAGGTCCAGGCCTGGCCGCCGGCCGCTTTCTCATATCCGTATTGATAGAGTGCCCGCATATAGCCGGTGTCGAAACCTTCGGATGGCGGCGCCGGATAATCGCGCTCGATGTACGAGAGATGGAAGCCGAGGTGGTTGCGCTGGGCGAAATCATAGGTCGAAAAGATGATCGAGCGCGTCTGCGATTGCGTGATCGAGGACAGGCTGCGTGAAGCGACATCGATTGTGCTGTTGGCGACGAGCTCGAAGTTGCGTTCGATCTTCTTGTTGACGAGAATATAGATGTCCATCTTCGCGTTGCCGGGCAGGCGGCCCTGGAACAGTAGCGCTTCGGGCAGCGTCAGCACCGGCGCCGTCACCCCGCCGTCGACATGCATCTCCTGAAATTTGCGGCCCTGGCCTTCGGCCTCGATCAGGATCGGCGGAAACACCAGCGGAATGCTGGCGGAGGCGGCCATGACGTCGCGAAACAGTTTGAGCGCTTCGGGCGTGCCGACCGCCGCGATCTTGCCCATATCCCAGATCGCGGTGCGCTGGGTGTCGAGATCCGTGGTGACCACCAATAGACGCCGGCCCTTGGCATTTTCGCGGGCGACCTGCGCCATGATCTCGGGCCCGACATAGCGCGCCACCAGCTCACGCAGCCGCGTGTTGCCGAACAGGCCGGAGCCGAACAGCACGCGCATGATGCTCGGATCGTTCAGCAGGCTCTCGGCGATGCCGCTGGTGTAGAGCTCCCGCAGCGTGTCGTCATATTGCGACCCGAGGAACGCGAAGGGCGCGATCAGGCCGCCGGTGCTCACGCCCGAGACGACAGAGAAAGTCGGTCGGTTGCGCGCTGCGGTCCAGCCGTTCAGCACGCCGACGCCATAGGCGCCATCGGCGCCGCCGCCGGAGAGCGCCAGATAGGTTTTGCTCCCGGTCGCCTTGTCCTGCTCGAAGCTGAACCTGGGGACGGGTTCGTCTGCGTAGCGCCGCAAGCCGTCGATATCGAGCACGCGCGAGCCGCTCGCATCGGCCGCCGTATAGGGCGTGCGGGGGAGCGAAGTGCAGGCGGCGACCGCGAGGCTGCATGTCAGCGCCAGCGACCTGATCAGGTGGGCGGCCGCGCGCCTCGTCCGGCCGCTCTGGAGGGCGGACATCTCATTCGAACATGCGGGGAAGGGCATCGGTCGGTGGCTGGATCACGCATCTACAGCCGTCGGCAATCTGCCACGGCGTCTCGTCCAGCCCCAACTTTGAAACTATACTGTATCGTTTTATTTATCAAGCGTGACAGGGATCACGTCCGCGTCAGCGCTGTCCCAGTCTGGGGCATCGGGTCCGGGCGGGTTGATCGACATGTCACGACACGCAATAAGCACCGCCATGAGTCGTCCTGATACCGGTCTACCCAACCATTTCGAGCTGCTCGGCACCGATGGTGCCGCGCGCACCGGCCGCCTGACCACGCCACATGGAATGGTGCGAACCCCCGCCTTCATGCCGGTCGGCACCGCCGGCGCCATGAAGGGCATGCATTGGCGCGAGGTGCGCGATGCCGGCGCCGACATCGTGCTCGGCAATACCTATCATCTGATGCTGCGTCCCGGCGCGGAGCGCATCAACGCCCTCGGCGGCCTGCAGAAGTTCACCGGCTGGAATGGGCCGATGCTGACGGATTCCGGCGGCTTCCAGGTGATGTCGCTGTCGGACCTGCGCAAGATCAGCGAGCATGCCGTCACCTTCCGCTCGCACATCGACGGCGCCAAGATCGAGCTGTCGCCGGAGCGCTCAATCGAGGTCCAGCGTCTGCTCGGCTCCGACATCGCGATGCAGATGGACGAGTGCGTGCGGCTGCCGGCCGAGCGCGACGACATCGACCGCGCGATGCGTCTGTCGCTACGCTGGGCCGAGCGAAGTAAGCGCGCCTTCGAGAGCGCGCCTGATGGCTATATGCTGTTCGGCATCGTGCAGGGCGGCGACATCCCGCAGCTGCGCCATGTCAGCGCGCAAGGCCTGGTCGAGATCGGCTTCCACGGCTACGCGATCGGCGGGCTGGCCGTCGGCGAGCCGCAGGCGGTGATGCTGGCGATGATCGACGAGACCGCGCCGGCGCTGCCGACGGACCGTCCGCGCTATCTGATGGGCGTCGGCACGCCCGACGACATTCTCGAGGCGGTGAAGCGCGGCGTCGATATGTTCGATTGCGTGATGCCGACGCGCAACGGCCGCCATGGCGTTGCCTTCACGCGCTTCGGCCAGGTGAACCTGCGCAACGCGCGTCACGCCGATGATCCGCGCCCGCTCGACGAAGAGAGTTCATGGCCGTCGGCGCGCAACTACGCGCGCGCCTATCTGCACCATCTCGTCAAGGCCGGCGAGACGCTGGGAGCGATGCTGCTCTCTGAAATCAATATCGCTTACTACCAGTCCCTGATGCAGGGCATCAGGGACGCGATCGCACACGGAACGTTCGATCAGTTCTATCAGCGTACGCGCGAGGATTGGGCGAAGGGCGACATCGCCGCGCGCTAGGCGCGTCAACGATCAGTTGCACACAATCCGTTGTTTAACGGCATGCTTGGTGACGAAGCCATAGCCGCAATTGTCGCAGGTCCAGAGATAGCTGATCATGTGGTCCGAGACGTAGGCAGAAGCTTCGGCGGCGACCATGGAGTCGGCGCAGACGGGACAGGTGGGCAACTCGCTACAACGCGGATCACGCCTTGGTGCGACGGTCGACAACACTTCAGCAACTGCTGACATCGTGGTGACCTCCTGCTTCGAGACCTAAGTCTAACATAAGCAGAATCAGTTGACGAGGTCGCAACACAAATGCGTTGGTTTTCTGATAATTAAAGCTCACGCGATTTTGCGATGCAGCGTATTTAACATGTGCCGCATTGCCGCTTGCGTGTTGTCACAAGCTGTCCGTAACTGGGCAAGCGCTGCGACAGAAGCGCAAACTATTGCCATAGGGAGTTCATCATGGACGCATCGTCCACCACGGGTGCAGCGCACCAACCCGGCCGCGGCCGCGTCTATGAGTCGATCGTCGAGGCTTTCGGCGACACGCCGATCGTGCGCTTGCGCCGGCTGCCGGGTATGCACGGCGTCAATGCGACTGTTCTGGCGAAGCTCGAATATTTCAATCCGGCCGCGAGCGTGAAGGACCGCATCGGTGCGGCCATGATCATCGCCATGGAGAGGGCGGGCATCATCAAGCCTGGCACCGTGCTGATCGAGCCGACCTCCGGCAATACCGGCATTGCGCTCGCCTTCGTCGCGGCGTCACGCGGTTACCGGCTGAAGCTGGTGATGCCGGAATCCATGTCGATCGAGCGGCGTAAGATGCTCGCCTTCCTCGGTGCCGAACTGGTGCTGACGCCGGCTGCGCAAGGCATGAAAGGCGCGATCGCAGCGGCCGAAGAGCTTTTGAAGACGACACCGAACTCGGTGATGCCGCAGCAGTTCAAGAACCTCGCCAATCCCGAGGTGCATCGCCGCACCACCGCGGAGGAGATCTGGAACGATACCGCCGGCAATATCGACTTCTTCGTCGCCGGTGTCGGCACCGGAGGCACCATCACGGGTGTCGGTCAGGTCCTGAAGCCGCGCAAGGCGTCTTTGCGGGTGGTCGCGGTCGAGCCCGAGGAGAGCCCGGTGCTGTCAGGCGGCCAGCACACACCCCATAAGATCCAGGGCATCGGCGCGGGCTTCGTGCCCGACATCCTTGATCGCGGGGTGATCGACGAGATCGTGAAGATCAATTCGACGACCGCGATCGAGACATCGCGGGCGCTGGCGCGGCATGAGGGCATTCCGGGCGGCATCTCCTCGGGGGCTGCGATTGCCGCAGCGCTCCAGATCGGCAAGCGGCCGGAAGCGGCGGGAAAAACCATTTTGGCTATCGTGCCGTCCTTCTCCGAACGATATCTTTCGACCGCTCTGTTTGAAGGGATCTGAGAGATGGCGGAACAACCGAGGCGGCCGCGCACGCTGGGCGATGCGCGGTCGGAGGCCGAGGCGGCGTTCAAGAAAGTGACGGCCAAGGTCGCCGCAGCGCCGCCGAAGCAGAACGTGGCGCCTGGCATCAAGGAGCAGGTCACCCTGCGCATCGACCAGGACGTGCTGGAGTTCTTCCAGGAGGGCGGTCCGGGCTGGCAGGACCGCATCAACGAGGCCTTACGCAAGGCGGCGGGGAAGTAGGCGTCTGACGCACCCCCCAGGGACCTGGCGGCCGCCTCAGAGCACCTGCGACAGGAACCGCTGGGTGCGCGCGTCCCTGGCCGCCGTGAACAATGTGTCCGGCGGGCCGTGCTCGACGATCACGCCGCGATCGGTGAAGTAGACATGGTCGGCGACCTCGCGCGCGAAGTTCATCTCATGGGTGACGAGGATGCAGGTCATCCCGTCCTCGGCCAGCTCCCGGATGGTGACGAGGACCTCCTTGACCGTTTCCGGATCGAGCGCGGCGGTCACCTCGTCGAACAGCATGATGTCCGGCCGCATCGCCAGTGAGCGGGCAATCGCCACGCGCTGCTGCTGTCCGCCGGAGAGTTCACCGGGGTAGCTGTCTTCTTTCCCCGCGAGCCGCACCTTGGCCAGCAGCGTCCGGGCGCGCGCCTCGACCTCGTCGCGGTTCTGGCGAAGGACATGGATCGGCGCCATCATCACGTTTTGCATTGCGGTCTTGTGCGGGAAGAGATTGTACTGCTGAAATACCATCCCGACCTTGCGCCGGAGCGCCAGCTTGTCGAGCTTGGGATCGGTGACCTCGATGCCTTCGATCTGAATGCTGCCGGACGTAATCGGCTGGAGCGCATTGATACAGCGGATCAGCGTGGATTTGCCGGATCCCGACGGGCCGATGATGCAGATCACCTCGCCTTTCCTGACGGAGAGGCTGATGCCTTTCAGGACCTCGAGAGCGCCGAAGGATTTTCTGACGTCGACGCATTGAACGATGGGCTGATCCGGAGTCCAGCTCGTGGCCATGGTCTTGTCCCTCAGCGCACGCGGAACCGGCGCTCGAGGCGGGCGGTCCAGAGGTTGATCGGATAACAATAGAGAAAGAAGCACAGCAGCGCGAAACCGTAGAGCGGCGCGAACAGTTCGGGCCTGCCGCCCTCGGCGGCGTGCACCTGTGCCGTCAGCGTCAGCATCTCCGAAACGCCCACGATCGAGGCCAGGACCGTCGACATCGCAACGAGGGCATAAACGTTCATCCAGGGCGGCAGCATGCGCTTGATACATTGCGGCAGCATGATCAGCCACATCGTCTGCCGCCGTGTGAACGCGAGCGATTCCGCGGCCTCCCATTGCGTCGACGGAATCGAGCGGACGGCGCCACGGACGACCTCGGCGACATTCGCCATGACGGGCAGGGCGAAGCCGACCGTCGCCTTGATCCAGTCCGGCAAGGGGATGGTCGTCTTGAACAGGGTGACCTGGAACGGCACCAGAAACATCACGAAGAACAGCAGTACCAGCCAGGGCGCGTTGCGGAAGAACTGCGTGAGGAGCCAACTGACCGCGGCGATGGGCCGGAACTCCGACAACAGGCCCAGACCGAGGCCGAGCCCGGCAATGGTGCCGAGCAGCATGGCCAGCAGCGAGATCAGGATGTTGAAGGCGAACCCGCGCAAGAGCAAGGGGGACCATTTCAGGATGACCTGGAATGGCGACAGCATGGTCGGTCCGCTCTGCGCCCACGCGGTGGATGCAGCCATGATGGCGCAGAAGCAGAGGATGGCAGCGGACAACGGACTGATCCGAAGGGAGATCCTGACTGGCGCGAGACGATACGGCAGCAGGACGGCAAGCCGGTGCCCGGGCTCCTCGCTCGTCATCGCGCATATCCGGGAATGCGCATCGCCCGCTCCCAGCGATGCATCAACCAGACGAGAATGCCGACAAGGATGCCGTAGGTCGCGAGCAGCACGACCATCATCTCAAAGACGTTCTGCGATTCCGACCAGATCTGCTTGACCGCGTACAGCGTTTCGGGGACGGCGATGGCGTAGGCCAGCGTCGTCGTCTTGAGCAAATTGACGAGGTTGTTGTTCAGCGCGGGAAGGCAAACGCGAAGCGCGAGCGGCAGCACGATATGAACATAGGCCTTGAAGCGCGTGTATCCGAGCGCTTCGGCGGCTTCCAATGTCGTCCTCGGTACCGCCTCGATGCCGGAGCGAAAGATTTCGACATTGAACGCTGCTGCAAACAGCGACAGCGAAATGATCGCCCATTGGACATTGCTCAGCAGCGGAACGCGCATGCCCGCCGTCTCGACGGCCGGCAGCATGGTGCCGAGGCCGAAATAGAAAAAGAAGATCTGGACCAGCGGCGGGGTGTTGCGGAACACCACGACGAAAGCATCGACGCCGATCCGCAACATCCGGGACAGACTGCCCTGCGCCAGGGCCCCAAGCGCACCGATGAGGAGGCTCAGGAGGATGGTCGTGACGCTGAGGAGCAGTGTCATCTTGAGCCCGGCGAAATAGCGGTCCCAGTCGTAGGCGTCGTAAAAGACCGAGAAATTCAGCCCCGTCGTCTCGTAGAGGTGCTGAAACCAGTTGCCGATTGCTTGCATGTTGCGCGACACCGGGATGCCGAGGCGATGCCTCGTATCAATGCATGGGCTCGACCTGTTCAGAGCCCCGGACGTCTCCGGCGCTCCGTTTCGTCAGTCTATTTATCCTTGAATTGCTCGTGCATGGAGAGCGAATACTCGGTCGGCGTGATGCCCCACTTCTTTTCTGCCGCGACGATGAAACCTGTCTTCATCCAGTCCTTTGTCGTGTCCTCCAGCAGCGTCTGGAGGCTGGTATTGTCGAGCGCAACTGCGATCATCCAGGGCGACGGCAGAACGCCTTTCAGCGGGAGGTCGTAGTCCATCTTCCACTCGTCCTCGAGCAATTTGCCTTGCAGGAACGTCTGATCGTAGACATAGCCGACGCAGTTTCCTTGCTTCATGGCGAACAGAGGTTTCTCCGAGCCGTCGAACGCAACGATTTCGGGCCCGTAGGATTTGGCGATGTCCTTGTTGTACCAGGCGCCCGAGGTCGCACAGACGGGTTTCCCCTTGAGGTCGGCCCAGTCCTTGATGCCGGCTTTCTTGTTGAGAAGGATGTTCACATAGTCCGAATAATATAGCGGCTCGATGGCTTGAACGACGCGGCGGCGTTCAGGCCTGTCCGACATGGTCGCAATCAGCAGGTCAATCTTTCCCTGCTGAAGAAACTCGATCCTGTTCGACGCTGCGACGGGAATGAGTTCGAGCTTGACGCCGAGGCGCTTGGCGATGTCCGCGGCCAGATCCGGCTCGATGCCCACGACATTTCCTGCGGGATCGCGGTATCCGAACGGCTTGTAGTCAGCCTTGACGCCGACGTTCAACGTGCCGCGCTGCTTGATGGCATCGACGCCATCGGCCGCTTGCGCACTGCCAAGCATCAGCAGCAGCGTGGCACTTGTCATCATGGAACGGATCAAATTCTTCATCGGATGACACCTCCAGAGTTGCAATCACGATACGTGTCGGTTTTCGGCGGTACAAAGTTCGTGCCAGATCTCACGAAAACCGGGACACGGAGAATGGGGCAAGGTCGATCGCGCTTCGACCTTCGGTCACCATCGCGGCCGCGACATTGCCGATCCCTGCCGAGTGCTTGAAGCCATGGCCTGAGCAGGCCGAGATGACGAAGACCCTGTCCCGGGCGGGATGCCGGTCGATGATGAAGCCTCGATCGGGCGTCACCGTGTAGATGCAGGCGGCCGCCTGTGCGACGCGCGGTGTGGCGCCCGCGAGCCGCCCCTCGACGTGTCTCCGGTACATCTCAGCCGACTCTTTGGGATCAACGGTGCGGGCGACGGTATCGGCCGTCGTGCTGGTTTCGTACTGCTCGGTCGCGACCTTGAGGCGGCGGTCGCCTGATAGGGGCGGGAAGCCGTAGAGGTAATCGATGTCAGTCGCGCCGTGCATCCAGATGAACACGGGAGCGTTGGCGCGATACGCGCTGATGTCATCGAGCTCGTACCAGTGCAGCACCTGACGCTTTACGCTGAGTATGCGGTCGAACGGTGCGCCGAGCAGGTGTGCATTCCAGCCGCCGGCCGACACCACCACTTGGTCTGCTTCGAAAGTACCTGAGGACGTTTCCACCCGAACGGCGGAGCCTCTCTGCACGATTGAGAGAACCTCGACGCCCGTACGTATCGTTGCTCCGAGCTGCTCGGCGCGCGTCAGCTGTGCCTTGATGCAGCGCTCGGGAAACACGTACCCGCCGCCGGGTTCGTAATAGGCCTTCTCGTTACCTTCGAGGTTCAGGAATTGCGGGAAGCGGTGAGCCACCTCGCGCCCGTTGATCACTTCATGCGCGATGCCGAAGTCACGCGCCGCTGCAATCGAGCGTGCGACGAAATCTGGCTTGCCGTGGTGCGACGTCTCGCCAACACCGGGCGCCATGACGACGAGACCGCATGGGTTCAGCAGCTCGGCTGAGGTCTCTGCTTCGAGCTCACGCCAGATCCGGTGGGTGTCGAGCACCAGGGGTACGTAGTCGCGGCCTTCGCCGACCGCCTGCCGGGTGATGCGGGTTTCGCCGTGGCTGGATCCCATGGTGTGGGGAGGGGCAAAGCGATCGAGGCCGATCGCCTTCACCCCTCGCTTGGCCAGTTGATAGAGGGTCGCGCTGCCCATGGCACCGAGGCCGATCACCAGAATATCCGCTCGCTCGCTCATCGATCGAAACTGCTCAATTGTTAGGACAGCGAGGATTGTGCTTTTGAATGCGGCTTCGCGACAAGGATAATTCATGCAATGAAGTGAATTTGCATCTTCATATGACTTTTGCTTAAGTCGTGAAATGCAGCCACCGGTCCCAGACCTACGAAGCCTCCAGATCGTCGCCGCCGTCGCGGACTCAGGCAGCATGCTGGAGGCATCCCGCCAATTCGGGATGACGCAATCCGCCGTGTCCCAGGCGGTCCGGCGCGCCGAGGCCGCGGTCGGGGTCGCGTTCTTCAACCGGACCCGCCGGCCGCTCACGCCCACCCGGGCGGGGCGTATTCTTGCAGGCCGCGTTCTCGACCTGAACCGCGACTTTGATGCGCTTCTCAGCGCACTCCGGGTCGCGGCGGAACAGTCTGAACGGGTTGATCTGAGGCTCGGCCTCGTCGACTCCTATGCCGCCACGGTCGGCGCGCACCTCGTCAAAGAACTCATGACGGGCGACATCGCCCTCAGTCTGTCCGTGTGGTCGGGCCTCGCTCACTCACATGCCGAGGCGCTGATGAATCGCAAGATCGACGCCGCGATCACATGCGATGCGATGGATGACCTGTATGATATCGAGCGCTTTCCGTTCTATCGCGAGCCAAATCTGTTGGTGGTGCCGCGCGGCATGGAGGCCGAATTTGCCGGCCTTGATCTGCGGGAGATCTTCGCACGACATCGCCTGGTTCGGTACAGCGAGCGTTCCTGGGCCGGTGCGCAGGTCGAGCGTCATCTGAGCCGTCTGGGCATTCGTCCGCCACGGGCCTTCGAGTTCGACACCTCGGACAGCCTGGTTGCGATGGTCGCAACAGGAATGGGCGTGGCGATCACCACGCCGCTGTGTCTGTTGCAGGGACTCGCTCATGCGGCTCAGGTCAGTGCGCTGCCTTTGCCGGGCCCTGGATTTTTTCGTGAGCTGCTTCTGGTCACCCGTCGCGGAGATCTCTCGTCCCTGGCCCCGCGCGTCGCAGAGATGGCGCGAATGAGCATCACGACGCAGGCGATGCCGCGAATCCGGACGC
Source organism: Bradyrhizobium manausense (assembly GCF_018130615.1). Lineage (GTDB taxonomy): Bacteria > Pseudomonadota > Alphaproteobacteria > Rhizobiales > Xanthobacteraceae > Bradyrhizobium > Bradyrhizobium manausense_A. Next base: position 453,113 of record NZ_JAFCKB010000002.1, read on the forward strand.
TGGTGCCCTGGTTCACTCAGGATTACTAGCTGGCAACGAAAAAGCCCGGCGGTGAGGCCGGGCTTTTTTTGCTTGTGATCTGTTGCGCCTCAGCGGCGGAACATGCCGCCCATCATGCCGCCGACGACGCCGCCGACGAAGGCTGCGCCGGCAGCATCACCCGCGTTGTTACGCTGGGGAGCCGGTGCGCTGCTGGGCGCGCTGGCGCGCCGGGCCGCCTTCTGACTGTTGTCACTTGCGGTCGGCGGGGCAGCCACAATCTCCGAAAGCATGGCCTTGTGCTGAAGCTTGTTGAGGTAGCCCGACGAGGGATAGCCGCGCGCCGCCTGCCAGCGCTTCAACACCGTGCGGGTCTCGTCGGTGAAGACACCCGTCTGCTTGGTGTCGAAGCCGAGCCCCGTGAGCCGACGCTGCACGTCGCGGCGCTGGTTCTTGTCGAGCCCGATCTGGTCCTCGGTGAGCTGGCTCGCCTCTTCGGTGAAGGTCGCGGGATCGACGCCGGCGTTGAGGGTGCGGGTCGTGGTCGACGGTCCGCTCTTGATCGCCGCGAGCCGCGCCAGTGCCAGCGCCTTGAACTGGCCGTTCGGATAGGCGGTGACATAGGCGTTGAGCTCTTCCGCCTTGTTGGACTCCTTCACCGAGCGCCAGAACTCGACTTCAGCCTCTGAGCCGCTGGCCGCTGCGGCTGGCGCAGCGGTTGCCGTTGGCGCCGCGTTGGCGACCTGGGTCGTCGGCGCCTGGTTGAGATAGACCGCGCCGATCAGATTGGTGTGCCCCCAGGGCAGCTGGCCCTTGTGGGTCTCTTCATTGACTTGGGCGCGGACGGAGGTCATCGCCTGCTGGATCTCGACGCCGGGCTTGGTGATGTTGTCGATCAGCGCGCGGGTGAACGGGCTGTTGTTGCCCTCCTGGCCGTCGAGCGCGGTCTGGCCCGGGCCGGTCGCGAACGCGATCAGCGTGCCTTCGCCGGACTTCATCTCGGCGAGACCGCTCCCCACGTTGACGCTGCGGGTGGCGGAGTTCGACTTGATCTTGGCGGCAAAGGGGTTGTCGCGGCAGGCGTCGAGGAACACCAGCTTGACCTTGGCATCTCCCATGGTCTGGTCGAGCGTCAGGTCGATGTTGATGGCGGCCCCGAGCTTGACGTCCATCTCCGACTTGATGTCGGCATCGACGGGCAGAAGATAATTGGTGCCGCCGACTGCAATGCCATGGCCGGCATAATAGAATATCGCAATGTCGGAGCCCTGAGCCTTGCGGCCGAAATCAAGCAGTTTCTCCGTCATTTGGTCGCGCGAGAGATTGGATCCTTCGATCACGTCGAAGCCGACATTGCGCAGCGTCGATGCCATCGCCTTGGCGTCGATCGGCGGGTTCGGCAGTTGCGCGACGTTCTTATAGGCGCCGTTGCCGACGACGAAAGCGACGCGACGGTCGGCCTTCGCGGCGCTGACCGACAGCGCCATGCACATCAGCGAAACGATGATGGTGAGAGTGCGCATGTGGAATCCCCAACAGAATCAAATAATGGGCAGCAACAAATTGGGTGCGAACCTACACGAAAGCCCCCGGCCTCGCGCAAGCAAAACGGCGGTGCACCCAATTCACCCGACCCTGTGACCAAATGTGCACGATGGAATGCTCTTCCAGCGTGATCCATATCACGCTCGATCACTCTGATTTGTCGCGGCAGGCCGCGCCCCGGTTCACTGCGCGCGTGCGGGAACCGGTGCGGCAGGCTTCAGATTCAGGAGATTGCCGAACAGGATCAGGGCCGCACCCAGAACGGTCAAGGAGTCGAGGCGCTCCGAATAAAGCAGCCAGCCGGCCGTCGCGGTGAGGGGAACCCGCAGGAAGTCCATGGGAACCACGATGGTCGCGTCCGCGTAACGCAGCGCGCTGGCGAGGCAATAGTGCGAGAAAGTGCCGCAGACCCCGATGACAAAGAGCCAACCCCAGAGGGTGACCGACGGCCAGGTCCAGACATAGAGCGTCGGCGGCAGGCCCATGACCATCTGCACCACGATCATCCAGAACAGGATCGACAAGGCGCTCTCGGTCCGCGTCAGCGATTTCGCCAGAGCCATGGAAATGCTGAAGCCAATCGCGGCGCCGAGCGCGATCAACTGGCCCGGATCGACCTCGCCCGTGGCGGGCCGCACGATCATGACGACGCCGACGATGCCGAGCACGATGGCTCCGATCTTCCAGCTGGTCATGCGCTCGGACAGGAAGGTCGCGGCCAATAGCGCGGTCCAGATCGGCATCGTGAATTCGATCGCGACGACCTGGCCGATTCCAATCAGCGTCAATGCGTGGAACCAGCCGAGCTGTGCAAAATAATGCACGCCGTTGCGGACGAGGTGTTGAGGCAGGCGTTTGGTTGCGACTGCCTTGGCGCCGCCGGCCCGGTAGATGAGTGGCAGCAGCAGCGTGAAGCCGATCAGCGAGCGTACTTCCATGATCTGGAAGACGCTCAACTCGCGCGTGGTCTCGCGCCCCGCGACCGCCATGACCAGCATCAGGGATAGCCAGCCGGCCATCCAAAGTGCGGCCATCGTTTTGGACGGTGTTGCGCTCATCGATGCGGGGCAGGAGGTCAAAGCTGAGGGGAGGCCGGTATCGGCGACATCGCTGGCATTGGCAACGGCCAAATCTGCGGATGCAGCGATGCAGCGCGGCGTGGTAATCCAGACGCAGATCAACAAGAAGATCGGGAGATCTCCGCTCATGCGCATCTTGCAGCCGGCCGAATGGAAGAAACCCCGGGGTTTTTCACATGGCGTCGTGGCGGAGGGGCCGGGCCGCTGGGTCGTGTTGGCCGGGCAGACCGGCGGCGACGAGACCGGCGATTACCTTCCCGACATGGCAGCCCAGGTCGCGGCCGCGTTGAAGCGGACCATCAAGCTTCTCGCCGAGGCAGGCGCGGGCCCTGAGCACATCGTGCGTTTGACCTGGTATCTGACTAGCCGCAGCGAATATGAGGCCGCAGGCGCCGGCATTGGTGCGGCCTGGAAGGAGACGCTCGGGCGCAATTTCCCGCCGTCGACGCTGCTCTATATCGGTGGCCTCGTCGATGACCGGGCCAAGGTGGAGATCGAGGTCACGGCGTTTGTGCCTGGCGCATAAAAAAAATCGACCCGGCGAGGTCGCCGGGTCGATTGCTTTGTGGCCGGACGGCTCAGCGCGACAGCGTCATGTCTGCGCCGCGAAACTGGCTGTCCGCGCGCATCCGGACGCTCTGCTTGTTGCCAGAGGTCTTCAGCGAGATGTTGGCGTTGAAGCCGGCGGCCGAGGCAACCAGCTCGTAGTTTCCGCCGCCGCCGCGGCCCTGGAGCGAGCCAGAGATGTTGCGGCTGGTCTCCGACCAATTGCCGGTGATGGCACTGCCCTCGGCCTTAACGCTAGCGCCGAGGTTGAATTTGTAGGCATCGCTGGCGCAGGTCAGCGACATCTCCATGGTCGGTCCGATCGGGGCGTATTTGGCCCGGCAGCGGATACGTTCGGTGGACCCGTCATCCAGGGTGACGGTGCCGGCGCCGCTCCAGCTTCCCGCCAGCGGCGCGAAAGGACCGGACTGGGCTCTGCTCTCCGAGCTGGCAACAGCCGTCACAAACAAAACGGCGGCCGCCACGAGCAGCCGCCGGGTGAGGACGCTCGTCCAGAATTGCTTATTGGCGCGATGCTTCCCACCGCCCGCTGCACGGTATGCCTGCAGATGCTCCATTCCACTTCCCCGATCCGGCGTTGCCGCTGAGTTGACCGTTGGCATATGCACCATTGATCGAAACTTTAACAAGGCCCCCACTGCCGATGGTGCCGGAAACGTTAGCACCGGGCGCAGTGATCTTGCCGTCGGCAACCGTCAGCATCGAGCTCGCGGTCGGCTCGCAGGAACCAGTCTTGGTCACGATGGTGACCTGCCAATTGCCGTCAAACGGGGTCTGGGCGACGGCCGGGGCGGCGAGGGGGGCGGTAATAATTGAAGCGGCGCAGAATGCCGCGATGCGACCAAAACGCATGAATTCCGTCCTTGAATCTGTCTGATATGCTGACTCTTATTCGGAGGAAATGTGACGGAAATTTGGTGCAATGCAAGGTCGAAAATTGTTCCTGTGGGAACAATGGTTTATTTGCGTTTTCGGTTCTAATTTTCGAAGCGGAATCAAGGCCCCCTCACGTTAATCGTTAACGTCAGGCGAGACGCAGGATGGAGCAGCTCTAGGACAGGCTCGGAGCTGAGGTCGCGAACTGCTCGTCCTGAGCCTTGGCCGGCAACGCCTTGTGGACCTTGGCGTAGTCGATCACGTCAGCCAGCAGCTTGAGGCCGAGCGGGGCCAGCGCACGCTCCCAGAGCTCGCGGGCGGTCTCGCCCTTCTTGACGAAGCACCAGTCCTGGGCGGCGATGGCGCCGGCGTCCATGCGGTCGGCGAGGTGATAGATGGTGCCGCCAGCGATCGGATCTCCTTCCTTGATGGTCCATTCCACTGCGGCCTTGCCCCGATGGCGCGGCAGCAGCGAGGGGTGATAACCGATGCCGCCGAGCTTGGCGGCGGCGAGGGCGTCCTTGCCGATCCGGGCATGGCTGTGCGCGGTGATGATCAGATCGGTGTCGGGGGCGATTTCGGAGGCGACCACGAGCTTGGGATTGGCCTGCACCACCACCTCGATGCCGGCGGCCTTGGCGGTCGCGGCCAGGCGGTCATCCGCATCGGCCACCACAACCCGCACGATCCCGACGCCGTGCTCGCGGAGCATGTTCAGGGTGGTCACGCCGAAATGGCGGGAGCCGACGAGGGTAATGCGCATGGGTGTCTGATCCGTCTCGCAGCTGCGTCATCCCCCGATAACACGTCCGGCCGTCCTGTCACCACCCGCGCGGCGTTTGCGGCGGTTATCAACAATGCGAAGGGTGGGGAGCGATGAACTCGGCAATTGCGTTGCCGCCTGTTCAGGTGCTTCCATGGGCGTATTACGACCGGCTCGGAGCCAGCACATGCGAAGCGCGTGGTTTGTCCTTCCCGCTGTCCTGATCGCGGCCGCTCCGGCCCGCGCCGGCGGGCCATACCCGGCAGTCCCGCCCGAAATCGGCGTGGCGCCCTTCATCGGTCCGACTTGGGACAGCTATCGCTGCGCGGAAGGAACGATCTACAATTTCTATCACAACGCCTATTACGGCGAGGAGCCGCCGGCGCTTTATCGTGGCTACGCCTACAGGCCGTACTATCGTTACGGCGCCTACCGCAGGCTGCCGCGGAAGTATTTTTGCGTCGTCGACTAGCGTTGCCGCGCGGCAACGCTCAGCCACAAATGATCAATACGCCGGTTCCTGTGTTTCGTTTCCGACAGACGGAAGCCGCTGTGTGTCGTTAGAACGTGCGCTTACCGGGGCTGGCTAAATTTCATTCCGGATCCATTTTCGAACCCGGCTTTGGCCGCTGGCGCGATCGCCAGCGGCTTTTTATTTCTACGACCACAAAATCATCAAACGGTAACGCGTTCTCAACCTGGCTGTCGTATCGACTAATCTGTCGCGGATTTGTATTGCGTACCGCGACACCAAAAATGCCCCGCCGGCGTAGGTGCGCTGTGCGGGCATTTTTGCCGGGACCAATTTCATGTCGAATGCAATTGCGCAAATCGTGGACGCCTATGTGCGCCTGAAGAATCGCCGTGGCCTCGACGAGCTGATGATGCACAGGCAGCGCCTCGCCGTCGATCTGAAGAGCAGGTCGGGTGCTTACGATTTCAGCCTGGCGATCAGCAAGATCGACGAGGAGATCGCGATCATCGAGGAAGGTCTCAGCCGGCTGAAGGCTGAATCCACGGAGCCCGGCGGCACGACGGTCTGACGCGTTCAGTCGCGCCGGCCGCCGTCGATGACGGTGAACAGCGGCCGTGCCGGAGTCGGCTCGACCAGCAACTCCTCTACCAGCGCCGTTGCCGCATCGACATATTTGCGCGTGGGCTTGTCGAGCTCACGTTTTGCTTCGTCGTCGAGCGCGACCTTGGCAGCCTCGACCAGCTTGCGCATGCGCGCGGCGTGATCGTCACCCGCGGTCAGCGTCGCACGCGCCAGCGAGCGCAGCACGAACAGCTCGCCTTCGAGGCGGAGCAGGCGGTCGTTGAGCCTGGTGAGGACGGCGTTGAGGTCGGCCATGGCTGCGGTTCGCTGGAGGAGATCCTGATCCGTCTAGCGGCGATCGGTGAACGGAGTGCAAATGCCGATGGTGCAATTGGGCCGATCTGGCATACCCACGGCCTGTCCGCGTCGCCGAGTTCAGGCGGCGGTTCGCGCCAGATAGTCGCGCGCGAAGGCGAGATACCAGTCGAGGCAGGCCGGATTGGCCATCGCCTCCCGGTTGATGACCTTCTCGACGGGCTGGCCGAGCAAGAGCTTCTTGATCGGCAGCTCCTGCTTCTTGCCCGAGAGCGTGCGCGGGATCTCGGCCACTGCAAAGATCTCGTTCGGCAGGAATCGTCGTGACAAGCCGGCCTCGATCGCCTTGTTGATCTTCGCCTGCATCGCGCCATCGAAGGCGACGCCGTCACGCAGCACGACGAACAGCGGCATGTAGCTGTCGCGGCCGAGATACTCGAGATCGACGACGAGGCTATCGAGCACCTCCGGCAGCGCCTCGATCGCGGAGTACAGCTCGCTCGTACCCATGCGCAGGCCGTGCCGGTTGATGGTGGCATCGCTGCGGCCATAGATCACGCAGGAGCCGTCCGGATTGACCTTGAGCCAGTCGCCGTGGCGCCACACCGGTCCGCGGCCGCTGCCGTCGAAATTGTCGGGATAGGTCTCGAAATAGCTGGCGCGATAGCGAACGTCGCCCTTGTCGTTCCAGAAATAGAGCGGCATCGACGGTATCGGCTCGGTGCAGACGAGCTCGCCGACCTCGTCGATCACGGCGCGACCCTGTTCGCTGAAAGCTTCGACCGCCGCGCCCAGCAGCCGGCACTGCATGGCCCCCGGTGTCTGCGGCAATTCGCGGTTGCCGCCGATGAAGGCGCCGGCGAAATCGGTGCCGCCGGAGATGTTCGCCCACCAGATGTCGGCTTGTGCCGCGCTGCCATTTGTTTTCGACAGCGCCGCGAAGCGGTCGTTGAACCAGGCTTGCGTGTCGGCGCTGAGCGGCGAGCCGGTCGAGCCGAGACAGCGCAATTGCGACAGGTCGCCGACAGCAGCGAGATCAATCTCCGCCTTGGCGCAGTTGGCGAAGAACGCCGCGCCCGCGCCGAACAACGTTGCTTTCGATTGTGCCACGAAGCGCCACAGCGTGGACCAGTCCGGCTTGTCCTTGGTGCCGCCGGGACTGCCGTCGAAGATGCAGCAGGTGGTGCCGCTGAGCAGGCCGCCGACCTGGCAGTTCCACATGATCCAGCCGGTCGAAGAGTACCAGTGATAGCGCTCGCCGAAGGAGTTCTCGTGGTAGGAACAGCCGAGGTCGTTGTGCAGACCGAGCAGGGCCAGCGCCACGATGACGATGCCGCCATGGCCGTGCACAATCGGTTTCGGCAGGCCGGTGGTGCCGCTGGAATAGACGATCCAGAGCGGATGATCGAACGGCAGCCACATCGGCTCGAACGCGTCGATCACGGTGCCCGTCCCTGCGGTGATGTCGGACAGCCGCGCGTCCGCCGCGGCGGCTTCGCTGTGCAGGATGACGTGCTCGACGCTCGGTAGCGATCGCCGCAACTCGGCGACGACGTCCTTGCGATCATGCCCGCGCCCGGCATAGGTGACGGCGTCGCAGGCGATCAGCACTTTGGGCTCGATCTGCTTGAAGCGGTCGATCACGGCGGGCGCGGCCATGTCAGGCGCGCAGACGCTCCAGACCGCACCGATGCTGGCGCTCGCCAGAAACGCGATGATGGTTTCGGGGATGTTGGGCAGATAGGCCGCGACGCGATCGCCGGGCCGGACGCCGCAGTCCTTCAGATGCAGCGCGAGCGCGGCTGCCTTGCGCTTGAGCTCCGGCCAGCTGGTCTCTGTGAGCTTGCCGTCCTCGCCGCCGCTGACGATTGCGGGCAGGCCGGCGGCATGCGCCGCGTCGACATGCCGCAACACCTGCCGCGCATAGTTCACCTGCGCGCCGGGAAACCAGACCGCGCCGGGCATCTTGCGCTCGGTGATGACGGCCTCAAATGGCGTCGGCGATTGCAGATCGTAATAGTCCCAGATGCTGCGCCAGAACCCGTCGAGATCGCGCACCGACCATTGCCGCATATCCTCGTAATTCTGGAATGTCAGGCCACGCCGCGCAGCGAGCCAATTGCGGTAGAGGGCGATCTGCGGGACGAAAGGAGCGGCCATTGCGTGTCGGCTTCGATTTGCGGGGAGGGGGAATGTATGTCGAAAACAACCCCATGCACAGTAGCGGGGGCATTGAATGCATTCGTCATTTTCAGTTGGCGCCGGCCAGGCCCTGCTCGGACCTCGTCCAACGCGATCAGCTCACCTGATCTCGACGGCGCAAGGCGTCGCGTCATCCGGATTTGACACGTCGGGCAAAACAGGAGCAGAGTGGCATCATCGAAAAATTCGTAACGCCCGCGCGGAGAAATCCGGCGCGGTTTTTTTTCATGTCGGAGCAGTTGCCATGATCAAAGGATCGCTGTCGTCCTCTGCAACGGGCAATTGTGGTTCGCTCGGCCGCGCAGGCCTACCACTGCACTCCGGCCCAACGACGGCCGAACACCGCCGGCTTGGTCTTCACCGCCTGCCAGCCAAAGAAATGATGCTTGCCGGACCAGGAGTGCACCTCGCCGCTGCAGATGCTGCATTTGAATTGGCCTGAATGCGGCTCGGCATGCTCCTCCCTTGTCGCGGTGTAGTTCATGCTGCAACCGGGGCAGGTGAATTCTTCGATCGTCCAGAGACTGTTGGCCATTGCACCGCAATTCTTATTGGGGACCTCGACGCAAAGCGTAGATGCGGGCCTTTGCATCGGCGTAAATCGGCCGGCTGAAATCCGGTTAATCGTCGTTAGCCAAACCGGGCTCTCGTCGCCTGTGCCGCAGCCCCAGGGGCCGCCTCGGACTGCCCGGACCGCATGTCGCGGTCGATGCGCATCTGTACGCGCCGGACCGCCAGACGAGGCAGCCGGCCCTGGACCCGTCCCGACCGCACCCTGGCGGCGATCGTGTAGCCGTAGCGCCAAGAGCCGGGTGCGGCGTTCGGCTTGAGCGCCTAGTGAATGCTACGGTGAACAGCTGCGAGGATTTTGGGCTCCCTGGGACGGCGTGCCATGGTCCCGGAATGCCGGCGGGACGCGGCGTTCCTAATCACCCCCAGCCGGAGCCGGGGGCCTGCTCGTCTTGACGCCCGGCCCGGGGCTCGCAATAAGGCTGGGCCCGCGCAAGCGCCGGAACCCGGATCGATGCCGCAAGGAAAGCCGTGCCTGTGAAAAGTCTGCGTCAGCTCCTGACGGGCGAGGACGTTATTCAGCTCGTGATCCGGCTCGGCCTGTTGGCGCTGCTGATCATCTGGACATTCCTGATCATCCGGCCGTTCGTGCCGATCCTGGCCTGGAGTGCCGTGCTCGCGGTCGCGTTCTATCCGGCGTTCAGCTGGGTCGCCAAGGCTCTCGGCGGGCGGCCCAAGACCGCGGCGGCCATCCTGACTCTGATCACGCTCGGCATCGTCCTCGGGCCTGCCACCTGGCTCGGCCTCAGTGCCGTGGACGGGGTGAGGGAGCTCGCGCACCAGCTCGGCACCGGTGATCTCGCGCTCCAGTCGGCGCCGGAGTCGCTCAAGTCCTGGCCCCTTATCGGACCCACGCTCTATGAGCTCTGGGACCAGGCCTATACCAACATCCGCGCCGTGCTGCGCGAGGTCGCGCCGTATCTCCAGCCGCTGGCGGGACCGCTCCTCGTGCTCGCAGGCGATGCCAGTCTCGGCACGCTGCAGTTCCTGGTTTCGGTGTTCGTCGCCGGCTTCCTGTTTCCGCACGGACCGCGACTGGTTGCGGCCGGGCGCGGTTTCCTGTCCCGCATCGTGCCGGAGCAGAGCGAGCATTTCCTCGGACTCGGCGGCGCCACCATCCGCGCCGTTGCGCAAGGCGTGATCGGCGTCGCCATCGTGCAGGCGCTGCTTGCCGGCATCGGCTTCAAGCTCGCGGCGGTGCCGAGCGCCGGCCTGCTGGCCTTCATCGTGCTGCTGCTCTCGATCGTGCAGATCGGCGCCTTCCTCGTGCTGCTGCCCGTGATCGTCTGGATCTGGACCGCCAAGGACGTCACGACGGCGTTGGTGCTCACCGTGTTCTTCGTCGTGGTCGGCTTCATCGACACCATGTTGAAACCGCTCGTCATGGGACGCGGCCTCAACACGCCGACCATCGTGATCTTCGTCGGCGTGATCGGCGGCACGCTCGCCCACGGCATCGTCGGCCTGTTCATCGGGCCGATCATCCTGTCGGTGGCGTGGGAGCTGGCAGCGGCGTGGATCGGGACGGCGGCGAAGCGGGCAGCCGAGGCGCCCACACCCGACGAGACCTGATCGCGCCTCGCGCGCTGGAGACGTCTGCGAGATTGGCCGCGCCTTGCCGCATGTGGATAATTGCGGGCAGCGGCAGCAACCGGAGCGGCCGTCGAACTTGTCTAACGAAATAGACAAGTTACCATGGCTCGATTCCTTTTTCGGTTTGCGACAGGTATGGCGAAGTCTTCCAAGCTGGTTGCCGCCAGGCGCGGCAAGGTTCTGTTGGTCAGGCGACGGGTGGACGGCCTGTGGATGTTCCCCGGCGGCCGCAAACGCGCGCGCGAAACGGAGAAGGCCTGCCTGCGGCGCGAGATCAAGGAGGAGCTGCCCAAGCTGAAGCTCGGCCGGATCAGCCTCTGGAAGGAAGTGAAGGCCAAGAACAAGCGTTCGGGCCGCAAGATGAGCGACGCGATCTTCATCGCGAAAAACGCCAAGGGCCGCCTCGCGATCGGCGACAAAAAGGAGCTCGACCGCGCCGCCTGGCAGAAGCCGCGCGGGGTCCGCCTGACCGCAACCTCGCGCTACATCCGCGATCGCCTGTTTCCGAGGAAGCGGCGGCGGAGCTAGAGCTCGATGGAGTCAGGTTCGGTCGCCGTCACGGATCACCTCTCCCTATGGGAGAGGTGGTCGGAGCTCCCGGTTCGCATCGCTTCAACCAAGACACATTCCGCTTTCGCCGCCCGGGTGCGACAAATAGTTCGGTCGACCGCGCGGCACATGTGAACTAGTTCACAAGCTGCCGTGGAGAGGGCTGCTATAGAGACGTCATTGCCTTACCAATTCATTTTTTTGAAACGCCCCAGTGCTTCTACGCACTGGGGTTTTTCATGTCGGGGCATGATGCTTCTTGCTATTGGAAGATTTGCAAGATCGATGCGCGGTGCAGTCGCCGTATTTGCTCCTTTGCGAAGCAGCCGAATGCATCGTCTCCTGGCCCTCAGCTGTCTTCTGCCGCAAGCAACGGAAGCTCAGCTCTCTGAATGGAAACGGACCATGGACAGTACCGCGCGGGGAAGCCCGGTTGTGACCCGTAGCCGGCATATCGAAATCAAAAAGACCGGAGAGGCCGAGACGAGAAGCAGCGCGGCCTTAACTACGGAAGTCCTTTTGTCGCCGTAAAGGGATTGAACCCACGTTCCGCGAGGGCAGCCCACGAAGCCGCGCCAAGATGTGGCAATCGGAAATAGAGGCGTGGCCTGGCCGGATCGGTATCCAACATGAACCCAGTCGGTAGCGCGCGGACACTCGTGGCATAGAACCCGCCATCCGGCGACCTCTGGGATTCTATGACAGCGATCAATGACTCTGCCCTCCCGATCCTGCCGAGCAATTTCAGCAAGAGAGCCATTTGGCTCGTCCCTTCGGTCCACACACCGTCTCGGTCTTCACCGTAAGAAAAACCCTTGTCGACACTCATTCGCTGTTCGGCGGTCGCAATTGCCGATGCAAATTTCTCGGCCGCTCCGGGGAGCGCCGTTAACGGCCAGACTTGAGCATCAAGGGCCAAAATCGGATTGCGCGTGATGCCGTTTTCGGCGGTCCCTGCGGCGAAACAGGCGCATGCCGGATCCCACATCGTATCGACGAAGCGCTCGGCCGCTGTTGCCATATCACGCCAGCGTGAATCGCCGGTGCGGGTTGCAAGAAGGCCAAACGCGGCGGCGAGGTCAGTATTGTGTTCGGTTGATTTCCATGTCCGTACGTCGGGCGTCGGCTCGTGCCCAAACGTACCGCCCGTGAAGCCGCCAGTGCCGCGCGCGTCGGCCCATTGCGCGATCCAGGTGCCAAGCCGTGCCGCACCGTCGCGGAACCGAGAGCCGGTGTTTAAATCACCAATCGACAGCAACGCCAACATGGCCCATGCCATGTTTCCATTGTCGCTACCCACCTGATATCGATCTTCTAACCACTTGTTCTGCGTATTGTCCCACCAGCCCGGAAGTTTGGCGGAGCCACTGGCCACCACACCCGCGGCGTATGCGTTTCGGAGCCGCCCATCATGCCAGGTGCGGTCGTTATCGATGGCCCAGAGAATCGCCGAGCCAATTCGATACGCCTTGTCTCGCTCACCGCAACCGACCAATGCGATGGCGGCTACCGCATTGTCATAGAGGTAGGCGGCGCCATGGAGAGGCCCCGATTCGACGGTCGGATAGCTGGGCAGGAACAACGGCCCTGACGGCGATGCCTTATCGATTAGACCAGCAAGATATCCGCACGCTGATGCTTGCGGTACTGCTTGAGCACGGAGTGGAGTGGCAACCACAATGATTGTGAAAGTCGTTACGATCCATGCGATCCATGCGAAGGCTGCTATTCGGCCCACTTGCTGTTCTCCGGGTGGACGAGGGTCCTATCTATGCCCATCGGGCAATGTCTTGAAGTGACCCGAAGCGGTCGATGTCGAGCTTGTCCCGAGCCATTATCAGCCTAACTGATCGACCACTGCCGACCATAGAGCCCATGGTTCGTCTCGATGTACCGGGTCCTCAATTGCAGTATGCACCATGACGACCTTAGAGGTCGGATCAACGCAAATATACTGGCCCTTGAATCCTAACAACGCGAACCGCCGCCTCTCACCGGGAAACAACCACAAGAGATAACCGTAACCAAATCCCTTCGTCGCCACGGCCGGTCGCAGATAGTCATCCGAAGCTCGAAGGGTGGTTGCATCGATCATCCATTGCGTCGGAACGATCTGCTTGCCATTCCAGTGACCCTGAGCGGACTCGGGCCTCGTCGCTCATTCAAGCCCAATTCCCGCTCGGCTCCCAGTCGCAAAGTGCTATTCTGAGCAATTGTAAAAGGCATCGCCCTGAACTCTGAGAGGGCTTCTGCACGATTTTGACGGTGTTGGGGAATTTGTCATGACAAATCTACTCGGGCGACACGCGATAGTGATCGGAGCTGGCATTGGCGGCCTAACCGCGGCGAAGGCCCTGTCTTCATACTTCGCCAGCGTCACAGTGCTGGAACGGGATGACTTACCCGCCGCGCCGATCGCGCGCTCCGGCACACCCCAAGCGCGGCAAATTCATGTGCTGCTCAGAGGTGGTCTCGACGCACTTATCGAATTCTTTCCGGAGTCCGAAACAGAACTCGAGCGAGCAGGTGCCGTAAGAGTGAGAGTCGGTTCTGAGTCTCGACTGGAAATGCCAGGATTCGATCCGTTTCCACAGCGTGATCTTGGCTTCGACTATTTGTGCATGACGCGGCCATTGGTGGAATTCGTTCTAAGGCGCTTTGTCGAACAGCAGAGCAATATCGCACTGAGATCGGGTTGCCGCGTTACTCAACTGGTGGAATCGCCCGACCGGAACGCGGTTACGGGGGTTCGTTATGATGAAGCGAACAAACGAAGCACCGAGCTCGCAGCGGATTTTATAGTCGACGCATCGTCCCGCGGTGCGCTTACTCTCGAACTTCTGGACCGGGTCGGTTTGCCAAGGCCGGAGGAGACGGCAGTCGGCATCGACCTGCGCTACGCAACCACAATGTTCGAGATTCCACCCTCTGCGCCACGTGACTGGCGCGCGGTGCTCCACCGGCCCGATGCTCAAAATGGCCGTGGCGGGTTGCTCGTTCCGGTCGAAAATAATCGCTGGCAAGTCAATTTAACCGGCATGCATGGTCAACTCATGCCGGAAAACATCCAAGAATTTATCGCTTTTGCCAAGACGTTGCGGACGCATACAATCCATGACGCAATCAAGGACGCTGTGCCTATTGGACCTATTCACCGGTTCGGCTTTCCCGGCAGTGCCCGGCGCCACTTTGAGCGATTTGACAGCTTTCCAGATCGCCTGTTGCCGCTAAGTGATGTGATTTGTCGATTCAATCCGGCATTCGGTCAAGGAATGAGTGTCGCCGCGCAAGAAGTAGGTGTCTTGAAGCGGCTGATTGAAGTGCGAGCCCTGGATGCTGATCCGTTCAAGAGACTAGGGCAGTCTTTTTTCGCGGCGATTCAGGACTTTCTCGACACGCCATGGACGGTGACTGAAAGCGACTATATTTATGAGAAGACGCGCGGGCAACGCCCGCATGATTTTCAACGTCGCTTACAATTGAACTTCGCGTTGCAGCGGGTCGCCGCGGAGGATGCAGCAGTGCATAAGGTCATGAGCGAGGTAACCCATCTCGTGAAGCGAGCCAGTGCTCTGCGCGATCCGCAGATCATCAAGCGGGTGACGGCCCTGATATCCGCCTCCGCGTGACAGCTGGTGCGTCCGCCGTTGGCTCGTTGCTGACCTGCGCTCAGTTCGCAGTGATGGCTGCTTGCCGAGGGTAAGCCGACCTTCGTCATGTTGGCTGCCGAGTTCAGCTTTTGACCCGAAGCGGACTCGCGGGCTCCCCTGAAACTATTGGTCGTTGCGGCATGTTGGCGTACGTTCTACGGCAACTTTTCAGGAGGGGGATGGACAGGATGATTACTGAAATCGCACCGATCGGGATTAACCCCAGCACCGAAAAAGGACTATGAGGGCGCTATCGCCGCGGCATCTTTCCCGGCGGCCGCAGTCCATGAATCGAGAAGAATAATGCGTCTTGCCTTCCCACGCATCAAGAGTCTCCAGTCCGACGACGGCACGGCATCCATCACCTATCAATCGGTCGATATGAACCGCGATACTGGCGGTTTTACTTTCCTGTTCGTGTTCAAGATGCCGTCCGGCGAGACGACGGTCAATACGACCGTTGCCCGCGTGACAACCTATCCAGCTCGAAAGAAATTTCTTGCCGACACCGGCAAGGACTTGCTGGACCTAAGCACCACCGAGATGAGGAAATACATCGACAAGTATGCCGGCGAATATGGCAATACGTTCGAGGTCCGAATCTTCGAAGTGCCCTCCGGCACGGGCGACGATGACATCGTCGCACTGAGGGATGCGTTCTGCGCGTTGTTCTTCGAGTACTGGTCGTCATACGAATACAACAACTCTGATGACACCAGCGATCCCGCGGATCGTTATCCGGACACGATCAGTTTTCTACCGCAGAATCTGAACAGAAAATTCCACTTGACCATGCTTGCCGGGCAAGGGGGTAAGCCACCGCCTAAATAGCAGGTGAAGCTGACTTCCGCTTGTGGCCCCTTCTCGGAAGTCCGACAACGTCCGCTTTCGCGCCGCTGTTGGGAGACAAGCGGACATCAGGTGCGCCTACTCTTAGCGGCAGATTTTATGAGTACGCACCCCAGAGCGATTATTCCCCCTGAAGAGCCTGCGCTGTTTGTTACGACATTGCTTTTTCTAGGGTGCACTTTGGTTTCGATGCTCTACCTCACAACCAAGGTCTTCTACTTCAACGGCGATCGGTCATCACGCAAACGTTAATTCGGCCAACGAAGGACGACAGGACGGCGCGCTGCGGGTCATGGGAGCCAGTTGCCATCTTTTCGAGTAGCAAGTGGGCCGGCCAAATCCAAGTGAAGCCGGTGGGGCGAGGGATGCTCCTCCATACATCAGCTATGATATGTTGTGCCTTTCTTCATCGCAGGAGATTGACTGACGTGTCCGCCACCCAGAAACTGACCCCCGCACTCTCGACGCCTGGGCGCGACCTGCTGAGGCAACAAATATATGAAGGACTGGCGGTCGGAGCGGCTGGCCGCGTCAATGACCTCGATGGCGACGCCATCCTTGCTAAAGGAAAGAAGCTATTGCAGAAGCGCGCAATCTCCAATGTAAGGCAATTCGGAGTTGATGGTCGAAAGACGCTCTTCTTGCTCCTTCTCCTTTCTGCAATCCCCGCGGATAACTGCTCCGCGCAGACATCGCCGCCCCCAGTCGACGAACATGCCTTGGAGCGCGTAACGCCGACAGTCGTGAAGAGATTGGCGATTCGCTTTTCACTGGGCGCATTCGCCGGCCGCTTCGAAGAGACGCGGCTCGGCGCGGTTCGCGAAGCCGTGGGCGAAGGGATCATCCAACACCAGGGCGACGCCGGAGCTAGCATCTATTGGCTGTGTTATCGGCGCGCGCAACATCGATTATGGGTGGTGTCCAGCGGAGAGATGGGCGGCCCGGACCATCGCGTCACGGAGATCGTTGAAGAACTCACCGGGAAAGACGCCGGGGCCGCGGCCGATTGCGCCATCCTCCCGGAAAAGTTCTCGCCCGTCGTCTTCGACGGCAAGCTGCATTTGGGTATGTCGCGTCAGGAGGTCATCAAAACGTTGGGACCGCCGTCGAAGTCGGAAGCGGCTCAGATGGTGTATTCTCACGAGGGAAAGCTCGCAAACGGTTTCGATGAGGCCGCTTGGCTCATTCTCGGATTTGGTGAGGACAAGCTCGTGTCCATGCGCGGCGGCAAGACCACGACGAATTGAAGTGGATGCGAGCAGCGTTCGGGATCGCCTTTGACGCGTTGCGGACGTTGGTCTCGGCTGCCGATATTCCGTTCTGGACACGCCTTGGGTTCTGCGCGCTGGTCATTCCAATTTCAGGGGCGGCCCGACCAACGCCATTTCGAATGGTAGCCAAAATGCGGGGTCCGTCGGCGCCATCGCGTTACCCTTGGTGATTTCTATGAAGAACGCCTCCGCTTGACCAGCGGGTACGAAGACGAAAGAAATTCGTCCTGGCCCGTCGCTTACGTTGGCCCAGCAGTGGGGTACTCCACGCGGCCCGAAGGCTGAGTCGCCCGGTCCCAGCACGTACCGTTCGTCGCCGATCTCGACAATGTATTTTCCCTCAATGACGTGGAACCACTCGTCCTGATGACGGTGTAGATGTCGAGGAGGACCGCCTTTGGCATGGTGCGCGATCTCGGCCACCAGAAATTCACCGTTGCTGTCCGCAGTGGTCACTTTGAAAGTGAGGGTGCCGATGCCAACGCTGCGATGCACTGCATGTCGGTCATCGTTACGTGCGACCTGAAATGGCGCTATCGGGGTCTTTCCCATTGACGGCCTCCCGCTCCACCAATTCTTATGCCACTTGCACAACACACACGATAGGTTCTGATGCGCGCATTGAGTATCCTCGTGTACCCCGACGCGATCCGGGCCGAACGGCGATTTCATGTTAGTTTCGGACTAATCGCCGGGTGACCTACATCTTCTGCAATTGACCCATCTGCAACCTCAGGGAAAGGTCCGCATTTCGGCCGCTGTTGGTGGGTGACTGGACATCAATTGGCCGGCCGTCGAACGAGCGCACACCCAGCGACGCTGCCTGCTCAGCCCTGCCGCCGCAAAAACCCCGTGATCGTGACCTTCTCCCAGATGCCGGCCGCCGCGAACGGATCGGCGCGGTTGAAGGCCTCGACCTCGGCGCGGCCGGGGGCGTCGATCAGGAACAGGCTGCCGATCATCGTGGCGCCGTCGTCGGCGACCAGCGGTCCGGACATCACGATCCTGACGCCGAAGCGCGAGGTGTCGCTGAGAAACGACTTGTGAGCGTCGTAATTGGCAAGCCGCGTCGGCAGTGTGCCGGCACGGTCGACGGCATGGATGGCAAACAGCATGATGGCTCCGGGATTCCCTGGGACGGCTGTCGTCTCAGCCGTCCTCATTGCTCGATCGGATCGGGACGCGGTTACTTCGCGCCGAGCTTGCTGGCCTCTTCGAAGGTCGGGCAGGTGCGCTGTTCGAGCGGCTGGTCGAAGGGCTGGTAATTGTCCTTGGTGATGACGGTCGGCTTCAGCACGATCTCGGCGATGACAGGCTGCTCGCGCAAGGCTCGGATCGCCATCATGGTGCCGAGGCAGCCTTGGAAAAAGCCGTTATAGTCGCCGCTGGCGAGCAGCTTGCCGGTCTTGATGGCATCGATCGCCTCCTTGGTGCCGTTGATGCCGATCACCTGCGCCTTGCGGTTGGCGCCGTCGAGCGCCTCGATCGCGCCGACCGCCATGGCATCGTTGGCAGCAAGCACGCCGTCGATCTGTGCATTCGACTGCATCAGGTTCTCCATGACCTGGAGCGCCTGCAGCCGCTGATAGTTGCCGGGCTGTGAGGCCAACAGCTTGGCGCCCGGATTTTCCTTCAGAGCGTCGTTGAAGCCGCGGACGCGATCGACATTGGTGAGCGAGCCCTTGACGCCCTCGATGATGACGATGTTGCCCTTGCCGCCGAGCGTCTTGAGCAGGAAGCGCGCGGTCTCGAGCCCGAGGCTGTAATCGTCGGCGCCGACGAAGGAGAGGAACTTGCCGCCGGCGGAGCGGTCGGTGATGTTGACGACGGGGATCTTGGCGTCGTTGATCTTCTCGACGCCCGGCACCATCGCCTTGTAGTCGACCGGCGTGAAGACGATCGCGCTCGGCTTCTTCACCACGACGTCCTCGATCTGGCTGAGCTGCTCGGGGATCGAGTCCGGCTTGGTCGGAATGTACTGCAGCGTCTTGGCGTTCAGCGCCTTCGCCATGGCGTCGGCGCCGACCCGCACCGTCTGGAAGAACGGGTTGGTCTGGTTCTTGGTGAACACGGCGATGGTCTCGCCATCGGCCCGCGCCTGCGTGGTGAGTGCGGCCGCCATCACGAGCGGCAGTGCGAGATAGCCCAGTCTCTGTTTCATGTCGTCTCCGTCCCCAGTTTGATTTGTTGGATTGCTCGAGAACTCATTGCGCGCGGCGGCGGGTCTTCATGTCGAGCCAGACCGCGAGAATGACGATGATGCCGGTGACCAGCGGCTGCCAATTGGCGCTGACCGACAGCAAATTCATGCCGTTCAGCACCAGCGTCAGGATCAGCGCGCCGATGAAGGTGCCGAACACCGTGCCGACGCCGCCGAACAGCGAAGTGCCGCCGATCAGCACGGCCGCGATCGCCGGCAGAGTTAGACTCTCCCCGATGTCGGCCTCGGCGGAGTTGAGCCGCGACAGGAAGATGATCGAGGCGAGCCCGGCCATCGTGCCGGAAACGGCATAGACCAGCAGCAGCCGGCGGGTGACGGGAATGCCGGAAAGGCGGGCGGCGACCGGATTGGCGCCGATCGCATAGATCTCCTGGCCCCAGATCGTGCGCTGGGCGAACAGCGTTCCGATGCCGAGGAACACCAGCAGCAGATAGACCGGGATCGGCAGGCCAAACAGATAACCGCTGCCGATCTGGCGGAAGCCGGCCGGGAAGCCGTGCAGCGTCTCGCCCGCCATGTACCAGTAGGTCAGGCCGTTCAGCACCCAGAGCATGCCGTAGGTGGCGATGAAGGAGGGGATGCGCAGCGCCGTCACCATGATGCCGTTGAGGAGGCCAACGATGCCGCCGCAGGCAAGCCCGGTCAGGATGCCGAGCGTCGCTGATCCCGTGGTGTGGATCACTGTCCCGGCGATGCAGGCGGAGAGGGCAACGTTGGCACCGACCGAGAGGTCGAGGCCCGCGGTGAGCACCACCAGCGTCAGGCCCGAGGCGATGAAGAAGGTGAGGCTCGCCTGGCGCAGCACATTGAGGATGTTGCCAAGGCTGAGGAAGGACTCGTTCAGCACCGCCAGCACGGCGCAGATCAGCAGCACGGCGAGCAGCCGGTAGAACAGCTGGATCGCGTCCTGGGACAGGAACGAACGCGGCGGCGACAGCGCCTCCTTGGTGATGTCGGTCATGACCGGCTCCTGAGGCCGTCGAGGAACAGCGCGACGATGACGAGGACACCGACGCTTGCGACCTGCACCGAGGAGGGCAGCGAGATCAGGTTCAGCCCGTTGCGCAGCACGCCGACGGCGATGACGCCAAGGAGCGTGCCGAGCAGCCAGCCATTGCCGCGCTCGAACGAGGTGCCGCCGACTGCGACGGCGGCAATCGCATCGAATTCGAGCCCGAGCCCGGCGGTCGGATGGCCCGAATTCATGCGGGCGGTCATCAGGAGGCCTGCGACGCCGGCCATGGTGCCGCCGAGCGCGTAGACCGCGATCAGCAGCCGGTTCGGCGAGAGGCCGGCATAGCGGAGCGCCTCGCGATTGCCGCCGAGCGCGAACACGTAGCCGCCGAAGCGGGTGTGGTAGAGCAGGCCGTGAAAGACCGCGTAAGTCACAAACGCCAGCACGATCGGCAGGGGAATGCCGAGCAGCGTCGCCGAATAGATGTCGCGGACGCTGTGGGGAATGCCGACCACGCTCTGCCCGTCGGAGACGATCAGCGACAGGCCCTGTGCCATGCCGAGGGTGCCGAGCGTGGCCACGAAAGGTGGGATGCCCAGGATCGCGACCAGCCAGCCGTTGACGGCGCCGAAGGCCGCACCGACCAGCACGCCGGCACCGAGGCCGAGCAGCATCGACTTGGTCGCGAGCGAGACGATGGCGACGCAGAGCGAGGTCAGCGTCAGCACCGCGCCCATCGAGAGGTCAAGCCCCTCGGTCATGATGATCAGCGTCATCGGCAGCGCCAGCATGGTGAGGATGGTCGACTGCACCAGCACGTTGGAGAGGTTGGCCGGGGTGAGAAATCCAGGCGCGATCGCGCCGAACAGCATGATCAGCGCGCCGAGCACGATGGCGACGCCGGGGATTCGCTGCAGCGGATTGGGCCCTGACACGACCGCGGCCTCACGCATGATGCATCCCCAATCGCACGATGTTCTCCTCGGTGAGCTCGCTACGCGTCAGATGCCCGGCGACACGTCCTTCGCGCATCACATAGGCGCGGTCGCAGACGTGGCAGATCTCGACCTGCTCGGAGGAGATCATCAGAGCTGCCGCGCCTTCGGCAACCAGCCGGTCGATCAGCGCAAAGATCTCGGATTTGGCGCCGACATCGATGCCGCGCGTCGGCTCGTCGAAGATGAAGAGTTTTGCGCCGGCCGCCAGCCATTTGCCGATCACGACCTTCTGCTGGTTGCCGCCGGACAACAGGCCGACGGTGTGGCGCGCGCTCGGGGTGGCGATGCGGAGCTGGCGGATCAGGCCGTCTGCTGTGCGCTGGCCACTGCGCGGATCGAACAGGCCGCTCGGAAACAATTTTCGCAAGGCCGAGACAATGAGGTTGTCGCCGACCGAACGCAGCAGCGCGAGCCCTTCGCTCTTGCGGCTTTCCGGGATCAGCGCGATGCCGCGGCGCGCGGCCATATCAGGCTCGCCTGAGATCGGCTTGCCGTCGAACACGATCTCGCCCGAGGCGACCGGATCGGCGCCGAAGATCGCACGCGCCACCTCGGTGCGGCCGGATCCGACCAGGCCGCAGAGGCCGACGATCTCGCCCCTGCGCACCTCGATGTTGATGTCGGAGATGCCGCTCGGCGCGGTCAGGCCCTTGACCTGAAGCAGCACCTCGCCGGGCTTGTCGGTAAAATTGCGCGGATAGGTCATGTCGACGGTGCGGCCGACCATCATGCGGACGAGCTGGTCGGGCGTGACGTCGGCCGGGCGAACGCCGTCGATGCGGCGGCCGTCACGAAGGACCGTAATGCGGTCGCCGAGCGCGAACACTTCGGCCATGCGATGCGAGATATAGACGATCGAGACGCCGTCGGCCTTCAGCCGCGCGATCAGCGCGAACAGCAGCTCGGTCTCGCGATCGGACAGCGCGGCGGTCGGCTCGTCCATGACCAGGATGCGCGCGTTCTGGCTGATGGCCTTTGCGATCTCGACCATCTGCTGCTGGGCAACACCGAGCGTGTTGACGATGATGGACGGGTCGATGTCGAAGCCGATCGTGTCGAGCAGGCGCTTGGCGTCGGCCAGGATCCTGCGGCGATCGATGGTGCCGGGAATGCGGCCCTTCGGCTCGCGCCCCAAGAAGATGTTCTGGGCGATGTCGAGATAGGGGACGAGGGAGAACTCCTGGAAGATCACGGCGATGCCGAGCTTTTGTGCGTCCGCCGTCGAGGCGATCGTGACCTTGTCGCCTTTGTAGAAGAACTCGCCGGCATCGGCGCTGTAGGCGCCGCACAGCACCTTCATCAGACTCGATTTGCCCGCGCCGTTCTCGCCAAGCAGCATGTGCACTTCGCCGGGGTAGAGCGCAAAGGAGACGTCGTCGAGCGCCTTGACACCCGGAAACGTCTTGCTGATGCCGCGCAACTGCAGCAGCGGAACAGGCGAGGGGGCAATATCAGGTACGGCGGTGCTCATATGGTGGCTCCGCTCGCGAAGATCTTGCCGGGATTCATCAAGCCGTCGGGATCGAGCGCCGTCTTGATCGACCGCATGATGTCGACGGCCTCGCCGAGCTCGTCGGTGAGGTAGCAGATCTTGCCAAGCCCGTGCTCGCTCTCGAGGCGTTTAGCCGAAGCGGCACTATCGACCCGCGGTCCCATCGTCTCTCCCCGTCGTCAATCCTTGTCGCGGAGTGTTGTCAGTCCGCCGATTCGACGTTCGGCTTACGCCGCTCTTGCGTTGCTTGCGGCCTGCTTCAGGCCGAAATCATAATTGAGGTGATAATAGGCGGCATCCAGCGTGCGACCATCCGGCGCACGGCCGGCCGGGCAGCGCACGAAGTCGTGGATCAGGCTGTCCTTGACGCCGAACACCACGTCGCTGTCGAGATATTTGTCGCCGGCAACGAACACATGTGTCACCAGCTGGTCGAAGCCCGGTGCCGAGATCATGAAATGCACATGCGCCGGACGCCAGGGATGGCGGCCCTGGGCCTCCAGCATCTCGCCGACCGGGCCGTCATGCGGGATCGGATAGGCCGCCGGCTTGATCGACCAGAAATGGAAGCGTCCGTTCTGATCGGTGTGGAAGCGCGCGCGCATCGCGAGATCGCCGATCTCATCTAACTGCTGCACGTCGTAATAGCCGTCATTGTCGGAATGCCAGACATCGACCACCGCGCCCGCGAGCGGCTTGCCGTCGACGGTCGACACCGAGCCGGTGACGATCATGGGATCGCCTTCCATGGTGCCCGAGATATCGTCGCCGTTCTGCTTCTCGGGCGCGGCCTGGACGAAGAACGGGCCGAGGACGGTGGTCTCGGTTGCGCCCTCCGGCACCGGATGGTTGATCGCGTCGACCAGCATGGAGACGCCGAGCGTATCCGACAGCAGGATGAACTCCTGGCGCTTGTCGTCGCACATGTGGCCGGTGCGGGTCAGGAAGTCGATGCCGTATTCCCATTCCTGCTGGGTCGGGCGCACCTCACGCACGAAGGCATGGAGGTGACGCACCAGCGCTTCGCTGACCTGCTTGATCCGAGGATCGGTCGCGCCAGCGATGCGCTCTAGCACGGCGTCGGTGATGTTGGTTTCGCCAAGATTACGCAAAATTCGTCTCCGTCGATCAGAGTTTGGGTTCGCCGAGGCCGGACAGCCGTTCGAGATGCTTCACGGTGGCGATGAAGTCGGTCTCGCCGTCGCCTTGCGCGACCAGCGCGCCGTAGGTCTCCCGCACCTGGGCTGCGAGCTGCAGCGGCACGCCGACGGCATGGCCGGCCCCCAAGATGAGGTCGAGGTCCTTGGCCATCTGCTTGCAGGAGAAGCTCGAGACGAAGTCGCGGGTGCGCAGCGGCGCGGTCTTGTACTTCACCATCGGCGAGGCGACGGCGCTCTCGTCCAGCACCTTCAGGATGTCCTGCCAGCCGATGCCGCCTTTGCGCGCCAGCGCCAGGCTCTCGGCCATCATCGCGGCCGAGACCGCGATCATGAGATTGACCGCGAGCTTCGCGTAACGCGCTTCCTCGCCCGGGCCGAGATAGGTCTGCGCGCGGGTAAAGCTTGCAAACAGCGGTTTTGCACTTTCGAACGCATCCTTCGGCCCGGACACGAAGCAGCTCAGCGCGCCGGTGTGGACGATGCTGGCATTGCCGGAGACCGGCGCCCGCAGATAGGAAATTCCGCGGGCCTGTGCTGCGGCATCGACCTCGGCCGAGGCCTCGGCGCTGACCGTGCTGGTCTCGATCAGCACCGCCTTCGGCGCCATCGCACCGATCAGGCCGGTCGGGCCGAGCATCACCGCGCGAAGTGCGGCGTCATCTGGAAGCGACGTGATCGTTGTGGGCCGGTCGTTGACGGCCTCAGCGGGCGAGCCGGCGACGGCAATGCCGTGCTCGCGCGCCTCGTTGAGCCGTGCGGCGCTCTGGTCGAAGGCGGTGACGCTGAAGCCAGCCTTGGCGACGAGAAGCGACATTGGCAGGCCCATCTTGCCGATGCCGATGAAGGCGACCTGTTTGCTTGTCTCGCTCATTGTTGTTGTCCGTTGGCCACGTTACGCGGCGTGCCCTTGTCGTTCGATGTCCCGCACCAGTCGCTGCCCGGATTGCGCCAGCAGCTCCTTCTTCCGCTCCAGCCCATCGACCAGCAGTTTGCCGTTCCGCTTCTTCCAGCGGCCTTCGATCATGACCGCCTCGATATTGGCGAGGCTCGTCTGCATCACCACGGTCGCGACGGGATCGTGCACCGGGAAGAGATTCAGATCGTCGGCGTTGATGATGACGAGATCGGCGAGCTTCCCCGGCGTCAGCGAGCCGATCTGGCCCTCGCGGCCGAGCATGCGTGCGCCTTCGGTGGTGACCCAGGCCAGTGCCTCGCGCGTGGGAATCGTGGTCGTCGCCGGGATCGTTCCCTCGCTCTTGCGCATCTCGGCATTGTCGAGCGCGCGCTGCATCGACAGCGCCACGCGCGCCGCGGAGAAGAGATCGCCGGCCAACACGGACTCCAGGTCGATACCGATGGTCGGGCGGACGCCGCGCTTCAGCAGCCGCCCCGTGATGGGAAAGCCATGGCCCTGGATCATCTCGTTCTCAGGCGTTACCGAGAAGGTGACGCCGAGATCGATCAGTCTTTGCAGGAGCTCATCAGGCAGATCGTTGCCATGGACAATATTCACGTTGGGGCCGACGAGGCCGGCCTCGATCAACTTCTCCCAACCGCCTTGCGTCTTCGCGTGACCGCCACCCTGATGCATCGAGGCGATCAGGCCAAGTTCCCGCGCGAGACGAAAGTCATGCATTGCCACGTCGAGCGTCGAATAATGCGGACCGAGAATGGCCAGGCCGAGCGTGACCAGGCCATTGCGATCGGCGAGGGGACCGGCCAGCAACCGCTCGATCTCGCGGCGGGGATGCGGCACCTCCGAGAAATGCGGCTCGCCCGGTTTCGGCTCGGGCTTCGGTGAGCCGTGGAAGAAGGCGGCGCGAATGCCGCTCTCGACCAGGCCGCGCACGGCGGCGTCGGTGTGAGCCGGCGTCGGGTTGTTGTGGCACCAGTCGACCAGCGTGGTGGTGCCGCAATTGATCTGGTTCAGCGCGCCGACGAGGGTGGCGATGTAGATGTCATCGGGGGCGAACAGGGTCGCGAGCCCGGCATGCATGCGGCGGAAATATTCCAGCAGCGTCCAGTTCGCCGCAAAGCCGCGCAAGCCCGTCTGCCAGGTGTGCATATGCGCGTTGACGAGGCCGGGGATGACGATGCGGCCGCGTCCATCGACGATCTCGGTCTCTGCAGCGCCACTGCCAAGCTCGACGCCGGGACGTATCTCGGCGATCCGCCCGTTCTCCACCAGCACGTCGCCAGCACGGAGATCGCCGATCGAAGCGTCCATGCTGATGACGGTTGCTGACTGGATGAGGATGCGCCGCATATTGCTCACGCCGCCGCTTTGGTGGTGATCGGCGGTTCGCCAGCCCAGGCGCGGGCGATGAGGTCGCGGATGGCGCCCCGCTCGAGCGGGCGCGGATTCCAGTAGGCATTGGTGATGGCGAGGTCGGCGGCCTTGTCGATGCCGCTCTCGGGCATGCCGATGTCTCGTAGCGCGAGCTTGGCGCCCAACCGCTTGGCGAGATCGAACAGCCCCTGCGATGCATCCGAAGCGCCGATTGCACCTGCAATGCGCGCCATCGCCTCGGGCGCCGCGGGCGCGTTGTAGGCCAGCGCATGCGGCAGCACGGTGGTGTGAGTCTCGGCATGGGGCAGATCAAAGGTGCCGCCGAGCGTGTGGCAGAGCTTGTGATGCAGCGCCATGCCGACGGTGCCGAGACACACGCCGCACAGCCAGGCGCCATAGAGCGCATCGCTGCGCGCGGCGCGATCGTCGGGTTTGGCCGCAATCGCGGGTAGGGCGCGCGCCAGCGCGCGGATGCCTTCCTCCGCCATCAGCGAAGTCACGGGATTGGTGTCGCGCGCGTAGAGCGCCTCGACCGCATGCGCGATGGCATTGATGCCGGAGGTGGCGGTGAGGCCCACCGGTAGCGTCATCGTCAGGTCGACGTCGTAGATCACCGTCTCCGGCAGCACGGCTACGTCGCGCACCGTGGTTTTCAGGCCGTTCTCGGTCTGGCCGAGGATCGGCGTCATCTCCGAGCCGGCATAAGTGGTGGGAATACAGAGCTGGTTGACGCCGGTCCGCAGCGCCAGCGCCTTGCCCAGTCCTGTCGTCGAGCCGCCGCCGAGCGCGACCACGCAATCGGCGTCGCATGCCTTCATCGCCGCGATCGCCCGCTCCGTCACCTCGACCGGCGTATGCATGGTGGCGCCGGCGAAGAGGCCGGCATAGAGCTGGCCGAGCGCGGCGCCCAGCGCTTTGCCTTGCGCCTCCTGCTGTGGCGTCGTCAGCACCAGCGCCCGCTTGCCGCCGAGGCGCTCGATCTCGGCCCTGGCCGCGGCAAGCGTCCCGCTGCCGAATACGACGCGGCATGGCAGATTTTCAAAGGTGAACGAACCGATCATGCGCCGGTCTCTTTGACGGGATAATCGACCTGGAAGCGTCCGATCCGCAAGTCGCCGAGCTCCTCCCGCACCCGCAGATGCTCCGGATGGGTGGCGTAGGCTTTCAGGGCCGCGTGATCGGTAAACTCGGAGACGAGGACAACGTCGCAGGCGTAATCGACGTCGCTGATGTCAGCCCCAACCTCGATATGGGTGAGGCCGTCGATCCGGCCCTTGAGGCCTTCGAACAGGGTTTTGACCTTGGTCCGGGCGGCCAGGCGTTCGGCCTGGGTCTCCCCACGCAGCCGCCACATCACGATGTGCTTGATCGGACCTGACATTTCCCAGATTTCCTCGCCTGCGATCTTGCTTGTTCGGGCCATTTTGCCTTGCAGAAATCGGAAATAAAGGCCAAAAATCGTAAGTCTCTTTTCCAGAATGAGGAAGAATGGACCGCCTGCTTCAGCTCGAGGTGTTTTCAAAGACGGCCGAGCTCGGCAGCCTGTCCAAGGCCGCCGACACCTTGCGGATGTCGAACGCGGCGGCGAGCCGGCACCTGAGCGCGCTGGAGGAGCGGCTCGCGGTCCGCCTGATCGAGCGCAACACGCGCCGGCAATGGCTGACCGAAGCCGGGCAGGAGCTGCTGCAGCGATGCAGCACGTTGCTGAACGAGCTCGCGGAGGCTGAGGACGCCGTCAGCGATCGCGCGCTGTCGCCCAAGGGCATGCTGCGCGTCACGAGTTCGCTGTCCTTTGCGATGATCTACATGGCGCCGATGCTGCCGGCGTTTCGGAAGCTCTATCCGAAGCTCGACGTCCAGATCATCGCCGCCAACCGTTATCCTGACTTCATCGAGGCCGGCATCGACGTCGCGATCCGCACAAGGGAGCAGGAGCCGGATTCCAACATCATCATCCGCCGCATCGGACAGATGCGCCGCGTGATTGCGGCGGCACCATCCTATCTCGCGACGCATGGTGTTCCCGAGCATCCCGCCGATCTCGCGCGCCACGACATGCTCATCTACAATTTGGCCAATGATCCCTATTCGCTGCGGCTGAGCAGGGGCAGCACGACGCAGACCGTCCGGATCGCGCCGACGCTCGACAGCAATGACGGCCAGATCATCTGCGGCGCCGCGCGCGCAGGGCTCGGCATTCTGATCCAGCCGCTCTACATCGTGCAAAGCGACATCGCAGCCGGCAAGCTCGTGCCTGTTCTGACGGATTGGGAGCTGCCGCTGCTCACCATGAACGTGGCCTACCAGAACCGCGTCCGGCTGCCGGCCAAGATCAGGGTGTTCTCTGATTTTCTGGTCGACCACATCCGCGTACATTCGGATGCCGGGATCTGGATCGAGACGACGTAGACGGCTGACGGCGCGCTACTCTGCCCGGCCTTGCGCCCGCGTCCGCCCGGTGGACGACCGCGACCGCGGTGCGGCCTGCGGTTCCGGCGCGGCGGAGAGCCTGCCTGCTTCGGCCTCGCGCAGCTCCTTGCGTACTTTCCTAGCGTTGCGCATCGCGCGCTTGATGAAGGGATGTTGCGAGTCCTCGGCGAAGAACAGCACCACCTCGCAACACGGACACTGCCTGGAATAGCCGTCCTGCAATCGTCCCGCGCGATCGCGAAACATCGCCTTGCAACGCGTGCACTGGATCTGGACGGAATTCATTGCGCCGGCAAGTCATGATGATTGGAAATCGGCGGTTACGGTGGGCCGAATGTCTGAAGAAAGCCTGAAGCCGGTTGATTGCCTGATCGCACGCATTGCGTGCAGCCGCACGCGCCCTGCTATTGTTTGGCGGCCATCGCTTCCAGGCAATGGTTGAGATAGACGGTCCGATCTCGCGGCAGCACCTTCTCCAACTCCGCCTTCAGGGCGCATTCGCGCTGACGGATCTGCTCGGCGCGGCGCTTTTCGGCCGCTTCCCGATATTCGGGTGCAACCTTGCTGGGATCGACAAGAGCCTGGGATCTGGCAGGCGCCGTGGCAAGCAGCGCGAGGGCTGCAATGATGAATATGACCTGCTTCAAATGAGCCTCCGCAAAAGGACTCATCCTAGCGCCTGGTTTCGGAAGGCTCAAACGGCAAGTGTGGGGCCGACCAAAAGCGCAGCCTGACCGCAGAGGTCGCCGAGGATCGGCCGTTAGGTTTGGCGACATCAATTTCGCCGAGCGACGTCCCATCACTTCGGGGCGTGGTCGATCTTGTGCCCGAGATGCCCGGTGTCGTGATCGCGACGCAACTGGCTCAGCGACGTCTCGTTTAGCTGGTGCAAGACCTCGCTGAGTGTTGTCGCATCCGGATAGCCGGCCGCAAAACCCTTACCGTAGATCTTGCGCAATGTGCCGACCAGCGTGTTGCCGTGCTTCTTACTGATCGCGCCATCCTTGTCCCGATGGCGACCGTCCAGGCCCGGTTCCTTCATGGGTCACTCCCTGTGCGGCGTCTGCGCGCCTCGTCGAAGGGTGCGCTCAAATGAGTTGATTGGCAACGACGAGGCTCGTGCGAGTTGAGGGCCGCACGCGGCGTTGGTTTCGCGCTCGCAGAAACCATCGCGGCGCGCCAAGCGGCTCAGCGGAAGCTGCTGAGGCTGACGATGGGAAAGCCCATCGTGTTTCCAAGTGATATGTCGAAAGGGCCCCGCGCTCTCAGGCGCCGGGGTCTCAGGCGCCGGGGTCTCATTTCGCGAGGCGGCTAGGCTGCCTGTTCCTCAAACGAAGTGTAGATTCGGCCATTTGGATCAACGATCTGAACGTCCCAGCACCCGTCCTCGATCAGCTCTTTGGCCTTCTTGAGGGCGGCGGCGAGTGACAGCCGCTTGAGGCTGACGACGCCTGCCGTGTCGAAACCGTTGATTTCAAACATGCCGTTCCTCCAGGTTTGTCGAATCCTACACCTTTCTCGCGGGTTGTCTGCTGGCTTTTTTGGGGGGAGGTGACGGAACAGGGGGCAGAACATATCCAGCCGCCGCCGCTGTCATCCACCGACGGCGGCTCAATATCGCGTGGCAGCCTCCGGTCCGATGACGATCACGGCGGATCGACTAGCGTGCCGATCAGGGTGCATATGACCACGGTATTGCTCGACGATTCCGTGCTGATTCTGACGAATGGAAAGCGTCCCTGGCCGATAAGCCATTCTGTGGTCATGTCAAAATAAGCTTTGAACTCCGTGTTGGGTACGGGCCCGGTGTATGCATTTTCCGGAAGGGGGAGCGGTAACCAACGTTGGATGGCGTTTGAACTGCCATCCGTTGAAATGAACAAGCCGCCGACGTAGATCGGCTGCGTGGTTTGAACTTTGCAATGCAGCTTTTTGACCATCACCATCTTGTTCGCTGGCGTCTGCGTCAGGAACGCGCTGCAATTGAGTTGGCCGTTGCATCCGGCGCTGATCGTTTCGTCATAGTATGTGCCGACCACGACAGGCGCTGCATGGGCCTGACTTCCGGCAAAGAGCGCTGCGGCAACAACAGCCGATGTGGCAAATTCTGCAAAACGCATTTTGATCTCTAAATATTGGCTGCGGGTAGCGCAGCGTTGAGTCTGGGCATTGGTAGGTTCCCGCCCGGGAAAGGTTCAAACCCCGGAGCCGCCGCCGGGAGGGGCGCTGCGCGAATGGCCGTCGCGTCGGCGCCATCGCATAGCCCCGTAATCGGCCGGGGGGCCTGGGCAGGCCGGACGGTCACGTCGCTAACGTGGAATTAATCCGAAAAGCCCACAATTTTAGACAGTTGTAGGTGGGTGCTGCGTAAAGGAGGCGTCACGAGGACGTTCCGGCGACGGCTTCCTTTTGCTCGCTCATGAGGTCAATGCGCATGACCACGACATCCGAAACGTTAGGCTTTGCCGAACATCTCGACGCTGCAGCACTCGCAGCCGCAGCATTCGCTCCCCCAGCCGAATCCGAAGCCCCGGAAGCGCCAGTGCCGAACCAGCTGTCCAGCCGGAAGTCGGTCCTGGCGCTGGCGGTGTGTGCCTTGGCGATCAATGGCGCGGCGGCGATCTATACATCGCCGTTCGATCTTCCGTCGCCGAACATCGGCAGTCTGGCCGCACTGCTTCCGAGCCGGGAAGCTGCCGCGCCGAAACCGGATCCTGTCGTCGCTGCCTTGAAGGAGATCCAGTCGACCCAGCAGCAACAGGCTGCTGCACTGCAGGAGATCAATTCCTCCTTGCAGCAAAACACAGCTTTGCATCAGCAGGATTCAACGGTTCTCGTCTCTCTCCGGCAGAGCATCACCGACGAACGGGGCGACGTGAAGAAGATATCGCCGCAGCTTTCGACGCTGATCGCGAAGATCGACTCGCTGCAAAGCACAATGATGTCGGACGTCACGTCCTCCATTCGAAGAGCACATGCTCGCTATGGACTGTCCGAAGCGATGCGCAAGCGGTTGGCTCGGCAGTCGAAATCTGTCGGGCCAATGTCGGTTGGAGGTGCTCCACTGACTGCGCCGGCGACGGTTGCCGCGCCGGAGAGCTGAAGACGCCTCAGGCAAAATAATCTGCGACTCTGTTGGTGCCGGCCTCGTCACTCTTCGGCAAGGAGACTCACTGCGGTGGAACCATCGTACCGGTGATGCTGCAACTCACGCCAAGCCCCAGTGTATCGCCCGGGATCGTCTGGGCCGACAGCACCACGTATCTGTTCTGGCCGACGAGGAAGAAAACGTTCTGATCGAAGTTATAGTAGTAGAAGCCGTTTGTTGCGTTCGCCGTGACCGGCGGAAAACCGAGATATATGCTCCGGACGACGACGGCGCCGGCCGAACCCGGAGGCGCTGTCCAAACCTGAAAATACATCAATTGAAGTTGCGCGCGCGTCGTAACGGCGCAGTACACATGATTGATAGAAAGCAAGGCGTCCGACGGCGTGAGCGATGAGACGGCGCTGCAGCGATTCGTGTTTTGGCAGCCCGCGGGTCCAAAGATGTCTTCATAGTAGATATTCGCGAGCCGATTGACCTGTCCAGCTTGCGCCGGAATGAGCGAAAACGTCCCCATGAGGAATGCCAACAATCGAAGTGCGTTTAGCATCTTGTCGCTCCCAATATTGCCGCCCGCTTGAAATCCAGCGCAGGCGACAGCCATCCGATGCCGGGAGGGTGTGATGCAATACCCCGGTATGGATGGGTCTGAGCTGACCAGCAAAGGTTCAGCAGCAACGTCAAGAACCGCCGCACGACGGGGGGCGTCAGGTCGTGGTCTGTTGCAACAGCAAAACAAGGCGCGGGACTGAAGCCCTCGCGATCCCCGTTTGCAAATTCTCGATCGGGAAGGGACGCAGCAGAGCCGGATCTGGATCCGGAGAAAACAAGGCCCGCCAGCAGGCGCTGGGAGGCCCTGTGCTTTCAGTCGTCCGACAAGTTGCCGACAATGGTGCAGTCGGCAATAACCTGAGAGGGGTTGGCGTTGGGGGCTGATGCCGACGTGATCGAGATGAAGGGAAACCGTCCAGGACCTAGTTTCAAAAAGGTATCGGTGACGACCGAATAGTATCGAAAGCTGATCGAGACCTCTGCCTCAACAGTGCCACGAATGGATTGCGAACGGCCGAGATCGCCCGCCATTCCGTTCGTGGTGGAGCCGCCCACGGATGTACGTCCCAACATCCAACCGAGTGCGGTCTCGATGTCGCAGGCCACGTGCGTGATGTTCAGAAACTTGTCTGCTGGTGCTTGCGCGAACCACAGCGTAGCAAGGTTGCCGCCAATATTGATAGAGGCGCGATCCTCGTACCAATTCCCTGATCTGACTGGCTTGTTGTTCTGCGCCTGAACCGGCGCGGCAAAGACGAGGAGAAACCCAAGAAAGGCGAGGGTGACTTTGGCGAATTCAGCGAAACGCATTTCGACCTCCAAATGAAAGAAGTAGATGCCGGATCTTTTTTGAACGGGCGTGTGTACCGCGCCCCCGATGATCCGCGCGTCATCCAAACGACCGACGCGGCCTGGAGCGCGTTGATCAATTGGCACTGGGAGTCTGACCGACGACCGCAAGGCACGGATCAGCCAGCACAAAGCCGGGCCAGCCCTCGGCGCCGCGATCCTGACCGACGAAGCGTGGCTCGACGTCAGACTGGTGCGGATCGTCCGGTCAGTGATTCAGCGTCGAGGGCGACGTGACGCTTGCGCGCGTCAGCTCCTCCGGCCGCAGCCGCGGCTTGGCAGGGGCCTCCCAATACAATGAGCGGCTCGCCCTGCCATTGGCGAAGCGCAGTTCGCAGCTGCCGCATCACCGGGATGAGAGGCGCCTTATCCACAATGGCAGGGCAAGATTGCTGCGAAAGCGAACAGGATAAGCCCGATTGCGTCCGTCACGCTGTTATCGGCGGCGTTGTCCTTGCCGGACAGCGCAATTGCGGTTGTAAAGCACAATCATTTTAACTAATTTTTTAGACGGCAATTATGCCAAGAAGGGGCTCGTTTAAAATGACTAAGAGATTCCCATTTATATTCGCATTTATGGCGGCGGGCGGACTGTTTGCGGGTCCGGCTTACGCCGCTCAGACGGCCTACGTTCAGGCGACCACAGCCTCACCCGGCGCCTGTACCCAAACTGCACCCTGCACCACCATCGCAGCTGGACTCGCCGCCGCCAGTGCCGGCGGAGAAGTCGTCATCCTGGACTCCGCGACGTACAACGAGTCCAACGCCATCACCAAAACCGTTGTCATTACCGCGCCTAACCGTCCGATCATCGTTCCAGTGTCCGGCCAGCCTGCCTTCACCTTGGCCACGGCCAATGTCAGTCTCAGCATTGGAGGGGTGATCATCGACGGCGCGGGTGGGACGGCGTCGGGAATTGTCGTGACAAACGGCAAGAACCTCTTCGTCTCCGATTCCTCCGTCAGGAACTTCACGGCCGCAGGCGTCGCAGCGATTTACGTGACACCTCCCACTGGTGTTACCCTCAACGTGTTCGTGACCGGCGCCAGCACCAGCGGCAACAACGCGGGAATTGTTGCCGATGGCAGTGCAGGGGGCAGCATTCGCGCCACCCTGCGCAGCTCGCTTGTTTCGGTCAACACCCATGGCGGACTTACCGCAATCGGCGGCTCCGGAAGCTCGGTTTTCCTGCTCCACCAGGTGCTCTTGCAGGGCAACGGCGCTGCCATTTCTGCCTCCAACGGAGGTGGATTTCTGGTCGATGATTGTCGGATTTTCGGCAATTCCGCCGGAATCTCGGCAAGCGCCGGATCCTTCGTTTATTCCTACGGGAACAATAATCTGAACGGGAATTTTGGGAACGACGGTACATTCACCGGCAGTATCGGGCTCCAGTAATCGCAATAAGCGCCTCCGGACGAACCTGGGGTTCGTCCGGAGGACAGTTTCGCGTCGATACGCCACTCAATTGCGCTTTCAGGGGTGGGCTACGGCATTGACGAATGAGTTTCGTGCACTTGCCGCGGTCATCGTTGTCACCATAATCCGGTTCGCCCTAGCGCGCCTTCGTTGGCTCATCAGCTATCGGTCAACTCTCCAACGATGGTGCATGCCCCATTTAGGGCAAAGCTCCCTGTGCTTGCTGCTGTTGCGATAGAGAGCCAGGGATATCGGCCTGGGCCGATTTTGTAATAGACCTGCGTTATGACGGAATAATACTTGCTCCCGCCTGCGGCTTCTCCAGTCGTGTTTCCTCGAACAGACATGGGGCGGCCCAGGTCGACAGCGCCGGGAGTTGTCCCGACTCCCAATTCTGCCACCGCTAGGATTTGATTTGAGAGCACGGAGATGGTGCAATTGACGTGCGTGATATTGAGGAACTTGTCGCTCGGTGTCTGAGTGAATGTGAGCGTAGCCGTTGCAAAGTTCCCGTTTATCGATGCTCGATCTTCGTAGAATGTTCCTGAGATAATTTGCTTGTTGTTCTGCGCGTGAGCGGGGGCAGCAAATGTCAGGACAAACAAGAGCAGCGCAGCAGCGGACTTGGCAAACTGGATGAAATGCATTTCAGCCTCCAAATGTCAGGGCGGGCATTCATCCTCGTACGATTTCGACGACCGAACATCTGACGAATGTCGTAGCCGATGTTCTCGCAGATGCGCCGGTCCGCCGCGTTTGGGACGCCGTGATCGAAGCGTCCGGGAGCGCGCCCCGCGAATCATCGTTCGGTAGCGGCTCGGTTTGCGTGCGAGCTACAGCGCGTTGTGCGTGTGTGGAATCTCTAGCTTGGGCGCATGGCAACTATACAGTGACCGTGCACTCAATTGCGTTTTTCGGAGCTGGGTTACGGTGTTGACGAATGAATTTCGTGATCGAGGGCAGCGCGAAGGCCACGCGTGGCGTGCACCTCGCCGATTTAGCGAAATGGATCGACGTTCGCCGGGCGGCGGCTCAGAAGGAGCTAGACCAGCTACAGGGAAGGCGGTGAAGTCCAAGCGCAAATTCATGGTGTGAGACGCTCTCCCGCGATCATGGGGCTCACCGGTTCACGTTTGGCTGACCCGGCAAATTCGTTCCCTCGATCTCTCATCGTCCAAGCTGAGGCGGCGCAATCGAATCCTCGCAGGTAAATATCCGTGCGTCCGGTCCCTCTGGTACCTGTCCTCTGATCCATTGCGGATTGCTGGCCCATCCGGCCCACGTGAAACGCGTCGGATTTGGATTTGGGTGACTTGGCCAAAGCCTGCCGAGTATCTGGGCCTCGTATGACACGCAGATCCGGACATCGGTAGTCAGGATCTTCGCCGGAATGGCAACCGGATTGGAACAAGGAATAGCGATTGAGTCGCTGGGGCCAAGCGTATTGGTTGAACCCGTCCTAACTACCGAGGCTTCCTGCACTCTGTAATTGGGGTTGTCGTATTTGATGTCGAGGATGTGACAGGTCCAGCGAATATTCCGTAATGTGAATACGTGACTGTTGTTCGTGATCAAGAAGGGATAGGCGAATGGTTTAGTTGGGTCTGATCCCGGCGAAGAAACCGTAGCTCCAATCTCATAGATTCGATCGAAAATCAGGTAGCCTACTGATAGGACCGCCAGCGCTCGAAACAACCATGCGATGACGAGATGGTCGTCACGCCATACCCAGCGTACAAAACGCGCGAGCAAGATTGCGCAGAATGCCAATCCAGCGACGCTATAGCTTAGCAATGCCCTCACTGATCCCGCCCCGTTGAGATCACCGGTACATCTAGGAATTCACGCTGGCCTGCAAGTGCTGCAGCTCACGTTGGTTTGGTGGATTTCGTCGAACATCCCAGGAGTCAGCCGGCTCCACCACCGCCTGCACCTCGCCCATACTTGGCGACATGCGAGACCGATACCACGCCAAGAACTAACCAAACGAGCGCAGTCATGGCCGCGCTCCTGTGTGCATAGTGTGTGCACGCGGGATTTTAGAGATAGGAAGATGTGGTGAGGATTTTAGCGTAAGTCCTTGATTTAGCTTGGTGAGCGCGCTGGGGCTCGAACCCAGGACCCCGTGATTAAAAGTCACGTGCTCTACCGGCTGAGCTACGCGCTCCCATGGCCGCTGGATGGCTTCAACGATTGATCGCCATCGTCTTCGGACATTCGAGAAGCATGTCTTGCCGCTACGCCTGGATTTGCGTTGCGGGGAAAACCGGCTGTTTCCGGATCATGCTTTCGGCTCGCGCTGTGTAGGGGGATGGGGCGCTGAGGTCAATAGCAGGGGTGGCTGCCGAAACTGTTGGCAGGATCGGGGATTTGCCCGCGGTATCCGTCGTTTAGGCCGGAATTCTCAACCCGATTGGCGAGTAGCTATCCACGCCGAACACTGCCGACGGTATGTCGGCGCAGACGTCTTGCCCGCGCGAGGGGACCATTCGTCCCGTCAGTTCGCCTCCCGCCGCACCTCGCTCGGCACCGGTTGCGCATTGCCCGATGTCGGCAGCGCGACCGGGCGCAGGCCGATCAGCTCGGCGGTGCGGATTGCGCTGTCGCGCCAGAACTGGAACGAGTTGATGCGGCTGAGCTCGAGGATGGCGATCGCCACCGCAGCCAGGAACGGCAGGCTCTGCAGCACCAGCACGCCGGCGAAGATGTAGATCTCGGTGATCTGCCTGAAGCTGTTGGAGGCAATCAGCACGCCGGCGCCGACCAGGAGCAGGGTGCCGATCACGGCCTCCCAGAACGCCTGGAACTCGATCGACATCCTGGACAGGCCGCCCTTGGACGTCCGCGCGAACGCGATGTGCTCGGTGATCAGGCCTTGCGCGACCGCGCGCGACACCGTCCATTGCACGCTCATTGCCGCGATCATCGCGCCCAGCATCTGGCCGGGCTTGATCGCAACGCGTGCGCGGTACATCGACAGGAAGTGCGCGAGCGAGACGACGAAGGCGCCGATGATCGGCAGCGTCAGGATCTTGTCGGGGATGGCGATGTCGGCGAAGGCGACGATCGGCACCCAGACGAGGTTGAGCAGCGCCACGACCACGCCAAGGCTTTCGGCACCTAACCAGTTCAGCCAGCCCAGGCCGTATTCGCGCTTCTGGTCGGGTGTCAGCCGGCTCTTGCCGGGCAGGAAGTGCCGCCAGTGCTTCTTCACGATCTGCAGGCCGCCATAGGCCCAGCGGTGGCGCTGCTTCTTGAAGGCCTCGTAGGTGTCGGGGAGCAGCCCCTTGCCGTAGCGGTGATTGGTGTAATGGGTGGTCCAGCCGAGCTCCTGGATCGCAAGGCCGAGGTCCGAGTCCTCGCAGATCGTGTCGCTCGACCAGCCGCCGGCCATGTCCATCGCGGCGCGGCGGATCAGGCACATCGTGCCGTGCACGATGACGGCGTTGAGCTCGTTGCGCTGAACCATGCCGATGTCGAAGAACCCGGCATATTCGCCGTTCATGATGTAGTGCATGATCGACAGGTCGCCGTCGCGATGCTCCTGCGGCGCCTGCACCAGGCCGACGCGGGGATCGGCGAAGGCCGGCACGAGGTCCTTCAGCCAGTCGGGCTCGACGACATAGTCGGCATCGAGAATGCCGATGATCTCGGCATCGACGGCCGTGCGGTCCATCGCAATGCGCAGTGCGCCGGCCTTGAAGCCCTGCACCTTTTCGGCGTTGATGAACTTGAAGCGTTCACCGAGCGTGCGGCAGTGGTCCTGGATCGGCTGCCAGAAGGCGGGATCCGGAGTGTTGTTGATGATGACCACGCATTCGTAGTTCGGATAGTCGAGCCGCGACAGCGCATCGAGCGTCTGCTTCAGCATCTCGACCGGCTCGAAATAGGCGGGGATGTGGATCGAGACCTTGGGGTAGTAATTCTCCGGCACGTCCTCGATCGTCTTGCCCTTGGCGAGCAGCCGCTGCGGCGGCCGGCCGAAGGCGACAGCCGCGATCTCGTCGATGCGGGCCATCGCGATGAGGACGAGAGGAACAAGGAGAATCATGCCGAGCGTCAGCGCGAAGGCCGAGCCGAAGATGAAATAGTGCCCGTTCCAGAATGCGAACACGGTCGCAGCCCAGGCGCCGACACCGTGGGCGGCGGCCGACAGCAGGAGGGCCTGCCTGGCGGTCGGCTGCTCCAGCCGCAGGATCGGCAGCGACAAGAGAATGCCGACCAGCAGTGCGATCGTCATCAGCTTCCAATAGTCGGGATTCTCGACCGGGCCGGTCCAGGCAAATTTCGGCTCGCGGCTGGCGTTGAGGATGCCCCAGTAGGGACCGACGCCGCCCTCAAAATACTTCCAGGGCTGATCGATCGCCTCGACGATGTTGTAGTCCATGCCCAGCGCTTCGGCGCGGGTGACGAAGTTGCGCAGCGTCAGGGCCTGCTGGAACGGACCGGGGTCGGCGTTGCGCAAATTATAGCCCGCGCTCGGCCAGCCGAACTCGGCAATCACGATGCGCTTGCCCGGGAACTGATTGCGCAAGAGGTTGTAGCGGTCCACGGCTTGGTCGACCGCCTGGTC
The DNA here is from genome assembly GCF_018130615.1 of Bradyrhizobium manausense. Lineage (GTDB taxonomy): Bacteria > Pseudomonadota > Alphaproteobacteria > Rhizobiales > Xanthobacteraceae > Bradyrhizobium > Bradyrhizobium manausense_A. The sequence continues at coordinate 492,002 of NZ_JAFCKB010000002.1, forward strand.
GGAGCGGAAGTTTTCCCAATAGGGCAGCACGTGCGCGGCGATGAAATCGACGTTGGAGCCGAGCTCGGGATTGTCGCGCCAGATGTTCCAGATCTCGCCGGTGGTGACAGGCACGCGCACCGCGCTCTTCACCTTCTTGATCATCTCGATGAGGTCTTCGACCTTCTGCTCGCCGCGGTAGATCACCTCGTTGCCGACGACGACCCCGTTGACGTTGCTGTTCTTGCGGGCGAGCTCGATCGCGGCCTTGATCTCGCGCTCGTTGCGATCCGGGTCCTTGTCGATCCAAGCGCCGACGGTGACCTTGAGGCCGAACTCGGCTGCGATCGGTGGCACCAGTTCCACGCCACCGGTCGACGAATAGAGGCGGATCGCGCGCGTCATGGTCGACAGCGTCTTCAGGTCGGCGCGGATTTTCTCGATGGTCGGGATGTTGTCGATGTCGGGATGGGCCGAGCCTTCGAACGGCGCGTAGGAGACGCTGGGCAACAGGCCTTTGAAGTCCGGCGCGGGTTCCTTGTCGCGCAAGACTCCCCAAAGGCCGGCGTGGAGCACGGACACGAGCAACAGAACGGCGGCGACAACGCGCATCGCGGCTAAACCAAAAGGGGCTGAGGGGGCAGGGAAGCGGATCCGACCCCGAGATCCGACCAAGTCCGCGGCAAATGGAGCATACCTCTGCCGCGCAGTTTCACAACTGTCATGGCCTCATGTCCTTATGAGGGCATGGCATTTTTGGAAGCGCGGAAGTGCCAACCGCCTCTATCGCCGATCGTTCCTGAACGGAGGCTGAAGCCGGCCTGCGGCTATTTGGACGGCGCCGGCGTCGGACTGGCCGCAGGCGAGGGGCTCGCTGCCGGCTGCGGCGGCGCGGCGCCGGCGGCCGGGGCGGGCGCCGGTGAGGAGGCGGCCGCGGTCGTCTGCTGCGGCTGCGCAGCCGGGTTGATCCAGCAGGCCTGGGTCAGATTATTCAGGCTGTTCGGAACCTTGTCGTCGATCTGGGTGAGGAAGCGGGTCAGGCAGCGGAACGCGGCCTGGATGTGGCCGCCGGGGCAGCCGAAGCGGTCATAGAGATCGATGTGGCGGAAGGCGGTATCGAGGTCGTCCCTGTACATCAGCTGGACCGCGCGACGGCCGAGCCAGACGCATTCAGGGTTGCCGGCCGGACCATTCACGGCGCGGGCAGCTTCGGCGAACTCGTCGATCCGCTTCTGATTCTGGTTCTGGTTGGCATCCTTGGCGGCGTCGGTGGCCTGCGCCGCCGGTTGCTTGCCCTGGTCAGGGGCCGGCGTGCCGCTCTGGGCGGAGGCGCCACCGAGGCTGGCCAGGAGGACAAGGGAGGAGACGGTCAAAGTGGCGGCGAGCTGCCGCAGGACCGCATTTCGTAACTCGAACACCCGTCGCCGCATGAATTCCCCAATATCTCAGCCGTCCGCCCGCGGGAGGACCTCGCGAACGCCGACGTGATGGCGTCCAAATGGGTCTCCAATGCGGCGGAAAAGTCCCGCGAAATCCAATGACCCGGAATTGGATTTTTGTCCAGCAAAGTCACGATCCTAAGGCCCGGTCGAACGGCCGCAGCCCAATTGGCCGGGGAGAGGAAGTGCCTCGCGGGCACCACCCCCTTGGCAGATGGCGTGCGAGCAGGTAATCGACGGACCCTTCGCGGAGGACGGAACTATTTCACTTCGTACGCCACTGGCGCTCCTGCTCGTTTCCCTGGGTGCGATTGCTGCCGTGTGGTGGTGGCTTGCCACGCCGATCACGCTCGCGCGCGCCCCCATCGATCCCAATGACAAGGTGCAATGTGTCTCCTATGCGCCATTTCAGGGAGACCAGACGCCGCTGATCGAAAGCACCCAGATCGAGGCCGAACAGATCGAGCGTGATCTGAGGCAGCTCAAGCAAATTACGGACTGCGTGCGCACCTATTCGGTCGAGAACGGTCTCGTCCTGGTGCCGGGGATCGCAGACAAGGTCGGCCTGAAGGTGATCCAGGGCATCTGGCTCGGCAGCAACCGCGCCAAGAACTTTGCGCAAGTGTCGACCGCCGTCCGCCTCACCAAGGACTTTCCCAACACCATTTCTTCGCTCGTCGTCGGCAACGAGGTGCTGCTGCGCGGGGAGATGACGACGTCTGACCTCACCGCCATCATCCGCTCGGTGAAGGCGCAGGTCAGCGTCCCCGTGACCTATGCCGACGTCTGGGAGTACTGGCTGAAGAACCGCGAGGTCTATGACGCCGTCGACTTCGTCACCATTCACATCCTGCCTTACTGGGAGGACATGCCGGTGAAGGCGAAGTTCGCGGCGAGCCATGTCGAGGCGATCCGCGAGCGCATGGCGGTGGCGTTTCCCGGCAAGGAGATCCTGATCGGCGAGACCGGCTGGCCGAGCGAAGGCCGCATGCGCGAAGGCGCGCTGCCGTCACGCACCAACCAGGCGCGCGTCGTCTCGGACATCCTGGGGCTGGCGAAGGCACAAAAGTTTCGCGTCAACCTGATCGAGGCCTATGACCAGCCGTGGAAGCGGCGGCTGGAAGGCACCGTCGGCGGCTATTGGGGCCTGCTCGATTCCGTGCGGCGGCAGCTCAAATATCCGCCGGGCGAGCCGATCAGCAATTTCCCGTTCTGGAAATGGTACATGGGCGCCGGCATGGGCCTCAGCATATTGGTGTTCGCGGTTGCCGGCATCACGCTGCGCCGCCGCCCCTGGACGCCGCGCTTCTCGGCCTGGCTCGGCGTCGGCATCTCCGCGACGTCGGCGGGCATCCTGCTCGGGATCGCTGCCGACAAGATGTATTACGAGAGCTACGGTTGGGGCGGCTGGCTGCAATGGAGCGTGCTGCTGCTCGCCGGCATCCTCTCGCCGATCTTCTGCGCGCAGGCGCTCGTCATCGGCCGCAGCCTTCCGACCTTCCTTGACCTGCTCGGTCCGCGCGAGGGCCGGAAATGGTCGAAGCTCTCCGCCGTGCTGTGCCTGACCCTGGCGGTGACGGCGGTGATCGCCGCCGAGACCGCGCTCGGCTTCGTGTTCGATCCGCGCTACCGCGACTTCCCCTATGCCTCGCTGACGATGGCCGTGGTGCCGTTCGCGCTGCTGATGCTGAACCGGCCGCAGATCGGCGTGCGTCCGATCGCGGAAGCGGTGTTCGCTGGGGTGCTGGCGCTGTCGGCGGTCTACGTGATTCTGAACGAAGGCCGCGACAATTGGCAGGCGATGTGGACCTGCGCGATCTACCTGCTGCTCGCGCTCACGCTGTGGCGGGCGCGGGCCGAGCAAAGCCAAGGGTGAGCAGGCCGATCGCGAGGCCCGTCAGCACGATGTTGTAGAGCACGATACCGAGGCCGGCTGCGACCACGCCAAGCGTCAGCAGCACGATCGAGGGCCGCATCAGGTTAAGCGTCGCGATCACTAGCGCGACGATGCCGAAGACCGAATTCTTGAACAGCGACGTCGTCACCGAGCGCGCCTTGCAGATCATGGTCTGCAAACCGGCATCGCAGGCAAGCGCCGTCTGCGAGAACTCGATCGCGAAATAGCGCACATAGAGCGCCCAGCCGACGGTGACGAAACCGACGACGATGAGAAACTGCACCTGGTAGGGCGTGAGGCGAAACGGCTTTTTTGTCATGCCGGCAATATGGTCGGGATGGCGGGAGGGAGCAACAGGGGCGGGGCATTTTTACACCGGGGGGCTTCTCGGCCCGTCGTCCGCTTTGCTGCAACCCGAATGCATCGGAACCGTAGCGCTACGGATTTGCGAAAGTTCCGGCACCGCCTAACATTCGGCCTCAAGCGCGGGCGTGATCGCTGTTTCGATCAGGAGCAGATCATGCCGTTCAAGAGCGCAATTGCGAGGATGCGAACGAGGTTGGCAATGGCCGAGGCTTTGCAGATCAATTTTGCGCTTTGGGGAATGATCGTCTGCGCTGCAATCAAGATCAACCAGTTGGTCGCAGCTCTCTAACGGCGCGGTCTCAAGAGAGACGCTCCGACGATTCCATCAGGAGCCCTGATGGTCCTACCGCCGGAAGAACGACGATATCGTTGAACTCGCTGACGCCGTCTCTGGCTTGGCTTGAGGGGGCGGCGGCGCAGGTGGTGGCGCGGGCTCCTCGCGCTTTGAGGAGCGCTTTGAGGAGTAGCCACGGCGGCGCTTTTCCGGCTTGGCGGCGGGCGCGGGCGCAGGGGTGGTTTCAGCTTGCGGCGCCGAGTCCTGGCTCTTCTCCGAGCTCGTGTCCTGGTTCTTATCCTGGCTCTTGTCTTGCGATTTGTCTTGGATCTTGTCTTGGACCCTGTCTTGGGACTTGTCCGAGCCGCCGCGCATTGACAGGCGCTGGCCGTCGAACACTGTGGTCTCGCAGTGGCGATTGCTCTCGCTCAGCCCTGCGCAGAGCTTCGCCGCCGCAGCCGCATTGATCAGGGGGCCGGCGCCGAGGCGGAGCTGCATGCCGAGGCCGTTATTGCCTTCCTTGATCATGATGATCGGGCGCAGCACGGCGACTTCCGGATTCGACTTGGTCAGGCCGCGCCAGAGTGCACGCAGGCCGTCGATCGAATTCGCGCCTCCGAGGTCGATGGCAAAGCGCGTCTGCTGGACTGCGATCGCGGGCGCCTCGGCCTCGCCTGCCTCGGACGGTTTGGCAGGTGCCGCGGCAACTTCGGTCGGAGCGGGCGCCGGGTCGGGCTTCTTCTCGGCGGATTTCTCCGTTGAGTCGGGCTGGATCAATTTGGACGCCGCTGGATCAGGCGGCGCCATGATCGACTTCGACGGCAGCAGCGGAAGGACGGGCAGCGCCGATGTCGTCACAGCCGACTGCGAAACGAGCGAGGCAGCAGAAGCAGCCTGCGGCAGCGGGGCCGACTGATCCTTCGCAGCCTCCTTCGAATTGTCCTTGTTCGAACCGTCCTTGTTCAAGCCGTCCTTGGGCTCCTTGCCGGCACCCGTGCGCGGCCTGTCGACCAGCGAGGCCGCGGTCGAGGCGACCGGTGCGACGTCCGGAGCCGGAGACGGTGGCTGCGCAGCGGCGACCGGCGTGTCCTGCGGCTTCGACGCGGGCGCCTGGGGCGATGTCGCGTTCTGCTTGGCGATGGCGCCGGTGACGGAATCAAGCCCTTGCTCGATCACGGTGACGCGCGCGTAGAGCCGGTCGCGATCGGTGTTCAGCGTCTCGATGGCGGAGGTGAGACGGCGGGCTTCGAGCTGGCTTTCCCTGGTCAGCACCTGAAGCCGATCGGCCTGGTGGGCGAGGTCGGCGGAGGCGACCTGGTCGCGCCGCCAGCCGAGCTGGGCCTGGTTGGCCATTACGGCGACCACGACGGCGCCGACGGCGGCGACACCCCAGGAGCCCAGCCGCCACAGCAAGCGGCGATCGAATGCGCTTTCCTCGGCCAAAAGTCCGGAGAACAGGCCGCCGGTCTCCTTGTCGCCGAAGGCATCCGCCAGTGGGTCGGAATCCTTTGCCATGAACGTTTAGTGCCCAGCCCTGTCTGGCTTCCCCGAATCAATCAAGGAACATTAACAGGAAAACCCACGCGCACTTGAATTCCGGGCGTTTGCGGGGGTAGCAAGGCGACAAGCTCAGGCGACACCGGCTCGCCGCCGCTCGCCGTCCCTTGGGGGTGACGACCGATTCGGCCGTATTGACAGGATTGCAATGATTGCCCGCACAAGCCTCACGATCGTTCTCGCCGCCGGCGAGGGCACGCGCATGCGATCGAGCGTGCCGAAGGTGCTGCATCCCGTAGCTTCCCAGACGTTACTCGCCCATGTGCTCGGCGCGGCGCCGCGGGGAACCGGCACCGCCCTCGCGGTGGTGATCGGTCCCGATCACCAGGCCGTCGCGGATGAGGCGAAGCGTATCCGTCCCGATGCGCTCATCTTCGTGCAGGGGCAGCGCCTCGGCACCGCGCATGCGGTGCTGGCGGCGCGCGAGGCGATTGCGCGCGGTGCGGATGATGTCCTGATCGCCTTCGGTGATACGCCGCTGATCTCGGCCGAGACGTTTGCGCGGCTGCGCGCGCCGCTCGCCAAGGGGGCTGCGATTGCCGCGCTCGGCTTCCGCGCGGCGGACCCGACCGGCTATGGCCGTTTCATCGTCCAAGGCGATCGCCTGGTCGCGATCCGCGAACATGCCGATGCCAGCGCGGACGAGCGCAAGATCGATCTGTGTAATGCCGGCGTGATGGCAATCGACGGGCGCCACGCGCTCGCGATCCTGGACGGAATAGGCAATGCGAATTCCAAAGGCGAATACTATCTGACCGATGCGGTCGGCATCGTCCGCGACAATGGATGGGAGTCCGTGGTGATCGAGACCAGCGAGGACGAAGTGCGCGGCATCAATACCAAGGCCCAGCTGGCAGAAGCGGAAGGTGTGATGCAGGCGCGACTGCGCAAGGCTGCGATGGAGGCCGGCGTCACGCTGATCGCTCCTGAGACCGTCTATCTCGCCGTCGACACCGTGTTCGGCAAGGACGTCACCATCGAGCCATTCGTGGTGATCGGACCGGGCGTGTCGATCGCCGACGGCACCGTAATTCATTCCTTCTCGCATATCGTCGAGACCACGCTCGGCAAGAAGGTTTCGATCGGTCCCTATGCGCGCTTGCGTCCCGGCACGTCACTCGGCGACGGCGCGCGGATCGGCAATTTCGTGGAGACCAAGGCCGCGACGCTGGAGGCCGGCGTCAAGGTCAACCATCTCTCCTACATTGGCGACGCCACCGTCGGCGCCAATTCCAACATCGGTGCCGGCACCATCACCTGCAATTACGATGGCTTCAAGAAGCACAAGACGGTGATCGGGCAGGGTGCCTTCGTCGGCACCAACTCCTCGCTGGTCGCGCCGGTGAAGATCGGCGACGGCGCCTATATCGGCTCGGGCTCGGTGATCACGCGCGACGTGCCAGATGACGCGATGGCGCTGGAGCGCAGCCAACAGACCATCCGCGAAGGCGGCGCGGCGCGCTATCGTGAAATGAAGACCAGCGGCAAGAAGCCGGAGAAGTGAGCGCCGGCCGGCTGGTCTGGACATCGTCGGGGGCTAGCCGATGGTCCAGTTCATTGGCGGCATGATCGTCGACCTGATCAGTTTTCTGATCGGGGTCTTCATCGCGGCGACAGGACGAACGCTACTGAAACTCTTCGCCGTAGATGAGCCGTCCGACATTCAGTCTGTCGTCGTCGGACTGGCATTCTGGGGCTTCGTCGCCATGCTCGCCTATGCCACCCTCTAGGACGAGGAGAGGCCGGCGGGGGTTATTCGTCGTCCGCGAATTCAGCGAAGATGGCGCGCGTCAGGCGCCAGCCGCGGGGCTTGGCGCGCTTTGCAGGCTCATTGGCTGCATGCTTGATGAAGACCGGCTTGCTTTCCTTGCCGCGCTGTGGCGGCGGCCAATGCGCAAGGTGCGTGCCCGAGGTCTCGCTGGCACGCATATACGTCAAAGAGTGACCTTTGCGGTCGGACGTGGCTTTCATGGCCTTGATCTCCCGGGGTCGAATCGTTGGCCAAAGTTATTGACAACGAGTTAACGCGCGCGGTTAAAGGCCGGCCACATCGACGTAGGACAGGGATCGCAGTCATCGAACGTTGTCGCAATCCGTTATAATTATTGAGTATCTGGTTCCTTAGGAACTTCGCTAAAAACCGGGCGCGTCGTTTAGGTGATTTTTCGACGATTTGGGGGATATTGATCCGCATGTGCGGGATTGTCGGCATTCTCGGGCGCGAGCCGGTTGCAGAGCAATTGGTGGATTCGCTCAAACGTCTCGAATATCGCGGCTACGATTCCGCGGGCGTCGCCACGCTCGAAGGCAAGCATATCGAGCGCCGTCGCGCCGAGGGCAAGCTGAAGAATCTGGAAAGGCGGCTGGAAGCCGAGCCGCTCAAGGGCACGACCGGTATCGGTCACACCCGCTGGGCGACCCACGGCAAGCCGACCGTCAACAACGCCCATCCGCATGCGACCGAGCGCGTCGCCGTGGTCCATAACGGCATCATCGAGAATTTCCGCGAGCTCCGCGAGGAGCTCGAGGAGAAGGGCACGGTATTCCACACCGAAACCGACACCGAGATCGTGCTGCATCTCGTCGACGATCTCTTGACGCGCGGCAACAAGCCGGTCGAAGCTGTGAAGCTGACGCTGGCGCGCCTGCGCGGCGCCTTCGCACTCGGTTTCATCTTCTCCGGCGACGACGATCTGATGATCGGCGCCCGCAACGGCCCGCCGCTGGCGATCGGCTATGGCGCCGACGAGATGTATCTCGGCTCGGACGCGATTGCGCTCGGCCCGTTCACCGACACGGTCAGCTATCTCGAAGACGGCGACTGGGTCGTGCTGACCCACACGAACGCGACGATTTTCGACAAGGACGGTCAGACCGTCGCGCGCGAGAAGATCAAGCACGCCGCCTCGACCTCGCTGGTCGACAAGGCCAATTACCGCCACTTCATGGCCAAGGAGATCCACGAGCAGCCGGAAGTGGTCGGCCATACGCTGGCGCGCTATGTCGACATGGCGACCGAGCGCGTTTCGCTGCCGGTCAAGCTGCCGTTCGACTTCAAGGACATCCAGCGCATCAACATCACGGCCTGCGGCACCGCGAGCTACGCCGGCACCGTCGCAAAATACTGGTTCGAGCGCTTTGCGCGCCTGCCGGTCGAGGTCGACGTCGCCTCCGAGTTCCGCTACCGCGAAGCGCCGCTGCGCAAGGGCGATCTCGCGATCTTCATCTCGCAGTCCGGCGAGACCGCGGACACGCTGGCCGCACTGCGCTACGCCAAGGCCGAGGGCGCGCACACGATCGCCGTGGTCAACGTGCCGACCTCGACGATCGCGCGCGAGAGCGAGACCGTGCTGCAGACGCTGGCCGGTCCCGAGATCGGCGTCGCCTCGACCAAGGCCTTCACCTGCCAGCTCATGGTGCTGGCGAACCTCGCGATTGCGGCCGGCAGAGCTAGAGGCGAATTGTCCTCGGAAGACGAGACCAAGCTGGTTCACGGCCTGGTCGAGATTCCGCGCCTGATGTCGGATGCGCTCACCACCGAGCCCCAGATCGAGAAGCTCGCGCACAGGATCGCAAAATCCCGCGACGTGCTCTATCTCGGCCGCGGCACCAGCTTCCCGCTAGCGCTCGAGGGCGCGCTGAAGCTCAAGGAAATTTCCTACATCCACGCCGAGGGCTACGCCGCCGGCGAGCTCAAGCACGGTCCGATCGCGTTGATCGACGAGACCATGCCGGTCGTCGTGATTGCGCCCTACGACCGCGTGTTCGAGAAGACCGTCTCGAACATGCAGGAGGTCGCCGCTCGCGGCGGCAACATCATCCTGATGACCGACGCCAAGGGGGCGGCGGAGGCGACCGTAGAGTCGCTCGTCACCATCGTCATGCCCGACATGGCCGCGGCCTTCACACCGATGGTCTATGCCGTGCCCGTGCAGCTGCTCGCCTATCATACGGCGGTGGTGATGGGCACCGACGTCGACCAGCCGCGCAATCTCGCCAAGTCCGTGACCGTGGAATAGGCAAGAGGGATCGGGTCGGATCGCTTCGTGGTCTTCCAAAACCTGCTAGAAGACCCTAGCTTGACCGAAGCGACCGACCTGGAACCCGAATGACCGCCCGCGACGACGCGCCTGCGCCACTTGATCCCGCCCCGGAACCACATACCGGCCTGATGGGCCGTTTCCGCAATTATTTCCTGACCGGACTGATCGTCACCGGTCCGATCGCGATCACGCTGTACCTGGTCTGGTGGTTCGTCACCTGGGTCGACGGTGTGGTGCGGCCATTCGTTCCGCTGGCCTATCGGCCGGAAACCTATCTGCCTTACGGCGTTCCCGGCTGGGGACTGATTGTCGCATTCTTCACGCTGACGCTGGTCGGCTTCCTCGCGGCCAACCTGATCGGCCGGACCCTGGTCGATGTCGGCGAGACCTTCCTCGGCCGGATCCCGGCGGTGCGCGCCATCTATCGCGGCCTCAAGCAGGTGTTCGAGACGCTGTTCTCGGGCAAGGGCTCGAGCTTTCGCAAAGTCGGCCTCGTCGAGTTTCCATCGCCCGGCATGTGGTCGATCGTGCTGATCTCGCAATCGCCGAGCGAGGACATTGCGCGCAGCTTGCCGGGGCAGGAGGAACATGTCTCGGTGTTTCTGCCGTGCTCGCCGAACCCGACCACCGGCTTCTTCTTCTACGTGCCGAAGAGCAAGATCATCGAGGTCGACCTCAGTGCCGAGGACGCCGCAACGCTGATCATGTCCGCCGGCGTGGTCCAGCCCGGCTCGGCGCCCGACCCGAAGAAGGCGGCCGCGCTCGCGGGCATGGCCAATGCCGCACGGATTGCCAACGCCTCCGCGCTTCAGCCCGAGCCTGCGAAGGTGGAGTAGGGCCATTCCGCGGGGAGATGGCCGGGGGCACGCAGGCGTTCGCGTCCTCTGCTAATGTTCCGGTCGAACCGAGCGCAGCGTTCGGAATTTCGAACTGGAGTGCCCGATGTCAAAGACCATTGCGATCCTCGCGCCCGGTGCCATGGGCAGCGCAGTGGCCCGCCGCCTGAGCGAGAACGGCGCGCGCGTGCTGACGTCGCTGAAGGGACGAAGCGAGGCGACGCTGAAACGGGCGGCGGATGCCGGCATGATCGGCGCCGAGGACGATGCGATCGCGGACGCCGACATCATCCTCTCGATCGTGCCGCCCGGCGAAGCGGTGGCGCTGGCCGAGCGGCTCGCAGCGTTGATCGCCGGGCGCAACAAGAAGCCGGTCGTCGTCGACTGCAACGCCGTCAATGTCGACACGGTGAAGCGCATCGAGGAGATCATAGGCTCGGCGCAGGCCCCCTTCGTCGATGGCGGCATCATCGGCTTCCCGCCACAACCGGGCGGCAAGAGCCCTGCGTTCTACATGTCGGGTGAGCATGCGCAGGGCCTCGCCGTGCTCAGGGATTTCGGGCTCGACCTGCGCATCGTCGAGGGCCCGGTCGGCGCGGCCTCCGCGGTCAAGATGTCTTACGCCGGCATCGTCAAGGGTCTCGCCGGGATCGGCTCGGCCATGGTGGTCGCCGCGACCAAAGCGGGGGCTGCGGATGCGCTGCGCGACGAGCTCGCGCTGAGCCAGCCCGCCATCCTGGCGCGGCTCGAGGTGGCTCTGCCGGACATGATCCCGAAGGCCTATCGCTGGGTCGCTGAGATGCGGGAGATATCGGGCTTCCTCGGGCCGGATCATCCGGCAAGCCAGGTCTACGAAGGTTTCGCCAAATGGTTCGAGCATCTGGCCGAGGACGCGAAAGGCGAAGCTGTCGATGCGGCGCTGCTGAAAGCCTTCGCAGCGAGCATCGGGAAGAAAAGAGCCTGACGATCAGGCAGGTGCGATCAGTCTGCTTCGCCCTGCAATGTGACAATGGTTGACGTTCGCAGACGTGAGACGGGAGTTCGAATGAGACTGCTCGTGATCGGCGCGGGCGCGCTTGGCGGCTATTACGGAGCTCGCCTGGTCAGAGCCGGCGGCGACGTGACCTTTCTGGTGCGGGCCGGGCGCGCGGAGCAATTGCGGCGAGACGGATTGCAGGTCGTGAGCCCGCATGGTGACTTTGCCGTGCAGCCGAAGACCATTCTGGCAAATGATCTGAAGGAGCCGTTCGACGTCGTGCTCGTCGGGGTGAAATCCTACTCGCTCGACGATGCGATGGCGCAGTTCGCCCCGGCGGTCGGCGCCAACACGATGATTCTTCCCATCCTCAACGGGTTGAAGCATCTCGACGCCCTGACTGCGCGGTTCGGCGCGGAGCGCGTCCTCGGTGGTTTGGCGAACGTCAGTGCCGGGCTCGATGCGGATGGTCGCGTCGTTCAGTTCATGGCCAATCAAACGATCGTCTTCGGCGAGATCGATGGTTCGCTGAGCGAGCGTGCGTTGGCGCTGGAGACGCTGCTCCATGTTCCCGGCATCGACGTGCGCGCCAGCGAAGCGATCATGCAGGACATGTGGGAAAAGTTCGTGCAGCTCAGCACGCTCGCCGGCATCACCTGTTTGATGCGCGCGAGCATTGGCGACATCCTGGCTGTGCCGAACGGCGAACAGTCGATCTTCCGCCTGTTTGGCGAATGTTGCGCGGTGGCGACGGCCTCGGGTTTCGAGCCGCGCGCCCCGTTCATCGAGTTCGACCGAAAACTTTTCACGACGCTGGACTCGCCGCTCAAGGCCTCGATGCTGCGCGACATCGAGCGCAGCTCGGTCACCGAGGCGGAGCACATCCTCGGCGACATGGCCAACCGGGCCCGCGCGCTCGGCGTCGACACGCCGCTCCTGGATCTGGCCCGCGCGCATGTGGCGGCCTACGAGGTCGGGCGCCGGCGCTCCGCGGGCTAGCCCGCGCCGATCAGCGGGATCGCCTCGTCGCGCTCGTAGAGATACAACAGGCAGCGCAGCGCCTCGCCGCGCTCGCCCTTCAGCTTCGGATCCTCCTTCAGGATCCGCAGCGCCTCGTCTCTAGCCTGCGTGATGAGCTGGCCGTGAACCTCCGACCGCGCGATGCGGTAGCCGGGCAGGCCGCTCTGGCGCACGCCCAGCACGTCGCCTTCGCCGCGCAGCTTCAGATCTTCCTCGGCGATGCGAAAGCCATCGGTGGTCTCGCGGATCACCTTCAGGCGTGCCTTCGACATTTCCCCGAGTGGTTCACTGTAGAGCAGAATGCAGGTCGACGCCTCCGAGCCTCGCCCGATGCGGCCGCGGAGCTGGTGGAGTTGGGCAAGCCCAAAACGCTCGGCGTTCTCGATCACCATGATAGTGGCGGCCGGCACGTCGACGCCGACCTCGACGACGGTGGTCGCGACCAGAAGACCGATCTCGTGGGCGGCGAACTGACCCATGACGCGGTCCTTTTCGGTGCCCTTCATCTGCCCGTGGACCAGGCCGACGCGATCTCCAAAGCGCTTCTGCAGGCTTTCGAAGCGTTTCGTCGCGTTGGTGAGATGCTCGGTGCCCTCGGCCTCGGACTCCTCGACCAGAGGGCAGATCCAGTAGACCAGCTTGCCCGACTCGAGCGCGCGGCCGACCCCGTCCATGACCTCACCGAGCCGGCTCATGGCGACGGCGCGGGTGTCGATCGGCTGGCGCCCTGCGGGCTTTTCGCGCAGCTCGGAGATGTCCATGTCGCCGAAATAGGTCAGCACCAGCGTGCGCGGAATCGGCGTGGCGCTCAGCACCAGCACATCGACCGCATCGCCCTTCGAGGTCAGCGCCAGCCGCTCGCGCACGCCAAAACGGTGCTGCTCGTCGACGACGGCAAGCGCGAGGTCTTTGAAAATGACGTCGTCCTGGATCAGCGCATGGGTGCCGACGAGGAGATCGATCCCGCCGGCTTCGAGTTGCGCCAGCAACTCGCGCCGCTCCTTGCCCTTCTCGCGGCCGGTGAGGATCGCGACCCGCAGGCCGGCGCGCTCGGCGAGCGGCGCAATGGTCTTGATGTGCTGCCGCGCCAAAATCTCGGTGGGGGCCATCAGAGCGGCCTGCTTGCCGGCTTCGGCCACGGCGGCGGCCGCCAGCAGTGCCACCACGGTCTTGCCGGAGCCGACATCGCCCTGGAGCAGGCGGAGCATACGCACGGGTTGTTGCAGGTCCTCGGCGATGGCAGCCGCTGCGCTGCGCTGGGAGGGGGTGAGCGCGTAGGGCAGGGCGTCGATGATCTTGTTGCGCAAATGGCCGTCACCGGCATTGCGCACGCCGGCCGGCCGGCGCAGCTGCGCGCGGATCAGGGCGAGCGCAAGCTGGCCGGCGAGCAGTTCGTCGAAGGCGAGACGCGACCAGTAACGCTGGTCGGGTAGGATGTCCGTCAGCTCGACCGGCTGGTGCACGCGGTTGAGCGCCTCCGCAATCGGCGGAAAATTGCAGCGGCGCAGCACGTCCGGGCTGATCCATTCGGGCAGCGCGGGCAGCTTGAGCAGCGCCTGCGCGATCGCGCGGCGCAGCGAGCCGAGCGCCAGCCCCTCGGTGAGTGGATAAACCGGATCGATCCCCGAGAGCTTCGAGATCGCCTCCTCGTCGAGCACGCGGTCGGGGTGCACGATCTGCGGGATGCCGTCGTACATCTGCAGCGTGCCGGACACGAATCGCTTCTCGCCCATCGGCAGCAGCTTTTCGACATAGCCGGGTTTGGCGCGGAAGAAGGTCAGCACGACGTCGCCGGTGTCGTCGCTGGCATAGACCAGGTACGGCGCGCGGGAATTGCGCGGCGGAGGCGGGCGGTGACGGTCGACGGTGACCTCCAGCGTCACCATGGTTCCCTGGACTGCGTCGCGGATCTTTGGCCGAGCCCGCCGGTCGATCACCTGGCTCGGCAGATGCAACAGCAGGTCCACCAGACGCGGTGTCTCGCTGCGGCTGAGCAGATACTGCAGCAGCTTGTCCTGCTTCGGACCGACGCCGGGCAGGCTGGTCACGGGAGCAAACAGCGGATTGAGCAGGCTGGGGCGCATGGACACGAATCTAGGATCGTTTGGGCTCGTCTTGCCCGGCTTTATGCCGGGCATCCACGCCTTTTTTCGTGCTCCTGGCGGGCAGCGGGACCTGACAAATCGAGGGCTGACACGGCCAGTCCGAGTGGCTATATCACCCCGGCCCGGCACGTCCGGGCTTTCGGCGTTTGACTGGATTTGAGACATGACGGGAACGACACGATCGAGCAGCGGCCTGGATGATCGTCGCAAGCGGCTTCTGTTCCGCTGCTGGCACCGCGGCACGCGCGAGATGGACCTGATCCTCGGCCGCTTCGCGGATGCCGAGATCGGTAACCTGTCCGATACGGAGCTGACCGAGCTCGAGACCCTGCTCGAGGTCAACGATCCCGATCTCTATGCCGCCATCACCGGTGACAAGCTGCTGCCAGCCGACGTCACCGGCGCGCTGTTTGCCCGCATCAAGGCCTATCCGATCGCGGACAGCGACGTATGAAGCAGGGGATGAAATCTCCGGCCGAGCTGCTCACGCCCGGCCGCGCGCTGACGCTTGCCAATGTCGCCGAGGGCGCCGAGGGCCTGATCGTCTCGGATCTCGCCCGTGCCATCGCGGCGCGGCCGAAGAAGCCGGCGGTCAGCCTTGCCGTGGTCTGCCGCGACGGTGCGCGGATGCAGCAGCTCGAACGAGCGCTGCAGTTCTTCGCGCCCGATCTGCCGGTCCTGACCTTTCCGGCCTGGGACTGCCAGCCCTATGACCGCGTCTCGCCGCATGGCGGCATTCTGGCCCAGCGCCTGACGACGCTGGCGCGACTGGCCGCGCTCACCGGCAGCGACAAGCCGCTGATCGTGCTGACCACGGTGAACGCCGTCGTGCAGCGCGTGCCCGCGCGCGAGCTGGTCGCGGCGCAGGCGCTGTCGGTCGCGCCCGGCAATGTCGTGCCGATGGACACCATCGTCGCCTGGCTCGAGCACAACGGCTACAACCGTTCCTCGACCGTGCGCGAGCCCGGCGAATATGCCGTGCGCGGCGGCATTCTCGACCTGTTTCCCGCGGGCCTCGAGCAGCCCGTCCGTTTCGATTTCTTCGGCGACAGCCTGGAATCGATCCGCTCGTTCGACGCCGAGACCCAGCGCACGCTGCTCGACATGCGCTCGCTCGATCTGGTGCCGGTCTCGGAATTCCAGCTTGTCACCGATACCATCCGCCGCTTCCGCATGGGCTACGTCGCCGAGTTCGGCGCGCCCGAGCGCGACGATGCGCTGTACGAGGCCGTCAGCGAAGGCCGCCGCCATCCCGGCATGGAGCACTGGCTGCCGCTGTTCCAGGACCGGATGGACACGCTGTTCGACTATCTGCAAGGGGCAGCCGTGGCGATCGAACCGCAGGCCGAGGACGCCATCCGCGAGCGCTTCAAGCAGATCCAGGACTATTACGAGGCGCGCCGCGATGCGATGGAGCATCCCGGCGGCGGCGCCATCTACAAGCCGCTGCCGCCCGATCGGCTCTATCTGACCGACGGGGAGTGGACCAAGCGTCTTGGTGACATTCCGCTGGCGCGGCTGACGGCATTTTCGGTGCCGACCGACGGCAGCAGCGTCGTCGATGCCGGCGCCCGCAAGGGCCGCGATTTTGCGCCGGAGCGCAACGACAGCACGGTCAACGTGTTTGAGACGGTCGTGAGCCATGTGATGGGTCTGCAGGCCCAGCGCAAGAAGGTCGTGATCGCGCTCTGGAGCGAAGGCTCGCGCGACCGCATGACTTCGATGCTGCGCGACCACAAGCTGGCTCACACCACCAGCGTCAATTCCTGGCGGACGGTGCAGGCGACCCCGCGCAACGAGACCATGCTCGCCGTGCTCGGCCTGGAGAGCGGTTTCGAGACCGACGAGATCGCGCTCATTAGCGAGCAGGACATCCTGGGTGACCGCCTGGTGCGGCCGCGCAAGGCGAGCCGCAAGCTCGACAATTTCATCTCGGAGGTGACGAGCCTCACCGCCGGCGACATCGTCGTCCACGTCGATCACGGCATCGGTCGCTTCATCGGCCTGCAGACGCTGGACGTCGCCGGCGCGCCGCATGACTGCCTCGAGCTGCATTATGCCGCCGAGACAAAGCTGTTTCTGCCCGTCGAAAACATCGAGCTGCTGTCGCGCTACGGCTCCGACCAGACCACGGTCGAGCTGGATCGTCTCGGTGGAAGCGGTTGGCAGACGCGCAAGGCCAAGCTCAAGAACCGCATCCGCGAGATCGCGGGCGAGCTGATCAAGATCGCCGCTGCGCGCCATCTGCATGAGGCGCCCAAGCTGCCGGTGCAGCAGGGCCTCTATGACGAGTTCTGCGCACGCTTCCCCTATGACGAGACTGAGGACCAGCTAGGGGCCATCGAATCCACGCTGAAGGACCTCGAGCTCGGCCGTCCGATGGACCGGCTGATCTGCGGCGACGTCGGCTTCGGCAAGACCGAGGTTGCCTTGCGGGCGGCTTTTGCCGTCGCGCTCGAAGGCAAGCAGGTCGCGGTCGTGGTGCCGACTACGCTGCTCGCGCGCCAGCACGCCAAGACCTTTACCGAGCGCTTCAAGGGCTTTCCGGTCAACGTGGCGCAGGCCTCGCGCCTGATCGCGACCAAGGAGCTGAACCAGGTCAAGAAGGGGATTGCCGACGGTTCGGTCGACATCGTCGTTGGCACCCACGCGCTGCTCGGCAAGGCCATCAAGTTTCGCGATCTCGGCCTTGTCATCGTCGACGAGGAGCAGCACTTCGGCGTCACCCACAAGGAGCGGCTGAAGGCGCTGCGCTCTGAGGTGCACGTTCTGACGCTGTCGGCGACGCCGATCCCGCGCACCTTGCAGCTGGCGCTGACCGGCGTGCGCGAGCTCTCGATCATCGCCTCGCCCCCGGTCGATCGCCTCGCGGTTCGCACCTTCGTCGCCCCGCACGATCCGCTGATGATCCGCGAGGCGCTGCTGCGCGAGCGTTACCGCGGCGGCCAGGCGTTCTACGTCGTGCCGCGCATCGACGACCTCGCCGAGGTCAAGGATTTCCTCGACAAGAACGTGCCGGAGATGAAGGTCGCGGTCGCGCACGGCCAGATGCCGCCCGCGGTGATCGAGGACATCATGACCGCGTTCTACGACGGCAAGTTCGACATCCTGCTGTCGACCACCATCGTCGAATCCGGTCTCGACATCCCCAACGCCAACACGCTGATCGTGCACCGCGCCGATATGTTCGGCCTTGCCCAGCTCTATCAGCTCCGCGGCCGCGTCGGCCGTTCCAAGCTGCGGGCCTATGCGCTGTTCACGCTGCCGGCGCAGCAGAAGATCACGGCGCAGGCCGAGCGCCGGCTCACCGTGCTCCAATCGCTGGAAACGCTGGGCGCGGGCTTCCAGCTCGCCTCGCACGACCTCGACATCCGCGGCGCCGGCAATCTCCTCGGCGAGGAGCAGTCCGGCCACATCAAGGAGGTCGGTTTCGAACTCTACCAGTCGATGCTGGAGGAGGCGATCGTGAACCTCAAGGCCGGCGTCTCCGAGCCGGCTGCCGACCGCTGGTCGCCGACGATCACCATCGGCATGCCCGTGCTGATTCCGGAGGATTACGTCGGCGACCTCTCGGTGCGGCTGTCGCTGTACCGGCGCCTGGCCGATCTCGACAGCGAGGAGGAAATCGAGAACTTTGGCGCCGAGATGCGCGACCGCTTCGGCGTGCTGCCGGACGAGGTGCGCTACCTCTTCAAGGTCGCCGCGATCAAGGCGTTCTGCCGCCAGGCCAATGTCGAGAAGATCGATGCGGGCCCGAAGGGCGCCGTCATCACATTCCGCGACAACTCATTCGCCTATCCCGATCGTCTGGTGAGCTTCATCCGCAGCTACGGTCAGGCCGCCAAGGTGCGCCCCGACATGAAGGTGGTGTTCCTGCAGGATTGGGAGACTCCGGAAGAGCGTCTCGCCGGCACGACCGAGATCATGCGCCAGCTGGCGCAGCTCGCGAAGAGCAAGAAGGCGGCGTGAGCAGAAGACCCTAGCGTTCCGGACGCGGCGCAGTGTAGAGCGGCGCGGCGCTGAGCCGTCTTGGCGCAGCAAACGTTAAGGAGACGGTCATCATCGGCCGACAAATCCTGAGCTTTAGGGTTCAGAGTTGTTAGCAAAGGTCTGGCAGGTTTTCGCGATCTGGTAGCAATCTTGCGGATATTCGCTTGCCGAGGTTTTTTTCTTTTTGGATCTTGGGCCCGCTGGCCCTGCTCCTCGCCCTTCAGCAGGTTCCGTATCTAAACCTCATCCTGCTGGTGGTCGGGGCCGCCGCGTGGTGCGGCCTGCTCGTGCATGGCTTCCTGCTATGCCTCTTGTTTGAAGCTGTGGTCGGACAAGTTCCCCGCGTGCTGATCATCATTCCCCTCGTCGCCTATGGCGGGTACCTTTATCTATACGTGCAACAGGGGAAGGACATCGACGACAAGGCTCGGGAGATGCAACTGAGCAATCCGTCGGCAGTCCTGCAATTCGATCCTGATCGATATTCGCTGGTGCTGCCAGCGTCGCGCGCAGAGAACCTTGCCCAATACTACAATGTTTCGGTTGCCTATTCGGTCAACGCGAACTTCCTGCCTGAGGGATATCTTTCGTATCGCTTGCTTGATCGCGAGCAATGTGTGCGCGCCCGCAGCTTGCGGAACAACCTTCGCGGACAGAAGGTCTCGCCTGCAGCGATCCTCGTCGGCCCGGTCAAGTTTGACAATACTTTCCTCAGCGAAGCCTGCCTCCTGAGATTTCCCGAGAAGCCGCAGTTGCAACAAATCGTCGTCACTGATCGTGGTGACAATGCCGTGTGGAAGCACGAGCGCGCGATCATGGAGCAATTCGTCGACTTCAGCATCGACGGACGAGTCTTCGCGACGTATCGGACGGCTTCGCTCTGGCGACTGTCGGCACTTCCGCTGCCGCTCATCGGCTGTGGATTGAGCGGTGGTAACCTGTCCTGGGGATGTTCTGTGGACTTCCATCGCACCTACCAGGTGATCGACGGGACGCCCAAGAATGTAGACAAGACGCCGCACGATTCGCCGGAAAGCATCGTGCTAGGACTGAGAAAGTTTGCGCGTGGAGACTATGCGCAATTCAAGGGAGATAGCAGGTCGGCCGCGTTCATCGAACGTATCGGCGCCTATTCCGGTGAGCAGGACAAATACAAGACAGAACGGAAATAGGAGTTGTTCGCGCAATTCGTCGAGTTCGGGCACGACTGCGGATATGGGAAAGCTTGGACGTCCGAATCTACGACGCCGCCCTTGACGCGTCCGCCGACAGCCGCCCCAGCAGAGATCTCGCCGTGTCCGATGGCGACAGCGAATCCACACTGACCACGGGATCGCTGCGCATCTCGTGCTTGCCGTTTGATGTGTGCTTCATCACCGCCGAGAGGCGGCGGGCAATCATATGTGCCGTGCGGAAATCGGTCTCGGCGAACACCACGATGACCGAGCCATCCTTCTGTGCGGCGCCAAAATCCATCTGCCGCATCAGCCGGCTGAGGATGCGCGCGGCATCGAGCTGCGCCCGGGGATTGCCGGGATCGAAGGCGAAGCGCGCCACCGAGAGGCCGCCGCCGCGCGCGAGCGTCTGCTCGACGGCCTTGGCGAAATCACGGGCGAAGGCTTCGACCGTCAAGAGGCCGCTGCGGGGATCGAGCCAGCCGCCGGCATCGATCGAGCGCAGCGTCCGGCTCAATTGCGCTTCCATCGCGTGCTGGCGAACGAGCGGCAGCGCGTTGGCGGCGACCTTGGCGGGCTCGCCCGCGATCAGCTCGAGATTGGGCAGATCGTAGCTCTGGGTGAGCTGATGCGCCGTGACGACCACCGGCAGGTTGCGGAAGCGCGTATCCTCCGCGAGCACCGTGAGAAAGGCATCGGTGACGCGCGGGGTGAAACCGTCGGAGAGCACGACACCGTCGATCTCGCGGGTGTTGAGATGTTTGGCCGCGGCCTCGATCGAGAGCGCACCGACCACGCCGGTGCGCTCGCCGAGCGCGACGGAGAGGGCGGGATAAGCCGCGCCGCGGCCGATCAACAGCACGATCGCATCGCGCACCGGATCGGTCTCCGGCAGGACGACCTTCGTCTCCGGCAGCCGGCGCAGCACCGTGGCGTGCAGCGTGCGAACACGGATGGCGGCGCGCAGGCGTGCGATCAGACGTTCGGCGGCGTCGCCGCGCGTGGCGAAAGGCAGGGCGTTGTGGGGCAGTGAGCTCTGCGCATCCAGCGCGACCAGTGGCAGATACAGCGGTTGACCGGCGATCTTCTTTGCGAGCAGCGGCATATGCGGTTCGTGACCGCCGGACATCGCAGCAAGCACGGCAGCCGGCTGCACCTGCTCGACGGCGCGTGCAGCGCTGGCCCAATCGCTGTCGACGACGGGAAAGAGACGGGCCTCGTCCAGCGCCGCAATGAAGGCGGGGCGCTCGGCATTGGAAACAAACAGGATCGGGCCCGCCTGGGACATTCGCAAAACTCTGATCACGCAATCGATGCTGCGCAATCTAGTCCGGTCGCCTTAATGCGCCGTCAATGTTCCCGATGAAACTGAGCCTACACCGGTCCGGAGCGGTCACGAAAAGCCTCGACCATCAAGGGGTTAAGGCCGAGTTCGCTGAGCGCCTCGCGGGCGCGGGAATTGTCCTGGGCCCGGCCCGCCAGCCGGTGCCCCGAGAGCCGGTCGGGCAGGGCCGTCAGCAGCGCGCCCTGGCCGAGCCGGCGTGCCCATTCCTGCAGGTCGTTGGAAAGGAATCGATAGCCGCCGACGGCCATGATGCCGGAGGGTGGCGCGGTGATGCAGATCGCGCCGCTCGCCCGGTCGATCCGCGCGGCATAGCCGGTGTCGACATAGTCGCGCGGCGGCTGCGCCGTCAGCGTCTCACCGACCGGCTGCGGAGGCGCATAGGCCGCGATCGGCACCATCGGGCCGCGCAGGCCGAGCGTGCCCTTCGGCGTCAGCAGGATATCACCCGCGATCGAGGACCCCGATTGCTCGCGCGGGGCGCCATGCGGGCCCGGCAGTACCGCGACTGGCATGCCATCCTCGCCGCGCCGGGCGCCGAACAGCCCGGCCTCGCCGAACAGATAGACGTCCGTGAGCGGAGCATGGGGCGCGGTCCAGGCTTCGCTGGCGGCCACCTGTTCCGGCGCGCGCCAGAGCCCGACGACGTTGCGCAAGGTCGGCATTCGCGCAGCAAGACCTGAATCGCCGAGGCGCAATGCGAGCTGGGCCGGCGCGATCAGCACGTTGCATCCGTGCTCGTTGATCTGCTGCTCCAGCACCTCGCTCTCGAACGGATGATGCAGCGCCAGCGTGCCGCCGCAGAGCAGCCACACCGCGAGCGAGGAGGCGAGGCCCGCGAACGACATCGGCGTGAACGCCGACATCACGGTCGCGCCTTGCTGGATGTCGGCCTCCAGCGACATCGCAAGCCCGCCGGCGATCAGGCTGAAATGCGGCCGCGGCACCGGACGGAAACCTTCCGCCGTGACGTCGAAGGAGATCATCGCCGCCTTGCGGCCGTCCTGGATCACGGCGCGCGTGGCGCCGGGCGGACGTGCCAGCACCTCGTCGAGTGGGGCCATGCCTTCGGGCAGGTCAGAACCGAAGCCGAAGACGTGGCGGATCGAGAAGGCTTCCGCCGCGGCGTGCATCGCGAGGTCGGAATAGCTGACGCCATCGATCTTGCTCATGGTGACGATGGCGCGTGCCGCTGTGCGGTTGAGCGCAGCCGCGAGTTCCGCCTGCCGCCACAGCAGCGGCAGCACCGCAACCACGAGGCCGGCGCGATGGGCAGCGAGCACGGTCAGCACGAACTCGACCGTCGCGGGCAACTGGATCGCGATCACCGAATTGGCCGGCAGGCCCGATTCGACGAAATGCGCCGACAGCGCCTCGATGGCGGTGTCGGCTTCGGCGTAGGTGAGCCGGCGGGGCTGATGCCCGGTGATGCGGGATTTGTTGAGGGGGTCCAGCAAAGCGGGCGCGTGCGGCTGTCGCATCAGCGTCCGCTGGAACAGCGTGTCGAGCGTTGGCGATACGGCTGGCTGGTTCACGGCGTCACTTCGCTGGACTGGCTTGAGGCACACCCTTCGCCCACCAGGTCTCCGGCAGGTAGCCTGAGAGCGCGGTGGTCGATGGTCGTTCTATCCGATTCCAACGCGCGATCCATTGCTCGGATACGTTAAACAGGGGGATTGTGTAGAAGCCCGCGATCAAGGCGCGGTCGAGCGCCCGTACCGCGTCGACAAAATCCGTATGATCACGGGCCTCCAGCAGGGCCTTGATCATGGCGTCGACGGCGGGGTCCTTCGCGCCCATGTAGTTGCGGGTGCCCGGATTGTCCGCGGCCGCGCTGCCCCAATAGAAATACTGCTCGTTACCGGGCGACAGCGACTGGTCCCAGCGGTTCTGGATCATGTCGAACTCGTAGGCCAGCCGGCGTTGATCGAACTGCACAGGATCGACCGCGCGCACGCTTCCCTCGATGCCGGCGCGCTTGAGGTCGCGCTGGAAGGCGAGCGCGATGCGTTCCTGGTCGCGGGTCGTTACCAGCATCTCGAAGGTGAAGGGCGCCTTGGTCGCGCGGTTGCGCAGCACGGTGCCGTCGAGGTCGTAGCCGGCGTCGGACAGCAATTTGAGCGCAGCGCGTAGCGTGGTGCGGTCGCGTCCCGAGCCGTCGGTCACAGGCAGGCGGTAGCTGCCGTCCATGATATCGGGCGGGATCTGCGCGGCGAAAGGCTTCAATAGCTCGCGCTCGCGCGCGTCCGCAGGTCGCGCATAGGACGACAGGTCGGAGCCCGCGAAATAGCCGGCGACACGCGAATAGAGCGAGAAGAAATAGTTGCGATTGACCAGCTCGAAATCGAACAGCAGCGTCAGCGCCTGGCGCACGCGGATGTCGGCGAAAATCGGACGCCGCGTGTTGAACACCAGGAATTCCGAGGGCTGCGGCGTGCCGGGCTTGACGGTGTCGCGGATCACGTCGCCGTTCTTGGCAGCCGGAAAATCGTAGCCGTCGTGCCAGCGCAGCGGCTCGTTCTCGACGCGGAAATCATAGAGGCCGCGCTTGAAGGCTTCGAACTGGCCGTTGGCCTCGCGGTAATAGTCGAGCCGGATCTCGTCGAAATTGAACAACCCGCGATTGATGGGTAAGTCGCGGCCCCAATAATCGGGATTGCGCGAGAGGGTCACGCTGGCGCCGGGCTTGACCGCCGTTACCCGATACGGACCGGAAGCGATCGGCCCGGTCAGCGTCGTCTCCTCGAAGGTCGCAACGTCCACCGCGTGCTTCGGCAGGATCGGCATCAGGCCGAGGATCAGCGGCAATTCGCGGTCGTTGGCGCCGGTGAGGTCGAAGCGAACGGTGAGGGGATCGGGCGCTTCGGCCTTTGCGACCTTGCCGTAATATTGCCGGAGGTTGGGACGGCCATGATCGCGCAGCAGCTGCCAGGAAAACAGCACGTCCTCGGCGGCGACCTGCCTGCCGTCGGAGAAGCGGGCGCGGGGATCGAGACGGAACGTGACGTAGCTCCGCTCGTCGTCGGTCTCGACGGTTCTGGCGAGCAGGCCGTAGAGCGTGAACGGCTCGTCCTGGCCGCGCGCCAGCAGGCTCTCGACCACGTAGGAGCGGATCGGCTGGACCGCCAAACCCTTCACGATGAACGGATTGAGACTGTCGAAGGTGCCAAGAATGCCCCAGGTCAGCCGACCGCCCTTGGGGGCATCAGGATTGGCATAGGGCATGTGGGTGAAATCGGCCGGCAGCGCCGGCTTGCCGTGCATGGCGATGGCGTGGGCCCCTCCGGCCCGCGCCGCGTTGGCCGATAGGCTGACGGCAACGGCCAAAGCGAGACAGCAAAGGCGGACGGCGGGGCCCTCGAGCAGGCGCTGGAACATGAACATTCGGACACGTTGATTCGAGGACCGGCGGGCCTGAATCCTATCACAGGGATTTCACTGGGCGCCCAACCGGATGAGCCCAAAGACGCTTGTCGGCATTGATCTTTTCGTCGACCACGTTAAGAAGGCACGCAATCGCGCAAGAGCGCCGAGCCCGTCACGTATCTGCCTCAATTGACGGGGAGAGAGCCGCACCCAAGGCGGTTTGTTCGGTGCTTCGCAGCGGTTCGGGCACTTCCCGTTCAGAAAGGGTTTTCTGCAATGAATTTCCGTTATTTGGCCGCGTCCGTCCGGCCGCGCGGGCGCCTTCTCGCCCTGTTGACGGCGACGGCATTGGTCGTCCCGTTTGCCGCTGAGGCCCAGGCGCCGGCCCCGGGCGCACCCGCGCCGAAGGCTGCCCCGAAGGCCGCTCCGAAGGCTGCCCCCAAGGCGCCGGCTCCGGCCCCCGCGCCGGCTCCGCAGGCCCAGCAGGCCCCGGCTCAGCAGGGCGCGCCTGCGGCGCAGGGCGGCCAGCCCGCAGATCAGCAGATCCAGCTGATCTACGCCCCCTGGACCAAGTTCTGCCTCAAGGGCCAGGACGCCAATGCCAAGCAGGTCTGCTTCACCGGCAAGGACGGCCGCATCGAATCGGGCCAGCCGGTCATCGCGGCCGTGATCATCGAGCCGGAAGGCGAGCCGAAGAAGATCCTGCGCGTGACGCTGCCGCTCGGCATGCAGCTTGTGCACGGCACCCGCATCATCGTCGACAACAATCCGCCGCTGCAGAGCCCGTATGTGATCTGCTTCCAGAACGGCTGCATGTCGGACTACGAGGCGACCCCCGAGCTGCTCGCCAACATGAAGAAGGGCCAGAACCTCGTGGTGCAGGCGATCAACGCCAACGGTGCGCCGCTGACCCTGCCGCTGCCGCTCGCCGGTGAATTCCAGAAGGCCTATGACGGTCCGCCGACCGATCCGAAGGTGTTCGAGGAAACCCAGAAGAAGCTGCAGGAAGAGCTTCAGAAGAAGGCTGAGGAGCAACGCAAGAAGCTCGAGCAGAACGGCGGTGCGCCTGGTGCCCCCGCCGCAGCTCCGGCCGGTCAGAAGTAGTCGGGCTCAAATCCCGGACACGAAAAAGGCGCCCGAACGGGCGCCTTTTTTACTGGCCGCTTGCTAGCGGAGAAGTTCAGTTCAGAGAGGGATTACGCGGGCGGTAGCCGCCATCCTTGTTCTTGATGAAGATCTCGGCCACCTGGGAATGGCGGATCGGTTCGCCGGACTCATCGGGCAGAAGGTTCTGCTCGGACACGTAGGCGACATATTCGGATTCCGCGTTCTCCGCGAGCAGGTGGTAGAACGGCTGGTCCTTGTGGGGCCGCACCTCCTCGGGGATCGACAGCCACCACTCCTCGGTGTTGTTGAATTCCGGATCGATGTCGAAAATCACCCCCCGGAACGAGAAGATCCGGTGGCGAACGACCTGACCGATCTGAAATTTGGCGGTCCGCGCTTTAATCATCCTCCGTCGATAGACCAGGATTGTGGCCGATGCTAGTGCCCTGATCTGGAATTGCCCCGCGGTTGCGGGGCAGATAGCCACCAGATCCTCAGAAAACACTTCATCAATGGTTGATATCCTCAATCTGGCGCTACCTTATTTCGGCTTGATCTTCGTTGGTTTCGCGTGCGGCAAGGCCAAGTCGCTGCCGGAATCAGGCCTCGCCTGGATGAACTTCTTCCTGCTCTACGTGTCGCTGCCGGCGCTGCTGTTCGCGATCATGTCGAAGACGCCGTTTTCGGAATTGAACAATCCGCCGTTCCTGGTCGCGACCACGCTGTCGACGGTGGCGGCGTTCAGCATCGCGCTGGTGGTCGGCAAGGTGCTGGGCGGGTTGACGCTGCGTGAGGCGACGCTTGCAGGTCTCTCCGGCGGTTACGGCAATATCGGCTATATGGGGCCGGGGCTCGCGCTCGCCGTGCTCGGGCCAAAGGCGGCGGCGCCGACCGCGCTGATCTTCTGCTGCGACAGCATCTTCCTGTTCACGATCGTGCCGTTGCTGATCGAGCTGTCTGACCGCGATCATCCCTCGATCGTGCATGCCTTCGGCGTCGTGCTGAAGCAGATCGTGCTCAACCCGCTGATCATGTCGGCCTGTTTTGGCGCGGCGGTGGCGGCGCTTCATATCGAATTGCCAGTGGCGCTCGACCGCACCATCACCTTCCTCCAGAACGCCGCAGCGCCGACCGCGCTGTTCGTGCTCGGCGTGACCGTGGCGCTGCGCCCGTTCGACCGCGTACCGTGGGAGGTGCCGTGTGTGATCGCGGTCAAACTCCTGATTCATCCACTCGCGGCATTCGGCCTGATGCTGGCGTTCGGGCCATTTGCGCAGCCCTGGGCCGCGACCGCCATCCTGATGGCCTCGCTGCCGCCGGCGCTGAACGTGTTCGTGATCGCCCGCCAGAACGATGCCTGGATCGAGTCCGCCTCCGTCGCCGTGCTGCTCGGCACGTTTGCATCCGTGGTCACGCTGACCAGCGTGATGTGGTTGCTTCAAACCGGGCGGCTGGCGTTTCCGTAAGAGACAGCTTGCGCGACGGGATGTTCACCTCTCCCCGTCGGGGAGAGGTCGGATTGCGTAGCAATCCGGGTGAGGGGCCGCAGCAGCGCTCAGTAAGACCGTAAGCCCTCACCCGGATCGCATCTTCGATACGATCCGACCTCTCCCTACGGGAGAGGTGTCCGAGCGGGCGCTCCGGTTGATCGCTAATTCGCGGCTACTTCCGCCAGGTCGGCGTCAGCCCCTCGCGCATGGCAAAGCGCCTGAGCGGGCCGATGGCGCCGAGCAGGTGCATGCCGACGGCGCGGACAGGCTGGAGCGGCAGGAAGTCGTTGAGCAGTGAGCGATTGGCGATATCGATCGCAAACGTCCGGCTCAAAATGTCGGGCCGCCGTGCCCGGTCGTAGCGCTTGAGCACCTCATCCGCGCCTGGATCCTGGCCCGCTGCGACGGCCTCGGCCGCGAGCCGCGCGATATCCGCAGCATCCCGCAGACCGAGATTGAGGCCCTGGGCACCGATCGGGGGAACCACATGGGCGGCTTCGCCGACCAGCGCGATGCGATCGCGGGCGAAGGATTTTGGGCGCTCGATCGCGAGCGGAAACAGGTTGCGGCCGGGCTCGACCGCCATGCGGCCGAGGATCGAATGCGACTGCTTTTCGATCGCAGCGGAGAGCTCCTCGTCGCTCAAGCCACGGAGCCGTTCGGCGTCGGCAGGGGCCGAAACCCAGACGATGCTGGAACGATTGCCGGGCAGGGGCACGAACACGCAAGGGCCATGCGGCGTGTGGAACTCGGTCGAGACGTTTCGGTGCGGCCTGGTATGGCTGACGTTGAACGTCAGCGCGGTCTGCGTCAGGTCGCGCCGCGTGACTGCAATGCCGGCGGCCTCCCGGCACAGCGAGTGGCGGCCGTCGGCGCCGACGACGAGCCGGGCCGAGAGGAATTGGCCGGAGGCCGTGCGGATTGCGACATCACCGGCTTCGATGACGCTGCTTTCGGCCTCGTCATCGAAACGGACGAGGTTTTGCAACTCGGCGGCGCGCGCCTCGAGCGCCAGCATCAGCGACCGGTTGTCGATGTTGTAGCCGAAGGCGTCGAGCCCGATCTCGTGGCAGGAGAACCTGACCTCGGGCGCGCGGAACAGCCGGCCGGTGTCGTCGACGAGGCGCATCACCTCGAGGCAGGCCGCCTTGTCCTTGCAGCGCGGCCAGACGTCGAGGCCCTCCAGGAGATCGACGGAGGCGCCCAGCAGCGCAGTGGTCCGATTGTCGGCGTAGGGCAGGCGCCGGGCCACCAGCGCGGTTCGCGCGCCGGCTTGGGCCAAGGCAATTCCGGCCGCAAGACCCGCCGGTCCGCCGCCGATAACGCTTACGTCAAAGAGTGTCGATGCGTCTGTCATGGAACGACATTTGACACGGCCCGCGGCAAATTCAAGCCACCTATTTTGCCCGATTTTTGTGACGAAATGCGCGGCGCAATGCCGCGACGGCGGATGTGCAAACCGGTCCCGTTCTGGTAGCAGGAGTCATGGAAGCTCAGATGGACAGCCAAGAGGACTCCCTGAAGCCGAAGCCCGCGATCCGTGCCGCGGCGTTCTCGGTGCACATCTTCACCGCCTTCGGCGCGGCGATCGCGCTATTGGCGATGCTGGAGGCCGTGCGCGAGCACTGGGCGGCAATGTTCGGATGGCTGGGCGTCGCGCTCATCATCGATGCCATCGACGGGCCGATCGCGCGCCTGCTCGACGTCAAGAACGTGCAGCCGAACTGGTCGGGCGACGTGCTCGATCTCGTGGTCGATTTCCTCACCTATGTCTTCGTGCCGGCCTATGCGATCGTGGCGAGCGGCCTGCTGCTGCCAGTCGCCGCACCCTTGCTCGGCATCGCCATCATCGTCACCAGCGCATTATACTTCGCCGATCTGCGCATGAAGGCGGATGACAATCATTTCCGCGGTTTCCCGGCGTTGTGGAATGCGGCGGCGTTCTATCTGTTCCTGCTGCACTGGCCGCCGCTGTCCTCGACGCTGCTGGTTGCGGCGCTGGTGGTATTGACCTTCGTGCCGTTTCACGTGCTGCATCCGGTTCGCGTCGTGCGGCTGCGCTGGCTGACCATGTCGTTGATCGTGCTGTGGGGGCTGCTCGGGTTCTACGCGCTGGAGATGGATTTTCGTGTCGGCACCGGCGTGACCGTCGTGCTCTGCGCGATCGCGCTCTGGATCGCCTTTAGCGATGCATTGATCCGGCTGGTGAGATCGTTCGCATGATGCATCTTCTGACCAGCCCCGAGGCCTGGGCCGCGCTGCTCACTTTGACCTCGCTCGAGATCGTGCTCGGCATCGACAACGTCATCTTCCTGTCGGTGATCGTCTCGCGCATCCCCGAGAAGCAGGCCCATCGCGCGCGCCAGATCGGGCTGGCGCTGGCGCTGGTCTTCCGCATCATCCTGCTCAGCGTGCTGGTCTGGCTGATCGGCCTGACTGCGCCGGTGTTCTCGTTCTCCGGCTACGATTTCTCCTGGCGCGATCTCATCCTGATTGGCGGCGGCCTGTTCCTGATCGCCAAGGCGACGCACGAGATCCACGCCGAGGTCGAGGCCGACGACGGCGAGGGGACGCAGGACTCCGGCGGCCGCGCCTTCTTCTGGGTGATCGTCCAGATCGTGATCATCGACATCGTGTTCTCGCTGGATTCGATCATCACCGCGATCGGCATGGCGCAGGACATCGAGATCATGATTGCAGCCGTCGTGATTGCCTGCCTGATCATGTACATTTCGTCGGGGCCGGTGGCGCGATTCGTCGCCGAGCATCCGACCACCAAGATGCTGGCTCTGGCCTTTCTGGTGTTGATCGGCGTGGCGCTGGTCGCGGACGGATTCAAATTCCACATCCCGCGCGGCTACATCTATTTTGCAATTGCGTTCTCGGCGGCGGTCGAGTTCTTCAACGTGCTGGCGAAGCGCAATCGCAAGAGAGCGAGCAAGCCGTCCGCCTAGCCGCTTCGGCTGGCGTCAAGTTGACAAGGCAGTCGCGATGGCTTTCGCTGGCCTTGGAGAAGAGGAGGTCAGGTGATGACCAAAGCCGTTCGTGTGCACAAGGTCGGAGGCCCCGACGCCCTGGTCTATGAGAGCGTCGAGGTCCCGGCGCCTGGCCCGGGCGAGGTGCGCATCCGGCAGCACGCGGTCGGCCTGAACTTCATCGACGTCTACTATCGCACCGGCCTCTACAAGGCGCCGGGGCTTCCCTTCATTGCCGGCAACGAAGCCTCGGGCGAGGTTGTGGCCGTCGGCCCGGGCGTGACGAATTTCCACCCCGGCGATCGCGTCGCCTACTATCACAATCTCGGCGCCTACACGAGCGAGCGCAACATTCCCTGGGAGAAGCTGGTCAAGCTGCCCGACCACATCACTCACGAGCAGGGCGCCGTGCTGATGCTCAAGGGTCTGACGGTCTGGTATCTCCTGCACAAGACCTTCAAGGTCGAGCCGCATCATCGCGTGCTGATCCATGCCGCGGCCGGCGGTATCGGACTGTTGGCCTGCCAATGGGCAAGGGCGCTCGGCGCGCATGTCATCGGCACGGTCGGCTCGCGCGAGAAGGCCGAGCTCGCCGAGGCCAACGGCTGTGACCACGTCATCCTCTACAACGAAGAAGACTTCGTCGCCCGCGTGAAGCAGATCAGCCGCAACGAGGGCTGCGATGTCGTCTATGACGGCGTCGGCAAGGCGACCTTCCCGGGCTCGCTGTCATGCCTGAAGCCGCGCGGCATGTTCGTGTCCTTCGGCAACGCCTCAGGTCCCGTGCCGCCGTTCTCGATCGCCGAGCTGAACAATCACGGCTCGCTGTTTGCGACGCGGCCGAAGCTCAACGACTATGTCGGCACCCGCAAGGAGTTGCTGGAAGGCGCCGACACGCTGTTTTCCGCCGTCATCAACGGCAAGCTGCACGTGCCGATCAACCACGCCTATGCGCTGAAGGATGCAGCGAAGGCGCATATCGACCTGGAAAGCCGCAAGACGACGGGCGCGTCGATCTTGAAGCCGTAGGCGCCGCTTGATTGCTCCGCTGAAACGATGCTATTTTCAGGCGCAGAGGATAGCGCAGTGAATTTTGCCAACCTACGAATCCTGAATCGAATGTCCCGGCCCGACCGCAAGGAGGTTTGCCGGAGGGGATAGCGCGCGCCTGGCGCGTTGCGTGTGAGCTGAATCCAGCCCTTCCGTCGATGCGGGAGGGCTTTTTCATGTCGACGGATTCAGCGCCATTTCAACGCGAAAGAGCGCTCCCCATGGCCAAGATTCTCATCACCAGTGCGTTGCCTTACGTCAACGGCGTCAAACATCTCGGCAATCTCGTCGGCTCGCTGCTTCCCGCCGACGTGCATGCGCGGTTCAGACGACAAATCGGCGACGAAGTACTGTTCATCTGTGCGACCGACGAGCACGGCACGCCGGCCGAGCTCGGCGCGCTCAGAGCGGGCGAGGCAGTCGATGAATTCTGCACCCGGCAGCACGTCATCCAGGCCGATATCTATCGCCGCTTCGGCCTGTCATTCGATTATTTCGGCCGGACCTCGTCGCCGCAAAACGCGGTGCTGACGCAGCATTTCTATCGTCGGCTCGATGCGGCCGGTCTGATAGACGAGCGCGGATTGCGGCAGGTCTGGTCGCCCGTCGATCAGCGATTTCTGCCCGATCGCTATGTGCTGGGCACCTGTCCGCATTGCGGGCACGGCGAGGCGAGGGGCGACCAGTGCGACGGCTGCGGCGTGTTGCTCGATCCGGACGAATTGATCGCGCCGCGCTCGGCGCTGTCAGGTGATACCGCGCTCGAGATCCGCGCGACGCGACATCTGTTCTTGCGTCAGTCCATTCTAGTCGAGCCGCTGCGGAGCTGGATCAACCAGCGCAACGGCTGGCCGCCCTTCGTGGTGTCGACCGCCAGAAGCTGGCTGACGGCCGAGCTCAGGGATCGCTGCATCACCCGCGATTTGGCTTGGGGCATCCCAGTCCCGCGCGCTGGTTTCGAGAGCAAGGTGTTTTACGTATGGTTCGATGCGCCGATCGGCTACATCGCCGCCACCCAGGAATGGGCTCAGGCAGCGCCCGGCCGCGATTGGCAACGCTGGTGGTGGCAGGCCGACGACGTCGGATACATCCAGTTCCTTGGCAAGGATAACGTTCCGTTCCATGCCGTCAGCTTTCCGGCGACGCTGCTCGGATCGGGCGAGCCTTGGAAAACGGTCGATGTCATCAAGGGCTTTCACTGGCTCACCTACGAAGGTGGCAAATTCTCGACCAGCGCACAGCGTGGCGTGTTCACCGACGCGGCCCTCGAGGAGCTGCCGGCGGACTTTTGGCGCTGGTGGCTGATCGCCAACGCGCCGGAAAGCGCGGATACCGATTTTTCCGTGCCGCGCTTTGTCGCCGATGTGAACAAGGACCTTGCCGACGTATTCGGCAATCTCGCCAACCGGGTCATCAGCTTTGTGCACAGCGCCTTCGACGGCCGCATTCCCGAAAGCGGCGAGCCATCGGAGCTAGAACTTGAGCTGGCGGTCGAACTGGACCGACGCATCGCCACACTGCGTCGCCATCACGAAGCTCTGGAGTTTCGCGCGGCCGCCGCAGAGACGCGCGCGATCTGGAGTGAGGCCAATGCGTATCTCCAGCAGGCCGCGCCGTGGGTTGCGATCAAATCCGATCGCGCCAGAGCCGCAGCGGTCACGCGTACGGGGCTCAACCTCGTGCGTCTGTCAGCGGTGCTCGCCTGGAGCATCATTCCGGAGCTGTCGGAGAGGGTTTTGCACGCCTTCGGCTGCGGTGGCAGCATTCCAGATTGGCCGACAGGGCCATGTCTTGAGCTGCTCGATAATCATGCCGGCGGTACGGTCGCGAAGCTGGCACCGATTGTTGTGAAGATCGACCCGGACAAAGCAGCCCACCTCGCGCAGCGCTTTGGCGCGGCATGAGCCCAGGCCAAGCCGTAGGGTGGTGGTCCCGCGAGGACTCGAACCTCGAACCCCCGCGCCCGCAACGCGGTGCTCTATCCATTGAGCTACGGAACCACGCCACCCTCAGTTTCGGTCGGGGCCGGCCGACCTACGCCACCCGTCTCGCCGCGCCGGCCTTGGTTAGGATCCCGTCGAGGCAGTCGATCATCTCGGCGATCTCTCCCTTCGTGACGTTCAGCGCGGGCATGAAGCGCAGCGTGTCGACCTGCGGCGCGTTCAGCAGCACGCCGGCCTCGAAGGCTTGCGCGACGATTCCCGGCGCGATCGGCAGCTTGAGGTCGAGCGCGAGCAGCAGTCCGCGTCCGCGCACGCCGCCGAGGCCGTGCCGGGCCGAGACCTTCTGCAACTCGCTTTCGAGCAGCAAGCCGGTCTCGGTGGCCGACTTCAGGAACTCCGGCTTGCCGACCTCGTCGAGCACCGCAAGACCGGCCGCGCACATGAGCGGATTGCCGTTGAACGTGCCACCCTGGTCGCCGTGCTCGAAGCAGGAGGCGCGGTCGGTCGCAAGCAGGGCTGCGAGCGGCACGCCGCCGCCGATGCCCTTGCCGAGCGTCATGATGTCGGGCGCGATGCCGGTGTGTTCATAGTGGAAGAGCTTTCCGGTCCGGCCCATACCGGTCTGGATCTCGTCGAAAATGAGCAGCAAACCATGCGCCTCGGTGAGTGTGCGCAGGTCTTGCAGGAACTGATCGGTCGCGGGCCACACGCCCGATTCACCCTGGATCGGCTCGAGCATCACGGCGACGGTGTTGTCGTTGATCAGCTTCTCAACCGAGGCGATGTCGTTGAGCTTCGCCTTCTTGAAGCCGGCGACTTTCGGCTCGAACAGCGGCTCGAATGCCTTCTTGCCCGAGGCCGACATCGTCGCCAGGGTTCTTCCGTGAAAGCCGCCCTCGAAGCTGATGATCTCGAACGCGCCGTTCCTGTGCAGGGTGCCGTATTTGCGCGCGAGCTTGATCGCGCCCTCGTTGGCTTCCGCGCCGGAATTGGCAAAGAATACCTGGTCGAACGCGCTGGTCTCGACCAGCGCCTGGGCGAGCTTGAGACTCGGCTCGTTGTAGAAGGCCGGGCTGGGCGTCAGCAGCCGCTTGGCTTGCGAAGCGAGCGCATCGGCAACCGCCGGCGGGGAGTGGCCAAGGCAGTTCACGGCCCAGCCCTGCACGAAATCAAGATAGCGCTTGCGGGTGTCGTCCCAGAGGTAGGAGCCGGCGCCGCGGACGAACACGGCCTTGGGCCGTGCTGTGATGTCCATCAGTGCATCATACGGATGGGTGGCGGTGGTCATGTCGAACTCCTCTTGAGCTAGCGAAGATCTTTGGGGGCGGGTGGAAAAGGGACGCGAAAAGCAAGAAGGCCGCACTTTGCGGGTGCGGCCTTCTCGAAAACTGTGCTGATGTCAGGAGATCAGCGGCGTCGTCGGACATGGCGCAACCCATCATCGTCGCTGGTGCGACGACGGAAAGCTGCGCGGCGGTTGGTCCGAGAGTTGATCATGGGGCGCGTCCCTACAGCCGAAGGGCAGGGGTTGTCAAGCGGGTGTCTTGCGAGATGGCGCGCTGAGCACGCATCGCTCAGGTCGGATGCGCGGCTTCCTCGGCCTCGTCACCGCCCCAGTCGGCACTCGCAATCGCGCTGTCGATCAGTTCGCCGCGCATCAGCTTGAGCGGCGAATTCCAGTACAGCGCGATATTGTGGAAGGGATCGGTCAGCACCTTGAACACCCACACCAATCCGGTCACGACGCCGCGCGTGGCGAAGAGCTGGAGCATGCGTGCCAGTCCGCCACTAATGCCGATTGCGAGCCAGAGTGCGCCGATGTGGCGGATGAAGTCGGCACGATCGGCTGGCGGAGCAAACAGGCCGAACAGCGTCGGATCAACGTACAGTGCAATTGGCGCGCTGCCCCAGACCAGCAGCAAGATGATCTTGCGGGTCTGGTTGTAGCCGACCTTGACCGCTTCCTTGTATTCGTTGCTGACGTCGTTGACCGCGTCGTAGCCATTCGGTTCGAAGAAGAAATGGCCGGTCTGCCGCGCCAGCATCGCGAGCCAGCCGACAAGTCCGGCAAGTGCCGGATCCCTGAACAGCAGTGCGTAGCAGCCGAGGAAGATCACGGCGCTGACGAGGTGCAGCGTCTGATTGACAGTGCTCTGGTGGTAGAAGCGGTAATCGTCGAAGCGCTGCGTGCGCAGCATGTCCGAGAGGCGGCTCATTCCTCATTCCTCGCTCGCGTTGAAAGCGCGCGAGAGTTAGGATGAGTCCGTGACCTCTGCGTGAATGCATTATAGTGTCACATTGTGCGCGTGACGCTGCGGGCGACGGTTACTCGACGCCGTAATGCCCGAACACCTCCGCGATACCGCCGTTGATCGCTTTCGCCGCAGCGATGTCGCGCGCGGCGCCCTCGTCGTCGCCTTTCTTCCGCTTCGCAAGCCCGCGCCCGTAGAGCGCGCTGTCGAGCCCCGGCTTTGCGCTCAATGCCGCATCGTAGTCGGCGATCGCCGCGTCGAGATTGCCGAGCTTGAGTTGGACGAGGCCGCGGCTGTCCAGCGTGTAGGGATCGTTCGGACGCATTCGCAGCGATTGCTCGCAGTCGGTCAGTGCCTCCTGCAATTGCCCGAGGATCGCATGCGTCATGCAGCGCGAGTTGAATACGCCGGAATAGCTTGCATTGGCCTTGATCGCGCGGTCATAGTCCGCGAGCGCCTGCGCGTAGTCATGCGCGTCGAAATACATGTTCGCGCGCGCATAATAGTCGCGGTCGTTGTTCGGGCTGAGCTGAAGCGATTTGGCAAAATCGGCCAGCGCGCGATCCCGCTCGCCCTTGTCGCGAAAGATGCGTGCGCGATTGCCGTAGGCTGGACCATAGTTTGGATCGAGCTTGATCGACATATCGAAATCGGAAAGCGCACGGTTGGCCTCGCCATGATTGCGATAGGCCGTGCCCCGGTTGAAAAAGGCGAGCGCGAATTTCGGATCGAGCTTGATCGCGCGATCATAGTCGGCGAGCGCGCGCTCATGGTCGTTCTTGCCGATGTAGGAATTTCCGCGGTTGTTGTAGTACTGCGCCTCGTCGGGCTTGAGCCGGATCGCGCGCGTGTAGTCCATGATGGCGTGGTCGAGGTCGCCGAGATCGTCATGGACGATGCCGCGATTATACCACGCGATGGCATCGCTCTCGTCGAGATCGATCGCGCGGTTGAGGTCGGCCAAGGCCCGCTCGGTCTCGCCCTTGCGCCGAAAGATCTCGCCGCGGTTGGCGAGCGCAAGCTCGTTCGACGGATTGGCCTGGAGCACGGCCGAGCAACCGATGAGCCGTCGGTCGTCACTGACCCGTTCGGAACCGAAGCACCACTGCCGTGCCTGTGCCGCCGACGGCGATTGCGCGGCGGCCGGAAACGCGAGCAGGGTCAATGCGACAGCCAGGGCGCACCGTCCTAATGGGATTTTGATCTTGTGATGGCACGTCATTTGATTGCTGCGCAGAAACCAACAGGCCCCTAGCGCGTTTGTGATCGCAGGACGCGAATTGGTTCGAACCGGATGCTTGTCGGTTCAGACCAAAAGGGCGGGACCAACCAGATAGTTTTCAGCCTTGTCCGATACACCATACCCGATCGATCTCGACAGCATTCGCGGCGCGTTTCCGCCGGGCATCGAAGCGCCGCCTTTATTGGTGGATTTCGCCGGCTGGCTGAACGGACGCCCCTGGGGCAGCGTCGGCTGCTTCTCGCTGCAGGGCCAGTTCTCCGACCAGGCCCCGATCTTCGACGGCAGTCCCTTGCGCGACCGTTTCGCGCTGTTCATGCGCCTGCCGGACGGCTCGGCCGTCGGCGGCTGGTACGGCGCCGGTCTCGACCGCGACGATCCGCCGATCGTGGGGCTGGGCTCGGAGGGCGATTATGAGCTGCTCGCGCCGTCCCTGGATGCGCTGCTGACGAAACTGACATCCCAACAATTCGACAAAGCTTGGCATGATCTGCGGCCGCACGACGAGGTCGAGCCTCAGACGGTCGAGCTTGCCCAATGGCTTGCGCGACGGCCCGCTGGCGAGCCTGTTGCGTGCGAGGACGGCGCCTCCGAGCTGCCCGACTTCCGCGGCTTCGTCGAGAAATGGAGCCGGGATCGCGAGGAATACTGGGCCAATCATCGCCTGATGGCTGAACTCGGCTGGCGGCTGGCCGCGCATCTGCCAAAGGGCAGGAACGCCTGGGACAAGACGCATTTCGAGGTCGCGATCGTCGGCAAGCTCTACGAGGCGCGTGTCCTGTCGCGCGGGCCGCAGCCGTTCGAGGAAGCCGCCTCGATCGAATCCCTGCTGCGCGACTTGCGCGAGGAGATGCGCCGCGCGCAGCCCGAGCTCGGACTGTGGTACGCGATGAAATTCGGCCTCTATGCGGATGGCCGCGTCATGCCGAATTTCGAATACGATATGCGCCCGACCATCGAGGGCGCGCCGGCAAAATTGTCCGAGGCTCAGGCCGATCTCGCCCGCGCACCGCGCCCGGAGCGCTGGGTGCCGAAATGGCTGGTTTAAACTGAAGGCAAGTCGAGGTTTGGTCGTGCGTTTCGGTGCCCACCTCTCCCTACGGGAGAGGTGAACCGAGTGGCTCCAGCTGACATTGTCAGAATCCCGCGACGCTGCCGTGCAGATCGTACTGGTCTGCGCGCTCGATCTTCGCGGTGACGATCTCGCCGACGCGGAGTGGACGGCGGCTCGACAGGTACACCGCGCCGTCGATCTCCGGCGCATCGGCCTTGGAGCGGCCCTTTGCGACCGTGGGGCCGACCTCGTCGATGATGATCTGCTGGCGCGCGCCGACCTTGCGCTTCAACCGGCGCGCCGAGATCTTCTGCTGGCGGGCCATCAGGGCGTTGTAGCGCTCCTGCTTGACCTCTTCCGGGACCGGATTTGCGATCGCGTTGGACGTTGCGCCCGCAACCGGCTCGTATTTGAAGCAGCCGAGCCGATCGATCTCGGCTTCATCGAGCCAGTCGAGCAGATAGGCGAAGTCGGAATCGGTCTCGCCGGGGAAGCCGACGATGAAGGTCGAGCGCAACGCGAGGTCGGGGCATTCCTCACGCCAGCGCTTGATCCGCGCCAGCGTCTTGTCCTGCGCCGCCGGGCGCTTCATCGCCTTCAGCACTTCGGGGCTTGCATGCTGGAACGGGATGTCGAGATAGGGCAGCACCTTGCCCTCGTTCATCAGCGCGATGACTTCGTCGACGTGCGGGTAGGGGTAGACATACTGCAACCGGACCCAGGCGCCGAGTTCGCCGAGCTCGCGCGCGAGATCGAGGAATTTGGCGCGGACCTGGCGATCCTTCCACGGGCTCTCGGCATATTTGAGATCGACGCCATAGGCCGAGGTGTCTTGCGAGATCACCAGCAATTCCTTGACGCCGGCGCCGACCAGTCGCTCGGCCTCGCGCAGCACGTCGTCGGCCGGACGCGAGACAAGATCGCCGCGCAGCTTCGGGATGATGCAGAAGGTGCAGCGGTTGTTGCAGCCTTCGGAGATCTTCAAGTACGCGTAGTGCCGCGGCGTCAGCTTGATGCCCTGCGGCGGCACCAGGTCGAGATGCGGATTATGCGCCGGCGGCAGCGCGCGATGTACGGCATCGAGCACGCTC
The DNA here is from genome assembly GCF_018130615.1 of Bradyrhizobium manausense. Classification (GTDB taxonomy): domain Bacteria; phylum Pseudomonadota; class Alphaproteobacteria; order Rhizobiales; family Xanthobacteraceae; genus Bradyrhizobium; species Bradyrhizobium manausense_A. The sequence goes on from NZ_JAFCKB010000002.1 coordinate 530,569, forward strand.
TCGTATTGCTGCGGGCCGGTGATCGAGAGCACGCCGGGATAGGCCTGTTCGATCGCTTCCGGCTCCGCGCCCATGCAGCCGGTCACGATCACCTTGCCGTTCTCGGCCATGGCCTCGCCGATCGCCGACAGCGATTCCTGCTTGGCGCTGTCGAGGAAGCCGCAGGTGTTGACGATGACGATGTCGGCCCCGTCATGCTTGCGGGCGAGCTCATAGCCCTCCGCCCGCAGGCGCGTGATAATGCGCTCGGAATCCACCAATGCCTTGGGGCAACCGAGTGATGTGAATGAAATACGCGGCGCTCTTTCCATGTAATCGCCTGGAGCCTGCATCTGAATTGTCTGGATGGCGATCCAACTAATTGATCCGATGGAAAAATTCAACCACTACCCATGTTCCGGCGACGATAAAGTGGGCTCGTCGCAGCTCCTACCTTGGTCCCATTTACCGGGTTCCAATTCCTGCTCTGAATGCGAACCCGTCGTTTCCGACCGTCCGCGCTGTTCTTGAGCCTAGCGCGCCGGGACCGGACGTGAACCATTTTTGGGAGGCGGTCTGTGGCAGCGCGTTCCATGGTTATTGTGGCGGCGTACGCGATCTTCCTCGTGGAGCCTGATGTCGTTGCGGCGCAATCGGACGAGTTCAAGCTTGTGACTCCGCCGCTCAGCATATTCAGGGAGATTATGCGGCCCCCTGCAGCCACCTTGCCGGTGCCGGCGGGATATACGAGGGATGACATTCTGCACGGCGACCGTGTGTTTCACGGAGAGGCCGCGAACGGGCAGTGCAGCGTCTGTCACGGCGTGGATGGCAAGGGAACGCCAAATGGCAACGACCTGACTGCCGGGATGTTCGTTTGGAGCGACGGCAGTGTCAGAGAGCTGAAGCGTACGATATTGCATAACATGGCCGTGGCCCCGGGAATGGATGGCGACCTGAAGCCAGAGGATGTTGATGCAGTAGCAGCCTATGTCTGGGCCATCAGCCATCAGCCCGAGTGAAGCTTCGCCGCATCATTTTGCTTCACGGCGAATGGACCTCAACCTGTGCCCGGCAGAGCTACGTGATCCGCTCCGTGCTGCTGTTCGATATCTCTTCGCATCCGAAAGCCGACATCTTGTCTTGATGCGACGCGCCCTGACGACGGCCGCCTCGGGCGGCATGTTTGCTGGGGATGGATGGCTCAAAGATTTGTCGGCTCAGGCGCAGCCGAGCGACACGAAGCTGACCGTGGGCGCAGCCGTCTGATCCATATCTGATCTGCCTGATTGACTGGCCTCGGCTAGTCCCAATTGCCCACAATTACAACCCTTTGCAGGACGTTCCGGCGTGCTATGGATGAATCACCTGCCATGAGTGAGCTATGAGCGCCGAACAGTCGCCCAAAATCGTGATCGTTGACGAAAGCCCGATCCGGGCCGCGATCCTCGAGGAGGGGTTGCGGGAGGCCGGATTTACGCAGGTCGTCCATATCCGCGAGATGCAAAGCCTGCTGGCCCGTATTTATGCGGTGGACCCCGACATCATCCTGATCGATCTGGAAAACCCCAGCCGCGACGTGCTGGAGGCGATGTTCCAGGTCAGCCGCGCCGTGAAGCGACCGATCGCCATGTTCGTCGATCAGAGCGATTCAGCCTCGATCCAGGCCTCGGTCGAAGCGGGGGTGTCCGCGTACATCGTTGACGGGCTGAAAAAGGAGCGCATCAAGCCGATCCTCGACCTCTGCGTGTCCCGCTTCAACGCCTTCGCCAAGCTCCAGGAGGAGCTGGAGCGAACCAAGTCGCAGCTCGAGGATCGCAAGATCATCGAGAAGGCCAAGGGTATCCTGATGAAGGTCAAGGGCCTTACAGAGGACGAGGCCTATGTGCTGCTGCGCTCCACAGCCATGCGCGAGAAGAAGAAAATCGGCGAGATCGCTCAATCGATCATCACCGCGTCGGAGATGCTGAAATGAACGCGACCCTCCGCATCGGGTTCATCCCGCTGGTCGATGCCGCCGCCCTGATCGTCGCCGTCGACAAGGGATTTGCCGCGGCCGAAGGGCTCGAGGTCGAGCTGGTGCGCGAAGTCTCGTGGTCCAACGTCCGCGACAAGCTGAACATCGGGCTGTTCGATGCCGCGCATCTGCTCGCGCCGGTTGCGATCGCATCCTCGCTCGGGCTCGGCCACGTCAAGGTGCCGATCGCAGCCCCCTTCAATCTCGGCATCAACGGCAACGCAATCACGGTCTCGCCGGCGCTGCATGCCGCGCTGATGGAGGAGATCGACGGAGACCGCTTCGATCCGCTGGTCACGGCAAAGGCACTCGCGAAGGTCGTGGCCAAGCGGCGCAAGGCGGGCGCCGATCCGCTGACCTTCGGCATGACGTTCCCATTCTCGACCCACAATTACCAATTGCGATTCTGGATGGCGGCGGCCGGTGTCGATCCCGACGAGGACGTGCGTCTGGTGGTGCTGCCGCCGCCCTACATGGTGGACAGCCTCGCCAATGGCCATGTCGATGCTTTCTGCGTCGGCGCGCCCTGGAATTCGGTCGCGGTCGATCTCGGCATCGGCCACATCCTGCACTTCGTCTCCGACATCCTGGTGCGCGCGGCGGAGAAGGTGCTGGCGGTCCGGCAGGTCTGGGCCGACAAGCACCCCGACGTTGTCGCGGCGCTGGTGCGTGCGGCCGTGAAGGGCGCCCAGTTCATCGAGAGCCCGGAGAACCTGACTGAGGCGGCGCAGATCCTGGCACAGCCCGAGCGGATTGGTGTCGATGCCGAGGTGATCCAGCGCTCGCTGACCGGGCGCCTGAAGATCTCGCCCGAGGGCGCGGTGCGCGAGAGCGGCCGTTATCTCCTGGTCGGACGCGAAGGGGCAGGGCGTCCGGACCCGGTCCAGGCTGCCTGGCTCTATGCGCAGATGGTGCGCTGGGGGCAGACCGCACTGAGCGCTGAAGCACTCAAGACCGCCATGGCCGTATTCCGGGCGGACCTTTACGATGCCGCCCTCGGGCGCAGTGGAGACGACCAGACCAGCGCCCCATTCGGCGCCTTTGCGGGACCGGCTTTTGATCCCCGGGATCTCGGTGGCTATCTCGCCTCGTTCGAGGTGGGACGGAGCGCTCTTTAGCGCCTGCCTAAAAAATAGCCATTCTGATTCGAAGCTCAAGTTTTGGGCCGTTGCTGCCCGAAGCAGCATGAACCTCAATCCACTTCATGCGCTGCACCTAAATCTAAGTCGCTGATTTCAGGTGATTTTGCAGTTTTTGCTGCGTTGGCACACTCCTTGAATAGAGAGAACCCAAGCCGCCGGCGTGGGCGCTGGCGGCTCCAAGTCCATGGTGGATTTCCGCAGCAACGAGGCTGATCGGATCGCCCAGGGTTCCGGCCAAGGCGCATGCCTGCCGCCGGCTCCCAGCGATCAACGTCCGTTCAACCCGTTGACGCCGCCTCTCGCGCGGCAAGCTGGAGCTTCGATATGGATTACGCGAAACCCTCTGATGTTGTGGCCTCGATGGTCGATGCCAGCCTGAAGAAGCTGGCGCTCGCCCCGCGCGACATCATGATCCGCGGCGCAATTTCCGGCGCACTTCTGGGTGCGGCCACGACGCTCGCCCTGACCGGCGCGGTGACGACGGGGCAGCCCATCGTCGGCGCGCTGATCTTTCCGGTCAGCCTCGTGATGATCGTGCTCCTCGGTCTCGAGCTCGTCACCGGAAGCTTCGCCATCGTGCCGCTGGCCCGCCTCGAGGGCAAGGCGAGCTGGAATGCGGTCATCGCCAACTGGTCCTGGGTCTTCGTCGCCAACCTGGTCGGCAGCATCGCTGTCGGTGCACTGATCGCGATCTCGCTCACCAACATGGGCAAGCTCGAAGTCGCCGGCGTCGCCGCGCGCATCGTCGCGGTTGCCGAGGCCAAGACGATCGGCAACGCCGCGATCGGTACGGCCGGCATGGTCTCCGTCTTCGTCAAGGCGATGCTCTGCAACTGGCTGGTCTGCCTCGGCGTCGTCATGGCGATGACCTCGACCTCCACGGTCGGCAAGATCACGGCGACCTGGCTGCCGATCTTCCTGTTCTTCGCGCTCGGTTACGAGCATGCCGTCGTCAATATGTTCGTGATCCCGACCGGCATGATGCTCGGCGCCAAGGTCAGCGTCTCCGATTGGTGGCTGTGGAATCAGATCCCCGTGACGCTCGGCAATCTCGTCGGTGGCTTCGTCTTCACCGGCCTCGCACTCTACACGACGTACAAGCCCGCCAAGCCCTCGGCCGACATGGCGCAGGTTGCGGTCCAGCCAGCAGAGTAGGTCCATTCAGTCCATGAAACTCGATACAGCACCCACGGCCGACTTCTCCGACGAGCAGAAGCGCTATCTCGAAGGTTTCATGTCCGGCATGCAGGTCGGACGTGTCGGGCGCGCTTTCGCAGCAGGTGGCGCGCCTGCCGGCGGAGGCAGCGCGCCGTCCGAGCCGACCGGTCCCGACGCAGCGGCGATCAAGGCGCAGGACAAGCTCACGGCGGCGGGCAAGAAGCTCACCGACCAGGAGAAGTTCAAGCGTGAGATGCATCCGTTCGATTCGTACGAACGGTTGAAGGACCAGGCGCGCAACAACGCCAATCCGACGCCGGCGGACAATTTCCGCTGGCGCTATTACGGCATCTTCTGGGTGGCGCCGGCGCAGACCTCCTACATGGCGCGTTTGCGCATTCCCAACGGCATCCTGAAGCATTGGCAGATGTCGGGCCTCGCGGACATCGCCGAAAGCTGTGGCGGCGGCTACACCCATGTGACCACGCGCGCCAACTTCCAGATCCGCGAGATCGAGCCGAAGAACGCCGTGGCGCTGATCGAGGGCGTCCAGGACATCGGCCTGTGCTCGCGCGGCGCCGGCGCCGACAACATCCGCAACGTCACGGGCACGCCGACCGCGGGCATCGATCCGCAGGAGCTGCTCGACACGCGCCCCTATGCGCGTGAATGGCACTACCACATCCTCAACGACCGCTCGTTGTTCGGCCTGCCGCGCAAGTTCAACGTCGCCTTCGACGGCGCCGGCAAGATCGCGGCGCTGGAGGAGACCAACGACATCGCCTTCACCGCGGTCGAGGTGAAGGACGGCCATGGCGTCGAGCCCGGGGTCTGGTTCAAGCTCGGCCTCGGTGGCATCACCGGTCACAAGGATTTTGCGAAATACTCCGGCATCGTCGTTCGCCCGGAGGACGCGACCGCCGTCGCCGATGCCATCGTGCGCGTCTTCATCGAGCACGGCGACCGTACCAACCGCACCAAGGCGCGGCTGAAATACGTGCTCGACAACATGGGGCACGACGGCTTCCTCAAGCTGGTCGAGGAGCGCCTCAAGAAGCCGTTCTCGCGCGTGCCGGCCGAAGCGCTGCTGCCGCGTCCCTTGTCCGATCGCATGGCTCATGTCGGCGTGCACAAGCAGAAACAGGCCGGCCTCAACTGGGTCGGCGTGGCGCTGCCGGTCGGCAAGCTCACTTGCGAGCAGATGCGCGGTGTCGCCAAGATCGCGCAGGATCTGGGCGACGGCGATATCCGCCTGACGGTCTGGCAGAACCTGCTGATCTCTGGTGTGCGTGACGAGAACGTCGCGCTCGCCACCGCTGCGGTCGAGAAGCTTGGCCTGGCAACGCAGGTTTCGAACGTCCGCGCCGGCCTGATCGCCTGCACCGGTAACGCCGGGTGCAAGTTCGCGGCCTCCGACACCAAGCGCCATGCTGCCGCGATCGGCGACTGGTGCGACGAGCGCGTCAATCTCGATACGCCGCTCAACATCCATCTGACCGGCTGCCATCACTCCTGCGCCCAGCACTACATCTCAGACATCGGGCTGATCGCGGCCAAGGTGCCGGGTGCGAGCGAGGACGACCAGGTGGAGGGCTATCATCTCTTCACCGGCGGCGGGTTCGGTCCCGATGCCGATATCGGGCAGGAGGTGTTCCACGACGTGAAGGCAGAGGATGTGCCGAAGACGGTCGAGGGCCTGCTCAAGGCCTATCTCGCCAACCGCACCTCGCCCGAAGAGACGTTCCTGACCTTCTCCCGTCGCCATGACGGTGAAGCCCTGCGCAAACTCGCCGAAGCGGAAGTAGCAGCATGACCCAGATGACCGTGCCTCCCAAGATCGAGATCATTCCGGCCAATGCTCCGTTCACCGAAGGCCAGCGTCTCTGGCTGAACGGGTTTCTCGTCGGCATGTTCGGTCTCGACGGCTCGACGGCGCTGTCGCCGGCTGAGAACGGTGCGGTGCTGGCGCCGCAGGGGGACAGCGACGACGGAGAGGCCCCTTGGCACGATCCGGCGATGCCGATCGCCGATCGCATGAAGCTAGCGGAAGGGCGTCCGCTCCGCCGCCGCATGATGGCGGCGATGGCGCAGCAGGATTGCGGCCAGTGCGGCTACAATTGCGCCGACTATTCCGACTCGATCGCGAACAAGAGCGAAGCGCGCCTCAACCTCTGCGCCCCCGGCGGCAAGGAGACGGCGCGGATGCTCAAGCAGCTCTTCGAGGAGATCGACAAGGCGCCGGCTGCGGAGCCGGCCGGCGCCGCCGCCGCGCCCGCTGCAAGTGCGCCGGCTGTGCCGGAAGTGAAGGCCGAGCTCGGCCGTGCCCGCGAAAATCCGGCTGAGGCGACCTTCCTGTCGCGACGCCTGCTCAACAAGGGCGGGTCGGAGAAAGAGACCTATCACGTCGAGTTCGATCTCTCCGACAGCAAGCTCGACTACGTCGTCGGCGACAGCTTTGGCGTGTTCGCACGCAACGACCTCGGCCTCGTCGACCAGATCATCGCGCTGCTCGGCGCCTCCCATACCACCAAGATCAACAGCAAGACGCTGCGCGAGGCGCTGGTCGAGGACGTCTCGCTGTCGCCGGCGCCCGACAAGCTGTTCGAGCTGCTCTCCTTCATCACCGGCGGCGCCCAGCGCGAAAAGGCGAGGGCGCTGGCGCAGGGCGAGGATCCCGATGGCGATGCCGCAACGCTCGATGTGATGGCCGCGCTGCAGAAGTTTTCGGGCACGCGGCCGCATCCCGAGGCCTTCGTCGAAGCGCTGGAGCCGCTGCAGCCGCGGCTTTACTCGATCTCCTCGTCGCACAATGCGACGCCCGGCAAGCTGTCGCTCACGGTCGACTCCGTGCGCTACGTCATCGGCAAGCGCAAGCGGCTCGGGGTCGCCTCGACCTTCCTCGGCGAGCGCATCAACGAGGGCGACAAGCTCAAGGTTTACGTGCAGAAGGCACACGGCTTCGGCCTGCCGCAGGATCCGAAGACGCCCGTGATCATGATCGGCCCCGGCACCGGCGTCGCGCCGTTCCGCGCCTTCCTGCTCGACCGCAAGGCGACCGGCGCGCAAGGCAAGAACTGGCTGTTCTTCGGCCACCAGCGCAGCGATTGCGACTTCTTCTATCGCGACGAGCTCAACGCGATGAAGACCTCGGGGCTTCTGACGCGTCTGTCGCTCGCCTGGTCGCGTGACGGCGAGAAGAAGTTCTACGTGCAGGACCGCATGCGCGAGCTCGGCCGCGAGGTCTGGACGTGGCTCGCCGAGGGCGCGCATCTCTACATCTGCGGCGATGCCAAGCGCATGGCCAAGGACGTCGAGCGCGCGCTGGTCGACATCGTCGCCCAGTTCGGTGCGCGCTCGACCGACGAGGCCGTCAGCTTTGTCGCCGATCTCAAGAAGAAGGGACGATTCCAGGCGGACGTGTACTGACCCTTGCTCGGGCTGTCATTCCAGTGTCATCCGAGCCGGTTCCATCTGGCTCGGAATTTAACGAATAAGATTCTCTGAACCCGGGCCTCGGAAGAATTTGTGCCTGCGAGGCGCGGTCTTGAGAGAAGCGCATCGCTATTTCCGCGGCCGTCTTGTCCGCCACCCAGGTCGATCCCTCATAATCCCGCACATGGGGCGTTGGAGATCGACCATGCGCGAACTATCGGCGGAAGCCAGGCTGCACTTCTACGCGCGCTCGCTCTCGCGTCGGACGGTGGCGAACGCCCATCACATCGGGCTCTACAGCGCTTTCGCCGTCATCGCAGCGATCGTGTTCGGCACGCTGTCGGTGCACCCGTTCTAGGTTGTCGTTCCGGGGCGGCGGAGCCGAACCCGGAACCTCGAGATTCTCGGGTGCGCAATTTCGCACCATAGTCCGATGCTTTCGCATCACCCCGGAATGACGATAGACCTCACCCGCGCTTGAACGGCGCGACCTCGATGCCTGCATCCTTCAACGCCTGACGCAAGGTCCGCGCGATCTCGACCGCGCCGTGCGTGTCGCCATGGATGCACACCGTGTCCGTGCGCATCTTGATGACCTTGCCGGTCACCGACACCACCGCGCCATCCTGCACCATCCGCACCACGCGATCGGCGATCGCCTTGGCATCGTGCAGCACGGCACCGGGCTTCTTGCGCGAGACCAGATTGCCGTTGTCCTCGTAGGCGCGGTCGGCGAATACCTCGTGCACCATCGGCAGGTTCGCCTCTTCGCCGGCCTTCACCAGCTTCGAATTGGCGAGCACGACGAAGATCAGGCTGGGGTCCACCGCCCTGATGCCGGCGGCGATCGCCTTCGCCGTCATGTCGTCCTCGCAGGCCACGTTGGAGAGTGCGCCATGCGCCTTCACATGCGTGACCTTGTGGCCGGCTGCCGTTGCGATCGCCTGCAGCGCGCCGATCTGATAGGCGACGAGGTTCTCGATCTCGGAGGATTTCAGGCCGGCGATCGGGTGCCGGCCGAAGCCGTGCAGGTCCCGGTAGCCCGGATGCGCGCCGACCGAGACGCCACGCGCCTTTGCGAGCTCAACCGTCCGCCGCATGATGTCGGGATCGCCGGCATGGAAGCCGCAGGCGACGTTGACCGAGCTTGCGAGTTCGATCATCGCGGCATCGTTGCCCATCTCCCACGCGCCAAAACCTTCGCCGAGGTCGCAATTGAGATCGATCGTCTTCATGGTTGCTCTCCGCCTTTGGTCTTGTTGTCTACGGCTCGGCCGTGACCTGCCACGTCCCGGCATCCATGGCGCTCACCGCATAGCCCGCGACATTGGCATCGCTCAGTGCGTCGATGTTGAGCTCGACGGTGTCGGAGGAGCGCAGACGATCGGGCAACGTACGGATCATTTGCTGGAATTTGCGCGCCTCGTCCTGCGCCTCGGCCATGGTGACGGCCTTGAAGCGGAATGACGTTCCGGCCGAGGTCTGGGCGAGGCGACCGACATCGGCCGTGATCACGGTTGCGATCTTGGGATAGCCGCCGCTGGTGCCGCGGTCCATCATCAGTGCGATCGGCGCACCATTGCCGGGCACCTGGATGCTGCCGTTGACGGTGCCGTCGGAGACGATGTTGTGGCCGTGCAGGTGCTTGATCGCGGGGCCTTCGAGCCGGTAGCCCATGCGGTCGGAGGTCGCCGAGATCTTCCAGTCGCTGTCGAGGAACAATGCCTTGTTGGCGTCGTCGAACTCGTCGTCTTGCGGGCCCAGCACGACGCGGATCGGCCCGCTCACCGGCTTCGGCAGCTCGATGCGCAGCTCGGGCGCGCCGCTCGCGGCATCGACGGTGAATTCATCGCCGGCCTGAAGCGGGCGCGGGTAGGGGCTGCCGAGACCGGCGCGCGCATTCACCGCGAGGCTGCCGAACACCAGCTCGCCCTTGATGGCGCCTTCGATCGCGAGATACGTGAACGCACCGCCTCGCGCGAAACCGAGCGTGAGCGTCTCGCCGTCCTTCAGCGTGATGGATGTGTCCATCGCCACGGGTTTCCCGGCGATGTCGGCATTGCGCGGCGCGCCGGCGATTGCGACGCGCACCGCGCCGTCCTTGGCCGTGAACGTGGCGCCGAACGGGCCGACCTCGACAGCGGCTGCGAACGGCTCGTTACCGACCAGCGTGTTCGCTGCGGCCAGCGCCAGCCGGTCCATGGCGCCGCTCACCGTCAGGCCATAGCGCTGCGCACCGTGCCGTCCGCCGTCCTGGACGGAGCTCGCAGGCCCGATGCTGGCGACGATGAGCCGGCTCATGCGTCGACCCGCTCGGCAATGATCTCGCCGGCTTCGGCGGCGCGGTCCTGCTCCTCGAACGTCTTGTGGTCGATGGGGAAAAACGTCACGCGATCACCGGGTTCGGTGAGGAAGGTCGGATTCCGGTGGAGCTGGTAGGTGCGCACCGGCGTGCGGCCGAGCAGGTGCCAGCCGCTGGGCGCGGCAAGGCACTGGATGCCGGCCTGGATGCCGCCGATCGAGATCGTGCCAGCGGGCGTGAACAGCCGCGGGCTCTGCCGTCGCGACATGTGCAGGGATTTGTCGAGGCCGCTGAGATAGGACCAGCCGGGCGTGAAGCCGATCATGGCGACGCGATAGTCGCCGCCGGCGTGGCGGGCGACGATGTCGTCGGGCGTGGTGTTCAGCGCTTTCGCGACATCCTCGAGGTCGATGCCGTGCTCGCCGCCATAGGCGACGGGAATGCGCCACCGCCGCGCTTTGGTGCTCGCAGGCAGCGGCTGGCCGGCGATCGCGAGCAATTTTTCGCCGAGTGCGTCGAAGCCGATCTTGCCGGGATCGTAATGCACCAGCAACGAACGATAGGTCGGGATGGTCTCGGAGATGCCGTCGATGGGCGCGGCGGCGAGCGCCTTGTCGAGCGCGAGCACGCGCTCATTGGCGGCGTCGTCGATGGTGCGGCTGAACTCGACCGTGACGGCGCTGTCGCCACTGGGCAGAAGGCGGGGCGGGGGGAGCGTCGCGGCCATGAGATGTCGAATTCGGGCCTTTGGAAATGCGCGGGCTCGACCTTGAGTTCCGCCTTGTCCCTGCTTCGCGTAAATGCGCCCGCAAGTCCAATAAATTAATCCCGGGGGTGGCGATAAAGCCTTGTTATCGTGGTGCATAACAGCCCGGCAGGGCCGCGTTCTCGTCAGGGCTTTGGGCCTTGACGGCAAGCGTCCGGCTCGCAAGATGCGCGCGTTCTTTCCCGCACCTCGGAGCTCGTTCTCGTCCATGTCGCTGTCCCCCGAAGCCCGCAAGACCCTCGCCGGCATCACCACTGCCACCATCACCACGGTCCTGCTGAAGAAGGGCCTGCGCAATGTGTGGATGCGCGGCGCGCGTCCGCTGCGCCCGGGCCTGCCGCGGCTGGTCGGACCCGCCTTCACGCTGCGCTTCGTGCCCGCGCGCGAGGACCTGGCGACGCCGGAATCCTGGTCGTCGCCGATCTCGACCCGCACCGCGATCGAGGCGATGCCTGATGGTTGCATCGCCGTGGTCGACGCCATGGGCATCACCGACGCCGGCATCTTCGGCGACATTCTCTGCGCCCGCATGGTGAAGCGCGGTGTCACCGCGCTCGTCACCGACGGCGTGGTGCGTGACGTCGAGGGCGTGCTCGGCACCAATCTGCCGGTGTGGTGCGACGGCTATGCCGCGCCGCCTTCCGTGGCCGGCCTGACTTTCGTCGGCTGGGGCGAGCCGATCGGTTGCGGTGGCGTCGCCGTGTTCCCGAACGACATCGTCGTCGCCGATCAGGACGGCTGCGTGCTGATCCCGCAGGCGATGCTCGAGCACGTCCTCAATGAAGGCGTCGAGCAGGAGCGCATGGAAGCCTGGATCGTCAACGAGGTGAACAACGGCGCCGTGCTGCCGGGCCTCTATCCCATGAACGCCGAGACCAAGGCGCGCTACGCCGCCAGCAAGAAGTAACAGGAAACGAGGTACTCCATGGATATCACGCTCGCCGGTGCGCGGCCGACCCGCCGCGCGCCCAAGGAACACTTCACCGGCACGGTGCTGCAAGATCCCATCAACATGGCGCCCGCGCCGGCGCGGTTGAATGTCTCGCGCGTCTCGTTCGAGCCGGGCGCCCGCACCAACTGGCACCATCATCCGCTCGGGCAGACGCTCTACGTGATTTCGGGCGTCGGCCGCGTCCAGACCAAGGGCGGTCCGGTCCAGGAGATCCGTCCCGGCGACACCGTCTGGATCCCGCCGGGCGAACTGCACTGGCATGGCGCCTCGCCGGGCAACAGCATGTGCCATATCGCGATGCAGGAAGCGTTGGACGGCGTGTTCTCGACCTGGCTGGAGCCGGTGACGGACGCCGAATATAACGCGCCGCTCGGCTAGCCAGCGGCCTCTCTGACAAGACGCATCGCCGTTGGGCGGTGCGTCTCTCATTCTCGGCTTGGAGCTACAACCGCTCCGCCGTCCACGTGCCCGAGCACAGGGCGCCGCGCCAGGTGCCGGAGCCCGAGGTGCCGCTGAGGCGCCCGAAGCCGACGGCGTGCTTGATGCCCGTGCTCAGGCTGACATTGATCGCGCCGGCGTCCGCGACGCGGCCCGACGCGGTTACCGCGGCGCTGCTCGAGGCGATCTGACCGTTACTGATGCCGATCGCGACGGTCGCGCCGTTGCCGCAGGTCTCGCTCGATGACGAGATGCGGACGTTCCATGTGCCGTCGAAAGTCGAGCCCGCGGCATCCGCCTGCGTGAGCGGGAAGGCGATCGCGACAATGGCGGCGAAGAGTCCTTTGCAAAATCCGTTCATGACGCGCCCCTTGGGGTTGACCATGCGGGGATCGTGTCATGGGCGCGGAAGGAGCGATGTGAGGACTATCACGCGTGCGAGATGCTCTGTGAGGTGACGCACGTCGCAGGGATAGCGCGGAGCAAACGCAAAGGGCCCGGATCACGGGCCCCTTGTCCGTCTCGCTACGTTGCGTTCGATCCTAGTTCACGCGCGTCCAGGTCTGGCCGCCGCAGAACATGCCGCCGAAGGCGCAGCCCTGCACGCGCAGGCGGTCCGTGCCCTTCAGGGTAATGGTCGAATCGTAGGTCGAGCCGGAGTTGGGATCGAGGATGCGCCCGGACCATTTCTGGTCCTTGCCGGGCTTCATGTTGATCAAGACCTGTTCGCCGTTCTGGTTCGATTTGCTGTCGACCGAATAGCCGCAGAGGTTATTGCCGCACTGCTCGATGCGAACCTTGCCTTCCTTCTCCTCGGTGAGCCAGACGCCGAGCGGCGAGGTGAGATCGCGCGCAGGCCCGGCAGCAGGTGGCGGCGGTGCGACGGCGGCGGACTGAACGGGAGCGGGAGCGGCCGCCGGCGCAGGTGGCGGAAGCGGAGCCGGCGGCGCGGCTGCAGCGGTCGGAGCTGGCGGGGGAGGCGGTGCGGGCGGCACTGCGGTCACCGTCGGGGCAGCGCTCGGCGCCGGTTGAGGTGGCGGCACCATCGCGTCTTCGGCCGGCGCGTTGTTGGCGGTTGTGGCCGGAGGCGGCGCTGGCGGGGGCAGCGGAGCGGGAGGCGGTGCTGCGGCTGCGGGGGCGGGAGCAGCAGGCGCTTGTTCTGCCGCGGACGGGGCTGCCACAGGCGCGGGGGCCGGCGCTGGCGCGGCCGGTGCTTGCGGATCGGACTTGGCCTGTTGTGGGGCCTGCTGGTCCGGCTTGGTATCGTTCTTCTTGGCCTTCTTGGCCTTGCCCTGACCGGTGTTGTCGTAAACGCCGGGAATCTGCACCGTGCCGCGGTCCGGATCGATGCGGATGGTGCGCCCGCCATATTCGAAAGTGTACTGCGCTTGTGCTGCGGTGCTCGCCAAAAGGAATGCGGCCGTGGCCAACAGCTTCCTCATTTCCATCTCCCGAACAGGTGGTCCCCGCACCGACGCTTACGCTCCGGTCCGATCGCGAAAAGTGATCTAGATCACTGTCACGGTATGAGTCGTCTGCCGGCGGTTCAGGGTTCAATAACGCGAAACTCGGTCCAGAGTTGGACGCGCGGTTGCGACCAGCCGCCGCGCTTCGTCCAGCTACTTCTCCGCGCAGCCTGAATCCGCGGCCTGCTCGGCGCGGGAGAGGGCCGCCGCGTTGGCCTTGTCGGTGTGGATCTCGACCGCGCCAACAAGACAGGCCTTCTCGCCATTGATCGCGAACACCTTGAGCTCCTGGACCTCGCGCTCGTCGTCACCGACCCGGCTCCAGGCGCGTATGATCGCGGCCCTGGGCGCACCGGCGCGCATGATCCACTGCACCTTGTCGCCAAAGGCCTTGCCGGCGCCGCGCCATTGCGCCGTCGGTCCCTGCAGCTTTTCGATCGATCGCCTGGGGGCGATCGTGAGTGACACGATGTTGCCCTCGTCGGCGAAGCGCACCACGTAGCCGGCCGGGCCGGGGCAGGTCCACAGCCCGAACCCTTCCTTGGATTGATCCCTGCAGGCGGGGCCGGTCGCCGGCGTGAAGGGCGTCTGTCCGGATGCGTTACCAGCCCCGGCCACCGCGAGCGCCAACGCGATCATCAGCCGCATGCTAGTCGAACCAGGCGGCGTAGATCTTCTTGTAGCTGCCGTCCTCCATGGAGAGGTGCAGCCATTGATCGACGAAGGCTTTCAGCGCCGTGTCGCGCTGGAGCCAGTAGGCCTTCTCCGAGAAGTCGAACGGTTTGTCCGGGTGCACCGCGCAGAGCACGCCTGAGTGCTGCTTTTGCTGGTAGCGGGTCTCGGAGGCGTCCGTCATCATCAGATCGGCATTGCCCTTGGCGATCTCGTCAAAGATCGCGGTGTTGTCGGGGAAGACGGTGATGTCGGCATCCTTGACGTTGGCGCGCGCGAAACGCTCGTTGGTCCCGCCGGGATTGACGATGACCCGGGTGCCCTTCTTGTCGATGTCGGGAAGCGTCTGATACTTGCCGACGTCGGCGCAGCGCGCGATCGGCGTCTTGCCCTCGCGCATGATCGGGATCGAGAAGAATCCCTTCTTCTGGCGGTCGAGCGTGACCGAGACGCCGCCCATGGCGATGTCGAACTGGTCAGCCTCAAAATCCTTCATCAGCTTCGGCCAGGCCGTCGGCACGAACTCGACCTTGACGCCGAGCGCCTTGCCCAACGCCTCGGCCATGTCGACGTCGAAACCGGAGAACTGCTGCGTGGCCTTGTCCAGATAGGTGAAGGGCTTGTAGTCGCCGGTCATGCCGACGCGCAATGTGCCGCGCTTGATGATCTCGTCGAGGCGCGAAGGGGCCGCCTGCTGTGCGTAAGCCGAGAGGTTTGCCAGCGACATTACGGCCAAAGCCGCCAAGATCCGAACAGTCACTCGAACGATCATCTCTTTTCCACCCAAGTCTTTTCCACTCATGCCCAAGCTGTCATTGTGCAGCCGTAAGACGTGGATTTAGACCAGATGCCAGTTTCTGGCGAGGCGGAATTGAAAGGAATCTTGGCGTGACGATCTCGATGTACGAGGCCTCGGTGGGCCTCTTCGTGCCTTACCTGCGCAATCTGTCCGTCCTGCTCGACAAGGGCGTTGCCTATGCCGAGACCCGCAAGTTCAATCCTGCGGTCCTGCTCGGCATGCGCATGGCGCCGAACATGTACGATCTGGCCCAGCAGGTCGGCGAAGCCTGCCGCCATGCCACTGTCGCTCCGGCCTTGCTGGCCCAGTGCGAACCGGTCGCGCTGCCGCCGCTGGAGCACGACATGGCCGGGCTTCAGGCGCGGATCGCCACCTCGATCGAATTCATTGAAAGCCTGCCGCGCGCCGAGATCGATGCGGCTGCCGAGCTGAAGGTGTTCTTCAGGCTCAAGAACGGGACCGAGCTGCCCTTTACCGGGCGGACGCTGCTGCTCACCAACAGCGTCCCGCAATTCTTCTTTCACGTCACGACCGCGTACGACTTGCTACGGCACGCCGGCGTCGAGCTCGTGAAGAAGGATTTTTTGGGCCGCAAGTAATTGGCGGGCCCGATGTACACCTCTCCCGTCGGGAGAGGTGCACGGAGACCTCCTGCCAGTGTTACGCTTCGCCCTTGCGCTCGTAATCGGCGAGCGAGCTGCGGCCGGCGATCTCGCTGCGGAGCAGCTCGAAGCGCCGACGGGCCTCATCCTCGTGCTCGTCGACGAAGCGTACGGCGGCCTCGCTCGTCATCGGGCCGCTGACCACGGGGGCCGACTGCTCGCCGATGGTCTCGTGAACGTAGTACTGGCGGTCGTCGCCCCGATGCACCGTCCATTTCAGGCGGATCGCGACCATCGGTCCGGGGCCGACCTTGCTGTAGCCGTCAGCGTCGGTGTGGTCCGGCACCAGCGGCTGCTCCTCGATCATCGGATGCTCGTCAGCGACCGGTTGCTCGTCAACCGCATGATGTTCTTCGACGACCGGCTGCTCACCAACGACGACGATCTCGGTCTCGCGGATGATCTCGGTTTCGCGGACAACCAGGGCCGGCTCGGGGTGCTCCAAAATGCTGGCGATGGTCGCCAGCGCGTGGTCGGTCGGGTCGATCTCTGACAAGGGTCCATCCTCCAGCTCGACGCGGCCGGCAAAGTCTGTCCCACTGCCGCCGCGGCCGGATACATTACGCGGGTTTGATTAAGGCTGAGTTGGGGCCTGATCTGCACCAAAATGGGACGCATTCTGGCCTTCCGAAGGCCACCAGACCAACCATGATCCGGAAAAGTGCGCAGCGTTTTCCGGAAAGATCGCGCACAAACAATAAGCTAAAGCGCGATGAGGATTCATCGCGCTTTAGCCGCCCGCCTTCGGATTTACCTCAACCAAGCACGTCCTGATTGATGATGTTCTGCCGGATCGGATCGCCGTCCAGCACGCTCAGGATGTTGCGCGCGGTCTGCTCGCTCATGCGGCTCACCGCCTCGACGGTGACGCCGGCGACATGCGGGGCCATGATGACGTTGGGCAGCGCGAACAGCGCATTGCTGACCGGCGGCGGCTCGACCTCGAACACGTCGATGCCGGCACCGGCGAGCTTGCCGGAGACGAGCGCGTCGTACAGCGCCGCTTCCTTCACGATGCCGCCGCGCGCGGTGTTGATGAGATAAGATCTCGGCTTCATCCGGCCGATCCGCGCCGCGTCGAATAGGCCGATGGTTTCCGGCGTCTTCGGGCAATGGATGGTGACGAAATCGGCGTTGGGCAGCGCGGCGTCGAGGTCAGTGACCGGCTCGCAGCCGGCGGCCTTGATGTCGGCCGCTCCCTTGTAGGGATCGTAGACCTGCACGTTCATTTCCATCGCGAGGCACCGTTTGGCGGTGCGGCTTCCGATGCGGCCGAAGCCGATGATCAGCACGGTCTTGCCGTAGAGGTCGAACGGCAGCATGCCGAGTCGGTTGGCCCATTGGCCGTCCTTGACGCAGGCGTGCATCTCATTGGCGCGCTTGGCCAGCGTCAGCATCATGAACAGCGCTTGCTCGGCGACTGAGGGCGAGTTCGCGCTGCCCGCGACCATCAGCGGCACCTTGCGGCGGGAGAGGGCGGGCACGTCGACGGCGTCGTAGCCGACGCCGATGCGTGTCACCACTTTCATGTCCCTGGAGGCTTTGAGCTCGGTCTCGCCAAAGGCGGTGGCGCCGAGCGCGACGCCGTGAACCGGCGCATGGCTCTTCAGCAGCGCTTCAAAGTCCTTGGCGGAGATCAGGTTTGGAAACTCGACGAGCTCGATATCGTCCCGCTGGGTGAGGAGGGCTCGTGCCCCCTGCGACAAAGTTTGTGTAACGAAAATCTTCTTCTTGTTGGTCGCCATCGTTCCCTGCCTGCTCGCGTTTCTTCGGTCGGCATCACAGCACGACGCCGCTCTCCTCGTTTAGCAGGTGCATATTGTTGAGGTCCATCGCCAAACGCATGGGGGCTCCGTCCTTGGCGCCGGCATTGGGATTGACGCGGCCGCACACCGGCGTGCCGTCGAGGCCGAAATAGACCAACGTCTCCATTCCCATTGGCTCGGTGACGTCGAGCACGGTGTCGAAGGTCTCGACGCCGGGATCCAGATGTGCGTGCGCCTCGGTGAGATGCTCAGGGCGGATGCCGAGCAGCAGTCTGTCAGTGCGAGGCAGCGCATTGTAGCGCGCGGCGCGGGCCGGCGGCAGAGCAAAGGCGATGCGGTCGGTCAGGCGGATCTGGAGCGTGCCGCCGGCATCTTCGAGCCGGCACGGAATGAAATTCATCGCCGGTGAGCCGATGAAGCCGGCGACGAAACGCGTCGCCGGCTTGTGGTAGAGCTCGTTCGGCGTGCCGATCTGCTCGATCCGTCCCTTGTTCATGACCACCACGCGGTCGGCCAGCGTCATCGCTTCGACCTGGTCGTGAGTGACGTAGACGGTGGTGGTGCGAACCTTCTGGTGGACCTTCTTGATCTCGATCCGCATCTGCACGCGCAGCTTGGCGTCGAGATTGGACAGCGGCTCGTCGAACAGGAAGACTTTCGGATTGCGCACGATGGCGCGCCCCATGGCGACGCGCTGGCGCTGGCCGCCGGAGAGCTGCTTCGGCTTGCGGTCGATCAGATCGGTGATATCGAGCAGGCGGGCTGCCTCCGTCACCCGCGCCTTGATCTCGGCCTTGGGATAGTGCTTCAAGCGCAGCCCGAACGACATGTTCTCGGCGACCGTCATATGCGGGTAGAGCGCGTAGTTCTGGAACACCATGGCGATGTCGCGGTCCTTCGGGGGCACGTCGTTGACGACGTCGCCGCCGATCATGATGTCGCCGTCGCTGATGTCCTCGAGGCCGGCGATCATGCGCAGCGTGGTCGACTTGCCGCAGCCGGAGGGGCCAACCAGCACGATGAACTCATGATCGGAGATATCAAGATCGATGCCGCGTACCGCTTCGACATCGTCATAACGCTTGATCACCTTACGCAGGGAAACGTCGGCCATTGAACTTGAACCTCTCGATTTCAACCCTTCGTCGCGCCGGCGGTCAGGCCGGCAATGTAGTAGTCCATCAGGAAGGCGTAGATGATCAACGGCGGCGCCGCGCCGAGAAGCGCGCCGGTCATGATCTGACCCCAGTTGAAGACGTCGCCCTTGATCAGCGTGGTGATGATGCCGACCGGCAGCACGAGCTGGTCCACGGATGTCGTGAACACGAGGGGATAGAGGAACTGGGCCCAGGACACCGTGAAGGCGAAGATAGTGGCCGCGATCAGTCCGGGCAGAGCCACCGGAATGAAGATCCGCAGCAGGGTCTGCAGCCAGGAGGCGCCATCGATGATCGCTGCCTCGTCGAGCTCCTTCGGGATCGAGGCAAAATAGCCGATCATGATCCAGGTGCAGAACGGCACGGTCAGGGTCGGATAGACGAACAGCAGCACGTACCACCGGTTGAGCAGCGTGATGCCGGTCAGGTCCTGAACAAGCGCCAGCATCTTGAACAGGGGGATGAACAGCAGGCTGTCGGGGACCAAATAAGTCAGAAACACGCCGGTCGCGAGCGTAGCCGAGCCCCAGAACTTCATCCGCGCCAGCGCGAACGCCGCCGGGATGCTGATCAGCATGGTGATGATCACCACCACGATCGACACAATCGACGAATTCCAGAAGAAGCGCAGAAACTGGTTCGACGTCAGAAGCTCGACATAGTTCGAGAGCGTCGGGTGAAACACCCACCACGGGTTGGTCGCCGCCGAAATCTCCGCGCTGCTCTTGAGCGAGGTGATCAGCATGTAGACCGGTGGCGTCAGGAAGAAGATCGCAAACAGCACCAGGAAGAAATAGGACCAGCGCAGCGCCCAGGTGCGATCCCGACTCATACTTCCGTATTTGACCTTGCGGCTCGGTCCGGCTTTGTCGATTGCCATCGTGCTCATCAGGCTTCATTCCCGCGTTTGGTGACATCGCGCAGGATGAAGATCGCTGCGACGGCAAGGATCGGCACCATGAACAGCGAGACGCAGGCGCCGAGCGGGATGTCGCTGCTCTGGATGCCGACCTGGAACGCCCAGGTCGCGAACAGTTGCGTCGTATCCAGCGGGCCGCCCGCGGTCAGGATGCGCACGATGTCGAAATTGGCGAAGGTCACGATCAGGGAGAACAGTGTCGTGATGGCGATGATGTTGCGCATCATCGGCAACGTGACGTACCAGATCTTCTGCCACCAATTGGCTCCGTCGATCGCGGCTGCCTCATAGAGCTGGTCGGGAACCGACTTGAGCGCGGCCAGATACATGATCAGAAAGAACGGCGCTCCGTACCAGACGTTGACGAGGATGACGGAGAAGCGCGCCCAGAAGGTTTCGCCGAGCCAGGGGATCGGACCGATACCGAAGAAGGAGAGCGTGTAGTTGAAGGCGCTGTAGGAGGGATCGAACAGCCAGAGCCAGGCCAACGTGCTCATCGCGGGCGGAATCACCCAGGGCACCAGCAGCATGCCGCGCCATTTGCGCTGCTTCTTGCCGGGAATGTTGTGGACGAAATGCGCGACGATGAAGCCGATCAGCGCCTTGAAGATCACGGCGGTGACCGCAAAGATGCAGGACTGCTTCACCACCATCCAGAACGTCTCGCGCTTGAACAGGAAGGTGAAGTTGCCGAGCCCGACGAACTTCTGCATCGACTTGTTCAGGGTCGCCAGGTGCACCGAATAGATGGCAGGATAGAGCACGAGGAGGGCGATCACCAGGATTAGGGGCAGCGTCAGGAAAAACGCCACCGTTGATTTTCGCCCCAACACGTTGTGCAGGCTTGCGCCCTTGCGCTGGCTCGTGCGGCCGACGCGACCTTGTTCTACGACGACATCGGCCATGGGGCAGCGTCCTTGCTGGGTGTACAACGGCAAGCCGGCCGCATTGGTCGGCTTCTCATGCGGGCGGATCGGAGCCCTGGGCGGCTCACGCGCGGTTAGCGTGAACCGCCCTGGCACACCCCGGCATCAGCTTCGCATGAATCCTTCGCACTCGCTCTCGGCCCAGGCGAGCGTATCTTCCATCTTCTCGCCTTGAGCGTAGCGCAGCACCATCTTGGTCAGCGTTCCCTGATTATAGATCTGCTCCGCAATCTTTGGCGGCGCTGGTGCGGCCGCAATCGACAACGTCTGATGATTGTAGGGGTTCGGATAGTGATAGAGCGTGCCCTTGGGAGGCGCTTCTTCGGCCCAGGTCTTCAGTGTTGTCATATTTGCGTACGCAGGCAGATCGTAGCCGCCGCTCGCCTGAACAAATCTTTCGATCGCGGATGGCTGCGACAGGTGGCTCAGCAGGCTCTTGGCTGCTTCCTTGTTCTTGGAAAACTTCCAGATGCTCCAGAAGAACGGCTGGAAAGGCGCAAATCGGCCCTTCGGTCCGGACGGAAAACCGTGCGTCCAGCATTGCTCGGCAACTTGCGGCGCATCGCGCTTGGCAACCGCCCAGGCGCTCGGGGGGTTCATGATCAGCGCGCCCCGGCCGGAAATCAGCCATTTATTGTTAGAGGCGTCGTCCCACGAGGGAGCGTCCGGCGGCAGGAAGGCGATCAGCTTCTTGTAGTATTCGAGCGCCTGGCGGACTGCGTCCGTCTTCACGGTTATGTCGCCCTTGGCGTTGACGAGTTCGGCGCCGAAGGACTGGAAGATCGCACCTGCGGTATCGATACTGTCCGGAGTCTGGCCGAGGCCGATGCCGAAGGGGAAGCCGCCCTTCTGACAGGCTTCAGCCGCCTTGAGGAACGTATCCATCGTCCAGTTGTCCGCTTTGGGCGGTGAACCGGCCGGATACATTTCCTGTACATCGATGTTCGCGTATTTCTTCATCAGATCGATACGCGAGCAGGGACCTTTGATCTGACTGCCAGCGGTCCCGGGCACGGCGAGCCATTTGCCACCGGACTGACCGAGATACTTGACCGTGCCGTTGACCTCGCCGTTCTGCTTGATGACCGGCTCCATGACGTCATTGACCGGTTCAAGCAAATCGTCATAGGCGTGCGGTTGCCAGCCGATTTGGGACGACAGGATATCGTGACCGGACTTTGCCTGGGCTTCGGACGCCATCGTCAGGAGGAGCTTGTTGCCCTGGCTGGTGATGTAGTCGATGGAAACCTCGACCTTCTCCTTCTCGGCCCATTCATTGACGAGAGCGGTGGACGCCTTGTTGGCGTCGGGCACCCAGTGGTCCCAGAATCCGATCGAGAGTTTGCCGGCGGCATAAGCGCCTCGGACATAGGGCGCTGCGATCAGCGCCGTGGAGGACATTGCAGTGGCAGCTACAAATTGACGTCGCGTCAGTGTCTTGCGTGACATCTCGTTTCCTCGCCTTGGTGTGTTTTGTTGTTCTGTCGTTTCCTCTGAATTTTCCGAGTTTGTTTATGATATTGTCGTGGGACGTTTCTTATTGGCGCCGTCGTTGCCAGCCGCAAATCACGCTGTAACGCGGCAAAATTGATAGCGCGATCAGATCATGATTGATTGCATCTGTCGAGAAAGCCGAATGCCCCGCGCTCTAGAACTAACGTTGTGTACGGGAAGGCCGAGGCGTGCGTCGGCCGTCCGCCGACGCTGTTTCTTTTGCGACGCACACGCCGAGCTGCGCCGGTGCAAGACGATCCATGCGCAATTACGCCGCAGTTCCGATTGAGCCTGCATAGCCGCTTTGCGCCACTCAATTTTCAAGCGGGGACAGCGATGGTCCGCGCCTAGACCTCCGCGTGGCGAGAACGGTAATGTTGCAACCGGCAGGAGGCCTGCCGTTTCCCAAGAGGGCAAGCAGATCGAGATGGAGACCAAGATGATCACCCCGGCGCCGCCTGCGCGGCTTGGCCTGCGACGATGGCTCGCGCTCGGGTCCGTGCTGACTGTGCTGGTTGGCGCGGCCGCAGTTGCGAACGCTCAAGGTTTGGTCAAGGGCGTCCAGGACGGTGCCGCAGCCGGCAACAAGGCGGCAGGTCCCGTCGGTGGCGTCCTGGGCGGGGCCATTGGCGGCGTGGTCGGTGTCTTCACCGGTGTGCTCGGCGTCAACAACAATAATGGCAATCAGGCGCCCGCCGCCAAGGATTCGAGCAAGGATGCATCCAAGGATGCCAGCAAAGACTCGAAGCAGCCGGGCGCCAAGGACAAGGACGGCAAGACGGCGAAAGGCGCCAAGGGTGCCAAGGCCAGCAAGGAGGCCAGGAACACTCCGCCGGACGCCAAGGACAAGGACGTCACGGTCCTGACCCAGCCCGGCACGCCACAACTGACCGCCGACCAGATCGTCGCCAACAGCGATTCCTATATCGAGCGCATCAAGACCGAGCTGAACCTCACGCCCGATCAGGAGAAGCACTGGTTCGGCTTCTCCAGCGCCATGCACTACCTCGGGCACAATGGCGCGGAGCGCCTGAATCTGCGCATTGCGCGGGCCAAGCGCGATCCGCCCGATGACATCATCGAGCAGATGCGCAACGAGTCGCAGTTCCTGATCGATCGCGCCGCCGATCAGCGCAATGTCGCCGATGCCGCCGAACCGTTGTTCTCGAGCCTCGACGACAAGCAGAAGGAGGTGTTCATCCAGGAGATGGTCCGCCTCAGCCACGAGCGCGGCCTGGATTGATCGAACTTGAATCGGATTTGCGTGCGTAGGGCAATTTGGCAGGCCACGAATTCGTGAATCCTTTTCGCAAATCGGGTATGGTTAGCTTCGCAAAGAGGCTTGCGGGGTTGATATGGCGGACGGACTCTCCGTTTTCCTGGTCGAAGACGAGGCGTTGATCCGAATGATGATCGCCGACATGGTGGAGGAGCTTGGCCACCATGTCGTCGCGGAAGCGGACAATGTGCGCGATGCGAGCGCCTTTGCGATGACGGCGCAGTACGACTTCGCCATCCTCGACATCAATCTGATGGGCGTCTACGTCGACCCCGTCGCCGACCTGATCGAGCGGCGCGGCAAGCCATTCCTGTTCGCGACCGGCTACGGGCCGGAATTGCTGCCGTCCTTGCTCCGGCGCCGGCCGATCCTGCGCAAGCCGATTGCGCTCGACCAGCTCAAGACCATGATCGACTCGCTGTTTCCGGACGCGGTCGCCAAGGCGCCGCACTGAAGGGCGCCACGCTGACGGTGTCAGCGATAAGCCGCCGTGAACGAAGATGGCCGCCCGAGAGGGCGGCCATTCGGTGACGGAAGATCCGTCGATATTTCACATCAGGCCGATGCTGAGATCGATGCCATGCGCCATCAGGCTGAACGAGGCGACAAGGCCCATGCAGCAGAAGATGATAATGGCTTTGAGAGAAAAATCGTTCGACCGGGTCTGGACGGCAGCCGGCATTTCGGCGAGCGAAATCATGCTCATGTTCATTCCCCCCTGTGTATTGATCCTGAATTGGATCAGGTGAGGGAACTCTTAGAGCAAAAAGTTTGATGCGGGATTGCCAGGGATCCTTAACGGAATCGCAATCGATCGCGGACTCCTCGCGGCGTGACAGCAGGTCCTGCAAGCCTTAGTTGCGGCCGGCCCTCAGTACCGTCGCAATGGTGTGGGCCGTCATCGCGGCGCGGTCGGAGGCGCGCTGGGCGGCCAGCCGGTCCCGGGCCTTTTCCTCGATCAACAGCTCGATCAGCGCCATGCGCTTGTCGTCATCGTCCGCTTCGGTCAACAGCCGATGATAGCGGTGATAGTCGAAGCCAACATCCTGCTTACGCATGTCACGCCCCCGTACCTACGCTACACACGCGCGAATTGTTTCCCATCGGAAACAAACGGGCAAGTGCAATTCTGCATGGGGCCACGCGTGCGCCGCAATCAGCTGTGAATTCGCGGACCCGCCGATGTGAAGGCGGGTGCGCCTCACCCTGCAGTGTGGTCGGCGAACATCTTCAGGCCGACGAAGCTCGCGTCGGGCTTGGTGACGAGGCGCGTCGGGATGTTGCGCAGATAGTCCTGGAAGCGCCCCTTGGCCTCGAAGCGGGCGCGAAACGCGGAGGCCGCGAGGAATTCCGGAAAGCGCGGCACGATTCCGCCGGCAATGTAGACACCGCCCCTGGCACCGAAGGTCACCGCGAGATTGCCGGCCACGGAGCCGAGGATGGCGCAAAACATCTCCAGGGTCGCGCGGCTGAGCTCGCAAGTTCCTTCCAGCGCCGCCTTGGTGATACCGGCGGCGTCGCGTTGCGGCACCTGGGCTTCATCGACCTCGGCCATCGCCTCATAGAGGGATTGCAGCCCGGAGCCGGAGAGGGCGCCGCGCTCGATGGAGACATGGCCGAAGCGCCGGCGCATCGCGGCGATCACCCGCTCCTCGCGCTCATTCTCCGCCGGCAGGGTGGCGTGACCGGCCTCTGTGACGACGGCGAGCCGGGAGCCGTGGCGCTCGACCAGGCAGGAGACGCCAAAACCGGTCCCGGGCCCGACCACCAGCAGCGGCTCCCCGGACATGCCATCCTGTCCGCCGAGCGGAATCAGGTCGGCCGGCTGCAAGGCCGGCAGCGACCAGGCCATCACCTCGAAATCATTGAGCACGTGGACACTGTCGAAGCCGAGCGCCGGCTGGAGCTCGTTACCGTCGATGACCCAGGGGCTGTTGGTCATGACACAGCGATTATTGGTGACGGGACCGGCGACGGCCAGGACGGCCCTGATCGGCTTCTCGCTGTCGGCGCGCCGAAGCACGTCGGCGATGGCCTCGCGCACGGTGGGATGATCGGCGACCTTCACATAGTCGATCGCACCGATCTGCTCGCCATTGCTCAGGGCGAAGCGCGCATTGGTACCGCCGATATCGGCGAGAAGAATGTTTCCTGTCTTGCCGATACTCATGACCATTGGGCTGCCGGGCCTTGCGGGCCGCGGGAACCCTTCTCCTCCACTCCTTCGCCCCGATCCCCATGTCGCGGGCACCGGAGAATCCGTCCTTGGGTGCGGCTAGTCAACACGTACGGCCCCAAAGCGTTGCATCCAGGGAAGATCGGCCCGCCATTCGCGCGACAGCGGCGCAAGGTGCCGGTGGTTGCGAAGCAAGCCGGGAAGATCGACACTGGCGAGAACGGCCGGCGTCCGTTGCGCCGGGGCGGATGACATGGGACCCGCAATGAAGATATCCGACCGCGACGTGCTGCTGGTGATCGACGTGCAGAACGATTTTTGCACGGGCGGGGCGCTTGCCGTTCCCGGCGGCGAGAAGGTGGTCCCCGCCATCAACCGGATCGCCCAAAAATTCGCCAATGTGGTGCTGACGCAGGACTGGCATCCCGGCGACCACGTCTCCTTCGCGCCGAATCATGCCGGCCGCCAGCCGTTCCAGACCATCGAGCTCGACTACGGCACCCAGGTGCTCTGGCCGACGCATTGCGTCCAGGGCACGGCCGGCGCCGAATTCCACCGCGATCTCGACGTCAGGCGCGCAAGCCTGGTGGTGCGCAAAGGCTTTCGCCGCGGGATCGATTCTTACTCAGCGCTGTTTGAAAACGACAAGAGGACGCCGACCGGCCTGCTCGGCTATTTGCGCGAACGCGAGCTGAAGACCATCTTCGTCGCTGGCCTCGCACTCGATTTTTGCGTCCGCTTTTCCGCGGAGGATGCGCGCAAGGCGGGCTTCGAGGTTGCCGTGATCGAGGACGCCTGCCGCGGCATCGATCTCGACGGCTCGGTCGCTGCGACCCATCACAGCTTTCGGCAACTCGGCATTTCGGTCGTCGGCCTGGAGGCGTTCCTGTGAGGAAGACCCGATAATGGCGGTGGAGAAGAGCAGCCAGCAGCCCGGCGGAACGGGCCGCGATCCCGACGATCCGATGTTGTGGCCGTTTGCGGCGGCACGGCTCGCGATGGACGCCTGCCTCTGGTGGCTGGAGCGCAGGCCGGTGGAGCAGGCCGAGGACGAGCTCCCCTGGACCACGCCAGCCACCGTGGCGCTGGAGCTTGCCACCATGCGCCTGCGCGATTGCTCGCGGACGCGATCCGGCCAGCCGGCGCTGGTCTGCGCGCCCTATGCGCTGCATCGGGCGCTGATCGCCGATTTTGCGCCCGGCCACAGCGTGGTGCAGTCGCTGCAAGATGGCGGCATCGATCGGATCTATCTCACCGACTGGCGCTCGGCCTCGCCTGACATGCGCTATCTCTCGATCGACAGCTATCTGTCCGATCTCAATGTCGCCGTCGACGAAATCGGCGCACCGGTCGATCTGGTCGGCCTGTGCCAGGGCGGCTGGCTGTCGTTGCTCTATGCGGCGCGCTATCCGGCCAAGGTGCGGCGGCTCGTCCTGGTCGGCGCGCCGGTCGATCTCTCGGTCGAGTCGAGGCTCGCGCAACTCGCCCGCAACGCGCCCGAGATGGTCTACGACCAGCTCGTTGCGCGCGGCGGCGGCAACGTCAGTGGCGAAGAGATGCTGCATGTCTGGTCGAAAGCGCCTGACCACAACGACATCGCGGCGGCGTTGCAGAGAGATCTCTCGGACAAGGAGGGGACGGCCCTGCTCGAACGCTTCGATCGCTGGAACACCGAGACGCTCAACCTGCCGGGCGCCTACTATCTCCAGATCGTCAACTGGATCTTTCGGGAGAACAGGATCGCAGCAGGCAATTTCACAGCGCTCGGCCGCGCCATTGAGCTGAAGGACATCAAGGCGCCGCTGTTTCTGCTGGCCGGGCTCGACGACGATGTCGTTCCGGCCGTGCAGGCGCTTGCGACGGCCAGCCTCATCGGCACGCAGCCGGCTTTCGTCGCTGCGGCGTCCGAGCCCAGCACCCATCTCGGCCTGTTCATGGGCGCGCGGACTCACGCCCATGCCTGGCCCCGGATCGCTGAATGGCTGCGGGATGACCTTTCCAGCGTGCTGGCACGAAGCGCCTGACGCTACCGAACAGGCCGGCGAAGCTGCAAATCCGTTATGCATGATGGCGGATGGCCTGCACGGGGCCCGGCCGATGGGCTAGATAAGAGTCCGGAGCCGGCTGCAGTCGGCTTGCGACAAGATTCAAGATTTAAGGGTTCTTTGCGCGATGAGCTTCCACTCGATCTACGCCCACGGATTTGCGCGCGTGGCGGCCTGCGTCACCACCTCTCATGTGGCCGATCCCACGGCCAATGCGAAGGCGATCCTGACAGCTGCGGGGGCCTGCCATGACCAGTCGGTGGCGGTTGCCGTGTTTCCTGAGCTGTGCCTGTCCGGCTATGCGATCGAAGATCTGGTGAAGCAGGACCCGCTGCTTGACGCGGTCGAGCGCGGCCTCGTCGCGATCGCCGAAGCCTCCTCCGCGCTCATGACCGTCCTGATCGTCGGTGCGCCGCTGCGCTTCGGTCATCGCATCTACAATTGTGCCGTCGTCATTCATCGCGGCAACGTGCTTGGCGTCGTGCCCAAGAGCTATTTGCCGACCTATCGCGAATTCTACGAGGGGCGGCATTTCGCCTCCGGCACCGGCATCGCCGGTGAGGCCGTCGCCATCGGCACGTTTCGCGCCCCGTTCGGGACCGACCTGCTGTTTGCGGCCGACGACGTTCCGGGCCTGACCATCGGCGTCGAGATTTGCGAGGACATGTGGATCCCGGTGACGCCGGCGTCAGAACTCGCGCTTGCTGGTGCCACGGTGCTGATCAATCTCTCGGGCAGCCCGATCACGATCGGCCGGGCGCGCTCGCGCGCCTTGCTGTGCCAGTCGACCTCGGCGCGCTGCCTTGCGGCCTATGTGTATTCCGCCGCCGGAGCAGGGGAATCCACCACCGATCTTGCCTGGGACGGCCAGACGTCGATCTACGAGAATGGCGCGCTGCTCGCCGAGGGCGAGCGGTTCCGCCAGGGCGGCCAGATCACCACCGCGGACGTCGATCTCGATCTGCTCAGGCAGGAGCGCGCCCTGATGGGCACGTTCGACGACAATCGCCGGCAGCGCGAGGGCAGCTTCCGCAAGGTCAGCTTCGCCCTGAAGCCGCCGGCCGCCGACATCGGTTTCCTTCGCAAGATCGAGCGCTTTCCATTCGTGCCGAGCGACGAAAGCCTGCTCGAGCAGGATTGCTACGAGGCCTATAACATCCAGGTCGCCGGCCTCGTGCAGCGCATGCGCGCCACGGGCACCAGGCGCGTCGTCATCGGCGTCTCGGGCGGCCTCGACTCCACCCATGCGCTGATCGTCGCCGCCAAGGCCGTCGACCTGCTCGGTCTGCCGCGCGAAAACATTCTTGCCTATACCATGCCCGGCTTTGCCACCGGCAGCGAGAGCAAGACCAATGCACTGGCACTGATGAAAGCGCTCAAGACGACTTGGCAGGAGCTCGACATCCGCCCCACGGCGACGCAGATGCTGAAAGACATCGGTCATCCCTTCGGTACGGGCGAGAAGGTCTACGACGTCACTTTCGAGAACGTTCAGGCAGGCCTGCGCACCGACTATCTGTTCCGGCTCGCCAATCATCATGGCGGCATCGTCATCGGCACCGGTGATCTCTCCGAGCTCGCACTCGGCTGGTGCACCTATGGCGTCGGCGACCAGATGGCGCACTACAATGTCAACGCCGGCGTGCCGAAGACGCTGATCCAGCATCTGATCCGCTGGGTGATCGCCTCGAAGCAGTTCAGCGGCGACGTGAACGGGACGTTGGCCTCGATCCTGTCGGCCGAGATCTCGCCGGAGCTGGTTCCGGTCAAGCCGGGCGAGAAGCCGCAGAGCACCGAAGCCTCCGTCGGGCCCTATGAGCTGCAGGATTTCAACCTGTTCTACACGCTGCGCTTCGGCCTGCGGCCGTCCAAGATCGCCTTCATGGCGTTGCACGCCTGGAAGGACGTCGCCAAGGGCGAGTGGCCGCCGGCGTTCCCGAGCGACAAGCGCAGGGCCTACGATCTTGCCGAGATCCGCCGCTGGTTAGAGGTCTTCCTGCGTCGCTTCTTCGCGTTCAGCCAGTTCAAGCGCTCGGCGATGCCGAACGGACCAAAGGTCTCGGCCGGCGGTTCGCTGTCGCCGCGTGGCGATTGGCGTGCGCCCTCGGATTCCAGCGCGGCGGCGTGGCTGGAAGATCTCGAGCGTCACGTGCCGAAGTGATCGATGTGCGCGTTTCCGATGGTGGGGAGATGATCTGATGTCCGGCGGGGGCGGATCAGAAGCGGGTGACGAAACCAGGGTCGTCAACGGCCTCTACATCTTCGACATCGAAATGCGCGATGGAAAGCGCGGGCAGGCGAGGGGCGTGGTTGTGCTCTGCGACGGACGCATCATGGGCGGAGACAGCTATTTCTATTACACCGGCAGCTACACGTTCCGGAACGGCAAGTGGCGCGGCGACATGATCGTCAATCAGCATACCGAAGCCGTCGGCCGGAAGCTTGCGTTCGGAGGCAGGGAAGTTACTTGCGGCTTCTCGGGTGACTATTCCGCCGGCGGTGCCGTGGTCGAAGGCATGGCGCTGGTTGGCAAGACCAGCGTGACCTTCACGGCGCGGCTGACGCTCATGGACGCGATGTAAGCGCGACCTGATCTGCTCTCCTTGGTGGAATAGCGACGTTCCTGCTCAGGAACATTCGGACCGACAGGACGTTCGCGTCTGTTGTTGCGAATTGTCGAGGAGAGGGACCATGCGTAAGCACTTGATGTTATCGACCGCCGCCTTTGGACTTATGCTCGCATCCGGCGTCGCCTATGCCCAGGCACCCGGTGAACGCAAAGACGAGCCGAGGCGGACTGAGGAACCGGCGAAGGGCGCAGCGTCCCAGCACGGTGGAGCAGCCCAAGAGCGCGCCCCGGAACGCGTTCAAGAGCGCGCGCAGGGCGCCCGGGAGCGGCTGCAGGGTGCAGGCCGCGAGGAGAAAGGCGGCGCGGTCAAGCACGAGGCCAACGAGGACAAACGCCAGCCCGCCACGGCTGCCGAGCGCAACTCACCGAATGCGAAGGAGCAGGCACAAGAGTCCCGCGGACCATCGAAAGACCGCGACCGGGAAGCCGACAGCGCGAAACCGGGACGCGACGCCGATAAGGGCCGCGCTGAGACGAAGCAGGACAAGTCTGCGCCGCCGAAATCAACGGCAGAGTCCGAGAAGTCAAAGAGCGGTCCCACCGGCCAGCAGAACGAGCGCGCGGGAGCGGCAGTCAACCAGGGCGAGCATAATCAGAGCCAGCCTCCGCGCAACGCGGCAGAGCAGCAGCCTGCGCAACAGAGCAACCGGCCTGCCACTGCAACCGACACCAGCCGGACGCCGCCGACCAACAGCGCACAGGGCGCGCCGTCTCAAACCGGAACCCAGACCAATCAAGCCAATCAAACAACGCAGACCAACACGCAAGTCAGCCAGCAGACCCGCGTGAACTCCGAGAAGCAGGTGCAAATCTCGGAAAGATTCAGCCGCGAGCGCCTGGCGCAACCGGAGCATAACTTGAACATTTCGATCCGGGTCGGCGAGACGATCCCCTCGCGCGTGCATCTCTACCGGCTGCCGCCCGAGATCGTTTCGATCGAGCCCGAATATCGGGATTACGAGTATTTCGCGACGGATGATGACGTCGTCATCGTCGAGCCGCGAACGCATCGCATCGTCAGCCAGGTGCCCCGCGACCCGTCTCGGGCGCGCGCGCAAATGGGCGGCGGTTCTTCATCGAGCATGGCGGCCGCCGGCGGCAGCAGCAATGTGAATTGCCGGATCATGCGGCGCGACGCCTCCGGCAACGTCGCCGAAGCCGAGCCGTCGACCGTCGGGTCAACCGCACGCACGGACTCCTTGAGCGTGACGGTTCAGATGCCGGACGGCAGCGCGTCCGCGCCGATCGCGCTTGGGGCCGCCACTGGCGATATCGTGGTCGCGACGCAAGGGCAGGGCGACTGCACGGTGACGATCGAGCCGCAAACGCGCTGACGGCCTGGGTTGGCAAGACAGCACCAAAACGACTTCGCGCCGCGCGGCTCATACAGCCGGCGGCGCGAAGTTGCGTTCGATTTAGAAAGTTCCGAGGTCCGGAGTGCCTAGGAGTCCGGACCTCGTCACCTTGCCCCAGCCTTCAATCCCCCGCCCCATGTGGTCCCCCAACCCCGTGGTGCGCGATCAGAGGGTGATGCCCGTGGAAGTGGCCGCCGATCGATGTCCCGCGATGTACGCGAGATGTGGCTAGGATTCCATTCCGGGTCACTACGGACGCAAACACACTTGATCCGCGCGCGGATGCGTGCGTCTGCCCGTGCTTCGCTTCTGCCCCGAGATCGATGCAGGCGCGCGACAGGATGTCCACATCTCGCCAGTGCTACGCAACCTTCATTTCACGGCCCTGTCATTGAACTGGTCTAGCGCTGCTCCCCGTCATCGCTGACGATCAAGGGAGCAAGCCATGTCGAAGCCGGTGTTGGGCGCCGCACTGTCCATCAAATCGATCCCCGCTCACCGCGATTGGCTTCTCGAACGGCAGCGCGATCTCGAAATTCAGGACTTCTTCCGCGCCGACCTGCTCGATGGCGACTGGCGAAGTGCGGCCACCGATATCAAGCAGATGCTGGCTGGCCATACCGGGCGCCTCGGCATTCACGGCCCGTTCTGGGGCTTCAAGATCGACAGCCATGATCCGATGATCCGCCAGGCGGTGACCAAGCGGCTGCTTCAGGGCCTCGATGCCGCGGAATTCCTCGGCGCGACGCAGATGGTGGTGCATTCACCGTTCACGACCTGGGACCACAACAATCTCGATCTCTATCCGGACAACCGCGCCAACATCGTCGAGCGCGTCAAGGCGACGCTCGCCGAGGTGATCGCGCGCGCCGAAACCGTCGGCTGCGAGATCGTCATCGAGAACATCGAAGACAAGGATCCGCGCGATCGCGTGCGTCTCGCCAAGGCGCTCGAGAGCAGCAAGGTCCGCGTCTCGCTCGACACCGGCCACGCCAATTACGCCCATATCTCCACCGGTGCGCCGCCGGTTGATTATTACGTCGAAACCGCCGGCGATATGCTGACGCATGTGCACCTCCAGGACACCGATGGTTTCGCCGATCGGCACTGGGCGCCGGGCGAGGGAAACATCCCCTGGGTTGCCGTGTTCCGCGCCCTTGGCCGGCTGAATTCCAATCCGCGGCTGATCCTCGAGCTGCGCAATCACGACGACGTCCGCGCGGGCGCCGCCCATCTCACCGCGCTCGGTCTCGCCGAATAAACGACATCACAGAGGGCAGGGGTCATCGCCATGAGCAAGCTCACACGTCGCGCCATCTTGAAATCAGGCGGCGCTGCCGCCGGCACGCTGCTGCTGCCGCGTTTCGCCATCGGACAGACCGACAACCGTCCGTCGGTGACGATCGCCGTGCAGAAGGTGACGAACGCCAACGTGCTCGACGTGCTGCGCGAGCAGTCCAATGTCGGCGAGCGTGTGTTCTTCTCCTCGATCTGGGAAGGCCTGATCTCCAAGAACTGGCGCGGCAACCTCGAGGCCGTGCCGGGCCTTGCCACCGAGTGGCGGCGCATCGACGACCAGACCGTGGAAGTGAAGCTGCGCCAGGGCGTCAAATTCCACAATGGCGACGAGCTCACGGCCGAAGACGTCGTCTTCACCTTCAGCCGCGAGCGCATGTTCGGCGAGACCGAGGCCAAGAGCCGCTCGACCATCCAGGCTTTCGAGAAGATCCCGACGCCGCGTTCGGGCAAGGAGCTGCCGCCGGATGTGCCCGCCGTCGCCCGCCGCATCTGGCCGGATTTGGTACGTGTCGACGCCGTCGACAAATATACGGTGCGCTTCTACAACGCGACGCCCGACGTCACCATTGAGGGCCGGCTGTCGCGCTATGGCTCCGACATCGCCAACCGCCGCGCTTGGGACGAAGCCGCGAGCTATCTCGATTGGGCGCGCAAGCCGATCACCACCGGCCCGTACAAGGTCGTCGAGCTCAAGCCCGACGTGTCGCTGACGCTGGAAGCTCACGACGAATATTGGGGAGGCCGTCCGCCGCTCAAGCGCATCCGCTTCCTCGAAGTCCCCGAGGTCGCAAGCCGCATCAACGGACTGCTCTCGGGCGAATACCAGTTCGCCTGCGACATCCCGCCGGACCAGATCGCGGGCATCGAGAAGAATGCCGCGTTCGAAGTGCAGGGCGGCACCATCCTCAATCACCGCCTGACGGTGTTCGACAAGAACCATGCACAGCTCGCCAATCCGCTGGTGCGGCGCGCCTTCACCCATGCTATTGACCGCCAGGCCATCGTCGACAGTTTGTGGGCCGGCCGTACCCGCGTGCCGAAGGGCCTACAGTGGGAATTTTACGGCGACATGTTCAACGCCGACTGGAGCGTGCCGGCCTACGATCCGAAGCTCGCGCAGGAGCTGTTGAAGCAGGCCAACTACAAGGGCGATCCGATCCCGTATCGCCTGCTCAACAACTACTACACCAACCAGGTCGCGACCGCGCAGGTGCTGGTCGAGATGTGGAAGTCGGTCGGCCTCAACGTTGAGATCGAGACCAAGGAAAACTGGTCGCAGATCATGGAGCGCGCGCCGTCCCGCGCCGTGCGCGATTGGTCGAATTCGGCCGCCTTCAACGATCCCGTGTCCTCGCTGGTCGCCCAGCACGGCCCGAACGGCCAGCAGCAGCAGATCGGCGAATGGACCAATGCCGAGCTGAACAAGCTCTCGGAATTTTTGGAGACCTCGACCGACCGCGCCGCCCGCAAGAAGGCGTTCCACCGCATGCTGGAGATCGCTGAGCGCGAGGACCCTGCTTACACGGTGCTGCACCAGAACGCGACCTTCACAGCCAAGCCGAAGTCGATCAAGTGGAAGGCATCGCCGGCGTTCGCGATGGATTTCCGCGCCGGCAATTTCGAGGCTTGAGGCGTGGCGCCGCTGGTCAACATTGAAGGCCTCCGCGTCGCCTTTGGCGGCGTGCCGGTCCTGCGCGGCGTTGATCTCACTCTTGGCAAGGGCGAGGCCTTGGGCCTCGTCGGCGAGTCGGGCTCGGGCAAATCGGTGACCTGGCTCGCCGCGCTCGGCCTGCTTCCGCGGCATGCGAAGGTTTCGGGCTCGGTCAGCCTTGACGGGCGCGAGATCCTCGGCGCGCCGGCCTCCCTGCTCGACCAGATCAGGGGCGGGCGGGTCGCCATGATCTTCCAGGATCCGGCGAGCGCGCTTAATCCGGTGCTGACCATCCGCAAGCAGCTCTGCGAGGCGCTCGCCCTGCATCGCGATCTCTCGGGCAAGACGGTGAAGGCAGAGGCACTGCGCCTGCTCAATCTCGTCGGCATTCCCGATGCGGCGCGGCGGCTCGCCGCCTATCCGCATGAATTCTCCGGCGGTCAGGTCCAGCGCATCATGATCGCGATGGCGCTCGCCGGAAATCCCGATCTGCTGATCGCGGACGAGCCGACGACTGCGCTGGACGCCACCATCCAGGCGCAGATTTTGGAGCTGCTCTCCACCGTTCGCCGCGAGATGGGCATGGCAATGGTCCTGATCAGCCACGATCTCGGCGTCGTCGCCGAGAATTGCGACCGCGTCGCGGTGATGTATGCCGGCCGTATCGTCGAGCAGGCCCCCGCCAACCAGCTGTTCGCCGATCCCGTGCACCCCTATGCGCAGGGCCTGATCGGCGCGCTGCCGCCGCTCGACGGACCGCGCCGCCGTCTCACCGCCATTCCCGGCACCGTGCCCGATCCCGCGCACATGCCTCGCGGCTGCGCATTCGCGCCGCGCTGTGTGTTCGCGGCTGAACCGTGTGGTCTTGCGGCGCCAAGCCTGGCGCCCATTGCGGACGATCGCGCCGTTGCCTGCATCCGCGCCGAAGCCTCGCGCCGCGCGCTGCTCGGGATCGCCGCCGAATGAGTGCGCTGCTCGTCGAGGTGTCCTCGATCTCGCGCAGCTATTCCATGCGCTCCGGAATGTTCGGCCGCAGCACGGCTGTACATGCGGTCGACGGCGTGTCGCTGACGATCCCCAAGGGGGATACGCTGGGCCTCGTTGGCGAATCCGGCTCGGGCAAGTCGACGACGGGGCGCATCGTGCTCGGCCTCGAGCCGCCCGATCGCGGCGAGGTGCGGTTCGATGGCAAGCCGATGGCCATCCTGGGGACGCCGGCGTGGCGTGCACAGCGCGCGCGCATGCAGATGATCTTCCAAGACCCGCTGGGCGCATTGGACCGACGTTTGCCGGTGGCGACCCAGATCCGCGAGCCGCTCGACATTCACGGTCTCGGTGCGTCGGCCGAGCGCGAGGACCGGGTGCGCGAGTTGCTGCGCGCCGTCGAACTGACGCCGGCGCATGGCGGGCGTTATCCGGGCGCGCTCTCCGGAGGCCAGCGTCAGCGCATCGTGCTGGCGCGCGCGCTCGCGACAAAACCCGATTTCCTCGTCTGCGACGAGCCGGTCAGCGCGCTTGACGTCTCGATCCAGGCGCAGGTGGTGAATTTGCTGTGCGATCTCCAGGCGCAGCTTGGGCTCACGCTGCTGTTCATCAGCCACGATCTTCGCGTCGTCAGGCAGATCAGCAACGTCGTCGCCGTGATGTATCTCGGCCGCATCGTCGAGGTCGGCAGTGCCGACGATCTCTTTGCGCGCCCCGAGCATCCCTACACGCAGGCGCTGGTCTCGGCCTCGCCGGCGCCCGGCCGCCGTAGTGCGGGCCGGATCGTGCTCGCGGGCGATCCACCGAACCCGGCGGCGCGGCCGCAAGGCTGCGCCTTCCATCCGCGTTGCCCGCGCGCCATCGCGCGCTGCGCGAGCGAGGTGCCGGTCTTGTCCAGCGTGGGCGGTGGCCGGCAGGTCGCCTGCCATCTCGTGACGGGGCCGCGGGCCGAGACCCGGGACGCGGCATGATGGGACGCTATTTCGCCATTCGCATTGGACGCGCGGCACTGACGATCGTGCTCGTCGTCACCTTCGCTTTCGTCGTGCTGCGTTTGTCGGGCGATCCCGCGCTGATGATTTTGGGACCGGAGGCGCCGCCGGAAGTCCTCGCCGCCTTCCGCAAGGCCTGGGGCCTCGATGATCCCATCTGGTTCCAATATCTCGATTACTTCAGCGCCATCGTCAAGGGCGAGCTGGGCCGCTCCATGCGCGATGGTCGGCCCGCGATTGACCTCGTGCTGGAGCGGATTCCGGCGACGCTGGCGCTGACCTTGCCGGCCTTTGTGTTCAAGGTCGCGCTCGGCATTCCCGCCGGCATCTACGCGGCCCTTCATCGCGGCTCGGCGATCGATCGCGCCGTGATGATGACGGCGGTCGCCGGCTTCACCGTGCCGAGCTTTGTGCTCGCGCTGCTGCTGGTGCTGGTCTTCGCCGTGCAGCTCGGCTGGCTGCCATCGGGCGGGCAGGACAGCTGGCGTCATGCGATCCTGCCGATCGCGACGCTCAGCCTCGGCGGCGCCGCGGTGCTGGCGCGCTTTACGCGCAGCGCCATGCTGGAGGTGCTCGGCCAGCCCTATATCCGCACCGCCTCCGCCAAGGGCGTGCCGTGGCGTAAGGTGGTGACGTCGCATGCACTGCCGAACGCGGCGATCCCGACCGTCACGATTCTGGGCTTCATGGTGGGCACGCTGATAGCGGGCGCGGTCGTGGTCGAGAGCGTGTTCTCGTGGCCAGGGGTCGGGCGCCTGCTCGTCGTCGCGGTTGCCAACCGCGACCTCGCCGTCGTGCAATGCATCCTGTTGCTGGTGGCGCTGACCATGGTCAGTTCGAACCTGATCGTCGACTTCCTCTACGGCTTCCTCGATCCGCGCCTCCGGGCCAAGGGAGCGCATGCATGACCGACGCGACGTTGAAGGAATCGGCTGTCCGCCGCCGTATCAGCCTGCCGGCAATTCCGGTCTCGGTTGCGCTTGCGATCAGCTGGATCGTCGCGATGCTGGTGATCGCAGCCTTCGCCGAGAAGATCGCGCCGTACGGCTTCACCCAGCTCGACCTGCGCAACCGCCTCGCGGCACCCGGCAACGTCGCGCACTGGCTCGGCACCGACGAACTCGGCCGCGACGTGCTGTCGCGGCTGCTCGTTTCGATCCGCATCTCGCTGCTGATCGCGTTCGGCGCGACGGCGATCTCAGCGGTGGTCGGCACCACGCTCGGCTTCCTCGCCGCGCATTTCCGAGGGAGCATCGAGCAGCTCGTGCTGATGCTGACCGATTTCCAGGCCAGCATGCCGTTCCTGATCATGGCGCTCGCGGTGCTCGCCTTCTTCGGCAATTCGCTGCCGCTGCTGATCGGCCTGATGGGGCTGTTCGGCTGGGAGCGCTTTGCCCGTATCGCCCGAGGCCTTGCCATCTCCGCCAATGCGCAAGGCTACGCGGCCGCGGTCCGCCAGTTAGGGGCACGGCCTTCGCGGATTTACCTGCGGCACATCCTGCCCAATATCGCTTCCACCCTGATCGTCTCGACCACGCTGGTTTTCCCCGAGGTGATCCTGATGGAGTCAGGCCTGTCCTTCCTCGGCCTCGGCGTGCAGCCGCCGATGACCAGCCTCGGCAACATGGTCGGCTATGGCCGGGAGTACCTGACCCGGGCACCCTGGATCATGCTGGCGCCGGCGACCACCATCGTCGTCACCACGCTGGCAGTGTCCGTGATCGGCGACTGGCTGCGCGACCGATTGGATCCGACCCTGCAATAGGCCGCGCCGGGAGCAGGGGAGGCCTGCGGGAGGCCAATCCGGGCGGTTTCAGGGCAAGTTCCCGTTGCGCGCGCCCATCTCGTGCGCTATCCGGCCGGAAAGGCCTGAGGCGGCTCCTATTTTCCCGCCCGCCGGGCCGGCCAACCCGAGGACGGAAACCGCCATGCCAGCCTATCGCTCCCGCACCACCACCCACGGCCGCAACATGGCGGGCGCCCGCGGCCTCTGGCGCGCGACGGGTATGAAGGACGGCGATTTCGGCAAGCCGATCATCGCGGTCGTCAACTCCTTCACCCAGTTCGTGCCCGGCCACGTCCATCTGAAGGACCTCGGCCAACTCGTCGCCCGCGAGATCGAGCAGGCCGGCGGCGTCGCCAAGGAGTTCAACACCATCGCGGTCGATGACGGCATCGCCATGGGCCATGACGGCATGCTCTACAGCCTGCCGTCGCGCGAGCTGATCGCCGACAGCGTCGAGTACATGGCCAATGCGCACTGCGCCGACGGTCTCGTCTGCATCTCCAACTGCGACAAGATCACGCCCGGCATGCTGATGGCCGCGCTGCGGCTCAACATCCCCGCGGTGTTCGTCTCGGGCGGCCCGATGGAGGCCGGCAAGGTCAAGCTGCAGGGCAAGACCAAGGCCGTCGACCTCATCGACGCCATGGTGGCCGCGGCCGACTCCAAGGTCAGCGACGACGACGTCAAGGTGATCGAGCGCTCGGCGTGCCCGACCTGCGGCTCCTGCTCGGGCATGTTCACCGCCAACTCCATGAACTGCCTGACGGAGGCGCTTGGCCTCGCGCTGCCCGGCAACGGTACCGTGGTCGCGACCCATGCCGACCGCAAGCGCCTGTTCGTCGAGGCCGGCCACACCATCGTGGATCTCGTCCGCCGCTATTACGAGCAGGACGATGCCTCCGTGCTGCCGCGCAACGTCGCGAACTTCAAGGCGTTCGAGAATGCGATGACGCTCGACATCGCCATGGGTGGCTCGACCAACACCGTGCTGCATCTGCTTGCCGCGGCCCATGAGGGCGAGGTCAAGTTCACGATGCAGGACATCGACCGCCTGTCGCGCCGTGTGCCCGTGCTCTGCAAGGTCGCGCCGTCGGTCGCCGACGTGCATGTCGAGGACGTGCATCGCGCCGGCGGCATTTTGGGCATTCTGGGCGAGCTCGACCGCGCCGGCCTGATCGACACCTCGGTCTCGACCGTGCACGCGCCGACCATGAGCGAGGCGCTGGAGCGCTGGGACATCAAGCGCTCAAAGAGCGAGTCGGTGCGCACATTCTATCGCGCCTCGCCCGGCGGCATTCCGACTCAAGTCGCCTTCAGCCAGGAGCGCCGCTACGACGAGCTCGATGCCGATCGCGAGAAGGGTGTGGTGCGCGATCTCGCGCATGCCTTCAGCAAGGACGGCGGCCTTGCCGTGCTCTACGGCAACCTCGCGCAGGACGGCTGCATCGTGAAGACCGCCGGCGTCGATGCCTCGATCCTGAAATTCTCCGGCCCCGCGCGCGTGTTCGAAAGCCAGGACGCCGCCGTCGACGGCATTCTCGGTGGCAAGGTTGTCGCCGGCGAGATCGTGGTCATCATCTATGAAGGTCCGCGCGGCGGCCCCGGCATGCAGGAGATGCTGTATCCGACCAGCTATCTGAAATCGATGGGCCTCGGCAAAGCCTGCGCGCTCGTCACTGACGGACGCTTCTCCGGCGGCTCCTCGGGCCTGTCGATCGGCCATCTGTCGCCGGAAGCGGCAGAAGGCGGCAATATCGGTCTCGTGCGCACCGGCGACCGCATCGCCATCGACATTCCCAACCGCAGCATCAACCTCGAGATCTCCGACGAGGAGCTTGCGAGCCGTCGTGCCGCGGAGGAGGCGAAAGGCGATGCCGCCTGGCAGCCCGCCGCGCGCAAGCGCAACGTCTCGACCGCACTGCAGGCCTATGCTGCACTCACCACCAGCGCCGCGCGCGGCGCAGTGCGCGAGGTGAAGCGTCGCTCGAACTGAGCGTAGCGGCGTTCGCGCCCAGCGCGCGCATGGTCAACAAGTTCTGAACGGCCGGCGAAAGCCGGCCGTTCGCATTAAGGATGCCCCGACGAACTTCGGCAGACATGAATTTTGCGGCGTATACTGCGCGCGACCTTCGCAAATCCATTTCGGGCAACTGGGGCACCACAATAATGTCTCGTACTCTTGCTGTCGTTTTCTCAACAGTCGTCGCCGCGATTTCGATGACGGGCGCGGCTTCTGCCGGCTGCTACAATTGCTACGCGCCGCCGCAGCCGTGCACGACCTGCTATCAGCAGCAATACGTCGCGCCGCAATACCGCACCGTCGATGAGACCGTGATGGTGTCACCGGGCGCAACCGTCGCGCATCGCACGCCCGCGCAGTATCGCACCGTGATGGTGCCGCAGACCGTGATGGTGGCGCCCCCGAGCGTCCAGTACGAGCGCATCCCGCCGCAATACGCCACGCGCCAGCGCGTCGAGATGGTCTCGCCGGGCTATTCCTATTACGCGCCGGTGCAGATGGGCTGCGCGTCCTGCGGCTACTGAGCCGACGCAACAAAAGACCAGCGCAACAAACAGGCTTCGCGCGGTGCCCAAAAGGGCGCCGCGTTTTCTTTTGCGGGCGAAGCCAAACGAGGCCCGGACAGGGAGGCGTCTCCCGCCGGGCCTCGCGACCGGCAATGCCCTGGGCGGTGTCGCCGGTCCTGACCAAGGCTAGAGGATCAAACTGACGCGCGCCTGACAGGTCCTGTTCCTTCGAAAATGGAGCGCAGGCGGCGCGCGCTGGCCAACTTCGCGTTGCCTTGCGCCGCCGACTGCGTTAAGCGACAGCCGTTCCGGGTTTGGAAGGGTGGCCGAGTGGTTTAAGGCACCGGTCTTGAAAACCGGCGTGCCCGCAAGGGTACCGTGGGTTCGAATCCCACCCCTTCCGCCAATCTATCCGACCGGGGTATGTCAGTCGGGCCTTCCCGGCAGGTGATCGGTGAATCAGACGTTCAATCCGGCCGTGCTCGACAAGCTGAAGCTCCGTATTCAGGCGTTGCGCGCCAAAACCATCGCCAACGGCTGCACCGAGGACGAGGCGCTGTCGGCCGCCGCCAAGGTCGCCGAACTGCTGGATCGCCACGATTTGTCGCTCTCGGACGTCGAGCTGCGCGCGTCGCCGTGCGAACGGAGGGTCTACGAGACCCATCGCAAGAAGCGAATTCCCCTGGACGACTGCATCGGCGCGATCGCTCATTTCTGCGATTGTCGGGTCTGGCGCGAGAAGGACGCGGCCGGCGAGAGCAGCTATGTGTTCTTCGGTCTCGGCGCGGATGTCGAGGTCGCGCACTATCTGGCCGAATTGATCGACGGCGCCGTGCGCGCCGAGCTTGGCCGCTTCAAGACCTCGGTCGACTACGCCCGGTTCCGCCACCAGGAGCGGCATCTGGCCAATGCCTCCTTCGCGCTCGGGATGGTGGCGTCGATCGCGGACAGGCTGGTGGCGATCAAGGCCAGTCGCGATCAGGTCAACGAAGGCACGGGGCGCGAGCTGGTCGTCCTCAAGACCTCGGTGGTCGATGCAGAATTCGACAAGCTCGACCTCAAGCTCCGGACCCAGCGCAGCGGTGGCCGCATGGTGTCGATGGCGGCCTATGAAGCGGGCGGCGCCGCCGGAGCGACGCTGGCCATCAATCCCGGCCTTGGCGAGGCACAGTCACGGACCACTCCCAAGGGAAGCTGAACGCCTCGGGGAGGGGCGCGGCTCCAGCCGGAGCCCGCTATGGCTTGCGATCGAGTGGGGCTTCGAAGCGCCTCCGAAGGTCGGGCGGACCATGTCGGAGGAGCTGAGCGACTACTGCCAGCGTTACCGGATCAGTTACGACTGGATGCTCACCGGCTGCCTCAAGGGCTTGAAGCAAATGATGGACGAGCAACGCGGCCGGGCCGCCGCGGCATCGCCTGCAAGCCTCCAGGACGAGTTTGCGCGGCAGGCGGTAAACATGTGGCCCGCCAGCGTTAACGCCGGCGGGCCACCGCCCTGAAGCAGCACCCAAGGCGGCCTTCAAGGTCCGTCATTTCCGGATGTACGCTGTACGGCGCAAAAATGCGCCTTGCAGATTTGCGAAGACGCTATGGTATCGGATCAATCAGATCGCCGGTCATGGTACAGTTCACGATAATGTTCGCTTGAGCAGCGATATCAAAATCCACGTATGGAAATCGCCCTTGACCTATGAGCCAATGAATGTCGGATTCGAAGTTCGTCGTGGTAGCAGTGCCAACGGCTATGGGGCCGGGGACCGGCAGCGGCAGACTACGTGCGATGCCAAGGCCGCCATTGGTCGTCGCGATATGTAGCAAAGCCTGAAACAGAGTACTGGTGGTAGAAATGTTGCAATTTAGCTTGCGCAACATGACGAGCTTGTCTGTCGGGGTTTGAGAGAAATTGAGCCGACAGGTGGTAACGGTGCTGCAAAACACATCAGCAGTCTCGTCGTAATAGTTGCCGTAGCGAACTGGTGCTGCCGAAGAATTGCCGCCGGTGACGAGTGCGAAGCCGGCAAGCGCGAATAACAAAACATGCAACTGCATCTGAACCTCCAAAGTACGTTGCCGAAAGCTCGGGCTCCTCGGAGCCCAAAGGGCTTTATCGATTTGGATTGCCCAATATTCCCCGAGCTGTGAAAATATTATCGATTGGGAACAGTCGTGGAATCGGAACCATTCGAGATTGGCAAGCTAACGCATGGCGCGATTGAGCTCGTCTTTGGTGGTTCGGAACGCACGCGAGCTACCGCGCATCGCCACCGCCGGAGGCTGAAGCAGGGTCTGCCACTTAGATGGGCCTGTGCGACCGCTTGATCTCGAATCGGATTCCCAATCCGCGGCCAGCTAATCCCTGGTCACAATCTACAATTCAAAAAAACTTCCCGTCGGCTCACAAGGTCGGCGGGTTTTCTTTCCCGCTGCGCGAGTATCACATCCTGGCACAATGAACCTTAGCACGGGCTACGCTGACCAATTGGGCGCGGGGTTTTTCGCAGCACTATGCCGCCTGTATTTCAGATATGGAGGCTACTAAATGCATTTTTTTCGCTTCGCCAAATTCATTGCCCTGTTCATGCTGATGCTCGGTCTCGCTGCGCCAGCTTATGCGCAGAACAATAAGCCGATCCGATCAGGAACCTGGTATGAGGACCAAGCTAGCTTGGTCGGCGGCAGTTCGCAAACTCTCACCCTCGCGCAATCGCCGACGGACAAGTTTCTGAACATCACTCATGTCGCCTGCCTGATCTCCGTCCCAAACGGTCCCACGATTCAGCCCGTGATAGACGTTTTTCTTACCGTTGGATCGACATCTGGCGCGAACGATTTAGGCCGCAAACAGCACTTTCTCAACACGACCAATCAGGCATTCGTCAAAGCAGTTGCCTATTATACCATCATAACCGATGCGGTTTTCTTTAAAGTGGGTCCGGGACGATATCCATCGATACGCATCTCGACAGATACGGCGCAGACGCCGATTGCGTTAACCTCAGAATGCACGATCGTCGGAAACCTGACGGACGACTAGGGCGCCGGCATGGTGGAGGCCGCATCTCGTCCGGCCAGCGATCGGCGTCGAAGGCGATGTGATGCCGGGCCAAAGTCAAATTATCGATTAGTGGTGGTTTAGATCGCGCGCGAGCTACTGCGCGTCGTGGGAGTTGAAAACACAAGATCCACCGCGTGAAGCCTCACGGGTGGCGGTCAGGTCGGGCCGTGTCCTGCGGGGCAGGGGCATCTGTCGGCCGTGCCCGTTGCCGGAGGCCTGGCA
Source organism: Bradyrhizobium manausense (assembly GCF_018130615.1). Classification (GTDB taxonomy): domain Bacteria; phylum Pseudomonadota; class Alphaproteobacteria; order Rhizobiales; family Xanthobacteraceae; genus Bradyrhizobium; species Bradyrhizobium manausense_A. Next base: position 574,615 of record NZ_JAFCKB010000002.1, read on the forward strand.
TTCCAAGCCTGGGGAGCGTGTCCTTGCGGGGCTCTGTGATCCAGGCGGACCGATCCTGCCTGCGATGTCCGGCTCCAGCAATGCACCGCTGCGGGCTGGTATCAACACGACGTCGCCGAGCTCCGGCTCAGTGAATTTCGTCTGTGCCCCGCGTCAGTCCGGCCAGCACCAGGAGGGCGAGGGCGGCAAGAATGACTGCCCCTGAAACGAGTAGTGCGGTCGTCATAGGCGACGGGTCTCGGTGCTTTGTGACCCTCAAAATGAATCACGGGGACTCGCCAAAAACCACCGTGGCTAGGACCGTAGATAACGGCTGAGGCAGACGAAAAATGACAGCAATTTCAAATTGGACAGGACACCCCTTCCGCCAAATCCCCATCTAGAGGCGGCCTTTGGTGTCCTAGTTTGTTCTGACAGGTATCCTATTTCGCAGAACAGGCGAGGAGACATTTTGACCCGCCTTTACCAACCTGCGGTAGCTCGATAATGATCTTCCCGTTCAGTCTCTGGGGGAATCATGAAGCACGTTATTACTTTGGCTATATGTTTAGTCGCGTCCCCGGCCTTGGCAGCGCCACCGTATGCCTGCCACCATGACCCGGTCTGCCAAGCGAAGCGTGACGGCATTTCGGTTGGGGAGGCCAAGCGGCGTGACACTCAACGTAGCGATAGCTCTCCACATGCTTTGGCCTGCATGAAGAAGTACGGCTTCACCTTGGCCGAGTGGCACGCATACACGGTTCCCGCATCAAAAGCCGAACCTTATCGTAGATGCAGAGACGGCAGTGGATAGGAAACTAACGAGAGGCCGCCCCAGTTGGCGGCCTTTTCATTTGCGGCTCATCGCAAGACTGCCGTCCATGCGTGGCGGGATCAGCCTGATTGGACGGCGAGGAAGCATGCAGCGTGGGCGAGAGAGTGTTGGTGCGGAAAGACCGCGATCCTTCTCTGTAGCGGCCAAGAGAGCAAGCCTCTTGGGAGCTAGCCGAGCTCGGACCTAGCTGCGATTACGCCGCTTGCAAATGAAAGAGGCCGCCCAACCAAGGCGACCTTTTTAGAAGCTCTGAATGAGCGAATAAGCGAGAGCCGTCGAAAGAACGCTCAATCCAACGATAGCAACTTTAAAAATGAGGACTGCAGTCATGCTGTGCCTCCGTCTTTGCAAATCAGTTGAAGGCTACGCTTTTAATTTCAGATGACAAGCAACCGTAGATTCCATGTGCGGACTCAGTTCAATCACGATGTCGCTGACCTAACACGATTGTGTCGACCCTCAAGCAGGGTGTGCATCTGTAGGCATATACGGCGGGTAGATTTGCAATTTCTGGGAGTGCCGCAAGGTACTCCATGGGCCGCCTGCATTCCTTGCAAATTAGCGTGGGTGGGTTGTCCCGCGTCATCGCCGGCACAGTAGGTTTCGAGGATGGCGGGTGCACCTCCGTTCTAATACTGGCGATTATCGGAATTCGGCAGGCCTCGATGTGTCCGTTTGAGTACGCATCCCAATACTCTACGCGGCGCCATTGCCTCCTGCTCTGGACTCAGATTTCTTCATTGGAGCCGGAATTGCTTCTATGGGGACTAGCGTGCACGGCGAAGCCGGATGCATAGTTTGCTGCCAACCTAGAGTGCTTAAGGCACTTTTTCCGGTGGCTGAAGGAGTCGAGCTAAAGCTATATGAATGTGCCAGCTGCGCTAGCAGCATGTGGCTCGTTACCAGAGCGTCAAGATTATTCGCGCCAAAGGCAAGCCCTCTTCCTAGAACGAACTTCACGACGATCGATGCTGCCTTAAAGGCCTCTGTCTTGCGTGCTGATGGATCAAAGCTCAAGAGCCCGCCGGAAGGATCGAACGGCACGTCACCTGGGAAATTTACGCGGAGTGCTTCAACGCCAAGCGACTCCCGTCACAAGACCCCAGTTGCCACTGACGTTCGTGCGGCGCCAACGCGGCGTTCGCATCGGCCTTAGAGCGGCGTGGGCGTCCGCGTAGCGTGAATACGACGAACACCCGCCGGTATGCGAGGATAATGGAGTCGTGGGTTCCTTGGCGATCCCGCCGCGAAATGCGGCTGCGGCACTCAGTGGCAGCTTGGAGCACCGCCGGCCCCGACGCACCCGGACGTCGACCAGCGCGATGCGATCTTTCATCGCGGATCGGCAACGCGTAACGTGATACGCATGGCATCGAGAAACCCGCCGGCTCGCAGGCCGGCGCGTTCTCGTCATCGGAGCTGGCGGCACAAGCCAGCGGGAAAAGGACCCGCCCCCGGAGTCTTTGGGAAGAACGGAGGGAGCGTCGTCGCACCCAACGCACTATGAAGGTACCCGAAGGCGGGGCCGCAAAGGACTTAAGTTATACCAACGGAGGACGACTGAAATACGTTCGCCGTTCTCCGCCAACGAGCTTAGCCACTCTCATTCAGGAGCTCAAGCTCGCGCGCGGCTTGAGGCCGCGCTGCCCGCATTTGACTTCGCCGGAACGGCCGCGCCTAGCGGCGTCGTTCCTGCAACTTCTTGGTCCCGGGCTGGGGCTGCTGCTGCAATCCCACGCGCGGGTTGATGTTGCACGTGGTGTTCCACCGGCCGTATGCCGAAGCCATGCATTGCTCCCGGGTCTCGTACATGCACTCGCCGGGCCAGCCGAGATCGTCGCCAACGACACACCAGGGATAATCGCGATCTGCGTGCGCAGCAGGCAGGGATCCCAAGAGGATCAACAGGGCCAGGACTGTGGTGGGCATCTCAATTCTCCGGATATGACTCTCAAAGAGAGCCTAGCGGGGCCGAAGCCAAACAGCAGGTCTAACCTTGGTTCCTGTGGCCCGCAGCTCACCCGAGCGGCCGGAGCACGTCAAATCACACCCGCGCCATTTGCCTATCCGGCAGCCAGGATCTGTCGGCTCCGAAAGATCCGCTCGACCAGGTAGCAGAGAAACGAAAACCAGCCCACGTTACCGGTCGCCACAAATTTGGACTGGCGATCGCGCGAGCAGGGTTGCCGATCCGGAGTGGCAAGCTGTCGTGGCTCATCTCAGATCGCACAGGAATCGGTCGTGGTGACAGTGCTGGACTGCACCCCTGAAGTGAGACACGATAATTTCAGTGACAGGCATTCCGAGGATGACCTGTGGCAGGACAAGGA
>NZ_JAFCKB010000020.1 GCF_018130615.1 Bradyrhizobium manausense
TACGTCGCAAAATCAAGCGCGCGGGGTGGGACAACAGCTTCCTCCTCGCCCTGTTCGGTCATATGCGATAGCCCTGCATCGGAAGGGGAGAGGCCGGATTGCATCGCAGATGCAATCCGGGTGAGGGGGGACTCTCCGCGAATCCGTCTTTTACCGTCTGCGCGGAGACTCCCCCTCACCCCGCAAGCGGAGAGAGGGGGAAGAGACGTTCCACCTCTCCGCAAACCGGTGCAGCGGCATGAATGTCTCGCACAGCTCCCGCCCCAGCGTCGTCAGCCCATAGCCGCCACCATCTCCGAGCTCCACGAACCGCGCCTCGCGCAGCTCGCTCAGCCGCGCCTGCAACACGGTTGGTGAAGCCTCGTCGCAGGCCGCGCGCAGCGCGCGCGAAGTGAGGGGCTCATCGCGCAGCTCCCATAATATTCGCAGGCTCCAGCGCCGGCCCAGGAGGTCGAGCAGCACCATGATCGGCCGGCCGGTGCGCGAGCCGCGCGCGCGGCGTTCTCCTGATGCTGCTCGTCTTGCCATCGCGACCCTCTTGCGTGTTGCTACGAATAATGTAGCATCGTGCTACAATAATTGTAGCAAGGACGACGCTCATGTCATCCCCGACGCCGCGTATTGCCCCGCTCGCGCCGCCTTATCCCCCGGAGATCCAGGCGCAGTTCGACCGCATCATGCGCGGAGCGCCGCCGCTGGTGCTGTTCCGGGTGATGGCGGGCCACGCCCGCGCCTGGGACAAGTTTCGCGCCGGCGGGCTTCTTGATCCGGGTCCGCTCTCCCTGCGCCAGCGCGAGATCGTCATCGATCGTACCTGTGCGCTGAATGGTTGCGAATATGAATGGGGCGTCCATGTCGCGGTTTTCGCCGGTCCTGCGAGGCTCACCGAGGACGAGGTCCACGCCACTGTCGCGGGCGATGCGACGTCACCCTGCTGGTCGCCGGCCGAGCAGGCCCTGATCGCGGCGGCGGACGGATTGCATCACCGCGCGACGTTAAGTGATGAAGAGTTTGCCGCGCTATCGGCGCATTACGACGTGGCGCAGATTCTGGAGGTCATGCTGCTGTGCGGCTTTTACCGCACGGTGTCGTACCTTGCGAACGGGCTGAGACTGCCGCTGGAGGAGAAGGCGGCGCGGTTTCCGGGGTAAGCGTGAACCCGGAATCTCGAAACTCTCAGGTGCGCAATTGCGCACCATAGTTCGATGCTTCGCATCGCCCCGGAACGACCGCACTCGAAACTAAGCCACGCCCGCCCGCAGCAGATCGTGCAGATGCACGATGCCGACCACCTTGCCCGCCTCGGTTACGACCAGCGTCGTGATCTTGCGCGTGTTCAACACCTCGATCATCTCGGTCGCGAGCATCGAGGGCGGCACCGTCTTGGGCTGCGTGGTCATGACGTCGTCGACCGAGGCCGTCAAAAGATCGGGCCGCATGTGGCGGCGCAAATCGCCGTCGGTGATGATGCCGACGGCCTCGTTCGCGGCGTTGACGATGCAGACGCAGCCGAGCCCCTTGGCCGACATCTCCATCACCGCGTCCGACATCTTGGTGCCTTCAGGCTTGACCGGGATCTCCGCGCCGGTGCGCATGTAGTCGCGGACGAATTTCAGCATTGCCCCCAGCTTGCCGCCGGGATGGAAATGCGCGAACTCCAGCGCGGTGAAGCCGCGGCCTTCGAGCAGCGCAATCGCAATGGCATCGCCGATCGCGACCTGCATCATCGTCGACGTCGTCGGTGCCAGATTGTGAGGGCAGGCCTCGCGGGCCTTCGGCAGCTCGATCACGACGTCGGCGGCCTGGCCGAGCGAGGACGCCGCGTTCGACGTCACCGCGATCATCGGGATCGCAAACCGCGCGGAATAGTTCACCAGCGTCTTCATCTCCGGCTGCTCACCGGACCAGGACAGCGCCATGATGACGTCGTCGGTGGTGATCATGCCGAGGTCGCCATGGGCGGCTTCCGCGGTGTGGACGAAGAAGGCGGGCGTGCCCGTCGAGGCCAGGGTCGCGGCGATCTTGCGCGCCATGTGGCCGGACTTGCCGAGCCCGGTGACGATGACGCGGCCCTTGGCGTTGCGGATCAGATCGATCGCCTTGGCGAACGCCTCGCCCAGTGGGCCGCGCAGGGCGGCCGCGAGCGCGTTGATGCCGCCGCTCTCGGTTTCCAGCGTGCGGAGCGCGGATTCGACGCTTGTGGATGTGGGGCCGGATGATTGGGTCATCAGCGGTTTCGAGCTCGGCATGTTTTGGTCCAGGGAGGAGGGGCATTGGCCCGTTGCCGGCCTGCTTAGCACGCCCCAGCCTCTGAGGCGACGCGAGCTCCAAAACCCTCAACGGGTCATTAACCATAATTGTTTTAACTCCATTAACGATGGTTCCCGCGAGCGAGCGGGAGGTCATCGCGAATGTGGTTGATTTCGTTGGAGTTATTCCATCGTGGGGTCGCCTCCAGGTAGGGGCCGGAGCAGTCGCGCGTACGCCTTCCGCGCCGCTTTGCCATGCCTGCTGCTGACCGCGCTGGAAACTGGCCCAGCGGCCGCCCAGAGCCTCACACCCGACCTGTTCAATCCCAGCCGCGGCGGCTTCGCCGCGCCCGACACGCTGCCGACGCGCCGCACGGCCGGCGTGCCGCAGGCCCCCTCGGATGCGGTCCCGCAGCCGCCGGACCCCAACGACGACCCGCGCAGGAAGAGCGATGCGCCCGCGACGACGCGCGTCGGCCAGGTGCCGACCTACGGCCTGCCCGCGGCCAACGGCGCGAGCGGCTCCGGCTACGATTCGCTCAACCGGAAGCGCCAGCAGCCAAAGCTCTATCCGGGCCAGCCCAAGCCGAAGCGCGCCGCCGGCCCGGGCTCTCCGGTGCCGCCTGCAGCGCCAGTGTCCACTCTCGGCCCGCCGCGCATTGCACCGCCGCCATCGGAGACCGCGCACAAGACGCCGGTATCGCCGGCGATGGCCGGCAACGTGCCCGGTCAGCCGCTGCGCCGCCGTCTTAAGGCCGACGACGATGCGTTCGGCGCGGTCGGCGATTACGCCGGCAGCTTTCTGATCAAGGGCGGGCTCGAGCTCTCCGCCGGCTACGACACCAACCCGGCGCGCCTGAACAAGCCGGTCGGCTCGCCGGTCTACGTGGTTGCGCCTGATCTGCTCGTGATGTCCGACTGGGAGCGCCACGCGCTGGTCGCTGACTTGCGCGGCTCGTTCTCGGGCTACACCAACAACATGCCCGCGACGATCGACGGCTTCCCCTCGCCGTCGCCGGTCGAGATCAACCGTCCCGATTTCACCGGTCATGTCGACGGCCGCTTCGACGTCGACCGCGACCTCAAGCTGACCTCGCAACTGCGCCTGCGGCTCGCCACCGACAATCCCGGCAGCCCGAATGTGCAGGCCGGTCTGCAGAAATATCCCGTCTACGCCACCTATGGCGGCACCTTCGGCTTCGACCAGACTTTCAACCGCTTCCAGGTCGCGGCGGGCGCGACGGTGGATCGCACTGCCTATACCGATTCCAAGCTGACTGACGGCTCGACCTTCAGCAACGACGACCGCGACTTCAACCAGTATGGCGGCGTCGGACGTTTCTCCTATGAGCTCAAGCCGGGCCTGAAGCCGTTCGTCGAGATCGAGGGCGACAACCGCGTCCACGACCAGGCCGCCGATCGCAACGGCTATCTGCGCGATTCATCCGGCGGTTACGCCAAGGTCGGCTCGTCCTTCGAGTTCTCGCGCATCCTCACCGGCGAAGTCTCGGTCGGCTATTCCGCGCGCAACTATGTCGATCCGCGGTTGAGCCAGCTTTCGGGCTTCCTGACCTCGGGCTCGCTGATCTGGAACGCGAGCGGGCTGACGACGGTGAAGTTCAACACCGACACGCAGATCGCGGAAACCACGATTCCCGGCTCTTCCGGCGTGCTGGTGCACACCTACGCCGCCGAAGTCGACCACGACTTCCGCCGCTGGCTCACCGCGATCGGTAAATTCACCTACGGCACCTACGACTACCAGGGCCAGAATCGCAACGACAAGACCTACTCGCTCGAAGGCAATCTGATCTACAAGCTCAACCGCAACGTCTGGATCAAGGGCACGCTGCGCCACGACATCCTGGATTCGAACGTCGCGGGAGCGAGCTCACAGGGGACGGTGGTGATGCTGGGGGTGAGGTTGCAGAATTAGCGGCGGCGCGTCGCTGGGTGGTACAGCGCTGCCAAGTCCTCAGGTGTCGTCCTGGCGAAAGCCAGGACCCATTATCACCGGCATTGATTTGGCGAAGACTAGCAGTTCTGTACCGCAACCGATCGCCATCGATAGATTCCGCGGTATGGGCCCTGGCTTTCGCCAGGACGACAGCGGAATGATTGTCTAGCTCTGCGCTATCGCAGAGCGAGCCGCAGCTTACCGCGGCAGATCCGTCTTCCCCATCAGGAACGTATCGATCGACCTTGCACACAGCCGGCCTTCGCGGATGGCCCACACCACCAGCGACTGGCCGCGGCGCATGTCGCCGGCGGAGAACACGTTCGGGCGCGAGGTCTGGTAGTCGAGCGTGTTGGCCTTGACGTTGCCGCGCGGGTCGAGGTCGACCGCGAGCTGCTTGAGCAAGCCCTCGTGCACAGGATGGACGAAGCCCATGGCGAGCAGGATCAGCTCGGCGTCGAGCTCGAATTCGGTGCCGGGAAGCGGCTTGAACTTGTCGTCGACGCGCACGCAGTGCAGCTTCTTGACCTTGCCGTTCTCGCCCGAAAACTTCTGCGTCAGCACGGCGAATTCGCGGACCGCGCCTTCGGCCTGGCTGGAGGAGGTGCGCATCTTCAGCGGCCAGTTCGGCCAGGTCAGGCCCTTGTTCTCGCGCTCGGGCGGGGCGGGCATGATCTCGAGTTGCGTCACGGACAGCGCGCCCTGGCGCAGCGAGGTGCCGATGCAGTCGCTTCCGGTGTCGCCGCCGCCGATGACGACGACATGCTTGCCGCCGGCCAAAATCTCGGTGACCCCGTTCAGCGGCTCGCTGGAGACGCGGCGGTTCTGCTGCGGCAGGAAGTCCATGGCGTAGTGGATGCCGTCGAATTCGCGGCCGGGGATCGGCAAATCGCGCGGGGCTTCCGCGCCGCCGGTCAGCGCGATCGCGTCGTACTGGTTGAGCATCTCGCGCGGATCGACATTACCGTCGGCGCCGACATGACTGTTGTAGTGGAAGGTGACGCCTTCGCCTTCCATCTGCTTGACGCGGCGGTCGATGACGCCCTTCTCCATCTTGAAGTCGGGAATGCCATAGCGAAGCAGTCCGCCGGCCTTGGCGTACTTCTCGAACAGATGCACGTCATGGCCGGCGCGCGCGAGCTGCTGGGCGCAGGCCATGCCGGCCGGGCCGGAGCCGATCACGGCGACCTTCTTGCCGGTCTTCACAGTGGCCACTTCAGGCTTCAGCCAGCCATTGTCCCAGGCCCGGTCGACGATTGCGCATTCGATGGTCTTGATGGTGACCGGGTTGTCGTCGATGTTAAGTGTGCAGGACGCTTCACATGGCGCAGGACAAATGCGGCCGGTGAACTCCGGGAAATTGTTGGTCGAGTGCAGGTTGCGCGAGGCTTCTTCCCAATTGCCCTGATAGACGAGGTCGTTGAAGTCAGGGATCTGGTTGTTGACCGGGCAGCCGGGCGTACCCGGCGCGACCGAGCCGGTGCCGTGGCAATAAGGAATGCCGCAGTTCATGCAGCGCGCGGCCTGGTCGCGCGTTTCCTTCTCAGTCAAGGGAACGACGAACTCGTTGTAATGCTTCACGCGCTCGGCGACCGGGGTGTACTTGCGGTCATGCCGTTCGATTTCGAGAAAACCCGTGATCTTGCCCATTAAACCCGAAGTCCCTGCCGCTTAGGTTTCTTTTCCGTCGTTCCGGGATGTGCGCGCCGCGCGCAGACCCGGAGCCTGGAGGTTGTTTTGCGAGATTCCGGGTTCGCGCCTCGCGCGCCCCGGAATGACGCGTTGTGAGAATTACGCCCCGATCGCGATTTTCGGCTCGGCGTCCGCGTTGGCGGCCAGTTCGCGCAGCGCGCGCCGGTACTCGACCGGCATCACCTTGCGGAATTTGGGCAGCCATTCCTTCCAGTTGGCCAGGATGTCGGCGGCGCGCTTGGAGCCGGTCGCCTTCGCATGGCGCGTGATCAGGACGTGCAGCCGCTCGACGTCGGAATCGAGCAGGTCCTTGAACACGTCGACCCGGCCATGCGCCTCGAGGTCACCGGAGTGGTGATAGGTGCCGGCGTTGATCAGCTCTTCCGACAGCACCGGCTCGAGCTCGACCATCGCCATGTTGCACAGCTTGTCGAAGCCGCCGGTTTCGTCGAGCACGTAGGCGATGCCGCCGGACATGCCAGCCGCGAAGTTGCGCCCGGTCTTGCCGAGCACGACCACGATGCCGCCGGTCATGTATTCGCAGCAATGATCGCCCGCGCCTTCGACGACGGCGACCGCGCCCGAGTTACGCACGGCGAAACGCTCGCCGGCGACGCCGCGGAAGTAGCACTCGCCCTGAATGGCGCCGTACATCACGGTGTTGCCGACGATGATGCTTTCTTCCGGCACGATGCCGCTGTTGGCCGGCGGCTTGACGATGATCTTGCCGCCCGAGAGACCCTTGCCGACATAGTCGTTGGCTTCACCCTCGAGCTCGAAGGTGACGCCGTTGGCCAGCCACGCGCCGAAGGCCTGGCCGGCAGTACCCCTGAGGCCGACATGGATGGTGTCGTGCGGCAGGCCGGCATGACCGTAGATCTTGGCGACCGCGCCCGACAGCATCGCACCCGCGGAGCGGTTGGTGCTGTTGATCTTGGCCTCGATCTTCACCGGCGCGCCGCGGTCGAGTGCAGGTTGCGCCTTCTCGATCAGCGAGCGGTCGAGCACGGCTTCCAGATGATGGTTCTGGCGCTCGGAGTGATAGATCTTCTGACCCTTCTCTTCCTTCTGCTTGACGAACAGCTTTGAGAAATCGAGGCCCTTGGCCTTCCAGTGCGCCACCAGCTTGGTCTGGTCGAGCAGCTGCACCTGGCCAACCATCTCGTTGAAGGTGCGGAAGCCGAGCGAGGCCATGATCTCGCGGACTTCCTCCGCGACGAAGAAGAAATAGTTGATCACGTGCTCGGGCTGGCCGGTGAAGCGCTTGCGCAGGACGGGATCCTGGGTGGCGACGCCGACCGGGCAGGTGTTGAGATGGCACTTGCGCATCATGATGCAGCCGGCCGCAATCAGCGGCGCGGTCGCAAAGCCGAACTCGTCGGCCCCTAACAGCGCGCCGATCACGACGTCACGGCCGGTGCGGAAGCCGCCGTCGACCTGGACCACGATGCGGCTGCGTAGCCGCTCGCGCACCAGCGTCTGGTGGGTCTCGGCGAGGCCGATCTCCCAGGGCGAGCCGGCATGCTTGATCGAGGTCAGCGGCGAAGCGCCGGTGCCGCCCTCGAAGCCTGCGATGGTGACGTGGTCGGCGCGCGCCTTGGCGACGCCCGCGGCGACCGTGCCGACGCCGATCTCGGACACCAGCTTGACCGAGACGTCGCCCGTCGGGTTGACGTTCTTGAGGTCGTAGATCAGCTGCGCCAGATCCTCGATCGAATAGATGTCGTGGTGCGGCGGCGGCGAGATCAGGCCGACGCCCGGCGTCGAATGCCGGACCTTGGCGATGGTCGCATCGACCTTGTGGCCGGGCAGCTGGCCGCCTTCGCCGGGCTTGGCACCTTGCGCCATCTTGATCTGCATCATGTCGGAGTTGACGAGATACTCCGTGGTGACGCCGAAACGGCCCGAGGCGACCTGCTTGATCGCCGAACGCATGGAATCGCCGTTCGGCATCGGCTTGAAGCGGTCGGCTTCCTCGCCGCCTTCGCCGGTATTCGACTTGCCGCCGATCCGGTTCATCGCGATCGCGAGCGTGGTGTGCGCCTCGCGCGAGATCGAGCCGAAGCTCATCGCGCCCGTGGCGAAACGCTTGACGATGTCCTTGGCCGACTCGACCTGGTCGAGCGGGATCGGCTTGCGCTTCTCTTCTTCCGCGTTCTTGATCCGGAACAGGCCGCGCAGCGTCAGAAGGCGCTCCGACTGCTCGTTGAGGATTTTTGCGAAGGCGCGATAGCGTTCCAGCGAATTGCCGCGTGCAGCATGCTGGAGAAGCCCGACCGATTCCGCGGTCCAGGCATGGTCCTCGCCGCGGCTGCGATAGGCATATTCGCCGCCGACGTCGAGCGCGGTCTTGTAGACCTGCGCCTCGCCGAATGCGTCGGCGTGACGGCGCACGGCTTCTTCCGCGATCTCGGCAAGACCGACACCCTCGACGCGGGTGTGCGTCCCGGCAAAGAATTTTGCGACGAAGTCCGCCTTGAGGCCGACCGCGTCAAAGATCTGCGCGCCGCAATAGGACTGGTAGGTCGAGATGCCCATCTTGGACATCACCTTCAGCAGGCCCTTGCCGATCGACTTGATGTAGCGCTTGACGATCTCGTAGTCGTCGAGCGAGCCGGGCAGGCGGTCCTTCATCGCGATGATGGTTTCGAACGCGAGGTAAGGATTGATCGCCTCGGCGCCGTAGCCCGCGAGGCAGGCGAAGTGATGCACTTCGCGCGGCTCGCCGGATTCGACGACCAGGCCGACCGAGGTGCGCAAGCCGGTGCGGATCAGGTGATGATGCACGGACGCGCAGGCCAGCAGCGAGGGGATCGGCACGCGGTCGGTGCCGACCATGCGGTCGGACAGGATGATGATGTTGACGCCTTCGCGCACCGCGCTCTCGGCGCGGGCGCAGAGCTCGTCCAGCACCTGGTCCATGCCGGCCGCGCCGAGACCGGCGTGGAAGGTGGTGTCCAGCGTGCGGGACTTGAAGTGCGATTCAGCGACGTCCGAGATCGAGCGGATCTTTTCGAGATCCGCGTCGGTCAGGATCGGCTGGCGCGCTTCCAGGCGCTTGGTGGTGGCGAGGCCCTGAAGATCGAACAGGTTCGGCCGGGGTCCGATGATGGAGACGAGGCTCATCACCAGCTCCTCGCGGATCGGATCGATCGGCGGGTTGGTGACCTGCGCAAAGTTCTGCTTGAAGTAGGTGAACAGAGGCTTGGCCTTGTCCGACAGCGCCGAGATCGGCGTGTCGTTGCCCATCGAGCCCGCGGCTTCCTCGCCGGTGGCCGCCATCGGCGTCATCAGGATGGTGATGTCTTCCTGGCTGTAGCCGAACGCCTGCTGGCGATCCAAAAGAGACAGGTTCGAGCGCACGCCGGTGGTCGGCACCTTCGGCAGCTCTTCCAGCACGATCTGGGTCCGCTCCAGCCACTCCTTGTAGGGATGGCTCTTGGCGAGCTCGGCCTTGATCTCGTCGTCCGGGATCAGGCGGCCCTGCTCGAGGTCGACCAGCAGCATCTTGCCGGGCTGCAGGCGCCACTTGGTGATGATCTGGTCCTCGGGGATCGTCAGCACGCCCATTTCGGACGCCATCACGATGCGGTCGTCCTTGGTGACGAGATAGCGCGCCGGCCGCAATCCGTTGCGGTCGAGCGTGGCGCCGATCTGGCGGCCGTCGGTGAAGGCGATCGCGGCGGGGCCGTCCCACGGCTCCATCAGCGCGGCATGATATTCGTAGAAGGCGCGGCGCTTCTCATCCATCAAGGGATTGCCGGCCCACGCCTCCGGAATCATCATCATGACGGCGTGCGGCAGCGAGTAGCCGCCCTGCACCAGGAATTCGAGCGCGTTGTCGAAGCACGCGGTGTCCGACTGGCCCTCGTAGGAGATCGGCCACAGCCGGCTGATGTCCTTGCCGTAGAGCTCCGAGCTCACCGAAGCCTGGCGCGCAGCCATCCAGTTGGTGTTGCCGCGCAGCGTGTTGATCTCGCCGTTATGCGCGATCATGCGATAGGGATGCGCCAGCGACCACGCCGGGAAGGTGTTGGTCGAGAAGCGCTGGTGAACGAGCGCGAGCGCGCTCTCGAAGTCCTTCTCGTGCAGATCGGGATAGTACTTGCCGAGCTGGTCGGCGAGGAACATGCCCTTGTAGATCACGGTGCGGCAGGACATCGAGCAGGGGTAATAGCCCGCGAGCCCGCGGTCGCGGCGCTGGTAGATCGCCTGCGAGATCGACTTGCGCAGGATGTAGAGCCGGCGCTCGAATTCGTCCTCGGTCTTGGCGACGCCGTTGCGGCCGATGAACACCTGCATGCAGGCGGGTTCGGTCGGCTTCACGGTGACGCCGAGCGAGGAATTGTCGGTCGGCACGTCGCGCCAGCCGAGCAGGGTCAGGCCCTCGTCCTTGACCTGGTCGGCGATGATGCTCTTGATGACGTTGCGCCAAGCGGTGTCGCGCGGCATGAACAGCGCGCCGATGGCGTATTCGCCGGGCGCGGGCAGCTCGAACTTGTTCTCCTTGGCCTTGCGGCTGAAGAAGGCGTGCGGGATCTGCACCAGGATGCCGGCGCCGTCACCGGCGCGCGGGTCGGCGCCGACGGCGCCGCGATGTTCGAGGTTGCAGAGGATGCTCAGCGCGTCCGAGACGATCTCGTGCGACTTCTTGCCCTTGATGTTGGCGATGAAGCCGACGCCGCAGGAATCCTTCTCCAGGCTCGGATCGTAAAGACCTTCGGCTTTGGGGCGTGAATTGTGTTCCTGAATCGGATCGGTCGTTTTCGAGGCGACCGTCGCCGACAGCTCTTCTGCCACGATGTTTCCGCGCTCGAATTGCGACCCGTTCATTGTTCCAATCCTCTCCATGCGGCGAGCTGCCTCACCGCCATCTTCGGCGCACCTTGGGCGTTCCGCGGCACCCGCCTCTGGGTCACCGCTCGTCCGCTGCGAGCCGCATTTTCTTAAATTCAGGCCAAGGCGCTCTTCGTCCCCGAGAACGGCTTTGCCTGTTGCCTTATGGTGCTCGAAAGCACCGACTTTCGTTGCAATCCCTATGCCGGGACCGCAAGCAAAATTGAGACAGTCTTCCTGTCCTAACAATCACCTTGCCAAATTTTTGTCTATCACACAAGCGCGCGGAAGTCCCGATTCCCGATATGTCAATCAATCGCTTTCCGAAAGTTGCGCGGCCCCGGTTTTGAAGCAAACGCGCCGCGATCCGGCCCAAGCGGCGCCGAAATCCCGGATGAAGCTCCGGATCAGCCCTTCGAAAGGCGCGCCACGCCGCAAGAAGCGAAAGAGCGCGAGCATCGGGGGGCCTGACAGGAGCGTGTCGACCATGAAGTTTTTCACAGGATGTGTGGCTGCCACCACGCTGGTGCTGGCTGCAACTGCTGCCCAGGCGCAAGTTCCATCGAGCGGTATCGGGGGCGGGGCCATGATCTCGGTCTCGGATTTCGATGGGCCGTACGGGCCGGGCGAAGCTGGGCCGTCTCCGCCGCCGCGTTACGGTTACGGCTATGGTTATGAGGAGCGCGGCCCGGCGCCGGCGTTGCTGCCGCCCACCGAGGTCTACGCGGTGCTCCGCGAAAACGGCTTCTCGCCACTCGGCATCCCGCGCCTGCGCGGCGCTGTCTATACCATCGCGGTGATCGACCGCCGCGGCGATGATGGCCGGCTCGTGATCGACGCCCGCGACGGCCGGATCATCCGCTTCATGCCGGCCGCAGATGCCTATGGCATGGCGCCCGCCTATGAGGGGCCTGCGGTGGTGCCTTACCGGCCCCAAAGCGCGCTGCCGCCGCCGACCATGGTCCGTGGCGGCCCGCCGCGTCCGCCCGCGCCGATCCCGCATGTTGCCAGCCGCACCGTGCCGCTGCCCAAGGCCGCCCCGCCGCGCGCCGAGACCCCGGTGGCGGCCAAGCCCGCAGATCAGACGGCGCAGCAGGCCCAGCCCGCGCAGCAGACCGCCGCCGTGCAGGCCAAGCCCGTCGAAGCCGCGCCGCAAGCCGCCGCTCCGACCGTCGGCCAGGCCAAGCCGGCCGCAACGATCCTGCCGACGCAGGACATGCCGGCCGCGCAGGGGCTGGATTAGAGCAAGACAAAAGCGCCCGAAGACGCGGGCGCTTTTGCCTCACAGCATCTGTGCTTCAGCTCCGCGGATAGCCCGCAGCGTCCAGGATCAAATTTGCGACGTCCTTCGGATGCGACACCAGCGAGAGGTGGCCGGCGTCGAGCTCGATCGTGGTTGCGTTCATCCGCTTGGCGAGGAAACGTTCGAGATCGGGATTGATGGTGCCGTCGTTCTTCGACACCGCATACCAGCTCGGCTTGGAGTGCCAGGCAGCTTCAGTTGTGCGGCCGGCGAAGATCGAGGCGGCCGTCGGCCATTGCACGGCGTAGAGCTCCTTCGCCCGCTCCGGCGCGACGCCGTTGGCGAAATATTTCAGGAACGCGTCTTCCGAAAGCTTCGTATAGCCGTCGCGCTCGACGATGCCGGCGCGCGCGGGGCCCGCCGGAAACTGCTTCGACAGCGCGACGAAATCCTCGTTGGCATCGGGCGCGCGTGCGGCGATGTAGACAAGACCGGTGACCTTCGGATCGGTGCCGACCTGGCTGATCACGGTGCCGCCCCAGGAATGCGCGACCAGCACCGTCGGACCGTCCTGCTCGGCCAGCGCGCGTTTGGTCGCCTCGACGGAGTCCGCAAGCGACGAAAGCGGATTCTGCACGGCCGTCACGTGAAGGCCTGCGGCCTGGAGGATCGGGATCACCTCCGACCAGCTCGAGCCGTCGGCCCAGGCGCCGTGCACCAGCACGACGTTCTTGGCCTTCACGGACTGCGGGGTCTGTGCATGGGCCAGGCTGATGGGAGCCGCCAGCAGGCTCGCGGCGACGAAAAGGCTGCGCCAGAAAGTCATGATCGTTCTCCGTCTTGTTTTGGATGCGATGTCCAAAGGACGGAGCGGGACGCCGTGGCGTTACACGGCTCACCGTTCTGTGATGCGGTGCAAAAAGGGCAGCCAAACAAACGGTGCCGTCCAGGCGAAGGCCGGGACCCATAGCCACCGGGCGATGTTTGGCGAAGACTTGGAGTTTGGTACTCCCGCCGTGCATGCTCGATAGATCACGCGGTATGGCCTTCGCCGGGACGACGATGCGTAGAGAGCCGCGCAAAAACGAAAAAACGCCCCGGGGCACCGGGGCGTTTTCGCAACCTGAAAGCGGCGTGCGCGCTTAAGCGGCGACCGAGCTCTCGATCACCTGCGCCTTCGTTGGGCCAGCGTTGATCGCGATCTGGCGCGGCTTCTTGGCTTCGGGAATCTCGCGTACGAGGTCGACATGGAGCAGGCCGTTCTCGAGCGAGGCGTCCTTCACCTGCACGAAGTCGGCAAGCTGGAAGGCGCGTTCGAAGGCGCGGGCGGCGATGCCGCGATAGAGCACTTCGGACTTCGAGTTCTCGCCTGCGACTTTCTCGCCCTTGATCGTCAGCGTGTTTTCCTTCGCGACGATGGAGAGCTCATCCTTGGCGAAGCCGGAGACCGCGACGGTGATGCGGTAGGCGTTCTCGCCGGTGCGCTCGATGTTGTAGGGGGGATAACCGGGGCTGCCGTCAGAGCCTGCCTGGTCGAGCAAGTTGAAGAGGCGATCGAAGCCGACGGTGGAACGATAGAACGGGGTGAGATCGTAGGTACGCATGGTCAAGTCCTCCATTGAGCGACTGTTCAGGTAACCCGCCCGCCAATCGGGCCGGGCTTTCGTCTGTGTGCAGCCTGATGTTCCGGTTCCGAAACACTGGTAGCGGCCTGCACTCAGATGATATGGGTGGGTCCAGACGGCGTTCAAGAGGGCGGCAATGGCGCCTTTTCGGCGCTCCCGCCCCTTGATTTGCAGCACTTGCTTCACAGCACTTGGCGCCCAAGCACTTCCCATCATGACGCTGGTCTCGATTCCCTCCAACCCCGTACCCGAAGACGTCGTCAGCGGCTTCATCAAGACGCCAGACGGGGTCGAACTGCGCTTCGCGCGCTGGGCGCCGCCGGCCAACCGCAAGGGCACCGTCTGCGTCTTCACCGGACGCAGTGAGCAGATCGAGAAATATTTCGAGACCGTGCGCGATTTGCGCGATCGCGGCTTTGCGGTGGCGATGATCGACTGGCGCGGGCAGGGCCATTCCTCGCGCCGCCTGCGCGATCCGCGCAAGGGCTATGTGCGCAATTTCTCCGATTACGAGATCGACGTGGAGGCGTTCGTGCAGCAGGTGGTGCTGCCGGATTGTCCGCCGCCGTACTTCGCGCTGGCCCATTCCATGGGCGGAGCGGTGCTCCTGCGCCTCGCACATGCGCAGAAACGCTGGTTCGACCGCATGGTGCTGTCGGCGCCGATGATCGACCTGCCTGGTCGCGCCACCTCGTTTCCGGTGCGGGCGCTGTTGAAGGCGATGCGCCTGCTGGGGCGGGGCGGCGGTTACGTTCCCGGCGGCAGCGACCAACTCACCGGGCTGTCTCCCTTCATCAACAATCCCCTGACCAGCGATCCCGTGCGCTATGCGCGCAACGTTGCAATTCTGGAGGAGGACCCGACGCTTGGCCTGGCGTCGCCGACGGTGGCCTGGGCCGATACCGCATTCCGCGCGATGCGAACCTTCAAGGGCCTGAGCTATCCCTCCGAGATCCGTCAGCCGATCCTGATGCTGGCGGCCTCCAACGACACCGTGGTCTCGACCGCGGCGATCGAGGAATTCGCCTACCATCTGCGCGCCGGCTCCCATCTCGTGATCGCCGGCTCGAAGCACGAGATTCTGCAGGAGCAGGACCGCTACCGCTCCCAGTTCTGGGCGGCCTTCGACGCCTTCGTGCCGGGGACGCCGCTGTTCAAGTGAGGCGGCTCGGACGCGTTCCGCGCCACTGACCGTTCCACAAACTCCGGGCTTGTCCCGGGCATGACGATGACGAGGTGCTACAGCGTCTTCAGGTACTCGATCAAATCGTAGCGCTCTTGCTCCTTGAGCACGCGGCCGATGGTGCCGTCCTTGCCGGGGCCTGGCGTGCCGTCGAACGAGTGGCCCGCATTGCTGTTGCCGTACATCTCGGTGCCATCGGGTGCTCGCGTCGAAAAGCGCGACTGCCCGGTCTTGCAGCTCTCGCCGTCGGCGACCGCGAAGCCGACCTGCTTCGGATCGTAGTCGCGACCGCCGCCCATGCAGAACGATTTAGGCCGCTCGGCCGCAGGGCTCAGCATCCAATAAAGCGAAGGCACCGATCCATTGTGGAGATAAGGCGCGGTGGCCCAGACGCCGTTGAGCGGACGCGCGCGATACCAGGGGCCCTTCTCCTGCTTGTCGGGCGGCTGCGGACCCGGATCGGGGCAGTTCTTGCGCTTACCCCACCAGGCCTGCTGAACCTTCGGATCGATCTTGGCATCGTCCATCGCCTTGCGGCTGACGATGTCGACGAGCACCATCAGGCCAAGCGAGTACGGCATGTCGGTCGACGAAATATCCGGCAGATTGCAGTTCCACCAGGCATTGAGTTTCTGCGTGGGATCGAGCTTGAGAAAGCCCGGCACCTGAACCGTCCGCGTTGCCAGCACGCTGGCCTGGGCGGGGTCGGTCCCCATGCCCTTGGCGCTTTTCTGTACCTCGTTCAGGAATTTGTCGTCGCCGATGGTTTCCCACCGCGACGCCCAGACGCTCTGCTCCGGGAATTCCGCGTCGAAGACGGGATCGTTGACCGGACCGAGATGGCATTCGACGCAGATCTCCGCATAGAGCTTGCGGCCGCTTTTGACGCGGTCGCCATCGATCTTCCACGCATCATCGCCGAAGATGTCCGACGGCCATTTCGGCGAGGTCAGTCCGGAGAGCTGCTTCTTGGGATAGGGCGCCGACCCCTTCAGCAGATCCTCGATCCAGTTCAGATTCTTGATGTCCATCGACGATCGGAACAGCGTGTCCCTTGGCGTCGTGTCGGACAGATTGAGCAGCGCGGTCACGCCAAGCGCTTCGCCGGCGTTGCGGATCAGCGGTTGTTCGATCGACGCGTCATATTGCGCGAACTTGAGCCAGGGCACGGTCCAGATCGGCGGGAAGCTGACCGGTGCGTCCTTGGCGTGCAGATTCTTCTCGAAGCCGCTGAGGCCGCTCAGCGTCATGTCCTGGGAGAAGACCTGGTTGCCGATGCGGTTGAGCGCGTCGAGGCGGCCATAACCCTCCTCGGTGTCCTGCTGCTGCTCGTCCCGCTTCGTCTTCTCGTTGAACCTCGTCTTGCCCGCGATGGTCTTGTCGTAGGTCTTCTCCCAGTCGGCCAGGAATGTGCCGATCGTACTCAGTTTCTGCTTCAGGGTATCGCGGTCGGCGTCGCTGGCGGAAGGGCCGAGCACACGGTCGGCAAAGCGCGTGAAGCGGCCCGGCACGAGGAGCGTGTAGGCGATCGAGAGGCCGGTGGTGACCTCGAGCTTCCTGAGGTCGGTCATCGCCGGGCCGCCGTCGAAGCGAATGTCGATGCCCTTGTAGTGGATCTGCCCGGTGTGGCAGGCGGCGCAGGTCAGGCCGATCCGGTCCTCGCCGACCTTGCCGGTCGCGGGATCGGGCACGCCGGTCATGCGCGCAAAGCCGACGGGCAGGCCGTCGACGTTGTCGGCCTGCGCTCCCCAATTGACCGGCGGGTCCCAAAGCCGCGCCGGCACCGGCTTTGTCTTGTCGTAGACGTTGGCATAGCCGTAGCGGCGCAGCGTGGCGTCGTCGGTGTTGATCGTCTGCGGGCTCGGGATGAAGCCGAAGCGCTGCAGATGGTCGCTGTCATGCAGCATTCCGGGCCTCGCGAAGAAGTGAAGCCGCGGCTGCTCGAGCGCCATGAACCAGCTATAGGGCACCGGGAAAGTCGCGGTGCCCTGGCTGGCGTGATGAAACCAGTGCCGGTCCTCCAGCGCCCAATTCTGCTCGAGCCAGTACGCGGCCTTGGGTTCGACGAGCTTCGGCAACGGCGGGGCGACGAACTGGCCGATGACGTGGGGTAGCATCGGCTGAAATTGATCGGGAAAGCGCAGCGCCACGATGCCAAAGACGAGCAGCGCGGCGACCAGTCCGCCGGCGGCGCGCAAGACAAGCGAGGGCGGGGTGACCGGCTTGCTGACGACCCGCTGGCTGATCCTGTCCGGGAATTTGCGCTCGTTGAACAATGTCCTCACCTCGGCCACGCTGAGATAACGGTCGTCGCCCTGGCCCTTGCCCATGATCCTGAGCAGGACCGGCCACTCGAACTTCATCAGGATCGGGTAGTACCAGCGCGCCTGATTGCAGGCGCGCTTGAGATTGTCGTTCATGAAGGTCTGGATCTGCGAGGCGTTGAGGCCGACCTCCGTGCCGCCGTCGGGATCTGCATAGGTGGCGCCGAAACCGGCGAGCCGCGTGATCTCGTCCTCGTCGACCTTGCCGTCGACGCCGAGGATGCGCGAGCCGGCGCCGAGCTTGTCGAGCGGGCCGCCGCGCAAGCGATTGAGCTGCGCGCCCCAGAAGATGCTTTGCAGGATGTGACAGGCGCCGTTGGCGATCAGCGCGACGCCGCGGACCTGGATGCGGGCCGAAGTCTTCTTCAGTCCGGTCTCGCCGCTTGCATTTGCGATGGTCTGCGACAGCGTTCGAAGCGGGACGGTGCCGCCATCCACAAGACCTTCGCCGACGAGGCCGCGCAGGAAGGGACAGGGATTGTTCGGCGAGACTTCGATTGAGGGATCGAGCGGCTTCTTGCGGGAGGCATCCATCGGCAAAATCCCAAAGCAAACGAATCGTGAAATGCGGCCGCGCCGATCAAGCGCGGAAAGTCCTAACAAACAGACAGCGGACGCGGCGCAGCTATACTACTTCAGCGTGTGAACGAAATGTGGCTGAATCCACTCAGCTGTCAATAAAGCCGGGCGTGAGATCGCGGCGCGTGCCCGGGCCGACCTTCAGGATTAGCCCTCAGGATTCGGCGGCGCGTCTGATGTCGCTCTGGACCAGAGTGAGCTTGCTGGCCGGCACGCCCGCCTTCAGGAGCCCGTCGCGGTAATGCGCGATGTCCTCGGGCCGTTTCCAGTGAAAATTCCGCAAATGGCGGTCGACATTCAGGGTCGGGTAATTGCTCATCAGCACGCCCGTCGCCTCGGCCGCCTCGCCGGTCCGGCCCAATTGCGCCAACGCCGCGGCGCGGATCGCCAGCGCCTGCATGTGGTTCGGGTTGATGTAGAGCTGCTCGCGAGCCCAGGACAGCGTCGCGTCATACTGGCGGACGAGGTAGTGGCTGAAGGCGTTCAGCGCGGCCCATTGATAGCGCGGGTCGCTGTTGTCGCGTTGGGCGGCCATCGAGAACAGCTCGATCGCCTGCTTGTGCTCGCCGATGACGAAATGGCAGATGCCGAGCACGCCGCGTGCGCCCATGTCGTAGGGATTGAGGGCGACCGCGCGCTTGGCGGCGTCCATCGCCGCCTCGTCATGGCCTTCCATCGCGTGCGCCCAGGACAGGATCGAGAACGCAAAGGACGAGCGCGGGTCGAGCCGGACGCTCGTTTCGGCAAGCGCCATCGCTTCGGCCCACATCTCGCGCGTGCCTTTGACCCAGCCGAACTGGATGCTCTGGATCTGGATCGTGGCGAGATAGGCGTGTGCGATCGACAGTTTGGGATCGAGCGCGATCGCCTCCCGGAACAGGTCGACGGCCGTGCTCAAATCCTCCTTGGTCTGCCGGTAATAATGCGACAGGCCTTTCAGGAAGCGGTCCCAGGCGGTGATGTCGTTGGTTGGGCGCGCGGGCGCGGAGGCCTCGGCCCGGACGATCTCGGTGGCGATCGCGGCGGACAAATTGGTCGTGATCTCGTCCTGCATCGCGAAGAGATCGCCGATGTCGCGGTCGTAGCGGCCGGTCCAGAGCTGCTCGCCGGTTTCCGGCGCGATCAGCTCGGCGGTGACGCGGATCTTGGCGCCAGAGCGCCGCACCGAACCCTGGATCAGGTAGGTGGCGTCGATCTCGCGTGCGATCACGCGGGTGCTGATCGTCTTGCCCTTGAAGGCGAAGGTCGAGTTGCGGCTCAGCACGCGGTAGAAGGATTGCAGCGACAGTGCGTGGATCAGATCCTCGGTCAGGCCGTCGGAGAAATATTCGTCCTGGGCGTCGCTGAGATTGGCAAAGGGCAGCACGCCGACAATCGCGGTGCGGTAGGCTTGCGACAGCGCCGATCCTTCTTTCAGCTCGGGCGCGAGCGCGGGCGCGCCCTCGGGCGTCCAGGTCCAGACCCCGATCGGATCCTTGATGTTCTTGAAGCGATGGTTGCCGCCGTCCACCAGCGGCACGGTGAGATGCTTGCTTGCTTCCTTATAAGCCTTGGCCGAGATCGCGAATCCGCCGGGGCTCGCCACCGATTCCAGGCGGACGGCAATGTTCACGTCGTCGCCGAACACTTCGTCCTCGTCGGCGATGACGTCACCCATGTGGATGCCGAGCCGGAACTGCATGGCGCGGTCGGCGGGCAGATGGTGGTTGCGCTCCGCCATCAGCACCTGCATCGCGATCGCGGCTTCGGCGGCGCCGACGATGGAGGGAAATTCCAGCAGGAAGCCGTCGCCGGTGTTTTTGACGACACGGCCGCCATGATTGAGGATGATGGGATGGATCGCGCTGCGATGGGCCTTGAAGACGGCATGGGTGCCGGCCTCGTCAGTGCCCATCATGCGCGAATAGCCGGCGACATCGGCGCAGACGATGGCGGCCAGACGTCTTTCCATATCCTCGGAGCTCCAAGGGAGAGGGGCCAGCGACCGCGTGGCAGCCGCTTCGAATCCCGCATCTCAAAAACCGTGCCTTTATAGAGCAGATGATGCCGAACGAAAGTATGATCCGCATTGCAAATTTGACGCAAATACTCGGCATTCCCGGCGGTGGACGGCCGGGTGCGAACCGACTAAGGCCAGTCCCCTGAAATCGCCCGGCCGGGCGGCGGGAGCCTTTCTCATGCTGGGCATTCACGAAATCTGGCTTTTCGTCCTGTCGGGCGTGGTGCTCAACATCACGCCTGGGCCGGATACGGTCTATGTGATCGGGCGCAGCATGCAGATGGGCTGGCGCGGTGGGGCGGCGGCGGCGTTCGGGATCAGTTGCGGCTGTTTTTTCCACGTCGCGGGCGCAGCGATCGGCCTTTCGGCGCTTTTGATGGCCTCATCCACCGCATTCTCGATCCTGAAGCTGGTCGGCGCGGCCTATCTCGTTCTGACCGGCCTTCAAATGCTGTGGTCGCGGCCGGCGCTGGTGGCGGTCAGGGACGAGGCCGAGCGGAGCTCGCTGCGGCGGGTCTTCCTCCAGGGCGTCTTCACCAACGCGCTCAATCCCAAGGTCGCGCTGTTCTTCCTGGCTTTCCTGCCTCAATTCGTCGCAGCCGATTCCGCGCACAAGCCGCTGGCGTTCCTGACGCTCGGCCTGATCTTCATCTGCACGGGTACGCTATGGTGCCTGGTGCTGGCAGCGTTCGCGGCCAAGGCCGCTCACCGGCTACGGCAGTCCGAGGGTGTGATCGCCTGGGTCAACCGCGCGCTCGGCGGCCTCTTCATCTATCTCGGCATCCGCGTGGCCATGCTGGAGACGCGGTAACTCATTCGAACGAAGGATCTCACGTCAGGCGAGTTCCTTCAGCAGCGCGCTGCCGGCCAGATAGACGCCGAGCAAAATCATCGCGACCAGGAACCAGCGGCGAAACGCTTCCGCCGGCATCCGCGCCCGCACCGACTGCCCAATGAACATGCCGGCAAAGGCCATGGCCATGGCCACCGCGCCCGGCACGGCATTGGCCGGAGTCAGCAGGCCGCCCGCGGTGAGGTTGAAGGCTAGCGCCAGCGTTGCGGTGGTGAAGAACACGCCGAGCGCTTGCACCAATTCGTCCTTCTCCATGCCGATGGCCTGCATGAACGGCATCGACGGGATGACCTGCACACCGGTCGAGGCCGAGATCACGCCGGTGATCAAGCCGACCACGCCGCCGACCCATTTCTCGTTCTGCGGCGCGACGTGGAACTTGAATTTGCTGAGGCCGATGATGGCGTAGACCACCAGCAGGATGCCGAGCACCGCGGTGCCGTGGCGCGCATAGGGGCCCGTCAGGGCGCCGGCATTGAGCCAGCATCCGATCACGGTGCCGATCATCAGCGGCCACAGCCGCCGAAGGATGTCGCGCAAATACGAGCCGACAAAGGTCTGCCAGATGTTGGTGACGATGGCGGGCACGATCACGATGGCGATCGCGCGGCTGGGCGCCATGTTCACCGCGAGCAGGCCCATGGACACGGTCGGCAGGCCGAGCCCGACGACGCCCTTGACGAAGCCGGTGGCCAAAAAGACGGCGGCGATGAGAATGAGAAGCGGGTCGATCATGCCCTGCACATTGACCGAAGCCGTACGAAGGCACAATCTGGAGGTTACGGAGACAGCCTTCGTTTAAGGCGAAGGCTGAATTTGGAGAAGCAACAGTGCGTTTCGATCTTGTCGATCTCCAGCTTTTCATCGCGGTCGCCGACCAGCGCAGCATTACCCGCGGTGCGGAGCGGTCGCATCTGGCGCTGGCCTCCGCCAGCGCGCGCATCAAGGGGCTCGAGGACGCGCTCGGCGTCGCGCTGCTCAAGCGCGGACGCCGCGGCGTGGAATTGACTGCGGCCGGCGAGAGCCTGCTCGATCACGCGCGGATCGTGATCCACCAGATCGATGCCATGCGCGGCGATCTTGCCGGCTTTGCCAGCGGTGTACGCGCCAGCGTGCACTTCCTCGCCAACACGTCGGGCCTGTCGGAACATCTGCCGAAGGCGCTCGCCGGCTTCCTGCGCGAGCACCGCGACATCGCCATCGACATCGAGGAGCGCGAGAGCACCGACATCGCGGCCGCGATCACCGCGGGCGCCGCCGATCTCGGCTTCGCCGCCGAGCACGCTTTGCCTGACCACATCGAGCGTTTCGTGTTCAGCGAGGACCGCCTGACGCTGGTGACCTCCCGGCGCGGCCCGTTCGCCGGCCGCCGCCAGATCGACTTTCAGGAGGCGAATGCGTGCGAATTCGTCGGCCTGACCAGCGCCACCGCGCTTCAGATGCATATTTCAAAGCACGCCGCGCGGCTCGGCATGCGCCCGCATTTCCGCGCGCGCTTACGCGACTTCGACGCGATCTGCCAGATGGTCGCTGCGGATGTCGGCGTCGCCCTGGTGCCGGAATCCGCCGCCCGCCGCTGCGCCAAGCTGATGCCCCTCGCCATGGTCCGCCTGCGCGACGGCTGGGCGAACCGCAGGCTGGTGATCTGCGCGCGCAGCTTCAAGGCATTGCCGCGGCCGGCGAAGATGCTGGTGGAGCATTTGCGGGCGGCGGCGGTGTGAGGACCAAAGCGATGTGCTTCCACACGGGTGGTCGGCTCCCTCCCTCGCTTGCGGGGGGAGGGTTGGGGAGAGGGTATCGCCGCGAGAAAGACCCCCAAGAGGAGAGAACCCTCACCCGGCGCTTCGCGCCGACCTCTCCCGCGAGCGGGCGAGGTGTAGAGCCAGCTACTTCGCCGTCTCCACGCCCGCGTCCTTGATCACCTTCGCCCATTTCGCGGTTTCGTCCGCGATGAAGGCGCGAAAATGCTCGGGCTCATCGCCGATCAGCGTTGCGCCCTGCTGGGCGAGCTTTTCCTTCACCGCGGGATCCGCCATCGCCTTGGTTGCGAGGTCGTGCAGCGCCGTGACGATCTCCTTCGGCGTGCCCTTGGGCGCAACCATGCCGTACCAGTTCTCGATGCGCAGATCCGGAAAGCCCGCTTCCTTCGTGGTCGGCACGTCGGGCGCGGTCGGGGTGCGTTCCATTGATCCGACCGCGATCGGCCTCAAGACATTGGCCTTGACCAGCGGCAGCAGCACCGGAAGATCGAGGAATGTCATCTGCACCTGTTGGCCCAGCAGATCGTTCACCGCAGGCGCGGCGCCGCGATAGGGCACGTGCACGATGTCGATCTTGGCCGTCAGCTTGAACAATTCGCCGGCCAGATGCGGCAGGCTCCCGGGACCGGACGAGGCGAAATTGAGCTTTCCGGGCTCGGCCTTGGCGAGCGCGATCAATTCGCTGATGTCCTTGGCCGGAACGTCGGTGGCGACAACGAGCATTTCCGGGACGGTCGCGACCAGCGTCACCGGCGTCAGGTCGTTGAGCGTGTCGTAGGCGACCTTCTCCATGCTCGGGCTGATCGCGAGCGCACCGGCAGAGGAGATGGCGATGGTGTAGCCATCGGGCGCGCTCTTGGCGACCGCGTCGGTGCCGAGCACGCCGCCCTGGCCGCCGCGATTGTCGATCAGCACCGGCTGGCCTGCCAGTTCCGACATGCGCTGGCCGATCACGCGGGCGATGATGTCGTTGGGGCCGCCGGCCGGGAACGGCACGATCAGCTTGATCGGTTTTGCCGGAAAATTCTGTGCGGACGTCACTGACGGCAGCAGCAAAAACAATACAAGGAGAAGCCTGCGTGAGATGGTCATGCAAGCCTCCCGCTCGCGTTCGTTATTGGTTGAGAAGCTTCAGTGCCTCTTCGTGAACTCTGGCGTCGCCGGCTGCCACGATGCGGCCGCCACCCTGGGCCGGCTTGCCCTCCCAGGTGGTGACGACGCCGCCGGCGCCGGTCACGATCGGGATCAGGGCTGCGATGTCGTAAGGTTTCAGCTCGGTCTCGACCACGAGGTCGACGTGGCCGGCCGCCAGCATGCAATAGGAATAGCAATCGCCGCCATAGCGCGACAGGCGCGCACCCTGTTCGATCCGGCCGAAAATGGCGCGGTCACGCTCGTTCATCAGCAAGGGCGAGGTGGTGTAGGTGGTCGCCTCCGACAGCGAGGCGCAGCGGCGGACCTGCAGCCGGCGCTCGCCGGAGGGGCCCTTGTAGTTGGCCGAGCCGTTGTCGCCGGAGAAGCGCTCGCCGATGAAGGGCTGGTGCATCATGCCGTAGACCGGCGCGCCCTTGTGCAAAAGCGCAATCAGCGTGCCCCAGATCGGAAAGCCCCCGATGAACGACTTCGTGCCGTCGATGGGGTCGAGCACCCAGACATAATCGGCATCTTCCCGCTCATTGCCGAATTCCTCGCCGACGATGCCGTGCTGGGGGAAGCTGGCCTTGATCAGCCGCCGCATCACGGCTTCCGCCGCGCGGTCGGCTTCCGTGACGGGATCGAAATCCTTGGTCTTGCTCTTGTCGTCGATCGACAACGAGGTGCGGAAGAACGGCAGGATGGTTTCGCCGGAGGCGGTGGCAAGCCGGCCGATGAAGGCTGAGAAGTCGATCACCGTCACGGCGCATCCTCAAAACGAAAGTCGGGCTGAAGCTCTCATCTCTGCCTAGCTCAATTCGCCTCTCGCGTGCAGCGCTGTCTTGATTTGCACCCTGGTATTTTGGATGCGGACAGCGGCTGCCTCCGGCGAGCCATATGCTGATCAAATATCGATCACGGTGTTGAGAACTTAGTTCCGGAGATGCCTCGTTCGTATGCAAACAGATATCAACCCATTGAATTTCCTTATTAAAGAAACTGAATCTGGATTTCGCTGGAAGCAAATGAGCCATGTCTTTTTGCATGGGAAACGGCTCAAAAGCCCTTGCGCTTTGTGCGGCGCGGCCGCATATTGTTGCGGTGCGGTAGCGCTTGGCGTTACCGCTGCCCTCCTTGGGCGTTTCCTCCCTAGACTTGGGCCGCTTGCGTCATTCGCGAGCGGCCCTTTTTTCTTTGGGCTGTCTTGTTTCTTTGGGCTGTCTTGGCGCCTCTGGTTTCAGTTTCAGGCGCGTGTCGACGGGAAACGAAAACGCGCCCGCCAGCTGCACGCGGCCTGATCGTCTGAAGAAGAAGACTTCGTCTATTCCGCCGCGGCCTGGAACGGGCCGAGATCGCCGAACGGGATCGTGGTCGCCAGTACGTCGGCGAGAATGCCGAAGTCACTCGCCACTTGCTCGAAGCGTGGGCCGCGCTCGCGCCGCCGTTCGTCCATGTAGATCGCTCGGTTGAGCTCGAGCTGCACGGCGTGCAGGCCGCTTGCGGGGTTGCCGTAATGCTCGGTGATGAAGCCGCCGGCATAGGGCTTGTTGCGGCCGATCGAATAGCCGAGCCCGGTCATGGTTTCCTCGACACGGTCGGGCAGCAGCGGCGTGCAGCTGGTGCCGTAGCGGTCACCGATCACGACGTCGGGACGGCGCGGCTCGTCTCTGCTGACGCCGACCGACGGCATCGAATGACAGTCGACCAGCACCACGGTGCCGAACATCTGGTGCACCTTGTTGATCAGCCGGCGCAGCGCGCGATGATAGGGCTTGTACAGCGTCTCGATCCGCGCCAGCGCGTCGTCGACCAGGATGCGGTCGCGATAGATCTCCTGGCCGTCGCCGACCACGCGCGGAATGGTGCCTAGCCCGCCCGCAACCCGCATCGAGCGGGTGTTGGCAAAGCTCGGCAGGCGTCCGGTGAACATCCGGGGGTCGAGCTCATAGGGCTCGCGATTGACGTCGACATAGGAGCGGGGAAAATTCACCCGCACCGTGGGAAAGCCACGCGCGCTGAGATGGCCGATCAGCTCGTCCATGAAGGAATCTTCTGACCGCCGCAGTTGCGGCAGGTCGATCCGCGATGCTGCGAGGAAGTCATCCGGATAGGTCGAGCCGGAATGGGGCGAGTTGAAGATAACAGGCGCGCGCCACTCGGCGGGCTCCACGATCTCGAAGGCTGGCGACGTGTCGCCGTCAAACCGGGTCATCTTCTCAGGCTTCGTCCCTTCACGCCGCTTTGGCGCCGCACGGTCCCGGATCGAATGATTCGGCCGGTCGAGCGGCTCTTATGTGTCGTCATTGTCCGGAATCGCAACCATTCTGCCAAGCGAAAAAGCGTGATCCGCGCTGGAACATGTCTTAACCGTGTGGGCAGGGAGACGGGGACGCCCGATCGCGGCTCGATTGATTCGCAGCCCGTTCCGGTTCACAACACCCCGGCAGCGCGAGCCCCAGGGGTTAAGATTTTCACCCCAAATTTACCCTCTGTCGGGCTTAGTGGTCGCTGCCTATCCTCTGGGGATTCGACGTTCCTGCCATGCCAAAGATTCTGCTCGCCGAAGACGACAACGACATGCGCCGTTTCCTGGTCAAGGCGCTGGAAAACGCCGGTTTTCAGGTCTCGTCTCATGACAACGGCATGGCCGCCTATCAGCGGTTGCGGGAAGAGCCGTTCGAGATGCTGCTGACCGACATCGTGATGCCGGAGATGGACGGTATCGAGCTCGCCCGCCGGGCCTCGGAACTCGATCCCGACATCAAGATCATGTTCATCACCGGCTTCGCCGCGGTCGCCCTGAACTCGGATTCGGACGCCCCCAAGAACGCCAAGGTGCTGTCCAAGCCCGTTCACCTGCGCGAATTGGTGAGCGAAGTGAACAAGATGCTCGCGGCCTAAATTGGCCCCGTTCCGTCCTTGCACCGGCTCCCACGAGCCGTTATAGGGACCCCACCCGACGTAAGTGGACTAATAGGGCACGTAGCTCAGCGGGAGAGCACTACCTTGACATGGTAGGGGTCACAGGTTCGATCCCTGTCGTGCCCACCATTCTTCGCTCGCGATAGCGAGAGGAGGATGCCGCGCCGAAGCCCAAAGGGCGTAGGCGGGCTGCCGCCGCGAGCTTCGGCCAGGCAAGCCACAAGACGTCCATATCGATACGAAGCGTGTCCGGCGTAGCTCGCAGAGCGGAGACGGACTGGAGCGTCTTGCTCCCGCCCTCGGAACACGCCCACACGCTCCGGCATTGTTCCGTCATGCCCAAGACTTCGCCCAAGACTTCGCCCAAGACTTCGCCCAAGTCTTCGTCCAAGACCTCGCCAAAATCCCTTAAGCGCGGCGATCACGTCAGCTGGAATTCCGAGGCCGGCCGCGTGCGCGGTCATATCCTGCGCGTCCACACCAAAGACGTCGACTACAAGGGCTACGTTCACCACGCGACGGCGGACGATCCGCAATACGAGATCAGAAGCGACAAGACCGAGCACGTCGCCCTGCACAAGGGGCGCGCGCTTCGGCTGCTGCGCTCCTGACGTCGCGCCGGCGCAAGCCCGCTCACGTCAGCGGCAGCAGATGCTCCGGAATCGGCACCAGCGCGGCCGGCACCAGCGAGGCGACGGAAACATGCGGCCAGGTCAGGCCGTTGAAATCCAGCATCACCTTCTGCGAATATTGAATCTGCGTGGTCGCCACCCGCACGCGGCCACCGGCAAAAGCCTTGCCCGGCACGAACGGAAGCGTGGCGACGAAGCCCGGCACCAGCGGAACCGTGCCCTTCTGCGCCGGCTGGAGGATGATCGGCGGTTCGCCCGCCGCAATGCGCGGCACGTCGATGTCGTAGATGACCGTCTCGATCCAGAACACGGCATCCATCTGGAATGCGTTGGCGTTGGCGCCATTGCCGCCCGGCTGTGGCACCGGCACGCCCTGGAGGAACGCGATGTTCGCGGTGCCGCCTGCGAAGTTCGGCGCCTGCGGATGCGGTCCGGCCGTTGGGACGGCGGGCAAGGGACCGCCAGACAGCGGTGAGCCGGGCCTGGTCGAGGTCTCGATGATGACGGTCTGGCTGATGGTCTGATGCGCGATCTGGTTGCGCAGCACGGTGTTCGGATCGGTGATCATGGCCTGGGTGAGCTTGCCCGAGGCGATCAGCGCGGTGAGGTCCTGCGGCAGCCGGCGTGTGGTCTTGTTGGCGGCGATCTGATTCTGGAACGTGAACTTGTTGGCCGGATTGCCGCCGAAGAACGGCGTGATGTCGATCGCCGCGATGGTCGGCTTGCCGGCGACGGCCGGCAGCGCGGTGCCTTGCGCGGTGATCGTCGTGCCGTGCGGGATCGAGGCCATGCGCGCGACGGTGAACGGCTCGTGCGGATTGGTGGAGGCGGGCACCGCGAGCCAGATGCCGGGCTCGAAGTGAATGCCGACCGGCGTTCCCGTGGTGACGTCGTTGATGGTCTGGAGATAAGGCACGCCGTTCAGGAAGGCATCGGCTTGCGGCCCTGAGCCGCGATTGGGAATCGAGCCGAGACTGTTCGAGAACGACATCGTCTCGTCGGTCAGGTTCAGCTCCAGCACGTTGTCGGGCGGGTCGGTGGTGTTGATCGGCCCCGGCATCTGGGTCGGCGTCGTCGCGCTGTCCGGCCGGAAGATCGTGTTGAACCCCTGTCCGGTGAAAGTGCCGGCGAAGGCCGATAGCGGACCGAGCGTGGGCGGCAGGGAGACCGGCACGGCAGCGGGGACGGCCGCGGCGTGTGCGGCAGCCCTGAACACGCGGTCGACCTGGTGGATGGAGAAATTTGCGGTCCTGTTGAAGGCGCTGGTGAGCGGCTTGGGTTCGTCCATGGGGCGCTCCTCTCGATGGCTGCAAGAACGACTGTCGATGCCGGCGCTCCCCCGGGCCGGCGCTCCGGGCTGATCGATTGTCCCTTGATGGCCGGGCCGTGCCGCACGTGCGCGACCCGCTCCCGCATCGCCGGGCTCGGCGAGGCGTCGGAGTTTTTCGAAACCGCTCGCGATCGCTGGGTTCTTCGCCCGTCACGGGGATCGTCCGTGTCACCCAGCGCGAAACGACGCTTCCAAGGGGTGTTCGAGAATGAAATGATCGAGAAAACCGATACGGGATCGTAAGCCCCGTTCGTCTTGGTTACATCTAGAGAATGATACAACCTCAGGGATGTTTCAAGTGTGGTCCATTTCACAGGCGAAAGAGTCGCGGACCGGGTTCACCTTGAAGCACTGAAGACGGGAAGGCTGCCCATGAGCATATCGGTCATCGAGCAGGCAAAGATCCAGGCGCAGGTCCTGGTGCCACTGGTCAAGGCGCTGCAAGCCGAGCTCGGTGAGGCAGGCGCGAACGCGCTGGTGCGCAAGGCGCTCGGCGACCTCTATCGCCGCTTCGGCGAGGAATTCTGGACAGCGAAGAACGAAACCAATCTCGGTCAGGCCGTGGCATCCGCGTTCAAGACCTACGCGCGCGATGACGCGCTTGCCTATGACGTGATCGAACAGACCCAGGATGCATTCGCCTTCGACGTGAAGCGATGCGCCTATGCCGAGTTCTACAAGGCGCTGGGCGAGCCGGAGCTTGGCTTCCTCATGGTCTGCACCGCCGACTTTGCCACCGCGGAAGGGTTCGGTCCGGACATCAGGCTCACGCGCACGCAGACCATCATGCAAGGCGCCGATCATTGCGACTTCCGCTACCGGCGCGTGGCGGATCGATCAAATGGAAGGGAGCGTGAATGATGCGGACGACTTGTCTTGCCGCGACAGTCCTGGCGCTGACGGCATCAAGCGCGAATGCTGCCATCATCGACTGGCAGGCCGAGCTGCAACGCTGCCGCGCGCTGCGCGAGACCGTGGCGCCGCTGCTTCAGGCCGGCGAAGGAATATCCGCCGTCGGCCGCTCCAACAGGTCGGTCCGCCGCTGCATCTGGATCCAGCGCATGGCCGTGCGCAAGAAAATCCCCGGTGCGGAGACGTGGTAGCTGTCAGCCGCGCTTGAGCAGCAAGTCCTTCAGTCCGGTCGGATAGAGGCTCGGGCCACCAGGCAGGTCGAGCTCGGTCAGATCGAACCAGCGGGCGACGATTTCCTCTCCATTGTCCTCGCGGAAGTCGATGCGCTCCTGGTCGATGAAGGCGCCGTCCGGGAACGCGACGTCGGCGATGAACATCACCTCGTGCCCGGTCGCGCCTTCGTGGACAAAAATGTTCTCCATCATCAGGGTTGCACCAATGATGGTGATGTCGATGCCGAGCTCTTCGTCGAATTCGCGCACGAGCGCAGCCTGCCAGCTCTCGCCGAACTCGATCTCGCCGCCGAGCGGGCGCACGCCCTTGATCCGGCCCGCATCGTCACGCACCTCGGCCGCAAGCAGCCGCCCGCCCCGCCAGTGCAGGCCGATCGCGACGACGCGGATGTGGGGATGAGGGCGCCATGTGGTCATGGGGCATCGTTAGACGTCTTCGGGCGCCGTCGCAATCGCCGCCTGACGATCATATTTCGCCGCGCCATTGCCGCGCTGGTGCCGAGATGTCCGGCAGGCCCAGGAGATTGATCGCACGGCAGGCGATCTGGTCGACGATCTCGTCCGGCGATTGCGGCTTCAGATAGAAGGCCGGCAGCGGCGGCGCGATGATCGCGCCGATCTCGGTGGCCTGCACCATCGTGCGCAGATGTCCGAGATGCAGCGGGCTCTCGCGCACCAGCAGCACCAGGCGCCGCCGCTCCTTGAGCTGCACGTCGGCGGCGCGCACCAGCAGATTGTCGAGCTGTCCCCAGGCGATCGCCGACAGCGTGCGGATCGAGCACGGCGCGATGATCATGCCGCCGACCGGAAACGAGCCGCTGGCGATGCTGGCGCCGATATCCGATGGCGCGTGGTTGCGAAAGGCGAGGGCGCGCAAGTGCGGCAGCGCATCAGCGCCGACCTCCTCAGCCAGCGTACGCTCGGCGGCCGGCGAGATCACCAGATGCACCGCGCAGCGCGGAGTCTCCGCGAGCCGCTCGACGATCCGCATGCCGATCGCCGCGCCCGAGGCGCCGCTGATGCCGACGATCACGCCGTGCCGCTCGCTCATGCGGGCTCTCGTATCCCGCTGAGCCCGAGTGCGGGCCACATCGCATCGACCCTGGCGATCACGACGGGATCCATCGCGAGCGGCTCGCCCCACGCTCGTTCCGTCTCAGGGGGAATCTTCGTCGTTGCGTCGATCCCGAGCTTGCCGCCGAGCCCGGATTTCGGCGAGGCGAAGTCGAGATAATCGATCGGCGTGTCGGAGAGCGTGACGAGATCGCGCGAGCTGTCGCTCCGCGTCGCGACAGCCCACATCACTTCGCGCCAGTCGCGGATGTCGATGTCGTCGTCGACCACGATCAGGAGCTTGGTGTAGCTGAACTGCGGCAGCATGGACCACAGGCCGAGCATCAGCCGCCGCGCCTGGCCGGGATAGCGCTTCTTGATCGAGGCGATCGCGATCCGGTATGAGCAGGTCTCCGGCGGCAGCCAGCAATCGGTCACTTCAGGGAATTGCTGCCGTATCAACGGCACAAACAGTTGATTCAAGGCCTCGCCGATCCGCGACGGCTCGTCGGGTGCGCGGCCGGTGAAGGTCGACAGGTAGATCGGCTGTTGCTGCGAGGTGATGGCGGTGACGCGCAGCACCGGAAATTGCTCGACCGAATTGTAGTAGCCGGTGTGATCGCCATAGGGTCCCTCGGCGGCGGTCTCGGTGGCCGAGACCAAGCCCTCGATGACGATCTCTGCCGTCGCGGGCACCTCGAGCGGGACCGTGAGGCATGGCGTCAGCTCGGGCCGCTCGCCGCGCAGAATGCCGGCGAAGCGCAGCTCGGAGATGGCCTCGGGCAGCGGCAGCACGGCGGCGAGGATGGTCGCAGGGTCGGCACCGATGACGATCGCCACCGGCATGTCGCGCCCAAGCGCCTTCCATTGCTGATGATGCCGGGCGCCGCCACGATGCGCGAGCCAGCGGATGATGGCGCGGTCGCGGCCGAGGATTTGCATGCGGTAGACGCCGACATTCTCCTCTTGATCGGCCGTCGCCGAGTCCGGCGGCGCGGTGATGACCAGCGGCCAGGTGATCAGGGGGGCGGGCTCGCCTGGCCAGCAGATCTGGGCCGGCAGCCTATGAAGATCGATGTCGTCGCCCATCACGGCGCGATCCTGCACCGGCGCTGCGACGCGCGATCGCGGCCGCGTCGCGAGCGCGGCGCGCGCCAACGGCAGCTTGTGCCATGCATCGCGAATGCCGTGCGGCGGCCGCGGTGTGCGCAGCTCGGCCATCATCGTGCCGAGCTCGTCGAGCCGGTCAGGCGTGATGCCCATGCCCCACGCGGTTCGCTCCACCGTGCCGAACAGATTGGTCAGGAGCGGCATGCCGGATACAAGACCGTCGGTCCTGACCGGCCGTTCGAACAATAATGCAGGGCCGTTGTCCCCGATGACGCG
The DNA here is from genome assembly GCF_018130615.1 of Bradyrhizobium manausense. GTDB lineage: Bacteria > Pseudomonadota > Alphaproteobacteria > Rhizobiales > Xanthobacteraceae > Bradyrhizobium > Bradyrhizobium manausense_A. The sequence continues at coordinate 31,903 of NZ_JAFCKB010000020.1, forward strand.
CCGGTGGATCTCGGTGATCTCGTGGATCACGGAGACCGGCTCGCGAATGCGTCGCAGTTGGCCCTTGCCGTCGAGGAAGCGCACGAAGTCGGATAAGTCGCGAAAGCGCGGAACGTCACGTTGCAAGCCGGCCATCTCCCGAAAAAGCGGAAGCTAGCCGGCGCGATGTCGATCTTCCTTGTTCCCGCTCAAATACATCGGCGTGCAAATGGCTCAGATGATCCCATGAGTCATTCGTCCGCCGTCTCCGGCCCATTGCCGACAATCCCGCCGATTCTCGCGCTCGCGATCCGTCCCTTGCCGCTGTTTCCGCTGCAACTCGTTCTCAGCGGCTTCCTGCAAAATATTCTCAGGCGCAATCCCGGCCTGCTCGATAGGCTCGGCGAGCACCGGCGCGCGCGGTTCGGGATCAAGCCGGTGGATTTGCCGTTTGCGTTCGTCGTCGAGGCTGCCCCGCCGCGGCTCCTGGTGGTGCGTGAGCTGCCGCAGAACCTTGATGCCCGCGTCTCCGCCTCGCTGGCGAATTTGCTTGCCCTGGTCGAAGGCAGGGTGGACGGCGATGCGTTGATGTTTTCGCGCCAGCTCGGCATCGAAGGCGACGTGGAGGCCGTGCTCGCCCTGCGCAATGCGATCGACGATGCCGGGCTCGATCTCGCCGGGGAGTTGGCGTCGCTGTTCGGTCCGCTGGGTGGGCCGGCGAGGCGTTCGTTCGAATTTGCACGGGACAGGCTGACCGGCTCACCGGGGGAGCCGCGGTGATGGAGCTGATCTGTCCCGCCGGAACGCCGGCCGCGCTGCGGAGCGCCATCGACGCGGGCGCGGACGCCGTCTATTGCGGCTTCAACGACGAGACCAACGCGCGCAATTTTCCCGGATTGAACTTCAGCCGCGACGAGCTGCGCAAGGGGATCGCATTCGCGCACGGCCGCGGTGCGAAAATCCTCGTCGCCATCAATACCTTTCCGCGCGCCTCGGCCACCGCGCTGTGGCAGCGCGCCGTCGATGACGCGGTCGAGGCCGGCGCGGACGCGCTGATCGTCGCCGACATCGGGCTGATGGATTATGTCGCGCGGCGCCATCCGAACCAGCGCCTGCATGTCTCGGTGCAGGCCGCGGCCGCCAATCCCGACGCCATCGCTTTCTATGTCGAGACCTTCGGGGCGCGCCGGGTCGTGCTGCCGCGCGTGCTCAGCGTCGCGGAGATCGCCGAGATCATGCGCGAGACGCGCTGCGAGACCGAAGTCTTCGTGTTCGGCGGCCTCTGCGTGATGGCCGAGGGGCGCTGTTCGCTGTCGTCCTACGCCACCGGAAAATCGCCGAACATGCAGGGCGTCTGCTCTCCGGCGAGCCACGTCGCCTATGAGGAGACCGGGCGGGGAACGACGTCCCGGCTCGGCGGATTCACCATCAACTGCTTCGCGCCGCAGGAAGCCGCGGGCTATCCGACCCTGTGCAAGGGCCGGTTCTCCACCGCGCTTGGCGATGGCTACATCTTCGAGGACCCCGTCAGTCTCGATGCCACGACGCTGCTCGCCGGATTGCGAAGCGCCGGCGTCGCCGCGCTGAAGATCGAGGGGCGCCAGCGCGGACGCGCCTATATCGAGAGTGTGGTCCGTCACTTCCGCCGTGCGCTCGATACGCTGGAGGATGGCAGCGAGGCCGATATCGTCAGCTTGACGCCGTTCACCGAAGGCCAGGCTTCCACGCTCGGCGCCTATCGCAAGACATGGCGGTGACCGATGCAGGGAACCAATGAGAGGAAACCCGATGCAGCTTAGTCTCGGGCCCGTCCTCTACAATTGGGCGCCGGAACGCTGGCGCGACTTCTACTTCCGGATCGCCGAGGAGGCGCCGGTCGACGTCGTGTCGGTGGGCGAGATCGTGTGCTCGAAACGGGCGCCGTTCTTCACGGAATATCTGCCTGACGTGATCGAGCGCCTCGAGGGTGCCGGCAAGCAGGTTCTGCTGGGTTCGCTGATCCTGGTGTCGCTCCGGCGCGAGCGGCGCCAGACCGAGGAGCTTTGCGCGGCGGACGGCCCGTTGGTCGAGGTCAACGACCTGACCTGCCTCAGATCGATCCGAGGCCGGCCGCACGCGATCGGCCCCTACGTGAACATCTACAACGAGACCAGCGCGACCTTTCACGTCCAGCAGGGTGCCACGCGAATCTGCCTGCCGCCCGAGCTGCCGATCTCGTCAGCAGCGGTGATCGCCGCGGCGGTCCCCGAGGCCTTGATCGAGATCTTTGCCTTCGGCCGCGTGCCGCTGGCGATCTCCGCACGCTGCTACCATGCGCGGCTGCACAAGCTGTCCAAGGACAATTGCCGCTTCGTCTGCGAAAAGGACCCGGACGGGCTCGCGCTGAAGACGCTGGACCAGCAGGAGTTCCTCACCGTCAACGGTGTCCAGACCCTGTCGCATGCCTGCACCAATCTCATTGGCGACATCGCGGCGCTGCGCGAGGCAGGCATCGGCTCGCTGCGGCTGTCGCCGCAGGATTGCGACATGGTCGAGGTCGCCAGGACGTTTCGCGATGTGCTCGATGGGGGCAGATCGGCCGAAGACGCCAGCGGCCGCCTGTCGGAGCTCTATCCAGGTGTCGCCTTTGCCAACGGCTTCCTCCGCGGCCAGCCCGGCTTTTCCTTCGCGCAAGCGTAGCCGCACCTAGCTCACGAGATATTTCTTCACCGCCGCCTCGTCCCATTCGATGCCGTTGCCGGGCTCCTCGCCCGGCAGCGCAAAGCCGTCCCTGATCTTCAGCCGCGTCGCCAGCACCGCGTCGGCCCAGTCGACATATTCCAGCCATTGCCCGGTCGGTGTCACGCAGAGCAGCTGCGCGCTGACCTCCGAGAACAGATGCGTCGACATCTCGATGCCGGCGGCATGCGCGAGCGCGGCAGCGCGGAGCCAGCCGGTGACGCCGCCGATGCGCTGCACGTCGGGCATCACGTAGTCGCAGGCCTCCGCCGCCAGCGCAGCCTGCATCGAAAACGCGCTGTCGAAGTTTTCGCCGATCTGGACCGGCGTGCGCAGCGCATCCGCGATGCGGGCGCAGCCCGTATAGTCGTCGTGGCGGATCGGCTCCTCGATCCAGCTCAGGCCCTCGTCGTCGAGCATCTCGCCGCGAAGGATCGCCTCGGTCACCGTCAGCGCCTGATTGTAGTCGCACATCAGCGTCACCTCGTCGCCGACGGCCTTGCGCACTGCGCGCACGACGGCGAGATCTTCCCGCGCATCGGGGCGGCCGACGCGAATCTTGGCGGCCTGAAAACCTTCGGCCAGCAGCTTGTGCGCTTCCTCCACCGCCGCGCCGGCCGGCATGATACCGAGGCCTTTCGAATTGTACGCTTTCACCGGCTTTGGTGCCCCGCCGAGCAGGCGGGCCAGCGGCAGGCCGCGTGCTCGGGCAAGCGCGTCCCATGCCGCCATGTCGATGCCCGATTGTGCCAGCCGCTGCAGGCCGGCGAGGCCGAGCAGTGTGAAGCGCTGGGTCAGCTTGCGCTCGACCTCGAACGGCAGCAGCTCTTCGCCGGCGAGCAGCTCCGACATGTCCATGACCATGGCGGTCAGCGGCCTCAAGGCCGACGGCGTGATCGAGAACAGATAGGCATGACCCACCACGCCCTGGTCGGTCTCGCAGTCGATCAGCACCAGCGGCGCCTTTGCCACCGCCCCGGTCGAGGTCTTGAGCGGCAAATTCATCGGCACGATCACGGGGCGCGCGTTGAAGCGCCTGATGCGGATAGTTTCGGTCATGGGATCTCCCGGCGGGTTGATACCGATCTTAAACATTCGTCATGAAACGAAAAGATGTTTGCCACGCCCTCCATAAAATGGGGTTGCGCGGGAACGCGTTTGTTGGCTCTGTGCCGCGGCATGTTATGCCGCAATTCCCGAAAAGCTTGCGGCAAAAACGCCGACAACGGAGCCATCACGTGAAACGAGAGATCGCCGAAGAGCAGCGCAAGAGCGGCATCCTGACAGGGGCCGTGATCGCCTTCCTCCTGCTCGCTCTGCCGCTCGCGGTCTGGCTGGACCTGACCGAGCTCAGCAAGTCGGCGCTGCGCCGGCAGGCCGCCGATCTCAACTCCGTCATCACCAGCGTGCGCAGCTATTATGCCTCCAACGTGGTCGGGCGCATCCTTGCCAACCCTGACGGCACCACCAGGGTCGTGCACAATTACGAGTCGGTTGCCGGCGCGGTCCCGATCCCCGCGACGCTGTCGCTGGAGCTCGGACGGGTGATCGGCGCCCAGCAGGAGAACATCACCTACCGCTTCGTCTCGGACTTCCCGTTCCAGAACCGCGCCCCGCACCAGCTCGACAAGTTCGAGAAGGATGCGCTGGCCGCGCTGCGCGCCGATCCCGAGCAGAAGATCGTCGACACCGAAACCTCGCTGTTCTCCGACAAGGTCCGCCTGGTCGCGCCGGTCACGATGGGCCCGGCCTGCGTCAGCTGCCACAACAGCCACCCCGAAAGCCCGAAGAAGGACTGGAAGGTCGGTGACATCAGAGGCATCCAGGAAGTCATCATCGCCCAGCCGATCGCCGCCAACATCTTCTCGTTCAAGTTCCTGCTGGCCTATTTCCTGGTCGCTGCCGGCTGCGGCCTGTCGTTCCTCTCGCTGCAGCGCCGCCAGGCCAGGCGCATCAAGGGCATGAACAAGGAGCTCGAATCCGCCAACGATTTCCTGGCGTCGCTCTCCATGAAGATCTCGCGCTACATTCCGCCGCAGGTCTACAAGAGCATCTTCTCCGGCCAGAAGGACGTCACCATCCACACCGAGCGCAAGAAGCTCACGATCTTCTTCTCCGACATCCAGAATTTTACCGCGACCACCGAGCGGCTTCAGCCTGAATTGCTGACCCAGCTTCTCAACGAATATTTTACCGAGATGTCGGCGATCGCGCACGAGCATGGCGGCACCGTCGACAAGTTCATCGGCGACGCCATGTTGATCTTCTTCGGCGATCCCGAGACCAAGGGCGATCGCGCCGACGCGCAGGCCTGCCTGCAGATGGCCTGGCGCATGCAGCAGCGTCTCACTGAGCTCAATGCGAAATGGCGGGCCTCCGGCATCGAGCAGCCGTTCCGCTCGCGCATGGGCATCAATTCCGGCTATTGCAATGTCGGCAATTTCGGCAGCAGCGACCGCATGGACTACACCATCATCGGTGCGGAAGCGAACCTCGCCGCACGCCTGCAATCGATCGCCGAGCCCGGCGGCATCGTGCTGAGCTACGAGAGCTTCGCGCTCGTCAGCGACATCGTCCGCGCCCATGCGCTGCCCGCCATCACCATGAAGGGCATCAGCCGCGAGGTGATCCCGTACTCGGTGGATGCGCTGAACGACGCGGCGGCGGAGCGGAGCGGCGTCATCACGGAGCGCGCGCCGGGCCTCGAGCTCTATCTCGATCCCGCGGTGGTGAAGTCCGGCGACGCCGCGCGGGTGCGTTTGTTGCTGGAGAGTGCGTTGGCCTCGCTGAAGCCGGCGTGAGCTTTGGGTCGCAGAAGCCTCCACGGCGTCATGGCCGGGCCAAGCCCGGCATGACGACCGATTGAGTCAGCTCACCGCGCCATGCCTTCCGTGAACGCCGTCTCGATCACCGCCCCGAACGGCTGCCACGAGCGCCCGTCAAATTGCACCAGCCGCATCTGCCTGATCGGCAGATAGCTGTCCGGGGAGGTGTTCATCCTGATATCGGGCAGTGCAACGGAGGGATGATAATCCCGCAGCGATGCTGCCTGACGCATGATGTTCTCGCGCGAGAAGTCGTCGCCACACTGCCTCAGCACCTTGGTCAGTGCCTCCGCCGCGGCATAGCCATAGAGCGCCGCGCTGTTGTTGGTGCTTTCGACCTTGTGGTACCTGTCCATGAAAGCGAACCAGTCCTTCATGGCGGGATCGTCCTTCCATGCCGGATCGCTCGGATCCTTCAAAAAGGCCGCCGAGATCACGCCAGCCGAATTCTCCAGGCCCGCAGGCGCCATCGCATTGGCGATCGAGGCCGAGGCATCGTTGACGATGAAGACCGGGTGCCAGTTCAGCGAGGCCGCCAGCTGGATCACCTTGGACGCCGTCGACGGCACGCCCAGGAAGACGAAGATGTCGGCTCCCGCGCGCTTGAGGATCGAGACGTGACTTTCGAGATGCTCGTCCGAGATGTCGAAAGCGACGTCGACGAGGACGTGACGGTTCAACTCGCCGAGACCTTCCTGGATGCCCTTGTAGAGCATGCGGCCGAACTGGTCGTTCTGCCAGAGCACCACGATCTTCTTCCGGGGATAATAGGCCTGGATGTAGTTGGCGTAGATGCGCCCCTCCGAGCGGAATGACGGCTGCCAGCCCATGGTCCATGGAAACGCCCTGGCCTGGCTCAACTCCTCATCGCCGGAGGCGAGGAACAGCTGCGGGATTTGCTTCTCGTTCAGGTACCAGCGCGTGGCGAGATTGCCGGGCGTGCCGAACGAGCCGAACATCAGCTGCACGCCGTCCTTCTCGACGAGATCACGCGTCAGCTCCAGCGCAGTTGCGGGATCGGAATTGTCGTCGCGGGTGATGAAGCGGATCTTGCGGCCGTTGATGCCGCCGCGATCGTTGATCATGTCGAAATAGGCGGCTTCCGCCTTGCCGATCGCGCCGAATTCCGAAAGCGGCCCCGAATAGGGCACGATGTTGCCGATGCGGATGTCCTTGTCGTCAGCCGCTTGCTCCGCACGTTGCTGTGACATCGCCCCGAGTGAGGCGAGAGCGGCGATGAAAACGAACAGCAGTCTGCCGGTGACGCGCATGCTCGACACCTTGTCGTTGGCCCCCGACGAGGTCGGCTCAATCCGCACCCAGGCTGCTTGATCTACGTCAAGCGTTTGGCAATCCTGTGGCACCCCGAACGAAGCGGCAGGTGTGTTGACGCGCTGCTGAGAGAGCCCCCGTGTGGTACCCCTCTCCCTAACCCTCCGGAGAGGGGTGGCCCAGCAAATGGTGACAGTGGATTCCCGCGAGGCCCCCTACGGCAGCCCGCGCGCCTCCAACTGATGCACCAGCAGCAGCGTCGGTTCAGCCAGACTATCGCCGGAGCCATCCAGCCCAAACGCAGCCGCGATGCCGTCGTGGCTCCGCAACAGCGTGGTGCGCGGGCAGTGGCCGGCGCCGCACAGCGTCTTCTTCAGGGTCTCGCCTTGCGCGACCAGGTTTGCGGGATCGTTCGCGGCCCAGGCCAGCACGATTGGCGCGTCGACATTGAGGATGCCGGGAAACACCGAGCGCTTGTCATATTGAGCGGCGTCAGTGCCGAAATAGGCCTTCTCGTTGTCACTGGCGTCCTTGCCGGCGCGGTAGATGCCGGACACCAGCACGATCGCGGCGACATCGGCGCGGTCGGCCTGGAGCTCGGGATGGGCCAAGAGGCTTGCGACATGGAAGGCGCCGGCGCCGTAGCCGACTGCGACGATCTCGCGCGCATCGCCGTTGAACAAATCGATATTGCCGTGGATCCAGGACAGCGCCGCCGCGACGTCGGTCGCGCCCATCGGCCAGGCCGCCGCCGGCGCCAGGCGGTAGTTCACGTGCACCCCGATCATGCCGTTGCGCGCGGCAAAGCACATCGCCTCGTCCTGGATGTCGCGGGACAGGTCCGGTGCGCCATGGTCGCCGGTAAAAGTGTCGCCGGCCACGAACAGCAGCACCGGCCGCGGCGTGTCCGCCTTGGTGGTCTCGCTGGTCGCAACGTCGAGCACGTTCGCCTCGCTGTCGCCATAGCGCAGGCCGCGCGAGAAGGTGACCTGTTCGCACAGCCGCGCGACGCCGCCGGCGGTGGTGTCGTTATCGGTGAGGCCGACCGGGACGAGATCGGACGGCGCGGTTGGTCGCACCGGCGTCACGCCCTGCGCCGAAGCTGCTGTCATGGTCAGAAAGAGAAAAAATGCCAGGGAACTCTTCATGTCGGTGCCGGCCTTGCGTTCCCGATCATGGCTCGTGCGTCGGGCCTGTCTTTTCAATTCGCCTTATTAGTTAGTCCCCTTTGGGCAATTTCACGGCATGTCGGTTCTGCCGCTATGTCCGGCTCCGTCTCTGGAGTGAACGCGTGGCGCCCGTGCCGGTAACAGTCGACCAGAGCAATGTCTCGATGTTCGCTCGATTGCCGATTTTCGACAGGCTTATTAGCCTCGTCTTTATGAGAGCGATCCCGTTACCATCAAACGTCATGGTCGGCTTAACGCGCGTGTCAGAATCCGGCCAGAGTGTCGTAGATCGGTCAAATACCCTGATAACTCGATTCGTATACTAGCGATCCCGCGGGCCGGATCTTCCGCGCGGGAGAATAGCATGTCGAACATCATACAGTTTCGCGCGCAGCGGCAGGACGTCGATGCGTCGATCGAACGTTGCGATCGTTCGTCCGGGATCGAGCCCGGCGCGCTGCGCGTCAGCGCCCGGAATGCGCTCAGTCGGCTGGCCGGCCAGTTCGAGCTCGCGATCGAGCATGCCCATGAAGTCGAACCGCGGATTCGCGATCCGGAGAAGCGCCGGGAATTCTCGGACCAAATCAAGCGGACGCGACGTCTGCTCGAAATCGTCCATCTCAAGATCCTGCAGATCTAGCCGCGCCGACCCGCTCAATTTGTACCCAAAGGCCAATGTTGCCGGAAAGATAACCGATGCGTACCAATTTGCCTGTCACCGCCACCGAGTATCCGCTGACGGACGAGACGCTGATCGTCTCGAAGACCGACCTCAGGGGCAAGCTGATCTATTTCAACGATCAGTTTGTCGAGGCGTCCGGCTTCACCGAGCAGGAGCTGGCCGGCCAGCCCCATAACATCGTCCGGCATCCCGATATGCCGCCGGAAGCCTTCGCCAATCTCTGGGACACCTTGAAGGCCGGAAGGCCCTGGGCAGGTGCGGTCAAGAATCGCCGCAAGAACGGCGACTTCTATTGGGTGCTGGCGAGCGCGACGCCGATCTGGGAAGAAGGTCAGCTGGTCGGTTACATGTCGATCCGGACCAAGCTGCCTGCGGATCAGCGCGAGCAGGCCGAGCGCGTCTATGCTGCGATCCGCGACAAGAAGGCGGGTGCCTTCAAGATCGAGGCCGGCATGATCCGCAAGCGCTCGTTGCTCGATGTCTTCTCGCCGTTCACGAAGACCCTGAAGGCGCGACTGGTCTCGTTGGTCGGCATCCTGTCGCTGTCCATGGGGATCATCGGTGCCGCCGGATTGATCGGGATGAGCCAGGTCAATCGGCATGCCCAGTCGATCTATGAGGACCGCTCGGTACCGCTGGCCCAATTGTTCGAGATCAACGATCGCATGAAGGAGAATTCGCTCGCCATCCTTCGATCGGCGATCGAAGCCCGCAACGGCCGCGTCGTCTCGAACGCTCAAGGCGTGATCGACGCCAACGCCGGACGGATCGACAAGCTGTGGTCGGACTACATGGCGACCTATCTTACGCCGGAGGAGAAGTCGGTTGCGGACTCGTTCGCACCGAACCGGATCGCGTATGTCGAGCGAGGCCTCAAGCCGGCTCTCGCCATGCTGGCCGACGGCAAGCTCGATGAGTTGAATGCGCACATGACGGGCCGGGCCGCCGAGCTCTTCGGCGCCGCCAAGGCCGACATGGATCGGCTGGTCGCGATCCAGGTCAAGGAAGCGAAGGCGGAATTCGACGCGGCCGAAGCCTCGTTCATCTTCTCGAATGTGATCGCGATTGCCGCCCTGTGTGTGGGCCTGCTCGTCGCCGCCCTGCTGTCACTGGCGACAATTCGCGCCATTTCGCGGCCCCTGGCGCATCTGAACGATATCATGTCGAAAATTGGCCAGGGCGTTTTCAACAGTCGCGTCAACGTCGAGCGTGACGACGAGGCTGGGCTGGCGTTGCGCGCGGTCCAGGCGCTTCAGGCCAAGCTCGGCTTCGACCGGGAGGCGCAGCGGGACCTGGAGAAGCGGGCCGCCGACCAGCGCCGGATCGACATGCACAGGATGGCGGGAGAGTTCGAGGCTGCCGTGGGCAACATCATCGAGACCGTTGCCTTGGCCTCCACCGAGCTCGAGGCCGCCGCCGGTACGCTCACCGGCACGGCGGAATCGACGCAGCAGCTTTCGATTGCCGTCGCCGCAGCATCCGAAGAGGCGTCCACCAACGTACAGTCCGTCGCGTCGGCGACCGAGCAGATGTCTTCCTCGGTGACCGAGATCAGCCATCGCGTGCAGGATTCCGCCAGGATGGCGGCGGAGGCGGTCAATCAGGCCCGGCAGACCAACGACCGTGTCAGCGAATTGTCGCGCGCGGCCGGCAGGATCGGCGATGTGGTCGAGCTGATCAGCAATATCGCGGGGCAGACCAACCTTCTGGCGCTGAACGCGACGATCGAAGCGGCGCGCGCCGGCGACGCCGGCCGGGGCTTTGCCGTCGTGGCCTCCGAGGTCAAGGCGCTGGCGGAGCAGACCGCCAAGGCCACCGGAGAGATCAGCCAGCAGGTCACCGGTATTCAGGTGGCGACCCAGGAGTCCGTTGCGGCGATCGAGACGATCGGGGCAACGATAGGAAGCCTCTCCGAGATATCGGCGGCTGTCGCCGCCGCGGTGGAAGAGCAGGGCGCTGCGACCCAGGAAATCTCCCGCAACGTGCAGCAGGCCGCGAGGGGCACCCAGGACGTATCGTCGAACATCACCAACGTCCAGCGCGGCGCATCGGACACGGGATCGGCGTCGTCCCAGGTGTTGTCCTCGGCGCAATCGCTGGCGATCGAGAGCAACCGGCTCAAGACTGAGGTCGACAAATTCCTGGCGACCATTCGCGCGGCCTGAACGGCATCTGGGCAGAACAGCCGGCCGCGGTGAACGATCGCCGCGGCTGCTATTGCGACGACGAGGCGCGCTTCAGGGTTTCGGACGGCAATTCGCCGTGGAGCCGCAGATAATCGGCGGCAAAGCGGCCGATATTCTGGAAGCCGCAACGGAAGGCGACGCCGGTGACACTGGTGGTTTCCACCGGAGAGCGCAGAAATTCCGCGGCCCGTTGCAATCGTACGCGCTTGGCGAATTGAGCCGGAGATCCCTTGCCGGCCCGCGCGAATTCGCGAAACACGGTACGAACGCCGACATTGGCGACTTCAGCGATTTCGTCGAGATCGATCGGCCGGCTCCAATTGGCCTCGATGAAGGCCTCGATCTTGTCGACGACGCTGCGTCCTGCGCTGCGCGGTTCACGCCTGAGCAGGTCCGAGAAGTTGTGCTCATGGCCGAGAAGAAATCTGACGACGAGGTCGCGCTCGAGCTCGGCTCGGGCAAGCGGCGAGTATTGATCCGCAAACGTCTCCAGCTCCTCGGCGAGATGGAATACCTGTCGCCGGAAGAGCGACATGCTGGAGGGATTCGGATCGGATTCGGACAGTTCGAGCCGTCGGTCGCTTGCGTCGCCGGCGAGGGCCTTCATGGTGTGTTCGAGCGCCAGTGTGTCGATGCGCAGAACCAATTGCCGATAGTCTTCGCCAAATTGAAGTCGCAGCCTTGAGTTTCCGGAGACGATGGGTGTCCAGGCACCGATCGCGCCGCCTCCGCGCGACGTCGTGAAGCTGGCGCGGCCCTGGATGGAGAAGAATTGCCTGACGAAGCTCGCCTCGGGAAAACTCACCGTGACTGGAGCATCATAAGAGCAGAAGCCGAGACCCACGGCCGTCAGCCTGGCGTAGTTGGCGCGGATGCCGAAGTTTCCGCTTCCCTTGTCGAAGCCGTCCGCGCCGTAGACGCTGAACAGGCGGTCGCGCGCAAGCTCGCTGTCGTGCGAATGCACGGCCGCATACTTGTCCAGATAAGTGACGTCCCTTGAACCCGGCAAACGAAGCACCCGAAGCTACGCGCGCAAATCTACGGATTCGCTCAGGCAGTGCCACCAATCTCGAATTGCATTCGCCAAGTCATGCGTCGCATCGCTCGATGCCAGCAGCAAATGTTGACGGTGCTCCGATCGTATGAGGTGCACCGCGCGCTTTTGGCGCATATCGAAAATCGGCAAATCGCTGCAGGCGCGGCGCCATTCCTGGCCGTTCGGCCGTTATGGAATCAATTGCCCGGCTGGAACGTGCAATCCGCGCCGCTGCCGTCCTTCTGCCTGATCGCATTGGGGTCGATGGTGCAGCTCAGCTTGCTCAGGCTCTCGAAATTCGATCCGGCCGCACCGTCGGCGGGAATTCCCGCCAGGGCCTCGGTCGCGAAAATCTCGTTGGCCGTAGACCCGTTCACGGTCTTGACCTTCTTGCCGAAGGTGACCTCGCAATTGCGCAAGGTGATGTCGACATTGCTGGTTCGGCAAACGATCCTGTCCGCGGTTACCACGATCGGCTTCCTGTAGGGGATGTCGGCGTTGGCCGCGAACAGCATCGCCACCGCCTTCTTCTCGGCGCCCGACAGGATCGGCGACAGCGGCGCGATCACACCTGCGAGCGCGAGCGCCGTGGAGCCCGAGATTTTCGTCGGCGCAGTGCCGGATGCCGCCGCGACGGGAGAGGCGCCGGCCACGAGCATGGCACCGGCGAGGCAGGACGACATCGCGCGTCTCATGAGCGTCTCTCCTCGAAGGTCACGGCTTCGTCGCCGCGATGGCACGCCGAGCCTATGACGGATGTCCTATCCAGGGGAAGGCCGCATCGTGGCGGATTTGCCGATGCTGCGAACGACCGCGGTGGCCGCGGCTCCGCTGGATGCCGGTGCGAACAACACGATGCCGGCCGCGTTGGATGGACGCGGCCGGTTATCGATCTGTTGCGCAGGCGAACGATCGCCCGCCTGCGCCAGAGAAAGATCGGCTAGCTGCTCGGCCCTCCCTGAAGTGCCGCGAGAAGCTTCTTGCCATCCGGCACGCCCCAGCCGGTGCAGGCGTCCCATCCCGGGCCCGCCTTGTATTGCCCGCCGAGCAGGCCGTCGGTGTCATTGTTGCCCACCGTGATGTCGCGCAGCACGCCGGCTGGCCCGAACTTCGAATACAGCAGGGCATTGAAATTGCCGGACCGTGCGCCGAGCGAGGCGTTGATCCGGGCGACCAGGCTGGCCCAGAGCGGCGCGGACGCGCTGGTGCCGCCGACAATGCCGAGCTTGCCGCCCGACATCGTCAGATAACCCGTTGCCGGATCGGCATTGGCCGCGACATCAGGGATCGCGCGTCCGGCGAAGTGCCTGGGATTGACCGACTTCGGCACGATGCCCCTCTGCCAGGCCGGGACCGGTGTGATGTCGCTGACGCCGCCGCCGGTGCCGCTTCCCGGTCCGTCGTTCCAGACGGTCTCGGTGATCTGCACCTGCTTCTTGGCGTTGGCGCGCGCATGGAGCGTCGTTCCGCCCACGGCCAGCACGTAGGGACTGGTTGCGGGGAAATTCACATGCGCACGGCCGTCCTGCATCTGCGCTTCCGAGCCGTCGTCGCCGGTCGATACACAGAACGTGATGCCGAGATGGGCGGCCGCAAGGAAGCTGTGGTTGCAATGGTCGATCGCCGCCGGCGACCAGATCACGCCGCTGTTGTTGAAGGCCTGGTTCTCGTCCCAGCCCCAGCTGATCGAGACGACGGAAGGATCGTTGACGGAATCGCTGACGACCTTGGCGAGGCAATCGACCAGACCCTTCTCGTCGAAGGTCGAGAAATAGGTAGCGATCTTGGCGCCGCCACCGAGCGCGCCGGCGACGTCGACGTCCAGCATCACCTCACCGGTCGAATCCGGATCACCGGCCGGATCGGTCGAGACACCGTCGACCGCGATGACGGCCACCTCCGGCGCGGGCACGCCGATCTTGGTGAAATAGGCCGCGACGTCAGGCGTCTCGACGCCTCCGCCGAACTCCAGCAGGCCGATGCATTGCTTGCTCGCATCGATCTGGGGGAAGTCGTAGATGGTGCCGAGCTCGGTCGGAACGAACCAGTGCCGTACCGAGCTGGCGAAATCCGGCGCCGCGGCGCGTGCCGAATGGCGCGAGCGGCGCATCACGCGGTGGTTGTTCAGCCCGAACACGCCGGTGATGGCATCGCCGACCTCGGCCGGGACGTGCACCGGGCCGGTGCGGGCGTGGAAATCGCCGAGATGCGGATGGGAATAGTCGAACAGCGTGACGCCGAAGGCGTCGCTGACGTCGTCGACCGTCCCGGCGATCCCGAGCCGCGCGGCGGCGGGCTCGTTGCGGGTGACGACGAGCTTGTGCGCCTTGGCAAAATCCTCGATCGACTTGATGGCCTTGGGATCGGAGCCGTATTTGCTCGCGAGCAGATCGCGCGTCATGTATTTGCGCGCCTTGGGAAGCTTGTTGTCGAGATCGGACAGATCGGGCAGATCGGCTGAGCGCTTGACGCCGAGCGTCAGCTCGATCCAGCGCTGGCCGTTGGTTCGGCGCATCGCCTTCGAGCCTGTCGGCAGTTGATGGACGGAGTTGGGAAGCTCGACCATGTGGGGTGTTGCACTAGGGGACATAGTATTTCCTCCTTGCACGGGTGGTTGACGAACCGGGAATTGGCAATTGCGAACGCGAGTGCTGTGCGTTCGTGGGTTCTGTCTGTTCGAAAGTGTTCAGGTGTTCGAAAATGAATCGTGGTGTGCCGGCAGAAACTACCAGCACGTCAGTATGCCAAACCTAAAATAGTAAGTTTAAGGAATGCATCCTAACAGCGGGATGCTGGCGCGGCAAAGCCGATCGCGCAGTGCGCGTCTCACAATTGCGTCAGATTATCGCAGGCGCGCAGCGTCGATGAGCCAATCGATCTGACGTAGTTGGCGATCCGACTTGCTAGAATCGTCACAATCGCCGCGCGTGCGCGAGCCGGCGTTGCACGCCGGCTGATGTGTCAGGCTGGAGCGTATGGTCCGGCGATTCAGGCGGCCTTCTTTCGCGAGGCGGATGTCTTCTTCTTTGCAGTCTTCTTCGCTGCCTTCCTGGCCGCCTTCCTCTTCGCCGCCTTCTGCGCGATCAGATACGCCTCGACCTTCTTGGAAGAATGGCCGGCGGCAGCGACGGCGGCCTTCAGCCTGGCCGGCGTGATCTTGAACTTCTTCGACCAGTAGCGGACTTCATAGGCCTCGCCGAGCGCGATCCGGCTCTTGTCGGCAGCGCGGTGCTTCTGGAGCTTGATGTAGTCTTCGACCTTCGTTGCGGAATGGCCGACCTTCTTGACCGCATATTTCAGCTTGGCCGGCGTCACCTTGAATTTCTTCGACCAGTAGGCGACTTCGTATCTCTCGGTGAGCGCAATCAGCTTGCGGTCCACTCCGCCCCGCTTGGTCTTGTCGTCGGCCATGCCTCTCTCCTGCCCTGGGATCTGCGTGCGTCCAGTCTAGCATGCAATCCGATTTTGCAGCGCAAGATGACGCGCGCGGGAGGATTTGCGCGGCGCGGGGGTTTTGGCTCGATGGGTCAAATGGTTGTGGTGCGTGACACCGGTGCAGGCCGGCGAGGCCGTTCTACTTTGCATGGGGTTGTTTTCGACCTTTTTTGCCACTCGCGCGTCCGTGACGGAACCTAATCGCGGCTGGTGCGACTTATCCATGACACGGGAAAACACGTGCGAGGCAGTCATGGCAGAGAAGCATACCGCCGATCCGGCAGAGATCATGCGGGCGACCGGTCATCCTGAGCTGGAATATGCCGCCGGCTGGACCATCGCTGGTCTCGTCACCATCGGCACCATCGTCGCCGCCTGGGTGTTCGCGATCTAGGCGACCGGAAACTGCAGCTCGAAGGCGACGCCCTCCTCGGAGGACTTGAGCCTGATCGAGCCGCCATGGCTTGCCATCACCGCGCGCGCGATCGCGAGCCCCATGCCGGTGCCGCCCTCGTCGCGCCGGGTCGTGAAGAACGCGTCAAAGATCCTGTCGCGATTCGGCGCCGAGATCGGCTCGCCGTCATTGCTCACCGTCAGCCGCAGGGTCGTCCGTTCGTCCACCGCCTCCAGCCTGATTGTCCGGGCCTTGTGCCCCATCGCGTTGTCGGCGAGGTGCGACAGCACCATCAGCGCCTTCTCGCCGGACATGCCGATTGCCCGGTCGAGGCTGCCGCTGGCCTCGATGGCGCTCGCCGGAAACCGGCCCCTGAGGTCGGCGATGACGGGCGCAAGCTCGGTGCGCTCGTTCTGCGGCAGGCTTTCGGCGCGGGCGAGCTCCCGCAGCCGCTGCGCCATCGCCTCCAGCCGCTTTGTGTCCGACAGGATGTTGGCGATGAAGGACCGCTGCTCCGATGGCGTCAGGCCTTCGGGCTTGCCCTGAAACGAATCCTGCAACAGCTCGGCCGCGCCCTTGATCGAGGTCAGCGGTGACTTCAGCTCATGGGTGAGGTGGGCCGAGAACGTCGCGATATAGTCCGATCGCCGCGCCAGCTGCTCGGCCATGCCGAGAAAGCTGTGCGAGAGCTGCGCGAACTCGCGTGTGCCGTAATGCCGGAGCGGCTGAAATGCCTCGCGGTCGCCGCGGCTGATTCTGGCGGCACGATTGATCAGCTCGCGCATCGGCAGCGTGATGGTGCGTGAGAATACCAGGCCAATCGCAATCGTGCCGAGGACCACCGCAAGCCCCGCCAGCACGAACTTGGCCCGCTCCTGGTAGAGATGGTCAAAGATGTTGCTCGGGGTCCGCGTGGTGTAGATCACGCCTGCGACGCGGTTGTCGACGATGACTGGCATCGCCGAGAACACGTGCACGCCAAGCCCGCGGCTGAAGGAATAGATCGGTGGCGGCGGCTTGTCCGGCACGCGGTTGCGCAAGGTCGCGCGGTACTGCCCGTGCAGCGCGTCCGCGACTTCCTCGATATGGGCGAGCGATTGCCCGACCTCCTGCCGTCCGGCGATCACCACGCCCTGCGGATCGAGGATGCGAAAGCCGGCCAGCGTCACCTTCTGCGTTTCGCGGATGATCGGCGTCAGCTTTGCCCCGATCTCGACATAGGCCGCCTGCGCCGGCTGGGACGCAGGCAGCGCATCCGCGCGGCGGCGCAAGAGATCGTTGGCGGTGAGATCGAGTGCTGGGCGGATCGGCGTCACGGGGTCGCCGGGGTCAGGCAGCACGTTCGGCGGCACCTCGGCGCCGAGCGTCAGGCCGCTGTCGAGCCTTGCCGTGACCTCCTGCGCGTAGATCGTCGCCAGCACGCGGCTCTGGGCGATCAGCTCGGCCTGGGTCTGGCGGATCAGCTGGTTGTCGTAAAGGCGGAAGAAGAACAGGCCGACCAGCGGCAGCACCGCAACGGTGGCGAGCACCGCGAAGATTACAAGCCCCAGCGACGGCCGCCATTTGTCGGGCGCCGCGCTCATGCCTCTTTCTCGCAGCGGCCGAGCTTGAAGCCGACGCCGTGGATGGTCTCGATCACGTTGTCGCAAGCGAGCGCCGCGAGCTTGGCGCGGATGTTGCGGATGTGGCTGTCGATGGTGCGGTCGGAGACCTGGATATTGAGCTGATAGGCCGCCCGCATCAGCTGCTCTCGGTTGAACATCGAGGTTGGCCGGGCCAGAAACGCGAGCAGGATGCCGAACTCGATCGCGGTCAGCTTCAGCGGCGTGCCGGCAAAGGTTGCGACGTGCTGCTCGGGATCGATCAGCAGGGCGCCTTGCGATAGTGCGGCCGGTCCGGCCTTGGCCTCGCCGTTGCGCGGGCTGAGGCGGCGCAGGATCACATTGACCCGCGCCACCAGCTCGCGCGGGCTGAACGGTTTGGTGACGTAGTCGTCGCCGCCGATCTCGAGGCCGAGGATGCGGTCGATCTCCTCATCGCGCGCCGACAGGAACAGGATCGGGACATCGGAGCCCTTGCGGATCTCGCGGCAGACGTCGAGGCCGTCGAACTCGGGCATGCCGATGTCGAGCACGATCAGGTCGGGCTTGTCGGCGGCAAAGCGGGTCAGCGCCTCCTTGCCGTCGCGCGCCTCGATCACATCCATGCCGGCCTTCTTCAGGGCGACGCGGATGACTTCGCGGATGTGGCCCTCGTCGTCGACAATGAGAATGCGGTGCGCCAAGGAAACTCTCCGCTCACCCGGCCGGCTTGCGGCCGGACTGGCCTCTCGCCTCGGCCTCCAGCCTGCGCTGCAGCCGCCAGCTCCGAAAGCCCCAGGTTCGCCAAGCCATGTCCATGCGCTGAGTTTCTACAAGGCGATCGTGGCATCCAACAAGGGTGCTGTCGGCGCGAATCTGCATCATCCTCTCGATCGCAGGCAGGGCCTGCGGTCCGATCTGCGCGAGATAGCGAGTATCGATCGGCATGCCTCTGCCCGAAACCTCCCGGCTGTGGACGACATTATAGTCGGCGATAAATGCGTCGAAGTTCACCAGCGAGCAGCCATACAGCACGATCGTTAACGCGATTAGATTGGCGCTGACCAGCCACCGGTTGGACCGGTTGAGCACGATCCGGGCGACGATCAGGACCAGCCCCAGCGCGACCAGCCCCATCCAGATGAAGGCAGCGATGCGCCAATAGGTCAGCATATAGATATCGACATAGAGATCGAGCCGGAGGATGGAGGACGCGACCAGCAGGACGTTCTGGCCCACCCAGATGTAGACCAGCGGACGGATTATCGTCGATTTCTCAGCCGGCCCGCCCGGACGCATCGCAACCAGCACGAAAGCGGCGGCGAGCAGGGCGGTTGCGATCAGCGGATAGGCGCCGCGATGGGCGTAGGCAGCATAGGTCATGTCGGCAGGTAGCGTCAGATGGCCCCAGAGATAGAGGCCGTCGAGAATGGACTGTGTCGCGAACAGGAGGTTGAACAGGATCAGCGAACGCAAAATCGTCGATGGTCCCAGAAACTCGGCCGAGACGAGCGGCGGAAGCGGCGGCGGCGCGGGGACATCGTCGACGGCCGCCGTTACGATCGTCCTGCGCCGCCAGCGCACGTGGATGAACGGCCAGACCAGTGCCAGCATCACAGTCCAGAACAGCACGCGCGGGATGCTGATATAGTCGATGATGACCATCGGATTGAGCAGGGACATCCAATGCTCGATCACGGGATTGGCCACGGCGAACAGGGCAACAAAGACTGTGCCCAGCGCCGCCGGCAGCAGCCAGAGTGCGACGCCGCGGGTGAACGCCGACATGTTGAAGATCTGGAGTGCGTCGGGGAAGAACCTGAAGGGACCCAACAGGACGAAGTTGCGCAACGCCCGGAGGCGGTCCACGAGGCCGGTCGTCTCAGGATTGGTCGCGAGCAGCAGGGCCATCAGCAGCGCGGTGATCAGGATCAGAAACGACAGCGGATTGAGCTCTTCGATAGCTGGCGCCAGGCCTGCGACGAGAATGGCTGCGCCGATCACGGCGCGGCGCCGGTTTAAGGTCGTATGATTGAAGAGCACGGACACGCAAGACGTCACGATCGCGAAGAGTGAAAGCGACAGCCCGATCCGCTCACCATAGAACAACCAGTCGGCGAGCGCGGCCAGCACCAGCGCGAGGCCGACCTTGGCCGGAATCGAGGAGTACCTGGTCGGCCGGATGTCCGCTGCGATCGTCGTAGCAAGGCTCGTCATGTGCAGGTGACCTTTCGTGATGGGTAGCGTCACGAACTTTGGACGGCTCTTGCGCAGAAGCCGGGGCCTTCGTCTGCACGGTTTCAGGAGTCTTTTGCAGTTTTCGTGCAGGCGCGATTTTGCCTCTCGCCCAGCGCAAATCGCCTTGATAGGTGCGAGGCATTCGCCACTCCTCGCACTTGATGCATCATGCAATTCCTCCGTCGTATCGGCCTTCTCCTGCTCTGGCCTGCCGCACCTCTCGTTGCATTCGCCGCTGCAAACAAGAACGATCCCTATCTGGTCCCGTTGCGCGGCGCCGGAAACCTCGCGCTTGTCGCCGCAAGCCTCCTGCTCGTCGCCGTCCTGCTGCGTCGCGGGCGTTGGCGCAGCATCGCCGGCAAGCTGCTCGTGATGCTCTGGTGCCTCCCGCCGGTGTTGATGGCGGTGGCGCATCTCAGCTTCGAGCTGCGCAAGCACGATGTGCTTAGCGCCAGCGTGACTGAGGCGCGTCAGCTTGGCCCACATTTCATGGTGGGCTATTCGTCGTTCTCGGAGGTCGCGCGTCTGGCCGAACAAGGATTGATCGGCGGCGTCTACGTCACTCGGCACAATATCCGCGGCCGGACGATCGATGTGTTGCGCGCCGAGATTGCGGCGCTTCAGGAGAAGCGACGCGCCGCCGGCCTGCCGCCGCTCATCGTCGCCGCGGATCAGGAGGGGGGAATCGTCGGGCACCTCGCGCCGCCGCTGACAAAAGTGCCGGCGCTGGCGACGCTCGCCGGGCTTCCTCCGGATGAGCAGCAATCCAAGGCGGCGGAGTTCGGCCGCATCCATGGCCGCGAGCTCGCCGGCCTGGGCGTCAATCTCAATCTCGCGCCGGTGCTCGATCTCAAACCGCCGCAGCGACGCAACCGCCTCGACTTCCACACGCTGATCGGCCAACGCGCGATTGCCACCGATCCCGCTGTCGTCAGTACCATCGCCTCGGCTTACGTGCAGGGGCTGGAGGAGTCAGGCGTTGGCGCGACGCTCAAGCATTTTCCAGGCATCGGCCGCGTGCGCACCGACACGCATCATTTCAGCGCCAGCCTCAATACGCCGATCAGGGAGCTGGAAACCACCGACTGGCTGCCGTTTCGCGAAATTCTGTCGCACTCGCACAGCGCTCTCATGGTCGGCCATATCACGCTGACCGCGGTCGATCCCGACCGCGCCGCTTCGCATTCGAAGCGCGTCGTCGGTGGTATCATCCGCGACAAATGGGGTTATCAGGGCCTGGTGATGACCGACGATCTGGTGATGGGCGCGATCTATCAGCACGATGTCTGCAAGGCCGTGGTGGAATCCATCAATGCCGGCGTCGATCTGCTGCTCGTTGCTTATGACGGTGCGCAATTCTACCGGATCTTTGGATGCGCGCTCGATGGAGCACGGCAGGGCAAGCTCGACGCAGCCATGCTGCGTGCGAGCGCGATGCGGCGGGGCAAGCCTGTGTCAACGGAGCAGGCGCGGGCCGCCTCGCACGCCATCAGCCTGGCCGACCAGCCTTTTGCGAACTGACGCTCGCTGCGAACTAGCGTTTCTGATTGAGACGTGTTGCGATGCTAAGGCGTGATCGCTCCGCGGCTGACGGCGCGCGGGGCGGTCAGCTCCTTCCAGGTGGAATTGGCGACGTGCACCGGTGAGAAGGCCGGCCGCTCGACATAATGTCCGTCGCCCGCCTCGGCGCGCAGATCGCCTTCCCTCCAGACGATACGGCCGCGCGAGAGCGTTGCTGCGGACCCGCCGGTGCAGGCAAAACCCTCGAACACATTGTAGTCGATCCGGCTCATTTGCCGTTTTGCGCTTATGGTTTTGCTCGCGTTGGGATCCCACACCACGAGATCGGCGTCGGAGCCGGCGGCGACCGCGCCCTTGCGCGGATAGATGTTGAGGATGCGGGCGATGTTTGCCGAAGTCACCGCGACGAACTCTTCCTTGGTCAGCCTCCCCGTGGCGACGCCTGCGGTCCATAGCAGCGCCAGGCGATCCTCCAGCCCGCCGGTGCCGTTCGGGATCTTTCTGAAGTCACCGAGCCCGAACCGCTTCTGCTCGGTGGTGAAGGCGCAATGGTCGGTCGCGACCACTTGCAGCGAGCCGGCTTGCAGGCCCGCCCACAGGCTGTCCTGATGCGTCTTGTCGCGGAATGGCGGCGACATCACGCGTTGCGCGGAATGATTCCAGTCCTTGTTCTGATATTCGCCGGCGTCGAGCAGCAGATGCTGGATCAGCGGCTCGCCATAAACGCGTTTTCCCGCGGCGCGTGCGCGAGCGATCGCCTCGTGCGCCTCGCGGCAGCTGGTGTGTACGATGTAGACCGGCGTACCCGTCATGTCGGCGATCATGATGGCGCGATTGGTGGCTTCGCCCTCGACTTCCGGCGGTCGTGAATAAGCGTGGCCTTCGGGCCCGGTGACGCCGCGCGCGATCAGCGCCTCCTGCATCAAAGCGACGACGTCGCCATTTTCCGCATGCACCACCGGCATCGCGCCGAGATGGGCGCAGCGCGCAAAGGAGTTGTAGAGCTCGTCGTCGTTCACCATCAGCGCGCCCTTGTAGGCCATGAAGTGCTTGAAGGTGTTGATGCCGTAGGTTTTGACCACGGTCTCCATCTCGTCATAGATCTGCTTCGACCACGACGTCACCGCCATGTGGAAGCCGTAGTCGGTCGCCGCCTTCTCGGATCTGTGCCGCCATTCCTGATAGGCCGCGAGCATCGACTGGCCGGGATCGGGCAGGCAGAAATCCACCACCATGGTGGTGCCGCCGCTCAGCGCCGCCTTGGTGCCGGATTCGAAATCGTCGGCGGTGACGGTGCCCATGAACGGCATTTCGAGATGGGTGTGCGGATCGATGCCGCCTGGAATGACATAGGCGCCGCCGGCGTCGATGATCTCCGCTCCCGTGGGCGCAGCGATCGCTGCGCCGATCGCGACGATGGTTTCGCTTTCGATCAACACGTCTGCACGGCGCGAATGATCATGATTGACGATGGTGCCGCCGCGGATGAGGAGGGACATGGGAGCTCCGAGGGAGAGGGGAGAGGATCGTGCGCGGCGAAAGCTAAGCGCCCCGGTCGCGATGTGACAGGCGAAATTTTAGTCAGCCGCCGTTCGTGGCGCGCTCTTGGCCGCTAGGGCCGCCCGCGCGATCAATCCGTCGATCATCGCACGTACGAGGCCCGCGATCTCCTTGCGCAGCGCCGGCAGCGGCACGGCGACAAGTTTCTGCTCAAGCCCGAGCGCGACCATGCCGTGCACCGCTGAAAACAGGCTGCGCGCGGTGATGCCGAGCTCCTCCGCACCTCGTTCTGGAAACAGTGCGGCAAGCGGCACGTAGATGTGCCTGAACAGCTGCATCTGGTCCTCGATCGACCAGTCGGGGACGATCTTGTCGGCCTCCATGCGATGTTCGAACAGCGCACGCCAGAGCTGAAGATTTTCCGCGGCGAAATCGCAATAGGCAATCGCAATGCGGACCAGGGTCTCCTGCGGCGAGTGGGGGCCGGTGCTTTCCGCCGCACTCAGCGCTGCATCGAGCCGGAGCAGCGTGCGCGAGCCGACACGCAGGATCAGCTCGTCCACGTCGGCGACGAGATTATAGACAGCGCCATTCGCGCAACCGATCTCGCGGGCGAGATCGCGGGTCTTCAGGCCCGTCAATCCGCGGTTGGCGATCATCCGCTCGGCGGCCAGGATCAGGTCGCTGCGAAGTTTCTCTCGACGTTCCAAGGCTTTAGTCATTTGTTAACCAAAATCGTGAGCGTCGCTCAAATTGTTCTTGAGCGACGCTCAAGATGTGCTACAAAGCATCTGTGAGCAATGCTCATAACAGGGAGCCGCCAATGTTCAAGACCGTAATCACACTTTTCCGCGGTAGCGTGGCCGCCGCCGGCGAGGAGCTGGAGGACCGGACGGCCCTGCTGATCCTCGATCAGCAGATGCGCGATGCGGCCGCAGCCGTCGAGCGCAGCAAGCGGACGCTGGCCCTGGCGATCGCGCAGGACCAGCAGGAGGGCCGCAAGCTCGAGGCGACGGTGGCCCGCATCGCCGATCTTGAGACCCGCGCGGTCGCAGCGCTCGACGGTGGCCGCGAGGATCTCGCCAAGGACGCGGCCGAAGCCATCGCCGGCCTGGAGGCAGATCGCGATGCGGCGCTGACGGCGCGCGCGCTGTTCGCCACCGAGATCGCCCGGCTGAAGCGCCATGTCGCGAGCGCGCAGGCCCGCATCACCGAGCTCGATCGCGGCCGCCGTGTCGCCCGCGCCTCGGAAGCGGTGCGTTCGCTTCGCCGCAGCGGCATCGAGGCAGCGCGTCCTTACGAATCCACGTTGCCGGAGGCGGAGAGCACTTTGAGGCGGCTGCGCGAGCGGCAGATGGAAGCCCAGGCCGCCGATGACGCACTGGTCGAGCTCGATGCGGCCACCGGTCCGCTCGCCACCGCCGAAAGACTCGCCGAGCAGGGCTTTGGCCCCCGGCTCAAGACGACCGCGGACGACGTGCTGGCGCGGTTGAAGTCCAAGCGCATGCCGACTGCCTGATCCCGAACCCGATCTCTCAAACCCCATCATTATTCGAGCCAACAGGAGACCATCATGAACCAGAACGGCCAACCTCATAGCGGCGCCTGGGTGACCTTCACTTACGCGTCCTTCGCAGCCTCCGCCTTCCTCGTCGCCATCGGCATCTTCTTCCTGCCGATCGATCTCTGGATGAAGGGTTATCTCACCATGGGCATCGTGATGCTGATCCAGACCTGCGTCACCCTGACCAAGACCGTGCGCGACAACCACGAGAGCGGTCGCCTGGTGAACCGCATCGAGGATGCCAAGGCCGAGCGGCTGCTGATGGAAGTCTCCAAGGCGGCTTGAGAGGACGGCTTGAGGCGAGAACGCAGGGTAACGAGCTGCAACCGGCTCGGGGCGGCGGATGCGGAAGCATCCGCCGCTTCAGGCCATTTGCAGCGATCGCGGCAACATAATCTTTACCCTGCAAGCGTCCCAAAAATGGTGCTCATCGCTCCTTAAACGCTTTGCGCGAAGAACCGTCCCGATCACAGGCGGGCGAGCATGGCAGATCTCGGAACCGAACGAAGCTGGCACCACTTGCGCGAGGCCGCCAGGCGGATGCGCGGCCATGCGGCGTTCTGGTTCAAGGCATTCGCTCAGCCGACCATCGATCTTGCCTTGCGCACCCACCCCGGGCACGTGACCCGCATCGTCGAGAGTCCCGGCCTGTCGTTGTCGCAGGGTGAACTGGACCGCCTGGTTGCGCAGCTCCGCACCGTCGCAGCCAAGACGCTGCCGGCCGATGAATTGACCTATGGCATCTTCTCCGGCGAACGCGAGCGCCTGTCCCGCGCCATCGTCACGTTGATCTCGGAGGAGGACAGCGGGCGCCCGATCGCGTTCAACGCACTGTCGGTGATGCGGGTCGAGCTCGACGGCGCGCCCGCCGACGTCACCCATCTCGGGCTCGTGATGGTCGATCCCGATGCGCGCGGGCAGGGGCTGTCCTGGGTGCTCTACGGCCTGACCACGCTGGTGCTGTTCCTGCGCGACGGCCTGCGCCCGCGCTGGATCTCCAACGTCACCCAGGTGCCCAGCGTGGTCGGCATGGTCAGCGAGACTTTTTCCGACGTCTATCCATCGCCGCGCGCGGAAGCGCGTCAGAGTTTTGCCCATCTTCAACTCGCCCGCGGTATCATGCGGCTGCACCGCAGCGTGTTTGGCGTCGGCGATGAGGCGGGATTCGACGAGGGCCGCTCCGTCATCACGGATGCCTATACCGGCGGCTCCGATGCGCTGAAAAAGACGTTTAACGAGGCGCCGAAGCATCGCGATCCGCAATATGGCGAGTTCTGTGCCCGCGAGCTCAACTACGATCGCGGCGACGATGTCCTCCAGATCGGCCGCGTCGATCTTGCGGCCGCACGCGCCTATTTGTTCGAGCAAGTGCCGCACGGCTCGCTGCCCGGCCTGTTGGTTGCCTCGCTGTTCCTGGGGCTGCAACGGCTGGTGTTGCCGGTCATGCACTGGCTCGACGATGACAGGACGTTTGGCACGCTGCGGCCACGGCGGGGGCGCGGCTGATGACATCTGTCGTGATTGCCAATGCAATCGTCAATGTCTGCGGCGTCATCGGGCTCATCGTCGCGATGCTCGCGCTCCACCGGCGCGATGCACGGAGCCCGTTGACCAGACGCTTCCTGATCGCGCTCGGCATCGTCGCGCTGCTGTTTCTGGTGCGAAGCGTGGCGTGGTTGACCGGAAGCAGCCTGCTCGACGACCTCTCGGTGATCCCCGCCGCCGCCATTCCCTTCGGCGCGCTGATCGTGACCGAGGGGATGCTGCGGCGGCACGCGCCCCGCGCCGTCAAGCTTGCCGTGATGGTTGGCGCAGCCGTGCTTGGCGTCGGCGGTGCCCTGGGGCTCGAACGCTTCGACACGCCCTATGCCGTCGCGCTCGCGCTGTTTCAGCTCGGCGGCTTCGCGGCTTGCGCGTTCCTGCTCGCGACCCGCGACCGCCAGTCGCTGATGGCCTCGGAGAACCGGGGCATCGATCGCATGACTATCGGCGCCGTTATCGTGTTGCCCTTCATCGTCACCGATTTCGGAGCGTTGATGCCGGACATGCCGGTCAAGCTGGGCGCGCTTGGCGCACTGCTCGTGGTCACCGCCATGTTGATCGCCGGCAGCAGCGGGGAAGCACGCTGGCACGCGGTGCTGCTCACGGTGCTCCGGCTGGTGAGCTCGGCGTTGCTCGGGCTCGCCGCGGCCTTCGTGGCCCCTGACGTCGATGCGGCGCAAATTGCGCGCTTCTGCGCCATCGCCGTGTCAGGCGTTCTGGCGATCGGCCTTATGACCGATACCTTGAGATCTTACCTCGAATCCCGCGCGCCGGGCGTGCTGAGCTCGGTCGCGATCTCGCCGGCGACGACACGCGACCAACTCATCGCGGAGCTGTTGCGTCACCCGCTGTTCGAGAGCGCGAGGCGGTATCGCGAGGACGATCTCGCGGCTTACGATCCGCTCCTGCTGCGTCACCGTCTCATGAGCCATCGCGTGCTGCGGCGCGCCGATGCGCCGTGGGGGCATCCGTCGATCGATCCGGCGGTGGAGCGGCTGGTGTCGCTGCTGGCCGCGGGCAATGCGACACATCTCGTCGTGCTCTCATCCGACCCGGTCGATCTTCTGGCACTCGCGGTTCCCGTGACGTCGGCCGATCCCGCCACCGAGACGGCGATCGCCCTGGTGCAGCGCATCCTGATCATGACGGATGATGTCCCGCCTCGGGCGATGATGGCCTGATGTATTGTCGAGGTCGAGGTCTGGTCCTTCGGACCATCCCGGAATGACGGATCACACATTGAGATTCGAACGCAAGTGCGATATGGCTCTCGCGCTTTCAAAGGCGGAGACGAGCTTTGTCGAAACAATCCCTGCGTGAAGAGGCTGAGCGCCTGATCCGCGAATCGATGGAAAAGAAGACCATTGTCGTGAAGCAGGGCTCGACCCGCATTGAGGCCGTTTGCGGCAAATGCGGCGCGCCAAACCGGGTCCAGGCGGAAAAAGGCCAGACCCGCGTCAAGTTCGCCTGCAAGAATTGCGGGCACAAGCAAGAGACGCTGTAGGGCTGACTTCACCTCTCCCCGCCCTTCTGCGGGGAGAGGTCGGATCGCCCTCGGCGATGCGAAGCATCGTCCGACGCGATCCGGGTGAGGGGCATGGCACTGGGGCGCCGCGATAAAAGTCTCGCCAGCTCCACCGCCGCGCTCTGCGAGATCCCTTGAATAATTTCAAACCGCAATTGCGGAGGCAGCCCCTCACCCCACCCTCTCCCCGTAAGAACGGGGCGAGGGAGTGAGAGAGCGGTGCTTGCCTACTCCCCCTCCACAAATTTCCTAAACGCATCCGCATAATCCGGGTGCCAGCGCGACAGCGGTGGGCGGTTCTCGACGATGTCGCCGGCGGCCCAGAGCATGCGCTTCTCGTCGAGCGCGCGCGGCACGTCGTTGTCGGGGCAGAGAATGTAGAAATCGCCGGCCTCGAGCCGCGTCAGCATGAACTCCACCGTCTGCTCCGGCGTCCATGCGCCGGCCGGCTTTTCAGTGCGGCCCTTCGCGGTGAGTCTCGTGAACACGAAGCCGGGAATCAGCAGATGTGCCGTGACGTGGCAATCCCTGGTGTTGCGTAGCTCGTGCTGCAGCGCTTCCGTAAAGGCCTTCACGCCGGCCTTGGAGACGTTATAGGCGGGATCGCCGGGCGGGGTGGTGATGCCCTGCTTCGAGCCAGTGTTGATGATGAGGCCGCAACTGCCGCGCGCGATCATGTTGGGGGCGAAGATGCGCGAGCCGTTGATGATGCCCCACATGTTGACGGCGATGATGCGCTGCCAATCGTCGGGTTCGCCGAACAGCGTGCTGCCGGGCTGTATGCCGGCGTTGTTCATGAGCAGGTCTGTGCCGCCGAAATGCGCGCCTACCGCGCGTTCCAGTTCCCTGACGCTCTCTGCCTTGCCGACGTCGACGGCGAAGGTCATGACATGTGTGGCGGGCGCAACAGATAACAGCTTTGTTGCGGCTTCAGTCAGTCGCGCCTCGTCGACATCGGCGATGCATACCTTCATCCCGGCGCGTGCGAAGGCTTCGGCGGCAGCAAATCCGATGCCCGAGGCGCCACCGGTGATCACGGCAACATTGTCTTTGACGATTGCAGGATGCGGCATCGCTGTTCTCCGGGATTGGCTTTTGGTCGAGCTATAACATGGCACTCTCGCGAGCCTGCACAAGTCGGCATGGGAGATCTTCGTCCCGCGCCGCCTTTACGCTCATCCGGCAGCGCTGTATTCTGTTCGACCTAACGATCCCGCCCAGATCGAACCTAATCAATGACCTAACCTAGGGAGTGCAGCCATGGCTGTGTCGCAGGCTATTCCGATCACGCGCCATCCGTTCGCCAACGGCTCCTACAAGCAAATGCTGATCGACGGGAAGTGGGTCGACGCGGCTTCAGGTAAGCGCTTCGAGACCCACAACCCCGCCACCGGCGAACTGCTCGCAACCGTCGCCGAAGGCGACAAGGAAGACGTCGACCGCGCAGTCGCCGCCGCCCGCCGTGCCTTCGAGGGGCCCTGGAGCAAGGTGAAGCCGTTCGAGCGGCAGAACCTGCTGCTCAAGCTCGCCGACCTCGTCGAGAAGAGTTTCGACGAATTGTCGCAGCTCGACACGCTCGATATGGGTGCGCCGCTGAGCCGCACCCGCGCCTATCGCCTGCGCGCCGTCGGCATGCTGCGCTATTACGCCGGCCAGACCACCGCGATGCATGGCGAGACCATCGAGAACTCGCTGCCCGGCGAAATCTTCTCCTACACGCTGAAGGAACCGATCGGTGTCGTCGGTGCCATCATTCCCTGGAACGGCCCACTCACCGCGACGATCTGGAAGATCGGTCCCGCCATCGCGACCGGCTGCACCGTGGTGCTCAAGCCGGCGGAAGAAGCGCCGCTGACCTCGCTGCGCATTGCCGAGCTCGCCATGGAAGCCGGCATTCCGCCCGGCGTCGTCAACGTCGTGCCCGGCTATGGCGAAACCGCGGGCGCCGCGCTCGCCTCGCACCGTGATGTCGACAAGGTCGCTTTCACCGGCTCGCACGTCACGGGTCAGTCGATCATCCGGGCGTCGGCCGGCAACCTCAAGCGCGTCTCGCTCGAGCTCGGCGGCAAGTCGCCGGACATCGTGTTCGCCGATGCCGATCTCGATGCTGCCGTTCCCGGTGCCGCGATGGCGGTGTTTGCCAATTCGGGGCAGATCTGCAGCGCCGGTACGCGCCTGTTCGTCGAGCAGGCGATCTACGAGGAATTCGTCGGCCGCGTCGCCGAGTTCGGCAAGAAGCTGCAGGTCGGCAACGGCCTCGATCCCAACGTTCAGATCGGGCCGCTGGTCTCCGAGCAGCAGCTCGAGCGTGTCACGGGCTATCTCGACATCGGCCAGAAGGAAGGTGCGAAAGCGCTCGCCGGCGGCGGCCGCGTTACTGAAGGCGCGCTGTCGAAGGGGTTCTTCGTCTCGCCGACCGTGTTCGCGGGCGTTCAGGACAACATGCGCATCGCGCAGGAGGAGATCTTTGGTCCTGTCATCTCCGCGATCGCATTCAAGGACATGGACGAGCTGGTCAAGCGCGCCAACAACACCACCTTCGGTCTCGGCTCCGGATTGTGGACGCGCGACGTCACCAAGGCGCATGCGGTTGCGAAGCGCTTGCGTGCCGGCTCGGTGTGGGTGAATTGCTATCAGGCGATGGATCCGGCCGTGCCCTTCGGCGGCTACAAGATGAGCGGCTATGGCCGCGAGTCCGGTAAGCAGCACGTCGAGGAATATCTCAACGTGAAGGCCGTCTGGATCAAGACGGCTTAAGGCCTGTGCTCTCCCGCGTTCCGCGCGAGGGAATATCAGCTTTTAGTGGGGCGGCGCCTTTTCTGGTGGCCGCCCTCGCTATATGCTGCGCATCCTTTCGTACACATCCGGGGTCCCCATGAAATTCGAGGCGTTGTTCAGGCCGTTGCAGGTCGGTCCGTACAAGCTCGCGCATCGCGTCGCGATGGCGCCGCTGACGCGCATGCGCGCCGAGCGCGACAGCTTTTCGCCGCGCCCGCTCAACGCCGAGTATTACGGCCAGCGCGCGACGAAAGGCGGCCTGATCATCGCCGAAGCCTCGCCGGTGCTGTCGCAGGGGCGGGGCAACCCGGCAACGCCGGGCATCTATTCGGACGCGCAAGTCTCCGGCTGGCGCAAGGTGGTCGATGCCGTGCACGCCAAGGGCGGCATCATCTTCCTCCAGCTCTGGCATGTCGGCCGGGTCTCGCACTCATCGTATCATGGCGGCGCAATGCCGGTCTCGGCGTCAGCGATCCCGATCAGGGCCGAAGGCATGAAGGCGATGACGGCGGACGGAAAGCTCGCCGACTACGAGACGCCGCGCGCGCTGGAGACGGACGAGGTCAAGGGTATCGTCGAAGCGTTCCGGCAGGGCGCGAAGAACGCGCTCGCGGCCGGCTTCGATGGCGTGGAGATCCACGGCGCCAACGGCTATCTGCTCGAGCAGTTCTTGCAGTCGCGCAGCAACCAGCGCACCGATCAGTATGGCGGTTCGATCGAGAACCGTACGCGCCTGCTGCTGGAGGTCACGCAGGCCGCGATCGATGTCTGGGGCGCGAACCGCGTTGGCTTACGGTTATCGCCGCATGGCATTGCCAACGATTCCGCTGAGCCCGATCCGATGCCGCTTTACACCCACGTGGTGAAAGCGCTCGACAAGCTCGGCCTTGCTTATCTGCATCTCATCGAGCCGCGCTCCAGCGGCGCGGGCCGTGCCGACGTTCACTGGGAGAACGTGCCGTCGGCGATGGTGCTGTTCCGCCCGCATTACAGCGGCGTGCTGATGACCGCCGGCGGCTTCACCGGCGAGACGGCGAATGCCGCAATTGCCGAGGGCCACGCCGATATCATCGCTTTCGGCCGGATCTTCATCTCCAACCCCGACCTGCCGCGGCGGCTCGAGCGTGATTATCCGATCACGCCGTATAACCGCGCGACATTCTATGGCGGCGAGGAGAAGGGATATACGGATTATCCCGTTTATGACGAGCTGACGCCGGCCTGACCTCTCCCGTCATTCCGGGGCGATGCGCAGCATCGACCCGGAATCCATTTCACGTCCTGGATTGTCGCCTGATGGATTCTCAGATGCGCAATTGCGTATCATAGCTCGCGACTTCGTCGCGCCCCGCAATGACGACGGAGGGACTTTCATGGCCAAAGCCGCAGTCGCCGCAGGAACTGCCACCGGCCAGTGCCTCTGCGGCAAGGTCACCTTCGAGATCGACGTCCCGGCACGCTGGGCCTGGCACGATCATTCCGCCGCCAGCCGCCGCGCCCATGGCGCGGCCTACGCCACCTATGTCGGCAGCTGGAGGAAGCGCTTTCGCATCACCTCGGGCAAGACCGCGCTGACCCGCTACGAGGACAAGGCAACCAAGACCACGCGCAGCTTCTGCTCGCATTGCGGCACGCCGATCGCCTATGAGCGGCCGCGTGGCCCGCACATGGTCAACATCCCTCGTGCGCTGTTCAGGGAGCGTACCGGCCGCCAGCCGCTCTATCACATCGCGATCGAGGAGTTGCAGGAGTGGGCCTATACTGGCGAGCCACTGGTGCCGCTGAAGGGTTTTCCCGGCGTGGTCTGGCAGCGCTCGAAAAAGAAGAAGCGAGCTAGCGGCGAGGACCCGTTTGACCTCGGCCGCGAGGAGGCGCTTTAGCCTTTGCGGCGCGCTTGGATGGAGCTGACGCGGCCTTCCGCGGCGCCGCTTTGCGTCCCGCGGTCTTCGCCGGCATCGTTCCGACAAAGTCGAGCCCGCGCTTGACCCATGTCTTCAGCGCAGCATCGCCCTGGTAGCCTTCCGGTGCGACGCGCACGAAGCCGGTCATGATGCGCCCGCGCATTTCCATCGGGCTCGTGTGCGGCTCCTGCAGCATGTGCGCGTGTGCCGCTGGGCCGACGCGGATCAGCATTCCGCCGCGACCGCTGACGGTGCAGCACATGGTGTTGTTCACCATGAAGCAGAGACCGCCCATCATCTTCTTTTCCACGACAAATCGCTGGCCGGCCAGCAATTTGCGCACCCGTGCGGCGGTGTTCTCGTCATACGCCATCGTGTCCCCCTCAAGGCTCACGCTGAAGCACATGCTCCCAGCTTGTGTGCGCCGGCGCAAGCCTGCCATGACTGCGCTTCCTTGCGTGCCTGCTCCGACTTCGGCCATCATGTCTCCGTCCTTGCGGCAACGTCCGCTCCTGGAGGAAACATGAAGAACAAGATCACCGGTCGTTCCGCCTTTCTCGCGCTGCTCAAGGACGAGGGCATCACCCATCTGTTCGGCAATCCCGGCACCACCGAACTGCCGATCATGCATGCGCTGAAGGACCATCCTGACCTCACCTATGTGATGGCGATGCAGGAGAGCCTGGTGGTCGCGATTGCCGACGGCTACAGCCGCGCCTCCGGCAAGCTCGTTGCCTGCAACGTCCACGTCGCACCGGGGCTCGGGAATGCCATGGGCTCGCTCTACAACGCCCAGTTCACGGGCACGCCGATGATTCTGACCGCAGGCCAGCAGGAGCAGGGCCACGGTCTGTTGGAGCCGGTGCTCTATGGCCCCCTGGTGCGCATGGCCGAGCCGCTGGTGAAATGGGCGGTCGAGGTCACGCGCCTGGAGGACCTGCCGCGCATCGTCCGCCGTGCCGCCAAGGTCGCGATGACTCCGCCAACCGGACCGGTGTTCATCTCGCTGCCTGGCGACATCCTCAACAGCGAAGCCGGCATCGATCTTGGCCGTTCCACCCGCATCGATGCGCGCGCGAAGCCGTCGGACGAAGCGTTGAAGGCACTTGCCGCACGCCTGCTGAAAGCCGAGCGTCCTGTGGTCGTCACCATGGACGAGGTGGTCAAGAGTGATGCGCTCAAAGAGGCCGCCGAGCTCGCCGAGGTGCTGGGAGCGGCCGCTTACCAATCCTCGACGCCCTATGGCTCGCACTTCCTCTCGGAGAGCCCGAGTTTCGTCGGCTCGCTGGCCCGCGTGCAGAAGGTCGCGCGCGATACGCTGGTGCCTTACGATTTGCTGATAGCGCTCGGCGGCGATCCTCTGCGCATGTCGGTCTACAGCGAAATCGATGCGCTGCCGGATGGGCTGGGCATCGTGCAGATCGGCCTCGTTGATTGGGAGATCGCCAAGAACTACGGCGCTGAGATCGCGCTCAAGGCAGAATTGAAGGAAACGCTGCGCGCGCTGATCCCGGTGCTGAAGGAGATGGGTGGTGCGACGCTCGCGAGCCGTGCGAAGCAGCGTCTCGCCGAGCTTGCGCCGAAGAATTGGACTGCGCGGCGCACCGCTCTGATCGAGCAGATCGGCAAGAGCGCCGGTCGCACGCCGATCGATCCCGACTATCTCGTGCTGCAAATGGTCGAGGCCATGCCCGACCATGCCATTCTCGTCGACGAAGGTCTGACCTCCAGCCGCCAGATCACGGCGCTGCGTCCGCATCGCGATCGCTACGGCTATCACGGCCTCGCCTCCGGCGGCATCGGCTGGGGCCTGCCGGCATCCGTCGGCGCCAGCATCGCCAACCCGGATCGTCCCGTCGTCTGCTTCTCCGGCGACGGTAGCGCGATGTATTCGATTCAATCGCTGTGGACGGCGGCGCATCACAAGCTGCCGCTCAGCGTCGTCATCGCCAACAACGGCGGCTACCGCATCATCAAGCAGCGCCTGCTCGCCTTCCATGGCGACGACAATTACGTCGGCATGGATTTTGCCGATCCGCCGGTGGATTTCGCGGGTGTTGCGAAGGCACTCGGCTGCGAAGCGGTCAGGGTCAGCGACCCCCGCGAGCTGAAGGCGACGCTGGCGTCGGCGTTCAACCGGCCTGGGACGAAGCTGATCGAGGTGATGGTGGACGGGAAGGTGTAGCCACATCGTCGTCCTGGCGAAAGCCAGGACCCATACCGCGTGATCTTTCGATTGCGGGGTGGTGCAAATCCCGAACGACCAGTTTTCGCCAAACCACCGCCTGGGGTAATGGGTTCTGGCTTTCGCCAGGACGACACCGGGGCCTACCTTTTCTTCCCCACCCGGTACCCCGCCGCAGGATGCGGCGCATCGAGTCTTGCGCGGCCGTCGCCGAACAGTTTTTCGCGCAGCGTGCCCTTCGCATAGTCCGACTTGTACCGTCCACGCCGGGTCAGCTCCGGCACCAGCATGTCGGCGATGTCCTCGAAATCGCCCGGCGAGATCGCAAACGCGACATTGAGACCGTCGACGTCGGTCTTCTCGAACCAGTCCTCGATCTTGTCGGCGACGCTCTCGGGCGTGCCGACCACGACGGGGCCGGCGCCGCCGATGCCGACATGTTCGATGACGTCGCGCACGGTCCAGACGCGATCGGGATCGCCGCGGGTGACGTTGTCCAGTGCGCTGCGACCGGCGTCGTTCTGGACGTGACGGACCTGCTGGTCGAGCTCATAGCCGGAGAAGTCGATACCGGTCCATCCCGACATCAAAGCGAGCGCCCCTTCCGGATTGATATGCGACCGGTAGTCGGCATATTTCGCCGCCGCTTCAGCTTCGGTGTTGCCGAGGATGATCGTCATCATGTTGAACATGAGGATCTCGGCCGGGTTGCGACCGAGTGCGGCGGCTTCCTGGCGGATCGCGGAGACGCGCGGCGCAATGATTGTCGCCGAAGGTCCCGACATGAACACGCATTCGGCGTGTTTTGCGGCGAACCGCCGGCCGCGCGGTGATGTGCCGGCTTGATAAAGCACCGGCGTGCGTTGCGGCGAGGGCTCGCTCAGATGAATGGTATTGTTGATGCGGTAGTTCGCGCTCTCATGATTGATGCGATGAACTTTTGAGGGATCGGTGAAGATGCCGCGCTTGCGGTCGCGCAGCACGGCGTCATCCTCCCAGCTGCCTTCCCAGAGCTTGTAGACCACCTCCATATATTCGTCGGCGATGTCGTAGCGATCGTCGTGCCCGGTCTGCTTGTCCTTGCCGGCTCCGCGCGCGGCGCTGTCGAGATAGCCGGTGACGACGTTCCAGCCGATCCGCCCCTCGGTGAGATGGTCGAGCGTCGACATCCGGCGTGCGAACGGATAGGGCGGCTCGAAGGAGAGATTGCTGGTGACGCCGAAGCCGAGATTTTTCGTTACGGCAGCCATCGCCGACAGCAGCAGTAGCGGTTCGTTCGACGGCGTCTGTGCTGCATTGCGCAAGGCTGCGTCAGGGCTGTTGCCATAAACGTCGTAGACGCCGAGCACGTCGGCCAGGAACAGCCCGTCGAAACGGCCGCGTTCCAGCGTCTTGGCAAGGTCGATCCAATAAGGCAGGCGGTTATATTCGGCGGTGCGGTCGCGCGGATGGGTCCACAGCCCCGGTGATTGATGTGCGACGCAATTCATCGCAAATGCGTTGAGCCTGATCTGCTTCGCCATGCTGGTCCCCCGGCGCCCTGTACCGCGCGCTCTTCGAATGATAGATGTGCCCCCACTTGGCGACGTTCTTGCATATGGTCTGCACTTGGCAAGACCCAAACTTGGCAAGACCCAAACTTGGCAAGACCAAAACTTGGCAAGGCCAAAACTTGGCAGGCCAAAATCAGCGAGCTCCAACCCTTGGCAAGCCAATCTCAAGAGAGCAAGAACGGAATCCCAAGAGAAACTCGAACAGAATTCCAAGAACTATCCAGTCCCCGCCACTTTCGAAGCCTTGCCCGGGTCGGGTAAGGTCCTTCGTTCCAAAGCTTTGAAAACCGAGCCATGACCAGAGCCGACGCCATCGCCCGCGCCCGGGATGATTTCAAATCCGGTGCGTTCCTCGCTGAACTCGACCGCCGCGTTGCTTATCAGACCGAAAGCCAGAATCCGTCGCGCGGCCCCGAGCTGCGCGCTTATCTGGAACAGGAGATGATGCCGTCCTTTGCCGCGCTCGATTTCACCAGCCGCATCATCGAATCCCCGAGCGGCAAAGCGCCGTTCCTCTTCGCCGAGCATCACGAAAACGCCTCGTCTCCGACCGTCTTGATCTACGGTCATGGCGACGTCGTGGACGGCATGGAAGGCGAGTGGCGTGAGGGCCGTGACCCCTGGCGCACGACTGCGGCGGGCATTCGCCTCTATGGCCGTGGCACTGCCGACAACAAGGGCCAGCACAGCATCAACATGGCAGCGCTCCGCGCGGTGCGCGAGGCCCGCGACGGCAAGCTTGGCTTCAATGCGAAATTCATCGTCGAGATGGGCGAGGAGATCGGCTCGCCTGATCTCGGCAAGGTCTGCGACCTCAACCGCGACGCGCTCAAGGCTGATCTGTTCATGGCATCCGACGGGCCGCGGCTGTCGGCGGATCGGCCCACGCTGTTCCTGGGCTGCCGTGGCGGCATCCGCATCCATCTCGACGTCAATTTGCGCGACGGCGGCCATCATTCCGGCAATTGGGGCGGCGTGCTCGCCAACCCCGCGACCATCCTGGTCAACGCGATCTCGACGCTGGTCGATGGTCACGGCCGGCTCCAACTCGAGGCGCTGAAGCCGCCGCGGCTCACCAACCAGATCCGCAGCTATCTCGCCGATGTGCAGGTGGTGCCGACCGAGGACGAGCCCGCGCTTGCGGAGAACTGGGGCGAGGACGGTCTGTCCGCGGCCGAACGGCTGTATGCCTGGAACACGTTGGAAGTCCTGGCGATGTCGTCGGGCAATATCGGGAAGCCGGCGAACGCCATTCCCGGCCAAGCCAATGCCGTGCTGCAACTGCGTTTCGTGGTCGGGACCAAGGTCGATGGCCTGATTGACGCCGTCCGCGCGCATCTGGTCGAACGCGGCTTTCCGATGGTTGCGGTGCGGGCAGCCCAGAGCTTTGCCGCCTCGCGCACCGATTTCGACAGCCCCTGGATCAAATGGGCGGCTGATTCCGTCCAAAACACCACCGGCAAGGCGCCGGCGGTGCTGCCGAACTTCGGCGGATCGCTGCCGAACGACGTGTTTTCGGAAGTTCTGGGCCTGCCGACGATCTGGGTCCCGCACTCCTATCCCGGCTGCTCCCAGCATGCGCCCAATGAGCACATCCTGCTGCCATTGACCGAAGAAGCCTTGACGGTGATGGCGGGCCTGTTCTGGGATCTCGGGGAATTACCAAAGCCGCTGACCTGAGCCCATTAACCTGAGCTGCGATCCAGCCGAAAGTCACATTCTAATCCGGGCCGATTTGTGCTTGCATCCGGCCGCATCATCCTGAAAGGGGACAAAAAAGTGAAACATTTCCGTAGCATCGGCCTCGCGCTCGCCGCGACCTTCGCCGTCAGCCAGGCCGGGGCCCAGGAGCTGACCGGCACGCTGAAGAACATCAAGGACACCGGCGCCATCACGCTGGGCTTCCGCGACTCCTCGATCCCGTTCTCCTATCTCGACGACAACCAGAAGCCCGTCGGGTTTGCGATGGACATCTGCTACAAGGTCGTCGACGCCGTGAAGAAGGAGCTCAAGCTCGACAAGCTCGAGGTCAAGCTCAATCCGGTCACCTCGGCGACCCGTATCCCGCTGATGGCGAACGGCACCATCGACCTCGAATGCGGCTCGACCACCAACAATGCCGAGCGCCAGAAGCAGGTCGCCTTCACCAACACCCATTTCCTGACCGCCAGCCGCTATGTCTTCAAGAAGTCGAGCGGGCTGAAGTCAATCGACGACCTCAAGGGCAAGACGGTGGTCTCCACCGCCGGCACCACCAACATCAAGCAGCTCACCGAAGCCAACGTCGAAAAGAAGCTCGGCGCCAACATCATCCCGGCCAAGGACCACGCCGAAGCCTTCCTGATGGTCGAGACCGATCGCGCCGTCGCCTTCGTGATGGACGACATCCTGCTCGCCAGCCTCGTCGCCGGCTCGAAGTCGCCGGGCGACTACGTTATCTCCAAGGACGCGTTCTCCAAGCCTGAGCCCTACGGCATCATGCTGCGCAAGGACGATGCGCCGTTCAAGAAGGTGGTCGATGCGGCGACCGCTGCGCTCTACACCTCGGGCGAAGGCCAGAAGATCTACGACAAGTGGTTCACCGCGAAGATCCCGCCGAAGGGCCTGAACCTCAACACCCCGATCTCCACCGAGTTGAAGAACGAGTTCGCAAAACCTTCGGACTCGCCGAACCCGGACGACTATAAGTAAGACATAACCTCGATCTTTCGATCGGGATCATGTCCGGCCACTCTTGACACCAGAGTGGCCGGACATTTGCATAAGCGCCAGGACATCTCTGACTGGCGCGTTCGCGCGGGGGACACGTGAACTATAATTGGAACTGGGGAATCTTTTTCCAGCCGAACCCGATGGGGACCGGCACCTATCTCGACATGCTACTGTCGGGACTGGTGCTGACCCTCGAGACCGCGGCGCTGGCCTGGGTCATCGCGCTGATCTCCGGCTCGATCGTCGGCGTGATGCGCACGCTGCAGTCGAAAGGCGCGAACTGGTTCGGCTTCGCTTACGTCGAATTCTTCCGCAACATGCCGCTCTTGGTGCAGCTGTTCCTGTGGTTCTTCGTGCTGCCGGAGTTGCTGCCGAAATCTGCCGGCCTGTGGCTGAAGCAATTGCCGAATGCCCCGTTCTGGACGGCGGCGATCGGCATCGGCTTCTTCATGTCGGCGCGCGTCGCGGTGCAATTGCAGGCCGGCATTTCCTCGCTGCCGCGCGGGCAGAAGATGGCCGCGACTGCGCTGGGGCTGACCACGGTGCAGGGCTATCGCTACGTGCTGCTGCCGATGGCGTTCCGGATCATCCTGCCGCCGCTGACCTCGGAGTTCCTCAACACCATCAAGAACACCGCGGTCGCGATCACCATCGGCCTGCTGGAGCTGACCGGCCAGGCGCGCTCGATGCAGGAATTCTCGTTCCAGGTGTTCGAGGCCTTCACCGCCGCAACACTGCTCTATCTCCTCGTCAACGCCGTTGTCGTGACCGCGATGCGCTTCCTCGAGCGCTACGTCGCGATCCCCGGCTACATCACGGGGAAATAGCGCCATGTTCAGCAATTTCGATTTCGACGTCATCATCCGCGCGCTGCCCTATCTGTTCTACGAGGGCATGAGCTTCACGGTGATGCTGACGGCGCTGGCTGCATTCGGCGGTCTGGTGTTCGGCACGGCGCTCGCGCTGATGCGGCTCTCCGGCCTCAAGACCCTCGGGCGCATCGCCGGCCTCTACGTCGACTTCATGCGCTCGCTGCCGCTGGTGCTGGTGATCTTCTGGTTCTACTTCCTGGTGCCCTATATCGGGCAGTGGCTGACCGGAGCCTCGCGGCCGATCAGCGTCGGTGCGTTCGCCTCCTCGCTCATTACCTTCATCATGTTCGAGGCGGCCTACTTCTCCGAGATCATGCGCGCCGGCATCCAGTCGATCTCGCGAGGACAGCCGGCCGCCGCCAGCGCGCTCGGCCTGACCTACGCGCAGAGCATGCGATACGTCGTGCTGCCGCAGGCGTTCCGTAACATGCTGCCGGTGCTGATTACGCAAACCATCGTGCTGTTCCAGGACACCTCGCTGGTCTACGTGCTGTCGATTACGGACTTCCTCGGTGCCGCCAGCAAGGTCGCGCAGCGCGACGGCCGTCTGGTCGAAATGTACCTGTTTGCCGCCATCGTCTACTTCACCAT
Organism: Bradyrhizobium manausense; assembly: GCF_018130615.1. Classification (GTDB taxonomy): domain Bacteria; phylum Pseudomonadota; class Alphaproteobacteria; order Rhizobiales; family Xanthobacteraceae; genus Bradyrhizobium; species Bradyrhizobium manausense_A. The sequence continues at coordinate 71,661 of NZ_JAFCKB010000020.1, forward strand.
TTCCTGTATCGCGTCCTTCGGCGTTCGCCGCCTCCAGGCGCGCATCGCCATCATCCGCTAGAGCAAGTCGGTCATGATCGAAATCAGCCACGTCAACAAATGGTACACCCCGACCTTCCAGGTGCTGACCGACTGCACCACCAGCGTCACCAAGGGTGAGGTGGTGGTGGTCTGCGGGCCTTCCGGCTCGGGCAAGTCGACCCTGATCAAATGCGTCAACGCACTCGAGCCGTTCCAGAGCGGCGACATCTCGGTCGATGGCACCAAGGTCAACGACCCCAAGACCAATCTGCCGAAGCTGCGCTCGCGCGTCGGCATGGTGTTCCAGCACTTCGAGCTGTTCCCGCATCTGAAGATCATCGACAATCTCTGCCTCGCGCAGGAGAAGGTGCTCGGCCGTTCCCACGACAAGGCGTTGACGAAGGGCATGCAGCTTCTGGAGCGCGTCGGCCTGAAGGAGCATGCGCAGAAATTTCCGGCGCAGCTTTCCGGCGGCCAGCAGCAGCGCGTCGCCATCGCCCGTGCGCTTGCGATGGACCCGATCGTGATGCTGTTCGACGAGCCGACCTCGGCGCTCGATCCCGAGATGGTGAGCGAGGTGCTCGACGTCATGGTCGATCTCGCCCGCGAAGGCATGACCATGATGGTCGTCACGCACGAAATGGGCTTTGCCCGCAAGGTCGCCAACCGCGTGATCTTCATGGATCGCGGCGAGATCGTCGAGGACGCCCCGAAGGACGATTTCTTCGGCAAGCCCCGCAGCGACCGCGCGCAGAAGTTCTTGTCGAAGATTTTGTCGCATTAGTCTCCGCCGTCATTCCGGGATGGCCCGAAGGGCCACGCCCGGAATCCATAACCACCAGCCGGGGTTATGGATTCCGGGCTCGTCGCTACGCGCCGCCCCGGAATGACGGATCGAGGGTTTATCGGACGGGGCAAATCCCGTATAGGGACGGATAAATCCCATTCCCGCCAGGAGACCAGCCTTGGATTCGATCGCCTACGTCAACGGCTCGTTCGTCCCGCTCTCGGACGCGAAAATCTCGGTGCTGGACCGCGGCTTCCTGTTTGCCGACGGCATCTACGAAGTCTCGGCCGTGCTCGACGGCAAGCTCATCGACAATGCCTCGCATCTGGCGCGGCTGGAGCGCTCGGTCGGCGAGATCAAGTTGAAGTTGCCGGAGACGGTCGGGCGCATCACCGAGATCCAGAAGGAGCTCATCGCCCGCAACAAGCTCGCGAACGGCCTCGTCTATCTCCAGGTCACCCGCGGCGCCGACAAGGGCCGCGACTTCGCTTTTCCCAAGGACGACGTCAGGCCGAGCCTGGTGATGTTCACCTCCGAAAAGGACATCATCAACGCGGCCTCGGCCAAGACCGGCATCAACGTCATCACGGTGCCCGACATCCGCTGGGACCGGCGTGACATCAAGAGCGTGGCGCTGCTGGCGCAGGTGCTGGCGAAGCAGGCTGCGGCGGAAGCCGGTGCCGGCGAGGCCTGGATGCTGCAGGACGGCTACGTCACCGAAGGCGGCTCGTCGACGGCCTTCATCCTCACCAAGGACGATGTGATCGTCACCCGCCAGAACTCAAACGCGATCCTGCCGGGTTGTACCCGCAAGGCCGTGGTCGCACTCGCCGAAGAGCGCCAGCTCCGCGTCGAGGAGCGTTCCTTCACCGTGGAAGAGGCGCTCGCGGCGAAGGAAGCCTTCGCCACCTCGGCCTCGCTGTTCGTGCAGCCGGTAATCGCCATCGACGGTAAGAAGATCGGTGACGGCAAGCCCGGTCCGATGGCTGCGCGGCTGCGCGAGATCTACGTGGAGTTCGCCAGGGCGACGGCGGTCTAGGCGGCACACTCTGCTATCCTAGGGGGCAAAGCGAAGCGCACCCACGTCCTCTCTCGCTGTCATCGCCCGGCTCAAGTCGGGCGATCCAGTATCCCAGAGACGTTTGTTGTTGAACCCGCCCTGGATGCCCCGGTCAAGCCGGGGCATGACAGCTGCGAATGTGGAGGCGATGTTGTGCGCATCACGCCGCTGCCGCGCTCCTCACGCCACCGACGCCTTGACCTTCACCGGATGCACCGCGCGGAACGCGATCGCGATCCTGTTCCAGGCGTTGATGGCGCCGATCAGCATGGTCAGGTTCACCGTCTCTGCATCGGAGAACTGCGCGCGGACCTGCTCGTAGACATCGTCGGGCGCGTGGGTCTCGGAAATCAGCGTCACCGATTCCGTCCAGGCCAGCGCGGCGCGCTCGCGGTCGGTGTAGAGCGGCGACTCGCGCCAGGCATTGAGCAGGTAGATGCGCTGCTCGGTCTCGCCACGCTTGCGCGCGTCTTCGGTGTGCATGTTGATGCAGAAGGCGCAGCCGTTGATCTGCGAGGCCCGGATCTTGACGAGCTCGATCAGCGATTTCTCCAATCCCGTCGACTGGATCTGCTCCTCCAGCGCCATCAGCGCCTTCATCGTGTCGGGGGCGGCCTGGTAGAAATTCATGCGGGGCTTCATGGTCGTTCTCCTTGCTTGCGGGGTTGATCTCAATGGGCTCCGCCGGCCGACGTTTGGCCGGGCTTCTTCAGGAAGAATACGGCAATCAGGGCCACGATCAGCGCCATGCCGAGCAGATAGAAGGTGTCGCTGAAGGCGAGGATGTAAGCCTGCTTCTGCACGGTATGACTGATCGCGACATAGGCACGATGCGCGGCGTCCGCACGGTCGAGCACGCCGTGATTGATGAAATACTGCGTGAGTTGTTCCAGTCGCGTGCGGGTGGCCTGCTCGAACACCGAGACCGACTGCATCAGCACGTTGGAGTGATACTGCTCGCGCTTGGTCAGCACGGTCTGGAGCAACGCGATGCCGACGGCGCCGCCGAGATTGCGCATCATGTTGAACAGGCCGGAGGCCGAGCCCGCATTCTCCGGCTCGATGCCTGATGTCGCGACCGCCGATAGCGGCGCCATCACCAGCGCCTGGCCGATGGCGCGAACGACATTGGGCCACAACAGCTGGTCGGCGGCGTAGTCGTTGGTCATGAAGATGTTCATGAAGTTCGAGCCGGCGAACAGCACGAAGCCGATACCGATGATGATCCGCGCGTCGAATCTCTGCATCAGGCGCGGCACCAGCGGGATCAGCATCAGCTGCGGCAGGCCGGTCCAGGCCAGCACGGTGCCGATCTGTTCGGCGTTGTAACCCTGGATGCGCGACAGATATTGCGGCAGGATGAACACCGAACCGTACAACGCGATGCCGAGCAGGAAGTTCGCGAGCATGCCGAAGCCGAAATTGCGGCGGACCAGCAGGCGCAGGTTCAAGAGCGGCTTCTTCACGGTGAGCTCGATGATCAGGAACGCGGTCAGCGCCACCGCTGCGATCACGCTGAGCTTGACGATGAAGGGCGAGCCGAACCAGTCGTCCTTGTTGCCTTCCTCCAGCACGGTCTGCAGTGCGGAGAGGCCGATCGCCATGGTGATGATGCCGGCCCAGTCGCCGTCGCGCAGCAGCGACAGCTTCATCGGCCTGGCGTCGAGCGCATACCAGAGCATGCCGACCATGACCGCGCCCGGTACGAGGTTGACGTAGAAGATGTACTGCCAGCCGAGATTCTCGGTGAGATAGCCGCCGATGGTCGGGCCGATCGCCGGCGCGAACGTCGCCGACAGCGCGAATAGCGCAAGGCCGACGGGCTGCTTGGCACGCGGCAGCAGCGTGATGATCAGCGTGAAGGCCATCGGGATCAGCACGCCGCCGGTAAAGCCTTGCACCGCACGCAGCACGATCATCTGCGGCAGGTCCTGCGCCAGCGCGCAGGCCGCCGACAGCAACAGGAACAGGATCGCGTTGGTCAGCAAATAGATCCGGATCGAGAACACCTGCGCGAGCCAGCCGGAGAGCGGGATCACGACGATCTCGGCGATCAGATAGGAGGTCGAGATCCAGCCGCCGTCGTCGATGCCGGCGCCGATCGCGCCCTGGATGTCGGCCAGCGAAGCGTTGACGATCTGGATGTTTAGCACCGCCATGAACGCACCGAGCGTGGCGCCGATCACGGCGATCCAGGTCTTGGCGGAGACCGCCGGGGTCGCCGGCGCAGCGGCCGGGGCGGGGAGATCGGCGGTGGACGCAGCGTTGAGGGTCGTTTGGAGCGTGCTCATGGAAGCCTCGTCTCGTTGACGGAGACAGGATGCGTTAGGCGGATCGTTTCGATAATCGCGGAAGTCTGGGAAGGATCGTCCGGCAGGACTTGATAATTCTGCCGGCCTTCCGGGTCAGCCGCCATTCGCGCGCGGCGCGTTGTCGGCGACGCGCTTGGTGCTCTCACGTTCGGCCAGCACAGTTGCCTTGGTGTCGACGGTCGGAACTGCCGACATGCCGGGCCGCAGCAGCCCAGTGAGGCTGTGATCGTCGAGCACGATCTTCACCGGCACGCGCTGCACGATCTTGGTGAAGTTGCCGGTGGCATTGTCCGGCGGCAGCAGCGCGAATTCAAGTCCGCTCGCCGGCGAAAGGCTGTCGACATGACCATGCAGCGTGCGATTGCGAAAACTGTCGACATGCAGCTCGACCGGCTGACCCGCGCGCACATGCGTGAGCTGGGTCTCCTTGAAGTTCGCGACCACATAGACCGCATCGAGCGGCACCACAGCCATCAATTGCGTGCCGGCCTGCACGAACTGGCCAACGCGCAAGCTGCGGGCGCCGACCGTGCCGTCGACAGGCGCGGTGATCTCGGTATAGGACAGGTTCAGCTCAGCCTGGTCCGCGACGGCGCGAGCGCGATCGAGCTGCGCCGTCGCCTGCGCCCGCTGCGTCGTCAGCACGTCGACCTTGCGCTGCGCCGCCACGAGGCCCGACTTGGCATGCTGCAATTGCGCGTTGCTGGCGCGGAGCGTCGCGTCGGTCTGCTGCGCCCGCTGGATCGTGCCGGAGCCTGACTTCATGAGATCGTCGTAGCGGGCGCGCTCTTCCTGCGCGAATTTCAGATTGGCGTCGGCCGCCGTGACGTCGGCGGTGCTTTGCTCGATGATCGGCTGTTGCAGTTCGAGCTGGGCATCGAGATTGCGAACCGAGGCTTCGGCTGCGGCGACGTCGGCGCGGGCCTGGCCGAGCGCGGCCTTGAAATCGCGGTCGTCGATCCTGGCCAGCACCTGGCCCGCTCTCACCTTCTCGTTGTCACCGACCAGCACCTTTGCGATGTAGCCCGACACTTTTGGGGCGATGATGGTGGAGTCGGCCTTAACATAGGCGTCATCGGTCGATTCCAGATAACGGCCGGTCGTCAGGTAATCGTAGCCAAAGTCGCCCGCGACCGCGACGCCGAGAGCCAGCGCCAGCCCGAGGGCCGCTCGCTTGATCGCCCGACGGGACGGCCTCAGGCGGATTTTATCAGTGGTTTCAGCGGTATAAGTCGCGTTCGACATGGCGCCCTCGGAATCTTCATGCGCCTGTTTCGGACAGTGCGCTCTTGATGTCTGCAAGATGCGTTGTCCCGGCAGTTGTGATAATCCCGGAATTGATGGAAGCATTATCCAGCAATGGCGGATAATCGGAGTCCCAAGCCATGGACCGCTTCACCAGCCTCACGGCCTTCGTCCGCGTGGTCGAAAACGGTGGTTTCTCCGCCGCCGCCCGCCGTCTGAACATGTCGACGACCATGGTGAGCAACCACGTCCAGGCGCTGGAGGACAGGCTCGGCGTCCGGCTGCTCAACCGCACCACGCGAAAGGTGAGCCTCACCGAAATCGGCAAGGCCTATTACGACCGCTCGACCCAGATCCTCGCCGATCTCGAACAGGCCGACGACATCGCCGGCGCGCTGCAATCGGCGCCGCGCGGCACGCTGCGCATCCACACCGCCACCCATATGGTTCCGTTCGTCGCGCCTGTGATGATCGAATTCCTCGCGACCTATCCGGAGGTCAAGGTCGACCTGCGCATGGGCGAGACCAATGTCGACCTGATCGAAGAAGGTTTTGATCTCGCCTTGCGCATGGTCGCACCGCCCGACTCCAGCCTGATCGTGCGGAGCCTTGCGACCTGGCGGCACGTGCTGTGCTGCTCGCATTCCTATATCGAGGCGCATGGACGCGTGCAGACGCTTGAAGAACTTGCCGGACACAATTGCGTGCGCCACATCAACTACCCCTTCGACGAATGGCGCTTCTTCGATCGCAAGGGCACGCCCGCCTCGGTGCGTGTCTCGGGCAATCTCATCACCAATAGCGGCGAAGCCCTGCGGGAGGCGGCATTGCAAGGAGCAGGCGTCAGTCTGGCGGCCGGATTTTTGGTCGGCGACGATCTCGATGCCGGCCGGCTGGTGCGCCTCTTGCCGGAATATCGGCCGGTCGAGATGTCGATGAACGCGGTCTATCCGCATCGTCATCATCTGTCGGCCAAGGTCAGGACTTTCATCGACATGCTCGTGCATCACAGCGCCGAGCAGCAGAGGCTGATCAATCCGTATTCGTGAGATCAGCCGACGGTGTCGTAGCAACCATTAGAGAGCCGCCCGAACACCTCGGTGACGTCACGTCAACCGGCGGCGCGCATCTTTGCCGGCGCAGATGCCGTCAGACCGGCGAGCAGCCGCTCGACTTGGGATCTCACCTTCGCGATCGCGGCGTCTTTTACCGGGCCGTAGCCGCGGATCTCCATCGGGGCTTTGGCGATGGTGACGAGATCGGAAAGATCAGCCGTGTCGAGCCGATCGAGTATTTGTGCGATCACTCCCTCGTACCAGCCGATCAGCTCGCGCTCAGTGCGCCGTTCGGCGGTATAGCCGAACGGATCGAACGGCGTTCCGCGCAGCCGCTTCAACCTCGCGAGCATGGCCAGTGGCGTCTGGATCCACTGGCCGAAGGCGCGCTTGCGCGGCCGGCCGCGCGCGTCGTGGCTGGACGGCAGGAATGGTGGCGCCAGATGATATTTGATGCTGAAGCCGTCTTCGAATTCCCGCTTCAGTTCGTCGAGGAAACCACTCTGCATGTGCAGGCGCGCAACCTCGTATTCGTCCTTGTAGGCCATCAGCTTGAACAGTGTGCGCGCGACGGTTTCGGTCAGCGCCTCGCTGTCGAGGACGGCTTCGGCATCGCGGACTGTTGCGACGAGCGCCCGATAGCGCGCCGCGTAGGCTTCGTCTTGGTAGGCCGTGAGGAAATCCGCACGCCGGGCGATGAGCTGGTCGAATGTCTCGGCGTTTGGCGCCGCCTCCGTCTTTGGTAAGAAGTCAGGATCGGCAGCGGAGATCCGGCCCCAGGCAAAAGCCTGCTTGTTGCGCTCGACCGCGACGCCGTTCAGCTCGATCGCGCGCAGCAGCGCTTGCAGCGAGATCGGCACCAGCCCGCGCTGCCAGGCAAAGCCCAGCATGATGATGTTGGCATAGACGGCGTCGCCGAGCAGGCGTTCGGCCAGCACATTCGCGTTCATCGTGTCGATATTGCCGTCGCCGATGACCTGCCGGATTGCGCGCAGGCGGGCAGGCGAAGCGAGGTCGGCGTCGCGGAAGCGGACGACGTCGCCCGTCGGCATCTCCGCGGTATTGATTGCGGCGCGCGTGCCGCGGCGATAGGTACCCGACGCCTTTGGTGAGGAACTGACGACGAGGTCGCAGCCGATCAGCGCGTCGGCCGCCCCCTGGTCGATGCGGACCTGATGCAGCGCCTCAGGGCTCTCGGCCAGGCGGATGTAGCTCAGCACGGGGCCGAACTTCTGTGCAAAGCCGGTAAAGTCCAGCACCGAGACGCCGCGGCGTTCCAGATGCGCGGCCATGCCGATCAGCGCGCCGACCGTGATTACGCCGGTGCCGCCGACGCCGGTCACGAGCAGGTCGTAGGGCCGATCGAGCGTTGCAGGGGCGGGGAGCGGAAGCGTGGCGGCACGGCCGATCGCGTCGATTTCGCTTGCGCTCTTCCTTCGGCGCGTCGCGCCTTCGACGGTGACGAAGCTCGGGCAGAACCCGTTGAGGCAGGAAAAGTCCTTGTTGCAGGCCGAGAGATTGATCCGGCGCTTGCGGCCGAACGGCGTCTCCTTCGGTTCGACGCTAAGGCAATTGGACTCGACCGAGCAGTCGCCGCAGCCTTCGCAGACGAGGTCGTTGATGTAGGCAAAGCGTTTGGGATCGGTCATCTGTCCGCGCTTGCGCCGACGCCGTTTCTCCGTCGCACAAGTCTGCTGATAGATGAGCACCGAGACGCCGGAGACGTCGCGCAGCTCGCGCTGCACGGCGTCCATTTCCTCGCGCGGATGGATGGTGACGCCGCCGGGCAGGTCGGCAGGTGAGAATTGTTCGGGATCATCAGACACCAGCGCGATGCGGGTCACGCCCTCGGCGCGGACACTGTGCGCAATGGCCTGCACGCTCACGGGACCGTCGACCGGCTGGCCGCCGGTCATGGCGACGGCGTCGTTGAACAGGATCTTGTAGGTGATGTTGGCTTTGGCCGCGATCGCCTGCCGGATCGCCATCGAGCCGGAATGGTAGTAGGTGCCTTCGCCCAGATTCTGGAACACGTGCTTGTGGCCGGTAAAGCGTGACGACGCCGCCCAATTGACGCCTTCGCCGCCCATCTGGATCAGCGAGGACGTCTCGCGGTCCATCCAACTCGCCATGAAATGGCAGCCGATCCCGGCCAGCGCCTTCGATCCCTCCGGGACCTTTGTCGAGGTGTTGTGCGGGCAGCCGGAGCAGAAATAAGGCGTGCGCGTCGCGCCTGACACGTTGATCGTGCGCGCGGCTTCGGGCAGCAGCGCGGCCGCGCGTGCGGCAAGATTGAGCCCCGGAAACAGCGGATCGAGCCGCCGTGCCAACACGGACGCCAACCCTCGCGGCGACAATTCACCGGTCCAGGAGATCAGCCGCGCCCCTCGTTCGTCGTGCTTGCCGACCATGCGTTCGGGCTTGGTGCCGGGATAGTCGTAGAAATACTCCTTGAACTGGCTCTCGATGATGCCGCGCTTCTCCTCGACCACGAGGATCTCACGCTTGCCCTTCACGAAATCCATGGCGTCGTGCAGCGCCAACGGCCAGACCATGCCGACCTTGTAGATGTCGATGCCGATGTTGCGGCAGGCGGCTTCATCGAGGCCCATCAGCCGCAATGCTTCTATCAGGTCAAGATGCGCCTTGCCGGTGGTGACGATGCCGTAGGTCGCGTTGGCAATGTCGTAGATGTGGCGATCGATCGGATTGGCCTTTGCAAAGGCGTAGACCGCGTGCTTCTTCGCCTCCAGCCGCTCCTCGATCTGCGGACCCGGCAGATCGGGCCAGCGGTAGTGCAGGCCCCCCGGCGGCGGCGTGAAGTCGGGCATGCGGAAGCTGCGTGATGGGCGCAGCGCGACGGAGGCGCCGGACTCGACGATCTCCGAGATCGCCTTGAAGCCGACCCACATGCCGGAGAAGCGGCTCAGCGCGTAGCCATACTCGCCGAATTCGAGATATTCGCCGACGCTTGCGGGATGCAGCGTCGGCATGAACCAGCTCATGAAGGCGACGTCGGACTGGTGCGGCATCGATGACGACACGCAGCCATGGTCGTCGCCGGCGACCACGAGCACGCCGCCATGCGGCGAGGCGCCATAGGCATTGCCATGCTTGAGCGCATCGCCGGAGCGGTCGATGCCGGGCCCTTTGCCGTACCAGAGGCCAAACACGCCTTCGACCTCGCGATCGGCTTGCGTCTCGACCTGCTGCGAGCCGAGCACGGCGGTGGCCGCGAGGTCTTCGTTCACTGCCGGAAGGAATTCGATGTGGTCCCGCGCGAGACGTTCCTGAATACGCCACAGCTCGAGATCGATGCCGCCGAGTGGCGAGCCGCGATAGCCGGAGATGAAGCCCGCGGTGTTGAGGCCGCTCGCACGATCGCGCCGCGCCTGGTCGAGCGCGATGCGGACAATCGCCTGCGTTCCCGTGAGGAAGACGCGGCCCTCTTCGCGCTCGTAGCGGTCGGAGAGCTCGTAGGCGTCGAGTGACGGAATGGCGTCCATGGCGGACCTCGCGCGTCATCCTGCCGAATAGGCGAAGGGTAGGCCCGGAGGGCTGGTAGGTCTTACCTATTTATCCCGGTAGGAGGGGCAATTCGGTAGGATTTTGCAGAGAGAGGTAAAATTTGGTAGAATCTATCGTATTGGAGGCTTTCGATGATTGAAGATCAGGACACACGGATTCTCACCCATCTGCAGAAGGACGGCCGCGCTACCAACCAGCAGCTGGCCGACGAGGTCGGCATGTCGACCTCCGCTTGCTGGCGCCGGGTGCGTGCGCTCGAGGACAGTGGCGTCATCCGCGGCTACGCGGCGCTGGTCGCGCGCGAGCAGGCGGGCTTTGCGATGTCCGCCATCCTCCATGTCTCGCTGGAGCGGCACGACGCCAAATTCGTCGACGAGTTCGTCTCGCGCGTCACCACGCGCCGCGAGGTGCTGGAGTGTTTTGCGACCACGGGCGATGCCGATTATCATCTGCGCGTCGTCGTGCAGGACATGGCCGCCTATAACCGCTTCCTCGACGAGTTCATGTTCCGCATTCCCGGTATCCGCTACGTTCGCAGCAATGTGGTGCTGAAAGAAATCAAGACCGGCGTGGCACTGCCGTTTTGAGATACGGGAAGTGCTGTAGGATGGGCAAAGGCGGGTAGCACCGTGCCCACGATCCATCAATGATGGCGACAGATCGTGGGCACGCTTCCGCCTTCGCCCTGCGAGCTACGGCGGACAAGTCGCTTTGCCACCCTAGGACACCGAGCCGGCGGGATGCAGCGCAGGCCCGCTTGTTGCGTCACGATCTCTGTGCTTCCGATCCGGGCCTCAGCAGAAGCATGAAGACAAGGACGTGGCTGACCAGCAACAGCGGCACGTAAAGGGCCGGGATATAAATGCCGGCGCCGAACAGGCCGGGATTCTGAATCTTTGTCGCGCCGACGTAATACGCATTCAGGAGATCGAGCGTACCCCAGACGTTGAAGATCCAGACCGTCGGAACGGCGATCGACCATCGCCGGGAGAGCGCCGCCATTGAGATGAGCGCGAGAGTGGCGGCGATGACGTCTCCCCATCCGACCGCGCTGGCGAAATCCGGGCTCAACTCCGGGGAGACGAACCCCGCGACCATGAAGTTCATACCCAGGAAACGGAACGCATGGAAGGCTGCGAGAAGTCTCAGCGCATCATGGCGCGGCATCGCACGGACAAAGGGCCAAACGTAGATGGAGGCCACCACCGCGCTTGTCAGCAAGGCGCCGGCAACACTGAGGACGAATGGAAGGTTGAAGCCCGGTGGCACGTTCGGATCTCCGTGTAATTGTGCGTCAGGTCGGGGGGCGAGGCAGCGGCCGGTCAAGGTTTCGCCATGAGCAGACGAAGTGGCATGAGCGGGCCGACCGCGATGTATTCGTGGTCGATCAGATCCTGCCTGGCGAGCGGCAGTGCATCCATGATCGCGTGCGCTTCGGCATCATCCCTCGCATCGAGCAGAAAGACAGCGCCGCGCCCGTCTGATCGCGAATACCATTCACGGACTTTTCCAGTGAGGTAGAGCTGGACGGTCTGCCTGATTTCATCAGGCACGACAGCCATGATCCGCTCGCGTGTAATGCCCGCCTTGACGGTGAGGATGACCATCACTCCGATGGTCGTGGGCGACAGCGCTTGTGCTTGTGCTTGGGCAGCGAATGGTTCGGTCATGGCGGTAACACCTGTCAATGTGAGGGCGAGTGTCAGGACGGCGTTGCGGATTGCCTTCATCGGTTTCGGTTTTCCGGTGCGGTTCGTGTGCAGTCCGGATGTAGGTCGTCTTTCCACGAGCGACTATTCGCGATAATGTTGACAGGCTATGAAGCAGAACTTCACAGTCAGGCAGGGAGCGCTCGACGGTGTCGAGGCGTTTCTCGGCGTCGCTCAGCACCGCAGCTTCCGGCGGGCGGCCGCTGAACTTGGAGTCACGCCCTCGGCGATCAGTCAGGCGGTCCGGGCACTCGAAGCGCGTGTCGGGGCTGCGCTCTTCATCCGCACCACCCGTAGCGTTGGTCTGACGGAAGCCGGCGAGAGATTTTTTGCGCGCGCAAGACCGGCCTTTGAGGAGCTCGTCGCAGCAAGCGGCGCTGCGCGCGAGCTCGGTCAGCGGCCGGCCGGGCTGCTGCGCCTGACCGTCCCGCGCTCCGTCGTTCCGATCCTGCTCGAGCCGCTGATCGCCTCGTTCTGCCAGGCCTATCCGGAGATCGAGGTCGAGCTTGCCGCAACGGAGGAACTTGTCGATCTCGCGGCCGGCGGCTTTGATGCCGGCATCAGAATGGGCCAGTTCATCACCCCCGACATGATTGCGGTGCGGTTGACCAAGCCGCTACCGCTCATCGTCGTCGGCAGTCCCGCTTACCTTGACCGGGCCGGCCGGCCCGAGCATCCGGACGATCTGCGCGCCCACGCCTGCTTGCGATTGCGGCGCTCGAACGGCGCGCTTGCATCATGGATGCTTACGGATAACGGCCGTTCGATCGAGATTGCGGTGTCGGGCCCGTTCATTGCCTACGATTTTCCGACGATGCTGGGAGCCGCGATCGAAGGTGTCGGTCTTGCGCAAGTGCCCGCACCATTGGCTACCGGCGCCATCGCGGCGGGAAAGCTCGTCCGTGTGCTGGAGCAATTTTCGCAGATGACCCCGGGTGTGTTTCTCTACTATCCCAGCCATCGGCAAATCATGCCGAAGCTGCGCGCCTTCATCGACCATGTGAAGAGCCGGTCGGCCGGCTCGAGCTGACCGACTGCCCCTCCCGCACAAACCTGTTCCGCAATGTTCCGACGCCGGTAATCTCAATCTCCACGACGTCGCCGTGCCTGATGTCGGGTGACGCCCCGTCCGTGCCCATCCAGATCACGTCGCCCGGCCACAGCGTAAAGTACTTGGTCAGCTCGACCAGGAACGGCACCACGCCAAAGATCATGTCGCCGGTAGCGAAGCGGTTGGTCTCCCTGCCGTTCACCCGCACGATGGTTTCCATCCTGGTGAGATCGGCCTCGGTCTCGATCCACGGGCCCATCGGCTTGAATGTGTCCGCGTTCTTCGAGCGCCACAGGCTGCGATCGACCTTCTGCCAGGAGCGCTCGCTGACGTCGTTGCCGATGGTGTAGCCGAACACGCAGTCCATCGCGTTCGCTGCGGTGAGGTGCTTCACCTTCTTGCCGATGACGACGACGAGCTCGCCCTCGTAGTGGATTTTCTCGGTTGCGAAGGACGGCATCACGACATCCTCGTCATGCGCGATCAGCGCATTCTGGGCGCGGTAGCCGATCTCGGGCCTGTCAGGCACGGCCGGCACCTCGCCGCGCTTGTCGGCGGCTTCCTTCAGGTGCTTCAGATAGTTCAGGCCGACGCAATAGAAGGTGCGCGGGATCAACGGCAGCTCGATCTTGACCTGGGCCAGCGGATGCATGCGCGGGGTTCGCCGCCATTCGCTGAAGGGGTCGCCGTCGACCGCGATGACCTGGTCGCCTTCGACGAGGCCCCAGGAGGTTTTGCCGGAGGCGGTGAATTTCAGCCAGCGCATGGTCTGTCCTCGTTGCTATTCCGCGGCGTCGCGCGGCTGCACCTTCCATGCACCGGCGGCAGGTCGGCTCAAGCCGAGATTGTCCCGCAGCGTCTTGCCGCGATAGTCTCTCTGGAACAGCCCACGCCGCTGCAGTTCCGGCACGACATGCTGCACGAAATCGGCGTAGGAGCCCGGCACGTAAGTCGCGGCGATGACAAAGCCGTCGCAGCCGCGCTCGACGAACATTTCCTCCAGCTTGTCCGCAATTTCCTTGGGCCCGCCGACCATGGCGTCGTGCACCTGGCCGCGGCCGGAGAAGGTGACGAAGTCGCGCGCGCTCGGATTGCTGTTGCCTGAAGTCTTCAGCACGCCGTCGCGGATGCCGAGAATGCCCTGCATGCTCTTCAGGTCGTCCGTCGTCAGCGGTTCGTCGAGATCCTTGGACGCGAAGTCGTAATTGAGTGCCTCGGCGAGCAATGACAGCGCGTCGATTTCGAGCGGAAGCTTGTTGATCAGGGCCATCTTGTCCTCGGCTTCCGCCTTCGTCGCGGCGCAGACCGGCGTCGTCAGATTGCACAGAAACATCTGTTCGGGATCGCGGCCGGCCTTTGCGGCCTCGTTGCGCACGGCCGCATAGCCCTCTTTGGCCGCGGCGAGGTTGCGCGCGGCGGTGAAGATGACCTCGCCCCATCGGCCCGCAAAGCGCTGGCCGCGGCCGGATGCGCCGGCCTGGATGATGACGGGGTGGCCCTGGTCAGAGCGCGGCACGGTGAACGGGCCGCGCGACTTGAAAGCGGGTCCCTTGTGATCGAGCCGCTTCACCTTGGCCGGATCGGCAAAGCGCCCGCTCTTTTTGTCCATGATGAGTGCGCCGTCTTCCCAGGTGTCCCAATGGCCAAGCACGACCTCCATGAACTCGTCGGCCTTGTCGTAGCGGGAATCGTGTTCGGGATGGGAGTCGCGCCCCATGTTGAGCGCCTCGCCGTCGTTGAGCGATGTCACGACGTTCCAGCCCGCACGCCCGCCCGACATCAGGTCGAGCGTCGCGAAGCGGCGGGCGACATCGAAGGGCTCGTAATAGGTGGTCGAGCAGGTTGCGCCGAGGCCAAGCTTGTCGGTGACCATGCCCATCGTGGTCAGCACGATCAGCGGATCCATCTTCACGCAGCGGATGCCGTATTCGACGGTGTGGGCATGGTCGTTGCCGTAGCGGTCCGGCATCGCGAGGCGATCGTCGAAGAAGGCCATGTGGAATTTGCCGGCTTCGAGGATTTTCGCGATCTCCTGGTAATAGTCCGCCGACATCGAATCGCTGCGCGAGTCCGGATGCCGCCAGGAGCTAGGCAAGTTCGTGCAGTTCTGCGCCTGAAGGAAGCCGACCAGGACCATCTGCCGATTCATGCTGCTGTTCTCCGGATTGCCTCAGCTCAGATCGAGGACGGTGTCGAGCCTGTATTCGCGCGCCAGTGCGCGCAGCTTCTCCCAGGTCGCATCCTCGACCTCGATGCCGTCGCGCAGGCGCTGTCGCTCGCGCACGCCCTCGATCTCGCCGGGATAGTAGACGCCTTTGCTGCCCTCCGAGGGCGGCGTCGATTTCAGGTACTGCGCGAACTCCGCGACCTCGTGCTTGAACTCCTTCAGCGGACGGAATGCGGCCACGTTGAACACCGCCATGAAGCATCCGTCATTGTGCCGCCCCGTCGGCTCGACGCCGAAGCCGAGACCCGTGAGCAGGCCACAGAGCACCTCGACCATGGCGGCGAGACCGCTGCCCTTGTAGCCCTCGGTGCCGCCGAGCGGCAGCAGCGCGCCGCCCTTGCGAAATTGAGTGGGATCGGTGGTGTGCCGCCCGTCGGCATCGATGATCCACCCCGTCGGAATCTCCTCGCCGCGAGCGACCGCGAGCTGGATCTTGCCGGCCGCGACCGCCGAGGTCGCCATGTCCAGGTAGAACGGCGCCTCGAGATCCGACGGCACCGCGATCGAGATCGGGTTGGTGCCGAGCCGCGCCTCCTTGCCGCCGAACGGCGCGACGTGCTTCGGCGACCGGCCGGAATCCGCGGTGGCAATCCCGATCATGCCTTCGCGCATCGCCATCAGCGGATAGGCGGCGAGGCGGCCGACATGGCTCTGCCGGAACACGGTGCAGGCGGCGACGTTTGCCGTCCTGGCCTTTTCGATCGTCAGCGCCATCGCCTTGGCGTTGACGTGGAAGCCAAAACCCCAATGGCCGTCGATCACGGTCGTGGTCGGCGATTCCTGGACGATGGTCCATTTGGCGCCGGGGACGATGTGCCCGGCCTTGATACGGTCGATATAGGTCGGAACCGCGATGACGCCGTGGGAGTCATGGCCGGCGAGATTGGCGTTGACGCAGCCGACCGCGACAGCGTCGGCTTCTTCCTCGGAGGCGCCGGCCGCGCGGAGCAGCGCAGCGCTGACGAGCGTAAGGCGATCGGCCTTGACGATGGGCATGGCGTTCCCTCGGCTGGTGCCCTTAACGGGCCGCTTGTTGCAAGCCATCTTGCAAGCCATCGTCTCAAAGCGGCGCTGCGATATCAATCTCCCGTAAACCAATACAGGGCTGCAAATTCGTAAAGAGAGCACGCCTTTCGTCGCAGAGTCCTCCCGCGCGGCGGTATTCCCGGAAGTTTTGCACCCGGCGTTCGCAGCTCGTTCACTTTGATCGAGGGTTTGCAGAGCGCAATAACGACCACTTAGGCGATCCCCGTTCATAAACTAGCCTGGGAGAAAATGGCAGAGATGCCTGGGAGCTGAGATCGTGCCGACGACACTCGCGCGCACCTTTGCGGCGTTGAGCGCCATCAATGAAGCGATCCTCTACGCGAAATCGCCGGACGAGCTGTACCAGATGGTCTGCGACGCCGGGTTTTCGAGTGGGGACTTCATGGCCGTCGCCGTGTTCCTGGTGGAGCCGGATGGCCGTCACTTGCGCTTTGCCGCGGGACGCGGTGACGACGTGGCGCGCCTGCGCGCGCTCAAGATCACGACCGAAGCTGACGCGCCCGAGGGCTCGGGCGTCGGCGGCGAAGCATTTCGCAGCCAGAAGCTCTGCATCAGCAATGACTATTTGAACGATCCGCGCTCGCTGGCATGGCGAGAGGGCGCAGCCAGGGCGAACATCGGCGCCGCGGCGGCGCTGCCGCTTCTCTGCAACGGCAAGAGCGTCGGTGTGCTGTTCGTGACCCGCAGCGAGGCCGGCTCGCTGAGCGATCAGATGGTATCGCTGTTCGAGCGCATGTCGGCCAACATTTCCTATGCGCTGGAGAACTTCTCGCGCGAGACTGCGCGGCAGGCCAGCGAGCGGGCAACGCGGCGGCTCAACCGCATGTTCGGCGCGCTCAGCGCGACCAATGAAGCCATCCTGCGTGCCAAAACCGAGCAGGAGCTGTACCAGCTCGTGTGCGACGCTTCGGTGCATGGCGGCAAGTCGATCGCGACCTTCGTTCTGCTCAAGGAGCAGGACTCGCATTGGCTGAAGCCTGTTGCGGGCACCGGCGAGAACGTGGAGATCGTCGCCCAGACCCGCTACTCTACCGATCCCGAAAATCCCTACGGTCGCGGAATTTCCGGCGAAGTATTTCGCACGCAGAGGCCCCAGGTCGAACGCGATCTCGCGCGCCGAACCAAAGGAACACCCTGGGAGCAGACCAACATCGATACGGGCGTTGCTGCAGTTATCGCCTCGCCCCTGATCAAGCGCGGCCAAAGCATCGGCGTGATTCTGTCCTTTCTCAGCCAATCTTGGGCCAGGGACGAGGAAATCGTCGCGTTGATGCTGCGCATCGCCGAGAACGTCTGCTTTGCGATCGACAATTTCGGCCGTGAAGCCGAGAAGGCCCGGATCGCCGAGGAAGAGGACCGCCTCTCGCGCATGTATGCGGCGCTCAGCGCCACCAACGAGGCGATCCTGCGCGCGCATTCGCGGGCCGAGCTGTTCGACCTCGTCTGCGCAGCGACGGCGAAGGGCGCCAAGTTCACCTCGGCCACCATTGCGCTGGTCGATCACCAGGCCGAGCTGCTCCGCGTCGTCGCTTGCTACGGACCGAACGCGGACACCGTCCGCGGCTTCAAATTGTCCACCTCCGACCAGGTGCCCGAGGGGCGCGGGTTGACGGGGACGGCCTTCCGCACGCGCCAGCCTTGCATCAGCAACGACGTGATGTCCGACGAGCGGACCAAGCCCTGGCAAGACAATGCCCGTCGCAACGGCATCGGATCCTCGGCGGCACTGCCGCTGTTCAACGGCGACCGTGTCGAGGGTGTATTTCTGTTCAACTCGCCGCAGCGCGGCACGTTCACGCCGGAATTCGTCGAGTTGCTTCAACGGCTCCAGGCCAACGTCGCTTTCGCGCTCGAGAATTTCGACCGCGCGGACGAGAAGGCGAAAGCCGAGATGCAGCGCAATCGTCTGCGCGGCATGCTGGAGGCGCTCAGCGCGACCAACGAAGCCATCATGCGCGTGAAGACCCGCACCGAACTGTTCGAAGCCGTGTGCGACGCGGCCGTTCTCGGCGGCACCTTCTCGTCGGCCACGATCGCAATGGTCGATCCGACGGGACGCCATCTCGACATCGCCGTCACCAAGGGCGAATGCCGCCATCATGCCGAGCAATGGCGTTTTGCGACGTCCGCCGATGAGGTTGAAGGGCGCGGACTGGCCGGCACCGCCTTCCGTACCAAGGCGCCTTGCGTCGCGAACGAGCTTCTCACGGACGTTCGGGCGGCGCACTGGCGCCGAATCGCGCGTGACCAGGGCACGAAATCCGGCGGCGGCTTTCCGCTGACGAAGAACGGCACCGATGCCATCGGCGTCCTGCTGTTCCTCTCGCCGGACGAAGGCACGTTCACGCCCGATCTCATCCAGCTGCTGGGGCGCCTGGCGGAGAACGTCTCCTTTGCGCTCGACAATTTCGACCGGGCCGAGGAGCGGGCGCGGGCCGAGGCGCAGAAGGAGCGCCTGGCGCGGATGTTCGCGGCCCTGAGTGCTACCAACGAAGCGATCGTGCGTGCCAAGTCGCGCACCGAGCTGTTCGAGCTGGTGTGTCAGGCCGCGTCCACCGGCGGCAAGTTCACCTCGACGACCATTGCCCTGGCCAGGGCCGACAGCGATCAGCTCGAGATCGTCGCGAGCGCGGGACCATCCGCCGAGACCACGCGAAACGTCCGTCTCTCCATCGACGCCGACCGGCCCGAAGGCCGCGGCATGAGCGGCACGGCATTCCGCACCCGGCAGCCCTGTGTCAGCAACGACTATGTCAACGACAGCCGCGTGACCGCATTCCAGGCCGTCGTCCGCAGCGACGGCGCGCGTTCCGGCGCGGCATTCCCGCTGATCACGCACGATCAGTCCGTCGGCGTCATGATCTACATGTCCACCGAGCTCGACACCTTCACCGGGGAGTTCGTCGAGCTGTTGCGGCGCCTTGCGGACAACGTCTCGTTTGCGATGGAGAATTTCGATCGCGCCGACGAGAAGAACAAGGCCGACGAGCGGATCGAGTATCTCGCGTCGCACGACAGCCTGACCAACCTGCCGAACCGCGAGACCTTCAACAGCCTGCTGCGCCAGGCGATCGGCACCGCACAGCGCGGCGATCACAGCTTTGCCGTCCTGTTCATCGATCTCGACCGCTTCAAGGTCATCAACGATTCGCTGGGCCACGAGGCGGGCGATTTGCTGCTGCTCGAGGTCGCCGCGCGCCTGCGCAATGCGCTGCGCGCAAGCGACGTGGTGGCGCGTCTCGGCGGCGACGAGTTCGTCGTGATCCTCGACCAGTGCGGCGAGATCGACGACGTCCAGCGCATCGCCACCGGACTGCTGACGGCGCTCGCCGAGCCCATGGAGCTCGCCGGCCACGAGTGCCATACCACGGCCTCGATCGGCATTGCGATGTATCCGGCCAACGGCGCCGACGCCCAGACGCTCACCAAGAATGCCGACATGGCGATGTATCTCGCCAAGGAAGACGGCAAGAACGGCTATCGCTTCTTCTCCAAGGAAGTGAAGACGCAGTCGATCGAGCGTTTGTCGTTGGAAAGCGCGCTGCGTCGGGCGCTCGAACGCGAGCAGTTCTCGCTGAACTACCAGCCCAAGGTCGACATGGAGACCGGCCAGATCACCGGTGTGGAGGCGCTGCTGCGCTGGAGCCATCCCGATCTCGGCAACGTCTCGCCGGCGCAATTCATTCCACTGGCGGAAGAGACCGGCCTGATCGTGCCGATCGGCCGCTGGGTGTTGAACGAGGCCTGCGCGCAGGCCATGGCCTGGCAGCGTCGTGGCCTGCTGCCGTTGTCGATGGCGGTGAACCTGTCACCGCGGCAATTTGCCGACGAGCATCTGCTGCAGGACGTCGACGAGGCCTTGGCGGCCTCCGGCATGTCGCCGGTGCTGCTCCAGCTCGAAGTCACCGAGAGCATGATGATGCGCAATGTCGGTCGCGCGCTGAAGGTGCTCGACGCGATTCAGAGCCGCGGCATTCGGCTCGCCATCGACGATTTCGGCACCGGCTATTCGTCGATGTCGCTGATGAAGCATTTCCCGATCGACACCATCAAGATCGACCGCTCCTTCGTGCGTGACCTGCCGCAGGATTCGGAGGACCAGGCGATCGCGCAGGCGATCATCAGCATGGGCAAGGCGCTCGGCATGACTGTGGTCGCCGAGGGCGTCGAGAACGCCGAGCAGGAGACGTTCCTGCGCACCCATGGCTGTGACGAAATGCAGGGCTTCCTGATCGCGAAGCCGCTGCCGGCAAACCAGATGGCCGAACTGCTACGGCCGATGGTCCTGCCCGTCGCGCCGCCGCTGCAGCCGGAGACGGGGCCGGTGGTGGAGGAAACCGCCGCGCCAAAGCGAAAACGCGCTGTCGTCTGACGGCTGCGGTTGCTTAACGCGACCGCAGCGGATGCGCCTTCTGATGCCAGGCCCAGGCAGTGCGGATCACGGTTGGCAGGTCGGAATGGCGCGGCACGAAGTCCAGCACCTTTCGCGCGGCCGAGGGGTCGGCAACGAGATAGGTCGGATCGCCGGCCCGGCGTGGCTTGATGGTGTGCGGCACCTCGCGCCCGGTCTCCTGCCGGATGGCGGTCAGGATCTCGCGCACCGAGAAGCCTGAACCGGTGCCGAGATTGAAGCTGCCGCCGGCATGTCCCGTTTCCAGGAGCTTCAACGCCGCGACGTGTGCCGCGGCAAGGTCGGTGACGTGGACGTAGTCGCGGATCGCGGTACCGTCGGGCGTGTCGTAATCGTCGCCGAACACGGCAAATTCGGCATGGCCCTGCATTGCCATCATCGCGCGCGGAATGAGATGGGTCTCATTGTCACGCAATTCGCCAATGCCGCCGGCCGGATCGGCGCCGCTGGCATTGAAATAGCGCAGGCAGAACGCGCCGAAGCCGTAAGCCGCGCGGTAGTCGGCGAGCATCCGCTCGATCATCCACTTCGAGGCACCGTAGGGATTGATCGGTGCGCAGGGGAAATCCTCGTGCAGCGCCTTGGAATCGGCATTGCCATAGACCGCCCCGGTCGAAGAGAACACGATGCGGTGACAACCCGCGTTGCGCATGGCCTGAAGCAACGACAACGTGCCCTGGACGTTGTTGACGTAATATTTTTGTGGGTCGGTCATGGACTCGCCGACGAGGCTCGCGGCCGCGAAGTGCATCACCGCCACGATCTTGTGGTCGGCAAAGGTGCGCGCCAGCGCTGCGCCATCGAGCAGGTCGCCCGTCACCAGCTCACCGGCAACGAAGTCGCGATGACCTGTCGAGAGATTGTCGTAAACGACCGGCCGATAGCCGGCGGCGGCGAGGGCGCGGCAGGCATGTGAGCCAATGTAGCCCGCGCCTCCCGTGACGAGGACAGTCGGCC
Source organism: Bradyrhizobium manausense (assembly GCF_018130615.1). GTDB lineage: Bacteria > Pseudomonadota > Alphaproteobacteria > Rhizobiales > Xanthobacteraceae > Bradyrhizobium > Bradyrhizobium manausense_A. The sequence goes on from NZ_JAFCKB010000020.1 coordinate 93,071, forward strand.
GGTCGGTCATGTCGTTTGTCTACCCTTGTTCAGCGATTGAAGGGCCGGTTGCGGCTGAAGAGAAGATAGATCGCGCGGGGGTTGGTGGTCAAATAGCGCCAGAACAGGCGGCGCGGCTCGAGCCAGGTGCGCCAGGCCCATTCGAGCCCGATCCTCTGCATCCATTGCGGCGCGCGAGAGCGGCTGCCCGACAGGAAGTTGAACAGGCCGCCCGAGGTCTTGATGACGCCGACATTGGTCAGCAGCGGCGTGAACTCTTCGACGAAGGCCTGCTCCGAGGGCACGCCGAGCGCCACCCACAGGCAATCCGGCGCGAGCGCGTTGATCTCCTCGACCTTGGCGCGGAGCGCGTCGCCACGGAGATAACCATGGCTGTATCCGACGATCCTGAGCTTCGGATACATGTTCTGGACGCGTCTGACCGCTGCGGCGTTCTCTTCTTCGCTGGCGCCGAGCATATAGAAGCTGCGGCCGGCAATCTCCGCCTTGCGTGCGACGACATGAAACAGGTCCGTGGTGGCGACGCGCTCCGGCAGGGGAAACCAGGACTGCAGCCTCGAGGCGGCCACCAGCGGCTGGCCATCGGCATTGATCAGATCGGCGGCACGGAACAGGCGCTCGGTCTGCGGCTCTGTCGAGCAGCGCGCCAGCACTTCACCATTGGCCGAGGTCAGAAACAGCGGGCGGCCGATGCGGTGACGCGGATCGGTTGCCTCGATCATGAAATCGGCGGTTGCTTCCAGGTCGAGCGCGGCCATGCGAAGGCCGCCGACGGTAATCCGTGGCACCTCGGCGGTTGCGGCCCGACCTTCCAGATTGACGCGGCGCTCAAGCATATTGTTTGCCTCGCTGGCGCGTTTGGGTTGCGGGGGTGAGTTCGTCGAGCACGACGCCGACGAGCTTGCGTTCGGCGCCGCCGAGCGCGGTCAGGATCTCTTCCATGCTCTCGTTGATGTCGAGGCTGGTCGGCAGCACCGCCACCAGCGCGTCGGCGCTATCCAGCAGCTTGCGGCCGGTCGCGGAGAGCGGCATTGCGGGGCCGTCGAGAATGACGAGGTCATAGCCACCGGCCGAGCGCGCCTGGGCGATCGCCCTGCGGATGGCGTTAGCGGCCTTGCCGGCGTCGCTCTCGGTAGCGGGTAACACCGAGATGCCGCTGACGGTCTTGATTTCGCGCGCGGCCTTGTTGCCGATCGACAGCCAGCCAAGCTTGCCCGGCTCGTTCTTGCCGGGGCGATTGACCTTGTTCGAAAGCATGAGCGCCTCATGGTCGGCGTCGATCATCAGGACACGACCGCCGTCGCGCGCGGCTGCGAGGGCGAAGTTCAGCGCAGTCACGCTGCGTTCGGTGTCGCCGGCGCCGACCAGCGCCATCACCGGCGTCGTCTTGCCGCCGGCGCGGCGGACCATCGCCGCGCGCATGTCGCGAAAGGCGTTGAGCAGCGTCGTCAGCGGAAACCCGGGCCGCAGCGTCGGCCAGCCGAGACGTGTCAGATCGACGCCGCCGCCGGTGGCGAGAATGGCGCCGAGCGTGCGGATCACGTCGGCCTCCTGGAGACGCGCGATCAAGGGCTTCTCGACCAGCGCAAGCGCCGGTGCAGGTGCAGGTGCTGCGGCTTCGCCCTGAGGCTTGGAAACGTCAGGTTCGGGCGCGCGTTCGCGACGGTTCGGTTCGGGGGCCGTCGCCCCGTTGAACAGATGCTCGGCCGCGACGAACCAGCAGGCGGCCGCGAGTGCGCCGAAGATGAAGCCGATCATCGCAAACAGGCTCATGCCCGGCGGGAACGAGCGCCGCTGCGGCACCGTGGCCTCGCCGATGACGCGGGCCGCCGACGTGTTGAGCGTCTCCTGCTCCTCGGTCTCGCGCGAGCGCTTGAGGAAGGATTGATAGACGTCGCGGCTGGCATCGGCCTCGCGCTCGAGCTCGCGCAGGCGCACGGCGGCCTGGCTGAGCTGCACGCTCTGCCGCTTCTGCACTTCCAGCGCCCGGTTGAGCGAAGCCTCGTAGTCGCGGGCGCGCGTCAAATCGTTCTTGGCGGACAGCGCAAAGCGCTCGATCTCTTCGTTGATGGTGCGCTTGAGATCCTCGACCTGCTTTTCGGTCTGGCGCAGGGCGGGGTGGCGCGGTCCGAGCTCGGCGGTCTGCTCCGCATACTTCTTGCGCGCGTCGGCATATTGGGCGCGCAGGTTCGCGATCGTCGGCGATTGCAGCGCTTCCGGAATCGCGCCTGCATCCGCGGCGGTCCGCTTGTTCGCCTCGATCTGGTCCAGCCGCGCCTGCGCGTCCATCGTCGCCGCGCGGGCTGCGGACAGCCGCTGGTTGCTGGAGGAGAGTTGCTGATCGCTGATCAGCGAGTCCTGGGTGCCGACGAAATTGTTCTGGGCCTTGTAGGTGGCAAGTGCTGTTTCGGCGTTGCGCAGCCGTTCGCGCAGCTCCTTCAGCCGGCCCGACAATTCACTGGTCGCGCGTCGCGCCGCCAGGGCCTGGGAGTTGCGGGATTCCGTCAGGTAGGTGTTGGTCAGGGTGTTGGCGAGCATCGCCGCCTTCGCCGGATCAATCGACCAGACCTCGATGTCGACGATGAAGCTCTTCTCGGTCTTGCGGATCGTGATGTGTTTGTTCAACGCGTCGAGCGCGGCAAGCTGCACTTCTTTGGCTTCCGCGGCCGAAGGCGCGCGGGGCTGGAGGCCGATCAGGCTGAGCAGGGAGGACGTCAGCGTCTTGCTGTCGCCGCCGCCGAATTCCGGGTCCTTGTCGAGACCGGCCTGTTGGATCACCTGCAGCAGCACGCTGTTGGAGGTGATCAGGCGTGCCTGGCTCTCCACCACCATGGACATGCCGGAGACGTCCTGTGCGCGCGGCGTGAGCTCGCGATCGACGAGCTGAAGCTCGCGCGGGTCGACGTAAAGCTGGGCGGTGGCGGTGTAGCGGGGCGTCAGGCTCTTGCCGACGGTGACGGCGAGGCACGCGCCGATCAGCGCCGCGGAAGCAATCGCGATCTTGCGCCGCCACAGCAGGTTGACGAGCTCCAGCACGTTGAAGCTGGCCTCGGACTTCCGCTGCGAGGCCTCCGAACCGGTCGGTTGTCTCGCCCGATCAATCGGCTGGTTATAGTCGAGCATAGTCCCCAGCTTTCATTCCAACGGCCGCGGGCTGAGGGGTTACTCTTCGCTTTACGCCTCGCACCGGGGATATAGGCGCGCAATCAACGCAACAGGGAAAATTAACCATACTCATTGAGGGACTATTCACCGAAATGGCAAACAAAGCGTTTAAGCGCAGGCCGCCATTTGCCGCGTCGTTGTGCCGCTTCGGCGCCGACAGCCGCCCAGTGATTAACGGTTCGTTACCGTGCGCGCCCAGCGGCGCGCGCGCGTCTGGCATCGCAGCTTGATGGCCAGGCTGCGCACGCATGGGCTCAGGCCTTTCGCAGGACGACGTGATCGTCGCCGCGGCGCGGAAGCATGGCATTCATCAGTGCGTCGTCGAGCGCGGCAAGCAGCGGCGAGCGCTGGCGCGTCTCGTGAACGCCGAGCAGACTGTCGCGGGCCTCGACGGCGGCGAGGTCGAGCAGCGCCTGGGGGGCGGGACCTTTGAGATCCCAGGCTTCGGCCGTCGTCGCGAACTCGATCGTGACTGACTTATTCATCTTTTTTCTAACCGCGCTTGTTCGACTCAAATTTACAGGAAAAATCTCGCGACTTCGAAGAGCAAATCTGATGCCGCGACACATCACCAATCACGGTGCTTAGGGTCGGGTTAATCGGACCCCACGTTAACTACGGCATCGTCCATGTTGCGCTGCTGGCGCGTGATGGACTGCGAATTGCAGTATCACGCGCAAAGGAATCCGCAGGGAAAACACGCGAAAGCGGTTAAGCGCATGGTAGAACGCCTGATATCCGCGACATTGTCGTCGCGGTGCAGTTTGAGCGCGCGAGCAGGCCGCCCATTTTGGGACGCATCTGTCCGGCGCGGCCGTGCCGTCGCGGGACACTGCGCGCAGGGCTTTTTCAACATATCTCAGGCATTGAGAACGCAATGACGCTGATCCCGACAGATTTGTCCGCCAGCCGGATCTCGGATGCCGTGCGCGATCCCAACCGGGAGATCGCGGCGAGCTCGCGCGTCATCGATCTTTCGGTCGGCATCGTCGTCTGCATTCCCTGTTTCCGCCGCCCCGACCACCTGCGGCTGACGCTGGACTCGCTCGTCGACCAGCGCACGCCGCGTTCTTTCGCGGTGGTGATGGTGGAGAACGATGCGGCAGGCCGCGCGAGCGCGCCGGTGGCCGCGGAGTACCTCGCTTCCGGCAAGCTTCAAGGCGTTTGCCTGATCGAGAAACGGCAAGGCAATTGCCAGGCGATCAACGCCGCGTTCGAGACGGCGCAGGCGCTGTTTCCCGCCGCGACCCGCTTCCTGATGATCGACGACGACGAGATCGCTTCGCCCGACTGGCTCGAATTGATGGTCCGCACCGCGGAGGCGACCGGTGCCGACGTGGTCGGCGGACCCGTGCTCCCGGTGTTCGACGACGACAGCCAGCCTTGGCTCGCGCGTCATCCCGCGTTCTGTCCCACCTACGACTACACTGGAGCCGTGCCGCTGATCTATGGCTGCGGCAATTGCCTGATCACGCGCGCGGCATTCGAGCGGCTCGGCAGTCCCGCCTTCGATCTGCGCTTCAATTTTCTCGGCGGCGGTGATTGCGATTTCTTCTATCGCGGCCGCAATGCCGGCATGCTTTTCCATTGGACGGCGGAGGCCGTCATCACCGAGACCGTGCCGCAGAGCCGCACCAGCTTCGGCTGGATCGTCAGGCGCGGTCTTCGCATCGGGGTGATCAACTACCGTGTGCGGGTCAAGGCTGCGCAGGGTGTGGCGGAGCGGGTGCGCGTGTTTGCGCAAACGCTGGCCCGGTTGCCGCTGTCGCTGGTGCGCTCGGCTCGCCTACTGACGTCATCGAAAGCGGTCGTCGCGATGCACCCCGTGCTGGTGGCTGTCGGTTCTGCGCTCGCGGCGTTGGGCTACGATCCGAAGCCCTATGAGGCCTCGAAGATCGTTTCCTGACGCGTCAGCCGCTAGATTCCAAAGTACGAAAGAGCGATCTTGACTGCTGATCGCGGCATCGCCTTGAGCGAGCGCCGCCCGACCATGCCGAGATAGCCAAGCGCCTCGCGATGTCGCCCGAAGCGGACCGCCTGTGTTGCCGCATAGGTCACGAGATGGATCTCGGCCGCCTGCCGCAAACGCGGCGCCGCGCCGGTTGGAAGCTTCCTGAGGATCAATTCGTCATCGAACACGCGCGCCACCGCCGGGAAGAAATCCTGCGGCGTCCGCACCGCAGCGTTCATGGTGTTGGCCGTGTGCAGGCGATAGTCGAGGAGAAGCTCTGGCACATAGGCGAACTCGCCTGTTGCGGCGAGGCGGCACCAGCAATGCCAGTCCTCGCAATAACGGAGCGAGATGTCGAAGCCGCCGGTGGCATGGAAGACCTCGCTGCGGATCAGCATGATCCCGCCGTTGACGATGAAATTTCCGCCGGCGAGGCGCTCCAGCACGTTGCCCGAGGGCTTTTGGCGTCCTTTCAGCAAATCGCGGCGGCCGATCCTCCGTCCGGCGCTGTCGATCGTGTTGTAATCGCCATAGACCAGCACCGCATGCGGCGCGGCCTTTGCTGCCGCCAGCAGCGTCGTCACCGAATTGGGCCGCAGGCGATCATCGGCATCGAGGAAGACCAGCCAATTTCCGCGCGCGGTTCGTGCGCCGAGATTTCGTGCGGCCGACACACCCGGGGCGTCGTTCGTCATCAGGCGCAGCCGGGGATCGCGGATAGATCTCACAATTGCAACGGTGTCATCGGTCGACCCGTCGTCGACGACGATCACCTCGGTGACGTCGGCTTGCGCCAGCGCGCTTGCGATGGTCTCGCCGAGATAGGCCGCGGCATTTTTCGCGGGGATGACGACGGAAACCGCGGGCGACATGGCGCACGCATCCGTCACCGCGGGCGCGGCGGCCGGTGTATCGAGCATGGCGTCGGCGAGGGTCAAGCGATGGCTCGTCGTCTTTAAGGATCCGTTAACCAGCCGCCTCGTGCGGCCGTCGCGGATGATACCCGCATAACGATCAAATCGTTGTTGCGACGGCGGCCGGCGTCGCCGGTTTCGTAGATTAGCGTTAAACCCTCTGGCGTTAAGTCTGTCGCAGCTTTCGAGAAGTGCGACGGCCGGTCTCATGCGAGAATGCGGGCCTGATTGCCGCGGATGGATGCAAGTGCCCGCAAAGACATTCGATTACGATCCCGACGCCATGATCCTCAACCTCTTCTTCGAGGACAAGGACGATCGCTGGTTCCCCGGCGATCGCCATCTGCGGCGCATGGCGCGCAAGATGCTGTTCGGCGAGCCGCGCATGAGCGGGCAGCTGCGCGTGTTCCTCAATCTCTGTGCCGGGCTCGACCGGCTCGGCATTCGTTATCGCGTCAACGACTACGGCTACGTCGCACAGCACCCGGAAGAGGTCGCGTGCATCATCGGCCGCGCCTTCCTGCTGAACAAATTCGCGTGGAAGAACCCGATCCTGCTCGGAGTTGCCGCCTATAACCATCCGTTCGACGATCCCGAGCTGTTCAAGCGGCTTCCGGTCAAGAAATTCCTGGTGCCCGGCGACTGGTATGCCGACATGTACCGGCCCCATTGGCCGGAGACCGAAGCCTGGCCCGTCGGCATCGATACCGAACTCTGGGCGCCGTCGCGCCCTCGCGACAAGACCGTCGACGTTCTGCTCTACGACAAGGTCAGCTTGAACCGTGAGCGCTGCGTGCCGGAGCTGGTCGAGCCGGTCCGCGCCCGGCTCGTGAGGGAAGGCCGAACGTTCACCGAGCTGCGCTACGGCAGCTACAAGGAGGAAGATTACCAGGCCGCGCTGGCGCGCTCGCGGACAATGATCTTCCTGTGCCAGAGCGAGAGCCAGGGCATCGCCTATCAGCAGGCGCTGTCCTCCGGGGTGCCCGTGTTTGCCTGGGATCCCGGCGGCCCGTGGCGGGATCCCGACTATTATCCGCATCGGGTGCAGTTCGGGCCGGTGTCGTCGGTGCCCTATTGGGACGATCGCTGCGGGCTCAAATTCGCCGACCGCGCCGGCTTCGAGGAGCGCTGGACCGATTTCTGGGCCGGCTGCACCGCGGGCAGATTCGATCCGCGCGGCTACATCCTGGACAACCTGACGCTGGAGCAGCGCGCGCTGCAATATTACGAGATCGCGCGCAGCGTCGCACGGCAGAGCCAGGTTCCCGCCGAGCCCGGTGTGCTGCTTGACGGATGGTTAACGGGGATGGGCTAGACCTCGGAGGTCCCCATCGTCCCGTCAGGCCTCGAGGCATGGATCGCAGCGCCGCAGACATGACTGACGTCGAGGCCCGCTCGCTCGGCCACGCGCTGCGCGACGTGCTGGCGAGGCTCAACGTCGTCAACGCTTCGCGCTGTCTGGTTGCCGTCATTGCTTTGCTTCTGGTGCTGATCACGCTCGATCCGTTTCCAGACTTGAGCAATCCCGACGTCGCCACCATCGTCAGCGGACGATTGGCAACGACCTATATTTCGTTCGGACTGCTGGCCGCCGTCGCGGTGCTGTTCACCCTTACCACCGATGCGCCCTCGCTCAGAAGCCTGGTCACGCCGCTGCATCTCTGCCTCGTCGGCTGGATGCTGATCAATCTCGCATTCTCCGAGAGCCGCGAGGTCTCGATCCAGCGATTTGCGCTCACGGCCAGCGCAACTACGCTTGCCGTCCTGCTGCCGCTGCTGCCGCCGACGCCGCGGAGCTTCAACCTGTGCCTTGGCGGCGCCGCGCTGGTGCTGCTGGCGGTGTGCTATCTCGGCGTCTTCCTTGCCCCGCAATATTCGATCCACAGCGCGCTCGACATCACCGAGCCGCAGCTTGCCGGCGACTGGCGTGGCAGCTTTGGCCACAAGAACATCGCTTCGCCGGTGATGACCATCCTGGTCTATGTCGGAACTTACCTGTCAGCCGTGGGCTCCTTCGTGATGGGGCCTGCGATCGCGCTGTTGGCCGGCACCTTCCTGATCTTCACCGGCGGCAAGACATCGTCGGTGCTGTGCCTTGCGATCTATGCCTTGGCATCGCTGGCCTATGTCACACCGAGCCTGTGGCTGAAGCGGATCATCTGCTTCGCGCCGCTGATCGTGATGAATCTGCTGACGGTTGGCAGCGTCATGACCCCGGTGCTCGGCAGCATCACGCGGGCGCTTCCGGTCGATCCCACCTTCACCGGCCGTGCCGAGGTCTGGGAGTTTGCGCTCTCGGCGGTCGCGGACAAGCCGATCACCGGTCATGGCTATGCGGCGTTCTGGGACGGCGCGGCGGAAGGGAAGACCACCCAGGGCTCGGAATGGGCAGTGTCCGCAGCGCACAGCCACAACAGCTATCTCGACCTCGCCGTCACCATCGGTCTGCCGGGCCTGCTGCTCGTCATTCTCATCTTCGTGCTCGCGCCGCTGCGCAATTTCCATGAAGCCCAGGCCCACAACCGCAGCAGTGCTTTGGGCAAGCTATTCCTGACCATCTGGCTGTTCGGCCTGTATTTCGGGACGACCGAAACCTTCCTGCTCGAGCGGCAGAATCCGGTCTGGTTCATGTTCGCGCTTGCGGTCGCCGGCCTGCATTTTCTGGCCAGGTTCCAGTGCGTCGAGCAAATACAACCCCGTCACTGACAATCTGTCGCAGCCGTCCGTTTCATATCGGTACACGAGAGACTGCGACGGTATTGGCTTAACGATAAGCAGCGACGTAACTTGTAGTCTGCGACAAAACATAATCTATCTGGACACGTTCAGTAACTGTATGCCCCGCAAATGACGTTTCTCAGCGTCGAGCCACTAGACGGTCGGGTGTCCAGCACGTCGGGAATCTCAGTCGATTTCTTGCGTGACTGGCGACAGGCCGCTCTGCGCCTGAACGCCGGGTATCGCACCGCGTTCCAGCATGGTTACTGGCTAGGTGCCTGGTATCAGGCCTTTCACGACGTCGCGCCGCTGATTGCCGTCATCACGGATTCGGCGACCGGCAAGGACATCGCGATGGTGCCGATGTTCAGCCACATCAGGCGCGGCATCCGTGTCGTCGAGTTTGCCGATCTCGGCGTCTCCGACAACAACGCGCCGATCCTGGCTTGCGACGCGAGTTTCGATGCAGCCGGCGCCCAGGCGATCAGCGCGGCGCTGGTCGATGGCTTGCGCGCCTCGCCTGATCGCTTCGACCTGCTGCGCCTGAAGAAACTGCCGGCCTATGTCGGTGCCAAGCAGAATCCGCTGGTGTCGCTCGGCCGGCTCGGCTCGTGCTCGCTCAACGGCAATCTCGTTCTGACCGGCGACGACTATTCGGACTATCAGGCCTCGATCAAGCGCATGCAGATGCCGCGTTGCTGGCGCGTGTTCAGCCGTCATGCCGGCGCCCGGTTCGAGATCGTCACCGACGTTGTTCGTGCGCACGAACTGCTCGGCGTCATGGACATGCAGCAGCACGAGCGCATGCGGCAGCTTGGCTCGCGGTTCGTCCTCAACGACGAGGCCCATGCCCGCTTCTATCGTGACGTCGCCCGGCAGGGCGTTGCGGAAGGCTATGCGGTGATCTCGGCGCTCGTCTGCGATGAGGGCATCGTCGGCACCACCTTCGGCATCAGATATGGCGCGACTTACTATTTGCTGCGGATCGGTCATGCCGGCAGGCAATGGGCGAATTGCTCGCCGGGCCTGCTCGTCACCGAGCGCACCATGGCGGCGCTGCATGCGCAGGGCGTCCGGCGCTTCGATCTCAGCATCGGCAATCACGATTACAAGCGCCGCTTCGGCGCCAAGCCGGTGCCGCTGACCGATGTCAGCGTCGCTCTGTCCTGGCGCGGGCTGCCTTTCGTGTTGCGCGATCATGCCGCGCAAGGCTTGCGCCGTCATCCGAAGCTCGCCGCGCTCGCGGCGCGGGCGATGGGCAAGGGCGCACGCTAGAATCCGCGACATCTGCAGTTGCAGGGTCACTCGAATATCGCAATGATTGTGCTATCGTCGTCTCGATCAGGAGGCGACATGGACGATCGTTCGGACAAATTTCGCGCATTCTACGCGCAGCTGATCTGCGCTGCGGCCAAGGCCACGGACCCACGTCTCGAGCAGGCCTTTCGCAACGTGAGGCGCGAGCCCTTCGCGGGGCCGGGGCCGTGGTCGATCTCGTTCGGCGGCCATCCCTATGTCGTGACGCCCGATGACGATCCCGCCTTTCTCTACCAGAACGCGCTGCTGGCGCTGGATCCGGCGCGCGGCGTCAATATCGGCATGCCCGGCGCGCACGCCTATTGGCTCAGCGGCTGCGGCGTCAAGGAAGGCGAGACCGTTCTCCAGATCGGCGCGGGCACCGGCTATTACACCGCCATTCTGGCCGAGCTCACCGGTCCCAATGGCCGCGTCTACGCCTATGAGATCGACGAACGCCTGGCGGCACTCGCGCGCGAGAATTTGAAGGACATCGCCACGGTCGAGCTGCGAGACCGCTCGGGCATTGCGTCCGATCTGCCGAGCGTCGACGTGATCTATGTCTGTGCGGGCGCGGCGCAGCCGGCGACGGAATGGCTCGCGGCATTGCGGCCTGGCGGCCGGCTGGTGTTTCCGCTGGCACCCGAGGGCGTGCTCGGCGGCATGCTGATGATCACGCGCCCGGAGCAGGGCGCGGCCTGGCCGGCCAAATTCCTCAGCCGGGCGCAGTTCATCGGCTGCGCGGGACTTCAGGATGCGGAGGTCGGCCGGCGACTGGCCGAGGCGTTCGCAAGGGGATGGGAGGGCGTGCAATCGCTGCGGCGAGGAGACGCGCCCGACGACACCTGCTGGTTTGCCGGCGACGGCTGGTGGCTTTCAACGGCGCCTGCTTCGGCGCCGGCGGTCAGCGTCCCGCGACACGCGGACATCACGCAGGCCTGACAATTACGATCCCGCGCACCCGGCGCAGCGAAACCGGCCGCGCGAGGCGCGAAACAGGCTGCGGCAATACCAGCGCCGCGTCAGCGCCTGGACCGGCTTGCGGATCATTTGCGCGATCAGGAGAAGTTCAAAAGCCATTCGTCGCGTGAGTCCTGTCGTTATTACCCAGATAGATAGGGCGGCATTCCCTCGTGAGAATGCCGCCCGTATCGCATCAGCCATGCGGCTTGTCGCTGTGCCCAGGCTTAGCTGCGCAGCTTCTTGGCCGTCTCCGCGATCTGGCGTCCCTGATAACGCGCGCCCGCGAGCTCATTGGCGCTGGGCTGGCGGCTGCCGTCGCCGCCGGTGATCGTGGTGGCGCCGTATGGCGCGCCGCCGGTGACCTCATCGAGCTTCATCTGGCCGGCAAAGCCGTAATTCATGCCGACGATCACCATGCCGAAATGCAGGAGGTTGGTGATGATCGAGAACAGCGTCGCCTCCTGGCCGCCATGCTGGGTGGCGGATGCCGTGAAGGCGCCGCCGACCTTGCCGTGCAGCGCGCCCTTGGCCCAGAGCCCGCCAGCCTGGTCCAAAAAGTTCGCCATCTGCGAGGCCATGCGGCCGAAACGAGTGCCGGTGCCGACGATGATCGCGTCGTAATTGGCGAGGTCTTCGACCTTGGCGATCGGGGCGGCCTGATCGACCTTGTAATAGGAGGCCTTCGCGACCTCGGCCGGCACCAGCTCGGGCACGCGCCTGATGTCGACGGTCGCGCCGGCCTCGCGCGCGCCTTCGGCAACAGCATTCGCCATCGCTTCGATGTGGCCGTAGGCGGAATAATAGAGGACGAGAACTTTGGTCATGATGGTCTCCAGTGGGGGTGTTCGTGGTCTTTTCGTCGTCCCGGGGCGATGCAAAGCATCGAACTCAGGTGCGCAGCTGCGCACCTGAGAACCTCGAGATTCCGGGTCTGGCGCTTCGCGCCATCCCGGAATGACTGCTGATGATCTGGTTACGCGGCGTCGACGAGCACGAGCTCGGAATCTTCAAGCGCGGTGATTCTCAGCCTGGCCTCGTCGCGGATCGCGACGCCGTCGCGGGCATTGACGCGCACGCCGTTGATCTCGACTGCGCCTGCTGCCGGCACGAGATAGAGGTGCCGTGCCTTCTGCGGCTCGTACTCGGCGCTCTCGCCGGCCTTCAGCGTGGTGGCGAGCACCCGTGCATCGGCGCGGATCGGTAGCGCGTCGGTGTCTTCAGCGATGCCGCTCGCAATCGTGACGAGCTTGCCGGAGCGGTCCGCCTTCGGAAACGGCTTCGAGCCCCAGGTCGGCTGGCCGCCGCGAGCGGTCGGCTCGATCCAGATCTGGAAGATCCGCGTCTTGGTCGGCTCGAGATTGTACTCGGAGTGGCGGATGCCGCTGCCGGCGCTCATCACCTGCACGTCGCCCGCTTCAGTCCGTCCCTCGTTGCCGAGGCTGTCCTGATGGGTGATCGCGCCCTCGCGCACATAGGTGATGATTTCCATGTTGGCGTGGGGATGGGCGGGGAAGCCGGTGTTCGGCGCGATCTCGTCGTCATTCCACACCCGCAAGGCGCCATGGCCCATGTTGTTGGGGTCATAATGGCTCGCGAAGGAGAAATGATGCTTGGCCTTGAGCCAGCCGTGATCGGCGCCGCCGAGTCTTGCGAAAGGTCTGAGTTCGATCATCTGCGTAATTCCTTTAAATGGACGGAGGTGGCCCTTGTTCAGGCGCCGAACCCGCCGTCGACGTTGAGCACGGTGCCGGTGACGAAGGAGGCTTCCGGGCTTGCGAGGAAGACCACGCCGGCGGCGACTTCCTCAGGGCGGCCGAAGCGCTGCAGCGCGTGCTGCTTGCGTTGGGTCTCGGCGAACTCGCCGCCATCCTTCGGATTCATGTCGGTGTCGATCGAGCCGGGCTGCACCACGTTCACGGTGATGCCGCGGGGGCCGAGGTCGCGCGCCGCGCCCTTGGTGTAACCGACCACGGCGGCCTTGGTGGCAACGTAGTCGGCAAGGCCCGGGAACGAGGCGCGGTCGGCGAGCATCGAGCCGACGGTGACGATGCGGCCGCCGTCACCCATCAACTGCGAGGCGGCGCGGATCGCCGCAATCACGCCATGCACGTTGATGGCATCCTGGCGGGAGAGCGCTTCGATGTCGGCGTCGGCGGAGTCGATCGCGCCGCCATTGGCGACACCGGCGTTGTTGACGAGGATGTCGAGATGGCCGAACTCATTGGCTACGTCGTTGACGAGCTTCGTCACATCCTTGGCAGAAGCCTGGTCGGCCTTGAAGGCGCGGGCCTTGATGCCCCGGGCCTTCAACTCGGTGACGACGGCCTCGGCCTTTTCGGGCGAAGCGACGTAGCTGATGGCGACGTCCGCGCCTTCATCGGCGAGAGCGCGGGCCGAAGCCGCGCCGATGCCGCGCGAACCGCCTGTGACGAGGGCAACCTTGCCTGAGAGCTTCTTGGTCATTGGATTTCTCCAGTCCTGAATGTCTGATGACCCTTGGATAAGCCTCCGCCTGTGGTATAGAAATAGAAACTGTCGAAACGCATTGTTTCCCCAAATAACCCTGTGGGACCAAACTCCATGGCAAGACTCCCCGATTTCGAGGCGCTCGCGATTTTCGCAAAAGTCGTGGAGTTACGGTCGTTTGCGGGCGCTGCGAGCGAGCTCACGATGTCCAAGGCCACGGTGTCGAAGGCGGTGACCCGGCTGGAGGAGCGGCTTGGCGCTCGGCTGTTCAACCGCACCTCGCGCCGGCTCGCGCTGACCGATGCCGGCCACAAGCTCGCCGACCGCGCGACGCGCCTGCTCGCCGATGGCGAGGCGGCCGAGAACGAGGCCTTGGCGCAATCGGTCGCGCCGCGCGGCCTGGTGCGGCTGGCGGTGCCCATGACATTCGGCATCAAGGCGGTGGCGCCGCTGCTGCCGGAATTTTTCGAAGCCTATCCGGAAGTCTCGGTCGATCTTCACCTGAGCGATGCGTCCGTCGATCTCATCGGTGAAGGCTTTGACATGGCGGTGCGCATCGCACGGCTGCCGGACTCCTCGCTGATCGCGCGGCGGCTCTTCACCATGCCGCGCTTCACGGTGGCCGCGCCGTCCTATCTGAAGAAGCATGGCCGGCCGACGCATCCGATGCACCTCGCCGAGCACAAATGCTTCAGCTATGCCTATCTCTCGACGCCGAATGTCTGGCACTACACCAATTCCGCTGGTGAGCAGGCGAGCGTGCGCCCGGGCGGCCAGCTTCGCGTCAACAATGGCGAAGCCGTGATGCCGTCGCTGATCGCCGGCCTCGGCATCGCCGAGCTGCCGGAATTCATCGTCGGCGAGGCCATCTCCTCCGGCGCCGTCGAAGTGATCCTGAAGGATTGGAAGCAGGCCGAAGGCGCCGTGCACCTCGTCACCCCGCCCGGCGGCCCGCGCCCCGCGCGCGTCGAAGCGCTCGGTGATTTTCTCGCCGCGAAGCTGCCGGGGACGTGCAAGCGGAGGCCTCGCGGGAAAGCAAAGGCGTAGGGCAAACCGCTCAGCGCCCTCCGTCATTGCGAGCCACCGGGTCCGCGCGAAGCGCGGCCCGATGACAGGCTCCGCGAAGCAAACCAGAGTGTCTCCGCGGAGGGATTCTGGATTGCTTCGTCGCAAGCGCTCCGCGCAACGACGACGCTCGACTACGACACTTTCACGCCGTCGATCGCGACGATGCGCAGGCTCGGCTTCAGCGTCTTCTCCAGCTGCGACTTCAATTCATGAACACGCGGGTCGGTCGAGCGTGCGGCGCATACCGCGTATTGATGCACGGATTGCGTCAGGGCGCGCCGTGCTTCCGGCGTGCGCGTCACTTCGGGTTTTGACAGCCGCAGGACGATCGCCGCTAAGTTCACCAGCATCTCGTCCAGGGCCACGTCGATGGTCGCAAGTTTTCCCATGGCACACTCCTTGGCGGGGCAACGGAGGGTGGAGGGATGCGTTCCGGAGCGGGGCGAACATGGCTAACGCTTCGTAAACGGCTTGTTCTTGCCGGGCGTCAGGCTAGGCTGGGAGCGTAACAAGAAAATATCAGGAGGGGCTGCCATGGATCGACGTGACGTCTTGCGCGCCGTTGCCGCATTGCCGTTGTTGCGGGCCGCGTTACCGGAGCAGGCCTCCGCGCAAACCTATCCCGTGCGCAACATCACCATGATCGTGCCGTTCCCGGCCGGCGGCCAGGCCGACCTCGCGGCACGTCCAGTGGCGCAGGCGCTGGAGCGGATTCTCGGCAAGCCCGTCATCGTCGACAACCGCGCCGGCGGCGGCGGTGGATCGGTCGGCAATGCCGCGGCGGCGCGCGCCGAGCCCGACGGCTACACGCTGTTGATGACGCTCTCCTCGCTCGCGGTGCTGCCCGAGGCCGACCGGCTGTTCGACCGTCCTGTCGCCTATGAAGTGTCGCAATTCATGCCGATCGCGCGCGTGCTGGCTGATCCCACGCTGCTCGCGGTCCCGGCCTCCGCGCCATGGAAGACGGCGCAGGAGTTCGTCGAGGACGCAAAGAAGCGCCCCGGCCAGATCACCTATGGCTCGTCCGGGCCCTACGGCACGCTGCACGTCGCGATGGAGATGTTTGCGAGCAGCGCCGGAATCAAATTGCTGCACGTTCCGTTTCGTGGCGCCGGCCCGGCGCTGACCGCGCTGCTGAGCGGCACCGTGCAGGCGATCGCAGCGGCGCCGGGCACGTTGAAGCCGCAGGTCGACGACGGCAAGCTGCGCGTGCTCGGCAATTGCGGTGCGCGGCGCGTTGCCAGCTTTCCCGACGTGCCGACCTTCCAGGAGCTCGGCTACAAGGATGTCGAGATGTACATCTGGGCCGGGCTGTTTGCACAAAGCTCTCTTCCCGCGCCGATCGCAAGCCGCCTGCGTGAGGCCATGGCGCAGGTGATGACCAGCCCGGACGTGCTCAGGACCTTCGATGCCTCGGGCAGTCTCGTCGCCTATCAGGATGCGCCCGAGTTCTCCGACTTCGTGGCGACCGACAGCGCACGCCTGATCGCGGCGGTGAAGAAGATCGGCCGGGTGGAATAGTTCCCGCCGAATTTTCACATTTTTTTGTTGGGCCAGAACCTGACCGCGTCTCATTGATTGAAGACAAGTCGAGGGACTCGAGAAGGATTGGGACCATGCGAACAGAGCGGATTGCGCTGGGTGTGGCGCTTGCGATCGGCGGCATCGTCGCGCAGAGCGCCGCGTTCGCTGAGGAGTATCGCGGAACCATGGAGCAGCAGATGGCGTGCACGCCGGACGTCTGGCGCCTGTGCAGTGATCAGATCCCGGATGTGAGCCGCATCACCGCGTGCCTGCGGCAGAATACGCCGCAGCTCTCCAGCGGCTGTCGCGCAGTGTTCCAGTCCAACAATCAGATGCCGCCGCAGCAGCAGGTTCCGCGTAATCGCGCTGTACCATCCCCGCGGTATAACAACGCGCCGCCGCCTCCTCAGCAGATGCAGCCGCGGCCCTATGAGGATGACGACGATTAGCGCTGCCAAGGACGCGGCCTCATTGACGCGCAGCGCTGTCAGCGTTCGCGTTCCCAGGTGAGGGTCCCTACCACCTTTTTGCCGGGGTAGACCGCGCTGACCTGTTCTGCTGTTCGAATCGAGAGCTTGTCGCCCTCCAGTTTGAAGAAGCGGATTTGGGCCGTGCCGGTAAAAATCTCGTTCCACGATAGATCGACGTTTGTCGTGAGCTTGTCCCCATCGATTGTGAATTTGCCGGTGTAGACCATCAATGATTTGAGCAGCGCAGCCGAGTCCGAATCATTCGTCGCCGGCTTCCGATCCGGCCTGGCGATCATGAATGCCGAGAACCCATCCGAAGTGAAAACCGCTCTGCCTTTGGGATTAGGACCAAATGGTTCCGTAGGCTCTCCACCCACGATCTGGATAACCCATGACGTCAACCGCCAGCTTCCAACCAGTTGTTTGGCTGCTTCGTCGGCCATGGCAAATCCGGACTGGAGATAGCAATAGGTGGCAAGTGTGAATGCGATGAGACGCAGCATGTTGGTTCTCGCTGAATGGGAACTCATACGGTCTGAAGGCAATCCTTGTATGATCAGTCGCTATTTCGCTGGCAGGCGAAGGCTCGCGAGATCGGTGCCAACGATGATGTTTCCAGTGAAGCCGCCATCTTGGGCCGCCTTCCTGTAGTCCCCCTCCGTCAGCAAGCCGCCAGGAAGTTTGAAAGGATATTGCTCGCCTCCAATCGGCGGAATCATGTGCGTGAGCATGAGGTGCTTTACGCCAGCTCGCTTGGCCATGGCGGCAAGATCAGGGACCGAAGTTTGACGCAGATAGGCGTAAGGGAACATCCCGCTCCCCTTGCCGGGGGCCATAACGGGATGAATGACCGAATGGACGATGATGTCGGCCCCCTGAGCTAGCTTCTCCACCTGCTCTGAGGCCGAAGAACTGCGCGGGGGAGCCGGCGCGTCATTTCCGGCGTCACCGCCGATCACAACGCTGCCTGCGGGCGTATCGACGCGGTAGGATGCGTGTCCTGCGATGTGGGCTGAACGAATTGCGCTGACCTTCACATCGCCTTTGGACCAGACCACTTGCGGCTCGTCCGTTGGCTGGAACGTGATCGTATTGATCAATTCGGCGGGGCCACCCGCCGTCCGTTCCTTAAGCTCGGAATGACGCTGTGCGATCTCGCCTGATTGAATAAACGCGTCGGCGATATGCGCGGTGAACTTGCTGCAGCTTATCGTGACGCCCGTCGGTGAGACGCTATCCGCGCTGCAGACGACGTCGATCTTCGGTCCGGTCCCATTAAATGACCATCGAAGCTGCACCAGATCGGCAAAACCTTCCGTATGGTCGTTGTGCATGTGCGTGAAGAACACTGCATCCAGCTGCTCGGGTCCGACTTTTAGCTGCGATAGCCGCATGGTGGTTCCGCGGCCGGCATCAAATTGCAACTTCACCGCCCCACATTCATCGGTGTCATCGCCAAAGCGCACCAGCGTTCCGGCGCCTGCGAGACCGTTGAAAGATTGTGGTCCCCCCTGTGTGCCGGTGAGCGATACGATGAGACACGGTGCGGCGTAGCTATTGGATGCACCGCTGACCAGCCAAGAGACCGCCAGCAGTGCGACTGCGATGAAGCATCGAGCCATGTCCCCTCCGCATTTATCAGTATCGGGAATACGACCATGCTAATCGACCGACGCCGAAGCCGCTAGGGCCGGAACGATCATCCGGCCGGATTCGATGATGACGCGGGTCGGCGTGAAGATGCGGTCATGCCGCCTCGTTCAGCGCTCTCCCTTGCTTTCCGATTCAGGCCGATGTCCAAGCACCGTCCGCAAGACCACACCGAAGAGAATGGCAGCGACTGGCCAGTGGAACCAGATCTTATGGCCAGTGAAAAGATTGATCAGAATGAGAAACGCCGACACCGTGAGCGCCGCTGCAACCGGGCGAGGCAGCTTTGCCAGCCATTCCGAGACGACATTTGTCGACGAAGAAAGCTCGCGCCTGTCGTCCATCCCCGGAGCGCGCGCGCTCTCTGAGGGAGTTGCTCTTTCCTCGATCGGGAAGCTCGCTGGCCCGGCGGCTTGGCCGCCCAGGGTCAACCGATAGCTGGTCAAGGGAGCAATGTTCTTCAGTGGCCGCTGACCGAGACAGTCGAAGCCAACCGACAGCTTGTTGTGCACCTGATCGTAGACGGAGCTCGAGATCACGACGCCGCCGGGTTCTGCGAGCTCTTGCAGCCGCGAGGCGATATTGACCCCGTCGCCGTAGATGTTGGTGCCGTCCACCATCACGTCGCCGAGGTTGATGCCGATGCGAAAACGCATCGCGTTCGCTTGAGGCACGTCCGAAGCCTGATTGGAGATTTCCTGCTGAATCTCGACCGCACATTGCACGGCCTCGACCACGCTGGCGAACTCGGCGATCACGGCGTCGCCCCAGGTGTTCACGATTCGGCCGTCATGACGCTCGACCAATCGCGCGATGGCCGTGCGGGAGCGGCGGAGCGTCTCCAGCGTTCCGGTCTCGTCTGCCTCCATGAGGCGGGAATAGCCGTGCACATCGGCGCACAGCACGGTGGTCAGTCGTCGTTTCACCTTGTCGTCGGTCATCGTCGCTATGCTAGCCTCCCTGACCGGCAAATGCATCAGGCTTCCGGCCTGACCTCGCAGACATCGACCCATTCGGCCGCGGTCAGCTCTGCCATGCGATCGGGGGTGATGCGCACGGCGCTGTGGGTCGAGCCTGCGGCCGGCACCACGACGTCGAATGCCTTCAGCGAAATGTCGCAGTAAACCGGCAGCGGCGATTTCAGCCCGAACGGGCAGACGCCGCCGACTTCATGGCCGGTGATGTCGGCGACCTCTTCCAGCCCCAGCATCTTCGGCTTGCCGCCGAACGCTGCCTTGACCTTCTTGTTGTCCATCCGCGAGGTGCCGGCGGCGACGATCAGGATGACGCGCTCGCCGACGCGCAAGGATAGCGTCTTGGCGATCATTCCGGGCTCGACGCCATAGGCTTCGGCGGCCAGCGGCACGGTCGCCGAGCTGATCGGGGATTCGATGACGGAGATGTCGGGGGCTTTCTCGGCGAAGAAGGCGCGAACGGATTGAAGGCTCATTCCAGTCAGCTCATTTCCAGACTTGCGGGCGGGCAATCATTTCTCAGGCAATCCCCGGCAACTCGGAGAGCGCTCGGACGCGGTGGTCCGGCGCAAAGCCGAGCTCGTCCATCTGGGTGCGGATCGCCTTGAACATGGTCAGCGGTGCCACGAGTTCGGTCTCGACGCAAGCCAGCGCCATCGCCTCCGGCGTCACCCGCTCGATCCAGGCGACGTTCAGCCCGAACGCTTTCGCGCCCGCGACGTCCCAGGGGTTGGAGGAGACGAACAGCACCTCGTCCGGCGCGGTGCCCAGCACCTCGCCGATCAGCTCATAGGCCTGCGGGCTCGGCTTGAAGATCTTCTTGGCGTCGACGCTGATGGTGGCATCGAGCAGGCGGTCGAGCTTGGTGTTGCGCACCAGCGCATTCAGCATGTCCGGGCTGCCATTGGAGAGGATGGCAAGCTTTCTCGGCTTCAACGCGGTGAGCGCGTCGGCTGCATCCGGATAGAGATCGAGATGCAGATACTTCTCGATGATGCGCTCGAAGGCGTCCTTCTCATAATCGAGCCCGAGCACGCGTAGCGTATAGGCCAGCGAGTCGCGCGTCACGACGGAAAAATCCTGGTAGCGCCGCATCAGCGAGCGCAGCCAGGTATATTCGAGCTGCTTGATCCGCCAGACCTGCGTGATGATCTCGCCATAGCCCGGGAATGCATCCTCGGTGATCTCAGCGACCGACTGGATGTCGTAGAGTGTCCCGTAGGCGTCGAACACGACGGCTTTGATCCTCACTAGACCATTCCTCTAGGGGGTGGATTGAGGGACTATACTAGGCGCATCACTGTCAATCCAAGAAGGAAACTCGAGCTCGGTGCTGCTTGGCTGCCTGGACGCGTCTCCTGTTGGGCGCTCAGGTTGGCTTTTTTTGGCACTCAAACGGAAATCATCTGCTCGATCAGTCCATTGCAGATTGGCCCCACTGCCGACCCTCCATGCCATTACAATCTAAGATGGCAGCTAAGAATTCGTGTACGTCATGCCTCGCGCAGCGCAGTGCAACACTTGGCCGGTCTCGCGTCTGCCCGAGGTCCTTCGCAGGCTTAGTGCAGTACGGAGGTGGACTTAAGTCACGCCTCTAATTCGTTGCTATAGTCAGAAGCTATTGGAAGCCATGATTCGGCCTTGAGAGCGCTATCCCTTTGGAGGCGAGCGCGGAGCGGTATTGAACAATGGTGAAAAGTGAAAAGAAAACATCATCTTCAGGCGAAGTCTCGGCGATAACTGGGTATTTCAGGCAGTACGAATATTCAGCATGCGTGCTGTATAGTCTGATGCAAGAAGGAATCCTTGAAGCGATCACGATTGCGGATCCTTCGGCTGGAATTTTCGACGATCTGGTTGTCCACTCCAATGGAGTGGTCCGGGCAACGCAGGTCAAAAGCCAAAAGGATGGCACATACGTTTCGCTAGGGACCGAATTAAAGGCGCCCTTCATCCAAGCAATGACTAAGTCCTGGCTCAAGCTCGAACAGAAGTTCGGCGTCGGGAGGGTGCGGCTGAGTTATATTTTTGCGGGCTATTTCAGCATTTCAGATACTACGCTCGCGAATGCAAATACCACCGGAGCGCGGCATAGCGCTGAGTTCGCACGCTTCGTTTCGCGTCAGGATCATTCCTTGGAAATGTGGCAGTCGTCTATTTGGAGCGCAAAGCTTACCGAACTGCAAGTGCTCTCTGGCCTCGATGCGACAACCTTCATACGCTTTGTCAACGACCTCGATCTTAAAGATGGACGCGAGCTACAGGAAAACAGGATCGATGTCTTTCCGATCAGAGAGCGTGCGAAGGTCGAAGCGCTTAGGGGGCTTTTTCCGGTATTGATCGCCAGTTCTTCACTTGGACAAAGATGGTCCGAGCAGGACCTGATCGACAAGCTTGGCTGGCGCAACCGGTTGAGCCAGCACAACGTACACGTGTTCCCCGTGCCGACTGATTTTCAGGACAACGAAGCAACCGAAAGAAAGCTTTTAGACAGTATCGATCAAATATCGCGTGGATATCTTGCGCTGGTGGGGCCGCCAGGGACCGGCAAGTCCACGCTGCTGCAGCGCTGCATCTACTCCACACCAGCATACAGTGTTTCTCGGTATCTTGCCTTTCACCCCGACCAACGACATGGGCTCGGCCGCGCGGAAGCCGGTGAATTCTTGAATGACCTTATCGCTGAACTTAAAACCCAAGGATTCTACGGCTCAAAGTTCGCTGAGGATAATCTATCGGGCTCGAGGGCGGAATTCGCCAAGCAGCTCGAAAGTGCCAGCGAGAGATTCCGAGACACGGGACGGAAGACCATCATCATTGTCGATGGGCTCGATCATGTTCCACGCGAGGAAAGCCCGCAGGAAAGCTTTCTAGCTGAACTGCCCGCGGCTGCAGCGGTCCCGGATGGGATCATCTTCTTGCTGGGTACGCAACGACTTGAGCTTCCGCGGCTGCATCCGACCATCATTCAACAAGCGAAAGGACAACTCCGCACGGTTGTAATCGATCCATTGTCGCGGTCCGCCGTTTTCGCATTGGCTGGTGATGCCGGGCTCTCGGATTTCATCGACCGTGAGGCGCTGTTCGACGCATGCCAGGGGCATCCATTGACGGCGCGCTATTTCATTGAAGCGCTAAGAGGTGCAGTCAGTGCCGACGAGGCAACTCAAATTCTCTCGCATGTAGATGGGCTTGGCCAGTCTCTCCAGGAAATATACGAGCGCGTTTGGTTGAAGCTCGGGACTGCAAAATCCTCCCAGCGAGCGCTCGGCGTTCTCGCGAGAGCAGAGGGGGCGCTTTCTCTCCAGCAATTGGCCCAAGCGTCGAATGACGATGCGGTCGAAGACATACTGAAGTCGGCCGGCTTTCTGCTCGCGCACACGTCCGATGGTCTTATCGCAATCTTTCACAACAGCTTTAGACTATTTGTTGCTGCCGAGACGGGAAAGAAATTCGGTGCGCCATCTGCCACGATTGAAACCGACTACCAGCGGTGCCTAGCGGAAATCGCTCAAAGTGCGGCTGAGGTGGATCCTCAGCACTGGTTTGAGCTCCGGTACCGGTCACGTGCGGGAGATAATCCGGCGGTCTTATCGCTGGGTACGCCAGATTATTTTCGACGATCGCTCCGAGTATTCAGGCCTTCTGGAGAAATATATGCCGACCTGCGTCTAGCATATGCCGCGGTTCGACCGACAGGCAACCGCGTGCTTCTTCTAAACAAGCTGCTAGTCGCGAAAGAGATTGAGTATCGTCTCGAGGCAGTGAGTGAGCTCGACTTTGTAGATCTACTCTTCGACCTCGGTGATGTTGAGCTGGCGACGCGGCACGCGCTTGAAATTGGCTGCACTGGAGAGGGATGGCTTCGCCTTGTCGATCATTATTGGCACAATGGCGATCGCGATCTGGCGCGTCAAATATTTGAAGCAAATGAACCGATCGAGATCCTTTTTGCGAAAGAGGGCTTTGATCCCTATCTGGACATGAAAAAGGCGCTGCGCTGGATTCAGCGCGCCCAGCGCTTTCGTCCCATAAAGAAGGTGTCCGCGATCGTGGATTCTCTCGCGGTGCAGACGCGCGCGCTTGCAGCCGATGATGGAGGAGCTGATGCACGTCGTACCTTGAAATATAACCTTGCTCTTGGTGTGGTTAATGACCGGGGCTTTGGCGAAGTTGGCGCGCTTCAGGATGCTCTCGCCCTCAATGACGAAGAAGTGTTACGACTCACTATCGAGGCGGCCGAACAAGCTTGCCAGAGGGGCGAGAATGAGAAGGTATTGGAGCTGCTTCGGAAGGCTGAGGCGATGCCGGCGCTCAAGGAGCTCCATCAGTCCTGGTGCAGGGCCATGGGTCTAATCGCCTATGAAATCGGGGAATCTGATCTTGCGCGACGAATGACGGCATCTTTATCGATTGCCCGGTTTGATCGATACGAGATAGCACAAGAAAATATGGACGACGTCACCAGGGCAATAATCGAGACAGCCTTCCTCGCCGAAGCAACGGCCACCACAGTGCCAGAAGAGCTTCAAGATGATCACGGCGATCCCAGCACATTGTTGAGCGCCGCACACATCAAGATGCGTGAGCTTGGTACCCTCGCCGCAACCGCGAAATCGGGCGATCCGACCGTTTCGGTTCGCGCGCTGAAGACGATCGTCATGTTCTTTGCGCGAGCCAAGCCCTCTCCTGGAGATTTTCGAGCTTATAGATTTCTTAGGTCGTTTGGAGAATTGGGACAGCGTGTCGTGAGCATTGCTTACGATCTAGGCAATAGCTACTTCCGCGACATCGTGGAATTTGTGGATGACCAGGTCGAACAGGGCAATACCAACTTTGCAGGGTCTGATGCCTTTCGCTTGAAATTCGCCGCCTGCGTGTTCGACATCGACAGGGATGTCGAAGCAGCTAGAAAGCGTATTGAACGAACGCAGGCTGCGGCACACCACGATCGCACACCGCAGGAAGCGGTCGAGTCGCGTGCAAAACTTGCGCGCGCCTTCAGCCATGTCGGCCTTCAGAACGAAGCTCGGTCTACGCTACAGTCGATGCATCAGGACACCTTCGGCTATTGGCTGCGAGCAAAAAAGGAGCCGCAGTACACTTTTTGGGCGTGGTCCTTCCTCAAAGCATGTGAAGCCTCGCCCCTACGTGCAGAAGCGAATTCCCTGACCTTCGCACAGTTCGTCCTTGGAATGGACGAAACGGAAGGCGACGAGACCGCTGCGCGGCTGGTCGCTGACCTCCTTCAGGGGGCGGGCGCTCATCCTGGAGCGGCCGCCGGAATATCGTCACGATTGATGGACAGCGATCTCGCGACCTGGGCAAAGATTGCCGATTCTGCACTTGCTTCGATTGTGATGCATGCCCCAAATTTGGCCCCCTCTGTATTGCTTGCTTTCTCCCGCCTCGTTGTTCCGTTTATTCATAATGACATCGATCGGTGCCTCCGTGTTTGCTTGGAAGTGATGGGGCCCGCAGAACGTGCTCGTCCCCTGGAACTCCTCCTATTTTCGGTTTCGCGATGGTGTCCGCCGTCGCGGCGGCAGAGCCTTCTTGAAAAGGTCAAGGAGCTTGCTCCAGAAGCCAAAGGACTAGTAGCTACTGTCCTTTCAGAAGCCATTAACGTTGCGGCGAGACTGGAAAAAGTTGCTCACGGCGAGAACCGCAATAGTCAAGGAACGTCGTATGATGGCGTCTCATTAGACATAGAAGTTGAAAATCTTGAGGAGTTGCTCGCGCATGGCGACGGCAAATCAGACTACGGCGAAGGCGTTGACTATTCATACGCGCGTGCGGCGGAGAGATTAATCGCTGGCTCGTCGAAGGCGCAGATTGTTCACTTCATGGAACGGCGTTCGCACCTAGAACGCGACGCAAAGCTTTTGACTGCGATTTCGAGGCGGATGCTCGCATTGGGCGATAGAGCCGCGGCTGTCCGGTATTTTGCGAAGGCCGAGAGAGCTGCCTATTCGGGATACTGGTCCTCCTTCATGGGGGGAGAGAAGCTTGCGCTCCAGCGCGCTCGTATTGAACTCGAGGGAGAGGGAGCCTACGCAAGGGGCTTTGACGTCCTTGTGGGCGAGTTGTCCGGAGGACAAGTTTCCGGCAGCTCTCTGTTCCTCAATCTCGAAGACGTCCTGGAGTTGGTGGCGGACAACATACCTTATGAGCAGTTTTGGATTGAGACTGAAAATCACCTTAAGCAATATCGTGAATTTCGCTTTGCGCAACCCGTGCAATCTATCGCGTCCGTCCAAACGCATACCGATTTTCTGGCCTTCCTAGTCGCCAAGGCATTCGACTTCTCTTGTCCTGAACTACTACGTCATGCTCGTGCGACGGCGACGCTCGTTGCACGACAGGAAGCTGGCGCTGCTTTCACGCAAAGCCTGTTCGGATTTCTTCAAGAGCAGAGTGAGGGTCGTCGTGAAGCAGCCGCACTGATGGACCGCTTAAGGGACGCACCCCATCTTCGTGAGGTGCTGACGGATAAAGCTACCATCGATGTGACAAGTGATGATTTTATTGTCGCGAACCTGGCGAAGCGCGTTCTTGTTGACTTGGGATCACCCTTCGAAGAGCCGCCCTTTAAGCCGCTGCCCGCGTTCTACGAACTTGTCACTGAGAAATCTGATCAAGATCATAACTTTGATCCCCCTCCAGGCCTCGATCCGGGCCGGCGACCCGTTTGGTCCGATGATCCCTGGACTTGGACGTTGTCCCTCTGGCGGCCCTTTCAGCTGCTAACGGCAGGTTGCTACGCCCCACTGGGATTGCTGCGTCGACGTTGCGCGAGGTTCATGGCTGAGGAGGGTGGGCGCGGAGCATTCGGTCCGGAAGCGGAAGAAGCGATCGTTGCCAAACTGCGCAGAATGCATCTTCGATTCCCATATCGTCGACCAATGGCTATGGCGGCACTCCGGGCCTTCAGCAAGCTGTTGCAAGAATTGGACGTAGCCGATCAGGTGGATTCCCGGATGTTTCCAACAATATGGGCCGACATTGGTGGCCCGGCGCTGTCTGGGCCATTGCCGGAGTGTGATCCTCGTCCTTTGTGGATTGCTACTCCGCCTGTACCTGTTCGCCAGTATGGCGGCGTTGATCAGGATGAATGGCTCTTACGCTCTTATGATGAGCTATCGATCCCGTTCCTTCTGGATTACTTCGTGCTGGCGGAGCACACCTATTCGCGGGTTAAAGCCCTGCGGGCTTCCGCAAGTTCGAGCAAGCTGGTCTTGCCATCCACCGCGGACGTTGGAAGAGGAATCGATGGACTACCAAGCATCTTGTCGATCGATAGCCCTGTGCCAGTGTATCAGAAAGAGGATAGCAAACTCGTTTGCCGAGTGCAGGCAGACTTGTATGGAGATCTAAAAAGATCCGCTATCACGATTTGTCCCTATGTTGCGCATTCGTTGGGATGGGTCCGATCAGCATGGTCACCTTTCGTGTTCGTCGATTCGAACCGCGAAATCGTCGCGCAAACCATATTTTGGACCGATGGCACGAATGCAGAGGGAGGATACGATGCCGAGTTGTTCGGGGCCGGACAGGCCCTGCTCATAACTTGGCCTGGAAAGGCACAACTCGAAGGCCGATACGGACTACTTTCTGTTGGCGTAAAAGTCGAACGCAACATTGTCGACGAATCTCGCCGAACGGACAGGCGCACCACGCTAGCTCCAACTTGAAGACAGGTCCGCCAGGATGGCTATCACTGTGGACCTCGTGCTGTATCTGTTGCGGAGTCGCTATTAGGGGGCAAGCTGACTCCGCCCATTGACAAGTATGCGCTTCAGATCCCCAGAATCTTGCGGGCGTTGGCCTTCAATACCTTCGGCCGGATCTCGTCGCGGACCTCGATCTTGGAGAAATCGGAGAGCCAGCGGTCCGGTGTGATCACCGGCCAGTCCGAGCCGAACAGCATCTTATCCTGCAGGATCGAGTTGATGTAGCGGACCAGGATCGGCGGGAAATATTTCGGCGACCAGCCGGAGAGGTCGATATAGACGTTCGGCTTGTGGGTCGCGACCGACAGCGCTTCTTCCTGCCAGGGGAAGGAGGGGTGCGCGAGGATGATCTTGAGGTCGGGGAAGTCGGCCGCGACGTCGTCCATGTACATCGGGTTGGAGTATTTCAGCCGCATACCCATGCCGCCGGGCATGCCCGAGCCGACACCGGTCTGGCCGGTGTGGAACAGCGCAATCGCGCCGCCATTGTTGATCTCTTCATAGAGCGGATAGGCCATGCGGTCGTTGGCGTAAAAACCCTGCATGGTCGGATGGAATTTGAAGCCACGCACGCCGTATTCCTCGATCAGCTTGCGGGCCTCGCGGGCCCCCAACTTGCCCTTGTGCGGGTCGATCGAGGCAAAGGGGATGAGGACGTCGAGATGATCGGAGGCGGCCTCGATCATCTCGTAATTGTTGTAGCGACGAAAGCCGGTCTCGCGCTCGGCATCGACCGGGAAGATCACCGCGGCGATGTTCTTGGAGCGGTAGTAGGCCGCGGTCTCAGGCACGGTCGGCGGATGCTTGTTGGGTGATTTGAAATACTCGGCCATCTGCGCCTGGAAGTCGTCGTAGCCGTCGTCGGGATGGCAGCCGCAGGGCTCCTCGGCATGGGTGTGGATGTCGATGGCGACGACCTTGTCGATGTCAGGCAGCTTCAGCTTGGGCATTGGTTTCCTCCCGAGGGTTGCCAAATTGATTATATGATATAACGAATTTGGCAAGGCGTTGCTGGCGGCGAAACGGCAGTCCGCGAAAGTCTTTGTCGGGCGTGGCTGCCATGGGCGGAATCGGTCCGGTCCGGCCGCTTCTACTGTGCATGGGGTTGTTTTCGCGATTTTGCTCGTTGGGAACCGGGCAGTTAACATTGACATGACCTCCCGCCATGCCTTAAGAACCGCCCCGTCCCGGGCGGTCGGTCCGCCAGCGGGAAAGATCTCATTTTGCCACATTCGCGCGTGCCGAAACGGTAGTGCCGAACACGGCCTTTCGAACGTTCAGGATTCTGCCATGAAGGTCCGTAACTCGTTGAAGTCGCTGCGCGGTCGCCATCGCGCCAACCGCCTGGTCCGCCGCAAGGGCCGGGTCTATGTGATCAACAAGGTGCAGCGCCGCTTCAAGGCTCGTCAGGGCTGATTTCGCCCTGCCGGACGCCAGGCGCGCCCCGCAAGACCACGGTCTCACACGAGTTTGACGCCGCCTTTGCTTTGCAAGGGCGGCTTTGCGCGTTTACACTTTCACCATGGCAGTGAGATTCCCCTTCGCACGCACGCTGTGCCTGGCTCTGGTTCTCGGCACCGCCGGCCTTGCGCCGGCGCTGGCGCAGGATGATCCGGCCCCGCCGGCGAAGCAGCCGAAGAAGGTGCCGGAAGCGCCGGCCAAGCTGCCCAAGCCTGACCGCACCAAGAATCTTGATTTCCTGTTCGGCGCGCTGAAGGCCGCCCCCGACGATGCCAGCGCCAAGCATGTCGAGGCGCGGATCTGGGCGATCTGGCTGCAGACCCCGAGCGACACCGCGGCCCTCCTGATGGCGCGGGCCAAGGCGGCCGTCGATGCGCAGAAGATCGACGTCGCGGTCAAGCTGCTGGACTCCGTCATCAAGCTCCGCCCCGACTACATCGAAGCCTGGAATCGGCGCGCCACGCTCTACTACGTGCAGAACGACTATGCCCGCGCGCTCGCCGACTTTCGTGAGGTGCTGATCCGGGAGCCCCGTCATTTCGGCGCGCTCGCGGGGCTCGGCATGATCATGCAGGAGGTCGGCGACGAGAAGCGTGCGCTCGAGGCCTACCGCAAGGCGCTCGCCGTCAATCCGCACCTCGAGAAGGTTCCCGATCAGGTGAAGGCGCTGACCGAGAAGGTCGAAGGCCGCGACATCTAGCCGATAACTCGATCATCTTTAGAGCAGTTGCGGCGCCTCGTGATTAACCACGATCGGAAGCGCAGCGTCGTCAGGACTATTGTCGCCGCCGCCGCAGGTCTACCTGCATGGCAGGAGCGAAAGCCATGAAGCGCTTGATCTTTGCCTGTAGCTTGCTGTTGGCGTCGGGAACGATGAGCCTCGCCGACGGGCTGTTCTGGGTGGTCGGCAACCGCGCCACCGGCAAATGCAACATCGTGACCAGCAATCCGGTCATCAACGGCGACATCTGGTTCGGCGACGGCCCCTACAAGTCCAAGGCCGATGCCCAGCTTGCCCGCTCGACCATCCGCGCCTGTCCCGCGCCCACGCCCGACGAGGAAAAGGCCGAGGACGATGCGGGCTAGTGCAGGACGCTGGTGCCGCGCTCGGCGAGACCGCGATCGGCGGCTGCGGCATAGGCTTTTGCGAGCTCGCTCTCGAGGTGCTCGTTGATCAGGAGCAGCGCCCGCACGGCACCGCGCAGGTCGCCGTTGCAGCTTGCGACGATCTCGTCGATTGCGGTGTCATTCGATCTGATGCTCATCGAAAATCCTCCGGTTCAAACCAGGACAATCCTGCCGGTCTTTCCCGCGCCCCTGGGGTTGCGAGGAGGGATCGGCGCCCATCCGCGCCTAGATGGCGGAACCGACCGTGGCGATTATAAGGACGCTGCGATGACGGCCGCATGAAGCTGGTCCGGGCTTGTGGGTCATCGAGTAGCTTCATTGATTTTGTTTGATTTTTCAGTTTTCTGATTGTGTACATATCCACAGGGGGGGCGTTTCCTGTGGAAACGCCGAGTTTCCTTGCGCGAAACTGCCGCCTGTATGACCCGTAACTGCGATGTGCCCTGGATCGCCCGGACTTTCTTCATGATCGTGATATCAGCCGTGACGGCGCTGGTGCTGCTGGCGCTGGTCACGCAGGCCGGCATTTTTGCCTTGCAACGCGCCTATCCGCCGCAGGGCCGGATGATCGAGGTCGATGGCGCGACCCTCCACGTCGTCGAGATCGGCCCCCGCGATGCCGGTCTGCCGATCGTGATGCTGCACGGCGCGAGCTCCAACCTTGAAGTGATGCGGCGTCCGCTCGGCGATCTCCTGGCCAAGCAGCATCGCGTCATCCTGATCGACCGCCCGGGCCACGGCTGGAGCACGCGCGCAAGGCGGCAGGATTCGACGCCGGACATCCAGGCGCGGATGATCGACGCGGCGCTCGACGAGCTCGGGATCGATCGCGCGATCTTCGTCGTGCATTCCTGGAGCGGTGCCCTCGGCGCGCGGCTGGCGCTCGATCATGCGAGCCGCGTGGCCGGCCTCGTGATGCTGGCGCCGGTGACCCATCCCTGGCGCGGCGGTGTCGGCCGCTACAACGAGATCATCGCAATGCCGGTGATCGGCCCGCTGCTCGCCTACACCATCACGTTGCCGCTGGGCTATTTCGTCACCGAGTCCGGCGCGCGCAACGTGTTCCTGCCGCAGATGATGCCCGATGGTTTCGTGAAGGACTCCGCGACGCCGCTATTGCTGCGCCCGCGCGAATTCATCGCCAATGCCTATGATCTGGTGACGCTGAAGGCGTCGGTGGCCGCGCAGGCTGCGCGCTACGGCGAGATCGGGGTGCCTGTCACGATCATCGCCGGCGAGCCCGACAAGACCGTGAAGACCGAGGTCCACGCGCGTCCGTTTGCCGCGATGGTGCCGAATGCAAAGCTGATCGTGCGGCCCGATCTCGGCCACATGGTGCAGAACGCGGTGCCGGATCTCGTGAAGATGGAGATCGAGACGATGATTGATCGAATCGTCCCGGCGCAGGCGGCCGCCGATTAGCGGCCGCCCTTCACGGCTTACTGCTTGGTCTTCCCGTCCTTGTCGAACTGGGAGACATAGGTCCAGAGATTGTTGATTTCGGTCTCGTTCTTGATGCCGGCGAACGCCATCTTGGTGCCGGGGATCTTGGCCTTCGGATCCTTGATGTATTCCTTGAACTGGGCCTCGTTCCAGGTAATGCCGGAGTTCTTGTTCGCATCGGAATAGCTGTAGTCCGGCGCGGTGCCGGACTTGCGGCCGTCGAGACCGTTGAGCTCGGGGCCGACCTTGTTCTTGGCGCCTTCGCCGATCGCATGGCAGGCGAGGCATTTGTTGAACGACGTCTTGCCGGCTGCGGCGTCCTGCGCCATCGCGGTGGACGTAGCGGCAGTCATGGCCAGGGCAATCAGCGCGCCGAAAGTCAGTTTTGTCATAGGGTGCTCTTCGTCTCTTCCCGGGGGTCAGATTGAGGGTCGTCGTTTTGGCAGGTCCAGTGCAAGTGGACAAGCCGCGAAACCGTGACAGATTTTCTGGTAGCAGGCTTGCCCCAGAGAGAACTTGCGCTGCAACAAAGCAATGAGACCTTCGGAGGACCCTACCCAAACACGGGCAGACATGATTGATTTGGCGGAACAAATTCCAATGCCGGACAGAGGTTTCATAACATGGCCATCATGATGCCAGCGAGCGATCAGGCGGTGCTTGCGCGCCGCGCGGAGATCGTTGCTGCACTGCGCGCAATCGTGCCCGGCGAGGGCGTGATCGACAGCGCCGCCGAGATGCGGGCCTATGAATCCGACGGGCTGACCGCTTACCGGCAGCCGCCGATGGTCGTGGTGCTGCCCGATACGACCGAGCAAGTCTCGCTCGTCCTGAAATATTGTGCCGCGCAGGGCATCAAGGTGGTGCCGCGCGGCTCCGGCACCTCGCTCTCCGGCGGCGCGTTGCCGCTGGAGGACGGCGTGCTGCTCGGGCTCGGCAAGTTCAAGCGCATCCGAGAGATTGATTTCGACAACCGCGTCGTCGTCACCGAGCCCGGCGTCACGAACCTCGCCATCAGCCAGGCGGTTGCACATGCCGGCTTCTACTATGCGCCCGATCCGTCCTCGCAGATCGCCTGTTCGATCGGGGGCAACGTCGCCGAAAATTCCGGCGGCGTGCACTGCCTGAAATACGGCATGACCACCAACAACGTGCTCGGTTGCGAAATCGTCCTGATGAGCGGCGAGATACTGCGCATCGGCGGCAAGGGGTGCGAGAATTCCGGCTACGATCTCATGGGCGTCATCACCGGCTCGGAAGGCCTGCTCGGCGTCATCACCGAGATCACGGTGCGCATCCTGCAAAAGCCGGAGACGGCGCGCGCGCTGATGGTCGGTTTCGCCGAGGTCGAGGCCGCCGGCGAATGCGTGGCGCGGATCATCGGCGCCGGCATCATTCCCGGCGGCATGGAGATGATGGACAAGCCCGCGATCCACGCCGCCGAAGCCTTCGTCCATGCCGGCTATCCCCTCGATGTCGAGGCGCTGCTGATCATCGAGCTGGACGGCCCCGGCATAGAGGTCGACGAGCTGATCACCCGCGTCGAGACCATCGCGAAAGAGTGCGGCTCGGTGACGCTGCAGATCTCGACCTCGGAAGCCGAACGCAATCTGTTCTGGGCGGGCCGGAAAGCTGCATTCCCCGCGGTGGGCCGTATCTCGCCCGACTATCTCTGCATGGACGGCACCATTCCGCGCGGTGCGCTGCCGAAGGCGCTGGCGCGCATCCGCGAGCTCTCGGAGAAATATCAGCTCGGCTGCGCCAACGTGTTCCACGCCGGCGACGGCAATCTGCATCCGCTGATCCTCTATGATGCCAACAAGCCGGGCGAGATCGAGCGCGCCGAAGCCTTCGGCGCCGACATCCTGCGCGCCTGCGTCGAGTTCGGCGGCGTGCTCACCGGCGAGCACGGCGTCGGCATCGAGAAGCGCGATTTGATGCCCGACATGTTCAGCGAGATCGACCTCAACCAGCAGCAGCGGCTGAAATGCGCGTTCGACTCGCAGGGCCTGCTCAATCCCGGAAAAGTGTTTCCGACGCTGCACCGCTGCGCCGAGCTCGGCCGCATGCATGTGCATGCGGGCAAGCTGGCGTTTCCGGATATTCCGCGGTTCTAGATTGGGGAGGGAAAGGCTCGCGACGCGAACGCTTCCCTCCCGCTGCCTTTACAACATCCCGTATTGCGCCCGCTCGCGCTTGGCCAGCAGCGGCAGTGCTTGGCCGGCGATGTAGGTCTTGAAGTGCGCGCTGTCCTGATGCGCCCTGAACGCGGCCTCGTCGCGGAACAGTTCGTAGAACAGGAACTGGGCCGGATTGTCCGTAGCCCGCGAGATCAGGAACAGCTTGACGCCCTCCTCGCGCTGCGCCTCCGGCAGGAAGCGGTCGAGGATCCCGGCAATATTGTCGGCCTCACCCGGTTTGGCCTCCCATTGCGCGACCACGAGCAGGCCACCGCCGTCGACGGCGTCGCTCAGAGATTTCTGTGTTGCATAGTGGTTCATGGTTCTTCCTCCTTGCTGTTCGCCTTCAGTCTCGATCGCGATCGGTGCGAGCTTGTAACGATGGGTCGGACCGGCTTGGTTCGCCCGTCATCGAAGTGTCGATGTCGTGAACGCTTCGCATGATCGAAGTGTTGCTGTGGTCCGGTGCAGGAGCTCGAGCCCGCCGGCAATGGTCGCTGGCGTCACGTCACATTTGATTTTGGCAGCGAATTTCGCTACCGCCTTTTCCCGTGGATACGCTCAGGGTCAGAGACGCCAAAGACGTCGAAGAGGTGGTGCGCGCGGCGATCGCCAACGAGCAGCCGCTCGAGATCGTCGGCCATGGCAGCAAGCGCAGCATCGGGCACGCGATGGCGACCAATGCCGTGCTTGACGTCTCCGCGCTGAATGCCGTCACCTCCTACGAGCCGAACGAATTGATCGTCACGCTCCAGGCCGGCGCGCCGCTGGCCGACGTGCTGTCGCTGATCGATGCCAAGAACCAGCAATTCGCCTTCGAGCCGATGAACACCGCGCCGCTGCTCGGCA
This sequence comes from Bradyrhizobium manausense, assembly GCF_018130615.1. GTDB lineage: Bacteria > Pseudomonadota > Alphaproteobacteria > Rhizobiales > Xanthobacteraceae > Bradyrhizobium > Bradyrhizobium manausense_A. The sequence goes on from NZ_JAFCKB010000020.1 coordinate 127,024, forward strand.
CGCCGGCGCTCGGTACCATCGGCGGCATGATCGCGTCTGGCCTGGCCGGTCCGCGCCGCATCAGGGCGGGAGGGGCGCGCGATCACCTTCTGGGGGCGCATGCCGTTTCCGGCTTCGGCGACAGCTTCAAGACTGGTGGCAAGGTGGTGAAGAACGTCACCGGCTACGATCTGTGCAAGCTGCTGGCGGGGTCGTGGGGCACGCTCTCCGTGATGACTGAAGTGACGCTCAAGGTGATGCCGAAGCCGGAAGCCGAGCGGACGCTGCTGCTGCGCGGGCTCGACGATGCGGCCGCGAACAAGGCGATGACCGCGGCGCTTGGCTCGCCCTTCGACGTCTCCGCCGCCGCCCATCTGCCGAAATCGGCTTTCCGCGCCAAGACCGACGGGCTCGGCGATATCGCAGGCGAAAGCGAGGCGCTGACGGTGCTGCGGCTTGAGGGCATCACCGCCTCTGCCAGCCACCGCGCGGGCTCCTTGCGTGAATTGCTGGTGCCGTTCGGAACCGCGACTCTCATCGAGGACGCCGCCTCGTCTGCGCTGTGGGCCACGATCCGGGACGTGCTGCCGTTCGCGGCCGGCGGCGCGCTCGGCGCCTGGCCGGTGTGGCGGATCGTCTGCCCGCCGGCCTCGGGCGCGGCGCTCGGGACGCAGTTGGCGCGCGAGACCGGTGGCGATGTCATCTACGATTGGGGCGGCGGCTTGATCTGGGCGGCACTGCCGCCGAGGGGCGATGCGCACGCGCCGGCCGTTCGCCAGCGGACCAACGCGTTTGGCGGGCATGCCACGCTGATCCGGGCGGCCGAGGACGTCAGGCGCGAGGTCGACGTGTTCCATCCGCAAGCCCCAGGTGTTGCTGCCCTGAGCGAGCGGGTCCGCACCAGTTTCGATCCGAAGTCGATTTTGAACCGGGGGCGGTTGACGCGGGGCGCTGCTCAATGAAGACCGAATTCTCACTCGCGCAACTCGCCGACCCCGACATCGCGGAAGCCGACAAGATCCTGCGCGCCTGCGTCCATTGCGGCTTTTGCACCGCGACCTGCCCGACCTATGTCCTGCTCGGCGACGAGCTCGATAGCCCGCGCGGCCGCATCTATCTGATCAAGGAGATGCTGGAGAAGGACCAGGCACCGAGCGCCGAGGTGGTCAAGCATGTCGACCGCTGCCTGTCGTGCCTGTCCTGCATGACGACGTGCCCTTCCGGCGTGAACTACATGCACCTCGTCGACCAGGCCCGGGTCAGGATCGAGCAGCGCTATGAGCGGCCGCTCGCCGAGCGGCTGCTGCGCCGGGTGCTCGCCTTCGTGCTGCCTGACCCGCAATGGTTTCGCGTGAGCATGCGGTTGGCGCAACTGGCCCGCCCCCTGGCTGTCTTCCTGCCGACCCCGCGGCCTTCGGCCACCCCCGGCCTGATCCAGCGCCTCAAGGCGATGCTGGCGCTGGCACCTGGCCGGCTTCCGGCGCCCGGTGCCCTTCCAGGCAGCGTGTTCGCAGCGCTCGGCAAAAAGCGGGGCCGGGTCGCGCTGCTCCAGGGCTGTGCTCAGCAGGTGCTGGCGCCACGCATCAACCAGGCGGCCATCAGTCTTCTCACCCGCCATGGCATCGAGGTCGTCCTGGTCAAGGACGAGCAATGCTGCGGCGCGCTCACTCATCATCTCGGTCACGATGATGACGCGCTGGCGCGGGCTCGCGCCAACGTCACGGCGTGGCAGAAAGAGGCCGCCGGCGAGGGGCTCGATGCCATCCTGGTGACCGCGTCCGGCTGCGGCACGGTGATCAAGGACTATGGCTATCTGCTGCGCGAGGACGCCGCGTTCGCAGCCGATGCGGCGAAGGTGTCCGCGCTGGCGAAGGACATCACCGAATACGTCGCTGGCCTCGGCCTCGCGCCGAGCACGCAACAGGACAACATCGTCGTTGCCTATCACTCTGCGTGTTCGTTGCAGCACGGGCAGAAAATCACGGGCCTTCCGAAAGAATTGCTTTCCAAGAATGGATTCGTGGTGAAAGATGTCCCGGAGAGCCATTTGTGTTGCGGTTCGGCGGGGACCTACAACATTCTCCAGCCCGAGCTTGCGGGCCGGTTGCGTGATCGCAAGGTCGCCAACATCGCGAGCGTCAAGCCGGACATGATTGCCGCGGGCAATATCGGCTGCATGGTGCAGATTGCCAGTGGCACGTCAGTTCCGGTCGTACACACGATTGAGCTTCTCGATTGGGCTACGGGCGGGTCGCGGCCGGCACTGAATGCGTCGCGCTAAGCTTTCGTCCGGAGATGACGGTTGAAGGGCGCCCGATCGACCATTGTTCGGCGGCAACAGGAGGACCACGATGGCGAAAGCGAGCAAGAAGAAAAGCAAGAAGGCCAAAAAGGCCAAGAAGGTCGTAAGCGCGAAGAAGGCGACGAAGAAGAAGGCGGCCAAGAAGTCCGCAAAGAAGTCAGCAAAGAAATCAGCAAAGAAATCTGCCAAGAAGGCTGCGCCGAAGAAGGCCGCCAAGAAGTCAGCCAAGAAGGCTGCGGCCAAGAAGGCTGTGAAGAAGGCGGCGCCGAAAAAGGCCGCCAAGAAAGCAGCACCGAAGAAGGCGAAGGCAGCTCCCGCGCCGAAGCCGGCGGCTCCTGCGGCTGCGCCGGCACCCGAGCCGGCCGCTGAGACGAGCTGGGCGATGCCTTCGTCTTCTGCGGAACCGACGCCGGCCGAAGGGCAAGGATAGGCCGACAAGGATAGGCTCACGCTTGGGCCAAGGGCCGGGTCTATCCCCCGATCACGATCGACTACAGGAAGGCCGCGGCGTGATGCTGCGGCCTTTTTGCATCGGCGCCACGATGGCCGGGGGCTGCCCGTTCTTGAGTCAGCTGATTCGTGGCGCGCGCGCCACGGCGCCGCGGGTCCACGTAGTATCCCGGATCCCTCTGTGCACTTTGGCGTGAAAATAATGTGATCGAGAAGCAACACTGGCCGACAACCTTTCGTGGAATTGTCAGAACGCCCAAAAAGTCGGCAGATGCTCGTGTTTTTTGCTTCTCGCTTTGCCTCCCTCCATCCAGATTGCCGCAGTTACGAAATTTGCAATCAGGTCGGGTGTCCCGGGGGGCTTCCGGAGCTCGACCGGGGTCCAGAACTGGTGATGGGGATCGAAATGAAAAAAGTGACTTTGTTGGCAACGGCGCTGGCAATGGTGACGGGTTCGGCTTTCGCGGCGGACATGCCCTTGAAGGCTATGAAGGCTCCCCCGGCGCCCGCGTTCGACCCCTGGGATATCGCCTTCGGCGGTGCGGTCATGAACGACTACATCTTCCGCGGTGTGACCCAGTCGAACCACAAGCCGTCGGTCGCGGCCTATTTCGAGCCGCGCTACAACGTCACCAAGGACCTCCAGCTGTACGCCGGCGTGTCCGCTGAGAGCATCTCCTTCGCCAACCGCGCTGCGGCCGAAGTCGACGTCTACGGCGGTATCCGCCCGACCTTCGGAGCCTTCGCTTTCGATATCGGCGTCTGGGGCTACCTGTATCCGGGCGGAAGCTGCGCCGACAACGTGCTCACCGGCGGCGTTCCCGGCGGCGGTGTCTGCCCGGTCAGCACCACGACCATCTTCCTTGCCGACGGCAACGTCATGAAGAAGGACGTCAGCTTCTTCGAAGTCTATGGCAAGGTGAACTACACCATCAACGACAACTGGTCGGTCGGCGTGAACGAGTACTACTCGCCGAACTTCCTGAACTCGGGTGCCTGGGGTGACTACGCGTCGGTGACCGCGAAGTGGATCGCGCCGAGCACGACCTTCGGCGCTTCGGGCCTCGGCATGTACGTGTCGGGTGAGTTCGGCCGCCAGTGGCTCGGCACTTCCGATGCCTTCTACGGCATCCCCGGAACGATCTATGCCAACGGCATTCCCTACAAGAGCTACAACACCTGGAACGTCGGCGTCGGCTTCACCTACAAGGTGTTCACGCTGGATCTGCGTTACTCCGACACCAACCTGAACAAGGGTGATTGCAACGCCTTCACCAGCGCCTTCAACGCCACCGGCACCACCAGCGTGACCGCGATCAACCCGGGCGGCGCCGGCTCCAACTGGTGCGGTGCGGCCGGTATCGCCAAGCTGTCCTTCGACCTGACGGCGATGACCAATCTGAAGTAAGTTTTGTCCCGAGACGACTAAAAAGGGCGGTAGAGCAATCTGCCGCCCTTTTGTTTTGGTGAGGTGCCGCGTGGCCTCCCCTGCGGGACGTGGAGCGAGAGCGTCGGTGCCTCACACTCCGTCACTGCGAGTCACCGGGGCCGCGCGACGCGCGGCCCCGGTGACAGGCTCCGCGAAGTAATCCAGAATCTTTCCGCCGGAGGGGCCCCGATCGTGCCTCAGCGGGCCGCGCTCGGCTCCGGCTCGGCCGGTGCGTCGTCACTGCCCAGCACGTGGATCCTGCCGCTCTCCATCATCGCCACCTTCCTCGTGTGGAAGGCATCGAGCGTCGAGCGGTGGCCGATCGAGACGATGGTGGCCTGCGGCAGCTTGTCCGTCAGCAGCCGGTAGAGCCTGGCCTCGGACGGTTCGTCGAGCGAGGCGGTGGCCTCGTCGAGGAACAGATAGTCCGGCGCATGCAGCAACGCGCGCGCGAGTCCCAGCCGCTGCTGCTCGCCAAGCGACAGCATCCGGTTCCAATGGCCGTCCTCGCCGAGGCGTTCGGCGAGGTCAGGCAGGCCGACGGCGATCACCGCGTCGCGGATTTGGGTTCGCTGGAATCCGCCGGGGGCTGCGGGATAAATCACGGCGTCCCCCAGCGCACCGACCGGGAAATAGGGGCGCTGGGGCAGCATCATCAGCTTCGCCTGCGCGGGGACGACGATGGTGCCGGTGCCGAACGGCCAGATGCCGGCGATGGCGCGAAACAGTGTCGACTTGCCGGAGCCGGACGGACCGGTCACGAGCACGCGTTCCGGCGCCTGGATGGCGAAGCCGTCGGCTGCGACCAGCGGCGTGCCGTTGGGGAGATACACGCAGAGCTTCTCGAGGCCGATATTGCGGCTACCGCCCGACGCCTTGAGCTCGATCGTCGCCTCATGCGCCGGCAGGTTTGCCGCCGTCGCGACCGACATCTCGAAGCCGTCGAGACGGGCGACGATGGCACGCCATTCCGCGATTGATCGATAGGCCGTGACGAAAAAGGACAGCGCATCCTGCACCTGGCCAAAGGCCGAACCGGTCTGCATCATGTCGCCGAGCTGGATGCTTTTGGCAAAATAGGCGGGCGCGACCACGACATAGGGAAAGATCGTTGCAGCCTGACCGTAACTCGCGGTGAAGGCGGTGAGCCGCTTGGTCCGGCTCATGATCGCATACCAGTTGCCGATGACGAAGCCGAAGCGCTGCAGGAGATGACCTCGCTCCGCGCTCTCCCCTCTCAACAGAGCAATTTGCTCGGAATTTTCGCGGACTCGGATCAGGTTGAAGCGGAAGTCGGCCTCGTAGCGCTGCTTCTCGAAATAGAGATTGATGAGCGGCGCGCCGATCCAGTGCGTCAGGGCTGTGCCCAGCAGCGCGTAGGCCAGCGCACACCAGACCAGAAAACCGGGAACGACGATGTCAGTGCCGTAAATGTGCAGGGGCGCCTTGTTCGATAGACCCCAGAGGATGACGATGAACGACGCCAGCGTCACGATCGACGACAGCAGACCGAGGCCGAGCACAAGGGTCTGCTCGACGAAATTCGTGACGTCCTCGGTCAGACGCTGGTCCGGGTTATCGGCGGCGTCGCCCTTCAGCTGCATGCGGTAATGCGTGGGGCCGTCGAGCCATTCGCCGAGATAGTGTTGCGTCAACCATCGCCGCCAGCGGATCTGCAGCCATTGGTTCAGGTAAAGCTTGTAGACGGCCACCGCCACGTAGGTGAAAGCAAGGCCGAGGAAGATCCAAACCTGCATGACGAACTCATTCAGATCGTAGGCCTGGAGCGCACTGTAGAACCGGTTCTGCCACTGATTGAGCAGCACATTGATTGCGACGAGCGCCAGCTCCAGTGCAACGACGATGCCGAGCAGGCCGCGGCCGGCCCATTTGTCCTCCGATCGGAAATAGGGGGCGGCGATTCGCCAGACGGTCGCGAGCGTGGCGCGGATGTTCTTCACAGAGCGGGATCTCCTGCAGGGGCTGTGCGCAAATGCCTCGAGCCAAACCGTTGAGGCAAGGACGGAAATGAGCGCGCTTAGACTAAAGTCGCAAGGGGTGCAATTTGCGTTGGCTTGTCGCAGCTTGCAACCCTAGCATGGCCTCAGCGGCGCGGGGTGGGGGCCCTCGGGATTTCGCGAGCTTGTGAGCGGACGGGAACCGCTGCATTCGCGAGGAATTCGCGTCCAGCTCGGGGGTTATGCTTCAGCGTCAAGCAGGATCGGCTGTCCACGCGGGCCGCCTGCCACACACATGCGTGGGGGAGGAAGACCATGTGGAATCAAATCTACGATCCGCTGCACAGCCCTGTGCTGTCGACGATTGCGGCGGCGGTACCCGTCGTCACGCTGCTCGTGCTGATCGCGAGCGGCCGCGTGAAGGCGCACATCGCAGCGATCATCGCGGTGATCCTGACCAACCTGATCGCGATCTTCATCTTCACCATGCCGGCAAACATGTCGATTCGCGCCTCTGCGCTCGGTGTCGTCGCCGGCTTCTTCCCGATCGGCTGGATCGTGTTGAACGTTATCTTCCTTTATCAGATCACGGTCGCAACCGGTCAATTCGAGTTATTGAAGCGTGCGGTCGGGGGCGTGACGGAGGATCGGCGCTTGCAGCTGTTGCTGATCGCGTTCTCCTTTGGTGCGTTCTTTGAAGGCGCCTCCGGCTTCGGCACGCCGGTTGCCATCACGGGCTCCGTCCTGATCGGGCTTGGCTTCTCGCCGCTCGCGGCTTCCGGTCTGTCGCTGATCGCCAACACGGCGCCGGTTGCTTATGGTGCGCTCGGCACGCCAATCCAGGGCCTTGCTTCCGTCACCGGGCTCGATCCCTACATCCTCGGCGCGATGGTCGGACGGCAATTGCCGTTCTTCTCGCTGATTGTGCCGTTCTGGGTTGTGTGGGCATTCGCGGGCTGGAAGGGCATGAAGGACGTCTGGCCGGCGATCCTCGTCACCGGCGTGTCGTTCGCGGTCCCGCAATACGTGATCTCGAACCACATCAACCCCTGGATCGTCGATATCGGCGCATCGCTGATCTCGATGGGGGCGCTGATCCTGTTCCTGAAGGTGTGGCAACCGAAGCAGCTCTGGCTGTCGCCGGCGCTGCGAGGCAGGGACGAATCGGCCGCGACCATGGCCAAGCCGGCGTCGATGGACAGAACCCCGCTCACGCAACGCGAGCTCTGGACCGCCTTGCTGCCGTGGATCATCGTCTGCGTCGTCATGTTGATCTGGGGCAACGGTGCGTTCAAGACCTGGGCGAACTCGATCTTCACCGTGAACTATCCGGTTCCGGAGCTGCACAACATGATCAACAAGGTCCCGCCGGTGGCGGCGAAGCCGACGCCCGAGGGCGCCGTGTTCGCATTCACCTATCTGTCGTTCACCGGCACGGGCATGCTGATCGCGGCAATCATTTCCGCGGCTTTGGCCGGTTTTTCGCCGGCGAGGATGCTTGTGGAATATGGCCGCACCATCCGGCTGTGCGCGATCTCGCTGATCACGATCTCGGCGATGCTCGCAATCGGCACGTTGACGCGGCTCTCCGGCGTCGACGCGACGCTCGGTCTCGCGTTCGCTGCAACCGGCGTGCTCTATCCCTTCTTCGGCACGCTGCTCGGCTGGTTGGGGGTGGCGTTGACGGGGTCGGATACCGCCTCGAACATTCTGTTCGGCAATCTCCAGAAGATCACCTCCGAGCAGATCGGCCTGTCGCCGGTCCTGATGGCGGCGGCGAACTCCTCGGGCGGCGTGATGGGCAAGATGATCGATGCGCAATCGATCGTGGTCGCCTCCACGGCCACCAATTGGTACGGCCACGAAGGCACGATCCTGCGCTTCGTGTTCTGGCATTCGATCGTGCTGGCCTGCCTCGTCGGTGTGCTAGTGACGTTGCAAGCCTATGTCTATCCGTTCACGGCCCTCGTGCTGAAGTAGCAGGCGCCGCCCGGCCTCGACGCAAATCCCCGCGGGATCGTCCCGCGGGGATTTTTGTGTCTTGAACCGACGAACCTTCTCAAAGGCCTCGTCGTCTTATAGAAGACCCGGCAAATCGGGTCGGTCGAGAGGTCTCATGGTGTCGTTGAAGCAGATGGTGTGTGCCGCGGCCGCGTTGCTTGTGATGTCCGCCGTCGCGCGTGCGGAAGAGGGCTTTCCCTTCGGCGCCGAGATGACGCTGGAGGCAGTGCCGCAGCCGGGCTCGAAGCGCATCCCGAACCTCGAGATCGGTGGCAATGGCGAGGTCGTGCTCGAGCTCTGGTGCAAGGGCGGCAAGGGCCAGTTCTCGGTCGCCGGCAACACCGTGATCTTCGTCCCGGGCCAGATTCAGGATCGTTCCTGTCCGCCGGCAAAGGCCCAGGCTGATGATGATCTCGTCGCAGCGCTTGCCGCCGTCGAGACCTGGAAGCGGCAGGGCGATGTGCTCACGCTGGTCGGCCCGAAGACGCTGCGCTTCCGCGAGAATGGGAATTGACGCGTCAGCGTCATTCCGGGGCGCGCGAAGCGCGAACCCGGAATTTGGGGATTGCTGCGCGAAATTCTCTGGTGCGCGATTGCGCACCAGAGTTCGACGCTGGCGCGTCGTCCCGGAATGACCTCGTCACTTCCAAATCGACTTGTCGGCGTCCCAGCGCTGGCCCTTCAGCTCCTTGGCGAGCGCCTCGATCGAGCCATTGTCGTCGGGCTGGTCGCCTTCCTCGTCGGCAGTCGCCTCATCCGACACGTTGAGCTTTGCACCGCTGCTCTCGTCGGCCGTTGAGGTCGAGGGGCTGCCGATCCAGACCATCAATTTGTCTGATGTCCCCGGCTTGTCGGCGGAGACGAGGCCCGAAACCTCGATCGTATCGGTGAGCTCGAGCGCCGGGAAATCCTGGTTCGGCCGCTTGAACACGAGCTTGAGCTTGCCGGTGGCGGGGTTGAAGCTCTGCGAGACCGGCTTCGCCGCAAGCGTCTTGCTCAGCACGCCGGCGATTGCGCTGGCGAGCTTGTCGCGGTTGATCTTGTCGCCGTCGCGCCAATCGGCGGCGGGGAGGCGGATGGTGCGGTCCATCTCGGCGAGCCCCGCGGTCCAGCCTGCGGCCGTGACGCCCGGCATCGCCTTGAATTTCGCCAGCAACGCGGCCGCGCGCTCCGGATCGACCGACATGTTGATGGTCTGCTCGCCGGCGCGCAGCGCATCGCAGCCCACGGAGAGACTTGCCAGCGTCACCTCGACATCCTGGCCCTTGAGGCTCTTCAGGAAGTCGGTCGCGGCATCGAGCTTGACCTTGACCGCGATTGCCTCCGGCGAGACTTCGGTGAAATCCTTCGGTTGCGGCGTGATGCCGTCGTCGGTGGTCTGGTTGTCCAGGAATTCCTTCTCGCTGAGATCGGCATTGTCAGGCGAGGTCACTTCGGTCACGGCCTGGCCGATGCCGATCTGGCCGCGGAACTCGAAGGTGTCGCCGGTGGGCTTGCGCGTGAGCTTGACGGTGACAGGCGCCTTTGCGCCGAGGCTCGAGGTCGTGCCGGTCAGCGTCTGACCGGAGACCTGGAGATTGACCACGAAGCGGTCCTTGCGGTCGGAGTTCTTGGCGACGGGGTAGCAGACGTCGAGCACGGCCGTGGTGACCGTCTTGCCCTGCCGCGTCTCCTTGAGGATCACGTCGGCATTGCCGTCCATCAGCCCGTCGATCGAGGTGAAATAGCGCGTCTCGGTGCCGCCGGGCGCCGTGGCCTTCGGCGACAGCTTCATTTGGGCTGAGGCGACCTCGGGCGAAGCTGCAAGCAGAGCGGCCAAAAGAGCTGTCGAGCAAACCAGAAGCGGGCGCATTGACGAAATCCTCGAACGAATGGAATCGGGCGCCACCGTAGTGGGTTTTGGCCGCCGGTTGAATCGGAAAGCGCCAGCCATGATCGGCAAAAAAGAAGGCCGCCCGGAGGCGGCCTTCGCAACACTGTCAGGTGAGGACGGGCTTAGAAGCCGCCCATGCCGCCGCCGGCCGGCATGGCAGGCGAAGCTTCCTTCTTCGGCATCTCGGCGACCATCGCCTCGGTGGTCACCAGCAGGCCGGCCACGGAGGAAGCGTCCTGCAGCGCGGTGCGCACCACCTTGGCGGGGTCGATGATGCCCTTCTCGATCATGTCGACATAGTCCTCGGTCTGGGCGTCGAAGCCGAAGGTCTCGGACTTGTTCTCGAGGATCTTGCCGACCACGATCGAGCCCTCGACGCCGGCATTCTCCGAAATCTGGCGGATCGGAGCTTCCAGCGCCTTCAGCACGATGTTGATGCCAGCCTGGACGTCGGCATTGGCGTTGGTGAGACGGCCGACTGCCTTCTTGGCACGCAGCAGCGTGACGCCGCCGCCGGGGACGATGCCTTCCTGCACCGCGGCGCGGGTGGCGTTGAGCGCGTCCTCGACGCGGTCCTTCTTCTCCTTGACCTCGATCTCGGTCGCGCCGCCGACGCGGATCACCGCGACGCCGCCGGCGAGCTTGGCCAGACGCTCCTGGAGCTTCTCACGGTCGTAGTCCGAGGTGGTCTCCTCGATCTGGGCCTTGATCTGGCCGACGCGGGCCTCGATCTCGGGCTTCTTGCCGGCGCCCTTGACGATCGTGGTGTTCTCCTTGTCGATCACCACTTTGCCGGCGCGTCCCAGCATCTTCACCGTGACGTTCTCGAGCTTCATGCCGAGGTCTTCGGAGATCAGCTGGCCTCCGGTGAGGATCGCGAGGTCTTCCAGCATCGCCTTGCGGCGATCACCGAAGCCCGGCGCCTTGACGGCGGCAACCTTGAGGCCGCCACGCAGGCGGTTGACGACCAGGGTCGCCAGCGCCTCGCCCTCGACGTCCTCGGCGATGATGACAAGCGGCTTGCCCGACTGCACCACGGCTTCGAGCACCGGCAGCATGGCCTGCAGGCCGGACAGCTTCTTCTCGTGCAGGAGGATGTAGGCATCCTCGAGCTCGGCGGTCATCTTCTCGGGGTTGGTGACGAAGTAGGGGCTGAGATAGCCGCGGTCGAACTTCATGCCCTCGACGATGTCCACCTCGGTGTCGAGCGACTTGTTCTCCTCGACGGTGATGACGCCCTCGTTGCCGACCTTCTGCATCGCCTGGGCGATCATCTTGCCGATGGCGGCGTCGCCGTTGGCCGAGATGGTGCCGACCTGGGCGACCTCGGAGGAGGCCGCGACCGGCTTGGCGCGCTTCTCGATGTCCTTGACGACGGCGATAACCGCGGTGTCGATGCCGCGCTTGAGGTCCATCGGGTTCATGCCGGCGGCAACCGCCTTGGCGCCTTCGCGCACGATGGCCTGGGCCAGCACGGTCGCGGTGGTGGTGCCGTCGCCGGCGAGGTCGTTGGTCTTGGAGGCGACCTCACGCACCATCTGGGCGCCCATGTTCTCGAACTTGTCCTCGAGCTCGATCTCCTTGGCGACGGTGACGCCGTCCTTGGTGATGCGGGGCGCGCCGAACGACTTCTCGATGACGACGTTACGGCCCTTCGGACCGAGCGTCACCTTGACGGCGTTGGCGAGAATGTCGACGCCGCGCAGCATGCGATCGCGCGCGTCTCCGGAAAACTTGACGTCCTTGGCAGCCATGGTCTGCAATCCCTCGTGTTTCGTGATGTGTCGTGTCTTGTGCTGTGCGGCGGAATGATGGATGCCCGGACCTCATGATCCGGGCATGGCATTCAGCGGCCGTTCAGGCGTCCGGCCTTAGGCCATCACGCCCATGATGTCCGACTCCTTCATGATCAGGAGCTCTTCGTTGTCGATCTTGACCTCGGTGCCCGACCACTTGCCGAACAGCACGCGGTCGCCGACCTTGAGGTCGATCGGGATCAGCTTGCCAGCCTCGTCGCGGCCGCCCGGGCCGACGGCGACGACTTCGCCCTGGGACGGCTTTTCCTTGGCGGTGTCGGGGATGATGATGCCGCCCTTGGTCTTTTCCTCGGCGTCGATACGTTTGACCACGACACGGTCATGCAGCGGACGAAATTTGGACTTAGCCATGACGTTTCCCTTTGGAAGCTCGCTTTTCCGAAAGCAGCGGAAGTGGGTGAGGGCAGCGCTGCCGTCCACCCTCTTTCCGAGGATCGAACGGCGCACTTAGCAATCGGTCTTTCCGAGTGCTAATAGTGCGCAGGGGATATGGCTTGGCTGCGATCCTGTCAAGCAAAGGTGGTTAAGCGATTGGTGAGGCGGATATAGGATGGTGGCACTGGAAACTCGTTCGGGGCGAAGGCGTATATCAAGACGTCATTGCTCTGGCTGCGGTTTTGCGCTTGGCTGCGGGAGGGATGCGGCCATGGTCTTGTTCGGGGGAATGCCATGATCAGTTCAGCTCACGCACGCACGCTTGCCAATCTGGCGGCGGCCTCTTGCCTTGCGCTGCTGCTCGGCGCTTGCGGCGGCGGCATGAGCCTGCCGTCCTTCTCCTCGTCCCAGCCGGCGCCCGAGGCCGAGCCCGGCGTCGCGCCGGAAATGCCGGCCTCGATCCGCGCCGACGAGATCGTCGGCCGCTGGGGCCTCGCCTCGTTCCAGAACCCGGCCGACCGCGCTCGCACCGAGGCGGCTGCACGGGCCCAGTGCAAGAACCCCTACGTGATCGGCGCCGGTTCCTCCGGCGGTGTGATCATGCATCTCGCCGACCAGGCCACGCCGCAGGAACTGCGGCTGAAGGGCTCGCCAGGCGGCAAGAACTATATCGGCCCCTCCGGCCCGACGCCGGGCGAGCAGGACCGCGAGATCGTCTCCTTCGACGGCCGCGTCATGATCACCCGCTTCGTCGACAAGGACGCCGCCACCCGCTACGGCAACATGGTCTACGTCCGCTGCGCACCGAGGGCGTGATGCCTCACTCCCGTCGTTCCGGGGCGATGCGAAGCATCGGCCCCGGAATCTCGAGATTCCGGGTTCGGTCCTGCGGACCGCCTTGGAATGACAAATAGGCGAAAAAAACGAAAAACGCCGGCTTGCGCCGGCGTTTTGCTTGTCTCTCTGCCGCGTCCGCTCAGTCGAACAGCGCGTCGATGTCGTCCTGCGAGGCATGGCCGACGTCGCCAGCGAGCTTCGGTCCGTTCAAAAGCTTGTCGTCCTCGCTGCGGGTGTCGACCTGCGCCGGTGCGTGGGACTTGATCGCGTCGACGCCGCCCCAAATCTCCATCATCGAATTGATGTGCTGCTCGATGAACTTCATCGTGGTCATGACCTTGCTGATGCGCTGGCCGGTCAGGTCCTGGAAGTTGCAGGCTTCGAAGATCGAGATGACGCGTTCCTGGATGTCGTCGGCGAGCCGCTTCTGCTGGTCTGCCGATTGCACCTTGGACATCGCGCTGGCCGCTTGGTCGATCGATTCGGCCGCTTCGAGAATTTGCTGGGTCGCCTGCTCGGTGCCGCCGACCACCGCGCCGAGCTCGCCATTGACCTTGGCCATCTCGCCGCCGTCGAAGCTCTTGCCGTGCAGGGTCGCGATCTCGCGCTTGGTGCGGTCGATGGCATCGTGGATGAGGTCGAGCTCGACCTTCAGCTTCTCGCACTGCTCGATCTGGGCCCGATAGGTATCGAGCATCGTGCGCGCTTCGGAAAGCTCGTGGGCTGTGGAGGCGTCGATCGCGGCCATGGCTGCGCTGCCGGACAAGGGCACGCTGCCTTTCGCCATCTGCGCGCGGATCGCACGCAGCTCTGCCATGATCTCGCTGTGCATCGGGCCTGCCTCTTCAGTTACGTCAAGAATTGGCATCTCGCCGCCGGCGATATCCTCGACACGAAAACGTTTGCGGTGAACAGCCATCAGGATACTCCCCCCACCTCATTCACGCGTCTTTGTAGGCAGAAGCAATTTAACACGAGGTTCACAGCCGGAACTGAGAAACGGCCGCGCGCGACGGCATGCAAACGGGCGATTAACCATGAGGCTCGCGCCTTCACCGAAAATAAACGCTGATCGCCGAATTGGCCCGCTGCTCGCGACGTGGTGAATCGAAACGCCCGATCCGTTTACCAAACGAAACGGAGTTTGCTCTTTATTGACCACGTCGAGGACGCGGGATTCCCCAGCGCGTTCGGCGGCGAATGCAACTAGACGAAACAGTACAGAGTACGTCGATGTTCAAGAAAATGTCTGTCGCGCTGCTCGGCAGCGCTTGCGCCTTCATTGTCGGCGCCGATCGCGCCGCAGCTTTCGACAATACGGTGCCGAACGATCCGCCCGCGGTGCTCTACCAGCCGCGGGGCGTCCCGGCCCCCGTGCGCGTCGCTTCCAATGCCAACATGGGCGGCGGCTTCATCGAGTTCCTGTTCGGCGACGGACCTGGCCGCGGCCCGGCCTATGCGCCGCAGCAGCCGATCTATCAGCAGCAGCCGGCTTATGCCGATCCGCGCCGCCTGCCGCCGATGGGCGAGCCGCAGATGCAGGGCGGATATCAGCAAGGCGCAAGCTACCAGCAGGAGGCGGTCGATCCGCGGCAGCGCCCGTTCGATCCGAAATTCGAGAAGCAACTTGTTGACTATAGCGGCAAGGAAAGTGCCGGCACGATCGTGGTCGATTCCAGCAACAAGTTCCTCTATCTCGTCGAGGGCAACGGCCGGGCGATGCGTTACGGCATCGGCGTCGGACGCGAGGGCTTCACCTGGGCCGGCGTGAAGTCGATCACGGCCAAGCGCGAATGGCCGGATTGGACGCCGCCGGCGGAAATGCTCGCCCGTCGTCCTGATCTGCCCCGGCACATGGAGGGCGGTCCGGAAAATCCGCTCGGCGCGCGCGCGATGTATCTGGGCTCCACACTCTACCGTATCCACGGCTCCAACGAGCCCTGGACCATCGGCACCAACGTCTCCTCCGGCTGCATCCGCATGCGCAACGAGGACGTCATCGACCTCTACGGCCGCGTCAATGTCGGCACCAAGGTCGTCGTGATGTGATCCTCGGATCCTCCAAATGACAACGGCCGCCTTCCGGGCGGCCGTTTTTGCTTGGCGCTGAGAATGGCCTTACGCGTTGTCGCTGCCGCCGTCGTCTCCGCCGCCGAAGTCGCTGTCGTCGGCCATGTCCATATTGTCGTTGTTGTCATAGTTCTGATCGTCATTGTCCCGATCGTTCGACGCCTGGTCGAAGAAGCCCTGACGGGAATCCCGGTTCGATCCGATGTCGTTGAGGCCGGCATCGCGGGCGAGCGAGCTGCCGGACTGGTCGCCAGCCCACGGGCTGCGATCGCCCAGGGCATTGGTGTCGCCGAAAGCCTGATGCGATCCGCCGCCCATCATGCCGCGGATGCTGGAGAGCAGCAGCGAGCCGCCGACCACACCGGCGGCGGCTGCCGCCGCGGTGCCCAGGAACGACCCGCCGCCACCGCCGATCGGTGGGGCGCCGTAGCCCTGACCATAACCCTGGCCTTGCCCGTAAGCCTGACCATAAGGCGGCTGGCCGTAACCCGGCTGGGCCTGCTGCATTGCCTGGCCGCTGTTCCAGACCGGCCGGGAGTCACGCGGAGGCACGTTCGGAACCGAGCCTCGTGATTGGCTCGAGCCGAACAGCGTGTCG
The DNA here is from genome assembly GCF_018130615.1 of Bradyrhizobium manausense. Lineage (GTDB taxonomy): Bacteria > Pseudomonadota > Alphaproteobacteria > Rhizobiales > Xanthobacteraceae > Bradyrhizobium > Bradyrhizobium manausense_A. The sequence continues at coordinate 142,713 of NZ_JAFCKB010000020.1, forward strand.
CGCATGGTGTCGAGGAAGCCGCCGGATTGCTGCTGCTCGGGCGCATGGGCCGCTTCCAGCTCCTGGATGCGATTATGTGCGCGCTTCAGCGCTTCGTCCTGCAACAGCGTGGTCTGCACCAGCGCATAGACGGCGCCGGGTGCCTTGCGTAAGCCGTCCGAAATCGCGGCGATCGCGTCGGGATCGCGCGGTGCATTTTCCAGTTTCGAAAGCCGGTCGAAAAGCTCGTCGACGAGCTGGCGTTCCTGCGGCGTCATGGTCTGTCTCCCTCGCGCAAAACAAGCGCAAGCGGGATGTAGGGTTCCAATGTGGCCCCAACAGTGGCGGCTGGATTAAATTTCGGTATGCGACAGACTGCCTCGCGCCCTGACTTTCGCCGGTTTCATCCCAATGTCACATGGCTGGCCGCGAGCAGCTGGGCGAAGGCGTCGCTTGCGAGATAGGCATGCTCGCGTTCCCTGACATCGGTCATCGGGTCGAGGCCGGTGAGGACCTCGTCGACGAAGCCGGGATGGCACATCACGAGGCCGCCCTCGGGGAGGCCCTGCAGGAACTGTCGCATCAGCTCGCCGAAATCGGCCGCACGGGTGAAATCATAGGCGCCGGCAAAGGCGGGATTGAACACAAGACCGGCGCGCTTCGCTCGGCGGCGGAATTGCGCGCTGAGAACATCGAGCACCATCGCTTTTGGCGAAGCCAGCCGCTGCGCCAGCGGCAGGTCGCGGCCGCCCTGCCGCACCCAGGCTTTTGGCGCGACGTCGCTGACGGCCTCGACGAAGCCGTCGCGCACCTGCGGAAACAGCTGCACGTGCTGATGCCCGTCGACGAAATCGGGCGGACGGCCGAAGGCTTCCGAAAAGGCCACGAGCTGCGCTCTCACCTCATTGCGGAAGAATTCGCTGTCGAGCCGCCGCATCAATCCGGCGCGCAGCAGTTTTGGAAAGGCCATGAACATGTCGCCGTCGAGCGGACGGAAATGCATGGTGAGCGGCCGGAACGGCGCCGACAGCGTCACATGCAGTCCGATCGCGCAGCGCGGGCTTGCCTTCGCCGCAGCCTGAAGCGCCTCGACCTCGCCGCGCGCGATCGCGGGGCCGACCATCATCACCGAGGTGGCGTTGAGGCGGCCGCGCTCGATCAGGTCGCGGATGGCACGATTGACGCCGGGGCTGATGCCGTAATCGTCGGCGCAGAGCCAGATCCGCCGCAGGCTCGCGGCCGCGCTCATTCAGCCGCCGTCCGCTTCGAGGCGTCGTCGGCCTTGTCGGTCTCGAAACGCTTTTCGCTGTGTTCGGCGACGAAGTAGATCGGACGCGCCTTCAGCTCGGAGAGGATCTTGCCGATATATTCGCCGACGATGCCGATCATGATGAGCTGCACGCCGCCGATCGTCATCAGGCCGACCACGAGCGAGGGATAGCCGGGCACCTGCTTGCCGGTCGTGAAGACCTCCCAGAGGATCGAGAGGCCGAACAGGAAGGCGATGCCGGCGAGGATGACGCCGAGCAGGCTCGCGAAGCGCAGCGGCGCCACCGAGAACGAGGTCAGGCCCTCGATCGACAGGCCGAGCAGGCTTGCGGCGTTGAAGGTGGTGACGCCGTGGACGCGCGCCGCGGGTTCATAATCGACGCGGATCTGGCGGAAGCCGATCCAGCTTGCCAGCCCCTTGAAGAAGCGGTTGCGCTCCGGCAGCTGCCTGAGCGCCGTGACCGCGCGCGGCGAGAGCAGGCGGAAGTCGCCGGCGTCTTCCGGAATCTTCTGGCGGGCGCCCCAGTTGATCAGCGCGTAAAAGCCGTGCACGGCGAACCGGCGCAGGAAGGTCTCGTTGTCGCGATGCGCCTTGGCGGTATAGACGACGTCATAGCCGTCGTCGATCCAGTGCCGCACCAGCTGCTCGATCAGGGCCGGCGGATGCTGACCGTCGCCGTCCATGAACATGACCGCGCCGAGCCGGGCATGGTCGAGGCCGGCCATCAGTGCGGCCTCCTTGCCGAAATTGCGCGATAGCGAGACCACCTGGATGTCGATCGCGTCGGCCGGCAGCGAGCGGGCGATCGACAGCGTCGCATCCTTGCTGCCGTCGTCGACATAGACGACCTCGCAAGACAGGCGATAGCGCTCCCGCAGAGTCTTGGCGAGATCGCAGATCCGCTGGTGCAGGGAGGCCAAGCCTGTGGCCTCGTTGTAGACGGGGACGACAATCGACAACCCCTTCGCAGCGGCATTCGCTGCGGTGGTCGTCAGGGCGGAAACGTCAGAGCCCAGCGTCATCGATCAAGGTTCCAGAGGCGTTCAAGGTCATCCCAACAGCATATGGTAGCTGCCGCTTGCTGTCGCTACGCTGAACGGAGCAGCTCGAGAACTTTGGGCTCACCGCCGCAGGAAGGTCTCGAGCTTGGCGAACAGCGGGTTCTCCCGGTCGAACACGTAGTCGAGCGAGACCACCGAGACGGTCTCGGCGCCATGCTCGCGCAGGAAGCTCGCCAGAGCATAGAGCTGTCCCGGCGGGCAGTGCAGCGTCAGCATGCCCGACGAGGTCGGTCCGCCGAACGGGGCTTCGACGCCGAACCGGCTATGGGCTTCGCCGAGCAGGGCGGCGTCGCACTGCCGGAAGCGGGTCCGCACTTCGCGGTATTTGTTGGCGCGCGCGCGTGCCGCGATGTGATCGAGGATGACACGCGCGGTTTCCATCGCCTGCGGCGACCAGTCGGCGTGCCGCGAGGCGACCAGATTGGCCTGGCTGCGCAGCATCACGCCGTCGTCGAGCACCCGCAAGCCGTTGGCGGCGAGCGTCGCGCCCGTCGTGGTGATGTCGACGATCAGCTCGGCGCTGCCGGCCGCCGGCGCGCCTTCGGTGGCACCGGCGCTCTCGACGATGCGGTAATCGGTGATACCGTGGTTCTGGAAGAAGGTGCGGGTGAGGTTGACGAACTTGGTCGCGACCCGCATCCGCATGTGATGCTGCTCGCGGAAGCCGGTGGTCACGTCGTCGAGATCCGCCATGGTGCGGACGTCGATCCAGGCCTGCGGCACCGCGACCACGACATCGGCATAGCCGAAGCCGAGCCCGTCGATCAGGGACACGTGCTTGTCGGCATCAGCGATGTTCTCGCGCACCAGATCTTCGCCGGTGACGCCGAGATGCGCGAAGCCGCGGGACAGCTGCGAGGCGATCTCGCTCGCCGAGAGATAGGCCACCTCGACATTGTCGAGGCCCGCGATCGTGCCGCGATAGTCGCGCGCGCCGCCGGCCTTCGACAGCTTGAGCCCTGCGCGGGCGAAGAAGCCTTCCGCGTTTTCCTGAAGGCGGCCCTTGGAGGGAACGGCCAGAACGAATGGCGCGCTCATGACTTAAGCTCCCACCTTGCGCCCGATCCGGGTCAGCGCGTCGACCCAAACCGAGAATCCGACCGCCGGAATCGGGGCTGCCGATCCGAGCTGGGTCATCAGCCCATCATAGCGGCCACCGGCGACCAGCGGTTCGGCGCCGTTGCCCCTGTAATGCAGCTCGAATTCGAAGCCGGTGTAATAGTCGAGCCCGCGGCCGAACGCGGTCGAGAAGCGCGTGTTTTTCACGTCGATGCCGCGCGCCGCCATGAAGCCGACCCGGCTCTCGAACTGGTCGATTGCAGCGGCGAGATCCAGCTTCGCATCCGCGGTGAGCGCGCGCAGCTCGGCGACAGCCTCGTCGGGATTGCCGGCGATCGACAGGAAGCGCTTGAGCACGGCGATCGCCTCGCGCGGCAGCGCGCCGCCCTTCAGCGTCGACTGCTCGAGGAAGCGGTCGGCGATCTCGGCCGTGGTGCGGCCGCCGACATTGGTGGTCCCGGCGATCGACATCAGATCGGTGACGAAGGCCAGCGCCGCCTTGCGATCGGAGCCGGCGAGCGCGGCCAGCACGCCCTCATATTCGCTGCGGGTCGCGGTCGCCGCAGCTGCCAGCCGCTCTAGATCCTGCTCCAGGCTGATCTTGCGGTTGAAGTCCTTGACCAGGCGGCGACGCCAGACCGGATAAAGGTCGAGTGCATCGAGCAGCGCGTTGAACAATGCCACGTCGCCGGTCCGGATCTCGACGTCGCGCACGCCGAAAGCGGCGGTCGCCTCCAGTGCCAGCGCCAGGGTCTCGGCATCCGCGGCGGCGCGGTCCTGACGGCCGAATGACTCGATTCCGGCCTGGAGGAATTCGCTGGCCTGACCGCTGCGGTAGCGGAAGACGGGGCCGAGATAGCTGAATCCGGCCGGCTGGCCGGCGCGGCCGGAGGCGAGATAGTCGCGCGCCACCGGGATCGTCAGGTCAGGGCGCAGGCAGAGCTCTTCGCCGGACAGGTCCGTCGTCAAATAGAGGCTCTTGCGGATGTCCTCGCCGGACAGGTCGAGGAACGGCTCGGCCGGTTGCAGGATGGCGGGTTCGGCCCTGACGTAGCCGGCCTGCGCAAACGACAACAGCAGCGTATCCGCCCAGGCGGCAGAGCCGGCAGCATTTGAGGTGGCAGTCGCGGTCATAACAGGGGTCCATCGTCCCGGTGGAACCGGGCAGGGCAAGGGAGGCAGGCGAATTGGCGCAGGCCTTAGCATGGCCGGAAAACGGTTTCGACCTCCAAAGGATCAATCGCTTAACGACTTTGGAGCCGTCCGGACGATCTTGCCCCGGTCCGCCTTAGGACGGCCGAGATTGGCCCAAGCGGCGGCGCGGTCTAGATACCATCCATTGGTGTCAAGGTAATTAAATACCCTAATCCTTTGTGGGGGAGCCGTCGTGCGCCGGCACCTCCCGCTCATTCGATATGGTCGGGGACGTCTCGGCACTCCACAGTTGGTGCTTCGGCTGCGGCAAGTCCCGCGGCGTTTGATGCGGCGTCCTCGGCGAGCCGCTCCGCCAACTCTAGAATTCTCTGCCGCTTGCGCGCGTCGGTGATGCTGAGAAATGCCTTGATGAGTCGCACGTCCTGGCGGATGTCCGATCCAACGTCGTCGTCCATGGCCATTCGTTTCCACTCTGGAACCGCCGGCTGAATGGAGCCGGCATCATCGACATCGCTGAATGCTGTCGTGGACCGCCGTCGATCCACAGTCCGCCGCAAGGCCGATCGCGAAATTTGTCCGGCGGAGCGCCCCGCGCATTTGGAACATCACAATGAGAGATTGAGGGCGCCTGGCAAGTTGTCACATACTCAATTTGGGTATGTCGGATGATACGCTCGCCGCGGCCTTCGTTTACAAGATGAATGTTGGTTTTTCGATTCATGCGCAATGCTTCAGATATCATCCGAACGGTCTCGCGACACACGCTGGCCTATATGCTGTTTTCGATCAGCGAGATGTTCCGGAACTACGACGAATTCGATCCGATGGACCTTCTGATCGTTCATGCGATTCTCAATGCGAACGTCATCAACGTGATGAACGATCCGTCGTTGGACGAGAAGTTTTCCAGTATTCACACGGTCGAGCCGGATACGATCAAGCAGGGCGTGTCCCGCGCGGCACTCTCCCGCTTCCTCAGTCTGCCGCTCGAGACGGTTCGCCGTCGCGTGGCGGGATTGAAGCGACGGAAGATTCTCGCCGAAACCAAGGCCGGGCTGATCGTGACCGAGCAGAACGCATTCAGGTTCGGCAACAATCACGAACTGCAGAAGACCAACATGCTGCTGCTCACGAAGCTGCTTCGCGATCTCAAGCGCGCGGGCATCAACGGGCCGGATGATCTACGAGCTCCCGAGAGCGCTGCATCGATCAGGAAGGCGACGTAAGCGGCAGGACCATGGATCAAATCCCTCTCACCATTGCTCGCGATGGAGTTCAAAAAGGCGCTGCGGAGGGCTTGGTGTCGTTCCAGGGCCTCAAGCCATCCCCGGCGCTCGAGCTCCGGTCGTACGACATCGATCATTTCGGCGACAGCGAGAGATATGCCGGTGCGTCCAGCATGCCATTGTCTCCCGGCTCGACGGCGATCATGCGGGCGCGGCTCAGCCTGCCGAACCTGAGCCTGTCTCTGGTGAAGACCTTCCCGCGGATCATTCGCGGTTACCAGCTGGCGCACGCCGTCGCCGTGGTGGTGCCGATGGACCAGGTGACCTCGACCTGCATCAATGGGCAATCCATCGGCAGCTCCATCGTCATTCTGAAGGGCTCTTCCGATTGCCTGGTCTATGAGCCGGTCGGTCGTCTGATCGGTGTCGCCTACTTCACGCCGCCCGCGTGCGAGCCCTGGTCCCGGCTGGCTGACGGCTATCATTTGCTGAGCGTGCCTTCGGACTTGCTCGCCTCCCTGCGCGCCCTGTTTTCGGCAACGCTTGAGACGGCTGCCAATGATCCTGGCTTCCTGAGCGAGCCGACTTCGCAAACGAACGTCGAACAGTCCCTGCTCAGTGCGATGGATAGCGCCATTCGTTCCAGCGTGAACAGCAAATCGGTGCAAGCCACGACGGAGAGCTACCTCCGGATCGTCGCCGACATGGAAGGATTGATCCGGCAAGATCTGACGGTCTGGCACAAGACGACCGAGCTGGCCGAGCGGGTGGGCGTGTCGGTCCGAACTCTCCAGAGTGCGACGAAGGCCATCTGCGGCATGAGCCCGCATCGCTATAGCCGCGTCCTGCGTCTCTGGTCGGTGCGCAAGCAGCTACGCGTCGGTCCGGGACGGCGCAGCGTGAAGGCCTGCGCCATTGCGCATGGCTTCTGGCATTTGAGCGAGTTCGCGGCTAGCTACCGGGCGGCCTTCGGCGAACTCCCATCCGAGACCCTCTATCGATCGGTGCGGGAGCACAGCTAGAAACCGCGACCTATTCGCGCGTGCCGCCCCAGTCGCCCAATACCGCTTGGACCAGCGCCAGCGCTGCGACCGCGGCCGTGTCGGCGCGCATGATCCGGGGGCCGAGGGCGAGTCGCAGGATTTTCGGCTGCCGCAGCAGAAGGGCGCGCTCTTCCTCCGCGAAGCCGCCCTCGGGGCCGATCAGCACGTCGATACCGCGGCCGGCCGCGCGGGCATCTTGCAGGCCTTGAATCGGGCTTTGCACCTCGGCGGCCTCATCGCAGAAGATCAGCAGGCGGCCGGCCGGGCGTTGACTGAGGTAGCGCTCGAGCGGCACCGGTTCGGCCACGGCGGCGATGCTCAAGATGCCGCATTGCTCGGCGGCCTCGACCACATTGGCACGCATCCGCTCGGTGTTGACCCGGGAGGCCTGGGTGAACCGGGTCAGGACCGGCTGAAGCGTGGCCGCGCCCATCTCGATGGCCTTCTGGACCATATAATCGAGCCGGGCATGCTTGAGTGGGGCGAAGACGTAGGCGAGGTCGGGCAGTCGATCCTGCGGGCGGACCTGCTGAAGGACGACGAGGTTGTCGGGCCGCTTTCGGCCTTCGATCGCGGCCTGCCACTCGCCGTCACGGCCGTTGAAGGCCAAAACCTCGGCCCCGGCGGCCAAGCGCAGCACATTGCCGAGATAGTTGCTCTGGTCGCGGTCGAGCGGAACCCGGGCGTCCTGGGCCAGGGGGGCGTCGACGAACAGGCGGGGGGCGCGAAAATCGTGGGAGGGCATTGGTCAAAAGTCCGATTTGCGGCCGTTCTTAACCGAAAGCAGCCATTTCAGGGGTAAATATTGCCAAATTGGTGCGTCGGCGCGCCGCGCTCTTGCCCCATTCGGCGGGTTGTTAAGGGCCGGCGGGAATCGTAAAATCGCGACACGCTGGTTGCGCTTCAATTGGGAAGGCGCCGAGCCCCCGTAAGCTCCTGCCGGAGAGACTATCTTGATGATCCGTCGTTTGATGGTTCCGATCACTGCCGCCATGGTCACCATGGGCGCCGCGGGAGCTCATGCGCAGGGGTTCCCGGCGCCACTGCCGAACCAGGCCGCAACCGATTCCGCATTTCCGCCCGTGAACGGCCGAGCGCCGGTCGCCTCCGTCGGCGCCGCGCCGCAGGCCTCGTTCCCGGTCAACGGCGCGGCCCCTATCGGTGGTGCCGGCGCGTTCAGCGCAGCCCCGCCGACGCAAGCGCCCGGCGAAGATTGCATGAAGGCGTTCGTCCCGCTCCGCGAGGAAGCCGAGAAGCGCGGCAAGCTGATCAAGGCCGCGAGCGATCGCCATGCCCCCCCAGACGAGGCCTGCAAGCTGATCGGCAATTTCAGCCAGGCTGAGCTGAAGATGATCAAATACGTCGAGGTCCATGCGGCGAAGTGCGGGATCCCGCCGCAGATCGGCGAGCAGATGAAGACCGGGCACAAGAACACCGAGGCGATGCAGAAGAAGGTCTGCAACGTCGCGCAACAGATGGCAAGCCAGCCGCGCGGTCCGGCCGGACCGTCGCTGAGTGAAGTGGTGGGTTCGGGCTCTGCGCCGGAAGCCAATGCCGGCAAGAAGGGCGGCAGCACCTTCGACACGCTCAACGGCAACGTCCTCACCCGATGAGCGACACATCAGCCCGTGTTGCCGACTCTACCGGCAACTGGGTCGATACGCTCGCGCCGCAATGGGCGCGGCCGTATCTGCGCCTGTCCCGCTTCGACCGTCCGATCGGCTCCTGGCTTCTCTTGATGCCGTGCTGGTGGTCGGCCGCGCTCGCGAGCGGCATGGCGCATGACGTCCGCGGTCTTCCGCTGATCGTCGTGCTGTTCTTCGTCGGCGCTTTTGTCATGCGCGGCGCCGGCTGCACGTGGAACGACATCACCGACCGCGACCTCGACGACAAGGTCGAGCGCACCCGCTCGCGGCCGCTGCCCTCGGGGCAGGTGACCACCAAGCAGGCGCTGGCCTTCATGGTCGCGCAGGCCCTGATCGGGCTCGTTGTGCTGCTGCAGTTCAACCGCTTCGCGGTCCTGACCGGCATCGCCTCGCTTCTGATCGTTGCGATCTATCCCTTCATGAAGCGCATCACCTGGTGGCCGCAGATCGTGCTCGGGCTCGCCTTCTCCTGGGGCGCGCTGATGGGATTCGCCGTCACCTTCGGACGCATCGACGTTACCGCGCTGGTGCTCTACGCCGGCGCGATTTCGTGGGTGATCGGCTATGACACCATCTACGCGCATCAGGACGCCGAGGACGACGCGCTGATCGGCATCAAGTCCACCGCGCGTCTGTTCGGTGCGCACACGCACCAGGCGCTGATCCTGTTTTATGGTCTTGCGGTCATGCTGATCGGCGTCGCGCTGGCGTCAGGCGATGCGCGCTGGCCGGCGTGGATCGGGCTTGCGGCCTTCGCCGCGCATCTGGCCTCGCAGATCATGCGCTTGAGGATCGACGATCCAGACTTGTGCAAGCGTCTGTTCTACTCGAACAAATATGCGGGCTTGTTGCTGTTTGCGGGATTGCTGACCGACGCGGTGTTGCGGGCCGCGTAGCGCCCGCTCAATTCCTTGCGATGATCTCGCGTTCTTCGCGATGAATCGGCAACTCGCGCGCCATGGCGGTGCGGCGGCGCATCAGGAATTTCGGACGGCGGGCGCGGATCGCATTGGCGCGGCGACGGCGGGCTGCGGGCTTGCGGGCACCTTCGTCGAGCTGCGGCAGCGCAAAGATCTCGCTCCAGATCGCCCACGGTTCGGCGAGATCGTCGCCATCGGCGCTGACCAGCAGCGGAACGGACAGCGAGGGATCGCGATGGACCAGCACGAGGGTCTGCGCTTCGTCATTGCCGCGCAGCGCGACGCCGGTGAAGTCACTGACGCGCACGTTGATGGCCATCTGCATGCCGCGAACGGCACGGCGCAGCACGACACGCTCGCGATGAAGCTCGATCTGTCTTGTGTAGCCGTCGGCGCGCGGATCATGCGCATCGAAGCGGACCGGAAGGGAAAGAGGGTCGAGCCGCAAGCTGCGGCTCGACCCGGCGGGGTTGACCCCGCATGTTGCTGTTTGACGCCTCACGGCTTTAGTTCTCCCCGCCAGGATTATGTTCCCGGTCGATGCGAGGACCTTAGCGCGGGGCTTTCCGAAACCGCTTAAAAAGGCTGGTTAATCCAACGTCACCGGGCCGCATGATTGACAAGACCTTGGCGCGCATGATTGACGAGACGTTGCGCGAGAGCCGCGAATCTGAGCCTTCTGCGGGCTGAAAATGCTTGAAGTCCGCACCATTTGGGCACATCTGGTGTTCAGGGCCGTATCGCCCCGAAACCTCCCGCGCCCCCAACAGGATTTCGTTCGTGAACCCTTCACCAAGCTCGACGCTTTCGCCCCAGGGCTCTTCAAAGTCCAATCGCGACCTGTTCGATCAGTCCGCGCTGTCGGATCTCGCTCAGCGTCTGGTCGAGGCGGCGAAGCGCGCCGGCGCGGATGCGGCCGATGCCGTGGCGGTGCGCGGCGTCTCGCAAGGCGTCGAGGTGCGTGACGGCCGCGTCGAGGAATCCGAGCGATCCGAGGGCGATGATGTCGGCTTGCGCGTTCTGGTCGGCCAGCGCCAGGCGGTGGTCTCGACCAATGACGTGAGCGGCGATGCCGTGACCAAGCTTGCGGAGCGCGCGGTCGCGATGGCCAAGGTCGCGCCGACGGACAAATATGTCGGCCTTGCCGATCCCGCGCTGCTCGCGCGCGATTTTCCCGATCTCGATCTGCTCGATCCCGACGTGCCCGCGACGTCGGAGCTCGAGCGCCGCGCGCTCGCGGCCGAGGCCGCCGCACTTGCCGTGAAGGGCGTCTCGAAATCCGGCGGCGCGTCGGCTTCCGCCGGCATGGGCGGCATGGTGCTCGTCACCTCGACCGGCTTCCACGGGTCTTACCTGCGCTCCAGCCAGGGCATCTCGGCAACCGCGATCGTCGGCGAAGGCACCAGCATGGAGCGCGATTACGACTTCACCTCGGCGCCGCACGGGGCCGATCTGTTGTCGCCGGAAGTTGTCGGCCGCTCCGCCGGCGAGCGCACCGTGGCGCGCTACAATCCGCGCAAGGTCGAGACCTGCAAGGTGCCGGTCGTATTCGATCCGCGTGTCGCGGGCTCCCTGGTCGGCCATGTCGTCGGCGCCATCAATGGCGCCTCGATCGCGCGCAAGACCAGCTTCCTCAAGGACAAGCTCGGCCAGCAGCTGTTTGCCAAGAACATCCGCATCATCGATGATCCCCTGCGCAAGCGCGGCCTGCGCTCGCAGACCTTCGACGCCGAGGGCGTTGCGGTGAAGAAGATCGCGCTGATCGACGAGGGCGTGCTGACGACCTGGCTGCTCGACTGCGCCACCGCGCGCGAGCTCGGCCTCACCACCACCGGCCACGCCCATCGTGGCGTTTCGTCCTCGCCCTCGCCGGGTCCGTACAATCTGCATCTCGAGCCTGGCATCCCGACGCCGGCCGAGCTGATCGCCGATATCAAGCAGGGCTTCTACGTCACCGATCTGATCGGCTCGGGCGTCAATGGCGTCACCGGCGATTACAGCCGCGGCGCCTCCGGCTTCTGGATCGAGAACGGCGAGCTCACCTATCCCGTCAGCGAGGTCACGATCGCGGGCCATCTGTTCGAGATCTTCAAGTCGATGCAGCCGGCGAACAATCTCGAGTTCCGCTACGGCATCAATGCGCCGACGGTGCGCATCGAGGGTTTGACGCTTGGCGGACGCTGACAGTCTCGACGCAAACGTTCTGGCGCGCGACGCAGCGCTGCTGCAAGACACGGTGCGGGAGGCGGGCGCGCTGGCGCAGTCGATGTTCCGCACCGAGCTGAGGAAGTGGACCAAGGGCGCGTCCTCGCCGGTCTCGGAAGCCGACATCGCCGTCAACGACTTGCTGGAAGCACGCCTGCGCGGCGCCACGCCGGACTATGGCTGGCTGTCGGAGGAGAGCGCCGACGATGCCACACGGCTGTCGCGGCGGCTCGTCTGGGTGGTCGATCCGATCGACGGCACCCGCAATTATCTCAACGGCCATGATGAATGGTGCGTCAGCGTCGCGCTGGTCGAGGATGTCGCGCCTGTGCTCGCCGCCGTATTCGCGCCGGCCACCAATGAGTTCTTCTTCGCTGCCCGCGGCCGGGGCACCATGCTCAACGACAGGCCCGCGCGGGCAACGCAAGGCGCCGCGCTCGACTTCTCCCGCATGGCCGGCCCGAAGCCGATGGTCGAGCGGCTCAATGCCTCGATCGGTGAGGTCAAGCTGCATCCGCGAATCGGCTCGCTGGCGCTTCGGCTGTGCCGGGTCGCCAATGGCACCCTGGATGCGGCTTTTGCGGGCGGCAATAGTCATGATTGGGACCTTGCGGCGGCCGATTTGATCGTGCAGGAAGCGGATGGTAGGATGAGCGATCTCTCCGGAGATCCCATCCTTTATAATCGTCGGGAAGTGACGCACGGGGTGCTGGTGGCAGCGGGACGCGATCGTCATGCGAGCATTGTCGCGCATTTTCGAAACCGTCCCCTGGCCTGAAGCGCTTGTCGTCGTGCTTGTCGAACACTGCTTTGCCGGGCAGCCTCTTAGGAACAGAACTCATGCCAGATAGTGCCCCGCAACAGCTGCTTCATCTCGTCATCGGCGGCGAGCTGCTCGATCTCCAGCACAACACCTTCAAGAACCTCGACGACGTCGAGATCGTCGGCCTCTATCCGAACTATGCCGCCGCCCATGCCGCCTGGCGCGCCAAGGCGCAGAGCACGGTCGACAATGCGCAGATGCGCTATTTCATCGTCCACCTCCATCGGCTGCTCGACCCGAATCAAGAACCGGCGCGTTGAAAAAACTGCTTCGCAATACGCTGCGAAGCAGCTGGTTTCAGCGTGCCGTCGGGTTCCTGGCGGCCGAATATCTGCGTCTGGTCTGGCGGACCAACAGGTTCACGTTCGATCCGCCCGACGTCTATGACATCGTCGAGCCGCAGATCCCGGCGATCTTCGCGTTCTGGCACGGCCAGCATTTCCTCACCCCGTTCATCAAGAACAAGGACTCCTACCGCGCCAAGGTCCTGATCTCGCGTCACCGCGACGGCGAGTTCAATGCCATCGCGGTGGAGCGCCTCGGCATCGGCCTCATCCGCGGTTCCGGCGATCATGGCGGCGCTTTCCACCGCAAAGGTGGTGTCGGCGCCTTCAAGGAGATGGTGCGAACGCTCCAGGACGGTTGTAATGTGGCGCTGACCGCCGATGTTCCCAAGCGCGCGCGCGTGGCCGGGCTCGGCATCATCATGCTGGCACGGGAATCGGGGCGGCCGATCATGCCTTTTGCGATGGCGACCAGCCGCTTCATCCGGCTCAAGAACTGGGACCGCACCACCATCAACCTGCCGTTCGGGCGGGGTGCGCTGGTCGGCATCAAGGAAATTCACGTTCCCGCAGATGCCGATGCCGCCATGATGGAAACGCTGCGGCTGGAGCTGGAAGAGACGTTGAACGAAGCCACCCGCCGCGCCTATGCGCAGCTCGGCCGACCGGGGCCTGCCGATGGCTAATTCGCTGCCCAAGTCCCTGCCGATGACGCTGCGGATGTACCGGCGCCTGGCCACCGGCCTGGCGCCGCTCGCGCCTGCGCTGATCAAGCGGCGGCTGAAGCAGGGCAAGGAAGATCCCGCGCGCGTCGGCGAGCGGCGCGGCCTGTCCCGGGACGTCCGGCCGCATGGTCCGCTGGTGTGGATCCACGGCGCCAGCGTCGGCGAGGTGTTGGCGGCGGCGGCGCTGATCGAGCGGCTGCGCGATCTCAATCTGCGCATCCTGCTCACCTCGGGCACGGTCACCTCGGCCGCCGTCGTCGCCAAGCGTTTTCCGCCCGACGTCATTCATCAATACGTGCCGTATGATTCCCCGCGCTACGTCGCGCGCTTCCTCGATCACTGGAAGCCGTCGCTGGCGCTGTTCATCGAGTCCGATCTCTGGCCGAACCTGATCCTGGCGGGCGCGGCGCGCCGGGTGCCGATGGTGCTGATCAACGGGCGGATGTCGCCGCGCTCCTTCCCGCGCTGGCGGCGGATGCACGGCACCATCTCGGCGCTGCTGTCGCGCTTCGACATCTGTCTGGCGCAATCGAAGACCGATGCCGAACGCTTCTCCACGCTCGGCAGCCGCGACGTCGTCACCACGGGCAATCTCAAGCTCGACGTGCCGGCGCCGCCGGCCGATCCCGCCAAGCTCGAGCGGCTGATGACGATGACGCGCGGGCGTCCGGTCATCGTCGCGGCTTCGACCCATCCGGGCGAGGACGAGATGCTGGTGGCGGCGCATCGCAGCCTCGTCGGCATCTTCCCGCAGCTCCTGACCGTGATCGTGCCGCGGCATCCGGATCGCGGCTCGTCGATCGCGGGGATGATCACGGCATCCGGCCTGAAGCCGGCCTTGCGCTCGCGCGATGAGCCGCCGACGGCCACCACCGATATCTATGTCGCCGACACCATGGGCGAGCTCGGCCTGTTCTATCGCCTCTCCCCGGTCGTGTTCATGGGCGGATCGCTGATCCGCCATGGCGGTCAGAATCCGATCGAGGCGATCAAGCTCGGCGCGGCCATCGTGCATGGTCCGCATGTCTTCAACTTTGCCGATGTCTATGAGGCGCTCGACAGCCGCGGCGGGGCACGCCAGGCCGATACGCAGGATGCGCTGGTCAAGCAGCTCGGGCTGCTGCTGGTCGAGCCCGCGGTGCGCGACAAGATACAGCGCGCGGGCGCCGGCGTGGTCGAGGAGCTCGGCGGCGCGCTCGATCGCACCATGACGGCGCTCGAGCCGTATCTGATGCAGCTGCGGATCGAGATGGGAGCCGCCAATGCGTGAGCCGGCCTTCTGGTACCGGCCGCGTTCCCCGAAGTCGCATCTGCTCAGCCCGCTGGGCGCGCTCTATGGCGCCATCACCGCGCGCCGCATGGCGCGCAAGGGATTTGACGCCGGCATCCCCGTGCTCTGCGTCGGCAACTACCATGTCGGGGGCGCCGGCAAGACGCCGACCGTGCTGGCGCTGACGAAGCTGCTGCGCGAGCTCGGCGAGACCCCGGTGGTGCTCAGCCGCGGCTATGGCGGGCGCTTGCACGGCCCGGTGATGGTCGATCGCGAGCGTCACGATGCGTCCGATGTCGGCGACGAACCATGGATGATGGTGCGCGACGTGCCCGTCGCGGTCGCGCGCGACCGACTCGACGGCGTCGCGCTGGCGAAGTCGCAAGGCGCCACCGTGATCCTGATGGACGACGGCTTTCAGAATCCGCACCTGTTGAAGGACGCCTCGCTGATCGTGATCGACAGCGAGCGTGGCCTCGGCAACGGCAAGGTGTTTCCGGCAGGTCCCTTGCGCGCGCCGCTGAAAGCGCAGCTCGCGCGTACCGATGCGCTGGTGCTGATCGGCGACGGCCATGCCGCGGACGATGTCGCGGCGAAGATTGCCGCGCGCGGCAAGCCGGTGCTGCGGGCGCGGCTGAAGCCGGATGCGGTGTCAGTCGCGCAGCTCTTCGGCAAGCAGGTCTTCGCCTTCGCCGGCATCGGCGATCCCGATCGCTTCTTCAGGACCTTGCGGGCGAGCGGGATCGAGATCGCTGGGAGCCGCACCTTTGCTGACCACCACCCGTATTCTGAGCGCGACATCCAGGAAATGTGGGATGATGCCAGGCGCAACGGACAAACGCTGGTGACCACGGAGAAAGACCTAGCCCGCATCCATGGCGGCGAAGGGATGTTGCCCCACGTGGAAGGTGTGATGCCGTTCAAAGTAACGCTGGAGTTCGATGATCCGGATGCGCTGCGGCAACTGATCAGCGATCATCTCTACAAGGCCCGCGAGCGGCGCTTCAGCAAGCGCTGATCGCGCCGCAGGCTCTACGGCACTGGTTGGAATAGCAGGGCCAACGCCGCTTCTATTGCTTATTTCTCCGCTCGATGAAATCGCCCCACTCCTGTCTGACGATCAAGCGAAACAGTCCGGGTGGCACAGCTTCTCCCTCCGGGATGCTGCTGGATAGCGGCAATGTATTGACTGATCCCATGAACACCCCGAACAAGGGCATGCACCTCTTGAGGGCGTAGTCCACGGCTTGGTCCTCGGTCCGAACTCCGGCCGCTCGCGCGCCGGTGGTGTTTAATCGGACACAAGCCCTGAAGTCGGAGACGTAGGGTTTCTCATCCTGTGGTGTCTGAGCGGCGGCCGAAAACGGCAGCATCAGAAGAGACGCCAAAACAGCTGCTCTCAACGGACGCTCCCAAATGTTCGTGCCTAGCCTGTCTTGGACAAAGCCATTGCGACGGAAATAAGGGGCAGTGCGCCATTCAGCCGACATTCATCGCAAAACGCCTATCGATGGCAGACGATCCTGGAGTCTGCGATGAAACT
The DNA here is from genome assembly GCF_018130615.1 of Bradyrhizobium manausense. GTDB lineage: Bacteria > Pseudomonadota > Alphaproteobacteria > Rhizobiales > Xanthobacteraceae > Bradyrhizobium > Bradyrhizobium manausense_A. Next base: position 158,922 of record NZ_JAFCKB010000020.1, read on the forward strand.
GCCCTCTACGGCCATTGCCGCCAGCCTTGTGTGTCTGAGCGTTGCGCCGGTGTTGGCACAGACGACGCCGGCTGCTGCTCCGACCGCCACGGTGCCGGTCCCCGCGACCAAGCGCATGGCGTGCCTCAGCTCGACACAAAGTCTGAAGGGGCAGGACAAGCGCGACCAGATGCAGCTCTGCATGGCGCAGGCGCGGCTCGATTGCCTGAAGCAGGCGATCGATCAGAAGCTGGTCGGCGAAGCGCGCAAGAGCGCGATCAAGACTTGCGTGGGCACGGATGGTCCGGCGCAGCAATAGCCACGCAGGTGAGGCCTCACGATTGCGGCTTCGGCGCGCCCGGAAAATGCCGCTGCAGCACGGCGGCGGGCGTGGCGTAGGCTTCCTGCAAATCCACGCTCCAATATTTCAGCTCGTCGAGCGGGATCCGCGTGTCGGTGATGGCGCAGCGCACGAACGTTCCCGGCGAGATCACGCGGAAATCGCCGTCGAGATATTGCACTTGCGCTTCGCCATGGCCGGAAGGGCCGAACTTGTTCAGCACGGTCGAAAGTCTCCGTGGAAGGCACCTGCTTGGAAAACCTTGCAGGGCACGATGTGTTGGACCGGATGTAGCATAGATAGGGTGGCTTGTCCGCCCGTTAAACCCACCGGTTTGTGATGTTTTGCCGCCGTTTGCGCATGATAGTGCTTGAGGCCGTGCGGCACCTCCTGCGACTGAGTCCGATGCGCCTTCGACTGACCGCCCTGTTCCTGACGCTCTCGATGTCGGCCGCGCAAGCCGCGCCGGTGCCCGCACCTGCGCAGGTCGAAATCCCGCTCGCCTCCGGCGTCCTGCATGCGCAGCTGTTCAAGCCGGAGGGGGCAGGGCCATTCCCGACCGTGATCGCGCTGCATGGTTGCGGCGGTCTCGGCAGCCATTCCGATTCCGTCCAGCCGCGCTATCGCGATTGGGCCGAGCGCCTGCTCAAGGCGGGCAATGCCGTGCTGCTGCCCGACAGCTACGGCTCGCGTGAGCTCGGCCCGCAATGCCGCGTCAAGGAGATGCACGTCAAGGCGCGGCGCGAGCGTGTCGCCGACATCGCGGCCTCGCGCGCCTGGCTGATGAAGCAGAGCTGGGTGGCGCGCGACCGCGTCAGCCTGATCGGCTGGGCCAACGGCGCCAGCGCGCTGCTCTGGGCGGTGCGTCCGCAGGCCGTGGCGCGTGATGCCGGACCGGATTTCCGCGCCGCGATCGCGTTCTATCCGGATTGCCGGATCTCCGCGGGTCTCGGCTGGAGCACGCGGGTGCCGACGCTGGTGCTGATCGGCGCGAACGACGACGTCTCCTCGCCGCCGGCCTGCCGCCAGATGGTGGACGGCGCCCATGGCCGCAGCGCGCTCGCGCGCATCGTGGTCTATCCCGGCGCCTATCACGATTTCGACCGCGCCAACACGCCGCTGCACGCCGCGAGCGCCAGCGCCGACGCCGCCGCACCCGAGCATGGTCATCTCGGCACCGATTCCGAAGCGCGCGCCGAGTCGCAGAAGGACGTCGCGGAATGGCTGGCGCGGTAGCTGATAAGAGCGGGCCTGCCCCGCCGTAGCTCGGTAGAGCGAAGGCGGGACAGCCCCGCATCGACCACCGCCCTGCACGGATCGAAATGGTCGACCGTGAATCTACGGCTCGCGCCTCGCACCGGTTTCAGCGGATCTCGGCGCCTTAGTTCGACCATGATGTCGGCTAAACGCATCTTTCATGCGCAGCCGCATCGTCATCTTCTCATCCGCACTGGCCATCTTCACCGTCGCAGTGTTCCTGTTCGAAGCCCACGCCGGCTCGCCCCTGCGCGCGCCGGACCATTGCGGCTTCTGGACCACGATCGACGCGGGCTTGTCCTGCCGGTAGGCGGCGAGAGCGCAGGCTCCCAACCCCAGCGTCGTCCTGGCGAAAGCCAGGACCCATACCGCGCGATCTATCAATTGCGGTCGGTCTGAGTACCGAACGAAAAGTCTTCGCCAAACTTCTCCCTGGGGTTTTGGGTCCCGGCCTTCGCCCTAGGGCATGCACGTATCTCTGAGGCTCCATCCGGCTGCGGCGGCTTTGAAGTATTCGAGGCCGTTTTTGAAGG
>NZ_JAFCKB010000021.1 GCF_018130615.1 Bradyrhizobium manausense
AACAAAGCGCGGTAGCGCATCGTGACAACCCCACTGTCACTGAAATTATCGTGTCTCACTTCAGGGGTGCAGTCCAGCACTGTCACCGTAATTCCGTAATTCACTGTCACCGTAATTCGCGTGAGTTCGTAGCGCATGATCCCCCTCTGACGACGCGGGGGCTTGAATCATGGTTCGGCGCCCTGTCTCAACTGGTCGCCCCGCACGCGAAAGCGACCCATTATGCTCGGAGTGAGTTTTGATAAAGTCTCGCAGCATGCTTGACGTGATTTAAAAACTGCCGGACGACCGCGGACGGATCGCCGCGCCGGGATGCCAGGCCTAGCACCGCTTTCGGTTGAGGCGCGCCCTTGAGGCGACGATAGACCACACCGTCGATACTCACGTTTTGCACCGACTCGGGCACGAGCGTTAAGCCCAGTCCTGCGGCTACCAGTCCTAGTGTGGACGTGATGCGGGGTGCCTGTTGACCGATGCGAGGACTAAAGCCGGCGGCCCGACACGCCACCACGGTTTCATCGTAGAGGGCCGTCCCCGGCGGCCCGTAGAGAACAAACGAGTCGCTGGCAAGGCGCTTTAGGGCAATCGCTGTCTGGCGCCCGCTGGCCATCGCGTGAACGCTCGGCAACGCCACAATCATGGGCTCCTCCAGCAACGGGCTGATGATGAGCTTATCGTCGTGCATTGAAACAGCGCGGACGAACGCCACATCCATCTGATCGTGCGAGAACCGCTCGCGCACATCGTGGCTGAGGCCCTCCTCGAGGGTTAGTGACACCATCGGAAAAGCTTCTCTAAAAGCACGAATGACCCGCGGCACGAACGGATGAAATGAAGCCGAAGGAGCAATACCTACGTGCAATCGACCTTGCTCGCCTCGCCCTGTACGACGGGTTGTGTCCAAGGCGCGTTGGACATGGTCGAGAACTGCTCGCGCATCTTCCAGAAGCGCGCGACCGGCTTCGGTCAGTTCGACACCACGCGGCTTGCGGAGAAATAGCTGGACGGCAAGCTCTCGTTCCATTGCCTTGATCTGGAGGCTAAGCGGCGGCTGTTGCATACCCAGTCGCTCGGCGGCTCGGGTGATGTGCCGCTCTTCAGCGACCGCGACAAAATAGCGAAGCTGCCTCAGATCCATTGCCATATCCAAAAAGTATGAATTTCGCTCTATTCATATAATACCTCGCTTCGAGGCCAAATGGTATCGGTGCCTTTCCGAATGCCGTTACCACAGCGAGGCCGCATGAGCCTTTTGAGACGACAATTTCTGCAACTTGCGGCGGGCACTGCTGTCATGCCCGCTCTCTCGACGATCGCGGCGTCGCAAGCATATCCCGTACGGCCGGTGCGCGTGCTTGTTCCCTATGCGCCCGCCGGTCCGTCGGACATTTTGGCGCGCATCGTTTCCCAGAAACTGTCCGAACGTCTGGGGAAGCAGTTTTACGTCGAGAATGTCGGAGGCGCCGGCGGGAATATAGGCATGGGCCAGGGAGCAAGAGCAACACCGGATGGCTACACGGTCCTCGTTGTCCCGCCAAATATTGTCGTCAACCCGGCCATGTACGACAGCGTGCCGTATGACCCCTACAGAGACTTTGACCCAGTAACCGTTGCCGTCAGTTCGCCGACGGTGCTTACGGTTCATCCGTCACTACCCGTTCAGACGGTCAAGGAAATGGTTGATCTGATCAAGTCCAGTCCCGGCCGGTTCAGTTTCGCCTCTCCCGGAACCGGGACACCGCCACACCTGATCGGGGAGCAATTCCGTCTGTCACTGGACCTGGATCTCGTGCATGTACCCTTCAACAGCGCCGGGCTTGCGATCGGCGCAACGCTGGCCGGACATACGCCGGTTGCATTCACTTCGCTGCCTCCGGCCGTACCGCAGATCAGGGACGGCAAGCTCCACGCGCTGGCCGTGACGAGCAAGATACGGTCGCAGGCTTTGCCCGACGTTCCCAGCATGGCGGAGGCTGGTTATCCTGAAGTGATCGGCGAGGGATGGTTCGCGTTCATCGTTCCGGCTCGAACGCCGAAGGATATTATCGCGCTGCTTCAGCGCGAGATCGTTGCCATTGTCTCGCTACCTGACATTACGGAGAAAATGGCGGAGCTCGGGTTCGAAGCCGTCGGTGACACGCCTGACGAGGCGGCCGCCCTGTTCAGATCCGAAAGCGCGAAATGGGCCAAGGTCATTCGGGCGGCAAATATCAAGGCCAAATGATGCAGCGTCGGGAGGCCTTGTCCGGCGAGGCTACAGACTTGTTGGCGGCGCGCTACCCTATGTCATTCAGAGACAAAAATGAGACAAATCAGGGTCGGCAATATCACCATCGATGCGGTGATTGAGCGAGAAGGGCCGTGGCGACGGCCACAAGACTTCTTCCCAGCCTATGACGAGGCCACCTTCAAGCGTCACTTGCGTGCGATGGAGCCGGAAGTTTTCGACGCGACGCTCGGAATGCTGGTCATAACCTACCAGACCTTTCTTGTGAGGACGCCTCATCACACGATCCTGGTGGACACGTGCACCGGCGAGGATAAGGGGCACCCGCCCCCCTTCGACTTTCCAGGCAAGGCGCGTTGGCGAACGGAATTGTTCGAGCTGGGAGTTGCCTTTGACAAGATCGATTACGTCTTCTGTACGCATCTTCATATCGATCACACAGGCTGGAACACGACCTTGCGCGACGGAAGATGGGTGCCGACATTCCCGAATGCAAAATACATCTTTCACCGCAGAGAATATGCAGCTTTGGAAGCGGAATTCGCCCGGGGAACCGGTCGACACGGCCCGATGTTCCGCGACAATTGTTTGCCGATCGTTCACGCAGGACAGGCGCTCCTGATCGACGACGACTATGCGCTGGACGATGCTATTACGCTAACGCCAACTCCGGGGCATTCGCCTCATCATTGCTGCGTCAACATTGCGTCGCAAGGGCAACGCGCGGTGATAACCGGCGATATGATGCACCACGCGATCCAGTGCTGCGAACCTGGTTGGTCCTCAATAGTCGACTGGAATGCAACGAAGGCGATAAAATCTCGTCGAAGCTTTCTGTCGCTTGTTGCGGACGCAGACGTTCTGCTTCTGCCGATCCATTTTCCTGCCCCGACGGCGGGTCGAGTGATGACGAGCAAAGACAGCTTTAGTTATCGGTTTAAACGCGATTAGGCGACCGTGACGAAAGCAGCCACGTCATCATGCTCTTACAGCCTGATCTCACTAGTCATCCGCAAGGGCGTTGACACAGTTCAAAAATGTCAGCCGAAACAAGTTTACGTCGAGATTGCGGTGACAGTGCACCAAACTCAGTCTGCGGCGCCGACCCATTGCCCCGCACTCGGCCGATTTGCACAACCGTTTCCCCCTCACGCACACGTTCCCCCTGCCCCCTGCCCCTTCCCCCACTTTCCTGCTATCTCTTCCCCGCCGTTCCGGCCCAAAGCAAAACCCTCTGATCATCCAAGGGAGCAAGAAACATGCGTTATCTCCACACCATGCTGCGCGTGCGCAATCTCGATGTCGCGCTGAAGTTTTACCAGGATGCGCTGGGGCTGAAGGAGGTGCGGCGGATCGAGAACGACAAGGGGCGCTTCACGCTCGTGTTCCTGTGCTCGGCGGACGATCTCGAGGCGCTGAAGAAGCAGCCGCAATCTCGCGGCGCACCGCTGGTCGAGCTCACCTACAATTGGGACGAGGAGAAATATGGCGAGGACCGCTTCTTCGGCCATCTCGCCTATGAGGTCGACGACATCTACGCCACCTGCGAGAAGCTGATGAAGGCCGGCGTCACCATCAACCGGCCGCCGCGCGACGGCAACATGGCGTTCGTGCGCTCGCCGGATCTGCACTCGATCGAGCTGTTGCAGAAGGGCGAGCCGAAGGCGCCGCAGGAACCGTGGACGTCGATGCCCAACACCGGCCACTGGTAAAGTCCGCGCCATAGGAACCAGCCCCATCCACTGGTGTTGTCCCTCCGACAAATGCAAATTGGAGGAGGACGCGATGGGACGCGGAATTTTGTTGTGGCTGCTGGGCGTGCCGATCCCGGTGATCATTCTGCTGTGGCTGTTCTTCGGCCACTGATCCTGATTCAACGACCAGTGCAACGGCTTACACCGAGCTGACACGTGCAATGAAAGCTTCGCCCCGGGCGGAGCTTTTTGCATGAGGGGCTCACGGCATTGCGCGTCGCTCCGTGCCGTGAATTCCGCTATCAACCGCGGCAAGTCAAAACGGCCAAGTCAAAACGACCAAGTCAAAACGCCGCGGGAGATGCTTGATGCCTGACACGCAGCTGACGATCTGGGGACGCGCCAATTCGGTCAACGTGCAGAAGGTGCTGTGGTGCCTGACCGAGCTCAACCTGCCCTGTCAGCGCATCGACGCCGGCATGCAATATGGCAAGACCCGCGAGGCCGACTATCTCGCGATGAACCCGAATGCGCGGATCCCGACGCTGGTCGAGGGCGATTTCGTGCTGTGGGAATCCAATTCGATCATGCGTTATCTCTGCCTCGCGCACGGGCGCGGCACGCCGATCTATCCGGAGGCGCCGAAGCTGCGCGCCGGCATCGACCGCTGGCTCGACTGGACGCTGTCGACGGTGCAGCCGGTCGACCGCCCGGTGTTCTGGGGCATCGTGCGCACCGCGCCCGCCGAGCGCGACATGATCAAGGTTCAGCAGGATGCCGATGCCGCCGCCGAGGTCTGGACGATCGCCGACCGCCTGCTCGCGACGCGGCCTTTCATGGAAGGCGATGCGTTCACGCTCGCCGACATCGCCGTGGGTGCCTATGCGCGGCGCTGGCTCGGCGTCGAGGGGATCAGCCGGCCGGCGCAGCCGAACCTGACGCGGTGGCTCGCCGAGCTCGGCAAGCGGCCCGGATTTGCAGAGCACGTGGCGCCGCCGATGTCGTGAGCCGCTGACCGAGTTTAAGCTCTGGCGAGAGCGCGGTGAATCGCGCCGGCCGCGCAGACAGCCCGCACTTGACGGCTACTGTGCATGGGGTTGTTTTCGCGGTTTTAGTTGTGGCGACATCCGCCCTCAGCGCCCGGTCACGGCGTCGACCCTGACGGAGCCGCCGATCTTGACGCAGGTCCCCTCGACCATGGTGAAGCCGCGGCCGAAGGCGGCGCAGCCATTGCCCTTCGCCGCCCCCGCGGTGCCCTTCAGCGGCAGGGTCTTGCCGGACTGCGGCCCTCCGGCCAGCGGCAGACGCAAGGGCTCGGCGGTGGCCGTGGAGGTCAGTGCGAAGGAGATCAGGACGAGGACCGTGGGGCGCATCCCGCCTTGTACCCGGGACCCGGGCCCGGCGCTATCCGGCGGCCGTCAGAGGAACTTGATGCCGGCCGACTTGCCGCGGCGCCAGACCACCTGGCAGCTCCGCCCGGTCCGCGCGTCCCGCGCGAATGCCATCCGGATCACGCCCGGGAGCTGGCTTGCGTCCTCGTCCATGGTGATCCTGGCGCCCGAGGCCGAGATGTCCTGGACAAGGCAATGCCGCGCCGCGAATCCGCCGTCGAGCGTGATCCAGGCATGCTGCGACAGCAATTTGCGGGCTGCGCGCTTCTTGGGTGGTGGCATCGGCTAAAGATCTCTCCCGCTCCAGCGCTAGCCCGGGAACCCTAAGAAACGGTTGAAATGACCGTCCGAACGGTCCCGGGGCAGGCTATCCACCGCCGCCAAAACAGCGTTCCGGAACGGCTTGCCCACGGGCCCAAAGGCCACTATACGTTCGCCCGCTGCAAGCCGCCGGGCACGACTCGGCCGGCCAGCGGGCCTGTCGCCAGATGCGATCAGGCCTTGCGTTTGCTCCCTTCGTCTATCGGTTAGGACGCCACCCTTTCACGGTGGAGAGAGCGGTTCGATTCCGCTAGGGAGCGCCAGCAGTCGCCATCCCCAAGAGGCCGGCCCCACGACGTCGACGATCGACGTTGCCTCCCGCATGAACCTCCCTGGCCCTTACCCTCGACCAATGTCCGAAGCAAACCGCCCAGCCCCCGGCTAGGGCGTCACGGATTGAAGGACAGCCCCATGGAGCAGCGCAAGTCGACTTCGGAAGGCCAATCCGGCACCTTCTCGGTGATGACCACGCCTCCGGCCTGGATGCGCCGCGCGGTGCCGTATCCGCCGGATCGTCGCGCCAAGATGCTGGAGCACATGGCGCGCGCGAGATCGACGCCGCAGCGCCAAGTCGCAGCCGCGCCATTGCGCAAGAGCGGCACGGACATCCTCGCTGACCTCGTCGGCCACACCGTCCTGTTTGGCGCGATCGCCATACTCTGCATGTCGCCAATTCCACTCTATCTCGGCGCGTACCTGTTCCTGGCCGACCACGAGCGTGTCGAAACCGCCTTCGCGATACTCGGCGTCCGGTTCGAGCCGGATACGGTCGGACCCGACATCATCAAAGGCTTCGCATCATGGTTCGGATGGATTGCCTTGCTCGCGTCGCTGCGCGCCTCCGCGCCCGTCTGGCTCGCGCCAGTTCTGCCTCCGTCGCAGTCGTGGGCTTTCATCGCCGGCGTCGCCCTCGCGTTCGCCATCATCGAAGCGATCGGATCACTCGCGATGCGGCACGAAAGGGCGAGGTTCGGGTGGGCGATCAAGCCCGACCTGCCCCTTACACGATCAAATTCGTGATTGCGATCGCCGCGCTGGCGCTGGTGCTGCTCGGCAGCGTTTGAAGGCGGCCCCGGCTGGCCTCACGGCGCCGTCCCTCGAAGCGGTCACAATGACGCGGTTGTGACCGTCGGCGCCCGATAACAGGGACGATTTGCCGCCGGCCCCGGCACTCTACCGTCCAGTTCATTTACCGGAAATTTACCCCTGCTCCTGAGTGCCGGTATCATTTGCTTAGATTTTGATCGCTACCGTGGAATTACGGAAACAATCAAAAGCACGATTTGGCGCCCATGTCTGTCGCGGAGTTTCTCAGGCAGCGAGCAGTGGAAGTGAGCGTGAGCGGCAGCTATTCGCTGCATCGCTGGTACGATTGTGAGGGCAAGCTGCGAAACTTCGCCTGCCGCACCAAGCGCGTTTCGCCGTTTCGCATGATTGTGGACGTGCCGGTCGTCGGCAAGATCGGCGAACGTGTGACCTCCTATTTCGAAGACTTCGGCGAATTCCAGTGCACCATCAGCGCAACGCTGAAGTCGGGCTTCCTGATGGAGCTCGACATGACACGGGCGCGCCGCGCCTGGATGTCGGAAAAGCTGACCTGGCTCGAAAAGAAGCAGAAGGACGACAGCATTCAGGAGCTGCGGCGCGACGCGCGCTTCGTGCCGCAGGCCTCGCACACCGTCCTCACGCTCGCAGACGGCAGCACCTATCCCTGCTTCATCATCGACGTCTCCACGGCCGGCGTCGCGATCTCCTGCGAATACGATCCGCCGGTCGGAACAGCGCTTGCCGTCGGTGCCTGCGTCGGGCGAGTCATCCGCAAATTCGACAATGGCTTTGCGATCAAGTTCGCGGAAAAGCAGCAGCGGGACGACCTCGTGCGCCTGGTCGTGCGCCAGACCGTGCCGCTGCCGGCCTGACCCGACCAAACCAATCCGTATCGCTGCCCTATCGCGGCCCCAATGCGGGATCAGCTTCTGACGGTCTGCGCCTCGGGGCCGGACGTCGTTTGCAGACTTGCGATCGGGGGACCGAATGGCAGTCGACAAGATCACGGTTGATAAAATCACTTGGGACAGAGTCGGCCGGGTCACCGAGCCCGGGCGCTACATGTACACTTTCGGCTGGCTCACCATTACGGCCGGCGATCTCGATATCTGGAAGCAATATCCGCAAGCCGCGTTCACGCTGCTCGCGCACCATGCCGAACGGGACGAGGCCGTCGGCGAGGAATTCCACCTTGGAGCCTTCGACATCGCGCCCGACGCCCCTGCGCCGTTCATGACCCACTGACGGCGGGCGCGGATACGCGCTGCATCGCCGGAGCCCACGATTGAGCTGGGGAAGCAGTCGCCGAAATTGGAGGCCGACGCAACATGCGCGCGCCAGTTCGGGAACACATGGCATGCACGTTGCTTAACCAATGCCATGATGCACATCCCTCCCGCCGACCAGGCCTTCCTGCTGCTGCTCATCGTTTTCTGCCTTGGCACATGCCTCGTGCGTGCCCTTTGGGAGCTGGAGCAGATGCGAGCGCGCCGAATCGAGACACCTCCGCGCGGCCGCACGCCGAAACGTGACTAGGTCGCTCCGCCCGCCGGCCTGTTGTCCGGTCGGAGGCAATTCCGCCTCTGGACTCCCCGCTGGCACACGTGCATCGTGAATCGAAGAAACCTGCACATTACCTTGATCTAACTTATCAATCGCGATCCGGCGATAGCGCACGGCCATTACTGCCGATAACGCAGTGATGCTGTCATGCAATTGATTGCGCTCGGCATTCTACACTTTGCGACCCTGATGAACGCCGGCTGTCGCGCGTGTTGAGCAACGGGACAGCGAGTGCATGACAGATGGTCGCATCGGGACACGTAGATAAGCGGACCAAGGGAACCTATTTTCGGCGCCGATGTACCTGATTGAAGCGTTACCCACCGTCATCGGAACGGCCGCCATCGCCCCGGCGCTGCTGATGCTCTGGCTCGTCATTGCCGCCGAAGAACGCCCCGGACCACCCGCCCAGGTCTGGACCGCCTTCCTGCTCGGCGCGGCCAGCATCTCGCTGCTGGGTCTCGCCCGCGCCCCCTTCGCCAAGATGGTTGCAGCGCCTGACGATCCTTGGGCAGCGCTCGCCATGCATTCTGTCTTCGGCGTCGCGCTGCCCGAGGAGGCGGTGAAAGTGATCGCGATCGTGCTGGTCTCCTCGACCAAGCGGCGGACCTTCTCCAATCCCATGGACACCGTGGTCTATGGCGCCGCCGTCGGCCTCGGCTTTGCGGCTTACGAGAACCTCGCTTATCTGGTGCAGCATGCCGAGATGTGGCGGTCGCTGGCAGCGTTGCGCAGCGTGCTCACCGTCCCGTTCCACGGCGCGCTCGGCATCATCGCCGGAGCCTATTTGACGATCGCCCGAGCCGGCACGGCGCTGGGTGCGAACCGCCATCACCGCGACTGGGCCCGCCTCTCCAGCCGGCTGCTGATCTTCGCGGGCCCACTGGCGCTGCATTCGGCCTTCGACTTCCCGCTGCTCACGCTCCAGCGCATGCCGGATCTCGACCCGACCCTGCGGATGTGGCTGGGCGGTGCGAGCCTGCTGATTGGCTTCAGCTCGATCGCCTTCGCCATCCGACTGGTTCGACGCGTCGCGCGTCACCATGCGCCCCGGACCGATATCGCGCGGGAAAGGCTCAGTCAGTTGCGGCGGATGTGGGCGCTGTTGCTCGCCGGCGGCGGCGTCGGCTTCCTTGGTCTCGCCTTCGTGCTGACCTCGATCCACCACTGGCTCATCAACCCCGAGCGCAATCTGACGCTAGCGCTGATCCCGATCGGATTCGTCTCGATCCTGCTCGGTCTTGCGCTTCTGATCGTCACGACCGCGATCTACATTCTTGGCCGTAACCGCATCCGCACCACCGGCGAGGGCTTTTCGTCTGCGCACGGCGGCGGTTGAGCCTCGGGATGGCAAGCGCGGCGCGCGCACGCTAGACTGAGCGCACGCATTTCGATCGGGAGCCTGCCGATGACATCGCCTGAGGATTTTTCACGGCTGCAATCAGCAATGAGCCAGGCGGTGAAGGCGCATTGGAAGGCCTTTCTGTTCGAAGGTATTTTGCTCGCCGTCCTCGGCGTGGCCGCGCTGATCCTGCCGCCGCTCGCAAGCCTCGCCATCACGATCTTCCTGGGCTGGATGTTCCTGATCAGCGGCATCGGCGGATTGATCGCGACCTATTGGGCACGTGCTACGCCGGGGTTCTGGTGGTCGCTGGTCTCGGCTGCCCTGGCCGTGCTCGCCGGCATGCTGTTGCTGGCCCGCCCGATGCAAGCCGTGCTGACTCTGACAATCGTGCTTGGCGCCTACTTCCTCGCCGAGGGCGTCACCACCATCATGTATGCGCTGGAGCACCGCCGCGAGCTGAGCGGCCGCTGGTCGTGGCTCCTGATCTCGGGCCTCGTCGACATCGCGATCGCGTTCATGGTGATCACGGGATTGCCGAGCTCGGCGGAATGGGCGCTCGGCGTGCTCGTCGGCATCAACCTTTTGTTCGGCGGCGCCACCTTGATCGGCATGGCCCTGGCGGCACGCAAAAGCAACAGTTGAGGGGGCTCGAAGCCTCGGGCGCCGATTGGGGGGTGACAACCCGCCAATGGCGCGCTATATGACCGGCCATGATCACCGTCGCCACCAGCTATTTTTGGTACTTTAGCTACGACAGCTCGCTGGCGGCAGGAGGATCGCGCTCAATCTAAAATATTGATGCAAACGTCCGAACAGCCGCCAGACCTGGCGGCTTTTTTTATTGCCGGCAGGTTCGAGAAACAGACAGGAGCCCGCCGTGCTGAGCACGACCGACGATCTTCGTATCCGCGAACTGAAAGAGCTGAGCACGCCTGAGGACGTGATGCGGGAGGTCCCGCGCACCCTCACGGCCACCCGCGTGGTGATGGCGGCCCGTAACGCCGTCCACGCCATCCTCAACGGCCAGGACGACCGGCTTCTGGTCGTCGTCGGCCCCTGCTCCGTGCATGATCCCAAGGCCGCTCTGGACTACGCCGAGCGTCTCGCCAAGCTGCGTGGAGACCTCGCAGATCAGCTCGAGATCGTGATGCGGGTCTATTTCGAGAAGCCGCGCACCACCGTCGGCTGGAAGGGCCTGATCAACGATCCCGATCTCGACGGCAGCTTCGACATCAACAAGGGCCTGCGGCTCGCCCGCAACGTGCTCTCGGCCATCAACAATCTGGGCCTGCCCGCCGGCACCGAATTCCTCGACATGACGACGCCGCAATACATTGCGGATCTCGTCTCCTGGGCCGCGATCGGCGCGCGCACCACTGAGAGCCAGATCCATCGCGAGCTGGCCTCGGGACTGTCCTGCCCGGTCGGGTTCAAGAACGGCACCGACGGCAATGTGCGCATCGCAGCCGACGCGGTTAAATCGGCTTCGCATCCGCATCACTTCATGGCGGTGACGAAACTCGGCCGTTCCGCAATCGCCTCGACCTCGGGCAACGAGGATTGCCACATCATCCTGCGCGGCGGCAGCAAGCCGAACTACGATGCGGCAAGCATCACGGCAGCCTGCAACGATCTGGCGAAATCTGGCGTCGCCCCGCTGGTGATGGTGGATGCGAGCCACGCCAATTCGAGCAAGAAGCCGGAGAACCAGCCGCTGGTCATGGCTGATATCGCCGGCCAGATCTCGGGCGGCGAGAACCGCATCATGGGCGTGATGATCGAGAGCAACCTCGTCGCCGGCCGCCAGGACGTGGTGCCGGGCAAGCCGCTGACCTACGGCCAGAGCATCACCGACGGATGCATCGACTGGGCCACGACGGCAAATGTGCTCGAGCAGCTCGCCGATGCGGTCGAAATCCGGCGCAACACCGCGCGCGCCGGCTTGCATGAGCGCTCCGCTTAAGCAGAGCAACGGGCGGGCGGGGCGACGCTGTTCGCGCCCTGCCCGCCGCGATTAAGGCTTAGCAGCCGCGGCAGATGCTCTTGATCTTCTTGTCGAGCAGAGCGTCTTCCTTGTTCACGGGATTATTCGGATCGTTCAGATTCTTCTCGCTCGGCACGTCGCCGGCGCGCGGCTGGCGGTGACCGACGGGCGCCTGCGGCACCGATCCCGACGCGGCACCGCCGGACGTCGATCCCTTGGTGCCGGTTTGCGCAATCGCCGCGCCGCCGAGCAAGACCACGAGCGATGCTGCCACCATGATCTTCTTCATGTCCGATTCTCCCATTCCTCAAACCGGCGTTCTCTGACCACTCACGCCTCGGGCGGATAGAGATGAACGTCGCCGCAATAGTCGATGATACGATAGCGCGTTTCCGTGGCTGCATCACGTGCAATGCCTGCGGTATTTTGCTCCGCCAACACATAATTCGGCCCGACCGGGGATTTGCCGGCGCCGCCGGGAATGTCGATGACATAATCAGGCTGACACAGCCCTGACACCCGTCCGCGCAGCTCCCGCATCAATTCCTGCCCATGCGCCAGCGTCGTTCTCAGATGCGCAGTGCCGGGCGCGAGATCGCCATGATGCAGGTAGTACGGCTTGATCCGGCACTCGACGAAAGCCCGCATCAGATCCGACAAAGCAGCGACATTGTCATTGACGCCGCGCAAAAGCACGGACTGGCTCACCATGGGGATGCCGGCGTCGACCAGCCGTGCGCAGGCGGCGCGGGCCGTGTCCGTGAGCTCGCGCGCATGGTTGGCGTGCACTGCGACCCAAGTGGTCGCACCATCAACTTTAAGCGCCGCGACCATCTCGTCACTGATACGCGCAGGATCGGCCACGGGCACGCGCGTATGAAGGCGGATGATCTTGACGTGATCGATCGCAGCGAGATCGGCCATGATCTCGCTCATCCGGCGCGGCGACAGCATCAGCGGATCGCCGCCGGTCAGGATCACCTCCCAAATCTCGCGATGCGAGCGGATGTAGTCGATCGCGGCACGATAGGCGCCGTCCGACAGTGCGTTCTCCTTGCCGGGACCGACCATCTCGCGGCGGAAGCAGAAACGGCAATAGACCGCGCAGACGTGAACGAGCTTGAACAGCACGCGATCGGGATAGCGATGCACGATTCCCGGGACCGGCGAATGCGGGTGATCGCCGATCGGATCGGCATTTTCGCCGGGGTGCATCTCCAGCTCTGCGGCGGACGGAACGAACTGGCGCGCGATGGGATCGTCGGGATCGGAGCTATCGATCAGCTCGACCAGCGGCGGCGTGATCGCAACGGCATATCGCGCGGCGACACGCTCGAGCGCGGGGAGCGCCGTGGCCGGCGCCAGGTCCGCGGCTACGAGCTCGGCCGGCTCGCGCAATGTTCTCGCAAGATTGGTCTTCGTCATCTCTCATCCGCAGGCGGCGTCCACACCACCTGATCAATCCGTGTCGCGCCGCTTGCCAGCATCACCAGCCGGTCGAACCCGAGCGCGACACCGCTCGCCTCCGGCATGACGGCCACCGCGGCCAGAAAGTCCTCATCCAGCGGATAGGCCTCGCCGTAGCGGCGCTGCTTCTCCGCCATGGACTCCGTGAAGCGCTTGCGCTGCTCCTCGGCGTCGGTGAGCTCGCCAAAGCCGTTGGCGAGTTCGACGCCACAGGCATAGACCTCGAACCGCTCCGCGACCCGCTTGTCGCCAGCCTTCACCCGTGCCAGCGCCGCCTCCGGAGATGGGTATTCGAACAGGATGGTCAAACGCCCCTGCCCCAGATGCGGCTCGACATGCTCGACCAGGACCTTGCTGAAGATGTCCGACCAATTGTCGTCGTCGGCCACGCGGACCTTGCCGCCGGCCGCCTCGGCAAGCGCAGCACGGTTACCCTCGGCGCCCAAGATTGTCGACAGCAGATCAATGCCCGCGAAGCGCTCGAAGGCGCCCGCGACCGTCAAAAGCTCCGGTTCGGCGAAGGGGTCAGCGGCCCGGCCCCGGAACGAGAAAGTCCCGATCCCGGTTGCCTGCGCAGCCATGGCGATGACCACCACGGTATCGGCCATGATGGCGTCGTAGGGGGCGCCCGCCCGGTACCATTCCAGCATGGTGAATTCGGGCAGATGCAGGTCGCCGCGCTCGCGGTCGCGGAACACCCGCGCGAACTCGAAAATCCGCTCTTCGCCGGCCGCCAGCAGCTTCTTGCAGGCGAATTCGGGCGAAGTCCGCAGGTATCGGCTGGCTCGACTGCCATCCGGCCGCATGATTTCGGTCCGCGGGGCGTGCAAATGGGTCTCGTTACCCGGCGAGACCTGGAGAACGGAGGTTTCGACCTCGACAAAGCCCTGCTCGGCAAAAAAGCCCCGCAGAGCCCCGGTAACGGCTCCCCTGGCCTGGAGGAACGGCCGCCGGTCGAGGTGCCGGTTGGGCATCCAGAACGGCGAAATCGGCTTGTCCCCAGCCATTAACCGACCACCCCTTGGGCCAGCAAAACGCTGGCATTCAACGGCAAAATCAGTATGTTGCGGCCCGAAACGGGCGCCGAGGTCTGATTTGAGGCCCCAAGTCCCCCATCGATTTGACCACGTCCTGGCCTGAGCCGGGCCAAGCAAGCAGGAAATATAGCTTTGAGAGTCATCGCCAGTTCTATTCGCAAGGGCAACGTGATCGAGCAAGACGGCAAGCTCTATGTTGTCGTTAGTGCCGAGAACATCCATCCCGGCAAGGGCACGCCGGTCAGCCAGATCGAAATGCGCCGAATCTCGGACGGGGTAAAGATCTCCGAGCGCTACAAGACCACCGACCAGGTCGAAAAGGCCACGATCGAAGAGCGCAACTACACCTTCCTGTATGAAGATGGCGACGGCTTCCACTTCATGAACCCCGAGACCTACGATCAGGTCCAGGTGCCCAAGGACGTCGTCGGCGACGCAGCCGCGTATCTTCAACCGGAGATGATGGTCAAGCTGTCGACCCACGACGTCAACGTGGTCTCGCTCGCGCTGCCGCAGCGCGTCACGCTGGAAGTGGTCGAGACCGAGCCGGTGACCAAGGGCCAGACCGCTTCGTCGTCCTACAAGCCCGCGGTGCTGTCTAACGGCATCCGCACCACCGTGCCGCCGCACATCTCGGTCGGCACCCGCATCGTGGTGATGACCGAAGACGGCTCCTACTCCGAGCGCGCCAAGGACTAAACGAGGGTTCAGGACAGGTGCCGCCGGGGGGCGAGACAGTGGTTGGGAAGAGTTTCCGCTTCGTCTCGCTTTTTCTGGCGTCGCTCTCGCTCCTCACCGCCACGCCGGTCGCTGCGGACGAGATCCGCAGCCCATCCCTCACGGCCCTGCGCGTCGATTGGCGCGCAGCGCTCGACCAGCTCCGCACCGAGATCAATAGTCGCTCGCAGATCGCCGGCGATTTCGTCTTCGTGCCGCGCCGTTCGGTACCGCGCGTCGATCCGCGCGCAATGCCGGCGCTGATGCAGCTCAACGCGCTTTCCTCGCAATTCTTCACCGGCATTGCGCGCAGTTCGGTTCCAGTGCTGCTGCCGTTCGATGCTGCCGCCTATATCGAGGCACAACACAACGGCGCACCGGGCGCGGCGCTCGCGCTATCGCGTTACCAGGCCGATTTCAATCCCGTTGACATGTTCGACGCGGGCCCCGCCGGCTACAGCGCGACGTTCTCGCTCGAGCCCGGCGCCGGCGACGGCATGCCGTCGCGCACCTTCGCAAGGCCGGTCGAGGTACAGATCACGGGATCGGCGCTCGTCTACGACATCGCCGATCCCGCCGGCGGTAAGGGCGAGCCGGTCAAACCACTTGCGACCATCTATCCGGATCTGCGCAGGTTCATCCGTGAAGGCTATGTGCGCTACGCCTTCACGCGCTTCGGCGCCGCTTATGTGGTGTCGGTCCAGTGCCTCGACAGCGTCGCGAAACCGCGGCGACTTGCCTGCAAGGAGGCCTACCCCGTCGCCGAACGCTTTCTCAAGGCGCTGCACGTCGCCGGCGGCCAGCGCATGCGGCCGCTGATGGACGTTGCCTCCGTCGTGATCGATCGTCCCGCGGGACGACCGGCGGATTTCAGCTACCGGCCGAGCGGCGACATCATTCCGAACACCGGTTATCGCAAGCAGGGCGGCCATCCCGATGCGATGGCCTATGCGCAGATCCGCTTTCCGCTCGAGAAAGCGCCGGCCTTCGTGCATTCGCAATCCTACGCCAAGCGCGACAAGGACGATGGCCCGACAGCCTATCCCTGGCGCGATAATTTCTGCGAGTCACGCAGCTTCGAGGTCTGGCAGTGCGGCGGCGGCTACGGCCACCAGGGCGAGGACATCCGCGCCGCCGACTGCCCCTCGCCCGGTGACGGCCGCGACGCCTGCGATCCCAAGCAACGCGGCGTCGTTGCCGTGCGCGACGCCGTGGTGATCCGCGCCTCCAAGGACCAGGCCGCGACACTCGAGGTCAACAGCCGCACCGAGCACATCCGCTTCCGCTACATGCACATGAACCCGCAGGCGTTGAACGCCGACGGGGTGCTCAATGGCCGTATCGTCACCGAAAGTGAGAAGATCGGCGTGATCTCGAACTATCTCGATCATCCCGCGGGGACGTCGATGCACTTGCACTTCGACGTCCAGGTGTTCACCCGCGATGGCTGGATCTGGGTCAGCCCTTACGTCACGCTGGTCTCGGCCTATGAGCGCCTCATCCGCGCCCGTGGCCGCGAGATCGGTCCGGAGATCGCAGGCACCCCGCAGCCGGTCGCGCATGCGCTGCCCGAGGACGTGGTCAAGCCTGATCTGCGCGAGGGATCGAGCAGCGAAGAGAACTGAGCAGGCTCCGGATCACTCCAAAAACGTCGTGAGCTGCGCGCCTTCATCGGCCACGAACACGGCGATCAATTCGGCCGGTTCCGTGGTGCTGGCATTGGCCGAGACCAGGTGCGTCGCGCCGGGCGGCTCGAAGAAGGACTGGCCGACGCCAAACGTCTCGACCGGGCCGCCGCCGAGCTGGGAGCGGATCTCGCCCTTGGTAATGTAAGCTGTCACCGAGCCCGCATGGCGGTGCGGACGCGAAAACCCGCCTGGACCGTAGAACACCCGCACGATGGTGACGCGCTTGCCCGGCACGTTGGGCAGTGCGTAGGAGCCGACCGGTTCGACCTTGTCGAGTGGCGAACTTTCGGCGGCGGTAGCGCAGAGTGGCGAAAGCGCCCCTGAGACGGTATCCATCGTCACCGGCAGCGCCTTGCCGATCGCAAATGCGCACGCAAGGCCGGCTACGACGGCCCAGGCCATCGACCGCGATTGACGCGGAACGGCTGCTAAACCCATGGCGGTCATTGTCATCTCCCCCTCGTTTCAATCAGGACGCCGCGACATTCGCCGCCATGTGCCGCTTTGGCGGCGTCCAGCGGAAGGCCGCGCCAAAGCGGTTCCAGACGTTGATCGAGGCAATTGCCGAGGTCAGGTACATCAGCTCGGCCGCAGAAAATTCGCGCTGCGCCTCGGCATAGATCTCGTCGCCGAAGCCCTCGGGCAACAGGGTCAGAGCCTCGGCCCAGGCTAGCGCTGCACGCTCGCGCGCCGAGTAGATCGGTGCCTCGCGCCAGACCGCGACGAGATGAAGCTTGTCAGCGGACACCCCGAGCCGCTCCGAGAGAAGAACATGATGCTGAACACAGAAGGCGCAGCCATTGATCTGCGAGGCGCGCAACTTGACGAGCTCAAGGAGCTGCTTGTCGAGGCCGGCCTTGGCCGCAACCTGGCCCAGCGCAAGCACCAGATCATACGCGTCCGGCGCAATCCTCTTGAAATCCTCGTATTCGCTGCGGGCGTGTGACATTGCCGTTCACCTCGTGATAGTATAAGACCGCTTACATATTATCAGGGCTCTTATATTATGCGCAAGCCAGCCAGCATCACGAAATCGAAACCGAAGCAGCGGGCATCCAGCGAGCCGGCAGCGGTGCATGTGCCCGCCCCCGGCGAAGGCAAGCGCGGCGAGCAAGGCTATCTCGGCTATCTCCTGCGTCAGGCCCACGCCGCGGTGAGGCTGAAAATGGAACGTACGCTGGCCGATCTCGGCGTGACCTCGCCGCAATTCGCCGTCCTGACCATGCTGAACGCGTATCCGGGGTTATCGGGGGCCGACGTCGCCCGCCTCACCTTCCTGACGCCGCAAACGGTCGGAGTGATCATCCGTAATCTCGAACGCGACGGCGCGATTGTGATGACGCCGCATCCTGTCCACGGCCGCATCCAGCAATGGACACTGACATCGCGCGGAACGACCTTGCTGAAGGTTTGCAGGGATCGCGTGATTGAACTGGAAAAGCGTCTCGCCAGCAACCTCGATGCCAAGGCGGAGGCAAGCATTCGCCGCTGGCTCGCCAACGTCGCGACGGAGCTGCAGGAGGATTAGGCGAGCCTAGTCGCCGCCTCCTGCATCCCCGCCACCATCGCACCCGCCGAAATCAGCGAAATCGCCGCCCGCGCCACCATCACCCTGGATGCCGCGGCCGAAATTCTCTGCAAGGATCATCATGACCACGACCAAGAGTCCCGCACCGAAGGGCCAGGGATTGGCACGGATGATGTCGAACAGCTCTCGCATGTGCGCATGATGCGCAGACGGAAACGAACCGACCGTAAAGGAACAGGCCTAAACTTGGGGGATTTGGGTCTTGACCAAGGGCGCCTTATCCGCCCTTCAACACTTTCTTAACCTCGCCATCCGGCCAGACTTCGCCCGCCGCGATGACCCGGACGCGACTTCGGTCCGTGGTGTTCACCAGCACGTGCGAACCCATTCGGTCGGCGCTCGGCTCCAGATGCAGATCCGTTTCAGGCTTCCAGCTCAGCGTCGCCGCAAGATCGCCGGGAAAAATCTGCCAACACGATCCGTCGTCGAGCTCGACGACATGGCTTTCTGCATGCGTGCGTATCTTCATTCCACCCCAAAGTCGCGTTGAGGAAGACGGGCCCCGGCGATCGGCCGGGGCCTTGCTCCGTCAATCGTTGTCGTGATGAATCACGGTCTTGCTGCGGTTGCCGAATTCATCTTCCTTCTTGATCACGGTTTTGCGCTCAGCGGGCGCGCGCTCCTTGATAACAGTAGTGCGGTCGCGATCGCGGTCACGATATTCGTGAGACTCGCCGACCGTCACGCCGGCGCCGACCGGACCGACGTGAACGCCGACCTCATCCGCGAACGCAGGGGCTGCGAAGGCTGTGATCATGGCAGCGGCAAACAGATATTTCCGCATTTTGTCCTCCTCTAATGTCGTGCGGAGGGAATGCAGCAGTGCGACGCTTTGTTCCGGGGAACTGCCTGTTCCTCGCGTTCCAGGAACCGGCTCACAGGGGCCTTTTTTTTCCGCTAGAATGACCGTATGAAACACGCTGATTCCTCGACTAGTCGCATCACCCGCCGCGCCCTGCTGCAATCCACGCTCGGCTCAGCCGCGCTGCTGGCATCCCCAACGCATGTTCTTGCATCGCCGCCCGGGTTCGACGAATGGCGCGAAAGCTTTCGCGCACGCGCCATGGCGAAGGGCATTTCGGCCGCGACGTGGCAGCGCGCGATGGCGCGGGTCGAGCCAGACATGAGCGTGTTCAAGCAGATGCGCAACCAACCCGAATTCCATGAGCAGGTCTGGCAGTACATCAATCGACGTGTCTCTGACTGGCGCATCATCAACGGCAAGATCGCGCTGAAGAACAACGAGGCGCTGCTGGCGCGCATCGAGCGGGATTTCGGCGTCGAGCGCGGCACACTGCTGGCGCTGTGGGGCGTGGAGTCGGCCTATGGCGATCCGCTGGTGCAGCAAAATCACATGACGCCGGTGTTTCCCTCCCTCGCCGCGCTCGCCTGGAACGAGCCGCGCCGTAAAGCCTATTGGGAGACCGAGCTGATCAACGCGCTGCGCATCGTCGACAAGGGCTGGAGCACGCCCGAGGAAATGCAGGGATCATGGGCCGGCGCGATGGGGCATTCGCAATGGATGCCGGAAGTCTGGCTCAATGTCGGCATCGACTATGACGGCGACGGCAAGGTCTCGCCGTTTGGCAAGCCCGACGACGCGCTGGGCTCCACCGCAAAATATCTGGTCAATCGCGGCAAATGGCATCGCGGCGAGCATTGGGGCTACGAGGTGCGCGCGCCCAGTGAAATGAGCGGCAGCCGCACCTATGCGGCGTGGCAGGCAGCCGGCGTCACACGCGCCGACGGCCAGGCGTTTCCACAGCCGAACGGATCGGCGCAAATGTGGACGCCGGTCGCGGGCGGGCCGACCTTCCTGCTCGGACCGAACTTCTATTCGGTGAAGAGCTACAATCCCTCGATGAACTATGCGCTCGCGATCTGCCATCTCGGCGACCGCTGCCTGGGCGCGCCGCCCTTCATTCAACCGTTCCCCGGCTCCGAGCGCGTGCTTACGCTTGCCGAGGTGCAGGAGATGCAGACGCGGCTGACCAAAGCCGGCTTCGATACCGGCGGCACCGACGGCCGCGTCGGCAACGACACCATGAAGGCGATCAAGGATTTTCAGCAGCGTGCCGGGATCGCGCCCGCGGATGGCTATGGCGGGCTGAAGGTTTTGGCAAAGCTGCGGCAGGGATCGTAGCCCGCAGCCTCAATGCCGGTATTGCGGCTCTTCCGCATCGAGCTGACGGCGGATCGCGGCTAGATGCAATCGCGCGGATTCGGAATCGCCTTCGCGCATCTGCCTGTAGGTCTCTGCCGCAACCGACGGATCGACCGGCAGAACCTTTCGACCCGTCGACATCGCCAGCACTTGCACCTCGGCGGCGCGTTCGAGGTAGTAGAGATCGTCCCAGGCTTCCGCGATGGTCGGCGCCAGCACCATCACGCCGTGATGCTTCATGAAGACGATGTCGGCATCGCCCACGGCCGAGGCGATGCGCGCGCCTTCGCGATTGTCGAGCGCGAGACCGTTGTAATCGCGATCGACCGCGGTACGGCCATAGAATTTCAGCGCTGTCTGGCCGGCCCAGATCAGGGGATCACCCTCGGTCATCGACAGCGCCGTCGCGTAGGGCATGTGGGTGTGAAAGGCGACCTTGGCGCGCGGCAGGCGCTTGTGCATTTCGGCATGGATGTAGAACGCGGTCGCCTCGGGCTCACCTTCGCCGTCGAGGACGTGGCCGTGGAAATCACAGATCAGCAGCTTTGACGCCGTCAGCTCGCGGAAGGCGTAACCATAAGGGTTGACCAGGAAGAGATCGTCATGGCCTGGCACCACGGCCGAGAAGTGGTTGCAGATGCCCTCCTCGAAACCGTTGCGCGCAGCCATTCGGAAACAGGCGGCGAGATCCTCGCGCGCGGTGCGGATCGCATCGGTCGCAAGGTCCGGCCGGTTCGAACGGACGGGCGCGGGTGTGGAGGCGTGAAGACTGTGCGCCATGGCGACTGAAACCTCTTTCGGGCAGGAGATGCCAGTGTTTTACAGGGGCTACGCCTGCGCGTCAGCCCCTCCGGCCGCCACCCTGCCCTGCGCGTCTCACGCCCGCCGCGGTACGCCGCCGGCATTCATGCCGCCATCGATGACGAGCTCACTGCCGGTGACGTAGCGCGAGGCATCCGACGCCAGATACAACACGCCGGAAGCAATCTCTGCAGCCTGACCTGCGCGGCCAAGCGGCGTCGCGACCTTGGCCCGCTCCTCGGGATCGATCGGTGCGTTCTGGCCTGCGCCCGCCGCCCCCGTCGGGATCTTGCCCCAGATCGGGGTATCGATAATGCCGGGATGCACGGAGTTGACGCGGATACCGTCACCGGCGGCCGCGCACTCCATCGCGATCGATTTGGCGAACAGCCGCACGCCGCCCTTGGTCAGCGAATAAGCTGACAGGCCGGGCGCGCCGCGCAGGCCCGCGAGCGAGGACATCATGACGATCGAGCCGCCGCCGGTCTTGCGCATCAAGGGCAGGCAATGCTTCACGGAGAGGAACACACCGTCGAGATTGATCGCGTTCTGCTTGCGCCAGTCAGACAGTGTCATGTCGGTGATCGAGGGCACGGCAATGCCGATGCCGGCATTGGAGACCATGACGTCGAGCCGGCCATAGCGCTTCGCGATCTCGGCGACGATCTCAACCCAGCGCTCCTCGCTGGTGACGTCCTGCTCCAGGAAGATCGCGTTGCCGCCGGCTTTCGTCACTCGCTTGGCAAGCTCGGGGCCGCGCAGCTCGTCGATGTCAGTTGCGACAACGGTCGCGCCCTCGCGCGCGAACAGCTCGACGATGGCTTCGCCAATGCCGGACGCGCCCCCCGTGACCAGCGCGACCTTGCCCTCAACCTGCCCTGCCATGTTTCTCTCCTTTTCTTTTTTTGTTGTTTGAGGCCGCTACCTAATGACGGATGGCCCCTGGTCCGGTAGTGCGACGTCGATGACGCGAAACTGCACGCGCTCGGCGCCCTGATAACGATCGACAGACAAGGAGCCGGCGACATGCAGTTGCTGGCCGCGATTGGCGAGAAGCGCATTGCCGAGCTTTTGCCCGACCGAACGAAATGCGATGCCATTGACGATGGCGCCGTCCCCCGATTTGAAGCGCAGCCTCAAGTGCGCCTGCCCGACTTCGTCAGCAAAAACGAGTTGATGCCCCGGCAGCGCCAGCACCGGCTCCGGATTGCCGCTGCCGAAGGGACCCGCGCGATTGAGCGTGGTCGCAAGCTCCGTCGTCACCGCGCGCGCCGAGATCGCGCCGTCGATGTAGAGCTCGTTGACGTGGCGCGCCTCGGCGACGTCCTGCGCCAGGGCGTGCTCCAGATAGGCGCGAAATTCGGCGAGCTTTTCCTTCCGCAGCGTGACGCCCGCGGCCATGGCGTGGCCACCGCCCTTAAGCAAAATGCCGTCAGTCACAGCCTGCCGCACCGCCTTGCCGAGATCGACGCCGGCGATCGAGCGGCCCGATCCAGTGCCGATGCCGCCGGGCTCGAGTGCAATCGCAAAGGCCGGCCGCGAGAACTTCTCCTTCAGGCGCGAGGCGACGAGGCCGACCACGCCGGGATGCCAGCCTTCGGACGCGGTGACGATCACGCCGAGCTTGTCTTCCAGACCGATCGAGGCCAGCGCCTCGGCTTCGGCCTGCGCTTCGGCAGCCTGCTCGATCACGCGGCGCTCGCTGTTGAGGCGGTCGAGTTCGGCCGCGATCCGCGCGGCTTCGACGCTGTCACCTTCCAGCAGCAACCGCACGCCGAGATCGGCGCGGCCGATCCGGCCGCCCGCATTGACGCGCGGACCGAGCATGAAGCCGAGATGCCAGGCTTCGGGGGGGCCATTGAGCCGCGCCACATCCATCAGCGCGGTGTGGCCGACATGGTCGCGCCGCCGCATCGCGATCAGCCCTTTGGCGACGAAGGCGCGGTTGAGGCCGATCAACGGCGCGACGTCAGCGACGGTGCCGAGCGCGACGTGATGCAGCATGCCCAACAGATCAGGCTCCGGCATCTCCGCATTCCAGAACCCGCGCTGGCGCAGCTCGCGATTGACGGCGACCAGCGTCACCAGCACGAGGCCAACGGCCGCAAGATGGCCGAGGCCGGAGAGATCGTCGAGCCGGTTCGGATTGACCAGTGCGTCGACCTCCGGCAGCTCGGTGCCGGCCTGATGGTGATCAATCACGACGACGGACATGCCGAGGCGCTTCGCTTCGGCGAGCGGCTCGATGCTGGTGGTGCCGCAATCGACGGTGACGAGCAGCGTGGCGCCCTTGGCCGCCAGCCCGCGCACAGCTTCGACGTTCGGGCCGTAGCCCTCAAAGATGCGGTCGGGAATGTGGATCAGCGGATCGAGCCCGCAATGGCGCAGATGCCAGGCGAGCAGCGCCGCCGAGGTCGCGCCGTCGACGTCGTAGTCGCCGAAGATTGCGACGGTCTCGCTCTTCGCGGCCGCATCCGCGATCCGTTTCGCCGCGGCCTCCATCTCCGTGACCGTGAAGGGATCGGGCATCAGCTTGCGGATGGTCGGATCGAGGAAATCAGGCACGGCGTCGATATCGACGCCACGGCCGGCCAGCACTCGCGCCAGCAATTCGGGCAGCTGGTGGCGTTGCACGATGGCGAGGGCCGTGGCGGCCCCGCGCGCATCGAGCCGGGTGCGCCAGAGCTTGTCGGTAAGCGAGCGCGCCACGCCCAGGAAGGCCTGAGGCATTTCGACGGGTAAGGCGGTGGCGGGCGGCGTCATGATTCGCGGGGTTCAAATGGTCCGGGCATAAGCAGCGGCGCGATGGCCGAGTCCGATCGCAGGATTCGTCGGGAATCCGCGGCCATTTGCAATGTCAGCGGCCCACAAAGCGGTGGATTGCTGAAATGCTGAGCGAGCTGACTACCATTTGAGCAGCCGGGCGGACAGCAAATTAAGTGGGCGTTAGCCAGAATCTTCGAAAATGATTCTTATTCGATCTGTAAGCCGTTGTTCCCAGTTCATTGCAGATCAGACCTCATTGCCAAGGGAAGCTCCCGATGTCTGCTGCGCTGGGTCTGAAAACCAAGCCGACCACCACCGAGCCCGCTGACGACGATTCGGACATCTCTGCGCTGATCAACCGCCTGACCGCGGAGGTCAACCAGATCGCGGTCGACAAGACCAAGTCGATCCAGCAGATCACCAACCAAATGAAGATGCTGGCGTTGAACGCGCTGATCGAAAGCTCCCGCGCCGGCGCGCAAGGCGCGGGCTTTGCGGTGGTGGCGCAGGAGGTGCGCGGCGTCGGCCAGCAGGTCGAGACCATCGCGCGCGAGCTCGAGACGCAGCTGACGAAACGCACCGGCGATCTGGTCGCCTCGATCGAGCGCATGAGCCAGCGTTCGCGCGGAGAGCGCATGATGGATCTGTCGCTCAACGCGGTCGAGCTGATCGACCGCAATCTCTATGAGCGCACCTGCGATGTGCGCTGGTGGGCGACCGATTCCGCCGTGGTCGATTGCGCGGCCTCGCCTGCTCCGGCGGCGGTCTCCTATGCCTCGCAGCGGCTCGGCGTCATCCTCGGCGCCTACACGGTCTATCTCGATCTCTGGCTCTGCGACCTCGACGGCAACGTCATCGCCAACGGCCGCGCCGACCGCTTTCGTGTGGTCGGCCAGAACGTCGCCCACACCAAATGGTTTCGCGAGGCAAAGACCCTGCGCTCCGGTGACGATTATGTCGCCGGCGACGTCGAGAACCAGCCCCTGCTCGGCAACGCCCAGGTCGCGACCTACTGCGCCAGCGTCCGCGCCGGCGGCCAGGCCAACGGCGCGCCGATCGGCGTCCTCGCGATCCATTTCGACTGGGAGCCGCAGGCGCGTGCGATCGTGCAGGGCGTACGTGTCGGCGACAACGACAAGGCGCGCGTGCTGCTGGTCGACTCGCATTTTCGCGTGATCGCCGCCTCCGACGGACAGGGCATCTTGAGCGAGCGCATCTCACTGTCGCTGGGCGGCCAGCGCTCCGGCGTCTACCAGGACCGCTCCGGCGCGATGATCGCCTTCCATGCGACACCGGGCTACGAGACCTATCGCGGGCTCGGCTGGTACGGCGTGATCGTCTGCGCGGCGTAAGGCCGCGTCGACGACGCCGGCCCATCAAACGAAATCTGCAAAACAACCCCATGCACAGTAGCGCGGGGCGACGACGCCGGATGTCTCAGCCGGTCGTCCCGTTTGACACGTCGGGCAAAACACTGGCAACCTGTGATGATCGCAAGGTGTGTGCCTCCCGGTAGACGGGACGCTCGCATGCGCCTGATCGTTTCAGCTTCATCCGGCATCTGATACCCATGCTCGCGGTCCGCGTCCTCGCCTCGCTCGTTGTTCTCCTGACAGGATCCAGTCTCGCTCACGCGCAATCGACTGCGGCGGCCGACTTCCACGCAGAAGTCGCCGCGCTATACGGCTTCGAGCCGCACAAGCTGCCGCGCGCCGAGATGCAGGCGAAGTCGAGCCAGCTGGATCAGTTCTGGACTGCGGTCA
Source organism: Bradyrhizobium manausense (assembly GCF_018130615.1). GTDB lineage: Bacteria > Pseudomonadota > Alphaproteobacteria > Rhizobiales > Xanthobacteraceae > Bradyrhizobium > Bradyrhizobium manausense_A. The sequence continues at coordinate 25,564 of NZ_JAFCKB010000021.1, forward strand.
AAGCCGATCCTTCGCGCAATTTGCCTTTGCTCCGAAAAGAGCTGGAAAATCCTGCGAATTCGGCGTTCTTCTTCTATGACGGGAGCAAGCTCCTTCTCGCCCTTTCGACGGACCGGTCCGACCAGACCCTGGCACTCCACGCGATCGCAAAAGCAGACCTGCACGGGATTCAATCCGCCGATTACGTCCGGACCGTCCAGGCGCTCGGCAGCAAGGGACTAGACACGCGCGAAGCCGCCTTCCGCATTTTGGCATTCCCCGATTTCAAAGCATTCATCCCTCAGCATTCACTCACGCTTGGCCAGGACTACTCCCTCATCTGCATGCTGTTTCCAATGGACGAGACGCTGTTCGTTGCTGACCTCGCCACTAGGCTTGCGACAGAACCCGAGGTCCGAACGCAGAAGAGTCTCCTGCTGGCGCTCTGGTACGCGGTGACGCCTGCTGCGAACTCCGCAGTGAAAGCCTTTGCAGACAATCAGGGCAAGCCTGCGGAAGCCACGGCCTACGCAAAATCGCTGCTGGACAGGACCACGCGTCTCGGCTCTCCCAGCCCGTCCTCCGCTCAATCGCTGCGCGAGGAGCGACGCAAGGTCATGCGGCGCCCGATCAGCGACGAAGCACTAATTGAATTCGACCAGTTGACCGCGAAGCTGATCGCCAAGCGGTAGGCGCTCAAGGCTAGACCGCAATGGACAAACCGAAGCTGACAGACCCTGTCGCCCGCGCCGCCTCCGACAGCACGGGACGTGCGCCGCAGGGTGGCTTTGCCGATCTGGTGCCTGAGCTCAGCGTTTCGAACATTCAGGCCAGCCTGTCGTTCTGGCGGGACCTGCTGGGTTTCGAGATCGCCTATGATCGTCCTGCCCCCCGATTTGCCTATCTCGTGCGGGGACGCTTGCAGGTGATGCTGTGTGAATTGAATGGACGCTGGGAGACGGCGGAGATGCAGCGGCCGTTCGGGCGCGGCGTCAATTTCCAAATGGTCGTCGAACGTATCGATCCGGTGCTGAGGGCGCTCGACGACGCGAAATGGCCGATCTACGCCCCCCCGAACGAAGCCTGGTATCGGGTCGGCGGCCAGGACGTCGGGCAGCTTGAATTCCTAGTCCAGGATCCCGACGGCTATCTCTTGCGCCTCGTCGAACGGCTGGGCGTCCGCGCGCCACCGTAACGTCAGGGATCGTACGATCCGCAATGGATGCTTAGAACGACCATGCGAATGTGCCTTTGGCGGCATGGTCGCGCGCATTGGCGCCGATATTACCGAGATAAGAAATGCCAAATTTGGCGCGGACGCTCAGCTGGAGGTCAAGTCCAGCGTTGAGGACGGCGGCATCACGCGCCAGTGGAACGCCCGCAATGGAAAATGTGATGGCGGGGTTGACGAAGGCAAGCGTCCTGCCTGGCGTCACGTCTCCATAAGCGTGCTGCCACGATGCGCTCAGATGCGGCACCAACGACATGCCATTGGCCAACGCAAAGGTCTCCGCGAAACGAACGCCAAGCGAGGAATAGCCGACATTGGCATTTGAACTTTGCCCGGAGAGTGCGGCGCCGAGTCCGGGCCCGTTCTCCGTGAAGCCCTCGGTGTCGAGATGCACGTAAGCAAGCCCTGCGAATGGTTCGATTGCAAGACCGCCAAACGCCCTAGCATAGCCTATTTCACCGAATGCCTGGCTGGTGAGCGCGCCGTAGCGGGTGATCGCACTGTCGATGAAGCCGGGGAAGGCAATCGTACGGCTGCTGCCAACACTGTTCCAGGCAAAGCCCAGGCCAGAGCGCAGATTCCATGGACCGTAGCTGGCCCCCGCATAGGCCGAAGCCATCGCGGTATCGACGTTGGCGGAGCTGGCGCGGGCATCCACGGTCAGGCTTGAATTGCTATATCCGGCAGCAAAGCCGGCGATCCAGTTCGCTCCGAACCGCCGATCGATACCGGTCATGAAACCGCCGAAGCTTCGCTTAAGATCGGCTGCGTTACCATCTCCGTCGAAGCTGCCGCTGCCGCCGATACCTTGCGCCCACCATGTGTAGTCGTACGTCGCGGCCGGGCGCGCCAGCACCGCGGACTTCACGGGGAACGCACTGGCGTACGCATTGGACGACGCCGCATAGGCCAGGGTCGGACCGCCAATGCCAAGCGCCGCGATGGCGCCGGATGAAGAACCAAACGTGCCCTGCCGAATCCGACCGAGCACCGCCTCGCGCAGATATAGGCTGTCTCCAATCAGCGAGGATTGCACGCTGGCGTGAATCTCCCCCGACAGGCCATCGAGTGCCTGGCGGGTTGTCGCTCCCGTCAGGGCCGAGGCGGCCAGGAACATCGAATTGGTGGTCGGGAATTGATCAAGCGCGCCGGCAACGGCACGCTGGTTCGGCGTCAGCGCCTGGTCGCGGAAGAAGGTCGGGTTGCGCATCAGCGTTAGGAACACATCGTCGGCGTCGTAGGACAGGGTCGACGTCAGGAATGGCAAGCTACTGGTCGCTCCGCTGAAGGCCCCGCTCACGCCGCCGGCAGCGGCGAGGATCGTGTAGGTAATCGGGCTGGCGTAGCTACCGGCTTGCACGATCGCCTGCACAGTGCCGCCGGTCAGGGACGCGGTCCCCGTGGCGAGGATCTTGTCCGACGCCCCTGCGAGATTGGTCTCGACCTGGTAGACGCCACCGGAGAAGCCGATGTTGCCGGCGACATTGAGCGTGCCTATGGAATGACCAGGCGCCACGATGCCGCCGGTGACGTTGAGGCCTGCGACGGTGCCGTTGCCGAACAGCGTACCGCCGTTGAGCGCAAACACGCCGGTCGTGCCGTCGACCGAGGCCGTTCCGGCATTTTCGGTCACCGCCCCCGACAGGCCTCCGCCGAGCACGGAGAACGAACCGCCATTGATGGTCGCGGTGCCAATGGTGCCGGTCACCGCGAGCACGCCCCCCTGCACGGTAAAGGGCGAGTTCGGAAGCGAGCCGGAGACATTGAGCGTGCCCTGCTCCACCGTCCATGGCAACGCAAGCGCGTTGGTGCCGGTCAACGTCCAGGTGGAATCGTCGACCTTGTTGTAGGCGGCAAAACCAAGATATTGCGCTGCCGGACCAATCAGGCTCGCGGCAAAGCTGCCGGTACCGGAGCCACCGAGCTGAAAGGTGTCATTGCCGATGCCGAGGGCGTGACCGGTGATGACGCTGGTCGGCGCGATGGTCAGCGTGTTGCCGCTGCCGGCAAACTGGATGGCCGTGCCGCCGGTACCGGTGATCGTACCGGCATTGAACACGCTGGTCGAGCCGGCCGATGTCGTCAGCCCGGTGACGCCCGAAATCGTTCCGGAGTTGGTCAAGGAATTGCCGTTGCCGCCGGTGAGCTTCACGCCGATCTGGGTCGCGGTGATGATGCCGGCATTGCTGACGATCGTCTTGCCTGCGCCGGCGCTCGCATCGATGCCGTTCGTGAGGGCCTGCACGGTGCTGCCGGTGATGTTCACCATGTTGGTGCCGTTGGTCGTCGCCGTCGCGATGCCGGCGCCGGTGACGGCGTTGATGTTGTTCACAGCGGTGACGGTGACGTTGCCGCCGCCAGCCGTGCTCGCCGCGATGCCGCCCGTCAACACGCCCGTCGGCGCGACGACGATGTTGGCATTGTTGGCCGCGTTGGTGATCGCGGCGCGAATACTGTTGAAGCCGCCGGCATTGATGGAGCCGGTCGGGTTGATGGTGATGTCGCCACTGGTCGCTGCGGCGCTGTTGACCACCGAGATCCCGGGGCCCGCGAGGATCGAGCTGATGCTGCCGCTGCCGCCCACGCTCATCGTGCCGGTCGAGGACGAGGTGGCCGCAATGCCGCCAAAGCCGCTCGAGCTCAGCGCACCGTTATAGGTAATCGACGTGTTGCCGGTGCCCCCGGTGATGTTGGTGGCGATGTCGTAGATGGCAAGAGTGCTGATGCTGCCGTTGGCAACGACCGTGATCCCGCCGCTGCCCCCGCCCGTCACCTGGGCGTTGATGCCGGATGCGATGGCCGCGATTGCACCGGTCGAGATGTTGATGCTGCCGCTGGTCGTGGTGGCACTGACGGTCTCGATCTTGTTCGCGATCGTGCCGAGCGTTCCGCCACTGGTGTCGATCTGGATGTTGCCGCTGCCGGTGGTCGCGGTGATCCCGCCGCTGGCACCGCCAGTGCCCTGCAGCAAGGCACCGTTCGTTACGCTGACGACGACGTTGCCGCTGCCGGCCGTGGCGTTGACGTTGGCGCCGGCCGCCGCATGGGTCCCGCCAGTGATGTTCACCGTATTGGCGCCGCTGGTCGTGGTCGTCGCGATGCCGGCGCCGACATTCGCCGTGATGTTGTTCGCCGCGGTGACGGAGACGTTGCCACCGCCGACCGTGGTTGCCGAGATGCCGCCTGTCAGCGCACCGGTCGGTGCGACGAGGATGTTGGCGTTGTTGGCCGCCTTCGTGATCGAGGCGCTGATGCTCTTGAACGCGCCGGCGTTGATGGAGCCGGTCGGGTTGACGGTGATGTCGCCGCTGGTGGTCGTGGCGCTGTTGGTCACCAAAATGCCAGCTCCACCCAGGGACGAGACGATGCTGCCGATGCCACCTACATTCATCGCTCCGGTCGAGGAGGAAGTGGCCACGATGCCGCCGAATCCGCCCGAGCTCAGCGCGCCGTTATAGGTGATCGACGTATTGCCGGTGCCGCCGGTGATGCTGGTGGCGATGTCGTAGGCGCCGAGAACGCTGATACCGCCGTTGGCAAGGACGGTGATCCCGCCACTGCCCCCGCCCGTCACCTGGGCGTTGATGCCGTACGCGATGGCCGTGATTGCACCGGTCGAGATGTTGATGCCGCCGCTGATCGTGGTGGCAGTGACGCTCTCGATCTTGTTCACGAGCGTGCCGAGCGTTCCCCCGCTGGTGTCGATCCGGATATTGCCGCTGCCGGTGGTCGCCGTGATGCCGCCCTGGGCGCCTCCGGAGCCCTGGAGCAGCGCACCGTTGCTCACGTTGATCGTGACATTGCCGTTGCCGGACGTGGCGTTGACGTTGGCGCCGGCCGCCGCATTGGTCCCGCCGGTGATGCTCACAATATTGGCGCCGCCGGTCGTGGTCGTCGCGATGCCTGCTCCGACATTCGCCGTGATGTTGTTCGCCTCGGTGACAGTGACGTTGCCGCCACCGGTGGTGCTGGCATCGACGCCGATACCGGCGAAAATCACGCCCGTCGGCGCGACGATGATGTTGGCGTTGTTGGCCGCGCCCGTCACCTTTGCGAGAACTGCGGTGTTGCCACCAGCCGAAAGGTTGCCGGTGGGGTTGATCGTGATGTCGCCGCTGGTCGACGTGGCACTGTTGGTCACCGTGATCGCGTTGCCGGCCGCAGTCGAATTGATGCTGCCGCTGCCACCCACGCTCATCGTCCCGGTCGAGGATGACGTGGCCACGATACCGCCAAAGCCCGTCGAGACCAGCGTGCCGTTATAGGTGATCGAGGTGTTGCCGGTGCCGCCGGCAATGTTCGTCACGATATCGTGCTGGCCGAGCACGTTGATGCCACCATTGGCAACCACCGCGACTCCACCGCTGCCACCGCCCGTCACTTGGGCATTGATGCCGTCGACCACCGCCCAGATCGTGCCTGTTGTGATGTCGATGCCGCCGCTCGCCGCGATCGCCGACACGCCAGTTGCGAATCGGGCCGCGCTGGTGCCGATAACGCCCGCGCTGTTGACGACGATATTGCCGGAACCGGTGTTGTTGAGCACCAGGCCGTTCGCACCGGCCGCCGCGCTGCCCATGGTCCCGGCGCCTGAGTAGCTGACCGTCCCGCCGTTGCCGTCCAGTTCGAACGCATTTGGTGCCGCGATCGTGCTCACGGCGCCGCTGTTGGTGAAACTGATTCCGCCGCCGGCCTTGGTCGTGACCAGTTGCAGCCCAACGCCACTAACGGTGACGCCGGACCCGACCTGCCCGATCAGATCGGCATTGAATTGCTGCGTGCGATCAGCGGTCGCCGGATTCGGGCTGGTCGTGTTTGTCGTGGCCGTGGTCGTGGTGTTCGCTACACAATTCAGCGTCACAGGATCCGTGCCTGATGTGGCGCACTGGGCGGACGCGCCCCCGGAGGACCATAACAAGAGCTGGCAGCCGGCCGCGCCAGCACCAAGCCATCGGAAGGCCCGGATGGCCTCTTTCCAAAAATCGTTCTTGCCCGAAAAATGCATCGATCAAAGCTCTGCACGACCCAGATGCGGTCGCCCTTCGCCGCGATAGCCCGCGGCTCCGGGAAGCGCGTCCGACATACGTCAGATGCGATCGCAATATTTCCGAATGTTGCCGTGAGGAGACAGGGCCCGCAGGTGTCGCGAAACTGAGCAGCCCGCACGGCCCCCAAGGCTCGTCGCCTGACCGCTAGGCTCTGGCGATGCTGTCCCCGCCGGTCGGCAATGGTGCAATTCCGAGGGTCTGCGACGGATGCTCCCCGAACATGGCGAGGTAGTACTGCGCGAACCGGCCGAGCTCGTAAAAGCCCTGTTGCATCGCGACGGCTGCCACGGTGGTCGAGCCGGGCGCGCTCCGGCGCAGGATCGAATAAACAGCGCAGAGCCGCTTGTGCCTGAGGAAGCTGACCGGACCGAGACCGAATACCTCCTGAAAGGCACGGTGCAGGGTGCGCCGGGATACGCTCAGTGCGGCGCAGATCTCCGACACATGCACCGGGCGCGTGCCGGCCTCGTCGAGATGGTCCTCGACCCTGCGGATCAGCCGACGCGCCGAAGGCAGCCAGCCGCTGTCGTCCGGCGGCAGCGACGACATCACGTTGGCCGCCATGCATTCGACGATCGATCGCTTCCAGAAATCGGCGGTCGAGGGCGTCAGGCTGCCGGTACGGCTGCGCAGATGTGACATGATCCGAACCAGGCGGCGGCTGGCGATCCCGCCTGTCTCGAGGTCCGCGCGGAAATGACCGCGGCTGCGCCAGGTGTCGGGATCGCTCAGCCGCGCCTCGCCACCAAATAGCGATGCGACCTCGCTGAGGTCGAAGCGCATCGCGGCGTAAGCGGACGCGCCGTGAAAGACGCCGTCATGCTCGAGCCGCGGCGGAATGACGAGCACGTCGTTGAGCTGCATGTCGAACGCCCAATGGGCGACGCGCTCCTGGGCCGTGAGCAACATCCCGATGATCAGCTTGTCGTCGCTGGAGACGCGCTGCGTGCGCATGCCGACGTTGAAGGCGCCAATACTGAGCGAGAATTCGCCGATGCCGACATGGGACAACGTTCCGCGCAACCTTCCGCGGCCGAGCTGCATCACGTCGACATGCGAGCCGTGAACGGCCTGGCGGAGGCCTTCAAAACCATCCAGCTTTTTCGAATCAACCAGAAGGAATTGCCCCATGGCCCTATCCTGTTACTGAAGGGCGACAATTCTGGGGCATATGGCAGCACAATACTACCATCACGCGAGGTGGGCGCGACAAGTCGACGTCGCGTTTTGAGTCAGGAATTTGCGACATGGGTCGTTGGGCCTCACAGGCCCGCGCGTATTGGCACAAACTGCACATCACAGTCAGCCAATCTTCGGATACGTTTTGCGATCTCTGCAATATCGATCGGAAGCGCTCTGCGGACGGCCGGGCGCACACGGCAGGCACGTGTCGTGTGCCCAACTGCGCGCGCCCAAAGGAAAGAGATGTTGACGCAATGCCGCGTCCTGGTCTCTGAGCGCCAAAAAGGAGAGGACCAGACAATGCGTCCGATAGGCCCGGCAATGTGTCGTCATCGACATCTGCCAGAGTCCACGCTGTAGCATCATCAGATCGGGTTACGCGTATCGGGATTGCCACAATGTTGCGGGCAGATCTGGATCACTGTGAGTGGTTGCCGGATGATGTGAAGACCGGCGAGATGGTCTTCATTCCCGGTGGAACCTTTCGCATGGGATCCGACCGTCATTATCCCGAGGAAGCGCCGAGCCATCGCGTCTCGGTCGACGGCTTCTGGATCGATCGGACGCCGATCACCAACCGGCAGTTCGCGCAATTCGTCAACGCGACCGGCCATCTCACTGAGGCGCAGATCGTTCCGGAGCCAGAAGATTATCCCGGCACGATGCGGGAGATGCTCTACGCGGGATCACTGGTGTTCTCTCCGCTGCCGCACATCACCGATCTCTCCGACTGGAGCCAATGGTGGTCGTTCGCGCGCGGCGCCGATTGGCGCCATCCTTATGGCCCCGGCAGCAACATCAGGGGGCTCGACGACCATCCGGTCGTGCACGTCTCCTACAGCGATGCGGCGGCCTATGCGCGCTGGGCCGGCAAGGAGTTGCCGACTGAAGCGGAATGGGAATTCGCCGCGCGCGGCGGCCTCGACGGCGAGGAGTTCGCCTGGGGCGATGCGTTGATGCCTGAAGGCAAGCACATGGCCAACCTCTGGCAGGGCAACTTCCCGGTCCAGAATCTGGGCGAGGATGGGTTCGAGCGTACCTCGCCGGTCATGGCCTTCCCGCCGAACGGCTACGGCCTCCACGACATGATCGGCAATGTCTGGGAGTGGACCTCCGATTGGTGGTCGGCCAGGCATGAGGCCGACACTGCGAAGCCCGGCTGCATTCCGCACAATCCGCACGGCGGCCGTGAAGACGCAAGCCACGACCCTCGCCTCCCCGATCTCAGGATTCCCCGCAAAGTCCTGAAGGGTGGCTCGCATCTCTGCGCGCCCAATTACTGCCGCCGCTACCGCCCGGCCGCGCGCCATGCCGAGCCGATCGACACGTCGACCAGCCATATCGGCTTCCGCTGCGTGGCGCGTGCAGCATAGGCGCATCGGCTGGGTTGCACGTTCGACGCTTGTGCCATCAGGGCTCCGGATCCCGCATCATCCGCCGCCTTCCACAAACGCGACCGGTGTCCCCTTCGCGACGCTCGCCGCGACCCGTTCGGCGTCCCAATTGGTGAGACGCACGCAGCCATGCGATTGTCCCTTGGAGATGTTTTGCGGGGACGGCGTGCCATGGATGCCGTAGCCGTCGGCGGACAGGTTGACCCACACCGTGCCGACCGGATTGTTCGGGCCGGGCATGATCTTGAACGGTTTCCGCGAATGAACGCCCTTGAAATGATAGGCGGGATTATAGCGGTAGGTCGGATTTGGATCGATCTCGGTGACCTTCAGCGTGCCTGATGGTGATGGTTTCTCCTCGCTGCCGACGCTGGCCGGATAGAAGCCGATCAACGCATTCGACTTGTCGAACAGTTTGACCGTTTGCCGCTTTTTGTCGATCTCGACCCTGTCGGCCTTGGCCGGCGCCGCACTGCCACCGCCGCTGGCGTCGACGACGGCGATGATCTCGCCGGCGCGGTCGAAGTGACGGCCGGGGTTGAGCGACGCCAGCAGTTGCTCGCTCATGTGAAACCTCTCAGCCAGCCCCTCGCGCGGACTGGTGTAGCCGAGCTTCGGAATGTCCTTCATGTCCTCCATCTTCGATGGGAGCTTGCGCAGGAACGGGCCTGCGACGTCCTTGTCGGTGATGGTGTAGGTCATCGTCGGCGGCCGGCCCTCCGCCTGCAGCGCCTTCCAGACGTCATCGGTCACCTCATCCGAGCTCGGCAATTGCCGCGCTTCCGCAAAGGCGCGAAGCGCCTTCCTGGCATTCTCTCCGAATTTGCCGTCGATCTCGCCGGGCGAGAAGTGCGCCCGGTCCAGCAGGACCTGTAAGCGGACGCCCGCCGGGGTTGGCTTCTCGCGCGAGAGCGTCTTCTTCGATGGCTCGGCGGACGCGATGGCGGCCGCGTCTATCCCGGCGCCGAGCGCCGGGACGCCCGTTAAGGCGATCAGCGTGACAGCAAACGCAACTTTCACCGCCGCGCGCCGCACGACGTCCGCAGCCATGTTCCAACTCCGACGTGGAGACGTTCATCGGGTTGGCAACTCGGCTCGGCGACGGAAGTTTCCAGTCTTTCCTGAACGGCGGAATCCGGGCGACCTACCAGACGGCGCGACGCGCTGCCATCTCGGCCGCGAGGAGCACCGCCGCGCGACTGGCACCGATCGACGCGACCCCCTGGCCGGCAATGTCGTAGGCTGTGCCGTGCGCGGGCGTGCAGATCGGGAACGGGAAGCCGCCGAGCAGGGTCACGCCCCGATCGAACCCCATCAGCTTCATCGCGATCTGGCCCTGGTCATGATACATCGTCAGCACCGCGTCGAACGCGCCGGCCTTGGCGCGCAGGAACACGGTATCGGCTGGAAACGGGCCGTCCACGGCGATGCCGTCGCGCTTGCCGCCTTCAACCACGGGCGCGATGACATCGATCTCCTCGCGGCCAAAATTGCCGCCGTCGCCGGCATGGGGGTTGAGACCCGCCACTGCAATGCGAGGCCGCGCAAAGCCGGCCTTTCGCATGCAGGCATCGGTCAGCGTGAGCGCGCGCCGGATGCGCTCGCTGGACAATTTGGCCGCGACGTCCTTCAGCGGGATGTGCGAGGTGACCCGCGCATTCCAGAGCTCGCCCAGCACGTTGAATTCGCTCGCCGGCGTCTTCAGGCCGGCAACTTCTGCGGAGAATGCGATCTCGTCGTCGTAGTCGGCGCGGGCATACCGCATCGCCTGCTTGTTGAAGGGGGTGAAGCAGACGGCATCGACGCGGCCGTCACGGGCCAGCTCGAGTGCGTTGCGGTAATTCGCCAGCGCGAATTTGCCGCCGGCAAGGGTCGCAGTCTTCGGCTCGACCTCGCGGGGATCGAGATGGCCGAGATCGACGAACAGCGCATCGCCCTTGGCTGTGCGAAAGTCCGCGCCCTGCTCCACCATGCTCAGCTCCGGCACGACGCCGGCGACGCGCGCACCCTCGTCGAAGATGCGGCGGTCGCCGATCACGACGAGGCGGCCCCGAGCGCGGATCTCGTCCAGCGCCACAAGCTTCGCGGTCAACTCCGGGCTGATGCCGGCGGGGTCTCCCATTGCGAGCGCAATGAACGGCTTTGCGGTCATATGATCACCTTCTCCCGACTTGTCGTCTCGGTGCCGGAAGACGCCGGCTTGCGAAACAGGCGCGCAAGCTGCAACACCAACGGAAGCAGCAGCAGCGCAATTCCACCTACCACCAGGCACGTCACCAGCTTGTTTGCAAAGAAGATGCCCAGCGATCCCTTCGACATCAGCATCGATTGACGGAACGCATCCTCGGCCTTGTCGCCGATGACGATCGCGAGCACCAGCGGCGCCAGGGGATAGAACAGCTTCTTGAAGAGATAACCGACGATGCCGAAGCCGAGCATCATCACCACGTCGAGATAGGAGTTCGACACCGAATAGGCGCCGACGACGCAGATGATCACGATCAGCGGTGCGATGACCACGAAGGGAATCCGCATCAGGGCGGCGAAGACCGGCACGGTCAGCAGCACCAGCGCGACCGCGACGATGTTGCCGACATACATCGAGGCGATCAGGCCCCAGACGAAGTCCTTCTGGTCCACGAACAGCATCGGCCCGGGATTGAGGCCCCAGATCATCAGCCCGCCCATCATGACGGCGGCCGTCGCGGAGCCGGGAATGCCGAGCGAGAGCATCGGCAGCAGCGCGCTGGTGCCGGCAGCATGGTCGGCGGTTTCCGGCGAGATGATGCCCTCGACCTCGCCGGTGCCGAAATAGCGGCCGCGGCGCGAGAAGCGACGGGCGATGCCGTAGCTCATGAAGGACGCTGCAGTCGGGCCGCCCGGCGTGATCCCCATCCAGCAGCCGATCGCGGCGCTCCGCAGCAGCGCAACACTGTGCCGCGGCAGGCGGCCGACCGCGCGAAGCACCTCGCGCCAGTCGATCTTGGAGGAGACGGCGCGGGCATGAAATTCTTCTTCGACCGCGACCAGCAGCTCGCCGATGCCGAACAGCCCCATCACCGCGACGACGAAGTTCACGCCCTTGACCAGCTCGTCCACGCCCATGGTGAGGCGCACGCTGCCGGACACGGTGTCGATGCCGATCGCGGCGATGGCAAAGCCGATTGCGAGCGCCACCACGGTCTTGATCGGCGCCGCCCCGCCCATGCCGACGAAGCTCGCGAAGGCGAGGAAATAGACCGCAAAATATTCCGGTGGGCCGAAGGCGAGCGCCACCTGCGCCACCCAGGACGCAAGGAAGGTGATCAGGATCACGCCAATCAGTGCGCCGAACGCCGCCGACCCGAACGCCGTGGCAAGCGCGGTGGTCGGCCGGCCATCGCGGGCCATCGGATAGCCGTCGAAGGTGGTCGCGACCGAGGACGGTTCGCCCGGAATGTTGAACAGGATCGACGTGACCGAGCCGCCGAACAGCGCGCCCCAATACATGCTGGAGAGCAGGATGATCGCCGAGACCGGCTGCATGCCGAAGGTCAACGGCAGCAAGAGCGAAACGCCGTTCGGCGCGCCCAGCCCCGGCAGCACGCCGACGAGAATGCCGAGCAGCACGCCGACGGCCATCAGGGCGAGATGCGGCACGGTGACCGCGATGGTGAAGCCGTGAAGAAGCTCTGAGAGATTATCCATCGCCCTCTCCCTCAGAACCCGAGGGCCGCGGCGAGCGCGCCGTGCGGCAAGGACACCTGGAACATGCGCTCGAACACGACATAGAGCGCGAGCGCCGTTGCCGCTGCCATCGCCAGCGCCCGAGGCACGGATTGATGCCGGGGGACCGCCAGCACCGCAAACACGTAACCCGCCGACGCCAGATACATCCCGAGCAGCGGAATTGCTGCGACGAAGATCGCGGCTGGCACGAACAGCCCTGCCAGCCGTCGCAGCTCGATCGGCGTGATCGCGATGGGAACGCTCGCCAGCGACGCGGCCGGCATCACGCCGCGCGCCAGATTGTAGAGACTTCCAGCGACGATGATGATGCCGGTCAGGAACGGAAAGGTGCCGGCATCCACGCCCGCACTCGACCAGCCGATGCCGTTGTCCAGGCTCTGGACCACCACGGCGACACCAAAGCTTCCCGTAAGGACGGCGGTCGCAAGTTCAAGCGCGCGGCGCGAGATCATCGGAAGCTCCGCGCAAACCACGTGCTGTGACTGATTATAGCGTTGGCATTTCCCAGCATTCGGTGTCGTCCCGGCGAAGGCCGGGACCCATAACCCCAAGGAGAAGTTTGACGATGACTCGGCGTGCAACGCGCCCCGGTACGACGACTGCCGCTCATCGAGAGTTCACGCGGTATGGGTCCCGGCGTTCGCCGGGACGACGGCAGCATTTGAGGCGAGCCCCGTCTCACTTGATCAGCCAGCCCTGCTCGCCCGCAACCTGCTTGACGTGCTCGAGGTCCTCCTTGATGAACTTGTCAAACTCGGCGCCGGTCAGGAACGTGTCGACCTGGGAGGTCTTCTCGATGTAGTCCTTCCATTCCGGCGTCGCCTGCACCTTCTTCATGAGGTCGACGTAGTACGCGGCCTGCTCCGGCGTGACCTTGCCGGGCAGCCACACCGTGCGCGGCTGCTCATATTGCTTGATGTCGAGCCCCTGCTCGGCGCAGGTCGGCACGTCGCTCCACCCCTCGGTCGCGGTGACCTTGGGACCCTGCGGCAGGTGCTTCGGGCTGAAGACGCAGAGCGGACGCTGCGTGCCGCCGCGCCATTGCCCGATGCTTTCGCTGGGATTGTTGACGTGGGAGTCGAGGTGCCCGCCGGCGAGCTGCACGGCAGTCTCGGCGCCGCTCTTGAACGGGATGTAGGTCAGCTTGACGTGACCGACCTTCTCGATCATGCGCGTCAAGACCTCGTCGGTGTCCTTGGACTGCGCGCCGCCCATCTTGAACTCGCCCGATGCGGCCGCCTTCAGATAGTCGCCTGCGGTCTTGTAGGGCGCGTCCTGCTTGACCCAGAGCAGGAACTCGTCCTGCGCCATTGCCGCAATCGGAGTGAGATCGGTGTAGTTGAAGGCAACCTTTGAGACGAGCGGCTGCTGCCAGGCGTTCGAGGTGCCGAAGATAACCTTGTAGGGATCGCCGGCGGAGGCCTTGCCGTAGACATAACCCTCGGCGCCGCTGCCGCCACCCTTGTTGACGACGACGATCGGCTGCTCCGTCAGCTTGTACTTGGTGATGATGTTTTGCACCGCGCGGGCGAGATTGTCGGTGCCGCCACCGGGCCCCGCGGTCGCGACGAACTCGATCGGCTTTTGCGGCTGCCAGGCCGCAAACGCCGGCGCGCTGCCCGCGAGCACGGCCGCACTGACCGACAACAGGAAGAGAGACGTCCCACGCATGATTTCCTCCAACTGACTTTTTCTGTTTTGCTTGATCAGTCGTTTCGGCTCAGGCGACGCGTTCTTCGCGCTCCCTCGATGCCGAAACGATCGCGCCTTCTTGCTCGAGCGCTTCGATTTGCTTCTGGTCGAAGCCGTGCTCGGCCAGCACCTCGCGCGTATGCTCACCATAGACGGGTGCACCCGAGACGACCTTGCCCGGCGTCTCCGAGAATTTGACCGGCAGCCCGATCGTCTTGACGGGGCCCAGCGTGGAATGCTCGACCTCGACGACCATTTCGCGCGCCAGCGTCTGTGGATCGCCGAGCGCCTCCAGCATGTCGTGCACGGGGCCGCAGGGCACGCCCTTCTCATCCAGCGCGGCGAGCCAGTGCGCGCGCGTCTGGGTGCGGAAGTGTTCGCTCAGGACCGCTTCGAGCTCCTTTAAATTCGCCACGCGGTCGGCACCGCTGACGAAGCGCGGATCGGCCGCGAGCTCGCTCGCGCCGAGCGCCTCCAGCATCAGCAGCCAGTGCTTCTTGTTGGCGCCGCCGACCACGAGCCAGCCGTCCGAAGCTTCGAAGGCCTGATACGGCGCGTTGAGCGGATGCGCCGAGCCCATCGCGCGCGGTGCGGTGCCGGCGGCGAGCGCAATGGTCGACTGCCAATAGGTCTGCACCAGCGCTGCCTCGTAAAGCGAGGTCTCGACCCACTGCCCCTCACCGGTCTTGAGACGGTGCGTATAGGCCGCAAGGATGCCCATGCTCGCGAGCAGGCCCGCGGTGATGTCGGACAGCGGGGGTCCGCATTTCACCGGCGGGCCATCGGGCCGCTCGCCGGTAAAGCTCATGATGCCGCTCATGGCCTGCGCGACGAGGTCAAAACCCCTGCGGTGCTTGTACGGACCGGTGCGGCCGAAGCCCGACAGCGAGCAATAGATCAGCGCCGGGAATTTTTCGTGCAGCTCGTCATAGCCAAAACCGAGGCGCTCCATCGCGCCCGGTGCGAAATTCTCGACCAGCACGTCGGCGTCGGCGATCAGCCGCCGCAAGACCTCCTTGCCGCCGTTGGTCTTGAGATCCAGCACGATGCCGCGCTTGTTGCGGTTCATCATCAGGAACGAAGCGGCCTCGTCGCCGATCTTGGGCGGCACCGAATGGCGGGTGTCGTCGCCGTTCGGCCATTTCTCGATCTTGATGACGTCCGCGCCCATGTCGGCGAGCATCAAGGTGCAGGTCGGCCCCGCCATCACGTGGGTAAGATCGATGACCCTGAGACCCGCGAGCGGCCCCGAGCGGCGTGAAGTGGATTGCGATCGATCGCTTTGCATCGGAGCGTCCTATTGACCGCGCCACTGCGGGGCGCGCTTGTTGAGGAAAGCATCGAGCCCTTCGCGAAAATCCTGGCTCGTGTAGCACATCAGGATGAGGTCTTCGCCCTCGTCCCGCGTCAGCCGCCGCTGCAGCCGGGCCACCGCCTGCTTGGTCGCATTCAGCGTCAGTGGCGCGTGGCTGGCCACGAGGCGTGCAACCTCATCAGTGCGTTTGTCGAGCGCTGTGAGATCGTCGACGACCTCGCCGAGTAGCCCCACGCTGGCGGCCTCCGCGGCATCGACGAGCCGCGCGGTGAAGATCAGATCCTTGACGCGCGCAGCTCCGATCAATGCCGTCAGGCGACTGACATTGGACATCGACAGGCAATTGCCGAGCGTGCGGGCGATGGGAAAGCCGATCTTCGCGCTCCGGGTGCCGATCCGCAGGTCGCAGGCCGCAGCGATGCCCGCCCCGCCGCCGGTGCAGAAGCCGTTGATGGCGGCGATCGTCGGCACACGGCACTGCTCGAGCGTGGTCAGCACCCGGTCGATCCGGTTCTCGTAGTCGATGGAGTCCTGCGGCGTTTTGAATTCGCGGAACTGGTTGATGTCGGTGCCGGAGGCAAAGGCCTTGTCGCCGGCCCCGCGCAGCACCAGCACCTTGATGGCGCGGTCGTCGTTGGCCTGGTCGCAAATGGCGGCGAGCCGCTCGTACATCGCGAAAGTGAAGGCGTTGCGCGCCTGCGGGCGGTTGAAGGTGATCCGCCCGATCCCGTCCTTGCATTCAAAAACGAGGTCGTCCGCCTTTACGGCCTGGTCCATTTCCTCGATCCCTGCTGTTTTTTTGCAGTTTTGAATGCAAAATTTGGGAATTTCAAGATATAATTACCAAACTTTCGTCTATTGGATCCTTTTTGCATTCAAAAATAGAGATAGCCCATGTTGCATGAGGAAGTCGTCGGCCGCATCCGCGACATTCTGCTCGACGGCGAGATCCCGCCGGGCGCACGGATTCCCGAGCGCGAGCTGTGCGAGCGGCTCGACATCTCGCGCACGCCGCTGCGTGAAGCGCTCAAGGTGCTCGCGGCCGAGGGTCTCGTGCAGCTCCTGCCCCATCGCGGCTCGCGCGCGGCCAAACTGACCGACAAGGACATGCGCGACCTCTTCGAAGTGTGTCAGGGTCTCGAAGCGCTGGCGGGCGAGCTCGCCTGCGAACGCATCACCGATCACGAGATCGCGGAGATTGCCGCGGCCCACGCGGCGATGGTGCAGCATTATCGCGAAGGCGACCTGCTGCAATATTATCGCGGCAACCGCGCCATTCACGAGGGGATCGTCAACGCGGCCGGCAATCCCGTGCTCTCAGGGCTCTATGCATCGGTGACCGCACGCATCCGCCGAGCGCGCTACGTCACGCCGATGACGCCGCAGCGCTGGGCATTCGCCGTCAGCGAGCACGAGGCCATCCTGAACGCACTCCAGCGCCGCGACGGCGCCGGCCTCTCCCACATCTTGCGCGCGCATCTGCGCCACAAGCGCGAAGAGGTTTTGCAGGCGGGTTTTGCCGAAACGGAAGCAAGCGAGCTCACGCTGAAGATCGCGTGATAAGCCCCTGCTAGCAGCCCAGCCGGTCGGCGATCCCGCCAAAATCCTTGGCGACGATGTCCCAAGTGCCGGTGGCCTCGAAGTCGACCTTCTGCAACGGACCATACTCGGTCGGCCGCGCCACGAACGCGGTCTTCAGGCCGTACTTCTGCGCGGCGGCGAGATCGCCATTGTGGGCAGCGACCATCATTACCTGCTCGGGCTTGAGGCCAAGCAGCTTTGCTGCGCCGAGATAGGTTTCGGGATCCGGCTTGTAGTGCGCGAAAAGTTCGGCCGACATCACGAGGTCCCACGGGAGCCCCGCGTGCTTCGCCATGTTGGTGAGCAGCGCGACGTTGCCGTTTGACAGCGGCGAGATCACGAACTTCGTCTTCAGCCGCGTCAGGCCGGCGACACTGTCGGGCCAGGGATTGAGACGATGCCAGCCCTTGGTGAGGTGATCGAGATCGGCGTCCGTGAGCCCCTTGATCTCGAACTTCTCGACGAGCTTTTCCAGCGAGCGGCGATGCAGATCATCCAGCATGACGTAGCCGCGCTCGGGATGCTTGCGCACGTCGTCCATGGACGCGACATACATGCCGCGCCAACCGTCGACCAGAGCCGTCCAGTCGGCGCTGATGCCGCGCTGCTTGCTCCACCACATGAAGTCGGTGATCAGGCTGGTGCGCCAGTCGACGACGGTGCCGAACACGTCGAAGACGAGGGCTTTGACCGCGGAGAGATCGGACATTGGGCGCTTCCTCTTTGGTGTTGTTGGTCATTCCGGGGCGCGCATCAGCGCGAACCCGGAATCCAGAGGTTGTCGGCGCGAGATTCCGGGTTCTCCGGGCCGCGCTTTGCGCGGTCCCATCGCCCCGGAATGACGGAGACCATCAGTCCAGGTGGAACTTCGCGAGTTCGCGGTGCTCGGCCTTGATGTAGCGCACTGTGCCGGTGACGGAGCGCATCACCACCGTCTCGGTCTCGATCACGCCGTCCTTGCGGAATTTGACGCCCGAGAGCAGCGAGCCCGTGGTGACGCCGGTGGCAGCAAACAGGCAGTCGCCGCGCGCCATGTCCTCGATGCCGTAGATCATCTTGGGATCGTTGACGCCCATCTTGGCCGCGCGTTCGCGCTTCTCGTCGGAATCGAGGATCAGGCGGCACTGCATCTGGCCGCCGATGCAGCGCAGCGCCACCGCCGCGAGCACGCCTTCCGGCGCGCCGCCGGTGCCGAGATACATGTCGACGCCGGTGTTGTCGGGGTCGGCGCAGTGGATCACGCCGGCGACGTCGCCGTCGGTGATGAGACGCACCGCCGCCCCCGTCGAACGCACGCTCTCGATGATGCTGGCATGACGTGGACGGTCGAGCACGAGAACGGTGATGCCCTCGGGCTTGACGCCCTTGGCCTTGGCGAGACGGCGGACGTTGTCAGCGGGCGAAGCGTCGAGCTCGACGACGCCCTTGTCGTAGCCGGGGCCGATTGCGAGCTTCTGCATGTAGACGTCGGGCGCGTGCAGCAGCGTGCCGCCGTCGGCCATCGCCATCGTGGCGATCGAGCCCGGCATGTTCTTGGCGCACAGTGTGGTGCCCTCGAGCGGGTCGACCGCGATATCGACTTCCGGACCGGCATTCACGCCGACCTTCTCGCCGATGTAGAGCATCGGCGCTTCGTCGCGCTCACCCTCGCCGATCACGATGGTGCCCTGGATCGGCAGCTTGTTGAGCTCTCGGCGCATGGCGTCGACGGCGGCCTGGTCAGCCGCCTTTTCCTGCCCGTGCCCGCGCAGCCGCGCCGACGACACTGCCGCCCGCTCCGTCACGCGCACGATCTCCAACGTGAGAATGCGCTCGAGCAACGCCTGCGGCGGCACTGAAATATGGGTCGACATCGGCTAACTCCTTCGAAACGTTTGGGACGGACATCTCCGTCCGCATCAACTCGTAACACCCACAGTTCGTTCGAACCGCTTTATGGTTTGAGCATGACCTGTCCGGAAAACCGCGTCACACTTTTCCGGATCATGCTCTAGTTCTTCTCAATCCGTATGACCTGCGGCCGTCCGCTGATGACCTTGTCCTTCTGCACGGCCGCGAGCGCGCGGCGCACGGCGTCCTCATGCGTGGCATAGGTGATCAGGATGACGGGCACGGGCACGGCCTTGCCATTTGCCGGTGCGACGCCGCCATTGGGATGGCGCTGCACGATGGACTCGATCGAAATCTTCTGCTCTGCGAGCCGGGTCGCGATTGCAGCCGCGGTGCCCGGGAAATCACGCGCCAGCAGGCGGATGTAGTAGCCGCCCTCGTGCCGCTCCATCGGCGCCTTCTTGGTGTCGCGCAGCTGCGCGATCGGCCGGCCGAATGGATTGGCGCGGATGCCGCGCGCGACGTCGGCGATATCAGCAACGACGGCGGACGCGGTTGCGGCGCCGCCTGCGCCGGGGCCGACCAGCGTGATCGGCGGAATGCCCTCGCCATCGATCGTGACCGCATTGGTGACACCCATCACCTGCGCGATCGAGGAGGATTTGGGAACCATGGTCGGATGCACGCGCTGCTCGATGCCCTTGGCGGTGCGAACGGCAACGCCGAGCAGCTTGACGCGATAGCCGAGATCAGCGGCGGCGCGTAAGTCTTCCGGCGCGATGGAGGAGATACCTTCGACATACACCGCGCTTTGAGCAACTTTCGTGCCGAAAGCGAGGCTGGCGAGAATGGCGAGCTTTTGTGCGGTGTCGTGACCATCGACGTCGAAGGACGGATTGGCCTCGGCATAGCCGAGCCGCTGCGCATCCTTGAGACACTCGGCAAACGACAGCCCCTCCTGCTCCATCCGCGTCAGGATGTAATTGCAGGTGCCGTTGAGAATGCCGTAGACGCGATTGATGCCGGTTCCCGCAAGACCTTCGCGTAGCGTTTTGATGACGGGGATCGCTGCGCCAACGGCTGCCTCGAAATTCAGCGCACCGCCATGCTTTTCGGCGGCCTTGGCGAGCTTGATGCCGTGCTTGGCGAGCAACGCCTTGTTGGCGGTGACGACCGACTTGCCGGCGTTGAGCGCCGCTTCGACCGCGGAGAGCGCAGGATCGCCGGCGCCGCCCATCAGTTCGACGAAGCAATCGATGCCGGGATGCGTGGCGAGCGCCATCGGATCCTTCGCCCATTCGACGCCGCGCAGGTCGATGCTGCGCTTCTTGGCCTTGGAGCGTGCGGTGACAGCGACGACGCGGATGCCGCGGCCGCTGCGGCCCGCGAGCACGCGGGCCTGCGTTTCAATCAAACGGACAACTTCGGCGCCCACGGTGCCGAGCCCCGCTATGCCCACTTTCAGGGGTGCAACCATGATGCTTTAGAAAACCTGCAGAAGAGAACTTAACGCCGGTTGGCGAGTGGAACGACGTTGTGCAACGTTTCGATGCCGCTTTCAAGGAAGCGGCGCACGCCGCGCGCGGCTTGCCTGATCCGTTGCTCGTTTTCCACCATGGCGATGCGGACATATCCTTCACCATGCTCGCCGAAGCCGACGCCGGGCGAGACCGCGACACCGGACTTCTCCACCATCAGGGTCGCAAACTGCATGCTGCCGACGCTGCGGAAGGCTTCCGGCAGCGGCACCCAGGCGAACATCGAAGCTTCCGGCGGCGGAATCTCCCACCCCGCCCGGCCGAACGATTCCACCAGCGCGTCGCGGCGCTTGCGATAGGTGTCGCGCATCTCCTTGATGCAGTCGTCGGGACCGTTCAGCGCCGCGGTCGCAGCGACCTGCACCGGCGTGAAGGCACCGTAGTCGAGATAGGATTTGACGCGGGCGAGCGCTGCGATCACGCGCTCATTGCCGACCGCAAAGCCCATGCGCCAGCCGGCCATCGAATAGGTCTTCGACATCGAGGTGAACTCGACGGTGACGTCCATCGCGCCGGGCACCTGGAGCACCGAGGGCGGCGGGTTGTTCTCGTCGAAATAGACCTCGGCATAAGCCAGGTCGGACAGGATCAGAATCTCGTGCTTCTTCGCGAACGCGACGAGATCCTTGTAGAAATCGAGGCTCGCGACATAGGCGGTCGGGTTCGAGGGATAGCAGACCACCAGCGCGAGCGGCTTCGGGATCGAATGCACGATCGCCCGCTCCACCGCCTCGAAGAATTGCGGCGTCGGCTCCGAGGGCACCGAGCGGATCACGCCGCCCGCCATCAAAAAGCCGAAGGCGTGAATCGGGTAGCTCGGGTTCGGGCAGAGGATGACGTCGCCCGGCGCGGTGATCGCCTGGGCCACGTTGGCAAAACCCTCCTTCGAGCCGAGCGTCGCCACCACCTGGGTGTCGGGATTGAGCTTCACGCCGAAGCGGCGGGCGTAATAGGCAGCCTGGGCCCGGCGCAGGCCGGGGATGCCGCGCGATGCCGAGTAGCGGTCGGTGCGCGGCTTGCCCAGCGTCTCCTTCAGCTTCTCCAGCACATGCGGCGGGGCCGGCAGATCCGGATTGCCCATGCCGAGATCGATGATGTCGGCGCCGGCATTCCGCGCGGCCGCCTTGGCCCGGTTGACTTGCTCGAACACGTAAGGCGGAAGGCGGCGGATGCGGTAAAAATCGTCCATGGCTCTCTGGGCTCCGGGCAACCGGTCAGGGAAGAATCAAGAGGCCATGCCGCCTCTCCGAAGGGCATCAACTCTTTCGCGAAAATCGCTCAAAAACAAATACTTGGAGCAATTTTCGGCGACAGGAGCTGAAGTTCCTCGCCCTGACTCTCGGCTGAATGAACGTCTTTTAGCACGGAGTGACGGGGGCGCCAGCGATTACCTTGCATCGCCCGCTGAGCGCCCCATCCTTGCATCGGCAGCCCGACTGGGTGGTCCTACTCCGCGTTCTTACTTGGCGTCCTTGGCGGCGACGGCCTGGCGGTCGCGAGCGGCGGCAAGCTCGGCCTCGATCTTGGCGCGCTGGTCGGGTGGGATGATCGCCTGATCACGATCCGGCGGCAGGTCGTGCACCGGCAGATAAGCACCGGGCTCCCTGGGATGAGCCGGCGTGTCGGCAGCCGACATATCCGCGATCTGGCTCGAACAGCCGCCAAGCGCGAACGCCGCCGTCAGCAGCGCGCAGCATGCAAGCCGCGACTTTTGCAGGTCCCACAACGCAAACACCTGGGAATTCCCCTACTCGTCCCATGCGAGGCCGCCGGAGCTTAACCCGACAACCTGCCCAAGCTCAAACCATTGCTGCCCACAAATGGTACGAGCGAGAAATCATCCAAGGCCCACGTCCGGAGAAGTGCACTTTGATTGTGACAAAAGCAAGAAGCCTTGTCGCAGTGCAGCACATCTTCGCGCGTGTTTAATGCGAAACCAGCGAGCTTCGCGGTGACGAATACGGATTGAATCGTTACTGTCGGCCCCATGAGCATCGCCACGACCGACACGCCCAAATCCGAGATCAAGTCCGGGACCAAGCCCGAGACAAAGTCTGAAACGAAATTCGATGCGGAGGCCTTCGCGATGAATGTCGCGCGGGCGATGGAGAGCGGCGGCAAGGCGCTCGCCGCGTATCTGAAGCCGCGCGAGACCGGCGAGGTGCAGGACCGCCCGCCGGCCGAGCTGGCCGAGGTCGTCAAGACCTTCACCTCGGTCGCCGAATACTGGCTGTCCGACCAGTCGCGGTCGTCCGACCTCCAGACCAAGCTCGCCAAGGACTATCTCGACCTCTGGGGCTCGGCGGCGCGGCGCATGGCCGGGCAGGACGCCCAGCCCGCGATCGCGCCCTCGCCGCGCGACAAGCGCTTTGCCGATCCGGAATGGAAGTCGAACCAGTTCTTCGACTTCATGATGCAGCTCTATTTGCTCACGACCAAATGGGCGCAGGAGCTGGTGCACGACGCCGAGCTTGATCCGCAGACCCGCCGCAAGGCCGAGTTCTACGTCCAGCAGATCACCAACGCGATCTCACCATCGAACTTCGTGCTGACCAATCCGGAGGTGCTGCGCGAGACGGTTGCAAGCAGCGGCGAGAACCTCGCGCGCGGCCTGACGATGCTGGCCGAGGACATCGCCGCCGGCAAGGGCATGCTGAAGATCCGCCAGTCCAATCCGGACAACCTCGTCGTCGGCGTCAACATGGCGACGACGCCGGGCAAGGTGATCTACCAGAACGAGATGATGCAGCTGATCCAGTATTCTCCGACCACGGAGAAGGTGCTGCGCACGCCGTTGCTGATCGTGCCGCCCTGGATCAACAAGTTCTACATTCTCGATCTCAAGCCGGAGAAATCCTACATCAAGTGGTGCGTCGACCAGGGCATCACGGTGTTCGTGATCTCATGGGTCAATCCCGACAGGCGGTTGGGCGCCAAGAGCTGGGAAGACTACATGAAGGAGGGCCCGCTCACGGCGATGGACGTGATCGAAAAGGTCACCGGCGAGATGAAGGTGCACACCGCAGGCTATTGCGTCGGCGGCACCATGCTCGCGACCACGCTGGCCTGGCTCGCCGAGAAGCGTCGCCAGCGGGTGAGCTCGGCGACGTTCTTTGCCGCCCAGGTCGACTTCACCCATGCCGGCGATCTGCTCGTGTTCGTCGACGAAGACCAGATCGCGGCGCTCGAGCAGGACATGAAGGCGTCCGGCGTGCTCGAAGGCTCCAAGATGGCGATGGCCTTCAACATGCTGCGCTCCAACGATCTGATCTGGTCCTACGTGGTCAGCAATTATCTCAAGGGGCAGCAGCCGAGCGCGTTCGACCTGCTGCACTGGAATTCCGACGCGACGCGGATGACGCAGGCGAACCATTCCTACTATTTGCGCAACTGCTACCTGGAGAACCGGCTGTCGACGGGCACCATGGTGCTCGACAACACCCTGCTCGATCTCTCCAAGGTCAAGGTGCCCGTCTACAACCTCGCCACCCGCGAGGACCACATCGCGCCGGCGGAATCGGTGCTGTACGGCTCGCAATTCTTCGGCGGCCCCGTGAAATACGTGCTGTCCGGCTCCGGCCATATCGCCGGCGTCGTCAATCCGCCCGCCTCGAACAAGTACCAGTACTGGACCAACGACAACATCAATGACGTCAACGTCGCCCAGTGGATGAAGGGCGCAGTGGAGCACAAGGGCTCGTGGTGGCCGGACTGGCGCGAATGGCTGGGCAGCCTCGATCCGGAGGAAGTGCCGGCGCGCAGCGTCGGCACCGAGGCGCTGCCCCCGATCGAGGACGCACCCGGCAGCTATGTCAGGGTTCGCGCGTAGCGCATGATCCGGAAAAGTGCGAAGCGGTTTTCCGAAACGATCATGCGCAAACCAAAGCTTCCGTGCGCATGGTGCAATCGTGGGCGCTTGTATAAGCTAACTCCCAAGACAGCGACGACAGAGGGGACCGGGTTATGACGCGTGAATTGTTCTGGCTGACCTGCACGGTGATCCTGACCGGAATCCTCTGGATTCCCTACACCATCAACCGCTGCCAGGTTCGCGGGCTCAGCGGCGCCATGGCTAACCCCTCGCGCGGCGACAAGCCGCAGGCCGAATGGGCGAACCGCCTGATGTTCGCGCATGACAACGCGGTCGAGAACCTCGTGCTGTTCGCGCCGCTGGTGCTGATCCTGAACGCGATCGACTATTCCTCGAAATGGACGGTGCTCGCCTGCGTGGTCTATTTCTGGTCGCGCGTCGCGCATCTGATCGTCTATGCGCTCGGCATCCCCGTATTCCGCACCCTCGCCTTCAGTGTCGGTTTCCTCGCGCAGGCCGTGCTGGCACTGGCGATCTTCAAGGTGTTTTGAGCGCGCAGCGCCGGGGTTCTCTGGACGCTGCTGCAGGGCAAAGATAATCTCGCACGGCTAGCAAGCGAAGCGAGGAAATCCCGATGCGGATGCTTTTGCCAGTCGTCGCAATGATTTCGTTCGCCGGATTATGCCACGGTGCCGTCGCCCAGGCGCAATGCCCTGAACTGACGCGGCTGCGCAACGAGGCTGTGGAAGCTGCAAAGCCTCGCGCACGCTCATTGATGCCTGGCTGCGACGGCTATATCCGGGCTTCGCGGGCCTGGAGCGCGGTGGTCGACTACGCCAGCGAGCATCAGGACGTGTGCGGCATTTCCGACCGCTTGCTCGGCGATTTCGCGACATATCGCCGAGAAGCGGTGACGGCCCGCAACAACGTCTGCTCGGGTCGCCCCGCTCGGCCGTTTCCGGCCGACATCGTCTTGCAATAGGCGTCAAGACTCCGACTCTGCAGCGCACAGCCATGGGCGATGCTTCGCATCGCCAGCGCTAGCGATGCGCAGCATCCAGAACGTCAACGCGCTCTACTGTTCCGGCAGGCCCAGCATCAGCCGCATGTTCTGCACGGCGGCACCTGAGGCGCCCTTGCCGAGGTTGTCGAGCCGGGCGACCAGGACGGCCTGGTGATATTTGTCGCTGGCGAAGACATAGAGCTCGAGCATGTTGGTCTCGTTGAGCGCTTCCGGCTCCAGCCGGCCGCCCTTGGTCGCCTCGTTCTGAAGCGGCATCACCGAGACATATTTCGAGCCGGCGTAGCGCTTGGCCATCGCAGCCTGCAGATCCGCACCGCTCGGCTTGCCCGGCAGCGTGTCGAGCTGGAGCGGCACCGAGACCAGCATGCCCTGCCGGTAATTGCCGACCGAGGGAATGAAGATCGGCCGCCGCGTCAGGTTCGAATAGAGCTGCAGCTCCGGCAGATGCTTGTGCTCGAAGCCGAGGCCATAGAGCTCGAAGGACGGCGCGCTGCCGTCTTCAAAGCTCGCGATCATCGACTTGCCGCCGCCGGAATAGCCGCTCACCGCATTGACGCTGATGGGATAGTCGGGCGGCAGCAGGCCGGCGTCGACGATCGGCCGCAGCAACGCGATGCCGCCGGTCGGATAGCAGCCGGGATTGGAGACCTTTTTCGCGGCCTTGATCTTGGCGGCCTGGTCAGGCGCCAGTTCCGGAAAGCCGTAGGCCCAGTCCGGTGCAACCCGGTAGGCGGTCGAGGCGTCCAGCACCTTCGGCCCTGAAGCGCCCATGCTGTCGATCAGCGCGACGGTTTCCTTCGCCGCCTCGTCGGGCAGGCAGAGGATGACGAGATCCACCTCCTCCATCAGCGCCTTCTTGGCCGCGGGATCCTTGCGCTTGTCGTCGGCGATGGTTTTCACCACGACGTCGCTCTGGAGCTTCAGCCGCTCGTTGATGCCGAGCCCGGTGGTCCCGGAGCCGCCGTCGACGAAGACGGTGGCGGGCTTCTTCGGCGCGCCGGAGGTCGGGGCTTTCGTGGTTTCCGTGAGGCTCATGATACGCTCCCTTCGAGCTTGTTGGTTTCGGCCGCGAAGGCGTCGGGCCTCACGTCCTGCATCAGTTGTGCGATCTGTCTGGCGTCGGCGTCTGCTTGCGCGCCGAGCGCATTGGCAATCGCCGTATAGTCGGCGTCGGACTTGTGCTGGTTGAGCTTGAAGCTGCCTTCGACCTCTTCAACCGTCATGACCAGACCCACGATCCCCTTCTTGAGCGCCTCGAGCCGGCCCGCGGTCATCTTCGCCGACGTCCACGGCTTCTTCGGCAGCAGCCAGCTCTCGAACTTGTCGCTGAGCGTCTCGATCTGCACCGCAAGCTCGTCGTCCGACAACAACTTCACCGGCCCGGTCAGATGGACCGACTGATAGAGCCAGGTCGGCACCTGATCCGGCGAGACGTACCAGTCGGGCGATACATAGGCATCCGGGCCGTTGATCGCGAGCAGCCAGGACGTCGCGCCGTCCGCAAGCTTTATCAGCGGATTGTGACGGGCGACATGAAAGGCCGCCTGCGGCGTGCCGTCAGCGGCGTAGGCCAGATAGAACGGCAGCGGCGAGGCGACGGGCTTGTGGCCGTCGAAGGCGCACATGGTGCCGAAACCGCGGTCGCCTGCGAATTTCAGGCACGCGGTGCGGTCCGGCTTGAAAAAGGGTGGCGTGTACATCGTGGTCTCCTGCTGGGCCTCCTAAGGGGGCCGCCGGATCAGATCGCGCTGACAGGAGAGAGAATGCCGCGGATCGGATCCAGCGGCAAAGACGATGATCTCAAACGCGATCGACCGCCCAAACCGCTAAAGAGCGGCGGCGGCGACGGGCGAACAGGATGGTCGCGGCGTTGATCATGGCGCGCGGCTATAAGGCCAACTGCAGTTCCCGTCAAGGTGACCACGTCATTCCGGGGCGATGCGGAGCATCGAACCCGGAATCTCGCGCCACAATTTCGAGATTCCGGGTTCGCTCGCTTTGCGAGCGAACCCGGAATGACGGAAATTAAATCACCCGCCAAATCCATTCCGTGACCTTCGCGATCACGTCGCCGAACAGCAGCAGCGCTGCCGACCAGATCAGGGCCGAGACGAAATTGGCTGCCTGGAAACTCCAGTAAGGCATCTCGAAGATGCCGGCCGCCAGCGGCACCGAGGCGCGCAAGGGGCCGAAGAAGCGGCCGATGAAGATGCTGGGAACGCCCCAGCTCCGCACGAAGGCCTCGCCCTTGGGCAACAGTTCCGGGTAGCGCGAGAGCGGCCACATCTGGGCGACCCGCTCCTTGTAACGATAGCCGAACCAGTACGAGACCCAGTCGCCGAGCGCAGCTCCGAGCCCGCCGGCAATCCAGACGGGATAAAAGCTGATGCCGCTTGCCCCGATCAGCGCACCGATCGCCACCAGCGCGCCCCAGGCCGGGATCAGCAGCGAGATGAAAGCGAGCGACTCGCCGAAGGCGAGCAGGAATACGATCGGAGCCGCCCATGCCTGATGAGCCCGCACGAAGTCGGCCAGGGCGTGCGCAAATTGCTCCATTCCAGATTAGCCTTCCCGCCCTGCCTCAAGGTGCTGCTCGATGAAAAGGACTGGTAAGCCAAGCACTTGTGTGACATCAAGTCACAAAATCCGGCCCAGACCGGACCGCGACGTCAAATTGCCGGGAATGGATGGGCCTGCGGCGTAAATTCGCCGGGATTGGCCCACAACGACGCCCCAGGTTCGGCCCGGCGGTGACCTTTCCAGGCCGGCCGTGGCATAGTCACCTCAACCGATTCGCCGCTTGCGCGGCCCTCAAAACGCATCAAGATATATGTCCAAGCAGTTGAAAACTAAAGCCAAAGACGACTTGTTCGACGGCAACGAGCCGAAGGGGCGGGCCAGTGCCGCGAAGGCTGCGCCGCGCGCAAGCGGAGGCGAAGCCGATTACACCGCGGCTGACATCGAGGTGCTCGAAGGTCTGGAACCGGTGCGGCGCCGGCCCGGCATGTATATCGGCGGCACCGACGAGAAGGCGCTGCATCACCTGTTCGCCGAAGTCATCGACAACTCGATGGACGAAGCGCTGGCCGGGCATGCGACTTTCATCGGCGTCGAGCTCTCCGCCGACGGCTTCCTCACCGTCACCGACAACGGCCGCGGCATCCCCATCGATCCACATCCGAAATTCCCGAAGAAGTCGGCGCTCGAAGTCATCATGTGCACGCTGCATTCGGGCGGCAAGTTCGACAGCAAGGTCTACGAGACTTCGGGCGGTCTGCACGGCGTCGGCATCTCCGTGGTGAACGCCCTCTCCTCGTGCCTCGAGGTCGAGGTCGCGCGCGGCCAGAAGCTGCATCGCATGACGTTCGAGCGCGGCCATCCCAAGGGCAAGCTCGAGGACCTCGGCAAGGTCAACAACCGCCGCGGCACGCGCGTGCGCTTCAAGCCGGACACCGACATCTTCGGCGCCAAGGCCGCGTTCAAGCCCCAGCGCCTGTTCAAGATGACGCGCTCGAAAGCCTATCTGTTCGGCGGCGTCGAGATCCGCTGGAACTGCGCGCCCGAATTGCTCAAGGGCGTCGAGGACGTGCCGGCGGAAGCGACGTTCCACTTCCCGGGCGGCCTCAAGGATTATTTGGCGGCGGCGATCCACGCCGACACGCTGGTGCATCCCGACATCTTCTCCGGCAAATCGGGCCGCAACGGCGCTCACGGCGCCTGCGAATGGGCGGTGGCCTGGACCGCGGATGCCGACGGCTTCCTCTCCTCCTACACCAACACGGTGCCGACGCCCGACGGCGGCACGCACGAATCCGGCCTGCGCAGCGCGCTGTTGCGCGGCCTGAAGGATCACGCCGAGCGCGTCGGCCAGGGCAAGCGCGCCGCGTCCATCACCTCGGAAGACGTCATGGTGGGCGCAGCGGTGATGCTTTCGGTGTTCGTGCGCGAGCCTGAATTCCAGGGCCAGACCAAGGATCGTCTCGCCACCGCAGAGGCGCAGCGGATCGTCGAGCAGGCGATGAAGGATCCGTTCGACCATTGGCTGTCGGGCAATCCGAATATGGCCAACCGGCTGCTCGATTTCGTGATCGACCGCGCCGAGGAACGGCTGCGCCGCCGCCAGGAAAAGGAGACGGCCCGCAAGACGGCCGGCAAGAAGCTCCGCCTGCCCGGCAAGCTCGCCGATTGCACCGACGCCGGCACCGAAGGCTCCGAGCTCTTCATCGTCGAGGGTGACTCGGCCGGCGGCAGCGCCAAGCAGGCGCGCGACCGCAAGACCCAGGCCGTGCTGCCGCTGCGCGGAAAAATCCTCAACGTCGCCTCCGCCGGCAAGGACAAGCTGACGGCGAACGCCCAGCTCTCCGACCTCGTGCAGGCGATCGGCTGTGGCCAGCTGCTGCAATATCGCGAAGAGGACCTGCGCTATCAGCGCATCATCATCATGACCGACGCCGACGTCGACGGCGCCCACATCGCTTCGCTTCTGATCACCTTCTTCTACCGGCAGATGCCGAAGCTGATCGACGAAGGGCATCTCTTCCTGGCGGTGCCCCCGCTCTACAAGCTGACCCACGGGCAGAAGTCGGTCTACGCCCGCGACGACAAGCACAAGGAAGAGTTGATCAAGAGCGCGTTCAACGCCAACGCCAAGGTCGAGGTGAACCGCTTCAAAGGCCTCGGCGAGATGATGCCGGCGCAGCTCAAGGAAACCACCATGGATCCGAGCAAGCGGACGCTGCTCAAGGTGGTGCTGCTCGCCGACGATCGCGACACCACCGCGGATTCGGTGGAGCGCCTGATGGGCACCAAGGCCGAGGCGCGCTTTGCTTTCATCTCGGACAAGGCGGAATTTGCCAGCGACGAGCTGCTCGACGTCTAAACTTGGCGATTCCCGGCGACGAGCCCCGGCCGAGGCCGGGGCTTTTTCGTTTGAAACGGACGATTGAGCGTCTTACGGACACTTCATCCCATCATTTTACCTCTCGAACATGCGACTCGGCCAACGACTCAGAGCGGCCGAGCGGCAAGCGAGGGGCTGAGGCAGGATTGCCTCCGTTTCGGACACAGGCGACTTACTGACGAAATCCAACCCGGACGGGTCACGCTCAAGCCGGCTTAGTGCATTGAAATCACGGAATTTTTCGGAATCTCGGTGACGCTCCCTCAAAACCCGACTGACGGGCGTTTTCCGGCGACTGTGCCTGCCCTGCAACAGCATTTCGGCGAGAACCGTCTATAGTCGGGACATCAGATCACACGGACTTCAGTGCGCTCGCGCGGACCAAGGTTGGGGATTTTATTATGAAGAAGATTGCACTCGCACTGACCGCGATTGCGGCGATGACCGGCTCGGCTTCGGCCGCTGATCTTGCGGCCCGTCCCTACGTCAAGGCCCCGATGGCTGCTCCGGTTGCCAACTGGACCGGCTTCTACATCTTCGGCGGCGGCGGCGGTGGTGTCTGGGACGCGAATACCGGCGTGCAGGTGACGGGTACCGGTGCTCCCCTCCTCCCGTTCAATCAGAAGCAGGGCGGTGATGGTTGGTTCGGCACCGTCGGTGCCGGCTACGACTGGCAGTTCGCTGGTACTTGGGTGGCCGGCGTGTTCGCCGACGGCCAGTTCGGCAGCCTGAAGGGCACCATCCAGGATCAGGGTCCGTTCTTCGCGGGCAACATCAAGAATGACTACTCCTGGGCCGCGGGTGCGCGCTTGGGTTATCTGGTTGCCCCCAACGTCCTCTCCTACGTGAACGCCGGCTACTCCGACTCTCATTGGAAGGGCACCACCCTCTTCAACACGATCACGACCCTGCCGGGCGGAGCGCATACCGACGCCTTTAATCGTGGTGGCTGGTTCGTCGGTGGCGGCGTTGAGAACAACCTGAACATCTTCGGGATCAGCGCTCCCGGCTGGTTCATGAAGACCGAGTATCGGGCAGCCTACTACAACAACAAGAACATCTCGGAGCTGGTCGACGGCACGAATGTTTCGAACGGCCGCGACATCACCTTCAAGCCGTTCGTCCAGACCATCAGCACCTCGCTGGTCTACCGCTTCAACTGGACCGGCCCGGTCGTCGCCAAGTACTGAGCTGATCTCGATCTGAGACATCAAAGCCCCGGCGTCGCCGGGGCTTTTTTTGTTGCGTGGGTGAGCTTGACGCTTGCCTTAGCATCCAGCGGCGAGCGGGCGAGATCTGTTCAGCTCTCTGTTGTTGGCTCCCGCCACCGCCCTGCGTCCGCAGCCATTGTGTCTGAACCGAAGCTACGGCTAGTCTGGCGGGAAGTTTTCGTGATCCGCGGCGATCGTTCTGCCGTGGGTCGCGACAGAATCAGACCGATGGGGAGGAATGGATGCGCAGATTTCTGCTTGTAGCAGGCCTGTTTGCCCTCGCCGTCGGGCTGCTCTGGATCGGACAAGGCACCGGTACCGTCGCCTGGCCGCGATCGAGCTTCATGGTCAACCAGTTGCAATGGGCCGGCTATGGTGCCGCCATGGCAGGCTTCGGGCTGGTGCTGATCTGGCAAAGCAACCAATAGAAGAAACCAGGAAGTAAGAGCATGACATCCAACCGGTTCGATCTCCGCGGCAAGGTCGCGATCGTCACGGGAGGCAATGGCGGCATTGGCCTCGGGCTGGCGCACGGTCTTGCCGACGCCGGCGCCGATATCGCCGTGATCGGACGCAACGAAACCAAGTCGGCCGCAGCCGTCGCCGATCTCAGAGCACGCGGCGTGAAGGCGATCGCCGTCACCACCGACGTCACCGACAAGGCGGCGGTCGGGGCCATGATCGACCGCGTGGTGAAGGAGCTCGGCCGCATCGACATCCTGATCAACAATGCCGGCATGAGCATCCGCAAGCCGCCGCACGAGCTCGAGCTCGACGAGTGGAACAAGGTCATCGACACCAACCTGACCAGCGCCTTTGTCTGCTCGAAGCTCGCCTATCCGGCACTGAAGGCGTCAGGCAACGGCAAGGTGATCAATATCGGCTCGATGATGTCGATCTTCGGCGCGAGCTTCGCGACCGCCTATGCGGCGAGCAAGGGCGGCATCGTGCAGTACACGCGCGCATGCGCCAATGCCTGGGCGCCCGACAACATCCAGGTCAATGCGATCCTGCCGGGCTGGATCGACACCGATCTCACCCGCGGCGCGCGGAAGCAGGTGTCGGGCCTGCACGAGCGCGTGCTGGCGCGTACGCCTGCGGGGCGCTGGGGCGACATCGACGACTTCGCCGGCATCGCCGTATTCCTCGCCTCGCCCGCTTCGAACTTCGTCACGGGCACCGCGATCCCCGTCGACGGCGGGTTCTCGGTGATGGCGTAGGCCGTCGCCGCGGCTGCACGCAAAAAAGAAGCCCCGGTGGAAGCCGGGGCTTTTAATTTGATCGTGATCTTTTCTTTGATTGGTCGTTTGTTGCTCAGTAGCGCGCGATCACAGGCGCGTCGAACTTGTAGCTGGCGCGGACGACAGCCCACTGGATGTCACGCGGCTTGGCATCGAACGTGTAATTGCCCGAGGTGCCGCCGAGCTGGTAGGTCTGGCTGCCGAAGGCGGCGTAATTGTATTCGAGGCCGACGATCCAGTTGCGGGTGACGCCGTATTCCCAGCCGGCGCCGACGGTCCAGCCGTTGGCCCAGTGGGTCTGACCGCCCGACCCCGTCGCCGGAGCGACCGTGTCGCTGACGCTGAGACGGTTGTTGACGCCGGCGTAGCCACCCTTGACGTAGAACAGGTTGTTCTGAACCGCGAAGCCGGCGCGACCGACGACAGTCGCCAGAACGTTGGCGCGCCAGGAGAACACGTCGTCACCGGCACCGAAGGCGGTATTGGTGAACGAGCCCTTGTTGTCGAGGCCCGAGATCGTGCCTTCCATGCCGAACACGTAGTTGTTGGCCTGCCAGTTGTAGCCGATCTGGGCGCCGCCCATGATGCCGGCACCGCGCTGACGATAGCCCTGGCCCGGCGTCAGATCGCCGAACGGCGCGCCGACGCCATTGTTGATGAACTGCTCGTTGGTCCAGGCGCCACCGATGTGGCCACCGACATAGAAACCGGTCCAGTTGAACAGCGGCTCGATATAAGCAGGCGCCTTGGTGTACGGACGCGCGGCGAGATCGGCGGCGGAAGCAGCGCCGGTCGAAACCAGAGCAGTCGTGCAGGCGAAGGCAGCAATCAATTTGTTAAGCATGGTACACCCCGTGTCCTTTGATGGGCGCACGCTCACACGCAGTTCTTACTCAAATTTGAATCAAGAAAGTTAAGGCGCCGGATTGCCGTCTGGCCGGCTTTGAATCCCTCGGCGCTGTTGCACGCGCGCAACGCGAAAGCTGCAATTTAACGCGACATTATCCCTACCAAATCCCTGCATCAGGAGACCGCCGCAGCTCTCGAATGCACGTGCTCGGGTCGCACGCCGAGCGCAATGAAGCGCGCCGGGATGCCCTGAAGCCACGGCAGTGCGGTAATCAGACGCACGATCAGCGGCACCTTGAGCGGCCGGTCGCCGCCCTTCAGCGCGCCGCTGATGATGTTGTTCTGGACGATCACCTGCATCGCCTGCGTCATCTTCACCGGAAACTCGCGGCGGCGGCGTACGGCATCGAGCTCATGCTCGGACGGACAGCCGCGCGTCAGCGCGTCCGCAAGCAGATTGGCTGCGGCGACCGCATCCTGAACGGCCAGATTGACGCCGACGCCACCGACCGGCGACATCGCATGCGCGGCATCGCCGATGCACAGCAGCCCGGGCCGCGTCCAGCGGCCCAGACGGTTGATCGCGACGGTCAGCAATTTGACGTCGTCGAAGCTCTTCACATCGGCAACGCCACGCTTGAGCTCCGGCGCCATACGCACGACATCCTCGAGCAGCGCCGGCAATCCCCTCGCCTTCACCGCTTCGTATTGTCCCTTGGCGATGACATAGGCGCATTGCCAATAGTCGCCGCGATCGAAGGTAACCATCATCTTGCCGGGCTCGACACGGGCGAACAAATTTTCGGTCTCGTCGGGAGTTCGCCCGGCGCGGAACCACAGGACGTCCATCGGCGCGCCGATTTCCTCCACGCTGAGGCCTGCGCGCTCGCGCACGGTCGAATGCCGGCCATCGCAGGCGATGGTGAGATCGGCCTCGATGTCGACGATGCCGTCTGGCGTCCTCGCGCGCACGCCGGCAACCGTTTCGCCGTGGTGGATCAGGTCGACCGCCTCCGTATTCATCAGCACCCCGAGCGAGGCGAAGCGCTTGCCGGACTCGCGCAGGAAATTGAGAAAATCCCATTGCGGCATGAAGGCGATGAACGGGTACTTCGTGTTCAACCGGCGCAGATCGGCGATCCGCACCTTGGAGCCACCGATCAGGCCGTCCATCGTCTGCAGGCGCTGATGCGGGAGCTTGAGGAAACCATCGATCAGGCCGAGCTCGTCCATCACCTGAAGCGTCGAGGGATGCACGGTATCGCCGCGAAAATCGCGGAAGAAATCGGCGT
Source organism: Bradyrhizobium manausense (assembly GCF_018130615.1). Taxonomy (GTDB): domain Bacteria; phylum Pseudomonadota; class Alphaproteobacteria; order Rhizobiales; family Xanthobacteraceae; genus Bradyrhizobium; species Bradyrhizobium manausense_A. The sequence goes on from NZ_JAFCKB010000021.1 coordinate 60,411, forward strand.
GCTTCTCCAGCACCACGACATCGATGCCGGCGCGTCCCAGGAGATAGCCGAGCATCATGCCCGCAGGCCCGCCGCCGACGATACAGCAGCGGACTCTTCGGCCGCGCGATGCGGGCTGTTCCGAGGTGACTGTGTCCATGACCCGACTTTCGCTGCCATCGCTCAGGCGATTGTAGCGCCGGCGGGCGCCGGGACCATGTTCAATTGTTGCTGCGGTTGGCCGTGCGGAAGCTCTTGACCTCGGACACACTGCCGTCGCGATAGGTCAATTCGACGGACATGAACTGGGTCGCCGGCGGCAGCTTCTCGTAGAGCAGCATGCCGGCCGTGATGGCAGAGGGATCGCGGAGATCGCAGGGCGGCAGCTTCAGCACCTTGTCCGGCACCGCCGTGTCGATGCCGATCCTGACCTCGCGGATCGCGCAACGATACGACACCAGATGCGAGTAATAGACCAGCAGCCCGTTGAACTGGCGGAACGACAGCCAGCTCGTGGCGGTCATATCAAGGATCTTGCGCTGATCGCGGATCAGCGCCGCTTCGGGATCGAACTTGATCGGGAACGGGCCCTGCATGTCGCCGGACGCATCGACGTAACGCACCTCGATGGTGCCGGCCTGCGCATCCGGAGGCAGCTCGATCGACGGGTTCGGCATCCGCTTGCGCGTGCGCGGGTCGAGCGTGTCGATGAAGCCGGTCTCGCGGAAATCGCCGCTGCCGGCCATGCGCCAGGACACGCCGAGCGTGGGATCGGCGAAGGAGAACGTCACGCTCCAGCCGCCATTGTGGCGCGAGAAACTCGCGATCGGCGCGTTGGTGGTCTCCTCCTTCGGTACGCGCGGCACCGACACCGGCGGCAAAGCCGCAACCTTTTGCGGCGGAGGATCGGCCGGACGCGCGGCGGCGGCTGCCGCGTCCTTCGCAGCGCCACTGAGGAAGACGTCGTCGACCATCTGGTCGAAATATACCGGCACCTGCTTGTGCCTGACGGTGTCGGCCATCTCGCTGACGAGACGGCGCGTGTGCTGCGCGACCTGAACCAGGTTCTCGCCGGGCTGGAGCAGCTCCCTGGCGAAGGTGCGCGTGAACACCGAGTTCGGGTTGGCATCGTCATTGGAGAGGCGATCGAGCGCGGTCTGGCGCGGCCCCGCCGAGAACACCGAGAACACGCCCTCGGGCAATTGCGTCATCGGCGCAAGGCCGCCGCCACCGGCGACTGCGCGCGTGCCTGATCGTTCGAACGGATTGTTGCGGCAGGCGTCGAACACCAGGATCGAGGTGCGCGCCTTCTTGTTCTGCAGACGCTCGACGACGCGATCGGCGAGAATGGAGGCGTCGCGCACCAGCTCTTCCTGGCCTTCGGTCGCGGCCGGCACGTCGGTCGGCAGCAGATAGTTCTGGCCCGCGATCTCAAAACCGTGGCCGGCGTAGAAGAAGAACGCGGTATCGCCGGGCTCGATCGCCCGGTCGAAGGCGAGCAGCGTTTCGGCGAATTGCTGACGGTTCTGGTTTTCGGCGACCATCACCTGGAAGCCGAGCTGCTTCAGCGTGTCTCCCATGGTGCGGGCGTCGTTGACGGCCTTGAGGAGTTTTGGAACGTTCTTGTAGTCGTTGTTGCCGACGACGAGCGCGACGCGCTTTTCGGCGTGCGCAAGGCCTGCGAAGCCGCTGAGGCTCGCCGCCAGGCCAAGCGCCGCCAAAATTCTGAAAACCCGACGCGTCATCTCAGTGTTCCCGCTTCTGAACGGCTCCCCGCAGGCTCCATGCGGGACCTTACGCCGTTGATGTGATAGTCGGTCCAGCCGCAACGGCGGTTCAACCGGCGCGCCCGAGCAGTTCCATCACCTGACCTATGGCAGATTCCGCCGGAATCTGCTTTTTCTTTGGCGGAATTCCGTTCGAGACGAGGGGCTGCCGTGGTTCGCTGGTGCACCGACGAGGTCGAGCCGCACGACCGCTTCGACTTTTGGCGCGAGGTGCGCGCCAAGGGGCTGTTCGGGGTCACCGCAGAACTGGAGCGCGAACGGCGCGGCGACTTCCACGGTGAATTCTCGCTGAGCCAGGTCGGCAATGGCGCCCTGGTCGAGCTGAAGGCTTCGCCCTATGCCGTCGAACGCAGCCAGGCCGACATCAGCGACGCCCCCGGTGACAGCATCTGCGTCTACCAGCAACTCGGTGGCGGCGGCTGGTTCGGCGGCATGCGCTCCAGCGATTTTGCGATTGCCAATGGCAGCTTCGCCACCAGCCACACCGACCTGCCCTACCGCACCAAGCCGCTGGGCGCCTCCGGCTTCCACCTGCGTATTCTGAAGATCCCCGTCAGCGGCCTCGCGACACAGGACAAGCGCATGCGCGAGCTGGCGCCCAAACCCTTCATCGATCCTGCTCTGGCGCCGCTGCTCGACGCTTGCTTTACCGATCTCGGCGAGACGGCCGCGAATGATGGGTCGCCTGGCGCCCTGCCGCTGGTGCAGGCGCTGGGACATCTGGCGCTGATCGAACGTGGCATCGTCAGGCCGGGCAGCCGGCGCGGACAGGCCGCGCTGCGAACCGCCCGCCTGTCGCTGGCGCGGCGCCTGATCGCACGACATCTCGAGGATCCGGATCTGGCGCCGACACGGGTGGCCGACCTGCTCGGCGTCTCCGTGCGGCACCTGCACATGCTGTTTGAGGTCGCCGACCGCAGCTTCTCCCAGACCGTGACCGAAGAGCGGTTGAAGAGAAGCCGCCGCTTGATGCGTGAAGCGCCGGAGCGGCTGATCGCAGATATCGCCGCCGCCTGCGGTTTCGAGAGCCTGGCGACCTACTACCGGGTCTTCAACGCCGCCTACGGCATGGCGCCCGGCGATTTCCGCGCCCAGGCAGCAGGGAGGCGTTAACCCTCGGGCCGGCTGCCGCGGCAAAAAGCCGAGCTACGCCCGCTATTTGGGCAAAAACCTTAGGGTTTTAAGGACCTTCCCGTGCCTGCTGCATTGACTTTGGCCGATTCCGCCCTATGTTCCGGGTCGACGCGGCTCGGTATCGAAGAGCGATTCCTGAGCTTGGCGCTTTGTTCGCGTGAGTCAGCACCCCCAGCTTCTTTGAGAGCGCGCCGTTTCGGGGTGGAACGCGACAGCCTTTTTACTCTCGATTCCGAACGGCGGTTTCGACCAGAGGCTCAATGTCCTTTTCCAATCTCGGACTGTCCGAAAAAGTCCTCGCCGCAGTGGCGGCCACCGGTTACACCAATCCCACCCCCATTCAGGAACAGGCGATCCCCCACGTCCTCGCACGCAAGGACGTGCTCGGCATCGCCCAGACCGGCACCGGCAAGACCGCGGCTTTCGTGCTGCCGATGCTCACCATTCTCGAAAAGGGCAGAGCGCGCGCGCGAATGCCGCGCACGCTGATCCTGGAGCCGACCCGCGAGCTCGCAGCCCAGGTGAAAGAAAACTTCGACCGCTACGGCGCCGGCCAGAAGCTCAACGTCGCCCTCCTGATCGGCGGCGTCTCCTTCGGCGACCAGGATGCCAAGCTGACGCGCGGCGTCGACGTGCTGATCGCCACCCCGGGCCGTCTGCTCGACCATACCGAGCGCGGCGGCCTGCTGCTCACCGGCGTCGAACTGCTCGTCATCGACGAAGCCGACCGCATGCTGGACATGGGCTTCATTCCCGACATCGAGCGCATCTGCAAGCTCGTTCCTTTCACGCGGCAGACCCTGTTCTTCACCGCGACCATGCCGCCGGAAATCCGGCGCATCACCGAAGCTTTCCTGCACAATCCGCAGAAGGTCGAAGTCTCCAAGCCCGCCACCACCGCCGTCACCGTCACGCAGTCGCAGGTCCCCGCCGGACGCGAGGCGCATGAAAAGCGCGAGCTGCTTCGCCGCCTGCTGCGCGAGGCCAAGGATCTCAAGAACGCGATCATCTTCTGCAATCGCAAGCGCGAGGTGGCGATCGTTCACAAATCGCTTCAGAAGCACGGCTTCAGCGTCGGCGCGCTGCATGGCGACATGGACCAGCCGGCCCGCATGGCCGCACTCGAGCAATTCCGCAAGGGCGAGCTTCCCCTCCTCGTCGCCTCCGACGTCGCCGCCCGCGGCCTCGACATTCCCGAGGTCAGCCACGTCTTCAATTTCGACGTCCCCCATCATCCCGACGATTACGTCCATCGCGTCGGCCGCACCGGCCGTGCCGGCCGCACCGGCACCGCGATCTCGATCGTGACGCCGCTCGACCAGAAGTCGATGGTGGCGATCGAGAAGCTGATCGGCCAGAGCATCCCCCGCGCCGAAGGCGACTACGAAGTGCATGCGGATTCGGGTGAGCAGAGCGACCGTTCGCGCGAATCGCGCGGCCGTGAGCGTTCTCGCGGCGGACGCGGCAAGCCACAGCGCGAGCGCGGCCCGCGCGGTCGTGATCGTGAGCGCAGCCACGAGCCGCGCGCCGAAGCGAGCCTCTCGGCCGACGCAAGGCCTGCAGCCGAGGCACGGCCCACCGGCGAAGCTCGGCCGGCGCGCGAGGCGAGGCCGCCGCGCGAAGCCAGGCAATCCGAGGCGCGTCATGGTGCGCGCCAGCAGGCCAACAATTCGCACGTGCCGTCGATTGGCCGCCCCGAACCGCGCCGCCAGCGCGAGGTCGACACCGAGCCCGGCGATCACTCGCATCTCCCCGCCTTCTTGTTGCGGCCGGTCCGCTCCCCCGCCGGGGCCTGACATCACGATACACGCCTGAGTTGAGCTGCCGGCCGTTTACCGACCGTTCATGATCGTCCGTTAGCCTACGAACATAATTTAAGCATTGCTGCGGTCGCGCGCGCACCGACCGCTGTGGGGTATGTTCTGTGGTCAAGGTTCTCGACGAACACGAACGCACGATGGCGTTCGCCGAGGTGGCGCTCGGTCAGATCCGGTCGTTGAAGCAAACCGCAATTCCCCGCAATTACGAGATCTGGTACGTCTACGCGACCGGCTACAACGCCCCGCTCAACAAGATCATCAACGAGACGCTCGCGCGCAACGGCAAGCTGACCGAAGCCGATCTCGAACAGATCTACGATACCTATCTGTCTCACATCAAAACCACCGACCGCATCGACAAGGTCGGCGCACGCGTCATCGGCGAGATCGACGACGTGATGACTGTGCTGAGCGATGCGCTCGGCATGACCGGCGCCTACGATGCCAGTCTGTCGGGTGCGAGCGAGCAATTGACCTCGGCCAAGAGCCCCGAGCAGGTCAGGACGATCGTCGAAGCCCTGCTGCGCTCGACCAGTGAGATGCGCGAGATCAACAAGACGCTGGAAGACCGGCTGACACTGTCGAAGAACGAGATCAGCAATCTCCAGCAGAGCCTCGAGGCAATCCGTGCCGAGAGCCTGACAGATCCTTTGACTGGTCTCGGCAACCGCAAATATTTCGACCGCATGATCGGCATGGCCGTACAGAGCGCACTTGCCGGTGGTGAGCCGCTGTCGCTGTTGCTGCTCGACATCGACCACTTCAAGTCGTTCAACGATTCCTACGGCCATCTCACCGGCGACCAGGTGCTCCGGCTCGTTGGCCTGTCGCTGAAGCAGACCATCAAGGGCCAGGACATCACGGCACGCTATGGCGGCGAGGAATTCGCGGTGGTGCTGCCCAACACCGCGCTGCGCCAGGCCCTCACCGTCGCCGACCATATCCGCCGCGCCGTGATGGCGAAGGAATTGAAGAAGAAGTCCACCGGCGAGATCCTCGGTCGCGTCACCATCTCCGTTGGCGTCTCCTTGCTGAAACAAGGCGACGACACCGACGCACTGATCGAGCGCGCGGATGCCTGCCTCTACGCCGCCAAGCGCAACGGCCGCAACCGCGTGATCTGCGAAGCCGACCCGGAATACGCGGTCGAGACACACAATCGGGTGGCTTGAGGCGAGTAAGGGGCCTGCGGGATCCGGCCCTGCTTGACATTCCAAGCTGACGAACGACATCTTCCTCGCCAATTCGCAGCGAGGACTCGTCATCGTGCCCAATCCTCATGATTTTCACACGCCGCAACCGTCCTACACCAAGGACGAGCTGCTGAGATCGAGCGAAGGTGGCTATTTCGGTCCGGGCAACGCGCAATTGCCGGCGCCGCCGATGCTGATGATGGACCGCATCACCGAGATCAGCCTGGACGGCGGCGAGTTCGGCAAGGGCCATATCGTCGGCGAGCTCGACATTGTGCCGGATCACTGGTTCTTCGACTGCCACTATCGCGGCTATGCGATGATGCCGGGAAGCCTCGGCCTGGATGCGATGTGGCAGATGGTCGGCTACTGGCTCGGCTGGTCAGGCTCGCCCGGCAAGGGCCGCGCCATCGGCGTCGGCGAGGTCGAGGTCACGGGGACGATCACGCCCGAGACGCGATCCGTGCGCTACGAGGTTGCGATGCGGATGGTCCGCCGCGGCAAGCTCGTGCTCGGGATCGCGGATGGGCGCGTGGTTGCCGACGGCGTGTCTGTCTTTGTGGCGAAGGATATGCGCGTTGGCCTGACCAAGGCCGCAGATTAAGGACTCGTAGGGTGGGCGCATCGCGCCGTGCCCACGCGCTCTCGCGATGACAATCCTAATCGTGGGCACGCTCCGCTTTGCCCACCCTACAGCACCATCTTCTTGGCTGCCTTCTTGGCCGACCGCTTCTTCGGTACGGCCTTTTTCGTAGGCTTGCTCGCCTTCTTCCCCTTCGGCCGCTTCTTCACCTTGGCGCGCTGGGCAGCGGCGAGTGCCGCCCTCGCCCATTGCGCCAGCTCCTCGGAATCGTCGAACAGGCGTGCGGGCAGCTCCCAGTACGAGTTCACCAGCACGGTCTTGGCGCGGGTCGAATACTGGAACGGTTTTGAGCCTTCCGCTTCAAAGTCCGGGATGGTCACCTCGTCGGCGCGAAAGAACAGGCCGGCGCGCAAGGCGAGCGCGAAGTTGATGCCGTCGGCGGAGACGCCATAGCCGGAAAACATCTTGCGAATGGCGACGGGGCCGAAATCGGCGAACAGGTCGATCAGGAATTCGCGGTCCATGGCCAACTTTCTCCGCAACGTCGTCCTGGCGAATGCCAGGACCCATTACCACAGGGAGAAGTTTAGCGAAGACTGTCGGTACTGACATCTCGGATCGCCGAGAGATCACGCGGTATGGGTCCTGGCATTCTCCAGGACGACAGCGGAGTGAAACGACGGAGCCGGGCTTACCCGTCGATCTTGGCCGGACGCAGCTCGACCGACTCGCCGCAGCCGCAGGCCGAGATCTGGTTGGGATTGTTGAAGACGAATTGGGCCTGCATCTTGTCGGTCTTGTAGTCCATCTCGGTGCCGAGCAGGAACAGGACGGCCTTGGGATCGACCAGGATCTTGACGCCCTTGTCCTCGACGATCTCGTCGGTCGGGCGGATCTCGTGAGCGTATTCGACCGTGTAGGACTGGCCGGCGCAGCCACCGTTCTTGACGCCGACGCGCAGGCCGACGATCTCGGAATCGGCGCGGCTCGTCAGTTCGCTGATGCGCTGGGCCGCTGCATCCGTCAGCCGCATCACCTGCGGGCGGGGCCGCCGGGGCTTCGGAGTGGATGCTGGTGTTGCCTGTGTCATGTCAGTGATGTGGTCCGTTGCGAAGCGAATTCAATATCGGGGGTACGCGTCACCACATGTTGAGCACGAGGCGAGCCTCGTCGCTCATGCGCTCCGGCGTCCAGGCCGGCTCCCAGACGACCTTGACGTCGACCACGCCGACGCCGGGAACGCTTGCGACCGCGTTCTCGACCATGGTCGGCAGCTCGCCGGCGGCCGGGCAGTTCGGCGTCGTCAGCGTCATCTGAACGTCGACGGAACGATCGTCCTTGATCTCGACTTTGTAGATCAGGCCGAGCTCGTAAATGTCGGCGGGGATTTCCGGGTCGAAAACGGTCTTGAGGCCGGCGATGATCTCGGCGGTGAGACGCTCGGTCTCCTCCGGCGGCAGCGCCGAATGAGTCTCCATCGGATTGGCTTTGATTTCGGCCGTGTCACTCATGCGAACAAATCCCGCGCCTTGAGCAGCGCCTGTGCCAGATGATCGACTTCTTCCCGCGTATTATACATGCCGAACGAGGCGCGGCAGGTGGCGGTCACGTTGAACCGCTCTAAAAGCGGCATCACGCAATGGGTGCCGGCGCGCACTGCGATGCCCTGGCGGTCGATCACGGTGGCGACGTCATGAGCGTGTGCGCCCTTGAGCTCGAAGGAGATCACCGGTCCCTTGCCGCGGGCGGTGCCGATCAGCCTGACCGAGTTGATCTCGCGCAGCTTCTCCTGGGCATAGGTGGTGAGGTCGTTCTCGTGCGCGGCGATGCGCTCCTTGCCGATCGAATTGACGTAATCGATGGCGGCGCCAAGACCGACGGCCTCGACGATCGCGGGCGTGCCCGCTTCGAACTTGTGCGGCGGATCGCCATAGGTGACGACATCACGCGAGACCTCGCGGATCATCTCGCCGCCGCCGTTAAAGGGGCGCATCGCGACGAGGTGGTCGTACTTGGCCCAAAGCACGCCGATGCCGGTCGGACCGTATACCTTGTGGCCGGTGAAGACGTAAAAGTCGCAGCCGATGTCCTGGACGTCGACCGGCAGATGCACCGCGCCCTGGCTGCCGTCGACCAGCACGGGAATGCCGCGGGCGTGGGCGATCTTCACGACGTCCTTGACTGGGACGATGGTGCCGAGCGCGTTCGACATCTGCGTGATCGCGACCAGCTTGGTCTTCGGCGTCAGCAGCTTCTCGAACTCGTCGATGAGGAAGTTACCCTCATCGTCGACCGGCGCCCACTTGATCACGGCACCCTGGCGTTCCCTGAGGAAATGCCACGGCACGATGTTGGAGTGGTGCTCCATGATCGAGATGACGATCTCGTCGCCCTCTTTGATGTTCGGCCCGCCCCAGGACGACGCGACGAGGTTGATCGCCTCCGTGGCGTTGCGGGTGAAGATCACTTCCTCGGTTCGAGCAGCATTGATGAACTGCGCCACCTTGGTGCGGCCGCCCTCGTAAGCCTCCGTCGCCGCATTGGCGAGGTAGTGCAGCCCGCGATGCACGTTGGCGTATTCGCTCGTATAGGCCTGCGTCATGCGGTCGAGCACGGCGCTCGGCTTCTGCGCCGAGGCGGCGTTGTCGAGATAGACCAGCGGCTTGCCATAGACCTGCATGGCGAGCGCCGGAAAGTCCTGGCGCACGCGCGCGACGTCATAGACGCCGTTCTTGACTGCGGGATGCGTGCTCATGACCGCCGCTCCAGCCAGCGCTCGGCAATGCCGATCACGTGCTCGCGAAGGCCATCATCGGCGATCTGCTCGATCGCCTCGCCAACGAACGCCTGGATCAGCAGCGCCTGGGCCTGCTTCTCCGGCAGGCCGCGGGCCTTCAGGTAGAACAAGAGGCTGTCGTCCAAGGCGCCGGCGGTGGCGCCGTGGCCGCAGGAGACGTCATCGGCGAAGATCTCGAGCTCCGGCTTGTTGTCGGCCTCGGCTTCGTCCGAGAGCAGCAACGCACGGGTCATCATCTTGCCGTCGGTTTTCTGCGCGTCGGGACGAACGATGATGCGGCCCTGAAACACCGAGTGGGCGCGATCGTCGATCACGGCACGGAAGACTTCGCGGCTGACGCAGTTCGGCACGGCATGGTCGACCACCAGCGTGGTGTCGCCATGCTCGGTCTTCTGCAGCAGGTTGACGCCATTGGCCGAGAGCTCACTGCCCTCACCCGCCAGCGTGATGAAACCCTGCAGGCGGCTGACCGCGGCCCCCGTGGTCATGTTGAAAAAGTTGAACTTCACATTGGCGCCGATGGTGACGAAATGCGACGAGACGTTCACGGCGTCAGGCGCGTCGTCCATCAGGCGGATATGTGCGACATCGGCATCGTCGCCGACCGTGACGGTCAAGGCGTCGTTGACCTGGTAGGCCTTGGCGCCAGCCGCAACGAAGCTCTCGACGATGGTGGCACGCGCGCCCTTCCCGATCGCGACTTGCGAGCGGGTGAAGCCAGATGCGGAAGCCGCCGTCGCAATGTGGATGATCTGGATCGGCGCGGACAGCTGCGTGCCGTCGGCAATCGACAGCACCACACCGTCGGTCGCCATGGCAGCGTTCAGCGCGATCACGGCGTCGGTGGCGGCGGTCGTCAGCAGACCCGAATCTTTCTCCAGCGCTTCCCGCAACGTCTTGAAGCTCACCTCGGAGGCAAGCGCCTTGACATCGGACAGATCAGCCGCGAACACACCGTCAACCAGCACCAGCTTGCGGGCGCCCACGATCGCGTGTGTCTTCACGGCGTCCGCAGCGCGCTTCAGCGCGGCCGCATCGGGCGCGGCTGCCAGCGGCGGCACCTCGCCGACCAGCGCGCGCAGGTCGGTGTATTTCCATTCCTCGATCCGGCGGTGCGGCAGGCCGAGACGCTCATAGGTCTCGAACGCCTCGCGGCGGACCGCGATTACGGACGGCGAACCCGCCAGGCGGCCTTCGGCGCTGGCGAACAGATCGCTCACCGCGCGGCCGTTCCCGGTCTTAGCCACAGCAACGTTCATCGCAAAATTCCTTACGCGGCGTCCTCGAACTGGGCGTAGCCGGACGCTTCCAGCTCCAGCGCCAATTCCTTGCCGCCGCTCTTCACCACACGGCCCTTCGACATCACGTGCACGACGTCGGGCACGATGTAGTTCAGCAGCCGCTGATAATGGGTGATCACGACCATCGCGCGGCCCGGCGAGCGAAGCGCGTTGACGCCGTCGGCCGCGATGCGCAGCGCGTCGATGTCGAGGCCCGAATCCATCTCGTCGAGGATGCACAGGCTCGGCTCGAACAGAGCCATCTGCAGCACCTCGTTGCGCTTCTTCTCGCCGCCGGAGAAGCCGACATTGACGCCGCGCTTGAGCATGTCCTGCGGAATGTTCAGCGACTTCGAGACCTCGCGGACCTTCTTCAGAAAGTCCGGCGTCGAATATTCGCTCTCACCGCGCGCCTTGCGCTGTGCGTTCAGCGCCGTGCGCAGGAAGGTCATGGTGGCGACGCCGGGAATCTCGACCGGGTACTGGAACGCCAGGAACACGCCCTTCGCGGCGCGCTCGTTGGGATCCATTTCCAGAAGGTCCTCGCCCTTGAACAGGATCTGGCCGTCGGTGACCTCATAACCGGGCTTGCCGGCGATGACATGGGAGAGCGTCGATTTGCCGGAGCCGTTCGGCCCCATGATCGCGTGCACCTCGCCCTCGTTCACGGTCAGCGTCAGCCCGTGGAGGATCTCACGCTCCTCGACACGAACCTTGAGGTCTTTCACTTCAAGCAAAGCCATCTTGGTATCCAGTTTATTCAATTGATGTTTGAGCGCCGTGGCGCACCGCTGGGGTCGGCGATCAGCCAACCGACCCTTCAAGCGAGATCGAGATCAGCTTCTGCGCTTCCACCGCGAATTCCATCGGCAGTTGCTGCAGCACATCCTTGACGAAGCCGTTGACGACGAGGCCGACAGCCTCTTCCTGGCTGAGGCCGCGCTGGATGCAGTAGAACAGCACGTCCTCGGAGATCTTCGACGTCGTCGCCTCGTGCTCGAACGTCGCCGACGAATTCTTGGCCTCGATGTACGGCACGGTGTGCGCGCCGCATTTGTCGCCGATCAACAGCGAGTCACATGCGGTGAAATTGCGCGCGCCGGTCGCTTTCCGGTGCGCGGTGACGAGACCGCGATAGGTGTTCTGCGATTTGCCGGCGGCGATACCCTTCGAGATGATTCGGCTCGACGTGTTCTTGCCGAGATGGATCATCTTGGTGCCGGAATCGACCTGCTGGAAGCCGTTCGAGATCGCGATCGAGTAGAACTCGCCGCGCGAATTGTCGCCGCGGAGAATGCAGCTCGGATACTTCCAGGTGATCGCTGAACCCGTTTCGACCTGGGTCCAGGAGATCTTGGAATGGTTGCCGCGGCAGTCGCCACGCTTGGTGACGAAATTGTAGATGCCGCCCTTGCCTTCCGAATTGCCGGGGTACCAGTTCTGCACAGTCGAATATTTAATCTCGGCGTCGTCATGCGCGACGAGCTCGACCACGGCGGCATGCAGCTGGTTCTCGTCGCGCTGCGGAGCGGTGCAGCCTTCGAGATAGGAGACATAGGAACCCTTGTCCGCGATGATCAGCGTGCGCTCGAACTGGCCGGTGTTGCGCTCGTTGATGCGGAAATAGGTCGACAGCTCCATCGGGCAGCGCACGCCCGGCGGCACGTAGACGAACGAGCCGTCGGAGAACACCGCCGAGTTCAGCGTGGCGTAGAAATTGTCCGAGGTCGGAACCACCGAGCCAAGATATTTCTGCACCAGTTCAGGGTGCTCGCGGATGGCTTCCGAGATCGGCATGAAGATCACGCCGGCCTTCTTCAGCTCCGCCTTGAAAGTGGTCGCAACGGAGACCGAATCGAAGACAGCATCGACCGCGATCTTGCGACGCGCGGGATCTTGCTCGCCCGGCTTGGGCTCGACGCCTTCGAGCATGGCGACTTCCCGCAAGGGAATGCCGAGCTTCTCGTAGGTCTTCAGGATCTCCGGATCGATCTCGTCGAGCGAGGTGACCGTCTTCTTCGGCTTCGGCGCGGCGTAGTAATAGAGATCCTGGAAGTCGATCTTGGGATAGTCGACACGCGCCCAGGTCGGCTCGGTCATGGTCAGCCAGCGCCGATAGGCATCGAGCCGCCACTGGAGCATCCAGTCGGGTTCGTTCTTTTTCTGCGAGATGAACTTTACGATCTCTTCCGACAGCCCCTTGGGAGCCTTCTCGGAGTCGATCAGGGTCTCAAACCCATAACGATACTGGTCGACGTCGATGCGCTTCACGCGCTCGACCGTCTCTTGTACGGCTGGCATTCCATCCTCCGCTCGCGGTTTCAAGGACCGCGGTGGATCAAACTCGAACGACTATTACGATGTTTCTGTGCGGAAAGCACGGGCTTAGAACAGTTCAAGCCGTGTTTCGTCGCTTAGGCTCTAAGTAGGGTATTACCGAGCTTTCGCCAAGCCTCTAACGCCCTATTGATGTCCGCCGGTTCCGTGGACCAGCCCAGACTGAGACGCACCGCTCCCTGGGCAACGGTGCCATCGAATCCCATGGCCGAGAGCACGTGGGAGGGCTGAACCTTCCCGGAGGAGCAGGCGGAACCGGAGGAGACCGCGATGCCTTCGAGGTCGAAGCCGATCACGGCGGTCTCGGCCTTCAGACCCGGCGCAGTGAAGAGAACGGTATTTGGCAACCGCGCAACCTGATCCGCGAAGATCGTCGCGCCGGCGACCGCCCGAAGGCCGTTTTCCAAGCGATCTCTAAGGGTTGTCATCCGCTTCGCATCCTCCGGCAGAGCCTGAAGCGCAGCTTTCACCGCCGCGCCGAAGGCCGCGATACCGGCGACATTCTCGGTTCCCGCCCGCCGGCCGAGCTCCTGCCCGCCACCGCGCAGGACCGGTTCCAACCCAGCAAGCCCCTCCGCCACGATCAGCGCACCGACGCCCTTCGGACCACCGATCTTGTGCGCAGAAAAGGTCGCAAGGTCCGCGCCTATCGCATTAATATTGAACGCAATTTTGCCGAGCGCCTGGATCGCATCGACGTGCAGAAGGCCGCCGGCCTCGCGGACGATCCGCGCCGCCTCCGCGACCGGCTGGAGCGTGCCGGTCTCGTTATTGGCCGCCATGACCGAGACCAGCGCCGGCGGGCCGTCGGCGAGCAGAGCGCGGAGATGATCGAGATCGACGATCCCGGAGCGCGTGACCCGGATCTGGCTGATGCGCTCTGCCGGCAACCGGCCCCCCGCCAGCACCGAGGCATGTTCGATCGCGGAGACCAGAAGCCGCTGCACCGGCTCGCCCGCCCCCCCGCGCAGGCCGGGTGACAGCGCCAGCGCATTGGCTTCGGTTCCGGCGGACGTGAACACGACGTTCCGGGGCAGCGCGCCCACCGCGGCCGCCAGCGTGGCACGGGCCTCCTCGACCAGCCGCCGTGCTTCCCGCCCCTCGGCATGGACCGAGGACGGATTGCCAATCCGCTCATAGGCGGCGACCATCGCCGCCCGCGCCTCGGGGCGCAGCGGCGTGGTCGCATTCCAGTCGAGATAGACGCGGTTTGGCATGGCGCCCTCTTAGCACCTTTTGCCATCAAGCCAATTGGAAGCGCATCAGGCTGGCTGTTGCCGCGCGATTCCGGCGGTTGAACGGGGTTCCATCCGCAGCCCGAACAGCGGACGCAGCCAGCCAATGCGCCGCGCGACTTCGTAACTGACCAGACAGGTGAGCGCGGTGCCCGCGATCACGATGGCGGCCTCGCTTCCAGCAGACAGTCCGCTGTCCCGCAGCGCGTGCGCGATCACGATGATCGCGGTCTGATGCACGATGTAATAGGGGAAGATCGCATCGGTCAGATAGCGGCGCACCGGACCATCGGCCGTCAAATGGCGTCGTGCAAAGCCGAGAACGGCCACCATCGCGATCCACTGATAGCAGCCATAGACCGAGCCGGCGAACCATCGCAGCATCAGCGACCGCGGGAACCAGCCGGCAAAAATGAGGATGAAGGCGGTGAAGCAAGCGGCACCAAGCGCCAGCGCCACCCACCGTTGCCGCTCGATGTCATGCCAGACACGATCTTGGCGCGCGAGCAGGAAACCGATCAGGAATGCGGTCGCGTAGTCCGCGTGGTTGTACCAGTCGCCGAACAGCGCATGCGTCGATGGAAAGATCGGTGACAGAAACAGCCGCCAGGCGGCAAACAGCAGGCACGGAAGCAGCAGCCACGGGCCTGTAAGCGCGGCCGCCAACTTGTCACCAATCCGATCTGCGGCCGTCGGCCACAGGGACAGCACGCCAGCCAGGGCCATCGTATAGACCCAGAGATAGACCACGAACCAGAGATGGTTCCAGGTCGGCTGCACGATGCAGGGGTTCGGACAAAACTGCGCGCTGAACGCCAGATAATGGTGGAGATAGTAGTCGGCGAAACCTGCCGGATAGCCGAGGCTCTCGACGATCTGGAGATAGGATTGCGGCGGCACGATCACGAGCATGCCGAAGATCAGCGGGATCAGCAGCCGCATCGACCGCGCGCGGACGAACGCGGCGAGGCGGACCTTCCTCAGCATGAAACGGCTGGCAACCCCGGAGACCAGGAACAGCAGCGACAGCCGCCAGGGATTGAGGACCAGCATCACGGGCTCGAGCCAGGTGAGCCGGTGCTCGCTCTTGATGTGAAATCCCCAGGACACGTAGAGCATGCCGACGTGGTAGAAGATCAGGAGCCCAAAGGCTAAAATCCGCACCCAGTCCAAATCGACGCGTCGTTCCGGGTTTGATGCTTGCTGCGGTGTTGACATGGTTCTCTGCTCCTTGACGGCTCGGCAAATGCGGTTTTCGAGCCATGGCTGACGGCCAAAATGCCCCCGAAACGGAGCCCGTCGAGACGGTTTGGGATCAGAACCGAGCGCCAGGGGATGAGGTGTCGCCATCAGGGACGAGCGGTTGGTCCCGCGGGATCAGTGGCGATTGGATGATGTTCGCGGCGATGGCCGCCATTGCGCTCGCCATCGGCATCGTCAACGCGCTCTCCGGCGCGCAGGACGCTGCCTGGCGCGGCGACAGTGCCGATATCGGCCGACGCCTCTTCTGGGAGATGACGAGCATCATCGTTATCCTGGCGTTGGTGCCGATCCTGATGCTGGCGGTCCGGCACATGCGCCAGACGACGGGCCTGGCGGCGCGGACCGGGATGGGTGTGGCCGCCCTGCTCGGCTTCTCGGCCCTTCACATTGCCGGCATGGTGGGCTTGCGGAAACTCATGCTCTGGCTCGCGGGCAGTGCCTACGACTTCCATTTCTCGCTGGCGTCAGTCCTTTATGAGTTCCGCAAGGATGTGGTGACCGCATTGCTGATCGGGGCCACGCTCTGGCTGCTCGAAAGCCGTCGCGAGCTGCGCAGGGCCGCACAACAAGCCCTGTCCATGCCAGCCGCCCTGCGGGAGCAACCGTCTCCCGATTTGATCTGGCTCCGGGATGGCACCAGCCGCATTCGCGTCGCGCCGCGCGACATCCTGTGGGTCGCCTCTGCCGGCAACTACATCGAATACAGCCTCGCCAACGGCACCCAGCACCTGATCCGGGGGACGCTCGCTGCGACTGAAAGCGAGCTCGGCCGCTTCGCCATCGTGCGCGTTCACCGGACGAGACTTGCCAATCTCGACCGGGTCAGCGGCGTGGACTTCAAGCCGTCGGGGGATTTCGAGCTCACATTCGACAATGGCAAGACGCTGGGCGGCAGCCGCCGCTATCGGCCCGCTGTCGCCGCGCTCGGAGGCCGCACAGCACCGGCGTGAATCGCTCGCGGGAGCGCCCGACGGTCGATAAACGGCCGTGATTCCAATCAGTTGCCGCCTCAAATGCGAGGCTGGCCAACACCTCGTTCAATTCCAGCCGCACTTGGCGTGACACCGGGATGGCCGGCTAAGCACTTGAGCTCATTGATAGATGCCGAAGATGCTTGCTTTTTGCCCCGCAGCCTATGTTAGAACGCGGCCGTCAAGTCACCGCGCGCCGATCGCGCATCACCGCGAGGCGCACGCCTTCTCATCCTTCCATTCGCGCTTTCGTCGGCACCTGCCGATGAGGCCACAATCGATTGATTGCCAAGGACCAGCTCTCCAGCACATCAATCAAGAGATCATCGATGCCTGAAGTCATTTTCACCGGCCCCGCCGGCCGTCTCGAAGGCCGCTATCACCCGGCCAAGCAGAAGAACGCGCCGATCGCGATGATCCTGCATCCGCATCCGCAGTTTCACGGCACGATGAACCATCAGATCGTGTACCAGTGCTACTACGCCTTTGCGCATCGCGGCTTCTCGGTGCTGCGCTTCAACTTCCGCGGCGTCGGCCGCAGCCAGGGCTCATTCGACCACGGCACCGGCGAACTGTCGGACGCGGCGGCAGCCCTCGACTGGGCACAGACCATCAATCCCGAAGCGCGCGCCTGCTGGGTCGCCGGCTTCTCCTTCGGTGCCTGGATCGGCATGCAGCTCTTGATGCGCCGTCCCGAGGTCGAAGGCTTCATCTCGATTGCGCCGCCGGCCAATCTCTACGACTTCTCGTTCCTTGCGCCCTGCCCGTCGTCGGGCCTGATCGTGCATGGCGAGAAGGACGCGGTGGTGCCGCCGAAGGACGTCAACACGCTGGTCGAGAAGCTGAAGACGCAGAAGGGCATCGTGATCGACCAGCAGGTCATTCCAGGCGCCAACCACTTCTTCGACGCCAAGCTCGAGCCGTTGATGGAGACCATCACGGCCTATCTCGACATGCGTCTGGCCAACGTGCGGTAAGAATGACATGGCCGCGTTTGTAGCCCTGCTGCGCGCGGTCAATGTCGGAGGCACCGGCAAGCTGCCGATGACCGAGCTCAAGGCGATGTGCGAAGAGCTCGGCTTTGGCGCCGTGCGCACCTACATCGCCAGCGGCAATGTGGTCTTCACCAGCCGCAAATCGGAATCCGCAGTCAAGGCCGCGCTGGAAAAGCGTTTGCACACCTATGCCGGCGCGCCGGTCGGTGTGCTCGTGCGCAGCGCTGCGGAGATGGCGCGGGTTTTCGCCGACAATCCATTTCCCAAGATGGCGCCCAACCGCACGGTCGCGATCTTCCTCGACAAGGCGCCGCCTGCGGATACGCTCGCCGGAATTCGCGGTCAGAAGAACGAAGAGGTCAAACTCGGCCGCCGCGAGATCTACGTGCATTACGGCGACGGTATGGGAACGTCAAAACTCGCGATTCCCGCTGCCAAGCTTGGCACGGCGCGCAACATAAACACGATCGCGACGCTGGCGAAAATGGCCGCGGAACTCTAGTGGCTGGCAGGATGGGCAAAGCGCAGCGTGCCCACCATCTCTCCACCATTGCAGCAGACGCGGTGGGCACGCTTCCGCATCGCTCTTCGAGCGACGCCGGAAGCTTTCCCCCCTAAAAGAATTCCGTCAGGCCGCGAGCTTGAGCAAATGCGCGTCGTGCCGCACGAGGAAGGCGCGCAGCAATTGCACATAGTCTGCGCCGACCGCGGTGCGGACGCTCGGACGTTTCGCGAGCTCCGCGCGCCAGGCACGGACCTTCGGCACATCGCGGAAAATGCCGTGATCGGTCAGCTCGTCGAACAGATCGAAATAGCGGAAGACCGGTGCAAACACCGCATCGACCAGGCTGAACGTCTCGCCTGCGAAATAAGGCCTGGCGCCGAGCGCCGCTTCCACGCGCGCGAATTTTGCCGCAAGCGCCTGGCGCTTGCTCTCGAACGTCACCGGATCCGTCGTCGTCTCCAAGCCCCAGAGATCGCCGAGGATCGCCGAGCCGAACTCCATCCAGGCACGGTGCTCGGCGCGCTTCAACGCATCCGCCGGATGCAGCTTCGCGCCGCCTTGCGTCTCCTCGATGTACTCGCAGATCACATTGCTCTCGAACAACGCGACCTCGCCCTGCTCCGTCGTCACCACCAGCACCGGCACCTTGCCGAGCGGCGACAGTTTCAGGAACCAATCGGGCTTGCTCGCGAGATCGATATCGATCCGCTCGAACGGCACGCCCTTCTCCTTCAGCGCGATCACCGCGCGCTGCACGTAGGGGCAAAGCTTGTGGCTGATCAGTTTCAATGAAGCGGGCGTTCCGAGTGAAGCAGTCATGGCCATGATCCCGGCGGTTGATGCAGCTGCATCCAACATAGATGCACATGCATACATCCGTCAAGATCCATGCAGTTGCATTAATCGACCGTGACCTTTGGGCAGTCCTTCTTAGGGCCTCGCGATCACCCCGCCCGTCATCGGCATCGGCACGCCTGTGGTGGCCGGATAGGACAGCGGCAGGCCCTTCAGGCCGCGGGCGGCAAGGAAGCCGAAGGCCTGCGCCTCGATCGCATCGGAGGCCCAACCCAGCGTTTCCGCGGCCTCGACCGTGGCCGAGCCGACGCGCTCCCGCAGCATCCGCATCATGGTGAGGTTGCGCGCGCCGCCGCCGCAGACGATCCAGCTTCGCGGCCGTCGCGGCAGCAAGGGGACGATGCGCGCGATCGCAGCCGCAGTGAAGGCGGTGAGCGTCGCAGCGCCATCGGCCGGCGCGACGTCGCCAAGCCTCAAGGCCGCAAAGTCGTTGCGGTCGAGCGATTTCGGCGGCGGAAGAGCGAAGAACGGCAGCTCAAGCGCCTTTGCGATCCAGGCCTCGTCGGCCTTGCCGAGGGCTGCGAATTTCCCTTCGGTATCGAACGCCTGGTTCATGGTGCGGTACATGAAATCGTCGAGCAGCGCGTTGCCCGGACCGGTATCGCAGGCGATCAGCGTATCGTTGCCGTCGATATAGGTGATGTTGGAGACGCCGCCGATGTTGACCACGACGATCGGTCCTTCGCGCGCCAGCGAATTGGCGAGCGCGCGGTGGTAGACCGGCACGAGGGGCGCGCCCTGCCCGCCGGCCTCGACGTCGGCGGCGCGGAAATCGTGCATGACAGGGATATGGATGGCCCGGGCCAGCGCCGGCGCATCGCCGATCTGCACCGTCAGCCGCCGCTCAGGCCGGTGCAGCACGGTCTGGCCGTGAAAGCCGACGATGTCGATCTCCTCAGGCTTCATCCGGTTCTGGGCGACGAAAGCGGCGACCGCCTCGGCATGCGCCAGTGTCACCGCGCGCTCGGCCGCGGCCAAAATCCCCGGCCGGGCGTCGCGTTGCGACAGATGCACAGCCTCGGACAACGCCTGGCGCAGCAGACTGCGCTCCGCCGGGCTGTAGGGCCGGTAACCGGACGGTCCGAACGCTTTCACCTGCTTTCCGTCGGTTTCGATGAGCGCGACGTCCACCCCGTCCAGCGAGGTGCCGCTCATCAAACCGAGTGCCGTCAACATCATGGATCAGCGTCCTCAAAACCCTACCTCCGGCATGCCGATCTTGTGCCAGAGGGGCACATCTTATAATGCCACAGCGCCAAGTGGCGGGCAGCAATCGAGTTCCCACGAAAGACCCTTAAATTGCTCCCAAAACAGTAAACCAAGAATTGTCAGGCACGCCGACAGATGACTGCATTTAAATCGGATTTCCTCAACACCCTGCAGGAACGTGGATTCATCCACCAATGCTCCGATTTCGAGGGGCTGGACGCCCTCGCCGCCAAGGGCGAGGCGATCGCCTATGTCGGCTACGACTGTACCGCTCCCTCGCTGCACATCGGCAACTACCTGACCATGATGCTGCTGCACTGGTTTCAGCAGTCCGGCAACAAGCCGATCACGCTGATGGGCGGCGGCACCACCATGGTCGGCGATCCCTCCGGCAAGGACGAGACGCGCGCGATCCGCACCGTCGCCGAGATCGAGGCAAACAAGGCCTCGATCCGCGGCGTGTTCGCAAAAGTGCTGCGCTATGGCGACGGCAAGAGCGACGCCGTCATGCTGGACAATGCGGAGTGGCTGACCAAGCTCAACTGGATCGAGATGCTGCGCGACGTCGGCCGGCATTTCTCGGTCAACCGCATGCTGACCATGGACTCCGTGCGCCTGCGCCTCGAGCGCGAGCAGGAGATGAGCTTCATCGAGTTCAACTACATGATCTGCCAGGCCTACGACTTCGTCGAACTGGCCAAGCGGACCGGCTGCCATTTGCAGATGGGCGGCTCGGACCAGTGGGGCAACATCATCATGGGTGTCGATCTCGGCCGCCGCATGGGCACGCATCAGCTGTTCGCGCTGACGACGCCGCTGCTGACGACCGCCTCGGGCGCCAAGATGGGCAAGACGGCGCAAGGCGCGGTGTGGCTCAATGCCGACCAGTTCTCGCCCTATGATTTCTGGCAGTACTGGCGCAACACCGAGGACGCCGACGTCGGCAAATTCCTGAAGCTGTTCACGACCCTGCCGCTGAACGAGATCAAGAAGCTCGAGGCGCTCGGCGGCTCGGAGATCAACGAGGCCAAGAAGGTGCTCGCAACGGAAGCGACCGCGCTGCTGCATGGCCGCGACGCAGCCAACGAAGCGGCCGAAACCGCGCGCCGCACCTTCGAGGAAGGCGCGCTCGCCGAAAGCCTGCCGACGGTGGAAATTCCGCGCGGCGAGCTGGAGGCCGGGCTCGGCGTGCTCAACGCCTTCGTCAAGGCGGGCCTCGTCGCCTCCAATGGCGAGGCGCGCCGCCAGATCAAGGGCGGCGGCCTGCGCATCAACGACGAGCCGGTTGCCGACGAGAAGATGGCACTGTCGGCGGCCAATCTGACGCCGGAAGGTGTGATCAAGCTGTCCTTCGGCAAGAAGAAGCACGTCCTCATCCGGCCTGCATAGGCGTATGAGCTTTTGATGCTTGTCAGGGCGTGCCGAAGCGCGCTCCCTGACAGGCAATGGATCAGAAGACGCCCAAGGAAACGGCTACGGAACGCGAAAGCCCGCAGCAAGGCGCGGTGCGCACCGCGCTCGTCGTGCTCGCGCTGTGCTTCACGCTGGCAGTGCTCGGCCGCGGCCTGAGTGAAAGCTTCACCGTTTTCCTCAAGCCCATCGCTGAGACCTTCGGTTGGGACCGCGCGCAAGTCGTCTCGATCTATTCGCTGACGTGGTTGATCAGCGGGCTGACCGCACCGCTGGTCGGACGGCTGTTCGATCATTCCGGACCGCGCATCGTCTATGCGCTCGGCCTGTTGCTGCTCGGCTCGGCGTTTCTGATCGCAGGCCATGCGAAAGCACTCTGGCAATTTCAACTTTCGATCGGGCTGTGCGTCGGCATCGGCGTGGCCTTCATCGGCAACGTGCCGAACTCGATCCTGCTCGGCCGCTGGTTCGGCCCAAAGCTGCCGACCGCAATGGCGGTGGTTTACTCGGCGATGGGCGGCGGCGTGCTGGCGCTGCTGCCGGCTTCGCAGCTTCTGATCGATCATCTCGGCTGGCGCCAGACCTATCAGATGTTCGGCTTCGCCGCTTTGGGCCTGCTGGTGCCGCTCATGCTGCTGCCGTGGCGGCTCTTTGCAGCAGGCTCGCCACACGTGGTGAAGAAGACCGATCCGGATTTCATCGATGACGGCTGGACACTTCTCAGCGCGATGCGCCACCACGCCTTCTGGGCGCTGTTCTCGACCTTCTTCTTCACCGCCGTCGGCATGTATGCGATCGCGGCCCAGATCGTCGCCTATCTGATCGATGCAGGCTTTCCGCCTCTCCAGGCCGCAACCGCCTGGGGCTTTTCCGGCGTGGTTCTGGTGTTCGGCATGTTAGGGGTCTCGGCGCTCGACGGGCTGATCGGACGCAGGCCATCGGTGCTGCTGAGCTACGCGATCTCGATCCTCGGCATCGCCCTGCTCTGGCTGTTGCAGTACTCCCCGAACCTCATCCTGCTCACCGGCTTCGTCGTCTGCTTCGGCAGCATGATGGGCTCGCGCGGGCCGCTGATCACGGCAACCGCCATGAAGATCTTTCGGGGCAAGCGGGTCGGCACCATCTACGGCACCATCTCGATCGGCAGTGGCCTCGGCTCTGCGTTCGGGTCCTGGAGCGGCGGCCTGATCCATGACGCGACCCACGGCTACAACGCACTGCTCGTTTTCGCGCTTGCGAGCGTGGTGCTCGGGATGATTCCGTTCCTGATCGTGCCCGCCTTACGGCGCTAGGTATCCCAGGGGTAACCTGATCTCATTCGTGTCACCGGGGAACTACGGGCGGCCGTGACGCGTATACGCTCAGAAAATGCGAATGGTACGCGGCTGAAATCACAGCCTGCGGTGTTTTGTCCGACATGACAAAAATGTCAGCGCAAATTGACCTGGCGCAGCTTGCAGGGCGGAACCGAATGCGGTCCTAGTCGCAGCATTGGATGGAGGGCACAAACCAATGAACTTTCCTTATCTCACTCGCTTTCAGCCGGTTCTCTTGAGCCTGTTTCGCTTCATCACCGGCCTGCTGCTGTTCCAGTATGGCGTAGCCAAGCTGTTCAAGTTCCCGGTGCTCCCCTACTTCGCGGACATCCCGCCGCTGATCTATGCGGCCGGCACGCTTGAGCTGGTGCTCGGTGCGGCGCTGATGCTCGGCCTGTTCACCCGCCTCACGGCCTTCATCCTGTCGGGTGAGATGGCCTTCGCCTACTTCATGGGCCACATGCTCAAGACCGGCACGCCGGTGTTCCTGCCGCTGCTCAATGGCGGCACCGCCGCGATCCTGTTCTGCTTCGCCTGCCTCTACATCTCGGCAGCAGGCGGCGGCTCGGTCAGCGTCGACGCCCTGCTGGGCAAGGAAAGCGAGGCGTCGGGCGGCGCCTTCGCACGGCGCTGACGCGCTCAACGGACCAACCCTTCGTGAGACGGCGCCGGCGATTTGCCGGCGCCGATTTAGCGCGAGCCCAGCACGTTCCAGATCAGGACGAGGGCCGCTACGAGCAGTAAGGACATGACGAGACGGTGAACGAATCGGTTCATTGCGGGTCCCGTCAGCCTCCCTCACCCAACAAAT
Organism: Bradyrhizobium manausense; assembly: GCF_018130615.1. GTDB lineage: Bacteria > Pseudomonadota > Alphaproteobacteria > Rhizobiales > Xanthobacteraceae > Bradyrhizobium > Bradyrhizobium manausense_A. The sequence goes on from NZ_JAFCKB010000021.1 coordinate 83,891, forward strand.
TCCAAGATCGATTTTCCGGCGCACGCCAACACGGTGCAATCGTAGCTTCGCGGCTAACGCCGTGCGAGGCCGCAGCCGCTCGAAAGCGGCCTTGCCGATCCCGTCGAGCTGTCGCTGGACTGCGACGACGGCAGCTCGTCGATCGGCGTGTTCTGCTTGCCGGTATTGAACTCGAAGATCTTGCGGAACAGGCCCGGCGCCATCGCCGAGATCGGATTGACGCGCATCACCGGCGCCGCCGGCGTGCCGACGACCTCGTAGGTGACGCCGATCAATCCTTCCTTGTCGCCACCGCCGAGAAAGATGCCGAACAACGGAATCTGGCCAAAGATGTTGTTGACGCCGTACATCGGCACGAAGGTGCCGCTCATGCACACCTGATTGCCGGGATAGTCGATCGAGCCCTCGATGGTGGCGCCGATCATCGGTCCCTTGACTACGCCGTCGCGGATCGTCAGCGCGCCGTTCTGCCGGGTGAACTCCGCGCGCAACGCGCTGAAGGAGACACCGGTTCCGCCTGGCGTGCCGTTCGGCGCGCCGGCCGCAACGCGCTCGAGTTGCGCTTCGCCCTTCACCGTGAAGTCGCGCACGTTGATGAGACCTTCGCGCGCCGTGTTCGGCTCCGACGTCGGCGGCTCCATCGCCACCACCATCTGGCCGCCGACCGCCTTGGTATAGGTGTCGGTGAACTTCAGCAGCGATCCAGCATCATTGGTCTGGAGGTAGATCACCTCGCGGCTGCCCTGCGCCCGACCGCCGCGCAGATCGGCCGCCACCGGGGTGTTCTGGCCGATCCTGCCGCTGAGCGAGAATGCCTTGATGGCCCCGCTGCGCTTCGACATCTTGGCGTCGACGCTGCGCATCGTCTCGCCATTGAATCCGGCGACCGTGCCGAGCTTCACGTCGATGTCGAAATCGACGTTCTTGAGCTTGCTCTTGCTGTCGTCCTTGGAATTCCCTGAGATCGCCGACTTCAGGAAACCGCGGCCGTCGAACACGTCGCCGCGCATCGTGCCGCGGACCACGCCGTCCTGGCCGCGCTCCACCTTCAACGACGTCTTGTCACCGTCGGACGGCGAATAGGTCGGGAAGTTCGCATTCATGAGGTCGCCGTTCGGATCGACTTCCAGCGAGCCTTTGATCGAGGCACCGCCGCCTTCGATGACGATGTCCTCCAGCCGCGTCGATTGCGCCGTCGGCACCACCTTGAACGTCGCTTTGCTCGACTTGCCCGGCAGCTTGACCCAGCCGGGAAGGATGTTGTCGAGCTTGACCGAGGTCAGGTCCGCCTCGATGCCGAGCTTCGTCGTCTGCTCGGGGCCGCCGGCAATCTTGCCGGACACCTTGACCGGCACCGACCCGCTCACGGCCGGACTGAGATCGAAGCCCAGTCGTGCACGGCCGGCATCATCCAGCGTCGTCTGCAGCTTGACGTCCGCGTCGCCATCGGTCGCCTTGCGATAGTCGAGCGAGGCCGCCTGCCCGTTGATCTTGACGTCGCCCTTGACCTGATAGCCCTGGTTGTTGGCGACGATCTTGAGATTGTTGGCCTCGAGCTTCTGGTTCATCACCAGCTTGTCGGCGGCAAAGCCGTTGAGATCGGCGGTGACGGCGTAGACCGTATCCGACTTGGTCAGTTCGCCTTTGACCGGCAGGCCGAGCTGGATGTTGGCCGTGAACGTGCCCTTGCTGGTGTTGGGATCGACGACGGTCGACGACAGATCGCTGAGCCGATCATTGGAGAGCATCTCGGCCGCCGCCGGCACCGGGCCCTCGACGCGGAAGCGGGTCCGCGACGGCGACGGCTTCGGCGCCATGTCCGGCACCTCGAAGGTGAAGTCGGAGATCGTGATCTTGCGGCCCGCGGGCGTGTCGGCAATGCCCTGCCCGATAGTCACGGTGGCGGTGCGTCCGGTCACGTGCGCCTTGAGGTCGGCGTCGTGCACCACCGGCATGCCGTCCACGGGGCGAACCGCGACGCCGCTCGCGACGATGTTGACCGACAGGCCGTCATCGGGGATCGGCGGCCCCTTGCGCGGAAGGTTCTTGGTCGGCGAGTTGATCCCGACCTCGATGCGCTGGAGCGTGCCGCGCTCGATCCGCTCGATCACCCATTGGCGCAACTCCGGCACCACCAGTGTCGGCCACATCCGCTTCAGCGCGGAGGCCGACATCGGCGTTCCCGCAAAGCCGAGCGTCAGGCGCGGCTCGCCGGAATAGTCGATCGCGCCGGTGCCGGCGACGCCGATCTCGCCATTGCTGATATCGGCCTGCGTCAGCAGCATGCGCTTGTGGTCGGTGTCGAAGCGGAAGCCGATCGCAATGCGGTTGAAGACGAGCGGCGGCTCGTTGTCGATGCCGCCCAGCAGGATCGAACCGCCGCTGAAGCCGAGTTGCCAGTCGTTGATGGTACCGTTGGGAGGCTCGAGATGCGCCAGCAGCGTCAGACGGTTCGCGCCCGAGAGGATCTTGAAAGGCGCGACCAGCACCCGCCGTCCCGCATCCCACTCGACATTGATCTCGGCCTGGTCGATCGCCATTGGATAATCAGGCGTGTCGGTGTCGATGATGTTGCCCGCGCCGACCGCGATCTTGCCCCGGAAGAACGTCGGAACACCGTCGCGGCCAAGCTCGCCCTTGAGCTCGCCGGTCAGAGGCAGATCGGCCGTATAGGTGAGATCCTTCACGCGCAGTGCGAGCAGGATGTTGGAAGTGGAGACCTTGTCGGCACGGATATCGACCGAACGCACGCCATTCTCGGCTGGCCCGATCGTGGCGCGCAACGACCACGGATGCGCTCCCTCCTCGCCGAGGCTGAGCGTGACGCCACCCTGGCTCGGCCGGCGCAGGCTGAGCGTGATGTTCTCAAACGCCCATTTGCTGCCGCGCTGCTGGTCGTCAACGATCAGATTGCCGTTCTTGAGACCGATCTCGTTGAGGTTCTGGCCGTCGAGGCCGGTCATGCTCAGGCTATCGAGCCAGTCGAGGCCCTGAAGGATTCCACTCTGCGCGACGGCTTGGGGTGCTGCCTGAGACGCGTCCGGGGTCGCAGGCGCCATCCCGAAAGGCGGCGGCGGCACGCCGTTCCGCGGGAATGTCGGCGGCAGGCCTGCTTCCTTCTTGGATGCGACGCCGGTTGCCAGCGGTTTCGCCGTATCGCCGGCGGACACCGTGACAGTCCCGTCAGGTGCAATCCGGATGGCAAGCTCGGCATCGACGAGGTTGAGGCTTTCGGCACGCAGATGCCCGGTGAGAAGTGCGACCCCCGACAGCCGCACCTCGGCCTTCGGTGCGCTGGCGACAATGGCATGGTCATGGTCGCGAACAATGATGTCGCGGATGCGCACAGCGATCCTGATACGCCCGGCGCGCTCGATCTGGGTGCCGCCGACCTCCACGGTGTTGCCGTGGCCGATATTGTCCTCGATCGCGGCGGCGAGCCAGGGTGTTGCCATGTCGAGATTGATGGGGCCGGCGCCCAGCCGCCACCACAGCGCGCCAAAGCAGCCGACGAAGATGACGATCAGGGCACCGATGACGACGGACATCCGGCGAAGCCAGCGACCGCTCGGAAGCACCCGCCGAAACGCCGAGATGCCGTCACCGACACGGAAGCGCGAGTTGGAACGCGACAACAGGCGGCGTGCGCGATGCCCCGCCTCCTCTTCCTGGTCTTGATCCCAGTCGGCCTCGTCCCATTCCGGCTGCGCGTCATGACCGCCGTGCCGATCGAAGTCCCGATTGTGATCCTGGGGCGACGTATTCCTAGCCATTGCCTCTCGATACAGGCGCCCATCGTAGGATGAAGCGCCGCCGGGACCGCAGCCGTCGACGGGAATCGATGCTCCCCGCGCCGGCATTGCCGCCATGCCTCGAATGTTCCTGCTGTTCGTCATTTCGCCCCGGGAGCGCGTTCAACGAGCAGTGGGGTGGTGCGTGGAATTCCTTGTAACCATACTCCGGCGCCGCCAAACTTGCCCAGCCGAGGGCGCGAATCCGGCTTGCCGGACGAGAGCTGCAATACCGCTTCGGTTGACCCGCCGAAAGCGACGAAAGGAAGGCGTATGTCCAAGAAATCCCGAAAGAAATCGTCCAAAACGCCCTCCGGCAGTTCAACAGCAAAAAGCAAGCCCCTCAAAACACGGGCCGCGACTCAAACACGTGGCGCCAAAACACAGCCGGCGTCGGCAAGCAAATCAGGCAAAGCGGGCCCAAAGGCAGCATCGCATAAGGCCGCATCGAAACGGTTAAAATCTTCTGAAAAGGCATCTAAGCCCGCCGCTGCGGCCTCCGGCGCCAAATCCGCTCTGGTCGAGGGCCAGAAGGCCCCAGCGTTCCGCCTGCCCCGCGACGGCGGCAATGTCGTCACCTCCGCGGATTACGCCGGCCGGAAGCTGGTGCTGTTCTTCTATCCCCGCGCCGGCACGCCGGGCTGCACCCGCGAGGCGATCGACTTCACCCGGCTCAACGACGCTTTCGCCTCTGCCGGCACCGCCGTGCTGGGCATCTCGGCCGATCCGTTAAAGGCCCAGGAGAAGTTTCGTGACAAGCACAGCCTCGGTATCCCCCTGATCTCGGATGAGCAGCACGAGATGCTGGAGGCCTATGGGGCCTGGGGCGAAAAGTCCATGTATGGCAAGAGCTTCCTCGGGGTTCTTCGCACCACCGTATTAATCGGCGCCGACGGCAAAGTGGCCAAGGTCTGGCGCAATGTCCGGGTCGACGGACATGCCGATGAGGTGCTGACAGCGGCAAGAGGTCTTTAACCAGCGCGTTAAAATCGAGCGCTCCCGTTTCCGGAAAATTAACCATGACCAGCCCAGATTGCCGCGGCAATTAGGCCGCAAGGAACCGTTCCGACCGGCGCGGGAGTGCCGATGTCGAAAAGTTCTGCCCAATATTCGCAGTCCCCCCAACATCATCCCCACGACCACGGGCGTGCCTTTCATCGCCGTCCCGCCACTGCTGCGGCGGCAGTCGCCATCCCGCTCGCCGACACCGATGACGCCTACACCATCCTGCATCACGGCAAGCAGGTTCGCTTGGGACCGGTGGTGTTCTGGATCGTCGTCGGCACCGTCGTCTTGCTCGGGCTGTGGTCGGCGGCGACCGCCACCTATTTCGCCTTCCGCGACGACGTCCTGACCCGGCTGATCGCCCGCCAGGCCGAGATGCAATACGCCTATGAAGATCGCATCGCCGAACTGCGCGCCAAGGTCGACCGCACCACCAGCCGCCAACTGCTCGACCAGGAGCAGTTCGACCAGAAGCTCGATCAGATCATGAAGCGCCAGACGGCGCTGGAGTCCCGGGCCACGGCGCTCGGCGCCATGCCTGATGTCACCGGATCGATTCCACGCGCGACTCCGCAACGCGGCGACGCCAGCCAGACGACGACGCAAGGCACACCCAAACCGTCGCCGATCAGCGACACCGTGATTTTCGTGGCGCCGCCCGATCGCGAAGCGCGGCTCGAATCGCGCGCGCCGGCGGTGATGGCGCCGCCAGCCAACCAATTCGCCAAGAACCAGGGGTTTGACAATGTCCTGGTTCGGCTCACGACCTCGCTCGACCAGGTTGAGCGCCGCCAGGTCGCGGCGCTCAACGCCGTCGAGGAAGGCATGGATTCGCGGATGCGGCGGATGCGCGGCGTGGTCAGCGACCTCGGCCTGAACATCGCCAGTCTCGAAGCCGCCGTGCCGCGTGCCGCGATGGGCGGCCCGTTCGTGCCGGTGAAGCTCACCGCCAATGCAGGCTCGTTCGAGAAGCAGCTCTATCGTATCAATATCACCCGCGCCGAGATGGACCGGCTCAACCGCACCCTGGCGCAGGTGCCCTATCGCAAGCCCGTCATCGGCGAGGTCGAATTCACCTCGGGCTTCGGCGTGCGCAGCGATCCCTTCCTCGGCCGGCCGGCGATGCATACCGGTCTCGACTTCCGCGCCGCGACGGGCGATCCCGCGCGCGTCACGGCCAACGGCAAAGTGGTCTCGGCCGGCTGGTCCGGTGGTTACGGCCGCATGGTCGAGGTCGATCACGGCAATGGGCTGTCGACCCGCTACGGCCATCTCTCCGAGATCAACGTCAAGGTCGGCGAGATCGTGAAGATCGGCCAGGTCATCGGCCTCGTCGGATCGACGGGACGTTCGACCGGCCCGCATCTGCACTATGAGACCCGCATCGATGGCGAAGCCGTCGACCCGCAGAAGTTCTTGCGCGCCGGCGTACGCCTCAGCGCGGGTTAGCTAGCGCTGTCGGACGCGACGCGCCGACAGGCCTCGAAGCGAGAAATCGCAGCATTCACGCGCAATCCGCGCGATCTGCCCGGCCAGCGGATCGACGATGTCGGTCCGCGTCACGGCAAAGTACCTGATCTGCGGGATGGGTGGCGAAGTCCTAATCGTGCGCAAGAGACCGATCTCGATCTCATGCCGGAAATACTGCTCGGTCAGGAAGGTGATGCCGAGCCCGGCCACGGCCAGCGCCGAGAGCACGCTGAGACTGTTGCACTTGACGACGCGGTTGAGCTTGATACCGCTCGCGCCCAGCCAATCCAGAACAAGCTTCTGTAAGCCCGATCCTTCGCCCTGAGTGAGGATCGGGTATCGCGCGATCTCGTCGAGCGCGGCCGCGTCAGCCTTGGGGCCGACGCCGGGCGCCGACATCCATTGCAGCGTGACGCTGTCGAGCGGCAGCGCGTTGAAATCGGCACTGGCCGGCGGATCAAGACCAATGACGAGATCCAGCCGACGATCGGCGAGCTTATCGAGCAGCACGACGCTGGATTCGACTTCGGGCTCCGGAATGACCGCCGGATAGGCCTCCTTCATGGCCACGATTAGCCTCGGCAGCCAGGTCAGCGCTACCAGCTCGGTGACGCCGAACCGGAACGCGCCACTGAACGCCAATGGTCCCGCTGCGACCTGACGCATGCGCGCCTCGAGCTCCAACAGCTCTGCTGCGAGTTCGATCAGGTTTTCACCGCTGCGCGTCAGGCTGATCGTTCGACCGTTGCGATCGAACAGCGCGCTCCCGACCGCGGCTTCCAACTCGGCGATGCGCTTGGAGATGGTCGATTGCGCCAGGTTCAGCCGCTCCGCGGCGTCAACCACGCCGCCCAATTCGGCAATCCAGTAGAAGGCTTCGACCTGCTTCAACGTCAGGCTCACCATGGTCGCGACACCCATAAATCGAAAAAAGCGATCATATACCTAGAAAAATATTCACTTTTCTTCAAGTCTACCGCGGGGCAGGCTTCGCGGAACATCTGCGCTCCCGCGCACAGCCCTTCGGTTTTGCTCATGCTCCTGCCCGGCCATCGACTGCTTCCCTCGCCGCCCTCCGTCCCGCCCGCGACCATCGCCGACTTTGCCGCCGCGCAAGTCGCGATTGTCTCTGACAACATGAATCGGCTGCACGGCACGCGCGCGCTTCGGCCGCTCCATGGCAGCGCCCGCCTGATCGGCACCGCGATCACCGTCAAGACGCGCGCCGGCGACAATTTCATGCTGCACAAGGCCTATGAGCTGCTGCGACCGGGCGACGTGCTCGTGGTCGATGGCGGCGGTGATCTCAACCAGGCCCTGGTCGGCGAGATCATGATGACGCGCGCCAAGGCGATGGGGGTCGCCGGCTTCGTCATCGACGGCGCCGTCCGCGACCTCGGCGCATTCGCGGAAGCCGGCTTTCCCTGCTTCGCACGCGGTGTCACGCATCGCGGTCCCTACAAATCAGGTCCCGGCGAGATCAACGTGCCCGTTTCGATCGATGGCATGGTGGTGATGCCGGGCGACGTCATCCTCGGCGACGAAGACGGCGTTGTCGCCTTCGACCGATCGGTTGCAGCAGAGCTGCTCGCGCGGGTCAAACAGCAGGAGGCGCGCGAAGCCGGCGCGCTGGCCGCCATCCGCGAGGGCCGTCTCGACAACTCCTACATCGGCACCGGACCCGCGCCCGCCCAGGGAGCCGCCTCATGAGCCGCACGGCTGCCATCGCCCTCGCCCCGAGGGTTCAACGGATCAAGCCGTCGCCGAGCATGGTCGCACGGGACCTGGTCCGCCAGCTCCAGGCCGAGGGACGTGACGTCATCGATCTCACCGCCGGCGAGCCGGATCTGGACACCCCGAAGCACATCCGCGCAGCGGCCGCTGCCGCGCTCGAAGCGGGAGAGACGCGCTACACGCCGGTCAATGGAACGCCAGCGCTGCGCAAGGCGATCATCGCAAAGCTCTCGCGCGAGAACGGCGCTCGCTACGCCATGAACGAGATCTCCGTCGGCGGCGGCGCCAAGCAGGTCATCTACAACGCGCTCGCCGCCACCCTCGGCGCCGGCGATGAGGTGATCATCCCCGCGCCCTATTGGGTCTCCTATCCCGACATGGTCGAAGCCTGTGACGGGACGCCTGTGATCGTGAGCTGCGGCGAGAACTCCGGATTCAAGCTGTCAGCCGAGGCCCTCGCCCAAGCGATCACCGCCAAGACGCGCTGGCTCATCCTGAACTCCCCGTGCAATCCCACCGGTGCGTTCTATTCCGCCGCCGAGTTGGCTGCGCTGAGCGAAGTGCTGCTGCGCCACCCCCATGTCGCTGTCATGACCGATGACATCTACGAGCACATCCGTTTCGACGGTGGCGCAACGCCGTGCATCGTCGCCATCGAGCCGCGCTTGACGGAGCGGACCTTGCTGGTCAACGGCGTCTCCAAGACCTACGCCATGACCGGCTTCCGCCTCGGCTATGGCGCCGGGCCCGCGCAACTCATCGCAGCCATGAACACGATCCAGTCGCAGTCGACGTCCTGCACGTCGGCCATCAGCCAGGCCGCAGCGACCGCCGCGCTCGAAGGCGATCAGGGCTTCGTCGCGGAGGCCCGCGAGATGTATCGCCGTCGCCGCGATCGTGCCGTCGCCATGCTCAACGACATTCCCGGCCTGTCTTGCCTTGCGCCCGATGGTGCCTTCTACGTGTTTCCGTCTTGCGCCGGCCTGATCGGGAAGACCACGCCCGAGGGCAAGGTCCTGAAGTCGGATCTGGATGTCGTGATGCACTTTCTCGATGCCGCCGGCGTTGCAGTGATCGATGGAACGGCCTACGGCATGCCATCCTATCTGCGCATGTCGATCGCAACTTCGTTGCCCAAGATCGAGGAAGCCTGCACTCGGCTCGCGCGATGCTGTGCGGCGTTGCGCTAACCGCTGAAGGACAAAGGAGAAGAGCCATGAGATTACTAGAGGTCGCCGCCGGACTCCTGATCCTTGCCGGCGTTGTCAACGTGGCCAAGGCCGACGAGCTCGCTGACGTGAAGGCCCGCGGCAAGCTGGTCTGCGGGACGCTCGGCACGGCCGAGCCGTTCAGCTTCCAGGACCCGAAGACGCGGGAGATCGTCGGATACGACGTCGACATGTGCCGCAAGGTCGCAGAGTCCCTCGGCGTCGCGCTCGAGCTCAAGCCGATGGCGGTCGAGGCCCGCATCCCCGAGCTGTTGCAGGGTCGGGTCGACATCCTCGCCGCCAATCTCGGCTGGACCAAGGAGCGCGCGCAGCAGATCGACTACAGCTACTCGTACTTCGTCAGCGAGCAGAAGGTGCTTGTATCCGCCGATTCCGGTATCGCCACCTTGGAGCAGCTATCGGGCAAGCGGGTCAGCGCGCTCAAGGGATCGTCTTCGGAACAGGGCGTCAGGCGCGTCATACCAACGGCAGAAACCGTGACGTTTCAGGATTCGTCCTCGGCCTTCCTTGCGGTCGTTCAGGGAAAGGTCGACGGCTTCTGTGCTTCGGAGCTGATCCTGGTGAAGCTGCGCAAGCAGGCCCAGGCCTCCGCGCCGATGTCGATCGTCGAAAAGTCGGTCTTTGTCGAGCCGTGGGGACTCGGCGTCCGCAAGGGTGAGGCCGCCTTCAAGGACCACGTCAACAAGGTGCTGACCGGGCTGGATGCGTCCGGAGAGGCCGGCAAGATTTTTGCCAAATGGTTTGGCCCCGATACCGTCTATGGCATGAAGCTCGATTTCAAGATCGAGGAGATCAAGGGCTGATCCCTCGCCGCCGCGCGAAACCGAGCATCGGGAGAGCATGACTTAACGATGGGCTATGTCTTCGACCCGGCCGCAGTCCTGACCGGCCAATATCTGGACTGGTTCATCTGGGGACTGGCGACGACGATCGCGCTGACGGTCGCGGCCTGGCTGCTCGGGATGACGATCGGGATCATCCTGACGCTGGTCCGTATGCTTCCGTTCAGGCCGCTCGAATGGCTGGTCGCGGCTTACGTCGAATATCATCGCAACGTTCCGCTGCTGGTCCAGATCCTGGTCTGGTATTTCGGCGTCCCGCAACTTCTGCCGCGCGCCATCCGCATGTGGGTCAACAGCCACCACAGCGAGTTTCTGCTCGCCATGGTGGCGCTCGGCCTCGCCAGCGCGGCCTATATCACCGAGGATCTGCGCAGCGGAATTCGTTCGATCCCGAAGACGCAATATGAGGCGGCGCGCTCGATCGGGTTCAACTATCTCCAAGCGATGAGCTACGTGATCCTGCCGCAGGCGCTGCGCATCGTGATTCCGCCGCTGATCAACCAGACCCTGCTCCTGTTCAAGAACACCAGCCTCGCCATGGCGATCGGCGTCGGTGAGCTTACCTATCGCACGCGCGAGGTCGACAGCTACACGTTCAAGACGTTCGAAGCGTTTGCGGTCGCGACCATCATTTATCTTGCGATCTCCTTTGGGATCATGGCGCTCGGCGCCTTCGCCAACCGGCGGCTGAAGCTCGAGTTGCGCTGATGCTGGAGATCCTCGAGAACAACTGGCTTCTGTTCCTGATCGGGCAATACCCGCATGGCCCCGTTGGCGGCCTCGCCATGACGCTGTTCCTCGCGGTTGTCGGACTATCTCTCAGCTTTCCGGTCGCAGTCGCGCTCGCGCTGGCGCGTCTCAGCTCGCATGGCTGGCTCCGCGGACCGGCAACCGCCGTGGTCTACATTGTGCGCGGCTTGCCGCTGATCATGTTCATCTTCTGGACCTATTTCGCGCTGCCGCTGTTGACCGGACGTACGGTCGGAGGCGTCGAAACGCTGCTCTTCGCGCTTGTCGTCTACGAAGCGAGCTATCTGTCGGAGATCATCCGTGCCGGAATCGAAGGCCTGCCAAAAGGCCAGACTGAGGCGGCAAAGGCCCTTGGCCTCGGCTATTTTCCGACCACCTTCAAGGTCATCCTGCCGCAAGTCCTGCACAACATGATGCCGAGCCTGGTCAGCCAGTTCGTCTCCACCATCAAGGAGACCTCGCTCGGCTATGTCATCAGCGCCAACGAGGTGACCTTTGCGGCGAGCCAGGTCAACAACCAGCTCATGACGCAACCGTTCGAGGTCTACGGCCTGCTGGCGCTGACCTATTTCACGCTTTGCTTCACCCTGACATCGGCGGCGCGCTGGCTGGAGCGACGGCTGGCAGCTGAGCGTGGTGGGCTCGGCGTCCAGACGGCGTGAGGGCAGAAATGATCCGCTTCGAGGCCGTGGAGAAATGGTTTGGTCAGCAGCAGGTGCTGGCTGGCGTGACCGGCGACGTGAAGCGCGGCGAGGTCGTCACGCTGCTGGGTTCATCCGGCTCCGGCAAATCCACGCTCATCCGCACGGTGACGCGCCTCGAAGCGATTCAAGGCGGGAAAGTGCTATTCGAGGGTGTCGATCTCGCCGGGCGTGGCGTCGATATCAACCGTTTGCGCCAGCGCGTCGGATTCGTGTTCCAGGCGTTCAACCTGTTTCCGCATCTCACCGCGCTCGGCAACATTACGCTGGGGCTGGAGCGCCTGCGGAAAATGTCCAAGCCTTTGGCTAGAGAGCGCGCGATGACCGAGCTCGACCGCGTCGGGCTGGCAGACAAGGCCGACGCCCTGCCGTCGCGCCTGTCCGGCGGCCAGCGGCAACGCGTTGCGATTGCACGCGCGCTGGCGATGGATCCGGACGTCATGCTGTTCGACGAGCCGACCAGCGCGCTCGATCCGGAGATGGTGGGCGAGGTGCTGCGGGTGATGAGGACGCTTGCGCAGAACGGCATGACGATGGTTGTCGTCACGCACGAGGTCGGATTCGCCCGTGAGGTCGCAGACACCGTCTGGTTTCTGGACAAGGGTCAAATCGTCGAGAGCGGTCCGCCGGCCGAGGTCCTTGATCGTCCCGGTCACGAGCGGTTGCGCTCCTTTCTCGCGAAAGTGCACTAAGGCGTCATTTAGCGCCGGCCGCCGCCCATCCCGCCTCCAGGACCGCCGAAACCGCCACCACCCATTCCGCCACCCGGCCCCATCGGACCTCCACCGGGCGCGCCAAAACCGCCCGGACCTGACGGGCCGCTTGGCCCCGACGGCGCGGGACCGGGACTGCCAGCGGGACCGGATCCGGGCGCTCCCGGCGCGCCGGGCTGACTGTTGCCCGGGCTTGGCGTGCCGCGATCCGGATGCATGATCGAACCACCGGGCGACCGGCCGGGATTGCCGCCGCCGGGCTGCGGAGCGCCCGGCGCTGGGCTGATCGCCTGCGTCGACTCGACTTGCAAGCCACGCGAGCGATCGAACACACCGTTGACGACCATGCGCGCTTCGCCCGCCGCCGGCCCAAAGCGCGAACTGTCGCGCGCGACAAGCCCCGAGCCCAGCTGCAGGCTGGAGCCCGCACGCTGCACATAGGCCTCGATCGAGAGGCGGCTCGCGCCAACGAGATCCGAGAAATCGTCGATGCGCGTGTGTGCAGCCTGCATCCTGCCCTGGCTCGTGCTGCCCTCGATCTGGACGCGCTGGCCGACCAGCAAGGGATCGACGCCGTTCAGCTTCAGTCCGCCGATATGCAGGCCGTCAGGCCCGCGCTCGACCAGACCCGTGACGCGCTCAGCGGTGTCCTTGCGCGGCTCGATCAGGCTCGCGACGATCACACCGTCGGTCCGGCGCAATCCATAGACGGCCACCTGCGCGCCCGCGCGAAGCTTGCTGTCCTTGCTGCCGGCCACGATCTTCTGGCCGAGTACCGTCAGCTCGTTGCCCTTCACCTGCTCGATCGGGCCGGAGACCTCGCTCGCAATCGCGATGTTGCGGGTCACGAGCGTGCCGTCGGCCTGCCGCGTCGCGACCACGCGCGCGAGCTGGCCGATGCGCAGCGCCTTCGGGCTCGCCGCCTCGCCGTCGATACGCACCGGCACATCGCTCGCATAGGTGACGCGCTCGCCGTTGACGTAGATGCTGCCGAAACGCTGGATTACGCCGACGATGCCGGTGCCGCCGATGCCGTGATCGTCACCGCGGGTGATTCCGGTGCCGCCAATGCCCTGATCCGTGCCGCGCTTGACCTGCGCACGCGCGATCGCGGTTCCGGCGAGCCAGAACCCGGTCAGCAGCAAACGGCGTGAGATCAGCGGCGGCCGGCTCATGAGGAGCTGCCCTCCTTGCCGCCGTCCTTACTCGCATCCTTCTCGCTCTGCTCATCGGCGTCTTCGCTGTAGATGTAGATGCCGAAATTCCAGCGGGCGTCGCCGCCTTTGTCCTTGGCGAGCGCGCGATTGGCCTCGCGATTGGCGGTCTTCAGCGCGTCCATCGCGAGCTCGCGCGAACGCGCCTCGAGGCGTTTGGCCAGCTTCGGCGAGATGTTGTTGTAATGGACCGCGCGTTCGAGGAAGCGCGGTGCCGGCCCCGACACGTTCTCGGCGGCAGCCGCGATGTGGTCGTGCAGATTGCGGCCGAGATAGTGCCATTTGCTGTCGTCCGCGCCGCTCGGAACGAAGGCCGCCTCGACCAATTCGATCTCGTCGGCCGCGTTGATGGTGACGAGCTTGCGGTCGATCCATTCGTCGAGCACCGCACGCGGGCGCACATCCTTGGTGACGGAGGCAACGAGTTGCTCGAATGACGGCGCATCGCCCTCGGCGGTGCGCGGCAATGCCAGCGGCTCGCCCCTCGCATCGGTGAATTCAGGCGCGGCGAGCCAGCGCGCGATCACCGCGCTCGTCAGCGACAGCGCCGCCGGCGTCTCGTGGACCGGCGCGCCGGCGCCGCGCAACCGCGCCACCTCCTTGCGGTGGATGCCGGTGAGCAGGCTGACGCGGCTGTCGGTCTGCTCTTTGCCCTCCAGCGCGAAATCATGCTCGGCGACGTTGACGAAAAGCTCGCGGAGCAATTGCGCCAGCGCCGGAAACGTCATGCCGCTGCGGATACAGAGCCGCACGAGCGGGCGCAGCAGCCGCGCCAGCGGCGCGTGCAGCTTTGCTGCGGCATTCGGCTCTGGCGCCGCCGCTTTGGGCCCGGACTTGGCATTCATGTCTGAATTGTACCCGCGCCATACGTGGGACACAATCCCACATTTTTCCATTTTGAGATTGACGTGGTAAATTTTCCCACGTACACGAGACGCCACTGAGGGCACGACGTAGAGGGACACGACACCCATGGCCGACCGCCTGGTCCGCATTTCCAGTTCACCGCGTGCTGTGCCGTTTCCCGATCGGAGCCGGGCCACCACGATCGAGCCGATGCTGCCGGCGCTGCTGCGCGGCGTGATCTTCATCTCGGTGCTATCAGCACCGTTCGTTGCAGCGCTGCTCGCGGGCTGACGCCACCATGCATCACACCAGTTCTCCCCCGCGCCGCCCGTCGGTGCTGCACATCTTCAAGATCTACTATCCCGACCTGTTCGGCGGGACGCTGACGGTGATCCGTGACATCTGCGCCAGCCTGAAGGACGCCTTCGCCTCGGCCGTGCTGACCTGCTCGCAATCGGCCGAGAAAGGCGAGATCATCGTCAACGACGTGCCGGTCGAGCGCGTCCGCTCGTTCGGCAATGTGCTGTCGCTGCCGGCGGCGCCCGCCTACCCTTGGCGGCTATGGCAGAAGATCGCCGAGCACGATCTGCTGGCGCTGCATGCGCCCTTCCCGCTCGCCGACCTCGTTTTCGCCCTCGGCTTCGGCCGCAACCGGCCGCTGGTGGTGCACTGGCATGCCGACATCGTCACCCATGCGGGCCTGCGCTGGTTCGTCGAGCCGCTGATGCGCCAGACGCTGCGTCGGGCCAAGGCGATCATCGTCTCCGACCGCGTGCTGATCGAGGCGACGCCGTTGCTGCGCGAATTCGAAGACAAATGCCATGTCGTTCCGTTCGGCATCGACACCAGTGTCTATGACTGGCCGAAGATCGAACCCCACCACGTCAACGATCGCGGCCGCCTCGTGCTCGCCTGCGGCCGGCTGGTGCCCTACAAGGGGTATGACGTGCTGATCCGCGCGGCGGTCAATCGCAAGTTCGAGGTCTGGATCATCGGCGAGGGCGCCGAGCGGGCCCGGCTCGAGCAGCTGATCGCCGAGCTTGGCCTCGGTGAGCGCGTCCGCCTGCTCGGCTCCGTCAATGACTGCGAGCGCATCAAGCTGATGTGCCTTGCCGACGTCTTCGTGATGCCATCCGTCACCAATGCCGAGACCTTCGGCCTCTCCCAGCTCGAGGCCATGGCCGCCGGCCGGCCCGTGGTGAACACCGCCCTCGACACGGCGGTGCCCCGTGTCGCCCGACATGGCATGGAGGCGATCACCGTGCCGCCGGGCGACGCTGAAGCGCTTGGCGCGGCCATCGACGCTCTGATCAGCGATCCCGAGCGCCGCCGCCGCATGGGGCTATCCGCCCGGACCCGCGCTGTGAGCCGCTACTCCGCCACGGCTTTCAGGGAAGGCATGGAATCGGTCTATCGCTCGGCGGTCGCGGCGCCTTGCGACAAGCTGGCGCCCGCGGATGATCAACCGGAGGAGACCAGCTGGTTCGACAGCATCCGGATCGCCGCCGCGCTCGCCTGGTCCGATATGCGCCACCGCTATGTGCGCTCGCTCTTGGGCCCCTTCTGGATGTCGCTGCAGATGGCGATCGTGGTCGCGGTGCTCGGCTCGGTGATCGGGCAAATGTCGAATGCCGACATGCTGGCGCGGCTACCGATGCTGGCGCTCTCGATGACGGCATGGACCTTCCTCAACAGCGTCGTGCTCGACGCAACCACCGCGCTCCAGAACTCCGCGAGCCTGATCCGCGACCGGGCGCTGCCGCCGGTGATCTTCCTGCTGCAATGCACGTTCCGCCAGGGGCTGTTCGCGCTGCATAATGCCTGCGTCCCGCTCGCACTCTGGCTGCTGCTCACGCCGCACGATCTCTCCGGCGCGCTCACAGCGCTGCCTGGCCTGTCGCTTTTCGTCATCTGCACCTTCGCACTGAGCCTCGTGCTCGGCGCGCTGGCAACCCGGTATCGCGACCTCAAGCCGATCATCGAGTCCACCTTGATGCTCGCCTTCCTCGCCTCGCCCGTGATCTGGTCCGCCGACATGGTCAATCATCGCTCGACCGTGATGCGGCTCAATCCGCTGACGCATCTGTTCGCGGTGTGGCGCGAGCCGCTGGCCGGCGGCCATGTCGATGCGACCAGCATCATCTATGTCCTGGTCGCGCTGGCGCTGTTGCTCTGTGCGAGCGTGCTGACCCTGGTCCACTTGCGTAAAGCCGCCTTCTGGATCTGACCGATGGCCTCGATCAGCCTGCGCAATGTCTGTCTCGACTATCCGCTCTACGGCGCCTACGACTTCTCGCTGAAGCGGCGCCTGATCGGCCACCTCATCCGCGAGAAGGGCGAGATGCGGATCGTCCGCGCTGTCGATCATGTCACGATCGAAGCCGAGGCCGGTGCGCGCATCGGGCTTGCCGGCCCCAATGGCTCCGGCAAGTCGACGCTGCTGCGGCTGATCGCCGGCGTCTATCCGCCGAGCAGCGGCCGCGTCGCGATCAAGGGCAATGTCGTGCCCCTGCTCGGCCTCAACGCCGGCGTGAACCTCGATTTCGTCGCTGACGACAATATCGCCCTGCTGCTGCGGATCAGCGGCCGCAAGCCGACGCGCGCCGTGATCGACGAGATCTGGGCCTTCACCGAGCTCGAAGAGCGCATGCAGCGGCTGCCGTTGCGGATGTTCTCCTCGGGTATGCTGATGCGCGTGCTGTTTGCCACCGCAACTGCCTTTCCCGCCGACATCCTGCTGCTCGACGAATGGCTGAGCGTGGTCGACGAACGCTTTGCCGCGAAGGCCGAGCAGCGGCTGCAGAACCTGGTCTCGCAGGCCGCGATCGTGATCATCGCCTCGCACGACCAGCCACTGCTGCGCCGCACCTGCACCAGCATCATCAATCTGGATCACGGCCGCATCGCCTCGACCGTCACCGTCGAGCAACCGTCGGCTCTTTCCTTCGAGCTCCGCGAGAAACGCGCATGAAGCAGAACATCCTCGTCGTGTCCGAGTCACTCGGACAACCCAACCACAAGCGCGGCATCTTCCACTTCACCCGGGAATTGACGCGCTCGCTCGCCTCGGAAGGCCACGACCTCACGTTGCTCGTGGAGACCTCGAAGCGTTACCGCAAGCTGTGCCGGCGCGAGCGGCGCACGAGGTTGTTTCCGGCGCAGGCGCGCAACATCGAGTTGCTCGCGCTTTATCGCTTCCTGGACGAAGTCAATATGAGTGGACCGATGACGCTCAGCGGCACAAGCCGCAAGTTCGATTGGCTCCGTCACAGGGGCGGCATGTTGCTGTCGCGGGACAACCTCCTCTGCCTCCTGGGCGCGATCGGCCTGCGTAGCCCAGGCGCACGGCTGATCGAGAACCGGACCGCCGCCCTCGAATACATTCCGCCGGACCTGAGCCATCTCGAACTGTTCCGCGCCTTTCAGCTCGAGCCTGGATTCTTCAACTATCAGGACTCCTCGGCCTTCTTTCTACTGCCGCCGCCGCGGATCGACGCACGCGACTACGACGTCATCGTGGTGGATACCCCGACACGGGTTGCGATCAAGCGCAGGCCGGACGCCAAGGTGATCTGCGTGGTGCACGATTTGCTGCCGCTCACCGACCTCAAGCTCAGCGACATTGCCACGCGGCAGTTCCTGGCGCGAATCCGCACCAGTCTGCGCCAGGCTGACGAGCTCGCCTTTGTTTCACACTATAGCATGATGCGGTTCAGGGACCTGTTGCCGCAATTTGCTCACGTACCGGCGCGGGTCGTGTATCCCCGCACCCGGTTCGACGCCCCGGATGTCCTGCACCTCCCAGCCCCGTCGGGGCGTCCGGGGCGGCCGAACTTCGTCATCATCGTGTCGAACGAGCCGCGCAAGAACGTCGCCACCGTCATCCGCGCCTTCCGCAACATCCCTCAGGCCGATCTCGTCGTGATCGGATATGCTGGCCAGATCAGCCAGATGCGCAATCTTCCGAAGAACGTCCGTTTCGCCGGCTATGTCGACGAGCAGGAGAAGGCCGCGCTGATCGCGGAGGCACACGGCCTGATCATGCCGAGCCTCGCCGAGGGCTTTGGCATCCCGATCATCGAAGCGCTCGCCGCCAATACGCCGGTGCTGTGCTCGGACATCGCCGTGTTCCGTGAGGTCGCGGGCGAGCTTGCAGACTATTTCGATCCGTTCGCGCCAGAGTCGATCGTCGCCTCAGTCACCCGCGTGCTGGCGCGGCAAGAGGAGTCCCGCGGCAAGATCCGGGCCCGGCGCCCCGAGCTTGCCGAGCGTTTCGGCTACCAGACCCAGGCCCGCGATTTCCTCGGGCAGTATCTGCCGCCGGAGCGCCTGGTCGCGGCGCAATAGTGAGCATGATCGCCGAATCCGCTCCGTGCGCGAGCCTCGCCGCGGCGCCGGCCCGGCAGGGCTCGGCCACGCTGATGCGCGCCGCTGATGTGCTCGCCGCACTGATCGCGGCGTCGCTGCCGTGGTCGACCACGGTCCCGTCGATCTTCGTCGGGCTCTGGCTGCTCGTGATGACGCCGATCATCGACTGGCGAGACTATACACGCCGCCTCGCACAGCCCGCTTACGCCCTGCCCTTCGTCGTCCTGCTGCTCGCGCTTCTGGGCACGCTGTGGTCGGACGGCGATTGGACCGACCGGCTGCATGCGATCAAGCCGGTCGCAAAGCTCGTGCTGATCCCGCCGCTACTCTATCACTTCAGCCGGTCCGAGCGCGGCTTCACGGTTTGCGCAGCCTTTCTGGTCTCCTGTGCGCTGCTTGCGGTGTACTCCTGGATCGTGCTGCTCAATCCCGCCCTGAAGCTGACCGCAACGGCGTCTGCCGGCGTTCCCGTCAAGAACTACATCGACCAGAGCCAGGAGTTCACGCTGTGCGCCATCGCGCTCGCGCTACCGGTGCTGAACTTCTTGCGCGGCGGTAGCATGATCGCGACGGCGGCCTGCCTCGCGCTGATCCTGCTGTTCGTGACCAACATGGTGTTCGTCGCCTCGGCCAGGACGGCGCTGCTCTGCATCGGCGTTCTGCTGATGCTGTTTGCCTGGCGGCACCTCAGTCGGCGCGCGGCGTTGCTGTTGTTCGCAAGTGCTGTCGCGGCAAGCGCACTGGCCTGGACCGCATCGCCCTATCTGCGCCAGCGCATTGCCGACATCGCCGTGGAATATCGGCACGGACGCGAGGACATCAGCCACGCCTCGACCGCACAGCGCCTGACCTATTGGCGCAAGGCTGCAGCCGCCTTTGCAGAGGCCCCGCTGTTCGGCCACGGCACGGGCTCGATCAAGCGGCAGTTCGAGCGCGCCGCCTCGACCGAGAGCGACCTCGATGCCGAGATCATCAGCAATCCGCACAACCAGACCCTGCACGTCGCCGTGCAATGGGGACTGCTGGGCGTCGTCCTGCTTTACGCCCTATGGATCGCGCATCTTCGCCTGTTCACGGGCGATGGTCTTGCCGCCTGGATCGGCCTCGTCGTGGTCGTGCAGAACATCGTGAGCTCACTCCTGAACTCGCACCTTGTCGATTTCCACGAGGGCTGGATCTATGTGCTCGGCGTCGGCGTGGCCGGCGGCATGGTCCTGAAAGGGCAAGCCGCTCCCGACTACTGGCTGCGCTCGTGGTGTGGAAATTCTTCAGGCTTGCCGCCTGCTTCGTGACATCGTCGGGCGAGAACCGGAACTTTACCGACGCGCTGCAATATTCTCAGGGCACGTCCGTCGATCACAATCAAAGCGCTACCGATGACGATCGCGCCGGCGATCTCGCGCATGGAGATCGGCTCGCCCAGCACCAGCCATCCGAGCAGGATAGCGGTGACGGGAATGAGCAGCGTCACCAGCATGACGTTGGTCGCGCCCGAGCGCTGCAGAATCTGAAAGAAGACGAAATAGGCGAGCGCCGTCGAGAGCGCGGCGAGGCCGAGCACCGCAAGCCAGGTCGCCAGGCCCGGCATCGGTAGCCGCCACGGCTGCTCCACTACGCCGGCGACGAGAGCCATCATCAACGTGGAGGCCATCAGTTGAAATGTCGCCGTGCCAAGCGGCGGCGAGTCTTTAAGGAGCCGCCGCGCGGCGAGCGCCGCAAAGCCATAGCTGAGCGCGCCGCCAAAACAGAGCAGGATGCCGAGCCCCTGCCCGGTCCGCGTCTCGATGCCCCATCCGCGCAGGATGATCACGCCGGCAAGGCCAAGCGCGACGCCAGCCACCCGCCGCGCCTGCAACGCCTCTTCACGTGCCGCTGCCATCACCAGCACGGTGAACAGCGGCGTGGTCGCGTTGAGGACCGACGCCAGGCCGCTCGGGATAAAAATCTGGCCGATTACGATCAGCGAGAACGGGATGACGTTGTTGAGGAGTCCGATCACGAGGAACGGCTTCCAGCCGCTCATACCCCTGGGAAAGCTGATCCCCTGCATGCGCAGAAGCGGCAGCAGCATGGCCGCGCCAAGGACAACGCGCAGGAACACCAGCGTCAGCGGCGGCAACTCGCGCAGCGCGGCGCCGTTGAAGAAGAACGAGCCGCCCCAGAGCATCGAGAGCAATGCGAGCAGCGACCAATCTCGCGCGTCGATCCGGTTGTCGTTCGGGGGCATGCGTCTCGCCTCTGCGGCCTAGCCTGTCGCCTAGGACGGCGCGGCTGATCTTGCCACCCGGTTTCCGATAAAGTCACTCAGGCGATCGGCGCGAATGCGCATCCCCCGCGATATCCGCGATCACCGCCCCGATCACCAGCGTCCCGCCAATCAGCGCATGCACGGCCGGCACCTCACCAAAGCCGACCCAGATCCAGAACGCCATCAGCGGCGTCTCCAGCGTGGCGATGAGCGACGCCTGCCCTGACGGCAGCAGCCGCGAACCGAGCATGTAGAAGGTCAGGCCGAGCGCGACCTGGAGGCAGCCGAACATCGCAAGGATTGCCAGATTGTAGCCGCCGACATGGGTGATGTCGTGGGCGAGCGGCAGGCTGACCAGGCTGCCGATGAAATTCGACAGTGCGGCTGCCGCCACCATCGACGTCTCGCGATGGCGTCGAACGACGACCGTCATCGCCGAGATGGCAAGCACCATCAGGCAGCTCAGCGCCACGCCGCCGATATCGGCGCCCGCTCTAATCCCGCCGACGGTGATGACCACGCCGGCAAGCGCGACGAGGCTCGCGATCAGAGTGCGCCATGTCGCGGCTTCGCCGAGCCACAGCCATGCCAGCACCGCCGCGACAAACGGCTGGGTCGCGATCAGCACCGCGACGTTCATGACATCAGTCATCTGAAGCGCGGGAATGAACGAGATCATGCCGATGGCGGACAATGACGCGACCAGTAAGCCGCCACGTCCCGGCACCACCAATTGCCTGAGCACGCCCGGCCCCTGCATCAGGACGAGAAGGCCTGAGATCAGGCTGCCGCCGAACAGGCCGCGCCAGAACAGAATGGTCCAGGGATCAAACGGCAGGAGCCGCGTGAAGAACGGCGCCGTGCTCCAGGCAATCGCCGCAGCGGTGACGAGGGCAATGCCGAGACCGCGGTCCGATCGAGGCTGCCCCATGTTGAATTCCAGTTAAGTCGAATTCCAGTTACGATGGCTTCTTCGGCCGCGACACCAGCTCGATCATCTTGCCTTCGTCGTCGTCGGGCATCGCGGCCTTCGCCTGCGCATAGGACTCGACGGCGGCGCGCGCAACCAGCGGCTTGTCGGCGAGCAGGCTCTCCGCAAGCCTCACGGCGTAGGCGGCATCCTTGTGCCGGAGTGCGGCCGTAAAGGTCGCGCCGCTGAAATCGCGGGCGACCATGCGCTTGGAGTGGCGCGTGACCTGCGGGCTCGCGGCAACACCGGCCTGGATCGACTCCAGCACGAGCTTCATGTCGAGCCCGGCCTGCTCGGCGATGGCAAGGCCCTCGGCGAGGCCCGCGATCTGGATCGCCCCCAGGAGGTTGTTGATGAGCTTGTAGACCGTACCGGAGCCGACCGCGCCGAAATGGCGGATGGTCGAGCCGATCGGCTCGAGGAACGGGCGCGCGCGTTCGAGATCGGCCGGGTCGGCGCCGGCGAGCAGCGTCAGCTTTCCCGCCGCAGCCGCATCCGGCAATCCCGTCACGGGGCAATCGATATAGATCAGGCCACGCGCATTGAGCTCGCGGCCCATCTCGCGCGCATGGTCGTAGGAAACGGTGGAGCACTCGATGGCGATGGTGCCGGCCTTCATCGTCTTGGCCGCGCCGTTCGGTCCGAGCCAGACAGCGCGCGAAGCTTCGTCGTCGGCGACCATGGTCACGACCGCATCGGCATCGATCGCGGCGTCCTCGGGCGAGGTCGCCCATTTCGCGCCGCGCGCAATCAGGTCTTCAGCTTTCGCCTTGCTGCGATTCCACAGCGCCACAGTAAAACCGGCATCGAGATAACGGCCGGCCATGCCATGGCCCATCCGTCCCAACCCGATGAAGGCAACGCGGGTCATGGCTAGTCTACGTCCTCGATGTCGGCACCAGTGGTGCCGAAGGCGCGCTGCGCCAGCGTCGCGGCCATGAAGTCATCAAGCTCGCCGTTGAGCACTCCCGAGGTATCGGAGGTCTGCACGCCCGTGCGCAGGTCTTTCACCATCTGATAGGGCTGCAGCACGTAGGAGCGGATCTGGTGGCCCCAGCCGATATCGGTCTTGGCGGCCTGGTCGGCGGCGGCCTTCTCCTCGCGCTTCTTCAGCTCGATCTCGTACAGGCGTGCGCGCAGCATGTCCCAGGCCTGCGCCCGGTTCTTGTGCTGGGAACGGCCGGCCTGACAGACCACCGCGACGCCGGTCGGGATATGTGTCAGGCGCACCGCGGATTCGGTCTTGTTGACGTGCTGGCCGCCGGCGCCGCCCGAACGCATGGTGTCGGTGCGGACGTCGGATTCCTTGATGTCGATCTTGATGCTGTCGTCGATGACCGGGAACACCTGCACGCTCGAAAACGAGGTGTGCCGCCGCGCGTTGGAATCGAATGGCGAGATGCGCACGAGGCGATGCACGCCCGCTTCGGTCTTGAGCCAGCCATAGGCGTTGTGGCCGGAAACCTGGATGGTTGCGGACTTGATGCCGGCCTCTTCGCCCTCGGACTCTTCGAGGAACTCGACCTTGAAGCCGTGCGTCTCGGCCCAGCGTGTGTACATGCGCAGGAGCATCTGCGCCCAGTCCTGGCTCTCGGTGCCGCCGGCGCCGGCATGGACCTCGAGATAGGAGTCGAAGCGGTCGGCCTCGCCCGACAACAGCGCCTCGAGTTCGCGCCGAGCCACTTCCTTCTTGAGGTTCTTGAGCGCAGCTTCAGCTTCGGCCACGACACCGGTGTCGCCCTCGGCTTCGCCGAGCTCGATCATGCCGATATCGTCTTCGAGCTCCTGCTCGACCTTGCCGATGCCCGAGAGCGAGTCCTCAAGCGAGGTGCGCTCCTGCATCAGCTTCTGGGCTTTCTGGGGATCGTTCCAGAGGTTGGGATCTTCTGCGAGCTTGTTCAGCTCAGCGAGGCGCGCCGTCGATTTCTCGACGTCAAAGATGCCTCCTCAGCAGCCCGACTGACTGCTTGATCTCTTCTACCAACCGTTCGATTTCGGCGCGCATGTCGTTCTCTGATCTCGCGGAATTCGTTCCGCGTACAAGTGAGACCGGGATGTAGCGGCGGCGGCTGCAAAGCGCAACCGCCACCGCAAAGAACGTCTGTCTTGTCCTAGGCCTTAGTACAGTCCGCCGGTGCCCGGCCGCATGAAGAAGCCGGAATCCGGCTGCTGTTGCGGCGCTCCCGGCCCGCCGCGTCCGTCGGCGTCGGCGACGCCGATGACCGAGTAATTGTCCGGCGGCGCCGTACCCGGCTTGAAGGCTTCGAGGATGGTTCCAACGGTCTCGCCCGGACCGGCGCGCATGCCGGTCTTTGCAACGACGCGGATCAGCTTGATGCCGGCGGGCACCTTGAAGGGAACGGCGGGCTTGTCGGCGAGCGCGAGCTTCAAGAAGTCGCGCGCGATCGGCGCGGCCAGATGGCCGCCGGTCGCCGCGTTGCCTTTGCCGAGCGGACGCGGCTTGTCGTAGCCCATGTAGATGGCGACCGCGACGTCGGGCGAGAAGCCGACGAACCAGGCGTCCTTGGCCTCGTTGGTCGTGCCGGTCTTGCCGGCGATCGGCTTGCCGACTTCCCTCACCACGGTCGCGGTACCGGCCTGGACCACGCCTTCCATCAGCTCGGTGATCTGATAGGCGGTCATGGAATCCAGCACCTGCTCGCGGCGGTCGATCAGTTGCGGCTCGGCCTGGTTCTTCCAGCCGCCGGGTGCGTCGCAGCCGCGGCATTCGCGCTGGTCGTGCTTGAAGATGGTGTGTCCGTAGCGGTCCTGGATTCGGTCGATCAAGGTCGGCTTCACGCGGCGGCCGCCATTGGCGAGCATCGAATAGGCCGTGACCATGCGCATCGCCGTGGTCTCGCCGGCGCCGAGCGCGTAGGAGAGAAAATTCGGCAGTTCGTCATAGACGCCGAAGCGGCGTGCATATTCGCCGATCAGGGGCATGCCGATGTCCTGCGCAAGACGCACCGTCACGGTGTTCAGCGACTGCCGCAGCGCGTTCCGCAGCGTCACCGGTCCCTGATATTTGTTCGCCGAAAAGTTTTCAGGCCGCCAGACACCGGCGCCCTGCCCCTGGTCGATTTCGATCGGGGCGTCGAGCACGACGGTCGATGGCGTATAACCGTTGTCGAGCGCGGCCGAATAGACGATCGGCTTGAACGACGAACCCGGCTGCCGGTAGGCCTGCGTGGCGCGGTTGAACTGGCTCTGGTCGAACGAGAAGCCGCCGACCATCGCGAGCACGCGGCCGGTCCAGGGGTCCATCACCACCATCGCACCCGACACTTCGGGGATCTGGCGCAGACGGTACTGACCTTCGACCGGTTGTCCTTCCTTGCTGTAGAGCGGATCGGCATAGATCACGTCACCGGGCTGCAGCACCTGCGCCACCGAATTCGGCGTCTTGCCTTTGGCGTTCCCCTGCGCCGCCCTCGCCCAGCGCACGCCGTCGACCGTGATGAGGCCGGTCTCGCGCTGCTTGCTGACGGCCCCGCCGAGCTCGCGGTTCGGTTGGAAGCCGATGCGGGCCGACTGGTCGCTGGTCTCCAGCACCACGGCCATGCGCCACGGCGAAATGTCGGACAGCGACTTGATCTCGGCGAGCTTCACGCCCCAGTCGCCTGAAATATCGAGCTTGCTAATGGCGCCGCGGTAGCCCTGCTGCTCGTCATAATTGACGAGACCGGATACCATGGTCTTGCGCGCCATGACCTGGATCTTCGGATCGAGCGTGGTGCGGACCGACAGACCGCCCTCGTACAGCTTCTTCTCGCCATAGCGCTCGAAGATGTCGCGGCGGACCTCCTCGGCGAAATATTCGCCGGCGAAGGTGTGGGCGCCGTTGGAACGGTTGGTGACGGCCAGCGGCTCCTTGCGCGCCTTGTCGGCGTCGGCTTGCTTGATCCAGCCGTTCTCCTGGAGACGGTCGATCACGTAGTTACGGCGCTCGATGGCGCGGTCCCGGTTGCGAACCGGGTGCAGCGTCGCCGGCATTTTCGGCAGCGCCGCGAGGTAGGCGGCTTCCGCCACGGTGAGCTCGTTCACCGACTTGTCGAAATAGACCAGCGAGGCGGCAGCGATGCCGTAGGCGCCGAGGCCGAGATAGATCTCGTTCAGATACAGCTCGAGGATCTTGTCCTTCGAATAGGTCTTCTCGATCCGCATCGCGAGCAAGGCTTCCTTGATCTTGCGCGCGAACGAAACTTCGTTGGTCAGAAGGAAGTTCTTGGCGACCTGCTGGGTGATCGTCGACGCACCCTGCGGACGGCGGTTGGAGCCGTAGTTCTGCAAGTACAGCAGACCCGCACGGGCCATGCCGGTGTAGTCGATGCCGCCGTGCTCATAGAAATTCTTGTCTTCGGCGGCGAGGAAGGCGTTGATCACGAGCTTCGGCACGGCCTGGATCGGCAAGTAAAGCCGGCGCTCCTTGGCGTATTCGCCGAGCAGCGAGCCGTCGACCGCGTGCACGCGGGTCATCACCGGCGGCTCGTAATCCTGAAGCTGAGAGTAATCGGGCAAGTCCTTGGAGAAATGCCAGATCAGGCCTGCCACGGCACCGACACCGACAAGGAACACCACCGTTCCCGCGGCGAACAGGAAGCCCATGAACCGCACAAGCAAGCGCATTATATATTTATCCGTTCAATCCCTGGATCAGCCCAAGATCAGCCTCAAGGCGCCCAAACCACAAAAGAGGCGCCGTCCTCACGTCGCGAATTCGCCGGCCTACTCAATACCATCAATGCCGGACCGAATGACGCTTGCCGAACGGGATTCTCGTCGATTCCGGAACCCCCTGCGTCGTTTTTATAGGGCGCCCGCTGTGGCCAAACTAGGGCTTAACAGCTGACCCGGCATTCCCTTCTCAATTGCCAGCCCCCGCCGTCGCCATCCGCTTGGCCAGGAATGTGTCGATCGCCTGGGCCATCGAGCCGACAGCCTTGGAGCGCCAGCCCTCCGATACGAGGTGCTCGAGGTCGCCCTTGTTGGAGACATAGCCGATCTCGACCAGCACCGAAGGCACGTCGGGAGCCTTCAGCACCCGGAACCCGGCCGATTTAAGGGGGTGCTTGTGCATCCGCACCGTCGACTTCATTTCGCCCATCAGCAAATGGGCGAAACGGTTTGAAAAGGTGCGGGTTTCCCGCTGTGTGAGGTCGATCAGAATGTCGGCGACGTCGGTCGGCTCTTCCGCGAGATTGAAGCCGGCAATCGCGTCCGCCCGGTTTTCGGCGTCGGCCAGGCGCTGGGCCTCAGCGTCGGACGCCTTGTCCGAGAGCGTGTAGATCGTGGCCCCCTGCGCATCGCCCTCGGCCTTCGGCAGCGCATCGGCGTGGATCGAGACGAACAGCGCGGCGTTCAGATTGCGGGCGACCTTGGGACGGTCATTGAGCGGAATGAAAGTGTCGTCGTCCCGCGTCATCACCACGCGATATTTGCCGGCCTTTTCGAGCCGGTCGCGCAACGCGAGGCCAAACGTCAGCACCAGGTTCTTCTCGCTCTCGCCGCTCGACTGGGTGCCGTTATCGATGCCGCCATGGCCAGGATCGATCACGACGACCGGCCGCCCGTCGGACGGCGTCCCCGGCTTCTGCGGGGCCGCTTCGGGCCCGGCAGGAATAGTTACCGGCGGCGCGGCAGCAACCGTCGGGCGCAACTCAGGGCGATTCTCCGGAGCCGGCGTTTGCACGAAGGCTGCGCGATCGACCTCCTCCAACTCGAGCACCAGCCGGGCCGGCTGGCCGTTGGCCGCATCGAGAACGTAGGAATTGGTGATCTTGGCGGGCCCGGTCAGGTCGAACACGATTCGAGAGCCGCCCGGCATCACGAGCCCATAGCGGAAGGCCTTGACCAGCCCCCGCCCGGCCCCCGTGCCCGGCGCCAGCTGAAAATTGACCTGGGGAACATCGATCACGACCCGATAGGGATCGGCGAGCGTTGCGGTGCGGAAGCTGACGGTCTGGTCGAGGTCGAGAATGAAGCGGGTCTGCTTGCCGTCACCGGCCAGGCGCGCGGCCGTGGCAACGGGAAAATTCGCTGTCGCAACAGAGGGTTGCGATGGGCTCTCAGCCGCATTCAGACGCGAGGAATCGGCGCACGGCAGTGCTGCGGCGCATAGCAGCGCAACCCCCAGCAAAACCCGTTGATTTGTGCGGCTCGCCACCGACTCCGTGCCTCCGAGCAGCCCTCTTTAACGCAATAGAACCACAGGGTTAATCGATCCTTAATGACGGAAGCGCGAAACTCTTCGACTGTGACCGGCGTGCGACGCTCCCTTGCACGGATGCCCCATTCCTCGTATGTACGGAATGCTGACGGCCGATATTTCCGGTTGTGTCGCGTTCAGCCTCCCGGTGCAGCGCCGGAACGCCCAAGGTTTGGGAATTCCAGCGTTTTTCGTTCCCCTCTAAGACCAGCGCGGTGCGCGGCAGCGAGGCGGAACGGGGCAAGCCCCGGCGGCGGACGGTTTCCGGTTACCACTGCGTTTCCGGGGCGGTTCTGACAGCGACTTAACCCGTTACCCGGTCCCTTGATCCCAAGGGAGCGGTTCGCAATCACCAAGGCGAGCGCGCTCGCGCCATGCCTGGCCAGCAGCAACTGATTGAGGGGCGGCCCCGCCGCCCAATGTTTCATACGGGCCGACGCTTGATGCGCCAGACTGTGCCGACGAATTCTGAAGGACCTTTCGCGACGCTGCGGAGTGACACTCCCGCGCGCCGCTTGGGTCCTGAAGCTTTCGGTTCGGCAAGGCGCGAGAGACGGCGTTTCGGCCTTCCCCTCACCCCCGAATCAGGTGGACCGTCGCGTCACCCGGCAGCGCTCTTCGCGCCCACGGTCGATCGCGCCCGCCGCCGCCAAGAGTTAAGACATGCCCAACAAGATGTTGATCGATGCCACCCACCCGGAAGAGACCCGGGTCGTCGTGGTCCGCGGCAATCGCGTCGAAGAGTTTGACTTCGAGACCGCGCAACGCAAGCAACTGCGCGGGAACATCTATCTCGCCAAGGTCACCAGGGTCGAACCCTCGCTCCAGGCCGCCTTCGTTGAATATGGCGGCAACCGCCACGGCTTCCTCGCCTTCAGCGAAATCCATCCCGACTATTATCAGATCCCGGTCGCCGACCGGCAGGCGCTGATCGAGGCCGAGGAGCAGGCCCATCGTGAAGCCGAGGAAGAGAGCGAGAATCGCTCCCACGGCCGCCGCCGCTCGCGCCACCGCAACGCCCGCCGTCGCGGTCACGGCGAGCGCGTCCGCAGCGACATCGTCGAGGGTCTGGACGCCGGCGCCGATCCGGCGGCGCAGCCGGTCGAGGGCCAGCCGCTGCCTGAGCACGCCGAGGGCGCTTCGCATGAGGGCGAGCACCTGCACGCCGACGCAGAGCATCACGGCGAGCACGAAGGTCATGATCATCACGAGCATGATCACGACGATCATGGCCATGACGACCATCATCATGCCCATGATGACGATCACCACCACGACAATGACGACCACGGTCACGATGGTGAGCACGATCATCACGACCATGATCATCATGCCGACGAGACGCCCGCGCCTGTCGCAGCCATCGGCGCCGAGCCGGTCGTTGCCGCCGAGACCGTGGCCGAGCCGCAGGAAGCTCCCGCCTTCGAAACGCACAGCGAGGCCCTTGCCGAAGCCGTGACATCAGTCACCGAGCCGGCCGATGCCGTTTACGCCGCCGGCGAGATCAGCGAAGCGCCGCATGGCGAGGCTGCGGACGCCGCCGGTGACGACGACGAGGACGAGGACGACGGCGAGGAAGCCGAAGAGGAAGTCGTCGAATCCGTCGGCGGTGACGACGTGCTAGAAGAAGTGCCGGAGCGCACCTTCCGCCCCCGCCGCCAGTACAAGATCCAGGAAGTCATCAAGCGCCGCCAGGTGATGCTGGTGCAGGTGGTCAAGGAAGAGCGCGGCAACAAGGGCGCGGCGCTGACGACCTATCTGTCGCTCGCCGGCCGCTATGCCGTGTTGATGCCGAACACCGCGCGTGGCGGCGGCATCAGCCGCAAGATCACCTCGGCCCAGGACCGTTCGCGCCTGAAGGAAGTGGTGCAGGATCTCGACGTGCCCGAGGGCATGGGAATCATCCTGCGCACAGCGGGTGCCGCCCGCACCAAGCCCGAGATCAAGCGCGATTTCGAATACCTGATCCGGATGTGGGAGACGGTGCGCGACCTGACGCTGAAGTCGCAGGCCCCGACGCTGGTCTACGAGGAAGGCTCGCTGATCAAGCGCTCGCTGCGCGACCTCTACAACAAGGAGATCGACGAGATTCAGGTCGCCGGCGAGGCCGGCTACCGCGAAGCGCGCGATTTCATGAAGATGCTCATGCCCGCCAATGTCAGCGCGGTGCGGCAGTATCGCGACGGCCAGCCGCTGTTCTCGCGCATGGGCGTCGAGAGCCAGCTCGATGCGATGTTCTCGCCGACCGTGCAGCTACGCTCCGGCGGCTACATCGTGATCAACCAGACCGAGGCGCTGGTCTCGATCGACGTCAACTCCGGGCGATCGACCCGCGAGCATCATATCGAGGACACCGCGCTCAAGACCAATCTGGAGGCGGCCGAAGAGGTCGCCCGCCAGCTCCGCCTGCGCGACCTCGCCGGCCTGATCGTCATCGACTTCATCGATATGGACGAGAAGCGCAACAACCGTGCGGTCGAGCGCAAGCTGTCCGATTGCCTGCGGCAGGATCGCGCGCGCATCCAGGTCGGGCGTATCTCGCATTTCGGCCTGCTTGAAATGTCGCGCCAGCGCATCCGCGCCAGCGTGCTGGAGAGCTCGACCGATCCCTGCCCGCATTGCGGCGGCACCGGCCATGTCCGGTCGGTGTCCTCGGTGGCGCTGCAACTGCTGCGCGGCCTCGAAGAAATCCTGATGAAGGGCGCGACCCACAACCTGGTGGTCCGCACCCGCACCGACGTCGCGCTCTATGTGCTGAATCACAAGCGCGGTCATCTGCGCGACCTCGAGAACGGCTTCAAGGTCACGCTGTCGGTCATCGCCGATGCAAGCGTCAGCGGACCGCAGGCCTATCTCATCGACCGTGGCGAGCAGGTGCATACGCTGGAAGCCGCCAAGGCGCTGCTTGCAGCTCAGGCCGCCGCAAGCCCGCCGCCGCTGGCCGAAGAAGCCTATGACGACGAGGAGTTCGATCCGGAGCTGGAATCCGAAGTCGAGACCGAGGAGACCGAGGGTCTCGCGGAAGAACAAGCTGCAGGCGACGCTTCGCCCGAGCAGGACGGCCAGCGCCGCAAGCGCCGCCGCCGCCGGCGTGGCCGCGGTGGTCAGCGCGACGGCGAGGCGCGCGAGGATGGCGCTCCCGCTTCTGCTGAAGGGGCCGCAGCGGTCGCAGTCGAAGGCGAAGAGGACGCCGAGGCCGAACAGGACGGCGAGGAAGGCGAGGAGCAGGCCGCCCGCGGCGAGCAGCAGGGCAGCGGCGAGCGCCGTCGCCGGCGTGGTCGCAGGGGTGGACGTCGTCGGCGCGGTAACGGCGAGGAAGGCCTCGCCGGCTCCATCGGCGACGAGCTCGGCGGCAATCCACCGTCGGAAGCAACCGAAGCGGTCGCTGATTTCGACAGCTCCGGCAGCGAGTCGGCACCGTCGATTGCGCATTCGGAGCATATCGCCCCGGTTGAGGCGTCTCAGCCCGAGTTTCAGCTCCAGGCACCTGTTGAATCGCCGGTGCAGCCCGCGCCTTCTGCTGCCGTTGCTGAGGAAGACCCCTCAGCCGACGACAAGGCCGCCCGACGCCGCTCCACGGTTCGCGAGAAGGTGAGCTTCCTGTCGAGCAGCCCGAGCGAGCCGGTAGCCCCGGTTGCGGCAGCGCCCGAACCGGTTGCTTCGCCCGCGCCTGAGCCCGCGCCCGCGCCGGAAGTGGCCACCGAGACGCCGGCCGCCCCGCGCCGCGCCGGCTGGTGGTCGCGCCGCTTCGGCGGCGGCGAATAGAAAGAAACATCCAAAGTAAAAAAAACGCCCGGCCCGGCCGGGCGTTTTTCGTTTCATGCCTCGCCGAAGTGCTAGGACGGCAACTCGTCATCGGCGAGCGGCGCCACGTCGCGCGATGCGATCTGACGGAGCTGATCGTAGAGATCTGGCGCCTCGCTGGTGCAGAGACAGACTCCCTTGGCGGACGACGCCTCGCCGGCATTGAGGTAGGCGTGGCCCATGGTGCTGTCGAGATAGATGCCGTCGCCTTCGCCGAGGATCTCCGGCGCGTAGAACTCGGTGTGAACCGCGACGCGTCCGCTGGTCACCAGAAAATACTCTTCGCCGGCATGGCGCAGCAGCGGGCCGAACTCGTCCAGCGAGCGCGCGCGGACCTCAGCCACGATCGGCACCATGCGCTTGCCGATCAGATCCGTGCATTGATAGGTGTAGGTGTAGAATTTCGTGTTGATCAGCTGGCCCTGCCCGGCCCGGCTGATGCTCCGCCGCGCCGTGACCGGCCTGCCTTGTGCAGGCGCCGCCACCGCCGGATTGAACAGCTCGGCGATCTCCATCTTCAGGCCTGAGGTGAGCTGGAGCAGCTTGTCGTAGGTCAGCGACATCAACCCGTTCTCGACCTTCGAAAGCGTCGACAGCGCCATTCCGGTCCGCTCCGCGACCTGCTTGAGCGTCAGCCCACGCGCCTGGCGCGCAGCCTTGAGACACTGGCCGAGCTGGGAACTGGCACCTTCGGGCGTCGTAATCTCGCTCATGCAGCATCTCTAACACGGCCACGAGAAAAAATATTGGCCGATCGACCTAATCTCTTCAACGGTTCGAATACCCAGTTACCTCTTTTGGTAGCTTCCTGGGCAAACCAACCAGGATTTGTGCACGATCTCGCCGGATTTGACGAATATTGATGCGTCGAACCTACTTTCCGATATGCTAAATTGTTTTCATATTCTGAAATGGAGCTGGCGTTGCCCGAACTTTGCGACACGAGTGCCGTTGAGTTGCGCCGCCTGCTGGCCGCGCGGGCGATCTCGCCAGTCGAGTTGCTTGACGCCTGCCTGTCCCGCATCGCCACGACGAATGCCGCCGTCAACGCGGTCGTGACGCTCGACGAGCCGGGTGCACGGGCTGCCGCGAAGCAGGCCGAGGCCGCGCTCCTGCGCGGTGAGGATCATGGCGCGCTGCACGGCCTCCCGGTTCTGATCAAGGATACGCAAGACACCGCCGGGATGCGCTCCACCTATGGCAGCCCGCTGCTGAGCGAGAATGTGCCAACCGCCGACCAGGGCTCGGTCGCACGATTGCGCGCGGCCGGCGCCATCATCTTCGGCAAGACCAACACGCCGGAATGGGCGGCAGGCGGCAACACCCGCAATCCCGTGTTCGGCGCGACCGGCAATCCCTTCGATCCCATGCGTTCGGCAGCCGGCTCCTCCGGCGGCTCCGCGGTCGCGCTTGCTTGCAGCATGGCGCCGCTTGCCTCGGGCTCCGACACCGGCGGATCCTTGCGCAATCCCGCGGGCTACGCCGGCATCGTCGGCATGCGTCCCTCCTACGGTCTCGTGGCCAGCGAGAAGCGCGCCTTCGGCTGGTCCAACCTGTCGACCGACGGACCGATGGCGCGCAATGTCGCCGATACCGCGCTGATGCTGTCAGTGATGGCGAGCGACGATGCCCGCGATCCGCTCGCCTACACGCTGCCCGGCGAGCCCCTGCGCGGACGCGCCGAGCGCTGGGCCGCGCCGCGCCCCGCTGACCTTGGCAAGCTGCGCCTCGCCTTCACCGAAGACTTCGGCTTTGCGCCGACCGAGCAGGCCATCCGCCGCGTCTTCCGCAATCGCGTCAAGACGCTTGCGCCGCTGTTCGCCGAATGCCGCGAGGCGACGCCGGACTGCACCGGCGCGGACGATGCCTTCGCCGTGCTGCGCGCCGGGCTGTTCCTGGCGATGCACGGCAAGAATTACAAAGAGCGGGCGGAGATGCTCGGCCCCAATGTTCGCGCCAATGTCGAGGAAGGCCTGAGCTATACGCTCGAAGATCATGGACGCGCCGCGACGACGCAGACGCGGATCTACCGTGCCTATCAAAGCTTCTTCGAAACCTGCGACGTCCTGGTCAGCCCGACCATCACGCTCAGTCCCCGGCCGTGGTCCGAGCTCTATCCCGCCGAGATCGACGGCGCGCCGACAAAATCCTACTTCCACTGGCTCGCGCTTGCCTACGCGGTGACGCTCCCCGGCCATCCCGCGATCAGCATTCCACTCGGCCGCGACGAAGCCGGCCTGCCCTTCGGCCTGCAGATCGTCGGCCCGCGCGGCGGCGACGCGATCGTGCTCTCCGTCGCAGCGAGCCTCGAGGCTGCATTCGCGGGCGACCCGCAACTGTGCCGGCCGGTGCCCGACCTGGCGCGGCTTGCAACGGCACCGCCGCTCTCGTCGGCACCCGGCTTCCTCACCTGGGAATAGAACCTGGCAATCGACCAAGCAGGCATGGCCGCCGGATCGCCGGCGAAACGGAGATCAGCATGACCGAACTGTCGCAGCGGAAAACCGGAATCGTCGCGTTCGTCCTGCTCTACATTGCCTATTGCATCTCCTACATCGACCGTGCGGCGATCTCGCTGGCGCTGGCGCAGATCGGTAAGGACTTCAATCTCCAGGCCGCCGACCTCGGCATCGTCATCAGCGCGTTCTTTCTCGGCTATGCCGCGATGCAAGTGCCGGGCGGATGGCTCTCCGATCGCTTCGGTTCCAAATATGTGGTGATCGTCACGATCGTGATGTGGTCGATCTTCACGGCCTTCACGAGCCTGGCCTGGTCGCTGACCTCGCTGATCGCGATCCGCTTCATCTTCGGCATCGCCGAGGGCGGATTTCCGCCGGCGAGCATCCGCGCCATAGCGGAGTTGTTCAAGAAGGACAGCCGGCCAAAAATGTCGGCGCTGCTGCTGTCGTCGAACTATGCCGGCAGCATGATCGCGCCGCTCATCATGGCGCCGCTGATCCTCTGGCTGGGCTGGCGTCATGCCTTCAATGCCATCGGCTTCGCCGGCGTCCTGTTCGCGCTGATTTATTTCGTCTTCGTTCCACATCTTGCGCGTATCGGCGTGGGGCCCGTGACGGCGAAGCCCCGGGCTCCGATGCGCGAGCTGATGAAGAATCCGCTGCTCTGGCAGTTGATGGTGGTGTGGTTCGGCCTCAGCTGCGTCAACAAGGGCCTGGATTCCTGGATGCCGCTCTATCTGCTTCAGCACCGCGGGCTGGATCTCAAGACGGTCGGCATCGTGGCACCGATCCCGTTCGTGATGGCGACGATCGCGACCGCGATCGGTGGCTGGGTCATGACCACGTTCTTTGCCGAGCGCGAAAAATATCTCCTGATCGGCAGCTCCACGTTGACCGGCATCTTCCTCTACGCCATGTACAAGTCGGAGACGATCACGGTGCTGATCGTGTTTCAGTCGCTGGTCTACTTCTTCAAGTCCTTCGTGCTGGCGGCGGTGGTCGCGCTCCCGACCAAGCTGCTCCGGGACGATCAGATCGGATCGGGCGTCGGCATGGTCAACCTTGGCGGCCAGAGCGCGGGCTTCGTTGCGCCGGCCATCATGGGTTTCATCGTGACCGGAACCGGATCATTCGACGCGGCCTTCGGCTTCCTGGTCGCGATGACGGCGCTGTCCGTCGTCGTCGCTACGACCATCAACACGGCGCAGCCCAGGCTCGCGCCAGAGCCGGCCTGACGAGAGAGGTCTGCCGATGCAAAGCGCAATCGTTCTTGGCGGCGGCATGGTAGGCGTGAGTGCCGCCTTGCATCTGAAGCAACGCGGCTGGACCGTCACGCTCGTCGACCGCCGCGAGCCGGGCCGCGAGACCAGTTACGGCAATGCCGGGATGATCCAGGCGGAGGCGGTGCGGCCCTATCCGATGCCGCGCGACCTCACTTCACTCCTGAATATCGCAACCGGGCGCACCAACGACGTGCGCTACAGCTTTTCGTCGCTGCATCGCCACGTCGAACCGCTGCTTCGCTACTGGTGGCACTCCGCGCCGAAGCGACACCGCGAAGCGATCGAGGCCTGGGCTCGCCTGATCGCCTATGCGACGCCCGAGCACGACATCCTCATCCGCGAGGCCCATGCCGACAATCTGATCCGCCGCGCCGGCTACCGTGTGCTGCATCGTGACGCCGCATCATTCGACCAGGCGATCAAGTCGGCGGAGGAAGATCGCCGCGAGTTCGGCGTGAATTTTCGCGTGCTCTCGGGCAGCGAGTTGACCAGGGCCGAGCCGATCCTGCGCGACGACCTCCCCGGCGCGATCCATTGGCTCGACACCTGGACCGCATCCGATCCCGGCGCCCTGGTCACGGCCTACGCCGATCTGTTCGAGCGTCTCGGTGGCGCCATCGTGCTCGGCAATGCGCAGTCGCTGCAGCAGACAGGGACCGGATGGTCGGTCGAGACTGACAATGGCCGCGTCGATGCCGCCAACGCCGTCGTGACGCTGGGCCCGTGGTCGCCGGATCTCCTGCACAAGTTCGGTTACCGGATTCCGCTGGTGCGCAAGCGCGGTTACCACATGCATTACAGCGGCGGCGCCTCGCTCGACCTGCCGCTGGTCGACAAGGGGGGCGGTTACGCCATGGGCCCGATGGCCAAGGGCATCCGCATCACCACGGGCGCGGAGCTGACCGGGCCGGATGCGCTGGCGACGCCGGTGCAACTCGCCAGTGCCGAAGCATCGGCACGCGAGTTGATCGATCTCGGCAAGCGTGCCGAACCGGAGCCGTGGTTCGGCACCCGTCCCTGCACGCCCGACATGGTGCCGGTGCTCGGTCGCGCCCCACGTCACCCCGGACTCTGGATGAACTTCGGCCACGGCCATCAGGGCTTTACGCTGGGACCCGCGACCGGACGATTGCTCGCCGAGATGATGAACGGCGAGACGCCATCAATCGATCCGACACCGTACCGGCCGGAGCGGTTCTAGCACTCAGCCTTCGCGGCGAGCACCGCAAGCGCCGCCGCCAAGCGCATCAACGGATCATCCCATTCGCGCGGGCGACGCTGGCGGAACAGCCGCATGGTCGGATACCACGGGCTGTCTTCGCGATCGCGCAGCCAGCGCCAGTCGAGCGCGTAAGGCGTCAGCATCCACACCGGGCGGCCGAGCGCGCCCGCCAGATGCGCCACCGACGTGTCGACGGCGATGACGAGATCGAGCGCCGCCACTGCCGCCGCTGTATCGGCGAAATCGCCGAGCGCAGGCGCGAGATCGATGATGTCGCCGCCGAGCGCGGCCAGCACCGAGACGTCTTCGGCGCGCGGCTCCTTTTGCAAGCTATAGAGCTGCACGCCCGGCATCACGAGCCGCGGCAAGACGGCCGCGGCCGGCAGCGAACGCTGCCGGTCGCCCTTGTGCCTGGGATTGCCGGCCCAGACCACGCCGACCTTCAGCCGCGCCTCGCAACCAAGCACAGTCCGCCAGCGCGACAGCTTCCCGGGATCGGCGTGCAGATACGGACCATCGGCAGGCACATTATCCAGCGTCGTGCCGAACAGGCGCGGCAGGCTCATCAGCGGCACCTGCAGATCGAATGGCGGCAGTGCTTCACCGCGGGGGATCACCGTGACGTCGGGCAGCTGCCGCAGCAGCGAGGCCAGCGCCGGCTGCACCTGCAGGATGATCTTGCCGCCGCTTGCGGTCACCAGCGGCAGATAGCGCACGAAATGCAGGGCATCGCCCAAGCCATATTCAGCGAATACCAGCAAGGTGCGCCCCTTGAGCGGCTCGCCCTGCCATTCCGGCTCGCTGAAATGGGGATCGCCGTCGGACAGCGCCTTGCACCTGCGGCGCCAGCGATAAGCCTCGAAGCCCTCGGCGAAATGACCGTTCATCAGCAGGAAATGCGCGTGGTTGTATTGCGCAAGCGGCTGCTCCGGATCGAGCGCGACGGCGCGGGCGGAGACCGCTAGCGCCTCGTCGAGCTCGCCCGCATTACGCAGCGCGACTGCGAGATTGGCGTGGCCCTTGGCATAGGATGGATCGGACGCCACCGCGCAGCGGTGCGCGGCGACCGCATCGGCGACGCGCTGCTGCTTCTCGAAAATGATACCGAGATTGGTATAGGCCGGCGCGTGATCGGGCTTCAGCCGCAGCGCGTGCTCGCAGGCCGCAACCGCGTCGTCGAGGTCGCCGAGATCGGAGAGGCAGGCGCCCAGATTGGTGGCGATCATGTGATCATTGGGATCAAGCGCGAATGTCTGCCGATAGATCCCGGCGGCTTCCTGCAAATGACGGGCTTCATGCAGGACAAGGCCAAGCAGGCGCAACGCCGCGACATTGTCGGACGCGAGCGCGACGGCGCGGCGGTACTGGACGATGGCGTCATCGAGCAAATCCTGCCGATAGAGCGCCGCGCCGAGATTGCACAGCAACCCGATATCATCAGGATCGGCCCGGAGTGCGCAACGATACGCAGCCACAGCGTCAGCAAGCCGGTTCTGGTCCGCAAGGACGTTGCCGAGATTGAGCCAGGCGCCACGGTAAGCAGGCTCGCGCGCGATCACGGCGCGATAGGCGTCCTCCGCCTCGATCAGCCGTCCCTGCTCGGCGAGCGCGACGGCAAGGTTGAAGCACGCGCGCGTCAGATGCGTATCGAGCGCGATCGCACGGCGATAGGCCGTCTCCGCCTCGCCGAAGCGCGCAAGCTCGCCCAAAGCCACGCCGAGCTTGTTGTGCAGGCCGGCATCATCAGGCCGCCCGCGTAGCGCGCGCTGGAACGCGGCCACGGCACCTTCGTGCTCGCCTTTCACAGCGAGCGCATCGCCCAGCGTGATCAGCGCCGGCGCATGATCGGGATCGATCGTGAAGACGCGGCTCAGCAGCGCAGCCCCTTCGGTGGCGCGGTCGGTGACGAAGGCGGCGACCGCGGCCAGATGCAGCGCCGGCACATGATCTGGCGCCGCCTTCAGAACCTCCGTGCAGAGGTGCCCTGCCCGATCCGGCCGGCCCGCCGCAAAATGCTCCGCCGCCTCCAGCACAATCCGATTAACTGCCGCCTCGCCCACGATACCACCGCCCCCCGACATCAGAGATGCCGGTTAAACGCGCGAGGCGGCCAATTCCGTCAGTCGATATGCGCGTCGAGGACGGCTTTGATGCACTGGGCATCCTCCGGCGTCGCCGGATTGTAGACGACCATGCCGAACTCGGGCCGGCCGTCGACGGCGAAGGCCGAATATTCGAACGAGATCGGGCCGAGCACGGGGTAGCGACCACGGTTTCGCCAAAGGAGAAAGGGCTGATCGAGGATCTCGATCAGCCCTCTTACTTCAAGACCTGCCGGCGCACCGCGCCGTTCGGTCGGGTCAGTCCGTCGTGACAGCGGTTTCCATGTCGGTCGGATCGATCTGCTGGCTCAGCCGCGCGGTGAGCTTGTCGCGATCGAGCTCGCCCTCCCACCAGGCGACGATCACGCAGGCCACGCCGTTGCCGCAGAGATTGGTCAGCGCGCGGCACTCGCTCATGAACTTGTCGATGCCGAGCACGATCGCCATGCCCGGCACGAGGCGCGGATCGACCACCGCGAGCGTTGCCGCCAGCGTGATGAAGCCCGCACCGGTGATGCCGGAGGCGCCCTTCGAGGTCAGCATCGCCACGACCAGGATCGTGAGCTGCTGGCCGAAGGTGAGATCGAAGCCCAGCGCCTGGGCGATGAAGAGCGTCGCCAGCGTCATGTAGATGTTGGTGCCGTCGAGGTTGAACGAATAGCCCGTGGGCACCACGAGGCCGACCACCGACTTCGAGCAGCCGAGCCGTTCCAGCTTCTCCATCAAGGACGGCAGTGCACTTTCCGACGAGGAGGTGCCGAGCACGATCAGCAGCTCGTCCTTGATGTAAGCCAGGAACTTGAAGATCGAGAAGCCGGCCAGCCGCGCGATGATGCCGAGCACGACGAACACGAACAGCGCCGCGGTGAGATAGAACGTGGCAATCAGGCCCATCAGATTGAGGATCGCGCCGGTGCCGAACTTGCCGATGGTGTAGGCCATCGCGCCGAACGCACCGATCGGCGCCGCGCGCATCACGATCGAGATCACGCCGAACACCGCATGCGCGGCATCGTCGATGAAGCTGCGGATGGTATGACCGCGCTCGCCGAGCCCCATGATGGCGAAGCCGAACAGCACCGAGAACAGCAGCACTTGCAGGATCTCGCCCTGCGCAAAGGCGCCAACCACGGTGTCGGGAATGATGTGCAGGATGAAGTCGACCGACTTCTGGCCCGCGGCCTGCTTGGCGTAGTTGGCGACGGCTGCTTCGTTTGCCGCTGCATTGCCGAAGCCGGCGCCCGGCTTCACGAGGTTGCCGATGATGAGGCCGATGACGAGCGCGAAGGTGGAGACGACTTCGAAATAGACCAGCGCCTTGACGCCGATGCGTCCGACCTTCTTGGCGTCCTGGATGTGGGCGATACCGGAGACGACGGTGCAGAAGATGATCGGCGCGATCACCATCTTGATCAGCTTGATGAAGCCGTCGCCCATCGCCTTGATCCAGTCGTTGGTGGCGACGGACGGCCACAACCAGCCGACGATCGCGCCAAGCACGATGGCGATGAGCACCTGGACGTAGAGAATTTTATACCACGGCTTGGCCGCGCTCGGTGCAGCCGGCGCACCAGCCATCGTTGTCGTTGTCATTGTTTCACTCCCCCTCAAAAACTCAGAGCCAGCCAAGATCAACTTGGCCGGCCCTGTCAATTGGAACATTCCGTATGGCGAAATCTAGCCGCGGCGGTCGACGATCCGGCGCGCCGCCGGCATCAGCGCGGCGCCGAGGGCGTTCTTGATGACGGAGGCCGCGAGGAACGGCACGACGCCGACCATCCAGGCCTTGGTTGCGCCAAGGCCGATGCCATAGGCGAGCCAGCCGAAGCCGGCGATGAAAATGACGACATGGCCGACCGCCATAGCCGCAAACAGCACCACCACGTTGCGATCCCAGCCGCGCTCGGCCAGCCAGCCGGTGATGAAGGCAGCAGCCACGAAGCCATAGAGATAGCCCGCGGTCGGGCCGACCAGCGGCGCAATTCCACCAACAGGGCCGGCGAACACCGGCAGTCCCATCGCGCCCTCGGCGAGGTAGGCAATCATGGTTGCGCTGCCAAGGCGCCAGCCATAGGCCGCACCGATCACCAGCACGACCAGCGTCTGCAACGTCATGGGCACATAAGGCAGCGGCAGGTTCACCTTGGCTGATAGCGCCATCAGTGCGGAACCGAGCGCGATCAGCACGACGGCACGCAAGTGCCCGACGGCTTCGCCCGGTCGGGTCGGCCACATCACTGCGGCAAGAGGAGAACGTGACGTGGCGGCGGACTGGACGGTTCGGTCAGACAAGATTGCACTCCGGAGATGTCGCGAAAACTGGCGGCTATTTAAGCCAGTGGGCGATCCGGTCAACTGCCTCCTGCATCTCCGTGGCCGAGCGCGCATAAGAGAATCGGATGAACGAGCGGCCATGGATCGGATCGAAATCGACGCCCGGTGTCGCCGCAACCTGGGCCTGCTCCAGCATCTGCTTGGCGAAGTCGAAGCTGTCGGAGGTGAAGTCCGAGACGTCGGCATAGAGATAGAACGCGCCGTCCGCCGGCAGGAACTTGCTGAGGCCCGCCTTCGGCAGTCCCTCGATCA
This sequence comes from Bradyrhizobium manausense, assembly GCF_018130615.1. Taxonomy (GTDB): domain Bacteria; phylum Pseudomonadota; class Alphaproteobacteria; order Rhizobiales; family Xanthobacteraceae; genus Bradyrhizobium; species Bradyrhizobium manausense_A. Next base: position 125,433 of record NZ_JAFCKB010000021.1, read on the forward strand.
AGATGCGCCGGTTCTCCTGATAACCGTGCTTGATCTCCTCCATCTCGGCCGCACCGTCGAAGGCAGCCTCCGCCGCGATTTGCGACAGCGACGGCACCGAGATCGAGAGGTTCTGCTGCAGCCGCTCGATCGGCCGCACCAGTATCTCGGGCACGACCATCCAGCCGACGCGCCAGCCCGTCATGCAAAAATACTTCGAGAAGGAGTTGATCACGAGGGCGTGCGGAGACAGCTCTGCCGCCGTAACTGCCGGAAAGGCATAATCGAGCCCGTGATAGATTTCGTCGGAGATGAAGCGGATGCCGGCATCCTCGGAAGCCGCAATGAGGCCGGCGAGCGCCTCACGGGACATCATCGTTCCCGTCGGATTGGCGGGGCTCCCGACCAGCACGCCTTTCAGCGGCGCCTTGCGATGGGCAGCGAGCAGCGCCTCGCCCGTCAGCGCGTGGCGCGTCTCGTTGGTGGTCTCGATCAGCACCGGCTCGCAGCCGAGCGCTGTGAGGATGTGACGGTATGGCGGATAGCCCGGCACCGTGACGGCGACGCGATCGCCGGGCTCGAACATCGACAGGAACGCCAGGATGAACCCGCCCGAGGAGCCGGTGGTCACCACGATCCTGTCGGGGCTGACGGTGCAGCCATAGGCATCGCGATAATGCCGCGCGATGCGCTCGCGTAGACTGGGGATGCCGAGCGCCGAGGTGTAGTCGATCCGCCCCGCAGAAAGCGCGGCCTGCGCCGCCGCAATTGCGGTCTTCGGCGCGCCGGCCGCAGGCTGACCGACCTCCATATGGATGACATGACCGCCAGCCGCCTCGATTCGGGCCGCAGCCGCCATTACGTCCATCACCATGAACGGGGGAACATCACTGCGGCGGGACGGCTCGAGCCACTGCCCCACCCGGTTCCTCAATGTCGCATCGTGCATCGATTTCTGCTATTTCGCTGGCGGACCGGTCCGTTCGGTCCGGAAAACAGGGCGCTTGCGCCCCAGACTAGCCGCATTATACGGCTCATAAGGGCATATCGCGTATCCGGTCGGCCGCCAATCGCCAAAACCAAGCACGAAACTGCTTCCAACTCCGCTTTGTATGTCCGTTTGATCCAGACCGTTTGATGTTGCTCCAGATCGCATTGCGCAAGAAGGCCTCGGCGCTGACCGCCCTCGTCACGGCGGCTGCGATCGCGCTGCTGCCGGTCCCGGCAACGCAAGCCCAGGAGGGCCGCGGGCCGCCGGTGCTGCGCGATACCGAAACCGAGCAGCTGTTGCGCGAATATACGCGCCCGATCCTGAGGGTTGCCGGTCTGGAGAAGCAGAACATCCAGATGGTGATCATCAACGACGGCTCGTTCAACGCGTTCGTCGCCGATGGCCGCCGCATCTTCGTCAATTTCGGCGCGATCCTGCAGTCGGAGACGCCGAACCAGCTGATCGGCGTGCTCGCGCACGAAACCGGGCATCTGGCCGGCGGCCATCTGTCCAAGCTGCGCGAGCAGCTCGCCAGTGCCCAGACCCAGATGATCATCGCCATGCTGCTCGGCGCCGGCGCGCTCGCGGCGGGTGCCAGCCGCGGCGGCAGCGGCAATAACGGGCTCGCCAATGCCGGCGCGGCCGCAATCGCCGGACCGCAGGAGATGATCCGCCGCTCGCTGTTGTCCTACCAGCGCCAGCAGGAGGAAAACGCCGACCGCGCCGGCGTGAAATTCCTGACCGCGACCCAACAGTCCCCGAAGGGCATGTACGAGACCTTCAAGCGCTTCACCAGCGAGAGCCTGTTCGCAGCGCGCGGCGCCGATCCCTATCTGCAGTCGCACCCGATGCCCGCCGAGCGCGTCGCAGCGCTCCAGGAATTCGCCAGCAGCAGCCCGTATTGGGACAAGAAGGACGATCCCGCGCTGCAGCTCCGCCACGACATGGTGCGCGCCAAGATCTCCGCCTTCCTGGAGCGGCCGGAGCTGGTGTATCGCCGCTATCCCCTGACCAATGACAGCATGCCGGCGCGCTATGCCCGCGCCATCAGCACCTATCTGCACGGCGATTTGCGCAGCGCGCTGACCCAGATCGACGCGTTGATCGCGGCACAGCCGAACAATCCGTATTTTTACGAGGTCCGTGGCCAGGCCCTGCTGGAGAGCGGCAAGCCGGCCGAGGCGATCGCTCCCCTGCGTAAGGCTGTCGCACTCTCAAACAATGCGGCCCTCATCGAGATGTTACTTGGGCAGGCCCTGGTTGGAACCGATAATAAGGCCTACACGGACGACGCCATTCGGATTCTCCGTGCCGCGGTGGCACGCGAGCCCGAGGCGCCGATCGGCTACACCCAGCTCGCGATGGCCTATGGCCGGAAGGGAAACTATGCCGAGGCGGATCTCGCCTCCGCCCAGGCCGCATATCTGCGCGGCGACAACAAGACCGCTCGCGAGCTCGCCACGCGCGCGAAAACCCGTTTCGCCGTCGGCACGCCCGGATGGGTCAAGGCCGACGACATCGTGGCGTCGAAACCGCCGCGCAACTAGACCTGTCCGCCACTTTGACGTCACGACACCAGCTTAAGTCCGCCGGGACGTTTTTTGAAACCTGCTCTGGATAAGAGGATTTGCCAATGCCTTCGCTGCGCCTGCTTGCTCCCGCGCTGTTTGCGCTCGCCATCTTCGGCGCGACGGGACCGGCTTCGGCCGAGAGCTTCTCCGATGCCCAGCGCACCGACATCGAGGCGATCATCAAGAACTACCTCGTCAGCCATCCCGAGGTGCTCGAGGAGGCCATGACCGAGCTCAGCAAGCGCCAGGCTGACGCGGAAGCGAAGAAGCACGAGGCCAGCATTGCGCAGAACTCGGATGCGATCTTCAATTCGCCGCGCCAGGTCGTGCTCGGCAACAAGGACGGCGACGTCACCTTCGTCGAGTTCTTCGACTACAATTGCGGCTACTGCAAGCGCGCGATGAGCGACATGCTCGACCTGATGAAGTCCGATTCGAAGCTGAAGGTCGTGCTGAAGGAGTTTCCGGTGCTGAGCCAGGGCTCGGTCGAGGCAGCCCAGGTTGCGGTCGCGGTGCGCATGCAGGATCCCTCCGGCAAGAAATATCTCGACTTCCACCAGAAGCTGCTCGGCGGTCGTGGCGCCGCCGACAAGGCGCGCGCGCTCCAGGCGGCCAAGGAAGCCGGCCTCGACGTCGCCAAGATCGAGAAGGACATCGCCAGCCCCGAAGTGCGCGCCACCATCGAGGAGAACTTCAAGCTCGCCGAAGCGATGGGCATGAACGGCACGCCGAGCTACGTGATCGGCAAGCAGATCGTGGTCGGCGCCGTCGGCCTCGACGGCCTCAAGGAAAAGATCGGCGTTGCCCGCTGCGGCAAAGCGACCTGCTGATCGCGCATCCTACAACTCACGCTCGCAACGAGGCCGGCTGAAAAGCCGGCCTTTTTCGTTGGCCGAAGCTCTGCACAAATCCTGGCGCAAATCCGGCGCGCGCGTTCATCGCGCGTTTAGGAAACAAATACCGCGGAACATCAGATGTTCCGGAACAACTCAAATCTCCTTTCGTTGGTGGCGCGGGCAATGACGCAAAGAAACACGTGAGGAGAATACGATGTCGAACCGCTTTATGATTTCGGTTGCCGCACTCGCACTCATCGCAGGCACCGGTCTGGCGAACGCACAAGGCACGACGAAGAACGAGAGTGGCGGCGCCGGCGCGCAGCCGATGCAGCACTCGCAGTCTTCGGGCGGCGCCGCCGAGCGCGGCAACTCGATGGGCAAGGAATCCACCCACGAGAAGGGCACCGTCGGCCAGGCTGGCGGCTCCAGCACCATGAAGTCCGGCACAACGGCCGAGGAGAAGTCCTCAGGCGCGGCCAAGGACGAGCACTCCGGCCGCGAGATGAACAAGAACGCGGCCGAGGAGAAATCCGGCGCCACCAAGAGCCAGCGCACTGACGAACATGCGCAGGGCCAGCAGGACAAGTCCAAGAGCATGAGCCAGGACACCGGCAAGTCCGGCGCCAAGGAGCAAAAGGACATGAAGGCTGAGGGCAGCAAGAGCGGCACCTCGACCAACAATGCCGAGAACCAGAAGGGCACCGAGACGCGCACCAACCAGAACGCACAGGGCCAGACCGGCACCAGCACCAACCAGAATGCGCAGGGTCAGAGCAGCACCAACACGACGGTCGGCCAGGCCGGCGCCGGCGCCAAGCTCTCGACCGAGCAGCGCACGCAGATCACCTCGGTGATCCGCGAGGAGCGCGTGCGTCCGGTGACCAACGTGAACTTCTCGATCTCGGTTGGTACCCGTATTCCGCGTGAGGGTATCGAGCTGCACGCCCTGCCGTCGCGGGTCGTGACGATCTATCCGGAGTGGCGGACCTACAAGTACGTCCTGGTCAAGGAAGAGATCGTGATCATCAATCCGGACACCTACGAGATCGTGGCGGTCCTGAACGTCTAAGGCCGGATGACGGCAACCTCAGGGGCGGGCAGCGATGCCCGCCCCTTTGCGTTCGGCCGGCAGCCATGCTTTTGACTGGTTAACAAGCAATTTCCGTAGCTTCCGCACAGGTTTTTGCACACCGGATGAGGTGCCTTAACCGGTCCGGGAGGCCCTTCAAGGCTTCCCCTCACGCGCTTTGTTACCTATAACCCCCGCCACGCCGAAACACCTTTCCGGGACAGGAATGGCCGAACCAGCAACCGACACGATCCTCGTTCTCAACGGGCCGAACCTCAACATGTTGGGGACGCGCGAGCCCGAGAAGTATGGCCATGCGACGCTGGCCGACGTCGAGGCGCTGTGCCGGGAGACGGCGGCGACCTTCGGCCTCAAGGCCGACTGCCGGCAGTCCAACCGCGAAGGCGAGCTGATCGACTTCATCCACGAGGCCCATGCCCGCAAGATGAAGGGCATCATCATCAACGCCGGCGGCTATTCGCATACCTCGATCGCGCTGCACGACGCGCTGCTCGCGGTGCAGATCCCGACGGTCGAAGTGCACGTGACCAATATTCACGCCCGCGAGAGCTTCCGTCACCACTCCTACACCGCGCGCGCGGCCTTCGCCTCGCTCTGCGGTTTCGGCATCGAGGGTTACCGCCTCGCCATCCAGGGCCTTGCCGCCAAGGTCGGCATCAAGCCCAAAGCCTGACGCTCCCTCTCACACAGAACATTCGGATCAAAGAACATGGCGCGCCAGCCAGACGACAAAGCAGCCGCAAAGTTTTCCAGCGACGATTCCGCGCTCGTCCGCGAACTCGCTTTGCTGCTCGATGAGACCAGCCTCACCGAGATCGAGATCGAGCGCGCCGGTCTGCGCCTGCGCGTCGCCCGCAATATCAGCGTCGCCGCGACCATGCCGATGCCGGTCGCAGCCGCTGCGCCCGCGCTCGTCGCGGCGCCGGCCGCCGCCCCCGCGGCCGCCGCGGACGTCTCCAAGCACCCGGGCGCGGTGACCTCGCCGATGGTCGGCACCGCCTATTGGGCGCCGGAGCCCGGCGCCAAGCCGTTCGTCGAGGTCGGCTCGAAGGTCTCGGTCGGGCAGACCCTGCTGATCATCGAAGCGATGAAGACCATGAACCAGATCCCCTCGCCGCGCGCCGGCACGGTGACGCAGATCCTGGTCGAAGACGGCCAGCCGGTCGAGTTCGGCGAGCCGCTGGTGATTATCGAGTAACGCGAATGGGGAATAGCGAGTAGCGAATGGAGTCGCCGTTCCCTATTCGCCGTTCGCCACTCGCCATTCGCTAGGACAACATGTTCGACAAGATCCTCATAGCCAATCGCGGCGAGATCGCCCTTCGCATCCTGCGGGCCTGCAAGGAGCTCGGCATCGCGACCGTCGCCGTTCACTCTACCGCCGACGCCGACGCCATGCATGTGCGCCTGTCGGACGAGAGCGTCTGCATCGGGCCGCCGCCGTCGAAGGACAGCTACCTCAACATCCCCGCGCTGCTCGCGGCCTGCGAGATCACCGGCGCGGACGCCGTTCATCCCGGCTACGGCTTCCTGTCGGAGAACGCGCGCTTCGCCGAGATCCTCGGTGAGCACAATCTGCAATTCATCGGCCCCAAGGCCGAGCACATCCGCCTGATGGGCGACAAGATCGAGGCCAAGAAGACCGCCAAGCGGCTCGGTATCCCCGTGGTGCCCGGCTCCGACGGCGCGGTCGGGCCCAACGACGACGCGCTGGCGATCGCGAAGAAGATCGGCTTTCCCGTGCTGGTGAAGGCGGCTGCCGGCGGCGGTGGCCGCGGCATGAAGGTCGCGCAGAGCGAGGCGGATCTCCAACTGGCGCTGTCGACGGCGGCCAATGAGGCGAAATCCGCCTTCGGCGACGCCTCCGTCTACCTGGAAAAATACCTCCAGAAACCGCGCCACATCGAAATCCAGATCCTTGGCGACGGCCGCGGCGGCGCGATCCATCTCGGCGAGCGCGACTGCTCGCTGCAGCGCCGCCACCAGAAGGTCTGGGAAGAAGGCCCCTCGCCCGTGCTGGCCGCCGCTGCGCGCGCCAAGATCGGCGAGACCTGTGCGAAGGCGATGCGCGAGATGAAATATCTCGGCGTCGGCACCATCGAATTCCTCTTTGAGGACGGCGAGTTCTACTTCATCGAGATGAACACGCGCATCCAGGTGGAGCATCCCGTCACCGAGAGCATCACCGACATCGATCTGGTGCTGGAGCAGATCCGCATCGCCGCCGGCGGCGAATTGCCGGCCAAGCAGAGCGAGATCCAGATCATCGGCCACGCCATCGAGTGCCGCATCAATGCGGAGAACCCGCAGACCTTCCGCCCCTCACCCGGCCGGATCTCGCAATACCACCCGCCGGGCGGGCTTGGCGTGCGCATCGATTCGGCGGTCTACCAAGGCTACCAGATCCCGCCCTATTACGATTCCCTGGTCGGCAAGCTGATCGTCCACGGCAAGACCCGCGCCGAATGCCTGATGCGGCTGCGCCGGGCGCTGGACGAGATGGTGGTCGAAGGCATCGAAACCACCCTGCCGCTGTTCCGCGACCTGGTGCGTCAGGACGACATCATCAACGGCGACTACCACATCCACTGGCTGGAACAATATCTGGCCGGCAAGGCGGAACCCGCCGCGAAATAATCGGCTCGCCTCATGGAACCCTTTGGCCCCAATCACGTTCTGGACGTTGGGGCCAGTTCCAAGGGGGCGTTTTGAATTCCACTCAGCCTGACAACGCGAGACCGTCGTGACGAGCGAGTCGCAGCGACGGCGCGTATTTTGGCAGATCCTGCTGTTTGCAGCGGGTTTGGTCGTGCTGACCGCGATCAGCGCCGGCTCCGTCTACCTCGTCAACAAGGCACGGGATGACAGCAAATGGGTCGTCCACACCATCGAGGCGGAAAACCAGATCAACGCCTTGCTGCTCGAAGTCCGGCGCGCTGAGAGCAGCGCCCGCGGCTTTCTCCTGACGCAGAAACCGGATTTCCAGTCGGATCATGAGAAGGCTGTCGCGGCAATCGTTCCGGCGCTCGACAAGCTCACGCGCCAGATCGGCGACAACCCGGCGCAACGCGACAGCATCGAGAAGCTCAGCGCGGCGATCGAGACTCGGCTCGACCAGTTCTCGCGCGAGATGAACTTCGTCAAGCAGGGGCAACCGGACATGGCCACCGCGCTCGTCCGCGAGGCCTCCGGCGGCGACATCACGACGACGATCGGCAATCTGGCCAACGCGATGATCCGGGAGGAGGAACGACTGTTCCGGGTTCGCAGCGCCAATTCCGACCAGAGCCAGACGCTGGCCGCCTCCCTCACCGGCATCGGCTCGGGCCTCGTGGTGGTGCTGGCCCTGATCTCGATCTGGCTCATGCAGCGCTCGGCACGCCTTCGTGACGAGGCCGAGGCGCGGCTGCGCGACGCCAACGTCAACCTCGAGACCATCGTCGATGAGCGCACCGCCGATCTGCGCGAGGCCAACGACGAGATCCAGCGCTTTGCTTACATTGTGAGCCACGATTTGCGCTCGCCACTCGTCAACATCATGGGCTTCACCAGCGAACTCGAGGAGCTCGGCGGCGACATCTTCCGCCGCGTCAGTAGTCTCACCCATATCCCGGCCGACGGGCCGCCTCTGGTCCCCGGCAGCACCGGCGAATTCGCGCTCGACGGCCCCGACCAGCAGCTCTCGGCGGATTTTTCCGAGGCGCTCGGCTTCATCAAGTCGTCGATCGCCAAGATGGACCGTCTGATCTCGGCGATCCTCAACCTCACCCGCGAGGGTCGACGCGAGTTCCAGCCGGAGAAGATCAACACCCGTGATTTCGTCGAGACCATCGTGTCGACGCTGGCGCATCAGGCCGTCGAGGCCCAGGCCGAAATCCATATCGAGGCGCTGCCGAATATCGTCAGCGACCGCCTTGCGCTGGAGCAGATCTTCTCCAATCTGATCGATAACGCGATCAAATATCTCAAGAGCGGGATACCCGGCGAAATCAGAATTCGCGGGCGCACCAAGCTCGGCTACGCTATCTTCGAAATCAGCGACAACGGCCGCGGCATCGACGCGAAGGATCATCAGCGGATTTTCGACCTGTTCCGCCGCGCGGGAACCCAGGACAAGCCCGGTCAGGGCATCGGTCTTGCCCACGTGCGTGCACTTGTGCGCCGCCTCGGCGGCACAATGTCGGTATCGTCGGAACTGAACGCGGGCAGCACCTTCACGATCACGCTGCCCATCGCCTGGAACGCCACCAAACGGAACGCCGATAAATGACCCAGCCTGTCAACATCATCATGATCGAGGACGACGAAGGGCACGCCCGGCTGATCGAGCGCAATATCCGCCGATCCGGCGTGAACAACGAAATCATCTCCTTCGCCAACGGCACCGAGGCGATGAAGCATCTGTTTGGCGCCGACGGCAGCGGGATCGCCCAGAAGGGCAACGCGCTCCTGATCCTGCTCGACCTCAACTTGCCCGACATGAGCGGGATCGATATCCTGAAGCAGATCAAGGAGAACAAATATCTCAAGGCCTCGCCGGTGGTGGTACTGACCACGACCGACGACAGCCAGGAGATCAAGCGCTGCTACGAGCTCGGCTGCAACGTCTACATCACCAAGCCCGTCAACTACGAGAATTTCGCCAATGCCATCCGGCAGCTCGGCCTGTTCTTCTCGGTCATCCAGGTCCCCCCCGCCGCACCATGAACCAGCGCACGCCAACACTGCTGTATATCGACGATGACGATGCGCTGGCGCGCCTGGTCGATCGCGGCCTGACGCGGCGCGGCTACAAGGTCGTCCATGCCGCGAGCGGCGAGGAAGGCCTCGAGCGCATCCGTAGTGCAATCGGCCAGGGTGGCAGCGATGGCGGCATCGATGTCGTGGCGCTCGACCAGTACATGCCGGGCCTCGACGGGCTCGAGACCCTCGAGCAGATCATGGCGATCCCGGACGCCCCGCCGGTGGTCTTCGTCACGGCCTCGCAGGATTCCAGCATCGCCGTCACCGCGCTGAAGGCCGGCGCGGCCGACTATCTGGTCAAGGACGTCAAGGGCGACTTCATCCCGCTGCTGCACGTCGCGGCCGAAGGCGCGCTGCGCCAGGCCGAATTGCAGCGGGCGCGCGAGGAAGCCGAGGCCGAGATCCATGCCTCGCGCGACCGCTACGCGGCGCTCGCCGCCGAGCGCGAGCTGCTGCTGCGCGAGGTCAATCACCGCGTCGGCAATTCGCTCCAGATCATCGCGTCGCTCCTGCATCTGCAGGCGAACTCTGCAGCTCAAGACGAGGTCAAGGCCGCGTTGACCAACGCGATGGGCCGCGTCGCAGCCGTCGCCCAGGTGCACCGCCGTCTCTACACCTCGCAGGACCTGAAGAGCGTGGTGCTCAACCAGTATCTGGACTCCCTGCTCGAGGATCTCCGCCGCTCCGCCGAAGGCAACCGGATGTCGCGCCTGACGGTGAAGGCCGAGCCGATCGAGATCGACCCGGACCGTGCCGTCGCCGTCGGCATCATCGTCAACGAGCTGGTGATGAACGCGGTGAAATACGCCTATCCGGACGGAGCCGGCCCCATTCATGTCGAGCTGATCTCGAAAGGGGACGACCTGCTGCTGTCGATCACCGACAACGGCGTCGGCGACAACGTCAAGGCCGATCCGCGCTCCACCGGCATGGGTCAGCGCATCGTCGCGGCCATGGCCTCCAAGCTCGAAGCCACCGTCGAGCGCGATCCCACGCATTCCGGAACCCGCATCATCCTGCAGTTCCCCCGAACCCCCGCCGTTCCCGGCAAGGCGAGCAGCGCGGCAGCGGGTTGATCTCCGCAGCCGGAATTCGCCCCCATCGCACGCGCAGCGCGATCCTGCTATGATCGGATGCCATGACTTCGCGCGACTCCGCTTCGTCTGAAATTACCCCGGCCGTGCTGCTGCGCGCCTATGCCTGCGGCATCTTTCCAATGGCCGAGAGCGCCGACGACCCGACCCTGTTCTGGGTCGAGCCGGAAATGCGCGGCGTGATCCCGCTCGATGGCTTTCGCGTCGCCTCGCGCCTCGCACGCACGGTGCGCTCGGATGCGTTTCGCGTCACCGTCAACACCGCGTTCAAGGCGACTATCGCCGGCTGCGCCGCGCCGCAGCTGGGGCGCGAGGACACCTGGATCAACAAGCGCATTCGCGACCTCTATGGCGGGCTCCACGAGCTCGGCCATTGCCACAGCGTCGAAGCCTGGCAGGGCGACGAGCTCGTCGGCGGCCTCTATGGTGTGAGCCTTGGCCGCGCCTTCTTCGGTGAGAGCATGTTCCACACCGCGCGCGACGCCTCCAAGGTGGCGCTGGTGCATCTGGTCGCGCGTCTGATCCATGGCGGCTTCGAGCTGCTCGACACGCAATACGTCACCGAACATCTCAAGAGCTTCGGTGCGGCCGAGATCTCGCGGCGGCGCTACACCGCGCTGCTCGACAAGGCACTCGCCGGCGAGCCAGGCGATTTCCTGCGGATGTCCAATGGTGAGGCGATCCCCGGCACGCGCGCGCTCGAGATCATCGCCTCACGGCAATAGATCAGGCTTACCGGCTGCCAAGAGCCGCGCCCCCCCTCAGTGAGACCAGAACCCCTCACCCGGACCGCATCTCCGATGCGCTCCGACCTCTCCCTAAGGGAGAGGTGTTCGGAGTTCGCGGATTGCACCGATTCAACCAAAACACATTCCGCTTTAGCGGCCAAACCCCGGGATACCGAACAGACCCGGCCGCTGCTCCGGCGGCGGAGGTGGTGGCGGAGCCGCCTGCGGCTGCTGCGGTGGCGGCAAGGGCTGCGGCGGACGCTGCTGCACGGCCTGCTTGGGCGCGGCCTTCTTCTGTGCGGCAGGCGGCGGTGGTGGCGCGGGCTTCGTCGCGGGATCCGGTGCCGCCGTCGCAATGGTCTGCTGCGGCTCTTTGCAGTCGGTGAGCCAGATGTCGTAGATCGGGTGCTCGACGCCGTGCAGGCCGGGACTCGCGGCGTACATCCAGCCGGAGAAGATCCGCTTCACCTCGCCTTGCAAGGTGATCTCGTCGACCTCGACGAAAGCGTCGGTATTGGCCGCTTCGGTCGCGGGCCGCGTGTAGCAGGCATCGGTCTTCACGCGCAGCGCGCCGAACTGCACGGTCTCGCCGATATCCTCGTCGAAATTGATGATGCGCCCGGTGATCTTGTCGAGGCCGGAGAAAGTCGCCTTCTTGTTCACGATCTTCTGGGCCGGCGGCTCGGTCACGACCTCGTCGCCCGGCTGAAGGCTCGCCGGGGCCTGCGGCACGGCGCCCTGCTGCGGGGCGCCTTTCTGCTGCGGCTGGCGGCCAGGAGCGGCGCCTGGCTGAGCCGGCGCGCCTGGCGGCGCAACCGCGACGGCGGGCGGCTGGTTCGGCGGCGCGACGGGGCTGCCCGGCGGCGGCGCCAGCGGCTGACTCTCGACCGGCCCGGGCATCACATTGCCCTGACGGCCCGGCGGCGGCATCGGGCGCGATGGCAGCACGCGACCCTGCGGCGGCAGCTCCGGCACCTCTTCGTCGTCGTCGGGGGTCGGCGCCGGTTGCGGCTGCCCGCCACGGGGAATGGTCCCCGGCGGCCGCAGCGGCGGCGGATCGGAGAAAATCGTGCCGATCTGCGCCTGCGCTGGCGTCGCCACCGTCAAAGCGGTGGCGGCCAAAAGCGCCGCAAGACCTGTCAGGGTAATGGTTCGAAACATATCTCGCGCGGCTTCAACAGCGAATCGGGCTTGTTGGACATTCTACAGGGGATACCGCCGCTCGCAGGCCCTCCGGTTAACACGGCGAATACGGCGGGGAAAGGGCGGCATTCCCGCCCTGCCCGCCGCCCGCTGGCCAGACAGGGCCACGGGTGGGATAGTCCGGAGGTCTTCAGTGCCAATGTTCCCCCCAAAGGCGTTTCAGGACACTGGCCGCCCCGCCCAGGACCGGGCTGAACAACGCCCTCTTACGCATGTCCTCCGTTCTCCAAACCATCTTCGCCCTTCCCCTCCGCGGCCTGACCTGGCTCGGCGGCCAGGGGACGCGCGCGGTGGCATCCGTCGTGTTCATTGCTGCCGCCGTGCCGCCGCTCGGCGCGCTGCTGCGCCCCTACGTCACCGAGGCGATCCTCGTCCTGCTCTGCATCTCGTTCATGCGGGTGGATCTCGCGGCGCTGTACGGCCATCTGCGCCGGCCGGCGCTGGTGGCGGCGGCCACGGCCTGGACCACGATCGGCGTGCCGCTGATCGTCGGGCTGATCGCACACGCGACCGGGCTCAGCGATCGCGCCCCCGGCCTGACGCTCGCGCTGATGCTCCAGAGCATGGCCTCGCCGATGATGGCCTCTCCGGCCCTCGCAGCCTTGATGGGCCTCGACGCCACGCTGGTGCTGGTCACGCTCGTGACCGCAACCGCGATCGTGCCCTTCACCGCATCGCTGTTCGCGAGCCTGTTTCTCGGCGGCATGCTCAGCATCTCACCGCTCACGCTCGGCCTGAAGCTGCTCGGCATCCTCGCGGCATCGCTGCTGGCCGCCACCATCATCCGCCGGGTTTTCGGCGCTGACGCGATCCAGCGCCACAAGCAGCCGATCGACGGCTTCAACATCATCATCCTCTTGGTCTTCGCGTCCGCGATCATGGGCGATGTCGTCAGCGATCTGGTGGCGCGGCCGATCTTCACCATCAGCCTCGCAGCCCTGTCCTTCGCGATCTATTTCACGCTGCTCGCCGTCACAACCTTGCTGTTCCGCCGCATCGGCTATGAGCGCGCATTGGCGCTCGGGCTGATGGTGTCACAGCGCAATCTCGGCCTGATGCTGGCCGCGACCGCCGGCGCGCTGCCGGCAACGACCTGGCTCTATTTCGCGATGACGCAGTTTCCGATCCACCTCTCGCCGTACATGCTGACGCCGATCGCGCGGCGGCTGACGGCGCGGGCGGAGACATCAGCGGCAGCCGCGAACAGCACTAGCTAGGGCGAGCCCTCATGAATGGAATGTCTGATTTCGAAGGTGGAACCGAATGCTAAAGTGGAGATTGCTTTTTAGCAGCCCTGCGCGACAGTTGACTTGAAAGTCCACTGTCCCCCGGCCATCGATATTCGATAGTGGCCACGCTTCCATCCAGCCTCCTGAGCGGAGACATAGCAGATCGCAAATTCGTCATTCGGAAGTCGAACCGATTTGAGTGTCTCCGGCGTTAATCGCCTATCACCCATGGCCTCGCCGACCGCGGCAAAAATGTCCCGCAACTGGTAGGCCAATATTCGGGATCACTCTCATCCATGGCGATGAGTCCCCTACCCCGCCCGCGCCGCGCGCCGCAGGGCCTGCGGGGGCTGGCCGAAGGCGCGGATGAAGGCGCGGCGCATGCGTTCGGGATCACCGAATCCGGTCGTCTCCGCAACGCGCTCGATGGCCTCGCGCGAGGACTGCACGCGCTCGCGGGCGACCTCGATCCGCAACCGCTCGATCGCCTTCGATGGCGTCGTGCCGGTCTCCGCGGCAAAGGCGCGCGCAAAGTGCCGCGCGCTCATGCCGGCGCGATCGGCGAGATTTTCTACCGTCAGCGGCGCGTCGAGATTTTCGCGCGCCCATGACAACAGCGCACCGAAACGGCCGTTCGGCGTCTTCAACTCCAGCAGCGATGAGAACTGCGACTGGCCGCCGCTGCGGCGATGATAGAGCACGAGCTGGCGCGCCGTCTGCTGCGCGATGTCCTCGCCATGATCTTCCGTGACCATCGCGAGCGCGAGGTCGATGCCGGCGCTGATGCCCGCCGACGTCCAGACATTGCCGTCACGGGTGAAGATCTGGTCGGGCTCGAACTTCACCTTCGGAAAGCGCGCGACGAATTCCCGCGTCCGGCCCCAATGCGTGGTGGCGCGGCGGCCGTCGAGCAGGCCGGCCTCCGCAAGCACATAGGCGCCCGAGCAGACGCTGGCGATCCGCACGCCGCGCTTCGCCAGCCGCTGCACGAAGGCGAGCGTCGTTGGACAGCGCGACGCCTCGGCCACGCCAGAGCCGCCTGCCACGACCAACGTCGTGATCGCATTCGTCGCCTTGAAATCACGCGCCATCATCTCGACGCCCGACGAGCTGCGCACGAGCCCGGCCTGCGCCGCCAGCACCCGCAGCGCCAGCGGCTTGCCGCCGGCGCGTGCCGCGATCTCGAACACCGAGATCGGGCCCGCCGCATCGAGCAGTTGGAAATCCGGGAAGATCAGGATGCCGATCATGCCTATGTCCGAAAGTGAGGGAAATACGCCATTTTGGACAGGAGGGCATCATGCCAATTTGCGCCCGTCAAGCTTTTCATCGGAGGTTCTCATGTCGGCACCGCTCCAGATCGGACTTCTGGTGTTTCCGCGCGTCACCCAGCTCGACTTCACCGGTCCGTTGCAGGTGTTTGCCAACGTCCCCGGCGCGAAACTGCATCTGATCTGGAAGCGCATCGAGCCGGTGCCGAGCGATTCCGTTCTCACGCTGACGCCGACCACGACGTTTGCCGACTGCCCGCAGCTCGACGTGATCTGCGTGCCCGGGGGCGGCGGCACCGACGACCTGCTCAACGACGAGGAGGTGCTCGATTTCCTGCGCCGGCAGGCCGAGGGCGCCAAATACGTGACATCGGTTTGCACGGGATCGCTGGCGCTGGGCGCCGCGGGCCTGCTGAAGGGCTATCGCGCTGCGACCCATTGGAGTGCGATGGAGATGCTCAGTCAGTTCGGGGCAACGCCAACGAAGACGCGCGTCTGCATCGACCGCAACCGCGTCACCGGCGGCGGCGTCACCGCAGGGATCGATTTCGCGCTGACGCTGGTTTCGATCCTGCGCGACCGCACGACGGCGGAAGCGATCCAGCTGCAGCTCGAATACAATCCGGCGCCGCCGTTCAATTCGGGCTCGCCCGACACAGCGTCCGCGGACGTGCTCGCCTTGCTCAGGGAGCGTGGCGCGCCGAGACAGGCCCGTCGCCTCGAAGCGGTGGCGCGTGCGTCGGCGCGGCTGATGTGACCCGCCCCAACAGAAAAAGGCCGCTCGGTTTCCCAAGCGGCCTTTCCTGTCTCACGGCGGCGCACATTCTCATCGGGCGATGTCGGAGCTTCCAGACCGGGGGCCTATCTCCCGATCGAGTCCTTCCTCGGCGGCCGCTGCATCTCGGGACAGTCGCGAACTGTTGCCCGAACCGAACGCGATGGTTTCCCATCTCCGTAAGATGGGTTCATTGAGCCGCATCGCCCGTGCAGGCGCAACAGGCGCGCTGAAAGCGTCCCCGCTGTTCCCGTTGTCCACAGCGACGTCATGCGGATGCGCGTGCATCCAATCCAGAGAGGGAAAGGACTCTTAGGCCTGCCCTTGGGCTCGATTTTGGGCCTAGCCAGGCGTCCAGGGCTGGTAGTCGCCGGTCGCCTTCGGCCGCTTGCCGCTGGCGAGCGTCGAGCCGGACGGACGGTAGGCCTTCGCCGTGCCGGTGAGATTCGGCTGGTGCGGCTTTTCCCACTCGCGCGGCTGGTAGTTGAGTTCGGTCGGCGGCGTGTCGACGACGTGATGGATCCAGCCATGCCACTCCGGCGGGATGCGGCTGGCTTCCGCATAGCCGTTGTAGATCACCCAGCGCCGCTCGAAGCCGAGCGTCGGGTCGATCTTGCCGCCGGCCGTGCGGTAATAGCTGTTGCCCTGCCCGTCCTGTCCGACCAGTTCCCCGTACCTGGAGGTCCAGAGTTGGGTGCCAAAGGTCTGGCCATTCCACCAGGTGAAGAGCTTCAGGAAGAATTGTTTCATGCGGCAAGGGCCCTGCTTCGTGCGGTCCTGATGCCATC
Organism: Bradyrhizobium manausense; assembly: GCF_018130615.1. Taxonomy (GTDB): domain Bacteria; phylum Pseudomonadota; class Alphaproteobacteria; order Rhizobiales; family Xanthobacteraceae; genus Bradyrhizobium; species Bradyrhizobium manausense_A. The sequence continues at coordinate 141,734 of NZ_JAFCKB010000021.1, forward strand.
CGGACGGCCAAATGTCCAGTTCGGCCAGCGCGGCCATGCCCAGCCCAGACGCGGAGACAGAATGAGCTCAGGCCGCCGCAAATCGGACGCGATCCATTCATGCCCGGTACAGCGTGGCTGAGGAAAGCTGTCCCTCATGCGCAAACCGGCGTGATCCCGGGAACTGCAGCCCTTTCGAGGGATTTGCTTCCGGGAAAGGAGTTTGAACATGAACAACCTCAGAGTTTTGAGTGCGGCCGCAGCGCTGGCACTGGTTCTTCCGATGGCGACCCCGAGCTTTGCCCAAGGCCCTGGCGGGCACGGCGGCGGTGGCGGTGGAGCCCACTTCGCAGGCGGCGGTGGCGGCGCTCACATCGGTGGTGGCGGTGGCGGCCACGTGGGCGGCGGCGGTTTTGCTGCCGGCGCGATGGCGCGCCCGAGCGCTGGACCGGCCTTTAGCGGCGGCGGTGGCAATTTCGCGGCCGGCCCGGCCGTGCGCCCGGGCAGCGGTGCGACATTCAGCGGCGGCACCCGCACCTTCGCCGCAACCGGCGGCACCTGGAATGGCGGCGGCGGCAACTGGCACGGTGGCTGGCACCACCGTCACGGCGGCTTCTGGCCCGGCTTCGCGGCGGGCGCGGCGATCGGCGGCCTCGGCTCTTATGCCTATTACGGCGGCCCGTATTACGGCGATTCCTACTACGACGATGGCTATTATGACGACGGTGCGACCGTCGCCGCGGTGCCCGACATTGGCGGCGATTCGTCGGCCTATTGCGCTCAGCGCTACCGGTCCTACGACCCGGCGTCCGGCACGTATCTCGGCTATGACGGGCTGCGCCATCCCTGCCCGTAACGCGGCCTGAGGTCCATCAGACGAGGGCGGCGCCGGCTTCGGCACCGCCCTTTTCGTTTGGCCGCCTTGTGTTGTCGGTGTTGCAGGTGCCGATGAGCAAACTGCGCGAACGAACGCACGGACCCTGCGATCGCCTTCGCTCGTGTCTTGCAAGTGTTGTCTTTCAGGTCTTGCGTATCTTTCCGCGAACAGCTTTCGCAGGTCGCGCGGATTTACCTCAACCTGTAATTGAAAACTGGGGGAAATTCTCTTGCCCGCGTCCCGCAGCGACAACCGATGCTCAGAAGTCGCAGGGCCGCTATGCATCGCGCCGTGCATATCCGTCGTGCCCCAATCCAAAATTGACCCGGCGCACGATTCGCCTATATCAGCAGGTATCGTGGGGACTTCGATCTACTGGGAAAGGTCATGCCGCGTATTCTCGTGGTAGACGACGATCCGATGGTCGGCGCGACCATCGAAGTCCTCCTTCTGCGTCAGGGCTTCGACGTCACGTTGACTGATGGCGGCGAAACGGGGCTTGCTGCGCTGGAAGCGCAGACGTTTGATGTGATGCTGGTCGATATCTTCATGCCGCACATGCGCGGTTTCGAATCCATCCGCATCTTTCACGAGCGTGCACCGGCGATTCCACTGATCGCCATGTCGGGCTACGCCTTCGCCTCGTCCGCCTCGCCCTCTCCGGACTTCCTCCGCATGGCGCTGGAACTCGGTGCGACGCGCTGCCTGCGCAAGCCGTTCACGCCCGAGACGCTGCTGGCGACGATCCGGGAATGCCTCGGCGGGAGCGCGACGCCGAAGGACCAGAAAGAGGCACCTTGATTCCAACGCAGCGCGTCATTCTCGGTGCTGGACTTGCAATCCTCCTGATCATCACCGCCGCCTCGATCGGCCTCGACGTCAAGTCGCGGTCGGATACGACGTGGGTCAATCATACGGTCGAGGTGCTGAGGAAGATCTCGGATCTGCGCGTTCTGATGCGCCGGGCCGAGAGCGCGGCACGCGGCTTCGAACTCTATCGGAGCCCGACCTTCGGCGACGACTTCCGGGCGGCGCGCGGCGAGCTTGCGCCCGCGCTGGCAGACCTCAAACGGGCCGTCCGCGACAATCCCGACCAGGTCGCGCTTCTGGAGGGCACCGAACCGCTGGCGCTGCGCCGGATCGAGATCGCCGCCGAGGCGATGCGGCTGCGCACCGACAACGATCCGGCCGGCATCACCGCGCTCCAGGGCAAGGCCGAAGGGCGCGGCCTCATGGATACGGTGATGGTCAATCTCGACCGCCTGGCCGCGGAGGAGCAGCGGCTGCTGACCGCGCGCACGTCGGACTCCCGCCGGACCGGCATCGTGCTGCTCGGGATCGACGTGATCGGCGCCCTGGTGATCCTGCTGCTCGTCCTGATGTTGATGCGCGAAAGCCAGCGCGCCCAGGTCGCGCTCAAGAGTTCGCTGCACGAGACCCAGGCCGCCAACGAAGCCCTCGAAGCCGCCGTTGCCGACCGCACCGAACATCTCGTCGCCGCCCATGACGAGCTGCGCCTGTCGGTCAACGTGCTCCAGAGCACGTTCCGCAGCATGGCGGAAGCGGTGCTGGTGATCGACAGCGAGGGCAATGTCCTGCTGTCCAACCCGGCCGCCGAGCGCGTGCTGTTGCACCGCGCCGGCATGAACCTGCGCAATCTGCGGGCACTGTCCGACGTCTTCCACGGCGACGGCGTTACGCCGCTCAAATCCGACGAGCTGCCGTCCGTGCGCGTGCTGGGCGGCGACGAGTTCGAAGAACTGGAGATGATCGTCCGCCCGCACAGCGGCAACAACGTGCGCCATCTGATGGTCAGCGGCCGGCCAATGCGCGACGGGCAAGGCAATATCTCCGGCGCCGTGCTGGTGTATCACGACGCGACCTCGTCGCGCGAAACCGAGCGGCAGTTGCAGCAGTCGCAGAAGCTCGACGCCATCGGCAAGCTGACCGGCGGCGTCGCCCACGACTTCAACAACATGCTGACCGTGATATCGGGCAATACCGAGACGTTGGTGGCGAGCCTGAAGGAGCAGCCCGAACTGCAGCGCACGGCGCGCCTGATCGACGATGCCGCCGAGCGCTGCGCCGAGCTGATCCAGCATCTGCTGGCATTCGCGCGCAAGCAGCCGCTGCAGCCGCACGACGTCGAGATCAACGCCGCCATCACCGACATCGCAAAGCTGCTGCGCCCCACCCTCGGCGAGCAGATCCAGATCGAGACGGTTCTGGAACAGGGACCGATGACCTCGCATATCGATCCGTCCCGACTGACCAATGCCGTCCTCAACATGGCGATCAACGCCCGCGACGCCATGCCGAACGGCGGCAAGCTCCTGCTCGAGACCCACCGGGTCGTGCTCGACGAAGCCTATGCACAAGCCAACGCCGAAGTACGGCCCGGCCCTTACGTGATGCTCGCGGTCAGCGACACCGGTGCCGGCATGGCACAGAGCGTCCAGGAAAAGGCGTTCGAGCCGTTCTTCACCACCAAGGAGGTCGGTAAAGGCTCAGGTCTCGGCCTCTCCATGGTCTACGGCTTCGTCAAGCAGTCCGGCGGCCACATCAAGATCTACAGCGAGGAAGGCCACGGCACCACGATCAAGCTCTATTTGCCGCCGGGTCAGGGCGCGGCGGAAGCGGCCGCCGCGATCGCACCGCAGGCCGAAGGCGGCGCCGAAACCATCTTTGTCGTCGAGGACGACAATCTGGTACGCAACTTCGTCACGGCACAGCTGCAGAGCCTCGGCTACAAGACGGTCGCGGCCGGCGACAGCAAGGCCGCGCTGCAATTGATCGAGGCCGGCCAGGCCTTCGACCTGCTGTTCACCGATATCGTCATCCCCGGCGGCATGAGCGGCCGCGAGCTCGCCGAAGAGATCGCCAAGCGCCGGCCCGGCCTCAAGGTGCTCTACACCTCGGGCTACACCGACAACGCCATCGTCCACCACGGCAAGCTCGACGACGGCGTCCTGCTGCTGACCAAGCCGTACCGCCGCAACCAGCTCGCGGAGATGATCCGCAAGGCGCTGAACGGCGGCGGGACGATCCCGGCCTGACGCTTCGCCGAGCCGCGGCTTCCGACAGCGCGAGATGGTTGACGCCGACCGAGACGGGTCGCTACGAGCTCAACGCCTTCCTCTGCATCTTCTGACGTCCGATCAGATCGGGATAGAGCGCGGATAAGCTGACGAGCACGATTGCCAAGCTGCCTGCCGCTCCCCCGTGCTTGTCGATGAGGTACCCGAACAGCGGCGCGACGAGCGAGAATGCCCCGTCTCCCGCCATCGACGCGACCGACATCGCCGTCGCGCGGCTCTCGGACTCGGCATAGCGGTTGATCAGGATCCGCATGATCGGATCGGAAATGCCTTGAGCGACGGCGTGCAGCGCTAGCCCGATCGAGACGATAACGATGCCGGCAACTCCGGTGGACGCAAACGACAGGCTCATGATCACGAATGCGGCCACGATCAGGGCGGTCTGCGTATGCAGCAAGCCGAACAGGCCGCAGATGCGCTCGACGAAGAACGACGCGACCAGCGACACGAACAGAAGTGCCGTGAAGCACGCCCCGATCCATTGCAAGGGAATGTGGTGCAGATCTGAAAACGGCTGGAACGCCCAAAAGCCCGCTTTGACGCCGATCGTGATGATCGCGAACTGAAGCAAAACCCGCCGATATTCGCCATTCCTCTGAACAAGGGATACCGCCGACAAAACCACGCCCTTCAATGTGGTGCTCTTGCGGTTTCCTTCCCTGAGAAAAATAGCCGCGACGGGCGCGGAAATGAAGATCGCGATGGATGTCAGGATGAACGTACTGCCCATCGTGTACCACGCCGCGAATACCGATCCGAATGCCGAAGCCAGCCCGCGCGCGATATTGCGCATGCCCCAGCCCGCCGACTCGACACGTTCATATTCCCTGATCTTTCCGATCGCCCTGTATTCATCGTAGACGAGCGCGGAGTCGGTGCCCGACGCCATCGACATCGAAAGACCGAGACCGGCCTCGAACAACATCATCTGCCAATATTGATCGCACAGGCCGAGGCCGAGATAGCAGGAAGCAGCGATCAACGAACCGAGGACCAGGGTCATCTTCCTCCCGATACGGTCTGCGAATACGCCGCTGGGAACCTCAAGTCCTGCCTTGGCCACGTAGTAGAAGCTCTCCAGCGAGAGGGCCGTGGCCAGCGAGAACCCGAGGCTCTGGAAGTAGAGGACGCTGAACGCCACGTGGAAATAGCTGTTCCGCGAGAATCGGAAGACGATGAAGGCAAGCCCGAACGGCTCCACTCTCATCGCACCGCCCTCCCGAGCATCCGAATTCCGGTGGCGTAGATCGCAGCCCAGGTCGCCAGATCGGACACCACTGTCTGAAACCTCAACCAGCCGAAACAGAAGTTTGCCGCATAAGGGTAGAGCCCCGCGCTTACTCTTGTGAAACTAAGTGCATCGGAGCAATTGACAATTTCTAATGTACATTAGAAATTCTAAGGTATGAGCTTTCAGAACCTCCCGCCTCTCAACGCTCTTCGGTATTTTGAAGCGGCCGCGCGGAAGGGAAGCTTCACTTCCGCGGCCGAAGAGCTTCACCTGACGCAGAGCGCAGTCAGTCAACAGATCCGCAATCTGGAAACCTTCATCGGGGCCGCCTTGTTCAGGCGCAGCACGACGACGATCGAACTGACCGATGTCGGCAAGGCGTATTTTGGGGTCGTCAGCAAGGCCCTCGAGCGCATCGATATCGCGACCGCACTGGCCAAGGCTGCGCCGGGGACGAAGAGGATCGAGCAGATCTGCCTGAGCGCATCGCCGTCATTCGTGCATCTCTGGCTCGTCAAGCGGCTGTCGAAGTTTCATCGCGAGGTGCGAAGCGTCCAGCTGTCGCTCAACGTCACCCGGCACTACGTCGACTTCGAAGCCGAGAATGTCGACATGGCGATCCGTCATGGCAACGGAGAATGGCCAGGCCTGCAGGCCGAGCTCTTGATGAAGGACCGCATCGTCGCGGTCTGCAGCCCGCGCATCCTGCAGGGGCGGCGACAGCCGCGGGGCCTCGCCGAGATCGGGGACCACCCGATCATCGAGGATCGCGTTCACCGCTATTGGACCCGCTACGCCCGCTTTGTCGGCGGCGATATCGATGTGAGGAACGCGATCCTCTACGACGACAGCGGCGTGATCGTCGAGGCCGCCATCAATGAACAAGGGATTGCGATGGCGCGCGCATCGCTCGCAGCCTCCGCCATTTCCCGCGGCCATCTCGTCGAGCTGTTCGAGGCCAAGTTTTCCGAGACGCTGGGGTACTATGTCGTGTTTCCAGCAGCGCACGCGCTACGCAAGAACGTGGCGCGCGTGAGCAAATGGCTGAAGCTGGAGGCGGCGCGCGAGCGTGGTTAGCGCGTCGCCAGCACCACCGCCGCAAGCGTGAAGATCAGCGACGCGATCTGGCCCGGCCCCAGCGGCTCGTGCAGGGCGACCGCGGAGGCCACAACGCCGATCACGGGCACGGCCATGGTGCCGATCGCGGCGACCGAGGCTGGTAAGCGGGCAAGCGCCGCAAACCAGCTGACATAGGCGATGCAGAACTGCACCACGGTCGAATAGATCAGCAGCCACCAGCCGACCGGCGTCACCTTGTCCAGATGCGAGGTCTCGATCAGCAGGCCGACGACCGAGATCGGCAGGCAGCCGATCCCGATCTGCCACGCCGCGGCGGCGATCGGCGGCAGGTGGATCGGGTACTTCTTGGAGAACACGGTGCCGACGGCAAAGCCGATCGCGCCGCACAGCGCCATGATGATGCCGGGCAGCTTCTCCGCGCTCGCGGCAATGCCGTTGCCGCCCATGATCGAGGCGAGGCCCGCAAAGGCCATCAGCAGCGCGATGGTACGCAGGAGCGTCGGCCGCTCGCCGAGCACGGGCCAGGCGATCAGCGAGGCCCAGACCGGCATGGTGTAGGCGATCAGCGCCGCCTCGCTGGCCGGCAGCCAGAGCAGCGCCAGCCCCATCAGCACCATCCAGCCGGTGACGTTGAGCATGGCGGCCGTCATCAGCCGCGGCCAGATCGCCGGGTCGACCCTCAGGCTGTCGCCGCGGACCAGCGCGAGCGCCGCCAGCAGCACGGCGCCGAGCACGCCGGTCACGCCGCGCAAGGTGAGCGGCGGCAGCTCGCCGAGCAGGAATTTCGTGACCGGCCAATTGAAGCCCCAGCCGATCGAGGTGATGGCGAGGAACATCAGGCCGGCCGGGGCGATGCGCGGTCGCTGCACCGGCCTGGTCGAATCAAGCATGTGGGGTATCCGGCAAAATCGCGCTCAGCTTGGCGCGGATTCGCGTACTCCACCACCACCTCGGCGGGCATGCCTGCCCTCACCTTCCGTACCATTACGTGAGTCTGGCTGACGCAATCCCATTGCCCAAAAATATACCTGCCCTGTGAACAGCGGGATGAAGGCTCCGGATCATCACGGGATGCAAATTTTTTCGGTTGGGAATCCCTGAGGACTCACTGATACTTGGCTCAACAACAGGCGCGGGCTTGCCCCCTGTTATCCCCCGCAATCCACCATATTTAGTATTTGATTCAGGAACCCGCACTAGTTCTTGACGGGCGCAACGGAGAGTCCTAGCTTTCGGTCCGTTCGGCGCGAGTGAGTTTGCGTCCCGCCGACACTCCCCCAAAGGGTCTCGCAAATCTCCACTCCGCCAAGCCAGCCAAAGGCCGCGGGATGAGGGCTTGTCTGCCCGCGAGAAGCGGATTTTTCGGGCGCCAGAACGGGCCGGCAACAGGCTCGGATGGCATCGGTAGACGTTGTGACGGTGGGGCGTTTGAACGCATGTCGGGCTCATCCCTTGGGGCGGATGGGTCTGGACGTGCCGGCGGATGATCGGTGCGCGCATCGACCACTCACGTCGGGAAGAAACAGGGCCGGGTCCACCGGCTGAACTGCGTTGCCCAAGGGCCGATAGGCCTGGGTGGCAACGCGAAACGAAATGTCGACCGGCACGCCTGAACCGAGGTGGTCCGGTCAAAGAATAGGACGGGGCAAGACCATGCGGATTGAGCGGCGCCATACCACTTCGGGACAGTCACCTTACGCGGGAATCGAATTCCGCCTCACCACGTCGGAGATCAGGAATCCCGACGGCTCGGTCGTGTTCAAAATGGACGGCGTCGAGGTCCCGACCGAATGGTCGCAGGTCGCCTCCGACGTGCTGGCCCAGAAGTATTTCCGCAAGGCCGGCGTGGCCGCCCGCCTGAAGAAGGTCGAGGAAGAGTCCGTCCCCTCCTTCCTGTGGCGCTCCGTGCCCGACACTGAAGCCCTTGCCGCGCTGCCTGAGAAGGAGCGCTATGTCAGCGAGCTCTCATCGAAGCAGGTATTCGATCGCCTCGCCGGCTGCTGGACCTATTGGGGCTGGAAGGGCGGCTACTTCACCTCGGACGAGGACGCCCAGGCGTTCTACGACGAGCTCCGCTACATGCTCGCCATGCAGATGGTTGCGCCGAACTCGCCGCAATGGTTCAACACCGGCCTGCACTGGGCCTATGGCATCGACGGCCCCGGCCAGGGCCATTATTACGTCGACCCCTTCACCGGCAAGCTGACCAAGTCCAAATCGGCCTACGAGCATCCGCAGCCGCACGCCTGCTTCATCCAGGGCGTCGGTGACGACCTCGTCAACGAGGGCGGCATCATGGACCTCTGGGTCCGCGAAGCCCGCTTGTTCAAATACGGCTCCGGCACCGGCTCCAACTTCTCGCGCCTGCGCGGCGAAGGCGAGAAGCTCTCCGGCGGCGGCCGCTCGTCCGGCCTGATGAGCTTCCTCAAGATCGGCGACCGCGCCGCCGGCGCGATCAAGTCGGGGGGCACCACGCGCCGCGCCGCCAAGATGGTCGTCGTCGACGTCGATCACCCCGACATCGAGACCTATATCGACTGGAAGGTGAAGGAGGAGCAGAAGGTCGCCGCCCTCGTCACCGGATCGAAGATCAACCAGAAGCACCTCAAGCTGGTGCTGAAGGCCTGCGTGAACTGCGAAGGCTCGGGCGACGACTGCTTCGACCCCGAGAAGAACCCGGCGCTCCGCCGCGAGATCAAGCTCGCGCGCCGCAGCCTCGTGCCGGACAATTACATCAAGCGCGTCATCCAGTTCGCCAAGCAAGGCTACAAGGACATCCAGTTCGACACCTACGACACCGACTGGGATAGCGAAGCCTACCTCACGGTGTCCGGCCAGAACTCCAACAACTCGGTCTCGCTGAAGGACGACTTCCTCCGCGCCGTCGAGACCGATGGCGACTGGAACCTGAACGCCCGCACCTCCAAGAAGGTGACGAAGACGCTGAAGGCGCGCGACCTCTGGGAAAAGATCGGCTACGCCGCCTGGGCGTCGGCCGACCCGGGCCTGCACTTCAACACCACCATGAACGACTGGCACACCTGCAAGGCGTCCGGCGACATCCGCGCGTCCAATCCGTGCTCGGAATACATGTTCCTGGACGACACGGCGTGCAACCTCGCCTCCGCGAACCTGCTGACCTTCTACAACACGACCACGAAGCAGTTCGACGTCGCCGGCTATGAGCACCTCTGCCAGCTCTGGACCATCGTGCTCGAAATCTCCGTGATGATGGCGCAGTTCCCGTCGCGCGCGATCGCCGAGCTCTCCTACGAGTTCCGCACACTCGGCCTCGGCTACGCCAATATCGGCGGCCTCCTGATGACCATGGGTCTCTCTTATGACTCGAAGGAAGGCCGTGCGCTCTGCGGCGCGCTGACCGCGGTGATGACCGGCATCACCTACAAGACCTCGGCGGAGATGGCGGCCGAACTGGGCACCTTCCCCGGCTACAAGAAGAACGCCGCGCACATGCTGCGCGTCATCCGCAACCACCGCCGCGCCGCGCATGGCGAGGCCAGCGGCTACGAGGCGCTCAGCGTCAACCCGGTGCCGCTCGATCTCGTCTCCTGCCCGCAAGCCGACATCGTCACGCGTGCGCAGGCGGCCTGGGATGCGGCGCTCGAGCTCGGCGAGAAGCACGGCTATCGCAACGCCCAGACCACGGTCATCGCGCCCACGGGCACGATCGGCCTCGTGATGGATTGCGACACCACCGGCATCGAGCCGGACTTCGCGCTGGTGAAGTTCAAGAAGCTGGCCGGCGGCGGCTACTTCAAGATCATCAACCGTGCGGTGCCCGCAGCGCTCCGCGCGCTCGGCTATCGCGAGAGCGAGATCGCGGAGATCGAGGCCTATGCCGTCGGCCACGGCTCGCTGTCCAACGCGCCCGGCATCAACGCCTCGACGCTGAAGGCCAAAGGCTTCACCGACGAAGCCATCGCCAAGGTCGAAAAGGCGCTGCCGACCGCCTTCGACATCAAGTTCGCCTTCAACAAGTGGACCTTTGGCGAGGATTTCATCCGCGACCAGCTCGGCATCGGCGCCGAAGCCATTGCGGCCCCGGGCTTCGACCTGCTCCAGGCCGTCGGCTTCACCAAGCGCGAGATCGAGGCGGCCAACGTCCACATCTGCGGCGCGATGACGGTGGAAGGTGCCCCGCACCTCAAGGCCGAACACTATTCGGTGTTCGACTGCGCCAACCCCTGCGGCAAGATCGGCAAGCGTTATCTGTCGGTCGAGAGCCACATCCGCATGATGGCGGCGGCGCAGCCCTTCATCTCGGGTGCGATCTCCAAGACCATCAACATGCCGAACGACGCCACGGTGGAGGACTGCAAGTCCGCCTACATGCTGTCGTGGAAGCTGGCGCTCAAGGCCAACGCGCTCTACCGCGACGGCTCCAAGCTCAGCCAGCCGCTCAACTCGCAGCTCATCAGCGATGACGAGGACGAGGACGATGCGGTCGAGACGCTCTACGAGAAGCCGATGGCCGCACGTGCGACCCAGGTCTCGGAGAAGATCGTCGAGAAGCTGGTCGAGCGCATCATCGTGATGCGTGAGCGCGAGAAGATGCCGGATCGCCGCAAGGGCTACACCCAGAAGGCGGTCGTCGGCGGCCACAAGGTCTATCTGCGCACCGGCGAATATGACGACGGCCGTCTCGGCGAGATCTTCATCGACATGCACAAGGAAGGCGCGGCGCTGCGCTCCTTCATCAACAACTTCGCCATCGCGGTGTCGCTGGGCCTCCAGTACGGCGTGCCGCTGGACGAATATGTCGACGCCTTCACCTTCACCCGCTTCGAGCCGGCGGGCCCCGTGCAGGGCAACGACAGCATCAAGTACGCGACCTCGATCCTCGACTATGTCTTCCGCGAGCTCGCGGTCAGCTACATGTCGCGCTTCGATCTCGCCCATGTCGATCCGACCGAGTCGAATTTCGACGCGCTCGGCAAGGGCGTCGAGGAAGGCAAGGAGCCGGACGAGCCCAACCACGCGACCAAGCTGGTGTCGCGCGGCCTCACCCGCTCCCGCACCGACAACCTCGTCGTGATGCGCGGCGGCAGCGCCGCGGTCGCCCAAGGCAACGACAGCGCCCCCTCCGGCGGCAGCAAGGTCACCGCGCTCGCCTCCCATGGCGCCTCGGCCCGCGCCGGCGATGCCATCGAAGGCGCCGTCGCCCTGAAGCAGGAAGCCAGCCACGACCTCTCCCCCACGGAGAAGCTCGAGGCCCTCCAATGGAGCAAGGCCGGCAGCGCTGCAACTGTCGCGGCTCCCTCCAAGGCCGAGCGCCGCGCGGAAGCCAAGGCCAAGGGCTACGAGGGCGAGATGTGCAGCGAGTGCGGCAACTTCACGCTGGTGCGGAATGGCACGTGCATGAAGTGCGATACTTGCGGCTCCACGACGGGGTGTTCGTGAGGCGGTAGATCGCCGCGCGTGTTGTGTTGTTAGTAGACTGCAGCGACGGGCATAGTTGGTCCCCTATAAGTTGGTCCCTAATCCGGGCAAAGTAGGTCCCCTAGTCCGAGACAAACAAAACCCCGCCGGCGACGGCGGGGTTTTCGTTTCTACCGGACCTTTATCCGCTTTAACTCAATGATCCGTCATCCAAGGATCGCGATAGGATCTCCACTAGGTCAAAGGCTGGCCTCCGAAGACAGCATGCCCTTAGTCGGATCATCTCTCTGATCTTCCCCCGAAAAAGTGGACGGGCTTAAGCTGCTTTTAGCTCCATTTCGATCGGGGCGATATATCCGATGGCGGAATGGAGCCTGGTTCGGTTGTAGAAGCCCTCGATGAAGGCGAAGATATCGCGCTGGGCCTCGGCGCGGGTGTTGTAGTCGCGATGATGGACCAGCTCGGTCTTCAAGGTATGAAAGAAGCTTTCCATCGGGGCATTGTCGTAGCAATCGGCCTTGCGGCTCATCGATGCGGTGATGCCGGCGCCGGTGAGAGCGTTGCGATAGGCGTGTGAGGCATATTGCACGCCGCGATCGGAGTGGTGGATCAATCCGGCCTGCGGGCGTTGCTGGCGGATTGCCATCGTCAGCGCCGCAGATGCGAGTTCGATTTGCATATGATCCCGCATGGCCCAGCCGACGATCTTTCGGCTGAACAGATCCATAACGGCCGCCAGATACAGCCAGCCCTCCGCGGTCGGGATGTAGGTGATATCAGCGAGCCAGACCCGGTTCGGGGCATCCGCCGTGAAGTCGCGCGCGATCAGGTTCGGCGCGATCGGCAGGTCGTGACGGCTGTCAGTGGTGCGAACCCGACGGGGTCGCGCCATGATCGCTCGAATGCCATATCGACGCATTAGCCGTTCGATCCGGCCGCGGCTGGCACCGCGTCCCTGTGTCCGCAGAGCGGCATGAACGCGAGGACTGCCGTAGCGTCCGCTGCTGTCGCGATGGACCTGCTGGATCTCGGCCAGGAGCGCGGCATTGGATTTTGTCCGTTCGCCCACCGGGCGATCGCGCCAGGCATAATAGCCGGCCGGCGAGACCTCGAGCACGGCACACATCAGCCGTACCGGATAGCTGTCGCGGTGGTCTTCGATGAAACGGAAGCTCATGTTCGGGTTCCGGCGAAGATCGCGATCGACTTTTTTAAAATGTCGCGCTCCATGCGCAGCCGTTCGTTCTCCTGGCGCAGACGGGCGATCTCCGAAGCCTGGTCCGCCGACATCGGCGTCGCCTGCGTGGTGGGGCGCCACGCCGCCGATGCCGGCTG
>NZ_JAFCKB010000022.1 GCF_018130615.1 Bradyrhizobium manausense
TCCAAGATCAGCGGCAGATGTGCCTAAGTCTTCCTCAAACCTAAACCGGACAGCCGTGGGACAAGCCCGGGCATGACAACACAACGAGAAATGTCGCAAGTGGTCAAGCAGTAAGCCGGAACGTCACGCCGCCCAGCAGGAACTCATTCCCGGCAACTGCCAGCCCTTTCGCTTTGGCAGAGTGCAGCACCTGGGCCACATCGGCCACGCGAAACTCGAGCGCACTCATGATCTCGCTAGCGCCCGTGACGAAACGGAAGGTTGCGTTGGGCAGCTTCAATTCAGAGCCAATAGCCGCAACGCCGATGATCTTCCCCCAATGCTCCGCCAATCCTTGCGGATCCGGGCTCTGCATCTCCACGCCCGTCAGGGCCAGCGTCACGTCCTTACGGATAAACTTTTGCCAATCCGGCCCGGCCGGCGGATAGGGGCCCAGGATGTCGTCGCTGCCGTCGGTGTGGTTGAATTCGATGAAAGCGGCGCGGCAGTCGCGGGGGTGGAGCTGGACGCCATGATAGGGCGCGTGGTCGATCACGTTCGCGGTGCGCACACCCATCGCATTGGCATGACGGCCGCGCTCGTCCGGATCGTCGCAGCAGAAGATCGCCATATAGCCGCCGCGGCCGCCGGTCTTCTCGATGAAGCGGCTTGCGGTGGTGCCGTCCTCGAACGGCGCGACGACCTCGAGCAGGATCGTACTGACCGGGAGCAGCGCGTTCTCCAGGCCGTATTTGGCAACATTGCCGTCGCGGTAGCAGACGGCAAGGCCCATGATCTCGCCGATATCGGAGATCACGGGCGCCAGCTGCGGCGCGACGAGGCAAATCTGACGCAGCCGGATATAGCGCGTCATCGTCATGCCCCCTTGAACGACGGCTTGCGCTTCTCGACGAAGGCCTTTGCGGCCTCCTTGTGATCCTCGGTGTCACCGCAGCGGGTGTGATGGATCGCCTCGCCGTCGAAGCAATCTTCCAGCGGAAGATGCTCAGCATTGTTGATGTTGCGCTTGATGAAGCCAAGCGCGATCGAGGGACCTTGCGCCAAGGACAGCGCGAGCTCATGCGCGGCGGCGTCGATTTCGGCGTCGGCGACGACCTTCGTCACCATGCCGATCGCATGCGCTTCCCTGGCCGTGAGCACCGGCGACATCATGTAGAGCTCTCGCGCCCGGGCGCTGCCGAGCAGCTGGGTGAGGAAATAGGTGCCGCCGTAATCGCCGGAGAAACCGACTTTTGCGAAGGCGGTCGTGATCTTGCAGGATTCGCTAGCAATCCGCAGGTCGCAGGACAATGCCATCGACAGGCCGGCACCGGCCGCAGCGCCATCGAGCTGCGCCACCACGGGCTTTGGCATCTGGTGCAGGATGCGCGAGACTTCCATACCGCGGCGGAGGTTCGCCATCTTCACTTCGAACGGCAGCGGCGCGCGGCCGGCCGCCATCGACTTGACGTCGCCGCCGACGCAGAACGAGCCGCCGGCCCCCTTGAACAGCACCGCCCGCACCTCGGAATCGTCAGCCGCACGCCGCGCCGCCTCGACGAGGCCGGCGACCATCTCGGGATTGAGCGCGTTCTTCCGCTCGGGACGATTCATCGTGATGGTGAGCAGCCCGCCCTCGAGCTGTTGCAGGACCATGTCGTTGCTCATGGGTGTTTGCCTCTTGTTCGATGCTTCGATTTTGCTCCGTCATTCCGGGGCGCGACGGGCGGTAGTCGGGCTCGCTGGCCAGACCGTCATTTCTTCACTAGCGGGCAGCGCGACTGCTCGAGCGACTGGAACGCCTCGCTACCTGGCACGGTCGCGAGCAGCTTGTAGTCGTCCCAGCGCCCCTTGGATTCCGACGGTTTCTTCACCTCGAACAGGTACATGTCATGGATCATGCGGCCGTCCTCGCGGATCTTGCCGTTGTGAGCGAAGAAGTCGTTGATCGGCGTCTCCTTCATCACCTTCATGACCGCCGCCGCGTCCGTCGTGCCCGCCGCCTTCACCGCTTTCAGATAGTGCATGACGGAGGAATAGACGCCGGCCTGTGCGGAGGTCGGCGGTCGCTTGACGCGCTCTTGAAAGCGCTTCGAGAAAGCGCGCGTCTCGTCGTTCATATCCCAGTAGAAGGCCTCCGCCAGCAGCAAGCCCTGCGCCGTCTCCAGCCCGATCGAGTCGATGTCTGTGACGAAGGCCAGCAGCGGCGAGACCTTCTGGCCACCCTTCATGATGCCGAACTCGGCCGACTGCTTGATGGCGTTGACGGTGTCGCCTCCGGCGTTCGCGAGTCCGATCACCTTGGCTTTGGAGGCCTGTGCCTGAAGCAGGAACGACGAGAAGTCCGACGTGTTGAGCGGATGGCGTACGCCGCCGAGCACCTTGCCGCCGGTCTTGGTGACGACGGCGCTGGTGTCCTTTTCCAGATCCTGACCGAAAGCGTAGTCGGCGGTGAGGAAGAACCAGGTGTCGAGGCCCGACTTCACGGCGGCAAGGCCGGTCACATTGGCCTGGCCATAGGTGTCGAATACGTAGTGGATGGTGTAGGGACCGCAGGCTTCGTTGGTAAGACGGATCGAGCCCGGGCCGTTGAACATGATGATCTTGCCCCGCGCCTTCGCGATCTCGCCGGCGGCAAGCGCGGTTGCGGATGCCGCGACGTCGTAGATCATCTCCACGCCCTGGTTGTCGAGCATATCGCGGGCGATGTTGGCGGACAGGTCTGCCTTGTTGAGATGGTCGGCTGCCAGCACCTGGATCTTACGACCCAGCACCTCACCACCAAAATCCTCCACCGCCATCTTGGCCGCGGTCTCGCTGCCTGGACCGGTGATGTCGGCATAGAGGCTCGACATATCGAGGATGCCGCCGATCTTCAGGGGTGGTTTGTCTTGGGCCTGCGCGGCGCTCGCGCTGAGGGCAAACGCGGCGGCAAAAATGCCCGACAAAACATGCTTCATGGAAACCAACCTCCCTTGATCGCCTGGCTCTGAACGGCGGCTTGATTATTGCTCTTGTCGCGATCATGCCGCATGCGCAGGAGCGCAGCAAGCAGAAGCGCGATGCGCATCGCGCTGGCGCTCTTATGTTTTCCGCAAAACGGAATGGTCGGAAGACGCAAGATGTTTCCGCCTCGTCAATTGCGAGCCACGGGGTCCGCGCGAAGCGCGGCCCCATGACAGGCTCCGCAAAGCAACCCAGAATCTCGCCGCGGAAGGACTCTGGATTGCTTCGCTGCGCTCGCAATGACGGAGTGTGAGGAAGCCCCTTCGCGACCCACCACGCTTGAGTTAATATCGAAGCGCAACGCAACCTCTCCGGGTTTTCGTGACACGACGACTCCACCTCATCGTCGTATTCCTTCTGACCGCGGGTCACACCGCGAGCGCCACGCCATGCCAATTCGAATCCCAAGGCGAAGGCCGCGTCGCCGCCGTCGTCGATGCCCGCAGTGTGCGTCTCGACGATGGCCGCGAGGTTCGCCTCACTGGGATCGAGACGACAGCGACGACCAGGCAGGTGCTGACGTCGCTGCTCGTCGGCCGCGACGTGACGCTTCGCGGCAATGACGACACGCCCGATCGCTACGGCCGGCAAGGTGCGCTTCTGTTCATCGGCGAGAGCGACACCTCGATACAGGCCACCCTCCTCGCCCAGGGTGACGCCCTCGTCTCCGCCGAGATCGCGGACAAGGACTGCGCAGCCGCCCTGATGGCGTCCGAAGCGGAGGCGCGGCGCCAAAAAAAGGGCAGCTGGGCTGACCCGTCGGCCATAAAAAACGCGGAAAGTCCGGACGATATTTTGGCCGGGATCGGGCGCTTTATGGTGGTCGAGGGCAAAGTCCTGTCGGTCCGGCAAGCTGGGGCAATGACCTACCTCAACTTCGGACGGAACTGGACACGCGGCTTTGCTGTGACTATTTCAAAGCGCACGCTGCCGGCGTTTGAAAGCGTCGGTATGGCCCTTAAGTCCCTGGAAAATAAACGTATTCGCGTTCGGGGCTGGGTTGAGGGGACGACGGGGCCGCGTATCGATGTGCGCTTCGTGGGACAGGTCGAGTTGCTGGGCGCAAACGAACTGACAGGGGTAAGGCCTTAAGCAAGGCCGGGCACGGGTTAAGCGACGTGAATGGGGTGCTAGGACAGCACGGACGAAGTGATGGCCGCCGCCTGCGGGCTGCGCCGGCCGTGCTTTGCCTCGCGCTGGGCACGGCGCTCGCCGGTTGCGGCGATATGGGCCGGTTCCAAACGGCGGCGGCGCCGCCGACTGTCGCGATGCCGAAGCCGAAACCGGCCGTCGCCCAGACCCCCGCCACCGAGAAAGAGCACGAGCGCATCCTGGCGAGCTATGGCGGCACCTATGATGACCCCCGGCTCGAATCACTGGTCAGCAAGACCGTCGACCGGCTCGTGGCCGCCTCCGACCGCCCCGACCAGGGCTACAAGGTCACCATCCTCAATTCCGGCGCGGTGAACGCCTTCGCGCTTCCGAACGGCCAGCTTTATGTCACCCGCGGCCTACTTGCGCTCGCCAGTGACACCTCCGAATTGTCCTCCGTGCTCAGCCACGAGATGGCGCATGTTCTGTCGAAGCATGCCGCGATGCGCGAGGACCAGGCGCGCCAGGCCGCCATCGTCACACGTGTCGTCACCGACATGAGCACCGATCCCGATCTCACCGCGCTCGCACTTGCCAAGACCAAGCTCACCATGGCGAGCTTTTCGCGCAACCAGGAGTTCGAGGCTGACGGCATCGGCGTCGGCATCTCCGCCAAGGCGCATTTCGATCCCTACGGTGCGGCGCGCTTCCTCTCGGCGATGGAGCGCAATGCGGAGCTAAAGGCGGGCAAGGGCTCGCTTGATCCGCGCGCGCAGGATTTCACCTCGTCGCACCCCGCCACGCCCGAGCGGGTCCAGAATGCGCAGACCATCGCGCGGCAATATGCGGCGCCCGAGGGTGCCGAGCGCGACCGCGAGAGCTATCTCGCCGCGATCGACAATCTCGTCTATGGCGAGGATCCCAGCGAAGGCTTTGTCCGTGGCCGCCGCTTCCTGCATCCGAAGCTCGGCTTCACCTTCCAGGCGCCGGACAATTTCACGCTCGACAACACCGCGCAGGCGGTGATCGGCGTGCGCGAGGGCG
This sequence comes from Bradyrhizobium manausense, assembly GCF_018130615.1. GTDB lineage: Bacteria > Pseudomonadota > Alphaproteobacteria > Rhizobiales > Xanthobacteraceae > Bradyrhizobium > Bradyrhizobium manausense_A. The sequence goes on from NZ_JAFCKB010000022.1 coordinate 5,122, forward strand.
GCTCGCAGGCGATGCGCTTCGACGTCGTGCGCGTGCCGGCCGAGCAGTCGCTCGGCGACTACCTCAATTCCGGCTGGATGGAGGGCGTCGAAAAGGCATCGACCGAGGACATCACCATCAACGGTTTCCCGGCCGCGTCCGCCACCGCCAAGGGCGACCAGTGGCAATTCAAGGTCTATGCGCTGCGCTTTGGCAGCGACGTCTATCGCTTCATCTTCGCCACGCGGCAGAAGTCGACCGAGAGCGAGCGCAATGCACGCGAGACCGTCAATTCATTCCGCCGCCTGACGCTGGACGAGATCCAGGCCGCGCGTCCGCTGCGCATCAAGGTCATCACGGTGCAGCCCGGCGACACCGTGGAATCGCTGTCGCACCGCATGGCCGGCGTCGATCACCCTGCCGAGCGTTTTCGTGTGCTGAACGGCCTCGATCGCACCGCGCAGGTGAAGGTGCGCGATCGCGTGAAGATCGTGACGGATTGAGGCGCGCTAAGCGCGTCATCCCGGGGCGTGCTTAGCGAGAACCCTGGATCTCGATCCACAAAGACAGGCGGACAAGTCGCTTTGCCCGCCTACCGCGCCTTTTCCTTCAAATACGCGATGATGTCGGCACGATCCTGTGCATCCGGCACATCGAAGAACATCTTGGTTTCCGGCACCATGGCCTGCGGTCCGGTCAGCCATTTGTCGAGATTGTCCTCGGTCCAGACAATCCCCGAGTTCTTCAGGTCGGGCGAGTAATCGTAGCCGGGAACGCTGCCCGCCTTGCGCCCGACCACACCCTTGTGCATCGGGCCGACGCCGTTCTCGGCGATCGAGTGGCAGTCCGCGCAGCCCTTGTAGAGCGTCTGGCCGCGCGCAGCATCACCGGTCGCGCCCGCGGGACCGGCAGCGCATAGAAGCGCAAGCGCGACCGCGGCAACAGCCAGGCTTGCAGTGCTTCGCAAGCGGACGAAATACGACCAGACGTTCATGTGATCTCCTGCTTGCAGTCCCGCAAACAGGATCATCCGGCCCGGGTTTTATTCCCGTCAGCTCGAAGATTCGCCCGCGTCCATGTCGCCGACCTCGCGCTGGCCGCTGAGCCAAAGCGCGAGCAGGGTCCAGAACGCGCCGGAGAGCAGATAGGCACCCGAGGCGATGACGCCGAGATTGGTGGCGAGCAGCAGCGCCACCAGCGGAGCGAAGCCCGCGCCGAACAGCCAGGCCATATCGGAGGTCAGCGCCGAAGCCGTGTAGCGATAGGCCTGCTTGAAGTTCGAGGCGATCGCGCCCGAGGACTGGCCGAAGGACAGGCCGAGCAGGATGAAGCCGATCACCATGTAGATGGTCTCACCGAACGCGCCGGCATCGAGCAGCTGCGGAGCGAAGCCGCTGTAGATCGCGATCGCAATCGCCGATCCCATCAACAGGGATTTGCGGCCGACCCGGTCGGCGATGATGCCGGAGGCCACGATCGCGGCGACGCCGAACACGGCGGCGACGATCTCGATGATCAGGAAGCGCACCGGGCTTTCGCGGGTGAACAGGAACACCCAGGACAGCGGAAACACCGTGACCATGTGAAATAGCGCGAAGCTCGCGAGCGGCGCGAACGCGCCGAGCATGATGTTGTGGCCTTCACGCGCAACCGTGTCGGAGATGCGCGAGGGCTGCAATTCGCGGGTCTCGAACAGCGAGGAATATTCCTCGGTCGTCACCATGCGCAGGCGCGCGAACAGCGCCACGACGTTGATCGCGAAAGCGACGAAGAACGGATAGCGCCAGCCCCAGTCGAAGAAATCGTCGGCCGAGAGATTACCGGCGAAATAGGCGAACAACGCGCTCGCCACGATCAGCCCGAGCGGCGCGCCGAGCTGCGGCACCATCGCGTACCAGCCGCGCTTCGAGGCCGGTGCGTTCAGCGCCAGCAGCGACGCCATGCCGTCCCAGGCCCCGCCCCAGGCCAGACCCTGCGCGAGACGCGCCAGCGCCAGCAGCCAGATCGCGGCGGCGCCGATGTCGTGATAGCCGGGCAGGAACGCGAGCGCGACGGTGGCGGTGCCGAGCAGGAACAGCGCCGAGACCAGCTTGGCCGTCTTGCCGTACTCCCGGTCGACCGTCATGAAGATGACGGTTCCGACCGGCCGGGCAATGAAGGCCAGCGCGAAGATCATGAAGGAATAGAGCGTGCCGGTCAGCTCGCTCGTGAACGGGAACACCAAACGCGGGAACACGATCACCGAGGCGATCGCATAGACGAAGAAGTCGAAGAATTCCGAGGTGCGGCCGATGATGACGCCGATGGCGATCTCGCCGGGACTGGCCTGGTCATGGCCGTGCTCGCCCGAGTGGAGGTCTGCCATTGCGGGGGTCTGTGCCGTCGCCATGCGTGCGCCCTTAACGTCCTGAAAGCCAAAGCCGACCGCCCGGCGGGAGGCCAGGCAATCCGGCCCTTTCTGTCTCAACATGCCGCACTGCAACATTGGACAAATTGTCCAATGTCCGGATTGCTGCGCCGCAGCTACCCGTTGACCCCGCAAAGGAAACTCATTCTCATAAGGCTCGGCCCGTGTCCCGTCTCAAGATCCTGGCGCTGCTACCCCTGGCAGCTGCGCTCAGCGGCTGCAACTACGTCGTGCTGGCGCCAGCCGGCGATATCGCGGCGCAACAGCGCGACCTCGTCATCATCTCCACCATCCTGATGCTCCTGATCGTCGTCCCCGTGATGGCGCTGACGGTGCTGTTCGCCTGGCGCTACCGCCAGTCCAACACCTCGGCCCGCTATGAACCGGATTGGGACCACTCGACCAAGCTCGAGCTGGTGATCTGGTCGGCGCCGCTGTTGATCATCGTCTGCCTGGGCGCGCTGACCTGGATGGGCACGCATCTGCTCGACCCCTATCGCACGCTCGGCCGCATCCATGCCGACCGCGCGATCGACCAGTCCAAGGCGCCGCTCGAGGTTGACGTCGTCGCGCTCGACTGGAAATGGCTCTTCATCTATCCGGACTACGGCATCGCCACCGTCAACGATCTGGCCGCTCCCGTCGATCGTCCGATCAACTTCCGCATCACCGCCTCCTCGGTGATGAACTCCTTCTACATCCCCGCGCTCGCCGGCCAGATCTATGCGATGCCCGGCATGGAGACCAAGCTCCACGCCGTCGTGAACCACGCCGGCACCTACAAGGGCTTTTCGGCGAACTACAGCGGCGCCGGCTTCTCCGGCATGCACTTCAACTTCCAGGGCCTCGACGACAAGGGCTTCGACGCCTGGGTCGCGCAGGCCAAATCCGCCGGCGGCTCGCTCGGCCGCGGCGAATATCTCCAGCTCGAAAAGCCCAGCGAGAACGAGCCGGTCCGCCGCTACGGCACGGTCGATGCCGATCTCTACCGCCTGATCCTCAACATGTGCGTCGAGGCCGGTAAGATGTGCCAGAGCGAGATGATGGCGATCGACGCCAAGGGCGGCAACGGCCACGAGGGCTTGAACAACACCCTGCCGCTCTCCTACGACAAATACGCCCGCCGCGGCACCGCACTCGGACCCGAACCAACCTTCGTCGCCGGCACCTGCACGCCGGATGCGCCGCAGGGTCAGACCACCGCGTCGATCAAGGCCCCGCTCGACACCGCGCCGCTGCTCGGCGCCGGCCTGAAGCGGCCGACCTTCACGCCGCTGAAGTCCTCGTCCTTCTTCCTGGGACAACGTCCCAAGTCAGACTCCTGACGTCAGACTCCTAAAGAGAGCTCGCATGTCTCCTGATCTTCTCAAGCTCATCTTCGGCCGTCTCGGCATCGATTCGCTGCCGTTGCACGAGCCGATCCTGGTCGGCACCTTCGTGATGGTCGCGCTCGGCGGCGTCACGCTGCTCGCTGGCCTGACCTATTTCCGCCTCTGGGGCTATTTGTGGCGCGAGTGGTTCACCACCGTTGATCACAAGCGCATCGGCATCATGTACATGATCCTCGGCATCGTGATGCTGCTGCGCGGCTTCGCCGACGCACTGATGATGCGCGCGCAACAGGCGCTGGCATTCAACGGCTCCGAGGGCTTCCTGCCCGCCCATCACTACGACCAGGTCTTCACCGCCCACGGCGTGATCATGATCTTCTTCGTGGCGATGCCGCTGGTGACCGGTCTGATGAACTATGTGGTGCCGCTGCAGATCGGCGCACGCGACGTGTCGTTCCCGTTCCTGAACAATTTCAGCTTCTGGATGACGGTTGGCGGCGCGGTGCTGGTGATGATCTCGCTGTTCATCGGCGAATTCGCCCGTACCGGCTGGCTGGCTTATCCGCCGTTGTCGAACATCGGCTACAGTCCTGACGTCGGTGTCGACTACTACATCTGGGCGCTGCAGGTCGCCGGCGTCGGAACGACCTTGTCCGGCATCAACCTGATCTGCACCATCGTGAAGCTGCGCTGTCCCGGCATGACCATGATGAAGATGCCGGTGTTCACCTGGACCTCGCTCTGCACCAACATCCTGATCGTCGCCTCCTTCCCCGTCCTGACCGTGGTGCTCGCGCTACTCTCGCTCGATCGCTATGTCGGCACCAACTTCTTCACGAATGATTTCGGCGGCAGCCCGATGATGTACGTGAACCTGATCTGGATCTGGGGGCATCCCGAGGTCTACATCCTGGTTCTCCCCGCCTTCGGTATCTTCTCGGAAGTCACCTCGACCTTCTCCGGCAAGCGGCTGTTCGGCTACACCTCGATGGTCTACGCCACGGTGGTCATCACCATCCTGTCGTACCTGGTCTGGCTGCACCACTTCTTCACGATGGGCTCGGGCGCCAGCGTCAACTCGTTCTTCGGCATCACTACGATGATCATCTCGATCCCGACGGGTGCGAAGATGTTCAACTGGCTGTTCACGATGTATCGCGGCCGAATCCGCTACGAGCTGCCGATGCTGTGGACGATCGCCTTCATGCTGACCTTCGTGCTCGGCGGCATGACCGGCGTGCTGCTCGCGGTGCCGCCGGCCGACTTCGTCCTGCACAACAGCCTGTTCCTGATCGCGCACTTCCACAACGTGATCATCGGCGGCGTCGTGTTCGGCGCATTCGCCGGCATCAACTATTGGTTCCCGAAGGCGTTCGGCTTCAAGCTGGATCCGTTCTGGGGCAAGCTGTCGTTCTGGTTCTGGGTCACCGGCTTCTACATGGCCTTCATGCCGCTCTATGTGCTCGGCCTGATGGGCGTGACCCGCCGCCTGCGCGTGTTCGACGATCCGAGCCTGCAAATCTGGTTCGTCATCGCCGCGATCGGCGCCGGCCTCGTCTTCCTCGGCATCCTCTCGATGCTGATGCAATTCGCGGTCAGCTTCCTCAAGCGCGAGCAGCTCAAGGACGTCACCGGCGATCCCTGGGACGCGCGCACCCTGGAATGGGCGACCTCCTCGCCTCCGCCGGACTACAACTTCGCTTTCACCCCCGTCGTTCACGACAATGACGCGTGGTGGGACATGAAGAAGCGCGGCTACCAGCGCCCGCTGGTCGGATTCAAGCCGATCCACATGCCGAGCAGCACCGGCACCGGCATCATCCTCGCCGGCTTCGCCACCGCGATGGGCTTCGGTCTGATCTGGTACATCTGGTGGCTGGCGGCCGCGAGCTTCATCGCAATGCTCGCCGTCGGGATCGGTCATACCTTCAACTACCACCGCGACTTCGACATTCCGGCCGACGACGTCATCCGGACCGAGGACGCGCGCACCAAACTGCTCGCCGGAGCCAAGTAAATGACTGTCGCTGTCAATCCCTCACAAACCGGCGAGCCGGTCTTCTATCTCGCCGACGAGCATCCGCATCCGGAAGGCTACAGCACCTCGCTCGGCTTCTGGATCTATCTGATGAGCGACTGTCTCATCTTCGCGATGCTGTTTGCCGCCTTCGGCGTGCTCGGCGCCAATTATGCCGCCGGGCCGGCGCCGAAGGACCTGTTCGACCTCGACCTGGTCGCGGTGAACACCTCGATGCTGCTGCTGTCGTCGATCACCTATGGTTTTGCCATGCTGACCATGCAGCAGAACAAGATCGCGCAGACGCAGATGTGGCTCCTGATCACCGGCCTGTTCGGCGCCGCCTTCATCGGCATCGAGCTCACCGAATTCGCCCACATGATCCATGAAGGCGCCACGCCCCAGCGCAGCGCCTTCCTGTCCGCCTTCTTCACCCTGGTCGGCACCCATGGCCTGCACGTCTCCTGCGGCCTGATCTGGCTGGTGACCTTGATGGTGCAGGTCTGGCGCTTCGGCCTGATCGAGGCCAACCGCCGTCGCCTGATGTGCCTGTCGATGTTCTGGCACTTCCTCGACGTGGTCTGGATCGGCGTCTTCACCTTCGTCTATCTCCTGGGAGTTCTGCGATGAACACCGACACCCACGCCTCCCACGCGGACGCTCATCACCATGACGACGGCCACGCCCACAGCACGTTCTCGGGTTACATGCTCGGCTTCGTGCTCTCGGTGGTGCTCACCGCGATCCCGTTCTGGCTGGTGATGAGCGGCATGCTGCCGAGCAAGCAGATCACCGCGCTGGTCATCATGGCCTTCGCAATCGTGCAGATCGTCGTGCACATGATCTACTTCCTGCACATGAGCCCGAAATCCGAGAACGGCTGGAGCATGATGGCACTGATCTTCACCATCGTCATGGTGGTGATCGCGCTGTCCGGTTCGCTGTGGGTGATGAATCACCTCAACAGCAACATGATGCCGGTCCACGAGATGACGGGAATGAAATGAGCGACCTCGTGAAGCCCAAAGGAAGCGAATCCCGCAGCCCCGCGAGGGCTGCGGGTCCATCCTTGTGGCTCACGGGTCTCTCGCTCACCGCGGTCGTTGTTCTGATGGCCCTCGGCATCTGGCAGGTCGAGCGCCGCGCCTGGAAGCTGGCGCTGATCGACCGCGTGGAGCAGCGCGTTCATGCCCCGGCCCAGCCGATCCCCTCGCGCGCCGCTTGGCCCGCGGTCTCCGCCGCAAGCGACGAATACCGGCATGTCAGCGTCTCCGGCCGCTTCCTGCACGACCGCGAGACGCTGGTGCAGGCCGTCACCGAGGAAGGCCCTGGCTATTGGGTCCTGACGCCGCTCCAGCGCGCCGACGGAACGCTTGTCCTGATCAACCGCGGCTTCGTGCCATCCGAGCGGCGCGACCCATCGACGCGCCAAGCCGGCAATCCTGACAGCCAGATCGAGGTCACCGGGCTTCTGCGCATCACCGAACCGAAGGGCGGATTTCTCAGGGACAACGTGCCCCAGCACAACCGCTGGTACTCGCGGGATGTTGGCGCGATTGCGGCCGCGCGCGATCTCCAGAACGTCGCGCCCTTCTTCATCGATGCGGACGCCGGATCACAATCCGGCGTCGGTCCAATCGGCGGATTGACCGTGATCCGCTTTCCCAATAACCACCTGATCTACGCGTTGACGTGGTTTGCCCTGGCTTTCATGCTGGCTGGTAGACTTTTCGTCACATTCCGCGGCGGGCTGTTCCGCCGCACGCGCTTCGTCCACGAACCGGCCGGCGGCTCAGATGCTTCCGCCCGCAGGACGGGATCAGATGCTGGAACGATCGTCGAACCGACCTGACGATGGGAACAATTTTGGCGAGCTGGCCGTCACGCTGCAGTCGCAGGCGGACGCCCGCAGCGAGCTGATCGGCGCGGCACCGACCGACGACGAGACCAACCGCAAGAACATGGCGCTGCTGATCCAGCTGCGCTGGACCGCGGTGGTCGGCCAGATCGTGACCATCGGCGGGGTGCATTTCTGGCTCGGCATTCCCCTCCCTCTCACCCGCATGGGCGCGGTGATCGGCGCGCTGGTGCTGCTCAATGTCTCGAGCCTGGTCTGGGTACGGCATCGCGCCGCCATCACCAACAACGAGCTCCTGGTCGCGCTGATGCTCGACGTCGCCGCGCTGACCGCGCAGCTTTACCTGAGCGGCGGCGCCACCAATCCCTTCACCTCGCTGTTCCTGCTCCAGGTCACGCTCGGCGCCGTGCTGCTCGATGCACGCTCGACCTGGTCGCTGGTGGCGCTGACCTGCGCAAGCTTTGTGTGGCTGACGATGGCCTACCGGCCGCTCGACCTACCGCCGAATCCGCTGAGCGAAACCTACACGCTCACCGTCACCGGCATGCTGCTGGGCTTCGTCCTCAACGCCGTGCTGCTGGTCGTGTTCGTCACCCGTATCAACCGGAACCTTCGCCAGCGCGACGCGCATCTGGCAGCCCTCCGCCAGCACGCCGCCGAGCAGGATCACATCGTCCGCATGGGTCTGCTCGCTTCCGGCGCAGCGCACGAGCTCGGCACGCCGCTCGCCTCGCTCTCGGTCATCCTCAGTGACTGGCGACGCATGCCTGATCTCGCCGCCGATCAGGAGCTTGCCGAGGACCTCACCGAGATGGAAACCTCGCTGCAGCGCTGCAAGTCCATCGTGACGGGCATTTTGGTGTCGGCGGGCGAGGCGCGCGGTGAAGGATCGTCGCCGACGACGGTGACGGCCTTCGTCACCGCGCTGGTCGAGGAATGGCGCGATGCGCGCTCGGCGCGGACGCTGTATTTCGTCAACACCTTTGGCGAGGACGTCGCGATCGTCTCCGACATCGCGCTGAAGCAGGTGATCTTCAACGTGCTCGACAATGCCTACGAGGTCTCGCGCGAGTGGGTCGAGCTGGTGGCCGAGCGCGAGGGCGACAATCTGGTGCTCTCGATCAGCGACCGCGGCCCGGGCTTCGCGCCGGAAATGCTGGCGCAGCTCGGAAAGCCCTATCAGTCGAGCAAGGGTCGCGCCGGGGGCGGCCTCGGCCTGTTTCTGGTGGTGAACGTGGTGCGCAAGCTGGGGGGCAGCGTGATCGCCGAGAACCACAGGAAGCGCGGCGCCACCGTGCGCCTGACCCTGCCGCTTGCGACACTCGCGATCGGAGGCAGCTTTGACACCTGACCGTTCGCTCATCGTCGTCGAGGACGACGAAAGCTTTGCGCGCACATTGAAGCGCTCGTTCGAGCGCCGCGGCTACGAGGTCGTGCTCGCCGCATCGATCGAAGACGTCCAGAGAGTTCTGGAGGGGCGATCCTTCGGCTACGCCGTGGTCGACCTCAAGCTCGGGGGCGCCTCGGGCCTTGCCTGTGTCGAGCTGCTGCACACCCACGATGAGGAAATGCTGATCGTGGTGCTGACAGGCTTCGCCAGCATCTCGACCGCCGTCGAGGCCATCAAGCTAGGGGCCTGCCACTACCTCGCAAAACCCTCCAACACCGACGACATCGAAGCCGCCTTCAACAAGGCCGAAGGCAACGCCGATGTCGCGCTCGACGTGCGGCCAACCTCGATCAAGACGCTGGAATGGGAGCGCATCCACCAGACGCTGATCGAGACGGACTTCAACATCTCGGAAGCGGCACGGCGACTGGGGATGCATCGGCGTACGCTGGCAAGGAAGCTCGAGAAACGGCCGGTGAAGTGAGCGGTTCGCCGCGCGGGGAGGAAAACGCTCACCCAAGCTGATGACCTCGCTTCCATGCATCACTAGACTGTCGGATGCGCGGCTGACAGCCGCCGCTGTGCTGCATCGGCCCAAGCGAGGAAACCGCCCCATGACAATGCTCGTCGAGCGCCTCAACTCGCCTGCGGCGCTGTCGCGGACGCGCAACCAGCGCGACACCGAAACCGTTCAGTTTGCACAGGCCGCGCTCGAAGCCGGCAAGAAGGAGGGCCTGCAACTGGCCGTACGGGCGCGCTACGTCGCGCTGGCTATCATCGCCTGCCTGCTGCCGGCCATCAATCCGGCATGGGAGCAGCTGTACTACGTGGCGCTGCTCGGCCTGTTTGCACTGATCGGCTGGGCCCAGGTCAGGGTTGGGCGGGTCGGTGTATCGCGGTCGGAACTGGCCCTTTTGTTCTGCGACCTGGCGCTGCTCACATTCGTCATCGTGGTCCCGAACCCATTCGGCACGACGCACTGGCCGGTGGCGATGCAATACCATTTCGACAACTTCATCTACTTCTTCGTGCTGCTCTCCGGCGCCACGCTGGCCTATTCCTGGCGAACCGTGGTTGCGGTCGGAACGTGGACCGCAGCGCTCTGGATGATCGGCGTGGCCTGGGTGTGGTGGCAACCTGATCGCGATCCCGCACTGACCGCCCGCATTGCAGAGGCGGTGGGCGGCGATCACAGGCTGTTCGCGCTGATCTCGCCCACTGCGATCGGGTTCGGCCTGCGTATCCAGGAAATCGTCGTCTTCATGATCGTGGCCGTGACACTGGCGCTCGCGGCCAGCCGCAGCAATGATTTGCTGATCCGGCATGCTGCGGTGGAACGAGAACGCGGCAATCTGGCGCGCTACTTCTCACCCAATGTCGTCACGGAATTATCGAAGCACGACGAGCCGTTGAAGCAGGTGCGCACGCAAGACGTTGCGGTGCTGTTCGTGGACATCGTCGGCTTCACGGCCTTTGCCGATGCGCGCGCCCCCGAGGAAGTGGTGCGAACGTTACGCGAATTCCACGGATTGATGGAGCAAGAGGTTTTCCGCCACGACGGCACGCTGGATAAATATCTGGGTGACGGATTGATGGCGACATTCGGCACACCCTTCGCGGGCGCGCGCGACGCCAGCAACGCGTTGCTCTGTGCTCAGGCCATGATCGCCGCGGCAAACGGCTGGAACGTGCGGCGAACAGCGTCCGGTGAACCACCGATGCGCGTCAGCTTTGGCCTGCATTACGGTCCGGTGGTGCTCGGCGACATCGGGCAAACTTGTCTGGAATTTGCCGTGATCGGCGCGACCGTCAATGCCGCAAGCCGTCTCGAATCGCTGACGCGCAGGCTCGACTGCGCGCTGGTAGCAAGCAACGATCTCGTCAGTCGCGCCAAGTTGGAGCTCGGCAGCACAGCCGAAACATTTGCATCGTTGATCGCCCAGGATCCTCAAGCGATCCGCGGGCTCGAGCGGCCGATCGCGATCTGGACCCAGCCGCGCGCGACGCCGTAGGCGACGCTCGATCGGCGCTGGATCCGCGTCCAAACAAAAAGCCCGGCCGAGCGGCCGGGCTTTTGATCTGTTGTGATCGGCGGGTGCGCTTACGCAGCCTCGTCCGCGACGGCGGTGTCGTCGCCATCGGTATCGTCGGTATCGCCCTCGGCATCCGTCTCGCCCTCGCCATCAGCGGCTTCCGCCTTGGCATTGGCGCGGCGCGGGCTCTTGGCGAGCTGGGCCTCGATCTCCTTGACCGCTTCGGTCTCGGTCGAGTGCTGCACCACCGCGATCTCGCGGGAGAGGCGATCGAGCGCCGCTTCATAGAGCTGGCGTTCGGAGTACGACTGCTCGGGCTGCGACTCCGAGCGATAGAGATCGCGCACGACTTCCGCGATCGCGACGATGTCGCCCGAATTGATCTTTGCTTCGTATTCCTGGGCGCGGCGCGACCACATGGTGCGCTTGACGCGGGCGCGGCCCTTGAGCGTCTCGAGCGCCTTCTTCACCAACGCGGGCTCGGACAGCTTGCGCATGCCGACGTTGGCGACCTTCGCGGTCGGAACGCGCAGCGTCATCTTGTCCTTGATGAAGTTGATGACGAACAGCTCGAGCTTCGCGCCGGCGATCTCCTGCTCCTCGATGGCCAGGATCTGACCGACGCCGTGAGCGGGATAGACGACGAATTCATTGGCCTTGAAGCCCTGACGCTGGGTCACGACCTTCTTTTCCTCGACCTTCGGCGCGGGTGCAGCGGCCTTCACAGCCGGCTTGGCAGCAGCAACGGGGGCCTTGGCAGGGGCGGCAGCAACGGGGGCCTTGGCAGGGGCGGCAGCAACGGGAGCCTTCGGAGCAACGGGCTTGGCAGCGTGAGCCTTGGCAGCAGCAGGCTTGGCAACGGTCGCTTTCGCGGCCGGTTTGGCAGTCTTGTTAGGCATTGCGCTTCTTTTGTTCTTCGAGGACTTTGCAGCCGGCGGCGCCTTGGCAGCGGCCCGACCCTTGGATGCGCTACGGCTGGCCGCGGCGACTTTTTTGGCCTCCTTATGGGAAGCCCTCGCTGAAGTACTCTTTTTACGCGTTTTCTGTGACACAGCCTGCGCGCGGAAACTGCCACGCCCCTGTTTCGACATTTGGTTTCACGGGAACCCAGAGGGGCCAACGAGGCTGACGGGGTTCGGCTTAATGTGCCCAATATAGCACATTTCCCGCAAAAATCAATGATTTAGGGGTCTTGAGGGCTGGTTTTCAGCGGCAACGACAGTATTAGGGTTAAGTTTGCGCCGGATTTTAGTCCCCGGAGCCGGGGTTCGGAGAAAAATATTTCTCGAACTTGCCCTCCATGCCGTCGAACTCCTTCGCATCGGCAGGTGATTCTTTTTTCTGGGTGATGTTCGGCCAGCTCTTGGCGTAGTCGGCGTTGACCTGCAGCCACTTTTCGAGGCCGGGTTCCGTGTCCGGCTTGATGGCGTCGGCGGGGCATTCCGGCTCGCACACGCCGCAATCGATGCACTCGTCCGGATGGATGACGAGCATGTTGTCACCCTCGTAGAAACAGTCGACCGGGCAGACCTCGACGCAGTCGGTGTACTTGCACTTGATGCAGTTTTCAGTGACGACGTAAGTCATCCAACGCTCCGAAAAGCTCTTTTAAAAGTCGCGGCTTGCGTAGCGCGGATGGCCCCGCGCTGCAAGGTCGGGAAGGCCCGATCATGACGGCTTTATGTGTTTGATCGACCAAGAAATGAATACAAACCGCAATTAATTGCGCTTTACGTCGCCGAGCTCCTCATAGAGCACGCGCGCCGAGGCGGCATCGCCGCGGCGCTCGTTGAAATCAGTCACCTTCAACACCCGCACGGTGCGGTCGAGCGCGACGGTGATGACGTCGCCGATCTTGATCGCATGACCCGGCGATGTCTCGCGCGTGCCGTTGATGCGGACGTGACCGGACTCGACGAGCTCAGCCGCCGAGGTGCGCGCCTTCACCACCCGCGCGTGCCACAGCCATTTGTCGAGGCGCTGCCGCTCGGTGGTCGTGGGCTTACTCCTTCCGACCGGCGAGCTGCTCTTTCAGCGCGGCGAGCTTTGCGAAGGGCGAGTTCGGGTCGGCCGGGCGATCGCGCTCCCGCGGGCTGGCGCTCGAGGCGTAGGGACGCAGCGACGGACCGCCCTGACGGTCGCGCCCCTTGTCGCGGTCGCGGCCACGATTGTCACGGCCCTTGTCACGATCGCCGCCGAACTTCTTGTTGTCGCGGTTGCGATCGCGATCCTTGTCGCGGTCCTTGCCCTGGAAGCTGCGGTTGCGGTCGTCGCGGCGCTCTCCGCCCTCGCCGCCTTCACGGCCCTTGCGGAAATCCCTGCCGCCGTCGCGGCGATGCCCACCGCCGTGACGATGGCGCTCGCCCGGCTTGGCGCCTTCGGCTGCTTCGCCGGGCGCGGCCGCGGCGCCAGCTTCAGCACCGGCCTGCGGACGCTGGTTGGTGTGGCGCTGGTGGCGATGGCGCTCGTGGCGGGGCTTGCGATCCTCGTGACGGCCGCCGGGACGCCAGACCTCGACGAGCTCGGGCTCGGCGGGCGCAGCGGCATCGGGCGACGCGGCAGCTTCCGTTGCAGCGGTCTCGGCCGGAGCAGCTTCAGCAGCTTCCGTGGGTGCAGCGGCCTCCTCGGCCGGCGGCGCGATGCCGGGGGCATCCTCGGGCGTGACAGGTGCTTCAGGCGAGGCTTCGAGCGCCGGCTCTTCGTGCGCGGGCTCGTCCTGCTGCTCCATGCCGGGCGCGTCTTCGACGGTGACTGGCTCGCCAGCGGCCTCAATGGCCGTCTCCGCAGCGGCGGCAGCATCCTCCGTCGCAGGCGTCTCAGCGGAAACGTCCGCAACGGGCGTCTCCGCAGCGGCAGGCGCCGCGGGCTTCACCGGCAGCGGCGGACGCTTTTCCATACGATAGCCGAGCGCACGCAGCACCGAGGCAAAGTCCTCGCCGGCGGAGCCGGTGAGCGAGGTCATCGCCTGCGTCACCACAAAGCTGCGGCCGTCGAACGCGCCGGCGGGCTTTTCGCCGGGCGCATTGTCACGCCAGGCCAAAGCGGGTCGGATCAAATCGGCAAGGCGCTCCAGAATGTCGACGCGCACGGCGCGCTCGCCGGCCTGCTTGTAGCCGAGCACGCGATAGGCATCGCGCGGCAGCTGCTTGTCGACCGGGAACGAGGTGCGGCCCGACGATGCCAGATGCTGCGCGCCTGACAGCGCCGACAGATCGACATTGTCCTGCTTCAGCGCCCACAGCAGCGCGGCCAGCGCACGCGCGGCGGGCTTCAGGATGCCGGGGAAATAGATGTGATAGGCACCGAAGCGGACGCCGTATTTACGGAGCGTCGCGCGCGAGGGCTGGTCGAGATCCTTCAGCTCATTGGCGATCTTGGGACGCTCGAGCACGCCGAGCGCCTCGACCAGCTGATAGGCGATGCCGCGGGCGATCCCCGTGACGTCCTCGGCCTTCGACAGCTCGAACATCGGCCCGAGCAGCTTCTCGATATGCGTCTTGAGCCAGAGATCGAGCCGCGCCTGCACCTTCTCACGGGGGCCGCCGGTCAGCCGCTCATCCGAGATGATGCGGATGCGCGGATGCAGCGCCTCCTCTGCGGCGGTCAGTCGCGCCACGGCATCGCCGGTCCAGCGGATGGTGCCATCGGAGGTCAGCACGAACTGATCGTCCGGCGCGTTGCCGAGCTTTTCGGCGCGCGTGTTGATCTCGCCGGCGAGCACCGCTTGCGCGGCAGCCTGCAAGGCTTTCGCATCGGAGCCGGCTTCCGCCGCATCCGGTGCAAAGGTGAAGCCATCGAGGCGGCCGATGACATGGCCTTCGACGATGACTTCGCCGGTCTTGCCGATTTCCGTATTCAAGCTCGTGTTCTCCCGCAGGCGGCGCATCAATACACTGGTCCGGCGATCAACGAAACGCTCAGTCAAGCGTTCATGGAGCGCATCCGATAATTTATTTTCGACCTCGCGGGCGATCCCCTGCCAGCGTTCGGGGTCTCTCAGCCAGTCCGGGCGGTTGGCGACGAAGGTCCAGGTGCGAATCTGCGCGATCCGGGCCGACAGCGTGTCGATATCGCCGTCGATGCGGTCGGCCTGGTCGACCTGGGCGGCAAACCAGGAATCCGGGATGCAGCCCTTCTGCATCAGGAAGCCGTAGAGCGTGGTGACGAGCTCGGCGTGGGCCGCCGGCGACAGCTTTCGGTAATCCGGGACCTGGCAGGCCTCCCACAGCCGCTCCACGGCGGCCTTGCCATGCGCGATATCGCGCACCTCGACGTCGCGGGCGGCATGGTCGAGCACGCGCATGTCTTCGGCGATCGGCGCCCGGGTCAGCGTCTCGTGGCCGGGGGCCAGGTTGAGCGAGACCTGGAGCGCGCCGAGGGAGGAGCAATCCAGCTTCGAGTTGCGCCATTGCAGCATCTTCACGGGGTCGAAGGTGTGGTTCTGGAGCGCGTTCACGAGCTCGGGCTCGAACGGACCGCAGCGGCCGGTGGTGCCAAAGGTGCCGTTGCGCGTGGCGCGGCCGGCGCGGCCGGCGATCTGCGCGAACTCGGCCGGCGTGAGCCTTCGGAACTGATAGCCGTCGAACTTGCGGTCGGAGGCGAACGCGACATGGTCGACGTCGAGATTGAGGCCCATGCCGACGGCGTCGGTGGCGACGAGATAGTCGACGTCGCCGTTCTGGAACATCTCGACCTGCGCATTGCGCGTGCGCGGCGACAGCGATCCCAGCACCACGGCGGCACCGCCATGCTGGCGCTTGATCAGCTCGGCGATGGCATAGACCTCGTCGGCCGAGAACGCGACGATCGCGGTGCGGCGCGGCTGGCGCGTGATCTTGCGATCACCGGCAAATTCCAGCTGCGACAGCCGGGGCCGGGTGATCATGGAGACGCCGGGCAACAGCCGCTCGATGATCGGGCGCATCGTCGCCGCGCCCAAAAGCAGCGTCTCGTCGCGGCCGCGGCGGTTGAGGATGCGGTCGGTGAAGACGTGGCCGCGCTCCAGGTCGGAGGCGATCTGGATCTCGTCGACGGCGAGGAAGGAGACGTCGATGTCGCGCGGCATCGCCTCGACGGTCGAGACCCAATAGCGCGGATTCTTCGGCTTGATCTTCTCCTCGCCGGTGATCAGCGCGACGGCCTCGGGGCCGACGCGCCCGACGATCTTGTTATAGACCTCGCGCGCGAGCAGCCGCAGCGGCAGGCCGATCATGCCCGAGGAATGCGCAAGCATCCGTTCGATGGCGAGATGGGTCTTGCCGGTGTTGGTCGGCCCGAGCACCGCAGTGACGCCGGCGCCGGGCACCCGATCGGACAGCGCGCGCTCGGAAGCGAAGGGGGAAGGAGGAAAGGCCATTCTGAATGATTAGGTAGTGGCGATTGAGGCGAATGTCAGTGCTGTCTGGGGCGGCGAGGTGAGGGGGACTCTCCGCGCGTCCGACTGTCACCGCATCCATGGAAGCAGCCCCTCACCCCAACCCTCTCCCCGTAAGAACGGGGCGAGGGGGACGAGAGAGCCGTGCAAATCCCGCGCAACTGTCTCACTTTGCGACGCTTTTCCCTCGCGCTTTAAGCTTCGGAACGACTCTAGAACGAATCGCGGCCGAATCGCAGACTCCCCAGTGAGTCCCGTTACGTTCACGCAACATGTCGCGGGACTCTTGTTTCCGTCGCACTAGATGGAGTTTTGGGCTGCCGCACAAGCGACGTTTCGATGACGGATTTCCTTAAGTTGGGGATGGCGCGGAGTCGAATCAGAATCGGGGAGGAGTCAAATGGATTCCCCGGCATGACGGGCCCCTCACCTCTTTCGTCAAAACAACCCCATGCACAGTAGGTAAGTCATTGATATTGTTGATGCGGGAGAGAGTAGTCGGGCTGTCGTCCTCCGAGGGCCGCCCAAGAGGGCTGCCACCTCAGGATGACGGCCTGGGAGGGGCGTGCGCGGCGAAGACCTTACTGCGTCTTCGCCACCCTTGGCGGCTGGGCGGTGGTGATGAAGCTGGTCGCTTCCAGCATCGCCGGCCCCAGCGGCGTCGGCACTTTCAGCCAGAATGGAACCAGGATGCGCGTGCCCGCGACCGGCGCCAGCGCGATCTCGATGTTGCGCTGGGCGGCGAGGTATTTGATCACGGGGCGGTCGGGGATGTAGCCGGCGATCGGCACGAAATAGAGCGCGCAGACCACGACCGGGCCGTGATAGCCCTTCTCCGCCTTCACGGTCTCCATGCGCTTGAAATCGAGCTTGAGCTCGTAGCGCATGCGGCCGTCGAACACGGGCGCGCTGCCGTGGCAGGCCTCCGGCGACAAGGAATCGCCGGTTCCGGGCACGCGGACCAGCGAGGCCGTCATCGGATCGAACACGCCGCGGCGATGCGCGTCGGTGACGACGATGCGGTCGGCATCGACCGGCGGCTCCGGAATGATGCCGAACTCCTTCACGTTGCCCTTGTCGAGCGTGATGTGGATCTCTTCGGTCTTCTTCGAGGTGGTGGTGGAAGCCTGGTAGGCGGAAGCGACCAGCGCACCATTGACGATGCGACCCTGCGAGGCGCCGGTGCCGGACCCGCCCGCGAACGATTTCAAGATGCCGGTGGTGCCGCCGGAGGCCGCCGCCGAGAACACGTCGTCCTGGATATCGATGTTCCAGGCGCCGCGGCCGACCGGAATGCCGGCCAAAGTCGCCTCATATTGCGCCTCGAGCTTGCCCTGCGCCGCCGCAGGCTCCGCCGCCCATGCCAGCACCAGCCCGCCAAGCGCAGCCAGGGCCAGCCGGACAACAGCAGCCAGCCGGCCGGCCGCACGCAGCCGGGGCGGAAAGAGGGGTGAGGTGGGCACGAAACGATCCAATCGGAGAGCGAGTGTTGTTACTTAAGCCTGTTACGGCCGCAAGCAATGCATCCGGGCCGCTATAGCCGGGAACTCACCGGAGTCTTTCAGGCGCGATTGCGCCCTTTATGTGATGGTAAGGCGCTTTAAACATTGCCGTTTTGGTGATCGGCCCGTGTCCCCGCCCCGGCGGGATAACCTCTCCCGCTTGCGGGAGAGGTCGCGCGCAGCGCGGGTGAGGGCTTTCTCCTCTGGGGGACATCCACTACGTTCCCACCACGGTGACACCCTCTCCCCAACCCTCCCCCGCAGGCGGGGGAGGGAGCGCACCTTATCCCGGGGCACGATCCGTGGCCCAAATCCTTGACTACCCGCCCCTATCCCCCTATACGTCCGCCCGCTCCCTACAAGGACACAGAATTAGCCCCCGTGGCGCCCCGAATGGCGGCCGCAATCGTTGGGGGTTCGAAACAAGGATTTTTGCCATGTCTCGCCGCTGCGAACTGACGGCCAAGGGCCCCCTCGTCGGCCACAAGGTCAGCCACTCCAACATCAAGACCAAGCGCCGCTTCCTGCCGAACCTGGTCAACGTGACCTTCATCAGCGAAGCCCTGGAGCGCAACGTGCGCCTGCGCGTCTCCACCAACGCGGTGAAGAGCGTCGACCACAATGGCGGCCTGGACGCCTACCTGCTCAAGGCCAAGGCCGACGCCCTGTCGCCGCGCGCCCTCGAGCTGAAGCGCGCCATCCAGAAGAAGGTCGGCGACGCGCCGGTCAAGAAGGCCAGCTAAGATATTTCCGAATTGGGCGGGGGCTAAGTTGCGTCGCGTGGCGTAGGCTTAGTCAGTCGAGTTTTGCGTTGCGGCCGGATCGAAAGATCCGGCCGTTTTTGTTTGTATGAGCCGCGTTGAATCGACTTCGGCGGCGGACAACTGTAGATAGAAGAACTACAATCTATAACTGCGCGCCAGGTTGTGACTACAAGCCTCTTTTGAAGAAGTCTGGTGTTTATAACGAAGCGCGCTGGCGCACACTCGATCGGCTAGACACTTCAAACTTCGAGCGCGTCGTGAGACCGCAAGAAGCACTTCTGTCTGTAGCAATGGCTCACACCAATGGAAACATTTCGCGTAACAGTCAAAAATTATCGCGGATTTTCAGACCAGGCTCCAGCACGGTTCGAAATTGGCCCCGGATTGACTGCCTTTGTCGGGTCGAACAACGTTGGCAAGTCTGCGCTCAAGTTGCTCGTTTATGAACTACGCCCCCTCTTTGAACTTCTCTCGCGGCCATTCGCCACTAGGCCAAATCTTTTCTTCGCAACTACCGGAGAGCAACTGTCATGCGGCAACTATCCGGGGACATCTGATCCAGTTGAACTCTTCAACAATACCAACGACCGCGGGATAACTATCGAATTCGAGGTGGTAGGAGCGTCCCCATCGAAGGAATTCGACCACACGATTAATCGTGTGGTCGTCAAATGCTCGCGCGCAGCGCCGATGAATTGGCAAGTTGACGCATTCTCTTTTCAAAGCCCAAAAGATCGAGTCCGTTCATTCAACGGTTACGTTGATCGAGACGACACGACAGTTGCGGATTCATCAAATACGATAACTTACTATTTTGGATACGTGTTGGACGCATTCAAAGCCCTAAGAAGCGCGAAATACTATGGAGCTTTTCGCAACGCACTAAACGAAGGCTCTGGCCAGTACTTTGATTTTCAAATCGGAACAGCATTTATTGAACTTTGGAATAACTGGAAGACAGCCGGAAATATCGCGCATTCACGAGCAATAGGAAAAATCACAGAAGAGATCCGAAGACTTTTTGAGTTTGAACAATTGGAAATCAATGCGTCGCTAAGTTTGAAGACCCTGATCGTCTCAATCGATGGGCATCCGTATCGGTTGAGTGCGTTGGGATCAGGCATCTCGCAGTTTATCATGGCGTTAGGAAATGCAGCTACCGCGCGCCCTACTTTAATTTTGATAGATGAGCCCGAGACAAATCTTCATCCCGCCTTACAGATCGATTTTCTACTCACCTTGGCTCAGTATGCTCGGATTGGCTGCATATTTTCCACGCATTCCATCGGGTTAGCCCGCTCGGTAGCGGAGCGAGTTTATTCTGTTCAGCGTAGCAAGCTTGGTCCAGTCGTACGACCCTTTGCCGCGACAACCAGCTACAGTGAGTTTCTCGGTGAACTAAGCTTTACTAGCTTCAAAGAGATGGGCTGCGATCGGATTTTGCTTGTTGAAGGAGTGCACGACGTCAAAGTTGTGCAACAGATGCTTCGGTTGCTTGGAAAAGAACACACAACAGTGATCCTCCCGTTGGGAGGAGATCAGATGGCTGCTGGCCATCGAGAAATCGAACTCGCAGAGCTAAAGCGGCTATCAAACAACGTCTCTGTGCTTGTCGACAGCGAGCGCTTCAACAGCAATGAACCGGCCGCCGAGCGCCGCCAGCAATTTGCGGAGACTTGCACTAAAATAGGCTTCCAAGTTTGCGTGACCGGAAGGCGTGCCATAGAGAATTATCTTCCGGATCATGCTGTAAAGGCCGCTCTGGGTGAAGGCTTTTCCGCACTGACAGAATACGAGCGGATGGCTGAGCACGCTAACGGTTGGGCTAAAGCTGATAACTGGCGAATCGCCCATTTCATGAACAAAGCAGACCTATTGTCCACCGACGTCGGCCAGTTCCTTGAGAGAATCTAATTCGTCCAAGTCTCGTTAGCGCCTCGGATCAGGAAGAATTGCTCATCATCTGCTGTGACGCGCGCGGCAACGAGCTCTCAGCTGAAGCTCCATCGCTGACTGCGCAAGATGATCAGGTCCGCGCCGCCATAACTCGCCGCCTCCCCCTACCCCCGAAAATCAATGCTCCGCAGCACGATCCCCGGCGGGGTGCCTTCGAACTCGGCTGCGCGGTATTTGCTGGCGACGCGGGTTTCGATGCGGTCGCGGAGGCGGGCGAACTGGGCTTCGCGCTGGTCGGGGCGGGTTTGGGGGCCGCGTTCGAGATCGTCCATGGCCGAGGTCGAGATCGCGCAGGGAATTTCCTTTGGCCCGTCGTGCATCGAGAACTGGATGATGCCGCGGTCCTGCTCGTGGCCGATGAAACGGCCGCTGGTGAGGGGCATGGGGTTACTCCTGTTACGCGGGTTGCGCGATCGCCGCTGCGCGTTCCAATCGTCGATCGGCTCTATTTGAAAGACGCTGTGGCCACGCTATCCGAAACAACGCGCTTTCGTGGTTATGGGTCCCGGCCTTCGCCGGGACGACAGATGTATTCCGCGCGCGCGCCTCGGTCGCCGCAGGCCGCCCGCGGCTTACTTAGCTATCCCCGCCCAGCCTCGCGAAGTCGTCGAACAGGGCGGCGACCAGGGCGCGGTGGCGGGTGTCCTCGGTCGGCAGGCTTGCGGCGTAGAGGTTGAGGAGGTAGCGCGCCTTCACGGCGGCTTCGGACCAGGAGGCGGCGGGCACGGTCATCAGGCGGTTTTCGAGATCGGCCTCGCGCTCGCGCAGCTGCCGGACATTGCTCTCGACCTCGGCCAGCGCGCGGCGCAGGTCGGTCGCCTTCTGCGCGGCCATGCCGCGATGCTTGTCGAGATCGACGGGGGTGTCAGTCATTGGCGATGCTCGCGTCGGACGCCATCGCGTCGGCAAGGTCGATCGCGCGGATCGAGCGCATCTCCACCGAGCCGAGCACGCCGTCCACGGGCACGATGATCGACGTGCCGACGCGGCGCCAGGCCGAGAAGGTCTCGCTCTCGATCGTCTCCTCGTCGGCGATCACGGGATAGCTGCCCGCGGGCAGCAGCCGGTCGATGCCGTGGATGCGGAACGGATGCCTGAACGTGACGGTCTCCCGCCGCGACCGGATGGTCATGCACGCCTGCCTTCCTCACGAGAGCGGCCCCAACCGACCGGCAACGACGACCATGCGCTCAATGTCCGGCAATAGCCAGCGCTATCGTCGCTGCCGTATGCGGAGATGAGATTGGGCTCGCTAGCGAGACTTGGTGCTCACCTCTCCCCAGCGGGGAGAGGTCGGATTGCGCCTGGCGATGCGAAGCGTCGTCCAGTGCAATCCGGGTGAGGGGCCGCGGCATTCGGTGAGACCGCAACCCCTCACCCGGAACGCATCTTTCGATGCGCTCCGACCTCTCCCTATGGGAGAGGTGGATCACGCTCCGTGGCCGGCAGCGGCCGCATCCAGTGAGCACGCGCGGCGTTTTAGTTCTCGCTATTGGGGTGATGCAGGCGTACGTCTTGGATGCGCCTGCGCGCCGCGCAGGATGCGTGTTGCCATCGGTCGAGCCAAGTTCATTCGAAACCTCTGGAGGAGACGAAATCATGGCCAAGGGACAGCAGCGCAGCAATCGCGAAGCCAAGAAGCCGAAGAAGGACAAAGCCAAGGTGATCGCCGCGGCGCCGAGCCGCAAGGAAGCGGCGTGGCAGCCGGATTTCGGGCCGGGGAAGAAGAAGTAGGCCTCGCGATCGCCTCAGCGCAGCTGCTTCTTCACCTCGCCCCGCTCTTGTCCGCCGAAGCCTAGGCGAAGGCGGATGCGGGGCGAGGTCGGAATTTGCATAGCAAATTCCGGGTGAGCGCACCGCCTTCGCGGCAACCACCCGCCGTCTCCTCGCCGTCGCGCTTTTTTGCTATGCTCGCCCCGGTAGCATCACCCGGAGGCGCATCCCATGGAGCACTCGGCCAATCCCACCCCGAAGAACCTCGTCATCTGCTGTGACGGCACCGGCAACGAGATCTCGGAGAACATCTCCAACGTCCTGAAGCTCTATCGCTGCCTGCGCAAGACCGACAAGACGCAGCCGCGGCAGATGGTATTTTACGATCCCGGGGTCGGCACGGTGACGGAGCCGTCGACCTGGAACAGGTGGAAGGCCAACATCAGGCTGGTGCTGGGGCTCGCCACCGGCTACGGGCTCGATGACAACGTGCTCTCGGCCTATTGCTTCCTGGTCGAGCATTATGCGCCCGGCGACAGGATCTATCTGTTCGGTTTTTCGCGCGGTGCCTACACCGTTCGCGTGCTGGCGGGGCTGATCCACAAGGTGGGGCTGATCTCGCCGGAGCAGGCGAACCTCGCAGGCTCTGGCCTCGTCGCCTACAAGCAATATTCCGGGCTCGGCCACGGCAACGACATCGAGGACCTCAAGGACATCGCCGTCGACGACCAGGGGCCGCTGCCGAAGGACGAATTCGACCTCGCCGCCCAGTTCGCGCGCATCACCTCGACGCGCTGGCCGACCATCCACTTCATCGGCGTGTGGGACACGGTGGCGAGCGTGATCGTGCCGCGGCGCGACGTGTTCTTCCTCGTGTTCAGCCTGGAGGAGCTCGCCTTCACGCTGCGCAATCCCAGCGTCAACATCTTCCGCCAGGCGATCGCGATCGACGAGCGGCGCTGCATGTTCCGCCTGAAGGCGTATGAGGAGCCGCAGGAGTTCTGGAGCCACCGCTATGTGCCCGACGAGAAGAAGGTGGCGCAGGACATTCTGCAGGTGTGGTTCGCCGGCGTGCATTGCGACGTCGGCGGCGGCTATCCCGAGGCGGAAAGCGCGGAGTCGAAATATCCGCTGATCTGGATGATCGAGGAAGCGGCGAAGGCCGGGCTGAACTTCAACCCGAGCACGGTGAAGCAGCTCGCCTGGGGCCGGGAGCGCAAGAACTCGCCGTTCAGATATGTCGAGCCGGCTTTCACCGGCAAGGCGGGCAAGCTGCACGATTCGATGAGCGCGGCCTGGCGCGTGCTGGAATTTTTGCCGAAGCGCGCGACCTACAAGGAATGGCCGGAGCGGAAGGTGTTTCTCGGCTTCTACATCCCCGATTGCGAACCGCGCCTCATTCCCGAAGGCGCGCATGTGCATGAGAGTGTGTTGAAGCGGATGGCGGTGGAGCCGGACTACCGGCCGGTGAACATGCCGAAGGAGTTTGTGACGGTGCCGATGCCGGTGCCGACGGGCCCTGGTGTTGAGGCGGAGGTGGGGGAGAGCGTGGCGGGGTGATGGTGGGGCGCAATGACAGTTGTTGTGGCGGGTCCGCGCCACACAAATGGTGTCGTCCTGGCGAAAGCCAGGACCCATACCGCGTGATTTCTCGATTGCAGTAGGTAGGTGTACCGGACGACGAGTCTTCGCCAAACGCCTCCCTGGGGGTGGGTCCTGGCCTTCGCCAGGACGACGGTGGAGATTTTGGCGGCCGTAGCGCATCTCTCCATCATCCCGCCCGCCCTTCCGCCCCCCCCCCACCCCACTACCGCTACTTTCTCCAACCACCGCTACTTTTCATTAAAATTCTCCGCCCCGCTTTAGCCTCTTCGCATCACCTGCTCCGCCATCATTGTTCCCCAAGCCCACCGCGCCGTCCGCGGTATTGGAGGAGAGTGCCAATGCATCCGCGTCGACATGTCCGGGTGAAGCCCGCAGGCCTGGTGTCGCGCCAGGCCAAGATCATCACCGACCCGCGCGCGCCGGTGATCGTCTGCACGCTGATCGACTATTCGCCCGGCGGGGCCTGCGTCGATCTCGGCGGACAGGTGAAGATTCCCGATCGGTTCGAGCTGCTGCACGTGAACACCAAGAAGCGCTGCCGGATCGCCTGGAAGCGCGGCACGCGGGTGGGCGTGGTGTTTTGATTTCCTCGTCGTCGTCGTTCAGGGCGCTGCTACAAACTCGGTGTCGCCCTGGCGAACGCCAGGACGACGGCGGGGTTTGAGGCGCCGCTACCGGCCCCTCACGCCTTCCGCATCCGCGCCTTTGCGCCCGCGACGATCTGCATCGCGACGCCGGCGATCCAGCCGAGGAACACCAGCCAGGTCAGCGCATCGTGCGGCTCGAGCCGCAGCACGATGACGGCAACCGACGCCAGCGCCGTGAGCGTGGCGCAGAGCGTGCCGGCGGAGCTGAGGAATTCGGCGGCGTCGATCTCGCTATGCGCTTCGTCGAACGGCAGCTGCGGCGTGTCGATGCCGAGATAGAAGCCGACGACGCCGAGCAGCATCATCAACAGCAGAAAGCCCTGCGTGGTGAGCGCGGGAACCGCCGATCCGACATAGGCGCCGACGAACAGCCCGCACGCGGCGCCCGCCATCGCGAGGCCGATCCGTTCCAGCACATGGGCAGACTTGCGAACACGGTACCGCATGGCGAGCCTCGCGCGCCGTTGAGCTGCGAGGAGGTTAGGCCAGTTTTGTCTGGGGTGGAAGGTGAGGAGAGTTACGGATGCGTGAGGTCGCGTGCGAGCGAGGCGCATTAGCCGCGCGTCATCCTCCACTGTCGTCCCGGCGAAGGCCGGGACCCATCACACAGGGAGCAGTTGTGCGAAGACTCTAGGTGATGTTGTTAATGCACGCCGCGCGCCATCGTGAGATCACGCGGTATGGGCCCCGGCCTTCGCCGGGGCGACACTATTGTTGGAGCGCCGCTGGTGCCCCCTACCGCGCCCCGAAGGTGGTCTTGCCGAACAGCGCCTTCTGCGTCGAGGGCTGCGAGCGCCAATATTGCGGCGGGGCCTCGACTTCGCCGCCGAGTTCGGCGGCGGCGTGCCAGCCCCAGCGGGGGTCGTAGAGCATGGCGCGGCCGAGCGCGACCATGTCGGCCTTGCCGCTACTGACGATCTCCTCGGCGTGCTTCGCGTCCGTGATCAGACCGACCGCGATGGTCGGCAATCCCGTCTCGCGCTTGATGGCCTCCGCGAACTGCACCTGATAGCCGGGGCCGAGCGTGATCTTCTGCAAGGCGGAGACGCCGCCGGAGGAGGCATCGATCCAGTCGACGCCGCGCGCCTTCAGCGCCCGCGCGAATTCGATGGTCTGCGCCAGATCCCAGCCGCCCTCGACCCAATCGATCGACGACACCCGCATGCCCACGGGCTTGTCGTGCGGGAACACGGCGCGCACGGCGTCGAAGATCTCGAGCGGGAAGCGCATGCGGTTCTCGAGCGAACCGCCATATTCGTCGGTGCGCTTGTTCGAGATCGGTGACAGGAACTGATGCATGAGATAGCCGTGCGCGCCGTGCAGCTCGATCGCATCGATGCCGATGCGCTCCGCGCGCTTGGCGCTGTCTACGAAAGCCTCGCGGATGCGCTTCAGCCCCGCGGCATCGAGCGCCACGGGCGCCGCCTCACCCTCCTTGTGCGGCAGCGCCGACGGCGCCACCGTCTGCCAGCCGCCTTCGCCGAGCGGTATCAGCTGGCCGCCGTCCCAGGGCCGCGCGCTGGAAGCCTTGCGGCCGGCATGGGCGAGCTGCATCGCGATCGCGGTGGAGGAATGCTTGCGGACCGATGTGAGGATCTGCTTCAGCGCGGCCTCGGAGGCGTCGCTGTAGAGCCCGAGACAGCCCGGCGTGATGCGGCCGATCGCCTCGACATGGGTCGCCTCGATGCAGAACATCGCCGCCCCCGACAGCGCGAGATTGTTGATGTGGGTGAAATGCCAGTCGGTCGGCACGCCGTCCTCGGCCGAATACTGGCACATCGGCGACACCACCAGGCGGTTCTTCAGCGTCAGGCCGCGCAGCTTGATCGGGGAAAACAGGGCGCTCATGCAAGGATCCGGATCGGAGGAATGGAAGCGATTGCATGGAGTTTAGTGAGCGACGCACGAATTGCCAGTTGCGCGAGGAGCATGGCGGCCCGCGGCGCCATGCATTACGGGCCACTGCAAACTCAGCCGTCATCCCGGGGTACGCAAAGCGTGAGCCCCGGGGTCCATAGCCACAAGATCGGCGCTTCGCTTGTCGGGGACGACAGCGGATTACCGGAGAGCTGGAGCCCTACTCCACCAGCGTGAACTGCAGCAGCAGGGTGCGCTGGAGCATGGAGAAATTATCGTCCGACACCAGCGTCAGCACGGTCTCGCCCTCCGCCGTGACGTGGGCATCGATGCCTTCCATGTTGTCGATCTCGTGGCCGAGATCGGCCTCGAACAGCACGGGACCGTCGACCAATGCGCCCGGCGCGATTCCCTTCAAGGGGAGCGAGCGGATGCGGATGTTGATGCCGGTGAACCAGGAGAATTTGCGTTCGAGGATCAAGAGCTCGCCCGAGGGCAGCAGCACGGCGTCGCTGATATACTGCTTGTCGGTGCGCTTGATGCTGAACTGGCCGGGCATTGGGCCTCCGATCAAGAAGCCGATCAGATTGCCGTCGGCATCGAAGCCGCCTTCCGCCATCGCGATCAGCGTGCCCGCGAGCGGCTGGCCCTTCATGCCCTTCGGGACGAACACCAGCGCCTCGAGCCCCTTGTTGTAGGGCAGCTTGCGCAAGGCCGGCGGCGTCGGCACCACCTCGCCGCGGGCGCGGGTGCCGCCGCGCGCGAAATCGAAGCGCATGATCTGGTTGACGCGCTCGAGCCCGACATAAACCAGCGAGCCGTCGCGCGCGAGCGACTCGGTGTCGTACCAGAGCCGCTTCTCCGTGATCGGCCGCCCCTCGGAATTGAGCATCGGCGCGGCCTCGACGTCATCGAGCCCGGCCATCTTGCCGTTGGCGTAGCGGATCGCGCCGGTGAACCAGCTGCCTTGATCCGACAGCGCAAGAAAGCGCTCGCCCTTGTCATCGAGGAAGCGCAAGCCGGACAGGCCGCCGAAGCCGCGATGCGGCGAGGTCAGGACCAAACCGCTGCGATATGCCAGCTGCCCGAAGCGCACGCGCGCGCGGTCGCGCGGCTCGAAGAACGGGATCTGCCGCGCGTTGACCTCGATGCCGACGGCTTCGGTGACGGCGTGCTCGGCCTGCGCAGGCCGCGACGCGGACTGCGCTTGCGCGAGCCGTGGGAGAGCGAGGGTGGAAAATCCCGCCGCCGCATGGCCAAGAAAGCTGCGGCGGGATTGAAGTGTGCTCACGAATGCAGTTTGCGTCGCGGGCGATTGGCCGGCTGGGTCGGCGCCGTATTGGTCTCGCTGAAGAGTTCGGCGAGCTTCTCGGTGATGGCGCCGCCGAGTTCCTCGGCGTCCACGATCGTCACCGCGCGGCGGTAGTAGCGCGTCACGTCATGGCCGATGCCGATCGCGATCAGCTCGACCGGCGAGCGGGTCTCGATCTCCTCGATGATGTGGCGCAGGTGCCGCTCGAGATAATTGCCGGGATTGACCGACAGCGTGGAATCGTCGACCGGCGCGCCGTCCGAGATCATCATCAGGATCTTGCGCTGCTCGGGCCGGCCGAGCAGGCGCTTGTGCGCCCAGTCCAGCGCCTCGCCGTCGATGTTCTCCTTCAGCAGCCCCTCGCGCATCATCAGGCCGAGATTTTTCCGCGCACGACGCCAGGGCGCGTCGGCGGATTTGTAGATGATGTGGCGGAGATCGTTGAGGCGGCCGGGACTGGCCGGCTTGCCGGCGGCGAGCCACGCCTCGCGGGATTGCCCGCCCTTCCAGGCGCGCGTGGTGAAGCCGAGGATTTCGACCTTGACGCCGCAACGCTCCAGCGTGCGCGCGAGAATGTCGGCGCAGGTGGCGGCGACCGTGATCGGGCGGCCGCGCATCGAGCCGGAATTGTCGAGCAGCAGCGTCACCACGGTGTCGCGGAACGTCGCCTCCTTCTCGTGCATGAAGGACAGCGGGTGATAGGGATCGGTAACCACGCGCGACAGGCGCGCAGGGTCCAGAATGCCCTCTTCGAGGTCGAACTCCCAGGCGCGATTCTGCTGCGCCATCAGGCGGCGCTGCAGCCGGTTGGCGAGACGGGCGACGATGCCTTGCAGATGCGCGAGCTGCTTATCGAGATAGGCGCGCAGGCGCTCCAGCTCGTCATGGTCGCAAAGATCCTCGGCCGCGATGACCTCGTCGAATTTCGGTGCGAAGGCGTGATATTCCGGCCCGCGCGGCTCGTTCTTGCCGTGCGAGTTCGGACGCGTCGCCTCGCCCGGCGTCTCGTCGTCGCCGAGCTCGCCGTCGTCGAACGTATCTGACGTCGAGGCCTGCGCGCTTTCCATCGCGCTCTCGCTCATCTCCTCGGACGAAGCCTGCGCCTGGTCGGCGCTCATCTCCTGCGCGGCGTCGGAATCGGGTGAGCCTTCCGCGCCGGACTGATCGTTGTCGCCGTCCTGGTTCTCGTCGTTGTCGTCGTTGTCCTCACTATCGGCGCTGCGCTCGTCACCGAGCTCGAGCGCGGTCAGGAGATCATGCACGGCATCGCCGAACTTGGTCTGGTCCTCGACCACGCCATCGAGCCGGTCGAGCCGCTTGCCAATTTTGTCTTCCAGGATCGGCCGCCAGAGATCGACCATCTTCTTCGCGGCCGCCGGCGGCGCCATCCCGGTCAGGCGCTCGCGCACCAGCATCGCCAGCGCATCGGCCAGCGGCGCGTCGGCGCGGTCGGTGATCTCGTCGAACTTGCCACGATGGAAATGGTCGTCGAGCATCGCGGTGAGGTTTTTCGCAACGCCCGCCATGCGGCGCGCGCCGATCGCCTCGACACGGGCCTGCTCGACCGCCTCGAACACGCCGCGCGCCTGCGGATTGCCGGGCATCAGCTTGCGATGCAGCTTGGCATCGTGACAGGCGATCTTCAGCGCAATGGAGTCGGCATGGCCGCGCACGATCGCGGCGTCGCGCTTGGTCATCTTGCGCGCCGGCTCCGGCAGCCGCGCCTTGCCGGGCGCGAGGCCCGGACGCTCGGCGGCGAAGGAGACGTCGAGCTCGGGCGACTTCGCGATCGCCTTGAGGCAGGAGGCGACGGAGCGCTTGAACGGCTCGGTCGGCGCTTCCTTGCTGCTGCGGAATTTGGAGTTGGAGGTGGTGCTCATCTCGATCTCACCGTCGTCCCCGCGAAGGCGGGGACCCATAGCCACAGGGAGCAGTTAGTGAGCACACTGACGGCCCCGATCTTCGCAACAACCACGGCCTGTGGTTATGGGTCCCGGATCTGCGCTTCGCTTGTCCGGGACGACATCTCAACCTCAGCTGAGCGCCACATTGACTGCCGATTCCGGCAGCTCCGCATTGAAGCAGCGCTGGTAGAACTCGGCGACCAGGGGACGCTCGAGCTCGTCGCACTTGTTGAGGAAGGTGACACGGAAGGCGAAGCCGATATCGCCGAAGATGTCGGCGTTTTCCGCCCAGGTAATCACCGTGCGCGGGCTCATCACCGTCGACAGATCGCCATTAGCGAAGGCATTACGGGTGAGATCGGCAAGGCGCACCATCTTGTTGACGATGTCGCGGCCTTCCTGGGTGCGATAGTGCTTGGCCTTCGCCAGCACGATCTCCACTTCCTCGTCGTGGCTGAGGTAGTTGAGCGTGGTGACGATCGACCAGCGGTCCATCTGGCCCTGGTTGATCTGCTGGGTGCCGTGATAGAGACCCGAGGTGTCGCCGAGGCCAACGGTGTTCGCCGTCGCAAACAGGCGGAAGGCCGGATGCGGCTTGATCACCTTGTTTTGGTCGAGCAGCGTCAGCCGACCCGAAACTTCCAGCACGCGCTGAATCACGAACATCACGTCCGGGCGGCCGGCGTCGTATTCGTCGAACACCAGCGCGACGTTGTTCTGCAGCGCCCAGGGCAGGATACCGTCACGGAATTCGGTGACCTGCTTGCCGTCGCGGACCACGATGGAGTCCTTTCCGACGAGGTCGATACGGCTGATGTGGCTGTCGAGGTTGACGCGCACGCAGGGCCAGTTCAGGCGGGCGGCGACCTGCTCGATATGGGTGGATTTACCGGTACCGTGATAGCCGGTCACCATCACGCGGCGGTTGCGGGCGAAACCGGCGAGAATGGCAAGCGTGGTGGCGCGATCGAAACGGTAGTCGGAATCGACTTCAGGGACGTGAGGATCGACTTCGGAATAGGCGGGGACCTCGAGATCGCTGTCGATCCCAAACACCTGGCGCACCGACACCTTCATGTCGGGCAAACCGGAAACTTCCTCAACTTTGGACATGGCGGCGGTCGTCATCAATCCTCCGAGGCCCCGGGCGGTCCCGAGACCAGTTATTTGCACGTTGGCTGCGGCTGGGTGCGGCTGCGAACCTATCAGAGACGAGGAGCCGGCAGAAGCCCGCGCCCCAATCAAAGTTCCACTGTCTTTTCATTTAGATAGGCAAGGAACGCGATTTTTGGAAGGCTGCCCTGCAAATCTCGCCCAAATTTCGCCCCGGACAGCCGCGTTGCCCAAGCGAATGGCACTTTCATCGGCCGTCCCTACTTAGGTAAGGGTCTGAACCCGAATGCCCCAGCCCGCTACAGAGACGACGTGACGTCCTTCCTTGATCCCCTGATATCCTTCGTTTCAGTCCATGCGTGGCTGGCCTATCTGACCCTGTTCCTGGCAGCGCTGCTCGAAGCGGTGCCGGTGGTGGGGTCGGTCATCCCCGGCTCGACCATCATCCTGGCGCTCAGCGCGCTGGTTCCCGGCGGGGACCTGAAGCTGCAATGGGTGCTTCTGGCGGCCGCATTTGGCGCCGTGCTGGGCGACGGCTCCGCCTACTGGCTCGGTCACCGGCAGCAGCGCAAGATCCTCAACACCTGGCCGCTGACCAATTATCCGCGCGTCGTCGAGGAGAGCGAGACCTTCTTCCACCGCTTCGGCAGCTGGGCCGTGTTCTTCGCCCGGTTCGTGCCGCCGATCCGCGCCTTCGTCCCGATTACGGCCGGGGCGCTCGACATGGCGCCGGCAAAATTCTACGCGGTCAACATCCCGGCGATCCTGGTCTGGGCGCCGGCCCATGTGCTGCCGGGCGTGCTGGCGGTGTCGGCCTTCCACCAATATTTCGGCCTGCCGCACCACGGGCATCCGTTCAAGCACATCTGGATCTTGACCGTGGTGGCGGTGGCGATCATCGGCGGACTCGGTGTCTGGTTCTACCGCCGCCGGCAGAATGGCGTCGTCGCCGCGGCCAAGCCGCGGGCGTAGAACCTCTCCCAGAGTCGTCCTGGCGAAAGCCAGGACCCATTTACCCCAGGGAGCAGTTTGGCGAAGATTCGTCGCTCGGCATTGCGACCGTGCACCATCGATAGAATCCGCGGTGGGTGCTGGTCTTCGCCAGGACGACGGTGGAGAGATTTGCGCTAGCCAGCAGCTCCCGCCCTCCTCCCCGGTGCCGGTCCCACATACCTCGCCCTTGGCCGGATCAGCTTGCCGAATTGCAATTGCTCGCTCGCATGCGCGATCCAGCCGACGCTGCGCGCCATGGCGAACAGCGCGAGCTCGCTGCCGGCGGGCAGGCGCAGCGCGTGAACGAGCACGGCGAGCACATAGTCGATATTGACGAACTCGCCGGTCGCTTCCGCAATTCGCTCGGGCACCTCTTTCGTGAATTTGCGCGGTGCGCCGGCGCGCGCCAATGCGTTCAGCAGCGACTGCGCACGGGGATCGCCGCGCTTGTAGACGCCGTGGCCAAAGCCCGGAAAGCGCTCGCCGAGCGCAACGCGCTCACGCACCATCGGCTCGACGTCGCGGTCGACCAGTGTCTTGACGAGTTGCGAGGCCAGCACGCCGGCGCCGCCATGCTTCGGACCCTTCAGCGCGGCGAGGCCCGCGATGACGGCATCATAGAGACTGAGACCGGTCGAGGCCGCGCAGCGCGCCGTGAAGGTCGAGGCGTTCAATTCGTGGTCGGCCAGCAGCACCAGCGCGCGGCGGATGAGATCGGGCGCGTGCTTGTTGTCGCCTGCCCAGGCGCGCGCGATCTGCTGATGCAACGGCTCGGATGACGGCTCGGAATTTAGCATCGTGGCAACAAGGAGACGGACGATGCGTCCGCCGACCATCGCGCGGCCATCGGGCGCGCGGGTGAAGGCGCGGGAATCCGCGCTGGTCGCGAGCGCGAGCACCGCGATGGCGCGGTCGATCGGAGCTGCGCGGCGCGCAGCGTCCGCTATCGCACGCATCTCGTCGGACATTTTCGGCTGGTTGTCAGGAGCGAAGGGATCGACGTCGGAGACGTCCCAGAGCAGCGTTGCGGTGTGCTCCAGCGTGTCGTTCTCGGCGAGATCGACACAGTTGACGCCGCGGTAGATCGCGCCCTCCTCGGTGATGGTCGAGATCTCCGTGTCCATGACGGGCAGATCGGCATCGAAGCTGCGCAGGCCGCGCGGTTCCGGAGACGGCACCCGCCGCTCCTTCAGGGCGCGGACGTCCTCGGCCCGATAGCGATTCTTGCGCGAGTCCGGCGTCGGCTCGGAGCGGATCAGGCCCCGGCTGACATAGGCGTAGAGCGTGGCCGGCGAGATCGCGAGCTCGGCGGCGGCTTCCCGGGCGGAGAGATAGAGGCCTTCCGAATTATTCATATTGATTTACGTAATCAAGATTGATCAATCTGTCGAGAGGCCTGATTTTCCCTCGGTGCAGTGCAAAAAGGGAGATTCGGGCCATGAATATCCACCTCACCAAAAGCCAGATCGGGCTGG
This sequence comes from Bradyrhizobium manausense, assembly GCF_018130615.1. GTDB lineage: Bacteria > Pseudomonadota > Alphaproteobacteria > Rhizobiales > Xanthobacteraceae > Bradyrhizobium > Bradyrhizobium manausense_A. The sequence goes on from NZ_JAFCKB010000022.1 coordinate 38,352, forward strand.
ACGGCGTTCCCGCGGCCGAAACCGTGCTGAGCCATGTCGACGGCGAGCGCGGCGAGCTGATCATTGCCGGCGAGCATGTCGGGACCCTCGCCGCAAAATCGAGCTTTGAGGGCGTCACCGCCCGGCTCTGGAATGGCGCCAGCAAGACCACCCTCAGCGAAGCCAATGTGCGGGCGAGCCTGGGCGCGGCGCGCGAGCGCGCCTTCGCGCGGCTCTCCGTGCTGCTGCCGGCAACCCAGGGCATGGGCATCATCGACGGGTTTCGTGCGGCGGTCGCAGGGCTTCGCGCCGAGCATGGACTGGAGCACGAGGCAACCATCGTCGGCGCGTTTCCGGTGATCGCCGGCGCGCTGGTCCGGCGCGCAAAGGGGCTCGACCCGATCGCGCCCGATCCGACCGTGAGCCATGCCGCCGATACGCTGCGCATGCTGCACGGACGCGCGCCCGCCGCGCGGGAGGTCACCGCGCTCGATGCCTATCTCGTCACCGCCAGCGACCACGGCATGAACGCCTCGACCTTCACCGCGCGCGTGGTGGCCTCGACGCAGGCCGATCTGTTCGCGGCCGTCACCGCCGGCTATTGCGCGCTCACCGGTCCGCTGCATGGCGGTGCGCCGGAGCCGGTGCTGGAAATGCTGGATGCGATCGGCTCGCGCGAGCGGATCCAGCCCTGGGTGGATGCGGCGCTGGCGCGCGGCGAGCGGATGATGGGTTTCGGTCACCGTGTCTATCGCGTCCGCGATCCGCGCGCCGACGTCCTCAAGACCGCAGTCGAGGCGCTCGCCTCCAACGGCACCGACCTGCCGTTTGCCGGCGAGGTCGAGGCCTATATCCGCGCAGCGCTGCGCAAGAAGAATCCGGACCGGCCGCTGGAGACCAATGTGGAGTTTTTCACCGCGATCCTGCTCGATGCGCTGGCGATCCCGAGGCAGGCGTTCACGCCGATCTTCGCCGTCGCCCGCGCCGCCGGATGGACCGCGCATGCGCGCGAGCAGCAGCGGACCGGGCGGTTGATCCGGCCGAGTTCGTCCTATGTGGGAGCGATGCCGAAGGCGTGAGGCGCGGACGTCTCCGCGAGTTCGGTATCGTGTAGGGTGGGCAAAGGCGCATTTGCGCCGTGCCCACCATCGCGCCGAAATTGCAAAGAAAGTCGTGGGCACGCTTCGCTTTGCCCATCCTACGATGCTGTCGTCGCGGCGAAAGCCTGGACGACACTCAACAGTGCTGCGAGGCTACGCCTCCCGCACCACCGTCTTCAGATAATTATACGCCTTGATGATCTCGATCAGGCGATCCTCGGTGGAGCGGTCGCCGCCATTGGCATCGGGATGGTGCTGCTTCACCAGCGCCTTGTACTTGGCCTTGACGTCCGCGAGCGTGGAATTCGGGCCGAGGCCCATCACCTGCAGCGCCTTGCGCTCGGCGTTCATGACCTTGCGCGTCTCGGCCTTGGGCTCGGCCTCCGGGCCCTTCCGCCAGCTGGCGCGGCCGTTGATCTCGGAGAACATGCTGAACGGATCGGACGCCATGTCGATCTCGGCTTCCGCACCCTTCTTGCCGCCGTTGGCGCCCATCTTCCAGGTCGGGCGGTGGCCGGTCAGCGCATCCTTCTGATAGCGCGCGACGGCATCGGCATTCATGCCGGAGAAGAAATTGTAGTTCTGGTTGTACTCGCGCACGTGATCGAGGCAGAAGTGCCAGTACTCGCGCTGGTTATCGCGCCCCTTCGGCGCGCGATGTGCGCCCTTGTTCTGACACCCGGCCCACTCGCAGGCGACCACAGTGTCGCGCGGCTTCACCTCGGGCTGCTTGCCCCGCGGCTTCACGCGGATGGAATCGAAGAACTTTGATGAATCGATCGGCATGGCTGACTTTGACTACGCAATGCAAAAACCTTCAAGTCTTGACATTGCAATTAGCTGAGAACCCGTAGCCGAAGTTTCACTTCGGCGTTTTTCAGAACGGCCGCCAGAGGCGGCCTATGTGTTGACGGAGTGCGATCGCGTCCCTTAATGGCACTCATGGTTATGAAAGATACTATCAGCAACAAGTTGCGGGAAGCTTTCACGCCGGAAAGCCTGCAGGTCGTCGACGAGTCACATCTGCATGAGGGCCACGCCGGCCATCGGCCGGGCGGCGAGACGCACTTCCGTGTTTATATCGTGTCTCAAGCCTTCAAAGGGAAGAGCCGGGTCGACCGTCACCGCATGATAAATTCAGCGCTGGCCGCGGAACTTTCCGGAAGCGTGCATGCGCTGGCGATCCACGCGCAGGCGCCGGGGGAAAATTAGCACCGTCATCCCGGGGTGGCTCGAAGAGCCGAACCCGGAATCTAGAGATTCTCAGGTGCGCAACTGCGCACCGGAGTTTGATGCTTCGCATCGAATGACGGTGAGGACTTCGAGCTAGAACGACGTTCCGGCTCTTCTCGGCTTCGCTTCCTCCATTTCCGCATCGCGCGGCACCGGTGAAATACGGAGCGCGGTGATACGGTTGCGCTCGCGGCGGAGGACACGGAAGCGGAAGCCGTGGAACGTAAAGCTCTGGCCCCGGTCGGGGATCGAGCGCGCCTCGTGAATGACGAGCCCGGCGACCGTGGTGGCCTCTCCATCCGGAAGGCGCCAATCCATGGCGCGGTTGAGGTCGCGGATCGGCACCGAGCCGTCGACCACGACGGAGCCGTCGGGCTGGGCGCGCACGCCGGCGACCACGACGTCGTGCTCGTCGGAGATGTCGCCGACGATCTCCTCCAGAATGTCTTCCAGCGTCACCAGACCTTCAACTTCGCCGTACTCGTCGACGACCAGCGCGAAATGGGTTTTTCGCCGGCGGAACGCCTTCAGCTGTTCGGACACCGGGCGCATCTCCGGCACGAACCAGGGCGGCAGCGCGATGGTGGAGACGTCGATGCGCGAGGTGTCGCCGTCGGACGCGCGGATTGCGCGCAGGAGATCCTTGGCGTGGAGCACGCCGATGATGTTTTCCGGCTTCTCGCGCCAGAGCGGGATGCGGGTGTATTCGGTCGCCAGCACCTCGCGCACCAACTCCTCCGGCGGCAGATCGGCGTTGATCATCATCATTTCGGTGCGATGGATCATGACGTCGGAGACCTGGAGCTCGCGCAAATCGAGCAGGCCGCCGAGCATGTCGCGGTCCTGCTTCTCGAACTTGCCCTCGTGATGCAAGAGGTCGACCGCGCCGCGCAGGCGTTCGGTCGGCGACAGGATCGCCTGGTGCTCGCCGGCGAGGCCGAAGCCGCGCATCAACAGGCGCACGATGACTTCCACCACCCGCAGCAGCGGTCCCAGTACGTACATCGTCAGCCGCATCGGACGCGCGACCGCGAGCGCCATCCGATCAGGCGCGTTGATGGCGATGGTCTTGGGCAGCACTTCGGCGAAAATGACGACCAGCGCCGTCATCACGCCGGTGGCATAGAGCACGCCGACATCACCGAACCACGCCGTGAAGATGGAGGTTGCGAGCGCGGATGCGCTGATATTGGCGATGTTGTTGCCGAGCAGCAGCGCGCCGATCAGGCGCTCGCGCATGTCGAGCAACTGCGAGACCACGTCGGCGTCGCGGTTACCCTGTTTGGACAGCCGCAACATGCTGGCGCGCGACGCGCCGGTCAGCGCCGTCTCGCTCGCGGCGAAGAAGCCCGATACGAGCAGACAGATGATGACGATGGTGAAGCCGAGCCAATCCATGAGACTCTCAACAGAAGTTCAGCCGCGCATCAAGCCTGCTGCGCGAGCTTCTCTTTCAGGAAGTCGCGCACGGGCGCCGGCTCGACATCCTTGGCGATGACGGCGCGCCCCACGGCCTCCAGCAGGATGAAGGTGAGCTTGCCGCGCTTGACCTTCTTGTCCTGCGCCATCAGCGCCATCAGCGCGTCGGCATCGGCAAGGCCCTCCTGCGCGAAACCGGCGATGTCCTGCAGACGCGTCGGAAGTCCGGCTTCAATGAGGTGACGCTCGACGCGGGTCGCGTCGGCCTCGCCGATCATGCCGAGCCTGGCCGAGAACTGCGCCGCCAGCGTCATGCCGATCGCGACGCCCTCGCCGTGAAACAGGCGGTCGGAGAAACCGGTCGCGGCTTCCAGCGCGTGACCAAAGGTGTGGCCGAGATTGAGCAGCGCGCGCTCGCCGGTCTCGCGCTCGTCGCGCGAGACGACGCCGGCCTTGGCCCGGCAGGAGGTCGCGATGGCATGCTCGCGCGCGGAGCCGCCCTTGACGATATCCGCGTGGTTCTTTTCCAGCCAGGCGAAGAAGGCCTCGTCGCCGAGCACACCGTATTTGGCTACCTCGGCATAGCCGGCACGGAACTGCCGCGGCGACAGCGTGTCGAGCACGGCGGTATCGGCAACGACCAGCACGGGCTGATGGAAGGCGCCGAGCAGATTTTTTCCCTGCGGCGAGTTGATGCCGGTCTTGCCGCCGACGCTAGAATCGACCTGCGCCAGCAGCGAGGTCGGCACCTGCACGAAATCGACGCCACGGCGCAGGATCGCCGCGGCAAACCCGGCGAGATCGCCGACCACGCCGCCGCCGAGCGCGATGACGAGATCGTTGCGCTCGATCTTTGCGGCGATCAGGGCTTCGCTGACCTTTTCCAGGCCGGCATAGGTTTTCGAGATCTCGCCTTCCTCGACCACGATGCGCGATGTTGGAATGCCGGCGGCCGCAAGCGAGGCTTCCGTCGGCTCGAGCCAGTATCTTGCCACGGTGCGGTCGGTGACGATGGCGGTGCGCACGCCCGGGCGCAAAGCGGCAACGCGCTCGCCCAGCGAGGCCAGCACGCCGCGGCCGATGACGATGTCATAGGCGCGATTTTCCAGCGCGACATCGACGTTCACAGGGTCAGAATGTTTCATGGGCGCAGTCATCGAGCGGCACTCGCAACGTCGGCAGGAGGTTGGGCGGCCGGCTCGCCGCAGAGATGCGCGTGCAGCGTCGCGATGGTCTCGTCGACGATTTTGTCGTGCGGCACATCGCGCGAGGCGATGGTGAGGTCGGCCTTGCCATAGATCGGCTCACGCTCGGTGAGAAGCCGCGTGACGGTACCTTCGGGATCGGCGGTCTGGAGCAAAGGGCGGTCGGCGCGACGGCGCACGCGGCGCATGATGACGTCGTGGTCCGCCCTGAGCCAGATCGAAACCGCCTTCGCCGCAATGCGGGTCCGCGTCTCCTCGCGCATGAAGGCGCCGCCGCCGGTCGCCAGCACGATCGGCCCGCCTTCAAGCAGGCGTGCGATCACGCGGGCCTCGCCGTCGCGGAAATAGGGCTCGCCATGGGTCGCAAAGATTTCCGGAATGGTCATGCCGGCGTGGGCCACCTCGATTTCGACATCGGCGTCGAAAAAACGCAGGCCAAGCCGCGCCGCCAGCCTCCGGCCGATGGTCGACTTGCCGACGCCCATCATGCCGACCAGCACGATCGAACGCGCCCCCAGCGCCGACAGGATGTCGGCCTCAGGGCTCGCTTGTGCTGGCAACACGGCGTCGGACATTGGATCTTGCTCTGGATCTCGCTCAATTGGCCGCCAAAGGCGGCATCCCGGCCACCTATACGACCCCCTCGAAGCCCTCGCCAGAGGACTCTTGCCACGAAACGGCGAACATGTTGGATGATTTCATTGGTTAATTCGGCCGTTCGAGACCTTGCCCGATGCCCAGCCTGTTCCGCTTCCTGACGGTCGTCGCCGTGATCGCCGGCATCGTCTACGGCGTCGTGTTCGCGCTGGCCAATTTCGTCAATCCGAAGCCGCGAGAAATGACCGTGACGATCCCGCCGGATAAATTTCTCAAGAAATAGGAGCTAGCCTCCGGGGCATGCGCAAACCCTCCGCCAGCAAGCCTTCCGACGCCAAGCTGACCGGCCTGTTCCTCGACATGCTCGCAGCCGAACAGGGCGCCGGGCCCAATACGCTCGATGCCTATCGCCGTGATCTCACCGATTTCTCCGAGTTTCTCGGCCGCACCGGCCATGGCTTTACTGACGCCGAAACCCAGACGCTGCGCGACTATCTTGCCGACCTCGATGCGCGCGGCTTCAAATCCTCCAGTGTCGCGCGGCGGCTGTCGGCGATGCGACACCTGTTCCGCTTCCTGCTGAACGAGCGCATCCGGACCGAGGATCCCGCGGCGATCCTGTCCGGCCCCAAGCGCGGCCGGGGCCTGCCGAAGGTGCTGTCGATATCGGATGTCGACCGCATGCTCCGCCGCGCCAAGGAGATGAGCGAGGCGATGGACGCTTCGCCGTCACAGCGGCTGCGCGCATTGCGGCTCTATTGCCTGCTCGAGGTGCTCTACGCCACGGGCCTGCGCGTTTCCGAGCTGGTGTCGCTGCCGCGCTCGGCCGCCAAGCGCGACGCCCGCATGATCGTGGTGCGCGGCAAGGGCGACAAGGAACGTCTGGTGCCGCTCAACCAGGCCTCGCGCCAGGCGATGGCGGACTATCTCGCGGCGACGGAGGCGGCCAAGGAAAACAACAAGGGCGAGAAGAAGGGCAGCCTCGCCGCCTCGAAATGGCTGTTTCCCTCCTTCGGCGAGAGCGGGCACCTGACGCGGCAGCATTTCGCCCGCGACCTCAAGGAGCTCGCGGTCGCCTCGGGGCTTCAGGCCCGCCTGGTCTCTCCACACGTGCTGCGGCATGCCTTCGCCAGCCACCTCCTGCACAACGGCGCCGATTTGCGCATCGTGCAGACCCTGCTCGGCCACACCGACATCTCGACCACCCAGATCTATACCCATGTGGTCGAGGAGCGGCTGAAGAGCCTGGTGCGCGACCTGCACCCGCTGGCGGAGAAGTAGCTGGAGGGGTGAACTAACCGCCTTGACTTCGGCCACATCTCCGCAGAAAGAGCCGTGGCCTCATTCGTGATTTGCCGCGCTCCCGCGAACGCACAGGTCAACCCCTTGAAGAAGCTACACTTCTTTACCTGAAGCCAACCTCGCTTCGCCTCGTCGTCCCGTCCCCCTATATTGAGTTGATGCCAGATCAGATGCGCAGCTATCTCGACTTCGAAAAGCCCGTCGCCGAGCTCGACTCCAAGGTCGACGAGCTCAGGACGCTTGCGGCCTCCGGCACCGACATCGCCGAAGAGATCGGACGGATCGAGGACAAGGCGGCGCAGGCGCTGGCCGACCTCTATCTCAACCTGACGCCGTGGCAGAAGACGCTGGTCGCGCGGCACCCGCAGCGGCCGCATTTCAACGACTTCATCAAGGGCCTGATCACCGAATTCACCCCGCTCGCCGGCGACCGCAAGTTCGGCGAGGACGAGGCGCTGGTCGCAGGCTTCGGCCGTTTCCGCGGCGAAGCCATCTGCGTGATGGGCCAGGAAAAGGGCGATTCCACCGAGAGCCGGATCAAGCACAATTTCGGCATGGCGCGGCCCGAGGGCTACCGCAAATGCGTGCGGCTGATGGAGATGGCCGAGCGGTTCGGCCTTCCCGTGCTGTCGCTGGCCGATTCCGCCGGCGCCTATCCCGGCATCGGCGCCGAGGAGCGCGGCCAGGCCGAAGCCATCGCGCGCTCGACCGATGCCTGCATGGCGCTGACCGTGCCGAACGTCGCCATCATCACCGGCGAGGGCATGTCGGGCGGCGCCATCGCGATCACCACCGCCAACAAGGTCTTGATGCTGGAGCACGCGATCTACAGCGTGATCTCGCCCGAGGCCGCCTCCTCCATCCTCTGGCGTGACGGCAGCAAGGCGCAGGAAGCCGCCAACAACATGAAGATCACCGCCCAGGACATGCTCCGCTTCGGGGTGATCGACCAGATCCTGAAGGAGCCGGTCGGCGGCGCCCACCGCGACCCCGCCGCCATGATCGCCACCACGGGCGACGCGATCGCCAAGGCGTTTGACGAGCTCCGCGGCTTGGACGGCGACGCCATCCGCAAGCAGCGCCGGCAGAAATTCCTCGATATCGGCCGGAAACTGGGCTGATTCTGTTCATTTCCTGTCATTCCGGGGCGCCCGAACGGCGAACCCGGAATCTCGAGGTTCCGGGTCTGGTCCTTCGGACCATCCCGGAACGACGCACCGGTAACCCCGTATTAACCCTTTTTTTGCCCAAATCGGCGATCTCAGTACTGGTTCGACTGCAAAGTCCAAGTTCCGGCCCAGTTTAAGTCTCTGTTGACCACGCCGTCTCGCCAACGGGCTCGTGATCCCCGGTCGGGTTGCGACCCCAAGGTGCGGAGGTTAGAATTTTAATCAATGGCTTCAGGGCATAAGCGCTGGGGCTTGGTCTGAGAAAGTCCGGTTCTCCGGTCAGGCCATGCCCGAGAGATTGGGGTTCGCGCTCCTTGCCCGGCACGTTGTGGGGTCCATCTTGAATTCTCGTTCGCTTGCTCGCGCGCTCTTGGCTTCGGTTGCGCTTGCCCTCAGCGTTGTGCTGGCCGGCTGCGATACCGATCAGGTGTCGCTGGCGACCAACGCCAAGGCCAACCAGCCGGTCTCGCCGAAGCTCGTCGCCGCGATGGGCGAGAAGGACATGGATCTGCAGTCGCCGATCCTGATCCGCCTGTTCAAGCAGGAGGCCGAGCTCGAGATCTGGAAGCAGACCCGCAGCGGCCAGTTCGCGCTGCTCAAGACCTATCCGATCTGCCGCTGGTCGGGCGATTTGGGTCCGAAGGTGCGCGAAGGCGACCGCCAGGCGCCGGAAGGATTCTACTCGATCAACCCGAGCCAGATGAATCCGCAATCGGCTTATTACCTCTCGTTCAACACCGGCTTCCCCAACGCGTTCGACAAGGCGCTTGGCCGCACCGGCTCGCAGCTGATGGTGCACGGCGATTGCTCCTCGCGCGGCTGCTACGCCATGACCGACGAGCAGATCGCGGAGATCTATTCGCTGGGGCGCGAGTCCTTCTTCGGCGGCCAGAAGGCGTTCCAGTTCCAGGCGTATCCGTTCCGGATGACGCCGGTGAACATGGCCAAGCACCGCAACAATCCGAACATGGCCTTCTGGAAGATGATCAAGGAAGGCTATGATCATTTCGAGGTGACGCGGCAGGAGCCGAAGGTCGATTTCTGCGAGAAGAAGTACGTGTTCGATGCGGCACGCGCGCCTGATGCGAAGCGCGATCCCGTGTTCGACGCCTCGGCCAAGTGCCCGGCCTATATCGTCCCCGAGGACGTCGCCAGCGCCGTGCGCGAGAAGGAGCAGCGCGACGAGGCCGAGTACAGCAAGCTGGTCGCCAAGGGCACGCCGGTGGCGCGTATGAACACCGGCATCGACGGCGGCATGAACAAGATCTTCGCCGCCAAGATTCCGGAGGGCTCGACCGGCCTGTCGGAAGGCGCCGAAGGCAACACGCTGCAGATGCTGGCGATGTCGAAGGCGCCGGGCACGATCCCCGGCACCGTCAATCCGCCGAAGCCGAACCTCGAGCCGACCGCAACCGCCCCGCAGGCAGAGCCGGTCGTCGCCGTCAGCGCGCCCGCGACCAACACCCGCGTCGCCTCGGCGCAGCCTGCCGAGAAGTCGGGCTTCTTCTCGAACCTTGGCCGCAAGATGGGATTCGGCACCGCCGACACGACGGCGACAACGCCGCCGCCGCAAGCGACCGCATCGGTGGCCCCCGCCGCGACGCCGCCTACCGCAGCATCCAGGCTGAAGGCGGCCGTGACGCGCTTCGTGCCCGGCCACCACGATACCGCGAAGGACAAGCCGGCCGTTGCCGCAAAACCCGCCGAGCCTGCGAAGCCCGCCGAGACCAAGGTCGCGGCGACGCGCCCCCCGCTGAAGCCGTCGGTGAACGATGGCGCGCAAATGGCCGGCGCAGCGCCGGTGGTGTCGTCGAACTCGTTCGACAGCCGCTTTGGCGCGGTGAAGTAACGGGCGGCGTTTCGCTCGCCCGCCCATTTACGGCGCCAGATACCGCATCAGCTCCGGATTGCCCCTCACCTCGCCCGCCTCGCCTTGCAGCGCGACGCGGCCGCGATCCAGCACGTAGGCGTAATCGGCGACGCGCAGCGCGAGGTCGAGGTGCTGCTCGACGATGATGACGGCGATGGTCTTGGCAAGCTCGATCAGACGCTCGGTGATCTCCTCGATCACGCCGATCCAAACGCCTTCGGTCGGCTCGTCCAGCAGCAGCAGCTTGGGGTCGCCGAGCATGGCGCGGCCGATGGCGAGCATCTTGCGCTCGCCGCCGGAGAGCGTGCCGGCGGGCTGGTCGAGGCGCTGGCCGAGTTTCGGGAAGATGGCCAGCACGCGGTCGACGGCGGTGGCATCCTTGTTGAAGAGCGAGCCGACCGCGAGATTGTCGCGCACCGACAGGCGCGCGAACACCGAATGCTCCTGCGGCACGTAGCCGATGCCGGCGCGGACGCGCTCCTCGGGCCGGCGGCGGCTGATGTCGCGGCCGTCGAAGCCGACCTCGCCCTTCCATGCCGGCAGCTCGCCGACGATGGTCTTCATCAGCGTGGTCTTGCCCGCGCCGTTGCGCCCGAGCACGGCGACGCCGCCACGCCAGGGGATGCCGAGATTGACGTCGAACAGGACCTGGCTGCGGCCGTAGCCGGCGTCGAGATGCTTGATGTCCAAAAATTCAGGCACGGCGCAGATAGATCTCCTGGACGGATGTGTTGGCCTGGATCTCGGACACGGTGCCTGATGCCAGCACCTTGCCCTGGTCGAGCACGGTCAACCGATCGCAGATGTCGCGGATGAAATCGAGATCGTGCTCGACGATGACGAGAGAGCAATGTTCTTTGATCGGCTGCAGCAGTTCGCCGGTGACGCGGCGCTCCTCCAGGCTCATGCCGCCGGTCGGCTCGTCGAGCAGCAACAGCTTCGGCTTGCCCGCAAGCGCCATCGCGATCTCCAGCCATTGCTGCTGGCCGTGCGACAGCGCGGCCGCCGCATCGAACGCGCGGTTCGCAAGACGGAATTGCGTCAGCATGGTCATGACCTGATCGTGCAGCAGCCTGCGCGTGCGCGAGAGCACGAGATCGAGCAGCGAGGATTGCGCCTGCAGCGCGAGCAGGATGTTGTCGTAGAGCGTCAGCGACGGTAGCACGCTCGTGATCTGGAATTTCAGGCTCATGCCGGCCCGCGCGCGCTCGGTCGGCGTGAAGGCGGTGATGTCGGTGTTGACGAAGGAGACCCTGCCCTGCGTCGGCACCTCGGCGCCGGCGATGCACTTCATCAGCGTGCTCTTGCCGGAGCCGTTCGGGCCGATCAGGCCGTGAAACTCGTTCTCGCCGACGGTGAGCGCGGCGCCGTCGAGGGCGGTGAGCTTGCCGAAGATCTTCGAGATGCCCGCGGCTTCAAGGAGCGGCATTTTTCTTCCCCTTGATCTTGGTACCGAAGCTGCCGACCCGCTCGCGCTCGCCGAGGACGAAACTGATCAGGCCGAGCGGCCGGAACAGGATCACGAGCAGAAGCAATACTCCCAGAATGATCGGCCAGATGTCGCGATAATTGTCCGACAGCCAGAAGCTGACGCCTTCGACGATGACGGTGCCTATGACGGCCCCGATCAGCGTGCCGGAGCCGCCGAACAGCACGTAGAGCACCACTTGCGTCGAGACCACGACGCCGACCATGTTGGGCCACACAAAGCCCTCGTGGAACGCGTAGAGGCTGCCGGCAAGACCTGCAATGGCGCCGCCAATCGCGAAGATGATCGCCTTGAGGTGCTGCGCCTTGTAGCCGAAGAAGGCGATGCGCTGCTCGTTCTCGCGCAGGCCTGCGAGCGCGAGGCCAAACTGCGAGCGCACCAGGAAGCGGCAGAGCAGATAGACGACGACGAGAATGCCGAGCACGAGATAATAGAACCCCGGCCCTTCCGAGAATTCGTAGCCGCCGAGCGTCATCGGCGCGATCGAGGGAATGCCGTTCTGACCGCCGAGATAGTACCAGCCGCGCGCGAGGCGATCGGCGGCGTAGGAGCCGGTCAAGGTGCCGAGCGACACAAAGATCACGCTGGAGGGATGCCGGCCCAGCAGCAGGAAGCCGCCGAGCAGCAGCGCGAAGGTGAGGCCGATCAGCGTGCCCGCCGGCAATACCAGAAAGATGTTGGTGATGTCCAAGTCGCGCGCGAGCAGCGCGACGCCATAGCCGGCCGAGCCGAAGAACAGGGCCTGGCCGAAGCTCATGATGCCGGCATAGCCCCAGACCAGATCGAACGACAGCGCGAACAGCGCAAGAATGACCACACGCGTTGCGAACACCGTGAGGTAGTCTTGCAGCACCAGCGGCGCGATGAGCGCGGCGACAAGCACCACGCCCTCCACGATCGGCAGGACTCTTCGTGCCGACGATCGCTCGGCCGTTGTACTCTCGGCGACCGAAACGTCCGTCTCACCCCCGACGTCGGCGTGGACGGCCTGTCTAGCTGCACCCATGGATTTCAGCATTCCGAATTAAGCACCTTGTGGCGGTCTCTTCGCCTCTCCCCAGCGGGGGGAGGTGAAGAAAGTTAGCATTCCTTGGGATCGACCAGGCCCTCGCTGCGCGCGACGATCTCGTAGTTCCCGGCCTTGGCGACTGCGGTATACATCTTCATCTTGCAGTGCCGCTTGCCCGGCACCATCTCGGCCGGTCCGCCCGGACCTTCGGCGATCTTGGCATGGTCGAGCGCAGCGGCGACCGACTCGCGGTCGATCTTGCCGGCTTCCTTGACGGCGGCTTCCCACAGCTTCAGGCCGCGATAGGTGCCGGTCGCCGCGCTGCCGGCCGCGAACAGGAAGTTGCCCGGAAAATCCTTCTCGTAAGCCGCCTGAAGTTTCGCGTCGAACGGACTTTCCTTGGTTAGCACCTTGAAGTAGTCGAGGCAGCTCGCAAGTCCCTCGATCTCGTTGGCCTGATTGATGTTGAGCGTGTTCTCGTCATAGTAGACACAGGCGAGACGCCCGCCGTTCTTGAGGAAGCCCGCTTCATAGAGCTGCTTGAAGAACGGGCCGACGCCGGGCGGAATGACGGTGTTGAAGACGACGTCGACCTTGTTGGAGATGATGCGGTTGACGGTCGCGGAGAAGTCGATCTGGTCGAGCGGATAGTATTCTTCGAACACGACCTCGCCGCCGTTGGATTCGATCACCTTGCGGGCATAGACATTGAGCGTGTGCGGCCAGACGTAGTTGGCGCTCGGCAACGCGAACTTCTTGCCGCCGTTCTTGATCAGCCACGGGATGAACTCGTCGCATTGCTGCGCCGGCGTCGGCCCGGTGCAGAACAAATAGGGCGTGCACTCCCTGCCCTCATAGAGCTGCGGATAGATGTAGAGCGTCTTGCCGCGCGCCACGATCGGATCCTTGATCGCGTTGCGCATCGACGAGGTGATACCACCCAGCACCATGTCGACCTTGTCGCGCTGGATCAACTTGCGCACGTTGCCGACGGCCACCGATTCGTTCGACGCGGTGTCCTCGATATAGAGCTCGAGCGGACGGCCGAGCAGGCCGCCCGCCGCATTGATCTCCTTGATCACCATCTTGGCGACATTGGCGTCGGCATTGCCGGCATAGGCGATGGGGCCGGTGAGGTCGGTCGCGATACCGACCTTGATCGGAGCTTCGGCCGCGTTGGCCCAGGGCGCCGGGATCACCCAGCTGCCGACGCCGGTCGCGACCGCGCCGGAGGCGAAGGCAAAATTGGACAGAAAACGGCGGCGTGAGAGCTGACGATCGAACATATGATTAAACCCCTCTTCCAGCGATGAGGCCCTGCGGCCGGAATTTGATGAAGGCAATGGCGAGAACGAAGACGAGGACATCGGCGACCACGGGCGCCATGACCCAGGGCAGCGCGGCGCTGAGCGTGCCGATCACGCCAGCGCCGGCGACGGGGCCGATAAAGGAGCCGACACCGCCGACCATGACGGCGACAAAGCCCTGGATCAGGAAGCGGATGCCGAGATCGGCGTAGAGGCTGAACACCGGCACGATCAGCGCGCCGGCAAGCCCGGCGAGCGCAGACCCGAAGGCAAAGGTAGCGCCGTACATCAGAGGCGTGGAAATGCCCGAGGCCCGCGCCAGCGACGGATTCTCCAGCGTGGCGCGCATGCGCAAGCCAAAGCTGGTGCGCGACAGCAGAAGATAACAGCCGGCCATCACCAGGATCGTGATGACGATGATGGTGAAGCGCCACGCCGAAATGTGCATGGTACCGAGGTCGATCGAACCGCCGATCGGCTCGGGCACGGTGAGATAGAAGCCGCCGATCAGCCCGCGCACGGATTCGCGGATGATCAGGCCGAGCGCGTAAGTGCCAAGCATCGCCACGATCGGCGCGGCGTAGAAGCGGCGAATGATCAGCGCTTCCAACACGAAGCCGAGTGCGCCAACCACAAACGGCGCCGCGACCATGCCGGCCCAGATGGGCAGGCCCTTGGCGTAGGCAAGATAGGTGACGTAGGCCCCGAGCAGGACGAACTCACCCTGCGCGAAGTTGAAGATCCCCATCATGCTGGCGATGATCCCGAGCCCCAGCACGATCAGGACGATGATCGCGCCAAAGCTCAGGATCTCGAATGCCGCGACGAACGCGTTAGCCATGCGCCAGAGCCTTTCCGGCTCCGATGAAATCGGAACCGGGCTCCTTGCATTGACGCGTTTTCTTGACGCGATCCGGTGTCCACGTCACTCGAAAACGCTCTGGTACCCCGCCCGTCTGCATCACCACCCCGCTCACATCGTCTTCCAGTCGCCGATCTGCTCGAAGGCATGCGCGGCGCGATAGATGGTGGATTCCTCGAACATGCGGCCGACCAGCATCAAGCCGACCGGCAGGCCGTCGACCATGCCGCAGGGCAGCGACATTGCGGGATGATGGGTGATGTCGAACGGCGCCGTGTTGGAGATCATCTCCAGCGCACGAGCGACATAGTCCTCACGGCTGGCATTGGGCTCCGGCAGCTTGGTCGCCTTCATCGGCGTCGTCGGCATCAGCAGCAGATCATAATCCCTGAACGCCTTGTCGTAGGCCGCGGTCAGCCGTCGCGAGATGTTGAGCGCCTTGCCGTAGAAGCGTGGGCCGAAATTGTTGTTGATGTAGGTGCCGAGCATCATGAACAACTTCGTGGTCTCGGAGAGCGAGTCCGCTTGCCGGCGCCAGCCGCGATGAAAATCCATCAGTGAGGTCGAATAAAGATCGCCGCGGCTGAGCCCGTAGCCGTCGCCGAACATCATGGTCTGGGTCAGCCCCTCGGTGCCGATGGGGGTCCAGATCGCGCCGCCCAGCAGGTGCATCGGGATCGACACCGTCTCCACGCTGGCGCCGAGATCCTTGAAGCGCTTCGCCGCCTCGCGCACGCTTTCGTTCACCGCAGCCTCTGCGCCGGGCTGCTCGAAGCCTTCCTTCAAGATGCCGATCTTCATGCCCTTGACGCCCTGCCCGAGCGCCTTGGTGTATTCCTCCACCTTCGGCGCCTTGATGCGGGGATCGTAACCGTCGTCGCCGGCGAGCACTTCGAGCAGCAGTGCGTTGTCGGCGACCGTCGCGGTCATCGGGCCGGTATGGTCGACGTAGATCTCGATCGGCATGATCCCGGTATAGGGCACGAGGCCCCAGGTCGGTTTCATGCCGTAGATGCCGCAGAACGAGGACGGCATGCGGATCGAGCCGCCCTGATCGCCGCCGATCGCCATGTCGACTTCACCGAGCGCAACCACGACGCCCGAACCTGACGATGAGCCGCCGGCCGAGTAGCCCATCTTGTGCGGATTGTGCACCGGCCCGTAGGAGCCGGTGTGACTGCCGCCGGACAGGCAGAAGTGCTCGCAATGCACCTTGCCGGCGATCTCGGCGCCGGCATCCAACATGCGCGTGACGATGGTGGCGTCGAAATCGGGCACATAGCCTTCCAGCGTCGACGAGCCGTTGGTCATGGGTACGCCGGCCAGCATGATGTTGTCCTTCAGGGCGACCGTCTTGCCCTTGAGCTTGCCGCTGGCAGCACCCTTCACGGTCGATTTGCGATACCAGGCATTGCGAGGGTTCTCTTCCGCAGACGGCCGATAGCCGGGTGTGCGCGGGTACTTCACCTCCGGAACCTCGTCGGGCATCGCGGCGACCAGATTGTAAGCCTCGATCGAGCCCTGCATCAGGCCGCGGAACGAAGCGACGTCATCGTCGGTCAGCGCGAGGCCGCACTGCTCGGCGACGCTGCGAAGTTGGGCTGGCGTGGGAAGGACAACTGTCACGGCGCTCTCCTGAAGCTTCTTGAAACGAATGTTGGGCGCGACCGCCCCGGCGCGACGCACCACCGGCCTCGCTGAAACATTCAAAACGGAAATATTTTCCTTTTCAAGTATTATTTTGCGCTTGGCGCGCCTCGCGAAATGCCCGCGCGAGTCAGATCGGCTTGATCAGCTTGAAGTCGAGGCCATCGGCTTCGGCGAGATGCATCGGCATCCGCGCGCGCCCATCACGAACGGTGACCGTTCCGCGAGCGCCGCTGTAGACGATGTTGCGGCCGGCTGCGAGCATCGGCCCCATCGCCAATGTGCCGGCCTTGTTGGCAACCGCTTCGAGGAAACGCATGCCTTCGTAGCTGGACTGGCCAACCGAGCCGATCGGCGGTGCATTCGGTCCGAACATCGTGCGATAGCGGCTCTGGAAGTCGTCATTGGCCCGCGCGCCGGTGCCGGTGAAATAGCCGGAGGCGCAGAACATGTTCTCGCTGTTGTCGGCGCCGATGCCGAGCAGCACAGTGTCGTCCATGGCGCCGGCAAGCCGCAGCGTGGTGGCAGCCAAGCCGCATTCGCCGAAGGCGCGATTGAAGGTGCTGCTGTCGGTGCCGATCAGCGAGATCAGCACCACGTCAGGCCGCGCGGCGCGGATGCGCGCCAGGTGCGGCTCATGGTTGTCCTCGCCGAGGGGAACGAACTCCTCGCCGACGACGTGTCCGCCGGTTTCCTTGATGTAGTTCTTCACGGCACGGTGCGACTGCCAGGGCCAGACGTAATCGCTGCCGATCAGGTACCAGCGCTGCGCTTTCTTCACGTCGGCCAGCCAGTGGATCGACGGCCGGCTCTGCCAGCGTGGCGTCTCGCCGATCGCCATCACGCCCGGCGTGCGCTCGCCGCCCTCATAGACCGGGGTGTAGATGTAGGGGATACGATGGCGCGTGGTGATATCGCGCAGGGCAACACGGACCGCGCTGGTGTGCAAGCCCAGGATCAGATCGACCTCGTCGAAGGCAATCGCCTGCTCCGCGCGGCTCAGGACCTCGTCGAGCGGCCCACCAGCGTCATAGACGGAAAATTCGATCTCGCGGCCGAGGATACCGCCGCGCTTGTTGATCTCGGCGACCGCGAGCTGCGCGCTGTTGGTCGCGCAGGGCCCCCAGATCCCGGGCGAACCGGTGCAGCAGATGAAGCCCCCGACGCGCAACTTGTTCGGGCCACGACGCCTGAGAAAGGCCTGATCGGCAGGCGACAGCGCGCCATCAGCCGCCGATGACGACAGATTCCTGAACAGCAAGGACGGCGGCAACGCCAGACCGCCGTGAGCCGGGAAGTTTACCGTCGCGCGCACGCCAACTCCTGTCTGGCACCAGACCTGAAAGCACATTGAGCAGGCGGCCGCGGCATCCGCCCTTTTGTTGGGCAATGATCCTATTTTGAAAATATTGAATATTCAACAATTGAAGTGCATATAGATGCAGCATTGATTGCAAGACATTCACTCATTTGGGTCAAGACGAAGCCTTAGCCGTGGCAAAATCGAACGCTCCCATCACCGAACACCTCGCCTACCTGCTCGCGCAAGCCAACCGGGAGATCAACCGGCAACTCGAACTGCGGTTGAGCAAGGAGGGAGTTCCCGTCGAGCAATGGCGAATCCTGAAGGTGCTGTCGGACGGCGACGGCCATTCGATGGGCGAGCTTGCGGATGCGGTGCTGCTCAACCATCCGACGCTGACCAAGATGATCGACCGCATGGTCTCCGACACGCTGGTCTATCGCGTGCAGGACCCCAACGACCGCCGCAAGGTGCTGATGTTCATCTCCGACCGCGGCAAGGTGCTGTGCAAGAAGCTCAACTCGCTCGCAGTCGATCAGGAGGAACACATCCTGGAAAGCTACGGCGACAAGTCGACGAGCGAATTGAAGCGGCTGCTGGAGAGCTTGATCGACAGCTCGAATTGAGACGGCATCGCACGACGGAGCGTGCGTCCGGCGAGTCGACACCGACGCAATTTCAATTGGCCTTTCGGGCCCCTTCCAGACGACAGCCGGCTGATATAAAGTTGCCTTCAGCCGCCATGGGGCAGTGCCGAAGGCCCGGAACATTGTTAGCGGCGATTTGCCCACGGCGGGGCTTGCAATCCTTCATCGATGATTTTTGAGCCGACGCTTTTTCATCGCGTCGGAAGGACAGCATACATTCCAGTCATCCCTCGCTCATCGAGAGGAGAAGTCATTATGCATTTCTGTATGACAGGACAGTACACGCCAAAATCGCTCAACAGCATCATGGAGAATCCCAAGACCAATCGCTACGAGGCGGCCAAGGCTCTGATCGAAGCTGCAGGCGGCAAACTGATTTCAATGTACAGCACGGCTGCCGAAGGGCCCGGCGTGCTGGTCATCTTCGACGTGCCCGACCCCAGTGCCGCACCGGCGATATCCGGCACCGTGGTGGCGTCTGGCGCCATCCACCATGTGAACCTCATGCGTCTGTGGACGCAGGATGAAATCACCAAGGTCCGGCAAATGGCGAGCGAGTTGCGGGGCAAGTATCGGCCGCCCGGCAGCTAGAGCCGCACATGCACTCTTAGGGGGACGCAACGGATGCCCCGGCTCAATCGAGCTGGGGCATCGCGCCGAGACAAGCGTTCGCCGTTAGGCGTACCGCCCGTGGCAGTGCTTGAACTTCTTGCCGCTGCCGCAGGGGCAATCCTCGTTGCGGCCGACCTTGCCCCAGCTGGCGGGGTTCTTCGGGTCGCGCAGCGCGGCGTCGGTGGCCTGCGGGGCCAGCGAAACGTTGGCGACGGCCATTTCGTCTTCGCCGGTATCCGGATTGAGCTTGTGCGCTTCCATCTGCGGCAGCACAGGCGCTTCCTGCTCCGGCGGGACGATCTCGACCCGCATCAGCTGCGCGGTGACGGCCTCGCGCAAGTGAGCGCTCATCTCCTGGAAGAGGTTGAAGGCCTCGGTCTTGTACTCCTGCAAGGGATCGCGCTGGCCGTAACCGCGCAGGCCAATGACCTGACGCAAATGGTCGAGCATGATCAGGTGCTCGCGCCAAAGATGGTCGAGCGTCTGGAGCAGAATGGTCTTCTCGACGTAACGCATCACGTCGGGTCCCCATTGCCCGACCTTGGCGGCCATGTGCTCGTCGGCCTTGGTCTCGATGCGCTTGAGCAGCTCCTCGTCGGCGATGCCCTCTTCCTTGGCCCAGTCGTCGACGGGCAGGTCGAGATCGAGCACGCGCTTCAACTCGTCCTTCAGGCCGGCGACGTCCCACTGCTCGGCATAGGCATGCTCGGGCACGTGCTTGGCGACGAGATCGTCGATGAAGGCGTGGCGCATGTCGGTGACGGTCTCGGCAACGCTGTCGTCCTTCATCAGGTCGACGCGCTGGTCGAAGATCACCTTGCGCTGGTCGTTCTGGACGTTGTCGAACTTGAGCAGGTTCTTGCGGATGTCGAAGTTGCGGGCTTCGACCTTCTGCTGCGCCTTCTCGAGTGCCTTGTTGATCCAGGGATGGATGATCGCCTCGCCCTCTTGCAGGCCGAGACGCTGGAGCATGCTGTCGAGGCGATCCGAGCCGAAGATGCGCATCAGATCGTCTTCCAGCGACAGGAAGAATTTTGAGCGACCGGGGTCGCCCTGACGGCCGGAACGGCCGCGAAGCTGGTTGTCGATGCGGCGGGATTCATGCCGCTCGGAGCCGATGATGTAAAGGCCGCCCGGTTTCTTGACGGTCTTGGCCGGCTTGGAGCCCTTGGCCGGCTCGATCTCGACGGTCTCCTCGGCCTTCAGCACGATGTCGCGGAAATGCGCGATGTCGGCCTTGATCTGCTCGATCTTCCTGGCCTTCTCGGCCTCGTCCTCGATGCCGGCGGTCTCCTGCTGGAGGCGCATCTCGAGCGAGCCGCCGAGCTTGATGTCGGTACCGCGGCCGGCCATGTTGGTCGCGATCGTGATCGCACCGGGCACGCCAGCCTCGGCGACGATGTAAGCTTCCTGCTCGTGGAAGCGCGCGTTCAGCACCGCGAACAGCTTTGCCGGCTTGCCGGCGCGTGCAGCGGCATAGAGCTTGTCGAGCGCGTTCTCCTTGCCGAAGTCGATCTGCCTGTAGCCGTTCTGCTTCAGGAACTCGGCCAGAACTTCCGACTTTTCAATCGAAGCCGTACCCACCAGCACCGGCTGCAACCGGGCGTTGGCCCGCTCGATCTCGGCGAGGATCGCCTGGTATTTTTCCTTCTGGGTCCGGTAGACCTCGTCGTCCTCGTCGAGACGCGCGATCGACAGATTGGTCGGGATCTCCACGACCTCGAGCTTGTAGATGTCGAACAGTTCGTCCGCTTCGGTCGCAGCCGTACCGGTCATGCCGGCGAGCTTCTCGTACATGCGGAAGTAGTTCTGGAAGGTGATCGAGGCCAGCGTCTGGTTCTCGGGCTGGACCTGGACGTGCTCCTTGGCCTCCAGCGCCTGGTGCAGGCCTTCCGAATAGCGGCGGCCCGGCATCATGCGTCCGGTGAACTCGTCGATGATCACGACCTCGTCGTCGCGGACGATGTAGTCCTTGTCGCGGGTGAACAGCGTGTGGGCGCGCAGCGCCTGATTGATGTGGTGCACGACGGAGACGTTCTCGACGTCGTAGAGCGACTCGCCCTTGAGCTGGCCGGCGTCGCGCAGCAGCGTCTCGATCTTTTCCATGCCGCCTTCGGTCAGCGTCACGGTGCGCTGCTTCTCGTCGACCTCGTAGTCGGCCTTGTCGAGCTTGGGCAGGAAGCCGTCGATGGTGTTGTAGAAGTCCGAGCGATCGTCGAGCGGGCCGGAGATGATCAGCGGCGTCCGCGCTTCGTCGATCAGGATGGAGTCGACTTCGTCGACGATGGCGAAGAAGTGCGGCCGCTGGACCATGTCCTCGAGCCGGTACTTCATGTTGTCGCGAAGATAGTCGAATCCGTATTCGTTGTTGGTGCCGTAGGTGATGTCGCAGGCATAGGCGGCCTTGCGCTCGGCATCGTCGAGGCCGTGGACGATCACGCCCGTGGTCATGCCGAGGAAGCCGTAGATCTGGCCCATCCAGCCGGAGTCGCGGCGGGCGAGGTAATCATTGACGGTGACGACGTGGACACCCTTGCCGGCGAGCGCGTTGAGGTAGACCGCAAGCGTGGCGACCAGCGTCTTGCCTTCGCCGGTCTTCATCTCGGCGATGTCGCCTTCATGCAGCACTATGCCGCCGATCAGCTGGACGTCGAAATGGCGCTGGCCGAGCGTCCGCTTGGCGGCCTCGCGCACGGTGGCGAAGGCCGGCACCAGCAGGTCGTCCAGCGTCTTGCCCTCGGAGATCTGCTTCTTGAACTCGGCGGTGCGGGCCTTGAGCTCGTCGTCAGAGAGCTTGACGAGCTCCGGCTCCAGCGCGTTGATCGCGTTGATGCGGGACTGATATCCCTTCACCCGCCGGTCGTTGGCGGAGCCGAAAAACTTGCGGGCGAGCGCGCCGATCATGCCTAGTTCCTGTGTTCGCGATTTAACCGCGTTGCAGCCAAGAAGTTGTCACCCGCCGGCCTATCAACTCACCGTGACGCCTTATGGCGCCAGAGCCCGGACTGCGGGGGGTCATCCGCCATATGGGTGGGAATTGGGCTAGTCTGGGTTCAACGGCCAAAAACGCAGCAATATAAACGCCATCGCCATGGTCGCGACCGGGCAGAGATATGGCCCGGTCAGGGCCTTGTCAACGGCGGGCGCATTGCGGCTAATTCATCATTTTGACAGACTTTTCGCGTTGCCAAGCCCCTGTGATTGGGCGAGTGTCCGCCCCGCTCGAGCAGCCCCTGCTTCAACATAAGGATTTTCCATGACCACCTCGTTCCCGGTAACCACCGGCCAGCGTTTTCGCCATGCGTCCGCCCTGGCTGGCTCCCTGGCCCTGGCGCTGCTCCTGGCGTTCGCGGGCCCGCTCCGGGCGGCCGACGATCCCGTTCTGGCCAAGGTCAATGGCGCTGAAATCAAGAAGAGCGACGTCACCATGGCCGAGGAGGAGCTCGGACCGAGCCTCGCCCAGATGGATCCGGCGACCAAGGACGAGAACGTCCTGTCCTTCCTGATCGACATGAAGATCGTGGCCAAGGCCGCCGAGGACAAGAAGGTCGCCGACGGCGAGGAGTTCAAGAAGCGGATGGCGTTCGCCCGCAACCGCCTGCTGATGGACAGCCTGCTGGCCCAAGAGGGCAAGGCGGCGACCAACGACGACGCCATGAAGAAGGTCTATGAGGAGGCCTCCAAGCAGATCACCGGTGAGCAGGAAGTGCGCGCCCGCCACATTCTGGTCGAGACCGAGGACGAGGCCAAGGCGGTCAAGGCCGAGCTCGACAAGGGCGCCGATTTCGCCGAGCTCGCCAAGAAGAAGTCCAAGGATCCGGGCTCCGCCGACGGCGGCGACCTCGGCTTCTTCACCAAGGAGCAGATGGTGCCGGAATTCTCGGCCGTCGCGTTCTCGCTGGAGCCGGGCAAGATCTCCGACCCCGTGAAGTCGCAGTTCGGCTGGCACGTCATCAAGGTCGAGGAAAAGCGCAACCGCAAGGCGCCTGACTTCGAGCAGGTCAAGGCTCAGATCGAGCAGTACGTCACTCGCAAGGCCCAGGCCGACTACGTCGCCAAGCTCCGCGCCGAGGCCAAGGTCGAGCGGACGGACCAGGCGGACGCATCCAAAGACGCCAAGCCGGCCGACGCGGCGAAGCCCGCCGACAGCAAGATGGCGCCCCCGGCCAAGAAGTAAGAATTTGCTGTCACTTCGGTGACGTGAAGAGTATCTAAAGTTTCCTGATGCCCGGCCTCGTGCCGGGCATCTGCATATCCAGACCCCACCAAGGCGCCCCGCGATGTCCTCCTCCGTCTCTCCCCTCGCTCCCAAAAACGTTCCCGACATGCCCGTGATCGCGGGCGTCCGTCTCGCGACGGCCGAGGCCGGCATCCGCTACAAGAACCGCACCGACGTGCTGCTGGCGATCATGGACAAGGGCACCGCAGTCGCCGGCGTCTTCACCAAGTCGAAGTGCCCGTCCGCGCCGGTGGAATGGTGCCGCGCCAAGTTGAAGGGCGGCAAAGCCCGCGCGCTGGTGGTCAATTCGGGCAATGCCAATGCCTTCACCGGCAAGACCGGCCGCAGCTCCACCGCGCTGACCGCGAAGATCGCGGCCAAGGCCGTCGGCTGCAGCGAGAGCGAGATCTTCCTGGCCTCGACCGGCGTGATCGGCGAACCGCTGGATGCCACCAAATTCGACGGCGTGCTCGGCCGCCTCGCCGAGCCCGGCGAGCCCGGCGACTACCTCGCCGCCGCCAAGGCGATCATGACCACCGACACCTTCCCCAAGGTCGCGACCGCGACCGTGAAGCTCGGCAAGGCCAGGGTCACCATCAACGGCATGGCCAAGGGCGCCGGCATGATCGCCCCCGACATGGCGACGATGCTGTCCTTCATTTTCACCGACGCGCCGATCGCGCCCGCCGCGCTGCAGGCGCTGCTCAAGGCCGGCGTCGAGGACACGTTCAACGCGGTCACCATCGATGGCGACACCTCGACCTCGGACACGCTGCTGGCTTTCGCGACGGGCGCCGCCGCCGAGCACGGCGCACCGAAGATCAGCCGCGCCAGCGATCCGCGCCTGAAGGCCTTCACCAAGGCGTTCAACCAGATACTCGCCAATCTCTCCGAGCAGGTCGCCCGCGACGGCGAAGGCGCGCGCAAGCTGGTCGAGATCACCGTCGAGGGCGCCAAGACCAAGGCCTCCGCACGCAAGATCGCGATGTCGATTGCGAACTCGCCGCTGGTGAAGACTGCCATCGCCGGCGAGGACGCCAATTGGGGCCGCGTGGTGATGGCGGTCGGCAAGGCCGGCGAGCCGGCCGATCGCGACAAGCTCTCGATCTCCTTCAACGGCATCCGCGTCGCCAAGAACGGCGCGCGCGATCCGTCCTATGACGAGGCGCAGGTGTCGGAAGCGATGAAGGCGCCGGAGATCGCGATCAAGGTCGCGCTCGGCCTCGGCAAGGGCCGCGACCGCGTGCTGACCTGCGACCTCACCAAGGAATATGTCGCGATCAATGGGGATTATCGGTCCTAGGACATGGCCGACCTGAAGCTGACATTGGTGGTGGCGTGCGCGCTGGTCGACGCCGACAAGCGCGTCCTGATCGCGCAACGCCCGGAGGGCAAGACGCTCGCCGGCCTCTGGGAATTTCCCGGCGGCAAGTGTGAGCCCGGTGAGCGGCCGGAGCAGAGCCTGATCCGCGAGCTCCACGAGGAGCTCGGCATCACCGTCGCCGAACCGTGCCTGGCGCCGCTGACCTTTGCGAGCTACGGCTATGAGACCTTTCATCTGTTGATGCCGCTCTACATCTGCCGGCGCTGGGAAGGGATCGTCGAAGCCCGCGAAGGCCAGACCCTGGCCTGGGTCCGCGCCAACAAGCTACGCGACTATCCGATGCCGCCGGCGGACATTCCGTTGATCCCGCATTTGATTGATTTACTGATGTGAGACCGAGACAGTCGTTACGCCCTCGGCGTCATGCCCGGGCTTGTCCGGCTTGTCCCGGGCATTCACGATCTACGTGCTGAACTGAAAGACGTGGATGGCCGGGTCAGAGGCGAGCGGAAGCGACGCCGTCCTTCAGACGGCTATGCCCGGCCATGACGAAGGAGAGAGCCTACGTCTCTCCCGCCTTCTTCACCGCTTCCGCCAGGCTCGCTTTCGCCGAACCCGGCTTCAGCGGCTGCTGCTGGCTTGCATGCGGCGCCCAGCCCGAGAGCCAGATGATGTCGAACGTCGCGCGGATGCGGCCGTCGGCATCGGCAAACCGCTCGGCATAGATTTCGGCCATGCGCAGCAGCGTCGCGCGCCGGCTCGGCGTGCGGCGCCGCTCGATCAGCACATTGGCCGCGCCCATGCGGCGGAGATCCTGCATCAGGGCGAACGCGTTGCCATAGCGCACCACCACGCGATCGACGTCGGTGACTGGCAGCGCAAAACCCGCCCGCTGCAACAGCGCGCCGACGTCGCGCAAATCGGCGAACGGCGCCACGCGGGGCGACACGCCGCCCTCGCATTCGGCTTCCGCCGCGGCAAAGGCCTGGCGCAGCTCGGTGAGGCTGTCGCCGCCGATCATCGCGGCGAGCAGCAGACCATCGGGCCTCAGTGCACGGCGAATCTGCGCGAGCACGCCCGGAAGATCGTTGACGAATTGCAACGCCAGCGCCGAGACGACGAGATCGAGACTGTCCGCAGCGAAGGGCAATGTCTCCGAGCCCGCTGCATCGAGCGCAATCCGCTGGATGGAGGGCAACCGCGCGCGCAGTCCTGCGAGCCCCTCACCCGGGGTCCAGAGATCGGCCGGCGCATGAAATTCGCGCATCACCGCGGCCAGCCGGTCGGACATGTCCTCAGCGGCCCGGTCGAGCAGGAAGGAGACCGGCCCCTGCGCCTGGGCACGGTGCTGCCGAACGTGCAGCAAGGCGCGATCGAATAAAGCGGGCGGGGTCGCCGGGTTCTGAGCCATGCCGCTGGTTACGCCGATCGCGACGGTTCTGGCAATCCGCCGCATGCGGCGCTAGCCTCCTCTCATGGACGCTGACGCCGCCCCTTCCCGTTCCATCACCGTACCCTTGCGAGCCGCTTGGACGGTCGGCCGTCACGTGCTCATGCGGGTGGCACGACTTGCGCTCGACGTTGCGCTGCCGACGTTGTGCGTGTCCTGCCGCGAGCCGGTGGATGGCGAAGGCGTGTGCGCGGGGTGCTGGGCAAAGCTGTCGTTCATCGAGCGGCCCTATTGTCCGCGGCTCGGCATCCCCTTTGTCTATGATCCCGGCCCCGACATGCTGTCGATGGAGGCGATTGCGAGCCCGCCGGCTTACCAGCGGGCACGCGCGGCGGTCCGCTATGACGACGTCGCGCGCACGCTGGTGCATGCGCTGAAATACCAGGACCGCACGGATCTGGCGCCCGCCATGGGTCGCTGGATGGCACGCGCGGGCAGCGAGCTGCTCGCGGGCGCCGACATGCTGGTGCCGGTGCCCCTGCATTGGCAGCGGGCCTGGCGCCGCCGCTACAACCAGTCCGGCGCATTGGCGCGCATCATCGAACGGCACAGCGCGGTGAAGGTCCGCGGCGAGGTGCTGCGCCGGGTGCGTGCCACCGAGCAGCAGATTGGCCTGTCGCGGGCCCAGCGCGCCACCAATGTGCAGGGCGCATTCCAGGTATCCCCCGACCGTCAGGCCAAGGTCCAGGGCCGGCGCATCGTCCTGGTCGACGATGTCCTGACATCAGGTGCGACCTTGGATGCCTGCGCGCGCGCTCTGCTGCGCGCCAAGGCGGCCCAGGTCGACGTGCTGGTCTTTGCCCGGGTTGTCGAGACCCGCTAAACTCCCATATAATTCAATAAATTCATGACATGAGAGCGCTGGACGCCATGACCGCTGCTGTCGAGATCTTCACCAGGCCGGGATGCGGCTATTGTTCCGCTGCCAGGTCGCTTCTGACCCGCAAGAAGGCGGCCTTCACGGAATTCGACGTCGCCGAGAACCCGTCCTGGCGCGAGGAGATGTACGACCGGGCCGGCCAGGGTTCGACCTTTCCGCAGATCTGGATCGGCGGAACCCATGTCGGCGGCTGCGACGACCTCTACGCCCTCGACCGCGAAGGCAAGCTCGACGGGTTGCTCGAAAGCGTCAAGGCGGTCTCATGAGCCAGAATCAAGCTCAAGACAGGACCTTTACCGCCGCCATGGTGCAGATGCGCACCGGCTTGATGCCCGAGCCGAGCCTTGCGCAGGCCACGAAACTGATCCGGGAGGCGGCTGCCAAGGGCGCCGACTACGTGCAGACGCCCGAGGTCAGCAACATGATGCAGCTGAACCGCAAGGCGTTGTTCCAGCACCTGCAGAGCGAGGAGGATGACGCCTCGCTGAAGGCGTATCGCGCGCTCGCAGCCGAATTGAAGATCCACATCCATGTCGGCTCGCTGGCGCTGCGCTTCTCGCCGGAAAAAGCGGTCAACCGCTCCTTCCTGATCGGGCCCGAGGGCGACGTGCTCGCGAGCTACGACAAGATCCACATGTTCGACATCGAGCTGCCGGACGGCGAGAGCTATCGCGAATCCGCCAATTACCAGCCGGGCGAAACCGCGGTGATCTCCGACCTGCCCTGGGGCCGCGTCGGTCTGACGATCTGCTACGACGTGCGCTTCCCCGCGCTGTACCGCGCGCTGGCCGAAAGCGGCGCCTCTTTCATCACCGTGCCGTCCGCCTTCACCCGCAAAACCGGCGAAGCGCATTGGCACATCCTGCTGCGCTCGCGCGCGATCGAGACCGGCTGCTTCATCTTCGCAGCGGCCCAGGCAGGCACCCACGAGAACAAGCGCGAAACCTACGGTCACTCGCTGATCATCGATCCCTGGGGCGAGATCCTCGCCGAGGGCGATGTCGAGCCCGGCATCATCATGGCCAAGATCGATCCGGCCAAGGTCGAGACCGCACGCCGCGCGATCCCGTCACTCCAGCACGGCCGCCGCTTCGGCGTCTCCGATCCCAAGGCCGGGCCGGATCATCTGCACCTGGTACGGGGATCGGCATGATCCGCTACGCGCTGCATTGCGACCGCAAGCATGAGTTCGAGAGCTGGTTCCAGAGCTCGGCTGCCTACGATTCGCAGGTGAAGCGGAAGCTGGTGACCTGCCCGATCTGCGGCTCGGCCAAGGTCGACAAGGCGATCATGGCGCCGCGCATCGTCGGCAAGAAGGGCCGCGGCCGTGCCACACCGCCGCCGGAGCCGACGACGACCACCGTCCCCGAGACCGCGCCGTCGGGGCCGACCTCGCTGATGATGGCGCAGGAGCGCGAGCTGCGCGCCAAGCTGAAAGAGCTGCGCGACCACATCGTGAAGAACGCCGACAACGTCGGCGAGCGCTTTGCGAATGAAGCTCGTGCGATGCACTACGGCGACAAGGAACACCGCCCGATCTACGGCGAGGCCTCACCGGATGAGGCGAAATCGCTGATCGACGAAGGCATCGAGGTGTCGCCGCTGCCGACACTGCCGGAAGATCGGAATTGAGGCTTTCTCGTCGTTCCGGGGCGCGCAAGGCGCGAACCCGGAACCTCGAGATTCCGGGTACGCCCTTCGGGCGCCCCGCAGTAAGCTACACGCCCACCAGCAACGCGACGCCGACCACGATCAGCACGATGCCAAAAATCTCGCGCGGCGCGATCGGCTGCTTGAACGAGTAGTACGCCACGCCTTGCGCGAACAGCACCTCGATCAACGCGAGCGTGCGGACATTCGCGGCGGCTGTCAGGGCAAACGCCAGAAACCAGAACTGCGAGGCGAAGGCGCCCATGAAGCCGGCGAGCAGCGACGGCTTCCATAATCCCAGAATCGACCGCAGCACCTTCGGCGCACGCCAAAGCAGATAGATCGTCAGGATCAGCGTCTGTACGAACAGGCCAAGCACCAGCGTGAACGAGGCCGCCGTCACGAAGGACACGTTCGGCACGTTGATGATCGCGCCGCGAAATCCGACCGCCGACAGCGCGAACGCCGCGGCCGCGACGAGGCCGGTGATGGTGGGCTTCAACTCGGCAAAACTCTTCTCGCCGCCAGGACGAAGCGCAGTGATCACGACGCCGACGGTCGCGGTCACGATCGCCAGCACCTTCAGCCATGTCAGGTGATCGCCGAGGAAGACGAAGCCGAAGATCGCAGTCTGGATCGCCTCGGTCTTCAGATAGGCCGTCGTCACCACGAAGGAGCGGTCGTTCATGGCCAGCAGCATCAGGCCGGTCCCGACGATCTGGCTGAGCGCGCCCAGCAGCAGCCACGGCCAGAACACGGTCGGCGGCATGCCGAGACGATCGCCGGTCGCGACCACCACCAGCCCCAGGAACAGCAGCGAGAACGGGAAGCCGAACAGGAAGCGGATATTGGTCGCGCCCCAGGTCCCCAGCGGCTTCGTCAGCGATCGCTGCATCGCATTGCGCGCGACCTGTCCGAGCGCGGCAATGACGGTGAAGGGAATCCAGAGGCTGGTGACGGTGAACATGGGGGTGGGGCTAATGCAGGAATGGTGGAGCCAACCTGCAGGCTGAGGCCCACGCGGTCAACCACACTGATGTCATGGGAGCGATGCCCGCGCCACAAACTCCGCCGTCGTCCTGGACAAGCGAAGCGCAGATCCAGGACCCATCACCTCAGGGAGCAGTTTGGCGAAGGCTCGTGGTTGGCAGTCCGCACAATAACTGCTCGTTGGGCTAATGGGTCCTGGCTTTCGCCAGGACGACACCTTTGGTGGTGATGCAGCTGAGCCCTAACAAGCTCGCACTCCCCTCACACCATCCCCTCCGCCACCACCATGTAGTTCACGTCCATGTCCGACGAGAGCGTCCATTTGTCGGCGAAGGGTGCGTAGACGACGCCGGTCTGCTCGGTAATGACGAGGCGGTTGTCGAGGAGGTATTTGGTCAGCTCGTCCGGAGTGACGAACTTGTTCCACTCGTGGGTGCCGCGCGGCAGCCAGCGCAGGACGTATTCGGCACCGACGATGGCGAGCGCAAAACTCTTCCAGTTTCTGTTCAGCGTCGAGACCACCATCAGGCCGTTCGGCTTCAGCATCGAGGCGCAGCGCTTCAGGAAGACGCCGACGTCGACGACATGCTCGACCACCTCCATTGCCAGCACGACATCAAAACGTTCGCGCGGGTCGATCTCCTCCACCGTGGTACAGCGGTAGTCGATCGCAAGATGGCTCTTGTCGGCATGCAGCTTCGCTGCCGCTATGTTGCTGGCCGAGGGATCGACGCCGATGACCTGCGCGCCCAGCCGCGACAGCGGCTCGCACAGGAGGCCGGCGCCGCAGCCGATGTCGAGCACGCGCAGGCCACCGAGACAGTTGAGGCTGCGCACATTGCGCTCGAACTTGCGGCAGGCGGCATCGCGGATATAGCCAAGCCGCAGCGGATTGATCCGGTGCAGCGGGGCCATCTTGCCCTTGGGATCCCACCACTCGGCCGAGAGCTTTGAGAATTTCGCGATCTCGGCGGCGTCGACGGTCGAGCCCGGCTGGGCGGCGGCAGTGGCGGAAGTATCTTGCTGCATGCTCATGGTTGCGCGCGGTCCTACCGCGTGGTGATCGAACTACGGAAAGCGAGTGGGGAGGCGATGGTCTTGATCGTCTCGATGCCCTCGCCGACGCCACGAATCGTCACGTCGCCATAGTTGAGAATTCGTCCAAGAATGGTCTGATCGACGTCGACGCTCTCGACCTTGTCCAGCGCCATCTCGAAGGTGCGGCGCTTGATGAACCCGGTCTTGTGGACAACCCGGAGATTCGTGACGTCGGTCTCGGTGGTGAAGCGATGGAACCAGCCCTTCAGGGTCCAGTACAGGGCGGCCAGCGCCACCAGGCCGGAGCCGAACAGAGACAGGATCATAACGCTGTAGATATCGGACTGACGGGAGACGCCGAACAGGGCGATGGCCGCGATCCAGGCCAGAATGGCCGGGAAATAGAAGATCCAGTGCGCATTGGTCGAATACAGAACCCGCTCGCCCGGTTGCAGGATCTCGTCAATATAGCGCGCCATAACCTCTGATAACCCATTGCCCGGATTGGCCCCGCAGGAACCCGCTTGCCCCCGGCCCCGCCCCTCTGTATACGCGCGGTCGGTATCCCCTGGCATCCGTCCAGCGCGGGTCACCATACTGATCCTTATGAAGGAATGCACGCGTCGTCATGAGCCGCCTCGTGATGAAATTCGGCGGCACGTCCGTCGCCAACATCGAACGTATCCGCAACGTCGCACGCCATGTGAAGCGTGAGGTCGACGCCGGCCATGAAGTGGCCGTGGTCGTCTCGGCGATGTCGGGCAAGACCAACGAGCTGGTGGCCTGGTGCACCGAGGCCTCGCCGATGCATGACGCGCGCGAATACGACGCCGTCGTCGCCTCCGGCGAACAGGTCACTTCGGGCCTGTTGGCCATCGTGCTCCAGGGCATGGGTATCCAGGCCCGCTCCTGGCAGGGTTGGCAGATCCCGATCAAGACCAGCGATGCCCATGCCTCGGCCCGGATCGAGGACATCGACGGCAGCGAGATCATCGCCCGTTTCAAGGATCGCAAGGAAGTTGCGGTCATCGCCGGCTTCCAGGGCATCGACCCGAAGACCAACCGCATCACCACGCTCGGCCGTGGTGGCTCCGACACCTCGGCCGTGGCGGTCGCCGCCGCCGTCAAGGCCGACCGTTGCGACATCTACACCGACGTCGATGGCGTCTACACCACCGACCCGCGAATCGTGCCGAAGGCCAAGAGGCTCGACAAGATCGCATTCGAAGACATGCTGGAACTGGCTTCCCAGGGCGCCAAGGTGCTCCAGGTGCGCTCGGTGGAACTCGGCATGGTCCACAACATGCCGATCTTCGTCCGCTCGAGCTTCGACAAGCCCGAGGATATCGACCCGCATGCCAACCAGCCGCCCGGCACGCTGATCTGCGGCGAGGAGGAGATCATGGAAAACCACGTCGTCACCGGCATCGCCTTTTCGAAGGACGAGGCCCAGATCTCGGTGCGCCAGATCGAGGACAAGCCCGGCGTGGCGGCGTCGATCTTCGGCCCGCTCGCGGATGCCAATATCAACGTCGACATGATCGTCCAGAACGTTTCCGAGGACGGCAAGACCACCGACCTGACCTTTACGGTGCCGGCGGCCGACTATAACCGCGCCAAGGACACGATTACCGCCGCCAAGGCCAAGATCGGCTATGCCCGGCTTGATACCGCTACCGACGTCGCCAAGATCTCGGTGATCGGCAGCGGCATGCGCAGCCATGCCGGCGTCGCCGCCCAGGCGTTTTCGGCGCTCGCCGGACGGAATATCAACATCCGGGCCATCACAACCTCCGAGATCAAGTTCTCGGTTTTGATCGACACCGCCTATACCGAGCTTGCGGTGCGCACCCTGCACACGCTCTACGGCCTCGATCAGGCCTGAAGTGCGCCCCGTCGCGCTTCAGATTGTCGTTTGAGCATGGTCTTTCCGGAAAACCGCTTTGCACTTTTCCGGACCATGCCTGGACTAATTTTCTCTTAGCGGTCGCAGCAAACGCGAAGGTGTACACACCTTCGCGTTTGGCAGGCGTTTTGCTTGGCAAAACAAGCCTCAATTCGCTATACGGCGAACAGGGTGGGCTGCCGCAGACTGTGTTCCCAGTTCAGGCCGCTGATTCGGTGCAAGCGAAGGTTTGCACCTGCGCCGGACAAACAATTTGGTTGTTTTTCTGGAATTTTGGGCCAGCCGCCGGCCGATACCGCCGGGCCGGGCAGACGGAGGAGATTGACGGTTCATGCGGAGCGCGTCGGGAGGTCCCCGCGTCTTGTTGAGACGGCTCCGCGAAACCATGGCGGAGCAGGTCTCGGCCCAGGAGCGGCTGGACAAGATCGTGGTGCTGATCGCCGCCAACATGGTGGCCGAGGTGTGCTCGGTCTATGTGCTGCGCATCGACAACACCCTCGAGCTCTACGCCACCGAAGGCCTCAACCGCGAGGCCGTGCACCATACCGTGCTGAGCGCCCATGAGGGCCTGGTCGGCCTCGTCGCCAGCGAGGCGACGCCGCTCAACCTGAACGACGCCCAAAGCCATCCGGCCTTCTCGTTCCGCCCCGAGACCGGCGAAGAGATCTATCACTCCTTCCTCGGCGTGCCGATCCTGCGTGCCGGTAACACGCTCGGCGTGCTGGTGGTGCAGAACCGCGCCAAGCGCACCTATGTCGAGGAAGAGCTCGAGGCGCTGCAGACCACGGCCATGGTGCTGGCGGAGCTGATTGCCTCCGGCGAATTGTCCGCGCTGGCGCAGCCCGGCCTGGAGCCGGCTGCGCGCCATTCCACGCAGAAGGCCGGCGCCATCCTCTCGGAAGGCATCGCGCTCGGTCATGTCGTGCTGCACGAGCCGCGCGTCGTCATCAAGGACTACATCGCCGAGGACCTGCCGAAGGAGATCAAGCGGCTCGACGCGGCACTCGCCAAGCTGCGCTCGGATCTCGACCGCATGCTGGAGCGCGGCGACGTCGCCGAGGGCGGCGAGCATCGCGACGTGCTGGAAGCCTACCGCATGTTCGCCAACGACCAGGGCTGGTCGCACAAGCTGCACGAAGCGGTCGCCACGGGCCTTACGGCGGAAGCCGCGGTCGAACGCGTCCAGTCCGACACCCGCGCCCGCATGCTGCGCGTGACCGATCCTTATTTGCGCGACCGGCTGCACGATCTCGAGGATCTCGGCTACCGCCTGATGCGGCAGCTGGTCGGCCAGGACCACGCGCCTTCGCGCGAGCAGATGCCCGACAACGCCATCGTCATCGCGCGCGCGATGGGCCCGGCGGCGCTGCTCGATTACGACCGCAAGCGCCTGCGCGGCATCGTGCTGGAGGAAGGCACCGCCAACTCCCACGTCTCGATCGTGGCGCGCGCGCTCGGCATTCCCGCCGTCGGCGAGGTGCCGAACGCGCCAGGGATCGCCGACCCCGGCGACGCCATCATCGTCGACGGCACGTCGGGATCGATCTATGTGCGCCCGTCGCAGGAGATCGAGGCGGCCTATGCCGAGCGGGTGCGTTTCCGCGCCCGCCGCCAGGCGCAATATCTGGCGCTGCGTGACCGGCCCTGTGTCACCAAGGACGGCGAGAAGGTCGAGCTCTTGATCAATGCGGGCCTCGCCATCGACCTGCCCCACATCGACGACACGGGCAGCGCCGGCATCGGCCTGTTCCGCACCGAGCTGCAATTCATGGTCGGCCAGAGCCTGCCGCGCACCAGCGATCAGCTCGCGCTCTACCGCGCCGTGCTGGATGCTGCGGGCAGCAAGCCCGTGACCTTCCGCACCCTCGACATCGGCGGCGACAAGGCGCTGCCTTATATGGAGACGGTGATCGAGGAAAACCCCGCGCTCGGCTGGCGCGCGATCCGGCTCGGGCTCGATCGTCCCGGCCTGCTGCGCGGCCAGATCCGCGCACTGCTGCGCGCCGGCGGCGGCCGCGCGCTGCGCATCATGTTCCCGATGATCTCGGAAGTCGCCGAGTTCGACGCCGCCAAGGCGCTGGTCGAGCGCGAGCTCACTTATCTGCGCCAGCATGGCCACACGCTGCCGGAACGCATCGACATCGGCACCATGGTCGAGGTGCCGGCGCTGCTCTATCAACTCGACGAGCTCTTGAGGAAGGTCGACTTCATCTCGGTCGGCTCCAACGACCTGTTCCAGTTCCTGTTCGCGGTCGACCGCGGCAATGCCAAGGTATCCGAGCGCTTCGACACCATGTCGACGCCGATCCTGCGGGCCCTGCGCGACATCGCGCAAAAGACGCAGGCCGCCAAGAAATCGCTGTCGCTCTGCGGCGAGATGGCCTCGAAGCCGATCGGCGCGCTGGCGCTGCTCGCGATGGGCTATCGCTCGCTGTCGCTGTCGGCGACCGCGCTCGGCCCGGTCAAGGCGATGGTGATCGACCTCGACGTCAAGAAGGCCGCAGCGATGCTCGGGCCGCTGCTGGACGCACCGACCGGCAGCGTCTCGATCCGGCAAAAGCTGACGGAATTCGCCGAGGCCGAAGGCCTGGCGTTGTAGCGGGCCTGCTGCCCGTCGCCGCCGCCTCGCTTCCCTCCGCCTTTTGAGACCAAACCGATGTCGTCACTCCCTGAAGCCAAACTGGACGTCCTGCTCGCGCATCACGCCTCGCTCGAAGCCGAATCGCTCGGACAGCTCTCCTCCGAGCGCTATGTGCAGGTCACGCGCGAGCTCGCCGAGATCACCCCGCTGATCGAGGCGGTGAAGACTTACCGGTCAGCAGTCAAAGAGCTCGCCGACACCGAGGCGCTGATCGCGGATGCCGCGACCGATGCCGAGATGCGCAGCATGGCGGAAGCCGAGCGCGACGAGCTCAATCCGAAGATCGAGGACCTGGTTCAGAAGATCCGCGTTGCGCTGCTGCCCAAGGACGCCATGGACGACCGCAACGTCGTGCTGGAAATCCGCGCCGGTACCGGCGGCGACGAGGCCTCGCTGTTCGCCGGCGATCTGTTCCGGATGTACGAGCGCTTTGCCGCCTTGCAGGGCTGGAAGGTCGAGGTGATCTCGGCGAGCGAGGGCACCGTCGGCGGCTTCAAGGAAATCATCGCGGAGGTGCAGGGCCGCGGCGCATTCTCCAAGCTGAAATTCGAATCCGGCGTACACCGGGTCCAGCGGGTGCCCGACACCGAAACCCAGGGGCGCATCCACACTTCGGCGGCGACTGTCGCAGTGCTGCCCGAGGTCGAGGACGTCGATGTCGAGATCAAGAACGAGGACCTGCGCATCGAGACCATGCGCGCACAGGGCGCAGGCGGCCAGCACGTCAACAAGACGGAATCGGCGATCCGCATCACCCACATTCCGACCGGGATCGTGGTGATGATGCAGGACAGCCGCTCGCAGCACAAGAACCGCGCCTCCGCCATGAACATCCTGCGCTCGCGCATCTACGACGCCGAGCGGCAGCGCGTCGACGCCGCGCGCTCGGCCGAGCGCAAGGAGAAGGTCGGCTCCGGCGACCGCTCTGAGCGCATCCGCACCTATAATTTTCCGCAAGGCCGCGTCACCGACCACCGCATCAACCTGACGCTCTACAAGCTGCCGCAGGTGATCGCCGGCGAAGCACTCGGCGAATTGACCGATGCGCTGACCACCGAGCACCAGGCCGCACAGCTCGCGGCGCAGGGCGCGGCGGCCTGAGCCTCAACGCTTTTTGGCCCGAAACGATCGCAGGATCTTGGCCAGGGCCGGCGCGGCGGCGCTCAATTCGTCCAGATGCATGCGCGAGAGCGAGCGCAGCTTCTGCTCGCCCTTCGCCGTCAGCTTGACGAGGACACGCCGCGCGTCTTCCGGATCGGCTTCCCGAACGATCAGCTTCAGCTTCGCCATGCGATCCACCAGCTCAACGGCGGTGTGGTGACGGATCAGAAGAAAGCTCGCGATATCGCCGACGCTGGCGCCGTTGGGATCGGCCAATCCCTTGATCGCCAGCAGCGCCTGATGCTGCTGCGGCGTCAATCCGGCGCTTTGGGCCGCCGTCTCGCTGAAGGCCAGGAAGGTTCGGAGCTGGTAGCGGAATTGCGCAAGCGCGGTGTAGTCGGCCTCGCGCATCGCGCCGCCCTTGGGGGGCACCACGGATGCCGTGCGCGCTGTTTTCCGCTTTGTCTCGGTCATTCCCTGCCTGCGACGTCGCGCCCGCCGGCTGCGCGGGCAGGTCCGAGACTAGCAAGGAAGGCGGGATGGAACCAACCGGGCGGACGCTGCGGATGCACAAATATCGGTGCCTTCGCCGGCGGCCTATTCGAAGCTCGACAGCAGGATCTTGACCAGAATGACCTGAAACGCGATCGGGATGCGAACACTCTTCCGCCGGATCGAGCGCTGCAGCGCGCCAGCGATCTCCGCACCGGTCAGGCCGCCTGCCGATGCGTTGGCGATCAGCTCCGCCCACATCTGCGACAACGAGCCGCCGGGCGGAATCACCGGCTTGATGGTGACGCCGCAGCCCTGCGCCCAATCGACGATCTCCCGCATCGTGTGTGGCCCGCAATTGCGCGCGGTCGCAAGGCGCTCGGCCGTCAGCGCACGCAGCAGCTCGCGCGAAGGTGACCAATTCCCCTTCGGCGGCTGCTCGCCGGTGAGTTCGACCGCCAGCTCCTTCAGAACATTCTGGGCCCGCACGCTCAAACGCTTCATCGGCGCCGGTGCGCGCTTCGCCTGATCGGCGCCGATCGCCGGCCCCCGCTCGCCGGAGGCGCGATTGCGCGGCTCGGGCGTGCGGGAAGCATCGCCGGGCTGCGGCGCCGCGCGCTGGTCGTTGGTCTCCGCCGCGGGCCAAGCGGCCTCCTGCCGCTCCGCCTCCTGCGGCCAGGATTGTCGCTTCGGGGTACCCGCCACCGTCGTCTGCCGCGCCATTTCCCTCGCCGAACCCGCCATACTCGTACTCACAAAGACTAATATATATCGTTATCCGATATGTTTTCGCGACATAATTTTCGTCGTTCGACCAAAGGCGAAATTGACAGAAGGCCTTCACAAGCAATGCATACGTCCAAGAGCTACACGCGGATGTGACGTGCCCGGCGCGGGCAGGCCTTCGAGGCCGGACTGCCGCCGGACGAATCGTGTTTTGCCTGCAAACAAGAACGACGTTCGGAGGAAACGACCATGACTGACGATCTCATCCGCCGCGGCCTGTCGCGCCGTGGTCTGCTTCAGACAACAGCAGGCCTCATCGGCGGCTCGGTGCTGCCGGCGATGCCGGCCTTCGCCGAGGACAAGCCGGCGATCGGCTCCTATCCCACCGGCGTATCGGGTTCCGCCGCCTTCATCGGAATCTCCGTGCCGCGTACCGGCACCTATGCCGTGCAGGGCGAGGACGAGCTCAAGGGCTATCAGCTCGCGATCGAGCACATCAACGAAGGCCATGAGCTGATCAAGAAGATCTCGCCGAAGACCAGCAAGGGCGTGCTCGGCAAGGAGCTGAAGTTCGGCGTCGCCGACTCCGCGGCGAAGCCGAACGAGGCGGTGCAGGCGCAGCAACGCTTCATCAGCGAGAACAAGGCGATCATGATCACCGGCGGCACCTCGAGCGCCGTTGCGGTCGCGCTCAACAAGCTCGCCCAGCGCGAGCACGTGCTGTTCGTGTGCGGCATCTCCGGCTCGAACGACACCACCGGCAAGGACTGCGTGCGCTACGGCGTCCGCCAGAACTTCTTCGGCCAGACCGCTGCGGCGGCGATCGGCCCGGTGATGGTGCGGGAGTTCGGCAAGGGCAAGAAGGCCGCGTACCTCACGCCGGATTACACCTACGGCCACACCGTCACGAAGTCGATGCAGGACTTCCTCGCGACGGCGGGTTGGACCACCACGACCAACCAGGTCGCGCCGCTCGGCGCACCCGACTATTCCTCGTATCTTCTGAACGTCGCGAATTCCGGCGCCGACGTGCTCATCAACGTCAATTGGGGCCACGACGCCGTGCTGTCCACCCAGCAGGCCAAGCAGTTCGGCGTGCTCGACAAGATGAAGCTGGTCGTCCCCTATCAGGTGCCCTTCATCGCGCGCGAGACCGGCGGCCTGATGCAGGGTGTCTACGCAGCCACCGACTATTGGTGGACGATCGAAGACAAGTTTCCGCTGGCCAAGATGTTCAACGAGGCCTTCGAGAAGAAGTACGGCTACAAGCCGGAATGGGGCGCCGAGAACGCCTATGTCAGCTTCGCCCATTGGGCCCATATGTGCGAGGAAGCCGGCAGCTTCAATCCGCCTGACGTGATCAAGGCCTATGAGAAGGGCGAGACGATTCCGTCCCTCGTCGGCGACGTGCACTACCGTCCCGATGATCACCAGTGCGTCCGCCCCGTGATCATCGTCAAGGGCAAGCAGCAGAAGGACATGAAGAACAAGGAAGACTGGTACGACGTCGTCGAGATCGTTCCCGGCGAAGGCCTGATGCAGAAGCCGGACGCGTTCGGCTGCCATCTCGGCGATTACACCTGAGCACGCGCTAACCCCTGTGACGCCGTGGGCCTTAACTCTGGACCTGCGGCGTCGCCTTTTTTGACGCAGGCCCTGCGCGTCACGACAGCGATTATTGCATGATTAGTTGGCCCAATCTCGTTTCGCAGCTATTCAACGGGCTCGCGCTCGGCGCCCTGCTCGCGCTGATCAGCTCCGGCCTGACCATCATCTACGGCACGCTCGGCGTGCTCAACCTCGCGCATGGCGCGATGTTCATGATCGGCGGCTATGCCGGCTTCGTCACCTACCAGTACACGGAATCGTTCATCCTCGCCGTCATTGCGGGCTCGCTGTTCGTGATGCTGCTCGGCGTCGTGATGGAACGCGTCATCATCCGGCATTTCTATCATCGCCCGCACGAGGATCAGCTGCTGGTGACCTTCGGGCTCGGCATCTGCTTCGTCGAGCTCGTGCGCCTGCTGTTCTCGAGCCAGTCGCAGATCGTGCCGCCGCCGGCGCTGTTCCAGGGCATCACCAATCTCGGCTTCATGTTCTATCCGACCTACCGTCTCGCCGTGGTCGGCATCGTCGCGGTCGCGCTCGGCGCGCTGTTCATCATCCTCTACCGCACCCGGCTCGGCATGATCGTGCGCGCCGGCATCGAGGATTCGGTGATGGTCGATTCGCTCGGCATCAACGTCTACCGCGTCTTCATGATCGTGTTCGGCATCGGCGCGATGGCCGCCGGCTTTGCCGGCATCGTCAACGCGCCGGTGGTGTCGCTGACACCGGGCATCGGTGACGACATCCTGGTCCAGACCTTCGTGGTGGTGGTGATCGGCGGCGTCGGCTCGTTCCCCGGCGCGATCCTCGGCGGCTTGATCGCCGGCGAGATCATCAGCGTCACCTCCATGTTCAACCCCGGCTATGCCTATGTGATGCTGTTTGCGGCGATGACGCTCGTGCTCGTGGTGCGACCGCATGGCCTGCTCGGCGTCCAGGGCCGCGAATAAGTGATCCGCTGATGCTCAAGCAACGTCCGTTCCTGATCGAGACACTCACAGCCATCGGCCTGATCGTGGCTCCCTTCGTGCTGCCGCATCTCGGCTTCGCGCCGAACACGGTGAATCGGATCCTGGTCTGGGGCCTGTTCGGGCTCGGCTTCGACATCCTGTTCGGCTTCACCGGCCTGTTGTCGTTCGGCCAGTCCGCCTTCTACGGCACCGGCGGCTTCGTCGCCGCCTACCTCCTGACCCGCGCCGGCTTTGGCAACGTGCTGGGCGCGCTGATCATCGGCACGATCGCGGCGGCGGCGACCGGCTATCTGATCGGCCTGATCGCGCTGCGCCGCACCGGCATTTATTTCGCGATGATCACGGTGGCGATCGCGGAGGTGTTCTTCTTCGTCGAGTTCAATCCGCTCTCCGATTTCACCGGCGGCGAGAACGGCCTGCCGGGCGTGCCGACGCCGAGCTTCAATCTCGGCTTCACCACCCTCCATTTCACCAATGGCTGGTCGCTCTATCAGTTCATCGCGCTGTGCTATTTCATCGGCGTCGTCATCGCGCTCAGGATCGTGCGCTCACCGGTCGGTGCGATCCTGAGCGCGATCCGGGACAACCCGCTGCGCGCCACCGCGGTCGGCCACAACATCCACGGCTACAAGCTGACCGCCTTCGTGATCGCCGCGGCTTACGCGGGCTTCGCCGGCGGCCTGCTCGGCGTGCTCCAGGCCTTCATGCCGCCCGACGCCTTCACCTTCGATACTTCCGGCCAGCTGGTGATGCAGACTGCCATTGGCGGAAGGGGTACGCTGTTCGGCCCGCTCGTCGGTGCAACCGTCTGGCTCT
Organism: Bradyrhizobium manausense; assembly: GCF_018130615.1. GTDB lineage: Bacteria > Pseudomonadota > Alphaproteobacteria > Rhizobiales > Xanthobacteraceae > Bradyrhizobium > Bradyrhizobium manausense_A. The sequence goes on from NZ_JAFCKB010000022.1 coordinate 78,914, forward strand.
TCCTTCAGGATTTCCTGCAATCCGCACTGGGGCTGGGAGCCGCCTGGAAGCTGGTGCTCGGTGTCGTGTTCGTGCTGCTGGTCTGCTTCCTGCGCGGTGGCATCATCGGCGGCCTTGCCGATCTCTACCGCCTCGTCTCAGGCGGGCGGCAGCAGACGGATGCGGAGCTGGAGCAGGCGGCGGCTGACGACGCCGAGGCCACGCCGCAACTCGCGCCCGCCCCGATGCAGGCCAAGGCGGTCGAGCATCCCGCCTATTCCGGGCCGATCCTGAAAGCCAGCGGCCTCACCAAGCGCTATGGCGGCCTGGTTGCCAACAGCGATATCGATTTCAGCGTCAACCAGGGCGAGCTGCGCGGCATCATCGGCCCCAACGGCGCCGGCAAATCGACCTTCTTCAAGATGCTGACCTGCGAGATCCCCCCGACCTCGGGCCAGATCGTGTTCGAGGGTCGCGACATCACGGGATTGAAGGTGACGGAGGTCTGCCAGCTCGGGCTGACCAAGAGCTATCAGGTCAACCAGCTCTTCACCGGCCTGACGGTGCGGCAGAACCTAACGATCGCAGCCCTCGCGGAGCTGCGCGGAAAATTCCGGCTCGACCTGTTCCGCACGCTCGCAGGCGTCAAGGGCCTGACTGAGCAGGTGGAGCACACGCTGGCACTGGTCAATTTGACCCGGCGCGCTGACACGCCCGTGTCCGAGCTCGCCTATGGCGAGAAGCGCAGGCTGGAGATCGGGCTTGCGCTCGCGACCTCGCCGCGCCTGCTGCTGCTCGACGAGCCGCTCGCCGGCATGAGCCCGCGCGAGCGGGTCGAGACCGTCAAGCTGCTTAAATCGATCGCGCGCGGCCGCACCATGATCATCATCGACCACGACATGGATTCCCTGTTCGAGCTGGTGGAACGCGTGACGGTGCTCCAGGAGGGCAAGGTGCTCGTCACCGGCACGCCCGAGGAAATCAAGACCAACGCCGCGGTGCAGGAAGCCTATCTCGGCGGCGTGCACGGAGAGATCGCCGCATGAGCCTGATCGAGGTCAACGGCCTGAACAGCTATTACGGGGATTCCCACATCCTGTTCGACGTCGCCATGCATGTCGAACGCCACGAGGTGGTGGCGCTGCTCGGCCGCAATGGCGCCGGCAAGAGCACGACGCTGAAGAGCCTGATGGGCGTCGTGACGCCGCGCAGCGGCAGCGTGAAGTTCGACGGGCGCGACATCGCCGGACGCAGGAGCCACAGAATCGCGCAGGCGGGCATGCAGCTCGTGCACGAGGAGCGCCGCATCTTCGGCAGCCTGTCGGTGGAGGAAAACATCGTCCTCGCCGGCATCACCGCGCCGAAACGCTGGCCGCTCGGGCGCATCTACGAGATGTTTCCGCGGCTGAAGGAGCGGCGCAACAACCGCGGCACCGAGCTCTCCGGCGGCGAGCAGCAGATGCTCGCGATCGCGCGGGCGCTGGTGCGCGACCCCAAGATCGTGCTCTTGGACGAGCCGTTCGAGGGGCTCGCTCCCGTCATCGTCCACGATCTCGTCAAGGCCTGCCGTGAGCTCGCGGCCGCCGGCCAGACCATCGTGCTGGTCGAGCAGAATCTGGCCGCAACGCTGGCGCTGGCAACGCGGATCTACATCATCAATAACGGCCACATCGTCCACGAGGGGCCGGCGCAGGAGCTCAAGGCCCAGCCGGAACTGCTGCAGCGCTATCTCGGCGTCTAGATTATTGTTTGAGCATGATCTCTTCGGAAAACCGCTACGAACTTTTCCGGATCATGCTCTAGCCACCAAGTGCCGCGATCATCCGCTTGGCATGGTCGGCGAGCACAGCCATGTCTTCCTTGCGCGTCTGCGCCGGCAACAGCTCGACGCCGGCCCTGACCGGCATCACATGCATATGCAGATGAAACACCACCTGCCCGCTGGCGGGCTCGCTGAACTGCTGCAGGATAATGCCCTCGGCCTCGAACGCCGTCATGGCCGCAATCGCGATCCGCTTGGCAGTCCGGGTGACCGCGGCGAGATCGTCATCTGCAATGTCGAGAATACCGCGTGCCGGCGCCCTCGGAATCACCAGCGTGTGTCCGGGCGAGCGCGGCATGATGTCCAGAAAGGCGAAGGTGCGCTCGTCCCTGAACACTTCGAAGCAGGGAATCTCGCCGCGCAGGATCTTTGCGAAGACATTCTGATCATCATAGGCCGTCATGGATGTCCTCCATCGCTGCGGGGGACGATCAAACGCGCTCCTTTCCGTTGACGCAAGCAATGCCGCCGATCTATCCACGATGCCAGGCAGGATGGCTCCTTTGGCGACAGGTTTCGATTCCGGACACAGCATCGAGAGCGCGCGGCGCGCGCTTGCGGCACGGCTGCATGCGGCCGGTATCGAAGAGCCCTCCCTCGATGCGCGCCTGCTCGTCGGCGCCGCGTTGGGGCTCGATCTGACCGGCCTGATCACGCAAGCGGCACGACATCTCACCCCCGAGGAGGCTGTGCGGCTCGAAGGCTATGCGCAACGAAGGCTCGCTCATGAGCCGGTCGCCCGCATTCTCGGCACACGGGAATTCTGGGGCCTGCCCTTCCGACTGTCCGAGGCGACGCTGGTGCCGCGGCCTGATACCGAGACCGTGGTCGAGTCGGCGCTCGAGATTTTTCGCGAACGCCCGATCGCGGGGCGCCGGCCGCGCATCGCCGATATCGGCACCGGATCCGGCGCCATCCTGCTCGCGCTGCTGCACGAGATTCCTGATGCGTTCGGCGTCGGCACCGATCTCAGCCTCACTGCGCTCGGCACCGCCAGGGGCAATGCTGTCGCCCTCGGCCTTGCCGACCGCGCGGCATTCGTCGCCTGCTCCTATGCAGCGGCGCTCTCGGGCCCGTTCGATCTGATCGTGTCCAACCCGCCCTATATCCCCGCCGGAGAAATTCCGAAACTGAGCATCGAGGTGCGCGAGCACGATCCGCACCTGGCGCTCGATGGCGGCAATGACGGCTATGATGCCTATCGCGCCCTGATCCCGCAGGCGGCCGAACGGCTCGCGCCCGGCGGCGCACTGATCGTCGAGGCCGGTCAGGGGCAGGCCCGAGATATTGAAACCTTGATGGCAGCTGCCGCGTTATCGATCGACAGGCCGCCCAAGGCCGACCTGGCGGGCATACCCAGGGCCGTCTCGGCCCGAAAAATGCCCCCATAAAAGCCGGATTGGGCTCTAAAAAACCTCTTGGAATATCCCGTGGGAACGACTACGTTCCGGTCAACACATCGGTGCCGGCCCCGTAGACCTACGGGCGAAAGCCGGGCTCTCGGGCGAGAGCTTTACTGATTATAGGTTCCAAGCCGCAGGTCCTGTTGAGCGCGATGGCCAGTTAAGCTGCGCTTACCGACCGCAAAGTGAACGAAAGCCAGATATTGCGCTTGAAGACTTACGCAACAAAGCTGGGCTTGTTTCGGCAGGCGATATGAGTGGGTTCGCTGGCAATGAATGCTGGCGGGTGGGGAACGCGTCTTTGTTGAACGCGACGGTCGACGAACATTGGCAGGGTTCAATCCGCTCTTGCGCGCGGTGCGCGCGAGGCCTGTGAACCGCTGTCAGCAGGTCACTCCTAGCAATCAGTAATGCGTGCAACCTTTAGGGCTGGAATTAAAGGCAGGACATGAGAAACGGTCAGAACAAGCAGCGGATGCGCAACCGCAACAACAATAACAACAACAATAACCGGCGCGGCCAGAACCCGATGACCCGGGTCTACGAATCGAACGGCCCCGACATCAAGATCCGCGGCACCGCCTCGCACATCGCCGAAAAATATCTTCAGCTTGCGCGCGACGCGCGCTCCTCGGGCGACCCGGTTGCCGCCGAAAACTACTACCAGCATGCCGAGCATTATTTCCGTCTGATCGCAGCGGCCCAGGAGCAGTTCCGCCAGAACCAGCAGCCCCGCGGCGACGAGCCCGTCAGCACCAGCAGTGACGATGGTGAGGACGACGGCGAGAATTTTTCGAATTTTGGCCAGGAGCCGGGTTTCGTTCCGCAGCCGCCGCAACAGCAGCAGCCCTTCATGCGCGATCGCGACGGCCAGCGGGATCATCAGCGTGACTACCAGCAGCGCGACAGCCAGCAGCCCTATCAGCGCGACCAGCAGCAGCCGCGCGAGCATCGCGAACGCGACCATCGTCCGCAACCGCAATATCAGCAGCACCAGCCGCAACCGCAGAACCAGCCGCAGCCTGTCGTCGCCGATGCCGGCAACGTCGATCGCCTGCCGTCCTTCATCACCGGTGCGCAGCCGCAAACGAATGGCGCGCCTGGCGGTTTCGAAGGCGGCAACGGTGGTGGCGGCGAGCGATATCCGCGGCGGCGCCGCCGGCCGCATGGCGGCCCGCGCCCGGAGCGCGAGGCAGCTCCGGCCTCAACCAGCGACGATCTCGCCCCCGGCGAGTAAGCCGCACCCAATCTTCTGATCTTCATGGACTGCATCGTCCCGGCTCCGCCGGGACGATTTGTTTTCAGCTCCGCGTCACCGTCGTCGAGGACGGCACCAGCACCGGCTTCAACGAGGGAATCAGCCGCGCCCGTTCGCGCTTGGCGGGAATCGCGCGATAGACCTGCTTGGTCGCTTCGACGATGTGGACGCCGGCGAACGGCAGCGACAGCGCGGCGCCGGCCCGCTCCCACATCTGCGCCGATTTCAGGACCCAGCGGCCCGCATAAGGCGGCATGAACAATGCTTCGCCCCAGGCGGTCGGCGTGAACCAAGTCTGGCGCAACAGGTCCGTGATCTGCGAGCGCGAATAGGGACGGCCATGGCCGAACGGCGTGTTGTCGCTGCGCGTCCACACGCCGCGCCGGTTCGGGATCACCGCGATGACGCGCCCCGAGGGCGACAGCACGCGCCAGATCTCGCGGAGCAGCGCGGCCGGGTCATCCGACATCTCGAGTGCATGGACCAGCAGGATGCGGTCCACCGCGGCGTCGGGAAGCGGCAGTGAGAACTCGTCGACCAGCGAGGCTAGCGCCGGCCGCCCGGTCGGCCATTTCAACACGCCCTGGGCCGCCGGCATGAAGGCAATGCAGCGTTCCGCGTCCTCACGGAACAGCCCAAGATAGGGCGTCGGATAGCCGATGCCGAGCACGCGCTGGCCCTCGGCGCCCGGCCAACGCTCCCTGATCCCGCGATTGATCATCTGCCGCGCCACAATGCCGAGGCGCCGGGAATAGAATTCGCGAAGGTCGACGACGTCGATGGTCATGACGGCAATGTAACATGCACAAGCGGGCGGCCGCGCGCTGAATATTGCATTGCCTGCGCAACGTTAACGCCATATTTGTCTGGCGGGGCTGAGCGCGATGGAGAAGTCATGGCCGCCGAAATTCGTACTTTCACCTGTTTAAACGACAATTTCGGTTATCTGATCCACGATGTGGAAACCAAGGCAACCGCCTCGATCGACGCACCGGAAGCCGGTCCCATCATCAAGGCGCTGGAGCGGGAGGGCTGGCGGCTCACCGATATCCTGATCACCCATCATCACGGCGATCATGTCGGTGGGGTCGCCGAACTCAAGCAGAAATACAATTGCCGCGTCGTCGCGCCGCATGACAAGACGGCGAAGATCGCTGACGTCGATTTACGCGTTGCCAATGGCGACGTGGTCAAGGTCGGCACGCTGCTGGGGCGCGTGCTCGAGACGCCGGGCCACACGCTCGACCACATCTCCTACGTATTCGACACCGAGAAGACGCTGTTCGCCGCCGACACGCTGTTCTCGATCGGCTGCGGCCGCGTTTTCGAGGGCAACTATCCGATGATGTGGGACTCATTGTTGAAGCTTCGGGCCCTGCCCGACGACTTCAATCTCTATTGCGGCCACGAATACACGGCGTCCAACGTCAAGTTCGCGCTCACCGTGGATCCGGACAATGCGGCGCTCCAGGCGCGCGCGGCGGAGGTCGCGAGGTTGCGGGCGGAGAACAAGCCAACCATCCCCTCACTGCTTGGTGACGAAAAGCGAGCAAACGTGTTCCTGCGCGCTGATGAACCGTCGGTCGCAGCCAGATTGCACATGAAGGGAGCGGATGCCGCCGCAGTGTTCGGCGAGCTGCGCGAGCGCAAGAATAAGTCCTGAAGACCAAGTTCTGAAGACCAAGTCCTGACGGGGATCGATGCCGACCGCAGCCGAGATCATCGCGCGCCTGGAACTCCGCCCTCATCCCGAAGGCGGGCACTATCGCGAGACTTTTCGCGACCAGACCACGGACGCCAACGGCCGATCTCGCTCGACCCTCATCTACTTCCTGCTCGCACGCGGCGAACGCTCACACTGGCATCGCATCGATGCGGTCGAGACCTGGCACTATTATGCCGGCAGCCCCCTGACACTGCGCATCGCGCATGAGGGCTGCTCCCAGCACGAGGTGCGGCTCGGCACCGACCTTGTCAGCGGCGAGCGGCCGCAGGCGATCGTGCCGGCGGACGCGTGGCAGATGGCGGAAACCACCGGCGAGTGGACGCTGGTCGGCTGCACCGTGGCACCCGCCTTCGAGTTCGCAAAATTCGAGCTCGCGCCGAAGGGCTGGGAGCCGTAGAGATTCTTGTTTTGACGCGTTTTCTTCACGCGAAGCGGTGTCCACTTCGCTCAAAAAAACGCTCTGCCTGATCTGGAATCGGGTGGGTTCGACCTGCTTCTCCAATTAGGACAGCGCTTCCAGTCAACAGGAGCGCACGATGCACGGAACACTCGGCCCCGCCGCCGTCCAGATCGACCCGGCCATCTTGTATTTCGGAACGCCGGTCGTCCTGATCGGATCGATCAATGACGACGGCTCCCACAATCTTGCACCGATGTCGTCAGCGTGGTGGGTTGGATGGCGCTGCATGCTTGGGCTCGCGCGTAATTCGAAGACCACCGAGAACATGATTCGCACCGGCGAATGTGTGCTCAATCTCCCGTCGACCGACCTCGTCGCCGCCGTGGACCGCCTCGCCCGTACCACGGGCTCGGATCCCGTGCCGCCTGGAAAACTCTATCGCGGCTACCGGCACGAGAAGAACAAGTTTGGGCTCAGCGGCCTGACGGCGTTGTCGGGCGAAACGGTCAGCGCGCCACGCGTGGCCGAGTGCCCGGTGCAGATGGAAGCGAAGGTCGCCTATGTGCATCAGATGGCGCAGGACGATGCGGCCTGGGGTGGCAATCTGACCGCAATCGAGGTCCGCGTCACCCGCGTGCACGCGCATCCCCATATCATGATGGACGGCGTGCCCAATCGCATCGATCCAGACAAATGGCGGCCGCTGATCATGTGCTTTCAGGAATTCTATGGCCTAACGCCGCAACGCTTGCAGCGCTCCGAGCTTGGACAGATCCCGGAAGCGATGTATCGGCCGCCGGGTTGGCAGCCGGCGCTCTGATCATCGCTTCCGCAGCACCATGTCTTTCGCCGCGATCAGGCCGCCGCCGGCGATCAGGATCGCTGCAATCGCGATGTTGGCGCTGGCCTTTGCGAAGCCGGCGGCGATGAGGAAGCCGGTTGACAATAGCGGCGTCGCGTAAGACGCGGCGCCAAGAACACGGATATCCCCACGCTTCATGCCGATATCCCAGGCGTAGAAGGCCGCACCGACGGGGCCGATGCCGAGCCCGACCACCGCAAGCCATTGCAGCGCGGTCTCGGGCCACACCGTGGTCTCCAGCAGACCATGCATCAGCACGGCGAGCGTTGACGTGGCGAGGCAGAAGCCTGCGACCGCGTCGGTCGGCACCGCCTTCAACCGCCGCGACAGCACCGAATAGGCCGCCCACACGAACGCCGCGATAAAGGCCGCGATCAATCCCGGGACCGCCCCCGGCGCGAAGCCGGAGGTATTGCCGGCGAACAGCAGCACGGTGCCGACGAGGCCGAGCACGGCGCCGATGACGTGATGCACGGCGAGCCGCTCACCCGGCAGGAACGAGGAAAACAGCACGATCAGCAGCGGCCACATGTAATTGAGGAGTCCGGCTTCGGCCGGAGGCGCGAAGCGCAGCGCGAGGAAGTAGAGCGCGTGATAGCCGAACAATCCGCCGACGCCGACGACCCACACGACGAACGGCTGCCGCAAGCTTTTCGCCGCATCGCCGCGACCGATCCAGGTGAGCAAGCCGACAAGCCCCCCGATCACGAAGGTCATGGCCGCAAGCTGAAAGGCCGGGATCTTGCCGGTCGCCACCGTCATCACGGAGAGCAGCGACCACATCAGAATCGCGGTCAAACCGATCAGTGTGGCAGTGCGCGGGGTCATGGATCAAAAGGCTCTGAGGACGCTTATGCCCGGCACGAGGCCGGGCATTTGCGTCTTCACTATCGCCTTGTCTTGCCCAACGCTACAGGCTTTTGGCTCAGAAGCCTGCCGCCAGATCAGGCCTGATACTGGCCGCCATTGATGGTCATCGTCGATCCCGTGATGAAGCCGGCCTCGTCGGCCGCCAGGAACACGACCGCGCGCGCAATCTCCTCGGGCTCGCCCAGCCGGTTGACCGGGATTTGCGGAATCACGCTCTTCTCCAGGACGTCCTTCGGCACCGCCTGCACCATTTCGGTGTTGATATAGCCCGGGCAGATCGCGTTGACGGTGATGCCGCCCTTGGCGTTCTCGAGCGCGAGCGCCTTGGTGAAGCCGATATCGCCGGCCTTCGCGGCGGAATAGTTGACTTGGCCGAACTGACCCTTCTGGCCGTTGATCGACGAGATCGAGATGATACGTCCGAACTTGCGCGCACGCATGCCCTCGATCACCTGGCGCGTCATGTTGAACAGCGAGCCGAGATTGGTGTTGATGACGGCGTTCCACTGCTCGAGCGTCATCTTGTGAAAGGCGGTGTCGCGCGTGATGCCGGCATTGTTGACGAGCACCTCGACCGGCCCGAGATCGGCTTCGACCTTCTTCACGCCCTCGGCGCAGGCATCGAAGCTGCTGACGTCCCATTTGTAGACGGCAATGCCGGTCTCGGCCTTGAACTTCTCCGCCGCCGCATCATTGCCGGCGTAGCTCGCCGCAACCTTGTAGCCGGCCGCCTTCAGCGCCTTGCTGATCGCAGCACCGATGCCCCTCGTACCACCCGTGACCAATGCAACTCGTGCCATATCGTATTCCTTCCCTTGGACTCTTCGGACGTTTCTGAAGTGATCGTTTTTAGTGGTGGATTATGCGGTTGGTTTGACGGACATCAAGAACAAAACGCCCGGCGTTGAGCCGGGCGTTTGTATTTAGTCGAGGCTTGCGCGATTGCGAAGAATATTTGATTTGCAACCGCTGCCTTTTTAGTCGCGTGCATCGCACCCACTCATGTGTGCAGCGCACGCGCACGTCACGCGTAAGTTACGCGTCAGCTAGCTTCAGTCGCGCGCCAGACACATCGCGATCCCCATGCCGCCGCCGATGCACAGCGTGGCGAGGCCCTTCTTCGAATCGCGCTTCTGCATTTCGTGCAGCAGCGTCACCAGCACGCGCGCGCCGGAGGCGCCGACCGGGTGGCCGATCGCGATCGCGCCGCCGTTGACGTTGACCTTGGACGTATCCCAGCCGAGGTCCTTGTTGACGGCGCAAGCCTGCGCCGCAAAAGCCTCGTTGGCCTCGATCAGGTCGAGGTCGCCGACATTCCAGCCGGCCTTCTTCAGCGCGGCGCGCGAGGCCGGGATCGGTCCCGAGCCCATGATCTTCGGATCGACACCGGCCTGCGCCCAGGAGACGATGCGCGCGAGCGGCTTCTTGCCTTCCTTGGCGGCCTGCTTGGCGGTCATCAGCACCACCGCGGCGGCGCCGTCATTGATGCCGGAGGCCGAGCCTGCGGTGACCGTGCCGTCCTTTTCGAAGGCGGGCTTGAGCTTGGCCATCGCATCGATCGTGGCGCCGTGACGCGGATATTCGTCGGCGCTGACGACGATGTCGCCCTTGCGGGTCTTGATGGTGACGGGGACGATCTCGTCGCTGAACTTGCCGGCCTTCTGCGCGGCTTCAGCCTTCTGCTGCGAGGCGACCGCGAACTCGTCCTGCTGGGCACGGGTGATCTGCCACTGCCGCGCGACGTTCTCGGCGGTGTTGCCCATGTGGTAGCCGTTGAAGGCATCCCACAGCCCGTCCTTGATCATGGTGTCGATGAACTCGACCGGGCCCATCTTGACGCCGCCGCGCAGATACTGGGCGTGCGGAGCCATGCTCATGGATTCCTGGCCGCCGGCAACCACGATTTCGGAATCGCCGTTGAGCAGCGCCTGGTAGCCAAGCGCAACCGTGCGCAGGCCGGAGCCGCAGAGCTGGTTCACGCCCCACGCCGGGCTCTCCACCGGAATGCCGGCGCCAATCGAGGCCTGGCGGGCGGGGTTCTGGCCCTGCGCAGCGGTCAGGATCTGACCCATGATGACTTCCGAGACCCGGCCGGGCTCGATGCCACCGCGCTCCAGCGCGGCTTTAATGGCGACGGCACCGAGATCATGGGCGGGAAGGGTCGCGAAGGCTCCGTTGAAGCTTCCGACCGGGGTGCGGGCGGCGCTGACGATGACGACATCGTCTGACATGGGCATCTCCTGGGGCTTGAGGTTCTATGTAGAGGGGGCAGGCGGGGCTGGAAAAAGCGTTCGCCAGTCTCGTCAGCCATCCTGTTAACGTCGTTGAGGCATGTCAATCGGCCGGCGATCGAATTCATGCCGCAGCGCATTCAAAATAGCGTTCTTGGCGCTTTCGCAAGCAAGATTTTGCTCCGCGATTAACCGTGCCGCACAAAACGGTAGCGTGACCCCTTTGAAAATGCTTATTTTGTTGCGTTGCGTACTCTTCCCGCCCTGCGGCATTGGCCGCCGGGTTCCCGTTCTCCGCGCTTGCAAGTGAGAGCCCATGGCGAAATCAGACCAACCCACCACCATCAAGAAATACGCGAACCGCCGGCTCTATAACACCGGAACGAGCACCTATGTGACGCTCGAGGACCTCGCCGCCATGGTCAAGGACGGCGAAGATTTCCTGGTTTACGACGCCAAGACCGGCGACGACATCACCCGCTCGGTGCTCGCCCAGATCATCTTCGAGCAGGAGAACAAGGCCGGCCAGAACCTGCTCCCGACCACCTTCCTGCGCCAGCTGATCCGCTTCTACGGCGACAGCATGCAGATGGTGGTGCCGAAATATCTGGAACAGTCGATCGCGACGCTGACCCAGGAGCAGGAGAAGTTCCGTAAGCAGATCGCCAACACGCTGTCCGGCACTCCCTTTGCCCCGCTGGAGGAACAGGTCCGCCGCAACATGGAGCTGTTCCAGCAGACCTTCTCGATGTTCAAGCCCTTCGCCCCGCCTGCCCGCTCGGCGACTCCGGAGCCGGAGCCCGGCGCGAGCACCGAGGCGCCCAAGGACACCAACATCGACGATCTGCGCCAGCAGATGAAGGACATGCAGGAACGCCTCGAACGGATGTCCAAGAAGGACGAGTAGGCCTTTCACGCACACCAGCGCGCCCGCATGAGGCGGGCGCGCGAACGATCGATTGCGGCATCCCCGCGCGCGCTGCCGTCCCGGCCAAGGCCGGAGCTCCCATGTCCGATCGCACCACGCACTGGCAGAATGTCTACGCCACCAAGGGCGAGGCCGAGGTCAGCTGGTTTCAGGACAGCCCCACGATCTCGCTCGAGATGATTCGTACGGTCAGTCCGAATCGTGACGCCGCCATCATCGACGTCGGCGGTGGCGCGTCACGCCTGGTGGACGCGCTCCTGCAGGACGGATACCGCGATCTCGCCGTGCTGGACCTCTCCGCCAACGCTCTCGACGCGGCGAAGAAACGCGTAGGCGCCGCCGCTTCGCGCGTGGATTGGATCGTTGCCGACGCCACCACGTGGCGGCCGGCGAAGACCTACGACGTCTGGCACGATCGGGCCGCCTTTCACTTCCTGACCGACCCGCGCAACCGAGCCGCTTACGTCGAGCGCCTGCGAACGGCGATTGCCCCCGGCGCACACATCATCATCGCGACGTTTGCGCCCGACGGTCCGGAGAAATGCAGCGGCCTGCCGGTGCAGCGGCACGACAGTGCGAGCCTCGCCGCAGAGCTTGGGCCTGGGTTCGAGCTGGTCGAGACGCGAAGCGAGACACACCAAACGCCATGGCATTCGATGCAGGCATTTCAGTTCAGCCGGTTTCGGAGGCGCAGCTAGCTTGCGTCACGCCGCCAGCTTCACCGCGTGCGCAAAGTCCCAATAGAGTTTTCGCGCTTTGGTGTAGAGCGGGCCCGGCTTCAGCTCGCGCGAATCGATGCGAATCACGGGCGCCACTTTTGCGAAATTGCCGGTGGAGAAGATCTCGTCGGCGGCCAGGAAATCCGCATAGCGCAGCGTCTTCTCGACCACGGTGACGCCCTCGCCGCGAAGCAGGTTGATGACGCGCTGACGCGTGATGCCGTTGAGGAAGGTGCCGTTCGGCACCGGCGTGAAGACCACGCCGTCTTTCGCCATGAACACGTTCGAATTGCCGAACTCCGCGACATTACCGAGCATGTCGAGCATCAGCGCATTCTGGAAGCCGCGCGAGGCCGCTTCCGCGAGCGCGCGCGAATTGTTCGGATAGAGGCAGGCCGCCTTGGCCTCGACCGGCGCGCATTCGATGGTGGGCCGGCGGAACGGCGACAGCGTGATCGCATTACCGACCGGCTTCGGCATCGGCGCCTCATAGATGCAAAGGCACCAGTTGGTGGTCTCGGGGTCAAACAACACGCCGCCGCCCGAGCCGTTCTGCGCCCAATACATCGGACGGATATAGAGCTCGGCATTCGCGGCAAAGCGCGCGATGCCCTCGTTCGCGAGCGTCAGCCAGGTCGCGGGATCGACCACCGGCTTCAGACCAAAATTGATCGCAGATTGATTCGCTCGGGCGACATGGCGATCGAGATCCGGCGCGACGCCTTCGAACGCGCGTGCACCGTCGAACACGACCGAGCCGAGCCAGGCCGCATGTGTCCGCGGCCCCATGATCGGCACATTGCCGTCATGCCATTTGCCCTCGAAGAAGGTCCAACTCGGCGAATACTCGATCGGCGTCCTGATCTCGGCCATGACCGGCCTCCCCTCGAAAAATATCCGGGCACTATTGTCCCAACTTCTAAATGATTTGCTGCGGCGAAGCATCAACTCTCCGCTCAAAAGAGGATGGGACCACATCGCGTCCAAACCGGCTATAGTGCCGGGCACGTCACGGAGCTTCCCATGCCGCTCGATCCGCTCGCAAAGCGCTTGTTGACCATGATGGCTGCGGCTGCGCCGCAGGCACGGAGCCGGCCGAGCGTCGAAGCCCGGCGGCAATCGCTGGCGAAGCTGATGCAGTTCGCACGCGCCGAGGCCCCGGATGTGACGGCATCCGACAGCACGCTGCCCGGCCCCGGCGGAGAGCTGCCCTATCGCCTCTATTCGCCGGCGTCTGCCGGCGAGCGCGTGCCGGGCTTCGTGTTTTTTCACGGCGGCGGCCTCGTGGCCGGCAGCGTTGCGACGCATGACCGGATTGCAGCGGCGCTGGCGCACGCGACCGGCTGCCGTCTTGTTTCGGTCGACTACCGCCTCGCGCCCGAGCACAAATATCCTGCCGCCATCGACGACGCGATCGCGGCCACCGAATGGGTCGCGCGTGAAGCCCCGTCTCTCGGCGTCGACGCTGAGCGGCTGGTGGTCGGTGGCGATTCCGCCGGCGCCACGCTGGCTGCGATCGTCTGCCAGGAGGCCGCGCAGAGCGCCGGACTCTCGATTGTCGCGCAATGCCTGATCTGCCCGGTGCTGGATTTCGAAGAGACCTCACCCTCGCGCGAGGCGTTCGCCGAGGGCCATCTGATCGATCGCGTCACCATCGAGGCCGACCTGTCCGACTACCTGCCCGAGGGGCTGGATGCCGCCGATCCCCGCATCTCGCCGCTGCGCGCGACGCGGCTCGCAGGCCTGCCCACGGCGATCATCCACACCGCCGAGTACGACCCGATGCGCGACGAAGGCAATGCCTATGCACGCAAGCTGCTTGCTGCCGGCGTCGCGGTCGAGCACGTCTGCCATGACGGCATGGTTCACAATTTCCACGCCATGGGCGCGATCCTGCCGCAAGCGCAGCTCGTGCTGTCCCAGATCGGCGAGCAGGTGCGGCGGGCGGTAGAGAAATAGCAGCGCGAATCATACCCGCGCTTCGAGCACGGCCCTGGCAGCCGCGACATAGTCGGGCCAATGTGCGTCGGCATGACTTTCAGCCTGCCGAGCGCAGGTAAGGTCGGGTGCATGCGCGGCGGCGATCATGCGCGCAAACCGCTCTTCGGCGACCGTCACGTCGTTCGCCGTTGGCGCCGGCGCCGCCCCCGCAACGGTCGGAGCCACAGCGAGCCCGGCCAGGCCAGCGAGCAGGATACGGCGTGACGTGTTCATGGCTGTCATCCTTCCAAGGTCCGGCCAGCACTCTGGCCGGCAAGTGTGTCAGTGCAATCACGGCAGGGTAGCCGCGCACATCCGCGCAGTCCATCGCTTGCGGTTAGCGCTTGACCACACGAGCGATCACGTTCCATCTAGCAAGACCTCCGCCATCAAAGCGCCACGCGTCGGATTGTCACGTGCCCCGTCCCAGCCCATCGCTTCGCCAGGCTTTGCGCGCCGCCGCGATGGGCCTCTGTTGTCTGACGATCTCGGCTGGCGCCGCTTTCGCTGCCGACGAGGAAGAGGACAAACCGCCAAAGCCGACCGCGCCAAACATCTACCTCGATCTCCGCACCACCTATGCCACGATCCCCGCGGGCGCGCTCGGGCTCGGTTTCGGCAACACGTCATTGTCGGCCGCGTTCGAGGCGCTGGCAGCACAACGGGGCGCGACCTTGCCGAACGGCTTGCCTCCCGCGAAATCGATCGCCGTCGACCTGCCGCTGACGGTGGACGTCAGCGATCGCGTGTCGCTCTATGGCAGCGTATCGGGATCGACGACGGATGTCGGCGGTGGCTGGTCGACATTCGACATGACGAGCTGGAACATCGGCGTGCAGGCCGACCTCTATCAGCAGAGCGGGGGCAAGATCCCGACCATCACGCTGCAGTCCACGCTGACGCAATCGGTGCCGAACGAACAGGGCATGACCAATTCGTTCAACCACGTCCTGGAATTCGACTACGCGCTGGACGAGGACGAGACGCGGGGCTGGCTTGCCGGCGTGCAATACACCCACACTGATATCGCGAGCCTGGTCGCCCGCATCAAGCCGAATACGATCCTCTATGCCGGCGGCTATTATCAGTGGCCGAGCAATTGGAAATTCATAGGACGCCTCGGCGTGCAGTCGTTCGGCGGCGCGCAGCTTGCGGGCCGAACGCTGGCGGCATCCTTCACCCAGCCAATCCTGCGGCTCGACCTCGACCGCATGGATGACAATGACAACCGACTGTTCGGTATCACGGCGCAGATCGCGTGGATGCCGAAGCCGTCGTACCAGGTGACGTTGCGCACGCCCCTGTACGCGGTGCGCAACTGACTTTGTCGTTGTGGCAGATTTCCGCCCGGCGGCAGCATTTTGACCTCGCGCATCGCGGGTGGGATGCCGTCGCATCAACCGCACGGCATTGTGTGTCAACCGGTTGTTAATCCTCAGGCGAAAACTTCGGCCGCGTTACACTGCCGCAAGGATCCTTCGGCGAAACTGGGCCGGCTTTTCGCGGTGTTCAGCCTTGGAGACTATGAATGTCCCGCTTGGTGCCGGAACGAACGTTCCTGGCCGGCAAGATCATCTTCAATTTCGGACAGTCGTCGATCGACTGCGTCGTCCGTCGGTTGACCGAGGAAGCCGCGACGCTCGAGATGCAGAGCGGGCTCGGCGTGCCGGACGGGTTCCAGCTCAGGCTTGCGGGACGCGAGATCCTGAGCTGCCGGGTGATCTGGCGTTCGGACCGTCAGGTCGGGGTTGCCTTCGAGCGGCCGGACGCCGTCGAGCGCCCGGCCGGCGGCGAGCAGGGACGCTCGCCCGACTCGCTGATGCGCGCCCAGATGCTGGCCCTGCGTGCGGCCCTCGATCACGTACCAACCGGCATCGTGCTGCTCGACGCCAACCTCAGGGCGCGTCTCATCAACCGGTCGTTTCGCCAGATGTGGCACCTGCCCGACCAGGTCGCCGACAGCAATCCGTCCATTCTCACGCTGCTTCATCACGGGCGGGACATCGGAGCCTACGAGGTGCCGGACCCCGCCCTCGAGGCCCATGTGAACGAGCGCGTCCGCGTGATCGAGGCCGGCGATCCGACGCCTGTCGATGTGCGTCAAACCAATGGCGACGTCGTGCGCGTCCAATGCACACCTTTGCCCGACGGCGGGCGCATGCTGACCTATACGCCGGTCACCGACATCGTGCGCTTTTCCGATGAGCTGAAATTGCTGCGCGATGCGCTGGAAAATGTTCAGGACGGCGTCCTCCTTCTCGATTCCAGCTTGAACGCAAGCTTCATGAACCTGCGGATGCGCCGGTTCTGGGAGGTGAGCGAGCAAGAGGCCGCCGCCCGCCCGGCCTATGCTTCATTGGTCAGCCGCGCGCAGCGCGCCAGCGCACCCGACCTCCCGGCGAACGAGTTGGCCAAATTCCCGGGTAAGCGCGTCGCCGAGGTCAAGGCGGGCGACCACGTGCGTGACCTTCGGACGCCCGACGGCCGGCAGATCAGGGCTCATTGCACCACAATGTCGAACGGCGGCCGGATGCTGACCTATGTCGACATTACCGATCTCAACAACAAGGCCAACATGCTGGAGCGGCTGGCGACCACCGATCCGCTCACCGGCCTGTACAACCGCCGGCATTTCATGGGTTCGCTCGATGCGGAATGGAGCCGCTACCAGCGTTACTACCGCTCAGTCTCCGTTCTGATGCTCGACATCGATCATTTCAAGTCGGTCAACGACCGTTACGGTCACGCGGTCGGCGACGAAGCGATCAAGGCCGTTGCCGCCGCATGCAACGAGGGCAAGCGCAAGTCCGACCTCGTCGGTCGCATCGGTGGCGAGGAATTCGCGGTGCTGCTGCCCGAGACCAGCCTGTCGCGCGCCAAGCTCGTCGCTGAACGAATCCGCAAGCGCGCGATGGCGATCCGGCTGAACGCTCATCAGGTGCAGTTCGGCGTCACCGTGAGCATCGGCATTGCGGAGGCCACCGTCAGCATGTCCGGCATCGATGCGCTGATGGGCGCGGCCGATCAGGCGCTCTACCAGGCCAAGGCGGAGGGACGCAATCGCTGCATCGCCTGGACACCCCCGCCGCCTGCGAGCAAGGCGGCGGAGTGATCGTCGTGGGCCGCTTCTACTCCGACACCGGCACGACGAAGGTGTTGAACGTGACCGAGACCATGCAAATTGACCCCGACGAGATAGGACAGCTCGGCCGCGCCGTGCTCGCCAAGCTCCTTCACTGCGCCGGAGAGGCCGCGCTGGCCGTGACATCCGGTCCGGGGCGTAGACCGCGCCGGTTATAGCGCCTCCGGGCGCGCCACTGGCTCGCCTAACGTATGCATCAGCCGGTTTGCCCAGCCGAAAATCGCGGCCGACAACACCAAGTCGAGCTGCTCGAGCTCGCTCAGCCCGGCCTCGCCAAGTGCGCGCGCATCATCGGCGCTCGCTTCGATCGGCGTCGTTGAGAGTTTTGCAGCGAAATTGAACAACGCCTGCGGACGCGCCTCCAGCGTGGCATCGCGCTCGTCTGCAAAGATCTTCTCGACGACGTCGTTGCGCCCGGAGTAACTGATGAAGCGCGAGGCGTGCACAGCGGCGCAATAGATGCAGCGATTGACAACCGAGGCGCTCAGCGCGCCGAGCTCACGCTCGGCTGGGGACAAGCCGTCCTTGCCATACATGATGAGGTTGAACAGCGGCGAGCGCACCGCGAGCGACTCCGGGTCATGCGCCAGCGTCAGTACGTAAGGCGAGACACCCTTGTTGGAGGGCGTGACCTTCATCGCTGCGAGTTGCTCTGTTGTCGCCGAGGCGAGCTCGACCGGTTTCACATAGGGCGACCAGGTCGGGATCGTGGCGGTGAAGCTGTGGACGACCTCGCTCATCGGGCTTGGACCTCTTTCAGGAGCCTGAGGCCGGCCAGGACCCGCAGCTGATAGTTCACGAAGGCGGCGAGCTCGGACAGCCGCACGATGTCGGCCTCGCTGACGCCGGCCGCCTTCAGCGCCGCGATGTCCTGTCGCGTCGCCTCGCGCGGCGAGAGCGTCAGCAGGTCGGTGTGGCGCGCCATGGCATCGTGCGCGGGATCGCCACGCAAACCGCCGGGCCGGGCGAGCGCGGCCAAGTCGAGATCGCTCGAATGGGCCAGATAGGATTCGTAGTGCGCGGTCAGCGTCTCGTCGCCGACATGCCGGCACATCCGCGCCGCCAGTGCCGCCCGCAAGCCGTGGCTCAGGCCACCGGACTCACGCGGGAGCAGCACTGCATCATGGGCGGCTTCACTTAGCTGCAAAATCTCGGCGCGCGCATTCAACGCTTGGCTTAGCCTCGACCCCTCAGGCACACCGGCCATCGTTTCGATCAACGTCACGCGGCACCTCGCGAATTCTGGGGATTGGCGGCCTCGGCGACCGTAAAGCTCACGGGCTTGCCTGTTTCCAGGAAGGCCATTAGCTCGGTCTCGTAGGGCGCAGGATCGAGCCTGCGTGCGGCAAGCCATTGCGGCTCATAATAGCTCTGGCGATAGCGCTCGCCGGAATCGCAGATCAGCGTGACCAGCGATCCCGTTGCGCCCACATTACGCATCTCGCTGGCGAGCCGGCACAACGCCAGGAAATTGGTGCCCGTGGAGCCACCGACCGCACGGCGCAGCCGGCGCGTCAGCACATTCATCGCCGCAATCGTCGCTGCATCCGGGATCTTCATCATGCAGTCGACCACGCCGGGCACGAAGGAGGGCTCGCAGCGCGGCCGGCCGACGCCTTCGATCAACGAGGGCCGCTCGCAAACATGGGAGCGGTCCTGCGAGCGGAAGCAGTCGAAAAAAGCCGAGTGCTCGACATCGGCGACACAGAGCCGCGTCGGATACTGACGATAGCGCAAATAGCGCCCGATGGTGGCCGAGGTGCCGCCGGTGCCGGCGCCCATCACGATCCAGTCCGGCACCGGACGCGGCTCGCCCTTCAATTGCGTGAAGATCGACTCGGCGATGTTGTTGTTGCCGCGCCAGTCGGTGGCGCGCTCGGCGAAGGTGAACTGGTCCATGTAGTGGCCGTTCAGCCGGGCGGCGAGCGCAGCGGCCTCCGCATAGAGCGCGCGGCCATCGTCGATCAGGTGGCAGTTGCCGCCATAATGCTCGATCGCGGCGATCTTCTCCGCCGAGGTCGTGCGCGGCATCACGGCGTAGAACGGCACACCGATCATCTGCGCGAAATAGGCCTCGGACACGGCGGTCGATCCCGACGAGGCCTCCACGACGGCTGTACCTTCGCGGATGTGGCCGTTGCAAAGCGCATAGAGGAACAGCGAGCGCGCCAGCCGATGCTTCAGGCTGCCGGTCGGATGGGTCGATTCATCCTTCAGATAAAGGTCGATGCCCGCGAGCGCCGGCACGATCAGCCGGATCAGGTGCGTATCCGCCGTGCGGCACTGGTCCGCTTCGATCGCAGCCACCGCCTCGTCGACCCAGCCACGCCGGTAGGCCGGTCCGACCGGATCTTGGTGGCGAAAGGGGGGCGGCTGTCGCGACATGATCCGAACCCTCTCATAATACTTCTTGCACATCAAGAAATATTGTTCATTCTATATTCGCATAATTCAAAATGGCCTGGCCATGAACCGAGACGTTATCGACATCCGCCTTCTCGAAGCCTTCGCCGCCGTGATGTCGGCGGGCAGCATCACCAGCGCGGCGCGGCTGCTCGGCCGTTCGCAGCCGGTCGTGACGCGTCAGATCCAGGATCTCGAGGCTGAGGTCGGCTATGCCCTGTTCTCCCGCAACGGTCCGCGCATCAGTCCGACGTCAAAGGGTGTGCTGTTTCACGCCGAGGTCGAGCGGCTCCTGATGGGCCTGAAGCACATCCGCCAGCGCGCCGACGCGATCGGTGCGGGCGCACTTCCCGTACTCAGCCTGGCAGCGATCCCGGTGCTCGCCGCCGGCTTCGTCCCGGCCGCGCTCGCAGCGCTCGAGCGCGAGTTGCTGCCAAGCCAGGTCCACGTGCAGGCGCTCTCAGCCGAGAACGTCGTGCAGTCGGTGCTGTCGCAATCGGTGGATTTCGGCCTCGCCAGCCTGCCGGTCCAGCATCCCGGCCTCGACGTGCAGTGGGTCTGCGAGGTGCCATGCGTCGCTTGTCTCGCGATGGACCATCCGCTCGCGAAGAAGAAGGTGGTTCGCCTGAAGGACCTTGGTGGCAGCCGTCTGCTGACGATGGCCAATCCCTACCGGCTTCGCCGCCGGGTGGACGAGGCGCTGGAGCGCGAGGGCGTGGCGCCCGCGGGAATCATCGATACCAATTCCTCGATGACCGCGATCGCGATGGCCAAGCAGTCGCTCGGCATCGCCATCGTCGAGCCTGTACTGACGTCGAGCCTTCCGGTGGAAGGCGTCGTCACCCGGCGCTTGGACGTCTCCATTCCTTTCCTGTTTGCCGCACTTTCCCCGACCGGACGCGAACTCACGCCGACAGTCGCCTCCCTCAACGACGCGCTGCGTGCGGCGGTGGCGCTGATGCCCGGCGCCAAGCTGCACAGCGGCGCAACCGCAAGCCTCGAACCCGATGAGGCGGCCGGCGAATTCGAGAAAGCCAATTCATGACGACGATCACGCCAAACGCATCCGGCCTCACAGCGCTCGAGGAGCGGCTCAAGCAGGATCTTTCGTGGCTGGAACTACCGGCCAAATCCTGGGTGCCGCGCCGTATCGTGGATGGCGAGACGGTCGTCGACGTCGTGATCGTCGGTGCCGGCATGGCTGGCCTCGTTGCTTCCGCCATGCTGAAGCGGCTCGGCGTCGACAATCATCTCGTGCTCGACCGGGCGCGGGCGGGCGAGGAGGGGCCATGGGTAACCTACGCCCGCATGCGCACGCTGCGCTCGCCCAAGGAATTGACCGGCCCCGCGATGGGCATGCCGGCGCTGACCTTTCGCGCATTCTACGAAGCGCAATACGGCAGCGAGGCCTGGAAGGCACTCGATCGCGCGCCGCGCACGATGTGGATGGATTATCTGGTTTGGTATCGCAAGGTACTCGGCCTGCCGGTCCGCAACGAGGCGTCGGTCGAACGCATCCAGGCGCGGCCTGATGATCTCTTTGCGCTCGATATCCGCGAGCGCGGCACGCTGCGGAAAATCCTGGCGCGGCATGTCGTGCTGGCGACGGGGCGCGACGGCCTCGGCGGCGCTTACGTGCCGCCGCTGGCCGATGGCATCGATCGACGGTTCTGGGCGCATTCCTCCGACGCGATCGACTTCGCCAAGTTGCGCGGCAAGCGCCTCGCCGTGGTCGGCGCCGGCGCATCCGCGATGGACAACGCAGCCGCTGCACTGGAGAGCGGTGCGGCAAGGCTCGACCTTTTCATCCGGCGCGCCGACATTCCGCGCATCAACAAGTTCACGGGCATCGGCAGCCAGGGCGTCGTGCACGGCTTTGCCGGGCTCACCGACGCGTGGAAATGGCGCTTCCTCGATCACACGCTGAGGGCCCAGACGCCGCCGCCGCGCCAGAGCGTGCTGCGGGTCTCCGCCTATCCGCATGCGCATTTCCATCTCGCGAGCCCCATCGACGAGCTCGTTGTTGAACGTGACCATCTGGTCGTAACGACGCCGAAGGGCCGCTATGCGACCGACTTCATCATCTTTGGCACCGGCTTCAAAGTCGATCTCGCGCTGCGACCCGAACTGGCCGAGTTCGCGCCACATATCCGCTTCTGGCGCGATCGTTTCCCGGCGCCCACGGACATGGACAATGCCGAGCTCGAGGGCTCGCCCGATCTCGGCGACATCTTCCAGTTCCAGGAGAAGGTCCCGGGCGCCTGTCCGGCGCTTTCGCGGCTCCACTGCTTCAACTATCCGGCGACGCTGAGCCACGGAAAGCTCTCCGGCGACATTCCCGCAATCAGCGAAGGCGCCGATCGGCTCGCGCGCGGCATTGTCCGCCGCCTCTTCGTCGAGGACCGCGAGATCCACTTCGCCAATCTGAAGGCGTTCGCCACGCCCGAAATCATCGGTGACGAATGGATCGATGCCGATGCTCTCCATCAACACGCCGAGTAACCCAGCAACCGGACAGGCAAGCGCGAGATGCAGACCAATAGAAAGGCCATCGCAGCCGCGATCGCCGGCAATGCGATGGAATGGTACGACTTCACGGTGTTCGCGCTGATGACACCGGTCATCAAGAACCTGTTCTTCCCGGTGGACCCGAAAGTCCCGGGCAGTGAAATCAATGCGCTGCTGCTCACCACCGCGCTGTTCGGCACCGGCTTCTTCATGCGGCCCGTTGGTGGGCTCGTGCTCGGCTATTTCGGCGATCGCAAGGGACGGAAAGCGGCGATGACGCTCGGTATGAGCATCATGGCGCTCTCGGTCGCGCTGCTCGCGCTGACGCCGACCTACGCGACTGCCGGCATTGTCGCTCCGCTGATCGTGCTGCTGGCGCGATTGCTCCAGGGCTTTTCGGTCGGCGGCGAGTTCGGCACCTCGACCGCCTATCTGATCGAAGCCGCGCCTCCCGGCCACAGTGGCTTCTATGGTTCGTGGCAGATCGCCGGCCAACTCATGGCCAACGTGCTCGGCGCAGTGCTGGGCGCCGCCCTGACATTGACGTTCACGCAGGAGCAGCTTGCCGCCGGCGCCTGGCGGATTCCCTTCTTCGTCGGCCTCGTGATCGTTCCGATCCTGCTCTACATGCGCGCCAGCGTCATCGAGCCCGAAGCCTCGCGACGCAGCATGGCGACGGTGCACAAGGAGAACTTCGTCGCCGCTCTGAAGAATCCCGGCCGCAATTTCCTGATCGGCATGGGCATGGTGGTGGCGAGCGCCGTGTCGTTCTACGTTACCTTCGGCTACACCGTGACCTACGCCAAGGAGGTGTTGAAGCTGCCGTTGATGCAGAGCTTCCTGGTGCAGATGATCGCGGCAATCGTGATGGTGATCGTCGTTCCCGCCGCCGGCGCCATCTCCGACCGCTACCCGCGCAAGCTGCTGCTGCTGGTCTCGCTCATTGGCTATTTCGTCTCCCTCTATCCGCTTTATGCCTGGGTGATCTCGGAGCCCACGATCGCAAAGCTCCTGATCGCCCAGGTCGTGATCGGCTTCTTCAGCGCCTTCTTTCTCGGCGTCTACTGCACCACGCTGGTCGAGCTGTTTCCGATCCGCATCCGCTCGACCGCACTTGCGATCGTCAACAATGTCGCGGTGCTGGTGTTCGGCGGCTTTGCCCAGTTCTTCGTGACCTGGCTGATCGCGCTCACCGGCTCTCCGCTGGCACCGATCTTTTATGTGATGATCGGCGTCGGCCTCGGGCTGATCGCAGTGATCGCGATGCGGCCGGAGGATACCGGGCGGGAGCAGGTCGCAGACGGCGCCGTCGAACAGGCGTCGTAAAGCCACTCAAAATTCGAGCGGCGCGTTGTCGACGACCTCCTTCATCACGAAGAAGGTGCGGGTCTGGCGGACGCCGGGGAGCGCGATGAGCTGCTCGCCATGGATGCGGTTGAAATCCTCCATGTCGCCGACGCGGATCTTGAGGAAATAGTCGAAGTCGCCGGCGACGAGGTGGCAGTCGAGCACGAATTTCAGTTTTGCGATGGCCTGCTCGAAGATGGCGAAGCTCTCGGGCGTCGAGCGGTCCAGCACGACGCCGACCATCACCAGCGTCCCCTTGGCCACCTTCTTCGGCGCCACCATGGCGCGGACCGCGGCGATAAAGCCATCCTCGAACAGGCGCTGGGTGCGGCGGTGACAGGTGGCGGGGCTGATCGCGACGGTTTCGGCCAGCTCGGCATTGCTGAGCCGGCCGTTATTCTGCAGCAATCTCAACATCTTGAGGTCGATGCGATCAAGACGGGCAGACATGGAAGAAACTTCCGTATTCTGATGCTATTTCGGAAGGAATATTATCCAACTCCATAATGTCTGCAAGATTACCTGCAATATGGGCGCAATATTCGAGAGCACCTTTTTGCAGGTCGATGCTAGCCACATCCCAGACACCAACGCCAATCGGGATGATCCAATGAGACTGGACAAATTCGCGCGCTATCCGCTGACCTTCGGACCGACGCCCATCGAGAAGCTGGAGCGGATGTCCAAGCATCTCGGCGGCAATGTCGAGATCTACGCCAAGCGCGAGGACTGCAATTCCGGCCTCGCCTATGGCGGCAACAAGCTGCGCAAGCTCGAATACATCATCCCCGACGCGATCGCCTCGAATGCCGACACGCTGGTCTCGATCGGCGGTGTGCAGTCGAACCACACCCGCATGATTGCCGCCGTCGCCGCCAAGATCGGCATGAAGTGCCGCCTGGTGCAGGAAGCCTGGGTGCCGCATGAGGACGCCGTCTATGACCGCGTCGGCAACATCATGCTCTCGCGTATCATGGGCGCCGACGTGCGCCTGGTCGATGATGGTTTCGACATCGGCATCCGCAAGAGCTGGGAGCAGGCGATCGAGGAAGTGAAGGCTGCGGGCGGCAAGCCCTATGCGATTCCCGCCGGCGCCTCCGTGCACAAATTTGGCGGGCTCGGCTATGTCGGCTTCGCCGAGGAAGTGCGCCAGCAGGAGAAGGAGCTCGGCTTCAAGTTCGACTACATCGTGGTCTGCACCGTCACCGGCTCGACCCATGCCGGTATGCTGGTCGGCTTCGCCGCGGACGGCCGCGCGCGCAAGGTGATCGGCATCGATGCGTCGTTCACACCGGCACAGACCAAAGCCCAGGTGCTCGAGATCGCGCAGAACACCGCCAAGCTCGTCGAGCTCGGCAAGGAGCTCGTTGCCGACGATGTCGTGCTGATCGAAGACTACGCCTATCCCGCCTATGGCGTGCCATCGGAAGAGACCAAGGAGGCGATCCGCCTCACCGCGCGACTCGAGGGCATGATCACGGACCCCGTCTATGAGGGCAAATCGATGCAGGGCCTGATCGACCTGGTGAAGAAGGGCCATTTCGAGAAGGGCGCGAAGATTCTCTACGCCCATCTCGGCGGTGCGCCGGCGCTAAACGGGTATGCGTACGCGTTCAGGAACGGCTGAGGCAGGCGTCGCTCTCGCCTCCCCACCGCTGTCGTCCCGGCGAAGGCCGGGACCCATCACCCCAGGGAGCAGTCTGGCGAAGAACATCGTCGCGCGTGCCCCAAGGCAAATCACGCGGTATGGATCCCGGATCGGCGCTCCGCCTCGCTGCGCTTGTCCGGGATGACGATGCGGAGAGAGTTGGCGCGCTAACAACCACGACCGGACGCTACCGCGTCCTGACGATCTGCAGCAGCTCGTCGCCATAGTGCTCGAGCTTCTTGTCGCCAATTCCCGGCACGTTGCGCAGCTCGTCCAGCGTCGTCGGCCAGGCCCGGACGATGCCGTCGATGGTGGCGTCGTGCAGCACCACATAGGCCGGCACGCCGCGCTCGCGCGCCACGTCTGAACGCCAAGAGCGCAGACGCGCACGCAGCTCCGGATCGACGTCGCCCTGCGGTGCGCTCGCCGCCGGCGCCAGGTCGCCGCGGCGCGATTTCGCACGGCTCGAGCGGGCGCGCGTACCAGGCGCCTCCTCCCGCAGCCAAACTTCCGTTTCGCCGCGCAGCACGCCGCGCGCGGACTCCGTCAGTTTCAACGCGCCATAAGCTTCGCTGTCGCTCTGCAAATGCCCCATCGCCACCAGTTGCCGCAGCACGGTGCGCCACTGCTTTTCGTTGAGCTCACGCCCGATGCCGAACACGGAGAGCTTGTCGTGGCCGAATTGCGTCACCTTCTCGGTCAAGCGTCCGATCAGCACGTCGATCAAGTGCATCGCGCCGAAGCGCTGTCCGGTCCGATAGGCGCAGGACAACAGCTTCTGCGCCAGCACCTTGCCGTCGCGCATCTTTGGCGGCGTCAGGCAGTTGTCGCAATTGCCGCAATTCTCCGCGGTCAAGGCCTCGCCGAAATAGGCGAGCAACCGCTTGCGCCGGCATTGCGCGGTCTCGGCGAGTCCGACCAGCGCGTCGAGCTTGCCGATCGACACGCGCTTGAAATCGTCGGAGCCACTGGACTCGTCGATCATCCGGCGCTGCTGCACGATGTCCGACAGTCCATACGCCATCCAGGCCGCCGACGGCTTGCCGTCGCGTCCCGCTCGCCCGGTCTCCTGGTAATAGGCTTCGATGCTCTTGGGCAGGTCAAGATGAGCGACGAAGCGCACGTCGGGCTTGTCGATGCCCATGCCGAAGGCGATGGTGGCGACGATGACGACGCCGTCCTCGTTGAGGAAGCGATCCTGGTTGCGCGAGCGCACGCTGCTGTCGAGCCCGGCGTGATAGGGCAGCGCCGCAATGCCGGCCTCGTCGAGCGCGGCGGCGACCTCCTCGACGCGATTGCGCGACAGGCAGTAGACCACGCCGGCGTCGTCGGCATGGCGCTCCCGGATGAACTCCTTCAGCTGCGCCACGGCATTGCGCTTGTCGACGATCTCGTAGCGGATGTTCGGCCGGTCGAAGCTCGAAACGAATTGCGGGCTGTCGGCAAGTTGGAGCCGCTGAACGATCTCTTTCCGCGTCAATTCATCCGCCGTCGCGGTCAGCGCGATGCGCGGCACGTTTGGAAAGCGTTCGGCGATGATGGAGAGACCGACATATTCGGGCCGGAAGTCGTGCCCCCATTGCGAGACGCAATGCGCCTCGTCGATCGCGAACAACGACACCTTGGCCTGCGCCAGCATCGAAAGGCAGCGTGGCGTCACCAGACGTTCCGGCGCGACATAGAGCAGGTCGAGATCGCCCGCAATCAGGCGTCGCTCGATATCGGAGGCTTCCTGGAACGACAGCGAGGAATTCAGCGCGGCGGCGTTGACGCCGGCCTCGATCAGGCCCGCGACCTGGTCGCGCATCAGCGCGATCAGTGGCGAGACGACGATGCCGCAGCCTTCGCGCAACAGTGACGGCAGTTGATAGCACAAAGACTTGCCGCCGCCGGTCGGCATCAGCACCAAGCAATTGCCGCCGTCGGTGACATGCCGGATGATCTCGCCCTGCGCACCGCGGAACCCCGGCAGGCCGAACACCGAATGCAGTACCGACAGCGCATCGCGGCCATCGGCCGGCACTGGCAGCGGAACGGTGGAAGGGGCGGACATGAGCGCGTCGGGGGTTTCGAGATTCGTCACAACGCCAGTCGCATGACCGCGCTGGCGTTGCAAGTCCGACTTGCCCCGCGAGCGGCGGACTGGCGAAAAGCTACGCTCCGATCCGGCGCAAGGCTTCGGTGACGGTCACGATCGGCATGTTGCGCTTCTCCGCTGCCCCAAGCGCGTGGCGCAGCAAGGCCGGCCTACAGCCATACGGGCTCGGCTGGTCGACGATGTCATGGCCGTAGAAGATCAGCCAACCGCCGCTGGCGACGGCCTCATCGAAATAGCGGTCGACACCATTGGCATCGATCTCGCAATCAACCAGCGGCGAGGCCCGCAGGAACTGGAGATCGATCACGTCGCTGTTAACGCCAGGAAGGATGCCACGCGCCGAGCGGAAGCTTTGGGCGAGCTGCGGCTTGCGCCAGACTGAAGCGAGGCCATACGGATAGGCGAAATTCTCGAGCCGGATCGAGGAATCGATGTCGTGAAAATAGCTGCGATTCCGCTCGATCTCGCGCGCCATCGCGCTCTCGTCGAGATCGACCGCGCGCCGATGTGAGAATGTGTGGCAGCCGATCTCGTGGCCCGCGCAATGCAACCGAACGATCGCGTCCCTCGACAGGCCGTGCC
Source organism: Bradyrhizobium manausense (assembly GCF_018130615.1). GTDB lineage: Bacteria > Pseudomonadota > Alphaproteobacteria > Rhizobiales > Xanthobacteraceae > Bradyrhizobium > Bradyrhizobium manausense_A. The sequence goes on from NZ_JAFCKB010000022.1 coordinate 106,820, forward strand.
AATGATCGGAGGGTTGATCGATCAGGCTGCCAGCGAGATAGAACGTACCGCGTCCGCCATGGGCTTCCAGCAGCGCGGCACCCTCGCTCGCAGCACTGTCGGGGGCGTCATCGAAGGTGAAGCTTACCATCGGCGCATGCGCCGGCAAGCGGTGCGGCGCGGCGCTGAAATGTCGGGCCAGCCGATTGCTCAGGCGTCCGTTGAGTGCCGACAGCACGGGTGCATTCCCTGTGAATCCATATTTCTGAACTGAAACATTTGCCGGCGGTCTGAGGCAAGCCTAACGCCCAGGTAATCCTAACGTGGAACCAACGGTCTTCGGTTAACGCGCGAGCAGCGGCGCATCGGTGTTCGCGCCGAGATATTGCAGCCAATTGCGGAAAAGCGCTGCGGCAGCAGTGCCCGCGGCGATATCGCTGCGCAAGGTCAATGCAGGCAGCTCGTTGGTCAGGGCCGGATGGCGCTGGTGCCTCGCCCGCTTCTCGAAGCGCACGAGCTTCACCTCCGTCGCTGCGTCAAAATAGCTCACAGGCAGATGCGGATAGCTCTCGCGCTCGCGCGCGAGGTAGCGGCCGATGTCGCGCAGATATTCACGCTGGAGCGACAGTGCGTCGTACTCCGGATGGCCCTGGAAGAACACGAAACGGCTGTCATATTGCCGGGTGAAGACGTCGACACCAGCCTGAGCGGAGCGGGTCAGGACCTGATAGCCGGCCTGCGCGAGATCCTGTTCGGCGACTTCATTCAGGCGCGAATGCGAGACCTTGAGCGGCGCCGGCGCGTCGCGCATCAAGGAATCGCTGCTCACAGCCACGCAGTCGAAGATGCCGTGACATTTGGTCGGCAGGCGTTGTCGTTCGACCCGATCGAGATGCAGCACCGCCGCGTGTGCGGCGAGGCATGACCAGATCGTCGAGCGGGTGTTGCTCTTGGCCCAGTCGATCAGCTCGGTGAGGTCGCGCCAGTACGGCTCCTGGTCGAGCTCGGGTGCGACCGGCTCGGCGCCGGTCACGATCAGCCCGTCGAATGTCTGACGCTTGAGATCGGCAAGATCGGAGTATTCGCTCTCGACATGCCATTTCGCTTCCGGCGAGCGTTTCACTGACGGCAGCGAAAAGCAATGGAAGCGAATACTGCGCGGCCCCGCGGCGGCCTGGAGCAGCTTCATGAACTGCCGCTCGGTCGCCTTCAGGGCCGTATCAGGCATGTTGTTGATCAGCCCGATGGTCAGCTCAGTACCGCCATGATTGCGCGCGAGATCGCCTTCGGCCGGCACCAGCGCCGGGCTCGCGATACCTTGATCCCTGGCGATCAAGACGCTCATCGACCCGGCTGCCTACTCCGCAGCCTGGAGACGCGCGGTGGGACAAGCCTTCTCGAGCGCCTGATCGATGTCCTCGATGATATCGGCGGCATGCTCGATGCCGATCGAGAGGCGGATCGTCTCCGGCAGCACGCCGGCTGTGCGTTGCTGCTCCGGCGACATCTGCCGGTGCGTGGTCGAGGCCGGATGGCAGGCCAGCGACTTGGCATCGCCAATGTTGACGAGGCGCGTGATCAGCTTCAACGCGTCATAGAAAGTCTTGCCGGCCTCCATGCCGCCCTTGATGCCGAAGGTGAACAGCGAGGAGGCATTGCCGTCGAGATATTTCTGAACCAGCGGATAATAGGGGCTGTCCGGGAAGCCGGTGTAATTCACCCAGGCAACGCGCGGATCGGCACGGAGGAATTCGGCAACCTTGCGGGCGTTCTCGCAATGGCGCTCCATGCGCAGCGCCACGGTCTCGATGCCCTGCAGCAACAGGAACGCATTGAACGGCGATAGCACCGAGCCCATGGTGCGCTGATAGACGCTGCGCGCACGCTCGATATAGGCGGTCCTGCCGAAGCGCTCGGCATAGACGAGGCCGTGATAGGAGGCATCCGGCTTGTTATAGGCCGGGAACCGGTCGGCGTGCTGGGCCCAGGGGAAATTTCCGGAATCGACGATGGCGCCGCCGAGCGTGGTGCCGTGGCCGCCCAGGAATTTGGTCAGCGAATGCACCGCGATGTCGGCGCCGTAGTCGAACGGCTTGAGCAGGATCGGCGTAGCGACCGTGTTGTCGACGATCAGCGGCACACCATGGGCATGCGCGATCTTGGCCAGCGCCTCGATATCGCAGACATTACCGGCAGGATTGCCGATGGTTTCGGCGAACACGGCGCGGGTGTTCTCGTCGATCAGCTTCGCGACCGCATCGGGCGCGTCACTCTCGGCGAAGCGGCCGGTGATGCCCTGCCGCGGCAGGATGTGCGAGAGTAGCGTGTGGGTGGTGCCATAGAGCTGCGGCACGGAGACGATGTTGCCGCCGTGATCGGCGACGTTAACGAAGGCGAAATGCAGCGCAGCCTGGCCGGTCGCAACCGCGAGCGCGCCGACGCCGCCTTCGAGCTGGGCGATGCGCTTCTCCAGCACGGCGCTGGTCGGATTGGCGATGCGACTGTAGCGGAAACCTTCGGCCTCGAGATTGAAGAGCGCTGCGCCATGATCGGCGCTGTCGAAAGCGTAGGCCGCGGTCTGATAGATCGGCACGGCAACCGCGTGCGTGGTGGCTTCGGGCTCGTAGCCGGCGTGAATAGCAATCGTCTCGTTGCGCATCGTACCACCTCCGCGTGGCGCGGGCCGCACTTATTGGCCTGTATGAGGCATGTGCGTTGTCCGCCGTTCCTCTGTTAGAGGCGGGTGGTAAAGCGGACAATAATTCGCTTAGACATCGAGGAAGTAACCCTAATGCTTGTTGGTAACTTGGCTAAAATTTGAGTCAATTTGGATTAACTATTCCGCTGGCGTCACCGGCAAGCCGGCGCGCGACAGCGCCGGATCAGGCCATCGTTTCCCAGAGCCGGCGGGCCAGCACGCCGGCGCGCCTCTCGATCGCGGCGGCCGCGTCAAGCGCGAGATCCTCGCGATAACGGCCCGCGATGAGCTGCACGCCGATCGGCTTGCCGTCGTGCACGGCCACGGGGACCACGGCGCCGGGCAATCCCAACACGTTGATCGCCGAGATGAAGCGGATCTCGCCCCAGAAGATTTCCTGCACGCGCTCGGCGCTCACGGCGTCCTCGCGCGGACCCGGCGTCGGCTTCACCGTGGTGGGCGCCAGCACCACCGGGTAATCCTCGAGGAACAATTGCCACGCGCGGATATGGCCGTTACGGGCGGCGGTCGCCTGCATCCAGGCCTTGAGGTCGAGGACATTCGCCTTGGTCTTCATGCCGCCCCACGCCCGATGAAAGTCTTCCGACGTGACCTTCAGCATGCCGGCTTCCTGCATCACCACTGTCTCGTTGGTGATGATGTCGCACCAGGTCTGCCAGACGCCGTTGATGTCGGGCACCTCGACCTCGCTGACGCTGTAGCCGGAACGCTCCAGATGATCGGCCGCCTGGCGCAGTGCCGCGCTGACGGCCGGATCAACGTCCATGTCCTCGGGAATCTTGGCCAGCGCGACCTTGATCGGCCCTTTGGGCGTCGGGCCGGTCAGCGGCGCCGGCACCCACCAGGGATCACGCGGATCGCGCTGGCTCATGACTTCCAACGCAAGACGGACGTCGTCGACGTGGCGGGCGAGCGGTCCCTGCGCCGACATCAGATGCGCCAGCATCGGTCGCTCCGCCGTCGCGCTTGCATTGAAAGCGGGAATACGGCCCTGCGTCGGCTTGATGGTGGCGACGCCATTGCAATGCGCCGGCCAGCGCAGCGAGCCGCCGATATCGTTGCCATGCGCGATGGTGCCGATGCCGGCGGCCACAGCCGAACCCGCACCGCCCGAGGAGCCGCCGCAGGTGATGTTCGGGTCCCAGGGATTAAGCGTCAGCCCGTGCAGCGGATTGTCGGTGAAGCCGCGGAAGGAGAATTCCGGTGTGTTGGTGAGGCCGATGACGATCGCACCGGCCTTCTTCAGGTTGCGGACAACGGGCGAATCCGACGGCGCGATGAGGTTCTTGTTGGCGGGAACGCCGTTGAAATTGGGTCGGCCCTCGTAGTCGACGTTTTCCTTGATGGTCACGGGTACGCCGTGCAGGAGACCGAGCTCGCCGCCTTTGGTGCGCTGCTTGTCGGCCGCATGCGCCGCCTTCAGTGCCTCCTCGCCGAGATCGACGACGACCGCATTCAGCCTGGGATTGACGGCATGCATCCGCTCCAGATGCGCCTCGACGGTGTCCACCGCGGAAATTGCGCCGGAGCGGATCGCAGCCGCGGTCTGCACCGCAGACCATTGCCAGGCCGGCCCCTCGGGGCGGCGTGCCGCGGCTGATCTTTGCGGTGTGGCCTTCTTGACGACCTTCTTGGCCGGCCTCGAGCGAGCCGGCTCACGGACGGATGCCTTCCCGCTCGCGGTCTTCGCCACTTTCTTCGAAGCGCTCTTCTTCGTCGCCGTCTTCTTCGCCACGTCGCATCTCCTGAAACTACAGCGCGAAAGTTACGGACGGTAATGACGCATGTACAGCGGCGTTTCTGCATGGCGCAAAGGCGGAGCGGCCAATGCGACGAATTGTCGGGGATAGCTGAGCTCGGGAAAAGTGGCCGGACCATGCCAACGGGCACGCCCTCGGCGAAGTGGAGGAAGTCGAGAGCGACGCAGATCCGGCGCAACGCCGCGCGGCCGGCCACACCGCGACGAAACTTTCGACGCCGACGTTTCGCCCAGATCTGGAGGACGCGGGGCCGCTGCGACTCTCGTCACGCTGCCGATAAATTCATCGGGCAATATGCTCGCGTACACACGTCACGATTCTCAATATCAGCTGCTTGACAGGCATTATCAGTCGTTGCAGTTTTAGGTTGAATAACCTTCGAATGATTTTGCTTTTGCTCGTTTGATTTTCCAAGCAGCGAACGTGGAGCATTCATATGACGGTTATTCCTCCCGCTAGTGGCGTTACCATCCACAGCGGCGATACGATGGATGTCAGTGGCGGTGCTTCCGTCGACAGCACGACGATCGAAACAGGCGGCTTGCAGACAGTCGGCGGATCGTTCTCGACAAGCACGGCAACCCACACGATCATCTCTGGCGGAGAGCAGGATGTCATTCTGGATGGCGTCGCCAGTTATACGACCATCTACGCAGGCGGCGTGCAGCGCGTAACCGGCGAATTCGTGCATGAAGGTCCAACCCCCGGCGCCGTTGACCACACCACGATCAATGGTGGGGGCGAGCAGGACATCGACACGGGCACCGCAACGACGACGACTGTCAATTCCGGCGGCGTCCAGAACGTGACGAATGGCGGCAGTGCCAGCGGAACCATCGTCAACTCCGGCGGCATGTTCAGAGTTTCGGGTGAAACCGTAGAGACGGCGCCGGTGTATCCCCCGCCGGTGATCCAAAGCGTGGCGACCGGTGCAACCATCAACCACGGAGGCGAATTCGACGTCACCGGCGGCGGGACTGCAGTGAACACCGTCGTCAACGGCGGCCTCATGGTGGTCTCGGGGTCGATACCGGATCCGTTCGCCAACGTCCCTGGCCAGCCGGCCGTCGACGCCAGCATGGCGACCGGCACCATCGTCGAAGGTTTTGGAACGTTGACGGCGTCGAACGGCGCGTTGGTGTCCGGGACAGTCGTCCAAAACTACGGGACGCTGAATGTGGATGCAGGTGGCACAGCGATCGGCACGACAGTCAGCAACGCGACGATACACCTGTCCGCTGGCGCGACGGCGACCAACACGACCGTCAATCAGTACGGAACCCTCATCGTACTTGGCAACGCCGACTTTTCAGGCACCGTCTTCAACCCCGGCAGCGCTCTGGAGATCGGCGACGGCACGATTGAAAACGGATTTACCATTGCGAAGAGCGGGACGCTGCAGGTTTTGGACGGCGGTGTTCTCAACAACAGCACAGTCTCTGCAGGCGCAACACTCATCGCTGAAGCTGGCGCGACGCTATCCAATACAACCTTCCAGAGTGGTGCAACGTTTATCGCCGACTATGGCTACACGGAAGACGGCTTCACCGTATCGAACGGCACGCTATTCAAGGTGTTCGGCGCAGCCACGAACACGACGATCTTAGCGGGCGGCAAGCAAATCCTTGGCAATTACGGCTTGGACGCAACCACCAGCAACACGATCATCAATGGCGGCGAACAAGATGTCGGGCTTGCATCCACCGCGAGCTATACCACCATCAACACGGGCGGCGTTCAGCATGTCGCCGGCCTTTATATGCACGATGCGCCGGGTCCAGGGCGGGCGGATCACACCACGATCAATAATGGCGGCGAGCAGGATGTCGATACTGGCATCGTGACGTCAACCACCGTCAATGCCGGGGGCGTTCAGAACATTACCAACGGAGGCTCTGCCAGCGGCACGATCGTCAAGTCGGGCGGTGTCGTCAACGTCTCGGGAGAGACGGTCTATTATCCTCCCGGAGGCCCGTACGGCATCGTCTTCAGGAGCGAAGTCGATTCGGCCGTTATCGGCAGCGGCGGCCAATTGCACCTGTCCGGAGCGGGGATCGCTGAGAACGCCACCATCAATGGTGGCGTGATGACGGTTTCGGGATTCCTTGCAGACCCGACGCACGACCCAAGCGCACCGGCGATCGACACCAGCGCGGCGAACGGCACGATCCTCAACTCAGGAAGTCTCTCCGTTTCGGACGGCGGCACCGCCACCTCCACCACTCTGAACGGCGGCACGCTTGACGTGCTCGATCACGGCACCGCGAACGCTTCGACGATTTATCATGGCGCCATAGAACTCGTCGAAGCGGGCGGCATTGCCGGTGCGACCACGATCGCCGGCGGCACGCTTGATCTCAAGGCGGGCGCGATGTCCGACGACGCGATCAAGTTCTCCGGCCAGGGCACGCTCAAGATCGAGCAGCTGGTTTCGGGCTCGTCGTCCTTTGCAAGCCAGATCAAGGGCATCTCGCTCGGCGACCAGATCGATCTTTCCGGCCTGTCTTATACGAGCGGTGCGACGGCGAACGTATCTGGTTTGACGCTCACGGTCAGCAACGGCACGGTCAGCGAGACCTTCACACTGGCGGATACGTCGGTGACGCATTTCGGCATCACGAAGGACGGCAACGGCGGGATTCTGCTGAGAGCCGCGGCCCTGCCCTCTATCGCTGGAGCCGTGTCCGGACAAACCAGCAGCAACGAGGCTGCGATCAATCCATTCGCGACCGTCACGATCACAGATCCAAACGCAGCAGCAACGGATGGCCTGATCATCACGCTCGCGGGCGCGACCGGCATCCTGTCCGGGACGGGGCTGATTTCGCTTGGAAACGGAACCTACGAACTTGCAGCGACCAGCGCCGACAAGCTGACCGCCGAGCTGCACGGCCTCACCTTTGTGTCCTCGCCGCACGGAGACGGCAGCGCAACGACCACATTCACGTTGAGCGACACGAGCAGCGTGGGCTTGACCGTCAGCGACGCCCACACCACCGTCATCGACACACATCAAGCCGGTCCCACGATAATCAACGGCCCGGCATCCGGTTATGCGACCATCGAGGGCACGACGGGCAACGATATCATCCACGCCTATGGCATGTTCAACATCATCCACAGCAATGGTGGAAACGACACAATCTATGCCGGACTATACGGCACGGTTGATGTGTCGAACGGCGACAGCACCGTCGATCTGGAGGGGTTCGGCAACCGCGTGACCGGTGGCGACGGCAATATCACGGTGACGGGCTCAACGGGCGCCACCATGATTACGCTCGGCAACGGCAGCGACACTGTCGACGCCAGCGGATACGGGAACATCATCACCCTGGGCAACGGCAAGAATGTTGTCCACCCGGGTGACGGCGCGAGCACAACGACGGCTGGCGACGGCAACGACCAGGCGACGCTCTCCGGATTTGGCAACACGGTCATCCTTGGAAATGGCAACGATCTCGTCACCGGCGGAGGCGGCGCCAACAGTGTCACGCTCGGCGATGGCAACAACGCGGTGAACCTCGGCGGAATGGTCAACCAGATTACCGTCGGTGCGGGAACGAACACGATCATCGCCGGCAACGGCGCGGATAACGTCGTTGCCGGCGCGGGCCACGATACGATCACACTCGGCGGAGTCGCCAATCACGTGGTGCTCAACGGGTCCGAGGCAATCGTGACAAACCAGATGGGCCTGGACGTCATCACGGCCAATGGCGGATCAGACCAGTTTAACTTTGTCGGGTTCGGCAATCAGGCCATCATCAACGGCCCCGCCCATGTCAGCATCAGCGATCACAGCGCGGGTCTGACCGTCTCCGTCAACTCCAGCAACCAGATTGATACAATCTCCGGCTTTGGCAATGACCCGCTCGGCGTCATCGCGCTCGCAAGTGGCGTAGGCAATTACCACTCCGTCGCCGACGTCATGAACGCGCTGAGGAGCGACGGGCATGGCGGGACCCTGCTTGCCCTGGGCAGCGTTCCTGACGCCGGGTCTCTCGATTTCGTCGACACCACGATCAGCCAATTGCACGCGTCGAACTTTGTGATCGTGTAACGTCAGGCGCTCCTGTAACGCGCTTTACGAAAGCCAAACCCACGCCGGACGCGAGCTGGACGAATGTCCGGCTCAGTCCAGCTTGATCCAGACCCCCTTCGTGTTCAGGTATTCATCGAGCTGCTCGGTGCCGCCCTCGCGGCCATATCCGCTCATCTTGTAGCCGCCGAAGGGCAACGCGGGATCGATGGCGTGATAGGTGTTCACCCAAACCGAACCTGCACGCAGGCTACGCGAGAGGACGTGCGCCTTGCTGACGTCGCGCGTGAAGACACCCGCCGCAAGCCCGTACGGCGTCGCATTGGCTCGCTCTACGGCCTCATCCAGCGTGTCGAACGGCAGAGCGGAAATGACCGGACCAAAGATTTCATCGCGGGCGATCTGCATGTTGTCGGAGACGCCGGCGAAGACGGTGGGCTCGACGAAATTTCCCTTCGCGAAACTCCCCTCTCTCAGTCTCCGGCCTCCGGTCACGACCTTGGCGCCTTCGTCGCGTCCGCTGTTCAGGAAGCCTTCGACCTTGTCGAGCTGTCGTTCGGAAACGAGAGGTCCGATCTCCGTCGTGGGATCTGCTCCGTCACCGATTTTCAGGGCCGAAGCAAATTTCCCCAGCCTCTCGACCAGCTCGTCATGGATCTTTCGCTCGACGAACAACCGGGAGCCCGCGATGCAGATCTGGCCCGAATTGGCAAAGGCAGCCATCGCGGCGATCGGCACGGCCTTATCGAGGTCGGCGTCGGCGCAGACGATGACCGGCGACTTTCCACCAAGCTCGAGCGACACCCGCTTGAGATTGCCGGCCGACGCGCGAATGATCGCCTGGCCTGTGGCCGTGGATCCCGTGAAGACGATCTTGTCGACACCGGGATGTTCGGCCAAAGGCGCACCGGCCTCCGAGCCGGTCCCGGTCACCACGTTGACGACGCCGGGCGGCACGCCTGCCTCGCTCATCAAATCCGCGATCAGGAGCGGCGTCAGCGGCGCCTCTTCGGAAGGCTTGAGCACGACGGTGCATCCGGTCGCGAGTGCAGGCCCGATCTTCCAGACCGATGCAGCCGTGGGCGCGTTCCAGGGAATGATCGCGCCGACGACGCCGACGGGCTCCTTCCGTGTGAACGAGACGATGTCGCCCGGAAGCGAATTGTCGATCGTCTGCCCGTGAATCGCAGTCGCCATGCCGGCGTAGTATCTGAGCATGCCGAGCACGCGAAGCTTGTTCGCCCGCGTCCTGACGATCGGCATGCCCATGTCGGCGGTGTCGGACCGGCTGATCTCCTCCCAATGCTTCTCGAATAGGTCGGCAATACGCAGGAGCAGAGCCTGTCGCTCGAACGGCTTGAAGCGGCTCCATGGTCCCACGAAGGCGCGACGGGCGGCGGTGACGGCGATGTCGATGTCGCCGGCATCTCCACGCGGAACACGACCGATCACTTCGCCGGTCGCAGGATTGCGCGTCTCGAAGACCTTGCCCGAGCGGGCCTCAACCCACGCACCATCGACGAACATCTTGCGGGTTCGGCCGTCTACGGGAGATCGGATATCGGTCTTTGTCATTGGGTCAGTCTTCCCTGTCTCAACACTCATTCTCAGTCTAGGCTGCCGGCTTCGTCTTCCGAACGAGCCGCGCGAGGTCGGAAATGCGGGCCTGGCCATGGCCGCTCTCGACCACGGCCGCGATGACAGTGCCGACACCGTCGGCGATCGCTTTGGATGCCCCGGATTTGCTCGCTATCGTCTGATAGTAGGAGATATCCTTTAGCGCATTATCGGGGCGCGACGGGAGCGCCCTGATCCTTTGCTAGACCTGGACCGACGTCAGCTTCTTCAGGCATCGCAGGGCAAACGATGACCGGCTGTGGCGGATGCCGGGAATACGATAGAGCTTTTCGCGCAGGAAGCGCTCATAGCCGGCGGTGCTTTCGACCGCGACTTTCACGATGTAATCGTAATCGCCGGTGGTGAGATAGGCCTCGATCACCTCCGGCAAATTCGTAAGCAATTGGCCAAAGCGTTCGAGCATCTCCTCGTCGTGGCGGTCGAGCGTCAACTCTATGATGACCGTTTCGGGCAAGCCAAGCTTGTCCTGATTGAGCAGCGCGACGTAGCCATCGATATAGCCCTGCGTCTCCAAGCGCTTCAGCCTGTTCCAGCATGGCGTGGTGGAGAGCCCGATTGTGTCGGCGAGTTGCGCCATCGTCAGGCGTGCATCCTGCTGCAAGGCACGCAGGATCTTGCGATCGATCTCGTCGAGCCGAAGTGCATCCTTGCGAGACGCTTTGGCAGGCCCCGTGATACGTCCGACCGCCGCCATACCAAGAACTCCATTCTGGATTTTCCACCTAAGTGTGGAAAAATTCTCCTGCGCTTTTAAACTACACCCAGATCAAAAGAACAACAATCCTGGTTTTTGCCAGTACGATGTACCTACAAATTGAGACGCATGCGGTGTTTGTTCTCGAACTGCAGACCAGCAATATGCACGCCGCACTCGGCCGCCTGCTCGACCAGACCCGTGTCGCAGGGTTGCCGCTTGCTGCTCTCAGCGCACGGGCGGACGCGAACGCCTGCCGCATCTCAGCTTCCATAGATATCAATGACCGCGACGTCATCGACCGGCTCGTTCGCCGTGTTGGTGCGTTATTCTGCATCGATGCAATCGAGGTGAGAGGTGAAAGCCAATGCCCGACCCCAACCTCATCGGTGACATGATCCCGCAAGACGCGGCGGCTCCATCCGCCGAGTATCCGCCACTGAGGCTGCACGTGCCGGAGCCGGCGGTTCGCCCGGGCGGGACGCCGGATTTCTCGAACATCCGCATTCCGCGCGCAGGCCAGGTCAATCGTCCCGACGTCGACGTGGATGCCGAGACGATTCGCGATCTCGCCTTTTCGGTCATCCGCGTGCTCAATCGCGACGGCGAGGCCGTCGGTCCCTGGGCAGGTGCGCTCTCCGACACCGAACTGCTCGAGGGCCTGCGTCACATGATGACGCTGCGTGCGTTCGATGCGCGCATGCAGATGGCGCAGCGGCAGGGCAAGACGTCGTTCTATATGCAGCACATGGGCGAAGAGGCCGTGAGCTGCGCCTTCCGCAGGGCGCTCAATCCGGGGGATATGAATTTCCCGACTTATCGCCAGGCCGGACTTTTGATCGCCGGCGGCTACTCCCTGGTCGAGATGGCCTGCCAGATCTACTCCAACACGCACGATCCCCTGAAGGGGCGCCAGCTGCCCGTGATGTATTCCTCAAGGGAGCACGGCTTCTTCACGATCTCGGGAAATCTTGCCACCCAATACATTCAAGCGGTCGGCTGGGCGATGGCCTCGGCGATCAAGAACGACACGAAGATTGCCGTTGCCTGGATCGGCGACGGCGCAACGGCCGAATCCGACTTCCACGCGGCCCTCGTATTCGCCTCAACCTATCGCGCGCCGGTCGTGCTCAACATCGTCAACAATCAATGGGCCATCTCGACGTTCCAAGGCATCGCGCGGGGTGGCTCCGGCACGTTCGCGGCCCGCGGGCTCGGTTTCGGCATTCCGGCGCTCCGCGTCGACGGCAACGACTACCTCGCCGTCCATGCGGTGGCGAAATGGGCCTGCGAGCGTGCACGCCGCAATCTCGGCCCGACCCTGATCGAGCACGTGACCTATCGCGTCGGTGCGCATTCCACCTCGGACGATCCCGCGGGCTATCGGCCGAAGACGGAGTCCGAGGCATGGCCGCTCGGAGATCCCGTGATCAGGCTGAAGAATCATTTGATCGTCCGCGGCGCTTGGTCGGAGGAGCGGCACAAGCAGGCCGAGGCGGAGATTCTGGACTCCGTGATTTCGGCCCAGAAGGAGGCCGAAAGCTACGGCACCCTCCATTCCGATCAACGTCCGTCGGCGCGCGACATGTTCGAGGGCGTATTCGCGGATATGCCGCCGCATCTGCGCCGCCAGCGCCAGGAAGCCGGAGTCTGAACCATGCCACGGCGGACCATGATCGAGGCGATTCGCGACGCCATGGATGTGATGATGTCGCGCGACGATAACGTCGTCGTGTTCGGCGAGGACGTCGGCTATTTCGGAGGCGTATTTCGCGCCAGCCAGGGCCTGCAGGCGAAATACGGAACGAGCCGTTGCTTCGATACCCCGATCAGCGAGCTCGGCATCGTCGGCATCGCAGTGGGCATGGCGGCTTACGGCCTGAAACCCTGCGTCGAAATCCAGTTCGCCGACTACATGTATCCGGCTTACGACCAGATCGTCTCCGAGGCCGCACGGTTGCGCTATCGCTCCAACGGTCAATTCACCTGCCCGCTGGTGGTGCGCATGCCGACCGGCGGCGGCATTTTTGGCGGCCAGACGCACAGTCAGAGCCCGGAAGCTCTGTTCACGCATGTCTGCGGCATCAAGACCGTCGTCCCCTCGAACCCACGCGACGCCAAGGGCCTGCTGATCTCTGCGATCGAGGACCCCGATCCCGTGATCTTTCTCGAGCCGAAGCGGCTCTATAACGGTCCATTCGACGGTCATCACGACCGGCCGGTAACGCCGTGGTCAAAGCACGATCTCGCCAACGTCGACGACGGACATTTTGCAATTCCGCTCGGCAGCGCCGCAATCCGCAGGCCGGGCGAGGCCGTCACCATCCTCGCCTACGGCACCATGGTTCACGTCGCCGAGACCGCCGCGACCGAAGCCGGTATTGATGCCGAGATCATCGATCTTCGCTCGCTGCTGCCGCTCGATCTCGACACCATCGAAGCCTCGGTCAAGAAGACCGGGCGCTGCGTCATCGTGCACGAGGCGACGCTGACCTCTGGCTTCGGTGCTGAACTCTGCGCACTGGTCCAGACGCGATGCTTCTATCATCTGGAAGCTCCCATTGCGCGCGTCGCCGGCTGGGACACACCCTACCCGCACGCGCAGGAATGGGACTACTTTCCGGGCCCGGCGCGTGTCAGCCGCGCATTGATCGAAACGCTGGAGGCTTGAGATGGCCGAGCGCGTGGTCAGGCTGCCCGACGTCGGCGAAGGCATTGCGGAAGCCGAGCTCGTGGAATGGCACGTGAAGGTCGGCGATGTCGTCCGCGAAGACGCCGTGCTCGGCGCCGTCATGACTGACAAGGCGACGGTGGAAATCCCCTCGCCGGCGGACGGACGCGTCATCTGGCTCGCCGGCAGCGTGGGCGACATTCTCGCCATCGGCTCGGACTTCGTTCGGCTGGAGGTGGACGGCAAAAGCGCGCAAGCGACGGAGGCAGCGACGCCCCCGTCATCCGCGGCAAGCGCTTTGGCCCAAAAACCTGACGTTGCCGCAAGCGCTTCGCGCATGGCGGCGAGCGAGCCACCCAACATGCTGAAGTCGCAGCCCCCTGCGGCGCCAGCCCACCACGCAGGTGATCGACCTCTGGCCGCCCCCGCGGTTCGGCTCCGCGCGCGGGAGGCAGGCTCCGACCTGCGTCAGATTCGCGGCACGGGTCCCGCCGGGCGGATTACCCACGATGATCTTGACGCCCATCTCGCGCGCGGCCGCACCGGAACGACGGCGGCGCCGTATCCAACACAAGCCGCGGTCACCGACATCAAGATCGTCGGCTTGCGCCGCAAGATCGCCGAGAAGATGTCGGTTGCGAGCTCGCGCATTCCGCACATCACCTATGTCGAGGAGGTCGATGTCACTGCGCTCGAGGATTTGCGCGCGAAACTCAATGGCCAGAAGCAGCCGGGGAAACCCAAACTGACAATGTTGCCGTTCCTGATGCGTGCCATGGTGCGCGCGATCGCCGAGCAGCAACATCTCAATGCCCATTTCGACGACGAGGCCGGGATCGTTCACCAGCACGCGGGCGTTCATATCGGGATCGCCACGCAAACGCCAGCCGGCCTGGTGGTCCCCGTCGTCCATCATGCGGAAGCGCGCGACCTCTGGAGTTGCGCTGCCGAGGTCGCGCGGCTCGCGGAAGCGGCCCGGAACGGCAGCGCCACCCGCGACGAACTCACCGGCTCGACCATCACGATCACATCGCTCGGTGCGTTGGGCGGGCTTGCGACGACCCCCATCATCAATCATCCGGAGGTCGCAATCGTCGGCGTCAACCGCATTGCAATCCGACCGCATTGGAATGGCGCGGCCTTCGTGCCGCGTCAGATGATGAACCTGTCGTCCAGCTTCGATCACCGGGTCATCGATGGGTTCGACGCGGCCCAGTTCGTGCAGCGGATCAAGACACAGCTGGAGACACCTGCCATGATCTTCATTGACGCATAGAACGATGACCGAAATCACCTGCAAGCTCCTAGTCATCGGCGCGGGCCCCGGCGGCTACACCTGCGCGATCCGCGCCGGCCAGCTCGGCATCGATACGATCATCGTCGAAGCCGAGAAGCCTGGCGGAACCTGTCTCAATGTCGGCTGCATTCCTTCCAAGGCTTTGATCCATGCGGCGGGTGAGTATGAAACCATCGCGCGCGCCGCGGAGGGCCAGAGTGCGCTTGGTATTGCCGCGGCGAAGCCGTCGCTCGACATCGCCAAAACCATCGCTTGGAAAGACAATATCGTCCGACGTCTGAACGGCGGTGTGGCCGGCCTTTTGAAGAGGGCCGGTGTCAGGCTCGTGGCTGGCCATGCCCGTTTCCGCGACGGCAAGACCGTCGAGGTCGAAGCACAATCCGGCCGACAGGTGATCCATGCCGAAACGGTGGTGATCGCGACGGGCTCCGAGCCGGTTGCGCTGCCGTTTCTGCCCTTCGGCGGCCGCGTGATCTCCTCGACCGAGGCCTTGGCACTCGCCGAAATCCCGAAGAGGCTTGTCGTGGTTGGCGGCGGTTACATCGGTCTCGAGCTCGGTACTGCATTTGCAAAGATCGGCGCGGCGGTCACGGTCGTCGAGGCCACGCCACGCATCCTCCCGCAATATGATCGCGACCTGAGCGAGCCCGTCGCAAGGCGCCTGATCGCACTCGGGGTCACCGTTTTGACAGGCGCAAAGGCGAAGGCGCTCGTCGCGGACGGTACGGCGCTGGCGATCGAGACCGCAGACGGTGAGCAGACGTCACTCGCGGCCGACAAGATCCTTGTCACGGTCGGCCGCAAACCGCTGACAAGCGGCTTTGGCCTCGAAAATCTCGATCTCGACATGGATGGACCCTTCATCCGAATCGACGACCGATGCCGCACCTCGATGCACGGCATCTGCGCGATCGGAGACGTCACCGGAGAGCCGATGCTGGCACACCGCGCCATGGCGCAAGGCGAGATGGTGGCCGAGATTGTTGCCGGTCGCCGTCGCGCCTGGGACCGGATTTCGATCCCCGCGATCTGCTTCACCGATCCCGAGATCGTCACTGCCGGCCTGTCACCGGACGAGGCGAGCAGCAAGGGTTTCGACGTCAAGACGGACCTCTTTCCGTTCAAGGCCAACGGCCGCGCACTGACGCTGGAGCGGGAAGACGGCTTCATCCGGACGGTTGCGCGCGCCGACAATCATCTTCTGTTGGGGATCCAGGGCGTCGGTGCCGGCATCGCCGAGCTTTCGGCGGCCTTCTCTCTTGCGCTGGAGATGGGCGCGCGGCTGGAG
Source organism: Bradyrhizobium manausense (assembly GCF_018130615.1). GTDB lineage: Bacteria > Pseudomonadota > Alphaproteobacteria > Rhizobiales > Xanthobacteraceae > Bradyrhizobium > Bradyrhizobium manausense_A. Next base: position 122,908 of record NZ_JAFCKB010000022.1, read on the forward strand.
GATATCGCCATGACCATCCACGCGCATCCAACCCAGAGCGAAGCCTTTCACGAGGCCGCGCTGAAGTCGCTGGGACACGCGATTCACATCTGAACGTGCAGGAATCTTCCGTGCGCCACGCCTCCACAAATGAAGCAGCAGCAAGCCGGCGGCGCGTGCAAATCGCGCAAATGGCGGAGAGAGTGGGATTCGAACCCACGGTACGGTTTCCCGCACACACGCTTTCCAAGCGTGCGCCTTAAGCCACTCGGCCATCTCTCCGGAGCGCCCTCTCTTGAAGGGGCGCCGATGATTTTGCAAGGGATCGCCGATAAATCGGGTGAATTTTCCGCAACATATTGTATCTACAGGGGAATATCTCGTGTCACGGACCCGTCCGGAACCTGCCTCGGCTGAACCTGTCGCGGGTTTGGTGCGACGATTCACTTAAGGACGCCAAACATGACCGGGGACACCATGACCATCCGCAAGACCCTCGCCGCTCTTGGCCTGATTTCGGCCCTTGTCGCCGGCTTTACGGCGTCGGCTCGGGCCCAGGCCTGCACGCGCCAGGGCGTCGATGTGACCTGTGACGATGGGCGGCGTGGGGTGCTATCGGGCAACGCCATCCTCTGGCCGGACGGCACCCGCTCCAGTTCGACACCGCATCAGAGCGTGATCATCGGCAACAAGGGTTCGGTGCATGTCGGCCCAGGCGTGTTCGTGGGCCAAGGCAAGGGCATGGTGCCGATGGATGATCCGAACGCGCCGAACAAGCGGCAATGCGCGATCCTGGATGGGGTATCCTATTGCTATTGAGGCTTTCCTCTCCCCCATCGGAAGGGGAGAGGCAGCAAGCTCTCTTAGATCAACCGTACACCTGAGATCGCCGACTTCAACCAGCGCAGCGCCTGGGGCGGCTGTGCCGCGAGCGGGGCGGTCGCGACCTTCTCGGTGCGGCACTTCTCCAGCTCGACCACGAAATCCGTCGACCATTGCTGGATGGTGTGGCCACGCAACGTCTTCATCATCGCATCCCAGCGCATCTTACGCTCGGTGAGCGGCATCGCAGCAGCAACCGCGATCGCACGGGCCATGCCGTCGATATCGTGGGGATTGACCAGCAGCGCGGTGTCGAGCTCGTTGGCGGCACCGGCGAATTTCGAGAGCACCAGCACACCAGGATCCGCTGGATTTTGTGCGGCGACGTATTCCTTGGCGACGAGATTCATGCCGTCATGCAGCGGCGTCACCACGCCGACCTGCGCGGTGCGGTACAGGCCTGCAAGAACGGCCTGGCTAAAGCCCTTGTTGAGATAGCGGATCGGCGTCCAGTCGACCTCGCCATGACGGCCGTTGACGTCGGTGACGAGGCGAGCGACCTCGTTCTGGAGATTGCCATAGGCCTCGATGCCGCCGCGCGACGGGTTGGCGATCTGCAGCAGCGAGATACTGCGCGCAAACTGCGGCTGCTCGGTCCAGAGCCGGTCGAACGCGCTGATGCGATTGACGAGGCCCTTGGAATAGTCGAGTCGATCCACGCCGATCGCGAGCCGCTCGCCGTTCAAGCTGCGGCGCAGGCGCGACACATCGGGATGCGAGGCCGACTTCGCGGCATAGGCTGCGAATTTTTCCGCATCGATGCCGATCGGAAACACCTCGCAGCGCGTGCGGCCGTGCTGCGAGAGCACGACGCCGTCTTCGACGATGAGGCCGAGCTCAGCGCCGGCATAGCCGAGGAAGTTCTGACAATCCGCCTCAGTCTGGAAACCAAGCAGGTCATAAGCCAGCATGGCCGTGATCAGCTCGCGATGATTCGGCACGCCCTGCATCACCGCAGCAACCGGCCACGGTGTATGCAGGAAGAAGCCAATGGGATCATCGACGCCGAGGTCGCGCAACTCTGCGCCGAGCGCGAGGAAATGATAATCCTGCACCCAGAACGCGGTCTTCGACTTGCGGAATCGCATCAAGGCACGTGCCATGAACGCGTTGACCTCGCGATAGCTGACATAATCTTCGCGCGAGACACGGATCAGGTCGCTGCGCGAATGCAGCGCCGGCCACAGCGCCGAATTGGCAAAACCTTCGTAGTAGCCGCCGTAATGCGCCGCCGGCAAATCCAGCGTCGCGATCGCACCTGAGCCGAGCGCTTCGATCTCGGCAAAAGGCTCCTTCTGATGACCGTCGCGCACGCGGCCGGAGGAACCCACCCAGATCGCACCCGAATGCTCCACGACGGGAAGCAACGCCGCCGCGAGGCCACCCGTCATGGGCTCATTGGGTTTACCGCGCGCAACTCGATTTGAAACGACGACTAAGTTCACAGGTCGTCCCCTCCTGTTCATTCCACCCCGTTTAACTGCCGTTCATCAATATGGTTCCTGTCATCATTTCCACGAAATGAAACCAAAGTCAGGCATGCGCGTTGGAACCAGTTTCCTTGCGGGAACCGGGGGAATTCCTGTTGAGAAAGAGAGTTTTGGCGGCTGTGTTGCGCAGCGTGAATTGCGCGCGCGACGGAACACTGTGCCCGACAATGTGGCCCCGAGATGACGTGCCTTATTCCAACCTTGTATCGTCGAGCAGACGCGCAAGGAACGCGCGTACATCGTTCGGCGCGTCGAAGTGGCCGTTGACGCCGATGGCGCGGCGGCCGACCGAGAACGAGAGTCCGTTCATGTCGGGCATGATCGCGAACACAGTTTCATCGGTGACGTCGTCACCGATGAAGATCGGACGACGTCCCTTGAACGGCTCGTGCTGCATCAGTTCGCGCACACCGGTCGCCTTGGTGAAACCGGAATGCTTGATTTCGTAGACGAACTTTCCGGGCAAGACCTCGATCGGTGCATTGGGCAGATCAGCGCGGATCAGCGAGACGGCCTCATAGATCGCTTTCTCCGCATGCGGCGCGAGGCGATAATGCAGCGCCAGTGAATAGCCCTTGTCTTCGAGCAGAATACCGGGGCTCAGCTTTGCGATCGCGGCCAGCCGCCGCTTCAGCTCCTTGTCCATCGGCGGCGCGTGCACGTCGTCGGCCTCGTTGCCCAGCGACAGGCGCATCTCCGCACCGTGTCCGGCGACAGCACGAAATACATCGGGCGCGAAGATCAGATCGATGTCGTTGAGCGAACGGCCGCTGACCATCGCCAGCGCGCCCGAGGTCCGCTCCGTCAGCCGGTTGAGCGTCTCCGACAAGCCCGGCGGCACCCACACCTCGCGCGGCGTCGGCATCAGGTCGAGTAACGTCCCGTCGATATCGAGCAGGATCGCGGTCTCATTGAGATGCGGAACGAGCGCATGGGGCACAGGCACCGCGTCGGGCGCTTCATCTTCCAGCATGGGACGCTTCCGATCCAGTTCCGCAAGTTCCGATTTCATAGTCTACTCCATGGACGCGAGCGGCCGCGCGATTTGTTCTAGCGATTTTCGTTCCGCGGAAATGGCATAGCGCCACGCCACGATCGCAGCCGCGATCATCAGAAAAGCCCCCAGCAGATAGCCGGCGAACACGCTGGCACGCGATCCCGTGTCGATCAGCACGCCGAACAGGGCAGGCCCGATCACGCCGCCAATGCCGGTGCCGACCGCGTAGAACACGGCGATCGCCAGCGCGCGGACTTCAAGCGGAAATGTCTCGCTGACGGTGAGGTAGGCCGCGCTCGCAGCAGGTGAGGCAAAGAAGAAGATCACCATCCAGGCAATCGTCTGCCCCTGCGCGCTCAGCGCGCCGATCGAGAACAGATAGCCCGACAGCGCCAGCAGCAGACCCGAGACGCCATAGGTGAACATGATCATGACACGCCGGCCGAGCGTATCGAACAGACGGCCGAGCAGCAACGGCCCAAGGAAGTTACCGGCGGCGAACGGCAGCAGGTACCAGCCGACATGATCAGCGCTGATACCGTAGAAGTCCGTCAGCACCAGCGCAAAGGTGAAGAAGATCGCGTTGTAGAAGAAGGCCTGCGCGCTCATCAATGCGAGGCCGACCAGGGCGCGTCGGCGATAGGCCGAGAACAGGGTATGCACGACCTCGCGGATCGGGGTATGGTCGCGCATCTTCAGACGAATCTTGGCAAAGCGCCCGTCGCTCGCATCCTGATCGTGCCCGATCACCGAGCGCTCGATCTCGCCGACGATGGCATGCGCCTGATCGGGCCGGCCATGAACCATCAGCCAGCGCGGACTTTCCGGGATCCACATCCGCATCAGGAGTACGACGAGGCCGATGGTGGCGCCGATGAGATAGGCAAGGCGCCAGCCGAGATCGGGACCGATCACATTGGGATCGAGCAGCACAATGGCCGCGACCGCGCCCATCGCGGCGCCGATCCAGAAGCTGCCATTGATGACGAGATCGGTCCAGCCGCGGTATCGCGCTGGCACCAGTTCCTGGATGGTCGAATTGATCGCGGTGTATTCGCCGCCGATACCGGCGCCGGTCAGGAAGCGAAACAGCGCGTAGCTCGCGACGTCCCACGACAAGGCGGTGGCCGCGGTGGCCGACAGATAGAGAGCCAGCGTGATGAAGAACAGCTTTTTGCGGCCGATCCGATCGGTGAGCCAGCCGAAACCGAGTGCACCCAGCACGGCGCCTGCAAGATAGGCGGAGTTAGCGATGCCGAGATCGAGATTTGAGAAATGGAGCGTCGGGCTCTGCTTCAGCGCGCCCGAGAGAGCACCGGCGAGCGTCACCTCGAGCCCATCGAGAATCCATGTAATGCCAAGCGCCAGGACGACGCGGGTGTGAAAGCCGCTCCACGACAACGCATCGAGCCGCGCAGGAATGCTGGTCTCGACGATGCGATCGGCCGCAGCCGCCGTCGGGACTGCAGGTCCATAGTTCAGCGCTGGGCTCTGCTGCAATTCCATCACGTTGCTGGGTCGTGGGGTGCGGCATTCCGCCTGCCACCTGCGACAACGTTCGCGAGAAGCGGCGGTTCCCTCAGGAACGTTGCCGGATCCCGATCGTTTCCGCCGGAGCCGCAAGGAGTTGACGCATGGCTCATGCCAGAAAGACGACACATTCGCGCAAATCAGCTGCACGCAAGAAGACCGACGCGAGCCGCGGCGGCGCGCGAAAGCGCATCAAACGCGCCACACCGAAGCGTTGGTCGCAACGCGTCACGAGGGAGAGCGACGCGCTCGACCTCAAGCGGGGCGTGTTCAAGCTGACCAGCGCGAAAAAGATCGCAGCGTCGCTGAAGCGTTCCGCCGAACACAGCGCGCGCCGTAAGACCGGCGCCTATCGCTCGGCGCTGTCGATGCTGACTTTCTATGTCAATCGCGCCGGCAAAACGTTGCCAAAGACGCAGCGCACGCGGCTGGAGAGGGCGAAGGTGGAACTAAGGCGGGCGTTCGGGAGGGAGTGAAACGCGCGCTCTTCGCCCCGTCGTCGTCCTGGACAAGCGCAGCGAAGCCGAGCGTTGATCCAGGACCCATTACCCCAGAGGGAAGTTTGGCGAAGACTCAGAGTTGCCAGCTCGCTGCACGATTCTACCCCCGGGGTAATGGGTCCTGGCTTTCGCCAGGACGACAGTGAAGGCAGAGGCGCATCCTGGCCCTACGCCGCCCGGATATTCGCCATGAAGCGATCGAGCTCGGCACGCAGCCGCGTGCTTTCGGACGACAGCGTCTT
>NZ_JAFCKB010000023.1 GCF_018130615.1 Bradyrhizobium manausense
CGCTTGCAGACGTCCAGGATCGAGTAGAATCAACGCCATGCGCTTCGTCCAATAAATTTAAACCGGACAGCCGTGGGACAAGCCCGGGCATCCACGTAATAGGCGATCGTTGAGAAGCAAGACGTGGATGGCCGGGACAAGCCCGGCCATGACGAGGATAGCGCCAGATTGACGACTGGAATCCGCACATGCCACATCCGCTCGATAGCTTCTTCGCACCGGCAAGCATCGCGCTGATCGGCGCTTCCCGCGACCACGAGAAGATTCCGGGCCGCCTGCTCGCGATGCTGCGCAGGAACGAGTATCCCGGAAGGATCTATCCGGTGAACCCGAACTGTGCCGATATCGATGGCCTCGCCTGCTACAAGTCGGTCGCGGAGATCGGCGCGCCGGTCGATCTCGCCGTCATCATCATCCCGGCCCGCGCTGTGCTGTCTGCGCTCGAGCAATGCGCCGCCGCTGAGGTCAAGAACGCCGTGATCATCTCCTCCGGCTTTGCCGAAGAAGGCGGCGACAGCGCGGCGATGCAGGATGCAATCGCGGCGCTGGCGAAGCGCACCGGCATGCGGATTTCGGGGCCGAACGCCGAGGGATTTTTCAGCCAGGCGCAGCGGGTGGCGGCGACGTTTAGTCCCGCGGTCGATGTCAAGCCGGGCGTGGTGCCGCTGGTGGCAACGACAAAGCGGATCGGCATCGTCGCGCAGAGTGGCGGCATCGGCTTTGCCTATTATCATCGTGCCAGAGCGTTGGGCGTCGCTGTCAGCTATGTCGTCAGCGCCGGCAATGAATCCGATCTCGGTGCCGGCGAGTTCCTGGACTATATGATCCAGGACGCCTCGACGGATGTGGTCCTGCTGTTCATCGAAGGCATCCGCGACGTCGATCAGTTTCTTGCCGCCGCGCGGCGCGCTGCCGAGTTGAAGAAGCCGGTCGTCGTGACCAAAGTCGGCCGCTCCGGCGCCGGCGAGCGTGCAGCCGCCTCGCACACGGCGAGCATGGCCGGCTGGTCGGCGGCCTATGACGCGGTGTTCGCGAAATATGGCTTCATCGTCTCCAACGATCTCGACGAGGCGCTGACAATCGCGGCGGTGCTGGTGAGCAATCCGCTGCCGAAAGGTGATCGTGTTGCGGTCGTGACCGTCTCGGGGGGCGCCGGCATCTTGGGGGCAGATACGGTGGCGCTGCAGGGCTTGCGGGTACCGGAGCTTTCGGACGCCATCCAGACGGATATCAAAGAGCTGATGCCATCGTACGGCACCGCGCGCAATCCGATCGATGTCACGGCGCAAGGCGTCACATCGGGCGGTTTGCAAAAAAGCGTCGATCTGTTGACGGCCTCCGACGAGGTCGATGCGGTCCTGGTCCTGCTGTCGCTGTCGAGTGAGGTGCGCAGGCCCTTCAAGGAAGCCGAGCTGAAGCCGGTGCTGGCAGCGCAGAAGAAGCCGGTGCTGTTCTATTCCTACACGGTGCCGTCGGATTTCGCCCGGCACGACCTGGCGAAGTCCGGCGTTGTGGTGCTCTCGGGCCTCACGCATGCCGGGGTCGCGTTGCGGCAGATCGTCGACTACGCGAAGTTCAGTCTGCCGAAGCCCGCGGACGACGCACGGCCGCCGGCGCGCGATCTCTCCGCGCACCTGATCTCGCCGGTCTTGTCTGAAGCCGACAGCAAGGCACTGCTCCGCGCCGCTGGAATTGTGCTGCCGGACGAAATGCTGGTGAAGGACAAGAGCGAGCTGGACGCCGCGGTTGGCCGCGTCGGCTTCCCGCTTGTGATGAAGATCCAGTCGCCCGATATCGCGCACAAGAGCGAAGTCGGCGGCGTGCGGGTCAACATCAACACCAAGGGCGAGGTGTTCTTGGCGTTCGAGGCATTGTTGAACAATGCGCGCAAGCACCGGCCGGAGGCGACGATTCAGGGCGTGCTCGTCGGTCCCATGGCGGGGCGCGGCGTCGAGATCATCATCGGTACGATGACGGACAAGACGTTCGGCCCGATGGTGATGGTGGGACTTGGCGGCGTCACCACGGAGCTGTTTCGCGATGTCGCCTATCGCCCGGCGCCGGTGAGTGCGGAGGAGGCCGGCGCGATGCTGGCGGGCCTGAAGGCTGCACCGCTGCTGAACGGGTTTCGCGGAGCAGCGAAGGCAGATGTCGTGGCGCTGGCGCAGTTGATCGCGGATGTCTCAGTGCTCGCTGCGCGGCATGCAAGTGAGATCGCGGAGATCGAGCTCAATCCGGTGCTGGTGCATCAGGAGGGACAGGGCGTGACGATCGTCGACGCGCTGGTGGTGGGAAGGAAGTAAGCCGCCACAACCACTGCCGTCGTCCCGGACAAGCGCAGCGCAGATCCGGGACCCATAACTACAGGGAGTGATTTGGCGAAGGCTCGTGGCGACCGGCTGCGCGCTACAACTTCTCCCTGAGGGTATGGGTCCCGGCCTTCGCCGGGACGACGCGGGAGTTTGTGGAAGCACTAGAGTGACACGGCGAGACGCAGCCGCGATCACCGCCCCCTAAAATTCGCCGCGCGCCGCTCTTCCGTGGCTTTCACGCCTTCCTTGAAATCCTCCGTCGCACGCAGGCGGGTCTGTTCGGCGAGCTCGTGATTGGTCGCGGCCATGACGCGGTCGGCGAGGCCGGCGCGCATCGTGGCGCGGGTGGAGAGGAGGCCGAGCGGCGAGCATTCGGCGATTTCGCCAGCGAGCTTCATTGCGGCAGATTTCACCTGATCCTGCGGCACCAGCTCGTTGGCGAGGCCCCACTTATAGGCCTCTTCGCCTGTGACGCGGCGGCTGGTGTAGAACATCAGTTCGGCGTTGTTCTTGCCGATCAGCTCGGGCAGCGTCGTCGTCAGGCCGAAGCCGGGGTGAAAGCCGAGCTTGGTGAAGTTTGCGGAGAAGCGCGCTTCGGGGCAGGTGACGCGGAAATCCGCCGACACGGCAAGTCCGAGGCCGCCTCCGATGGCGGCACCCTGCACGGCGGCCACGATCGGCTTCTTGGCACGGAAGATGCGCACGGCCTGGATGTAGAGATGGTTGATCGGGCCGAGGCTGTCGGCCGGATCGCCCTTTGCCTTGTTCTGCGCCTCTTGCGCCTCCTGCGCCTGCCGCGCCGGGTCCTGGAAATTGGCGCCGGCGCAGAACGCCTTGCCCTGGGCCGAGAGAACGGAAGCACGGATCTCGATGTCGCGGTCGAACTCGTCGAGCGCATCCGCGATCTGGTTGATGAGCGAGATGTCGAAGAAGTTCAGCGGCGGGCGGCGGATCTCGATGGTGCCGACATGTCCGACCTTCTCGACGCCGATATCGCTATAAGTGCTCATTCTTGTCTCCAGTATCTCAGTAGCGAAGAACCACCTCTCCCATGGGTAGAGGTCGATTTGCGCCGGCGAATCCTGGCGAGGGGATCAGCTCTATCGTGAGATCCTAACCCCTCACCCGGCGCTACGCGCCGACCTCTCCCCATGGGAGAAGAAACGGAGCGCGACGCCAGGATTGCGATCCCATCTAGCGGAGTCCAAGCCCGCGCGCGATGATGCCGCGCAGCACTTCGGTGGTGCCGCCCTGGATGGTGAGTTTCGGCGCGGTCTTGATGGCGAAGTCGAGCTGTCGCTCCAGCGTCTCGCGGTTGGTCGCGGTCTCCTCGACGAAGGCGGCGAGATCGCGCACCCGGTGCGGAAGCTGCTGCTCCCACACCGTGCCGATGTCCTTGACGATGGACGCTTCCACCACCGGCTCCTTGCCGGCCTGCAGCATGCCCGCAACCGAAACCGACATGCGCCGCATGGTGTGGAGCTGTGCAACAAGGCGGCCGATGCCTTCGGCGCTGCGCGTGTCCGGGTTGGGACCAACCGCGCGGACCAGCTCGGTCAGCACGTAATAGGTTTCGAGGAAGCGCTCGGGACCCGAGCGTTCATAGGCGAGCTCGCTCGTCGCCTGCTTCCAGGCGCCGTCGACCTCGCCGAGCACGTGATCGTCCGGAATGAAATGGTCGGTGAACACGACCTCGTTGAACTCGTATTGGCCGGTGATCTGCCCGATCGGATTCACCTTGATGCCGGGCTGCTTCATCTTGACCAGAAACTGCGTCAGCCCGTGGCGGCGGTTTTCCTTGGTCGGTGGCGAGGTCCGGAAGATTGCGATCATGTAGTCGGCGATATGCGCCGACGAGGTCCAGATTTTCGTTCCGTTGATGAGATAGCCGCCATCGGTCTTGGTCGCGCGTGTCTTCGCCGCGAACAGGTCCGAACCCGAGTTCGGCTCGCTCATGCCGATGGCAAAGCAGATCTCGCCGCGACAGATGCGCGGCAGGATGTCCATCTTGATGTGCTCGGGCGCGTATTTCAGCAGCACCGGCCCGCTCTGGCGATCGGCGACGAAGAAGCGCCGGGTCGGCGCATTCGCGACGCGCATCTCCTCGGTCACCACGTAGCGCTCGAGGAAGGAACGCTCCTGACCGCCATATTTCTTTGGCCAGGTCATGCCCAACCAACCCCTGGCGCCGACCTTGCGGGAAAATTCCGGCACGTCGGTGTCTTCGCGGTTGGGTTTGTGCGGATCGAAGGTGCCGCCCGCGATTTCCTCGGCGAGGAAGGCGCGCACTTCCTTGCGCAATTGCTCGCATTTCTCGGGCAGGCGGATCGGATCGAAACGGAGGGCTGCGGTCATGTGTTTCGTTCCCTGATCAGCGCGACGCCACGAGCGGCCACAATTCATCGGCGCCCCTGACGGCGACGAGCTTGCCGAGCTCGACGGCCCAGTAGCTCTCCGAGCCAAAATCGTCGCGCCAGGCGAGCGCCCGCAGCGAATAGCGATGCAGGATGTGCTCAATGGTGAAGCCGATGGCGCCGTGAACCTGGTGCGCGATGCCGCCGCCTTTCTCTGCAGCTTCCGCGCAGCGAATCTTTGCGGACGCGGCTTCGAGATAGACCTCGTCGCCGAAGGATTTTGCATTCGCGATGGCGTCGGCCGCCGATGTCGCGGCCGCAAGCGCGGCGGCGGATTCGCCGGCAAGGCGGGCGAGATTGTGCTGCACGGCCTGGAATTTCGAGATCTTCTTCTCGAAGGCCACGCGCTCGTTGGAATAGCGCACGGAAATGTCGAGCATGGATTCCAGCGCGCCCGCAATCTGAAGGCTGCGCGCAACGCCGCCCATCAGCATCAGCGTGGTCTGGTCAACGCCCTTCGGCGCGGGCTTGACGGTGACGGGCTGGACCTTGTCCAGCGTCACGGTGTCGCTGTGGTCGTAGCCGACATTGAGGCCGGGTTCGGTTCGCACCTTGCTCGCATCGACCAGCGCGATCGAGACGCCGTCCTTGCCATGCGCCAGCACCGCAAAGTGCTTCGCTGCCTTGGCAAAGGGCACGCCGCGGGCGCGGCCAGAGAGCGCGCCGTCGCCGTCAATCGTGATGCGATCCTTGGGAGAGGCCGGTACCACCGTCATCTCGCCTTCGGGCGAGGCGATCCTGGCCTGAGCGAGCAGCCAGCCTGCGAGCATGGTCTCGGCGAGGGGAACCGCGACAGCGAAGCGGCCGGCGGCGTTCAGCAAGGCAAAACCGTCGGCCAGGCTCGCGCCGGAGCCGCCGAGATCGTCAGGCACCCAGGACAGCGGCAGACCGGCTTCGCTCAGCGCCTGCCACAGCGGCGCCTGCCACGAATTCTTCTTGTCGTTGTTGATGGTTTGCGGATCGGCGAGGTCGGCGAAAATCTTCTCCGCGGTCTCGACGACGATGTTGTCACTCTCCACCACAGCGTTCCCCGTGTTTTTCCATTGGCGCGTCCGGTCCCATGGGCGGCGCGCGGTCTCTTTCTTGCGCCCGATGATCTGAAAAAGCCATGGCCCTGACAAGCGTTGATCGCAGGTCAACCTGCGGCGCGGGCATGGGCGGCAAGCTAAATCCGCTTAGCGGAGTTTGCTCGATTTGCAGGGCGCAGCAAACTCGCTAAACAGGGCCGGCTCCAAGAGCCTGCATTCAATCAAGGGGAAGGAAATCCGGATGGCCAAGGACACTTTGTGCGCAATCGTGACGGGGTCCGCATCCGGCCTCGGTGCTGCGACCGCGGAGATTCTCGCTCGGAATGGGGCGCGGCTCGTCATCAACTATTCGTCGAGTCAGAAGGAAGCAGAGGCCACGGCACAGCTCTGCCGCGAGGCCGGCGCGGGGGAAGTGCTGGTCGTGCAGGGCGACGTCTCGAAGGACGAGGATTGCCGTAGAATCGTGGCGGTCGCGAGCAACTGGAGCAAGCTCGACATCCTCGTCAACAATGCCGGCACCACCAAGCATGTCGCCCATGCCGATCTCGACGGATTATCGGCGGAAGATTTTCAGCGTGTCTACGGTGTCAACACTATTGGACCGTTCCAGATGGTGCGTGCGGCGCGCGGCCTGCTCGAAGCCGGTGCGAAGGCTTCGGGGCGTCCATCGGCCGTGGTCAACGTCTCATCCGTCGCTGGCATCAGCGGCGTCGGCTCGTCGATCGCCTATGCCGCGAGCAAGGGTGCGCTCAACACCATGACGCTGTCGCTGTCGCGCGCGCTGGCGCCGCTGATCCGCGTCAACACGGTGTGCCCCGGCTATATCGACACGCCCTGGTTCACCAAGGGCCGCGGCGAAGCACAGGCAAAGCAGGTCCGCGACAGCGTGGTGGCGAGGGTGCCGCTGAAGGTCGCCTCCTCCGCCGAGGATATCGCGCAACTCGTCTGCTTCCTCGCGATGCCGGCTTCCAGCAACATGACCGGCGAGGTCGTGCGCATGGATGCGGGGATGCATTTGCTTACGTGATACTGCACGACGTCATTCCGGGTTCGCGCTTTGCGCGCCCCGGAATGACGGTGGCTACCCCTTGATCACGCCGCTCGCGACCAGCCGGTGCCAGATGAACAGCACCACCACGGCACCGATCGTGGCCATGATGAATCCCGCGCCCTGGTCCGGACCATAATGGCCGATGGCCTGGCCGATGAAGGTCGCGAGAAATGCGCCGACGATGCCGAGGATGGTCGTCAGGATGAAACCTGACGGATTGTTCGGCCCTGGCGCAAGCCAGCGCGCGATGAGGCCGGCGACGAAGCCGACCACGATGATCCACAACAGGCCACCCATGCTCATGTCAGTGCTCCCCTTGCCTGGTCCACGTCAACTCGATTGCGACTAAATTCGTCCCGAGATTTCGTTCTCGGTCGGCAGCCGTCCGTCCGGCGTCAAATGATCGACCACCTGCGGCAGGTACTGGCTGAGGCCGGAAAGCAGTTCGTCGCGCGACAGGCCGCTCTGGGCGGACAGGCTCTCGATCTGGTCCGCGCCGAGCGCATTGGCGAGATCGCCAGGAGCGATCGGCTTGTTCTGACCCTTGCCGACCCAGGTGTTCGCGGTCTCGCCGTGGCCGCCCTGCTGGAGCTGATTGAGGAGATCGCCGAGGCCGCCGCTCAGAACGCTGCCCGCTGCGCCGCCCGCGAGCAGGCCGCCAAGTCCGCCCTTGAGGACATCGCCGAGGCCGCCACCACCGCCCGGCCCCGCATTCACCGGCGGAGGCACAGATGCCGGCGCGGACTGCGGCGTGGCGCCCGGTTGGCCAGCCGTCAGATGCTTGAATGCCTTCCAGGCGAGCAAGCCAAGGATCGCCATGGTCATCGGCGACATGCCGCCGGAGGATTGCTGTGAGCTCGGCGTGCTCGGGCCGCGGGGCCCGTTCTGCATGCCGTTGAGGACGTCGAGTAGACCCATGGTGCTCTCCTTTGGCGTTCTCGTCGGCGAGCTCTCGCCGGTGACAAGCCCCCGGGCAAAAACATATGGGGCTCTCATGACGGTTACAAGGCAGATGCGCCCTGGCCGCGATGGGCCGCCGGCCTCGCCTCTGTCCTTTGCCTCTGCTATCGAAAGCGGGTTTTGAGGGAGCAGTTCAGGTGGTGACGGATCGACCGATCGTGGTGGCCGGCGCGGGCGCCATCGGCTGTTTTGTTGGGGGCCAGCTGGCGGCCGCCGATCGTCGCGTCGCCCTTCTGGCGCGGTCGCGGGTGAAGACCGAGATCGAGCGGTTCGGCCTGCGGCTCACGGATTTTGACGGCTCCGAGAAGAAGCTGGATGCGGGCCGGCTCGCGCTGTCGGAGGATCCCGCCATCTTCCACAGCGCCGGTATCATCCTGGTCACGGTGAAGAGCGCCGACACGGCCGACGTCGCGGATCAGATTGCGCAACACGCGCCTCAGGATGCGGTCATCGTGTCGCTGCAGAACGGTGTCGGCAATGTCGCTGCGCTGAATGAACGGCTCGGCGGCCGGCGCGTGCTCGCCGGCATGGTGCCGTTCAACGTCATCGCGATGGGCGAGGGGCGTTTTCACCGCTCCACGTCCGGCGATATTCATGTCGGTGCTGACGACGCGAATACGGCGGCAGCGCTTTCGGTGCCGGGCCTCGCCATGCGCGCGAGCCGCGACATCACCGGCGTGCAATGGGGCAAGCTGATCATCAATCTCAACAACGCCCTCAGTGCGCTGTCCGACATGCCGCTCGCCGCGCAGCTGGCGAACCGCAACTGGCGACGGCTGTTCGCCGATCAGATGGCCGAAGGCCTGGCCGCGCTGAACGCTGCCGGCATCACGCCGGTCTCTGCAACGCCGATCCCGATGAGCTGGACGCCGACCTTGCTGAGATTGCCCGATATGATCTTCAACGCGATTCTCGGACGCACGATGAAGATCGATCCGGAGGCGCGTTCCTCGATGTGGCAAGATCTGAAGCAGGGCCGCAAGACCGAGATCGACTATCTCCAGGGCGCTGTCATCGCTCTGGCCGAACAAAACGGAGTGGCGGTGCCGCTGATGCGCCGCATTGTTGCGCTGATCAAGGAGGCGGAGATCGCCGGCAAGGGGCCACCAGGGCTTTCGCCGCAGCAGATCCGTGGTGCGGCTTGAGTGTCGACGGTCGATGGAGGAGCGCGATGAAAAAATACATGATGATCGCTTTCACGCTGGCCGCACTCTGCGGCGCCTCCACCCTCGCTGAGGCCCGGCCGCCGACCGTCATGAACTCCCCAGGCTATGATGCGCGCTTGCAGGAGAGCCGCAAGGCGTTGGGCAATTCACAGACGGCAACGGCGCCGGCAAATGCAACGGTGCTCAAACCGAAGCATAGTAAGAAGAAGCAGCCGAACTGACACGGTGCGTGTGCGCCGGTGGTGCCACGTTCTCAGTCGTCGTCCCGGATCTGCGCTTACGCTTGTCCGGGACAACAGCGGAGGGCGTGGTCAGCTCTTCCTCGCCGGCTTGCTTGGTGTCGGGCTGAACAGCTTCTTCAAATCGTTCAGGCTTTCCGACAGCCGCGGCCATTCGCAGGAGAACGAGCCCTTGGTGCAGGGCGTGCCCTTGGCTCGCGCGCCTATGGTCTTCGGCCGCTCGACTGGAACGGGGACACGCTCGACCTCGGTTCGCAGCGCGACCTGCTGGAGCTGCTGAGCTTGCTGTTCCTGCTGTTCGCGCTGCTGGCGCGCCATCGCCTGGGCCGCTTCATTGCTGCGGCGCTGATCGGCGAGATAGGCGGTGTAGGATTCGTCGATCTTCTTCTGTTCTTCCGGCGTCGGGTTGGGACCTGCGATATTGAAAGTGCGATCCTGGAGGAAGTCGTAATAGGTGTAGCCGCCGCCCGGCTTGCGACGGCCGGCGAACTTTGCGTTACAGTCCGCAAGGGCTGACGTTTTCTCGGCTTTGGTCGCGGATTTTTCCGCCGCGTCGGCGCATTCCTCGAAGTCGACCGGCGCGCGCTTCCACCATTGTGCGTGGGCATGCGCCGAGGTCAGCAGAAAAAATCCTGCTGCGGCAACGAGTAGCGGCGCCGCACGACGCGATGGAACTACGTCCGACATTCTACGATAGCATTCCCTGCGAGACTCAACCCGAACCGAGTCGAAACAGATTTTTGCTCCATTATCGCCAATTTGTCACCCATGGAACTCGGGAATTTCATGACTGATTTGCTGACATTTTTTGCTTGACGTGGCTCCGGAGTCACAGCCGCGCGGCACATGATGCGATTAGAGTTTTATCGATTTGGACGTGAGGAGAAATATTGGTCATGAGGGCGCTGAGCTGCTTGGCCGCAATCGGGTTGGCGCTGATCTGCGGCCGCGCGCTCGCCGCAGAGGACGATGCCCCCAACAACAAGCCGGTGAAGGTCGTTGCCGATGCGCGGCTCTCGGTCGGCGGGCAGGGACTCCTGCCGCTCTATCTCTCCAGCGACTGGTCGATGCCGCTGCCGGCGATCTCGCGCGCCGTCATCGTGCTGCATGGCCGCCTGCGCAACGCCGACGAATATTACATCTCGGCTCACACCGCGCAGGTCGCAGCCGGCGACGACGGCAAGAGCGCGCTCATGATCGTTCCGCAGTTCCTGGCCGAAGTCGATATCGAAGCGCACAAGCTTCCCGCCGAGATGCTGCGCTGGACGCCGGAGGGATGGGAGGGCGGCGATGCCGCGCTTGCGCCGAACCCGGTCTCCTCCTTCGAGGCGCTCGATGCGATCCTGGCAAAGCTCTCCGACCGGCGCGTCTTCCCGAACCTGAAGCAGGTTGTGGTCGCCGGTCATTCCGGCGGCGGCCAGGTCGCGCAGCGCTATGCCATTGCCGGCAAGGGCGAGGCGGCGCTGTCGCGCCAGCACATCGATGTTCGTTATGTCGTCGCCAACCCCGCGTCGTATGCGTATTTCAACGCCGAGCGGCCCGCACCCAAGATCGCCGCGTCCTGCCCGGGCTACAACAATTGGAAATATGGCATGGACCAGCGGCCGCCCTATCTCGCGGACGCGGCACCAGCCGCACTGGAGCAACGCTATGTCGAGCGTGACGTGATTTATCTGCTCGGCACGCTCGACACCAAGCCCGCAGCGGACAAGAGCTGCATGGGCGAGGCGCAAGGCCCCAATCGCTACGCCCGCGGCCACGCTTATGCCGATGCGATGGCGAGACGCAATCACGGCACGCCCGGTCACAGGGTGTGGGACGTCGCCGGCGTCGGTCGTGACGGCGACAGGATGATGACCTCGAAATGCGGCCTCGCGGCGCTGTTCGATAGTCCGGGCTGCGGCGCAGAGCGCTGATGCGAGCGCCCTGAAAGCTTGCGCCTTGAAGGTCCAGCCCCGGCTGTTACACTTCGTCCCGCGAAGACCTCATCCTGGGGCGACGCCAAGAAGACGAAGTGGAAATGCCTGATGCTACTGCCCCTGTCGGATGTGCCGCGCTGGTACGCTCAACGTAAACCCGAAGGCACGATCGCCGTCAAACATGGGCAGAATGCGCTGACCTGGGATCAGCTCGAGCGCGGCGCCAACCGGCGCGCACGCGCCTTTGCGGCGAAGGGCGTCAAGCCCGGCGATTTCGTCGCCATCGGATTGCCCAACGGCAATGCGTTTTTCGAGACCACCTTTGCGGTGTGGAAATGCGGCGCGACGCCGACCTCGTTGTCATGGCGGCTGCCGCGCGGTGAAGCTGCAGCCGTGCTCGACATTCTCAAGCCGGCGCTGGTGGTCGGCGGCGAGGCCGATTGGAATGCGCCGAATCGGCTGCCGGCGGATTTCGTGCCGGAAGGGTTTTCCGATGAACAGCTCGACCCGCCGGTCGCGCGCTACTGGAAGGCCATGACATCAGGCGGCTCGACCGGCCGTCCCAAGGTGATCCTCGATCACAATCCCGCCGTCACCGACACGGCCGCAGCGCCACCGCTCAACATGCCCTTCGGAGCCTCGCTGCTGAATCCTGGTCCACTCTACCACAATGCGCCGTTCATCGTGTCGCACTACGCCCTGTTTGGCGGCGGCAAGCTCACCGGCCTCGTCAAGTTCGACGCCGAGGAGACGCTGCGGCAGATCGAGCGCGAGCGCGTGCAATGGGTCAATTTCGTTCCGACCATGATGCACCGGATCTGGGCGCTGCCGGACAACGTTCGCAATGCCTACGATCTGTCGAGCCTGCAGACCGTGTTTCACATGGCAGCGCCGATGCCGCCCTGGCTGAAAGAGAATTGGATCGCCTGGCTGGGGCCGGAGCGGGTCTGGGAGCTCTATGGCGGCACCGAGCGGCAGGGCGCCTGCATCATCTCCGGCACGGAATGGCTGACGCACAAGGGCTCGGTCGGCAAGATCGGCGAGACCGCGAAGCTCCGCATCATCGGCGAGGACGGCAACGACGTCGCGCCGGGCGAGACCGGTGAGATCTACTTCCTCAACAATGACGGCAAGGACGCCACCTATCACTATCTCGGCGCCGAGCCGAAGCGTCGTGCCGACGGCTGGGAGTCGCTCGGCGATATCGGCAGGTTGGACGCCGAAGGCTATCTCTATCTCGGTGACCGCCTCGCCGACATGGTGCTGCGCGGCGGCGCCAACATCTATCCGGCCGAAGTCGAGGCTGCGGTCTCGGAGTGTCCCGGCGTGCGCTCCTGCGTCGTCGTTGGCTTGCCCGATCCGGAGCTCGGCCAGCGCGTGCACGCCATCATCGAACCGGAGGCGAACGCGGATGGACAGGCTATCGCGGACAGCATGGCGGACTTCTTGAAGGACAGGCTCAGCCGCTACAAGCACCCGGAGAGTTTTGAGTTCGTCAGCGCATCGCCGCGCGACGATTCCGGCAAGGTTCGCCGCACCCTGTTACGCGACGAGCGCGCGGCGTGGATGAGGGAAGGCCGCCGGTTTCGCATCGTGCCGAAGGTACAGGCTCACGCCGAGTAGGAATTGACGGAAGGACTGAAATTCATGACGATCACCATCGCAGCGAACAGCGTGCCGAAGCCACCTGCGGATATCATCGAGGGCTTCCGGAATGCCCCAACCTCGATCATTTCAGACAATCTCGGCCGGCTGCCGGGCGCGGTCGGGCTCAAACCCTATCATCGCAGCGGCAGGCTGATCGGCGCGGCCTTCACAGTGCGCACCCGGCCTGGCGACAACCTCGCCATCCACCGCGCGCTCGAACTGGTCGGCCCCGGCGATGTCATCGTGGTCGATGGCGGCGGCGACGAGACCCGGGCGCTGGTCGGCGAGATCATGAAGAACATCGCGCAATGGCGCAAAGCGGAAGGCTACGTCATCGACGGCGCGATTCGCGACGTCGCGGCCTTCGCCGCCGACGACTTTCCCTGCTTCGCCCGCGCGGTGATCCATCGCGGCCCCTACAAGAACGGCCCCGGCGAGATCAATGTGCCCGTGACGATCGGCGGCAGCGTGATCTCGCCCGGCGACATCGTGGTCGGCGACGAGGACGGCGTGGTGTCGTTTCCCGCCGTCGGCGCCGCGGCGTTGCTGGAGGCCGTGCGCGTCCAGATCAAGCGGGAGGACGATACGCTGAAGGCGATCCGCGAGGGCCGCTACCAGGGGGCCTATGGCAAGTCCTGATCGCCCACTTGTTGGTGAGCGAAGGGCTTCCGATTCGGCCTCCGCTTTGATATGTACTGCTCCAGGCAACCCGCCCTATTTGCGGGTTCCGCGGTCCCGTAGCTCAGCCGGATAGAGCGGCGGTTTCCTAAACCGTAGGTCGCATGTTCGAGTCATGCCGGGATCGCCATTCCAAAATGCGGCTTTTCAGAAGCCTCCGCTTGCTCTTTCCTGATCGGACGTCAAGCCCCCAATAAAAAAAGATCGGCTCTGCTTTGCGCGCCATCGTGCTTGCGGAGCAGGGGGCGTATTCACATCTCCGCTCCCGCAATTCTGGGCTGTGGCCTTGGTTAACAAGGCCGCCCGGTTGCGAATTGTGGAGATGAACTATGAACCTCAATGGTTTTGACGGCGCCTGGCTGATCCAGCCGGCGCTGTGGGCCGCGGCAGCGATCGCGTTTGTCATCCTGCTGCGGATGGCCAATATCTTTCGTTACATCCCGAACAACCAGGTCGGCATCGTCGAGAAACTGTGGTCGACGAGAGGATCGATCGACGAAGGCTTCATCGCGCTCAACGGCGAAGCCGGCTACGAGCCGGAAGTGCTGCGCGGCGGCCTGCACGTGTTCTTTCCGTTCATGTACCGGATCCACAAATCGGATCTCGTCACGGTCGGACAGGGCAAGATCGCCTATGTCTTCGCGCGCGACGGCGCGCCGCTCGGCGCCTCGCAGGTGCTTGGCGCCAATGATAGCGACGACAAGTCGGACTTCCAGGACGCGCGGCGTTTTTTGCTCGGCGGCGGGCAGAAGGGGCCGCAGCGCAAGATCCTGCGGGAAGGCACCTATGCGATCAACACGACGCAGTTCGCGATCATCACCGACGATCGCGTCTACGGCCATGCCCTGAGCGAGCAGGAGCGCGGTGTGCTCGACGCCATGCAGCTCACGATCTCCGAACGCTGGGGGTTCACGCCCGTCGTGCTCGCAGCCGATCATGATCTGGTCGGCGTTGTCACCGTGCATGACGGCCCGTCGCTGCCGCCAGGCGAGATCATCGCGCCGGAAGTCGGCACCGATCTGCGCGATGCCGAGATCTTTCACAACAATTTCCAGGAGCCCGAGAAATTCTTAGGCGCCGGCGGCTATCGCGGCCGGCAGCTCCAGATCATCGTCGAGGGCACCTGGTACATCAACCGCCTGTTTGCGACCGTCGAGGCGGTGCCGAAGACCGTGATCCCGGTCGGCAATGTCGGCGTCGTCATCTTCTACACCGGACCGCACAGCGACGACGTCTCGGGTGAGCAATATCGCCACGGCGAGCTGGTCGTGAACGGCGGCCGCGGTGTCTGGAAGGATCCGCTGCTGCCTGGCAAATACGCGTTCAACACCTATGCCGGCAAGATCGAGATCATCCCGACCGTCAACTTCATCCTGAAATGGGTGCGTGGCGAGGTCGGCGCGATGAAGCTCGACGAAAACCTCTCGGAGATCTCGCTGATCACCCGCGATGCGTTCGAGCCGACGCTGCCGCTCTCGGTGGTGATGCATATCGACTACAAGAAGGCGCCGATGATCATCCAGCGTTTCGGCGACGTGAAGAAGCTCGTCGAGCAGACGCTCGACCCCATGGTCAGCGCGTTCTTCAAGAACATCGCGCAGAAGATGACCCTGATCGAGCTGCTGCAGAACCGGGCACAGGTCCAGGAGGAATCGGCTGCCCAGATGAAGGCGAAGTTCGAGAGCTATTCGCTCGACCTCCAGGAGGTCCTGATCGGCACGCCGCGCGCAGCAAGCGGCGACCACACGATCGAGAATATCTTGATCCAGCTCCGCTCGCGCCAGATCGCGCGTGAGCAGATCGAGACCTACCAGGAGCAGGAGAAAGCCGCCGTTCAGGAGCGTGCGCTGAACGAGGCCAAGGCGACGGCGGCGGCGCAATCGGCGCTGACGCAGTCGCTCATCCAGATCAAGGTGAACGAAAACGAAGGCGCGGCGGCGCTGGCCCGCGCGCAGAAGGATGCGGAGACCAGGAAAGTGACGGCCGCCGCCGTCGGCGAGCAATCGCGGCTCGAGGGACAGGGCGAAGCTGATCGCGTGCTTGCGGTCGGCACCGCCAATGCCCAGTCGACCAAACTCTCGGTCGACGCCTATGGCGGCCCCGAGTTCAGGCTGGCCGAGCAGAACTTTGCGAAGTTCGCGGATGCACTGACCAGGATCAATCAGCCCTTGGTGCCGCAATTCCTGATGTCGGGCGCGCAAGGCGCGGAGAGCAACAATGCGGGTCTGATCCCGACTGCGATGCTGAGCTCGATGTTCGGCCGCATGATGCCCGATGCGCTGGAGCGTCTGAAAGAAGAGGCGCCTCGGGCGGACCGCAAGTCCAACGGGCATTGATCACGCGCGCGAATGGGGGCGGGCGGACACGGCCAGCCCCCATTCCCGATCAGAAGCGGGCGTCGATATCGACCACGTCGATCAGCTTGTGGTTGACGAATTCCTTGAGTCCGAGCCCGAGGAGTTCACGGCCATAGCCCGATCGCTTGATGCCGCCGAACGGCAGGTCCGCTTCCACCTTGGTCGGGTGATTGACGAACACCATGCCGGTCGAGATTTTTCGCGCGACTTCCGCGCCGTGTTTAGTGTCCGACGTGAACACCGACCCGCCAAGGCCGAACGGGGAATCGTTTGCGATGCGCACCGCGTCCGCCTCGTTCTTGGCGCGGAACAGCATGGAGACCGGGCCGAAGAACTCCCAATAGCGGGCTGGGTTGTCCTCGCTGACCTCGGTGAGAATCGTGGGCTGAACGAATGCGCCCTGGTTGGGCACCGACGGGCCGATCTCCTCGGCTTTCGCACCCTGCTTCACGGCCTGCTGGATCCTGTCCCGGATCTCGTCGGCAGCGTGTTGTGACGAGAGCGGCGCCAGCGTGGTGTCGGGATCGAATGGGTCGCCCGCTTTGAGAGCGGCAACGCCCTTGCGATAGCGGGCCAGGAATTCGTCGTATACTTCGTCGACGATGATCATCCGCTTGGAGGAAACGCAGACCTGGCCGCCGTTCCAGTGCCGGCCGAAGACCGCCCATTTGACGGTCTTTTCGAGGTCTGCATCGGCCAGGACGACGAACGCGTCGGCGCCGCCAAGCTCCATCGTCGATTTCTTCAGTGCCTTGCCGGCCTGCGCGGCGACGATCGCGCCGGCATCCTCGGAGCCGGTGAGCGCGACGCCATGGACCCTGGGATCGTTGATGATCATCTCGACCTGCGAACGGGTGGCGTAGAGCTTGGTGAAGCATCCTTCCGGCAGGCCGGCCTCACGCATGATGCGTTCGAAGGCTGCCGCGCTTTGCGGTACGTTCGAGGCGTGTTTCAGCAGGATGGTGTTTCCGGCAGACAGTTGCGGCGCGATGATGCGCGCGATCTGGTAGTAAGGAAAGTTCCACGGTTCAATGGCGAGGATCACGCCGAGCGGGTCGTGAACGATCATCGCCTCACCCTCTGCCGGGTCTGCCACCGGCAGCTTCTCCGGCCGCAGCAGATGTTCAGCGTTGAGAACGTAGTATTCGAAGATGCGCGCGCAAAGTTCGACTTCGGCCTTGGCCTCGGCATAGAGCTTGCCCATTTCGAGCGTCAGCAATCTCGCATAGGCATCGCTGTCCCGCCGTAGAATGTCGGCCGCTTTCTGCAGAATCGCCGTACGTGCCGAGACCGGTACCTCGCGCCAGGCGCGAAAGGCTGCGTCGGCCCTGTCGATGGCCGTGCTGACCTCGGCGTCACTTGCGTTTGGAAAGGTCCTCAGAGTCTCGCCAGTATATGGATTGACGGTGGCGTAGCTCATGTCAGCATTCCTTTGGAGCGAGCATGTTGTTGGAAGGCCAGATCACTGCCGGCTTTCCGGTCGATCGGATCATATGGTTGGGCCCGGCTCGGACATTGACATGAATCATGTCGTGATTATCGATGTGCAGGGGGATGCCTGCCTGTCCGAACGATTGATCCCGCCTGCATGTGACCGCGACATCCGGAGACAATGATGCCCTTCGACCTGATCTTGCGCGGCGGCCGTGTGGTTGACCCGTCCCAAAAGCTTGATGCCGTCACGGATGTCGGCTTTGCTGGTGGCAAGGTGGCGGCGGTGGGCAATGGATTGAAGGCGGATCCGGCGACTGAGGTTCGCGACGTCTCGCAGCTCATCGTGACCCCGGGGCTGATCGATCTTCACACCCATGTCTATTGGGGCGGCACCTCGCTCGGCATCGATGCCGAGGAGTTCTGCCGCACCTCCGGCGTCACCACCTCGGTCGATACCGGAAGCGCCGGGCCCGGCAATTTCGCGGGCTTCCGCAAGCACGTGATCGAGCCGAGCCAGGTCCGCATCCTCGCGTATTTGCACGTCTCGCACGCCGGCATCTTCGGCTTCTCGCACCGGATCATGGTCGGCGAGAGCGAGGAGTTGCGGCTGATGAATCCGATCGATGCGGCCAAGGTC
Source organism: Bradyrhizobium manausense (assembly GCF_018130615.1). GTDB lineage: Bacteria > Pseudomonadota > Alphaproteobacteria > Rhizobiales > Xanthobacteraceae > Bradyrhizobium > Bradyrhizobium manausense_A. The sequence goes on from NZ_JAFCKB010000023.1 coordinate 17,843, forward strand.
GCCGATGCCAACCGCGATCTCATCGTCGGCATCAAGGTGCGCGTCGGCCTGCACTCCTCGGGTACGTCGGGGACCGTTCCGCTCGACATCGCGCTTCAGGTTGCCGACGAAGTCGGCATGCCCCTGATGGCGCATATCGACCATCCGCCGCCGAGCTATGAGGAGGTGCTGGCCCGCCTTCGCCCCGGCGACGTGCTGACCCATGCGTTCCGTCCCTTCCCGAACACGCCGGCGACCGCACAGGGCACGGTGAAGAAGGCGGTGCTGGACGCGCGCGAGCGCGGCGTGCTGTTCGATATCGGCCACGGCAAGGGCTCGTTCGCATTCAAGACCGCGCGTGCGATGCTCGCCAACGGCTTCTATCCGGACACCATCTCGTCGGACATCCATCAGCTCTGCATCGACGGCCCGGCATTCGACCAGGTGACGACCATGTCGAAATTCCTTTGCATGGGCATGTCGCTGTCGAACGTGATCGCGGCGTCGACGGAGAATTCCGCGATGGCACTGCGGCGTCCCGAGCTCGGCAGCCTCAAGCCGGGCAGCGTCGGCGACGCCACGCTGATCTCCGTCAAGCAAGGCCAGTTCGACTACGAGGACGTTGTCGGCGAGCACCTCATCGGTGACAAGAAGATCGTGTCGGAGGGCGTCGTCATCGGTGGCCGCTGGTGGCATCCGAACTGAGCGGATCAAGCCTGCTCGCGATAGAATTGCAGCAGCCGCGCGCCTGCGGGTGAGAGCCAGTCGGGCGCACCGGCGATGTAGCCTTCGACGCGACTGCTCGTTCCGACGAGATAGGTGATGGGCATGCCGATGATTGGGAACATCTCGGTCGATGCTTGCGCGGCTGCCCCATAGGCATCGACATAGCAGGCGAGGTCCTTCACGGTGAGGCTGCCCAGAAACGCGCGAACCTTGCGCAGATCCTTGGTGTCCGTGCAGATCGCGACGATGTCGAGCCGGTCGGACCGCGATCCAGCAAGGCGCGCCAGCGTGGGCAGATCGAGCCGGCAGGCCGGACACCAGGTGGCCCAGAAGTTCACCAATGTGATGCGGCCCGGCTTCGGCGTCACGACGGCATCCCGGCCGTTCGGGTCCTGAAGCCTGAGCTGCGGCATCGGCGCCTGTGGACGCACCACCGTGAACTGGCTGCGGCCGGCTTCGAACACCGGCGGCCAGCCATCTAGCGCACAGATCGCGCGCGTCGAGGCTAGAAGTGCCGGCGCGGCCATCAGGAACGATCGCCGCGACAACGCACGAGACCTCTCACGCATGAATATAGGCCCAGCCCTTGAGTTGCAGATCGACGACGCGTCCGATGCCGAACGGCACGAGGCTCGCGCCTGAGACCAGCGGGATCGAGACCTGCTCCTTGGCTTCTGCGATCGCCTTCGACGACGCGCACATGCTGTAGGTGAGGTTGGGCAGCGAGTGACGCAGCGTCGCAAGCGGCTCGATCAGCGGCGTTTTGTCCGCGCGGAAGACGTCGATGCCCTTGCCGTTGGCGACGACCTCGATCAGCAACCGCGCGCCCTTGTCGGCAAAGTGTCTTGCCAGGTTGGCCGAATAGCTGATGGCGTGTCCCATCACATAAGGCTCGTTGCTGTCGATCAGGATCACGACGCCGTCAGCGAGGCGATCCTCCTTGGCGGCGGCTGCGCCGCCGGCCGTGAGGATCGCGGTGCCGGCAAGCAGGCCTCTGCGGGACCATCCGTTGCCAGAGATCATGGCCGCGGCATTCCGCGGGTCAGAGCTGACGCGGCGCGATCGGCGCCTTGCTATTGCGCCCCCACAGCACGAACAGGCTGAGAGCCAGCAGGACCACGTTCAGCGGCGTCACCTCGGCCTCGCCGCGCGAGAGGTGGAAAGCGAGCGCAAGCACCTGCAGCACGGAGCAGCCCAACGCGGCCAGCACGGTCAGCCGCGGCAGGATCCGCGTCAGGGCGGGCAGGAGAATGCCGATTCCGCCGGCGAGATCGATCAGCGCGATGGAGCGAACGAAGGTTTCGGAATACTGCCCGGCCCACGGCATCATCGCGGCAAGCTGGGGAATGGGTGTGGTGAGCTTGACCAGCCCCGCCCCGATGAAGGCAAAGGCGATGAGGAACTGCGCGGTCCAGAGGCCGATCCGAAGGGTGCGGCCGGGTGCGGCGGTTTCGAAGGTGGTGGTCGACATGGTGGTTCTCCAAAATGTGAGGGTTGCCACCATTTGATAGTTTCTCCATTTTTGATCATTATCGGTTTCGGGATTAGTTCATTTCCTGAATGTTGATGATCGCATGGATTCCTTGGTCAGCATGAGGGTGTTTTGCCTGGTTGCCGAGCTGAAGAGCTTCGCAACCGCGGCGCAGCGCCTACGCATCTCGCCCGCGATGGTGAGCAAGCACGTGATGCAACTCGAGAAGCGGCTCGGCACGCGGCTGCTCAACCGGACCAGCCGGCGCGTCAGCCTGAGCGAGAGCGGCGCAATCTATTTCGAGCAGGCGCGGCAGATGCTCGATTCGCTCGACGAGATCGAGGCCGCCGTCGGTAACGCGACCGTCGTGCCGCATGGCACCCTGCGACTCACGGCGCCGGTGTGGATGGCGAATACGATGTTCGCGGGCGTGCTGGCGGATTATCAGGCGCGCTATCCGGAGGTGCGGCTCGACGTCGATCTCAGTGGACGGCTGGTCAATCTGGTCGAGGAGGGGTTCGATCTCGCCCTGCGTGCGACCGGCGCGCCGGACGAGGCGTTGATCGCGCGCCCCATCACCAGCGTCCCGTTCTACATGGTGGCCGCTCCCGCCTTCATCAAACGCGCGGGCCGCCCGGCGACCTTCGCCGATCTCGCTGGCCAGGCCCTGTTGCACTACGCGCTCTATCCCGGCGAAAGCTTCTCCTTCACCGGTGAGCACGGTCCCGAGACCGTCAAGCTCAATCCGGTGCTGCGCAGCGGCAACGAAACGCTGCTGCACATGGCCGCGCTCGAGGGCATGGGCCTTGCCTTCCTGCCGAAATGGCTGGTCGCCGAGGACATCGCCAGCGGACGGCTCGAGCACGTCATGCCCGAGCACATCATATTCGTTGGAAAGCTGTTCGCGGTCTATCCCAGCCGCAAATATCTCTCCGCGAAGGTGCGGACCTTCATCGACTTCATCGCCGCCGACAAGCGGATGAAATAGCCCTCAGCCCGACGCGCGCGAGCTAGTCACGTCCTGCCTCCATGATCGCTTCGGCGAGACGCGCCGGATCGGAAAAGCACAACTCGTGGCTTCCCCGCACCTGCACCAGGCGGAACAAGCCAAGCTTCTCCGACAGCCGCGGATGCCAGCTATAGCTGTGCGGCAGTGCAGTGTCCTCGGTGCAGTTGATATAGGACTTCGCCAGCTGCATCTCGGCCGGATTGGCCTTGAGCGCGATCTTGTCGCTGAAGGTCGCCAGCGGATGCGGATTAAGGACGTCATAGGCCCGCTGCGCCGTTTCGAGATCGGCATCGTTGATGAAGGCCTCACGCCAGATCGGAAACGGCAGCACCACCGAGCCGTCGCCGCGCTCGGCCGCGATCGCGTCGAACAGCCCGACATAGTGCGGCGGCACCATGTCGTTGAGGCTCTCGCCGTTGTTGGGCACGAAGGCATTCCAATAGACCAGGCGGCGGATGCGCTCGGGTACGAGGTCGGCGACACCGGTGATGATCATGCCGCCATAGGAATGGCCGAGCAGGATGACGTCCTTCAGGTTGTTCTCGGCGAGATAATCGGCGATCGACTGGATCGCTTCCTTCAGTCCCGTCGTCTTGGCATCACCCGGGCGGTTACCCCGGATCGTCGGCGTGTAGACCTGATGGCCGGCGGCGCGGATCGGGGCGGCGACGGGCTCGAACTCGGCACCGGTGTGCCAGGCGCCATGGACGAGAACGTAGGTCGACATGTTGTGGCTCCTCCCGGGGGTGTGGTTAGATCGGCGCAGGGGCGTATCGCCGCGGGGCCAATCTGGACCACCGACGGATTTGGCGCTTGGCTGGAAGTGAACCGGATTGGTCTCGGAGTGAACCGATGCAGGAAATCGCGCGCCCCGCTCCGCCACGGCAATCGGCTTGGCACACGGCGGATACGCGAACGAGCGAGCAGTTCGCCTACTACCGCGAGGCGATCTGCCAGGCCTTCATGAACCTGACGCCGGAGCCGGCGGCGGCCTCAGGCTTTGCCGCCAGCGTCGAACACATCCGCCTCGGCGAGGCCGCGATCAACCGCGTCAGCTTTCCCGAGCATGTGGTGCGCCGCTCCGCGGCCGATATCGCTGCATCGGACCGCAGCTGCTTCTATCTCAATCTGAAGCTGGCCGGCCGTTGCCGCATCCGGCAGGATGACCGCGAGATCAGCCTGTCGCCCGGACAGGTCGGCATCTTCGACAGCGATCGGCAATTCGCGCTTCTGCATGATCGCGGCCGGCAGTTGCAGGTGGCGTCGTTCTGGGTGCCGGCGGAGGCCTTACGTGAGCGGTTGCCGGCGTCGTTCGACGTCACCGCGGCGCGCGTCTCGGACGATCCATTCGTCGGCCACCTCATTGTCGAGACGGCGCGTACGCTCAGCGACGGAGCGCTGCGCATGACCGAAGACGACGGCGTGCATCTGTTCCGGGCGTTGATCGAGCTGGTCGCGATGAGCCTGTCGCGGCAAAGCCGCGCGCGCACCGTAGAGGCCGACAGCCTGACCGATGCGACCCTGCTGGCGCTTAAGCGGGCCATTCACCGGCGGCTGCGCGAGCCGGGCCTTGCGGTTGTCGATGTGGCCGAGGCCGTCGGCATCAGCGAGCGCTATGTGCACAAGCTGCTGGCGCGGTCGGGATCTTGCTTTACCGATTATGTGATCGAGCGCCGCCTCGATGGCATCGCCAGGGATCTGAGTGAGCCCGCAATGGCGGATCGTGCGATTGGCTCTATCGCCTTCGACTGGGGTTTTTCGGACCTCTCCCACTTCACGCGGCGCTTCAAGCAGCGTTTTGGCTGCCGGCCGCGGGATTGGAGGGGGCGGTAGCGACGCCCCTACAGCGACCGCGCGATCAGCAGCTTCATGATCTCGTTGGTGCCGCCGTAGATCTTCTGGATGCGGGAATCGATGAAGATGCGCGAGATCGGATATTCCTGCATGTAGCCGTAGCCGCCGAACAGCTGGAGGCATTCGTCGGCGGTCTGCACCTGCTTGTCCGAGCACCAGTATTTCGCCATCGACGCGGTGACGGTGTCGAGATCCCCGGCGACGAGGCGCTCGATGCACCAGTCGACGAAGACGCGCGCGATCATGGCTTCGGTCTTGCGCTCGGCGAGCGTGAAGGCGGTGTTCTGGAAATCCATCAGCGGCTTGCCGAACGCTTTCCGCTCCTTGGTGTACTCGGTGGTAAGCTTGACCGCGCGCTCCATCGAGGCCACGGCGCCGACTGCCAGCGCGAGCCGCTCCTGCGGCAATTGCTGCATCAGCTGCACAAACCCCTGGCCTTCCTCCTTGCCCAGCAGGTTTTCCGGCGGCACGGTCACGTTGTCGAAGAACAGTTCTGACGTGTCGGAGGCATGCAGGCCGATCTTGTCGAGGTTGCGCCCGCGCTTGTAGCCATCAGCGCTTTCAGTCTCGACCACGATCAGCGAAATGCCTTTGGCGCCGGCTTCGCCGGTGCGCGCCACCACGATGACGAGATCGGCGGCCTGGCCGTTGGTGATAAAGGTCTTCTGGCCGTTGATGACGTAGGAATTGCCCTGCTTCTTCGCCGTAGTCTTGACCGCCTGCAGGTCCGAGCCGGTGCCGGGCTCGGTCATGGCGATGGCTCCGACCATCTCGCCCGAGGCCATCTTCGGCAGCCAGCGCTTCTTCTGCTCCTCCGAGCCGTAATTGAGGATGTAATGCGCGACGATGGCGCTGTGCACGGAGACGCCAGTCGTCAGCTCCGGCACCGTGCTCTCGAGATCGTCCAGCACCGCCGCGTCATAGGCAAAGGTCGCGCCCAGCCCGCCATATTCCTCCGGCACGCTCGCCAGCAGTGCCCCCATCTCGCCGAGCCCGCGCCAGGCGAAGCGGTCGACCATCTTCTGCTCGCGCCATTTCTCGGCGTGCGGCGCCAGATCCTTGGCGAGATATTTCCGGAACTGATCGCGGAAGACGTCGAGCTCTTCGGTCATCCAGGAGGAGCGATAGGACATGGGTATACCTCGGTTGATGCGGCTTGCCGGCTTGGTAAGCCAGGCGGGCGCAGCAATTATTGTGTTTTCAGGCTGCGCCGGTGACGCTACCAAGGCGGCCGGAAACGCGTCTGTAGGGATGTCTGATTGTGGCCGTCAAAACCAAAGAGCTCAAGCTCGACATCAACAACATCGGCACGGTCTCGGCGATCCTGACGCAGCCGGACAGCGCGCGCGCCTGCTACGTCCTGGCGCATGGCGCCGGCGCCGGGATGCGGCATGCATCCATGGACAAGATCGCGGAAGGGCTAGCGAAGCGCGGCATCGCGACGTTCCGCTTCAATTTTCCCTACATGGAAAACAAGCAGGGACGTCCCGATCAGCCAGCGGTGGCGCATGCCGCCGTCCGCGCGGCAGTCGAGGAGGCGGCACGGCTGTGCCCGGGATTGAAGGTTGTCGCCGGCGGAAAATCGTTCGGCGGACGCATGACATCGCAGGCGCAGTCGAAGGCACCGTTGCCTGGAGTCAAAGGGCTCGCTTTTCTCGGCTTTCCCCTGCATGCCGCCAAGAAGCCGTCGTCCGAGCGTGCCGAGCACCTTGGTAGCGTCGCTATTCCAATGTTGTTTCTCCAGGGAACCCGAGACGGACTCGCCGACCTCAGTCTTCTCAAGCCCGTCGTCGCGGCACTCGGGGAGAAAGCGACGCTGCATGAGATCGAAGGCGGCGACCACTCCTTCGCGGTGCTGAAGAAGTCGGGCCGCACCAACGACGAGGCGCTTGCAGAGGTGCTCGACACGCTTGCGGGCTGGATCGATCAACGCGCCTGAGGCTCAGGCCGAATACAGCCCCTTGTCGCGCGCCTTCTGGATCGCGAGCGCCGCAATCAGGTCGAGCGTCGGCGTCGACAGACCGGCGGCGCGCGCGAAGGCGGCGGGCGCCTTCACCAGCACGTCGATCTCCATGGCGCGGCCGAGCTCGTAGTCCTGCAGCAGCGACGGCTTGTGGTTGGGCGCGGGACCGCTGCGCGTCACGCGCTTGACCTCGGGGATGAAGTGCTGGGCGATGTCGTTGGCCTCGTTCAGCATGCGCGGAATGACCTCGGCAAACGCGGGATCGTCACGCACGCCGCGCGCGGTCTGGCCGGTGAGCAGGCACAAAACCGATAGCGACATGTTCGTCAGCAGCTTCGACCAAATCGCCTCACGGATCTCGGCCACCGGCGGTGATTCCAGCCGCGCGTCGTTGAAGATGCCACGAAGCTTCGTGATGCGCTCGCAATTGCGGTCGTCGCATTCGCCGATCAGGAGGCGGTTTCGGTCCGGGGTGACGTTCTGCACCACGCCGGGCGCGGTGACCTCGTTGGAGGAGAAGATGACGCCGCCGATGATCCGTTCCTTCGGGATGCACGCGCGCAGGCGACCGCCCGGATCGAGGAAGGAAATGTCCGGCGGCGCCGGGTGTCGCGGCGGCAGGCCGATATCGTACCACCAGGGAATGCCGTTTTGCGCGAATACGATGGCGGTATCGCCCTGAAGCAGCGGCTTGATGCTGGCGAGCAGCCCGGTGAGCGCCGTGGCCTTCAGCGTCGAGATCACCACGTCCTGCGGCCCGAGCTGCGCCGGATCGCCCGAGGCGTTCACCTTGGCGGAGACCTCGGAATCGCCGACCCGCAGCTTGAGACCATGGGCTCTGACCGCCTCGAGATGTGCCCCCCGCATCACGCACGAAACGTCATGACCGGCGCGCGCCAGCCGTACCGCAAGATGGCTGCCGACGGCGCCCGCGCCGAAAATGCAGATGCGCATAATGATTCCGTCCCTGAACTGGAAGTGCCGCCCGGCGCCAGCATGACACAAGCCGCCATGCGATGGGCGCGACCGCCCCACGCCGGAAAGATATGGATCGCGGTGCGTCGCCTCGTCCATAGTACGAGGTAATCAATCTGACCGGAGGAACGCCGATGACTGCCAGCCCCGTCCTATGGACCCTTGATGAGCGTGGGGTTGCGACCGTCACGTTGAACCGGCCGGAGGTGAACAACGCCTATGACGGGGCCTTGATCGCGGGCGTGCTCGCGGCCATGGACGAGCTCGGAAAGAGGCCCAACCTTCGTGTCGTCGTGCTCAGGGGCAATGGCAAGCATTTCCAGGCCGGCGCCGACCTCAAATGGATCAACGGCGTGCGGCCGCAATCCGCCGAGGCCAACGAGGCGGCGTCGCGGGCGACGTTCGAGGCCGTGCAGCGGCTCAATACCTTGCCCATTCCGACCGTGGCGCTGGTGCAGGGCGGCTGCTTTGGTGGCGGCACCGGCGTGATCGCGGCCTGCGATGTGGTGATCGCCGCCGACAACGCCCTGTTTTCCATCACCGAAGTGCGCTGGGGCCTGACCGCCGCCATCATCATTCCCCAGCTCTGCGACGCCATTGGTGTACGGCAAGTCCGCCGCTACGCACTTACCGGGGAACGCTTCGGCGCCGAAGAGGCCCGCCGCATCGGGCTCGTGCATGACGTGGTCCCGCTCGCCGATCTCGAAGCCGCCGGAGCCAAGGTGGTCGAGCAGCTGCTCGCCAATGGCCCGGAGGCCTTGGCCGAGACCAAGCGGTTGGCGCTGGAGAGCTCGTTCGGCGGCATGGCGGTGGACGATGCGGCGTACACGCGGCTCGTCCAGCTGCATTCGCTCAAGCGGCAGAGCGCGGAGGCGGCGGAGGGTCTGGCCTCGTTTGCCGAGAAGCGGGCGGCGAAGTGGGGAGCGGGGAAGGGCTGAGCGTCAGCAGCCGCGGCAGATGCCGTGGATGCTGCGATAAACGGCGTCGTCGTCCTGCCGCATCTGGCGTAGCGATTCGAGTGACTTGCTCTCGTCAGTTGCCACTGGCTTAGGCTTGTTACGCTTCGCAGCCAGCTCTTCTTCCTGCTTCTCGTAGCAGGCTTCGCGATCGGCCTTGGCTTGGATGAAGCGGCAGTTCTGCTCGAGAGCTGCGGCGGGGGCCGCTGAGATCGCGAGGGCAGCCAGGGTGGCGAGAGCGAATTTAACGGGCATCGAATCCATCGCGGCCCTTCTCTCAGGTCCGCTGATCGAGGGCAACCGTCATGTTGTGGCTTACAGCGACGACGCGAGCGACGTTTTTAGCAAAGTCAGCAGCGCCTGCACCGCGGCGGCGTTGCGCCGCCGCTCGGGAATCGCCGCCTTCACCCATAATTCCGGAATCGGAAAGTCGCGCAGCACCGGCTTCAGCGTGCCGTCGCGCAAGGCATCCGCGACGAGATAATGCGAGATCAGCGTGATGCCGTTGCCCGCGATCGCACTGCGCGTCAGCACATGTCCCTCGTTCGACGATAGCAGTGGACTGACCTGGATGCTGACGCGGCCGCGCGGCCCGTCAAAGATCCATTCGGGGCCGGTCGGCATGAAGCTGAGGCAGCGATGCTCGACGAGGTCGCGCGGATGCTTTGGCGTGCCGTGCTTCTTCAGGTACGCGGGCGAGGCGCAGAGCAGCCGTTTCAGCGAACATAGCGGCTCGTCGATCACGCCGCCGAAGGAATGCGGGAAGGCGCCGATCGCGATATCAAAACCTTCCGTGACGGGATCGACCGGTCGATCGATCAGCACGATCTCGAGTTTTAGCCGCGGGTTCTGGGTTTGGAATACGCTGAAGGCATCTGCAAGCCGCGCCACCGTCAGCGAGGTCGGCGCCTTGATGCGGAGGTGATCGACCAGATCGTGACCCTTCTCGCCCATGCGCGACAGCAGGTCCGTTGCGTCAGTGACGACGCCGCGAGCGCGATGCACGTAGCGTTGGCCGGCCTCGGTCAACCGCAATTGCCGGGTCGAGCGATGAAACAGCGGCGTGCCGATCCGTGCCTCCAGCTGCGTGACGCGTTTTGCCACGACCGAGGTCGAGACATTGAGTTGTCGCGCGGCGGCGGAGAAGCCGGCCGCGTCTGCGGTGGCGAGGAAGGCCTGAAGGTTCACCAGGATGTCCATGTTGATCTTTCTCGATTCGCGAAAGCTGATCGCGTATTTTGGTGGATTGTAGCTCAGGCCGCGTTAATTCATAGTCGCCCCAATCAAGGGAAACCGGGAAGGACGCGCCATGCGGGCCACGACGATCGATGAACCAGCGCGCCAGGTGCCGCTTTACGGCGAATATGAAGTCGTGGTGCTCGGCGGCGGCCCGGCCGGCATTGTCGCGGCCGCGTCAGCAGCACGGGCCGGGCGGAAGACGCTACTGATCGAGCGCTACGGCTTTCTCGGCGGCATGGGGACCGCCGCCGGTGTCACCAATTTCTGTGGCTTGCATGGCAATGTTTATGGCGAGGCCGTGCGGCTGGTGCAGGGTCTGGCGTCAGACCTGCTGGCGCGGATCGATCATCTGAATGGGCTTAATTCGCCGCATCTGATCCTCGGCAAGGTCTTTGCGCAGGCCTATGACACCGCCGCCTACAAGATCGCGGCCGACGAACTTTTGGCCAGCCACAAGGTGCATATCCTTTTCCATGCCCTCGGCGCCGGCGTCGTGATGGGCGATGACCGCCGCATCGATGCGCTGATGGTCGAGACCAAAGCCGGCCGGCAGGCGGTGCGATCGGAGATCTTCATCGATTGCTCCGGCGACGGCGATCTCGCAGTCTGGGCCGGCGCGCCCTTTGAAATCGGCGATGAACACGGCCATCCGATGTACCCGTCGATGATGCTCCGCCTCAACGGCATCGATCCCGCAAAGGCGGGCGACGCCTGGCGCACCATCCCGCAATTGATGGAAGCGGCCCTAGCGGCCGGCACGCACACATTCCCGCGCAAAAGCGCGATCGTGCGCCCGCAGAAATCCGGCATCGAATGGCGGGTGAATTTTACCCAGGTGGCGCGCGAGGACGGCCACGCCATCAACGGCGTCGAGCCCGACGACCTCACCCGTGGCGAAATCGAGGGGCGCAAGCAGGCGCTCGCGGCCTTCGAGTTCCTGCGCACCGTGCCCGGCTTCGAAAAGTCCTACATTGTCGACCTGCCACCGCAACTCGGCATCCGCGAGACCCGCCGAATCAAGGGCGGCTACCAGCTCAGCGGCGAGGACGTGCTCGGCTGCGCCTCGTTCGAGGATTCCATCGGCGTCAATGGTTGGCCGATCGAGGCCCATGTTGCCGGCGATGTCATCTTCACCTTCCCGCCGATCCCGGAATCGCGCGGCTATAACGAGCTGCCGTACCGGATGCTGGTGCCCGAGGGCGTCGACAATCTCCTGGTCGCCGGCCGCTGCGCCTCGATGACTCATGAAGGGCAGTCGGCGGCACGGGTTTCCGGGGCCTGTTTCGCGATGGGGGAGGCCGCCGGTTCCGCGGCTGCCCTGGCGCTATCCGGAAACCGGATCCCGCGTGACATCCCCATTGAAAAATTGCAGGAAACGTTGAAACAACAGGGCGCCTTCATCGGACGGGATCAACCCGTGCCAAAGGGCCTGTAACGGACTGCAAAAAGCGAATTATTGGAGGAAGCGGGATGATCGGGATTGCGCGGGTCGCGGCACTTAGCCTTTTGGCTATGATGGCGATGGGCACGGCCAGGGCCGAGGATGCGCTGAAGGCCAAGGTCGGCGTGCTCCGGCTGTCGTCCTCCGCGCCGGTCTTCATCGCGCAGGACAAGGGCTATTTCCGCGAGGCCGGTCTCGACATCGAGCTGAAATTCTTCGACGCCGCGCAGCCGATCGCGGTCGCCACCACTTCGGGCGATGTCGATTTCGGCGTCACGGCCTTCACTGCGGGCCTCTACAATCTCGCCGGCAAGGGGGTGTTGAAGGTGATCGGCGGCATGAGCCGCGAGAAGGCCGGCTATCCCCTGATCGGCTATTTCGCCAGCAACAATGCCTATGCTGCTGGCTTGAAGACACCGAAGGATCTTGCGGGCAAGCGCATTGCGATGACCCAGGTCGGATCGAGCTTCCATTATTCGCTCGGTCTGCTCGCCGACAAATACGGCTTCAAGCTCTCCGAGGTGAAGATCGTGCCGCTGCAATCGCTGTCGAATGCGGCCGCTGCGCTGAAGGGCGAGACCGTCGATGCCGCGCTGCTGCCGATCTCCACCGCGCGAAAGCTGATGGACGACGGCGGAGCGAAGTTTCTGGGCTGGGTTGGCGATGAGACGCCCTGGCAATTGGGTGCGGTGTTCGCCGCGCCGAAGACGCTGACCAACAAGGCGCTGGTGACGAAATTCCTCGGTGTGCTCGCGAAGGCCGATCGCGAATATCACGACGTCATCCTGGCTTCGATGAAGGACGGCGTCGCCCCGATCAACGACAAGACCAAGCCGTTGCTCGAAATCATCGCCAAATACACCAACCTGCCGGTCGAGCAGGTGGTCGGCAACTGCGCCTATATCGATCCGGACGGCAAGCTCGACGTCAAGAATGTCGACAACCAGATCAAATGGCTCCAGGAGCAGGGTTTTGCCGACAAGGGCTTTGATGCCGATACGATCATCGCCAAGGATTATGTGAAGGCTGATTGATGCGGCGCGCACCCCTCGCACTCCGTCATCCCCGCGCAACGGCGAAGCCGTTGTCGCTGGCAGTGCTCGCGAAGCGAGCCTCGAAGGATGCTCGGTCCGGATGGAGCGGGGCCGTCGCTGTTGCCAGGCCCCCAGCGTCGTCCCGGCGGAGGCCGGGACCCATGCGCCGGGTGGGAGTTGTGGCGCAAGGTGATTGTTGCCTGTCTTCGCCAAATTCAGTTCGGTGGTTATGGGTCCCGGCCTTCGCCGGGACGACGCTGAGGTCGTAGTATGGACCTGATCGCCAACCACATCAGTCACCACTTCGGCGATCTCGCCGTGCTGGACGACGTCTCGTTCACGGTGAGCGCGGGCGAGGTGGTGGCGATCGTGGGGCCCTCCGGCTGCGGCAAGAGCACTTTGCTGTCCATCCTTGGCGGGCTGTTGCAGCCGACCTCCGGCGCGCCCGAGCTGCGCGGTGCGCCGCCGGCGGACAGTTTCAATCCGCTGACATACGTGTTCCAGGACTTTGCGTTGCTGCCTTGGGCGACGGTCGAGGAGAACGTCGAATTCCCGCTGCTGCACACCCAGCTCTCGACCGCGCAGCGCCGCGCGCTGGTCGATGATGCCCTGCGCCGCACGGGCCTGACCGATTTCAGCAAAACCTATCCAAAGCAGCTGTCCGGCGGCATGCGCCAGCGCGTCGGCATTTCGCGCGCGCTGGCGGTCAAGCCCGCCATCCTGCTGATGGACGAGCCGCTCTCGGCGCTGGATTCGCAGACGCGTGAGCTGCTGATGGAGGATTTCGTCCGCCTGCTCGCCGATGGCGGCATGGGCGCGGTCTATGTCACCCACAATCTCGAAGAGGCCGCGCGCCTTGCCGACCGCATCGTGGTGCTGTCGCGCCGGCCCGGTCGCATTCGCGAGGTCGTCTCTGTGCCGATGACGCGCGCTGAACGTGGCGAGGTGGCCGCACGCGAGAAGCTGCTGGCGCTCCAGAACCAGATCTGGTCGCTGATCCGCAACGAGGCGATCGACGCCGAGCGCGAGGTCCAGCATGCTTGATCGCGCGGTGGACACATCAGCCAAAGCTGAGGCGACGCGGCGCGTCCGCTTCCGCGGCGCAGGCTTCGTACCTGCGTCCAGCCGCTTCGGCGGCTGGATTGCACTCGCACTCGTCATCGCGCTCTGGCAGGCGGCCGGCAGCACGGGCCTTGTCAATCCGCTGTTCCTGCCGGCGCCGTCGGCGATCGTGCGGGCGATCTATGAGCTCGCGATGTCGGGTGCGCTTTGGCAGCACTTGTCCGCCTCGCTGCTGCGCATCGGCGTCGGCTGGCTGCTTGGCACTGCGGCCGGCGTGGTGGTCGGCTTTGCCATCGGTCTGTCGCGGCTCGCGCGCAGCGTCGGCATCACCTTCATCTCGGCGCTGTTCCCGATACCGAAGATCGCGCTGCTCCCGCTCTTGATCCTCTGGCTCGGCATCGGCGAAGAGCCGAAGATCGCGACCATCGGGCTCGGGGTGTTCTTCTCGACCGCGATCTCGGTCTATAGCGGCGTCGATGCCGTGCCGCGCAATCTCATCCGCATGGCGCAGAGTTTTAATGTTCCGTTCGCGACCATCGTGCACAAGGTGGTTTGGCCTGGCGCGCTGCCCGCGATCCTCGCCGGCTTTCGCATCACCGCCTCCGTCGCGCTGCTGCTCGTCGTCAGCGCCGAGATGATCGGCGCCCAATATGGCATCGGCGCGTTCGTGCTGCAGGCCGGTAATCTCATGCAGACCGATCAGCTGCTCGCGGGCGTGGTGATCCTGTCGGTGTTCGGGCTTGTGGTGGGGAAGGTGATCGGCTGGCTGGAGACGCGGTTGCTGCACTGGCGATAAATTCCGCTGTCGTCCCGGCGAAGGCCGGGACTCACCGCGTGATCTATCGAGGAGGGGCGCTCTTCGTACCAACGAAGATAACGACGTGTCTTCGTCAGACTCCTCCCTGGGGGTATGGGCCCCGGATCTGCGCTTCGCTTGTCAGGGACGACACCGAGTGTGAGGCCAATACCCGTCGCTTCACGCGTTGCCGCGATCCTCTCGGAACAGATCGAGCTTCTGCTGCACCGGCCGGTCCGAGAAGCTGAACAGCACGGCATCCTCATCCGCTTCGTGCGTCACCCATTGCCAGCTCGGCACCACGAACAGATCGCGTGGGCCCCATTCGAAAACGGTGTCGCCGATCCGGCTGCGGCCCTTGCCCTCGATCGGGCAGAACACCGTCGCGTCCGTCGCGCGATAGCGCGCGGTCTTGAAACCCTTCGGCAGCAGCTGGATGAAGGTGCCGATGGTCGGCATCGCGAAGTCGCCGGTCTCGGGGTTGCTGAACTTCAGCTTCAGCCCGTGGCAGGCGTCCCATTCCTGGCCCGTCCTGGCTTTCTCCAGTGCTTCGCGGGTGTAGGCATAGGGATAGCTGAAGATCGGCGAGGTCTTCGATGACCGCTTCGCGTCGACCGGCAGCAGATTGTGGCCGTAGCGGGCAAAGCTGTCGCCCGCCGGTTTTGTGATCTTCTGCTGGTCCTCCTTGGAGCCTTCCGCAAACGAGCAGTCGAAGAACTGCACCAGGGGAATGTCGAGGCCGTCGAGCCAGAACATCGGCTCGCTGGTCTCGTTGGAATGATCGTGCCAGGTCATCGACGGCGTGATGATGAAGTCGCCGGGCTCCATCGCGGTGCGCTCGCCGTTGACGGCGGTGTGGGCGCCCTTGCCTTCGAGCACGAAGCGTAGCGCCGACTGGCTGTGCCGGTGCGCGGGTGCGACGTCGCCGGGCACCACCATCTGCACGCCGGCATAGAGCGATGTCGTGATCTTGGACTGGCCGCGCAGGCCGGGATTCTCCAGCACCAGCACGCGCCGCTCGGCTTCCTTGGCGGTGATCAGCTTGCCGGCTTCCGTCATGTAGTCGCGGATGATGTCGAACTTCCAGAGGTGAGGGCGGCACGCGCTCTTCGGTTCCGGCGTGATCAGGTCGCTCATCACCGTCCATAGGGCAGTGAGATTTTCGCCGTCGATCTTCCGGTAGAACGCCTCGCGTTCCGGTGTCTTGGTCACGGCTTCCATGGTGCGGCTCCCGATCGTTTTGTTGATTGACAGTATACTTACGATCTAGGTAGCGTCAACGTGGCAGGCGACAATCATTGTCGTCATTCCGGGGCGATGCGATAGCATCGAACTATGGTGCGTACTTGCGCGCCTGGGATCTCGAGATTCCGGGTTCTCGCTTTGCGAGCCCCGAAACGACAAAATGAGGGAGGGTTTCGATGAAGCTGCACGGCTATTTCCGCTCCAGCGCCGCTTACCGCGTGCGTATCGCGCTCAATCTCAAAGGCCTTGGCGCCGAGCATCTGCCGCATCATTTGCGCAAGGGCGAGCAATGCGCGCCCGCTTATCTCGCCATCAATCCGCAGGGCCTGGTGCCTGCGCTGGAAAGTGACACGGGAGTGGTGCTGACCCAATCGGTCGCGATCATCGAGTGGCTCGATGAAACACACCCCAATCCGCCATTGCTGCCAAAAGATCCGTTGCAGCGCGCCAGGGTGCGAGCCTTCGCGCTGGCGATCGCCTGCGACACCCATCCCGTGCAGAATTTGAAGGTACTGGCGCGGCTGCGTGAGCTTGGTCTGCCCGAGGAGAAAGTCCAGGAGTGGGCCGCCTGGGTCAATCGCGAAGGGCTGTCGGCCTGCGAGACGCTGGTCAAGGACGAGCCGGGGCCGTTCTGCTTCGGCGATACGCCGACGCTCGCCGATCTCTGCTTGGTGCCGCAGCTTGCGAACGCGCGCCGCTTCGGCGTCGATGTTGCGGCCTACCCGCGCTTGCTCAAGGCAGAAGCCGCCGCGAAGGCGTTGCCCCCCTTCGCCAATGCGGCACCGGAGAAGCAGCCTGATGCCGAGTAAGGCTCTTCCCCCGATCACGATGGAGGCGGTCTATGCCGCGCCGGGCTATCTGTTCCGGCGCATGCAGCAGATCGCGGTCTCGATCTTCATGGAGGAGTGCAAGGCGTTCGACCTGACGCCGGTGCAATATGCGGCGCTGATCGCGATCCACACCCACCCCGGCATCGATGCGACGCGGCTGTCGGCCGTGATCGCGTTCGACCGCTCCACGCTCGGCAGCGTGATCGAGCGTCTTCAGGCAAAGGATCTCGTCGAGCGCAAGCCGGCGCCCGAGGACAAGCGAATCAAGCTGCTCTATCTGACCAAGCAAGGCGCCGTGATCCTGCGCGACATTATCCCAGTGGTCGAACGCGCCCAGGCGCGCATGCTGGAGCCGCTCAAGCCTGCCGAGCGCAAGGCGCTGATGGGGTTGATGACGCAGCTCGTGGATCTCAACAACGAAGCGTCACGCGTGCCGCTGCGGGCCGAGGATGCGCTGGAGCATTTGGGGAAGGCGGGGTGAGCGGGTGAGGCGGTGCGCCACTCTCCGCCGTCGTCCCGGACAAGCGAAGCGCAGATCCGGGACCCATACGCCGCAGCAGCAGTTTGACGAAGACAGGCAATGACCATCGCGTGCAATGATTAGTGCTGCGGTGTATGGGTCCCGGCCTTCGCCGGGACGACACCTATTTTGTAGCCCCGTCCTCGCCTTAGATCCGCAGCAGCGCCTGCCGGTCGATCTTCCCCGTGCCCGTCTTCGGCAATTCGTCGATGAAGATCACCTCGCGCGGATATTTGTAGGGCAGCAGCTTGCCCTTGACGTAGTCCTGCAGCCGCCGCGTCGCCTCGCTCTGGTCGGTGGCGCGGGTGTTCATCACCACCACCGCCTTCAGCGTCATGCGTCGGTCCGGCAACTCGGCCGCGAACACGGCGCATTCTCGGATGTCGGGGTGATCGGCGAGGCATAGCTCGACCTCGAGCGGGTAGACCCACTGGCCCGAGATTTTTATGAGATCATCAGCGCGGCCGCGGAAGAAGTGGAAGCCGTCGCCATCGCGGACGAAGCGGTCGCCGGTGTAGATCCAGCCGCCCTCGCGAATGGTCTCGGCGGATTTGTCGGGTCGGTTCCAGTATAGCGGCGTGTTGGAATCGCCGCGTACCCACAGAATGCCCTCCTCGTTGTCGCCGACGTCGCGGCCCTCCTTGTCGCGCAGCGCGACCTCGTAGCCGGGCACGCGCAGGCCAGCGGCGCCGAGCTTCTTCTGCTCGGGACGGTTGGAGAGATAAATGTGCAGCACCTCGGTCGAGCCGAGGCCTTCGACGATCTCCAGCCCGGTGAGCGTCTTCCAGCCGTTGAAGACTTCGGCCGAGAGAACCTCGGCGGCCGAGAGCGCCATGCGCAGAGACGAGAAGCTTGTCTTGGCTGCGCCCTCCGCCTTGGTCAGCGAGGTGTAGAGCGTCGGCAGGCCAAAGAAGACCGTCGGCCTGTACTGCTCGATCGCAGCGAAGATCGACGCTGGCTTCGGCTGGCCCGGCAGCAGCAGCGTTGCCGCGCCGGCCGAGAATGGGAAGGTGACGGAATTGCCAAAGCCATAGGCGAAGAAGATCTTCGGCACGGAGAAGCAGATGTCATCGGGTGTCAGCTTCAGCACGTTCCGCGCAAAGGCGAGCTCGCTATAGACCATGTCGTGCTGGAGATGCACGATGCCCTTGGGCCGGCCGGTCGAGCCGGAGGAGTACATCCAGAACGCCATCTCGTCGCGATGCGTCGGAGCTTCCGCCAACTCGGTCGAGAATTGCGTTAGCCAGTTTGCAGCGGCGAAGGCCTCCGGTGCCGCGTGATCGCGGGCGTCGCCATTGACGACGATCAGCGTGTGCAGCTGCGTGTCCTTGCAGGCCTCGGCATTGAAACGCGCGCAGAACTCGGCATCAGCCACAGCAACGGCCGCGCCGGAATCGGCGAGATAGAATTGCAGCAGGTCCGGCGGCGTCAGCGTGTTGATCAAGAGCGGCACGAAGCCGGCACGCACGGCGCCAAAGAAGGCGGCGGGATAGGCCGGGGTATCGTCGAGGAACAGCAGCACACGGTCGCCGCGCGTCAGTCCCAATGAGGCAAATCCGTTGCCCCAGCGGCAAGCTTCCGCACAGAGCTCGGCATAGGTCCGCGACCCCGCCGGGCCAATCAGCGCGAGCTTGTCGCCGTATCCCTTGCGGAGATTGTCGAACAGCATACGGCTGGCGTTGTATTGTTGCGGAACGGCAAAGCCGATCTCGCGTGCCCCAGGACTGTCCGCGGGCACCTGGTCGCGAATCTCGTTGCTCATGCCGTCGCCTCGCCGATCGCGTCTCCGCCGTTCTTCTCGGCTTCGTAGCGGGCCATGAAGACCGGCGACATCGCGCGCAGCCGGGAATCGTCGATGCGGCCGGAGCGGGTGATGTAGCTATAGGCGAAGTCCATCAGGTCGAGCTGCATGTGCTGGGCAAAATGCTCGTACCAGAACGCGCTGGTGCGTGCGGCATTGACGAGCTTCTGCACCACGGGCTTTCGCGCGGCCTGGTAGCGGTGCAGTGCGGTCGACAGATGCGCATCCGATTCCAGCGCCTTGACCAGCGCGATCGCGTCCTCGATCGCAAGCCGCGTGCCGGAGCCGATCGAGAAATGCGCCGAGTGCAGAGCGTCGCCGATCAGCACCATGTTCTTGAACGACCAGTGCTCGTTCCAGACCCAGGGAAAGTTGCGCCAGACCGATTTGTTCGAGACCAGCGAGCGGCCGCCGAGCGTGTCCGCGAACACCTCCTCGCAGACGCCCTTGGACTGCTCGACATCCTTATAGGCAAAGCCATAGGCCTGCCAGGTCGCGTGGTCGCATTCGACCAGGAAGGTGCTCATGGTCGGTGAGTAGCGGTAGTGATGGGCGTTGAAGGCGCCGCGGTCGGTCTTCACGAAAGTTTGCGACAGCGTGTCGAAGCGCTTCGAGGTGCCGTACCAGACGAATTTGTTGGAAGAGTAGGACAGCGAGGTGCCGAAATCGCCCTCGAAGGTGCGGCGGACCAGCGAGTTGAGCCCATCGGCGGCGACGATCAGATCGTGGCCACCCAGCTGATCGATCGTCTGGATCTGGGTGTCGAAACGTGGAGTGACGCCGACATCGAGGGCGCGCTGCTGCAGGAACTGCAAGAGTTCGAGTCGGCCGATCGACGAGAAGCCGACGCCGTCGATGGCGACGCTGTCACCGCCGAGGTTCAGCGTGATGTTCTCCCAGCTCTCCATATGCGGCGCGATCGCATCGACCGTTTCGGGGTCGTCGCCGCGCAGGAATTCCAGGGCCTGGTCGGAAAACACGACGCCAAAGCCCCAGGTCGCGTCGGCCGGGTTCTGTTCGAACAGGTCGACTTGATCCTCAGGGTGACGCTTCTTCCAGAGATAGGCGAAGTAGAGCCCACCGGGCCCCCCACCAATCACGGCGATCCGCAACGTCGGCCTCCCTAATTGACAGTATACTTACTATCTCAGGGTAGACTATTAGGCTCCGGCCTCCCCCGCCAGCGGAATTATCGACAAGGCGAGGTGCGCCGCAGGACAGCTGCGGGCACCCGCTTTGCGCGTGCCCGGAACCGTCAGTTGGGAATCATAGCCAAACCGCGCCGGATTGGCCACATGCGCGTCAGACGCAGCGCTTCACGTAAACCCCGTTCACCAGCACCCTGGTACAGCGGACCACCGGCACCGGCTTGCGGACCACGACCGCGCCGTTCGGCCCGGCGCAGCCGGCGCGGTAGACACCGCGGCCGCAGACCACCGCATTGGCGTCGGATGTCGCGAAGGTCATGGTCGCTGCGAAGGCGAGCAGCGCGGAAGCAGTGAGTAGGAATGCACGCATGTTTCTCTCCCGGTCTTGTCCTGGTTGAAATCGGACTGGCAAAGGATTTGTCGCGGCAGGCGCGCGAAAATTCATTCGCGTGCGCTGCCAAATGTTCGCGTCCGGCCGCGCGAGTTGCGGATCGCCTATCGCGCCGCGAAGGGAGCGAGGACTTCCTTGCACGCGGGCGATAGCGACGCGGCGTTGCCGGCGATGCACTGCACGATGCGGCCACCTCCAGGCGCGACGCCGGCGCAGAGCGAGCGGATGTCGGCGCCGCAGGCGGAGCGGGCGATGAATAGCTCTTCGCGCGGCCGCAGCGGACGGAGAACGATCACGGCAGGCGCGGCCGCCGGGGCTGCTGCGGCTGCGGGGGCTGCACCAGCTGCCGGCGCTGCCGCAGCTGCTGCGCCGCCGCCACCGGCCGCGGCGGTCAGGGCTTTCTCGCATGCGGGTGAAACCTTGGCCTTGTTCTTTTCCAGGCATTCGAGTGCGGGAGCGCCGCCCGGCGGAACGCTGGCGCAGACTTTGGGATAATCGCCGCGGCAAGCGCTCTTGACTGCAGCAACTTGTGCGCTGCTCGGCTGCTTGGCTGCCGCAGCTTTCGGCGCGGCTTCGGCAGCCGGCTTTGCTGCTGGTGCGGCGGCTGGCGCCGCTTCAGATTTGGCAGGTTCAGATTTGGCGGGTTCAGGCTTGGCTGGCTCAGACTTGGCGGGCGCAGCTTCGGTCTTCGGCGCGGCAGCCGGCTCGACGGCGCGAACGGCGGTCTGGCATCCCGCCGACAGGCTCGACATGTGGCTCTGCAAGCATTGATACGCCTCCACTCCACCGGGCGTCACACTCGCGCAGTGCGCCATGAAGTCCGAGCGGCAAGCGGAGCGGATGGCGCTCTTCTGGGCCTCGGTCGGGGCCTGCGCGAATGCGCTTGTTGCAATTGCGAAGAGTGCTGCGGCGAGCAACGCGTGACGCGTTGACGTATGTTTCAACGTGTTGATCATTGGGATGAATTCCTGCCCTATCGGTAACGCCGACGCTTTATCAAAAGTGATGCAAACAATCGTCGCGGGTGATGCCGCGTGCGGCATCATTGGCCACCGCGACCTCTACCGCAAGTAGATAATGTCTCTGCAATTGCGACGTAACTGAGAGCATGACCCGGGAAAGTGCGCAGCGGTTTTCCCTCGCGACAAACGTGGAATACGTTTGCGCGGCGGTCATGCTCAAACAAACAACACGTCGTTAGAGCTTGACCATGCGCTTGCCGCGGTTCTCGCCCGCGAGCAATCCGATCAGCGCCTTCGGCGTGTTTTGCAAGCCATCGATGATGTCTTCCTGCACCTTCAGCTTGCCGGCCTTGACCCAGGCCTGGAGATCGGCGAGCGCGCGCTGGCTGTCCTTCATGTAGTCCATGACGATGAAGCCCTGCATCACGAGCCGCTTCACCACGATCAGGCCGGGCACGCCGCGCGGGCCGTGCGCCGACGGCGCGCCGTCATATTGCGAGATCGCGCCGCAACAGGCGATGCGGCCGTAATTGTTCATCTGCGGCAGGCAGGCTTCGAGAATGTCGCCGCCGACATTGTCGAAATAGACGTCGATGCCCTTTGGGGCCGCCGCGCGCAGCGCCTTGAACACCGCACCGTCCTTGTAATCGACGGCGGCATCGAAACCGAGTTCGGAGGTCAGCCAGTTGCACTTGTCCGCGCCGCCGGCAATGCCGACAACGCGGCATCCCCTAATCTTGGCGATCTGTCCAACGATCGAACCGACCGAGCCCGCGGCGGCCGAGACCACGACGGTCTCGCCCTCCTTCGGCTTGCCGACTTCGAGCAGGCCGAAATAGGCGGTGAGGCCGGCGATGCCGAACACGCTGAGCAGATGTGTCATCGGCTCGAGCTTCGGCATCTTCGTCAAATGCTTTGCGGGGACCGCGGCAAACTCCTGCCAGCCGGTGTCACCAAAGACGATGTCGCCGGGCGCCAGCCCCGGCGCCTTCGAGCTCATGACCTCGGCAATGGCGCCGCCGGCCATCACACTGTTGGCCTCGACGGCCGAACGGTAGGTCGCGCCGTGCATCCAGGCGCGGTTGGCGGCGTCGAGCGAGATGTAACGCACGCGCAGCAAGGCCTCGCCTTCCTTCGGTTCCGGCGTCGCGCTCTCGACCATCTTGAAATGCTCGAGACCGAGCTTGCCGCTGGGTTTTTCCACCAGGAGAATTTGGCGATTGATGTTGGCGGTCATGGCGTTCCCTCTCGGATTGTTTGACGATTATTGGTGCATTTGCCGCAAACAAAACGTGCAAGCCGCATTCGTTGTGCGCTGCATGAAGGCTAGATCGCTGCGCCCGGTTTCGCAACGGGAACATCGAGCTCGAGCGACTGCACGCAAAGCGTGTTGCGTCGCTGTCATATCTGCGACATCATGAAGCGGCCGGTGTGGTGGGGGTCTCAATGTCGAACAGGTTTACGCAATACATTCTGGCGGCGATGGTGCTCGGCATCATCATGGGCTCGGCGATCTACAATTTCCTGCCCGACACGCGGGGCGACTGGGCCTCCTCCATCAACCTGATCGCCGTGATCTTCCTGCGCCTGATCAAGATGATCATCGCGCCGCTGGTGTTTGCGACCCTGGTCGGCGGCATCGCCCATATGGGGTCGGGCTCCAAGCTCGGGCGCATCTTCGCAAAGACCATGGGCTGGTTCGTCAGCGCATCCTTTGTCTCGCTGATGCTCGGCCTCATCATGGTCAACCTGCTCCAGCCCGGCGCAAACTTCCCCGGCACGCTGCCCGACAAGGCGCAGTCGACCGGCTTGCCGGTTTCCGCCTTCTCGATCGAGAAGTTCCTGACCCATCTGATCCCGACCTCGATCGCGGATGCGATGGCGCAGAACGAGATCCTCCAGATCGTGATCTTCGCGGTGTTTTTCTCGGTGGCGATGGGCGCATTGCCCGAACGCTCCAAGCAGATCCTGTCGCTGATCGACGATCTCGGTCACATCATGCTGAAGGTGACGAGCTATGTGATGATGTTCGCGCCGTTTGCGGTGTGGGCTGCGATCACCGCCACGGTGGCCAAGAACGGTCTCCTGGTGCTGTGGAAGCTCATCGTGTTCATGGGCGGCTTCTATCTGTCGCTTTTCATCCTCTGGGGCATCCTTGTGGCCGTCGGCTTCATCGTGATCGGGCCGCGTTACGGCCATCTGTTGCGGTTGATCCGTGAGCCGTTGATGATCGCGTTCTCCACCGCGAGCTCGGAGGCGGCCTACCCGAAGACGCTCGAAGGCCTCAACCGCTTCGGGGCCTCGTCGCGGATCTCGAGCTTCGTGCTGCCGCTCGGCTATTCCTTCAACCTCGACGGCACGATGATGTACTGCACCTTCGCCAGTATCTTCATCGCGCAGAGCTACCACATCGACATGCCGCTCGGCACGCAGCTCGCAATGCTGGCGACCTTGATGATCACCTCGAAGGGGGTGGCCGGCGTGCCGCGCGCCTCCCTCGTCGTGATCGCCTCGACGCTGTCGCAGTTCAACATTCCCGAAGCGGGGCTGTTGATGATCATGGGCATCGACACCTTCCTCGACATGGGCCGCAGCGCCACCAACGTGATCGGCAACACGCTGGCGACCTCGGTCGTGGCGAAGTGGGAGGGCGAGCTCGGGCCCGAGCATGCGCTTGGACCGGGCGACGTCGTGCCCGGCGACATGGTCCCGGGCGAAGTGCCTGTGATGGCCGGCCATTGACGGGAGTGCGTCATGCGCCCTTTGACGGCGATTTCGAGCGGTTTGTTGCTGGCCGCGTGCCTGCTGGCAACGGACGCCTCCGCCCAGACCGGCGGCAGCGAAGGGCTAAGCCCGACGCTGTCAGCCATCAAGACCACGCACACCGTGCGGCTCGGCTATCGTGAAAGCTCGCCGCCGTTTTCCTTCCTCGACCAGGCCAACCGGCCGATCGGCTACAGCCTCGAACTCTGTGAAGCCATCGTCGAGGAGATCGGCGTCGAGGTCGACGATCCCAATCTGAAGATCGACTACGTCAAGGTCACCTCGGATGACCGTATCGATGCCGTGCTGCAGAACAAGATCGATCTGGAGTGCGGCTCGACCACGGCCAATTCCGAGCGCGGCAAGCGCGTCGCGTTCTCTCCGCTGATGTTCGTCGCCGGCACCAAGCTGATGGTGCCGAAGAGCTCCAGCGTCCAGTCCCTGACCGATTTGAGGGGCAAGACCATCGTGGTGACGAAAGGCACCACCAACGAGCAGGCGATCCAGGCGGCGGACAAGAAGTCTTCGCTGGGCTTGAACATTGTCGTCGGCCCGGACCACGAGCAGTCGTATCAGATGCTGGTCGACGGCAAGGCGGACGCGTTTGCGACCGACGACATTCTGCTCTCGGGCCTGATCGTGCGCCACAAGGCGCAGGACAAGTTCCGCGTCGCCGGCGACTACCTGTCCTACGATCCCTACGGCATCATGTTCCGCAAGGGAGAACCGCAATTGTCAGCCGTGGTCGACCGCACCTTCCGCAAGCTCGGCTCCAACCACGATCTCGTGCCGCTCTACAACAAATGGTTCATCGCCCGGATGCCGACCGGCGAGAAGATGAACGTGCCGATCTCGCTGCAGTTGGAAGAAGCCTTCAAGGCAATGGACGATTCCGCGAGCGCGAATAATTGACCCTTACTTCCTTCTCCCCTTGTGGGAGAGGGTGCAGCCGGTTCGCGGCTACGAATTTGTCCCAAACACCCGGTCCAGCGCCGCGTCGTACGTCGCCTGCACCAGCTCCGGATGCAGCTTCGCCAACGCTTCCATCATCACGCCGGAATTGATCTCGAGCACGCGCCAATCACCGTCGACGCGTACCACGTCGATGGACGCGAAGCGGATGCCGATGGCGTTCGCGGCGGCAATGGCGAGTTTCGCGCACGCCGTACGAATCTCGCCGTCCTCCAGCAGCACCGGCTTGGCGCCGGCATCGAGATTGTGCCGCCAATCGGTGCCACGCTGCTTGCTGTAGACGACGAGGGGCGCATCATCGAGCAACACCACACGGACCTCGTCCTCGATCACGACATAGGGCGAGATCACGAGCCCGGTGCTCATCGCAAAGACCTCGCCAACCGCGTGGTCGAGTTCCGCCTCCGTCGTCACCCTGAACACCGAGCGCCCCGATGTCCCCTCGTTCGGCTTCACCACCACGCCTTGCGGATGGTCGTGAAACAGCGCGAGCATCGCATCGCGCCAGTTGGGGCCTACAACGTTCCTGCCCAGCTTCGGGTTGAGGAAGAGGTGATGCGGAATGCTGGCCACGCCCCGAAGCGACAGCGCCTCGGCGGTTGCCGATTTGTCATTGGCGAGCCGATGGGCGATCGCGCTGTTGAGGCCGATATCGTAGCCGAAGGCGAAGCGGCGCGTCTCGCCACGGCGCATCGCGATCAGCCAGCCGCCGGAGCGGACATCGACCTCAATGCCATGGCGAGCGGCATAGGCCCTGATCGCCTGGACGAAGATCCGCTCGCTGGTGGTCATGTCTTGATCGTTCCAGTCACCAAAAGCCGCAAAAACGCGGGCAGTGGCACCAAGCAGGAGTGAAAATCAGAGCTATTCTTAATGAAATTCTCGCGAGCAAGACGGAAATTAAGTGCTGCTTTCGCGCCCGAAAGGGAAAAGAAATTGCCCTGTCTGCGCCCCGGACAGCAGATCCATTAATGATGCAGCCATTTCCGCCGCAAATGCAGACTTGACCCGCGTCAATTACAGCCGGAACGAGGTTGATTATTGGTCTCAATGGCGTAGATCACACACGCGAAATCCTCCGCCATGGCAATGGTGTCCGCCCCGTTTCGGGGCCGGGCAACGCTTTTGCCCTAAAACCGCAATTATTCGGAATATCGAAAATCATGAGCGCGTTTTACCGAGAGAAGGTTCTTTCCGTCCAGCACTGGACCGACACGTTGTTCAGCTTCCGCGCCACGCGCGACACCGGCTTCCGCTTCCAGAACGGCCAGTTCGCCATGATCGGCCTCGAGGTCGATGGTCGCCCGTTGCTGCGCGCCTACAGCATGGCGAGCGCCAATCACGAGGAAGAGCTCGAGTTCTTCTCGATCAAGGTGCAGGACGGTCCGCTGACCTCGCGCCTCCAGAAGATCAAGGAAGGCGACACCATCCTGGTCGGCCGCAAGGCGACCGGCACGCTGATTACCGACAACCTCATCCCCGGCAAGCGGCTGATGCTGCTCTCGACCGGCACGGGCCTCGCGCCGTTCGCCAGCCTGATCAAGGACCCCGAGGTCTATGAGCAGTTCGAAAGCATCGTGCTGGTGCATGGCTGCCGCCAGGTCTCCGAGCTCGCCTATGGCGAGAAGCTCGTCGCGAACCTGCGCGAGGACGAGCTGTTCGGCGAGCTCCTCGCCGACAAGCTGATCTATTATCCGACCGTGACCCGCGAGCCGTTCCGCAATCGCGGCCGCATCACCGACCTGATCAACTCCGAGCAGATCTTCAACGACATCGGGCAGTCGCCGCTCAACATCGAGACCGACCGCATCATGATGTGCGGCAGCCCGGCGATGCTGGAAGAGCTGAAGCTGATGTTCGAAGGCCGCGACTTCGTCGAGGGCAGCGGCAACAGACCCGGCCATTTCGTGATCGAGAAGGCGTTCGTCGAGCGCTAAACTCTGTTGAAGATGTGGCTTGATCGCGCGCCACGCTCAACCCGTCGTCCCGGACAAGCGCAGCAAAGCTGAGCGCAGATCCGGGACGCGTAGCCACAGGCCGTGGCTATGCGAAGGCTCGGAGTGACAGCTTCCCGGCCCGAAAATGCTGCGGTTATGGATCCCGGGTCTGCGCCACGCTTGCCCGGACGACAGCTGGGGGCACTCCGCCCGTCCCATATCAGCCCCTGCTGCAGTGCAGCAGCCCGCCCATCGGGCTGATTGATTTGTCTCGGCCGAATTCGCTAGCCTGAAACAACCGCCGCGTCATATCCGTATGACAGGCGTAGGCGTATCGTACCGCCTCATGCTGGCGAGAGGGTGGCAATCGTGGCCGACGACAACAAGACGCAGGAATCTCCCAAACGGCTGGCGCTGGCGGAAGAAGGGATCGCCGAAATCCTGCTGCTTCCGTTCTCGCCGCGCTTCATCGTCCTGACGATCTGCGCGGTCGTCACGGCGCTGCTGGTCGGCATCGGCATCGCCGACCGCAAGATCTTCGACATCCTGCTGGTCCCGATCCTGATCTTCGGCGCCCTGACCCTGCTCGGCGTCCGCGATCTCATGCAGAAGAGCCACGCGGTGCTGCGCAACTACCCGATCTCGGCGCATATCCGCTTCCTGCTCGAAGAGATCCGCCCGGAGATGCGGCAGTATTTCTTCGAGAGCGAGAAGGACGGCATGCCGTTCTCGCGCGACACCCGCGCGGTGGTCTATCAGCGCGCCAAGATGCAGCTCGACAAGCGTCCGTTCGGCACCCAGGAGGACGTCTACCGCGAAGGTTACGAGTGGATGCATCACTCGGTGTCGCCGAAGGCGCATGCCGAAGAGAAGTTTCGCGTCACGATCGGCGGCCCGGACTGCGCAAAGCCCTATTCAGCCTCGGTGTTCAACATCTCGGCGATGAGCTTTGGCGCGCTCAGTCCGAACGCGGTGCGCGCGCTCAATGCCGGCGCCAAGAAGGGCGGCTTCGCCCATGACACGGGCGAGGGTGGCTTCAGCCCCTATCACCGCGAGATGGGCGGCGACATCATCTGGGAGATCGGCTCCGGCTATTTCGGCTGCCGCCATCTCGACGGCACGTTCGATCCGGAGGCGTTCGCGCGCGTCGCGAGCCACGACCAAATCAAGATGGTCGAGCTCAAGATCAGCCAGGGTGCCAAGCCCGGCCATGGCGGCGTGCTGCCGGCGGCGAAGGTCTCCGAGGAGATCTCCAAGATCCGCGGCGTCGCGATGGGCGAGGACTGCATCTCGCCGGCCTCGCATCGCGTCTTCTCGACACCGACCGGCATGATGCAGTTCATCGCCGAGATGCGGAAGCTCTCGGGCGGCAAGCCGGCCGGCTTCAAGCTTTGCATCGGCCATCCCTGGGAGTTTCTGGCGATCTGCAAGGCGATGCTGGAGACCGGCATCTATCCGGATTTCATCGTCGTCGACGGCAACGAGGGCGGCACCGGCGCTGCGCCGCTGGAATTCATGGACCATCTGGGCATGCCGATGCGCGAGGGCGTCAACTTCGTCCACAATGCGCTGGTCGGTATCAACGCGCGCGACCGCATCAAGATCGGCGCGTCCGGCAAGATCGCCACCGCCTTCGACATGGCGCGCGCGATGGCGATCGGCGCCGATTGGTGCAATTCGGCGCGCGGCTTCATGTTCTCGCTCGGTTGCATCCAGTCGCTGAGCTGCCACACCGACCGCTGCCCAACCGGGGTTGCGACCCAGGACCCGACGCGGGCGCGCGCGCTCTACGTGCCGCTCAAGATCGATCGCGTGCACAATTATCACCACGCCACGCTGCACTCGCTGACCGAGCTGATCGCCGCGGCGGGCCTGGAGCACCCGCAGCAGCTGCGCCCGATCCACTTCACCCAGCGCACCTCGACGACCGATGTGAGGTCCTTCGCCCAGCTCTATCCGGCGCTGCGTCCGGGCGAGCTGCTCGAAGGTACCGAAGACCCGCGGTTCCGCGACGCCTGGCGGATGGCCCAGGCCGCGTCGTTCCAGCCGGCGCCGTGAGTGCGCAGGTTGCATAAATTCCTTGCGAGCGGGGCTGGCACTTAAGGTTTGGTTCAACTTTGGGTGTAAATTGTGCCCATGAACGAGCGGCGCAACAAGGCCAGGCATCGCGTATTGAAAGCCGGAACCATCGAGTTCGGTGGCGGCGCGATCGACTGCACCGTCCGCAACTTCTCCGACACCGGCGCCGCGCTCGACGTCACCAGCCCGGTCGGAATTCCCGAACACTTCACCCTCACCATCAAAGCCGACGGCGCGCACCTCGCCTGCACGGTGGTGTGGCGCAAGGAAAAGCGGATCGGGGTGCAGTTCGGGCGAGGGATGTAGCGTAAGCTCGGTGCGCAGGTAGCAGTACCGCGCAACTACCAGTCTTCACCAAACTCAATTCGGTGGTTATGGGTCCCGGCCTTCGCCGGGACGACGAGTGGAGAGACCGCCGCTCGTTCATCCCGTCTCCACCTCACCCAGACGGCGCGCCAGGATCTTGTCGATCCTGCGGCCGTCGAGATCGACCACCTCGATATGCCAGCCGCTGAGGTCGAAGGCATCGCCGACATTGGGCAGCACGTTGAATTGCTGCAGAACGAGGCCAGCGACCGTGTTGTAGCGGTGATGCGGCGGCAGCTCGATGCTCAGCAGCTCGCCGAACTCGTCGACCGGCATCCAGCCTGAGACGAGCAGCGACGAGTCCGCGCGCCTGACGTAAGCCGGCTCCGGCGGTCCTTCCTCGGAATGGAAGGCGCCGACGATCGACTCCAGAATATCCGCGGCCGTGACCACGCCTTCGAAGGCGCCGTATTCGTCGTAGATGAAACCGACGTGGACCGGCGCAGCCCTCAGGATTGCCAGCACATCGCGGGCATCGGCGGATGCGGGAATGCTTGGCGCTTCGCGGACGAGTGCCCGCAGATTCGGCGTGCGTTCGTTCATGTACGCGACCAGCAGGTCCTTCGCCTGGAGCACGCCGATGGGCGCGTCGCGATCGCCGTCAGAAACAGGAAAGCGCGAATGCGGGCTCTTTGCGATGATCGCCTGAATGGCTTCCGGAGCATCGTTCAAGTCGATCTCGTCGACCTCGGTGCGCGGCGTCATCACGGCGCCGACCGGGCGGTCGCCGAGCCGCATCACGCCGGCGATCATCTCCTTCTCGCCGGGCTCGAGCACGCCGGCGCTCTCGGCTTCGTTGACGAGATGATGGATCTCGTCCTCCGACACTTTCTCCTCGGCCTTGCCGCCGCGGCCGAGCAGGGTCAGGATCAGCTTGCCGGAGACGTCGAGCAGAAACACGAGCGGCAGCGAGACCCGCGCCAACACGTGCATCGCGGGCGCGACCTTGACTGCGATGCTCTCGGGATCTCGCAGCGCCACCTGCTTCGGCACCAGCTCGCCGACGATCAGGGTCGCATAGGTGATGAGCGTGACGACGATGCCGACGCCGACGATGTCGGCAATGCCTGAGGACAGGCCGAGCTCGACCAGCCATTGCGTCAGCCGCTGCCCGAGCGTGGCGCCGGAGAAGGCGCCCGAGAGCACGCCGACCAGCGTGATGCCGATCTGCACCGTCGAGAGGAATTTACCGGGATCGGCGGCCAATGTCAGTGCCCGCTCGGCACCGCGCACGCCCCTGGCGGCCAGCAGCGACAGCCGCGCCGGGCGCGATGACACCACGGCCAGCTCGGACATGGACAAGAGGCCGTTGATGACGATCAGGACGACGACGATGATGAGTTCGACGGAGAGCATTGATGTTCCGGGAGCAGCGAGTGTGGCTGCGGATCGCAGCACACACGTTAATATAGGTATTCCCCGAGGAAGTTCCGGCCATCCTGTCGCATACGCCACGGCGAGGGAACCTCGCGGCTGGCCGCCCGTCGGGGCGGCCCTGCGACGACCTGACACTCCGCGGAACTACGGACAGATGCTTAACGGGCCCTTAGTGGCCGCCAGCTAGGTTTTCGGCATTTGCAGGAACATATCGGGGCCCACGATGCGGATCGGGAAGCTTTTCGCGCTGTCGATGCTGACGGTGACGGTTTTTGCGGTCGTTCTTGGCGCCGAGGTGCTGATACCGCAGGCGCGCATCTTCACGAACCGCTCCGATGCGATCAAGACGGTCGATGCTTTTGGCGCGATGCTGATGGTCAGCCAGCAGGTCGCCGGCCTTCGCGCTCCCTATATCGGACCGATCTTCCAGGAAACCGCTGCGACGCAAGCGCAGATCGATGCGGCCGCGAAAGCTGCGAAGGCGGCCGAAACCGCATTCGACGGTGCAAGGCGTGCCATCCTGGTGCTCGATGACGGCGCAGCGATGGCAGAGAAGCTCGACCGTGCCGCACGCCGGCTGAGGGAGGTCAACACGGCGGCGGATCGCGCGATGAGCGTGCCTCTGGCCGCGCGCGACAATGCCGCCATCAAGAGCTTCCTGCCCGGCGTCGCCGACGTCCTCGGCAGCATCGAGCCGATCATGAACCGGCTCGAAGCCAAGGTGGTCAACGCCGATTCCTCGCTTGCGGCGCTCCTGAGCCTGGCGCGAACGGCGCAGGATTTGCGGGTTGCCGCCGGCAGCCGTGCCGCCACCTTGTCGCCGCCGCTGTCGGCCCGCCGGCCGGTGACGGTCGCCGAAGCCTCGTTGATGGATCGCATGCAGGGCCGCGTGGAAGCCGACCGCGAGCGCATCGAGGCCGGCATCGATCAGCTCGGAAATCCGCCCCGCATCGCCGCCGCGTTCAAGGCCGCGACCGAGTCCTATTTCGGGAAAGCGGCTCCCGTCGTCGAGAAGGAGATGCCGGCGGCGCGCAGCGACGGCAAATACGGTATCGGCTCCGACGATCTGGCGAGCGTGATCGTGCCCGCCATCCAGATGTTCTACGGCGTGCGCGACGCCGCGCTGGCGGAAGCAGCCGAGCGTGCGTCGGCGGCGCGCGATGGCGCACTGGCGATGCTCGCGCTTGCAGGCGTTGCGGTGCTGGCGCTGCTCGGCACGCTCGGCGGCGTGACCATGATGCTACGCAGCCGCGTGGTGACGCCGTTGGCGCGGCTCGCCGACGTGATCGGCACGCTCGCCGCCGGACAGCATGAAGTCGAGATTCC
This sequence comes from Bradyrhizobium manausense, assembly GCF_018130615.1. Lineage (GTDB taxonomy): Bacteria > Pseudomonadota > Alphaproteobacteria > Rhizobiales > Xanthobacteraceae > Bradyrhizobium > Bradyrhizobium manausense_A. The sequence goes on from NZ_JAFCKB010000023.1 coordinate 50,065, forward strand.
CGCCACGGGCCGCAATGACGAGATCGGCCAGGTCGCCGGCTCGCTGCAACATTTCAAGGATTCGCTCGTCGCCCAGAAGGCCGCCGATGCAGCCGCCTCGGTCGAAGCCGAGACGAAGCTCCGGCGCAGCCAGCGCATGGACCAGATCGCGCGCGACTTCGAGGCCATGATCGGCGACGTCATCAACACCGTCTCGTCGGCCTCCTCGGAGCTGGAGGTCTCGGCAGGAACGCTGACGAGCAGCGCCGACCAGTCGGAAAAGGTCACGACGACCGTCGCGGCCGCCTCCGAACAGGCCTCCACCAACGTGCAGACTGTCGCCGCGGCGGCCGAGGAGATGGCCTCGTCGGTGGACGAAATCAGCCGGCAGGTCCAGGATTCCGCGCGTATCGCCGGGGAGGCGGTGCAGCAGGCAGGTCGGACCAACGATTATGTCGGCGAGCTCGCCAAGGCCGCCGGGCGGATCGGGGACGTCGTCGAGCTCATCAGCCAGATCGCGGGCCAGACCAATCTTCTCGCTCTCAACGCCACGATCGAGGCGGCGCGCGCCGGCGAGGCCGGCCGCGGCTTCGCCGTCGTCGCCTCCGAGGTCAAGGCGCTCGCCGAGCAGACCGCCAAGGCGACCGGCGAGATCAGCCAGCAGATCACGGGAATCCAGACCGCGACGGAGGATTCCGTCGGTGCCATCAAGGCGATCGGCGATACCATCACCCGAATGTCCGAGATCGCGTCTGCAATCGCCTCGGCGGTCGAAGAGCAGGGCGCGGCGACGCGGGAAATTTCCCGCAACGTGCAGCAGGCCGCACGTGGCACCCAGCAGGTGTCCGCCAGCATCGTCGACGTGCAGCGCGGTGCGAGCCAGACCGGATCGGCCTCCGCCAACGTGCTCGCCTCGGCCAAATCGCTGTCCGGCGAGAGCACCCGTCTCAAGGTCGAGGTCGGAAAATTCCTGGACGCGATCCGCGCTGCGTAGGAGCGAGCGGCGGACGCGCTCAGAACTCGCCGTGCAGCCGCCCCGAAAACACCGAGACCGGTCCGCGGTCGGCGTTGTAGGCGGGGTTGGTGATGAGCTGGTAGTCGGCGGTGAAGGTCAGCGCCTTGTTCAGCGCATAGGCATAGTAGGTTTCCAGCACGCGCTCGCGGCGGTAGTTGAGCTGTCCGTCGCCGATGAGGGGGCCGAGCCCGCCGGCCGCGATGAAGTCGCGATGATCCTGTGACAAGCCGTTGATGGCGCCCGCAATACCGACGACGTCGTCGGGCCGGCCCCATTTGGTGCCCTTGATCGAGGTGCCAAGCGACAGGCTGCGATCGATGTCGGTGAAGGCCATGATCTCGCTGCGGCCGTCGTTCCAGCTCCAGCGGCCGAACACGCCGATGTCGTCGGTGATGGCCTGTTCGAGATTGAGCGCGTAGCCGTATTTGATGCGGCCGCGGCGGGTCTGGCTGATGTCCACGCCGAAGGCGGGATTATCCAGCGTCTCGCGATAGCTGCCGGAATAGGCGCTGTTGACGAAGCCGAGCGTGCGCAGCTTGCCGGGCTGGCCGAACAGCGAATAGCGGGTCTCGAGCTCCATCACATATTCGCCGCGGCGGCCGACGTTCATGTCGAAATTGCTCGAGTTGGAAACGGCGTCCATCAGGAAATAGCCGCCGCGCAGCGCCCATTGCTTCTGGTTCAACTCGGCGGTCGCGCCGTAGCCGAGACCGAGCTTGTCGGCAGCATAGTCGAAGGCGCCGGACGCCCAGATCGACCAGTTCATGAAATCCTTGCGCGGGTCATGCGCGTAGGAATTGCCGTCGAACACATCGACCACGGAGAATTTGCCGACCTGCAAGGTCAGGCGCGAGACGTCAACCTTGCTCGCGAGCTGCAGCTGGCCGCTGGCAAGCTCCTCCTGCTCGCCGCCGAAACCAAAGGTCTGGCGCACGAACAGTCGCGAGGCGTTGAAATGCGGATAGGGAAAGCCGGACTTTTGCGCTTCGCCGTTCGGAAAGCCTGCAGCGCCCGTCGTGTTGTTGAAGCCGAAGCCCTGCAGCAGCTCGGGATTGAAATAGACCTCGCCGCCGTCCCACAGCCGCGCATTGAGATAGAGCGAATTGCTCCAGGTCTGCTGAAAGTCCGGCGTCGGGAGCAGACTGTTCGGTCCGGTATAGGGCGCGTGGAACGCGGGGTAGCCCTGTCCGAGCACGGTCGACTGGCCGTGAATCTCCCAGCGGCTCGATTCGGTGTCGGTGACATCCGATTTCGCATTGTAGGTCGGCACGCCCGGCCAGTCGATCTTGCGATTGAGGCCGATGCGCAGGCTCTGGAAATCCATCGACGACGAATATTGCGCGCCGGAGGGGAAGGTGACGCCCGCGTTCTCGAACTTGCTGTAGAGATATTCGAGCCGCGCGCTCCAGTGCGGCGCGAAGCCATATTCGACGCCGCCGCCGGCAGTCCAGCCGAACCGCGTGTGCAGCACCTTCTCTTCATTGCCGCCGGTCGGCGTCGAAAGAAATCGCTCGCCGGTGAAAGCCGCGCCGCCCGTCGCGTAGAACAGCCAGTTGCCGCTGGTGTAGCCGAGCCGCGCGCGCAGGCTCGCGACGTAGTCCCACCGCTCCTCTGCGCTCGATAGCGCGGTCACCGCCGACGACACGACGTGGTTGGAGGGCAAATAGTTCGGGAAGGAGATGTCGCCTTCGACGCCGAGCAGAAGGCCCGAGCTGAGGCGCCAATTGTAGCCGGCCTGGACGCCACCGGTCGCGCCGGTGAAGACGTTGTTGTTGGTCGCGACCGCGGGATCGATCAGCGTCGCGGAGGATGTGCCGCGGGTGAATCCGGTATGCGCCCCGATATAGAGCCCGGTCCAGTCATAGACGGCTCTCAGCGCCGGCGCCTTGAGCGGCAGGTCGGCCGCACGGCCGGTGGCGGGAAATGCCAGCACGCCCGAGGCAATCGCCGCGGCCGTCCGCAAATACCTGTAACGGTGACTTCTCAACGTCAAAACGCACGCCCCCAAACGCGAATATGTCCCACCCGCCGCGACATCCCTGCCAATTCGCAGCAGTCCTGTCATCAGGGTCTTGGATGCTCCCGCGACCGGACGAGATCAGCCGTCCTTGCGCGATTCACCCCCAAAGTCTGCCAAGTCCCTGAGCTTGTTGCGAACCTTATTGCTAGTAATTCGCAATAGCAACTAGTCCGGAATGTCGCAGAGGATGGGTCGCATCGTTATGTGACGGGACTGCAACAAACTCCTGGTGCGAAAAAAGGATGACCCGCCCGGGGGGACAACCGGGCGGGTCGGGGGCACGACACGGGGTGGATGAGGCGCCCGTGTCGGACGCAGGATCCACGTAAGATCGGCCTCAGATACCTAAATCAGTAGCAGCTACGAACGCGGCCGACGTACTGGCCGAAGGCGTTGTACTGGGCGACCCAGCCGCAGCGGTGATAGCCGTAGTAATAGGGTTCGTTGCTGGCGGCGATCGCGGTGCCGACGATGGCGGCGGTGGCGATGCCGGCGCCCACACCCCAGCCCCAGCCGAGCGGCTTCGCTTCGGCCTGCGAGGTGGTGGCCGCGATGCTGCCGGTGACGGCAAGAGTGGCGAGAGCGAGTGCGGCAAGCTTGGTCTTGATCGACATGTGAAACTCCATCCGGGTTGAGGCGGTCCGTTGTGGTCCGCGTGCCCAATTGGACGGAGGCTTGCCGTATCAGGTTCGAAAGTGCCTCAGGCAGCCTGAATAATCGGATCTTTCTTGAATAATTTCAGGGAGATGAAGGCTAGCCGAGGGGGCCCTTGGCGAGCCTGCTCACGTCGAAGTTATCGACCTCAGTCAGCAATTCGCAGAACGCGCGTGCGCCCTGGTCGATCAACTGCTCACCTTTGGCGGCGACGGCGAGCGTTGCATTGCCCACAGCGCCGCTGGCGTTGAGATCCTGCGCCTGCCAGGCAAAGGGCGCGGGCCGCTGCGTCGAGAGCCAGCGATATTGTTGCTCCATCGCGATGCTGCTCGCGGGAAAATCCGCGATCGCATCTTTGCGCACCTGCCCGGGATAGCGCGCCAGCATGATCGAGGTCTCGACTGCGCCACCGTGAATGCCGTGGCGCACTTCATCGGCCGGGAACAATTTCTCCGCAGCCGACAGGCGCGACCACGACGTCGTCACCACGAACATTTTTTGATGCGCGCGAAGATCCTGCGCCACCAGCATCATTGCCGCGCTGTTGCCGCCATGGCTGGTGATGATGACGAGCTTCTTCACGCCGCGCCGCGCGACGTCCCGGCCGATTTCGGTCCAGCGCTTCAGCGCTAGCTCGGTCGGCAGCGTCTGCGTGCCCGGATAGTCGATATGCTCGGTGGAGATGCCTACGGGTTCAATGGGCAGGAACGTCGCCGGCAGCGTCGCCGGCAGCACCTCCCGCACGCGCGCAAGATAGGCCTCGGCAATCAGCACGTCGGTCTCGAGCGGCAGATGCGGGCCGTGCTGCTCGGTCGCCGCCAGCGGCAGCACCGCGATCCAGCGCGACACATCCGCAGGAGCGGCATCGGTCCAGCGGATCTCGCTCCAGTCGCGGGAAGGCGTCATCAAGGTTTCTTTGCCTGAATTTGTCACGTAGTTTGGGGTTATCAGGGGACGCGGGCCCGGCCGGCCAGCGTCCCCTGATCTCTTGCGGTTTTATCGCGTTGTTCTCACATCGGCCAGACTCGATCGACGGAGTGCATTCATGAGCCCATCCCATCTGCGGCGAGCGTTAACGGCGGGCTTGCTGGCCACTGTGGTGTCGATCCTGCCGGCGCGCAGCGAGACCCTGGACAAGGTCACTTTCGGCACCAACTGGGTCGCCGAGGCCGAGCATGGCGGCTTCTTCCAGGCGGTCGCCGACGGCACCTACAAGAAATACGGGCTCGACGTCTCGATCGTTCCGGGCGGTCCGAACGAGAACAACCGCATGCTGCTGATCGCCGGCAAGATCGATTTCTTCATGGCCGCGAACACGCTGATGTCGTTCGACGCGGTCGCCAACAACGTCCCGGTCGTGACCATCGCTGCGGTCTTCCAGAAAGATCCGCAGGTGCTGCTGACGCAGCCGGATGCGAAGGTCGCCAAGATCGAGGACCTCAAGCCGCTGACGCTGTTTGTCTCCAAGGAGGGCATGACCAGCTATTTCCAGTGGCTGAAGTCCGAATATGGATTCAGCGAGAAGAATGTCCGGCCCTATAATTTCAACCCGCAGCCCTTCATCGCCAATCCCAAGAGCGCGATGCAGGGCTACGTCACCTCGGAGCCCTTCGCCGTTGAGAAAGCAGCCGGCTTCAAGCCCAACGTCATCCTGCTCGCCGATGCCGGCTTCAACACCTATTCGACCTTGATCGAGGCCCGCCGCGACCTGATCGAGAAGAAGGCAGACCTGGTGCAACGCTTCGTCGATGCCTCGATGATCGGCTGGTACAATTACATCTATGGCGACAATTCGGCCGGCAATGCCATGATCAAGAAGCTCAATCCCGAGATGACCGACGACCTGCTCGCCTATTCCGTCGCCAAGATGAAGGAATACGGCATCGTCGATTCCGGCGATAGCCTGAAGAACGGCATCGGCGCGATGAGCGACGAGCGCTACACCTCCTTCTTCAACAAGATGGTGAAGGCCGGCGTCGTGAAGGGCGATCTCGACTTCCGCAAGTCGTACACGCTGCGCTTCGTCAACAAGGGCGTCGGCGTCGAGCTGCGCCCCGCCAAGCCGTAACGTATGCCGAGTTTAGACCCAGGTGTGACGTCGTCGCTTACCTCTCCCGGTTGGGGAAAGGTGGTCAACCCGCGACGTCGAACAGCATTTCGCGATCAATGGTAGAGCGCAAAACCTCGCCCACGGTCGAGGCCAGCCTGACGGCGCTTGCCGTCAGCCTGCGCGCTGTGACGAAGACCTACGACAATGGCGTCATGGCGCTCGGCCCTCTCGACCTCGCGGTGCGCAAGGGGGAGTTCATCTCGCTGCTCGGTCCGTCCGGCTGTGGCAAGTCGACGGCGCTGAGGCTGATTGCGGGGCTCAGCGCAGCGTCATCAGGCACGGTGCGGGTGGCCCGTCACGAGGGGCCCGTGCAGCCGGGCCACGGCATCGGCTTCGTGTTCCAGGAGCCGACGCTGATGCCCTGGACCAGCGTGCGCGAAAACGTGCGGCTGCCGCTGAGGCTCGGCGGCATTCCGAAGGCCGAAGGTCGGGCGCGGGCCGATGCAGCACTGGCCAGTGTCGGGCTCGCTGATTTCGCCGATGCCTTCCCGCGCGAATTGTCCGGCGGCATGAAGATGCGTGTGTCACTGGCGCGCTCGCTCGTGACCGATCCGGACATCCTCCTCATGGACGAACCGTTCGCCGCGCTCGACGAGATCACGCGTTTCCGTCTCAACAACGATCTGCTCGCGTTGTGGCGCAGCCTCGGCAAGACCGTCATTTTCGTGACCCATTCGGTGTTCGAATCCGTCTATCTGTCGCAGCGCGTCGTGGTCATGACGGCGCGGCCCGGCCGCATCGAGGCCGATATCCGCATCGAGACGGTCGAGCCGCGCGGTGAGGAGTTTCGTACCTCGGCGGCTTATTCCGATTATTGCCGCAAGGTGTCGGCCGCGCTGGCGCCGTCCTATTCGGGACAGTCGACGCTATGACCGCGCAATCCTCCGTCACCACGAAGCCGTCAGGTGCGCAAAGCGCGATGCGTCTCGTGCTGCCTGTCATCGTGTTCGCCGCCGGCCTCGCGGCCTGGGAGCTCGTGGTCCGGATCAAGGAGATCCCGCCTTATGTGCTGCCGGCGCCTTCGGTCATCTTTCTGACGCTGATCAAGGACTGGGCGGTGCTGTCACAGTCGCTCGCCACCACGCTTTTGACGACGCTGGAAGGTTTTGTCGCCGCCGGCATCGGCGGCATCGCGTTGGCCTTGTTGTTCAACCAGTCGAAATGGGTGGAATATTCACTGTTCCCCTATGCCGTCGTGCTTCAGGTCACGCCTGTCATCGCGATCGCGCCGCTCTTGCTGATCTATCTGGAGCAGCAGACCGCGGTCGTGGTCTGCGCCTTCATCGTCGCCTTTTTCCCGGTGCTGTCGAACACGACGCTGGGGCTGAATTCGGTCGACCGCAACCTCGCCGGTTTGTTCCAGCTCTATGGCGCATCAAGGCCGCAAACCCTGCGCTTTCTCAAGCTGCCCGCGGCGCTGCCCTATATTCTGGGCGGCCTGCGCATTGCCGGCGGTCTGTCGCTGATCGGCGCTGTCGTCGCCGAGATCGCGGCGGGAACGGCGGGCGCCGGCTCCGGCCTTGCCTACAGGATCGCCGAGTCGGGCTATCGATTGAACATACCCCGCATGTTCGCAGCGCTGCTGCTGTTGTCGCTAGCCGGGATTGTCATCTATGGGGTGCTGGCGCTAATTTCCCACCTCGTTTTACGGCGCTGGCATGAGAGCGCGCTTGGAAAGGAAAACTGATGTCAACCGGTTCGATTTCGTCCGATAAGATCGACCTTCTGATCTATGGGCCGGTGCGGCCGATCCTCGAGAGCGGGTTTTCCGATCATTTCGTCGTGCACAAGGCCGAGACGCGCGGTGACCTCGAGCGGCTGACGCCGGCGATCCGCGAAAAGATCCGCGGCGTTGCCGTGACCTATCACACCGTTCGCGCCGACAAGGACTCGCTGTCGCAATTGCCCAAGATCGAGATGGTTGCGAGCTTCGGCGTCGGCTACGACCATATCGACGCCAAATACGCTGCCGAGCACAACATCATCGTCACCAACACGCCCGATGTGCTGACCGAAGAAGTCGCCGACGTCGCGATGGGGCTGCTGATCTCGACCGTGCGTGAGTTCATCAAGGCCGACCGTTACGTCCGTTCCGGCCTCTGGCAGACGCAGAATTATCCGCTCAGTGTCGGCTCGCTGCGTGACCGCAAGGTCGGCATCGTCGGCATGGGGCGCATCGGCCAGGCGATCGCGCGCCGGCTCGATGCCTCGCTGGTGCCGGTGGTCTATCACTCCCGCAATCCGTCCAAGGACGTGTCCTACAAGCACTATCCCGACCTGATCGAGATGGCGAAAGCGGTCGACACGCTGATGGTGATCGTGCCGGGCGGCGCCAGCACCAACAAGATGATCAACGCCGAGGTGCTGAAGGCGCTGGGCCCGCGCGGCGTGCTGGTCAACGTGGCACGCGGCTCTGTCGTCGACGAGCCCGCGCTGGTGCAGGCGCTGAAATCGGGCACCATCCTCGCCGCCGGCCTCGACGTGTTCGCCGCCGAGCCGAACGTGCCGGACGAGCTCAAGACCATGCAGAACGTCGTGCTGCTGCCGCATATCGGCTCGGCCTCGGTGGTGACGCGCAACGCCATGGACCAGCTCGTCGTCGACAACCTCAAGTCCTGGTTCGCCGGCAAGGCGCCGCTGACGCCGGTTGCTGAAACGCCGTTCAAGGGGCGCTGATGACTGCTCTTCGGGTCGTTGCATTGCTGATCGCGACCTCTGTCGCCGCGATCAGCGCTGCGCGTGCGCAGGATGCGACGACCCTGAAGAAGGGGATGGTCGGGCAGTGGGAGCTCTCGACCACCGAGCGCAGCAAGACCTGCGTCGTCACCATCAAGGGCGATGCGGTGGCGCAGGGTTTCAAGCTCGAGCTGGAGCCGGCCTGCAAGACCGCACTGCCCTTCACCAAGGACATCGTGGCCTGGAGCATCAAGGGCCTCGACATCGTCCGCCTCCAGGATGCCACCGGTGAATCCGTGATCGACTTCACCGAGGTCGAGGCCGGCATTTTCGAAGGCCTGCGGCAGGGCGAGGGCGTCTACATCCTACAGGATCTCGCCGCCGCCCGCTCGATGGCCAAGTCGATGGACCAGATGATCGGTGACTGGGCCATGGTGCGCGGCAACGGCCAGCCGATCTGCGGATTGACGCTGACCAACACGGAAGCCGAGCAGGACAATTTCCAGGTCTTCCTCAAGCCGAAATGCGATGCGGCCATCGCCCAGTTCAACCCGACGCAATGGCGGCTCGAGCGCGGCCAGATCATCCTGATGTCGAAATCGGGCGACGTCTGGCAGTTCGAGGCCGACGACAACGCGCAATGGCGGCGGGTTCCCGATACGGCCGATCCCCTGATCATGCTGCGCCAATAGGCGCCCCTCCGGTCCTGCAATTTTTCTGTGGCGCATGTCGCTCCGGCCCCGGCTGGATCGTCATCTCCATAGCGAGCTGATCGCGCGGCCGAACCGGCTGCGTCTCGCCTCAACAGGAGTTTTGCATGCGCTTCATGTACATCGTCACCTCCAGCCAGCCGATGAAGGGCCCGTCTCCGGCGCTGATGGAGGCCATGCAGAAGATTTCCGAGCGGGAAATCAAGGCTGGCCGGATGATCGACAATGGCGGCCTGATGCCGCTTGCGACCGGCGCGCGGGTGCGGATCGTCGACGGCGAGCTCAGCGTCGTCGATGGCCCCTTCATCGAGGCCAAGGAAGTGGTCGGCGGCTACGCCATTTTCGAGCTGCGCGACAAGGCGGAAGCCCTGGCCATGGCCAAGGAATTCATGCAGCTGCACCTCGACCACATGCCGGGCTGGGACGGCACTTGCGAATTGCGGGCGTTCGCCACGCCGGGCGTGGATGGCGCCTGCGAGGTCAACGCGCGGTCCGAACTAGCCGCCCACGCCTGATGAATGGCACACCGCGTCAGGGTCGGCGGCGATGACGGCCGCCGACATCGATCAGGCCATCCGTGCCACGATTCACGCAACATGGCGCGTCGTGCAGCCGCGGCTGATCGCGACGCTGGCGCGGATGCTGCGCGACGTGCCGCTCGCGGAAGAGCTGACCCAGGACGCGCTGGTGGCGGCGCTCGAAGCTTGGCCCGCCGTCGGTGTCCCTGACAATCCCGGCGCCTGGCTGATGACCGCCGCCCGGCGGCGCGCGCTCGATCATTTGCGGCGCGGCAAGATGCTTGGCGACAAGCACGACATGCTGGCGCGGGACATGTTGCAGGAGCAGGAGACCGTGCCGGATTTCGATGCCGCGCTCGACGATGATATCGGCGATGAATTGCTGCGGCTGATCTTCACGGCCTGTCATCCGATCCTGTCGCGCGAGGCGCGCGCGGCGTTGGCGCTCCGCATGATCTGCGGCCTGACCACGTCCGAGATCGCGCGCGCTTATCTCGTGCCTGAAGCAACCATCTCCCAGCGTATCGTCCGCGCCAAGCGGACGCTGTCGAATTCCGGTCTTGCTTATGAGACGCCGAGCGGCGAGGCGCTGTCGGAGCGCCTCGCCTCGGTGCTGGAGGTCGTCTATCTCATCTTCAACGAGGGCTATCTCGCCGCGCGCGGCGAGGAATGGCTGCGGCCGCAGCTCTGCGACGAGGCGCTGCGCATGGGCCGCGTGCTCGCAGACCTGGCTCCGGACGAGCCTGAGGTTCACGCCCTCGTCGCGCTGATGGATCTGAATGCCGCGCGGGCGCGTGCGCGTACCGATGCGAAGGGTGACCCCATTCTGCTGATGGACCAGGATCGCACGCTCTGGGACTGGCTTCAGATCCGCCACGGGCTGCGGTCGCTCGAACGTGCCGGCGAGCTCGGCGGCGCCGGCGGATTCTACGCGCTTCAGGCTGCGATCGCGGCGTGTCATGCCAGGGCAGAGTCCGCTGCAGCTACCGACTGGCGGCGCATCGCGCAGCTTTATGCCGAGCTGGCGCGGCTGGTGCGCTCGCCGGTGATCGAGCTCAATCGCGCGGTCGCGGTCGGTATGGCCTGGGGGCCGCAGGCCGGCCTCGACGTGCTGGACCAGATCGCCGGCGAGCCGGCGCTGCGCGCCTATCACCATCTGCCCGCTGTTCGCGGTGATCTGCTGCAAAAGCTCGGACGGCTCGCAGAGGCGCGGCAGGCGTTTGAGGCCGCCGCGCATCTGGCGACCAATGGACGTGAACGCGCGCTGATGGAGCGCCGCGCTGCGGCGCTTCACACCCAGGACAGCTAGGTCGTCGGCTTGGGCGGCGGCGCGGTGCCTTGCGCCCATTTCTCCAGCTTGCCGAGCACGCCCCAGGCCGTCAGCGCCAGCGAGATCGGAAGCGCGAACTGGCTCAGGCCCGGCACCGCCGACGCGATCGTTCCGAACAGTCCGGCAAGGCCTCCCGCATTGGGGCTTGCGGTCACCGCCGAAAGCAGCGCGGTGATGAGCGAGCCGCCGATGCCGAGCGCGGTCTTCTTGCCGTCGAGCATCTTGCCGATAGTCTCGCCAAGCGCGCCGTTGACCTGGCCGAGCACGGGCTTGCTGTTCTTGTCGAGCAGGACGCCGAGCAGGTCGAGCACCGGCTTCAGCTGGTCGACGGGCGTGGGATTGGCCGGAGTGGTCGTTCCGGGCAGCGGCGCGGTCTTGTTGACGAGAGAGAACAGCCGTTCGAGCAGGCTGACTGGATCATTGGTGGCCACTGTCGTGCCGCCGGATGTCGTACCGCCAGGTGCTGTGGCACCTGGCGACGCGCTTGCGCCTTGCAGCAATTGCGCGAGACCTTCGAGCCGCTTCAGGATCTGGGACAGATCGACATTTGCCGTCTGGACCGGCTGCATCCCTGCGCGCGTGATGGCGGCGACCGTGGCTCCGTCGAGCAGACCGGTGTCGGGAAGGCCGTGGCCTTGCTGAAATTCGGAGACCGCCGCCTTGGTCTTCGGTCCGCTGATGCCGTCTTCGTCGAGCGGCGGATTGGCGCCGAGCCTGTTCAGGGTCTGCTGCATCAGCAGCACCGATGACGCCACATCCTCGTCGGGCTCGGAGTGAGGGGCAATGGACGGGCTGTCGTCGATCGTGATCGAGGAATCCAGCGCCATCATCGCATGCAGGATGACCGCGGTGCCGAGCTGGGTATCGACATGATTAGGATCGAAAACATGGTCGGCGACGAATTTGCCACCCCTTGCTTCGGTCGGTCCGTACAGGGTCGAGCCGCCGTAGAGATAGGGCGAGTTGACGCCTTTGGCGTGATAGCCGAGGCCGTTGAAGCATTCGAGCCGGTAAAGCGTGCGAGCGATGCACCAGTCCTGTGTGCCGACGAAGTGCTGGATTCGCAGTGCGTCCACGGCGCCGTCGACGAACGAGCTGAACGGGCCGCGCCCTTTCGGAACGAGGCAGGTCACGCGATGCAGCGTTTCGCCGTTGCCGAGATAGGTGTCGAAATCGAAATTGGACTCGCGATAATGGCAGAGCGCGACGAAGTACCAGGGCACGCCGGTCAGTCGCTCGACCTGCTGGTAGGTCGCCTTGCCGTTGATCGCCTTGCGTGCCGTCGCATTGGCCTCGCCGAGACGTGTGGGCCTGATCTGGAGATTGGCCCAGTTTCTCTCATATTCACTCTTCAAGCTCTCGTATGACACCATCTCCTGCTCCCGCGAATGGATAAAATTATCGGTTCGTCGTGCAATCAAGCATGAGCCGCGTGCGACCGTTTGCGGGCACGGGCTCTGAGTGTGGTTCGGCAAATGTGGCAGGCCATCGCCAGAGTGCATGTGAAATGGCTTACACGTGCGGCGCGAAAGATTGCGGTCAAAGGACGCAATATCGGTGACGTATGCGCGAGTGCGCCGCCATCACACGCAATCCGGGAACCGGCCGGGCGGTCATCCGTTAACGACGGAGACGGTCTGCTTAGGGAATCCCGCAATGACCAAGCGCGTTCTCGCGATCGGCATCGAACCCGGCAATGCGGATTACAGCGCATTCCCGCAGCTCACGCCGGCGCTCGTGCGCAACTACATCGAAGCACAGCTGCTGCGCCTGCGCGGGCTCGGCTATGAGGTCACGAGCTGCCTGATCGATCTCGACGCCGCCGCTGAAGCTGCCGTGACGGCGGCGCTGCGCGACGAGCGCTTCGATTGCATCGTCATCGGCGCCGGTCTGCGCGAGCCGAAGGAGCGGCTATTGCTGTTCGAGAAGGTGCTCAACCTCGTCCACCGCCTGGCGCCGCAGGCCGCCATCTGCTTCAACACCACGCCCGCCGACACGGCAGAATCCGTGCAGCGCTGGCTCGAGCCGTAGCCGCGGCAGGTGCTTCAGCCGTGGCTGTCGTGACAGGCTGGCCCTTTGGCGCAAGGGGCGGGCGCGCGTCGGATTCAAACGAAAATTTCTGGCACGGGATCGTCCCAAACGCTATGACTGGCCCGATCGGATGGGAGGATTCGGGATGCTTCGACGTCTTGGAATTGCGATGTGTTTCTCGGTTGCGATGGCCGTGCCGGTCCATGATGCGATGGCGCAGGACGCTATCGGCGGCGCCATCATCGGCGGCGTGGGCGGGGCGATCGTGGGCGGCGCGCTTGGCGGCGGCCGCGGCGCGGCCATCGGTGCCGTCGTCGGCGCCGGCACGGGTGCTGCGATCGCGTCGGAAGGCGAACGCCGCCGCTCCGGCTATTACGCGTATCAGCGCGGCTGCTACATGCAGCGCCGGGACGGCCGCTACGTCCCTGTCGATCCGAGATACTGCTACTGAGCCGATCTTGCGCCGGCGCTGTCTCGCACGCGCCGGCGTTGCCATATCTGATCGTTATGACCGATCGTTATGTCTGATCGCGCTGCTTAAGCAGCGCTGGCCTGGCTGACGGCGTCGCCAAGCTCGGCATTGGTGTAGGCCTTGCCGCCGATGCCCCACAGGCCGTCCACCGCATAGACCATGTTGACGAAAATCCGCTCGCGCGGATGCCGGCCTTCCGCGGCCTTGAACGCGATGTCGGTGGCCTCTCTGATGAAGCTCGCCTTTTGTTCGGCGCTTGCCAACGCAAAGGATGGGACTTTCAACTCGACCACGACGATGTCGTTTGACGTTCCACCGGCGAAGGACCGGCCTTTCGGGACGGTGTTGATCTCGCCGATCACATTCGGCGTGATGAACGGATTGCCTGCCAGATCATGATGCCTGAGAAACGAGGCGGTCAGCTCGGCGAACATGGTCTTCTCGGCGGCGGCAGTGAAGATGCCATCGGTGGCGACGACGGTGATCGGCATGATTGAAACTCCTCGTGATGTCTGCGCCGCGACCGCCGGCTGCGATCGTGGCTTGCGATAATATTGCGATCGTTATATAACGATCGTGATTGCATTCGCACGGCGTGGGCGATGCTGTCAACAATAAAATAACGATCGTTATGTAAAAGGTGCGGTGGTGCGATACAAATCCGGACACAAGGAAGAGGCCCGCGCGCGCATGGTCGCGGCGGCCGGCCGCGGTTTCCGCCGCCAGGGCTATGGCGGCATCGGCGTCGACGGTCTCGCCAAGGAGGCCGAGGTCACCTCCGGCGCGTTCTACGGACATTTCTCGTCCAAGGGGGAGGCATTCAAGGCCGCGTTGGTCGCGGGCCTTGAGGAGCTGCGCATCGGCGTCGAGACTTTGCGCGCCGAACACGGTCCCAAATGGGTCGAGGTATTCGTCGATTTCTATCTCGGTCAGAAGCGGGTCTGCGAGCTCGGTTCGAGCTGCGCGTTGCAGAGCCTGACCTCCGAGGTGCAGCGCGCAGAAGTCGGGGTCAGGACCGTGTTCGAGGCCGAGATCGAGGGCGTCGTGAACGCGGTCGCCGAGGGGTTGCCGGGCCGCGCCGCCAAGGACAAGCGCGCGCGTGCCTGGGCGTTGCTCTCGATCCTCTCCGGCGGTGTCACGATGGCGCGGGCGGTCGCGGACAAGGATGTCAGCGCCGCGATTGCGTCCGCGTGCCGCGCGGCTGCGCTCAAGGCCTGCGCAGAGACCTGATCAATTCAACCGAGGAGTGCGAGATATGCGCCTGTCGAACTATCTCTTTTTCACGACCCTGTGCGAACCGGCGCTTGCCTTCTACGCGGCCTGCGGTCTCGGCAACGTCACCGAGATCATGCGTCACGGCGAGGGCGGCATGCCGCTCCGGAATCCCGCGATGCGGGGCAAGATCATGCACGCGAAGTTCGAAGGTCCCGGCATCTGCTTCTATGCTTCGGACAACGACGACGCCGAGCCCATGCGCGGCTCCGCGCACCACCTGATGATGGATGATCAGGACGCAACGACGGACCTGTTCGCGCGTCTCGCCGAAGGCGGCACGATCACCACGCCGCTCGGCATCCAGCCCTGGGGCGACTATTACGGCAAGCTCACCGATCGCTTCGGCGTGCAATGGATGTTGAACTGCGCGTTGGCGCGCGGCTAGCGCATGAGCCCGGCGGTCGGTGCAATCAATTTCGCGCCGCCGGGGCCTCCGGCATGATCTGGCGTAGCGGCTCGGGCGAGATCGATATCTGGCCCGTGAACGGACGATCGTGCGCGGCGATCAGGAGCACCGAGGTGGCGACGCCGGTTGCGAACAGGCCCATCGCGATGGCCGATCCCAGGCGGTTGTCGCAATGAACGAAGCCGATCACCAGCAACTCGCACAGGGCCTGGAGATACAGGCACCACCATTTCACCGAATTGACCGAGGCCAGGCTGACGATGATGCGCTGCCGCCGCGCATCCAGCGCCTGCTCCAGCGCGGCGAGGACCTCGCGCTGCGTGGTTTCCTGCGTTCGGCCCTGCGGCGTCATCGTGACGACGAGCTGCAAGGCCTCGGCGAGCGCCGAGGGCGTCGCCTTCAGCGAGGCCTCCTGATGCGCCATCATCGGCCATTCCTCCGCAACGGCCTGACCGACATAGTCGCGCACCAGTCCGCGTAGCTTCGTTTCCTGCTCCGCCGGCAGGCCGGCGGCGAGCAGCACCGCGCTGCGCAGCGCGCTGGCCTCGCGGCTCACCGCGGCGCCGGCGCGGTCGCTGTCACCCCAGACCTGCGCCGCGGTGAAGGCGACGAACAGGCCGAAGGTGATGCCGAGCACCGGCAGCATGCCCGGCGAGATCGCCTTCAGCGCTTTCGCCCGCTCTTCGGTCGCGACCCGTGCGACGGAGATGAACACCGCTGCTGCCAGCAGGTAGGTGAAGCCGAAGATCACCAGCGCCATCAGGGGCACCGGCAGGTTGTGCAGCCAGTCGCTCATGCGGTTCTGCTACGTGATTCGTGGGGTGAAATCAGCCGCGTCCCGTGGCGCTGGCGACCCCCGGCCCGCCCGACGATCGAGGGCGCATGACGGTGCCTGTCGGCTGGTCGAGCCACCGGGGGGATGGTTGTGCGTCAAGCCAATGTCCGGTTTATCGCGCTGATCCGATTTGCATTTTCTTGAATCGTCGCTTCCAGGGGAGGGCAGTCGCGGCGAAGATGCCGCAGGCTCGTTCGCCGTCCCGCAGCGAACCTGTCCTCGGTTTTGAGGACCAAGGAATGATGGTTCAAGCTCAATCGGAATTGAACATGAAACTTGTCGCTTTGGTCTTTACGTGCCTCCTGTTCTTCGCATTGCCCGCCGGCGCAAATGACGCGGACACCTTCAACGCGATGGTGGTATTGGCCAACAAAGGAGACGCTGAGGCGCAGTACCATGTGGGCATGATGTATAATAACGGCATTGGCACGCAACAGGATCGTAGCCAGGCATTCGGGTGGTTTCAAAAATCGGCTGCGTCCAACCATCCGCTGGGAGCTTATAAGCTCGGCTGTTATTACGATGGGCAGGGCGCCGGCATTGTCGAATCCGACCCGGATCAGGCGCTGAAATACAAGCTTGTTTCCGCCGAAGCCGGTTATGCGCTTGCCCAGCACGATGTCGCAAATCTGTATGACAGGCGCGGAAATTCGCAAGAGGCGCTGAGATGGTGGAAGATGGCGGCCGATCAGGGATATCCCAACGCCCTCTTCAGCCTATCCCGCGTGTATTCTGCAGGAAAAGGCGCATCACGAGATCTGTCCTTGTCGTATGCGTATTTCAAACTCTCGAACATCGCGCCAAGGAAAAATGTGAATGAGATGGCTACCCTGCTGTCCAAGCCGGAGCTTGCGACTGCAGAAAAACTGGTTTCCGAATGGAAGCCACAACCAACGGCTCTGACGCTCAAGGCAAAGAGCGGCTTCAGCGCAGCGGAAGAACACCTGAGGACCAGCAGCAATTAGATGTCCTGATTGGTCTTAAATCAGCCGCATCCCGCGCAGGCTCGAATGGCCGCTCTTGCCGACAATGATGTGGTCGTGCACGGCAATCCCGAGCGGCTTGGCGATGTCGATGATCGCCTTGGTCATCTGGATGTCGGCCTGCGAAGGCGAGGGATCGCCGCTCGGATGATTGTGGACGAGGATGAGGGCGGTGGCCGAAAGCTCCAGCGCGCGCTTGATCACTTCGCGCGGATAGACCGGGGTGTGGTCGACGGTGCCGGTCTGCTGCACCTCGTCGGCGATCAGCTGGTTGCGCTTGTCGAGGAAGAGCAGGCGGAACTGTTCCTTGTCGGCGAAGGCCATGCTGGTGCGGCAATAGGCGATCACCTCGTTCCACGACGATAGCGCGTTGCGGCTGTTGACCTCGCCCCTGGCGACACGATGCGCGGCGGCAGCGATCAGCTTGAGCTGGTTGATCGCGGATTCACCGACGCCATCGACCTCGCGCAAGCGCGCCACCGGCGCATGAACGACCTCGGCGAACGAGCCGAAAATCTTGATCAGTGTCTTTGCCAGCGGCTTGGTATCGCGCCGCGGCAGCGCCGGGAACAGCGCCATTTCCAACAGCTCGTAGTCGCTGAGCGCGTCCGCGCCCGCGCTGTAGAAGCGCTCGCGCAGCCGCTCGCGATGGCCGAGATAATGCGGCGTGTCCTCGGGCTTGCTGTCGTCGGCGTCGGTCCTGGCGGGCATCGTCCGCCAGCATTGCTGCGGATCTCCGTTTTTGCAACCGTCAATTGCCGCGGTCTCAGCGATCGCGCTTCCACCCCGGCACCAGCGCAGCGAGCCGGTCCTTGATTGGGCGTTCGAACATCGGCCCACCCATGGCTCCGGGCGGCGGCCCCGGAGGCGGCCCGGCGCGTCCGACCGTCGCCTCCGCCCGGCGATCGACGCCGAGCGTCAGCGTCGCGACGTAGCGTTCACGCTCCTCCTTCACCGCGCAGAAGGCGCGATGCTCGGGATCGGAACGTTCGATGACGTGGTCGTTGGCGTTGATCACCATGCGCTGCCGCGCGCGGCCGCCGTAGTCGGGTACATTGGCGTAGATGAACTCGTTCAGCGCGTCGGGCAGGAAGGTCTGCCCGGTCAGCACGGTCCGGTCGCCGAGAAACACCTTGAAATGGATATGCGTGGTGCGGCCGTCATACCAGCCGGGATAGATGGTGTTGAACGTCGCCCACCCGGCGCCATCGGTCATTTGCGTGCCGCGCAGGAATGTCTTGCCGGTCGCATCGACATTGTGTGCATCGCTCTGGCCAGGAAACGCCGAATAGAGCCCCTTCGCGTCGCAATGCCAGACGTCGACCCGCGCGTCATGAATCGCGGTGCACGCCCCGGCCTCGATCACCCGCAGCCGCAGGGTCAGCGGCACGCCGGGCCTGCCCTCGGCGATGTCGGATCGCACCAGTTTCGGGTCGGAGTAGAACGGCCCTTCCTCCGCCTGTGGCGTCAGGATGCAGGCGGGCCCGGCGTCCGCCGCAACAGAAGCAGCCTTTGCGCGGGCCGGCAGCAGGCCCGCGGCGCTGGCCGATACAAATCCGAGGAAGCCGCGCCGCGTCGAGGTATTCACTGCTTGTCTCCTGTCTGCTTGACGAGAGATCGTCATCGGGAAACAGGATGGCAAGATCAGGCTTTGATGATGGCGACAATCAGCTCCGCGGTTTCCCATCGTGTCGCGCGCGCGGGGGTAACGTGACAGTGATCACTCCGGTGAGAATGAGCGTCATTCCGGCCAAAGCTGACCAGGTGAAACTTTCGCCGAGCAGGGTGGTGCCGAGCATCACCGCGAAACCCGCCCGCAGATAGCTCCCGCTGGTGGTGCCGAGTGGACCAAGTGTGCGGATCAGCCGGAAATAGATCACCATCGCGAATGCCGTGCAGACGACCGCGAGCGCGACCACAGCTGCGATTGCCTGCGCCGGCGGTGGCGCCAGCGTCCACGGCCGCTCGAGGATCGCGGCCGCGGGCAGCATCAGGATTGCGGCGCAGCTCATGGCGCCTGCGGCCGTGACGATCGCGGGAAGTGTTTTGAACCGCTGCCCCCATAGTGGCGCGAGCGCGTAGCAAAGGCTCGCGCCGAGCACGGCCGCTTGCGCCAGTGGCGCAGTCGTGCCGATGCCGGACAGCGCATCGATCCCCAAGGTTATCGCGACGCCCGCGAGGCCGAGACCGACGCCGGCCATTGTCCGGCCGCTGACGGCCTGCCGCCCGCGCCCGGTCATCAACGCGATCGCGAGCACGAACATCGGTGGTGTCGCATTGAGCACGCCAGCAAGGCCACTCGTGATATGCGCCTCGCCCCAGCTGATCAGCGTGAACGGCAGTGCGCTCTGCAGCAGCCCTTGCACGAGGAAGGCCGCCCACACCGATCCCCGGCCCGGAAGTGCGTGTCCCTGCGCCTTCGCAACAAGAAGGAGGAGACCTGCCGCGAGCGTCACGCGCCCTGCGACCATCGTGAATGGCGGAATCGAAGGGATAGCCAATTTGATCAGCGTGAAGGAGCTGCCCCAGATCAGCGACAGCAGCAGCAAGAGGGCGATTTCGCAGGCGAGGGCGGGTTGCTTCGATGTCGCGTATTCGGCCTGCGTGCTCATGTGATTTGCTCCGGGATCTGCCGGCAACATGATCCGAAGGCAACGGCGCGGGCTGGCCGAATTCGGACCTCATCGTTCGATCGAGTCCGATTTCAGCTACTCCGCGCCCCGCATCGAAACTATTGTCGGGGCATGACGACCGGCCCGGCGCAACGGCAAGCCCTGCCACCGCATCTCGATTGGGAGACATGCGACCGGGCGCGGCTGGCACGTGCCCGGTCGTTCGACGGCCTGTTCTTCTCCGGCGTTCGCTCGACGCGCATCTATTGCCGGCCGGTCTGTCCGGTTCGTCCCGCACGCTCGGAGAATGTCACCTTCTATGCGACTGCGGCGGCCGCCGAGCGGGCCGGCTTTCGTCCGTGCCTCCGCTGCCGGCCGGAAACGGCGCCGGGCTCGCCGGCCTGGCTGGGGACGGCCACGACCGTGGCGCGCGGGATGCGGCTGATCGATGACGGCTTTCTCGATCGCGCCACCATGACGGAGCTCGCCGAGGCGCTTGGCGTCGGGCCGCGCCATTTGTTGCGCCTGTTCCTGCGCCATGCCGGCGCGAGCCCGAACGACATCGCGGCGACCCGGCGCGTGCAGGAAGCCAAGCGCCTGATCGATCAGACTGAGATGACGTTGGCGGAGATTGCGTTTGCGGCGGGCTTCGGCAGTGTCCGCCGGTTCAACGATGCCTTTGCCGCGACCTACAAAAGGCCGCCGTCATCGTTTCGCCGGCGGCGGTAGAGAACGATCACTGCGTTGTCATTCCGGGCTCGCTGCCGCGCGGCGCCCCGGAATGACCGGGTATCATTGGCCGATCTGCTTCTCGCCGTGCCGCTCCGACAGCGTGAAGATCTCGACGCCCGTCGCCGTCACGCCGACCGAGTGCTCGAACTGCGCCGACAGCGAGCGGTCGCGGGTCACCGCAGTCCAGCCGTCGGACAGGATCTTCACATGCGGCTTGCCGAGATTGATCATCGGCTCGATGGTGAAGAACATGCCGGGCTTGAGCTGCACGCCCTCGCCGGGACGGCCGATATGGATGATGTTCGGCTCGTCGTGGAACATGCGCCCGAGGCCATGGCCGCAGAAATCGCGCACCACGCTCATGCCCTGCGGCTCGACGAAGCTCTGGATGGCGTGGCCGATGTCGCCGGTGGTGGCGCCGGGCTTCACTGCGGCAATGCCGCGCATCATGGCTTCATAGGTCACTTCGATCAGCCGCTCGGCCTTGCGTGCGATCGGGCCGACCGCATACATCCGGCTGGAATCGCCGTACCAGCCGTCGACGATGAAGGTGACGTCGATGTTGACGATGTCGCCTTCCTTCAGCGGTCGGTCGCCGGGCATGCCGTGGCAGACCACGTGGTTGAGCGAGGTGCAGGTGGAGTAGCGATAACCGCGATACATCAGCGTGGCCGGATAGGCGCCATGGCTGAAGGCGAAGTCGCGGACGAATTCGTCGATGCGATCGGTCGGCACGCCGGGGCCGACGATGTCGGTGAGCTCGTCGAGGCACTTCGCCACCAGGGCACCCGCCTTGCGCATGCCGGCAAAGGCGGCCGGCCCATGCAGCTTGATCTGTCCGGTCTTGCGCAGGGAGGTATCGGTGGCTTCGACGTAGCTCATGCGGATATTGTCTTCTGGGCTTGGGCCCGGTGCGGGCGGAAGGGCTTGATTTCAGGCCCTAATTTAATGATTGCGGGCCTTCGTGCAAGCTCAGGCTAAGGCGTTTTCGAGCGAAGTGGGTCCCGGTTCGCGCCAAGAAGACGCGTTAGAACAAGAATCCTACCCGCCATGCGGGCGAAGCGGGCTCAAGTCGGGACTTCTACGGTGGTTTCGACCGGCAGCGCACCGCCGCGGACGCGGATTTCCCGGACCGGGTAGGGAACTCGGATGCCCTCGCGCTTGAAGGCGTCCCACAGCGCCAGCATCACGTCGCTCTTGACGGCATCCATGCCGTCAGGGTCCGCAAGCCAGAGCGTCAGCGAGAACTTCATGCCGGCCTCCGCGAACTCCGTGAGCAGGCAGTTCGGCGGCTTGCCCTTCTGCGCGCGCGGATGGGCCGACGCGGTCTCGATCGCGACCTTGCAGACCAGCTTCGGATCGGCGTCGTAATTGGTGCCGAAGGTGATCTTCACCAGCGTGTTCTTGTCGGTGTAGGTCCAGTTGACGACCTTCTGCGTCACCAGATCCTCGTTCGGCACCAGGAATTCGCGGCCGTCGCCGGCGGCCACGGAAATATAGCGCGTCTTCATCGCGCTGATGCGACCGGTGTTGTCGCCGATGGTGACGAGGTCGCCCGGCTTCACCGATTTGTCGGCGAGCAGGATGATGCCGGAGATGAAGTTGGCGACGATCTTCTGCAGGCCGATACCGATACCGACGCCGACCGCGCCGGAGAACACCGCGAGCGCCGAGAGGTCGATGCCGACCGCGCCGAGCGCGATCACGATGGCGACCGCCAGCAACCCGATGCGGATGATCTTGATCAGCAGCACCTGGACCGACGGCGTCAGATCGGTCGTCGAGTTGATCTTGCTCTCGGCGAAATTGCTGGCGATGTTGGTGAGCCAGAGCGCGATGATCAGGAGCGCGCCGGCCTTGATCACCAGCAGCGGCGTCAATCGCAGCCCGCCGAGCACGATCGCGTAGGAATCGAGCAGGTCGACCGTGGTGTCGAGCTGGCCGAGGATGGACAGCGCAGCGAAGAACCAGGCGGCAACCGACACCAGCTTGACGATGAAGGCGTTGCGCAGCACCGAGGTCACGAGCCGGATCGCGAGCCAGGCGAGCCCAAGCTTGGCGGCGACCATCAAGAGATAGCTGCGGCTCGGCCAGGTCGCATGATACATCACCACGCGCGAGATGATCACGAGCAGGGTGAACACGGCCGTCGAGGTGCTGGCGGCCATCACGTGGACGAAACGGCGAAGCGGCATCGGCCAGCGCATCGCGAGCGAGTTCGTGTCCACACGGCTGCGCATTGCGGCTTCCGCAGCATAGGCGATCCCCGCCGCCGCCAGAATCAATCCGAATTGCAGGTAGAACCAGGGGGACGAGATTTCCGCCCCGACGCTGCGCGCAGTCGTCTGCACGAACTCCATGAGGTCTTTGAGGTCCATGTCCATCGGGCGGTCTCGGGAAAGCGGTCGGGCGGTTTGATTCGAAAGCGCCGCAGATTCTCACAAAGGAAGCGGCCGGGCCATCGATACACCGCGAAGTGAAGCGCGTTAAGGCCGCAAAATACGGGCAGATTGCCGCGAGCGGGAGAAAATGGGTTGGCGCGCAGGGGCTGCGACGATATGGATGAAATTCCAGCGATTTGTACCCGGAAGGTGGATGGCCTCCCTCGACTCTTTTAGCATCGCCATTCTGCTCGGCGCCGTCCTCGTCATGGCCGGTATCCTGTCGAGCCTGCTCGCGCTGCGCTTCGGTGCGCCGTTGCTGCTCGTCTTCCTTGCCATCGGCATGCTCGCTGGCGATTCCGGCCCCGGTCAGATTCAGTTCAACGACGTCGGCACGACCTATCTGGTCGGCTCGGTGGCGCTGGCCCTGATCCTGTTCGACGGCGGGTTGAAGACGCGCTTTGCCAGTATCCGTGCCGTGCTCGCGCCCTCCGTGGTGCTCGCGACCGTCGGCGTGCTCCTGACGGCGCTGATCACGGCGCCGTTCGCGAAATACGCGCTCGACCTCAACTGGGCGGAGTCGCTGCTGGTCGGTGCTGTGGTCGCCTCGACCGACGCGGCGGCCGTGTTCCTGCTGGTGCACACTCAGGGCCTGCGTCTGCGTCCGCGCGTCGGCGCGACGCTGGAAGCGGAATCCGGCACCAACGATCCCTTCGCGATCTTCCTCACCTTGATGCTGGTCGAATACATCTCGCTGGGCTCGAGCACGCCCGGTCATGTCGCGATGGAGTTCATCCAGGAGGCGGCGCTCGGCGCCATCGTCGGCGTGATCGGCGGACGCCTCGTCGTCATCGGGCTCAACAAGGTCGCGCTGCCGCAGGGCCTGCATGCGCCGTTCGTCACTACGGCCGCGCTCGTGATCTTCGGCGGCTCGCAGATCATGCATGCTTCCGGCTTCCTGGCCGTCTACCTCGCCGGTATCATCATCGGCAACCGGCCGACGCGCGCGCATAATTCGGTCGTGGCGTTCCTGGATGCCGCGACCTGGCTGGCACAGATCGTGATGTTCGTGCTGCTCGGCCTCTTGGTGTCGCCGAGCCGGCTGGGCTCCAGCGTCCTGCCGGCGATCGGCGTCGCCTTCGTCCTGATGCTGGTGGCTCGGCCGATCGCGGTGTTCGTCTGCCTGGCGCCGTTCCGTTTCAACTGGCGCGAAAAGATCTTCATTGCCTGGACCGGCCTGCGCGGCGCGGTTGCGATCTTCCTGGCGTCGATCCCGATGCTGGTGGGCCTGTCGAAGGCCTATCTCTATTTCGACGTCGCCTTCGTCGTTGTGATCATCTCGCTGCTGCTGCAAGGCTGGACGCTGGCACCGGCCGCGCGCAAGCTCCATGTGGCGCTGCCGCGCGCCGAGCGCGGCCCGCGCCGCGTCGAGCTGGATCTGCCCGGCCAGCTTGAGCAGCAGCTGGTCGGCTATCCGGTCCGGCCCAAGAGTCTCTATTTCCGGCGCGGGCTGATTCCGTCCTGGTCCAAGCCGACCCTGGTGATCCGCAAAGAGAGCATTTTGACGCCGGCGGAAGCCGAGCCGGTCGCGCCTGGCGACTACATCTATCTGCTCGCACCGCCGGAAAAGGCCGAGGCGCTCGACCGCTTCTTCGTCGACATGCAGCCGAGCACGGCGCCCGACCCGCATCTGCTCGGCGACTTCATGGTCTCCGGCGAGCACACGCTCGCCGAGCTCGCCGAAATCTACGGCGTGAAGATCGGCGAGGATGACGGCAAGCTCACGCTCGCTGACTATTTCGACGTCCATCTCGACCGCGCACCGAAGGAAGGCGCCGAGCTCGCTCTGGATTCGATCGTGCTGGTGGCGCGCTCGATCTCCGGCGGCCGCGTCAACGTCGTCGGCCTCCGCCTGCCGGAAGAAGATGAGACGCCGGCGCCGCTGACCCGCAGCCAGGCGCTGCGGAAGAAGCTCGCGGAGCTCTGGGCCTCGGTGGCGGGAGTTTAGAGGCTGCCCACCTCGCGAAAGTCGTCGTGAGGGCGATTGCCAGACAACCGCCACCAAATCGCCGCATCCGGTTCCGGAACGCTCTGCGGCGTTGTCCGTTCTTAGCCGCGTAACGGTCAACACGTCTGACAGGAGCAATTCATGCGCAAACTCATCCTGCCCGCCATCGTCGCGCTCAGTCTGGGAGCGGCGGCGCCGGCGATGGCCTATGACACGGGCGATCAGATCTCGATGCAGGCGGCGCTCGATGTCGCGACCGATATCGGCGTCATGACCATCTCACACACCGAGTTCGCCGGCGACGAATGGCAGATCGAAGGCCGCGACCGCAGCGGCCGCTGGATGGAGGTCGACGTCGACGCCCGAACCGGCGACGTCCGCAACGTCGATCGCGGGTGGTAAAGGCAAACGCGGTGTCCGGCGAGGATCAGATTCTTCGCCGGGACGACAGCGGTGGATGGGTTGGCAGCGCACTTCACGTCAGCACTTTCACCCCGCCGAACGACGTCACCCGCCCCTGCCTGAGCATCACGATCTGCGTCGCGAGCTGACGCAGTTCGGCGACGTCGTGGCTGACATAGACCATCGGGACATTGGCTTCGTCGCGCAGCCGGACCAGATAGGGCAGGATCTCGAGCTTGCGGGCCTCGTCGAGCGCGCCGAGCGGCTCGTCGAGCAGCAAGAGGCGCGGCTTCGACAACAGCGCACGGCCGAGCGCGACGCGCTGGCGTTCGCCGCCGGAGAGCTTTCCGGGGCGGCGATCGAGCAGCGCGCCGATGTCGAGCAGCTCGACGACGCGCGTGTGTTGCGCCGGATCGCGCGCGAGACGGTTCATCCGCCTGCCATAGTCGAGATTTTGCGCGACGTTGAGATGTGGAAACAGCCGCGCATCCTGGAACACATAGCCGATGCGGCGGCGCCAGGCCGGCACGTGAATGGCGGCAGCGGTGTCGTCGACGGTCTCGCCGTCGATGACGATGGTGCCGCGGTCGGGCCGCAGCAGGCCCGCGATCATGTTGATCAGCGAGGTCTTGCCGGCACCGGAGGCGCCGAACAGGCCGGTGACGCGGCCTTCGCTCGAGAACGACGCTTGAAGCGAGAATTCGCCGAGCTGTTTTTCGACATCGACGCGCAGCATGGTCAGTTCCCGTGCAAGCGCTGAGTGGCGCGGCGGGCGAACCATTCGGCGGCGATGAGCGCGCCGAGTGCGAGCACAATCGAGACGATCACGAGCCGCCCCGCGGCGGCGTCACCGTCCGGTGTCTGGATCAGCGAATAGATCGCGGACGAGATCGTCTGGGTCTCGCCGGGAATGTTGGACACGAAGGTGATGGTGGCGCCGAACTCGCCGATCGCCTTGGCAAAGCCGAGCACCATGCCGGCCAGCACGCCGGGCAGCGCCAAGGGCAGCGTCACCGTGAAGAACACCTTGAAAGGTGCCGCACCGAGCGTCTCGGCGGCCTGTTCGAGCTTGCGGTCGATCGCCTCGATCGACAGCCGCATCGGGCGTACCAGCAGCGAAAACGACATCACCCCGCAGGCGAGCGCCGCGCCGGTCCAGCGGAAGGCGAAGACGATGCCGAGATGATCGGCGAGGAAGCCGCCGACGAGGCCGCGGCGGCCGAAGGTGAGCAGCAGCAGATAGCCGGTCACGACCGGCGGCAGCACCAGCGGCAGATGCACGACGGCATCGAGCACCGACTTGCCCCAAAAATCCTTGCGGGCGAGCAGCCACGCCAGCGCAATGCCGAATGGCGTTGCCACCAGCGTCGCGATGACGGCGACCCTGAGCGAGAGCAGGATTGCCGTCCATTCGGCGGGAGAGATGTCGAACACGACAAAATCAGGTGGTCGGGCTGATCAGGAATTTAAAACCGTATTTTTCCAGAATGGTCTTGGCCGTCGTCGAGCGCATGAAGGCGAGATAATCGCTGGTCTCGGGCTTCGCCGTCGTGGTCGCCGCCACCGGATAGATGATCGCGGGATGCGAATCCGCCGGGAAGGTGCCGACGATCTTCACGCCCGGCTCGACCTTGGCGTCGGTGGAATAAACGATGCCGAGCGCGGCTTCGCCACGCGCGACCAGCGTCAGCGCGGCGCGCACGCTCTCGGCCATCGCGAATTTCGGCTCGGCCGCCTGCCAGGCCCCGAGCTTCTCCAGTGCGGCCTTGGCATATTTGCCGACCGGCACCGACTTGACGTCTCCGGTCGCGATCTTGCCGTCGCCGGCGAGCTTTGCGAGATCAAAGCCCTGCGCAATGGTGACGTTGTCGATCTTGGAATCCTTCGGCGCGATCAGCACGATGCTGTTGCCGAGCAGGTTGACTCTGGAAGGCTCGTTGATGGTCTTCTTGGAGAGAGCGTAGTCCATCCAGTCGGTGTCGGCGGAGACGAACACGTCGGCCGGCGCGCCCTGCTCGATCTGTTTGGCCAGCACCGAGCTCGCGGCATAGCTGACGCTGAACTTGACGCCGGTCTTGGCGGTGTAGGCCGCATCGATCTCGTCGAGCGCGTTCTTCATCGAGGCCGCGGCGAACACGGTGATGGTCTTGTCCTCGGCGCTGGCGGGCGAAAGGCTCGCACTCGCGAGAAGCACGAAGGCAGTGAAAAGTCCGGCAAGTCGATACATGGATGGCGCTCCGTGCCCCGCGCGCGCACAAACGCACGCGCAAATCTGGCGTTGGGTGGGTTCAAGTCGCGACGGGCGGAAGCGCTGTTCCACGTGTCCCGCAGCGGCTTACGGCCGGCGGGGATATCGCAGGTGCGAAGATAGCAGGCCGGCGCCTCAGGTCAAAGGCGACGGTTTGTCTAGCCAGACCCGCTTATTGGGCCGGCAGGATCGCAATGGACAGTGAATTGTCCTTGGCACCGCTGATCTGGAGCACAAACGGCTTGTCCGAGAGCTCGTATTTCATGGTCTTGCGGATGCCGTCGCAATCGGTCGCGCCGCTGAAGGCCACCGGCTTGAGGAAATGCCCGTCCTGGACAAGATCGACCCAGGCGCCGGAGGACAGGCTGATCGTGTAGAGCCCGGCCTTGGCCGTCTTGATGCTGGTGAAGCCGGCAAAGGTGCCGTCCGTCGGCGCCCGCTCCGGCGGCGAGGGCAGTTTGGCTTCCTGCGGCGCGACCAACCCCAGGGTGATGGCCGATGCCGGGACGGCGGCCTGTTCGCTGCCCGAGGCGAGCCTGGCACGGTCCGGCGCAGTCAGCGCGGCGCGATCGCGCTCGATCGGCCATTTGAACTTGTCGCAGCCGCTGGGCTCTTCGGCGGCGAAAGCGGAGGTCGCGCTGATCGTGAGCACGGCAAGAAGAGCGAGGACGCGCATGTCAATCTCATCGTTGGCCACGCCAGGCGCGGCTTGCGGTCAGGTTTGTTGAAGGACGGGATGCGCATCCCGGAATGCCGCGGGCTTACGGCCAGGCGGCGCGGCGATCCTAGCGCATTTGGGGAGTGCGAACCAACCAACTACTTCGTCATCCCGGGGGGGCGCGTAGCGCCCCGGGACGACACTGGTGTGTGTAGTGGCAGCGTCAATCTCCCCTCGTCATCCCGGACAAGCGGAGCGCAGCCACGTCCTGTGGCTAGCGCGACAAGCGCAAGCGCTCGCGCGGCGGTCCCCGGCTCGCTTCGCGCCCCGGGACGACGGTGGTGTATGAGGTGGCAGCGCGCCCAACCACGCGCCCTACGGCTTCGCATCGCCCGCGTGCAGCACGGCTTTGCAGGCCGCCGGCATCTGGGCCAGCGTCATCGGCGGTTTCGGCTTCGGCGGCTCCGGTGGCGGTTTCGGGTGCAGCACGCCTTCGCTGAACCAGTAGGCGAAATCGGAGGGCTTGCAGCCTTCGTCCTCGGATTGCGATGGCTGGCCTTCGCATTCGCCGGCGCCCGCCGGGCAGCGCATGCGGATGTGGAAGTGATAGTCGTGGCCCCACCAGGGCCGGATCTTCGACAGCCAGGAACGGTCGCCCCTGGCCTCACGGCACAACGCCCTCTTGATCGCGGGATTGACGAAGATGCGCTGTACCGCCGGCTCCTGCGCGGCGTCGCGCAGCACCAGCACATGGCTCGGCGTGAACACTCTGGGATCGATGTCGAGGCGATCCTCGCGCACCATCATCACTGCCGACATCTCCTCGCGTTCTTCGCGCGAGAGCCGGTGATCGGGCATCGGCGTCAGCCAGATGTCGGCATCGAGGCCGATCTGATGGCTGGCATGGCCGGAGAGTGCAGGGCCGCCGCGCGGCTGGCCGATGTCGCCGACCAGGATGCCCGGCCATCCCGCGTCCTTGTGCGCCTTGGCGGCGAGGCGCTTGATCAGCGCGATCATGTCGGGATGACCGTAATTGCGGTTCCGCGACAGCCGCATCACCTGCCAATTGTCGCCGTTGAGCGGCATCTGCTGCGCGCCGCCGATGCAGCCCTTCACATAGGAGCCGATGACGCGGGCCGGTCCCCTCGAGGGCAGCAGTTTTCGCGCGAACAGCTCCTTGGCGCCGAGCTTGGGATCGTTCGGATTGGCGAGCGGCGGCAGCGGCTTCGGGTTGACGCTGCCCTTGTCCTGGGCCAGCGCGCCGCCGGCGGCCAGGAGCGTCATGACAAGCAGGAGAGAGGCGATGCGGCGGGGACTCATGCTGGCATCCTTATAACCCAACACCGCGCTGGGGTCACCGAACGATGCGGCACGTCATGCGGGCGTGATTCTTAACCGCGCGATAACTCTATCCCGCACTGACCAAAATTCGTGCGCGGAACGAGAGGCGTCCCGGTCCCGCATGCAAGCGGGCCTGCGTTCCGGAATTGAATCATGGAGACTGCACGTTTTTGCGCCTCCGCTCTCGCGGATCGCGACGCGCGCGCAGGTTCGATGCGCCTGACGATGCTTCTCGCGCCTCGCAAACAGGCAAATCAGTCCGGCGCGCAGCCACGGCTCAATGGGCGCCGCCGACCAGGATTACTTTTCTTTCAGACACTTGGAGCAAGACTTGCGGCCGCTAGGCGCGGCTAGGACGTGTGAAGTTGAGTTTGGGGTCCAATAGAACAAAAAAACGAAAGCGAACCGTGCTTGCGAGAGGCGGCCAACAGCCGCGCAAGCTGCGATTTGCGCGCGCGCCTCATCAGCCCGTCGAACGCGACCAACTCGTGCAGAGCCGTGCGGAAGCTGAAGCCGCCATCATTGATGCACGCAAATCGCATGAACGGCTGCGCCAGGCGGTCGACCTGTTGCCGCAAGGCATCGTGATTCTGGATCCCGATGGCCGTTACGTTCTCTGGAACAAGCAATATTCCGAGATCTACAGCAAGACCGCCGATCTGTTCCAGGAAGGCGCGCGCCTCGAAGACACGCTGCGCGTCGGTGTTGCCCGCGGCGACTATCCGGAAGCGGCCGGTCACGAGGACGAATGGATCGCCGCGCGGCTGAAGAAGCTCTACGAGCCCGGCAAGCGCCACGAGCAGACGCTGTCCGACGGCCGGGTCATCCTGATCGAGGAACGCCGCACCGATGACGGCGGCGTGGTCGGCCTGCGCGTCGACATCACCGAATTGAAGCAGCGCGAGGCCTCGTTCCGCCTGCTGTTCGACGGCAATCCCGTCCCCATGATCGTCTGCGCGCGGGACGACGAGCGCATCCTCGGCGTCAACGACGCTGCGATCGCGCATTACGGCTATAGCCGCGCCGAGTTCGAGCGTCTGAAGATCCGCTCCCTGCAGGCGTTCGACAGCGAGCCGCCCTGGACCGTCGATCGTTCCAGCGACGAGCAGGCCGGCCGCACCTGGAAGCACGTCAAGGCCGACGGCGCGCTGATCGATCTTGCGATCTATTCCCGCGAGCTGACCTATGCCGAGCAGCCGGCGGTGCTGCTCGCCTTGATGGACATCACCGAGCGCAAGCGCGCCGAGGCGCGGCTCGCTTTCATGGCCCAGCATGACGCCCTGACCGGCCTGCCGAACCGCAATCTGTTGCGCCAGACCATGGACGAGATGTTGCTGCACACGCGGCGCAGCGTCGAGAAGGTCGCGGTGCTGATGCTCGGGCTCGACAATTTCAAGTCGGTCAACGAGACGCTGGGGCACGCTGTCGGCGACAAGCTGCTGCGTGGCGTCGCCAAGCGCCTGCGCTCCACCTTGCGCGAGGAAGACACGCTGGCGCGGCTGAATTCCGACGAGTTCGTCATTGTTCAAAGTGGCCTGACACGGCCCGAGGACGCGGTCGGGCTCGCAAAGCGCCTGCTCGAAGCCATTGCCGATCCCTATCTGCTCGACGGCCATTCCGTGGTGGTCGGCGCCTCCATCGGCATTGCGACGGCGCCCGGCGATGGCGACGATTCCGAAAAGCTGCTCAAGAGCGCCGACATGGCGCTGTCGCGCGCCAAGTCCGACGCACGCGGCACTTTTGCCTTCTTCGAAGCCGGGCTCGATGCCAAGGCACAGAGCCGCCGCAAGATCGAGGTCGAGCTGCGTGACGCGATCCAGAACGACGTGCTGCGCCCCTATTATCAGCCGCTGATCGACCTCCAGAGCGGCCGCATCACCGGCTTCGAGGCGCTGGTGCGCTGGCCGCATGCCGAGCGCGGCATGGTCTCGCCGGCCGAATTCATTCCGGTCGCCGAGGACACTGGCCTGATCAGTCCGCTCGGCGGGTTGATGCTGCGCCGCGCCTGCCTCGATGCGGCGACCTGGCCGGACGACGTCCGCGTCGCCGTCAACCTGTCGCCGCTCCAGTTTCGCAGCGGCAATCTGCTGTCGATGGTGACGGATGCGCTGAAGCAATCCGGCCTGCCGCCGCGCCGGCTCGAACTCGAGATCACCGAGACGCTGCTGCTCGAGAAGAGCGCGCAGGTGCTGGCGACGCTGCATGCGCTGCGCACGCTCGGGGTCCGCATCTCGATGGACGATTTCGGCACCGGCTATTCCAGCCTGAGCTATTTGCGCAGCTTCCCGTTCGACAAGATCAAGATCGACCAGTCCTTCGTGCGCGGTTTAGGGGCCAATCGCGAGGCGCAGGCGATCATCCGCTCCATCGTCAGCCTCGGCAAAGGCTTAGGGGTCATCATCACGGCCGAAGGCGTCGAGACCGAGGCCGAGCTGAGTTGCCTGCGTGCCGAGGGCTGCGACGAGGGCCAGGGCTTTCTGTTCAGCAAGGCGCGGCCGAACGTCGAGATCATCAGCCTGCTCGCGGCGCAACGCGGCATCGACGGCGACACCGCGCTGGTGGCTTGAGGGACTACTGGCGAAAGGGATGCGCGCTCTCTCACTCCCTCGCCCCGTTCTTACGGGGAGAGGGAGCGCAGCGGCAATCGCGGCTGCCACCTAGCCCCCCGCCAAAATCATCTTCCCCACGTCCTCGAAATGCGTGTCGCGCGCCTGGATCTGTTGGGCGATTGCATGCATGTCGCGAAACCGCCGCTCGAACGGATTGCTGCGAAACACGGCGGTGGCGCCGGCCATGCGATAGGCGGTGTCGACCACCTTGGCCGATTGCTGGATGGTCCAGGTCGCGGCGAGACGGACGGCGCTGCGATGCGCCGGGCTGAACGCGCTGGTCGCCGAGAGGTCGCGCCACATCGCATTCGCCGTCGCATAGAGATAGGCGCGGGCGGCGCGCAGGTCGCCCTCGGTGCGGCCGATCAGGCCCTGGACCGCCTGATTGTCGCGCATCGCGCTCGCCGCCAGCGACGGCTGCTTCGTGCGCGCCAGGGCGATCGCCGCATCCAGCGTCGCGCGCGCGACGCCGAGCGAGACCGCGGCAAAGCCGAGGCTGAAGGTCGAGCCGGTCGGAAGCCGATAGAGCGGGCCCGGCTCGCGCAAGGCCTCGGGCACGTCGCGAAACACGGCAAAGCGGTCGGGGATGAAAAGGTCTTTCACCTCATAGGAATCGGTGCCGGTGCCGGCGAGCCCGATCGCCTGCCAGACGTCGTGCATCACCGCGCTTGCAAGCGGGAACAGGATGGTGCGCATCTCCGGCGAACCATCGGCATTCTTCCGCGGTATGCCGTCGGCGCTGACGATGCGGACGTGGGCGCCAAGCCAGCTCGCCTGCCGCGAGCCCGAGGCAAAATCCCAGCGCCCGGTGACGCGGTAGCCGCCCTCGACCGCGCGCGCCTCATGTGCCACCGCGCCCCAGGCGAGAATGCCCGGCGACGTGTTGAAGATCTCGTGCGCGCTGTCGTGGTCGAGCGCGGCTGCGATCATGGCGCAGACGCTGCATTGGCCGAGGCACCAGGCCGTGGAGGCATCGGCCTTCGCGATCTCCTCCAGCATCTGCATGAAAATCTCGGGCGGGGCTTCCGATCCACCCAGGCTCTGCGGCAGCAATGCCCGATAGAGCCCGTTCCCGATCAGCGCATCGACGACTTGAGGCGTCAGCCGCCGCGTTCGCTCGATCTCGTCGGCCTCATCCGCAATCAGCGGGACGATGGCTCGCGCGCGCTCGACGAGATCAAATCCGACAGTTCCGTCCATGTCCGCGTTTCCTCGCCCATTCTGCCGTGAGCGGTGAAATGCGATGGTGGTCTATTTCGTAGAGGCGATCAAGCTGCTGCTAGGACGCCTCGAGCGCCCGTTCCATGATGATGGTGCGCTCGTCGCCATGGTAGCTGTCCCGCACGGCCTTGAAGCCGAGGCGGGCGTAGAATGTCTCGGCGGTGACCGAGGAGGGAACCGTCAACACAGCAATGTTTCGTTCGCGTGCAATGCGCTCGATCTCCGCCATCAGCAGCCTGCCGATGCCGCGCGCCTGGACGTCGGGCGCCACGAACACGGTGCGGACGACGCTTCCATCCAAGCTTGCCGTACCAACCACGCGGCCGCCGATGGAGGCGACGAACACGGTGCGTTTGCCGATCAGCGCCCGCACCGCGTCCGGACCAAAGCTTTGCTCCACCCTGGCAATGATCTCGTCGGTATAGTCCTTTGCATTGGTTTCGCGCAGCGCACGCAGGACCACCGCGCTGATGTCGGCGGCGTCGTCGGCAAGCGCTGGCCGGATCGTGCAGTCCATCACTTGGTTCCTGACCGGCTTGTCGTGCTGGCGGGATAAATGCTACGTTTTGTAGCAGATCTCCGTCCGAGAGGCACGCGATGAAGAAGCCAACCCGCCGCGCGCCGGCCGAGCTGAAGCTCGAGGACGCGCCGATGAGCGACATCATCGACGCCCTGGCCGGCGGGCGTGTCACCGCGACGGCGCTCACAAAGGCCTATCTCGCGCGCATCGCAGCCTATGATCGCGGCGGGCCCATGCTGAATTCCGTTCGCGCGCTCAATCCGGACGCGCGAGCGATCGCCGGCACGCTCGACGGCCGCAAGCCGTCGGCCAAGCGTCCGCTGGCCGGCGTCCCGATCCTGGTGAAGGACAACATCGCGACATCAGACAAGCAGCCGACGACGGCGGGCTCGCTGGCACTCGAGGGCGCGCGCGCGAAGCGCGACGCCACCGTCGTCAAGCTGCTGCGCAAGGCCGGCGCGGTGATCCTGGGCAAGGCGAACTTGACCGAGTTCGCCAATATCCTCGCGATCGACATGCCCTCGGGTTACTCGTCGCTGGGCGGCCAGGTGAAGAACCCCTACGTGCCGGCGCTGGTGGACGGTAGGGGCATTCCGATCGTGGACCCGGGCGGTTCGAGCTCAGGTTCGGCGGTCGCCGTCGCGGCTGGCCTGTGCGCAGCTTCGATCGGTACCGAGACTTCAGGCTCGTTGCTGCATCCTGCCAGCCGCAATGGCATCGTCACGGTCAAGCCGACCGTCGGACTGATCAGCCGCGCCGGCGTCATGCCGATCGCGCATAGCCAGGACACCGCGGGGCCGATGACGCGCACGGTGCGCGACGCAGCGCTGCTGCTGAATGTGCTGGCCGCCGAGGACCCGCGCGATCCCGTGACGGAGCGGCAGCGCAGGCCGGCCGATTACACGGCTGACCTCGCACGCGATGCGATGAAGGGCGCGCGCATCGGCGTGCCGAGCGACCCGGCCGACCCGCTGAACGATTGCTACTACGGCAAGTTGTCATCCGACGGGGCCAGGCTGATGGCCGAAGTCATCAAAGTGATGCAGGACCTTGGTGCCGTCATCGTGCGCGCCAACATGCCGACGCGTGGCTGGATCGCCGGGCCGGGCACCGGCATGGCCGTGCTCAACCGCAATCCGCTGAGCAGCAACAAGGGCAATCCGACCGGCGCGCCGATCGTGTTTCTCTACGAGCTGAAGTACGGGCTCAATCTCTACCTCAGGGATTGGGCGACCAATACCGGCATCAAGACCATGGCCGATATCGTCGCCTTCAACGCGGCGAATGCGGAGAGAGCCCTGCGCTTCGGCCAGGATCTGTTTCTCGCCGCTGACCTCACCAAAGGCGATCTGAGCGAGCGCGAGTACAAATCCGCACGTGCCATGGATTTGCTCGCGGCCAGGACGCATGGCATGGACGCCTACATGAACCAGCACAGGCTGGACGCCGTCCTGTTTCCCGGTGCGACCGGCGCGGCAATCGCAGCCAAGGCAGGCTATCCCAGCGTCATGGTGCCGTCAGGCTTCGTCGCGGGGGCCGACGGCAAGGACACACCGGACTATCCGCTTGGTGTTAGCTTCGCGGGCCGTGCCTGGAGCGAGCACAAGCTGCTGCGTCTCGCCTATGCCTATGAGCAGGCCTCCAACATGCGCAAGCCTCCGCTCGGCCTGCCGGGGCTGTAGACCGCCGCGCAGGGCCTGAACCTACGCGGCGCGGCGCACGACCAATTCCCATGCCGATCGTCAGAATTCTCCTGGTCCTGCTGGCGTTCGCCGCGCCCGCCTTCGCGCAGGACGGTATCCACGAGCTGAACGCCGCGCGCGATGCCGCGAAGGCGTTCAAGATCTATATCGACGGCGTCGCGAAGAAGGGCGGGCGGCCCGATCTGACCCGGCCTGATGTCGCCGCCATGCTCGGCCGCATCTACGATCTCGACGCCTTTGGGTCGCTGCCGCCCCCGGAGGCAAGCGACATGAACTGGCTGCCGGACTGGTTCGACGCCGCCAACGCGTCGGCCAAGCTCTTCACCTTTTACGGCGCAAAGCCGGGGCCGCAGCCTGATTTGCCGGCGGTCGCGCGTAACATGACTGAATATGGCGATCAGTATGCGACGGCTGTCAGCTTCATGATCCGCGGCATGGCGCGCGAGGCAGTTGCGGGCCAGATGTTCTGGAACGAGCTTCCGCCGGAGCACCGCACCCGCATCCGCGAAGAGGGATTTGCGGGCCTTCGCAAGAACAGCGCCCTCTTCATTCTGTCCACGGTCTGCGCGGCGATCCAAGGCGCGAGCAAGCCCGCCAATGCGCGCCTGGTCGCGGCGGCGCTGCGCGACACGCGCGAAGTCTGGGCGAACTATCTGTACCCTCAAGATCGGGCCCGCGTGATCGCAGAGCTCGCCGACCTCCCGAAATGGGCGCCCGACGAGACGGCGCGCGCCGATCTTGCCACCTTCACGGCCGCGCTTCAGGCGGTGAACTGATCGAACGTCCTGCGTTAAACCTGCGCTTCCGCTTTCACGTCCGGGCTGCTTTGACCGAGCCGCGGCTCCGAGCCCGCAAGCAGCCGCTGAATGTTGGCGCGATGGCGGATGATGACGTAGAGGCCGCCTGCGATCACCAGCAGCCGATAGGGCAACGGGTGCGGCAAGCCGCAGGCGAGGATGATGGCCGCCACCGCCGCAAGCATCGAGCTGAGCGAGACGATCCGCGTGACCGCGAGCACGAGGCCAAAGACGACTGCCGTACCCAGTCCCACCGGCCACGACATCGCCAGTGCCACGCCGAGCCCGGTCGCGGCCGATTTGCCGCCGGTAAAGTTCAGCCAGATCGAGCGGCCATGGCCCAGCAGCGCGGCAATGCCGGCGAGGCACACCGCCCATGGCACCCAGGCTTGCAGATCGGCCGCTGCCGACGGCGTCGGAGATAGCTCCGCAGTCAGCCAAGGCCAGAACCAGCGCGCAACCAAGATCGCAGCCATGCCCTTCAGCACGTCGATCACGAGCACTGCCAAGGCGGGCCATTTGCCCAGCGTCCGCAGTACATTCGTGGCGCCGGTGGACCTCGAGCCGTGCTCGCGAATGTCGATTCCTCCGAGCAGCTTTCCTGCCAGATAGCCCGTGGGGATCGAGCCCAGGAGATAGGCGATCACTGATCCGACTGCGCCTGCGATCCAGAAAGCCATGTTTGTGTCCAGTGTCCTGTTATCCGTATCTTATCGCCGGCTTCGCCTGACCGCCATCGGCAAGACCTTGGAGCCACCTTCCCGCTGTAGCAGAAGGCGCCCAAGCGCGACGCGAGCGCGATCATGCAAGCCGAGCGCGGACGCGCCGTGGCCGACGTGAATGCTCTCGGTGAGCTTCAGGAGCGCCGGCCTTTGGAGTTGAAGATCTTGTCGCGCGTGGGTTCCATCATGACCAGAAAGAGCACAATGAACAACGCAACCGCGACAGGATAAGCGAAAATCAGCAGAACCGATGCCAACATGACTTCGCCGCGGGCGCCGAAGAAAAACGGTGCCAGTTCGAGCGGCATGACGACGCCGAACCCCGCACTAATTCCACCAATGACTGCCACCACGACGCAGATTGCAACCCTGTTCAGGAATAGGGCGAGCACGAAACAAACCAGTGCGACGGCGATGAGCGCCGTTTCCGTCTGGTGCATCAATTGGACCGGCCAGCCAGACTGTTGATTGCCGAGAGAGGCGAACACGAACATCATGGGAGCTACTAAGGCGCTGTCCTGACTCACGGCCGGCTTTCGTCCGACTGACCGCGCGTCCGATGATTGCACGTTTTGGTTGATGATTTGTGTACCTGCGCCGGACTTGGCCTGGTTACGGCGCCGCTGCCTTTCCCCTGCATTGAACCTGTCCGGCCTCCAGGCGCACCAAAACCGCGTATGTCTCGCACAAACGCGACGAAGGAACGCGCGATGAAGGCCCTGAAGGCGTCGATCTGCATTGCGGTCACGGCACTCGCGCTGAGCCTGCCGCTGGGCGCACCTTCCCATGCGGGCGAGGACGAGGCGGGCACGCTCACCCGGCAGATGAAGGAGCTCTATCGGGCCGGCAAGTACACCGAAGCGTTGCCATTGGCCCAGAAAGCCCTGGCTCTTCGCGAGGCGGAGTCTGGCCCCGATGACGCCAAGGTCGCGATGCCGCTGAATGATCTCGGCACGATTCACTACAATCTCGGGCAATACGCCGTTGCGGAGCCGCTGTACAAGCGCGCGCTGGCCATCAGGGAGAGGACGCTCGGTCCGAAGCATCCCGAGGTCGCGATGGTGCTGAACAATCTGGGCGATCTCTATCGCGCGGAAGGGCGTTACGCGGACGCTGAGCCGCTGCTCAAACGGTCGATCGCCATTGACGAGACAACGGTCGGTCCCGACGATCCGTCGATCGTGCTGCCGTTGAGCAACCTTGCCGCCGTCTACAGCGGTCAGCGTCGGTACGACGAGGCCGTGCCGCTGTTCAAGCGGGGGCTGGCCGTTCTAAGGAAGGCGCACGGCCCCGACGATCCCGAAGCCACGGTGCTGATGAGCAACCTGGCCGATACCTACATCAATCAGCATCGCTATGCCGACGCCGAACGGCTGCTCAAGCGCGCGATAGCGGTGACCGAGAAGGCCTACGGACCCGATCATCCCGACGTCGCGCAGGCGCTGAACAATCTGGCCGCGCTCTACGCGCGTCAGGGGCACAACGCCGATGCCGAACGGCTGTTCAAGCTGTCGGTGGCCACCATGGAGAAGACGCTCGGTCCCAACCATCCGGATCTCGCCGATGTCCTGGAGAACCTGGCCGGTCTCTACAAGGACGAGGGCCGCTACGCCGATGCCCGGGAAGTCATCAAGCGGTCGATGGCCATTCGTGGCAAGACAGGGGCAATCTGAACGGCCGGCGAGGCCGGTCGATAGGTCCTTCGCGTGAGGATCATCGCGCGATCGCGTTGGGAGCCTGCCATGACGACGCCTGCAAGACTGCTCGGAATTGCCGTCGCCCTGTCGTGGCTCGGAATGTCAGCCGCAATGGCAGCCGGCGGCTCGTCGAAGGACATGTGGAGCGGCGCATGGAGGCTCGATATGGACCGCTACGATCGGCCATGGCTCACCTTTTACGACACGAGCCACAAGACGGTGTTTCGCTTCGGCTGTGGGACGCATTACGAGCTCGATGCGGTCTATCCGGGCGAAGCGCCGAAGCAGGATCACACCGAGGCCACGATCACGATCGGCAACGGCAAGACCCAGATGGACTTCGCCGGCTTCACCTACTCCGGCCCCGAATCCTTCCCGCCGAACACCTCGATGTTCAACCAGGCGGACCTCGGGCATCCCGAATTCGCCGACGACAAACGGAGCGCGCTGGAAAACCGCCTCCTGGATCTTCTGGGCTCCGGGAAGCCCCTGACGATCTCGGCCGAGGGCAAAAGCTACGTGCTGCCGCCGACCAGGGCGTCGCGCTGGCGCGCGCGTTTCCAGAAGGTCTGCTGACGCGCCGGTCGCAAGCAACGGCGGCGCGCGTCTCCTTGGCAGCATCCATTTTTTTATCGTATTGACGGCTCGACCATGTCGGCATGGGCCGGTCTCGATCGTCCTTGGGTGGACAGTCGCGGACCCGTTGTAGGCGACCCCGGCA
Source organism: Bradyrhizobium manausense (assembly GCF_018130615.1). GTDB lineage: Bacteria > Pseudomonadota > Alphaproteobacteria > Rhizobiales > Xanthobacteraceae > Bradyrhizobium > Bradyrhizobium manausense_A. Next base: position 89,451 of record NZ_JAFCKB010000023.1, read on the forward strand.
CACGGGCCGCGACGTCGTCACCTCGAGCCGTCATAATCGAACTGGAGCAAGACCCCATGAGGATCACCGTCGAAACCAGCGTCGCCGCCCCCATCGATCAGGTCTGGCGCGCCTATACGACGCCCGCCGACATCGTGAAGTGGAACGCCGCGTCGGACGATTGGCACACCACCAAGGCGACGGTCGACCTGCGCGAAGGCGGCATCTTTTCGTCGCGCATGGAGGCCAAGGACGGCAGCATGGGTTTTGACTTCGCCGGCACCTACACGACCATCGTCGAGCACAAGCTGATCGAATATGCGTTCGGCGATCGCAAGGCCGAGGTCGAGTTCGTGCCCGAAGCAAAGGGCGTTGTCGTCCGCGTCGTGTTCGACGCCGAAACGACCCACCCGGTCGAGCAGCAGCAGGGTGGCTGGCAGGCGATTCTCGACAGTTTTGCGCGATACGTCGAGGCGAAGCAGAAGGCGTCGTAAAGGCGCGTCGGGCAAGACAGGGGGACGCTGGCGGACACCGTCAGCTCCCCCGAAGGGACCTGTAGGGCAACCCTCAGGTCGAAGGGCGCTGTCGACAGCGTTGCTGTCGCTGGACATCACGTCCTATGAACGGCCGGCGGCGCATCGCCCAAAATTTCATCCGCCTCCTTGAGACCTGCTTCGACCTTCCTCCTGTTGGGGTTTGCCCAATATCTGAATGTGTCGCAACCAAACGACAGGATGACCTGTTCAGGCCTGATGAATCGGTAGCCCAGTTTCTGTAACAGGGTTTCAGGGATGCGCTCGGTTCTCGCATCCACCACGACGCAGAGCTCATGCGATACGACGATCTTGCGCCGCTCTCGGGCGGCCAAGACGTTCAGCACGTGCCGGACGAAGAGTGCCGCGTCCCCACGACTGAGGCGGTACTGAGGCCCCTCGCCAGCAGTCTGAAGTTCAGCCCAATGCTTCGCGATGTTCAGCGACAGGCCTCCGGAGAGTCTAATACGATGACCTTGCTCCCATCCTACAATCTCCAGGAGCCACGTCGTGAACCGTCGCGATATCGCTGCGATATCGCGCAGCGGACTCTCCATGTTGTTCCGGTTCGCCATCTCGCCTCCAGTCGGCCGCTCGATAAATATCCCTCTTCATCTACAAGTGGGAAGCGATATAGATTGCAATTCCATGAAGCTGCGCCACAATTCGTCGTCCCCCAATTGAGGCGAAGCCGGATGCAAGTGTTGACGCAAAGGTTGCTCCTCCGGCCGTGGACGGACTCAGACAGGCCGCCCTTTGCGGAGATGTCTCGGGATCCCACCGTCATGGAACACCTCCGTCCGCTTGCCACGCGGGAGGCGTCCGACGCCTGGATCGATTTTCAGATCAACCATCAATCCGCTCACGGTTTCTGCTTGTGGGCCGTGGAGTCGAGAGCATTCGGCATTTTCATGGGGGCTGTCGGACTGTCGCGCATCGGCTTTGTCGCCGGCTTCACGCCGTCGGTCGAAGTCGGTTGGCGGTTGGCGCGGCCGTTTTGGGGCCAAGGATTTGCCGTCGAGGCTGCGCGAGCGTCGATTCAATTCGGCTTCGACGAGATTCGTCTCGCAGAGATCGTGGCGCACGCAGGGGTCCGAAACGTTCGATCAAGGCACGTGATGACGAGGCTTGGGATGTCCCACGACAGCGCGGACGATTTTGACCATCCCCGTATCCCGGAAGGCGACCCGTTGCGGCGGCAGGTTCTTTATCGACTGAGGCGCGAGGTGTGGGTTTGATGCTGTATCGGCAGCGGGAGTCGGCCGAAAGAGTCCCTCGATCAGCACCCCCGACAAATCCCGCTGATCTTGCGGTCGACATTCGCATCCTCCTGATCGAGAAAATCCGGCGGTCCCATCGTCGTTGCAGGAACGTCCGATGCGTGCGGCTGGCGATGGCCGACCGGTGCCGTCCAGGGTTTTGTGGTGGTTTCCTTTCCGGCCACCGGCGGATGGAACGATTGCGCCGACGCGATGCCCATTGTCGAGACGAGTGCGACCACAACCAGCAGCTTCGAGGTGCTCATGAATGCCTCCGAATCGCGTCCGCGCGAGATGCGCGGCTCTGACATTCAGATTTGCATCGAAGACACGTTATTCCGCTCATAGCGGAGGCGTGATGCCGCCGTGACCGGGCTTTCCGGAGCGAGGCCGCGTCAGACCGGTGCTTTCCTGCCGATCAAGCCGAACACGATCATGACGAGGCTGATGCCGCCGACGACGCCGGAGACCTCGCCGACCGTGCGCATCAGGGCGACAGGATCATTGGACCACAGCGTCATGTCGCGCATCGACAGGAAGAACAGCACGGCCAGCACCAGCAGCACCGTGCCCACCGCAATCAATCGCCAGTTTCGTCGTCGCATGACAGACACCCCGTATCGCCCATGGACGGGCAAGCCGATCCCTACGCAGGGGATAGTGTCGTTGGGCGTGGACCGGGTTCAATCGGAATGGCGGACGGCCCCGACCGAGAGTCGGCCTGCCGGTGTCGTGATGGCGGCCGCCACCGTCTTCGTCTACGATCCGGGCGAACCAGATTTCGAAAGGCACGGCGATGCAAACCATTGGTCTGATCGGCGGCATGAGCTGGGAGAGCACGGCGCTCTACTACAAGCTCATCAATGAGCGCGTCCGTGACCGTATGGGCAAGCTGCACTCGGCGCCGCTGCTGATGTACTCCTACGATTTCCAGGAGATCAAGGAGATGCAATACGCCGGCCGCTGGGCCGAGGCAGCGGCCAGCCTCGCGGATGTGGCGCAGCGTCTCGAAAACGTCGGCGCGCGCGCGATCGTGCTGTGCACGAACACCATGCACAAGCTGGCACCCGACATCACGCCGAAGCTGACCATTCCCTTCATTCACATCGGCGACGCGACGGCCCAGAGGATCCGGGCCAAGGGATATCGGCGCGTCGGCCTGCTCGGCACCAAGTTCACGATGGAGGAAGATTTCTACATCGACCGGCTGCGCGCGCATGATCTCGATGTCCTCATTCCGCCCACTGACGCGCGCGCCGACGTGAACCGCATCATCTACGACGAGCTGTGCCTTGGCGTCGTGGCTGCGTCCTCGCGCCGCCGCTATCAGGACGTGATGGCCGCCCTGGTCGGGCGCGGCGCCGAGTGCATCATCCTCGGCTGCACCGAGATTACGATGCTGGTCGGCGCCGCCGATACATCAGTCGAGACGTTCGACACGACGGCCATTCACGCGGAGACCGCGGCGGATTTCGCGATTGGGTGATGGTGAGGCCGGTAGCACTGGACGTCTGCCATCCGACGCGGCAAGTTCGGCCGATGTCGGCGGGGCCACATCCTGACACCGTCGACCCCCAATGATAACATGCCTCCCGTCACGAGCCTGCGAAGTCGTTCTCACAAGCGTGCACGCAAGAACGTGGGAGGCAAGTCCAGTGAATTGGAAAGCGCTCTGCAGGCCGCGCGGTTGCCGCGGGCTTTTCTCGCCCGTCATCCTCGCCTCCGCGCTCTGGGCGTCCTGGGCCTGCGCGCAGGACGCCCGAAGCTCGCCTGGCGAGGCGGGACCGGTTTTTTCGGATAGCGGCCCCGACGCCGATGCCTATGGTGCTGCTTCCGGCTATCCGATCGGGACGCGGGCGACCACCACCCAGCTTGACAAGCTCGTCGGGGTCTACAGCCATTTCGGCGAGATCTACCCCTCGCGCCCGATCGGTCGCGCGGCGGCGCCGTGGCAATTCAAACGCGCGCCGGAGCCATCGATCACTTACAGTTTCGGCACGGAGCGGCTGAGCATCGCGGATTACCTCAAGCGCAATCCTGTGACAGGCCTGCTGATCGCCAGGGACGACACCATCCTGTACGAGCACTACCAATATTCGCGGACCGATCACGACCGCTTTCTGTCGCAATCGATGGCCAAGACACTGGTGTCCATGCTGGTCGGGATCGCGGTCTCGGAGGGACGGATCAAGTCGATCGACGATCTCGTCTCGACCTACGTCGCCGGTCTTGCAGGAACGGAATACGGCAACACATCCATCCGGGCCTTGCTGAACATGTCGTCGGGCGTCGACTTCTCGGAAGTCTATGACGGGCATGACGATATCGCCCGGCTTGGGCGGGCCCTGTTCGTTGAACAGACGAAGGATCCCGCCGCCGTCGTCGCGCAATTCAATACCCGGATCGCGCCGCCCGGCACCAGATGGCACTATGCAAGCGTGGAAACCGAGATCCTGGGCCTGGTCCTGCGCTCCGCCACGGGCACGCCGGTTGCCGACTATCTCCACGACCGGATCTGGAATGCGATCGGCACCGAAGCGGATGCCTCCTGGGCGATCGACGGAAGCGGACAGGAGATTGCTTTTTGCTGCTTCAACGCAACCTTGCGCGACTACGCGCGCCTGGCCCGGCTGCTCGCACATGACGGCGCCTGGGAGGGTCGTCAGTTGATTCCCCGGCAGTGGCTGCTGGATGCCACGACCGTCAGGCCGGGCGACGGCCATCTCGCTCCGAAAATGGCCACACCCTATTTCGGCTATGGCTATCAGGTCTGGATCCTCCCTGGCGAGCAGCGCAGGTTTGCCCTGCTCGGCATCCGCGGCCAGGTCATCTTGGTCGATCCAGCCTCGAAGCTCGTCATGGTGCACACCGCCGTTCGCCAGAAGCCATCCGAGCCGGGAGCCCTCAGAGAACCGCTCGCGCTGTGGTCCGCGGCGCTTCAACAGCTCGGGCAATGATTCGACTGCGCGGATGCCTATGAACCCTCGAATAATCGAAACGGCGCCATAATACCGGCGAGCCCCTCCGGCCCGTTCGGAGGGCAACGCGTATGGCGCCGCCCGCAATGTCAGGCAGCGCTCTTCCCAATATCGCCTTGCACCCACCCATTCCCCTCATTCCGGGGCGATGCAAAGTATCGAACCGGGAATCTCGAGATTCCGGTTCCGCCCTTCGGGCGTCCCGGAATGACAGGTCTGCCCATATGCGATAGCCCCGGGTCCGCTCCGGGCACCGGCAGCGATTGAGTTCCGTGGAAGCGGCTTGGTATCATGTCCCCCAAATTCGGGCGACGCACAGAGGCTCAAGCGAAAATGCGCAGCGCGCGCCTGATGTCGATTTTGTTGGGTCTAACGCGGCGACAATGACGGACATCGATATCGAGCACATCATCGATCGCATCCACGAGGCTGCGGCCGTTCCGGAGCTCTGGCCGGATGTTCTGGAAGCCATCGCGCATGCCGCAGGCGCACATGGCATGGTCATGATTACCTCGGACGCCGATCCGTGGGCTGGCGTCTGGAATGGTGTCGTGACGTCGCCGTCGATCCGTGAGGCATTCTCGGCGTTCATGCGTGACGACCTCTCAAGTCGCACGGAGACGACCCCCCGACTTCTGGCACTTGATCATCCCGGCTTCGTGAGCGAGCAGGATGTCTTTTCGCTGGAAGAATGGGAGCGTGATCCATATCGGACGGAGTGGAATAAAGTATGGGGCTTCGAGCACGCTTGCGCGACGGCAATCCATAGTCCCTCCGGTGAGCTCATTGTCTTTCACATGGAAAGATTGGCAGGCCGGCCTGCCTTTTCACGGCAGGATCTCGATTTCCTCGATCGCTTTCGTCCCCATCTTGCGCGGGCGGCCCTGCTGTCGACGCGCTGGCGTCTCACCCGGATGCGGGCGGCGACCGAGGCGTTGGCGCTTGTCGGTCTGCCGGCCCTCGCAATTGCGCGATCCGGACGGGTTGTGGCCGTGAACGACTTGATCGAAGGCATGACGGATGTCCTGCGGTGGCTACCGAAAGACCGGCTTGCCATCAGGGACGGCGCAGCCGACGCGCTGTTGCGCGCCGGCTTGCTTCAACTCGGGTCAGCTGAAAAGGCCGTGTGTTCCTTCGCGGCGCGCCGTACGAACGATCAGGATCGGGTGGTCTTTCATCTCGTTTCGATGCCAGGCGAAGCGCGCGATCTGTTCAATGGGGCCGTCGGCCTTCTGATCGTGACGCCCGTGACTGCCTCCCAGGCGCCGAGTCTGGCGCTCATTCGTGGCCTGTTCGATCTCACCCCCAGCGAGGCGCGCGTTGCGCGTGGCATCGCGCAAGGCCAGACGATCGGCGACATCGCGGCGCATCACGGATTGAGCCGTGAAACAATCCGCACCCAGATCAAGGCCGTCCTTGCCAAGACGGGAACCCGCAACCAGAAGAGTGCAGCTGCGCTCTTCGGCGGGATCCCCAAATTGCCCCTCGGGTGACGCCCTGAGGGATTCGGGCAGGTACGATTAAACCTTGGCGATGTGTGAGGGTCTCTTCACCCAAAGGGGTGAAGACAGGGTCCGCCCTCCGGGGTCAACTCCGTCAGGGAGTCTGACGAGATAGCGCAGGGATGGTGAGACCGGAGTTCCCAATTTTCGATGTGACCATGGCGCAGCGCAGGCGACGAACATGGGCCTGGAGCATCTGCACCAGCCAGGGCGTGGTGGTCATGCAGGGCCGGGAACGAAGTCGGCCTGCGGCAAAGTACCGGGCCGAAAGAGCGCTGTTCCAGCTGCTGCTGACTGCCCCCTATCGCTCCCGGCTTTCGGCCTAGCGGAGGCGTTCATCCGAACTTATCGGCTAGGAGCGCTTCGCCTCATCGAGGAACGCTTGAACGGCTTCGAACAGGCGTAACCGATTCTTTTCCATGATGATGGTGTGGGTACCTTCCGCCAATTCGACGTACCGCTTGCCGGGCGAATTGACCAGCAATGGAAACAGCGCCTGGGCCATGTAAGGGGGCGCATCGCGATCCCACTCGGCTCCAACCAAGAGCGTTGGGACCGTAATTTTCGACGGGTCGTAATAGGGTTTGCCTGCGCCGAAAAATTGTGCGCCGTCCTGAACGACCCCGTTGGGAGCGCGCAACATCGCCGGGGTCATCTGGGCTCCAACCGGATCGGTCGCAAAGGTGGCATCGGCCCAAGCCTCGAACCAGCCTTGCGGGATGAGCGAGGCCTTTTTCTCTTCCGGGACGCCGGTGTACCAACGCTCTTTGGCTTGCTCGCGCGTCACCATCCGGTAAGCGCCGAGTTTGCCAGGGCCTGCCTGGACCAGGGAAGCCGTCTGACGGATCCACACAGGCGCATACAAAACCAATCTCTCCACCTTGGCGGAATTCTGGGTCGTGTATGTCGCCATCAAGGTCGTTCCCCACGACCAGCCAAGGAGGTTCAGGCGGGGGATGGCTCGTCGCGCAAGAATGAAATCCACGGCCGAGCCGATATCCCGTACCGCGACTTCGCCGGTGACGATTGGCGGATTGGCTTCTGCCTTGTCGTCCATCTCCTTGGGGCGCGTCGACTTGCCATATCCGCGCACATCCAGCGACCAGACGTCATAGCCGCGCGATGCGATGTACTCCATCCACGACGTGCCATCGAGCTTGAGATCAAAAGCCGTCTCCGACGGATATGTTGCGCCGTGAACGTAGAGCACCGTCTGCTCCGGGCGGAATGTTGTCATCCCGGCGGGCCGCTTGTTCCGGACATAAATCTCGATGCCGGGATCGGCGCTCTTCACCATGATCTCTTCGGTGATGAGCGAACCGGACTGAGCAAATGCAGGTGCAGCGAGAATCATCGAAGTCAAAAGACCCACGAAAATTGAGATCCTCATAGTCGGGCTCTCTGGGGTTCAATGATCAGTTTGTCAGATGTGGGACCTGCGAGCATACCGTCTCGGAGGCCTCTTTCAAGTCGAGCCTGAATGTCAAAGCGGGTTCGGCGTCACGACGGTCAGCCGGTCCTCAACGTTGATTTCGGGTCATGTTCGACCAAGAGCCTGCACCCGTCGCCATTGCCGTTCGCTCGGCCTGCAAAGCCCTGGGTGTCGAGGCGGCCGGCGGGCGGGGCCCGATCGCGGGTCCGCCGATCACACGCGCTGCCATGATGCCATCATGCCAGTGTTTTGCCCGACGGGTCAAATGGATTTCGTAAAATCGGAAAGGCGCAATGCCGACAAGGGGCGGGCTACTGGCTACTGTGCATGGGGTTGTTTTCGCGATTTTGTCGTCCGGTCGCGAAATGCTTCGACTGGACCCGCCGCGTCACGCCTGAGGCGGCTTCCGCCGGTGGCCTCAGCTGTCCACCTTCAGCGCGGCAATGAAGGCTTCCTGCGGGATGTCGACCTTGCCGAACTGCCGCATCTTCTTCTTGCCTTCCTTCTGCTTCTCCAGCAGCTTTCGCTTACGCGTGATGTCGCCGCCGTAGCACTTTGCGGTGACGTCCTTCCGCAGCGCGCGCACCGTCTCGCGGGCGATCACCTTGCCGCCGATCGCCGCCTGGATCGGGATCTGAAACATGTGCGGCGGGATCAGCTCCTTCATCTTCTCGACCATGGCGCGGCCGCGCCCCTCGGCGCGGGTGCGGTGGACCAGCATCGAGAGCGCGTCGACCGGCTCGGCGTTGACCAGGATCTGCATCTTGACGAGATCGGCCGGCTTGTAGTCGGTGAGGTGATAGTCGAACGAGGCGTAGCCCTTGGAGACCGACTTGAGGCGGTCGTAGAAGTCGAACACGACCTCGTTGAGCGGCAGGTCGTATTTCACCATCGCGCGGGCGCCGACATAGGTCAGCTCCTTCTGCGAGCCGCGGCGGTCCTGGCACAGCTTCAGCACGCTGCCGAGATATTCGTCGGGGGTGAGGATCGTGGCCTCGATCCAGGGCTCCTGGATCTCCTCGATCTTCACCACGTCGGGCATGTCGACGGGATTGTGGATCTCGAGCTCGGTGCCGTCGGTCAGCTTCATCTTGTAGATGACGCTCGGCGCAGTCGCGATCAAATTGAGGTCGAACTCGCGCGACAGCCGCTCCTGGATGATCTCCAGATGCAACAGCCCGAGGAAGCCGCAGCGAAAGCCGAAGCCGAGCGCGGCCGAGGTTTCCATCTCGAAGGAGAAGCTGGCGTCGTTGAGGCGCAGCTTGCCCATCGCGGCACGCAGCGTCTCGAAGTCGTCGGCGTCGACAGGGAACAGGCCGCAGAACACGACGGGGATCGCCGGCTTGAAGCCCGGCAGCATTTCCGTCACGGGCTTCCTGTCGTCGGTGATGGTGTCGCCGACGCGGGTGTCGGCGACTTCCTTGATCGCGGCGGTGATGAAGCCGATCTCGCCGGGACCGAGCTCGTCGACCTGCTGCATCTTAGGCGTGAAGAAGCCGACGCGCTCGACGTCATAGGCCGCGCCGGTGCCCATCATGCGCACGCGCTGGCCCTTCTTCATGACGCCGTCGACGACGCGGATCAGCACGACGACGCCGAGATAGACATCGTACCAACTGTCGACCAGCAGCGCCTTCAGCGTCGCATCGCGATCGCCCTTCGGCGGCGGCAGGCGGGTGACGATGGCTTCCAGCACGTCGGGGATGCCGAGGCCGGTCTTGGCCGAGATCATCACGGCGTCGGAGGCGTCGATGCCGATGACGTCCTCGATCTGCTGCTTGACCTTCTCCGGCTCGGCGGCCGGCAGGTCGACCTTGTTCAGGACCGGCACGATCTCGTGATTGTTGTCGAGTGCCTGGTAGACGTTGGCGAGCGTCTGCGCCTCGACGCCCTGGCTGGCGTCGACCACCAGCAGGGAACCCTCGCACGCCGCCAGCGATCGCGACACCTCGTAGGCGAAGTCGACATGGCCGGGCGTGTCCATCAGGTTGAACACGTAATCCTTGCCGTCCTTGGCGCGGTAGGCGAGGCGCACCGTCTGCGCCTTGATGGTGATGCCGCGCTCGCGCTCGATGTCCATGGAATCGAGCACCTGCTCCTTGCCCGCCATTTCGCGGTCGGAGAGGCCGCCGGTCATCTGGATCAGGCGGTCGGCCAGCGTCGATTTGCCATGGTCGATATGGGCGACGATGGAGAAATTGCGGATGTTGGAAATGGGGACGGTCGTCATGGGCGCGGGATACCACTCACATCCCCGTGCGGCAACCATATTGCTGTATTTTCAGGGCCTTTCTTCACGCCAAGCTGATTCCACGATGGTCCAAAACGCGCTACGCAACGGCCATGTCAACGACCTCGATCCCCTCGGCCCGCGCACGCGCCAAGAGCCGCCTCAGCTTTGACCGCTTCCGGGCCTGGCTGGTTGCCTACGCGACCCACCCCTCGGCCAGGCTCTGGCTGGTGATTCAGCTCGCCATCGTGCATGCGGTGATCTGGACTTTCATCCTGGTCAATCTCAAGGCAGCGCAGGACGTTCACATGGACGTCGCAGAAGCCTGGGGCTGGGGCCAGAAATTCCTGTGGGGCTACGGCAAGCATCCGCCGTTGTCCGGCTGGATCGCCGGGCTCTGGTTCAGGATCTTCCCGGCGACGGACTGGGCGACCTATGCGTTGGCGATGGCAACGGTCAGCGTCGGCATGGTGATCTGCTGGCTGGTGGCGCTGCGCGTGGTGGACCCGCGCCGAGCGTTCCTGGTCGTGGTGATGGTTGCGCTCTATCCGATCTTCAATTTCAAGGGCTTCAAGTACAACCCCGATCTGCTTCAGCTCGTCACTCTGCCGCTCGTCGTGCTCGCCTATCTCAACGCGTTCGAGAAGCGGAGCTGGCAGTCCGGAATTTGGCTCGGGCTTGCCGGCGCGCTGGCGCTGATGACGAAATATTGGGTGCTGACCATGATCGGCGCCATCGGCCTTGCCGCGCTGATCCATCCCGAGCGCATGAAGTTCTTGCTGTCGCCGGCGCCCTGGGTCGCGATCGCGACGATGGTGGCGGCGATGACTCCCCACATCGTCTGGCTTGCGGATGCGCATTTCGTGCCGCTGACCTATGCCGGCGACACCTACAGCATCGAGAACTCCGACCAGGTGCGGCAGCTTGTGTTCGGTTATGTCCTGCACAATGCCGCGCTGCTGGCGCTGCCGGTGGCGCTCGCCGCGCTCGCGATGGCGCTGGTGCCGCCCTGGCTGACGCTGCTTGTGCGCGCTCCCTTACGCATCGTCACGCGGGCATGGGCGCGCGGCGCCAATCTGGGCGTCAACGTTTCCCAAGCGCTGAACGTCTGGATCATCCAGATCATCGTCGCGGCCGGGCCACCGCTCGGCGCGCTCGCCTTCAGCATCTACATGAAGACCGACTGGGGGATCTCGCTGTTCTTCCTGGTGCCGGTCGCACTGGTGGCGATTCCGACGCTGCGGGTGCAGAGTGCGGTGCTGTTCAACATCGTGGCGATCTGGCTCGTGCTCAGCGTCGCGACGCTAGCCGCTTCGCCCTGGATCGCCGCGCGCGAGATGGCGGCGAATTCGGACAACACGGCGACCTATGGCGCGCGATCGGAGCTTGCGCGCGAGTTGACGCAGGCCTGGCATTCGCGCTTCGCCTCGCGCTGGGCGATCGTCGCCGGCACGATGGAATCAATCCAGCCGTTGGTGTTCTATAGTCCCGATCATCCGGTTGCGTTCATCCCGAACGAGGCTTGGAGTTCCGGGCTGACGTCACTCGATGAGGTCAAGAAGGACGGCTTCATCGGCGTGTTCGATCCGACCGACGGCCGTTTGCCGGCATTCGAAAAATGGGTGTCGGAGATTGCGCCGAACGCCGAGCGCATGGTGATGACGACGCGCCGCTTCACCCATGGCAAGGCCGGCCCGTCGATGACGTGGAACGTCTACATCGCTCCGCCGGCGAAGTGACCGAAGGTCATTCCGGGGCGATGCGCAGCATCGAACCATGGTGCGCACTTGCGCACCCGAGAATCTCGAGATTCCGGGTCTGTTGCTGTCGCACCATCCCGGAATGACGGCAGAAGGCTAAACGCCTTCCTCGTTGAACTTGCTTTCGACGAGCTCGGCGATTGCCGCAAGCGCGGCTTCCGCGTCTGCACCGGCGGCGGCGACCGTGATCGTCGTGCCGGGGCCTGCCGCGAGCATCATCAGACCCATGATCGAGGTGCCGCCGACGGTCTCGCCGCCGCGCGTCACCCACACTTGCGCGTTGAAGCGCTCGACCGCCTGGACGAATTTCGCCGAGGCGCGCGCATGCAGGCCGCGCTTGTTGATGATCAGGAGCTCTTTGGAGATCGCGCCCGCGGGCACGCCAGTCCCGGCTTGTGGCGCGTCGTCGCTCATTTGCCGGCAAGCACCCGGCTGGCGATGGTGACGTATTTGCGGCCGGCTTCCTGCGCCATCGCGATTGCATCGGGCAGCGGACGCTCTTCGCGCACCTTGGCGAGCTTCACCAGCATGGGCAGGTTGATGCCCGCGAGCACTTCGACCTTGGGCCGGCTCATGCAGGAAATCGCGAGGTTCGACGGCGTGCCGCCGAACATGTCAGTGAGGATCGCAACGCCGTCGCCGGAATCGACGCGGTTAACCGCCTCGATGATGTCGCTTCGGCAGAGATCGGAATCATCTTCGGCACCGATCGTAATCGCTTCGATTTGCTTTTGTGGGCCCATGACATGTTCAAGCGCTGCCTTGAATTCGTCGGCAAGGCGCCCGTGGGTCACAAGTACTAGACCAATCATCGGAAAACTCCCGCGGGCGCTTTTGGTGCACCGCACGAACGCGCCACTTTGACCATCCAGAGCCCCCGCGCAAGAGGGGATGTTGCGTATCTCCCTGAATCTAGACGGATGGATGAGGGGAAATGCGCCGGTCTACTCGGTCGCGAGTGTGGGACTCATATGGTTACCATTTCCCTTCAAACAATCGCCCGAGGGCTTAGCAGAAGGTTAACTCTTGGTAGTGGTCAAGGCCGCAACAACCAGTGGGAGGGGCGAATAGTCGCGCCCGACCGGGATTCGCGGTATTTCGACACCAAAAATGGTGGTTTTCAGCGTTTCCGGCGGAGGCAAGCGTTCGGCGTCGTCAGCGGCGAGATCGACCACGAGGCCGACCGTCGCATGCTCGACGAAGTCGCAGCGGCGGATTCCCAGCCCCCGGATCTCGATCAGGCCGGCCAGCAGCGGGGCGGGACGAACTTCAATTTCATGGCCGACTGTCGCCAGATGGACACGGTCGTCGCCGACCAGGGTGGCGCCATCGACCACGCCTGAGCGCCCAGCCATGATCAAATCGAAGGCAAGGCGCGACTTGCCGGCGCCCGAGGGCCCGCGGATCAGCACTGCCAGGGACCCGACCTTGACCGCGGAGGCGTGAATGCTCGGCCCGCCGTCGCTCATAGCGCCGGCAGCCTCACCACGAAGCGCGCGCCCGCGACTGTCGGCGCCCCGTCTTCGTCAGCGGGACCGGCGCGATTCTCCGCCCAGATGCGCCCGCCATGGGCGTCGACTATCTGCTTGGAGATCGACAGCCCGAGGCCGGAATTCTGGCCAAAGCCCTGATGCGGCCGGTCGGTGTAGAAGCGCTCGAAGATGCGTTCCAGCGCGTCGTCGCGGATGCCGGGGCCGTCGTCGTCGACCACGATCTCTATCTCGCCGCGCGCGCGGCGGCAGGTCAGGCGCACCTTGCTGCCGGCTTCCGAGAAGGACTGCGCATTGGAGAGCAGGTTGGAGACCACCTGTCCGAGCCGCGAATCATGACCCGTGACGGAGAATGTATCGGTCGGGCTGCGGCCCTCGAAGCGCGCCTCGACGGCGACGTCGTGACCGAGCTTGGTTTCATTGGCGACCGCAACCAGCGTGCCCAGGAGTCGCCTGAGATCGACCGGGATCGCATCTTGCCGCTGCAACTCGGCATCGAGCCGGCTTGCATCGGAGATATCAGAGATCAGCCGATCGAGCCGCTTGACGTCGTGCTCGATCACCTCGAGCAGGCGGGCGCGGCTGGTCTCGTTGCGTGCCAGCGGCATTGTCTCGACCGCGGAGCGCAGCGAGGTCAGCGGGTTCTTCAGTTCGTGGGCGACGTCGGCGGCGAACATCTCGATCGCCTCGATTCGCTTGTACAGCGCGCTGGTCATGTCGCGTAGCGCGCCGGAGAGATGGCCGATCTCGTCGCGGCGGCGGGTGAAGTCGGGGATCTCGACGCGGGTCTTGATGCGGCGGCGGACCCGCTCGGCGCTGTCGGCCAGCCGGCGGACGGGGCCTGCGATCGTGCTCGCAAGCAGCAGCGACAGCATGATCATGACCGCGGCCGCGACCCCACCGACCTTCAGGATTGCCAAGCGCTCGGCCGTGACCATCTGATCGATTTCGTCGCCCTGGGTCGACAGCATCAGCGCGCCATGGATGGCACGCGCGCGCTGCACGGGGACGGCAACCGAGACGATCACCTCGCCGCGCGCATCAACCCGCACCATCGAGCGCTTCTGGCCTTGAAGCGCGTCAGCGACCTCCACATAACCCTTGCCGTTCTCGCGCCCGAGTTCGCGATAGAGCGGCAGGTCGCCGCGGTTCAGATAGGTTCGCACCGGGACCATCATGCGTTCGACGAGGCCCGGCTTCTGCGACAACGGCGGTAGCGGAAACCCCCGCACGCTATCGAGATCGCGGCTGTCGAGCAGCACGCTGCCATTGGGGTCGAAAATCCGGGCACGGGTCTTGGTCGGCGAAATCAGCGTGCTGAGCACCGGCGCAACGCGCTCGGGATTGATCGGAAAATCCAGCGAATCATCCATTCCGCCATAGCTCTCGCCCAGCTTCAGGTCGAGCAGCCGATCGGGGTCGACGGTGATCGCGTTGGTCTGCACCGTCGCGGACGCGCCGATGGCGCCGGCGATGATTTCGGCCTGAACCAGCAGGCTCTGCGCGCGTGCGTCGATCAGGCCGGCGCGGAACTGCGACAGATACAGGATGCTCGCGACCAGGGCGACGAGGCCCGCGAGGTTGAGCGAGACGATGCGGCGGGTCAGGCTGGAGAAGGACAGTGCGAAGAAGAACTGCCCGGCGCGCTTGAGCCAGTTCAGCGGCCCCCAGGCTTTCGCGACAGGCTTGTCCTCATGGTCCGAGGTGCCGTGGGCGACAACGTCCTCGGCGTTTGAACTCGGATCAGGCTGCGTTCGGTCAAGCAATGCTCAAGCCCGCGTTAGGACAGCTCGTGCGACGGTCCCCGCATTCTAGAGCATGATCCGGAAAAGTGTGCAGCGGTTTTCCGAAAGATCATGCTCAAACAACAAACTGAAGCGCGATTGCGCTTCAGAGCCATCCCGGTCCCGATGGAATCAGAACCGGGCTTGAGCTCTGCTCTTTGTGAAAGCGCGTGACGCCTCAGGCTTCCTTGAAGCGGTAGCCGACGCCGTAGAGAGTCTCGATCATCTCGAAATCGTTGTCGACCACCTTGAACTTCTTGCGCAGCCGCTTGATGTGGCTGTCGATGGTGCGGTCGTCGACATAGACCTGGTCGTCATAGGCGGCGTCCATCAGCGCGTTGCGGCTCTTGACCACGCCGGGGCGGGTCGCCAGCGCCTGGAGGATCAGGAATTCGGTGACGGTCAGCGTCACCGGCTCGTTCTTCCAGGTGCAGGTATGCCGTTCCGGATCCATGCGCAGCAGGCCGCGGTCGAGCGCCTTGGCGTCGTTCTCCTTCGGCGCGACGGTCGGATCCTTGGGCGCCGAGCGGCGCAGCACCGCCTTGACGCGTTCGACCAGCAGGCGCTGCGAGAACGGTTTGCGGATGAAATCGTCCGCGCCCATCTTGAGGCCGAACAGCTCGTCGATCTCTTCGTCCTTGGAGGTCAGGAAGATCACCGGCAGGTCGGACTTCTGCCTGAGACGGCGCAGCGTCTCCATGCCGTCCATGCGCGGCATCTTGATGTCGAGGATGGCAAGATCGGGCTGGGTGGTGCGGAAACCGTCAAGCGCGGAGGCGCCGTCGGTGTAGGTCATGATGCGGTAGCCTTCGGCTTCCAGCGCGATCGAGACGGATGTGAGAATGTTGCGGTCGTCGTCGACCAAAGCGATTGTGGGCATGAGCCTCTGCTTTCTGCTTTCCGTTTGGGTCGTGGCTTAAACGGCGAGCAATCCAGTGATGCGCCGCATACATGGGTGCCGAATTTGGCGTTCGAACCTTGTCACCGAGCAATGCAAGCTGGGCTGAAGTGTGACCAAGTTCCACGAAACACGGCGGATTCGCCGCATATCGACCCATAACCGGGCTCGGGTTTACCCGAAAAAAGGCCTGCCTTGCAACCACCTGAACCGAGAAAGCCAATGCAACCGACCCCTGATTTCGATCCCGGAAAGCTCGCCAAATCGCTACTGAGGCGGTCCCGGCAGGGTGCCCTGGCAACGCTTATGGCCGGCAGCGGCGATCCCTATTGTTCCCTGGTCAATTTGGCGAGCCATCCCGATGGCTCGCCGATTCTGCTGATCTCCCGATTGGCCCTTCACACCAAGAATATCCTCGCAGACGGCCGGGTCTCCCTGATGCTGGACGAGCGCGCCGCCGGCGATCCGCTGGAAGGCGCCCGGATCATGCTGTCAGGCCGGGCGGAACAGGCTGAGGATGAGAAGGATCTGCTCCAGCGGCGGTATCTCAATGCCCATCCGTCAGCGGAAACCTTTGTCACGTTTAAAGATTTTGCGTTCTTCCGGGTCATCCCTGCGGGAACCCACTTGGTGGCTGGTTTTGGCCGGATCGTCGATCTCAAGCCGGAACAATTCCTCACCGACCTTGCGGGGGCCGAGGAGTTGCTGGCGGCGGAGGAGGGGGCGGTCGAGCATATGAATGATGACCATCGCGACGCCATGAGCCTTTATGCGACGAAGCTTCTCGGCGCGGCTGCGGGCGATTGGCGTTGCGTCGGCTGCGACCCCGAAGGCCTCGACATGCAGCACGGCCAGACCGGATTGCGGCTGGATTTTCCGGAGCGGGTCACCAGCAGCACGGCGCTGCGCAAGATGCTGGTCCGCCTAGTGGGCGAAGCGCGCGCCAAGAGTCCGGATCAGCCGCAGTAAATTGAACGTCGCCTCCCGTCGCTGCGACCCAAGATCGTGTTCGGTCTGAGGTTGGCAGCGAGGGGTCATGACACGTCGTCGTTCGGCATGGGTTGCAGGCCTCGCGTTCGCGATGACCGCATCGCTTGCCATGCCTGGACTTGCCCAGAAGAGCGATCTCTCAGGCCAAAGCGCGCGGATCAATGCGCTGAGAACCGCTGGCAAATATGCGGAAGCGCTTCCTTTGGCGCAGGCCATGGTGGCGTCGCTCGAGAAGGCCAGCAACAATCGCGATCTCGCCGCCGCGCTCAACAACCTCGCGCAGATCTACGCCGATCAGGGGCGCGATGATCAGGCCGAGCCGATCTACAAGCGCGCCATCGCGCTGATGGAGAAGGGGACCGGCCTGGATAGCGTCGAGATCGCGCCGGTGCTGAACAATCTCGCCGCGCTCGATCAGCGGCAGGGCCGTTTCGCCGACGCCGAGCCACTGTTCAGGCGCGCGCTGACGATCCGCGAAAAGGCGCTTTCGCGCGAGCATCCCGACGTCGGCCAGTCCCTCAACAATCTCGCTACGCTCTATGTGAAGCAGGAGCACTTCGCCGACGCCGAGCCGTTGTTCCAGCGCGCGCTCGCGATCCTCCAGAAGGTCGGCGGTCCCGAGCACCCGGCAGTCGCGACGCTCCTGAACAATCTCGGGCAGCTCTATCGCGATCTCGGCCGCGATGCCGACGCCGAAGCGCCGATCAAGCGTTCGCTCGCGATCCGCGAAAAAGTTCTGGGGTCGGACCGTCCCGATGTCGCGCGGTCCCTCAACAATCTTGCCGGCCTTTATGAGCATCAGCAGCGCTATGCCGATGCCGAGCCGCTGTATCGCCGGGCGCTGGCGATACGGGAGCGTGCGCTCGGTCCGGATCACCCTGATGTTGCGACCTCCACCGGCAATCTGGCCTATTTCCTCTACGTGTCCGGCCGAATTGCAGACGCGTTGCCGCTCGCGGAAAAGACGCTTGCGAACGGTCGCGCGCAGCTGCGCGTCGTGCTCCCGATCCTGTTTGCGGCGCGCCAGCAATCGCTGGTGCCGGGCGACAAGGCACTGGACGAGGCGCTCGCCGCGATCCAGCGTGGCACGCAATCCTCCGCCGCATCGGCCGTGAACAAGCTCGCGGTGCGGCTTGCCGCCGGCAGCGACCGGCTCGCCGAGCTGGTACGCAAGGACCAGGACCTTGCCGCCGAATCCGAGGCGCTCGACAAGGCGATCATCGCGGCCGTGTCGAAGCCGTCGGCGCAACGCGACGTCGCCTCCGAGCAGCGCAGCCGCGGGCGGATCGCGACAATTGCAGACGAGCGCACCGGCTTGCAGAAGACGCTCGCCGTCGAGTTTCCCGACTACGCCTCGCTCTCCAACCCGCTGCCGCTGACGGTCAAGGACGTCCAGCCGCTGCTGTCGGCCGACGAAGCCATGGTGCTCCATTCCGTCGTCGACAAGCGCAGCTATGTCATCGCCATCACGCGCGAGAGCGCTGACTGGAAAGAGATTCCGCTCGGCGCCGACGCATTGGCGCAGAAGGTCACGGCGTTTCGCCGAGGTCTCGATGTCGGCAAGGCGAGCGATGAGGCGCGCGACGGCTCGGGCAAATCCGGCTTGTTCGATCTTGCGCTCGCCAACGAGCTCTATGTCACGCTGCTCGGTCCGGTCGAGGCGCTGACCAGGGACAAGCGCAGCCTGCTTACGGTGCCGTCAGGCGCGCTGACGGCACTGCCGTTTCATCTGCTCGTCACGGAGACCCCGAAAGCTGCGATCCCGGACACGCTCGAAGGCTATCGCAGCGCAGCCTGGCTGTTGCGGCGTCAGGCCGTCTCGGTGCTGCCGTCGGTGGTCAGTCTGAAATCGCTGCGCGCCTTTGCGCGCAAGGACGAGGGCATCAAGCCGATGACGGGCTTTGGCGATCCCGTGTTCAATCCTGCCGAGGGCCGGCCTGCCGACCGTCGTGCAGCAAGCGGCAAGGTCGCAGCGCGCAGCATTGCGACGATTGCCTATACCGACTTCTGGCGCGGCGCGGGCGTCGATCGTGCGCGGCTTGCGCAGGCGCTGCCGCAACTCCCGGATACTGCGGACGAGCTGAACGCTGTGGCGAAAGATGTCGGTGCGACTGATGCCGACATCCATCTCGGCCGCGATGCCAGTGAAGCAACGCTCAAGCGTGCGCCGCTTGCTCAATACAGCATCATCTATTTTGCGACCCACGGCCTCGTCGCCGGGGACATCAAAGGTGTGGGCGAGCCGTCGCTTGCGCTGTCGATTCCCGAGCAGCCTTCCGAGCTCGACGACGGTCTGCTGACCGCGAGCGAGGTTGCGCAGCTCAAGCTCAATGCAGATTGGGTCGTGCTGTCGGCCTGCAACACGATCGCCGGCGACAAGCCTGGCGCCGAGGCATTGTCAGGATTGGCGCGCGCTTTCTTCTATGCCGGAGCACGCGCGCTCTTGGTTTCGCATTGGGCGGTGGATTCGGAGGCTGCCACCCGCTTGACCACTTCGACCTTCGACCTGCTCAAAAACGAACCAAAGCTTGGCAGAGCCGAAGCTCTGCGGCGCGCGATGTTGGCGTATGTCGATGACACTTCGTTGCCGCGCAATGCCTACCCCGCAATGTGGGGACCGTTCGCGCTCGTTGGCGAAGGTGCGGTACGATAGAACGGCGCAGCATTTGTGCGTCGCAAAACTTCCGATAACGCCGAAACAGCCGTTTGGTTGCGCGATCATTCGCGTTTTTTGCGTCAGCCTGCTCAGAGCTGACATGCGCGACGTTTGGCGCGCTCCTTGAATAAACCAAATCCTGCGGGATCAGCTTGGCAACGCCAGCGTTCATCAGTATTAGGTCGTCCAGCCGAGGCCGGACGGCCTATAATTCACGGTGACCGCGATGGTGCCAAAACTTGGTCGCGCTGAGTGTCGCGGGTTCTAGGAGGATTTTTCGTGCAAGAGACGGGCGTGCGCAACGGTGCCTTCGGCGCCGACAAATTCGGCTTAAGGAATCTCAAGCAGGTTCACTGGAATCTGGGTGCGCCGCAACTCTATCAATACTCGCTCGCAGCGGGCGAGGCGGTGCTCTCCGCCGACGGCGCATTGTGCGCGGACACCGGCGAGTTCACGGGCCGCAGCCCGAAGGACAAGTTCACGGTGCGCGACGCCACCACCGACAAGAAGATGTGGTGGGCCGGCAATCAGTCGATCACCGCGGAGCAGTTCGAGACGCTGTACCAGGACTTTCTCAAGCACGCCGAGGGCAAGAGCCTGTTCGCACAGGACCTCTATGGCGGCGCCGATCCAGCCTATCGGATCAAGACCCGCGTCTTCACCGAGCTCGCCTGGCACTCGCTGTTCATCCGCACGCTGCTGATCCGCCCCGAGGCGATCGAGCTGTCGACGTTCACGCCCGAGCTCACCATCATCGACATGCCGAGCTTTCGCGCCGATCCGAAGCGCCACGGTTGCAAGTCGGAGAACGTCGTCGCGATCGACTTCGCCCGCAAGATCGTGCTGATCGGCGGCTCCTACTACGCCGGCGAGATGAAGAAGTCGGTCTTCACCACGCTGAACTATTATCTGCCCGAGCGCGGCGTGATGCCGATGCACTGCTCTGCCAATGTCGGCGCCAAGGGCGACGCCGCGATTTTCTTCGGGCTGTCAGGCACCGGCAAGACCACGTTGTCGGCCGATCCCAACCGCACGTTGATCGGCGATGACGAGCACGGCTGGGGCCCGAACGGCGTGTTCAATTTCGAAGGCGGCTGCTACGCCAAGTGCATCAAGCTCTCGCAGGAAGCCGAGCCGCAGATCTATGCGGCGTCGACGCGCTTCGGCGCGGTGCTCGAGAACTGCGTGCTCGACGAAGACACCCGCGTGGTGGATTTCGACGATGGCTCAAAGACCGAGAACACGCGTTCGGCCTATCCGCTCGACTTCATCCCGAACGCTTCGCGCACCGGCCGCGCGCCGCAGCCGAAGAACGTGGTGATGCTCGCGGCCGATGCCTTTGGTGTGCTGCCGCCGATCGCAAAGCTGTCACCGGCGCAGGCGATGTATCACTTCCTCTCCGGCTACACCGCGAAGGTTGCCGGCACCGAGCGCGGTCTCGGCAACGAGCCGCAACCGGAATTCTCGACCTGCTTCGGCTCGCCCTTCCTGCCGCTCGATCCCTCCGTCTACGGCAACATGCTGCGCGATCTCATCGCGCAACACAATGTCGACTGCTGGCTGGTCAACACCGGCTGGACCGGCGGCAAGTACGGCACGGGCTCACGCATGCCGATCAAGGTGACACGCGCGCTGCTGACCGCCGCGCTCGACGGCAGCTTGCGCAACGTCGAATTCCGCACCGACAAATATTTCGGCTTCGCGGTCCCGACTGCACTGCCGGGCGTGCCGAGCGAGATCCTCAACCCGGTCAACACCTGGAAGGACAAGGACGAGTTCGACAAGACGGCGCGTGCGCTGGTCGGCATGTTCCAGAAGAACTTTGCCAAGTTCGAAGCCCAGGTCGACGCCGAAGTGCGCGCGGCCGCGCCGGACGTGAAGCTCGCGGCGGAGTAACTGCTCTGTCTTCAATGCAAAGGGCGGCCGAGAGGCCGCCCTGTTTATTTGCGGTCGCGAGCGCCAGCCACATATATCAGCCGTCGTCCCGGCGAAGGCCCATAGGCGTTAAGGTAAGTGGACCATGGTTTGATAGCGTCGCATTTTCCTCGGCGGCTCGCGGAGATGCCGGTGAAGAATGGGGATAGATTGTCGGAGGCGAGCCATTGTGGGCTGCGGAATGATGGCCTGCAGGAGTGATGCGACGAGTTGACGGAGCAATCGCCAGGCGCCAGGGCGGGTCAGGCGGCTTCCGCCAAGCGGGGAGAGTCCTCGAGTTCGTCGACAAGCGGCTCGAGCAATAGAATCATCAGCAGATGAGCGAGGATGTGCGATCTGGCGGATCGCTCGTTAGTTCCCGGCGGTCCCTTCAAACCAATCAGGCTCTTCAGCCGCTTGAAGCCCAGCTCGATCCGCCAGCGCAGGCGGTAGAGGGCGAGAACGTCATCCGTGGTGAAGTCATCCGGCGCAAGTGAGGTCGCCAGGATGACCCAATCGGCGGCCTGCAGCGTCTGCTTGGAGAGCTGATGACCTCCCTTCTGTGCGGTCCGGCGCGCCTTGCGTCGTGCCTCGGTAGCGGCCTGTTGCGGCTTCTTGACGGCGACCAGACGTATGGCGAGCGGCACGCCGCGCTTGGGTTTGATCCAGATCGGACAATCGAGGAGGCCGCGTTCCGCCGCCTTGCGCAGTTCGGCGATCAGATCGAATGCACAGCCCTTGCCATCGAGCCAGCGTGCACTCTTCCAACCTGCCCGAATGACGAAGTCTGCGCCGGCCTGGGCCAACTTTGCCATGCGTTCCGGCTGCAAATAGGCCCGATCGGCAAGACGGATCTCGCCCGCAACCGCCGGGATCCGGTCGAGCCTCTCGCCTTCCTGTTGGTCGGTCAGCTCGAAGTGGCCAAAACGCTCTTGCGGAAGATCGAACGCGCTGTGGATGCGCCACACCTCGTTCTTCTTCCTGCCATTCAACCCCTTCTTCGGCACCGTCGTGGCATCGATGATGCGGATCAGGCGACCTCGACTTGCCTTCGGAACTGCGGCAGAGAGTGCCTGCCCGATCAGGAGTGCCAGCCAATCCCCGCACTGGCGCAAGCGGTACAACAGAGCCACGCTCGAAACGTCGACAAGGCCGACCGATGTCGCCCACGCCGCCGTCAATCGAAATCCTCGTTCACCAAGGCAATACGCCAGGATCAACCGCAGCAAGTCCACGGCATTGCGTATCTCGCGCGGACGCACGAAAGCCTTCGTCTCACGTGCGGTCCGATCGAGGCCTTCGGCCCCTCCAAGCCGGGTTACGATCCCCGCCCAGTCGCGATTCACCAGCGCTTCATGTCTCATGCCATGCTGGAATCACGGAATATCCAACACCAAGCCTAACTTAACGCCTATGGGCGAAGGCCGGGACCCCACCACAGGAAGACATCGGCGCGCGGGCTGGCAACTCCGAGTCTTCGCAAAAAGCGGTTGCTGCGGAGTATGGGTCCCGGATCTGCGATCCGCCCGGGACAACGCTGCGCGTTGCCAAGGCTGCGCTTGTCCGGGACGACGAGTGTGGCTACGCCTTGAAATACGCAATCTGCGTCGTCGTCGCGAGCAGCCTGCCGTTCGGCGACCACAGCTCCGCGTTCTGGTCGGCGTAGCTCTTGTGCATGATCTTCGAATCGGCCGTCGCGAGCAGGCGCGTGATGTCTTCGGCTGCGAGTTCTTCGCTGTCAGTGTGAAAATATGTCGTCAGCGACACCGTCCCGAACGGTACCAACTCGCGGCGCGCGTGGAAGATACGGCCGAAAAAGGCGTCCGACATCGACATCAGCGACGGCATGTCGAGCTTGCGCGGCAAGCGATCGGTGATCCAGAGCTTTGAATAGGTGCTGGCGAGTTCGGCCTGCGGCGGGCCGAGCCGCATCTCGCCCTCGACGAAGCGGAATTCATATTGGTTGGCCCAGGATGCCGCGATCTTCGGGAACGGCAACGTCTCTTCGAACGGTCTTGTATCTGGATATTGCGCCACCCTGTGCTCCCAGGACGGCCGCCGCTCGGCGAACACTGCGGTGGCGAGCGTCGCGACCTCGCCGCCGCCCTGCGACAGTTCGACGCTCCAGTGCTGGCTGGAGCGGTTGGCTTTCACCAGGCGGATGTCCAGATCGAACGGGCCCTTGGCGATCGGTGCGCAATAGTTGACGGTGAGGGCCAGCGGATCGCCCGCCGCTTGCGGGTGCTCGATCAGCGCGCGCAGGATGGTCGCGGCGGTGGCGCCGCCGAACGGGCCGACAAAGGCCCAGTAATCGTCGCTGGTGTGCCCCTGCCAGCTCGAGTCACCGGCGGTGATGCGGGTGGCGTCGTCGAAGGGGTGCGGGAGCTTGGCGTGCATTGTCGTGTCCGGCTTTCAATGACGGACGTCATATCACGTCCGACGCCGGCTTGTGCAATTACCTCTGAAGCAGCTGATTTCACGCTGCGGAAAAATCAGCTCGCCGC
Source organism: Bradyrhizobium manausense (assembly GCF_018130615.1). Classification (GTDB taxonomy): domain Bacteria; phylum Pseudomonadota; class Alphaproteobacteria; order Rhizobiales; family Xanthobacteraceae; genus Bradyrhizobium; species Bradyrhizobium manausense_A. The sequence goes on from NZ_JAFCKB010000023.1 coordinate 113,360, forward strand.
GTCGCGCAGATCCTCTGCCGCCTGGAATGGAGGCGTGACCGGATTGACCGGCACGTTCCAGATCTCCTCGGCATATTCGCGGATGGTGCGGTCGGAGGAGAACCACGCCATGCGCGCGACGTTGAGGATGGAGGCACGGGTCCAGGCCGGCGCCACCTGCCAGCGCGCATCGACCGCGCGCTGCGCCTCGTAATAGGAATCGAAATCGGCGCTGACCATGTAATGGTCGAGATAACGCAGCGCGTGCGCGATGGATTCGAAGCGGCCTGGATCGCCGGGCGAGAACTCGCCGGCGCCGATCGCATTGATGGCGCGCTGGAGCTTGGGCGAGCTGCGGATCACCTCGGATGCATCCAGCCCCTGCTTGCGGCGGATCATCACGTCGCCCGCTTCCATGCCGAAGATTGCGATATTATCCGCGCCGACCTGGTCGCGGATTTCGATATTGGCGCCGTCGAGCGTGCCGATGGTGATGGCGCCATTGAGCGCCAGCTTCATGTTGCCGGTGCCGGAGGCTTCCATGCCGGCGGTCGAGATCTGCTCGGAGAGGTCGGCCGCAGGGATGATGATCTCGGCAAGGCTGACGTTATAGTCGGGCAAGAAAGCGACCTTCAGCTTGCCGCCGATGGTGGGATCGTTGTTGACGACTTCGGCGACGTCGTTGATCAGCTTGATGATGAGTTTCGCGTAGCGATAACTCGCCGCTGCCTTGCCTGCAAAGATCTTCACCCGCGGCACCCAGTTGCCGTTGGGGTCGTCCTTGATCGACTGATACAGCGCAACGGTCTCGATGATGTTGAGCAGCTGGCGCTTGTATTCGTGGATGCGCTTGATCTGTACGTCGAACAACGCGGTCGGATCGACCTTGATGCCGAGCCGTTCGCCGATCAGGCGCGCGAGCGCGGTCTTGTTGTGAAGCTTGACGCTGCGGAATTTCTTCTGGAATTCGACGTCGCTGGCGCGCGCCTCGATCAGCGAGAGCTGGGTCGGGTCGTCGAGCACGGCATCGCCGCAGGTCTCGCGCAGGAGATCGGTGAGCTTCGGGTTCGCCAGCATCAGCCAGCGGCGGAAGGTGATGCCGTTGGTCTTGTTGGTGATGCGGCCGGGATAGAGATGGTTGAGATCGTGGAACACGGTCTCGCGCATCAGATCCGAATGCATCGCCGAGACGCCGTTGATGCGGTGCGAGCCGACGAAGGCGAGCTGGCCCATGCGCACGCGGCGGCCGCTCTTCTCGTCGATCAGCGAGACGGAGGCGCGGAAATCGATGTCGCCGGGGGCGCGCGCTTCGGCCAGCGCCAGATGCTGGACGTTGATGCGGTAGATGATCTCGAGATGCCGCGGCAAGAGCCGCTCGAACAGCTCGACCGGCCACGTCTCCAGCGCTTCCGGCAGCAGCGTGTGGTTGGTGTAGGACAGCGTCGCGACCGTGATCTTCCAGGCCTCGTCCCAGCGGAAATTGTGGAGGTCGACGAGGATGCGCATCAGCTCGGTGACGGCGAGGCTCGGATGGGTGTCGTTCAGCTGCACCGCGACCTTGGACGACAGGCTGCGCAGCTGACCGTCGGAGGCGAGGTGCCGCTTGATCAGATCCTGCAGCGATGCCGAGACGAAGAAATATTCCTGGCGCAGGCGCAGCTCGCGGCCCGCAGGGCTCTCGTCGTTCGGATAGAGGAATTTGCAGATCGCCTCCGCGCGCGACTGCTCGGCGCTGGCGCTGACATAGTCGCCGCTGTTGAAGGCGTCGAGCTTCAAGGGATCGGGCGAGCGCGCCGACCACAGCCGCAGCGCATTGACGTGCTGGCCGCGCCAGCCGACGATCGGTGTGTCATAGGCGATCGCCTGCACCGTTTCGCTCGCGTGCCAGATCGCGCGGTCACGGCCCTTGTCGTCGATATGCTCGACGCCGCCGCCGAAATTGACGTCATAGATCACCTCCGGCCGCTGCAATTCCCAGGGATTGCCGAAGCCGAGCCATTCGTCCGGATATTCCTGCTGCCAGCCCTGATTGATGATCTGGCGGAACAGGCCATAATCGTAACGGATGCCGTAGCCGATCGCGGGGATCGACAGCGTCGCCATGCTCTCCATGAAGCAGGCCGCAAGACGGCCAAGACCGCCATTGCCGAGCGCTGCATCCGGCTCGCATTTGCGCAGCTCGGGCAGCGAGACGCCGAGATCGCCGAGCGCGACCTCGAAGATCTTGAGCAGCCCCATGTTGTTGAGCGCGTCGGTGAAGAGGCGGCCGATCAGGAATTCGAGCGAGAGATAATAGACGCGCTTGCGCCCGGCATCGTAGCTGTGCTTCTCGGCCGTGAGCCAGCGATGCACGATGCGGTCGCGCAGCGCCAGCGCCGCGGCCTGGTACCAGTCGTGCTTGGTCGCCATGCCCGCATCCTTGCCGATGGCAAGGCGCAGCTTCGCCAGGATAGCGCCCTTGATCTCCGACAACGCAAGTTCGTCGATGGGCTGACCCGAGGCGGAGAAATTTGGCTGGAACGATTGATCTTGCAAGGCCGTCACTTCCTGGTCGACAGAAACACTACTAAACCCTACGCGCCTTGCCCCTGCACCGGAACCATCGCTGGCGCGGCCATGCACTGCACTGGCGTAAAATTATGCAAGGAACGGGCCGGTTTGGGAACCCGGGGCAGCACGGAGGAACGCCGATTTCGTGCTACATTGAGGCCGGATTCCGCCATCACTGTGGAGGGATGTGCCATGAGACTGCTGATGCGACTGCTGATCGAAATCGCCACGGCCGCGCTGCTCGTCATCTGCATCACCGCCTCCAGCGCCGCCGGCAAGACCGGCCGCAGCGCCGACGGCGTTAGCTGCGCCGTCTCCCTCCCGCAAAACGCAACACCCGCGCAGCGCTGCGCCGCCATCAAGCGCCAATGCGGCGGCAAGTTTTACGCGAGCGCGTGTGGGGATCGGTTGATGTCGGCGGCGAATTGAGGGACATCGCGCCTCATATTCGGTGTCGTCCCGGCGAAGGCCGGGACCCATAACCACGACTGTCCGAGGAGATGCGAGAGATCGCGCCAATCCGGATTCTCCCGCTCGATCAAGCGAATCTTCCAATCGCGCCGCCACTCCTTCAGTGCTTTCTCCCGTGCGATTGCTTCGGATGGCGAGGCGTAGGTCTCTACGTAGACGAGGCGCGTCACGCCATACTTTGTGACGAACTTCGAACCACGTCCCGCGAGGTGCAGCTCAAGTCGCGCGCGAAGATCATTGGTGATTCCAATATAGATCGTCCCGTGATGACGACTCGCGAGGATGTAGACGAAATAGCTGCCTGTGCTCATCGGTGGCTCGAGCTCGCAAAACCAACGCGGACCGGGGTAATGGGTCCTGGCTTTCGCCAGGACGACGATCTCAATAACCAGCCGCTCATCATCAGAACAAATTAAGAACACTTTAGCAAGTCTTTGATATATCATTGTGATTCGGCACATCGCCGACACAATATCTAGGGTCTGACAGCCGTCGCGAGGACTACATGTCCACCATTGCCTTCGATCAATTTGCCCTCACCCGGATCGCCGATTTCGCGCGGTCGCTGTCGCGGCTGCACCAGGCGGCGCGGCGCTATGCCGTCGATGACGACCAGTTCGACCGCGAGTTCAACGCGGTGTGCCAGTCGATCTGGGGCTACACCATCGACGACATCAGCGACGATCTGTTCGCGCCCGAGGACCATCACTTCCTCGATACGCTGGACGAAGCGCATGCGCGCATCTTCGCGGCCGAGCAGGGCTACGACCTCGTCAGCGAGACGGGCATGCTGACCGACTGGTGGGGTTTTTGCTGGATGATTTTGGCCGAGAAGCGCGGCCTGCTGACGGCCGAGAATCGTGCTGCTGCGCGCGCGGCGATCGAGGAGAAATATCTGGCGGCGCCGAACGTGATCGGGGTGATTATCGGGCGGTGACGCAGCATCCTCCGTCATTGCGAGGAGCTCGCGACAAAATTGCGTAGCAATTTTGCGCTGAAGCGACGAAGCAATCCAGAGTGCCTCCAGAGAGGCAGGCTGGATTGCTTCGCTTCGCTCGCAATGACGGCTCGGATAGAGTGGGGCCTAATCCAATCCCGCCCGCTTTGCCGATTTCGCCGTCGGCTTCGGCACGGCCGTCACATCCGGCAGCGTCTCGCGCACGATCTCGGCGGCCGGCGCATCTGCTGCGACCGTCTCCGCGCGCACCGGCGCGACCTTCATCTCGCCGAGCCGGGCGCGGACCTGCGCGGTGAGGCCGGGATATGAGGCGACCGGGGTGAACTCCGCGGTCTGGTCGTTGCCGAGACGGACGCCGGTATAGGCGACGAGACCGTCGGTGGTGGCGATGACGTCGCCGGCCTTCAGCGAACTGTCCAGCGTCAGATCGACCGGGGCGAGCCCGGCCGGCTCGCGGCCGTTGCAGGTGCAGTCCGCGCGCAGCGCCTTGCGGTAAGCGAACGCGTTCTCGCTGTCGGCGTAGCGCTCGCCGGTCTGGCTATAGGCGCCGTCGATCGAGGATCCGAAAAAGACCTTCGTGGCGCTGGCGGGACAGAAGGCCTGACACATCTGCGCCGGCGAGGCGAGGCCGCGCATCAGCGGAAAATATTTGCCGTCGCAGCTGCGTACGCAAAAGGCCGGGCCGGAGCCGCCGGCCGCCGCCGCGCGGGCCGGGGGCGCATATTGCGGCTGGCCGGCCGGGTTCTGCTGGCTGGCGAAGGGATCGACGAAGGAATTCGCCTGTTGCGGCACGTCGCGCTGCGGGCGCTGCTGGGCTCCGCCGAAGAGGAAGTCGAACAGGCCTTCGGCCGAAACCGGGGCCGGAGCTGCAAGCAGCGGTGCTGCGAGGGTGGCGGCCACGAGCATCGCGCGACGCCGCCGGCGCGCATGGGACACGATCGTACGCAACGCTTACTCCACCCGACGCTACTGAACCGGCCGCAACCCTTGAGGGGTCTCAGCACATGATTCACCATAAAGCGCGATGGTAAATGAGGGGTTGCTTCACCTCGCCCCGCTTGCGGGGAGAGGTCGGAATTCGCGCTGAAAGCGCGGATTCCGGGTGAGGGGGTACAGGCCTCTTGACGATCTCATGTGTGGAGAGAGGCCCCTTACCCCAACCCTCTCCCCGTAAGAACGGGGCGAGGGAGAAGAGGCATCAAGCCTTCAAAAATTCCGACGCCTTGTACAGCGAGCGGAACGGCAGGCCGGCTGCACCAAACGTGTCGGTGGCGCCCTCCTCGCGGTCGACCATGGTCAGCACCAGCACGACTTCCGCACCGGTCTCGCGCACGGATTCCACGGCCTTCATCGCCGAGCCGCCGGTCGTGGTGACGTCCTCGACGATCACGACGCGCTTGCCGGCAAGCGTCTCGCCTCTGGGCAAGCCCTCGATCGCGAGCCTGGCGCCGTGCTCCTTCGGCTTCTTGCGCACGAAGAACGCCGCGATCGGGTGGCCCTTGATCCAGGAGATCTGCGCCAGAGCACCGGCCAGCGGCACCGCGCCCATCTCGAGGCCGCCGATGAAATCGAGATTGTCGTCCTTCAGCGTCTCATAGGTGAGCTCGGCGAGCAGCGTCGCGCCCTCGGGGTCCAGCATGGTCGGCTTGAGGTTGAAATAGAAATCGCTCTTGCGGCCCGAGGCGAGCGTCACCTCGCCGCGCCCGAAGGAGCGGCGGCGGATGATTTCGAACAGGCGGGCGCGGGAGGCGGATTTCGACACGGCGGTCCCTCGGGAGCGTTTTTGGAGGTGGCGGAATTTATCCGCGACGGCCGCGACATTCCAGAGGGGGCGTCCCCCGTCAACAGGGATCGGCCATCCCGGTCCGCCGGTTGTGGGGGTGCAACGTTCCGGAGTAGGTGATGGCCCGAATTCCCGGGAAGGACACGGACCAATGACCATCGAGCTGCACACCTGGAACACGCCGAACGGCCGCAAAATCTCGGTCGCCCTGGAGGAGATGGGGCTGCCCTACAAGGTGGTCCCGGTGAACATCACCAAGGGCGAGCAGATGGCGCCGGAGTTCCTCAAGGTCTCCCCCAACAACAAGATCCCCGCGATCCTCGACCCGGAAGGCCCGGACGGCAAGCCTGTCAGCATCTTCGAATCCGGTGCGATCCTGCTCTATCTCGGTGAAAAGACCGGCAAATTCCTGCCGAAATCGCTTGGCGCACGCATTCCCGTCTACGAATGGCTGATGTGGCAGATGGGCGGCTTTGGCCCGATGCCGGGACAGGTGCATCATTTCATCGCGCTCGAGAACGAGCAGGATCGCGCCTACGGCCTGAAGCGCTTCATGGCGGAGACGCGGCGGCTTTACGGCGTGCTGGACCGCCGCCTTGAGGCCCGCGGCTTCGTCGCCGGCGATCTCTCGGTCGCCGATTTTGCCATCCTGGGGTGGGCCTGGCGCCATCCGCGCCACAAGGTTGAGCTTGCCGATTTTCCCAACGTCAAGCGCTGGTACGACGCCCTGATGGCGCGCCCGGCGGTGAAGCGTGGCATGGAGGCGAAGCTGGATTGAGCTTTCTTCCTCCCTCGCCCCGTTCTTACGGGGAGAGGGTTGGGGTGAGGGGCCTCTCTCCACACGCGAGATGGCCGAGATGCCTGTACCCCCTCACCCGGATCGCAAGAGCGACATAGCCGAAGCTATGCTTCGGCGTTCTTCGGAACGGCCGCCATAGGCGGCCTACGCCTCTCCCTGCAAGCGGCTGCAAGCGAGGAGAGGTGACCAAGCCTCACACCTTCTTCGCTTCCACCGCCATCCGTACGGCAAGGCCGGCCAGCACCGTGCCCATCAGCCAGCGCTGCACCAGCATCCAGCTTGGCCGGCTTGCCAGGAATAGCGCGATCGATCCCGCGGCCAGTGCGATCATCGCGTTCACGCTGACGCTGATCGCGATCTGGATCGCCCCCAGCACCACCGACTGCGTCAGCACGCTGCCCGCCGTGGGATCGATGAACTGCGGCAGCAGCGCCAGATACAGCATTGCGATCTTCGGGTTGAGCAAATTGGTGACGAGCCCCATCGCGAACAATTTAGGCGGGCTGTCGATGGCGAGCTGCTTCACCTGAAATGGCGAGCGTCCGCCCGGCTTCACCGCCTGCCAGGCGAGCCACAGCATGTAGCCGGCACCGGCAAAGCGCAGCGCGTCATAGGCAAAGGGAACGGCGAGCAGCAGCGCCGTGATGCCGAACGCCGCGCACAGCATGTAGAACACGAAGCCCAGCGCGACGCCGCCGAGCGAGACGATGCCCGCTGCCGGGCCCTGCGTGATCGAGCGCGAGATCAGGTAGATCATGTTTGGCCCGGGCGTGAGCACGAGCCCAAGGCAGACGAGGGCGAAGCCGAGCAGGGCGGAGGTGTGGGGCATGGATGAACCGGTGCGGGAGATGTGCTGGTTCTAATATGCGCGGCGCCGTGGGGCCATCGCGCAATTGCACGGAGGACAATTCAATCTGGTCCTACGCCTCGGCCTGCTTGGTGGCGATGAACGCCGCGAAACGCTCCATCGCCAATCGTAACTGCTCTGCGAGTGCCGGATCGGCGGCAATGCTGTGTTCGTCCCAGGCGCCGCCAAGCAAGGGCAGCGTCACGCAGGCCTCCGTGGCGAGCCGGGCGGACATTGTTTCCAGCGTCAGCGTCAGAGCGGCCAGCGCGTGGGTCGCGCGCGGCGACGTGTTGATCAGCGCGACGGGCTTGTCGGGAAATTCGTGGCTGCCGACCAGCCAGTCGAGCGCGTTCTTCAGCACGCCGGCGACGCCGCGGGCATATTCGGGGCTGGAAATCAGGAGCCCGTCGACGCTGCCGATGAGGTGGCGCATCGCGCCGACCGGCGCGGGTACGTCATCGCCGTCCAGGTCCGGATTGAAAAAAGGCAGCTCCGCAATGCCCTCGAACAGGATGACCTCGACACCAGCAGGCGCGAGCCGCGCCGCTGCGCGCAACACTGCGGTGTTGCCAGAACCCGCGCGAAGGCTGCCGGAGATGGCGGCGATCTTCATTGGGACGGCCCTTAATGCGCCTCGTCCCAATTGTTCGCCGCGCGCGCGTCGACGTGCAGCGGCACCGACAGCAGCACGGCCGGGAACGGCGCATCCTGCATCACGTGCTGCACGACGGGAAGAGTCGCCTCGACCTCGGCGTCCGGCACCTCGAAGATCAGCTCGTCATGCACCTGGAGCAGCATCTGCGCCGAGAGCTTCTTCTGCGCCAGCGCATCCTCCACCCGCGTCATGGCGCGGCGGATGATGTCGGCGGCGGTGCCCTGAAGCCGGGCGTTGATCGCGGCACGCTCGTTGAAGGCGCGCACCGAGGCATTGGAGGCCTTGATATCGGGATAGTGGCACTTGCGGCCGAACAGCGTGGTGACGTAGCCGTGGCTCCGGCAGAAATCGCGCGTCTCGTCCATGTAGGCGCGAATGCCCGGGAAGCGCTCAAAGTACTTCTTGATGTAGGCCGACGCTTCCTCGCGGGCGATGCCGAGCTGGTTGGCGAGGCCGAACGCGGAGATGCCGTAGATGATGCCGAAATTGATCGCCTTGGCGCGGCGGCGGATTTCGCTCGGCATGCCCTCGATCGGCACGCCAAACATTTCGGACGCCGTCATGGCGTGAATGTCGAGCCCGTCCTTGAATGCCTGCTTCAGCACGGGAATGTCGGCGATCTCGGCCAGCAGGCGCAGCTCGATCTGCGAATAGTCGGCGGAGACGAGCTTGTGCCCGGGCGTGGCGACGAAGGCGCGGCGGATTTTTCGGCCGTCCTCGGTGCGCACCGGGATGTTCTGCAAGTTCGGCTCGTTCGACGACAGCCGGCCCGTCGTGGTCGCGGCCAGCGCGTAGGTCGTGTGGACGCGGTGGGTCTGCGGATTGACGTAGGTCGGCAGCGCGTCGGTGTAGGTCGATTTCAGTTTCGAGACCTGGCGCCACTCCAGGATCTTCCGCGGAAAATCGTGGCCTTGCTCGGCAAGATCATCCAGCACCTGCGCGGTGGTGGACCATGCGCCGGTTTTTGTCCTCGTGCCGCCGCTCAGTCCCATCTTGCCGAACAGGATGTCGCCGATCTGCTTGGGGCTGCCGACATTGACCGGCTCGCCCGCGATCTCCTGGATCTCGGCTTCGACGCGCGCCGCGGTCTGCGCGAAGTCGCCGGAGAGACGCGACAGCACCTGACGGTCGATCGAGATGCCGCGTCGCTCCATGCGCGCGAGCACCGACACCAGCGGCCGCTCCAGCGTCTCGTAGACGGTGGTCATGTGCTCGGCGATGAGGCGCGGCTTCAGCACGCGCCAGGCGCGCAACGCGATGTCGGCGCCCTCGGCAGACAACGGCACAGCCTTGTCGATCGGCACCTGGTCAAAGGTGATCTTGCCCTTGCCGCTGCCGAGCAGCTCGCTCTCCTTCAGCATGGCGTGGCCGAACCAACGCTCGGACAGCGAGTCCAGCTCATGCGAGCCGCGCCCGGCGTCGAGCACGTAGGAGATCAGCTTCGCATCGTCGGCGTTGCACAAGGTGATGCCGTGCTGTGCCAGCATCACGGCGGCGAACTTGACGTCGAAGCCGATCTTGAGAATGCCCGCGGATTCCAGCACCGGCCGCAGCGCATCGATCGCCTCGGTAGGCTTGACCTGATCCGGCGCGAGGCCGGCGTCGAACAGCCCGCCGTCGCCGCCGGACTGCTTGTGAGCCAGCGGCACATAGCAGGCCTCGTTCGGTGCCAGCGCCAGCGCGATGCCGCAGAGATCGGCCTGCATGGGATTAATGGAGTTGGCTTTGATCTCGATCGCGACATGACCGGTATCATGGATGCGAGCGATGAAGGCGTTGAGCTCCTTGATCGACTTGATCGTCTGATATTTGGCGCGATCGACCGGGAGCTTGCGCAGCGCCTCCTCGCGCGCGGCGGCGAGCGAGATCGGTGCGCCCTTGATGCTTGCCGACTTGTCGCCCTTGTCGGCGTCCTTTGCGGCTGCGGCAGGAGCTGCGAAGAGATCGCCTGAGGTCTCGGACGGCTTTGCTTTCGCGCTGTCGCCGCCTCTCGCCCCGCTGCTGTTGCTTGCATCGGCATCAACATTGGATGGGTCGATCTGCGAATAGTCGGCGACGCGGCGCGTCAGCGTGGTGAATTCCATCGCCTTGAGGAAGGCGATCAGCTTGCGCGCGTCGGGCTCGTGGACGGCGAGGTCGTCGAGCGGTACCTCCAGATCGACCTTGTCGTCGAGCAGCACGAGCTGGCGCGAGATCCGCGCCTTCTCGGCATTCTCGAGCAAAGCCTCGCGGCGCTTCGGTTGCTTGATCTCGGTGGCGCGGAATAGAAGCTGTTCAAGATCGCCATATTCGACGATCAGCTGCGCCGCGGTCTTGATGCCGATGCCGGGCACGCCGGGCACGTTGTCGGTGGAGTCGCCGGCCAGTGCCTGCACTTCGACCACCTTCTCCGGCGGCACGCCGAATTTCTCGATCACCTCGGGGATGCCGATGCGGCGATCCTTCATGGTGTCGTACATCACGATCTTGTCGTTCACGAGCTGCATCAGATCCTTGTCGGAGGACACGATGGTCGTGGTGGCGCCGCGTTCGCTGGCCTGTCGCGCATAGGTCGCGATGAGGTCGTCGGCCTCGAAGCCGCCTTGCTCCAGGCAGGGCAGGTCAAAGGCGCGCACGGCTTCGCGGATGAGCGCGAATTGCGGGATCAGATCATCAGGCGCAGGCGGACGGTGCGCCTTGTAGTCGGGATAGATCTTGTTGCGGAAGGTGACTTCCGACTTGTCGAACACGATCGCCAGATGCGTCGGCCGGTTGTCGGCGGGCATGTCGCGCAAGAGCTTCCACAGCATGTTGCAGAAGCCCAGCACAGCATTGACCTGAAGCCCGTCGGACTTGCGGTTCAATGGCGGCAGCGCGTGATAGGCGCGGAAGATGTAGCCGGAACCGTCGACCAGGAAGATGTGGTCGCCCTTGCCGGCGGCCTTCGCCGCGACCGGTTTGGCAGCAGCTGTCGCCGCGGCGGGTTTGGTGTCGGTTTTGGCGGAGGTCTTCGGAGATGTCTTGGGCATGGCCGCAATGTATGAATTTTTGCGGCAAAAGACAGCCTCGACAGGTCGCAATTTTGCCGACTCGCACAGGCAAATCATGGCATCGGCACAGCCGCAGCGAGGTCAGGCCAGGCAGCCTTCGATGAAGCTCGCTACCGCGCGCACCGCGGGCGCGCGGCGCAGGTCGCGATGGAGAACCAGCCAGACCTCGCGTCCGACCGGGCGTCCACCGATGTCATGCCGCTGCAGCCTCGCGTCAGCCTCGCCAAGAAATCTTGGCAAGGCGGCCAGCCCAATTCCGGTTCGGGCGGCTGCCGCCTGGTTCTCCAGATCATTGGTGCGAAGCACGATCTCGCGCGTGCCGGCGAAGCGCCTCAGCCATCGCTGCTGGGGAACCTCATCCATGCTGGCCTCGTAGGCGATGAAGGCGAATGCATGCGGGAGTGTCGCCTTGAGATAGTCGGGCGAGCCGTAGAGGCCAAACTCGAAATAGCCGATCTTGCGGGCGATCAGCCCGGGCTCCGTCGGGCGGGACAGGCGCAGCGCCAGATCGGCCTCGCGGCGCGTAAGCGAGGCCGTGCGCTTCTCGCCGATCAGCTTGATCCTGATGTCGGGATGCTGCTGTCGCAGCCGGATCAGCTTCGGCGCGATCAGGAGGCTGGCGAGCGAAGGTGGGGCGCTGATCGTGATCTCGCCACTGATCTCGGATTTTGAGGCCTGTGCGGCGCGCTCCACCGCAAAAGCCGCTTCCATCATCGGCGCTCCGATCTTGGCGATGCGCCTGCCGTCCCCGGTGAGCTCGTAGCTGCGCGGTCTGCGGTCCACGAGCTTGAGCGACACGGATGCTTCCAGGGCGGCGACGCGGCGGGCCACGGTGACATGGTCGACGTTGAGGCTCCGCGCCGCGGCCGACAGGCTGCCTTCGCGCGCCAGCGCCAGGAAATGCTGCAGGTCGGTCCAGTCCATATGCGCGAAATCTCACAATAGGTTTTCGATTATGAGCAGTTTCGCAGATATCCGCGGCGATCCATAGTTTCTTCCATCATCGACTGGAGAAACTCGATATGGCCGTGATCGTGAAGTTAAAGGCGCCCGGTGGCGTCGAGCAGCTCGAGCTGGCAAGCGCCGATCTGCCGCAGCCGGGCCGCGGCGAAGTCCGGTTGCGGCAGACCGCCATCGGCGTCAATTTCATCGATATCTATCAGCGCCTCGGTCTCTACGCGCTCGCGCCCGAACGCATTCCCGGCGTCGAGGCGGTGGGCGTCGTTGCGGCGCTCGGCATCGAGGTCACCGGCCTCGAAGTCGGGGACCGCATCGCTTATGCGGGCGCGCCGGTCGGCGCCTATGCGTCCGAACGCAACATGCCAGCCTGGCGCTGCGTGAAGATTCCGGCCGGCCTGCCGGATGAGGCGGTCGCCGCCGCGTTCGTCAAGGGCATTACAGCCGACATGCTGCTTGGTCGCGTATTTCCGGTCGGCCGAGGCACGACGGTGCTCGTCCATAGCGCTGCGGGAGGACTTGGTCAGCTGCTGACACGCTGGGCCAGTGCGCGCGGGGCGGTCGTGATCGGAACTGTCGGTTCGCCGGCGAAAGCCGAAATCGCCCGTGCAGCCGGTGCGCGCCATGTGATCGTCGGGCGCGACGCCGATTTCGCCGCGGCCGTCGCGGATTTCACCGCCGGAGCCGGCGTCGATGCCGCCTATGACGGCGTCGGTGGAACGACGTTGCAGAAGACGCTGGGCTGCGTGCGGCCGTTCGGCGTGGTCGCGAGCGTCGGCCAGTCGGCCGGGCCAATCCCGCCCGTCGATGTCAACGATCTCGGACCGCGGCGCAGCCTGATGTTGGCGCGGCCGAGCGTGATGGCCCACATGAACGATGCCGATGCGTATCGCGGTTCGGCCGAGCGGGTGCTTGCTGCGATGGCCGGCGGTGTGCTCGAGGTGACCGGCAAAGCCTACGATCTGCGCGATGCGGCGCTAGCGCAGGCCGATCTGGAATCCGGGCATACGACGGGAGCCCTCTATCTGCGGCCCTGAGCGGTCTATTCCGCCGGCTGCAGCACCGGGCCGGCCTTCTTCGGCGCGATCCAGAATGCGTCGGGCCGTTCGAACAGGAAGTCGGCGTGCAGCCGCAGCGCAGCCTGCCAGATCGCGAGCGATCCGATCACGCCGACGATGGTGACGATCAGCGACACGGTGCCAATATCCGGAATGATGCCGGTGCGCAGCAGCAGCGTGCGCGTCGAGGCCATCGGCAGGAAGAAGGCGAGATAGATCACGATCGAATGCTCACCGCAGAAGCGCAGGAAATTGCACCAATGCGCACGCGCCAGCAGCGTGCCTGACGTGATGATCGCGCATGCGCCGGCGAAGCCGAGCATCAGCGAGACGATCTTCCACTCGCTTGCGCCGAATGCGACGAGGCCGGCATTCACCAGCGTCCAGGTCGCGAGCGCGGCGACTGCCCGCGCTGGATGATTGCGTGCGCGATCCGACAGCGCGAAGACGTAAGGCGCGAACAGATAGCCCGAATAGAAGTAGACGAAGCGCGCGCAGAACTCGTCGATCGCGGTCCAGCCGGTCGTGATCCGCGCGGTCTCGAGCGCGGCCGCCGCCAGCCAAATCGCGAGCGGCGGGAATTTGCGTGTCAGTTTTGTGACGATGAAGAAGACCGGCAGCAGGTAGATGAACCAGAGTGTGCCGAAGGGCTCGATGAAGGATTCGAGATACAGCAGGCCCACGTCGCGCCAGCCGGTTTCGGCGGCGAAAGCAGGGGCCTTGAAGCCGAACTGGATTGTCACCCAGACGACATAAAAATAGGCGAAATGCACCACCTTGCGGTCGAGATAGGTTCGCCAGTCCCGATCGATCACCAGTGGCAGGAACAGGCCCGAAATCAGGAAGAAGTCCGGCATCCGGAACGGCTTTGCGAAGGCCACCAGGACATGCATGAAACCGGTCTCGCCAGCGGCGAGCTCGACGCCCAGCACCGAATGCATCATCACCACCATGACGATGCAGATACCCTTGGCGTAATCGACCCAGTCGACACGCGCGGCAGCCGAGGCATTGAGAAGCTCCCCGCTCGCAGCTGATGTGCCTGATGATGCCATGGTGTCCCGTTTCGAGGCGTGTTCCGCCCGGTCCCTGTGTGGGTGTGGGGCAGTGTGGCGCCCAGTGGTTTCCGACTTCTTTACCGGTACAAATCGCGTGCCGGTTTCTCGGCGCGGGCTCTTCCTTCCCGACGGGAAAATGCTAAACCGCCCCTCGGATTGGGGTTTCGTTAACCAAGCTGGAACAGGGATTTTCATGCGCATCGCGATGATCGGCACGGGCTACGTGGGACTGGTGTCCGGAGCCTGCTTTGCGGATTTCGGCCACGACGTCACCTGTGTCGACAAGGATGAGAAGAAGAT